>NZ_PVRV01000001.1 GCF_003012345.1 Phytohalomonas tamaricis
CTCGGGATTGGTAATGATCGGCAGCGTCGAGCTGGTCAGCTATCTGCTCATGTTCGCGCTGCTGGCCGCCATGGCTGCCCACGTCGAGCGCAGCCAGGTGGTGGTCGAGGTCTTCACCCAGGCGCTGTCCTCCGTCGTCAAGGCGCGTGTCGCTGGGGTCTACCTGCTGATCTTCGCCGCGACGGGCGTGGTGATTGCGCTGGGCATCGTCGACGAGGCCCATTCGGCGGCCGAGTTCGGTGAGGTCACCCAGGA
>NZ_PVRV01000010.1 GCF_003012345.1 Phytohalomonas tamaricis
AAGGGTGAGGTCGGCAGTTCAAATCTGCCCAGACCCACCACTATAAAGGGGCCTTAGCTCAGCTGGGAGAGCGCCTGCCTTGCACGCAGGAGGTCAGCGGTTCGATCCCGCTAGGCTCCACCATCTCTCAATGATGATTAAGTGTTTATCGACTTAATATAAAAGACCACAGTTAAAAGCTTATGACAGTACGACGGTTATTATCGTTTGTTCATGTACTGACCTTGAGTTTCTAACTGTCGTTTTCGACAGTACGCTCTTTAACAATGTGGATCATGCTGATGCCAAGTCCATGATGGCATAACACCATGACATCACTTCTTCGGAAGTGCGTCATGTGTCGTGAAGCTTAACGTCATGGCAATTAGAGATACGTCTCAAGCGTATCCGGCGAATCGAACGCAATCGATGATCAGACCCTTTG
>NZ_PVRV01000011.1 GCF_003012345.1 Phytohalomonas tamaricis
AAGGGTGAGGTCGGCAGTTCAAATCTGCCCAGACCCACCACTATAAAGGGGCCTTAGCTCAGCTGGGAGAGCGCCTGCCTTGCACGCAGGAGGTCAGCGGTTCGATCCCGCTAGGCTCCACCATCTCCTAATTCGATGAAAGACTAGTGACAAGTGCATTTGTGTGTACTTATCACTGTTCTTTGGACAGTACGCTCTTTAACAATGTGGATCATGCTGATGCCAAGTCCATGACGGCATAACACCATGACATCACTTCTTCGGAAGTGCGTCATGTGTCGTGAAGCTTAACGTCATGGCAATTAGAGATACGTCTCAAGCGTATCCGGCGAATCGAACGCAATCGATGATCAGACCCTTTG
>NZ_PVRV01000012.1 GCF_003012345.1 Phytohalomonas tamaricis
CGATCATCACCTCCATCGGCATCGATCCGGTGTGGTTCGGCATCATTACCGTGCTGACCGTCGAGCTCGGGCTGATCACGCCCCCGGTGGGCATGAACGTGTTCGTAATCAAGGCCACTGCACCGCACATTAGCCTGGGTCAGATCTTCCGTGGCGTGACGCCGTTCATCATCTCCGACTTCATCCGCTTAGCGCTGCTGATCGCCTTTCCTATCCTGTCGACGATGTTGGTGGGCTAACACAACCGTTCGACTCCCCCTCCCGGCTAGGCCCTAGCCAGGAGGGGCACCATTTCGGAGTCACTTCGTTTCATTTCTACCCACCATCATGATTCGACAGTCTCTTTCGATTGAAGCATGTTATTCATGCATACTTCATACTCTCACTAATAAACTCTGCATTACTTATCAGCCTATGTTTTATGCAGATACTTTAATAATTTTTCTGACCATATATTTATGATATTAAACTTCCAACATTACTCTTTAGTTTTAAAGACATAAGTATAACAACTCAATAAATAAAAAACATATATCTAAACGAAAACGAATTACCCAAAACTCTCTTTATTTGAGACGCTTGCTATCTATTTAAGTAAAGGCAATAGCACCAATCCATTATAAAATTTACTCATCTAAATATCTGCCGTTTTTACGCTAAAACATTCGACGCTATTAATTAACGTGAATCAGCAACAAACTAACTGCAACTATCAATACGAAAAACATGTGATAAGAAGATGGACAACCACGGCACACTGCTTGGATCTGAAAAGTTACTTATTGCTGAACGGTGCCGAACAGACCAATTGAATACTTCGTTCACTTAAGGGCACAACAAGGAGAATGCGTAACCTTCTGAATAGCTCAAGAAGCGACAAAGAATATCATTCCAGTTCTGAATGATAACGACAATAACCGGAGCACACCTTTTATGAACTCATCTCGATTCACTAGGCCAGCCACTACCTGTGTCATTGCTCTTGCTTCGCTGGGATTTTCCCTTTGCAGCGCTGCAGCCGATACCGCCACCGACGCCGTAGACAAGAATACGAATTTCTCGGATACCACAGCAAAAAACACACCGCCACCGAAGGTCATTAGGACCAATAACCCCATGGAAGCAGCCCGCCCCCTGCGTCCAGGTCCTCCGCGCTACTTGGAAAACTACAGCTTTTTGGTCGACCCTGCCAAACGCACCGACCCTTTTGATCCGTTGCGCTATATCGCTATCGGTGATTCGTCCTGGCTTAGCATTGGTGGTGGTATTCGCTACCGTTATGAAGACCTGAATCATCCAGGTTTTGGACTCTCCGGTTTAAATAGTGATAGTTACTGGCAACAACGTTTACTCTTACAGTTCGATCTGCACCTCTTCGATGATGCTCTTCGGACTTATCTTCAGATGTCTAATACCGACTCCTGGAGCAAGGAAGTCTATTCACCCCATGACCAAAGCGACACTGAGATTCATCAGGCGTTTGTGGATGTCCGTCTGCCCGCCCTCCAAGGCGATAGCTTGTCCGCCCGGCTCGGTCGGCAGGAAATGGCCTTTGGCGATCTAGGATTGATTGATGTACGCGCCACCCCCAACGTACGGCTGGCCTTTGATGGCGGACGTATTTCTTGGCGGGGCGCAAGCAGCATAAAGGTTGATGGTTTCGCAGTGCATCCGGTTGGCAATGTGCGTCCCGGCTCCTTCAACGATAGCTCTACCGACAGCGGTGATTTCTATGGCCTTTATGCCACGATCCCGCTGACCAAAGCGGTGGATGAAGATCTGTATGCCTTCGGTTATGAGCGCGATGATCAATCACTGAATAATGTGACCGGTGATGAGAAGCGCTACACGATCGGCACCCGTTTTTTCGGTAAGCAAGGGGCAGCGGACTATTCATGGAACATGATGTATCAGTTTGGTGATCTGGCCGATCAGGACATTAATGCTTGGGGCCTATTGAGCACTACCGGCTATACTTTTACTTCTCAGCCCGGCAAGCCGCGACTGGGAGTAGTCATTGATGCAGCTAGCGGTGACCACAGTCAGAACGACAATACTTCTAATACTTTCGATCCGCTGTTCTCGGCCAATGGTAAATTTTTCGGCAATGCCGGCCTTACTACCCTATCTAACCTGATTGCGATGGGTCCGCAGTTGACCTTTTCACCGGTATCAAACGTAGTGGTTTCACCCACTATTCTGGCCATGTGGCGTGAAAGCGAAGATGATGCCGCCTATATGCCCGGCATGAAAGCAGTAGCTGGCACTCGGGATGTCTCAGGCAAACGGCTGGGCACGACTTATAACCTGCTCGCTCGCTGGTCGGCAACAGCCAATCTGACCCTAGATTTAGAATATCAATACTATGATGTCAATGACGTGATTCAAAAAGTCGGTGGGGAAGATACGCAATATATCTCGCTACGCACCTATTTTTTGTTCTAGCCTGACACCGCCGCACAAAAGAGAAGGCCATGTCACAGGACATGGCCTTTTTGCGGATTACTATCACTCTTGAACGATTGCCATAGGTACCAAAGCGTTTTGCCCAGTGTCAGCCCTTATCCAGGGCAACAATATCTTGATCCGGCCTACCCATCATATCCATCATACGGCCATTGCTCTTCTACGCTCGCGCTAACAGCACCCCAGCAATGTGTGGCTTGGCTAATCCAGGAACAAGGGTACCCCTACATCCCCTTGCTCCACTAACTCCGGATTACAAAATAGCGAACCCGGTATCTTAAACTGACGATACCTGCGTAACATTGCCAGGTTGCTGGCTAACTTTGCGCGGCGCAGTCTCTTTCAAGAATAACGAAACAATGACACCTAGCATGATGCAGCCCAAAGCGAGATAAAGGGTGTATTGGATCCCGGCATGCTGAGCAATGGCACCTGCGAGAAAAGGGGCGACGCCGCCGCCAAATATCTCGCCCACGCCTGATACGATACCGATCGCGGAAGACACCAGGCCAAGCGGAACTGCTTCAGTGGCTACCGGACCGGTAAATAAAGCCAGCAGCCCAAAGCAGCAAAACGCGACAGGCAGGAGCGTGAGGAACAGCAACCAGGACGAAGTGCCAATCTGGCTAAAGCCATAGAGGAACGCTGCGGCAATAGCAAACGCGAGCACTGCCGTTATCCGGCGACCAATAAAATCGGACAGACCGGGCACCATGAATTCACCAAAGAAACCACCGATCCCCAACGCCGCAAGCACAAACCCCATACTGGTCGGTGGAAGATGAAGGTAATTGGTCAGGTAACTCGGGACCATGGCAGACAGCACAAAGATACCCGCCATGTTACATAACATTCCCAACATACCGAGTAGTACATTACGGTTGCGTAGGACATCGCTCCAGCGAGGCTGGTCTTTCTTATCTTCAGGCTGAGACAGATGGACCGGATCGCGAATGACGAAATACATGAATATGGTCAATATCAAACCGGGAATCGCAGAGATGAAGAAGACCCAGCGCCAGGAAGGCAATACATCGAGTAGTTGAGTGGCAATGACCGGTGCAAGTCCCAGACCAAGGAGCGCAAACATGCTCATTTGTAGCCCTTGATTGAGTCCACGGCGCTTGGGATGCGAGGCCTCTCCCGTGGCAGCCACGCTTGCCGGGCAAAAGGCTCCCTCTGAAACGCCCATAATTGTGCGAATGACTAACAAGCTGACGAGCCCAGTAGCGAAACCCGACAGACAAGATAGGCAAGAGAACATGAGGATAGCGGGAATGATTATTTTACGTCGTCCCACACGATCACAAACTGCCCCTGCCACGGTTGAGAAAATACCCCAGGCAACACCTAGGATACCGATGATAAGACCGAGATCCTGATAGTCGAGATCGAGGTCTTGCATCATCGCCGGAAACAAAGGCGCAATAATCCAACGGTCAAGTCCTACCAGCCCAAAGCCAAGGGCTAAGAGCAAGACAGCCTTTCTCTCATAACGAACATCCCAAGAAGCGGGGAGCGCTGCGCTATCGTGCGTTGATGCCATGACGTGTCCTCATTACTGTGTTGTTATGGTTCCGTCTTCAACTTGGCCGGCTGTAGCACCCAAACAATGGCCATACAGGCAGAAGCAATATGAAGACGATCCAAAATCATGACAGTGTGGATATACGGTTAGTAATGCATTTTCCTGCGCCGATAATATCGTTTGATTATGGCCCACCCTACGTTGAGCTAATGCAGGCAGGAAACATACAACGCTCGAAGAGGTTTAAAACGAGGGAAAAAGCGCATCGTGATATGACGCGCTCAAGGCGAGAGGTATAAAAGCGAGTTAATGCAGAGCATCAATTAATGCATCAGTGGACAGTACCCGGCCGAAGACACTACCAATGCTGGCCAACGTTGCTTCGTGTGAAGCGTGATCCAATCCTCCATTGGCGTCGGAGACGAAAACGACTTTGAAGTCTCGCATGAATGCGCTGCGCGCGGTGGACTCGCAGCAGATATTCGTCACGGTACCCACAATGAAGAGCGTATCGACCACGCCGGGCCCACGAATATTGCGAAGAATCGTCTCAAGCTGCGTGTTATAAAAGGCATCATAGCGGTGCTTGGTAATGACCACTTCGTCGACCGCCGGAGCCAGCTCTTCAATGATCGCGATCCCCTCGCTGCCTGCACGCATGCCAGCCTGCTTCAGATGAGGCTGATAAGCCACTTCAAGCGGCGAGACCTGAAATGCATCGTACAGCACCTGTTGCGTGTAGAGCACCGGAATAGCTTGGTAACGGCAGCTTTCGACTAGACGCTGCATGGCAGGAATCCGCTCACGCGCCATGGGCACTGCCATTGGTGCTCCCTCACGCACGAAATCATTTTGCATGTCGATCACGAGAAGCGCGGAACGCTCCGCTACGATTGACCAGGGTGGCGCGACTTGGACCATTGATAGACTTTCCTGTTGTTATGCTTTGGAAGCAAGCACTGGCGAGGTAATCCACCAGTGCGGCCATGACCGTATCAAATACTCGGTCATCGATATCACAGCGCCAGACTTACGCTACTTGAGCGAAGGATCGATCGGCGGCGTGCCATGAGTATGGAACGAGGAAATTGTCTGCAGACCCCAGGCTTGCCCCTTCTTGCGTTCCTCTTCATTCCAGACGATGGTCTTCCAGTCAGGGGCGAGGATTAATCGCGCGCCGGCATTGGCAATCTCGAAGCGGTTGCCGCCCGGCTCGTAGACGTAGAGGAAGAAGGTCTGCTGCACGGCGTGCTTATGCGGCCCCGTCTCGATATGAACGCCGTGTTCAAGGCAGATATCCGCAGCGCGCAGTACGTCTTCACGAGAATCCACCGCATAGGTGACGTGATGAAAACGCCCACGCGAGCCGCTATGATCTTCAGAGATCGCCAAGTCGTAGCTCTTGTTGTTGACGCTCAACCAAGCACCTTTCTCAGAGCCATCGTTGAAGACGATCTGCTCAGTCAGACGGCAGCCCAGCATATCCTGCATGAATACTCGGTTGCCCTTGACATCCTGAGCGAGCAGGTTGAGGTGATCAAGACGCCGCAGATTAGCG
This sequence comes from Phytohalomonas tamaricis, assembly GCF_003012345.1. Taxonomy (GTDB): domain Bacteria; phylum Pseudomonadota; class Gammaproteobacteria; order Pseudomonadales; family Halomonadaceae; genus Phytohalomonas; species Phytohalomonas tamaricis. Next base: position 5,553 of record NZ_PVRV01000012.1, read on the forward strand.
CCGCGTCCCGGAAAGCGTGACGCCTGGTTCTTGAGCGATGGACGCGTCTGTTCGGTGGCCTGGTACCATTGAGTCTCGTAGTAAAGTTCGACGACATGGCCGTCGGGATCGCGGAAACGACAAGCAGGGCCGTGTCCCAGATCGCCTTCGGTCCACTCATACTCAACGCCGCCGCGTTCAAGCTGTGCGACGCGTCGTTCGAGCGCAGCCTGACTGGACGTACGGAAGGCGTAGTGCGCCATGCCAGAGGTGGTCGAGCCGGTCAGCTTCAGGGTGTGGTGTTCGTAATCGTCCCAGCCACGCAGGTAGACCGAATCACCCTGCTGATCACTGACGATCATCCCCATCACATCGACAAAAAAGCGCAGGCTTTCTTCGAGTTTGGGCGTGAGCATTTCGACGTGAGCCAGATGGGCCAGATCATAGCAGGGTTCAATACCCTCTTGTGCTGAAGGCACGCCCTGTTGCGTTGATGCCATAATGTTTACTCCACCAAAGTTACTTTATTCAGTTATTGCACCGGAAACCTCATTGACCACCGGTATGCTCTGCAGTTAACGCTAACGCATCGACTAATGTTTGCCAGCCAAAGGGCCTCAACGCGTCATAAGTGATCTCTTGACGATGCATGGCATCGACAAGCCCGCCCTGTGTGTCTGCAGCAGCCAGACTCATGCGGGCTGAAATGCCGGCTTCCGACACTGTCCGAGCAGCTTCATGCATTTCGGCGGCACGCCGTGTGCCGTGCTCTGCAATCCGGCTGATAAGGTAGTCGGGCAGATTATCCGTCCACCCCATGCCAGGGAAACTGCGATCTAGAGATTCAAGCACAGCCTGTTCGGCACCATAGTGGCGCGCAGCGCTCAAACATTCCAGAGTGAGCGCTTCGAGTCCCTTGATCATCACACTGCGGCACATCTTGATTGCCGATGCGACACCCACCTCTGCGGTTACTGCCTGGGCGTTCATGCCCAGCTCGTTGAGACGTGCCGCAATCTGCGCTGCCTGTTGCCCTCCCATCAGCAAGGGTACCTGCAAACGCGAGGGTGGCACTGGCGCCATGATCGCGACATCGACGTAGCCTGCTCCAGTCGCCTCAACTAGCTGACAAGCTTGCCGCTTGGTATCAGGCGACACGGAGTTACAATCGAGGAACAACTACCCCGACCGTAGGCTAGCCGCACAAGCGCGCGCAGCCTCAAACGCCGAGGCGGCCGTTACGGTAGAGATGATCAGTTCGCTATGCGCCAGCGCCTGCGTGAGTTCGGCAAATGGCATCACCCCAGCCTCTCGTGCCTTGCGCTGCATGGCCTCGCACTGGGCAGCATCGTTGAGCTTGAGATCGAAGCAGGCCACAGTGACATCTTCTCGTCGCGCCAGGTCGCTACCGAGAATGCCGCCCGCCTCTCCAAAGCCAATGAGAGTAACGGGATGGCGGTGCTTGACCATATCAATCCTCCTTGCCTGGCGTATCGCTTCCATCCCAGACATCAGCGGCAATGAACAGGCGCCCTTCGGCCAGCAGCCGCGCGGTACGCAGCAAGCCGGAACGCACTACCTCACCGTTCTCGTCCAGGACGAGCTCGACCGTGAACTCGCCGGTCGGATGCTCGATCGAGATACGCTTGCGTTCTCCGGCGGGCAGGGTCACCAACGACTGCGCCACGGAATCGCTCAGCAAGCAAGCGGTAGCAACACTGACCGCACCAAGCACACCGATCGCCTCATGGCAGCGATGCGGAATGAAGGTCCGTGTCGATAATGAGCCGCCGTTGGCAGGCGATGCGACCAGTGACATTTTAGGTACCGTGCGCGACGTGACATCGCCCAGGTTCATCAACGGGCCGGCCTGCAGGCGAATGTTTTCCAGGCGCTGCTTAAGCGTCTCGTTGGCCTCTAGCTCGGCGCAGCTTTCATGACCACTGATGCCGAAATCCTCGGCGCGTAGCAGAACTACAGGCATGCCATTGTCGATACAGGTGATATCAACCCCATCAATCTGATCTCGGCTATTGCCGCTCGGCAATAGCGCGCCGCAGCTCGACCCGGCAGTGTCTTCAAATTCGATAATCAACGCGGCGGCACTGCCCGGCACGCCAGAGATGGTCGCCTCGCCGGCATACTCAACACTGCCGCCCGGAGTAGGCACGGTAATAGTCGCCAGCTGACCGGTGTTGACCATGTGAATACGCACCGGCGTCTCGCCTTCACGGGCTTTTACTAAGCCGCGCTCGATGGCGAAAGGCGCCACCCCGGCAAGGATGTTGCCGCAGTTCTGGCCGTAATCGACACGCGGCTCATTCACCACGACCTGAGCGAAGAGATAGTCGACGTCAGCATCGTCACGTGTCGCACGATTGATAATGGCAACCTTGCTGGTCAGTGACGTCGCACCTCCCAGACCGTCGATCTGACGCGAATCGGGCGAACCCATTGCCGCCAGCAACACGGCATCGCGGCGCTGCGGATTGGCGGGCAGATCGGAGGCAAGAAAGTAGAGCCCTTTCGATGTGCCACCGCGCATTTGCACGAAAGGAATGCTGGTCTGGGGCATCGCCGTTTACCCCTCCAGTTCGTCGAGATTATCGAAATATTTCAAACCTTTCTCGGCCAGACGTGGGCGCATGTTATAGATATCCAAGCCCAGTTCGCCATTCTCCAGACGCACACGCTTTTGCTCTTCGCCTTCGGCGCGCTTGCGGCTGGCCTCGAGGGCCATGGTCACGTCCGTCCTGCGCACGACAACTACGCCATCGTCATCGGCAACGATGACATCGCCGGGATTGACCAACTGCCCGGCACATACCACGGGGATATTCACCGAGCCCAGAGTTTCCTTAACCGTGCCTTGGGCGTATACCGCACGCGACCATACGGCAAAGCCCATCTCGCGCAGCGTGCGGGTATCGCGCACGCCAGCATCAACCACCAGCCCACGTACGCCACGGGCCTGCAGCGAAGTGGCGAGCAGGTCGCCGAAATAACCGTCGGTACAGGGAGAGCTGGTGGCGACCACCAGAATATCACCGGGCTGGCACTGCTCCACAGCAACATGGAACATCCAATTATCGCCGGGCGCGACCAGGGCGGTCACCGCCGAACCGCTGATACCGTGATCCTGCTGGATCGGCCGGATAGCCGGATCGAGCAGTCCCTTGCGCCCTTGCGCTTCGTGCACGGTGGCCACGCCATAGCCACCAAGCTCATTGATCGCATCAGCATCGGCGCGCGGGATGTTGCGCACTACGATGCCCGTCTTGCCTACGTAATGGCTCATGTGAGGTTCTCCGTAACGCGCGGGAAGATGCTCTGGTAGCCTTCGGCATAGACAATGTTCTTGCTGGAGGTAATGCCGACGTTACGCTTGGCCTGTACACCGCGCTGCTGGGCTACACGCGTATAGTATTCCCAAAGATGTTCCTGGCCGGCCATGCACTGGATGGCGGCATACTTCTTGTCCCATACCTCGGTGATATCGAGCAGAACATCCGGACGCCATTCGCACTGTTCCGGCTGGTGCGGTTCGAAGCAATAGACCGGCGGCGCGCCGACAATCTTCTCGCCCGGCTTGTATCCTTCGGCCTGGGCGATGATGCGCGCCTCTTGGGCAAGATTGGTAGCGAGCGGATGATCGTAGTTGTAGGGATCTTTCAGCGAATGGGTCAGCACGAATTCCGGCTGCACGCGCCGATAGACATCCGCCAGACGGAACAGGGTGTCCTTGTCGGCACGCATCGGATAATCGCCGATATCGAAAAACTCGACGCTGGCGCCCAGCACTTGTGCGGCGGCCTGGGCCTCCTCGCGGCGTGCGGCCTTGACCTTTTCTTCGGTCATCTCGCCCTTGCGCCACAGTTTGGCCGACTCGCCCCGCTCGCCGAAAGAAAGACAGACAATATGCATGTCATAACCTTGCTTGGCATGCAGTGCGATAGCTCCGCCAGCGCGCCAGACGAAGTCTGCCGAATGTGCGCTGACGACTAATCCCGTTCGTTTTGCCTGGTCTTCGCTCATGTCTTCCTCGTCCTCTTGATTAGTTGTGCCTCATCGTGCACTGCCCTCAAGATGACGAGTAATGCCATTCTTTATTGCTCGTATGCGTTTTGTTTATGCACACTTACACCATTGTTGCAGGTATCATTGGTAACAATTCGCTTACAGAGATGCTTGCGCCACTCCGACCGTAAGCTGCGAATTAGTATGCCGTTTCGTGCTGACCGCACACCGATACCCATAAAGGTTAGTATTGTCGATTTGAAATAATCAGGAGCGCTCACTTGACGGAGCACGTCGAAAATTTTCAGTTTGAACCCAACTGGCGACGCATCAGAGCGGTCGTCGCGGTAGCAGAAATGGGCGGCGTCATACGTGCCGCAGAACATCTTCATCTCTCTCAGCCCACTGTGACTCGCGCTGTACGTGAACTTGAATGTGAATTGGGTTTGCCTTTGTTTGAACGTCACCGCAGCGGAATGCATCCCACACCAGCGGGTAACATTGTTCTCCCGCGCTTTCGGCGTGCACTGGAACAGTTAAGCAATGCTGAGTATGCCCTCGCTGCTCAGCAGCCTGGAAATAACATCGATCGGCTAGCGCAACGACTCAACCAACGCCAACTGACGACACTCATTGCTGTTGCCAATTTGCACAGCGAGCCACGCGCGGCACGCCAGCTTGGCCTGACCCAACCAGCAATCAGTGCCAGTCTTCGCGATCTGGAAGGGCAGATAGGCGCACCATTATTTTTACGCACTAAACGCGGCATGCTGCTTACGGACTGCGGAGAAATTATGGTACGGCACGCCAAGCTAGCGATGCGGGAACTAGCGCTGACTTGCATAGATCTTAGCGCTTGGCAGGGCCTCGCCCAGGGTCGGATTACTATCGGCACACTGCCTTTATCAAGCTCTTTGCTGGTCCCCATGGCAGTGAAAAGGCTACGCCACCATCTCCCCGAGATAGGCATCACTATTTTAGATGGCACTTATGACTCGCTGCTGGAATCACTACGCTGCGGCGAGATTGACTTGCTAATTGGGGCCCTGCGGCAGAACTCACTATCTGATGATATCGTGCAGGAGCGGCTTTTCTATGATCGCTTGTCAGTCGTTGTGCATCACGCTCACCCGCTGGCGGGATGTAAACAGCTAACCCTGGATGAACTTCAACATGCCGAGTGGATTGCACCACGGGCTGATACGCCAGCACGGCAAAGCTTTGAACAGGAATTTTTGGCGGCAGGTTTGCCTCCCCCCAAGGTGGCTATTGAAGTCGGTAATCTAAGTACCATCCGTACTCTGCTGCTAGATAGTGATCGCGTGACACTAATATCGCCTTATCAGGTACATTTCGAACTACAGAGTGGACAACTGGTCACCTTGCCCATTCAGATGAAAAGCACGCGACGTCCTATCGGAATCACCACACGCCGTGATGAATTACCGACCCAAGCTTCACGAACCCTCTGTCAACAGTTACTTGAGATCAGCCGGGATTTTCATCTCTGATTCATCCAAGGCTGACCAAAGATTAATGCCGCGCAAGTAATGCTGCTTATAGGTCTTATCAACAGATTAACGCCGCATGGCTCGATGATTCTGGTTTAGCTCTTAATCGTGATAAACCATGCCAGCAACGTGCACATTATCAACATTCTTCGGTATGGGAGGTTCGCTAAGTGGCGAGTTGCACTTACGTAAGATGGACTTCCTTCTTCAACGTGGTCGAACGTTACATTCATTATCCTAACAATTCTAAAACCATTAGAGATCAAATATATTCTAATGATAAAAATTTAAATAATGATGTATTTAGTATTAAAAAACGCAGCCAATAGTTATCACATCAGCTAAATAAACAAAAATAAACTAATAATAAAGTAGCACATCCATAGATCAAATTAGTAATTAATTAAGCGCGCCAAAATAATTACTATTACAATAAATTACTGATAAAAAAGAACATTTTTCATCATCCCCCGCCTAAAGCAAGACTAACTTTCCACTTTGCTATACCCACTTCTGCACAATAGACCCTCGTAATCAGTGACAGAATAAATGAGCAACTTAACTATAAGTTACGCACGGAAAAGAAAATCGCTGAAATCAGGGGGCAAGTATGTCAGAGTTGGGAACCAGGGATGAATTCCCCATTGCTTATGAATTAAATAGAAAGTCGCTCAATGCCTCCCTACGCAGCACTACATATAAAAATAATATTTTTCATGCTTTCAGAAGATCATTAACACAGCAACTACCTGATTGGCTTTGTATTGCAATAGCGTATCGCCGAACTTTGGGAAGATTTCCAAATCTAGTTAAGCCCCGATCATTTACTGAAAAAGTATGTCGTCGCCGGCTTCATCCTCAACCTTCTTTTTCGGACCTGAGCGATAAAGTTAAAGTAAGAGATTATGTTGCGAGGGTAATAGGGCGGCAATATCTTATACCCGCTTATAAAACTTGCCAAAGCTTAACTTTGCAGACTTATCATGAGTTGCCTGATAGCTTTGTCATGAAAGGCAATCATGGTTCTGGCTATAACCTTATTGTGAAAGACAAACGGGAATATTCCTTTTCTGACCTTCGTGAAATTAGTAACAAATGGCTCAAGAGTAATTATTACTCCTCAAGCCGTGAGCGGCATTATAAAGATATCAAGCCGCAGCTGATATTTGAAAAATTGCTACTAGACGAAAACGGCAATGTCCCAAAAGATTATAAATTTTACTGTTTCAGATCTGAAGGGAACCAGCCGAAAGTCTTTATCGAAGTTACTCATGACCGATTCTCAAACTTCAAGGTTGATTATTACGACACTGAATGGAATCTGGTTGATGTCGTTGAAGATCGCTTTACTACCGGTGTAAAGATACAAAAACCGCATAATCTTGATGAAGCGATTACTCAAGCGCTCAAGCTTTCGGCGGAATATTCCTTCGCTCGTATAGATTTTTATATGATGGAGGAGCGCATCTACTTCGGGGAAATAACCTTTACTCCCACCGGTGGATTGAAACATTTTAAAACTAGAGAAATTGACGAGACTTGGGGCTCTTTTTTTGAGAAATAACCGAGAGCATTCTGTTCCATACATAATCGCCACTCAATTCTTGTACATACCAAGAGTGAAAGCTCGGCAAATTTCTTAAGTATAAAAAGCGCCTGAAGGCGCTTTTTATGCTGTTTTACAATCTCTAAAACAAACGCATCCATATCCTGACTGCTAAACTTTAACTACTTGGCAGAAAGGCTGGTAATAAGTGTTTTTTTCTTATAATAAATTTAGTCAAAATATCTCGCACTTTAATTTAGGCCATATCTTTTATCCACTGGCAAACCTTTCTTTGCTTCCAGCGGGAGTCAAATTGCTTTGTTCGTTCTCTTGGAGCCAATTCATAGTCACCATTGTTATTTCTGCTCAGGTGAAAACGACGCATTGCTCCAATGAGGTTGTCATCGGGTCCGTATAAAGCAATCAAACGCAGCTCAAATGACTTAAAGGCTATTCCTTCTTTAGAAATACAGCGCGCATCAATAGCAATACCGCTATGTCCCGTCACGCCCTCTATCAATTCACGAAATGAACCGAACTGAACATATTGCCCTTGGCTGAGTGGGCCTTGCCGAGTAACTTGCCTGAGCTCTAACTCATCACTGGATTGTTCTTGAGTTTCTTTACTTCTGTTTTTATCGGTAAAGTCGGTAAGATCGAAGGTATAACGACCTTCTGACGTTTCCAAGACGCCGATAAGTGCCTCGATAAAAACCGGCTCCTGACTCATGTTACTCACCACACAAACTGCATCGATACCTTGTCCGTTTCCTCGATTGATAACCAATTTAGCACTACGTTGCCGTAAATAGTTGTTGAGCAACATCTGCATAAAGCCCCACCACACCACAAACGTACCAACTTTGACAGGCAGGCTGATCAATTGCGTATGCTGGTTGAGCCAATTCCACACATCATCCTCCATGATCGCCGCTCGGGGCCGATTAACCGTTTTTCCTTGGCCGCCTTCAAATTAGCTAGCCATACGAGACCAGTACTATTGAAAGCCTTGAGCTAGATTAACCTCTAAGCTTATTTGAAGAGTTTCTGCATTTCCCGTAAGGGGCCAAAACAGACTAATGGTATTTATGTACCCCATGTTAACTTCGTCTTCTCGCTAATTTCCCTTGCCTGGCCAACACTCACCGACTTTCTAGACAGAGCCCATAGAGATAGTAGCTGGCCTCTCCCCGCTCCACCTAAATGATATTCCTCACAACTGAAGCGACACACCTTGCCTCAATGCCACAAGCATCTGCCTGACTCACTAAGATAGCGATACGAGCGCACATTGTATTAACTTAATTCGTCAAGTACCAAGATTGCTCAGCGTTTCGTCGGCTTACACTCTCTAAATCTGGCCTCCCTCCTGCTGAATACTGTATATAACAACAACACTCAGAAAGGAGACGGCTCTTATCAATTAACGCGAAAAACCTCGTACTTCTAGTGCAAGGATGGATAGCGTGGGGCGCGAAGCGCCCCTATTCCGGCCTTGTCTGTTGCTCAATGTATTGTTTGACGACGCTCAGCGGCGCGCCACCGACACTCCCTGCAAAATAGCTGGGGCTCCATAGTGCATTTTTCATATAGGCGGGCTGCACCAGCTCAGGGTGCAGCAGCTTCATCCGTCTGCTCGAAACACCTTTCAGGCTGTTGACCAGCTTGGAAACCGCCACCTTGGGTGGGAAGTTCACCAGCAAGTGAACATGGTCAGTTTCACCATTGAACTCCTTTAGTTCGGCCTCGAAGTCCTGACATACCCGATTAAACAGGGTTTCAAGAGAAGTTAGGTGCGCGTCGTTGAACACCTTGCCACGATATTTAGTCACGAAGACCAAATGAACGTGCATCTCAAAAACGCAGTGCCTTCCGGTTCTTAACGAGTTGATTTTGTCCATAGACCAAGTATGCTCGAAGGCATGGAACAGACCAAGACATTAAAAGTTCGCGTGAAAGACAAGCACGTTGCTCAGCTTAACCGCATGGCGCGCAGCGTGAATTTCGTCTGGAACTACCTCGACGAGTTAAGCTCACGAGCGATTCGTGAGCGCAGTCTGTTTCTGTCGGCCTATGACCTGCATCCCTATACCAAGGGCGCAGGCAAGGAACTTGGCCTGCATAGCCAAACCTTGCAGTGTATCGCCGCCGAATACGTCACCCGTCGCAAGCAGTTCAGGAAGGCTCGTCTCAACTGGCGTAAGTCGCGTGGCGTCCGCCGGTCGCTTGGCTGGATTCCGGTCAATACTGGCGCGACCAAGTGGAAGAACGGTCAGATTTTCCACAACGGCAGTTACTTCAAGGCGTGGGATAGCTTCGGCCTGTCTAACTATAAATTCCGCTCGGCGTCGTTCAACGAGGATGCACGCGGACGCTGGTATTTCAACGTGGTGGTTGATGCCGAGGTTAAGCCATCAACCGGACAAGGCTCGATCGGCATCGACCTTGGATTGAAAGAAATAGCTACTTGCAGCGACGGCGCGAAGCTGGAAAACGGGCGTTTCTATCGCGGCATGGAAGACAAGCTGGCAATAGCTCAGCGCAGCCGCAACAAGAAACGCACCCGCGCCATTCACGCCAAGATCAAGAACCGTCGTAAGGACGCGCTGCACAAGTTCTCTAGCCGCCTGGTCAACCAGTACGGCGAAATCATCGTGGGCGATGTCAGCTCACAAAAACTCGCACGCACCAAAATGGCCAAATCCGTGCTCGATGCCGGATGGGGCCAGTTGAAAACGATGCTGGAATATAAGTGCGCTCACGCAGGCATCGTATTCGAGGAAGTGCGAGAAAGCTACACCACCCGCACCTGTTCGGCTTGCGGCTCGCTCAGCGGGCCGCAGGGCGCAAATGGGCTGCAAATAAGAGACTGGGCGTGCATGGAATGTGGTGTCGTCCATGACCGGGACGTGAACGCGGCCCGGGATATCCTCAGTCTTGCGGCGGGGCATCGTCGTCCAGAAGTGGGAATCCCTGTCCTTTAGGGCGGGGAGGATGTCAACGAAAAGGATTTTATTACAACAAGGCAGGTGCAATGTTGTTCGATTTAATCGATGCTGACCGGCTACAGCTGGAAATATTTGAGACAGCAATGACAGAGCCAGAACGTATCCGCGCCGAGAAACTCATGGCTACGATAGATATGATCAACAAGCTACAAGGACGTGATGCGGTACGCTTTGGAATGACAACTGATCACGCAGCTTGACAGCTGCGCAATGCTAGCAGATCGAATCGATGGACACACGTTGGGAAGAACTGCCAAAAGCCAAGCTACGTTAAGGAAAACAGGCCTTAGACAGATGGGCTACTCGAGAGAATATGTTATTAAATCGCTTCATTCACCGTTGCTTACCCACTGGCATACATAAACCTGCCACTAATTTACAGCAGTACAGCACTGCGTTAATGAGGCCTTTACATCAAGGCATTACTGCGCTGGGCATCACTACACTGCTTCTATTGGCTGGCTGCGGTACACAGCCCATGCAAGACACACCTATGCCTCACCCGGCCGAGGTGCGTGCGAAAATTGTTCGTTTAATGCCAACAAATATTGCTGACCGTGAAGGCTGGGCGGCAGACATCTATGCAGCATTTGCAGTGCAGAATATTGCACCGACCACAGAGAATCTGTGCTCTGTACTGGCTGTGACCGCACAAGAATCAACCTTTCAAGTCGCTCCGCCCGTGCCGGGACTGGCAAAAATTGCGCGTGATGAAATTGATCGTCGTGCGGCCCAATTGCACATACCCAGCTTTTTAGTACGTGCCGCGTTGCGCATGGATTCACCCACAGGCAAAACTTACGATCAACGCTTGGACGCAGCACGTACCGAGAAAGAACTGAGCACAATCTTTGACGACTTCATCGCTATTGTTCCTATGGGACAGCACTTATTCGGCAATCTTAATCCCGTGCATACCGGTGGTCCGATGCAGGTCAGCATTGCCTTTGCCGAAGCGCATGCGCAGGATTATCCCTATCCAGTCGTAGGTTCAATCCGCCAAGAAGTGTTCAGCCGCCGTGGTGGAATGTACTTCGGTATCATGCATCTTCTGGATTACCCTACACACTATTCCCAGTCGCTGTATCGTTTCGCTGATTTTAATGCCGGTTGGTACGCCAGCCGTAACGCCGCTTTCCAGAACGCGGTCAGCCACGCCTCAGGTATTCCGCTGGCTCTCGACGGCGACCTCATTCGCTATGACACGAGAACACCAGGCGCCACGGAACTGGCCGTCCGCTCGCTGAGTAAACAGTTGAACATGAATAATGCCGCCATCAGGCGTGCATTAGAGCAAGGAGATCGTCTCGATTTTGAGGATACAAAACTCTACAAGCGAGTGTTTACACTAGCCGAGAGAGCAGATCGACAACCGTTACCGCATGCTGTAGTGCCAAGCATCACGCTGGATAGTCCCAAAATCACACGTAAGCTTACTACCGAATGGTTTGCTAAACGTGTCAACGAGCGGCAGCAGCAGTGCATGCGCCGAGCCTTAAGTGGCTAAAATTTCTGCTGCTTGGCCTTGGTTAATAGGGCATTGTAACAGTTAAGATGGAGAGCCAATTTCTCCACAAATTTTTAATTAAGAGAGCCCTCGGTGCGATGGCAACGAGGGCTTAAATTCATATCCAGCCAATGAATAATATACAAACAGGTCTTATTTAAACGGCATCAAGTCTTAACGTAGATGAAATATCATCAGAGTAATCCATAGCCTCTAGGTGTGAAGAAGCTCTTGGTCTTGTGCCCTTCTGTGTTAATTTAAAGGCTGCTACCGTATCGTTTAGCACTTCTGCTTGAGCCTGCAAATCATCCGCTGCCGCTGCTGATTGTTCTACCAGAGCCGCATTATTTTGTGTAACTTGATCCATCTGTGTGACTGCTAGATTAACCTGTTCAATGCCACTGGTTTGCTCCTTCGAGGCCATGGCAATTTCTTCAAGTATGTCGTTGACGCGCTTCACCGACGCCACAGCTTCACTCATGGTTGCGCGAGTACGCTCTACCACCTCGGTACCGACAGCGACCTTGTTACCTGCATCATCAATGAGTTGTTTGATCTCTTTAGCCGCTTGGGCACTACGGCTGGCCAGGTCTCGAACTTCACTTGCCACAACTGCAAAGCCTCGCCCTTGCTCACCGGCTCGAGCTGCCTCTACCGAAGCATTAAGCGCCAGCAGATTGGTCTGGAAGGCAATACCATCTATTACAGCGATAATATCAACAATCTTGCGTGAGCTTTGATCAATCTCATGCATTGTTTCCACCATTATACTAACTTCTTCACCACCTCGTGTGGCGGTTCGGGAAGCGGTCATCGCCAATTGACTTGCCTGGGAGGCATTGCTGGCATTCTGGCGGACAGTTGCGGTTAACTGCTCCATACTGGCAGCCGTCTCTTCTAATGATGCAGCTTGTTCTTCAGTACGAGAGGAAAGGTCTGTGTTGCCTGACGAAATTTCTTTTGACCGTAAGTAGACCGTACTACTGCTATCGCGGATGGTGGTAACTGTCCGACTCAAACCATCCTGCATATCCGACAAGCCAGCAAAAAGCTGACCTATCTCATTTTTACCGTGAGCGGCGATAGGCTGGCTGAGATCCCCTTTAGCAATATGACCAAGATGCACAATAGCCTCTGTGAGTGGACGTGTGATGACCCGTTTCAACATCAAACGTATACCCAGAATAATAGCCGCAATCAAACAGGCGATTAGCCCCAACATACCATAAGTCAGCTTTTCCTTGGCCTGAGCACTCGCCTCGACTGCAGCTGACTCTTTGCTCCGTGCAATAATCAATGCATCAAGCGATTGTTCAAATTTGTGATCAAGCTCAGGTGTTATTGATTGGCTTATTTGATCGTAAAGGACCGTATCACCACGCGAAAGCGCCTGAAAAAGAGGATCGATCCCCTCTTCCAGATAGTGGGTGTGATGCTGCAGAAACTCAGCTGCTAGTGGCTTTTCTGCCTCAGATTTAGTCAACGCCTGATAACGCTGCATAGCCGCCACTGACTTTTCGTAGGGGATTCGAGCATCTTCAAGCGCTGCATCAATCTTAATTTGATCCGCACCACTTTCAAGCAGCTGATTTACCTCTTCTAGTTTGACCCGAGTCGTGCGCAGATGATTGATACTGTCGGCTATATCAAGGATGACATGGATCTCTTGCTTTGTTTGAGCAAGAGAGGCATTGCTGCTGCGCAAGCTATAACTGCTATAGCCCATCGCTGCCAAGAAACAGATGGCAAGCAACAACAGGCTCGCCGAGAGGATGGTCATTACTCTTATATTCTTAAGCATGCCGAAGCGTCACCGTTTGGTATGTACACATTTTCAAGCTAAAGCGTACGTAGCGTTGAAGGCCCTATACCTCTATATCGGAAAACACACTTAAAATTTTAGGAAAAGCCATGTTTTACTTGATAATTTTTACCTTCAGCATCTTATTTGTAGAGTGATCATTATCAACGACTCAAATCGACGCTTACGGTTTTTCCATGCCCTATCTCGACCTGCTTGATAATGATCGGGCTACGTGCTTTACCACCTGGTAGTAGTACACTGCCCGCCACATAAAAGACGCCAGCGGGGATATCATGGGCAGCAAAATAGCCCTGACTATCCGTCTTGGCGAAATGGGTATACTCACTTGCTCTTGGATCGGCGGGCTCGATACGCCTGCCTGATAGCGCAACATCGGCAGCTTCAGCAGAGTAGGTTGTTACGGGGGCAATTGAAATTTTTTCATTGGCGCCATAAATCCTCTTACCTTGCGAGGTCATGTACATAAGACGCCCTTTTATGGTCGCCGTCCCTTTTTTGTCGAATTTGGCATAGGCTGCTATTGGAAAGGCCACTTGTCGCTTGACTGCCGCTGGCGCATCCTTCACGGCGGAGTTTCCAGGCATCAAGTTTTGAACACTCTGGCAACCGGCCAGAGCCATACTCAGTAATATCACCCTTATCCATGGCCGCATCGTTTTATCCCTTGCATTTGAATAGCTTATTTTATCGGCAGCGATCAAAACGCCAAGACTTTCTTTCCAGCATGAAGGTACTAATACAGGAACATTGTGATAGCGAACGGCGCCCTTTGACTGCCGGCTTAACTTTCATGATCCATTCGGGCCTTGAACTTTACCAAACCGACGCTTAGTTAATGCTTACTATCTAATACGCACGAGATTAGTGAAAGGTGCTTCCACACGGCGGATGCCAGACTCAAGGAGCTATGGTATGGATAGTTCCTGTCATTTCAAAACCGAATCAACTTTCGAGTATTTGTTTATAGGCCCAAGTTTATTTAATAAAATAATTTTTAATTTAACTATCAGTATATAAGCAACAATAGCCTATAGGTATATTGATCATCATTTAAATTTACGACTCTTAAATAACTTGTATTTTCAATCAGTTAAGATAATTTCACTTAATTATGGTGAGATTTATTTTTGCTCCTATTTGCATACTCCATGAATACATTCTATGTTGAATTTGATCCTGATGAGTAAGGAAGCTTCATCCGTAGAGGTTCCACATTACGGATCAGCATGAAGGGAAATGAGTTTCGCTGTCTGTAAGGTTTAAGCGAACACACTATCTGATTACAGGAGTAATATACATGGCTGAACATCGTGGTGGATCAGGCAACTTCGCTGAAGATCGTGAAAAAGCCTCAGAAGCAGGTAAAAAAGGCGGTCACAATAGCGGAGGTAACTTCGCAAACGATCCCGAAAAGGCTTCAGAAGCGGGTAAGAAAGGTGGCCAAAACAGCGGCGGGAACTTCGCCAATGATCCTGAGAAAGCCTCTGAGGCTGGCCATAAAGGTGGCCAGAATAGCGGTGGTAACTTTGCCAATGATCCTGAAAAAGCGTCCGAAGCGGGCAAGAAAGGTGGTGAACACAGCCACGGTGGCGGGCGTAAATAAAGGATTAATAGAATTTTGAAAAGCTCGGTTTATGCTTAGCTTGTTCATAAAAAAGGAAGGGCTTAGGCTCTTCCTTTTTTCTATTAAACATATAAAAATAATTTTTGAATAAAAATGTCTATCTGAAATGTGAACGGCACCATATGTGAACCGGCAAATGTTCTATTTATCGAAACGGTTTGGGCACTTGACGTACTTTATATCCCTTCCATGTTGTACGACGCTCCTCACGAGCTACTATAGTATAGTTTAAAAGATTACATGCCTTACGGCGCTGTAAGCAATTATTACCGAACTGACGGTGGTAAATAAGAAGGGTTTCATCGGTATATATGTTTTTACGTCTCATCTGGTTTCACTCCGTCGTTCTTTTACAAGCAGCTATGACCCTCATAGTGAACGACTTACATACATATAGTCACGGGAGTTGATGTGTCCCATTCCACCTTACATTTTCTTTATTGACTAAAACCTTCCTTAGGTGAAATAACTATATGGCAAGATTTGAACACAGTGCAGTATTACATGCCCCACCGGAACGGGTTTTCGCCCTACTCGAACGGGTCGAGGACTTTGCCGATTACTCTGACATGATTAGCGCTGTAGAACGTTTAGATCATTATCGCTATCGGTGGCATATCAATGCTCTTCGTATGGATTGGTCATTTATTATTGAAATAACCGAACATAATTCACCGAATGTTCTTGCCTGGGAATCATTGGAAGGCGTTCGTAATCAGGGCCGCTATGAATTGACCGAGATGTCCGAAGGAACTCTAGTTGAGCTGATCGTAGATTATCAAATAGGTAATCGTTTACTCGAAAAGACCGTCAATCGCGCGGCCGGACCACTTGCCAGACGAGCCAGTCAGCAAATCATAGAGTGCCTTAAGGCGCGTCTATGATTGGCATTGCTCGACTGACAAATATCAAAGTAGATAGCAATAAAGACTGAAACAGACCAAATGATATAATTTAACGTGGTTTGTTATGAGCAAGAGATCGTTTTATTGCTGCTGTTTGGGTCCGTTTAGGTTGTAGGTCATCAGCAGCGCTAAATAAATTGGCGCAGTTCATATCACGTTTTTAGTTAAGGAGCATGCCCGTATTTCTTTTGGAACTGTTTCTCCATCTCTTCGCAGGCTTCGCTTGCGGTCTTTCTTTCGATTAGAGAAGCCGAAGAATCACCAGCTCTTTCCCTGCAAGATTCAATAGTCTGACGCTCATTTGCTTCGTGCTGTGGAGTCTTGGTTGAAGAAAAAATATAAATAAGGATGGCATATACAATCACGATGACGGCAATAGTACCCAACATTAGAAATAAACAGCCACGTTTATTATTTGTAGGGGCATCATTGTGTTGCGATGATTCTTTATTCACGAATAATATCCTCCTTAGGTATTCAATTCAACGAGCCCCGAGCATAGCAATTTCCAGGCAATAAAAAACCCCACCTCGTTTGAGGTGGGGTTGGGTATAGATGCCTGACGATGACCTACTCTCACATGGGGAGACCCCACACTACCATCGGCGCTGAGCGGTTTCACTACTGAGTTCGGCATGGGATCAGGTGGGACCCGCTCGCTATGGTCG
>NZ_PVRV01000013.1 GCF_003012345.1 Phytohalomonas tamaricis
TTTTATGCTCGCCACGTAGGATCTTGATCCTGCCCGCCCCCCGGCCCCGCCTGACGGCGTTGCCCGCCGCAGCCCGACTCCCGAACACGCCCACATAAAAAAAGCCCGCCATCGCGGCAGGCGTGGGTGTGGTTATCCGCATGTAGTCTCATCAGGCGCGATTCGAGCCGGTAGGGGCAAGGTGTGCACGACAAGGGGCTGATGAAAAGGGCTCGCCAAGTTGGCAACAAGACAGTCCATTTGTCAGTCTGGTTATGCCGGGCTCTTTTGGAAGCAAGCGCTTGTGCCAAGCATAAGCCTCCTTGACGGCCAATCACATCTGAAACATGCCAATAATACATCCAGCCAAGCGCTCTTTACCGATCATCAAGGCTGCATCAGGCTTTGATTATAAAAAGAAAGGCAGGTCACCTTAGAATGAAGTTGATGGAGCGGACATAGCCATGCCTTTCCGCTCAGTGATCTGAGCCAATGCTTCAGTATCAAGTAGCGTGCGATCAACCTTAAGGTAGGCTACACGCTCTTCAGGCACTATCAGAACATCTTCAACACCAGCAATGGCTGCAAAGCGTTCAACTAAGACATCACTTGTCTTAATGGCGTCTTCATTTAATGCGATAATTTCGCTTGAAAGATGGCGTGGGGCAGGCATTCGCCAAATGACCAGTAGCCACAATAGGGCTATACAGGAGGCAAAAAGGAAAACGGCATTCTCGCCATAAAAGCCCGCGATCATTCCTCCACCAGCTCCACCAATCGAGGCACCGAGAAACTGGCTGGTTGAGTAGATGCTCATGGCAGTTCCTTTAGCGCCCGCAGGAGCAAGCTTGCTGATCATTGAGGGCAAAGTTGCTTCTAGAAAGTTGAAAGCTACAAAAAAGAGCCCTAATAGAATTACCAGCATCCAGCTATTTGAAGGCAGCAGGCTCATCGAGAATAATATGACAGCTAATGTACCGACAGTAGCCGTAAATATCATTTTCATATGACGGTACTTTTCGGCAGCAATAATCATGGGAATCATTGTTACGAAGCCACATCCCATAACTGCCAAGTAGACCCAGCCATGATCTTCTGGCGCAATACCTAGCGCGACAAGTTTAACGGGAACAGCGACGAAACATGCGGTTAGAAGCATGTGTAATGACAGAATAGAGAAATCCAGGCGTAGCAGATTTGGATGCACAAGCGTAGTGCGGAGCTGCTCACGATTGAGTCCCACATCGCGATGGCGCCGTAAGGGCGCAGCAGGGACGAATCGCCACAGTACGAGCAAGCCAATCATGGCTAAGGCTGCGGTTGCCCAAAAGACCCCAGCGAGACCAAGCGTATGGGCGATGAGCGGTCCAACAACCATCGCAATGGCAAAGGCGATGCCAATGCTCATGCCAATGGTTGCCATTGCGGTGGTACGGACCTCTTCCCTGGTACGGTCTGCAAGCAGGGCCATGATTGCGCCTGCTATAGCGCCACTGCCCTGTAAACAACGTCCGGCGATAACGCCATATATTGTGGTTGCTTCGGCTGCGACAATACTGCCGATCAGGAATAATAGTAGCCCACCGGCAATAACGACTTTGCGTCCTATGCGATCAGACAGTAGGCCAAAAGGAATCTGTAATAGTGCTTGGGTGAGCCCGTAACCGCCAAGAGCAATGCCGATTAGTGCGGGTGTTGCATATTCGAGGTGACCGGCGTACAGCGAAAGGACCGGTAACACCATAAATAGCCCCAACATCCGAAAGGCATAGAGAAGAGCTAGACCCGAGATGGCTCGGCGTTCAGTGGCTAACAGTAGAGAGAGTTTCATTGAGTCGCATCGATGAGGTCGATTGCAGAAGGAAAATGACGGTATGTGGTCTAAGTGATTCTACTGGTTCGTTCCGGCTGTGAAAAGCGATGCGGTATTTTGTTGCTTGTTTAGGGAGATGATGTGCTGTAGAACGGGGCAAAACTGGCATTTGTTTCAGGTTGATAGTGATGTAGTAATTATAAATAGTAAGTTTCCGTAGTGAAGGTGAAGGCTTTCGCGAATGTGAGTAGCAGATGGACAGAGTAACATTGAGTAGTAGCTGATCTTCCAATGGCTTGTTTATTACATTGGTTTAGACTAAAGTATAACAAGATAAAGCCAATTGCTGCTTGCAGCCCCTTAGTGAAAAAACAAACAATATGCAGCCGCGGCTACATCTATTCTTGTCAGGCCGTATTGTTGCTTTGAAGTGTCTCTCCAGTGCGATCCGCGCAAATCTTTTCAGCAACCCTAAGATATTCCTCCAAGCACTCTCCCGGTACTAAATAATAACTGGAGTGCCAATATGGGTCTTATGAGTGAAACTCATTACCTATGTAGTCCATGCTGAGTGATATTGAGAGAGCTTTTGGGTAACCAAAACAGGATAACTTTTATTGAACATCCTGTTTCGAAAGTATACATTCCGAGCTTTAGTAAAACGGATTGATCAAGCAGGTCGTTCAAGAGAGCGTAAGATGAGACAAAAGAACTACCTAGGGTGTGTTAAAAAGCTAGCCTTGTGCGCCACTGTCTTGTTGTTGAGTGGTTGCGACAGTATGGTTCTCATGAACTCCAAAGGGCAAGTGGGCGCAGAGCAGAAATACCTTATATTGACATCGACTTGGTTGATGTTAATCGTTGTTATTCCTGCAATTTTAATGACATTAATATTTGCTTGGAAGTATCGAGCGTCTAACAAGCAGGCTAAATATTCTCCCAATTGGTCGCATTCCAATAAGGTTGAGGCCGTGGTTTGGGGTATTCCTTGTCTCATCATTGTGGCCCTGGCGACGTTGACGTGGAAGAGCACTCATGCTTTGGATCCGCACAAGCCTATTGACTCAGATGTGGCCCCTATCAATATTCAAGTTGTTGCTCTTGATTGGAAATGGTTGTTCATTTATCCCGATCAAGGTATTGCAACTATTAATCAGATCGCCTTCCCAAAAGATGTTCCCGTGAATTTTCAGGTGACATCGAATTCAGTCATGAACTCGTTCTTTATCCCACAGTTAGGCAGTCAGATATATGCCATGGCGGGCATGCAGAATAGTGTTCATCTCATGGCAAATGAAGCAGGCACTTATGGCGGTATGTCAGCAAACTATAGTGGCCATGGCTTCTCTGACATGACGTTCACAGCGCTTGCAATGAATTCTCCACAAGAATTCGATGAATGGGTGAATAAGGTCAAGGCCTCATCAGAAACACTGGGGCGTAATGAGTTCGAAAAGGTAGCCGAGCCGAGTCAGAAGAATCCAGTCGAGTACTTCTCTTCGGTTGAGCCGCATCTGTTCCAGAATATTATCGATAAGTTTGCCAAGAGTATGGGCATGGCTGGTACCGGGGAGTAAAAAATGTTCGGGAAATTAACTCTTTCAGATATACCGTATCATGAGCCCATTATCGTAGGTGCTGTGGGTGCTATGATTCTAGGCGGCTTGGTATTGGTCGCTGCGTTATTCTATTTCCGGAAATGGACCTACTTGTGGAAAGAATGGTTAACCTCCGTTGACCACAAGAAAATCGGCATCATGTACATCATTGTCGCCCTTGTGATGCTGCTTCGCGGGTTCGCTGACGCATTCATGATGCGCTCACAGCAGCTCATCGCGACCAGTGGCTCTGAAGGGGTCCTTCCTCCGCACCACTACGATCAAATTTTCACCGCTCATGGTGTCATCATGATTTTCTTCATGGCGATGCCATTTATGGTGGGCTTGATGAATATTGCGGTGCCATTACAAATTGGCGCTCGCGATGTTGCATTTCCGTTCCTGAACTCACTTAGCTTTTGGCTTTTTGCGGTCGGGGCACTCCTGATCAATATTTCCCTCGCAGTAGGTGAGTTCGCTCAGACTGGTTGGTTGGCTTATCCGCCATTATCCGGTATCCAGTACAGTCCAGGGGTCGGGGTCGACTATTGGATATGGAGTCTACAAATATCAGGGATAGGCACCCTGCTAACAGGCGTTAACTTCTTCGTCACTATCCTGAAAATGCGCGCGCCGGGCATGACCCTGATGAAGATGCCTGTCTTTACTTGGACCGCTCTGTGCACCAACGTATTGATTCTTGCCTCTTTCCCGATTCTGACAGCAACAGTTGCTTTGCTGACGCTGGATCGTTATCTGGGTACCCATTTCTTTACTAATGATATGGGCGGTAACCAGATGATGTACGTCAATCTCATCTGGGCGTGGGGCCATCCAGAAGTCTACATTCTGATTCTGCCTGCCTTCGGAATATTTTCAGAGGTTGTCGCTACGTTCTCAAAGAAGCGCCTCTTTGGTTATACCTCCTTGGTATATGCAACGGTAGCGATCACGATTTTGTCCTTCATCGTATGGCTGCACCACTTCTTCACGATGGGGTCTGGCGCCAATGTTAATGCCTTCTTCGGTATTACGACGATGATCATTGCCGTGCCTACCGGCGTGAAGATTTTCAATTGGCTTTTCACTCTTTATCAGGGGCGCATAGAGTTCAGTACTCCTATGCTGTGGACACTGGGCTTTTTAGTTACATTCTCAATTGGCGGTATGACCGGTGTTTTGTTGGCCGTGCCAGGTGCCGATTACGTGTTACATAACAGTCTGTTCCTGATCGCTCACTTCCATAACGTGATTATTGGTGGTGTTGTATTTGGATATATTGCTGGTCTGAACTATTGGTTCCCGAAAGCATTTGGCTTCAAGCTAAATGAAAAGCTGGGCAAATGTTCATTCTGGTGCTGGATTGTGGGCTTCTTTACCACATTCATACCGCTTTATGCTCTTGGCTTCATGGGAATGACACGTCGCCTTTCACATACTAACAATCCTGATTGGATTCCAATGTTTGTGATTGCTGAGATAGGTGTGTTCATCATCCTGTGCGGGATTGCATTCCAGCTATTGCAGTTGTTTGTGAGCGTCAAAAACCGTAAGCAGAACCTTGATCTGACGGGTGATCCTTGGGGTGGTCGTACGCTTGAGTGGGCAACTTCTTCTCCGCCTCCTTTTTATAATTTCGCTGAGACGCCTGTTGTTAAGGAACGGGATGCTTTTTGGGATATGAAAGAAAAGGGGATAGACCATAAGAAGCCTACCCAGTACAAACCGATCCACATGCCCAAGAATACACCGGCAGGGTTGATCATCAGTGCTTTCAGCTTAACGCTTGGCTTTGCCCTGATCTGGCATATCTGGTGGCTTGCGATAGTGAGCGTGATTGGTATCTTCGTCACATTCATTGTTCGCACCTGTAACGATGATATTGATTACTACGTTCCCGCTGAAGAAGTTGAGCGGATCGAAAATCAGCATTTTCAGAAAATGACTAATCAGGCGTGAACCATGTCGAGTGAAGTTATGAGTAACCATGCCGCTCATGCTGAGGAGCATGAGCATCACGAGTCCGGGTCCAATACGGTATTTGGTTTCTGGGTTTACTTGATGACAGACTGCGTTTTGTTTGCGACCATTTTCGCAACATATGCAGTTCTATCTAATAGTTTTGCCGGTGGTCCAACAGGCGAAGAACTCTTCGAGTTGCCTTTTGTGCTCGTCGAAACCTTTTTGCTATTGATCAGTAGTTTTACCTATGGGCTGGCAATGCTGGCCCTTAACAAAGGCAACAAAAGCCAGGTATTAACTTGGCTTGTGGCAACTTTTCTGCTTGGTGCTGGCTTCATCGGGATGGAGATATATGAATTCCATCATCTGATTGTTGAAGGCGCAGGTCCTGACCGTAGTGCTTTCTTGTCTGCGTTCTTTACCCTCGTTGGGACGCATGGTCTGCACGTTACTCTAGGTCTGATCTGGATGATCGTATTGATGGTTCAGGTAATGACTAAAGGCTTGACGGCCACCAACAATACGCGGCTTATGTGCTTGAGCTTGTTCTGGCACTTCTTAGATGTTATCTGGATCTGCGTGTTTACCATTGTTTATCTGATGGGAGTAATGTAATGAAAATCGGACAAACTGGGGGCACGGAGCCGGGTCACGGTAGCCTGAAATCCTATATTGTTGGATTCATTCTCTCTGTAATTCTGACGGTTATTCCCTTCTGGATGGTAATGACGTCAGCGTTCTCCAAGCCTGTTCTCCTGGTCAGTATCTTGGTGCTGGCTGTGGTACAGATTTTTGTGCAGTTAGTGTACTTCCTGCATATGAACCGTACTTCAGAAGAAGGATGGAATCTGATATCGCTTATCTTTACAGTGATTATCGTTGCTATTTTGGTTCTCGGCTCGCTGTGGGTCATGTTCCATCTCAATCACAATGTGATGATGGGGCATTGAGAACCCTGATTTGATGCTCAAGAAATATATACTCCTCACAAAGCCAGGCATCATTTTTGGCAATTTGGTTTCTACTATTGGGGGCTTTCTCCTTGCTTCTAAAGGAAGCATCGATTTAGCCCTTCTTTTAGCAACGATTGTCGGAGTGTCTCTGGTCATCGCATCAGGGTGTGTCTTCAATAATTATATTGATCGCGATATCGACAAAAAGATGGAGCGAACAAAAAATCGTGCTTCGGTAACAGGGCTTATTTCGCCTCGAGTCACGATTATCTATGCATGTTTGCTTGGCTTATTGGGCTTTCTGTTGCTCTATGTAGCAACGAATATGGTAGCGCTTAGCTTCGCTTTTATAGGTTTTATCATTTATGTAGTTTTATATAGCCTCTATTTAAAACGGCATTCAGTCTACGGCACTTTAGTCGGCAGCTTATCGGGAGCGTCTCCGCCAGTTATTGGCTACTGCGCAGTCAGTAATCAATTCGATATGGGTGCACTCATTTTGCTGTTGATTTTCAGCCTTTGGCAGATGCCACATTCCTATGCGATTGCCATTTTTCGATGGAATGACTACTCGGCGGCATCTATCCCTGTGCTCCCCGTAAAGCGGGGCATCCTCGTCGCAAAAAACCATATCATTATCTATATTGTGGCATTCACGATTGCAACTTTGATGCTTACTGTGGTGGGTTATACAGGCTATAGCTATCTTGTCGTGGCGGCAGTAATGAGTATCTATTGGTTACGAATGGCTCTGTTGGGATATAAAGCGGTGGATGATCGCATCTGGGCTAGGAAGCTATTTGCCTTCTCCATTCTGATTGTGACAACGCTAAGTATAATGATGTCTCTGGATTTCAAGGCGTCTGCCTCTGAGTCACTTCTTACCTATATTTATTAATAAATAACTAAAGGCATTGTGGCAGTAAAGGCAGCTGAGTGTTTATTCGGCTGCTTTTTGTTCCTGCGCATAGGTGTGGAGTTCCCATATTCACGCTGACCGTAAATAACCAGCCTCTACGTAAACAACGTTTTTCTCTTGAAGTCAGAGATAGCGTTTCCAGCGAGTATTAACTTCGTTATCTGTTCTACAGATGATTATTTGTGCGTTTGTTAATCATCAATTTTCTAGGTAGAGGGTGTGCATTTTCAGGTTCCTCTGTCTTTATCCTATCTCCACGGCGATGACGGGACATTGCGGCACTTATAGCGAGATATCTTTGCCGGAGTAGTAGTCAGTAGCTACGCTGAGAAGGCTTTCAAGAGATTTGCAAGCGTAACGTTGCCTTGAAAATATTAAGCTTAAGCCAAGAAAGGCGCTGCGACATGTTGCCGCAATGCATTTCTTTGATAAGGAATTTGCCTTAAGTTGCTGACCAACCGTTGACGTATCAGCCAACGCCGCGACCGTCACTAGGAGATAACTTCCAATGCTGGGGTTCGATGCTCTAGACCTAGCGCGATTTCAATTCGCCTTTACCGTATCGTTTCATATCATCTTCCCTGCTTTTTCCATAGGTCTGGCCAGTTTCTTAATGGCTACGGAGGCACTGTGGCTTAAAACAGGTAATGAGATATATCACAATATCTATCGCTTTTGGGTGCGCATCTTTGCCGTAGTCTTCGGGCTCGGTGTGGTATCAGGTGTGGTTATGGCCTATGAGTTCGGCACCAATTGGAGTGGTTTTGCCGAGCGGGCCGGCGATATTACAGGTGTCCTGTTAACTTATGAAGTTTTAACAGCATTTTTCCTGGAAGCCGGTTTTCTGGGTATCATGCTGTTTGGCGAGAAGAAAGTAGGTAGACGCCTTCATTTTATAGCGACATGCATGGTGGCAGTAGGTACGTTGATTTCCGCGACATGGATATTGATGTCCAACAGTTTCATGCAGACGCCATCAGGCTATGAAGTAGTCGGTGGGCGTTTTGAGCCAGCTAACTGGCTGCACATTATGTTTAACCCCTCCTTTCCGTACCGCTTGGTACACATGGTATTGGCCGCGTTCATTTCCGTCGGGTTTGCTGTCGCAGGGGGTGGTGCTTATCATTTACTGCGAAATCGCGAAGACCCTGCTGCGCGGCGAATGTTTTCAATGGCAATGTGGATAATTGTCGTTGCGCTTCCTATTCAGATCATCGCGGGAGATGCTCATGGTCTGAATACGCTAGAACATCAGCCTGCCAAAGTTGCTGCAATGGAAGGGCATTGGGAGAATGGCCCCAGCGAGGAGGGCATGCCACTTGTACTTTTTGGTCTGCCAGATAAGGAAAATGAGCGTAACCGTTTTGAGGTTGCAATCCCACATGCCAGCAGTGTGATCTTGACACATACCTGGGACGGGCAGATTCAAGGACTTTCAGACTGGCCGCAAGAGGAATGGCCCGATGTGGCGCTCGTTTTCTGGTCGTTCCGTATCATGGTCGGGCTTGGTTTCCTAATGCTGGCGATTGGTCTGGTCAGTCTGTTCCTGCGCTGGAAGAAGACGCTGTATAATCAAGCCTGGTTCCATCGGATAGCGTTGATCGCATCGCCTGCTGGGTTTATTGCATTGTTGGCCGGCTGGGTAACTACTGAAGGGGGGCGCCAGCCTTGGGTTGTCTATGGGTTGATGCGTACAGATGACGCTGTATCACCGCTTCATGCTTCCAGTGTCTCGGCAAGCTTGATCGGTTTCATAGTGGTTTATGCGATCATCTTTGGTATTGGTACGTATTATTTCCTCAAACTGATCAAGCATGAGCCGACCGAAAATATGCCAGCTGGGGGAGCGGGCGAGGATCGCCAGCCAAAACGTCCATTCTCTGCTGCCGATGACAGCCTCGAAGAACAGCATAAGGGAGCGTAGCCATGGGCAATGATATTTTACCCGTCGTCTGGTTTGCCTTGATTGGTTTGGCGATCATGATGTACATCATTCTGGATGGCTTTAGTCTTGGTATTGGTATCCTGTTTCCTTTTGTCAAAGAAGGAAAATATCGCGACATTATGATGAATACGGCCGCGCCAGTGTGGGATGGTAACCAAACATGGATGATCCTCGGCGGGGCAGGACTATACGGTGCATTTCCGCTGGCTTACGCCACTATTCTTCCAGCGATGTATCTGCCATTGATTCTTATGCTCTTAGCTTTGATTTTTCGCGGAATCGCGTTCGAGTTCCGCTTTAAGTCGAATCGCTCGCGTAAATGGTTTGATTTTGCTTTTAGTGGCGGGGCGATCGTGGCTACCTTTGCTCAAGGTGTCGTTCTTGGCGGTATTATTGGTGGTTTTCAGGTGGAAAATCGTCAGTACGCAGGCAACACATTTGATTGGTTCTCGATATTTGGCCTATTTACCGGGATAGCATTGCTTGTGGGCTACGCGTTGTTAGGAGCGGCATGGTTGGTTGTCAAAACGGAAGGCAATTTGCAAAAGCGCTTCTACCGCATAGTGAGACCGCTGACATTGCTGCTTATCTTGGCAATGCTGATTATTAGTATTTGGACACCCTTGTCAAATGATCGTATTGCGGACCGATGGTTTAACTTCCCCAACATAATTGGGCTATCTATAGTGCCAATACTCGTTGTTGTATTGACGTTAAGTATTATACGCAGCATCGCCAAACGGCATGAGAAACTGATTTTTATTCAGGTGGTGGGGCTTTTCCTGCTGGGGCTAATTGGGTTGGTAATAAGTTTCTTTCCCGTTCTTATTCCACCAGATATTACTATATGGGATGCTTCTTCCCATCGTTCCAGTCAGATATTCTTGCTTGTAGGCTATTCTATCTTGCTACCGATCGTGCTCGCTTACACGGCTTATAGTTACTGGATATTCCGAGGCAAGGTGCGTGAAGGTGAAGGTTATCATTAATGATTTAGCTGGTACCGGCTGCTTTTACCGTAGCGGTAACAGTAGTAATGCTTTTCCTGGCGCCCTAATGGGGCGCCTTTTTGTTTTAGTTGTTAAGCCTTTTACAGGCACAACGGTTATTTGCTGCACGCTTCCCCCAGTGCAGTTGGTTTCCGCTAGAATGAATGCTTTTCTTACCATGGCGGTGCGATGAATATCCGCGATCTGATCTGCTTGTTGAGTGATGGGCACTATCATTCTGGAGAACAACTAGGTGAGCAGTTAGGTGTTTCACGAACAGCTGTCTGGAAACAGTTAAAGAAGCTTGAAACGCTGGGCATTTCACTTGAAGCAGTTAGAGGCAAAGGCTACTGCATTTCCGATGCTTTAGAGTTGCTGGACGGCGCCGAAATTGTTGCAGCATTGCCCTTGGCTGCGCGGCAACAGCTGGTGCGTTTGTTCATTAACGATACATTATCTTCGACCAACACTTTTCTGCTCGACCGTTTCTCCGATGGAGCAGGTCATGGCGAGGTCTGTATTGCCGAAATGCAGACTAATGGTCGAGGCAGACGCGGGCGTAACTGGATAGGTGCTTGGGGGCGTACGCTCCCGTTTAGCCTAGGGTGGCGTTTTGAGTCCGGCGCTAGCAGGCTGGAAGGGTTGAGTTTGGCTATTGGTGTGGTTGTGGCGGAGCTTCTTGCTTCCCATGGCGTAGAGCTTCAATTGAAATGGCCTAATGACCTTCTGTTAGTAAAAAGCGGTCAAGCCTACAAGCTTGGTGGGATTCTGATCGAGGTAAGGGGAGACATAGAAGGGCCCTGCCAAGTGGTGGTTGGTATAGGACTTAATGTCTCTCTACCAGAGCAGTTTCGTCTCTCAGTAGGGCAGCCAGTAGCTGCAGTACATGATGTCGACAGGAGCATATCTAGAAATACGCTGGCGGCAGGTTTGATCGAAGCGCTAGTCACGCTGTTGCCGAAGTTTGAAACAGAAGGGTTTGGCCCTTGGCGCGAAAGATGGAATGCGCGTCATTATCATGCAGGCCAGCCTGTCAATGTGCTGCAGGGGAGGACAAACTTCGAAGCAATTGCAGAAGATGTCGATGAAGCCGGAAATCTACGTGTTCGTGAGGAGGGGCAACTTAGATTACTCAGCGGTGGTGAGGTTAGTTTACGCGGCCGCTAACGATGCTTGTAACTAAAGCAGTTGTGATTTTTAAATTGGTGCTTCTCCTGAGTATTCTACTGGCCAGCCACACGCTGGTGAGGCGCGAGAAGTAATCTGCACAGTCTCGCGACGGTGCAATTACATCTGTTTTACCAGTCTTATGTTGTCTGGAACTAATATTCTGTAACAAGTTCGCGTGGGGCTTGCATTCTTAATGCTGCTTTGACAGAATGCGCTCCGTCTTGGGAAAGACCTGCGAGAACAAGTGGTTGGTAATTGGTTCTTGACAGTTGTTGTTCGGGTGGTATAATTTGCCGCCACATTGGAGGGGTTCCCGAGTGGCCAAAGGGAGCAGACTGTAAATCTGCCGCGTAAGCTTCGAAGGTTCGAATCCTTCCCCCTCCACCAGAATTCAATATGTCTGCTGTACTTCGGTGGGCATAAAGTTGGTAAGCGGGCATAGTTCAATGGTAGAACCTCAGCCTTCCAAGCTGATGGTGCGGGTTCGATTCCCGCTGCCCGCTCCATGGCTTGCTCATGTAGCTCAGGGGTAGAGCACACCCTTGGTAAGGGTGAGGTCGACGGTTCAATTCCGTCCATGAGCTCCAGTGTTAAAGGCGAGCCGACTGGTTCGCCTGTTTTTTTGCTTGAAAATGCCCGTGTATGGGTTGCTAAGTGTGGGATGGCTCGCTAAAATGGCCGCCGCTCTTTTGGCAGTCCGAAAGCGTTACAGGCCAGTAGCTCAATTGGCAGAGCAGCGGTCTCCAAAACCGCAGGTTGGGGGTTCGATTCCCTCCTGGCCTGCCAGTCTTCCCCAGGCTGGCAGATTCTCTGGTTTCCTTATATTAAAGCCATGCTCTGAGGAGTCCCTTATCCATGAAACATAACGCCGAGGTGCAAGAGTCGCGCCACGACGGTATTAAGTGGACGGTCGTTGTCGTTCTCGTGGCATTGGCCGTTGCTGGTAACTCCTATTTTTCTGATCAGGCGCTTCTGTACCGTGTGCTTGGTGTTGTTATTCTTGGAGTGCTGGCAGCTATTGTCGCTCTTTCTACGGCAAAAGGCCGAGAGCTGGCTTTGCTTGCACAGAATGCCCGAAAGGAAATCCAGCGCGTAGTATGGCCAACTCGGCAAGAAACCGTACAGACTACTGCCATTGTTCTGGCGGCAGTGGCGTTGGTTGGGCTGGTGCTTTGGTTGATCGACACATTACTCGGCTGGCTGATGTCGGGCATCATTGGTTAGGAGATTGCATGGCTAAGCGCTGGTACGTCGTTCATGCCTATTCTGGTTTTGAAAAACAAGTCATGCGCTCATTAAAAGAGCGCGTGAAACTTTACGAAATAGAAGACGAATTCGGGGAAATCCTGGTGCCGACCGAAGAGGTCGTGGAAATGCGAGAGGGTAAGCGCCGCAAGAGTGAGCGCAAATTTTACCCTGGCTATGTTCTGGTCGAGATGGAAATGAACGACCGCACTTGGCATATTGTCAATGAAACCCCGCGTGTAATGGGATTTATCGGTGGTACTCCTGAAAAGCCCGCGCCGATTACGCAGCGCGAAGCTGAGGCTATTTTGCATCGTGTTCAGGATGGTAGTGACAAGCCACGCCCCAAAACCATGTTTGATGCTGGTGAAACTGTTCGTGTTATCGACGGTCCATTCGCTGACTTCAACGGGGTGGTGGAAGAAGTAAATTATGAAAAGAACCGACTACAAGTGAGCGTTCTTATTTTTGGTCGTTCTACGCCTGTCGAACTTGAGTTTTCACAAGTCGAGAAAGAGTAGGCGTGACATGATATGAAAGCGCGCTGCGCTTTCTTTTCCGGGGAGCCGTAAGGCGCTATTACCCACTAGGAGTATTATTATGGCAAAGAAGGTACAAGCTTATATCAAGCTGCAGGTTGCAGCGGGTAAAGCTAATCCAAGTCCTCCCGTTGGGCCGGCTCTGGGTCAGCATGGTGTTAATATCATGGAATTCTGTAAAGCCTTTAATGCGGCGACGCAGGATATTGAACCAGGTCTGCCGACACCGGTTGTGATCACAGTTTATTCTGATCGCAGCTTTACGTTTGTTACCAAGACGCCGCCTGCCGCCATTCTTCTCAAGAAAGCTGCTGGTATTCAGTCTGGTTCTGGTGAGCCGAACAAGAAGAAGGTGGGTACGGTAACTCGCGATCAGTTAGAAGAGATTGCTCGGACCAAAGAACCCGATATGACTGCTGCTAATCTTGATGCAGCTGTGCGTACCATCGCGGGTACTGCTCGTAGTATGGGCCTGAACGTGGAGGGTCTCTGAGATGGCAAAACTTTCTAAGCGTATGAAGCAGATTCGCGCCAAGGTTGATCCGACCAAGGTGTATAGCGTTGAGGAGGCTACGTCACTTCTGGCTGAGCTGTCTTCCGTTAAGTTCAAAGAATCCGTTGAAGTAGCAGTTAACCTGGGCGTAGATCCGCGCAAATCAGATCAGGTTGTGCGTGGCGCTACTGTTATGCCTAACGGTACTGGTAAGGACGTTCGTGTGGCTGTATTTGCTCAAGGTGCAAATGCTGACGCTGCACGTGAAGCTGGTGCTGAAATCGTGGGCATGGAAGATCTTGCCGACGAGGTCAAGAAAGGCAATCTGAATTTTGACGTTGTTGTTGCCTCTCCGGATGCAATGCGCGTTGTTGGTCAGCTTGGTCAGATTTTGGGTCCGCGTGGGCTGATGCCGAACCCAAAAGTCGGAACTGTGACACCTGATGTCGCTACTGCCGTCCGTAATGCCAAGGCGGGACAGGTGCGTTTCCGTACCGACAAGAACGGTATCATTCATGCTACTATCGGTAAGGTCGATTTCAGTGCTGATGCACTTAAGGTCAACCTTGATGCATTGGTTAATGACCTCAAGAGGCTCAAGCCAAGTACGTCTAAGGGCGTGTATCTGAAAAAGGTCTCCCTGTCCACAACGATGGGCCCGGGTGTGACTATTGACCATTCTTACTTGGTCTAAAATTTGAATCTTATTGCAAGAACTTTGCGGTCCCCGTGCTTGATGGGGCGGGGCACCGTCAAAGACCGTAGGTGTCTGGTGTCAGAACCGGGCTTAATGTTTCGACGCTGAGTTCGAGCGCCTACGCAGATGGTGCGGTCCGCCAGATCTTCTGGTGCCCGCCATCACCCAGACTCGCTATCTGTATTGAGGTGGCGAGAGTTGGTAACTACGGGGCAATCTCATCATGAAGATGCGCCCCGGCACGGAGGAGTGAAATATGCCAATAGGTCTCGAAGACAAAAAAGCAATTGTTGCTGAAGTCAGCGAAACCGCTGGTGCTGCGCTCTCTATCGTCGTTGCCGATTCCCGTGGTGTGTCTGTTAGTGCAATGACTGATTTGCGCAAGCAGGCCCGCGAGAATGGCGTCCAGCTACGTGTTGTGCGTAACACGCTGGTACGTCGCGCCCTGTCAGGTACTTCTTATGAGTGTCTGAACGATGCCTTCTTTGGCCCGACTCTGTTGGCTTTCTCCATGGAGCATCCTGGCGCTGGTGCGCGGCTGCTCAAGGATTTCGCTAAGCAGCAGGCGGCTTTCGAAGTCAAGGCGCTGGCTTACGAAGGTGAGCTGATCCCAGCGGAACAGATCGATCGTCTGGCGACTCTGCCGACGTACGAAGAGGCGCTTGCCAAGCTGATGTCGGTCATGAAGGAAGCTTCTGCCGGCAAGCTGGTTCGCACACTTGCTGCGTTGCGTGACAAAAAGGAAGAAGAAGCTGCTGCATAAGCTTCACTGCCTTCAAGCACGAATCGAATACTATTTGATCGAGCACTTGTTGCTCCGCAAAGTTTAGGAAAGTAATCATGGCACTGAGCAAAGAAGACATCATCGACGCGGTTGCGGAAATGTCAGTCATGGAAGTCGCTGAGCTGGTTTCTGCGATGGAAGAAAAGTTCGGCGTTTCTGCTGCTGCTGCAGTCGTTGCTGGTCCTGCTGGCGCAGGTGAAGCCGCTGCAGAAGAACAGACTGAATTTGATCTCGTTCTGACTGCTGCTGGTGAGAAGAAGGTCAACGTCATCAAGGTTGTCCGTGAAATTACCGGCCTCGGCTTGAAAGAAGCCAAGGGTGCTGTTGACGGCGCGCCGTCAACGCTGAAGGAAGCGATGTCCAAGGACGACGCTGAAGCAGCTAAGAA
This sequence comes from Phytohalomonas tamaricis, assembly GCF_003012345.1. GTDB lineage: Bacteria > Pseudomonadota > Gammaproteobacteria > Pseudomonadales > Halomonadaceae > Phytohalomonas > Phytohalomonas tamaricis. Next base: position 15,475 of record NZ_PVRV01000013.1, read on the forward strand.
GAAACTGGAAGAAGCTGGCGCTAGCGTAGAGCTCAAGTAATCCTAGTGATTGCTTATCTATACGCTGCGTAAGCGTCCACGGCTGGTGGCGGACCTCCGCCGCCGGCCTTTTTCTGTTGCACCGGGTCAGTTCGAAAGCCGCTTATCGAATTAGGCTGAACATTTCGAAGTAGTCCGGAAAATCTCAACGGCGAGTCTCTGTTTTGAGGCTTGCCGTTGACGCCTGACGGGGGCGTTCTCCTCGTTGTGGCGTGCCGACCACGCCGGTCACTCATGGTGAACAAGCTGGGGAATACAGATGGCTTACTCATACACTGAGAAAAAACGCATCCGCAAGGATTTTGGCAAACTGCCCCAAGTGATGGATGTGCCTTACCTGCTGGCCATCCAGCTTGACTCCTATTACGACTTCCTCCAGCAGGAAAAGACGCCTGAGCAGCGTCTGGATACTGGTCTGCATGCCGCATTCAACTCCGTATTTCCAATCGAGAGCTTCTCAGGTAACGCTGCTCTCGAATACGTGAGCTACCGATTCGGCACACCAGCATTCGATGTCAAGGAATGTCAGCTGCGTGGCGTGACGTACTCTGCCCCGCTGCGTGTAAAAGTGCGCCTGATCATTTATGACCGCGAATCGTCTAACAAGGCGATCAAGGACATTAAGGAACAGGAAGTCTACATGGGGGAAATCCCCCTGATGACTGAAAACGGTACCTTTGTCGTCAATGGTACTGAGCGAGTGATTGTCTCGCAGCTGCATCGCAGTCCCGGTGTGTTCTTTGACCATGACAAGGGTAAGAGTCACTCTTCGGGCAAGCTGCTTTATTCTGCGCGGGTAATTCCTTACCGCGGTTCATGGCTCGATTTCGAGTTTGATCCGCGCGATAACGTCTTTGTACGTATCGACCGTCGTCGCAAATTGCCTGCTACCGTGCTGCTGCGTGCGTTAGGCTACAATGCTGAAGATATTCTCGGCTTTTTCTTTGATACCAATGTATATCATATTGAAAAGTCTGGTTTTTCTGTTGAGCTTGTTCCGTCGCGCCTGCGTGGTGAAACAGCATCTTTTGAAATTCTTGATAATGACGGAAATGTCATTGTTGAAGAAGGGCGCAGGATTACCCAAAAACATATTCGCCAAATAGAGAAGTCCGGTATTGAGCGCCTTGCTGTGCCAATGGAATATTTATTTGGCAAGACGCTGGCCAAGGATCAAGTCGATCCCAAAACCGGCGAGCTGATTTGTGTGTGTAATACCGAGCTTACTCCTGAGCTGATCGAAAAACTGGGACAGGCGGGTATCACGAGCTTTGAAACGCTCTATACCAACGACCTTGATACCGGCCCGTTCATTTCAGACACGCTGAAGGTTGATTCGACCCATTCGCAGTTGGAAGCGCTGGTCGAGATCTATCGCATGATGCGTCCCGGTGAGCCACCCACCAAGGATGCCGCTGATTCGCTGTTCAACAATCTGTTCTTCAGCGAAGACCGCTATGACCTGTCGGGCGTCGGCCGTATGAAGTTCAACCGCCGTCTACGTCGTGATAACGACGAAGGACCGGGTGTGTTGACTCATGATGACATCATTGATGTTCTCAAGGAGCTGATCAACATCCGTAACGGCTTTGGCGATGTTGATGATATCGACCACCTTGGCAATCGCCGTATCCGTAGTGTGGGCGAGATGGCCGAAAACCAGTTCCGCGTTGGTCTGGTGCGTGTTGAGCGTGCGGTCAAGGAACGCCTGTCCATGGCTGAAAGCGAAGGCCTGATGCCGCAAGACCTGATTAATGCCAAGCCGGTTGCGGCGGCAGTGAAGGAGTTCTTCGGATCAAGTCAGCTTTCACAGTTCATGGATCAGAACAACCCGCTCTCAGAGGTTACGCACAAGCGTCGTGTATCAGCGCTTGGGCCGGGTGGTTTGACACGTGAGCGCGCTGGCTTCGAGGTTCGTGACGTTCACGCCACGCACTATGGCCGACTGTGTCCTATCGAGACGCCTGAAGGACCGAACATCGGTCTGATTAACTCGCTGGCGACTTACAGCCGTACCAACAGCTATGGGTTCCTTGAAACGCCTTATCGCAAGGTAGAGGGACGCCAAGTTACCGATGAACTGGTTCATCTATCAGCAATCGAAGAAGGCGATTACATCATCGCCCAGGCTTCTGCGACTGTTGATGAAGGTAATAAATTGATCGATGACCTTGTTCAGGTGCGTCATAAGGGTGAAACCACCTTCATGACGCCTGACAAGGTAACACTGATGGATGTGTCACCACGTCAGGTCGTGTCCGTCGCTGCTGCGCTGATTCCGTTCCTTGAGCACGATGATGCGAACCGCGCTCTTATGGGTTCGAACATGCAGCGTCAGGCTGTGCCCACGCTCAAGGCGGATAAGCCACTGGTAGGTACTGGCATGGAGCGCTTTGTCGCCCGTGACTCCGGTGTATGCGCCGTGGCGAGACGTGGCGGGATGGTTGACTCGGTTGATGCAAAGCGCATCGTTATCCGTGTCAATGAAGATGAGATCATTGGCGGTGAAGCTGGCGTCGATATCTACAACCTGACCAAGTATGTGCGCTCGAACCAGAATACTTGCCAGAACCAGCGCCCTATCGTTCGGCCTGGTGATCAGGTGGCTATCGGTGACATTCTCGCTGATGGTCCGTCGGTAGATACCGGTGATCTGGCATTGGGACAGAACATGCGTATCGCGTTCATGCCCTGGAACGGCTACAACTTCGAAGACTCTATTCTCGTCTCCGAGCGCGTGGTGGAAGAGGATCGATTTACAACGATCCATATCCAGGAACTGACGTGCGTTTCGCGTGATACCAAGCTGGGGCCAGAGGAGATTTCCTCGGATATTCCCAACGTTGGGGAGTCAGCGCTCGGAAAGCTTGATGAATCGGGAATCGTCTACATAGGCGCCGAAATCAACGCAGGCGATATCTTGGTCGGTAAGGTGACGCCCAAGGGCGAGACCCAACTGACACCGGAAGAGAAGCTGCTGCGTGCGATCTTTGGTGAAAAGGCTTCTGACGTTAAAGATACGTCGCTGCGTGCTCCAACAGGGATGCGCGGTACTGTTATTGATGTTCAGGTCTTTACGCGTGATGGTGTTGAAAAGGACCCACGTGCTTTAGCGATCGAGCAAATGCAGCTCGCAGAGGTACGTAAGGATCTGCAAGAGACTTACCGTATCGCTGAGGACGCTACCTTCGAACGTATCAAGCGTACGCTTGACGGGCAGCCCGTCAATGGTGGCCCTCGTCTCAAGAAGGGCGATACGCTCGATGAAGAGTATCTCGATGAGTTGCCGCGCCAGCAATGGTTCAAGCTGCGTATGCAGGATGAGTCGCTCAATGAGCTGTTGGCTCAGGCCGACGAGCAGCTAGAGAATCGTCGCAAGGAGATGGACGAGCGTTTCGAAGATAAGAAACGCAAGTTGACTCAGGGCGATGACTTGGCACCGGGTGTGTTGAAGATCGTCAAGGTCTATCTGGCCGTGAGACGTCGTATTCAGCCAGGTGACAAGATGGCTGGACGTCACGGTAACAAAGGTGTTATTTCGGCAATCATGCCAATTGAGGATATGCCGTTTAATGCCGCCGGTGAACCTGTCGATGTGGTGTTGAACCCGCTGGGTGTACCTTCACGCATGAACGTGGGTCAGATCCTTGAAACGCACCTCGGGATGGCTGCTTTCGGCTTAGGCGCAAAAATTGACCGTATGCTCAAGGATGCTCGAGAGCAGCAGCTCGCCGAAATCCGTGAGTTCCTGGACAAGGTTTACAATACCAGCGGTGGCCGTCAGGAATCGCTCGACGAGCTTACTGATGACGAAGTGATCACTCTGGCCAAGAACTTGTCTCGTGGCGTGCCGATTGCCTCGCCGGTTTTCGATGGTGCCAAAGAGCATGAGATAAAAGGATTGCTCAAGCTTGCCGATCTGCCGGAATCGGGTCAGATGGAGCTCTTCGACGGCCGTACCGGCGAGCGCTTCGATCGTCCGGTCACCGTAGGCTACATGTACATGCTCAAATTGAACCACTTGGTCGACGACAAGATGCATGCTCGCTCTACCGGTTCCTACTCACTGGTTACTCAGCAGCCGCTGGGTGGTAAGGCGCAGTTTGGCGGTCAGCGCTTCGGTGAGATGGAGGTATGGGCACTTGAGGCCTATGGCGCAGCATACACGCTGCAGGAAATGCTCACAGTCAAGTCTGACGATGTCGAAGGACGTACCAAGATGTACAAGAGCATCGTAGATGGTGATCACAGCATGCAGGCCGGAATGCCTGAGTCATTTAACGTATTGGTAAAAGAAATTCGCTCGCTGGGTATCGACATCGAGCTGGAAAGTTAAAGGCGTTAGCCGAGCCCTTGATGGTCCGCGGATCCCGCTTGCGGGATCCGCTCATGACAACTCCGCAACGGAGCCGACCTTATGAAAGATTTGGTGAAAGTACTCAAATCACAGGCGCAGTCCGAAGAATTTGATGCAATCAAGATTACGCTTGCATCTCCGGACATGATTCGCTCCTGGTCCTATGGTGAGGTTAAAAAACCTGAAACCATCAATTATCGTACGTTCAAGCCTGAACGCGACGGTCTGTTCTGCGCCAAGATTTTCGGCCCGGTAAAGGACTATGAGTGCTTGTGCGGCAAGTACAAGCGCATGAAGCATCGCGGCATTATCTGCGAAAAGTGTGGCGTTGAGGTCACCAAAGCCTCTGTGCGCCGTGAGCGCATGGGCCACATTGAGCTGGCCAGCCCGGTCGCGCACATCTGGTTCTTGAAGTCTTTGCCGAGCCGCATTGGTATGCTGCTCGACATGACGCTGCGTGATATTGAGCGTGTACTTTATTTCGAGTCGTTTGTGGTTATCGACCCGGGCATGACCACGCTTGAGCGTAGCCAGCTTTTAAACGATGAGCAGTATTTCGAGGCGCTCGAAGAGTTCGGCGATGACTTTGACGCACGCATGGGGGCCGAGGCCATCCAAGCGCTGCTGTCTGATATCGAGCTCGAAGAAGAGATTGAGCGTCTGCGTGAAGAGATTCCGCAGACTAATTCTGAAACCAAGATCAAGAAGCTCTCCAAGCGTTTGAAACTGCTGGAGGCCTTCTTCAAATCCGGCAACCATCCGGGCTGGATGATCATGGAAGTACTTCCGGTGTTGCCACCGGATCTGCGTCCACTGGTCCCGCTTGATGGTGGACGCTTTGCGACATCGGATCTGAACGATCTGTATCGTCGTGTGATTAACCGTAATAACCGTCTGAAGCGTCTGCTTGATCTTAATGCGCCCGATATCATCGTGCGTAATGAGAAACGCATGTTGCAGGAATCGGTCGATGCGCTGCTTGATAACGGTCGTCGCGGTCGCGCCATTACCGGCTCTAACAAGCGTCCGCTCAAGTCGCTAGCCGACATGATCAAAGGTAAGCAGGGGCGTTTCCGTCAAAACCTGCTGGGCAAGCGTGTCGATTATTCGGGCCGTTCTGTCATTACCGTAGGTCCAACGCTGCGTTTGCATCAGTGTGGTCTGCCTAAGAAGATGGCGCTTGAACTGTTCAAGCCGTTCATTTATTCGAAGCTGCAGTCCTACGGCCACGCGTCGACGATCAAAGCCGCCAAGAAAATGGTTGAGCGTGAAGTGCCCGAGGTTTGGGACATCCTGGCCGATGTTATCCGTGAGCATCCGGTACTGCTCAACCGTGCGCCGACGCTACACCGTCTGGGTATTCAGGCATTTGAGCCGATGCTGATCGAGGGCAAGGCGATTCAGCTGCACCCGTTGGTCTGTGCGGCTTATAACGCTGACTTTGACGGTGACCAGATGGCCGTTCACGTACCGCTGACGCTGGAAGCCCAGCTGGAAGCGCGTGCGTTAATGATGTCGACCAATAACGTGCTCTCGCCTGCCAACGGCGAGCCGATCATAGTGCCGTCTCAGGACGTCGTGTTGGGTCTTTATTACATGACCCGTGAAAAGATTGGCGCCAAGGGCGAGGGCATGACGTTCTCGAACCTGAACGAAGTCGAGCGTGCGCATGGTACACATAGTGTGGCGCTGCATGCGCGGGTCAAGGTGCGCCTGACTGAGTGGACCAAGAACGAAGAGACTGGCGAGTTTAGCGCTCATACCTCGATCAAGGACACTACCGTCGGCCGTGCGCTGCTGTATCGCATCGTTCCGAAAGGTATGGAGTTCGAGATCGTCAACCGGCCGATGAAGAAGAAGGCGATCTCTCAGCTTATCAACGTGGCTTATCGTAGCGTTGGGCTTAAAGAGACCGTTATCTTCGCTGATCAGCTGATGTATACCGGCTTCCGCTTAGCGACTTGGTCAGGTGCTTCGATCGGTGTTAACGACTTCGTTATCCCTGATGAGAAGAAGTCAATCATCGATGCTGCCGAAGATGAAGTTAAAGAGATTGAAGATCAGTTCTCTTCCGGTCTCGTGACGGCGGGTGAGAAGTACAACAAGGTTATCGATATCTGGTCGAAAGCCAACGACAAGGTTGCCAAGGCGATGATGAGCGGTATCTCCAAGGAGACCGTTACTGATCGTGAGGGCAATCAGGTCGAGCAGGATTCGTTCAATAGTGTCTTCATCATGGCCGACTCTGGTGCACGTGGTAGTGCCGCCCAGATTCGTCAGCTGGCGGGGATGCGTGGCTTGATGGCCAAGCCGGACGGTTCGATCATCGAGACACCGATCACGGCCAACTTCCGTGAAGGCTTGAACGTACTCCAGTACTTCATATCGACTCACGGCGCTCGTAAGGGCTTGGCAGATACCGCCCTTAAGACCGCTAACTCAGGTTATCTGACGCGTCGTCTGGTTGACGTTGCTCAAGATCTGGTTATTACAGAAGTCGATTGCGGTACCGAAGAAGGGCTGACGCTGCATCCGGTTATCGAAGGCGGCGATGTCATTGTCTCATTGGCTGAGCGTGTTCTTGGGCGTGTTGTTGCGCGCGACGTGATCGATCCGGAAAGCCAGGATGTCCTGATTCCGAAGGGTACGTTGCTCGATGAAGAGTGGTGCAACAAGCTTGATACCATGGGCGTCGACGAGATTATTGTACGTAGTGCGATCGCCTGTGAAACCAGTCATGGCGTTTGTGCATCGTGCTACGGTCGTGATCTGGCTCGTGGCCATCTGGTTAATGTCGGTGAATCTGTCGGTGTAATCGCCGCACAGTCGATCGGTGAACCGGGTACTCAGCTGACCATGCGTACCTTCCACATCGGCGGTGCAGCATCACGTGCATCCGCGATAGATAGTGTTCAGGTCAAGCATGGCGGTACGGTACGTCTTCACAACATGAAGAATGTCGAGCGCGCTGACGGTAAGCTGGTTGTGGTCTCTCGCTCCAGTGCGTTGGCAGTTGCCGATGACCATGGTCGTGAACGTGAGTACTATAAACTGCCTTACGGTGCGGAGCTCTCTGTCAATGACGGTGATCGGGTCGAAGGTGGCCAGATCGTGGCGAAGTGGGATCCGCATACGCATCCGATCGTTGCAGAAGTGACTGGCCGTGTGCAGTTCACCGACATGGAGGAAGGCCTTACCATTCACCGTACGGTGGATGAGCTGACTGGACTCTCATCGATCGAGATCATCGAATCAGCTAATCGTCCGGCTTCCGGCCGTGATAAACGTCCGATGATCATGCTTCAGGACGAGGCGGGCAAGCATATCGCACTGCCTGGCTCCAATACGCCGGTCCAGTACATGCTGCCGGGCAACGCTATCGTTTCTGTGGATAACAGTACAGAAATTGGTGTCGGTGAGGTTGTTGCACGTATTCCTGTTGAGGCGTCCGGAAACAAGGATATTACCGGTGGTCTGCCGCGCGTTGCCGATCTCTTTGAGGCTCGTAAGCCCAAGGAGTCGTCTATCCTGGCAGAAATCTCGGGTACCGTGACCTTCGGTAAAGAGACCAAGGGTAAGCGCCGCTTGGCGATTAACCCGTCCGAAGGTGATCCGTTCGAGATGCTGATTCCGAAATGGCGTCAGATCGGTGTGTTCGAGGGCGAGACCGTTGAGAAGGGTGAGGTGATTTCCGATGGCCCCAGCAATCCGCACGATATTCTGCGGCTGTTAGGTGTGTCGGAACTTGCGAAGTACATCACTACTGAAATCCAGGACGTTTATCGTCTGCAGGGCGTAGGTATCAACGACAAGCACATTGAAGTCATTGTGCGTCAGATGCTGCGTAAGGTAGAGATTACCGATGCGGGTGATAGTGATTTAATTCCTGGAGATCAGGTCGAAATCGTGCGTGTGCTTGAGGAAAACGCTCGTTTGGCTGAGCAGGATAAATTCCCTGCCAAATATGAGCGTGTGCTGCTCGGTATCACTAAAGCTTCGTTGGCCACCGAGTCGTTCATTTCTGCGGCCTCGTTCCAGGAAACTACGCGTGTACTGACGGAAGCGGCCGTAACTGGCAAGCGCGACCATTTGCGTGGATTGAAGGAAAACGTTGTTGTAGGCCGACTGATTCCGGCGGGAACGGGCCTAACGCATCATGCCGAGCGTCGTCGCAAGCGTGAAGAATCTGAGCGTAGCCTCTATCCATCTGCGCTTGATGTCGAGCAGCAGCTGGGCGAGCATCTAACCGCTCTAGATGCTGACGACGACGATATCTAAGTTCTTTTGCATCCTCTGCGTTATCCAGCTTCGTCCATTACGGGGCTGGACTTGACGTCTTGGCGCATAAGCCCTTAGAATTCGCAGCCTTTAACAGTAGGGAAAGGTGCGTCCTGTCCTTACTGTTTTGTTATATCATCATTGGAGTGAGCTGTTCATGGCAACTATTAACCAGCTGGTGCGCAAGCCGCGCAAGCGCCCGCACGCGAAAAGCGACGTGCCTGCGCTGCAGGCTTGTCCCCAGAAGCGTGGTGTTTGCACACGCGTCTATACGACCACCCCGAAGAAGCCAAACTCGGCACTGCGTAAAGTATGCCGCGTGCGTTTGACCAACGGCTTCGAAGTAACTTCCTATATCGGCGGGGAAGGCCACAATCTGCAGGAGCACTCTGTGATCCTGATCCGTGGCGGTCGTGTAAAAGACTTGCCGGGTGTGCGTTATCACACCGTCCGTGGTGCCTTGGATACGTCTGGTGTTCAGAACCGTAAGCAAGGCCGTTCTAAGTACGGTACCAAGCGTCCGAAATCCTAATTCATACTGGTCTGATAAGAGTAAGGCTGGGCGCTTTATTTGTCCCGGGTTTACCTGAAAGACCCTTCGACTTGAGGGCTTATCATGCCTAGAAGACGTATTGCAGCAAAACGCGAAATATTGCCGGATCCTAAGTTCGGAAGTGAGCGTCTTGCTAAGTTTATGAACCATTTGATGATCAGTGGCAAAAAGTCGGTCGCCGAGCGTATCGTTTACGGTGCGCTTGATCGAGTTGCCGAACGCTCCAATGATGAGCCGCTGAGCATCTTCGAAAAGGCTCTGGAAACTATCCAGCCGATGGTTGAAGTCAAATCACGCCGTGTCGGTGGTGCTACTTATCAAGTGCCCGTCGAAGTGCGCCCTTCTCGTCGTCAGGCGTTGGCAATGCGCTGGATGGCTGATGCTGCTCGTAATCGTGGTGAGAAAACCATGGCTCAGCGTCTCGCTGGTGAGATGCTTGATGCGGCAGAAGGTAAGGGTGCAGCCGTGAAGAAGCGTGAAGACGTGCATCGTATGGCCGAAGCCAACAAGGCCTTCTCTCACTACCGCTTCTAAACAACAGGATTATCTATCGTGGCACGTAAGACTCAGCTTAAGCGTTACCGCAACATCGGTATCGTTGCACACGTAGACGCCGGCAAGACGACTACGACCGAGCGTGTCCTGTTCTATACTGGTCTGTCACATAAGATTGGCGAAGTGCACGAAGGTGCCGCCGTCATGGACTGGATGGAGCAGGAGCAGGAGCGTGGTATTACCATCACTTCTGCAGCGACTACCTGCTTCTGGCAGGGCATGAACAAGCAGTTCGATGAGCACCGTATCAATATCATTGATACGCCTGGGCACGTTGACTTCACTATCGAAGTTGAACGTTCTCTGCGTGTTCTTGATGGTGCGGTCGTTGTTCTGTGCGGATCCTCTGGTGTTCAGCCGCAGACTGAAACGGTCTGGCGTCAGGCGAATAAGTACGAAGTACCTCGCATGGTGTTCGTCAACAAGATGGACCGCGCTGGTGCTGACTTCTTCATGGTTGTTGAGCAGCTCAAGGAGCGCTTGGGCGCTAATCCGGTACCGATCCAGATTAACTGGGGTGCTGAGGATGAGTTCAAGGGCGTTATTGATCTCCTTCAGATGAAAGCCATTCTCTGGAATGAAGAAGACAAGGGCATGACTTATGACTTGGTCGATATTCCGGCTGAGTTGCAGGATACAGCCCAAGAGTGGCGCGAGCATATGCTCGAGGCTGCTGCCGAGGCATCTGAAGAGCTGATGGACAAGTACCTCGAAGAGGGTGATCTCTCCATCGAGGAAGTGAAGGCTGGTTTGCGCCGTCGTACGCTTGAAAATGAAATCGTGCCGGTAGTCTGTGGTAGCGCCTTCAAGAACAAGGGCGTTCAAGCCATGCTTGACGGTGTCATTGAGTACCTGCCATCGCCGACAGAAGTCAAGGCGATCGAGGGTGAGCTTGATGATGCGGCAGGTACTATCGAGACGCGTGAAGCTGATGATACAGCGCCGTTTGCTGCATTGGCTTTCAAGATCGCGACTGACCCTTTTGTCGGCACTCTGACGTTCATTCGTGTCTACTCCGGTGTGCTTAACTCCGGTGATAGTGTCTATAACTCCGTGAAGGACAAGAAGGAGCGCGTTGGCCGTATCGTCCAGATGCACTCCAACAGTCGTCAGGAGATCAAGGAAGTCTACGCCGGCGATATCGCAGCGTGTGTTGGCCTGAAAGATGTTACTACTGGCGATACGCTTTGCGATCCAAATGCCAAGATTGTGCTTGAGCGCATGGAATTCCCAGATCCCGTCATCTCCGTTGCTGTTGAGCCTAAATCCAAGGCTGATCAGGAGAAGATGGGTATCGCTCTTGGCAAGCTTGCGCAGGAAGATCCGTCTTTCCGCGTCAAGACCGATGAAGAAACCGGCCAGACCATTATTTCTGGGATGGGTGAGCTGCACCTCGACATTATCGTTGATCGTATGCGTCGCGAGTTCAAGGTGGAGGCTAACATCGGTAAGCCCCAGGTCGCCTACCGTGAAACTATCCGTGGCAGTGTCGAGCAGGAAGGCAAGTTCGTCCGTCAGTCCGGTGGCCGTGGTCAGTTTGGTCACGTGTGGCTGCGTATTGAACCGCTTACTGATGCAGACAAGGGCGAAGATGAAGAATTGACCTTCAAATTCGCATCCGAAATCGTCGGTGGTACAGTTCCTAAGGAATACGTGCCTGCCGTTGAAAAAGGGGCCTACGAGCAGCTTCAGAATGGGGTTATCGCAGGTTATCCGATGATTGATGTGAAGGTCACGTTGTTTGACGGTTCCTATCACGACGTCGACTCTAACGAGAATGCCTTCAAGATCGCATCTTCCATGGCGATTAAAGAAGGGGCTCGCAAGGCTAAAGCTGTTCTGCTCGAGCCGGTTATGCGAGTCGAGGTAGTGACGCCTGAGGATTTCATGGGCGACGTCATGGGCGACTTGAACCGTCGGCGTGGTCTGGTGCAGGGCATGGATGATTCTTCCACTGGCAAGATCATCCGCGCAATGGTGCCACTGGGTGAGATGTTCGGTTATGCGACTGATCTACGCTCGCAGACCCAGGGCCGCGCAAGCTACTCCATGGAGTTTGCGAAGTACGATGAGGCGCCGTCCAGCGTCGTCGAAGCCGTCATCAAACAGAACTGATAATCGTTAGCTGATTAAAGAGGTTATAGCAGTGGCTAAGGAAAAATTCGAACGTTCCAAACCGCACGTAAACGTCGGTACTATCGGTCACGTTGACCATGGCAAGACTACGTTGACTGCGGCTCTGACTCGCGTTTCTGCCGAGGTTTTCGGTGGCGACTGGCGTGCATTTGATACCATCGATAATGCTCCTGAAGAGCGTGAGCGTGGTATCACTATCGCAACAGCGCACGTTGAGTATCAGTCCGAAGCACGTCACTATGCACACGTTGACTGTCCGGGACACGCTGACTACGTCAAGAACATGATCACCGGTGCTGCGCAGATGGATGGCGCTATCCTGGTTTGTTCTGCTGCTGATGGCCCGATGCCGCAAACGCGTGAGCATATCCTGCTGTCTCGTCAGGTTGGCGTTCCGTACATTGTCGTGTTCCTGAACAAGGCTGACATGGTCGATGACGAAGAACTGCTTGAACTGGTCGAAATGGAAGTCCGTGAGTTGTTGAATGAGTATGACTTCCCTGGCGACGACACTCCGATCATCATCGGTTCTGCGTTGATGGCTCTGGAAGGCAAGGATGACAACGGTATGGGTACTACTGCCGTTGCCAATCTGATCAAGGCTCTTGACGACTATATTCCTGAGCCGGAGCGTGCTATTGATCGTCCGTTCCTGATGCCGATTGAAGACGTATTCTCAATCTCAGGCCGCGGTACCGTTGTGACCGGTCGTGTCGAGCGTGGTATCGTCAAGACGGGTGAAGAAGTCGAGATCATTGGTCTGCGTGACACCACCAAGACTACCGTTACCGGCGTTGAAATGTTCCGTAAGCTGCTCGACGAAGGTCGCGCGGGTGAAAACGTTGGCGCGCTGTTGCGTGGTACTAAGCGTGATGACGTCGAGCGTGGACAGGTTCTGGCTAAGCCCGGCTCTATCACTCCGCACACCAAGTTCGAATCTGAAATCTACATCCTGTCCAAGGAAGAAGGCGGTCGTCATACGCCTTTCTTCAAGGGCTATCGTCCGCAGTTTTACTTCCGTACCACTGACGTAACGGGTACTTGTGAACTGCCGGAAGGTGTCGAGATGGTAATGCCGGGTGATAACGTCCAAATGACTATCACGCTGATCGCTCCCATCGCTATGGAAGACGGTCTGCGCTTCGCTATCCGCGAGGGTGGTCGTACAGTTGGCGCCGGTGTTGTTGCCAAGATTATCGAGTAAGTTTTAAAACTGCTTGTACTGAAGGGGCTCCGAAAGGAGCCCCTTTGTCATGCATGTTTGACAGACGGTGTCAGCATGCATATAATGCGCATCCTTTCATGCGTGAGTGGACGGCTCGCGCCGTCACTATTCACTAGGCTGTAAGGCCGTTGGAGCTTTGGGCAAATGCAGAACCAGAAGATTCGCATTCGGTTGAAAGCGTTCGACCACCGCCTGATCGATCAGTCCGCTCAAGAAATCGTGGAAACCGCGAAGCGTACTGGGGCTCAGGTCCGTGGGCCGATCCCGCTGCCGACCAATCGGGAGCGTTATACTGTATTGATTTCACCGCACGTCAACAAAGATGCGCGTGATCAATATGAGATACGTACCCATAAGCGTGTACTTGATATCGTTGAGCCAACTGAAAAAACAGTTGATGCATTGATGAAATTGGACTTGGCCGCTGGTGTCGATGTCCAGATCAAGGTTGATTAACACTACACTAGTCACTATAGCGGCTGTCTTTTTGTAGATGACTCTGTAGAAAAAGAGCCGCCACGCCGTGATGGCGTTACACAATGTGCTAGTGGAATGCTCTGGAAAGGGCAGCCATAGCGGGTGATAGCCCCGTACACTAAGGAGACTGAACATGACTATCGGTTTAGTCGGTAAGAAGAGCGGTATGACCCGTATCTTCACCGAAGACGGCGCTTCTGTGCCTGTAACCGTTATTGAGGTTGAGCCTAACCGCGTGACTAGCGTGAAAACGCTTGAGTCTGATGGCTATCGCGCGGTCCAGGTAACAACTGGCTCCCGCAAAGCCAAACATCTGTCCAAGGCCGTCGCTGGTCAATATGCAAAGGCAGGTGTTGAGGCTGGTCGCTCCATGATGGAGTTTCGCCTTGTCGAAGGCGAAGATGATCCTCAGGTGGGTGGCGAATTCACCGTATCCCTCTTCGAAGCTGGTCAAAAGATTGATGTGACTGGCGTATCCAAGGGTAAGGGATTTGCTGGTGCTGTTAAGCGCTGGAATTTCCGTACTCAGGATATGACTCACGGTAACTCCCTCTCGCATCGGGCACCTGGTTCTATCGGCCAGTGCCAAACGCCAGGCCGTGTTTTTAAAGGCAAGAAAATGGCCGGTCAACTGGGTAATACCCGTGTAACCGTACAGAGCCTGGAAGTAGTGCGTGTCGATGCTGAGCGTAACTTGTTGCTGGTTAAGGGTGCCGTTCCTGGCGCAACCGGCAGTAATGTGATTGTGCGCTCTGCTGTCAAAGCTCGCTGAGGGGTAGAGGACCGATGAATCTGAATCTTGCAGGTGCAGATGCTGGAGCCGTCGAACTTTCCGACGTGACTTTCGGCAAAGAATTTAACGAGTCACTCGTGCATCAGGTTGTCACCGCCTATTTGGCCGGTGCACGCCAGGGTACTCGTGCGCAGAAAACTCGTTCTGATGTTAGCGGTGGTGGTAAGAAGCCGTTTCGTCAGAAAGGTACTGGTCGTGCTCGTGCCGGTACCATTCGTTCTCCGCTGTGGCGTACAGGCGGTGTTACCTTTGCGGCGCGTCCTCAAGACTTCTCGCAGAAGGTAAACCGTAAGATGTATCGCGCAGCAATGCGCTCTATCCTCTCCGAGCTGGTTCGTCAGGACCGTCTGGTGGCTGTTGATGCTTTTGCCGTCGAGACGCCTAAGACCAAGCAGTTGATTGCTAAGCTCAAGGACCTCGGCCTGGAAAAGGTGCTGATCGTCACTGAAGAAGTTGACGAGAATCTTTATCTGGCTGCGCGCAACATTCCTAATGTTGCAGTCGTGGATGCCGCAGCTGCGGATCCGGTCAGTCTGATTGCCTTCGACAAGGTGTTGATGACCGTCCCTGCTCTGCGCAAGTTCGAGGAGAAGCTGGGATGAATCAAGAGCGCGTATTCAAAGTGCTGCTCGGGCCGCACATGACCGAAAAAGCCGCTTTTGCAGCCGAGCACAACCAGTATGTGTTCAAGGTGGCAAGCGATGCGACCAAGCCTGAGATCAAAAAGGCTGTAGAAGCATTGTTCGGAAAGAAGGTTGATCGCGTCCAGGTGTTGAACATGAAAGGCAAAACTAAGCGTAGCGCGCGTGGCGAAGGTCGCCGCAGCGGTTATCGCAAAGCCTACGTGACCCTGGCTGCGGGCGAGACCCTCGAAGACTTCACTGGCGCCGAGTGAGGCAGGAGAACGGATCATGGCAGTAGTCAAGACTAAACCGACCTCAGCCGGTCGTCGCCATAAGGTGAAGATCGTCAATCAGGAGCTGTACAAAGGTCGCCCTTTCGAGGCGTTGACCGAGTCACAGTCCCGTAGTGGTGGTCGTAACAATAATGGTCGTATTACCACTCGCCACGTTGGTGGTGGTCATCGCCAGCAGTATCGCCTGGTTGATTTCAAACGCAACAAAGATGGCATTCCAGCTATCGTTGAGCGCATTGAATACGATCCTAACCGTAGTGCACACATTGCACTGCTTAAGTATATCGATGGTGAACGTCGCTACATTATTGCCCCCAAGGGCGTAGCGGCAGGTGATCGCCTCGAATCCGGTGTCAACGCTGCGATCAAGAGTGGTAATGCTCTCCCGCTGCGTAATATGCCACTGGGTGCGACGATTCACTGCATCGAACTGAAGCCGGGCAAGGGTGCTCAGATAGCGCGGAGTGCCGGCGCTAGTGCTCAGCTGGTTGCGCGTGAAGGTAACTACGCGACATTACGTCTGCGTTCTGGTGAGATGCGTCGTATTCTTTCTGAATGCCGCGCTACGTTGGGTGAAGTGGGCAACTCCGAGCATAGCCTGCGCCAGCTTGGCAAGGCCGGTGCAAAGCGCTGGAAAGGCGTGCGTCCGACGGTTCGTGGTGTTGCGATGAACCCGGTAGATCACCCACACGGCGGTGGTGAGGGTCGCACAAGCGGTGGCCGTCATCCTGTGTCGCCATGGGGCGTGCCTACCAAAGGTCACAAGACCCGCAAGAACAAGCGCACCGATAAGCTGATTGTCCGTCGCCGCAAGGCCAAGTAAGCGCCGCAAGGCCAAATTCAAGCAAGTTAAGGGGTAACGGCTGTGCCACGTTCACTTAAGAAAGGTCCTTTTATTGACCTTCATCTTTTGAAGAAGGTTGAGGCGGCTGTGGAAAAGAACGATCGCAAACCGATCAAGACTTGGTCGCGTCGTTCAATGATCCTGCCGAACATGGTAGGACTCACCATCGCCGTCCATAACGGTCGCCAGCATGTTCCGGTCTACGTCTCAGAAGAGATGGTCGGTCACAAGCTAGGCGAGTTCGCTGCCACCCGCACCTACCGCGGCCACGCGGCAGACAAGAAAGCCAAGCGGTAAGGGAGAGGACTATAAAATGGAAGAAGTAGCTGCAAAATTGCGCGGCGCTCGCCTGTCCGCCCAGAAGGCCCGTTTGGTGGCTGATCAGGTGCGGGGCAAGCCGGTCGCCGAAGCTCTAGACCTGCTGACATTCAGCCCGAAAAAGGCTGCCAAGCTGGTCAAGAAAGTGCTTCAGTCCGCTATTGCTAATGCGGAAGAAAACAACGGCATGGACATCGACGAGCTACGCGTCTCGACCATCTGTGTCGATGAGGGTATGACGCTGAAGCGTATCCAGCCGCGTGCCAAAGGCCGTGCGGATCGCATCCTGAAGCGCACTTGCCACATCACCGTCAAGGTAGCCGAGAAGTAGGAGTCGACCAGATGGGTCAGAAAGTACATCCAACAGGTATTCGCCTCGGGATCGTCAAGGACCATACATCGGTCTGGTACGCTGAGGGCCGCGATTACGCTGACAAGTTGAACAACGATCTTCAGGTGCGTCGCTTCCTGCAAGAGCGTTTGAAGAATGCATCACTTAGCCATGTTCAGATTGAGCGTCCGGCTAACAATGCCCGTATTACTATTCATACTGCCCGTCCGGGTATCGTGATTGGTAAGAAAGGTGAAGACGTCGATCGTCTGCGTCGTGATCTCACTCAGATGATGGGTGTGCCGGTGCATGTCAATATCGAGGAAGTTCGCAAGCCGGAACTTGACGCTCAACTGGTTGCGCAGAATATTGCTGGCCAGCTTGAACGCCGTGTGATGTTCCGTCGTGCCATGAAACGCTCTGTGCAGAACGCTATGCGTCTCGGCGCCAAGGGTATCAAGGTGCAACTGTCCGGACGTCTCGGTGGTGCTGAAATTGCCCGTACAGAATGGTATCGCGAAGGTCGTGTGCCGTTGCACACCCTGCGTGCTGATATCGACTACGCGACCTATGAAGCCCATACAACCTATGGCGTCATCGGCGTCAAGGTCTGGGTCTTCAAGGGTGAAATTCTTGGGGGCATCGAAGAGGTCCGGGCCAAGCAGAAACAGCCTCAGCCTGCGTCCGCACCTAAGAAGAAAGGTTCCAAGTAAGGGGGTAGTCGTCGATGTTACAGCCCAAGCGTACCAAATTCCGTAAGCAGCAAAAGGGCCGCAACCGCGGTCTCGCGCATCGCGGTAGTAGCGTGAGCTTCGGTGAATTCGGTCTCAAGGCCACTGGTCGTGGTCGTATCACCGCACGCCAGATTGAAGCCGGCCGTCGTGCGATTACTCGTCACGTAAAGCGCGGTGGGAAGATCTGGATTCGAGTTTTCCCGGATAAGCCAATTTCCGAGAAGCCGCTCGAAGTTCGTATGGGTAAAGGTAAAGGTTCCGTTGAGTATTGGGTTGCCCAGATTCAGCCGGGTAAAGTGCTCTACGAAATCGAAGGTGTATCTGAAGAGTTGGCGCGTGAAGCATTCTCGCTAGCTGCTCAGAAGATGCCTATTGCCACCATCTTTGTGAAACGGACGGTGATGTGATGAAAGCCCAGGAACTCCGTGATAAGTCAGTCGGATCGCTTCAGGAGCAGCTCTTTGAGCTTCTTCGTGAGCAGTTCAATCTGCGCATGCAGAAGGCAACTGGTCAGTTGAACCAGAGTCATCTGCTAAAACAGGTGCGCCGCGATATCGCTCGTGTGAAGACTGTGCTCAACGAGAAGTCAGGTAACTGATATGGCCGAAGAAAAGAAAGCACGTAGGCTCACCGGAAAGGTGGTGAGCGACAAGATGGAAAAATCCATCGTCGTGATGATTGAGCGCAGTGAGCGCCATCCCATCTACGGCAAATACGTAAAGCGCTCCACCAAACTGCACGCTCATGATGAAGCCAACCAGGCGAAACTTGGCGATACGGTCTCTATTGAAGAGTCCCGTCCTATCTCCAAGAAAAAAGCCTGGTCACTGGTTGAAGTGATCGAGCAGGCGAAGGGCTAAGCCCGGCAAGCGCAGTGCAGTCAGTGTAGGTTTGGAGAAAACCGATGATTCAGACTCAGACAATGCTGGATGTCGCCGACAACAGCGGCGCGCGCCGGGTCCAGTGCATTAAAGTGCTGGGCGGCTCTCACCGCCGTTACGCGCGCGTGGGCGACATCATTAAGGTGACGGTGAAAGAAGCTATTCCGCGTGGCCGTGTCAAGAAAGGCCAGGTGTTGAAAGCTGTAGTTGTGCGCACCAGAAGTGGTGTTCGCCGTCCCGATGGTTCACTCATCCGCTTCGATGGAAATGCGGCCGTTTTGTTGAACAACACCAACGAACAGCCGATCGGCACCCGTATTTTCGGACCGGTAACTCGTGAGCTTCGTACTGAGAAGTTCATGAAGATCATTTCCTTGGCGCCTGAAGTGCTGTAAGGAGCGAGGCGAATATGCGTAAGATTAAACGTGACGACGAAGTGATCGTCATCGCCGGCAAGGACAAGGGCAAGCGCGGTACCGTCAAGCGGGTACTCAAGGACGGCCGGTTTGTCGTCGCTGGTGTGAACATGATTAAGCGTCACACCAAGCCCAACCCGATGCTGGGCAACCAGGGGGGTATCGTCGAGCGTGAGGCTCCGATCCACGAATCCAACGTGGCGATCTTCAACCAGGAGACCGGCAAGGCGGATCGGGTCGGCTTTCAGGTGCAAGATGACGGTACCAAAGTCCGTATCTTTAAGTCGACGCAAAAGCAGATCGACGCCTAACGCGACTCGGGTGGCAACATGGCGAACTTGAAAGAACAGTATAGAAATGAGGTGATGGCCCAGCTCAAGGAGCAATTCGGCTACGCCAACGTGATGCAGGTGCCCAAGATCACGAAAGTGACGCTGAACATGGGTATTGGCGAAGCGACCAGTGACAAGAAGCTGATCGACAACGCCGCTGGTGATCTGGAGAAGCTTTCCGGTCAGAAGCCGATCGTGACCAAAGCACGCAAGTCAGTTGCGGGCTTCAAGGTCCGCGAAGGCTGGCCGATTGGCATCAAGGTCACTCTGCGTAGCGAACGCATGTGGGACTTCCTTGACCGTCTGGTCAATATTGCGATTCCACGTGTTCGTGACTTCCGTGGTCTCAACCCGAAGTCCTTTGACGGTCGTGGCAATTACTCCATGGGGGTTCGTGAGCAGATCATTTTCCCGGAGATCGAATATGATAAAATCGATCGCATTCGGGGCCTGGATATCACGATAACCACCAGCGCCAACACCGACGATGAAGGTCGTGCACTGTTGAGTGCGCTGAACTTCCCGTTCAAGAAATAAGGGTGAGATCATGGCAAAGAAAAGCATGATGGAGCGTGAGCTCAAGCGTACCCAACTGGTGCAGAAGTACGCCGGTCGTCGCGCTGAGCTCAAAGCCATCATTAACAATGTGAACGCTTCTGACGAAGAGCGCTTCGATGCGCAGCTGCAGTTACAGAAGCTGCCGCGTGACTCGAGCCCTGTACGCCAGCGTAATCGCTGCCGTATTACGGGCCGTCCGCATGGCTTCTACAACAAGTTCGGGCTTGCCCGTAACATGCTGCGTGAAGCCGCTATGCGTGGTGACGTTCCCGGCCTGACCAAGTCCAGCTGGTAACCACGTTAATCAGGAGCGCAACAAATGAGCATGCAAGACACTCTATCGGATATGCTGACACGTATCCGTAATGCGCAGTTAGCCACTAAGGAAACGGTTTCCATGCCGTCTTCCAAACTCAAGATTGAGGTGGCTCGCGTGTTGAAAGAAGAGGGTTATATTGCAGAGTATGCGGTGGAAGAAAGTGAGAAACCGCAGCTTTCTGTAACTCTGAAGTATTTTGAAGGTAAGCCGGTCATCGAGCACCTGCAGCGCGTTTCTAAGCCGTCACTGCGTATCTATAAGGGCAAAGGTGAGTTGCCTACGGTCGCAGACGGCTTGGGCGTAGCGATCGTTTCCACCTCTAAAGGCGTGATGACTGATCGCGCGGCGCGTCAAGCCGGCGTCGGCGGTGAAGTCATCTGCACCGTATTCTAGGAGTGAGAAATGTCTAGGATCGCAAAATATCCGGTTAAACTGCCAAATGGCGTCGAAGTCAAGATCGAAGGTGATAAGCTGACCGTTAAAGGTGGTCAGGGTCAGCTTGAGCTGGACGTGCATCAAGACGTTATTGTTGGGCAGGAAGAAGGAACGCTGACGTTCAAGCCTAGTGAAGAAGCTAAGGATTGGGCGATGGCTGGTACTACTCGTGCATTGGTCAACAATATGGTTGTGGGCGTTTCTGAAGGGTTTACCAAAACTCTTGAGATCAACGGTGTAGGTTATCGTGCCCAGGCTAGCGGCCAGTCCATCAATCTAACGCTCGGCTTTTCTCATCCGGTCGATTACACGTTGCCTCAGGGTGTTACCGCGGAAACACCGCGTAATACTACGATCGTGCTGAAAAGCGCGGACAAGCAGCGTCTCGGCCAGGTGGCGGCAGAAATTCGTGCTTTCCGTCCGCCCGAGCCCTATAAGGGCAAGGGTATCCGGTACAGCGACGAACAGGTTCGCCGTAAAGAAGCCAAGAAGAAGTAAGGCAGGGTTATGAACGCGAAGAAAGAATCTCGTCTCCGTCGTGCCCGCCGCACGCGTGCCAAAATCCGCGAGTTGGGTGTCGATCGTTTGTGTGTCAACCGCACACCGCGTCACATGTATGCCCAAATTATTTCCGCCGATGGTGGACGTGTGCTGGTTAGCGCATCCACTTTAGACAAGTCGCTGCGTGAAGCAGCGACTGGTAATGCGGAAGCCGCCGCCAAGGTCGGCTCGCTTTTGGCCGAGCGCGCGAAAGAAGCGGGTATCACTGAAGTTGCCTTCGACCGTTCCGGGTACAAGTACCACGGTCGCGTCAAGGCCCTCGCTGACGCCGCGCGTGAAGGCGGCCTGCAATTCTAAAGGGTTTTACGATGGCGAATAACGAACAGAAAGGCAGCGGTGAACTGCAAGAAAAACTTGTGCAGATCAACCGTGTCGCCAAAGTGGTCAAAGGTGGTCGAATCTTCGGCTTCACCGCTTTGACCGTTGTTGGCGATGGCAAGGGTCGTATAGGCTTCGGTCGTGGCAAGGCGCGTGAAGTGCCTGTTGCGATCCAGAAGGCTATGGACCAAGCACATCGCAACATGATCAAGGTCGAACTCAAGGGTAATACGCTGCAGTACCCGGTACGCGCCAATCATGGTGCTTCCAAGGTTTATATGCAGCCTGCATCCGAAGGTACTGGGATCATCGCCGGTGGTGCGATGCGCTCAGTGCTTGAGTTGGCCGGTGTTCATGACGTTCTGGCCAAGTGCTATGGCTCGACCAATCCGGTTAACGTTGTGCGTGCTACCGTCAAAGGTTTGGCATCTATGCGCTCGCCTGAAGACGTCGCGGCCAAGCGTGGCCTCTCCGTTGAAGCGATTACGGGGTAAACATCATGTCAGCCAAGCTTAAGATTACCCAGATCCGTAGCACTATCGGTACGATGGAAAAGCATAAGGCTACTATTCGTGGTCTTGGCCTTCGTCGTATCGGTCATACTGTCGAACTGGAAGATACCCCTGCCGTCCGCGGTATGATCCACAAGGTAAATTACCTTGTGCGCGTTGAGGGAGAGTAATCCATGAAACTTAATAGCCTGAGCCCGGCACCGGGTTCCAAGCACGCTGAAAAGCGCGTGGGTCGTGGCATTGGCTCCGGTCTGGGTAAGACCGGTGGCCGTGGTCACAAAGGCCAGAAGTCTCGTAGTGGTGGCACGGTCAAGCCAGGTTTCGAAGGTGGTCAGATGCCTTTGCAGCGTCGTCTGCCGAAATTTGGTTTTACCTCAATGAAGTCACTGGTTTCTGAAGAGGTTCGCCTCTCTGAGCTGGCCAAGGTTGATGGCGAAGCTGTCACTCTTGAGACATTAAAGAAAGCCAATGTACTTAGGGATGATACGCAATTTGCGAAAATCATTCTGTCTGGTGAGCTGAGTAAAGCGGTTACGGTGCGTGGTCTCAAAGTCACCAAAGGTGCGCGAGGCGCCATTGAAGCCGCTGGCGGTAAGGTAGAGGACTAATGGCTAAGTCAGGAAATGTACCGGCAAATATGCAGAGTGGCTTGAGTGAACTTTGGGCTCGCCTGCGTTTCGTATTCATCGCGATCGTGGTGTACCGTATCGGTGCCCATATTCCGGTGCCCGGTATTAATCCTGACCAGCTCGCTGCCCTCTTCAGAGAGAACCAGGGCACCATCCTGAGCCTGTTTAACATGTTTTCGGGTGGTGCGCTGGAGCGCATGAGTATCTTCGCGTTGGGTATAATGCCTTATATTTCTGCGTCGATAATCATGCAGCTCCTGACCGTGGTCTCACCTCAACTGGAGCAGCTGAAAAAGGAAGGTGAGGCCGGCCGCCGTAAGATCAGTCAGTACACGCGCTACGCCACAGTGGTGCTGGCCCTGATCCAATCGATCGGCATGGCAGTGGGACTGGTCGGAAACGGAGTGGCCTATAGCGCTAGCTTCAGCTTCTATTTTACCGCCGTTGCGACGCTTGTTGCTGGTGCTGTCTTCTTGATGTGGTTGGGTGAACAGATCACGGAGAAGGGCATTGGTAATGGCATATCGTTAATCATTTTTTCCGGTATTGTTGCCGGTTTGCCCAGTGCGGTAGGCCAGGCTTTTGAGCTGGCAAGAAATGATGGCGCATGGAATGTTCTTCCGATTTTGGCATTAGCTGTACTAGCAATTGCGACAGTCGCTTTCGTGGTCTTTATCGAGCGCGGCCAGCGCCGCATTACGGTAAATTACCCGCGGCGTCAGGTAGGAAACAAGATGTATGCTGGTCAGAGCAGTTACTTACCGATGAAGGTCAATATGGCGGGCGTCATTCCGCCGATCTTCGCTTCGAGCATCCTGCTTTTTCCTGCTTCGATTGGCCAGTGGTTTGGTCAGGGTGAGGGGATGCAGTGGCTTCAGACAATGTCTCAGGCACTTGGGCCAGGGCAACCGCTCTATATCTTGCTTTTCGCAATAGCCGTAGTATTCTTCTGCTTTTTTTATACGGCACTGGTCTTTAATCCTAAAGACGTCGCCGATAATTTAAAGAAATCGGGTGCTTTCCTACCGGGCATACGCCCGGGTGAACAGACGTCTCGTTACATTGATAAAGTAATGACTCGGCTGACCTTGTTTGGTGCTCTCTACATCACGCTGGTCTCCTTGATGCCGCAGTTCCTGATGGTGGCATGGCAGGTGCCGTTTTATTTCGGCGGAACGTCATTGCTGATCGTCGTGGTAGTCATCATGGACTTCATGGCGCAGGTGCAGTCGCATCTGATGTCTCATCAATATGAGTCAGTGATGAAGAAGTCCAACCTCAAAGGGTATGGTAGCGGCGGCATCATGCGCTGATATGCCTATGAGCTATTTGGAGTGAACCATGAAAGTTCGAGCTTCAGTTAAGAAAATCTGCCGTAATTGCAAAATTATTCGGCGCCGTGGCGCGGTACGTGTTATCTGCACTGAGCCACGTCATAAGCAGCGCCAAGGTTAAACTTGGCACTGTATTAGGTTGGGTGTCGCATACCTCTTGCCCTTTTGGGGGTGAAGGGGTATGCTGTTGCGCCTTTTGTAGATGATTAACCGAGCAAGCCGCTCAATATTCGGAGTAAGCTGATGGCCCGTATTGCAGGCGTCAATATCCCGGACAACAAGCATGCGGCGATCTCGCTGACCTATATCTACGGGATTGGCCGTACTCGCGCACAGCAAATTTGTGCTGCAGTCGGTATCGCACCGAATCTCAAGATCGGCGATTTTACTGCCGAGCAACTTGATGAAGTGCGTGCCGAAGTTGGCAAATATACCGTAGAGGGCGACCTTCGCCGTGAGATCACGCTTAATATTAAGCGTCTCATGGACTTGGGTGTCTATCGTGGTCTGCGCCATCGTCGTGGTCTTCCGCTGCGTGGTCAGCGTACTAAGACCAATGCGCGTACCCGTAAGGGACCGCGTAAACCGATTCGCAAATAACGCACGTTCTGGCGTTTAGACAGGAAACATCAACATGGCTAACCCGCGCAGTAACCGGAAAAAGGTTAAAAAGCAGGTTGTGGATGCGGTTGCCCACATTCATGCCTCTTTTAACAATACGATCGTGACGATCACAGACCGCCAGGGCAATGCCCTTTCATGGGCCACTGCCGGTGGTTCGGGTTTTCGTGGTTCTCGTAAGAGCACCCCGTTCGCAGCCCAAGTGGCAAGCGAACGTGCAGCAACTGCTGCAGCCGAGTATGGTGTGAAAAACGTCGACGTGCTGGTCAAGGGCCCGGGGCCCGGCCGTGAGTCCGCCGTGCGTGCATTGAATGCCGCCGGTTTCCGCGTGCAAAGCATTACCGACGCGACTCCCGTTCCTCATAACGGGTGCCGCCCGCCGAAGAAACGCCGCGTTTAAGGAGACGGACTTATGGCACGTTATACTGGACCGAAGTGCAAACTGTCTCGTCGCGAAGGCACCGATCTCTTTCTAAAGAGTGGTGTTACAGCATTCGAGAAGAAGTGCAAATCTGAACAGCCCCCCGGCCAACATGGCCAGCGCCGTCAACGTCTTTCAGACTACGGCATGCAGTTGCGTGAAAAGCAGAAAGTACGTCGTATGTATGGTGTGCTTGAAAAGCAATTCCGCAATTATTACAAGGAAGCTGCTCGCCTGAAAGGGGCGACCGGTGAAGTACTGCTCCAGCTACTGGAAACCCGGCTGGATAACGTGGTTTATCGCATGGGCTTTGGCTCTACCCGTGATGAATCACGACAGCTGGTCAGCCACAAGGCGATCGCCGTGAATGGTCGCACTGTCAACGTGCCTTCCTACAAGGTCAAGGCAGGTGATGTGATTACCGTTCGTGAAAAGGCCAAGAACCAGTCCCGTATTCAACATGCGTTGGAGCTGTCTGCCAATCGTGGCGACGTGGCCTGGGTCGATGTCGACTCCAAGAAGATGGAAGGCACTTTCAAGGCTTTGCCTGAACGCGGCGATCTGTCTGCCGACATCAACGAAAACCTGATCGTCGAGCTGTACTCCAAGTAATCCCATACGTGACTTCGAGTATTTGTTTGGCAGCCTGAAAGGTGTTCTTATGCAGCGTTCAGTGACAGAGTTTCTCCGTCCTCGCGACATCAAGGTCGAAGAGATCAACGCGCACCACGCGAAGATCGTGCTTGAGCCGTTCGAGCGCGGTTTCGGCCATACCCTGGGGAATGCTCTGCGTCGCATCCTTTTGTCTTCCATGCCCGGCTGTGCCGTGGTGGAAGCCGAGATCGAAGGCGTTCTTCATGAGTACAGCGCCATTGAAGGGGTTCAGGAAGATGTAATTGAAATTCTTCTGAATCTCAAGGACGTGGCCATCAAAATGCATGGTCGCGACGATGCTGTACTGACGCTGAACAAGCAGGGTCCAGGTGTAATGACGGCTGGCGATATTGCTGGCGATCATGATATTGAAATTGTCAATCCCGATCATGTCATTGCTCACTTGAACGATGGCGTCGAGTTGAAGATGCAGCTGCGTGTTATGCGTGGCCGTGGTTACGAGCCGGCAGATGCCCGCGCTCAAGCCGACGATGAATCCCGTGCTATTGGTCGTCTACAGTTGGATGCGACTTATAGCCCGGTTCGCCGTGTGTCTTATTCGGTTGAAGCCGCTCGTGTCGAGCAGCGTACCGACCTCGACAAGCTAGTTATCGATCTGGAAACTGACGGTACCCTGGATCCTGAAGAGGCGATTCGCCGCTCCGCTACCATTCTACAGGAGCAGCTTGCCGCCTTCGTCGATCTGGAAGCTGATAAAGAGCAGGAAGTCGAAGAGGAAGAGGATCAGATTGATCCTATTCTGCTGCGTCCCGTAGACGATCTCGAGTTAACCGTCCGCAGTGCTAACTGTCTCAAAGCCGAGAATATTTATTATATCGGGGATCTTATCCAGCGCACGGAAGTGGAGCTGTTGAAGACGCCGAATCTTGGCAAGAAGTCCTTGAACGAAATCAAGGATGTTCTTGAGGCACGTGGCCTGTCGCTCGGCATGCGGCTTGAAAGCTGGCCGCCGGCGAGCCTGAAAGACGACAAGGCCTCCGCCTGAACGGGTGACTCGAGTTCAAGATTGGTAAGGAATCACAACCATGCGTCATCGTAAGAGTGGTCGTCACCTAAGTCGTACGAGCTCGCATCGCCATGCCATGTTCAAGAATATGTGCGTGTCTTTGGTCGAGCATGAAATGATCAAAACCACTTTACCTAAGGCCAAGGAACTGCGTCGTCATATCGAGCCGCTGATCACCCTGGCCAAGAACGACAGCGTCGCTAATCGTCGTCTGGCGTTCAACCGTACGCGCTCCAAGGCTGCGGTAGGTAAGCTCTTTAATGAGCTGGGCCCACGCTACACCAACCGTCCTGGCGGTTATGTACGTGTTCTCAAGTGCGGCTTCCGTCCGGGCGATAATGCGCCTATGGCGTATGTCGAATTGGTAGATCGTCCTGTTGCTGCTGAAGCGAGCGGGGACGAGTAAAATTAAAACTCGTCTGATCTACAACGAAAGCCGGCCTTCAAGGTCGGCTTTTTTATTTACAGATTGGGGTACTGTAGCGCGCAACTATAAAAAACTTACAGGTGCTCACTATGAAGAAATGTAGGTTCGTAGATGGATTTTGCTCGAACTGTGAAGGTGAACTGCCGTTTGAGTTCACCATGGCATTTCAGCCGATCGTCAACCTCAATACTAGGACTCTTCATGCATATGAAGCTCTTGTTAGAGGCGTGAATGGGGAATCGGCTCACTCGATTATTTCGCAAGTGACAGCTGATCTTCTCTATCGTTTCGATCAGGCTTGTCGTATCAAAGCGCTAGACTTGGCTGAAAAATTGGGTATGACAACGAGCCTCTCGATCAATTTCTTGCCAAATGCAGTTTATGAGCCACGTTCATGTATCCACGCGACTTTGAAGTTAGCAAAGGAGCTGGGATGGCCAACTGAACGTTTGATCTTTGAAATTACAGAAGTTGAGCAAGTGCGTGATCGTCAACATCTGCGCCGAATCGTTGACGCGTATAGAGAAATGGGCTTTTTCGTTGCGCTTGATGATTTCGGTTCCGGCTATTCCAATCTTGATATGCTTATTGATTTGACACCGCAGTATCTCAAGCTTGACCGTGATCTTGTGCATGACGTTGTCCATGATGTGCGTCGGCAAATATTAATCGAGACTACCATTGCCTTGGCTGATCGATTGGATATGAATCTGATTGCTGAAGGCGTTGAAACTCAAGAAGAAGCTCAATGGCTATATGAACGAGGAATCTATCTTCACCAAGGATTCTATTACGCAAGGCCTGCTATAGAGGCATTGGTTCCTTGTGATGATAATTGGTTCAGTTTCATGGCTAATAAGAATGCTTGACGCACACTAAAAAGGCTCCTGCTGGAGGAGCCTGTATGCTGTGTATAAATGTGATGCTCACTACCGCTGTTGTTTGAGCAGAGGCGCAAGGAATTGACCGGTGTGCGAATGCTCTAGCGCGGCGACTTCTTCTGGTGTGCCTTCAGCAATGATACGGCCACCACCAGCTCCACCTTCAGGGCCGAGATCGATCAACCAGTCGGCGGTCTTGATCACATCAAGGTTGTGCTCAATCACAACAATCGAATTGCCATGATCGCGTAGCTTGTGCAGCACGGTGAGTAACTGACGAATATCCTCGAAATGGAGCCCTGTTGTCGGTTCATCGAGTATATATAAGGTTTTGCCGGTGTCACGCTTGGCAAGCTCACGTGCCAGCTTGACGCGCTGTGCCTCGCCACCAGATAGCGTTGTTGCACTTTGCCCCAAGCGGACATAAGACAGCCCGACATCAATTAGCGTTTGTAGCCGTCTCGCTATAGCCGGTACCGGGCTGAAATATTCAAGAGCTTCCTCTACCGTCATTTCTAAAACTTCATTGATGTTCTTGCCTTTGTACTCGACTTCAAGCGTTTCACGATTGTAGCGCTTGCCCTTGCAAACATCACAAGGGACATAAATATCTGGTAGAAAATGCATCTCTACCTTGATCATGCCTTCGCCCTGACAGGCTTCACAACGCCCCCCTTTGACGTTAAAGCTGAAGCGCCCCGGCTTGTAGCCTCGGGCACGTGCCTCCTGAGTACCGGCAAATAGCTCACGAATCGGCGTGAATATTCCGGTGTAGGTTGCAGGGTTTGAGCGCGGCGTACGACCTATAGGGCTTTGATCGATATCAATGATTTTATCGAGATGATCAAGCCCTTTGATGGTCTTGTAGGGCGCTGGGGTCAGGGTTGTCGCCTTATTCAGCTCGCGAGCCGCTATCGGCATCAGCGTGGAGTTGATCAGGGTTGATTTGCCTGAACCTGAGACACCGGTAACGCAGACGAACAAACCAAGTGGCAGCGTTAGATCAACCTCATCAAGGTTATTACCACTGGCGCCGAGCAGCTGGATTACGCGGTCTTGGTCGACAGGATGGCGTTGTTCAGGTACCTCAATACGGCGTGCACCGGAAAGGTACTGCCCGGTCAACGATTCGGGAGCCTGTTCAATCTGCAAAGGCGTACCTTGAGCGACAATAGTGCCGCCATGGACGCCAGCACCTGGGCCGATATCAAGCACGTGGTCAGCGGCACGAATGGCGTCTTCATCATGTTCGACAACAATGACGGTATTACCCAAGTCTCGCAGATGAACCAGTGTCTTCAGCAAGCGATCGTTATCACGCTGATGTAACCCAATGGATGGCTCATCAAGAATATACATAACGCCAACCAGGCCGGCACCGATTTGACTGGCTAGGCGGATGCGCTGTGCTTCTCCACCGGAAAGGGTATCGGCACTACGCTCCAGTGTCAGATAATCGAGACCGACATTGACAAGAAACTCAAGGCGGCTGGCAATTTCATAGACAATTTTGGCAGCAATCTCGCCTTTGCGACCCGGTAACGATAACGTCTTGTACAGATCCCAAGCCTCACCGATAGGCATACGCACGATATCAGGTAAGCTGCGATTATCGATAAATACGTGACGTGCCTCTTTGCGTAGACGGCTCCCATGGCAGGTTGGACAGGGCTGTACGGAAAGGTATTTGGCCAGATCGTCACGGACCATGCTTGATTCAGTCTCGCGAAAGCGACGATTCATATTAGGTAGTACACCCTCGAAAGGATGCTCGCGTACTACCTTACGGCCACGGTCGCTGACATAGTTGAACGCAATCGTTTCACGCCCGCTACCATGAAGCACAATGTCACGAATGCGCTGTGACAGCTTGTGCCATGGCGTTTCCAGTGTGAAATCGTAGTGGCTGGCTACGGCCTCAAGCTGATTGAAATAATAGACACTGCGTCTATCCCAGCCCTTGATAACGCCTTCAGCCAGCGACAGTTCATCCTGTCGGATCAATTTGTCAGAATCGAAATACTGATGGACCCCGAGACCGTCACAGCCAGGGCAGGCTCCCGCTGGATTATTGAATGAAAACATGCGCGGTTCGAGTTCGGCGATGGAATAACCACATATCGGGCAGGCAAAACGTGATGAGAAGATGATGTCATCACGCTCTCCATCCATGAAATGAAGTATTGCCGTTCCATCGGCGAGATTTAACGCTGTTTCAAATGACTCGGCCAAGCGCTGCTGAAGATCACTGCGGATCTTAACGCGATCGACCACAACGCTAATGTCATGCTTTTTGTTCTTTTCCAGGGCAGGAATTTCATCAAGCTCATAGGTCGTACCATTGACGTGGGCACGCACAAAACCTTGCGCACGGAGTTCGGCTAGTAGCTGTTGATGCTCACCCTTGCGTCCCTTGATCACGGGGGCAAGCAGCATAACCCGCGAGCCTTCTGGCAAGGCCAGCGTCTGATCGACCATCTGAGAAACAGTTTGTGCTTCAAGATCTAAATCATGCTCAGGGCAGCGCGGCGTGCCCGCGCGAGCGAAGATCAGGCGCAGATAGTCATAAATCTCGGTAATGGTACCGACCGTAGAGCGTGGATTATGTGACGTCGATTTCTGTTCAATTGAAATAGCAGGAGATAAGCCTTCGATGTGATCGACATCGGGCTTTTCCATCATCGACAGAAATTGACGTGCATAAGTCGAGAGCGACTCAACGTAACGGCGCTGGCCTTCGGCATAGAGGGTGTCGAAGGCTAGAGAGGACTTTCCTGAACCAGAAAGACCCGTAATCACGATAAGCTTGTCACGGGGCAGTTCAACGTCGACATTCTTCAAGTTGTGAGTGCGCGCACCGCGCACCAAGATTCGATCCATACCTACCTCGTAACCGGACTGAATTAATAACTATAGGCGGTCATCTAAAGTAGCCGCAAAAGTCGGTCGCATTTCAATGTTGGTGGCAAATCGGTAAAATATAGACAAGGGAAAGTAGCTTGAAACGCTTCTCTCCTACCGTTGAGCATAAAGCTGGATAGCGCAGCCATTTTTCCGCATGTCATACCGTTCTTGGGCGTCATACGGCGAAGGCGTTCTCAACGGGTGATCCGAGTTTATAATCCTACCTCATTCGCCTTGCCAGGTGGTGGTATTGCAGTTTGGGTAAGGCACGCGGATAGTGCAGCTAGCTGATCATTCATACAGTAATTATACACGATTCTGTCAACGCCCTTTCGACGACTCGTCGCACGTAGTAAAAAGTCAGGCGCGTAGCGCCGCTAGGCAAAGGAGAAAGTCATGGCCCGTGGGGTGAACAAAGTCATCTTGATCGGTAATCTCGGCCAGGATCCAGAGGTGCGTTTCTTGCCATCCGGTAGCCCAGTATGCAATTTACGTTTGGCAACAACGGATACTTGGACGGACCGCCAAAGTGGCCAGCGTCAAGAGCGTACCGAGTGGCATAGTGTAGTAATGTTTAACAAGCTGGCCGAAATTGCGCAGCAATACGTTAAAAAAGGGTCCCGTCTTTACATTGAGGGCCGGTTACAAACGCGTAAATGGCAGGGGCAGGACGGTCAGGATCGTTATTCAACTGAGATCGTTGCTAACGATATGCAGATGCTCGATTCGCGTTCCGGGCAGCAGGGTGGCGATTATAGTGGCGCTCAGCAAAGCTACAATAGTGCTCCTCCCAGTTATAACCAAGGCAGTCAAGGCGGCGCTGGCCAGGAAAGTTACGGCAATAATCAAGGTAACTACAGCGGTTCGAACCGCTCGAGTGGTCAGCAGAGCGGAAATAATGCTCCAAGCCGTAATGATCAGGGGGCACCTAGTCCCGGAAGTTTTGATGATTTCGATGATGAAATCCCCTTCTAGCGTTGAACCCTCGATTGTAGATGTAAAGTTTTAGCTTAAAAGCCCCGCTATGCGGGGCTTTTGTGCTTAGAGAGTCTGCTCCAAGAGGGTGGTGATCTGCCATGTACTATTTCTTAGCTGAGAGATGGTTGTCTAAGATCTTGGCGGCAGTTAGAAAAGTCCGCAGTTAATGCGCCTTCGCACCTTCGATGGCGCGTTAATTTCCATACTGCCCAGCGGTGGTTAAATGAACTGTGCTGCAAGGCGCGTTGCGCATATCCCCTACGAAGTGATGTCGCGTTGAACTAATATTCTGTAAGGTAGCGCTTTTATATGCCTTGTTAATGGGCATGTTAACCATAACGATGCCGCATCTGATATGTTGCATAGATTCAGCAATGGTGCGGGTGACGAGTCTTGTAGTGATGAGCTATTGCGCTTTTTTTTCATCGTTTCATTATTTTAAGTTCCAACCGTGAAGCTTTTAATTCTTAATGCCGCCCACTGTCTGGCCCATGCGCTGGTACGTGAAAGCTGTCGACGTACAGATGTTGAGTTGCAGGTTGAGGACAGTATGCACTGCAGTGTTGAGTTATTAAGTGAGCTAGCTCCAGACGCTGTTATTGTCCCCCCACTGGGTGCGCCTGCTGATATTGAACCTGCAATAGTGAATGCGCATGCCGAGGCAGTTGAAGCAACGCTGGACGCCTGTCTTGCATGCGATGTGCCTCTGGTCTGGTGTGTGAGTGATCAGATGTATGAAAGTGGCGGGGCTACAGCCATTGAGGAAACTATGGTACCGGCGCCTCGTGATGAGGCGCTGCGACGACTCGTTATCACCGGTAACCGGATACGTGCTCACTTACCACGTCATCTTATCGTGCGGATTGGGCCGCTGTTTGCCCTCGAAGGGAGCGATGCTTGGCTGCCTGATCTTCTCGCCAAGCTGCTAAGCGGAGAAAGCATTCGTTCTGCGGAGGATGTAATTATATGTCCAACCGCCGCTGAAGCGTTGGCTATGGCTTTGCTGGGGATGCTTCAGCAGCAATCATGTGGGGCGGATTCCTGGGGAGCCTATCATCTCGCCGGTACCGAGCCGGTCAGCGCTTTTACCTTCACTTCCGTAGTAAGAACACAGCTCGATACTCGTCTATCCGGTATGGGAGAAAGTGTGGAACTGGCGGATGTCATTGCACTGCGCCTGCATCCCGATTATCCGATGCGTCGCGTACTCAACTGTCGACGCATGCTGGAAACGTTTGGTGTCCACCAGAAACCATGGCGTCTGGAGCTCGACCGCTTGCTGGATCAATGGTGTCGAGAGCGTAGTGAGGAGAGCGAACGATGAATGCACTGCGCAGCCTGATCTTTTACATTGGCTACGTGCTTGCCATCATATTGTCTTTTTTGACACTGGTGCCTGTAGCACTTTGCTTGCCGCTCAAGATGCGTTTCAAGGCGCTCAATCTTTATAACCGCTTTATTATCTTCTGGCTTCGCTTGGTATGTGGCATACGCTACACAATCGAAATGCCCGAGCCCTTGCCTGAGGGACCCTGTGTATTGCTTTCCAATCATCAAAGTGAGTGGGAAACGATTTATTTGCAGTTACTCAAGCCGCCTGTCTGCACCGTGTTGAAAAAGGAACTGCTGCGAGTGCCGGTTTTTGGATGGGCACTGCGTTTGCTGGAGCCTATCCCGCTTGATCGTTCCAAACCCTCTAGTGCATTGAAACAGGTTTTCCGTGAAGGGGCTCAGCGTCTTCAAGACGGATTGTCGATTTTGATCTTTCCGGAGGGGACGCGGGTTCCGCCGGGAGCGCGTAAGCGTTTCAATAAAAGTGGCGTGCACATTGCCTGCCGTGCCGGCGTACCGGTAATTCCCATTGCGCATAATGCCGGTGAATACTGGCCAAGTCGTACCTGGATCAAGTCGCCGGGGCGCTTGACGCTGGTTGTAGGTCCAGCAATTCCTACCAAAGGGCGTACACCGGATGAGGTGGCTGCATACGTGGAAGGGTGGATTGAGGATCAGTTGCGTCGCATCTCTGACGTGCCAAGACCTGACGCCGCTGAAGAAGCAGCCAGAATCGGCGTGTGAGATTTAATACGCAATGCTACTCATGTAAAAGAAGGCGCTCAGTGAGCGCCTTCTTTAATTACTATTTACAGCTTGCAGCGTTTACTTAATCTCAATCATCCAAGCGTTCAAATACCAAGCTGGCATTTGTGCCACCAAAGCCGAAGCTATTGGAAAGGACACGTTTGAGTTGAACATTGTCACGGCGTTGCGTAACGATGTCGAAACCTTCGGCTTCTGGATCAAGCTCATCGACGTTGGCAGATGCGCAGATGAAGTTATGCTGCATCATTAAAAGCGAATAGATCGCCTCCTGAACGCCTGCAGCGCCCAGCGAGTGGCCGGTCAGTGATTTCGTAGAGCTGAGCGGTGGCGCTTTACCCTCGAAGGCGGTATGCAGGGCCTTGAGCTCATAAATGTCACCCACCGACGTTGAGGTGCCATGTGTGTTGACGTAATCAATGGGGCCAGTGACATGGGTAAGTGCCTGCTGCATGCAGCGCATGCCACCTTCCCCTGATGGTGCGACCATGTCGTAGCCATCAGAAGTAGCACCATAGCCGACTACTTCTGCATAGATTTTGGCGCCACGGGCACGTGCATGCTCAAGCTCTTCAAGCACTATAATGCCACCGCCGCCGGCTATGACGAAGCCATCACGCGCTTTGTCATACGGACGTGAGGCCTTTTCCGGTGAGTTATTGTACTCGGTCGAAAGAGCGCCCATGGCATCGAAGAGACATGACAAGGTCCAGTGCTCTTCTTCTCCGCCCCCAGCGAACACCACATCCTGCTTACCCAACTGAATCTGTTCGATCGCACTACCGATACAGTGAGCCGATGTCGCGCAAGCAGACGAGATAGAGTAGTTGACTCCTTTAATGGCAAAAGGAGTAGCTAGGCAGGCCGACACTGTACTTCCCATCGTACGGGTAACACGATAGGGACCTACACGGCGCAACCCTTTTCCGCGCAGAACATCAGCGGCTTCAACTTGGTTTGATGATGAAGCGCCTCCCGATCCAGCAATGAGACCGGTACGAGCATTTGACACTTGTTCATGTGTCAAACCGGCATCCTCAATGGCCTGCTGCATCGATATATAGGCATAAGCTGCTGCATCACCCATGAAACGCAGCTGCTTTCGATCGATCAACGCTTCAAGATCAATATCGACAACACCTGCAACATGGCTGCGCATGCCGTGCTCGACATACTCTTCGCGAAAACGTATACCCGAACGCCCTTGCTTGAGCGCATCCAGTACTTGACGTTGGTCATTGCCTAGGCAGGAGACAATACCTAGGCCGGTGACTACCACTCGTCGCATGGGAGCCTCCCGATTAAAAGTTCGCAGTAGAGGTGAACAGACCGACGCGCAAGTCGTTGGCCTGATAGATATCTTGCCCGTCCACGGACACCGTGCCGTCGGCGATGCCCAGGATAAGCCGGCGAGTAATTACACGTTTCATATTAATATGATAGGTGACCTTTTTGGCGCTTGGCAGTATCTGGCCGGAGAATTTTACTTCTCCACAACCTAGTGCTCGTCCGCGCCCTGGGTTGCCGAGCCAGCCGAGGTGAAAACCTACAAGCTGCCACATGGCATCTAGGCCCAGACAGCCAGGCATGACCGGATCGCCGGGGAAATGGCACTGAAAAAACCACAGGTCCGGATGAATATCCAGCTCAGCAATCAGCTCGCCTTTGCCATATTGGCCACCCTGTTCCTGAATATGGGTGACGCGGTCAAGCATCAGCATGTTCGGTGCTGGCAGCTGTGCGTTACCAGGGCCGAAGAGTTCGCCTTGACTGCAGCTAAGCAGTTCATCGCGTGAAAAAGAGTGTTGCTTGGTCACTGACTCATTCCGAGATTCGAATTGGTTGTGCTCTGTCTCCGGAGCGCGTCCTAGTCTACTGATAGACAGTGGGGAATGCACGTTAAGCCCAGAGGTTGG
The DNA here is from genome assembly GCF_003012345.1 of Phytohalomonas tamaricis. Classification (GTDB taxonomy): domain Bacteria; phylum Pseudomonadota; class Gammaproteobacteria; order Pseudomonadales; family Halomonadaceae; genus Phytohalomonas; species Phytohalomonas tamaricis. The sequence continues at coordinate 51,252 of NZ_PVRV01000013.1, forward strand.
CCGCTTGCAAATCAAAGCACATGATTATGACACATTTACATTGCATGCTTCGATGCAAATTTACTGCTATATCATGTAGAAGGATATTACCGTATATGTGCATTGACTGTGTTTATCTGCGCAAAGTAGCTGTCTTTCACTGCATCAAGCTTGGCGTGCAGCCTGGACAGGGTGAAATTAACAGGGTTGGTCTTTCTCAGTGGCCGAAGATAATTCATGCCGCTGGCTGTGACGCCCATGTTATCGCTCTCTAATAACAGTGTTACGCCATACTGTTAAGTTGATGTGAACACATCACTTCAAAAAGGATAAACGGCTATTTACACAAAAGGCGATGAGCGGTCTTCGCGTTGTGGCGGACAATAACGGTGCTGAACAATTCAATCAGGTGATATTACGGAGCAGTGCAACACTCTTCCAAGTAGGCAGCCTATACAAGGTCCAGCTGAACTACGCGCATGAGGCCAATAAGATACTATTAATCTTAAAGAGAAGGGCGTGAGAATAACCTCATGACGCGCTGACAGATTGGCTTAACGGTGGCTAATTTTGTTGCTCAATTTGTCTGCTGAAATACTGTTAGGAGCATATTACTTCCCATAGCGTGTCCTAACTTATCAATGCATGCAAATGCGATACGGAATGGGCAAAATTGTCATCAAGCATGACGATATTTGAGCCCTCAAGATCTAGTGCGCGGATTCGAATCACTGGACCACTGAGGCAAAGTGGAACATTAAGCTGCTCGGTTACTTGGGGTAATTGTCGACGTATCAGATCGGTGCGCTCAGCTTGGCTGCCCACAAGAATGATGGCATCAGCGCCGCAACGCTCCGCTGCCCACGGCAATTTGGCCATCGGAATGGCGCGATCAAAAAAGGTAATGTGGAATCCGCCCACACTTGCAGTAAACGCCATTAATAGCAGGCGTAACATACTTGGGTCGGCAGGCAGGCGACTCAGTAGCAGGCGAGGCTCGTGAAGCTCAAGGTTCCCATGATAGAGACGCAAGCCCAGGCGGGTCCGCAGGAATGCTTCAAAAAAACTCTGTTGAACGCTGGCGCCGAAGTCATCTTTACCTTGTTCTTCAAGATGTTCAACAACGGGTCGCCATAAGCGTGAAATAGCCGTGCTAACCGGATAAAGGCCCATGCTCTTGGTGAATAAGGCATCAAGACGCGTCGTATCAAGAGCTTCGATGGCCTCAATTGCTGTGAGGCAGCGCGTATGCCAGTCGGTATCCTCGGGAGGAGGTGTGGCAAGCGCTTCTTCCTGCTTGGGGGCTGGCTGGTCAAGTAGCTCACTTACTTGGCTTACTGATACGCCTCGATTGAGCCACTGCAGGATACGCTGTACGCGCTCGATGTCTCCTCGAGCATAAAGCCTGTGCCCTTTAGGTGTCCGTCGCGGCTGAATAAGGCCGTAACGACGCTCCCACGCACGTAAAGTAACGGAATTTACGCCTGTAAGCCTTGAAACCTCTCGTATGGGATAAAGAGGGCCTCCTGCTGTCTCCATTACTTGTTCTGTCATTTAACCGGCCTCCATTGCCATTTGTACAAGATGTTAAAAGCGTGTTCATCTTGAGTGGCTAGGCAAGAAAATGAACCCGAAACGTCGCCAACACTAAGTTTATAAGGTGAGTGATTGTTCACTTTAAAACCTCATCACCCTCAAGGATATCTTGAATTATTGTACATATTAACAGTTGTGTACAAATCGAATTCATATCTAGTGGCTGGTTTCTTCTACAATATTCACAATGGCATTAGTAAACGCCTGATGCTGGCCTACCGGTTCAAGCAGGGATAACGATACTTTGGGGTAATGCTGGTTTAACGCCTCAAGCTGGGCGGGTACATCTTCACGTAGATGTCTTCCGGCAGCAAAAAACAATGGAAGAATATCAAGCGTATCAAACCCTTCCTTACTTAATTCTTCGACTACAGTCTCAAGCGAGGGCTCACATAATTCCATGTAGGCGAGTCTTAAACGTGTCGATACGCGTGGTTTAAGCTGGCTTTCAAGCGCTTCGAAAGGAGCCTGCCAGCGTGAATCAGGTGAGCCGTGGGCAAGCAGAATCAAGGCCTTGTTCATGTTGTTTGTCCTCTTAGCAATTTTTGCCATTCCTCTGACGCTGTCTGGCATAACGTCAAGGAATGCGCGGGTGCATTTTGCTCGTCATCACCGCTCGGCGGTAATTCAATGGGCTGCTGCGACACCTGGTGGCGCAGGCTCATGTACAGTTTATGCCCAACGATATACGAGTGATGGATATTTGATAAATAGTCATCGCTTATATGGCTGTCTAAAAGTTGTACATGATATACGGTTATTTTATCCCGTTGGACAAGATACGGTGAGTAGACGCAATAATAGCTAGATTTATGCTTCCTGTCATGAGTTCACGAGCTTCTGGTTGGCTGTGTGACTTAAAGGAGAAGCAAGCGCCCATCTTTTTGTATCATATTTGTATAAATTAAATGTGAGCGATATGGTATCAAGTAGCGAAAAGTGAAACGGTTATCGCATTGCTAGTGGAGGCATGACGCAGCCGCGTTATCTGGAAATCAAACCAATGATTTTCGTATGGGAGAGAGGATATGCATATTCTGGTAACGGGGGCGACAGGCTTTGTAGGTAGGGCACTTTGTTCTTACCTGCATGAGCATGGTCATGAACTTCTAGTGATATCACGCTCGCCACAGACAGCCGTCAAGCAACTTGGTGTGCCAGCGGATGCGCGTGGCAGTGCCCAAGCGTTCAAGGACATGCCTATCGATGCCATCATCAATCTCGCAGGTGAGCCAATTTTCGATAAACGCTGGAGCAGGACGCAAAAAAAGATACTTATCGAGAGTCGTGTTTCTGGCACACGTGATCTGGTAGCACTCTGCCAGATAATGAAATCTCCTCCCAGGGTATTGATATCGGGCTCAGCGATGGGCTATTACGGCGCGCAGAGCGATCGTGAAGTAACCGAAGGTACCCCGCCTAGCGATGAATTTGCCTATAAACTCTGCAAGGCTTGGGAGGACGAGGCGACGAAGGCCGCAGAGTTTGGAGTGCGCGTCGCTCGTATTCGTATCGGTCTGGTCTTGGATAGAGAGGGCGGCATGCTAAAACAGATGCTGCCGGCGTTTCGTATAGGGCTCGGTGGCAAGGTGGGCGCGGGCAACCAGTACATGCCATGGGTCCATCGCAGTGATCTTGTTCGCATTATCGACTTCCTGTTGACGCGGGACGACCTTGACGGGCCTTTCAATGCCTCGGCGCCTCAGCCAGTAACCAATGCGCAGTTTACCAAGACGCTGGCGCATCGATTGGGGCGTCCGGCGCTCTTTACCATACCGGGTAAAGCGCTTGAACTTGTACTGGGTGAGCGGGCGCGACTTTTGCTTACGGGTGCCCGAATGCGGCCAGCTAGGCTTGAAGAGGCGGGTTTTAAGTTTCGCTATAACACGCTCGATGAAGCGCTTGGTGCAATTCTCGTGTGAGACTTTTCTCGTATGACCCTTGCCATTGCGCCACAGGGCATCGAAATGCCCATGGGGCATTTCGATGCGTCAGTGATTTTTGATAGGACGTTGAACTTACTGTTCGGCATCCACGGTGACAATCACGCGAACGGCATCGAGACGCAGGCGCGTCGAGGCGATGGCATCATCAAGTGTGTCACGCTCATGGCGAATGGCGTCCAATTCTTCGTCGCGTACTGCTGGATTATGCCGGGCCAACGCTTCAAGTCGGGCCAACTCATCACCAAGTTGGGTGCGCATGGCCGCTTGTGCTGTCGAGACAATGCCCGGTAGCTGCTGTTCGGCGTTGCGCTCGGCATTATCAAGTAGCTGGCGCAGTTGGTTGTGACGCTGCTTGATCAAATCACGTGCCACTGCCTTTTTCACGTTAGTGAGATTCTTGGCGAGCCCACCGAACGAGACCTTGTCGGAAAGATCCTGTCCTGATTCATCGAGTAATACTCGAATTGTCGTTGGCGGTAGAAAACGCTCAAGGTGGAGACCGCGAGGGGCCGGTGTCTGGGTGCGGAAAATCATTTCCGCCATCAGGCGTCCGCCGGGAATTGAGGGATGCTTGAGCAGCGCCAGCGCCGTATTGCCCATTGCGCCGTCAATGACACGATCTAGCATTTCACGCACCAGGGGATGTTCCCAGCTCAAGCGCTGAATATCGTCGCGTGCCAGGGCCGTTTCCCGGGAAAAGGTTATTGTGAAGCCTTCTTCCCCTTTTACCAGGCCGGGCATGCCATCAAGCATGTGTGCTCCGGGATGAAGATAAAGCAGATCATCGCCGAGTTCGCGCGTATCGATACCGAATACGTCAAGCGCTTGGTCGAAGTACTTGGGCAGTGCTGGGTCACTATCGAGTTCACGAATACCATCAGCGATCGCGCTGGCGCGTTCGGGATGTGAGGAGCCGAGTTCCAGCAGGCGGTTGCGGCCAGCCTCGCGCTCTTCACGTTTAGCGACAAAGAACGTTCGGGTGTCAGCTACCAGATTATTCAGCGCATCGCTGTCGAGCAGGGCATCGGCCAGCGTGTCGCCGAACTCATCGAAAAGCGCACTGCCCAGGCCGTGGGGTGCCTCGAAGGCCGCCATGCCATCACGGTACCAGCGCAGCAGGGCTTCGCCGGGACTCTGGTCAAAGACAGGTACATGAATCTCGATCGGGAATTGCTGACCAATACGGTCGAGGCGACCGATACGCTGTTCGAGCTGGTCGGGATGGGCGGGCAGGTCGAACATGATCAAGTGATGGCAAAATTGGAAATTGCGGCCTTCCGAGCCGATTTCCGAGCATATCAGCAGAGGACTACCATCTTCGGCATCGCTGTCGGCAAATGCCGCAGCGGCACGGTCACGCTCAATCAGTGTCATGCCTTCATGGAATACGGGGGTGTGCAGCCCGGTCAAGACTTGCAATCCTGCTGATAATTCCCGCGCCGTGTCGGCAGCATGGCAAATGATCAGTGCTTTCTCTGCAGGATGGCCTTTTAGCCATTGGCGTAGCCATTCCACGCGAGGGTCAAAGCGCCACCAGGCATCACTGTCATGTTCTGTCTTCAGTGCCTCGAAGGTTATTTCGGGATAAAGCAGAACGTCGGGATAATCGATGCCGGTTTCGATCAGCAGCTCATCCAGATAATCCTCATCGCGTTCGATCTTGCGTAGTACACGACGGTAGGCCGCTGGCAGCTCAAGCGTTGAGACATGCAATTGACGCTCCGGGAATCCTGCCACGTGGCGACGGCTGTTGCGGAACATCACCCGCCCTGTGCCGTGACGGTCGAGCAGCTGGCGGCGTAACTGAACGCGCGCGTGCTCAAGTTCATCTTCATCGACACTTTCGAGCAGCGTCGTCAGCAGGGCACGACTGTCGCTGTCGTCCAGCAGGGTTGTAAGTCCCTGCGCTGCATGCTTGTCATCGGGTAGTCGTTCGAGAGCTTCTATGGCGCGTGCAACGTCGACATAGCCCGCTTCCTCTTCACGAAAAAGCGCCAAGTCATGATAGCGCTCTGAGTCCAGCAGGCGCAGACGTGCGAAATGGCTTTCGATGCCCATCTGTTCGGGCGTGGCGGTCAGCAGTAACAAGCCATTGGCATTGCCAGCGAGTTGCTCGACACAGCTGTAGCCCGGGCCGCTGCCTTCGGGCGTCCAGTCGAGATGGTGAGCTTCATCGACAATCAGCATGTCCCACTGTGCCGCCTGGGCCTGTTCCTGACGATGAGGATTAGCGAACAACCATTGCTGGCTGGCCAGAACGAGCTGGCCGGTTTCGAACGGATTACGTTCGGTGCTGCGTGCCAGGCTCTGCTGTTCATCGAGCAAGGTGACTTCAAGGCTGAAACGGCGCAATAGTTCAACCAGCCATTGATGAGTCAGACTGTCGGGCACCAGAATCAAAGCACGGCTTACCCGCTTGGTCAGTAACAGCCGATGAAGAATCAAGCCGGCTTCGATGGTCTTGCCTAGTCCGACTTCGTCGGCCAGCAGAACGCGTGGTAGACGGCGATTCGATACCTCATCGGCGATATAGAGCTGATGAGGAACCAGGCCGATGCGCGGTCCGGCCAGGCCGAGGGCGGGGTGTCGGGCAATTCTGTTGCGGTGCTGCAGGCTGCGGTAGCGCAGGTTGAACCAGTCATTGCGATCGACCTGGCCGGTCAGCAATCGGTCACGCGCCTGATGAAACTGCATATGATCGCTGATCGCTGATTCAGGCAGCTCGCGCCGCTCGCCATCGACCGTTTCACCAATGTAGACGATCAGGCCATTGATCTCTTTGGTGTCATCAACGGTAAGTGTCCAGCCTTCGGACGATTCGATGCGATCGCCGCTCCCAAACGCGACACGGGTAAGTGGCGCTTGGCGTACGCTATAGGTGCGCGTTTCTTCGCTGGCGGCAAACAGCACCGTCACCGAGCGAAGATCGCAATTCAAAATGGTACCCAGGCCGAGCTCGGCCTCGCCATCGCTGATGTAACGCTGGCCGGAAATGAAGTCGCTCATGATGCCTCGGAATGCACGTCAAAACGGATAACTAAAACGTCCTGAGTCGATACACTGACTCAATCGGCCGGCAGCATAGTGGTTGCCGGAAGCAGGGCGCGGTATGTTACCGGAAAGTACTGCTTGGCTTAAGAGCCGAAACGGTAATTCTATTTTCCGTTACATGTCTTTTTGTCATTGTTGACTGCATTTCAACTGGCTGAATGCTCGTCAGCATAGCGCCGAGTGAGACAAAAATAGCCGAGAGAGGAATGTATCATTGAAAAAAATGACCCTATGGCTGGTGGCATTGTTATCTGCTTGGATGTTGTCTGGATGTAACACCATGCACGGTGCTGGCGAAGATATCGCGGCGTTGGGGCGAGCGATTCAGCACGCTGCTGATTGAAGAAGGTTTATTGGCGGTTATCTGCTGTCATTTTGACAGGCGTTCGTGCTTGGCGAGCCGTTGTTGCCATTTCTGCCATTGTATCTGGGTCAACTCACCCGTATGTATGGCGATTAACCTGCCCGCGCTATCAAAGAGCAGCGTTACGGGTAATCCAGGGGCTTTATTCAATGCCATAAGCCGCTGCTGTGGGTCGAGCAGGGCATGGCGAAAGCTAAGCTGACGATCATTGAGAAACCGTAGCACCTGCAGCAAGCTTTCTCCCTGATTGGCGGTAATCACGGTTATCTGCTCGTGGGTGTCTATGTCAGCGAGCAAAGGTATTTCTCTCCGGCAGGGCGGGCACCAACTGGCCCATAGATTGATCATAACCGGATGCCCTTTAAACGTATCAAGCCGGACGGGGTGACCATCGATATTTTCCAGCGTCAGTGAAGGTAGCTGTGAAAGGTCGGGAGCGTTGCTGAAGGGACGCCAGCTATCGAGTGCATACCATACGCCATGAACGGAGAGGAGGAGTGCAACCGCAACCATGCAGGACCTGGGCATGGCGCGGAGATACCACAGGCTCCATAACAGCGTCACGAAGAGTCCGCCCCATAGGGTGTAGCCCGGTTGCCACAGCATAAACAACGCAAGGGGTGCTGCTTGATAAGCGTCAATGTTGAGTGCTGCATCTACCAGGCGAGCACCGATAAGCCAGCCCAGCAGTACGCCGTTGGCCCAGTGTGTCTTTTGCCGAGGCGGCACTTTTAACAGGCACTGCGCTGCGAACAATAAGACCAGGGTGCAAATAAACGCATAAAGGCGAGGTAACGAGAGCAGAAACCCGCCAAAGGCAATAGCATCCATGACGATGTACGGTTTACTTACGGCTGGAAAGCCGCCAGCCTAATGGGTCATGTCATCAGAAACCAGCCTATGACTTCATTTGTTCCCCCTCCGCATAAGGATCGCCTGCGTGCTGCTGCCATCACCTCGCAAGCGATAGGGTTTATCCTGATCCTTGCTTTTCAGACCTGGCTGCCTGAGCCGCGGCCCGCTCAAGGGATTACACTGGCATGCATGCTTCTGGCGGCCTTGGTAATAGCCACCATCAAGCGTTACCGCATCAACAAACAACGCCGGCAGTCTGAGCGCAATGATGCTCTGTAAAAGGAATCTAAGGATTGTTGAGCGATGTACGTAACTATCGAGATGCGTTAATGGATTCAATAAAGAGCATGTCTATGGTGGCTCTTGCAAAGATGCGAAAGGCGGCGAAATCAGGTCGTCAGCGGTTGTTACGTCTATGGCCTGGAACGGACAGGCCGCGTCGGCAGACACCGCCGCCAAGTCATGCACTCAGTGAAATAGCTACGGCAGCAACGCCGTTGGGCCACTGGACTGATAGCCGCTCACCGCATGGCGCCGATACCGGCTTCATGTTAATGACCAGAGGCGCCGAAGCTTTTGCGCTACGTGCCGAACTGGCCCAGCGCAGTACGCAAACACTCGATATTCAGACCTATATTTTTGAAGATGGGCTGACGTCACGGTTACTGCTTGATCACATGTTGGTAGCGGCTCAGCGCGGTGTGCGCGTTCGTTTTCTGATCGATGACCTGACCATTGGCGATCAGCAAACCATGCTGGCAGCGCTAAACAGTCATCCCAATATCGAAGTGCGTGTGTTCAACCCTATTTTGTATGGGCGGCGTCACATTGCGACGCGCAGGATAATGCTGGTGCTCGGGTGCGTACGGCTACATCGACGTATGCATAACAAGTTGTGGATTGCCGATAACGCCATGGGCATTACCGGCGGCCGCAACCTAAGTGATGACTATTTCAGTGCCGATGCCGATCACGAATTTGCTGATCTTGATATCCTGGCAGCAGGACAAACGGTCTCCTCACTCTCGCAGAGTTTCGATGACTACTGGAACCACACGTTAGCAAAGTCGCTTGCCTGGTTTGAGTCTGCTGCCCATGACGCCTGGCAAGCACTGCGGGATACACTCAAACAGCAACTCGACCAGGAGCTCAGAGAGCGTGTTGATTACAGTGGGGCGCTTGATCAGCTAAATAGTCATGCCTTCGATGAGCTGGCGCAGCGGCTTTGTTGGGCAAAAGGAAGAGTTGTGTGGGATTCTCCCGACAAACTTATGACCTGGGGGCGCCCGGTTCACGAGCGTTTGTTGATCGATGAGATTGCTGTTGAGTTCTCACGCATAAAGCAGCGGCTATTCGCGATTTCCGGTTATTTCGTGCCTCGTCAGCTCAAATGTCTTGATATATCAGCGCTTCTTCAACGTGATGTTGAAGTGACGGTAGTCACGAATGCTCTTGAGGCGACCGATGTCGCGTTAGTGCATGGCGGATATGCGCCTTGCCGCGTGCCGCTGCTAAGTGAAGGAATCCAGCTTCATGAGTTGCGCAGCCAGCCGGCAAGCATGCGCAGGCGTTTGCCTCAGGCGCGTTCGACAAGCCTGCATGCCAAGGCGATAGCACTGGATAATGATCGAGTCATTATCGGCTCATTCAATCTCGACCCGCGTTCGGTGTGGTGGAACAGCGAGGTGGCGCTTGTGGTCGAAAGCACAGAGCTTAATCAGCGCTTATGTGAGCTCGGTTCCGCCGTCCTGGCGCCGGAGCGTAGCTATCGCGTTACCCTTGATGCTGACAATAAACTTCAATGGTTCACCCGTAAGGAGGGTCGGGACTGTATCCTAGCCCGTGATCCGGGAAGTCGATGGCGACATCTGCAGGCCTGGGTGAGTGCCAAGGTGCACCTCTACAGTCTTCTCTAAGGATTAAGGGGAAGTAAACTGTACGTGGTTTGGGAGCCTGCAGGCAGATGAGGGAGTCTGTTCGCAGGTCATTGCTGGATGCAAGCCGGAATGGCTGACACAGGGAGGTGGGAGGTGATGATATGGTTGAGTCATTTATGGAATTGGATTCAGGAAAACGCCACGGTATTCAGTGGGCTGACTAGCGTAGGCATGCTATTGATCTGGGGTGTCTATCTTCAGCTGCTGCTGCATAATTTTCGGATGCAGCGGCGGCCGCAGATTATCATCAATCGTGGGCACGGCAGCGACGTCCATGCACGCTGTATTATCAGCAACATGAGTGAGCAGGCTGTCTTTATTCAAACCATCCTTGTCCAGCTAGAAACATCAGCGGGTAATTTTATCAGTGATGTTACCGATACCACTGATGAGCAAGGTAACCTCGCTAGCGGTGAGAGTCAGCCAGGCGAAATGCCTGAATCGAATTTGCTGAAGAAAATGACCCGACAGGGCCCCCTTCGGGCTGGTGAGTACATGGATGCCGGGTCGTTCAATGCCTTGATCCGCAAGGTGGATAAAGACAATAGCATCGGTGTCAATGATCACTGCCAGCCGATCGGCGATGTTCAATTCAAGGCTCTGGAAGTTCGTTTGGTCATCGTGTTTGGCGCGGAGCGACGCCCCATCGGCGCGCGGCGTCGTTTCAAACTGGAGCGTTCCGAACAGGGCGAGAGCTATCTCGAGCCTGAGGTGTTATGGACACAGCAGTTGAGTTCGCGCCGCCAGCGTCGCGAGGTGCGTCGTTGGCAGCGCAATCTGATGTCATGAGTACAGCAGACATACGGTGAGGAAAAGATAAGCAGCAGTAACGATAAAACGAAAAACGCCCACTCGGTAAAACCGTAGTGGGCGTTTTGCGGTAATTCTTGGTCGGAATAGCAGGATTCGAACCTGCGACCTCTGCCTCCCGAAGGCAGCGCTCTACCAAGCTGAGCTATATTCCGATCGTCTGGCGCTGCTAAGCAGTGACTCGACGGAGCGCAATTATACGCAAGGCGTACGCTAATGCAACCCTAGGCCCACATGGCCGGTAATCAGGCCTGACGGTCGACCGCTTGACGAGCAAGCAATGTCAAACTGTCGCGGTAGGGACTCTCGGGCAGTACCCTAAGCTCCTTTAACGCTTTGTCCGCCATGGCTTCGGCCTGGCGACGTGTGTATTCAAGCGCGCCAGACTCTTGCACGATCGCAAGGACTTTATCCAGATGCTCAAGGCCCCCTTGCTGGATTGCGGTACGGATCAGAGCGGCTTGTTCGGGAGTACCTGCCTGCATGGCATGAATCAGCGGTAGCGTGGGTTTGCCTTCGGCCAGATCGTCTCCGACGTTCTTGCCCATGGTTGAGGCATCACCCTGATAGTCGAGCAGGTCATCAATCAGCTGGAACGCCATACCCAGATAGCGGCCGTAAAGTTTTAGCGCTTCTTCTTGCGCCGGGGTTGCTCCAGCCAGTATGGCACCGGTGTGTGAAGACGCCTCGAACAGCATGGCTGTCTTGCCTTGAATGGTGTCGTAATAGGCCTGTTCATCAATATCGGCGTTGCCAATATTAGTCAGTTGGAGCACTTCGCCTTCGGCGATAACAGCAGTAGCTGCCGAAAGAATCTCCATGATCCTCATCGAGCCCACATCGACCATCATCTGGAACGAGCGTGAGTAAAGGAAATCGCCTACCAGCACCGAGGGGGCATTGCCCCAAGCGTTATTGGCCGTGGCTCGGCCGCGACGCAGTGCAGATTCATCGACCACGTCATCGTGCAGCAGCGTCGAGGTGTGCATGAACTCGATCAGGGCGGCAAGCGTGATATGTTTGTCCTCGGCATAGCCGAGTGAGCGAGCAGCAAGCAGCACCAGCAGCGGCCGCACACGTTTGCCGCCACTATCGACGATATAGTTGCCGATGGTCTGTACAAGAGGAACACGGGAGGCCAACCGGGCATGGATAGTACGGTCGACGGCGGCGAAATCGTCTGCCACCGGGGCATGGGTCGGCAATGCGTTAGGATGCATGACTCGGCTTATTCACCTGAAGGATTGGGCCGTGCGTTCGGGCCATGGTTTGCCGGTATGCTAGGCGCGCCCTGCGGGAGCGTCAAGGCACAGCGGGTAACGCTTGAGCATATCGTTATTGACAGTTATAATCCGCGCCCTTGAGGTTGCCGTGTGCGATTTCTTTCTCATCGTGCTCCCTGTCAGATGGTTGCCAAGATAGGCGCCACTCGCAGCAGGTCAATCAAGCAGCGATTCAGATGAGCACTCCATTGGAGACCATAATGTACGCAGTTATCAAAAGCGGTGGCAAGCAGTACCGCGTTAAAGAAGGCCAGCGCATCAAGCTCGAGAAGCTGGAAGTTGCCACTGGCGACAGCGTCGAGTTCGATCAGGTATTAATGATCGGCGGCGATGAAGTTACAATCGGTGCGCCGCTCGTCGAAGGTGCCAAAGTGACTGCAGAAGTCGTGTCCCATGGCCGTGGCGACAAGGTGACGATCATCAAGTTCCGTCGCCGTAAGCATCACATGAAGCGTCAGGGCCACCGCCAGTGGTTCACTGAAGTCAAGATCACCGGGATTTCCGCCTGAGCGGATCATCCCCCAACGAGTGAGGTAATTTGCAATGGCTCACAAGAAGGCGGCAGGTAGTACACGTAACGGTCGCGATTCGGAATCCAAACGCCTTGGTGTCAAGCTGTACGGTGGTCAGGTCGCTACGGCCGGCAACATCATCGTGCGTCAGCGTGGCACCAAGTTTCATGCGGGCACTGGTGTGGGCGTAGGCAAGGACTATACCTTGTTTGCTCTCAAGGACGGTCACGTCAAGTTTGAGACCAAAGGCCCGAAGCAGCGCAAGTTTGTCAGCATCGTTTCTGCCTGAGACGTTCGTTGTTACTTGCGACTGAGTGTCGTGTGAAAAGCCCCGCCAAAGGCGGGGCTTTTTTTGTATCATGACGAGAGCATCGTCAGGAGTTTAAGGTCATGCAGTTCGTCGACGAATCATCGATCACCGTAGAAGCAGGCAAGGGCGGCAGTGGCTGCCTGAGTTTTCGGCGTGAGAAATTTATCCCTAAAGGCGGTCCCGACGGCGGCGATGGCGGCCATGGTGGCAGCGTCTTTCTGGTTGGCGACGAGGCGCTCAATACGCTGATCGATTTCAAATATCAGCGTTTTTACAAGGCCGAGAACGGCCAGCCTGGGCAGGGACGCCAGATGAGTGGGCGTCAGGGCCAGGATATTTATGTCAAGGTGCCGGTCGGGACGACAGTCATCGATGTAGAGTCGCTCGAGGTGATTGGTGATATCACCGCGCCCGGCCAGACGCTGAAAGTGGCTCAGGGTGGGCGACGCGGCCTAGGTAATATTCACTTCAAGTCTTCAACTAATCGTGCGCCGCGGCGCACTACGCTGGGCACCGAAGGTGAGCGTCGCGAGCTGCGTCTCGAGCTCAAGTTAATGGCTGATGTTGGGCTGTTGGGTATGCCCAATGCCGGTAAGTCGACGCTGATTCGCTCAGTGTCGGCAGCTAAGCCCAAGGTCGCGGATTATCCGTTTACCACGCTGGTTCCGAATTTAGGCGTGGTCAAGCTCGGCACGCACGAACACTTCGTCATGGCCGATGTGCCGGGGCTGATTGAAGGTGCTTCCGATGGTGCGGGGCTGGGGTTACGCTTCTTGAAACACCTGACGCGCACGCGGCTACTGTTCCATGTGGTTGATGTGGCACCGTTTGATGACGTTGACCCGGTCGATGCTGCCGAGAAGATCGCCCTGGAGCTAGAGCGTTTCTCACCCACGCTGGCCGAACGTCCGCGCTGGCTGGTGTTGAACAAGCTTGATCTGATTGCCGAGCAGGATCGTGAGGCAGTGGTAGCTGATATTGTTGCGCGTCTTGGTTGGGAAGGCCCTGTGTTTCGCATTTCTGCTATCAGTGGCGATGGCACTGATGCGTTAGTTCAGGCCGCCCACCGCTGGCTGGTCGAGCAACGTCTGCTTGAAGCTGAGGACGAAACGGCCGCTGAGCGTGAGCGTGGCATGCGCGAGCGCATGGATGCCGAGGCGGTGGCACGTGCCGAGGCACGAATGACCCGGCGCCAGCGCCCCGACGTCGAAGAAGATGATGACGACTTCGATGACGATGATTATGACGTTGGCGTTGAGTACGTGCGTGAGTAACCGGCTGGCGTGAGGACGTGAGGCAATGAACGGGCAAATTCCCGGGCGGGATGCGCTAATCCAGGCGCGACGCGTGGTAGTGAAGATTGGCAGTGCGCTGCTGACTAATGATGGGCGCGGTCTCGATAGCCAGGCGATTGGGCAGTGGGTTGATCAGTTGGCAACGCTTAAGTCGCGAGGCGTCGAGGTCGTGTTGGTCTCATCCGGGGCGGTAGCTGAAGGCATGGCTCGGCTGGGGTGGCCGGTACGCCCCACCGAACTGCACGAATTGCAGGCGGCCGCGGCGGTAGGTCAGACTGGACTGGTGCAGTGCTATGAAGATCATTTTGCTCGCTATGGACTGCGTACGGCGCAGATTCTTCTTACCCATGATGATCTTTCCAATCGCAAACGCTATCTCAATGCGCGCTCGGCCTTGCGCACGCTGATCGATATGGATGTTGTCGCGATCGTCAATGAGAACGATACCGTGGTTACCGATGAAATCCGTTTTGGTGACAACGATACGCTGGGCGCGCTGGTGGCCAATCTGCTTGAGGCTGACGCGCTGATTATCCTGACCGATCAGGAAGGTTTGTTCGATGCCGATCCTCGCAGTAATCCTAACGCTACGCTGATTTCCGAGGGCGATGCGGATGATCCGCATCTGGCTGCCGTGGCCGGGGGCGGTGGCAAGCTGGGGCGTGGCGGGATGGCCACCAAGATACGTGCAGCTCGGCTGGCAGCACGCTCCGGCGCAGTAACTGCGATTGCAAGTGGTCGTCAGCCTGATGTGCTTACACGGTTGGCTGAAGGTGAACGTCTGGGAACATTGCTCCGGCCTGAGCATGCCCCGCTGGCCGCACGCAAGCGTTGGCTGGCGGGTCAGTTACAGGTGCGCGGTACGCTAGTGCTTGATGCGGGTGCCGTCAATGTACTGCGTCAGCATGGCTCGAGCCTGCTGCCTGTAGGGGTCAAGCGTCTTGAAGGTAGTTTCAAGCGCGGCGACATGGTGTTGTGCGTGGATGAGCAGGGCGAGCATGTTGCCAAAGGATTGATCAATTACGGCATCGACGATGCCCAACAGATTCTGGGTGTGGCCAGTCAGCACATAGAAGCACGGCTAGGGTATATCGAGGCTCCGGAGCTGATTCACCGCGACAATTTGGTTGTGCTGTAAGCAGGCGTGACTGCGAAACAGTAGTGTTTTATGCCCATCGCTGCTAAAATACTGCATCCTCTCAGACACGGCCCGTTGATCATTTTTGAACAATGGCCGGAAGTCGCTGATAAATCAGTGATTTCCATCAATGATTTTCATATTTTAGACTTCTATTTGAAAATAGAACTGTCGAAGTCTCCAAGGAGTAGACGGTGGCGAATAGCAAACAAGCCCGTAAGCGTGCGCGTCAGTCAGAAGTGCGCCGCAAGCACAATGCGAGCCAGCGCTCCATGGTGCGTACCTATGTCAAGCGTGTCCTGAAAGCCATCCAGAGTGGTGACCACGCTCAGGCGATGACTGAGTTCAAGCAGGCTCAGCCGATCATCGATCGTATCGCTGACAAGGACATCATCGCCAAGAAGAAGGCTGCCCGTATCAAGAGCCGCCTGAATGCGCGAATTAAGGTACTGGCTGCTTAAAGCCGGCCCTTTGCTTGGAAAACCGGCTTCGGCCGGTTTTTTTGTAGCTGTCTTTTCCCTTTGGTTACCTTTCGGTGCCGGATAATGCTACGCAGAATGGCCCTTGCTTTTGCAGATAAGGGGTAGGTTATTTGAACCGGCGCGTATTCGCTGAGGATGCAAGATGAGTGAGGGTAAGGCATCGGGAGGTCTGCTTCGCTCGGGACTTATCGTCAGTATCATGACGATGTTATCGCGTGTGCTGGGCTTGGCACGTGATGTCATCATCGCCACGCTGTTCGGAGCAGGCAGTGGCGCGGATGCATTTTTTATCGCATTTCGTATTCCCAATTTTTTGCGTCGGTTGTTTGCCGAGGGCGCATTTAATCAGGCATTTGTGCCGGTACTCTCGGAATACTCAAGCACGCGCGACAAGCATGAGACGCGTGCGCTGCTCGATGCGACGGCAGGCAGCCTTGGCTTGGTGCTGCTAGGTGTCACCATCATCGCGGTACTGGCATCACCCTGGCTTGTGTGGGTATTTGCACCGGGCTTCCATGATGAAGGGGATGGCAAGCTTGCGCTAACCGCCGAGATGCTGCGCATTACGTTCCCCTACCTGTTGCTGATTTCGCTGACTGCCTTCGCGGGAAGTGTACTCAATACACACAATCGCTTTGCTATCCCGGCACTGACGCCGATTTTTCTCAATCTATCGATGATTGGTGCGGCGTTGTGGCTGGCGCCACGTCTGGATACGCCCGCTATGGGGCTGGCGTGGGGCGTATTGATTGCCGGGTTCGTTCAGCTCGGCTTTCAACTGCCGTTTCTGGCTCGACTGGGTTTGATGCCGCGGCCCAAGCCCAACTTCAATCACCCCGGCGTGCGACGTATCTTACGGCTGATGCTGCCAGCGATTTTTGGTGTGTCGGTCTCACAGATCAACCTGCTGCTCGATACTATTCTGGCATCACTGCTGGCGGCGGGCAGTGTCTCATGGCTGTACTATTCTGACCGACTGGTTGAGTTGCCGCTGGGCATCTTCGGCATCGCAATTGGCACCGTGATCCTTCCGGCACTGTCACGGCAGCATGCCAAAGCGTCGAGCGAACATTTTGCACATATGCTTGATTGGGCGTTGCGTGCGGTATTGTTGATCAGTTTGCCCGCGGCACTGGCGATCATCGTATTGGCCGAGCCGCTACTGGTGACGCTGTTTCATTATGGGGCCATGACGGATCACGATATTGTGATGGCAGCGCGTAGCCTGCGTGCATTGGCATTTGGATTGATTGCCTTCATGCTGATCAAGGTGCTGGCACCCGGTTATTATGCACGTCAGGATACCAAGACCCCGGTCAAGATCGGTATCGTCGCCATGGTCGCCAATATGGGGTTCAATTTGGTACTTATCTGGCCGTTGGCCCATGCCGGGTTAGCGCTGGCAACGTCGCTGTCCGCTTATCTCAATGCGCTGCTGTTGGGCCTCGGGCTTTATCGTCAAGGCATATGGCGCTTCCAACCCGGGTGGGGGCGCTATGTGCTTCAGCTGGGAGGGGGATGCTTGCTGTTGGTGGCTGGCCTGCTGTGGTTATCTCCCGATTGGCATCAATGGGTCGACTGGTCAATCACCCGGCGTGTCATAATGATGCTGGCGCTCGTGCTCGGCAGCGTTGCCCTTTATTTTGGCTGGCTGGCGGCAACGGGGGTTAGGGTCAGACATTTTCGACTGAAGGGCTAGCCGGTGAGCAGTGGGTTCGCAGTGACATTCGAGGCGTAGCTGTCAGCGCCAACGGGCTTGGTTATAATCAAGGGCTTTTATTGATGTTGGAACCGCGCATGGAATTGATCAGAGGCTTGCATAATCTGCAGCCTCCTCATCGAGGAAGTGTTGCCACTATTGGCAACTTCGACGGTGTCCATCGTGGCCACCAGGCGATCCTCGATCAATTGCGAAGCCATGCCAATCTTCATGGACTGTCAGCTGTCGTGGTCATTTTCGAGCCTCAGCCGCGTGAATACTTTGCGGGTGACCAGGCGCCGCCGCGGTTGACTCGACTGGGCGATAAAGTGCGTCTATTGGCCCGCTATGGCGCTGATCGAGTGCTCTGTTTGCCCTTCAACCAGCGCCTGCGTGAGTTGTCCGGGCGAGAATTTATCGATCGCGTTCTGGTTCAGGGCCTCGGCGTCAAGCACTTGGTCGTTGGTGACGATTTCCGTTTCGGTTGTGACCGGGCCGGTGATTTTTCACTACTCAGGCAGGTCGGAGAGCTTGACGGCTTTGGTGTCGAGCATACCCGGACCTTTACGCTGGATGGTGAGCGCGTATCGAGCTCACGTGTGCGGACATTGCTGGCATCTGGCAACTTCCGCCAGGCGGCGCGTCTGCTCGGACGTCCCTATGCGCTGCATGGACGGGTCGTCAAGGACCGTCAGTTAGGCCGTACCATTGGTGTGCCGACCGCCAATGTGCCGCTGCTGCCCGGGGCGCTGGTCTTGAAGGGAGTTTATGCAGTAGCTACCCGGCTAGACGATGGACGCATATTGCCGGGGGTGGCGAACATTGGCTGGCGGCCCACCGTAGGGGCGACCCGACCGGTGCTTGAAGTGCATTTGCTTGATGCTGATGAAGCATTATATGGACGCCGTATTGACGTATGGCCCTGTGCGCGGCTGCGCGGTGAGATCGCTTTTAACGGTCTCGAGGCGCTGACGCGTCAGATTAAGCTCGATATTGTCCAAGCTCGTGACTATTTTCGGGCAGCGGACTTCCAGACAGTTCTTGCAAGAGGCCCCGTGACGAGCTTCCAGTCCGACCCGTCTGTTTTTCAAGACAATTTCTCTGCGGTTCATGACTCACTGCCCTTGGCGTCCGCGCCGTTGGCAGCGGATCATCCGCCAACCGATCATGACGATGGCTGACCTCTAGGCTATGAGCGACTACAAGCACACTTTGAATCTGCCCCATACCGATTTCCCCATGCGCGGTAACCTGCCGGCTCAGGAGCCTAACCGCTTGGCGAAATGGATTGATATGGGCCTCTACGCCAAGCTTCGCGAAACGCGTGCCGGGCGTGAGACGTTTCTGCTTCACGATGGCCCTCCCTACGCCAACGGCAGCATTCATATCGGTCATGCGGTCAACAAGATTCTCAAGGACATTATTGTCAAGTCCAAGAGTATGGCAGGCTTCGACGCGCCTTATGTGCCGGGCTGGGACTGCCACGGTCTGCCGATTGAACATAAGGTCGAGACTACCCACGGTAAGCATCTGTCAGCGGACAAAACCCGCGAGCTGTGTCGCAGTTACGCCGCTGAGCAGATCGACGGTCAGCGTGCCGACTTTATTCGTCTTGGCGTTATGGGCGATTGGGACAATCCCTATCGCACCATGGACTTTGCCAATGAGGCAGGTGAGATCCGCGCCCTGGCTGAGATCGTCAAGAAGGGCTACGTCTTTAAAGGATTGAAGCCGGTCAATTGGTGTTTCGACTGCGGCTCGGCCTTGGCCGAGGCCGAGGTCGAGTATCAGGACAAGGAGTCGGATACTATCGACGTGGCCTTTCCTGTGGTCGACGATGCCAAGCTGGCGGCAGCGTTCGGGCTGGATGCGCTGTCCAAGCCCGCTTATGCCGTCATCTGGACGACCACACCATGGACCATTCCAGCCAACCAGGCCCTCAATATTCATCCCGAGTTCACCTATGCCCTGGTTGATGTCGGCGATAGGTTGCTGCTGTTAGCGGAAGAACTGGTCGAGAACTGTCTGGAGCGTTACAAGCGTGAAGGCGAAACGATTGCTACCGCGCCGGGTCAGAAGCTTGAACTGATCAACTTCCGCCATCCCCTCTACGAGCGTCATTCCCCCGTCTACCTGGCCGACTATGTCGAATTGGGTGCAGGTACCGGGTTGGTCCACTCCGCGCCGGCCTACGGCGAGGACGACTTTTATACGTGCCGCCGCTACGGCATGAGTAGTGACGAGATTTTCAGCCCGGTGCAGAGTAACGGCGTTTACGCTGAGTCCTTGCCGCTGTTCGGCGGGATGATGATCTGGAAAGCTAACCCGCGCATCGTCGAAGCGCTCGATGATGCTGGCAATCTGATGGCCCATGAGCGTATCACGCACAGTTACATGCACTGCTGGCGCCACAAGACACCCCTGATTTACCGCGCCACAGCGCAGTGGTTCATTGGCATGGATAATGCGCCAAAAGAAGGCGCGCCACTGCGTGAGGCGGCCCTGAAGAGCGTCGACGATACACAGTTCTTCCCGACGTGGGGCAAGGCTCGTTTGCATGGCATGATCGCTGGGCGTCCCGACTGGTGTATCTCGCGCCAGCGCAACTGGGGCGTGCCGATTCCGTTCTTCCTGCACAGGGAGAGCGGTGAGCTGCATCCGCGTACTGTCGAGCTGATGGAGGAAGTGGCTCAGCGTGTCGAGCAGGACGGTATCGAAGCATGGTTTAAACTCGATACCGCCGAACTGCTTGGCGATGAAGCGGATCAGTACGAAAAGGTCAACGACACGCTCGACGTCTGGTTCGACTCAGGCACGACCCACTTCCATGTGCTGCGTGGTTCCCATCCGATGGGACACGAGGCGGGACCGCAGGCCGATCTATACCTTGAAGGTTCAGACCAACACCGCGGCTGGTTCCACTCGTCGCTGCTGACGGGGGCGGCGATTGATGGTCATGCACCGTATAAGGCACTGCTGACCCACGGCTTCACTGTTGATGCTCAAGGCCGCAAGATGTCCAAGTCGGTGGGCAACGTGGTCGCGCCGCAGCAGGTAATGGATAAATTAGGTGCCGATATCCTGCGTCTATGGGTCGCCTCCACTGACTACTCTGGCGAGATGGCGATCTCCGATGAGATCTTAAAGCGTACTGCCGATGCCTACCGCCGTATTCGTAATACGGCGCGCTTCATGCTCGGCAACCTGACCGGTTTCGACCCGGCCAGTGACAGCGTCGAACCTGAGCGGATGCTCGCGCTTGATCGCTGGGCGCTCGATCGTGCCGCACTATTGCAGGCGCGAATCGAGAAGGCCTATGAAGAGTATCGTTTCCTCGATGTCTATCAGCAGGTACACGCCTTCTGTGCTCGCGACATGGGTGGTTTCTACCTCGATATTATCAAGGATCGTCAGTACACCACTCAGTCCGACTCGCTGGCACGTCGCAGCTGTCAGACCGCGCTTTATCATATTGTCGAAGCACTGGCGCGCTGGGTGGCTCCGATACTTTCCTTCACCGCCGATGAGATCTACGAAAACATCCCTGGCGAACATCAGGAGAGCGTGCTGCTTGAAACCTATTATCAGGGCCTGGTGATGCTGCCGGAAGGGGCCGAGATGGATCGCGAGTTCTGGGCTGAGGTGATGGAGGTGAAGCACGCCGTCAATAAGTGCCTGGAAGCGGCACGCAACGAAGGTCAGATCAAGGGTTCACTCGACACCGAAGTGACGCTCTACGTCGATGACCGTCTAAGCGCATTGCTCTCGAAGCTTGGCGAGGAACTACGTTTCGTGCTGATTACCTCCGAGGCACTGCTCAAGCCGCTCGCCGAAGCAGGTGATGCGGCGGTGACCGAACTTGATGGTCTGAAGATCGGTGTGCGTGTGAGCCCCTACGAGAAGGATGAGCGTAGCTGGGAACGTCGTCCCGATGTAGGCACTCACCCTGAGTATCCGACGTTGAGCGCACGTTCGATCGCCAATTTGCCGGGTGGGCCGGGTGAAGTTCGTCGCTATGCATAAGCCAACGCTAGAAAGTGTCGTGAGGGAATGCAATGAATGACGCGCCGATGCAGCGTCCGCTGCGCTGGTTATGGCTGGCAGTCATCGTGGTCGTGATTGATCTCGGCAGCAAGGCACTTGTCAGTGCTACGCTGTCGTATGGCCGGCCGGTCGAGGTGCTGCCATTTTTCAATCTGACGCTTTTGCACAATACCGGCGCGGCGTTCAGCTTTCTGGCTGAGCATGCCGGCTGGCAGCGTTGGCTGTTCGCGGCAATTGCAGTAGCGGCGGTTACCGGTTTAACCGTCTGGCTTTCGCGACTGAAGGCTTCCGAGCGCCTGACCGCTTTGGCGATTGCCTTAATTATCGGCGGAGCATTGGGTAATCTCTATGATCGCCTGATGCTTGGCTATGTGGTCGATTTCCTCTCTTTTCATTGGGGCGGATATTTCTATCCTGCTTTTAATGTGGCGGATTCGGCCATCACGGTGGGTGCAGTTGCGCTAATCTGGGAATCGCTGCGTGGCAAGAAAAAACAGCAAGTCAGCGATCAGGCTAAAGGATAGCTAAAGGATGGAGAGGGAGCGTTTAGATGAGCGACTATCGGGTTGGTGAAGGAATGGAGATTTCGCTTCATTTCACCTTGAAGCTTGAAGACGGCACGATCGTCGATTCCACTCGGGAAAAACGCCCTGCCGACTTCGTGTTTGGGGACGGCAATCTACCACCGGGATTCGAGGCGCCTATCAAGGGGCTTGCGATAGGTGAGAGCGGCAGCTATGCCGTTGCCCCTGAGCACGGTTTCGGTCAGTACAACCCGCAGAATGTGCAAACGCTATCCATTGACAATTTCGAGACGATGACCATCGAAGAGGGCATGGTCGTATCGTTTTCCGATCCGGCTGGCGGCGAACTGCCTGGCGTGATCAAGTCGATCGGTGAGCGCCAGGTCGAAGTCGACTTTAATCATCCGTTGGCGGGGCGTACCCTGACCTTTGAAGTTGAAGTGCTTGACGTCCGTCCGGCCACTACTCATTAAGCGAGGGCGAGGTGCCCATGCAAGCATCTGAACAACCTGCCATGAAAATCAAACTGGCTAACCCGCGTGGTTTCTGCGCTGGCGTCGACCGTGCCATCGATATCGTCAACCGTGCGCTTGATGTGTTCGGTGCGCCGATCTATGTGCGTCATGAAGTGGTGCACAATCGCTTTGTGGTCGACAGCCTGAAAGCGCGTGGTGCTATTTTTGTCGAAGAGCTCGATGAAGTGCCCGATAATGTGATCGTGATCTTTTCTGCCCACGGTGTATCGCGTGCCGTGCAGCAGGAGGCCGAGCGCCGTGGGCTGAAGATTTTTGATGCCACCTGTCCTCTGGTCACCAAGGTGCATATGGAAGTGCTGCGCTATGCCAAGCGCGGCCAGGAATGCATCCTGATCGGTCATGCTGGCCACCCTGAGGTGGTAGGCACGATGGGCCGTTACGATACGTCGTACGGCGGGGCGGTTTATCTCGTCGAAGATGAAAACGATGCCAGAAATCTTCAGGTACGCGATCCATCGAAGCTGTCTTTCGTCACCCAGACGACGCTTTCGATGGACGATACTTCCAAGGTGATTGACGCGCTGCGCGAGACGTTTCCCGACATTCAGGGGCCGCGCAAGGATGATATCTGCTATGCCACGCAGAATCGCCAGGACGCTGTGCGTCAGCTGGCTGAGGAAAGCGACTTGGTACTGGTAGTGGGTAGCCCTAATAGCTCTAACTCGAATCGCCTGCGTGAGTTGGCCGAGCGCATGGGCACACCGGCTTACTTAATCGATAATGCCGAAGAAATGCAGCCGTCCTGGTTCGAGGGTGTTACTTCGATTGGGATTACTGCTGGCGCCAGCGCCCCGGAAGTACTGGTCAAAAGCGTTATTTCACGCCTTCAAGAATTGGGTGCTGAAGCGCCGGAAGAACTGGCAGGCCAGGAAGAGAATATTACCTTTTCCATGCCCCGCGAGCTCAGAGAGCGCGTTATCGCTAGTGTTTGATTGGTCTTTTTTGCGGGAAGACAGGTGCTCCGAGCCCGGAGCGCTGGCAGGCAGCCAGAGGAAGTGACATGGGCGATATCGTCATCAACGTTATGTTGTTCTTTGCGGCCTTGGCGCTAATGGAGGGTGTGGCGTGGTTCACGCATCGCTATATCATGCATGGAGTGTTGTGGTGTTGGCATAAGTCGCACCACGAGCCTCGTCATAGTGCGTTTGAGCTCAACGATCTGTTCGCGTTCTGGTTTGCTCTGCCCTCGATCGTTCTGATCTATTTCGGCTCGAACGGTCACCCTTATCTGCTGAGTTTAGGGCTCGGCATCGCCGCTTACGGTGCGGTGTATTTCATGTTTCATGATGGTCTGGTGCATCGTCGCTTTCGTGTGCCCTTCAATCGCCGCCGTGCGTTCTGGCGTAAACGTATCCAGGCCCACCAAATGCATCATGCCGTCAACAGTCGAGAGGGCGCAGTCTCTTTTGGTTTTCTAATCGTACGTTCACCTAAAGACCTCAAGCGCGAACTTATCCGCAAAAAAGCCTCCTTGCGCCGCTGATATTCCTTTCCTTTGCTACAACTCTTTAAAGATTCATCATCCATCCGCCGTTATTGCTTCCAATATGAGCGCCGCTTTATCTGAGCGGCGTCTAAGCAATTACGGATGACGCCATGGTTTGTCATACCCGACAGCAGGGCTTCTCGCTCATTGAAGTACTGGTCACGTTAGTGGTGCTGAGTGTTGGCATCATGGGGGCGGCTGGGCTGCAGTTTTCGGCAATGCGTGCCAATGAGGAGGCGCTGCAGCGGACCCGTGCAACATTGCTGGTTGAAGGGATGATCGAGCGCATTCGCGCCAATGCCGCTGAAGCAGGGCTCAAAGCCTATGCCACCAACACAAGTGTAATGCCTTCCAGCACCACTCAAACGTGCACGCAATCATCCGATGGTCCGGCAGCCGTGGCTCAATACGATATCTGTGAGTGGCAGCGCGAACTAGCCTTGGATGGAAGTAACGGTGGATTTCGCAATGCACAGGGCTGCATTTCCGTTTCGGCTAATGAGGTTACCGTAGCGCTAGCCTGGCAGGGCACAGGAGCAACCACGGCACAAGGGGAGTGCGGCGATGATGCTATCAGCGTGGCGCGCAAGGATGTAGTGCTGAAAACGGTGGTCTATTCCGCGGATGGTTCGTCATGACGGGCTATCGTCAACGCGGGGCGAGTCTGCTTGAGCTAATGATTGCGCTGGCCCTTGGCGCGCTGGTCATCGGCGCGATCGTCACTATCTATATCCATGTGGCGCGTGCAGCGCAGTATCAGCAAGCGCTTACCGAGGTGCAGTCGACGGGACGCTTCGCAACGCAGCTGATCGCTGACGATATACGGCGCGCCGGATTCTGGGGCAAGGTCTGGCAGCCATCGTTCGAAGGCACTTTCGAAGCAGATGATGACAACTTCCAGCAGGCTGCCAGGGCTGGCTACGGTGGCGATGCTCAACTAGCTCAGCCACTCCCGGCTTGGGGGGCGCCGACGGCAGAGGTGTGTCAGCACAGTGGTTGTATCAACAGCCTCTGGTCAGGCGATCCGCAGGCACCGCATGACGTGCTGTTTGTACGCTATGCGAAGGTGGATGGCGCCTCATCGGTCGGGCTGGAAAGTCACGGGAGCTGTGCCTGGATCGGGACTGGGTCTGGTGGGGCTTGCAGTAATCTAGACGATGATGATCAGTGGCAGTATCACGCCGTGTATTACTATCTGCGCAGCGTTCAGGAAACGCAGTCGGATGGTGGCGCACTCAATGTGCCTGCACTCTATATGGCTCAGTTAGGCGCGACAGGGCAGTATCGCACGGTTGAGATCGTTCGCAACGTTGAAGCGCTGGCTATTGACTGGGGTTATGACCAGGACGGTGATGGTTTTGCCGATCACTATTATTCCAGTGAAGAGGCTGTGCTACAGGCCCAGAGCGACCTGCTCGGGTGGTGGCAAAACGTCATCAGCGCTCGGGTCTACCTTGTGATTCGCAGCGACGCTTTGGCAGTGCCACGGCAGATAGGCGAATCGACCCTCATGCTAGGTGGACAAACCTACAGCGCACCCGCCGACAATCGTATCCGACGCCTTTTCTCCACCACGGTCATGATTCGCAATGCACGTAACCATAGCGATTGATATCTCAACGCCGAAAAAGCAAGGCGGCTTTTCACTGCTGATCGGCCTGATATTACTGACCGGCATGTCAATTCTGGCGCTATCGCTTTTTTCCAGTGGGCTGTTCGAGACGCGTTCTGCTTATCAGACCGGACAGCGCGTCGAGAATTTCCAGCTCAATGATGGGGTTGTCGATCAGCTGCTAATGGATCTCTTGCCTGACAGTAGCGGAGAGACGAGCAGTTTGATGACGCAACTCCAGCAGCTTGAAAAGGATCAGAGCATAGATATCACTGTGTGCGCTGACGACGAAGATGACTGTAGCGGGGAAGGAAGTATCACTCTGAAGAGAGTGGATAATCCCTGTGATGATGAGGCGTTGATACGCGAACTTTCAAGTTCAAACGGGCGAGCACTTTGCCGTTACTATGAAGCCGATATTTCGCGTGAGCAGCAAAGGGATATTCTGCATTCCAGTAGTGCTCTTCAACAGGGACTTTTCGATGTGACTTATAGCGCGACCACCTCCAATGGACTGGCCTTATGACGATTAGGCTAAAGGTTATCGCCCTGTGCTTGTGGCTATTTACCATTACTATGGGGGGGTATGCCTACGGTGATGACGTTGATGTTTATATGTCGCGTTATCAAAGTGACAGTCTCGGTGGCCAGCCGCAGGTAATGATCATTTTCGATAACTCGGCAAGCATGACGGCTAAAGTTGCCAATAGCAGTGACTCACGCCTCGCTGTCGCCAAGAGCGTTATTATTAAGATTATCGAAGATAATCCAAAGCTCAATTTTGCATTGACCGTATTTAACGATAACTATGACGTTCAGAGTGGCGTTAATAAAAACAACGGCGGTCGTATAGTACAGGGCTTTCCATCGGAAAAAACTCAGGATGAAACGGGTGATCACGGTCGTCTGGCGCTCCAGAATGTCGTTAATAGCCTACAGGCTACTACCACTACGCCGCTGTGCGAGACCATGTATGAAGTCTATCGCTATTTCTCGGGAGATTCGGTGTGGTTTGGCGATGACAAGAAAGCGAAGGACCAGCCAGATCGAGATACGACAATTGAAACCAATGGGGTATATGAATCCCCGTTAAGATCCTGTGAAAACATTTACGTGATCTATATGACCGATGGGCAGCCCAACAAGGACATCGATGCCAATAGCAAAATAAAGTCTCTCGTCGCTAGTAGTACATGCGGCAATTATGAGGCCGATAACGACGGCAATAGCGAAAACTGCCTGCCGCAGTTGACCGAGTACATGAGAACCCATGATCTGGCTCCTGATCTGGCTGGCGATCAGCATGCCTATACCTACACGATCGGCTTCGCTACTGATCAACAATTGCTAAAGGATGCGGCCTCACCGCTCCTGGACGAGGAAGGTGAAGAAACCGACACCAAGGGCTATTTCACCGCCGATGACGTCAGTCAGCTCAGCACCGCGTTTAATAATATCGTTGCCAATATTCTTTCTCAGTCTCGGACGCTGGTGTCCTCTGAGCTCACCGCTGCCAACGTCACCCAGACGCGCAGTTTGGACTATGTCTATCTACCGCGTTTCCTGCCACAAGAGGATCAGCAGTGGACAGGTAATATCAAGAAATATGTTTATGATAGCGAAGCGGGAGAACGTACAGGCAGCGAGCTATGGAGCGGTGCCAGCGATGACGACGAGGTGGAAAGTGGCGGCTTCGGTGCGCAATTGCTCACTCAAGGCTACCTGGGCCGGGATGTCTACACTGATATTCTTAGTGCTAACCGTATCGTCTCTCTTTCCACTTATCTCCCGACGATCAGCAGTTCAGGGGCAAGGGGAGACGCCGATCAATATTTCGGTTCCCCGGCTGCCACTCTGCTCAAGAGTACGCAATATGCGCCGGTCGATGTCGCCAACTGGGTGCTGGGTAAGGATGTCATCGGTGGCAGTGGTGGCACACGTGACTGGCTGGTAGGCGATATCATTCACTCGACGCCGATTGCGATCAATTACGGCGGCGACAGCGATAGTAACGTTCGCCTCTTCTTTGGCACCAATGAAGGTATTTTGCATGCCGTAAATGCCAGTACGGGACAGGAGAGCTGGGCATTCTGGCCCGAGGAGACTGTCGATACTCCGGTCTATCGCATGCTCAACGGCAATGAACAATACCGTGCCTACGATCTTGAAAGCGGTGAGAAAATCTATGAATCAGCGCAGTCAATCAATTACGGTCTCGATGGTGAACTGGGTTATATCACTGTCGATAGTGACAAGAGCGGCGTGATCGGTGACGCGAATGATGATCGTGCCTTGATCGCCTTCGGCTTTCGACGCGGCGGCTACAGTTATTACGGCTTAGATGTCACAAAGAAGGATGGTCCACCTGCATGGGCCTGGCGTATCACACCTCAGACGGCGGGGTTTGCAACCCTCGGTCAGACATGGTCGACGCCCATACCGGCTAAATTGGAATCATCAAAAGCGGTCTTCACCTTCGGCGGCGGCTACGACATCGCCAAAGATGATCTCGACGCGATTCAGGACGACTCGCGTGGCACCGGCGTCTATATTGTTGACGCTTATAGTGGTGATCTCATCGGTGGCTTTGCCGCTACGACAGGCAGCGACAAGCTCAACGCCACCTCTGAGTTGAAGGACAGCGTGTCGGGCAATCTTAACCTGGTCGATCTCGATCTCAATGATCTAAGCGATCACGCTTTCTTCGCCGATACGGGCGGGAATGTCTGGTACGCCGATATCAGCAATACGGATGCCTCGCAGTGGAGCCTGACCAAACTGGCGACGCTGGGCCGACACCTCAGTGATGGCCAGGACCGGCGCTTTTTCAACACGCCGGATTTGGTACGTACCACTATCGGCGGTCAGAAGTTCGATTTTCTGATGATCGGCAGCGGCGACCGTGCCCATCCCGGGCGGACTGAGATCAGTAACTACCTGTTCATCCTCAATGTGACCTCCGTTCTGAGCGGAGCAGAGGGTGCGCAGGCGATAAGTTTCGATGATCTGAGCGAGGCTACATTCGATGCGGAAAGCGAAAGCGGGACCTTAAGCTTTCCAGCCGCTGCACGAACGTCAAAAACCGCACTAGCGAGTTTCTCGGGCTGGAAGCTTGCCATCGGCGAGGCAGGCAGCGGACGCAAGGTGCTGTCTAACACGCAAACGGTCACGGGGACTACGTTTTTCACTGCTTATGAGCCGAGTGCGAGTATTTGCACGCCTATCGATGGTGTCAGCTACTTTTATGCCTTCCAATTCCCGCAAATCACTTGGCAAGGGTCGGAAGCAAAAGAAACGGCGGGTCAGATCGCCGCCGTGGAGTTAACGAGCGACTATATGGTCGGCACGCCCTCGCTTCACGTTTCCAACGGTAGCGTACAGATTCTGGGTATCAACAGTAGCGTTTTGCAACAGGTGCTGACAGCAGTGACTGGAAGCGAATCGTTGAGCTTTTCGCAGCAGAACATTCAACCCTCCTGGTGGTATCAGGAAAAATGAACGGTAGCCTCGGCGCTGTTATTGGCCATTGCTTAGTCATTTCGGCCATTGGCTGACCGGGAGCTATCATTCATTGAACCTTTTGCGCTCATGCTCAGTGCAGAACTCCGCATGATTCATTTCTGTGAGCTTATTTTTCTATCGACTAACCGATAGACATTACGTTTTGCTCGAAGCCTGCTGTTTGCCCTCCTTGTGTTATGACTTTTCCGATCAGCCCGGCAACGCTACTTTCAGGGCGAGCAAAGTGCAGCACGGACTACGCTTCGTTTGAGCATCAACTTGTTGGCTAACGTCTTTGTCGCGGGCATCGTCAAGCAGATCACCTATTGCCTTCAATCCCTGTATGCCCACGGATAAGTCATCGGCATGCCGTAGCTGATATCAGGGGCAGCCAGAGGCGTCATGAGCACTCGGCGTCACTAGTAAGCGATTCATCGCGGGTGCGTCCCATCGCGTTGACCACCAGTAACAACGCGCGTGGCGAATCTGCAGATCCTGAGGCCGGAAGGCAGAAGCGAAACGTGGCATTGACCATGTTCTTGGTCGGTTGAGGATGAAAGAGGCGATCTGCGCCAGGCCCTTTGATCGTAATACGCGTATCGGGTTCGAGGCGGGCGAGCACTTCCTCGGTGCTATTTGCCTGGTTATTTTCCTGAGAGGTACGCACGATCGTGTAGTGCTGCCATTGGCCATCGCAATCGCTACCATTGGTGCTGCCGCAAAGTATCAACGAACGATGCATGGCAACGCTGGTCTGGCGGGCATAGGCAATCAACGTACGCATGTCGTTTCTGGCCCCGCGGGCGGCAGTTTCGTTAAGCCATTGCTGGTAATGCGGAAGTGACCAGCTCGCGAGTAATGCGATAAGCAAAAGCGTAACGAGCGATTCTAAAAGCCCGATACCGGACTGATGCTTTTTTTGCGCGTTCATGCCTCTGGATACCCGTGTCGTTTGAGCGCAAGATTCGCGCGAAATGGATTCTTATCGTTTTCTTCTTGCTATCTATCGGCACGATGGACGGGGAGGCTTAGCGAGGAGACGATGGTATTCGGTATCATCGCTGGAAAAGCTCAGCTGGAGAAGATGTTTGGACGACTTCTTGATTGTAGGTGGCGGTGTCATAGGGATGATGAGTGCACTTCGGTTAGCCGAAGCAGGCGCCTCGGTGACACTTGTCGAACGTCAGCGCTGTGCGCACGAGGCGTCCTGGGCAGGTGGTGGGATCGTCTCGCCGCTTTATCCCTGGCGCTACGACGCGCCGGTTACCGCACTGGCGAGCTACGCTGAACAGTTTTATCCCCAGCTTGCCGAGCAGTTGGCGGCAGCCACCGGGATCGATCCGCAATTTACGCCGGGCGGTATTTTCTATCTACGTGTCGAAGATGTAGCAAGTGCCAAGGCATGGGCTTCGGCATTCGATAAACGCTTGGAAACAGCTAGTCCTGCACTGCTGGAAACGAAATTATCCCAGCTGACGGCGTCTTCATATCCGGCGTTATGGATGCCCGATCTTGGAAGCATTCGTACGCCCCGTCTGGGCAAGGCGCTGCGCGAGCGCCTGAAGCAGCTGGATCATGTGACGCTGGTTGAGCATACAGAGGTGTACCGAGTCCACGTAAACGCCGGCACAGCCTTAGGTGTTGAGACCTCCCAGGGGCTGATTGAAGGAGGGCATGTGGTTGTAGCCGGTGGGGCCTGGAGTGCACGAATAATTGAGCCATTGGGAAGCGTGTTGCCTATCTATCCGGTCAAAGGACAGATGCTGCTTTTCAAGGCTGCGCCTGGCTTGCTTGAACATGTCGTGCTGATGAACGGGCATTACCTGATACCGCGCCGTGATGGCCTGATTCTAGCAGGAAGCACCTTCGAGGATGTCGGCTTCGACAAGTCCCTTCCTGAGGAAGGGTATCGTCAGCTGTACGCTCAAGCGCTGGAGATTCTGCCGGAATTAAAGCACTGCGAGGTGGTGCAGCATTGGGCAGGGCTGCGACCCGGTACGCCCGGCAGTATTCCATTTATCGGCGCACTACCTGAGGTAGCTCGGCTCTCCATCAATGCCGGTCATTTCGGCAATGGCGTGATGATGGCGCCTGCAGCAGGGCAACTGCTGGCCGATCTGTTACTAGGGAATGTCCCGATTGTAGATCCTGCTCCCTACCAACCGAAAAATGCCACGAGCGAGCGGCTGTTATAGCTTACCGTTATCGCTCATCCTTGCGCTGGGAACCGTACGTGAGAAATTTCTGACGATGCGGTTCGCAGCAGAACCATTGGGTATCATTTGTCAGGGCTTCATTCTTGGGCAAATGAACCTGGCAATAGGCACAGCGCACCATGACACCGCCGTCACGTAGCTCATGCGCTGCCTTTTGACGCTTTAGCGTTTCCTGTTTCAATTTATAACGGCGATAAAGCTTCAGGCCAAACCAGATCAGAATGGCGAAAATAATCAGACGAACAAGCAAGGTTTTATCCTTCCGATGATCTGTTGGATGGGAGCCGGCGTATACAACAGTTGCGTTGAACAGGCCGCGATGGCGCCACTAGCGCGGGCAAGTGGGTCTGGTCGCGTTGTATAGGCCATGCAAAGTCATGAGCGCAGCAAGACGGTAGTGTACGGCGTCAGGCCTAGCCCGTGCCAATGAACTTCACGACTTTAAACTATGTTCGGCCAGAAAAACCTGATTGAGACGATGGTGCCGCCTAACCAGCAAGAGCGCCGGTAATACCGAGCAAACAAAAGAACGCCTCGCGGATGCGAGGCGTTCTTTTTGCGTAAGGGACAGCTTGCGTAAGGAGCAGCGCCAATGCCTTATCTTAGCCTTGGCTTTGAACCTTGAGCGGTTTGGCATCGACATAGCGCGGTACAAACGTGGTGCCATCGAGTCGCTTGTTCTGCGGGTCGTTCTTGATCAGCAGCGCCAAGGTTTCCCGAGCGCGATCGGTCATGTTCAACCCCATGTAACCCTCCACCATCACAGCCAATGCATCGCGTGACGCGGGCGTCTGTGGATAGTGTTCAAGCACCCACTTGCCGCGTTCTACCGCAGCGACATAGGCTTCTTTGCGCAGATAGAAGTCAGCGACCTGAAGCTCCTGGCGGGACAGTACGTTGCGCAGGAAGATGATGCGCTGACGGGCATCCGGAGCATAGGTGCTGTCTGGGAAGCGTCGTACCAGTTCGCCAAAATCGACATAGGAATCACGCGTGGCACCCAGGTCACGCTTGGAGATATCGATCAGGTCGAAGCTCTCCAGGCTGAAGCGGCCTGCCTGCCAGGCGGCCAGACCGCGCATGTAGTAGGCGTAATCGATCTGCGGGTGGTCGGGATGCAAACGGATGAAGCGGCTGGCAGCGGCACGGGTCGATTCCCAGTTACTGATCTGATAATAACCATAGATCAGCTCAAGCTGGGCCTGTTCGGCATAACGTCCGAAAGGATAACGATTATCGAGCTGCTCGAGCCGAGTTACTGCAGTGGAGTAGCGTCCGTTATCGAGCGCCTGCTGGGCTTGCTGATATAATTCCTGTTCCGGCACCTCAGGTGCATCTTGTTGCGGTGAATTACCGGCGCAGCCCGTCAGCAGTATGGCCGCCAGCGTGAGGGCACTCAGAGAAATGGCGCGCATCATCTTCCTCGTGTCGGGCAACCCTCGGCGGTATGATAAGCTTCACCGCCTTGGCTACTCATTGACTATTGAAAACTGTGAAAGGGGCTCACTATAAAGCCCAGTGGCTCGATAATCGAGCCGTATAGATCGAGAGCTACTATAAAACATCGTATAGCCGCCGCGAAACGCCTATCGCGATACGCGCATTGAGAGAGCCCCATGGCCGAAAGCATTGAACACAGTCTTACCATTCCTGATGCCATGACCGGCCTGCGCCTTGATCAGGCCGCCGCCGAGCTCCTTGCGGATTATTCGCGTGAAAGAGTGAAAGGCTGGATTAAAGAAGGCGCCCTGACGTTGGATGGTGCCCAGGCGAAACCCAAAGATCGCGTGCTGGGTGGCTCGAAGCTCAGGCTGAGTGCGCGAGTGGAGGATTCAACTGCGTGGCAACCCGAGGCCATTGCGCTCGATATCATCGATGAAGATGATGATGTCCTGGTGCTTAACAAGCAGGCGGGCCTCGTTGCTCATCCCGCGGCGGGCAACCCTGATGGCACGTTGCTCAACGCACTGCTGCACCATGCGCCTTCGCTGGCGGCGATACCGCGTGCCGGCATCGTTCATCGTTTGGACAAGGATACCAGCGGATTGATGGTGGTCGCCAAAACGCTGCGGGCGCAGACGGCATTAGTTGAGCAGTTGCAAGCCAAGAGCGTATGGCGTGAATACGATGCGGTGGCTACCGGTGTGATGATCGCTGGTGGGATGGTTGATGCCCCGATCGGACGTCACCCCAAGGACCGTAAACGTCAGGCGGTCGTGGCAGGTGGCAAAGCGGCGGTCACGCATTATCGCGTCAAGGAACGTTTTCGTGGCCATACGCATGTGAGCTGCCGGTTGGAAACAGGACGTACTCACCAGATTCGCGTTCATATGATGCATCGCGGCTATCCCTTGGTCGGTGATCCCGTCTACGGTGGACGACTCAAGTTACCTGCCGGTGCCAGTGATGCCTTGAAAACGATGCTGCGCGAGTTTCCTCGGCAAGCGCTGCATGCTCGAAAGTTGGCGTTTGATCATCCTGTCAGCGGAGAGACCCAGACGTACCATGCAGATTTGCCTGACGATATGAGCGTGCTGCTCGATTGTTTGCGGGCAGATATGCTCGAAGAGTCGTGAGGGGCAAGAAGACGTGAGAGGCAAGAAGAATTGAGCGGACGAGGCCGCGAGCGCATGAATACTAAGAGTGAACAGCCTAGCCTGATCCTGCCTGACTGGAGTGCGCCAAGCACCGTTGGTGCCTTCGTGACCACGCGTGAAACAGGGCCCAGTGAAGGTGACTTTGCCTCCTTTAATCCGGCGGCGCATGTCGGCGATGATCCTGCAAAAGTGAATCTTTGCCGACGGCTGCTAGAGGACCAGCTCGATGATTCGCGCCCTCTGCTATGGCTTGACCAGGTACATGGCACATCTGTTCAGCGCTCTTTTGAGCCGAGTCCGCCCAAGGCTGATGCGGCCGTGGCGATGAATCACGATTATGCCTGTGTGGTCATGACAGCCGACTGTTTGCCCGTGTTCTTCTGTGACCGGCGTGGGACCAAGGTCGGGGTGGCCCATGCCGGTTGGCGTGGGCTGGCTGAGGGCGTGCTTGAAGCAACGCTGGATGCGCTGGGCTGCGAACCGGCCAACATGCTGGCCTGGTTGGGCCCGGCCATTTCAAATGCCCAGTTCGAGGTGGGGCGGGAAGTCTTCGATACCTTTGTGGCGCACCAGGCCGAGGCTGAAATGGCCTTTGAACCTAGTCCCTACAAGCTCAATCATTACATGGCCGATCTTTACCGTCTGGCACGTCTGCGCCTTGAGGCGCTGGGGTTGACGGAGATCACCGGTGGGCATTTCTGTACGGCGTCCGACCCACGTTTTTATTCCTATCGTCGTGACGATGGTCATACCGGCCGGATGGCGTCGGTCATCTGGTTAAGATAACAGCTGACGTCGCAGACAGAAAAAATATCCCTCTCGCTATAAGTACTTCTTATGGACTGCGCTGCCATTTTGGCCAGCGTTAATTTGTCAACCCCCTATCTTGAAACCTCCTGGCTGCTCCCCCATCTTGGTTATCAACATGATTTGAATGCATCGCTGACGGGCCGCTAGAACATGTCGTTCCAGTGCGCGCCGCCCAGATGCCAAGTGAGGAATAGCTATGAGAATCGATCGACTGACCAGTAAGTTGCAAAATGCGCTGGCGGAAGCTCAATCGTTGGCGGTAGGTCATGGTCATAATCAACTGCAGCCGGGACACGTATTGTTGGCCTTGTTGAATGACAGTGACAATGGCTTCAAGGCGCTGATTCAAAAGGCGGGGGGCGATGCCAGCAAGCTGCGTGATGGAATGAGCCTTCATGTCGATAACTTGCCGGCGGTAAGCAATTTCGACGGCAACGTCACCATGGGTCAGGATCTGGCCCGCCTGTTCAATCTTGCCGACCGTGAAGCGCAGGCGCGCGGCGACCAGTACATTGCAAGCGAATTAGTACTGCTCGCTGCACTCAGCATGGGCAGCGACATTGCCAAGCTTCTAAATGGCGCTGGCCTGACCAAGCAGGGGGTCCAGCAAGCGATCGATAGTCTGCGTGGCGGTGCCAAAGTGGACGATGCCGGGGCGGAAGAAAGCCGCGAGGCACTTGATAAATACACCATGGACCTGACCCAGCGTGCCGCCGACGGCAAGCTTGACCCGGTGATCGGCCGTGACGATGAAATTCGCCGTACCATTCAGGTTCTGCAGCGTCGCACCAAGAACAATCCGGTGTTGATCGGTGAACCCGGCGTGGGCAAGACCGCCATCGTCGAAGGGCTCGCCCAGCGCATCGTCAACGGCGAGGTGCCGGAAGGGCTCAAGAACAAGCGCGTGCTGTCGCTCGATCTCGGTGCGCTGCTGGCTGGCGCCAAGTTCCGCGGCGATTTCGAGGAGCGTCTGAAAGCGGTGCTCAACGAGCTGGCCAAGGAAGAAGGGCAGGTCATCCTGTTCATCGATGAGTTGCACACCATGGTTGGCGCCGGCAAGGCTGAAGGGGCGATGGATGCTGGTAACATGCTCAAGCCGGCGTTGGCGCGGGGCGAGCTGCATTGTGTCGGCGCGACCACGCTTGATGAGTACCGGCAGTACATCGAAAAAGACGCCGCGCTTGAGCGTCGCTTCCAGAAGGTGCTGGTCGATGAGCCGTCTGAAGAGGACACCATCGCCATTTTGCGCGGCCTCAAAGAGCGTTACGAGGTGCATCACGGCGTTGATATCACCGATCCGGCGATCATCGCTGCAGCAAAGCTCTCGACCCGCTACATCACCGACCGTCAGCTGCCTGACAAGGCGATCGACCTGATCGATGAGGCGGCATCGCGCATCCGCATGGAGATGGATTCCAAGCCGGAGGAGATGGACCGTCTTGAACGGCGCCTGATCCAGCTCAAGATCGAGCGCGAGGCGCTGAAGAAGGAAACTGACGAGGCGTCCAAGAAGCGCCTTGATACGCTTGAAGGTCAGATCGACGAATTAGGGCGCGAGTATGCGGACCTTGACGAAATATGGAAGGCTGAAAAAGCAAGCCTGCAGGGCGCAGCCCAGTACAAGGCCGAACTTGAACAGGCGCGAATTGATCTCGAAGCTGCACGGCGGCAGGGCGATCTTGGACGTATGTCGGAAATCCAGTATGGCGTGATTCCCGAACTCGAGCGCAAGATGAACGAGGCCGGTGAGGCGGAGAAGACGCCGCTGAAGCTGCTGCGTGCCAATGTTACCGAAGAGGAAATCGCCGAAGTTGTGTCGCGCTGGACCGGCATTCCGGTATCCAAAATGCTTGAGGGCGAGCGTGACAAGCTACTGCGCATGGAAGAAGCGCTGCATGAGCGCGTCGTCGGCCAGGATGAGGCCGTTGAGGCAGTCTCCAACGCGGTGCGCCGCTCGCGCGCTGGAATCAGCGATCCCAATCGCCCCAATGGCTCATTTTTGTTCCTCGGCCCGACCGGGGTGGGCAAGACCGAGCTGTGCAAGGCGCTGGCCTCGTTTTTGTTTGATACCGAAGAGGCAATGGTACGTATCGATATGTCGGAGTTCATGGAGAAGCACTCCGTGGCACGGTTGATCGGTGCGCCACCGGGGTATGTTGGTTACGAAGAAGGCGGTTATTTGACCGAGGCGGTACGGCGCAAGCCCTACTCGGTACTGCTGCTTGATGAGGTCGAGAAGGCCCATCCCGATGTCTTCAATATCTTGCTTCAGGTGCTCGAAGATGGTCGTTTGACCGATGGGCAGGGACGGACCGTTGATTTTCGTAATACCGTCATCGTCATGACCTCCAACATGGGCTCCGACGTGATTCAGTCCTTTGCGTCGCAGGGGGAAGAAAGTTACGACAAGATGAAGGCTGCAGTGATGGATGTGGTTAGCCAGCATTTCCGTCCCGAGTTGATCAATCGTATCGATGAGCTGGTGGTGTTCCATCCGCTCGGTCAGGAACAGATCCAGCACATTGCCAGTATCCAGCTTGATCGGCTGCGCACACGCCTCAAAGAGCGCGACATGGCGATAGAGATATCAGACGATGCCATGGCCCAGCTGGCGGTGGTCGGCTTCGATCCGGTTTATGGTGCTCGGCCACTCAAACGGGCGATTCAGAGCCGGCTCGAGAACCCGCTTGCTCAGGATTTGCTCTCTGGTCGCTTTGGCCCTGGGGATACGATCAAAGTGACTGCTGCTGAAGGGCGTTTAGCCTTCACTAAGTAAGAGATATCGGACCAGGAAAAAAGAGAGTCACTTTGGCTGTAAGTTCTTTAGCCCGCTTTATGCGGGCTTTTATATAGAAAATATGAGCAAGATGACAACACGCCGGCTGGCTTAAGTGCTAGTCGGCGTGTTGTGAGCCGCTTTACATGATCAGGTAAGGTTTAATGAACATCAGGATAATCCGCCATTAGCGCCCGTAATACGCCGTTGGTCCAGCCGAAACCATCCTGAGCAGGATATTCACCGCCACCGGCACGTTGATTATTGATGACGTTGTACTTCTCAATCAGTTTGTGTTCTTCGTTGTAACGCTCAAGGTTGGTATGAATCCAGCGCGAGGCAATGGTACGGGCCAGCTGGGTGTTGTCATAACGCTTTAATCCCTCGATAGCGATCCACTGCGAAGGCGCCCAACCGTTGGGTTGATCCCATTGCTGGCCGGTAGTGGTTGTCGTTGAGGATAGGCCTCCAGGTTTGAGCAATTCGCGTTCCAGTGTTGCGGCGACGCCACGAGCCTGTTCGGGTGTAGCGATGCCGTAGAACAACGGAAAAGCCATGGCGGCACTGATCACGCCGGTCAATTTATCTTCTTGCCAGAGATAGTCGCCGTAGTAATCCTGCTCGGCATTCCAAAACCGGGTACGAATCGCCTGAAGACGCTGCGCCGCGCGCTCGCGGTAATGATCAATTTTGTCTGTATGGCCGGCCAGTTCATTAGCTTTGACCAGCGTTCTTTCGAGATGATAAAGCAGGCTGTTAAGATCGATTGGCGCAATATCGATAGTGCGGATAGTGGTCAGCGTTTTACCGTCTTTCAACCAGCGGGAGCTGAAGTCCCAGCCGCTTTCAGCCCCGGCGCGCAAGTTGCGCCAGACCATGGCGTGATCGCGTGATGACGCTTCTGCCGTTTCAACATCTTCTACATAGGCTTCTTGACGCGGTTCGGCAAGATCGTCCCAGTAGCGGTTGAGCAGTGTGCCATCTTCCAGGCGTAAGACACGACGGCGTGCCTCACCAGGCTGGAGCTGATCGGCGCCATCCATCCAATAAGCGTATTCCTTTTCAAGTTCGGGAAGGTAACGGCGATAGACGTCGTCTCCATCAACACCTGCAAGCAGGTCCACCATACTGGCGAAGAAAGGCGGCTGGGAGCGGCTCAGGTAGTAGGTGCGGTTGCCATTGGGAATATGGCCGAAGGTGTCAATCAAGTAGGCGAAATTCTGCACCATGTCACGGACGAGTTCAGAACGTCCGCTCTCCAGCAGGCCGAGCATGGTGAAGTAGCTGTCCCAGTAATAAATTTCATCGAAACGGCCGCCGGGCACGACATACGCCGCTGGCAGTGCGATGCGCGATGAATAGGGGCTCTTCTTCGACTGGGGCTGACGCGTCAGTGCTGTCCAAAGTTCGTCGATGTGGGTCGTGACGTCTTCATTTGGATCGGGATTATAAGCTACTGCCGCGGTTTCGGCAGGTGCGAAATGCTCCAGGACGAAAGTCTTGAGTGCTTCGTCATCGAGCTTATGTTCTGCCTTGACGTGATGGTAAGTGCTTAGAATCGACTCAGGACTAGCCAGTGGCACTAGGTCAACGAAGGTCTTGCTGTCGTCGAAGATGGCGCGACGCTGCACGTCGGTAAATAGATCTTTCCACAACAGATCCGGGCGCGGCGGAACCTCTTGGTTCCCTACCGTTTTCAGCTCTGACGTCTCAGTGTTCATTGAAGAGGCCCCTTCGACATAATCGAATGAGAGAAAAAATGCGAGGCAGCCAATACCCCAGGCGAGCCACCGTAACGCTAGTGAGTTCGTTTTCATGGTCGTGTTCCGCTGTAGATGAAATTCCTGCTTTATCTAAAGTATGCAGGGATATTCCGACCATCAAGTGAAGCTGATATCGGCTTTTTTGGTGCGCACTACAGGGGTGAAACAAAAAAGTGCTCTTTTTCAGTGCTTGTGGCCGTGATTGTTGGTTGACACTCGCCCGAGGGTAAGGGAATCTTAGGGCTTCCTGATTTCGGGCGCGGAATGGCACGGGCAACCCCCAGCTACCGCGTGAAGGGTAGGCGTTAGACCTCTACCCGCCTGTCGAAGGACCTACCGGGCCAGGGCGCTATCCGCCTGCCTGATCATTGCCCCGACGCATCGACCCGATGCGCTATAAAGTGCAGGCCCCAACCGGGCCGAAGAACGCCAGGGTCTGGCATCAGGTGTCGTTGGCCAAGGGCCACGGCAGGCGGCATCGCCGCCCTCGAACGCCGATGCGTACCGCATCGTGTATGCACTCGAGACCTCCAGGGGAGACTCACCAGTGGAATTGCTTTCCGGCGCCGATATGATCGCCCGCTTTTTGAAAGATGAGGGTGTTGAGTATATCTACGGCTATCCCGGCGGCGCAGCGCTGCATATCTATGATGCGCTGTTTCGCCAAGACGATGTAAAACACATTCTTGTACGTCACGAACAGGCCGCTACGCATATGGCCGATGGCTATGCGCGGGCCAGCGGTAAACCTGGCGTGGTGCTCGTAACCTCCGGTCCAGGGGCAACCAATGCCGTGACAGGCATTGCTACCGCCTATATGGATTCGATTCCGATGGTTGTGCTCTGCGGCCAGGTGGCCAGCCATTTGATCGGCGAAGATGCTTTCCAGGAAACCGATATCGTCGGTGTTACACGGCCAATCGTGAAGCACAGTTTCTCTGTGCGTCATCCTTCCGAGATCCCGACTATTCTCAAAAAGGCGTTCTACCTGGCGTCGACTGGCCGTCCAGGGCCGGTAGTAGTTGATATTCCCAAGGATATGACCGCGCCGACCGAGCGTTATGAGTATGTCTATCCCAAGAAGGTCAAGCTGCGCTCCTATAGTCCAGTAACGCGCGGCCACGCCGGGCAGATCAAAAAAGCGGTTGATATGATGCTCAAGGCACGCCGTCCGGTGATTTTTGCCGGCGGTGGGGTGATCTCGGGGCGTGCCAGTGAGGCGCTTACCGATCTTGCCAAGCGCCTTAATCTGCCTGTTATTACGTCATTGATGGGGCTTGGCGCCTATCCGCAAAATGACCGACAGTCATTGGGTTGGCCCGGCATGCACGGCTCCTATGAGGCGAACATGGCGATGCACCATTCCGATCTGGTCTTTGGTATTGGTGTGCGCTTTGATGACCGCGTCACTAATAATGTCTCCAAGTTCTGCCCGACGGCCAAGATCATCCATGTGGATATTGATCCTAGCTCTATATCCAAGTCCGTTCAGGCTGACGTGCCGATCGTTGGCGCAGCCGACAATGTCTTGAACGAGATGCTGGGACTGCTTTCCAGTCGAGAAAGTGTTAACCAGGATGCGCTCGAAGCGTGGTGGCAACAGATCGAAGGCTGGCGTAGTGAGCGTGCCGGTAAGCTCTATGAGCCTGCTACGCCGGGTGAGCCGCTCAAGCCTCAGCAGGTTGTCGAGGCGGTACACAAGATCACTCACGGTGACGCTTTTGTGGTTACCGATGTTGGTCAGCATCAGATGTTTGCCGGTCAGTATTACAAGTTCAACAAGCCCAATCGTTGGATATCATCGAGCGGTCTGGGCACGATGGGATTCGGTTTCCCTGCGGCTAATGGCATCAAGCTGAACTATCCGGATGATGATGTTGTGCTGTTCACCGGTGAAGGCAGTTTCCAGATGATGATGCAGGAGCTGTCGACCTGTAAGCAGTTCAACATTCCGGTCAAGATCATTAACCTGAACAATGCCTCGCTGGGCATGGTGCGTCAGTGGCAGGATCTGAATTACAAATCACGCCATGCGCATTCCTACATGGAGTCGCTGCCGGACTTTGAAAAGCTGATCGAAGCCTACGGTTTCAAGGCGATGACGGTGCGTACGCTTGAGGAACTCGAGCCGGCGCTTGAAGAGGCGTTTCGTCTAAAAGACGAGCTGGTCTTCCTGGATATCCATGTCGACCCGCGCGAGCACGTCTATCCGATGCAGGTGCCGCTCGGCGCCATGCGTGACATGCTGCTTTCCAAGACGGAGCGAACCTGATGCGTCACATCATTTCGATTCTGATGGAAAACGAACCGGGTGCGCTGTCTCGCGTAGTCGGGCTGTTCTCCCAGCGTAACTTCAACATCGAGACGCTCAACGTTGCGCCGACCGACGATCCCACGCTGTCACGTCTGACGGTGACGACAGTAGGTGATGACCGCGTTGTCGAGCAGATCACCAAACACCTCAACAAGTTGGTTGATGTGGTTAAGCTGGTTGATCTGACCGAAGGTGCCCATATCGAGCGCGAGTTGATGCTGGTCAAGGTTAAAGCCACAGGCAGCGCGCGTGACGAAGTCAAGCGTACAGTGGATATCTTCCGGGCGCAGATCGTCGATGTCACGCCTAGCCTCTATACCGTGCAGATAACCGGCGATGCCGGTAAGCTCGATGCCTTTCTGCAGGCTATGGGGCCGATTGGCGTACTCGAAGTGGCGCGTACTGGGGTATCGGGTATCGCACGTGGCGAAAAGATTCTGAGTGTCTAATCAAATTTCTGGACACATAACTGGCGACGTTGTCGTCATGATGACAAGGTGAATTCAATGCAAGTGTATTATGACAAGGATTGTGATCTCTCCCTGATCCAAGGCAAGAAAGTCACCATCGTGGGTTACGGCTCCCAAGGGCATGCGCATGCCAACAACCTGAAGGATTCCGGTGTCGAGGTGACTATCGCGCTTCGTAAGGATTCTAGCTCTTGGAGCAAGGCCGAAAATGCCGGGCTTAAGGTTGCTGAGGTCAAGGATGCTGTGGCGGGTGCTGACGTTGTAATGATCCTTGCGCCGGATGAATCGCAGAAACAGATCTACTACCGCGATATCGAGCCGAACCTCAAGCAAGGCGCGGCGCTCGCGTTTGCACACGGTTTCAATATTCATTTCCAGCAGATTGAACCGCGTGAAGATATCGATGTGATCATGGTGGCCCCCAAGGCGCCGGGTCACACCGTGCGCTCTACTTATACCCAGGGTGGCGGGGTGCCCAGCCTTATCGCGATTTACCAGGACAAGTCCGGTCAGGCCAAGGATATTGCGCTGTCCTATGCCAGTGCCAATGGCGGCGGTCGTGCGGGAATTATCCATACCTCCTTCCGCGAAGAAACCGAGACCGATCTGTTTGGTGAGCAGGCGGTACTCTGCGGTGGCGCCACCGCGCTGGTGCAGGCCGGTTTCGAGACGCTGGTGGAGGCTGGCTATGCGCCGGAGATGGCTTACTTCGAGTGCTTGCACGAACTCAAGCTGATTGTTGATTTGATGTACGAAGGCGGTATGGCCGACATGCGTTACTCAATCTCCAATACAGCGGAGTATGGCGATTACGTCACCGGGCCGAAAATCGTCACCGAAGAGACCAAGAACGCGATGCGTCAGGTACTTAAGGATATCCAGAACGGTACGTTCGCCAAGGACTTCATCCTCGATAACCAGG
Organism: Phytohalomonas tamaricis; assembly: GCF_003012345.1. Taxonomy (GTDB): domain Bacteria; phylum Pseudomonadota; class Gammaproteobacteria; order Pseudomonadales; family Halomonadaceae; genus Phytohalomonas; species Phytohalomonas tamaricis. The sequence goes on from NZ_PVRV01000013.1 coordinate 94,080, forward strand.
CTGGCTTCCCGACGCTGAAGGCCAAGCGTCGTATTGGTGCCGAGCATCAAATCGAGCAGGTCGGCCAAAAGCTGCGTGGCATGATGCCGTGGATCGCGGCTAACAAGATGGTCGATAAGTCCAAGAACTGATTTCTGCTTTATCGGTACTGGCGGGCGTGGCAATTGCCACGCCCGTTTTGTTAGCTTGGCTGAATATCTTCACTATTGTCGTCCTTGCTCGCTGTATCTCCCAGGCAAATTATCCCGGAATGCACAACGCGTGCTGTGACGCCGCCATGACCGCGCATCACGTTGTAACCGCCTGGACCCAGAACAACCTCCATCTTGCTGCAGGGTGCACAAAGACCAGTGATCTCCACTATGACGTTTTCACCTAGCCGCAAGCGCTTACCCTTCAGTGCCAGAAGGTTGATACCGGACACGACGATATTGCGTCTAAGCATCTCAGGTTGAATGGACGTGCCGGGGCACAGTGCCTGAATAACGGGCAAATGTTCAGCCTGAATTAGCGTAACTTCGCGCTTGCCGCTGCGTCCGTTATAGCGATCACCTATTAGCCCTTGGCCTGGCTGTGCTTCAATAGTTTCTACAATTCGCACTGCTTCATTGCGGGCCGGCCGAACGCCAAGCCACTCGATGCGGCCTGCATGAGGAAAACGTTCCAGCAGCGTCTTCATATCATTCATGGCGGATTACCTATCGTCTAGCATGTAGAATGTATTAGCCAACTCCAACGGGATTAGACCTATGACGCAAGAGCCCAATACCTCAGACAAGGAAAACAATGGCCGTAAGGATCCGTTTTCGGAGTTTCAGGAAGATAGCGAAGTCGTCGAGGAGGTCGTTGAAGACGGTAAACGAGTACGACGGCGCGGTATTTATTTATTACCCAACCTCTTTACCACATCAGCACTGTTTTCAGGCTTCTTTGCAGTAGTCGCTGCCTTGAACGGTGATTATGGTGGCGCGGCTATTGCGATATTCATCTCCATGGTGCTCGATGCATTTGATGGGCGGGTGGCACGAATGACTAATACGCAGAGTGCCTTCGGTGCAGAATACGACAGTCTTGCTGATATGTTGTCTTTTGGCGTGGCGCCAGCCATTGTGGCGTTCAGCTGGACGCTGCAGGATATTGGTAAGCTGGGATGGATTGCTGCCTTTGTCTTCGTTGCTGGCGCGGCATTGCGACTGGCACGTTTCAATGTTCAGATCGGTAGTGTCGACAAGAAGTGGTTTATTGGGTTGCCCAGTCCTTCGGCGGCCGGTGTCGTGGCTGGTTGCGTCTGGACATTTCACAGCTTCGAAGCAACTGCTTTCGGCTTCAAATTGCTGATGGCGTTTATTGTGGCTGCTGCGGGTATTTTGATGGTCAGCAATATCCGCTATTACAGCTTCAAGGATATCGATTTCAAGGGTCCGGTTCCCTTCGTCGCATTGCTGGCGATTGTGCTCGGGTTTGTGGTCATTTCCCTTGAGCCGGCTGTCATGTTGTTACTGCTTTTTGGCGGTTACTCGCTTTCTGGGCCGGTAATGGCAATATGGCGGCGCACAAGAAAGCCGTCGAAATAAAGTGCTGTAAAACCACACAAGATGCTGTTTGAGGTAACCCAAAAGGTTGCCTCAATTATTTTTAAGAAAGTGCTTGCGCTCCGTCACCCTGGCGCGTAAAGTACGCATCCGCTGCCGGGGACGAGTCCTTCGGGTCGGTGGCGGAGGAAGCGCAAGACATTGATTCTGTTTGGAAAATTCTTCGGAATGGCTTGACAGGATCGGTAAAGAGAGTAG
>NZ_PVRV01000014.1 GCF_003012345.1 Phytohalomonas tamaricis
TGCGGTGCAGTGGCCTTGATTACGAACACGTTCATGCCCACCGGGGGCGTGATCAGCCCGAGCTCGACGGTCAGCACGGTAATGATGCCGAACCACACCGGATCGATGCCGATGGAGGTGATGATCGGATAGACCACCGGGACGGTGATCAACAGCATTGCGATGGCGTCCATGAAGCAGCCGAGCACGAAGTACAGCAGGAGCATGCACAGCAGCACGCCGAGGTTTGACAGCCCCAGTCCGCTGACATACTCGGTGATGGTGAACGAGATGCGTGAGGCGGAGATGAAATAGCCCAGCGTCTCGGCACCCACCAGCATGAAGAACACGATGGCCGACAGCGCCAGCGTTTCCTGGGTGGCGTCCCATAGCCCACGGCCGCGCATGCCCTTGGCCAGGGCATAGAGCAGGGTAGCGAAGGCGCCGATCGAAGCGCCTTCGGTGGGCGTGAACAGCCCGCCGTAGATGCCGAACACGATCAGCACGAACACGCCGCCGAACGGTGCAAGGCCGGTTATGGCCTGCAGCTTCTGCTTGAGGGTAGTCGGCTCTGAAGGTGCGGCCACGTCCGGCTTGAGCTTGACCACGATCGACACGGTGATGATGTAGAACACCAGCCCCATCAGCCCCGGGATCAGTCCGGCGGCGAACATGTCACCCACCGACTGCTCGGTGAGAATGGCGTAGAGCAGCAGGGCAATCGAGGGCGGAATCATGATGCCCAGCGTGCCGCCGGCGGCCAGCGCACCGGTAGCCAGCGTGGGGGCATAGCCGCCGCGCTCCATCTCCGGCAGGGCGACGCGGCTCATGGTGCTGGCGGTGGCCAGTGACGACCCCGAGATGGCCGAGAACACGCCGCAGGAGCTGACCGCGGCAATCGCCATACCGCCGCGCCAGCCGCCGAACATCTTGCGCGAGGCATCGAACAGGCTACCCGCCATACCCGAATGCGAAGCCAGCACGCCCATGAAGATGAACATCGGAATGGCGCTGAAGTCGTAGTTGGTCAAGACATCGAGCGGCACCGATTTGGCCATGGCAAAAGCGGCGTCGAAGCTGATGACATTGGCAAAGCCGAAGAAGCCGACCAGCAGCATGCACAGCGCCACCGGCACGCGCAAGGCCAGCAGTACCAGTAACAGCCCCATGCCGACGAAGCCGATCATTTCAGGCGTCATGGGACACTCCCTGAATCAGGCCCTGCAGGCCGTGGATGGCGCTGCGCAAGGCAAAAAGAATAAACAGCGCCACCGCCACGTAATAGAGCGGGGCCTT
>NZ_PVRV01000015.1 GCF_003012345.1 Phytohalomonas tamaricis
TGATTTGTCAAGCGGCGATCCTTGGTTTGAATCTTTCCCGACACGTTAAACCCCGTATCGAAATCCGCTTGCAGCCCGATGTTGCGTTGCTGCTTAAGGTGCGCTGCATTCTACTCTCTTTACCGATTCTGTCAAGCCATTCCGAAGAATTTTCCAAACAGAATCAATGCGTTGCGCTTCCTCCGCCACCGACCCGAAGGACTCGTCCCCGGCAGCGGATGCGTACTTTACGCGCCAAGATGATGGAGTGCAAGCATTAATCTGAAAAACTTTATCTCTCTCGTCCATTCATCTTTAGGCGAACGGCTAGCAAGCCGAATCAACCTTATCGCAACACGCTCTACTGCCTGTAATGGCCGTTTATTTTAAAACCGTGAGATTAAGCTTCTATATAACGACATCGTCATTGAACTACATAAGCAAGAGGAATCAAGGCCAAAGAGTTTTTGCTTGATGAGCCACAGTAAACAGTGCTTGCCAAGGCGGCAACCACGGCATAAGAGATGCCATGACTACTATCATCATCACTGCTGTTGCCGGAGTCTTGTAGTCGAATAGCTTAAATGCGGTACCGAACGAGCGCTTCAAACGGCTACCGACCAGATCGATGCTGTAGCATTCATCGAGCAGAAGATGAATAAGCACGCCCAGTAGCAGCGCAGCACCTTGATACCATGCCTGAACCGCGGGCTGGTCAAAACCACGATAGCTCAGCGCGGTGATCGCAAATGAGCCCAGCAGCCCTGCAAGTAGCGAGTGCCAGATGCCACGATGAATGGTGAAGCGCTTGAATACGGCACTTGCCACGTAGCGCACCGCCACATAAACCCCTCCACCAGTCGCCACTAGATAAGACGGCGAGAGAAGGGGTTGCAAAATAATGACACTGGCGATCACGGCAAGCACTGCAAAAAGGGTGAAGATAAGTCTTATCGAGCGGGACTGATCGGCATCAATGTCCGGCAGAATACCGCCCAAGGATGTCAATCCGGTAATGGAAGCCATTTCTGGCCAAGACCAGAAACCAGCATGCCAGCCGAGTCCTGCGGTAATGGCTCCGCCAAGTGCGGCAACTATAAGGTGTGTACGAAAATTAGCCATGCGCTCAAGATACTGGATAAAAAACCAGATTATGGCCCATGTTTTCCATATACAACAATCATTTAAATAAAAACGAGCGCCTTTTTGCGCTCGTTTTTCCGTACTGCATATTTTTCAGAGCAATTAATAACCTTCTTCGAGAAACTGATCCTTGAGCTTGACATAATTATTGGCTGAATAGCGGAAGAACTCGAATTCCTCTTCTTTCAGCGGCCTTAGTTGGCTGGCCGGATTACCGGCATAAACATAGCCGCGCTCAAGCTGCTTTCCTGGGGGCACTACTGCTCCGGCAGCAATCAGCACTTCCTCTTCTACCACCACACCATCCAGGACAACGGCTCCCATTCCGACCAGAACTTTGGAGCCAATTGAGCACCCATGCAGGATGGCGCGATGGCCGATAGTCACATCATCGCCGATCGTAAGCGGATAACCATGAATGTTGTAATTGCTGGCATGAGTAATGTGCAGTACCGCACCATCCTGAACGCTTACTCGCGCCCCGATACGTATGCGATGCATATCGCCGCGAATTACTGCTGTCGGCCATACAGAGGTGTCATCGCCGAGTTCAACATCACCCAGCACGACGCTGGCCGGATCAACGTACACTCGCTCCCCGAGGACCGGTGTTATTCCCTTAAAGCTGCGTAGAGCCATGCTGTTTCCTCCAGTAATGTCGTGACGATAGGCAAGCAGACCAGCACTATCAGAGTAGACCTAGCACTTAGAAGCTCATCATCGAGCGCACTATTTATCGCTCCTTGACTGAGTCCAGGGTTAAGCGAACAGACCACTCAACAGGACAATAATGAGCAACGGTATCGATACAAAGCGCACCAGGTTCAACCACAGCATGCAATGGGATTCTCTAGCGCCCAATGCGCCGAACGCCGTATCACGGTCCATGATCCATGTAGCAAAGATAGCTATCAACAGGCCGCCCAGTGGTAGAAAGATATCGGTAGGTATCGTGGTGACGAGATCGAAGAAATTCATATTGCCGACAGGATGAATCGTCGCAAGCGTTGAAAATGACAGTGCAGGCAAGAGCCCTGCTGACCACACGCCAATGCCCACCAGCAAGGCAGCCGTGCTGCGCTTGATTCCGGTACCGGACAGCATCGCCACCATGGGTTCAGCAAGGTTGATCGACGAGGTCCATGTTGCAAACAGCAGCAGTAAAAAGAAAATGCCAAGCCATATCATGCCGCCCGGTAGATCAGAAAACGCAACCGGCAGCGTGACGAACATGAGTCCAGGCCCTTCAGTCGGATCCATGCCGTGAGCAAACACTACCGAAAAAATAGCTATACCCGAAAGAAGCGCCACAGCGATATCAAGCGCCGCCACAGCAATGACAGCACGAGGAAGACTCTGATGCTCAGGCATATAAGCGCCGTAAGCCATCAACGCCCCAGCACCCACCGCAAGCGTAAAGAAGGCATGCCCCATGGCATTGAGTACCACATGCGCATTGATGGCCGCCAAGTTAGGAGTGAATAGCCAGCGCATTGCCATCCCGAAGCCATCGGTTGTTGCTGCATACCCCACAAGAATGATCAGCAGCACATAAAGTAACGGCATCAATAAATTGTTGAGTTTTTCGAGCCCACTGGAAATTCCAGTGGCCACTACTGACATGGTCATCAATAAAAAAAGCGTATGGTTAAAAATCATCCGATAAGGATCGGCCAGGAAATCATTGAATGCCGCGCCGATTTCAGCAGGCGTGCGGTCCGCTAAGTCTCCATTAAATGTGCCGACCAGATATTCAATCGACCATCCCGATACGACCGAGTAAAACGACAGAATAAAGAAAACTGTAATCCCACCGAACAGTCCCAGCCAGCGCCAGTGCGGCGAAGCGCCGGCCTTGCCCGCCAGGTAGGCAAGTGCAGCCAGTGGCGTACGTCGGCCAGCGCGCCCGATCATGATTTCAGCCGCCATGACGGGTAGCCCCAGCAGTAAGACAAAAAGCACATACAGCATCAGAAAAGCCGAGCCACCGTTTTCCCCGGTCATATAGGGAAACCGCCAGATATTACCCAGCCCTACCGCCGCTCCTGTCACAGCCAGAATGAAGGCCCGCTTCGAGCTCCAGCGCTCGGTTGTTTCGCTCATGACTCGTTCCCTGCCTATCAAACCACCCTGATGACACGAAATTTTTGCCAGGATAGTAGGTGTCACATCGTTATAAGATAAAAAGTCCGCTTAATACCAACGTCTGGATGCGGAGATAACCACAGCCGGCGCATTGAAAGCGAGGAGCACAACCCCCATTTCTTATAACAATATCCGTTTTTATTTCGCCTTCCCTTAGCGAGGATCGCATGAGCCATAATCCCCTGCTCGAAACGCATCGCCTGCCACCGTTCGAGGCCATTCGCCCCGAACATGTCGAACCCGCCATCGATCAATTGATTCAGGAAAACCGTGACGCTATTGATGCGTTAGTTCAACGCAGCGACACCAGCTGGAGCGGCTTAGCCAAATCGCTCGAAGCGCTAAATGATCGTCTTTCTCAAGCATGGTCACCGGTTTCACATCTGAATGCGACGATGAACTCGCCAGAGCTTCGTGACGCCTATCAAGCCTGCCTGGGGAAACTTTCGGCCTATGGCACCTGGCTAGGCCAGCATGAAGGTCTGTTCAAGGCCTTCCAAGCGCTCAAAGATAGCGCCGAATACGCTACACTCGACGAAGCACAGCGCAAGTCAGTGGATAATACACTGCGTGATTTTCGATTGGCAGGCGTTGATCTTTCTGCCGAGGACAAAGCCCGCTTCGGTGAAATCCAAGCGCGTTTATCAACGCTCTCCAACAGCTTCTCAAACCATGTGCTTGATGCCACCCAGGCGTGGCACTACGACATCACCGATGAGACTCGCCTAGCCGGCTTGCCAGAAAGTGCGCGAGACACACTGCGCGCTAATGCCGAAGCCAAAGGCGTTGAGGGCTGGCGCATTACGCTCGATTTCCCCAGCTTTTACCCGGTCATGACCTATGCAGAAGACCGTGCGCTCCGTGAAATGGTATATACGGCCTTTGTTACCCGCGCCTCGGACCAGGGACCCAATGCCGGTGAATTCGATAACTCGGATGTCATGGCGGAAATCGTCAAGTTAAGACGTGAGATTGCCGAACTGTTAGGTTTTGCCACGTATGCCGATTACTCACTCGCAACCAAAATGGCGAGTTCCCCCGCGCAAGTACTCGATTTCTTGAATGACCTAGCCGAGCGTGCCATACCGCAGGCCAAAGAAGAATTCACGACGTTAAAAGCCTATGCTCACGATGAACTCGGGCTCGATGACTTGAAGCCGTGGGACACCGGTTATGCCAGCGAAAAACTTCGTGAAGCCCGCTATGCCATTTCGCAGGAGGAATTGCGCCCCTACTTCCCAGCGCCCAAGGCAATCGAAGGATTGTTCAAAGTTACTGGCAAGCTGTATGGCGTGACCTTCCGTGAAAATAACCAGGCGCCCAAATGGCACTCGGATGTCCGCTTTTTCGATATTCTCGAAGATGGCGAACCAATTGCCGGTTTTTATCTTGATCTTTATGCCCGTGAAGGCAAGCGCGGCGGCGCATGGATGGATGAGTGCCGTGTGCGCCGCACCCAGCAAGACGGCAAGCTGCAGCTTCCGGTCGCCTATCTGACCTGTAACTTCACACGGCCGGTCGGTGGCAAGCCTGCCTTACTGACCCATGATGAAGTGCTGACGCTATTTCATGAATTCGGTCATGGTCTGCATCACATGTTGACGCGCCAGACTGTCGCTGACATCTCTGGAATCAACGGGGTTGCCTGGGATGCCGTCGAACTGCCCAGCCAGTTCATGGAGAACTTCTGCTGGGAGCGTGAAGGGCTCGATCTTATCGCCTCACACGTCGATACGGGGGAAACGATTCCCGATGCACTGTTGGCTAAGCTACAGGCGGCACGTAACTTTCAGTCGGCGATGACAATGGCGCGCCAACTTGAGTTCTCTCTCTTCGACTTCCGTCTTCATTATGAGTTGGAAGCCCCTTCCGCCGCCGATATTCAGACGTTACTCGATGATGTGCGGGCCAACGTTGCAGTAGTACCACGCGTTGAGTTCAACCGTTTCCAGCATAGTTTCAGTCATATTTTCGCCGGCGGCTATGCGGCGGGCTACTACAGCTATAAATGGGCTGAAGTGCTATCTGCCGACGCCTACTCTGCCTTTGAAGAAAACGGCGTATTTGACACAGCGACGGGGACGCGCTTTCGTCAGGAGATTCTTGAAAAGGGTGGCTCACGTGATGCTGCAGAGCTGTTCCAGGCCTTCCGAGGCCGAGAGCCCAGCATTGATGCCTTATTACGCCACTCGGGTATTAGCGACCAAGCGGCGTAACGCAGAGCTAACTAAGATAGCAAACGCTGCCTGATACAGCGTTCGCTTATCGGTTGTGTTTTATCCCCTTTGCAGTGGCGCATAGGCGCAAGGAGATACCATGGCATTGCCCATTACGAAGCGCTTTATTGCCGGTGCGGTCTGCCCGCGCTGCGGCGCTATGGACAAGATTCGTGCCTGGGAAAACAATGGCATTCGCTACAAGGAATGCGTGAGTTGCGACTTCTTTGAGCAGTTGGCTATCGAAGAACCCACCGCGTCTACAGAACTTGAAACACGGGTTAATCGCAAACACAACGAACCTATAAGCGATGAAATCAAACCCGTGCGCATTATCGCACCGGCGCCTGGAAAAAAAGGGATACACTGATACAGTAATCCTTCGCTATAAATAAAAACGCCGCATCAACGTTGAATGCGGCGTTTTTTATGCCAAGAAAAAAGACAATGATTACTGCTGGCTGAATACTCCGCAGGCAAGACGACTGCCGCCACCGCCAAGTTTCGGCTTGTCAGAGTAATTATCTCCCCCTTCGTGAATCATCAGTGCATGTCCGGCGAGGTTACTCTCTTTGAGACGAGGTGCTAACACCGGTTTGGTCGCATTTCCTTGGTCATCGACAATCAAGACCGGCAGATCACCTAAATGACTCTCTTCAACATAAGGGCCCTGGTGAGTTGCCGCATTTTCCGGGTCAAAATGTCCACCTGCAGCGCCTGCCGGCGTCATCTTGCCATCCACTTCAGCCGGATCGCAGCTTGCATTCTCATGCACGTGGAAACCATGTACCGAATTGGCCGGTAGGCCCTTCAGGTCCGGTGTTACGAGTAGCCCATACTGGGTGTCCTTAAAGGTAACGGTGCCGATTGAGTCACCGCTGCCTTGCGTATTGACCTTATGAACATCAACGGTCACATCAGCCATCGACAGCGGCGTGTAAGCGACCAACGCTGCAAGCAATAAGCGCTTCATACGTCCCCCTTGAGCATTGTTGCGGCAGTTTCTCTACGCCTCAAAATGCACGCAGATATCCCAAGGCTAGACGACGCTTGCGTACAGAGCCACGCCAATAATGATGAATCTCCTATCTCATTAGCGCAGCGACAGGTTGTTGAGCACGTTTAAGCTCGCCTCGGCCTGATTGAGCGTATAAAAATGCAGTCCAGGCACGCCGCCCTCGACAAGACGTTGGCACAATCGCGTTACGACCTCTTCTCCAAACGCCCGGATACTGTCGTTATCGTCCCCGTAGGCTTCGAGCTGCTTGCTTACCCAGCGGGGAATACTGGCACCGCATGTTTCAGAGAAACGTGCCAGCTTGGTGTAATTGGTGATCGGCATGATCCCGGGTATGACAGGCACCGCGATGCCAAGCCGCTGTACACGCTCGACGAAATAGAAGTAAGCGTCAGCATCGAAGAAATATTGCGTGATGGCTATATCAGCGCCAGCTCGGACCTTGGCCGCAAAAAATTCCAAGTCACGTTCCAAACTAGCCGCCTGGGGATGACATTCCGGATAGGCGGCTACCGCCAGGTTGAAATGGTCACCTGTTTCCTCGCGAATGAACTCGATCAACTCAGAAGCGTAGCGTAGCTCTCCTGCCGCCATTGTTCCGGACGGCATATCACCGCGTAGCGCAACAAGACGATCAATGCCCAGCTCGCGATAGCGCAGTAACAATTCACGCAGCTCGCCCTTATCGCTGGATACGCAGGAAAGATGAGGTGCCGTATTGATACCTGATTGCCGCATATCGCAGACAGTATCGTACGTGTGATTACGGGTTGAACCTCCCGCACCAAACGTCACTGAGAAGAATTTGGGATCATAACCGGCAAGACGGTCACGCACTTGCATCAGCTTGTCGCGCCCCGCATCGGTACGTGGGGGAAAGAACTCAAAGCTGATATCACAAGGTTGCAGCGTGCCCATGGGTCATCATCTCCAGTGCATACAGTCGAAGGCTTGAAATAAATTCATGTAGAAAGGCATTCTGCATCGTTCATGATCTACCTTCCAATGAAAGTTTCTACGTTACATATTCGATTTCACTCATGACTATCATGCTTGCTGCTGCATCCTGACGGTGGAAAGCCGACGCATCCATCCAGGCTAGAATAACGACTACACTGCCTAATGAACGCTCACAATGTAGATATTTACGAAGATTACTTACTGAGGACAGTCATGGCCGATCAAATAGTCAGTGCGTATCGTGAGGCGAAGCTGGATATGGAATCCATTATTTCCCAACGATTAAATGAAGCTTTCGAAGAAATACAGCAGAAGTACGGCATTACGCCTATCGATTTAGACGTTGAAGTGATCGACGAGGTCAACACTAACGATATCTATCGCAACGGCATGATTGGGCGAGTCGAAATAGCCATCGATGGCATTTAACTCATCACCAAAGAATGGCATGGCAAATAATGCTTCGACGCCAGGTGACGTTACGGCAATATACCCGAGCCTTTGAGCGAGTAAGTCGACATTCCTGCCAGGATCAGCATAAGTACCCCTACGGAGATTAATGCTTTTCCCCACACCTTACCTCGCTTGATAAAACCCAAAACCAAGCAGGCGCAAGATACCAACACAACAGCGGGAAGAAATATAAGCACCCACAGATATAAATCTGACAAAAACTGCACCTCGCCCCTTCATCGAGATAATCGCTTACGTCACGGTTATCTCACTTGGCTATTAAGTAAGCGTTTAATTTTTCATCTCTGTATAAATTTCAGCGCTTGCGCCACACGTCCCAGATAATTCCAGCGGCGACGCCCACCGCAACGCTAATGCCTAAACTGGTTGTGGCCAACCATGTGAGCAAAGCAATGATGATGCCAAGCATCGCGCCAGGTAACTGTTTCATAAACGGCTCCACATTCATCCCGGCGGGCAGTAAAGCATATCTGGACAAACTGACATACCTTAAATGGCCATGATTGCTTGATGCCTGGGATATTTCATTAATGTAGCGCCATTCAAGCCAAACCTGAAAAAGAGCTCCTAGCTGCTAGCATGCAACGAAATAGCCGCTATCAGCGTGATCGCAAAGAGAATAATCCCCGACAACAGCGAGGTTAATCCCAGCGACTGGCGCCGTTTCATTACCCCAAGGACAATCAGAACAACCGATACAGCCAAAATGGTCCAAAGGTAACCAGACATTGAAGCTAGCAAATCAGAAAAATAAAACATCCTTGTCCTTCCCAAAGTTTGCTTAGATAAAAATAAGTTACTGCTTTTAGCAGTGAAGCATACAACTTACCCGCTCGCCACAGGCTGCGTCATCCGATGACACTCATGGGCAGCTGAAGTTACCTATACGGTCAACGGTTAGTCACGCAAACCTTCCTTCATCAGAGACTAACAAAAACGGCCCGTGGAACTTTCCTTATAAAGGAGTTTCCCCAGGCCGTTGCAAGACAATGGCGGAAGAGCATGGGAGTCGAACCCATCAGGGACCGCTGGCGGCCCCTGCCAGATTTGAAGTCTGACCGTCCCACCGGGGATCGATGCTCTTCCTCACGTACATTAGTGCCACATATCCGCACGGCGAATAAGATGGTCATCGTGCATGCGTCGCGTAAAACCAATTCTATCAAAGAATTCAAGAATATGGATCGCCAGTTTACGTCCAGTGCCAATACGGTTGCGAAACTCTGCCGCACGCGCCGTGCCATTCATGTCGACCAGCTCCTGCACGATGACCGCCATGTCACGCACTGAAGAAGACATAAAGAAATGATCACGGCGTACATGATAGATCTCACCCAGCCGGGCACAAGCAATTAGTGCTGTCCTGATACGCTGCTCATCCAGCTTTTCACTTGTCGCAATATCCCGAACGCGTGGCGGCTCGAACGGATTAGCCTCTAAGAGAGGACGCACCTGGTCCCAGATGGCAGCATCTTCATCGTTGAGCGTAACTCGATGTCCAGGAAGCGCCACGAAGGGACCATGCTGTTCAACCTGCCCAGTTTCAAACAAGTCATTCAGCAACAGACGGAACAGCGGGCCAGACAGATTTGGCATCACCTGGCGTCGAAGGCGTTCACGCTCTGTACCGAGCATTGCCGGTTCACGCTCATGGTTAGCCGTAACAATAGCCAGCACATTTGTCTCGATATCTTCAAGCGCCAAACGCGAAAATGCGCGCACCTCTCCTTGAGCTGAAATCACTCGCCCGCCCATGGAAGAGACCAGTTCAATCAGTTCTTTCTGGTCGCGATTAACATTATGAGCAAACGCCACTAGATCCAGCCCCTCACTACGCAGCGCCAAGGCAGCTTTAAGAGGATGACGTAGATCATACGGTGCTCCCGCCATGACGCTGTCACGCAGCGCAGCCAGCCAGGCGAGTCGCTTGGGAGCACGTTGGCCACGGCGAGGCGGCGCCCCATCAAGCACAAGACCACCACCCAACGTGACATGAGCGCCGTGATCACGGATTACCACACGATCACCCAGACAGGCATGGACAGGCGTATCAAGCGTAAGCTGGCCCAGCATACGCTCCCCTGGCGCCAAGCGTTGCCCTTCGAGCAGGGAGACGCGCCCAGTGACATGCGTTGCGCCAAGATGGATATGCACTGGCGTCCAGTGTTCCAGTGTCGCCGGTACACTATCGAGCAGCTCGATTGCGATATCGAGGCGCTTAAGCGCTGGGCTTTCCAGCGCTTCGGCAATGACCCATCCTCCCCGACCGATGACTTCACGATCCACCCCCGAGCCCACCAGATTAAGTGCTAATCGGTCGCCCTGAGTCGCAAAATCATTGTCACGATTCTGACGCCGAAGACTACGCACGCGGGCCTTAAGCCCCGAGGGAAACAACCGTACAAAATCTCCGACATTTACTCTACCGCTGACGACTGTACCGGTGACCACCAGCCCGGCACCGATCTTGGTAAACGCACGATCGACGGCAAGACGAAAATGCCCGTTTGTAGGCGCGACCTGCTGCACTTGGGCCTGTGTCCACAATCGGTCACGCAGCGTCTCGATCCCTTCGCCACTACGGCTCGACACGGGAAAAACCGGCGCGCCAGCCAGCGGCGTATCTGCAAGCAGTGTAACGATCTCACGCTTGGCCTCCTCGAGTCGTGCAGCATCAACCAGATCACTTTTGGTCAACGCTACGACCCCTTCGGATAGCCCAAGTAGCTTAAGTATCTGTAAGTGCTCAACGGTTTGCGGCATGACCCCGTCATCAGCGGCCACCACCAGCAAAACGTAATCGATGCCAGCAGCCCCAGCGAGCATGTTATGAATGAATCGCTCATGGCCCGGCACGTCGACAAAACCAAACTCAACATCCTCGGCCATTTCGGGATAAGCAAATCCCGGCTCGATGGTAAGACCGCGTGCCTTTTCTTCCTTGAGGCGGTCGGTATCGATGCCCGTCAGTCGCTGAATGAGCGCAGTCTTGCCATGATCAACATGCCCTGCTGTTCCTACAATCATGCGCTGCCTCCCTCATCATCAGCCAGCATGTCAAAACGCTGCTTAAACCTATCAAGCTGAGCAATGAATGCCGCCTCTTCCTGTTCTCCAGCCAGGCAACGCAGATCAAGACGCAATGCTCCATCATTCACTCGTCCAATCACTGGCCGCGGCAGTTGACGGAACGCGGTCTCCAGCCAACGTAATCTGCGCTCGCGTACCTGACGACGCGTATCGCATGGCCGCCATACTAGTGCATGACTTGGCAGACGATCGACAGGGAGCGCTCCGCTACCGAGCTGGCTCATGCAATCCTCAACAGTAACATCGACATCGGCAACCAGCCCCTGCGTCTTTGCAAGTATCCGCTCAGCGGTAGCAGCAATATCTTCCTCGGCGCGGTTCAACAATGCCAAGGTAGGGATATCGCACTCGGGGCAGTCACTGTCGCGATACACCCTTAGCGTGGCTTCCAATGCGGCCAGTATCAGCTTATCGCACCGCAACGCGCGCTTGAGAGGATGCTTTTTTATCGCGGCGATCATTTCTCGCTTGCCCACGATAATACCGGCCTGCGGCCCGCCCAGGAGTTTGTCCCCGCTGAACGTCACCACGTCTGCACCGCTGGCAATAGCGTCGCGTGGCAGCGATTCGTGAGGCAAGCCAAGCGCAGCAAGATCAATCAAAGCACCACTGCCTAAATCAATGACCAAAGGCACACCGTGGGCGTGAGCGATACGCGCCAACCCTGACTCGCTGACTTCCTTGGTAAAGCCGGTAATGGCATAGTTCGATGTATGCGCCTTGACGATCAGACCAGTGTTCTCACCCATGGCCGCTTCGAAATCGCGTTCATGGGTGCGGTTGGTCGTGCCTACTTCATGCAACCGGCAACCTGCTGCCGCCATGATGTCGGGCATACGAAATGCACCGCCAATCTCAATCAACTCGCCACGCGAAATGACCGCTTCACGTCCGCCGCCAAGTGCTCCAAGCGCTAACACAACCGCCGCAGCGTTATTATTGACGACAGTGGCTGCTTCGGCACCAGTCAGTTCACATAAAAGCTGCTCAACCAAGTCATCACGATCACCTCGCCTACCCGTATCGAGCGAGTACTCAAGCGCTACCGGATGGCGCCCCGCGCGGATGAGCGCCTCGATGGCGGCCTCGGAGAGTGGCGAGCGCCCCAGATTAGTATGAATGACCGTACCGGTCAGATTAAATACAGCGCGGGCGTTAGGCTGCACTAACCCATTAAGGCGATCGAGCGCTAAAACAGGCAACTCTTCACCAATCTGCCGATCCTGTTCAACTCCAGACCGCTGCAACCGATTACGCTCAGCGTCCAGCGTCTCGCGTACGGCACGACGCACTATTGTCCGGCCATGACACGCTTGAGCATCACGCAGTAATGGGTGTGCCAACAGCACGTCGACAGACGGCAGTTGACGACGCACATCCAGGCTAGTGTTATCGCTCATGTCACCTCGATGTTTGAATACTTTTACATGGGAGCACGAAGCTCATGATAATTTGCGGGAATAAGCGCAGCGTATACGCTGCCAATGAACAATGAAACTGCTTAACTCATGGCGTTATCGCCAAAATAAAAAACGAGCAGACGACTCGGTCGCTGCTCGTAAAATATAAGTATCAATTTTACTTTGCCGATTAAATCCTCAGCTGTGCATTATCACTCTCCTGCGATCAGCATCGGGTTGAACCCACTACGTTGAAATTTGCCTTCTTCACCAAGCATTAGATCAAGCGCCAAACTCGCTAGATCATCCGCTAATGGATCAGCGCCTGCATTCCATTCACGAGATACTATTTTCAGGTAGCTCTGGCAGTCGCCACAGGTCTCCGCCTGCATCGGCAATACGGCTTTGCCAGCCTCATCCTCCAACCCAAGATAGTTGAGGTCATCACTACGATCGCAAACACTGCATTTGGCGCGCTCCAAATACCACTCCGTTGCGCATATCCCACAGTGCAAATAGCGTACTCCGCTACGCTTGCCATCGATATGGATCACGCTCGCCACAGGCGCCGAGCCACAGCATGGACACAATGATCTAGCCTCATGCGGTGGACGCTTCGGTGGCCTGGGCAGCGCCTGGGTCATACGCACCCATGTGACTTGCAGTGCCGAGGCTACCAGTGGCATCAAGCCACGCAGCTTCTCAGGGCCAGGGCGTCCTTCCAACACATCGTCAGCTAGCGCATCAAGAGACGCACTGTTCAACTCACGCAAACGGATCAGCAAGGGGCGTTGCGCCTGACCGACATGCAGCTCAAGCGCATCGAGAATAGCCGTTAGCTCTGTCTGCCAATCAATATCACGCCGTAGGGCATGAATGCCCAACGGCGCCATATTGTGTTCAAGCGCCAGCTCAAAAGCGCTTGAATCAGGCAACCACTCAGGAGTACGACTCGCCAACACCTGATGCTGCGCCAATGCCACACGCGCCATGAACCCCAAAAAGTCTCTCAATGACGCCACACGCCCGGACAGCTCGCGCAACCGCTTGGCACGTTTGCTGAAGACACTATTTTCAGGCAGGACTACTGCCGGCGGGTCCATGATACCCACCGGCGCACTACCGTATGAGTGCTCCACATTATCTTTGCTGTCAGAGTGCTTCACATCATCTCCTGTTACGGCGTTTGCTGCCGCTGTTGCCCAGCTGTTTCTTCACGCTTGGCAGCATCCTCCACCCTACGCTGCTTTTCCATTTCCTCTTCATACCAGAGATTATGGTGATGCTTAGCCCAGGCCTTGCTGACACGGCCTTGCACCATAGCCCGAATCGATCCCTTGACCCAGATTGCAGAGTAAATGTGGATGATCAACGTGATAATGGCTGCGAACGCTGCATAGGCATGAACCACCGCAGCGACACGCAGCCACAGCCGCGGCATTGCTGGCGCGAAATAGGGCTGCCAAATCACAATCCCCGAGATGAGCAGCAAAGGCACACTGGTTACCATCAGCCAGTACACCATCTTCTGACCGGCATTGTTTTTGCCTACCGGCGGCAGACGCTCATCACGATTGCTGAGTACATCGCCAATCTGTTTCACCCACTGAATGTCATAGCGCTTGATCAGACTGACCTTGAAAAAGCGCACCGCCATGATCAGAAAGAAAAACGCCATGAACACCCCAATGAAGGGGTGAATGATCCTTGTGGGAATCGGCCCGCCAAACAGTCCTGTGAATGACCAAAAGTAAGGATGAAAAATCGCCAAACCACTCAGCACCAGCATTACGAAGCTGAACGCAATCAACCAGTGATTGACCCGCGACCACCAGTCATAGCGCAGAATGCCTCTTTCACGATTGGAGTGACTCATTCACGACCCTCCTCGTCAGCGTCTTGCAAAGCTTGGGTAGGTGATTTTTCGTCCAATGCCCTGTCAGCATCGGCCTTCTCCGGATCGGGATCGTCCTCCGGCTCTTCCTTGGGTCCTTTGATGGCGTAGTGGAAAAAGCCGGCCAGTGCTGAAAGCCCTATAACAGCTGACATCAGCGGCTTGGTCACACCTTTCCACGCTTCGGTCAGCGGGCTGATTCGCGGGTCTGACGGCAGGTTATTGTAGATCTCCGGCTTATCGGCGTGCTGCAACACATAAATGACATGCGTACCACCCACCCCTGCAGGATCGTAAATACCGGCATTCTTGTAGCCGCGATCCTTCAGATAGTCCGTACGCATCGCCCCTTGCTCAAGCATGTCTTCCTTGGTGCCGAACATGATTGCACCCGTCGGACAGGTCTTGGCACAGGCAGGCTCCAGGCCGTGATATACGCGGTCGGAACACAGCGTGCACTTGTAAGCCTTGGCATCCTTCTTGGAAATGCGCGGTATGTTGAAAGGGCAACCCGCCACGCAGTAGCCACAGCCAATGCAGTGCTCTTCATTGAAGTCAACGATACCGTTGGCATACTGCACGATTGCCCCTGGTGCCGGGCACGCCTTAAGGCAGCCCGGCTCCGCGCAATGCATACAGTTGTCCTTGCGGATCAACCATTCCAGGTTGCCCTGTTCATCTTCATACTCGTTGAAACGCATCAGCTGGAACGTGTTAGGACTAAGGTCCATGGGGTTGGTGTAAACCCCATAGCACTCACCTACATCGTCACGCAGATCATTCCATTCAGAACAGGCCACCTGACACGCCTTGCATCCAATACACTTGGAAACATCGATAAGCTTCGCAACCTTTTCCACGCCACCGCTCCGCTCCTGCGGGGACGGTGCCATGGAAGCGGAGCGGGCAATGATGTTCTGCAGGTTAATCTGATCACCTCTCATCATGCCTCTCCTTATATCTTCTCGACGTTAACCAAGAACGACTTGAACTCTGGCGTCTGGGTATTGGCATCACCCACTGCCGGTGTCAGCGTGTTGGTTAAGAATCCATGTTTCGCGACTCCTTTGAATCCCCAGTGAATCGGAATACCGACCTGATGCACTGTCTGGCCAGTGATCTGCAATGGCTTGATGCGTTTGGTCACAACGGCCACTGCCTCGATATAACCACGCTTGGAGGACACACGTACCTTATTCCCTTCCTTGATACCCAGTTCGTTCGCCAAGCTCTCACCGATCTCGACAAACTTTTGAGGCTGCATAATTGAATTCAATTTTGCATGGGTCGTCCAGAAGTGGAAGTGCTCCGTCAAGCGGTAGGTTGTTGCTGCATAAGGGAACTCTTTGGCTGTACCAAATCGTGCCCGATCATCTGGAAACACACGCGCAGCCGGATTATTGACGGCTTGTGGATTATTGGGATGCAGCGGGTTACCTACGATCGGTGACTCGAACGGCTCATAGTGCTCAGGGAACGGGCCTTCCATCATCATGCTGCCACCGAAGAAGTGACCTACCCCTTCCTGGTTCATGATGAACGGTCCAACACCTGCTGACGGCGGCGAAGCATCCGGGAAGTCAGGAATATCAGCCCCGACCCAACGATGGCCATTCCACCATACAAGGCGCTTTTCAGGGCCCCACGGTGTCCCGTCAGGACGAGCGGCTGCACGGTTGTAGAGAATGCGACGATTCATCGGCCATGCCCAGGCCCAGCCCAGCGTCATACCAATGCCAAATGGATCGGCATTGTCACGACGTGCCATCTGGTTACCGTCTTCGGTCCACGCGCCCGCATAGATCCAGCACCCGCATGAGGTACTGCCGTCAGCCTGCAGCATGCCGAAGTCATCGAGCAGTTCACCCTTGCGACGGCGAATATTACGATTGCTATCGTAGATATCCGTCAGCGCCCGGCCGTTGTATTCCATGGCCAGCTCTTCTGCACCTGGATCTTCCGGATTGCTGTACTGCCACGTCAGGTTGAGAATTGGATCGGGGAATGCACCTCCTTCCTCGCGATACATGCGCTGCAGACGATGCAGCAACCCAGCCATGATCGAGACATCAGGACGCGCTTCACCCGGCGGCGGCGCCGCTTTCCAGTGCCACTGCAACCAGCGCGCACTGTTGACGATTGAACCATCATCCTCAGCAAAGCAGGTCGTGGGCAGACGGAAAACTTCGGTCTGGATCTGCGATGAATCAACATCGTTGAGTTCACCGTAGTTCTTCCAGAACTCGGCAGTTTCAACAGCCAGCGGATCCATCACCACCAAGTATTTCAGCTTGGCTAAAGCTTCTGACGTCTTATTCTTGTCAGGGAACGACGCCAGCGGATTAAAGCCCTGGCAGAAATAACCTGTGAGCTTCCCCTTATGCATGCGCTCAAACGTATAAATGACGTCATAAAGCGGTTCGGTAAGCTTGGGTAGCCAGTCATAACACCAGTTGTTGTCGGCCTGAGCCGCATCCCCGTACCAAGCTTTCATCAAGCTGACATGGAAGCGCTCGTAGAACTTCCAGTACGACACCTCACCGGGCAGCAGCGGCTGCTTGGCACGCTTTTTAATATACCCTTGGTAGTCCTGCTCTTCGGCCGAAGGTAGGCGCATATAGCCAGGCAGAAGATTGGACAACAGCCCGAGGTCGGTCAGTCCCTGGATGTTGGAGTGACCACGCAGTGCGTTGACCCCACCGCCCGGTAACCCCGTATTACCCAGCAAAAGCTGAACCATCGCACCGGTACGGATGATCTGCGCACCGATAGAATGCTGCGTCCAGCCCAGCGCATAAAGAATGGTCATGGTCTTATCTGGAACTGCCGTCTCGGCAATCATGTTCCAGACTTCCTGAACATTCTGGCTCGGTATGCCACAGACGTTTTCCACCATATCGATGGTGTAACGGCTGTAGTGCTGACGCATCAGCTGATAAACACAGCGTGGATGCTGCAGGGTATCATCGCGCTTGACGTAGCCTTGGTCGTCGAACTCATAACTCCAGCTCGACTTGTCATAAGTGTTCTCGTCGGGGTTATACCCGGTGAACAAACCGTCATGGAAACCAAACTCTTCCTTGACGATCAAAGAGACATCCGTATAGGCCCGCACATACTCATGCTGGATCTGATCGGTCTCAAGCAGGAAGTTGATCAACCCACCCAAGAACACGATATCCGTGCCCGTACGAATATTTACTTCATAATCGGCGACCGCTCCCGTACGGGTGTAGCGCGGATCAATAGAGATTAATTTTGCATTATTCTTCTCTTTCGCCTCCATTACCCAGCGAAAGCCAACTGGGTGCGCCTCGGCAGAGTTGCCTCCCATGGAAAGAACCAGGTTGGCATTGCTGATGTCGACCCAGTGATTCGTCATCGCACCGCGACCGTATGTTGGGGCAAGACCTGCCACCGTCGGTCCGTGTCAAACGCGCGCCTGGTTATCGAAAGACAATATGCCTAGATTACGTACGATCTTGTGCGTCAGATAGGCCGTTTCGTTGGTCGTTGCCGAAGCCGCAAGGAAACCGGTCGATAGCCAACGATTGACGAGATTACCGTTTTCATCGTGCGTTTCGAAGTTAGCGTCACGGTCGTCTTTCATATGACGCGCAATACGATCAAGCGCATCATCCCAGCTGATGCGCTTCCACTCGCTACTGCCGGGCTCGCGCACTTCAGGATGCGACAGACGAGACTCGCTCTTGATGAAATCGAGTACGCCAGCACCTTTAGGGCACAACGAACCGCGGCTTACCGGATGATCCGGGTCGCCTTCAACGTGATAGATGTCATCGGTAGAGTTAATACTGCCATCGCCGCGGCTATACAGCAGCATGCCGCAACCAACGGAACAGTACGTGCAGATATTGCGGGTGATTTTGGCGCCCGTCAGCTTGAAATGGCGAATCGACGCCTGCGCAGCGTCAGGCGCAAAGCCCATCATCGCCATGCTTGACGTGGCCATTCCCGCCGCGCCCAACTTGAAGAACTGTCTTCGAGTTACTTGCAACGTCATTGATTATCTCCTCAGCGCTCTCGTCCCCAAGAGCGGAACGGTAATCGTAACAAGCAGGGAGGCTTGCCCAATGCCGTTTCTTATATGCCAAACATTATTGCCACTACGCCGTAATATCGTCCTGTAAGCAATAAGCTTAAAGGCGAACAGAGCTGTCTAATAAAGCTAGTAAATTCTGCTTGAAATAACCCCAGCAAAGCAAAGGATTAACGATTTATTAACTGGAAAAATTTTCATCTCCCGAAGCAGAAGCGCAACGTCAGGGATCGAACTCAATAACAGAGCCGTCAAAAATGAAAAAGTGAGGAATAAGCGTAATGCCTTTCGCTATAGGCGGCTAGCGGCACGTTCATACATCCACCATATCACCGCGCGCGGAGACATGCGTTGCACTGGAGCCAGCCTCAATCGAGGGTGCAGTCATAAGAATCTCACCGCGCCAATCAATCAGGTGCAATTTACCGTCTTGCGTCTCCACCAGTGCCGTACAGTGCTCAACCCAGTCACCGTCATTGCAATACAGTATGCCGTCTGCGACACGAAAGCCTGCCTGATGAATATGCCCGCAAACATAACCGTCATAATTCTCCTGGCGTGCCCGTTCAAGTCCGAAGCCTTCAAAACGTGCGACGTAGCGCTGCGCAATACCTGAACGCTGCTTGATGGCACTCGCTAGTGACCAGTAAGACAATCCTAAAGCGTCACGCAGCTGAACACCTTGACGATTGATCCAGCGCATCACTTTGAAAGCCTGACTGCCAAAGGCATGTAGCCAAGGGGAAACGGCAACGTGCATTTGGTCATCGAATTCATCACCGTGACTCACTAGCAGGCGCCGCCCATCCTTAAGCGTATGGACCATCTCCTGTTCGATGCGAACATTATGCATCTGCAAACCACAAAGCCGCCGAAAGGCCGCATCATGGTTGCCAGGAATGTAGATCACTTCACAACCTGACTCGGCCATCTGCAGGAAGTAAGACACCAATGATTGCTGGGCAGACGTAAGCACGGCACGCCGACGCATCGCAATCAGGTCGAAAACATCTCCCACCAGATAAAGACGTTCGGGCTGGAACCGATGCAGCAACTGCATCAGCAATGTCGCTTGAGCATCGCGTGTGCCGAGATGAATATCGGAAATGAACAGTGTGCGGACATCATCATCAGTCAGCGCCATATAACTCCCCTCTCCTTGGGCGCCCCCATCCAGTGAAACGCATGAATAGACATGATAGCCAAGACAGGCGTATCGAGCGAGGCAAGACGGATAGGCAATTCATGCCAATGATGAGCTTAAAGTGCAGAAAACTTATGATCATAGAAACACATGGCGATTTTCACCACCGGAACACTATCGTGAAATGAGGATTATTCTTGGTCTGTTACATCTCATAAGAGGATAGCTCTTTTACGGTATCTAAAACCGAAGGCGGGCGTGTATTGACCAGCCGTCACATGATATGTCGGGTCTATTTTTGTGGATCGGCAACGTTCAAAGCAGCGCCGTCTCCCGGCGCTGCTTTTGATATTTAACCTAACGGTACAAACCCACTTCCAAATAAGTGGCTTCCTTGCAGCGTCGGGTATGATACGCGTCACAGAAATCGCGAAGCTCAGCGATCATCGCGGAATAATCCTCCTCAATAGCCATACGCCAGAACTTCGGCATACGCCGGGACAATTGCGGGCCATATTGAATAGCCAGACTAGCAAGCACCGTCGCCGCTTCCGGCAGAATATCATTCCAGTAGGCTGGCGCCTCCTTGTTATAGTTATTGGCCACTTCATCAATAAGCTTACCGTAGACAACATGATCCAATAGCTTGACGTCCTCATGCGAGAGGCGAAGCGGCCGAGCGCTCAAGAAGGCCAAGGCATCGCGGCCGCGCAGGCCGACATAAGGTAGCAGCTTCTTTTTAAGGCCTTCGCTCAGCGCAAGAGAATCCAAAAAGTTAGCATCCATCTGTCCTAAATCGACACCGTGCGCAACAGTGACGCCACTCTTGCTACCGTCAGGATGGGGCACCGTCGCGCCGGTGGCATCTCCTGATTGCTCCAGACTGTGGATAAAATCAAAGTCAACAACATCCAATACATTAGTTGTAGTCATAATTTACTAACCTCCTCAGCAATGCGTATGACTACACATTAGAAATTGTTGTTATCTCTGTCGCTCTGTCGCGGGTGTAGGAAGACAACGGACACTTACCCTTGCATGATTGCTACATGCCCATCTCACTCTCAACTACATGCCTATCGCCAAGTACCGAGCCCTGTTAGCCCTATCGCTACAACGGACCTGACCTCTGGGACAGCCAAGCTATGCTGAAAGATATTTTTCTATTCAGGAAACCGCGCCGATGCAGAACGCCGATATCGCCCGCCTTCTCAACAGGCTCGCCGACTTGCTCGAGATCGAAGGTGCCAACGCCTTTCGCGTACGCGCCTACCGCAGCGCCGCCCAGAGCGTTGAGGGCCTAGCACGTTCCATTACTGACATGCTCGCCAAGGAGGAGGATCTCGCCGCCTTACCGGGTATTGGCAAGGACCTTGCCGAAAAGATCGCCACGTTGGCCAATACCGGCACATTGCCGGCGCTTAGCGAGGCCGAACAGCGCACGCCCAGAGGATTGCTCGAACTGCTGCGCATCAGCCAGCTCGGCCCCAAGCGAGTCAAGACACTGCACGATCAGCTCGGCATCGACAGCATCGAGGCACTGCGCAAGGCGGCACGAGAAGGGAAGGTCAGCGCACTTTCAAGCTTCGGCAAGAAGACTGAGGAAAAGATCCTGGCTGAGGCTGAACGCATCGATGAGCGTGAGCAGCGTACTCGTCTCGATGAAGCCGGGCAGGCTGCCGATGTGCTGGTGGCCTACATGCAACAGTTCGACGGCGTCAATCGGATCACCGTTGCCGGCAGCTATCGCCGTGGCCGCGAAACCGTCGGCGATCTCGATATCCTTGTCACTTGTAACAACGATCAGGCTGTCATGGACCACTTCGTCGCCTATGACGGCGTGGCAGATGTCGTTTCCCAAGGCCATACCAGGGCCACGGTGCATCTCCACTCTGGCTTGCAGGTCGATCTGCGCGCCGTGGCTGACGAAAGCTACGGCGCGGCGCTCCACTACTTCACCGGCTCTCAAGCGCATAACGTTTCGGTACGCAAGATGGCTGCTGCCAAGGGCTTGAAGATCAATGAATACGGCGTATTCAAGGGTGACGAGCAGATCACCGCACGCAGCGAGGAGGAGGTATTCGCCCAGGTCGGCCTACCGTGGATCGCCCCCGAACTGCGCGAGAATCGCGGTGAGATCGAGGCAGCGCAGCAGGGCAAATTGCCGCGACTCGTCACGCGCGACGACATTCGTGGCGACCTGCACATGCATACCACCGCCTCCGATGGCAAGGCCAGCCTGCGCGAAATGGCCGAAGCCGCGCAACGACTCGGCTATGAGTACATCGCGATCACTGACCACTCGCAGCGGCTGACAGTCGCCAACGGCCTCGATATCAAGCGGCTGCGCCAACAGATGGAGGAGATCGACGCGCTCAATGCCGAACTCACCGGCATCACCCTGCTCAAGTCCAGTGAGGTCGATATCCTTGAGGACGGCTCACTCGACTTTCCCGACGAGGTACTACGGGAACTCGATATCTGCATCTGCTCGGTGCATTCCAAGTTCGAGTTGTCGCGTGCGCGTCAGACCGAGCGCGTGCTTCGCGCCATGGATAATCCCTACGTCAATCTTATTGCTCACCCGACCGGCCGGATCATCAACGGCCGCGAGGGCTATCAGCTCGATATCGAGGCCGTCCTCCAAGGTGCCAGGACGCGCGGCGTTCATCTTGAGATCAACGCGCAGCCTAAACGCCTCGACCTGCGCGATATTCATGTACGCATGGCCAAGGAGGTCGGTGTACTGCTATCGATCGACACCGACGCCCACTCGGTCGCACAGCTCGATAATATCGGTCTCGGCGTCTCCCAAGCGAGGCGCGGCTGGCTAGAGAAGAATGATGTGCTCAATACCCGGACACTGGCCCAGCTCAGGAAGGCGCTGAAGCGCTAAAAAAAACGCCGCCCCGAGGGGCGGCGTCACAGTATGCTTC
This sequence comes from Phytohalomonas tamaricis, assembly GCF_003012345.1. Taxonomy (GTDB): domain Bacteria; phylum Pseudomonadota; class Gammaproteobacteria; order Pseudomonadales; family Halomonadaceae; genus Phytohalomonas; species Phytohalomonas tamaricis. The sequence goes on from NZ_PVRV01000015.1 coordinate 22,460, forward strand.
AAGCCGATGCTTAGTAGCGATATTCGTCCGGCTTGAACGGACCTTCCTGCGGCACGCCAATATAATCGGCCTGCTTCTTGGTCATCTTGGTTAGCGTGCCACCAAAACCTTCGACCATGTAGCGCGCTACTTCCTCGTCGAGCTGCTTGGGTAACACCTTGACCGTGACGTTGGCGGTCTTCTCGCCTGTCGGCAGATCGGCGAATTTACCCTGATAGAGATGAATCTGCGCCAGCACCTGGTTGGCGAACGAGCCGTCCATGATCCGTGACGGATGCCCCGTAGCATTGCCGAGGTTGACCAAACGTCCTTCGGAGAGCAGCAGCAGATAGTCGTCGCTGGTGGGATCGAAGCTGCCCGGCTTGCCGTCACGATAGACCTTATGAACCTGCGGTTTGACCTCTTCCCATGCCCAGTTCTTGCGCATGTACGCAGTATCGATTTCGTTATCGAAATGGCCGATGTTACATACCACCGCTGCTTTCTTGAGCGCCTTGAGCATGGCGGCATCACAGACGTTGATGTTGCCAGTCGTCGTGACGACCAAGTCGATCTTGCCAAGCAGAGCCTTGTCGACGCTATCACCGCTTTCATCGTTGGTGCCATCGACATAAGGCGAGACGACTTCATACCCGTCCATGCACGCCTGCATCGCACAGATCGGGTCAACTTCGGCCACCTTGACGATCATGCCTTCCTGACGCAGCGAGGCCGCAGAACCTTTGCCGACGTCGCCGTAGCCGATCACCAGCGCCTGCTTTCCGGCGAGCAGATGATCGAGGGCACGCTTGATCGCGTCATTCAAGCTGTGACGACAACCGTACTTGTTGTCGTTCTTCGACTTGGTAACCGCATCATTGACGTTGATCGCCGGCACCTTGAGACTCGAACCACGCAGCATTTCCTGCAGGCGATGCACGCCAGTGGTGGTCTCCTCGGAAATGCCATGGATGGCATCCAGCAGCTCAGGGTACTTGTCATGCAAAAGGCCGGTCAGATCACCGCCATCGTCAAGTACCATGTTCGGTTTCCAGCCGTTAGGGCCTTCGACGGTCTGTTCGATGCACCACCAGAATTCCTCCTCGGTCTCACCCTTCCAGGCGAATACCGGAATCCCGGCGGCAGCGATGGCCGCAGCAGCCTGATCCTGGGTCGAGAAGATATTGCATGATGACCAACGTACGGTGGCGCCCAACTCGACCAACGTCTCGATTAGCACCGCTGTCTGGATGGTCATATGAATACAGCCGGCAATGCGGGCATCTTTGAGCGGCTGCTCGGCACGGTATTTCTCGCGGATCTTCATCAAGGCCGGCATTTCAGTCTCGGCAATACGAATCTCGCGGCGGCCCCAATCGGCCAGCGACATATCGGCAACCTTGAAATCGCCTTCTTTGGCACTGTCATACGCCATAGCGCACATAGTCCTACTCCATTCATCACGAATGGGCGCCGTTGAGTCGAGAAGATTCCGTCCGAGCCTCGCGGTGACGATGCCACTTTTGTCGTGGCATCGCTCCGCTGCAGCGCCCCTCGGACGGAGGCAAGATGAAACCGCACATGCGATTAAAACATATCGGCCAATTATAGCGGTCATGCAGCGCTAAGGGCCAATTCCTATAGCTGACGCAGCTTCCTCAATGCCCGGAATGTGATTCTCGCTCACTCTCCGAGGAGGAGCCCGCCACGCTCTTGACGAGTTTGCCAATCGTCAGGCCCTGCACCACGATCGAAAACAGCACGATGATGTAAGTGACCATTACCACTGCATTGCGATACTCGCTTTCCGGCAGGCCCAGCGCCAGCGCCACTGAAATCCCACCGCGCAGTCCGCCCCACGTCAGCACGCGTGTGGTGCCACGGCGATAATCGACCCAGTGCTTGATCGCCATCAAGGGCAAGCCAATCGTAATGAAGCGTGTCACCAGAATGACGATGATCAGTGGTGCTGCCACCATCAGATAGGACCACTCGAACGGAATCAGCAATAGTTCAAGCCCGATAAGTACAAACAGCACCGCATTGAGGATCTCATCGATCAGTTCCCAGAATCCATCGACATAGCGCCGCGTCGTGTCAGACATCGCATGCTCGCGGCCGCGATTGCCAATGAACAGCCCGGCGATGACCATCGCAATCGGCCCGGAGACGTGCAGGTGCGTTGCCAATGTATAGCCACCCAGCACCAGCGCCAAGCTGACCAGCACCTCGATCTGATACTGATCGATGCTTTTCATCATCCGATAAGCGATGTAGCCCATGACCAGCCCGAGCAGGATGCCACCGCCGGCCTCCTCAAGAAACAGCAATGCCGAATGGGATACGGTCAATGCTTCGCCTGCCGTCACAGCGCCCAGTAGCAGCGTGAACACCACCACCGCCACCCCGTCATTGAATAGTGACTCACCGACGATCTTGATCTCCATATCCTCGGGCGCACCGGCGCTACGCATGATACCAAGCACCGCGATAGGATCGGTCGGTGAAATCAACGCACCGAAGACCAGACAATAGAGGTAGGGGATTTCAAGATGAAAGGTAAGAAACAGCCACCAGGCCGCAGTACCAATCACTAGCGTCGAGATCACTACACCAATGGTGGCAAGGAAGCTGATGGAGTAGCGATAGCGCTTTAGCTTGCTGAAATCGACGTGCAATGCGCCAGCGAACAGCAGAAATGACAGCATGCCGTCCATCAACAAGGCATTGAAATTGATCTGCCCGAGCCAGGTTTCAGCCCAGTCGGTAATCGCATCGAAACCAACGTGCGTCAGCGCGATCAGCAGTACGGACGCCACCAGCGCGATGATCATCACACCGATGGTCGCCGGCAGTTTAATGAAGCGGTAATTGAACCACGCAAAAAGCGCAGTAATAGTGATGAATATTGCCGCAATTTCCAGCATGGAATCCCTTCCCTGTCGTTTCTATCCGTAGTGGTACGCAGCTCAGCCTTGGTGAATGGCCATATCGCCGGGCTTGATCCAGCCCCGTTTGCGCATTCCCTCCGACAGCACCAGACTCACCAGCGCCGGCCCCACGATCTGTAGTAACAATACGCCCAATACTGCAGAAAGCGTAAAACCCATGGTCTGAAAGGTCATGATCGGGCCAACCAGCCCACTGGTTCCCATACCAGCCCCTGCAGGATTGTTTTGCATGGCGAATAGCGTTGTCGCCAGCGGTGCAAACAATGCTCCGGCCACGGTCGGCGGCACCAGAATCCAGGGGTTTTTGACAATATTAGCGATTTGCAACATCGAGGTGCCGATACCTATTGCCAACAAGCCCGAAATACCATTCTCACGATAGCTGCTGGCAGCGAAACCGACCATCTGCGCAGCACATCCCACCGTTGCTGCCCCTGCTGCCACGCCCTTGAGCTCCAGCATGATGGCAATTGCCGCACTCGAAATTGGCGCTGTCAGCGCAAGTCCCATCACGATCGCAACAACGATTCCCATGATCACGGGCTGCTGATCGGTCGCCCACATGATGGTCTCGCCGATACCGACCAGTAGCGCATGGATGAGAGGTCCGAGACCGGCAGCGATGGCATAGCCAACAAATATGGTCACCAGTGGCGTGACAAGAATGTCGACCGGCGTCTCCTTTGATACTAGCTTGCCCACCTCAGTCCCAATCAGCGCCGCGACGAATGCGCCGGCCGGTCCACCCAGCGTTGCGCCGGCGGCGCCACAGACCAAAGCGGAAAAAAGCACCAAAGGAGGGGCGGATAACGCATAGGCCACACCGACACCGATCGCCGGCCCCATCAGAGAAATCGCAAGCCCTCCCATATCAACCAGGAATTCAATTCCCATCTGGGCGCCGATCGTCTTGATAATCAAGCCGATGATCAGCGAGGCGAATAGCCCTAGCGCCATATGGCTCAGGCAGGTAATGGCATAGCGACGGACGGAAGGAGTGACATTCTTGCGAGCAGCGAAGGCCATCATGAGCAAAACGCCTTATTGTAGTGTTGGAAGATAAGTATAACGGTCTGCAAATCAACCGAATAAGGACAAGATGAACATCATCATGGGCGTGGAGATAGTATGACCACAGCCCTGACAGGCAACCCAATATAGAAAAACTGACCTAAAAAAGCCCACGCAATGGTGGGCTCGATTTCATATAGAAGAAAGCACTCAGAGTTCGGCAGCGGCGCGCAATGCCTCAGCCTTGTCGGTCTTCTCCCAAGGGAAGGCCGTAAAGGTCTCGGTGTGTGATTCACCGTTGACATCCTTCCACGTATAGCTGTGTTCGAACGGATCACGACCGAAGTGACCGTAGGAAGCAGTGAGCTGATACATTGGATGGAGCAGGTCAAGCATACGAGTGATCGCAAACGGACGGAGGTCAAAATGCTCGCGTACCAGCTCTATGATCTTGGCATCAGATACCTTGCCGGTGCCGAACGTATTGATCGACACTGAGGTCGGGTCAGCCACACCGATCGCATAAGAGACCTGAATCTCGCACATATCGGCCAGACCAGCAGCAACGATGTTCTTGGCGACGTAACGACCAGCATAAGCGGCGCTGCGATCGACCTTGGACGGGTCCTTACCCGAGAAAGCACCACCACCGTGACGCGCCATGCCACCGTAGGTATCGACGATAATCTTGCGTCCAGTCAATCCACAATCACCCACCGGGCCACCAATCACGAACTTACCGGTCGGGTTGATATGAAACTTGGTCGATTCGGTAATCCACTCGGCTGGCAGTACGTCGCGAATGACCAACTCTTCGATAGCGTGACGCAGCTCTTCCTGAGAAATGCTCTCGTCATGCTGAGTGGAAAGAACAACCGCATCGACGGCGACAGGTTTGCCATCTTCACCGTAGCGAAAAGTGACCTGGCTCTTGGCATCCGGACGCAGCCAGGAGAGCGTACCGTTCTTGCGCAGCTCTGACTGACGTTCGACCAGGCGATGCGCATAGTGAATAGGTGCGGGCATGTAAGACGGCGTTTCATTGGTAGCATAGCCAAACATCAGGCCCTGATCGCCGGCGCCTTGGTCTTCAGGCTTGCTGCGATCCACACCTTGGGCGATATCCACGCTCTGCTTGCCGATCAGATTGAGCACGCCACAGGTAGCACCGTCAAAACCGACATCAGACGAGGTATAGCCGATATCGAGAATAACCTTGCGCACCAGTTCCTCAAGATCAACCCAGGCGCTGGTGGTAATTTCACCGGCGACAATTGCCACACCGGTCTTGACCAACGTTTCACAGGCTACACGAGCCTGCTTGTCGCGGGCGATTAGCGCATCGAGTACCGCATCGGAAATTTGATCAGCGATCTTGTCCGGATGGCCTTCAGATACGGATTCGGAAGTAAACAGAGAGTATTCGCTCATGAATGTTCTCGACCCTCTCGTCGATATCGTGATGAGGTGCCCGGCGAAGCAGATAACGCCGTAGGCCATAACGCAGCAAAGCGGCGCTCGACGAACCGGCTATCTGCCGGTAAATGAATCGGAAAGTTTACACGCTGGTAAGAAAAGTGCCTAGTAATGCAGTCACGACAGCGAGCTATCATCTTGCGAGGCCCAGACAGACCGAGGTATTTTTTATCCAGCTCAAATGAGATCAAGCCTACGTGGCACAGCGGGGAGCAGAGTTTTAACCTTCCTTTAGCCCATGTTTAAAGCTAGTGCCAGGTTGAGGAGTGCCCAGGAAGTGTCCTTGCAAGTGATTGATTCCCAGCTGTTGAAGCACTTCAGCCTGCGCCTCATTTTCAACCTCTTTCGCAACGACTTTAATGCCAAGTTCATCAGCAAGACTAACGATAGCGCGGACAATGGCCTGATCACGTTGATCATGAACGATATCGTGAATGAAGGTTGGCCCTATTTTCAAGCCATCGACAGGAAGCCGCTTGAGACAAGCAAGTGAAGAATAGCCACTGCCGAAGTCATCGATCGTCAGATGAATATCAAGAGCTTTCAAGGCATCCAACATCTCGGCGATTGCCTCGGGATCATTCATGATGACGGTTTCTTTGATTTCAAAAACCATCTGAATACGTCCTGCATCATCAGGCAGAGCAGTGATGACATCACGCACGCTATCGATCCAGTCAGCTTGCGCTAGCTGGCGTCCCGACAGGTTGATCGCCATACAAACCTTCGACGCACCGGAGACCTTAAGCCATGTTGCCGCCTGTCGATAGGCCTCTTTAAGTACCCAGCTATCGATGCATGTGATTAAGCCTGAGGCCTCAGCGACAGGAAGAAAATCACCCGGTAACAGAACACCCCGGGAGGGATGATGCCAGCGCAGCAGCGCTTCGACGCCATCAACTTGACCGCTGTGGCTATTCACTATCGGCTGGAAGTGGAGCTGCAGTTGGTCATGCTGCAGCGCCTCGCGTAAATCGCGTTCCTGGGTTAGACGTGTCGCTGCCTTCAACGTCATGCGTTGATTAAATGGCTGATGGTGTCCGCGACCGCTGTGCTTGGCTTCATACATCGCGGTGTCGGCGGACGTCAGCAAGGTTTCGGCATCTGAATTCTCATCGGCTATTGAGATACCGATGCTGGCGGAGACAAAAACGCTGTTGTCACCGATCAGAATCGGCTGTTCCAGCATGTCGGTAATGCGTCGCGCGACCTGTGAGGCCTGCTGAAAATCGTCAACTCCAGGGCACAGCACAACGAACTCATCACCGGCCAGCCGTGCCACCATATCATCGGGTCGCACACCACCAACGATGCGCTGTGCCACCGTCAGTAGTACTTGATCGCCTGCCTGATGGCCCAGGGTGTCGTTGATACGCTTGAAATGATCGAGATCAATGAAAAGCAGCGCCAGGTTATTATCGCCCCATGTCGCTAAAAGCTCCGTCAGCCGCTTAAAAAGCAGGCCACGGTTGGGCAATTCAGTAAGTGAATCGTAATGGGCACGCCGCTCCAGCTCATGAGCGATGCGCTGGCGTTCAGTGACGTCACGTGCGAAAGCATAAAATTCCGTATCTACATCCTGGAGTGCCCAGAGTGTGATCTCCACAAACAGTTCATGCCCATCACGATGTATCGCCGGCAGGCTCAGGTTGCGCCCAAGCACGGGTGCCTCACCTGTCTGCAGAAGATGCTGCAGCCCCAAGTGATGGGCATGACGATAGTGCTCAGCAATGATCAGATCATCGACAGGCTGACCCAGCACTTCGGCACGCGTCCAGCCAAACAGTTGCTGCGCAGCCGCATTCCATGCCGTTATGTTTCCGTTCTGATCCATGCCAATAAATGCATCTCCCGCCGCATCGAGTATACGGCTATGGCGCTGTTCATTAGCGATCATCTGCTGTCGATTCAACTCGCGGACAAAAACATGGCCAAGCTGGAGCCCAACATGATGCATGAGTAGCAGCAACGCTTCGTCAGGAGCTTGAGGGTTCAGCGCACCGAATTCCAACACGGCAACCACTTCATCCGCGGACAGCACCGGGAACGCATACAGCGCACATAAACCCGCCTCTAGTGCGACGCTGTAACGTGGAAAATTAACGTTTTCATTAATAGGCGCCTGCCATACAGGTTTACGCTCAGCCATAGCTCTGCCGGGTAGCTCTGACTGTGCAGAAAATGCAACCTCTACACTGGCTTGGCGAAACGCCTCAAAGCGGACGTTACTCATGGAGGGCGCCACATGCCAGAGCCCACTGGACCTCAAGGCGCCATCATGGTCACGCACAAATGCATGGCCCATTGGCCAGCCAGTCATCTCGCATATAGCGTTTAAAGCACGCTGCAAGGCCTCTTGGGTCGACACTGCTTCGTTGGCGGCAATGGCGATTGTTTCCAATAAACCGAAATAAGGCATGGCCGGCTCACTCATATAGGGACGCTTGTTGCTCGCATAAATCTCATCTGCTTTCAGGTCATTGACCGCAGTAATGCAACGACTATATGAGTTTCAGCCAAGCAGTAGATATCCCTTATGAACGGACCGGCACAGCCAAGGCGTCTTACGCTACATACAGCATAGAAACCTTTCAATTTGATACAGAAAAAGGGGGGATAACGCCAAATCTCATGCCTTGCCTATCCCTATCATCTTCTGGACACTATCCTGTATGAATTGAAACGCACTCTAAGCGGGAAACAGTGCCGTCCGAGCAGCTATCCTGTCTGATATATTTATTTCGTTCACCCGTCTGAAGGTAGGAGCCATTATCGTCATGCCATCTCGTCGCCAGCTCGCCAACGCGATTCGTTTCCTGTCCATGGACGCCGTGCAAAAGGCCAATTCCGGCCATCCCGGCATGCCGATGGGCATGGCAGATATTGCAGAAGTGCTGTGGAACTCTCACATGAAGCACAACCCGGCCAATCCGAGCTGGGAAGACCGTGACCGTTTCATCTTATCCAACGGCCACGGTTCGATGCTGCAATATTCGTTACTGCATCTGGCAGGCTATGATCTGCCCATTGAAGAATTGAAAAAGTTCCGTCAGTTGCATTCAAAGACGCCGGGGCACCCCGAACTGGGCTATACCCCAGGTGTTGAAACTACCACCGGGCCGCTCGGCCAAGGGCTGTCTAATGCGGTCGGCATGGCAATTGCCGAGCGTACGCTAGCCGCGCAGTTCAACCGTGAAGGCCATGAAATCGTCGATCACCGCACCTGGTGTGTGGCTGGTGACGGTTGCCTGATGGAAGGCATCAGTCATGAAGTCTGTTCGCTGGCCGGTACGCTCGGGCTTGGCAAACTGACCGTGTTTTATGATGACAACGGTATTTCCATCGACGGCGAAGTTGAAGGCTGGTTTACGGATGATACTGCCAAGCGTTTCGAAGCCTATGGCTGGCACGTTGTGCCCGATGTGGATGGCCATGATCCCGAACAGATCGAAGCTGCCATCGAATTGGCCAAGGAACACGACGACCGCCCCAGCATTATCATATGCAAGACCGTGATCGGCTTCGGCTCGCCCAACAAGGCCGGCACTGAAGCAACTCACGGCGCAGCACTGGGTGAAGACGAAGTGGCGGCGACTCGTAAGGCGCTGGATTGGCCGCACGCTGCTTTTGAAATCCCTGATGATATCTATCAGGCCTGGGATGCCCGCGAGAAGGGTGCCAAGCTTGAAAGTGAATGGGATCAGCGCTTTGAAGCCTACCAGAAAGAGTATCCTGAGCTGGCTGAGGAACTGATGCGCCGCCTCAAGGGCGAGCTTCCCCAAAACTTTGGCCCCGAGGAGTTCGACAGGCTGGTCAAGGAAGCCCAGGAGCGCAACGAAAAGGTTGCCTCACGCAAAGCGTCGCTCGCTGTCCTCAACGCTGTAGGCCCGAACCTGCCCGAGTTGTTCGGCGGCAGTGCGGATCTGGCACCGTCAAACCTGACGTTCTGGAAGGGTGCCAAGGCGATCAGCAAACAGGACCCGCACGGCTCCTACCTGCACTACGGCGTACGTGAGTTTGGCATGGGCGGCATCCTCAATGGCATGAGCACTCATGGCGGTTTCATTGTCTACGGTGCCACCTTCCTGACCTTCATGGAATACATGCATAACGCCGTGCGCATGGCTGCGCTGTGCCGCCGCCGCGTTATCTACGTATTTACCCACGACTCCATCGGCCTGGGTGAAGATGGCCCGACGCACCAGCCCGTTGAACAGCTTGCCGCGCTGCGTCATACGCCCTATCTCTCCACGTGGCGTCCTTGTGATGCAACCGAGACAGCCGCTTCCTGGCGTGCGGCCCTGACACGTCGTGATGGACCAACGGCTTTGATTTTTTCGCGCCAAGACCTGCCCGGTCAGGCGCGTAACGACAAACAGCTTGCCAACATCGCGCGTGGCGGTTACGTGCTAAAGGATTGCGAGGGTACGCCGGAGCTGATCCTGATCGCTACTGGCTCTGAAGTTGGTCTGGCAATGGATTCAGCCCAGGCGCTGGAAGAGAAAGGTCGCAAGGTACGCGTCGTTTCCATGCCTTGCACCTATGAGTTCGATCAGCAGGATGCAGACTATCGTGAGTCCGTGCTGCCTTCTTCTGTAAGACATCGCATCGCGATCGAAGCCGCACACAAGGACTACTGGTACAAGTATGTTGGCCTTGATGGCCGCGTAGTGGGCATGGACCGCTACGGTGAGTCAGGCAAGATCAGCGATCTGTTCCCGTACTTCGGCTTCACCGTCGATAATGTGGTCAAGACTGCTGAGGAATGCCTCGCGTCCTGATTTCATTTGTCCCTTATGCACAGGCCCGGCAATTTGCCGGGCCTGTGTTGTTTAGGACTGCTTAAATACGAGGTAGGTACCCAACTCAGGCGATGGTAACGTCCTTGGACAGGTAGACATCCTGAATGGCGTTAAGCAATGCCACGCCCTCCTTGAACGGCTTCTGGAACGCCTTGCGTCCCGAAATCAGTCCCATACCGCCGGCACGCTTGTTAATAACAGCCGTGCGTACCGCCTGCGCCAGATCGCTTTCACCGGCACTGCTACCGCCAGAGTTAATCAGCCCAGCGCGGCCCATGAAGGCGTTGGCAACCTGATAACGGGCCATATCGATCGGGTTATCCGACGTCAGCTTGCTATAGACATCATCATGCGTATGGCCAAAACCAACCGCCTTGTAGCCGCCATTGTTTTCGGGCAGCTTCTGCTTGACGATATCGGCCTTGATCGTTGCCGCCATATGAACGGCCTGACTGGTAAGATCGGATGACACATGATAATCCACACCTTCTTTCTTGAAGGCAGGATTACGCAGGTAGGACCACAGTACGGTCACCATCCCCAGTTGATGCGCGCGCTCGAAGGCTTCGCTGATCTCGGTAATCTGCCGGCGGCTTTCCGGCGAGCCATAATAAATCGTTGCCCCTACCGCCATGCAGCCCATGTCATGGGCCTGCTCAACCTGGGCAAACAATGTCTGGTCGTAGATCGCAGGGTATGTCAATGTTTCATTGTGGTTGAGCTTGACCATCATGGGGATCTTGTGGGCATAACGGCGCGCCACAGAAGAAAGCACCCCTAGCGTTGAAGCGACACAGTTACAGCCCCCTTCAATCGCCAGCTCAACGATGTTCTTGGGATCAAAGTAGATCGGGTTCGGCGCAAACGAGGCGCTGGCTGAGTGCTCAATACCCTGATCGACAGGGAGCATGCCCACATATCCCGTTCCAGCCAGCCGGCCATGATTGAATAGCGATTGCATGTTACGCAGTACGTGAGGACTACGGTCGTTGTCTATCATTACCCGATCGACAAAATCAGGACCAGGCAGATAAAGATCTTCTTTCTTGAACCCTGTACAAGTATGGCTGAGCAGGCTATCGGCTTCGTCACCTAGCAGCTTGGCAATATCAGTCATCGTGGTACTTCTCCTTGTTCATTTACGCGTGGAAGCCGCGACGCTCTCTCGACAGCAGCAACTCACACAATCTTGAGCATAAGCGACAACGCGTGTCACTTCATCACCCAACGCATCCTGTCTGCACACTCCAGCCAAATCTTATCCCTACCCCACGCAGTGGACCATACCATTTGGCGCTTGACGACGTTCTGCGACGCCTCACCGTTGCTCGCGCCATTCTTCTTGGTCACATCCACCGCTAATGCGCTACTATCGAGGTTCATATTACCGAGCTTATTATCAGCCCATTGCCTATGCCCTACCGAGTCGCCATCAACGGTTACGGTCGGATCGGTCGTTGCGTGTTGCGCGCATTTTTCGAGCGCCATGACCTGCCCTTCGAGATCGTCGCGATCAATGATCTCGCCGATCCCAACACGCTCGCCTACCTGACACGCTTCGATACAACCCATGGCCGTTTCCCGGGCCAGGTCGAGCTCAACGATACCCGGCTTACTATCAATGGGCATACGATAGAGCTGTTGCGTGAGCCTCATCCGGAACTATTGCCGTGGCGTGAACTAGGCATCGATCTTTTGCTGGAGTGCTCAGGAAGCTTTACCTCACGAGAAATGGCTGAACGCCATCTCGCAGCAGGCGCCGGGCGGCTGTTATTTTCGCAGCCTGCCAAGGACGACGTCGATTCGACCATCGTCTGCGGTGTCAATGATGCCTCACTTAAGCCTGAACATCGCATCGTCTCGGCCGCCTCCTGTACTACCAATGCGTTGATTCCGCTGCTCGATGTGCTCGACCGCACCTTTGGCATAGCGTGTGGCGTGACCACAACATTACATTCGGCCATGAATGATCAGCCTGTCATCGATGCTGCCCACCCCAGCGACCTGCGTCTGACGCGATCGGCAATAGCATCGATTATTCCGGTAGGCACCGGACTCGGACTCGGCATTACCCGTCTGATGCCACATCTGGAGGGCCGTTTCGAATGCCTGCATGTCCGCGTGCCGACGCTTAATGTCTCGGCCATGGACATGGCGATCACGGTCGAGCGCGATACTTCGGCAGATGAAATAAATGCGTTGATGCGCCAGGTCGCGTCAGGTCCACTGGCGGGACTCGTTGGTTATACTGAAGAACCGATGGCGTCTATCGACTTCAATCACGATCCGCGCTCAAGTATTGTGGATGGCACGCAGACCCGAGTGGCGGGCCGTCGGTTGATCAAACTATTTTGCTGGTTCGACAATGAATGGGGCTATACCAATCGCATGCTGGATGTCGCCCGGCATTGGATGACAATGCAGCCTATGCTTGCCCCGCGCGCCTGAACACTAACCCTGACTCTGCATATTCATCAATGACCCAAAGGAACACGTCGCCATGAACGTTCGCAAGATGTCCGAACTGGATCTCGCCGGCAAGCGAGTCCTTATCCGCGAAGACCTCAACGTTCCGGTCAAGGAAGGCCGCGTCACTTCGGATGCTCGCATTCGAGCCAGCCTTCCAACGATCAAAACTGCGCTGGAAAAAGACGCCAAGGTGATGTTGATGAGCCATCTGGGCCGGCCTACCGAAGGCGAGCCCGACGATGAATTCTCCCTGGCGCCGGTCGCCAATCGCCTCAGTGAGCTACTCGGCCGTAACGTACGTCTGGTCGATGATTACCTCGATGGCAATGTAGAAGTTGGCGACGGGGAAGTCGTGCTGCTTGAAAACGTACGCTTCAACAAGGGTGAGAAGAAGGACGACGAAGCGCTGGCCCAAGTCTACGCTAAGCTATGTGACGTCTTTGTCATGGACGCATTCGGCACCGCCCACCGTGCCCAGGCGTCAACTCACGGCGTAGCACGCTTCGCGCCCGATGCCTGCGCAGGCCCGCTGCTTGCCTCAGAACTTGATGCCTTGGAAAAAGCGCTGGCCAACCCGCGCCGTCCAATGGTCGCCATCGTCGGCGGGTCAAAAGTATCGACCAAGCTCGACGTGCTCAATTCGCTGTCCGACAAGTGCGATCAGCTGATCGTCGGCGGCGGTATTGCCAACACCTTTATTGCCGCAGCCGGCTACAACGTTGGTAAGTCACTGCATGAAGCCGACCTCATCGAGCAGGCCAAGGCGCTGATGAACAAGGTTGAGGTGCCCCTGCCGGTCGATGTCGTCGTTGCCACCGAGTTCTCGGAGTCGGCCAAGGCGGTCATCAAGCCAATCGATGAGGTCCAAGACGATGAGATGATTCTCGACGTCGGGCCGCAGACTGCACAAACCTTTGCCGCCGCGCTCAAGAATGCCGGCACTATCTTGTGGAACGGCCCGGTCGGGGTATTTGAGATCGAACAGTTCGGCGCAGGCACCAAGGCGATGGCCAAGGCCATTGCCGAAAGCGACGCCTTCTCGATTGCCGGAGGCGGTGACACGCTCGCAGCAATCGACAAGTATGGTGTCACCGAGCAGATTTCCTATATCTCTACTGGCGGCGGCGCCTTCCTCGAATACGTTGAGGGTAAGGAACTGCCTGCCGTAACCGCACTTAAAGACGCTGCCCAACAGGCTTAACCAACAACGGCGCGCCGTTCGGTGCGCCGTCTTCCCTCGGTTAGAACACAACTGTTTCCCTAATCACCGCGTTCCAGTACCAACAGCGGATCGATACGCACATCGAACCAGTTCATGCCCCAGTGCAGGTGCGGTCCGGTAGCACGTCCCGTCGCCCCCACCTTGCCGATGACATCGCCCTGCCTGACGCTATCGCCCACCTTCACATTAAGTTGTGATAAGTGCAGAAAGTTGGAGCTGATGCCGAAGCCGTGATCGAGCAACAGCGTGCCGCCAGTGAGATAAAGATCAGCACCAGCAAAGGTTATTACACCATCGGCTGGCGCTTTGACCGGCGTACCCTTGGGAGCAGCGATATCCATACCCGAATGAGCCGAGCCCGGCGTACCGTTATAGACACGTTGATTGCCGAAGCGGCCGCTGATGCGCCCCTTGACCGGCCAAATGAAATCCTGGGTGAAGCCAACACGGTTATCGTTGCGACGGCGCGCAGCACTGACCTTGGCTTGCTCACGCTGAATGCGTTCGGCGATCTTTGGCGGCGGTGCGACCGTCTTGGGTGGCACACCGTTGACCCGCTCGATCGGCCACTCGCGCGGGGTAATCTTCACCTGCGCTACCTGCGTATGCCCGTCAGGCGTCGTCACCTTGATATCGCTTGATCCTGAAGCGTCGCGTGCCACACCGAACACCACCGAACCATAGCCCGTCACCTGCAATTGGCGCCCAGCGTATTCTACCTCACTGCCTGTCGGCACCCTGCCGATCACCATTGCCCCCTGCTGTACGTGATCAGGGAAAACAATACGTGCGTCGCCCGCCCGTACCGAGGAACTCAAGGTAAAAGAAAACAGCATCAGCACAGCGGCAAACAAGAAACCTGTCGGCGTCGTCCGGCGTCGCTTGGGAATCGAAATAAGCATCATGGACCCACTTTACGGAAGTCTCGGTATTCCTTAGCACTCTACATCGTCATCGCCACGCGTACGACTCTGCCAACTCCGCATGCTTAGCGCCTAACACAAAAAAGCGGCCCCGGAGGAGCCGCTTTTTCATCCAGTGCCGTTATTTCAGACGTGAGCGGCGCTCTTGTTAGCCTCGTCAGCATCGGCATAGCTGATAATGCCCTTGATGATCACTGCGATCGCCGCCAATGCTGCAGGTATCGTCAGGGCACTCAGTACCTGTTGGAAATCCCAGCCTATACCCAATAACGTAGCGCCACTCCAGGCGCCGGCGATGGCGCCGAAGCGGCCAATGCCGAGCATCCATGAAACGCCGGTGGCGCGCGCCTGAGTCGGATAGAAGCGCGCAGCGAGTGACGACATGCCCGCCTGGGCGCCATTGATGCACATGCCAGCGATCAGAATCAGCGCCGCCAGCACCATCAAGCTGCCCATACTCTGACCCACCGCATAGGCAAAGATGCCTGCACTCAGATAAAACAAACCGATCACCCAGTGTGGATTGAAACGATCCATCGCCCAGCCAACCACCACTGCACTCAACACACCGCCAAACTGGAACAGCGCTCCGATCGTGGCGGCCGCGCCCATGCTGGCGCCACTGTCGTGCAACAAGGTAGGCAGCCAGCTAGTCAATAGGTAGATGACAACCAGCCCCATGAAATAGGTTAGCCACAGCAAGAGCGTGCCGACGCCGATCCGACCTGCGAAGATGACTGCTATCACGTTGCGGCTTTTGGCGCCGTTGTGCTCGGCGACAGTGAAACGCTGCACTTGGCCGAGCGTGCCCGGCGCGATCGGCTCCAACACTCGACGAATGGCCTTCAGGCTGCGCTGATGCACGACCAGATAACGCGCCGATTCCGGGAGCCAGATCATCAGCGCCACGCAGAGCGCAAGCGGCAGGATACCGCCCAGCATCAAGAGGCTATGCCAGCCCATAGCGGGGATTAATTCAGCAGAAATGAAGCCGCCCGATGCCATGCCGAGATTGAAGCCGCAGAACATGCCGGTAACCAGCAGCGACTTGAAGCGGTTCGGCGTGTACTCCGACAGCAGTGTGGTCGAGTTGGGCATGCCAGCGCCGAGCCCCAGCCCGGTCAGAAAGCGCAACACCAGCAGTTGATTGAGATCGGTGGCGTAGGCCGAAAGCAGGCTGAAAGCGCCAAACAGCAACACCGCACCGACCAGTACTTTCTTGCGGCCGAAGCGGTCGGCCAGTGGTCCGGAGCCAAGGGCACCGAATACCATGCCGATCAGCGCAGCACTCATCACCGGACCCAACGCGCTGCGGTCGATGCCCCAGTCCTGTGCCAGCGCCGGGGCAATGAATCCCATCGCCGCGGTATCGAAGCCATCGAGAAAGACAATCAAAAAGCACATCGCCACAATGCCCCACTGATAGAGGGACAACGGACGCGTGTTGATGAATTCCTGCACATCCATATGACCAGAAGCATTAACAGTGGCGATATCATTCATACAAGAGCTCCATCGCTCAAAGTGGGGTCCAGCGCCATCCTGTAGCAGGCGCACGAAGACCCTACACCTTGGTCACACACCCGCATATTCGACCAACGAATAAAAGTTCATATTACGAACCTCTAAATTGAATCAACAAAAACGGCCTCGTAATGAGGCCGTTAATAATGCCGAGCGTTGGAGATCATATTTACCGTCAAGGTCGCGACTGCGGCACAGGCAGAGTTGCTTACTGACGACCAATCAGGGGCTGATCGCGTAGCAGCCGCTGAGCATCGCTTGCGTCCATCGGCTTGAAATAGTAATAGCCTTGCACCAGATCACAGTTCAATTCGCGTACCAATTCGAACTGAGTCTGCGTTTCCACTCCCTCTGCGACCACCTCCAAGCCCAATCGATGGGCGATAAACACTATCCCTGTTAGAATCGCACGATCCTGAGGGGAACTTGGCGCATCGGTCACGAAGCAGCGATCAATTTTCAGTGCAGTGATCGGAAACAGTTTTAGATACTTCAAAGAAGAATAGCCAGTGCCGAAGTCGTCGATAGAAATTTTCATTCCCTGATGATAAAGCCCACTCAAGGCCTCAATCACATCGTTGTCAGCCTGGACGAGAACATTCTCGGTCAGCTCAATACCGATATCACGCGGCGTCAGCTGATATTCCTTCATGCATGCTTCAAGCTGCTCAAATACCCCAAGCGCCGTGATCTGCTTACCTGAAAAGTTGATATCGATACGATAACCACCCAGCCCCTCGGCCTTCCATTGCGCCTGCTGCCGACAAACCGCGCGTACGATCCATTCTCCGAGGGGATGAATCAGATCGAAACGTTCAGCGAGGGGAATGAATTCACCAGGCGGAACGGACTCACCTTCCTGCGGCAACCACCGGACCAGCGCTTCAAGGTTCTCGATGCGTCCACTACTGGCAGCAACCTGCGGCTGATAGTGCATGACCAGCTCGTCATTGCTGATGGCATGACGCAAGCGCGCCAACAGCGCGTGCTGATGCACCAGTTCATCATGAATGCACTGATTGAAGAACCCATAATGGCCGCGTGCCGAGTGCTTGGCCCTATTCTTGGCGACATCGGCATTGTGAATCAGTTCGTGCGCATTGGCGCCGTTGGCAGGAAACAAGCTAACACCGAACCGGGCGGTAACGTGCAATGCATTATTACCCAACATGAAAGGCTCGGCAAAGGCATTACTGACTCGGTCGATAAGCTGTAATACATCCCGTTCAGACTTCAGATAAGCAAACGCCATGACAAATTCATCGCTACCAAAGCGTGAAAGCAAGGCTGAATCATGCTGGCACTGGCGTAACCGATCGGCGACCTGAGTCAGCAGCATGTTGCCCTGTTCATAACCACGGGCATCATTGATCTCGGCGAAGCGGTCAAGATCGATAAACAGAACGGCCAGATGCTTGTGCCGCCGCTGACACTCGGCAATGAATCCCTCAAGTTCGCCTTCAAATGTCTGACGATTGGGCAAGAGGGTCAGCGGATCGAAATGGGTAATAAAATTCAGTTCACGGCGAGCCTGCTTCTGGTCGGATAAGTCGACGTCAACGCAGAACAGTAGCGGGTTTTCAGTATGCTCGCCCAGCATCACGTGGTGAGAAAAAACATCGACTTTCTCGCCCGCGCTGTTGACCAGCTCAAGCTCGCTGGCAGCAATGACAATACCCTGCTCAAGCCAGGCACGGTGCGCCGCAATCACACTTTCACGCATCGAGGAGGGAATGATCAACTCCTCGATCGGTCTGCCCATGGCCTCATCAGAGCGATAGCCATAGAGCTGCGTACTGGCCTCGTTCCAGTAGATAACACGACGGTCACGGTCGTAGCCCTGCACCGCCACTTTAGGCAGGCTTTCCAACAACATCCGAAAACGCTGTTCACTAAGATCATGACGACGCTGCGCCACACTCAAGGCGTCGGACCCGACGCGGGCATCAAGCTGGCGTCCTAACCGGCGCCAGGCAAGTATTACTACCCCGAAAATCAGCATCAGGCCGAACAAAGCGCTAGCGCTCAGCAGCCGTACCCAGCCAGCATCCGTACTGAATGACCATAGCCCTAGCAGACCAGCTACTATCGCAACTGCCAGAGCCGTCATACCGATCATGGCACGCTTGCCATCCTTACCCATCATGCCTTTCCCCAAATGAACACAGTGATAGCCAACCTCGGCTTCATCCTTTGGGATTATGCCTGCGTGAATATTTTTTCTCTTAGAAAAGTTATTCCAAACGGTGTCCCGCAGCCTCTCACACCCGCTCCCTGTGGCAGCGGAGCATCCCGCCCGGCATTGTCCTAGTGAGCGGGATATAGCGACATGCACCTTATCGCACAGATGCCCCGCTTAACACGGGTTAATCTTTCATCCCCTGCGTGTCGTTGCTGCGCCAGCAATGACATTTTCAGATGTCCTGGCGGGACATCCGTTCAGAAGGAACGTCACATGCAAGCTACCTACTTAAAATCTGTCGATCAGCGCCAGTACTGGGCGCCTCATGTGCATAACGATCTGGCCCATCAGGACTGGAGCGTGACTGACATCCGCGCACAGATCGATCTGGAGGCCTGGCAGCGCTATCTCATCGATATACCCCGTGACCCTTACGTCAATCAACGCTGGAAGCGCATGGCATGGCTGCACATGACAGACGAGGGTGATATCGCTGTAATGGGTGAATGCCCTATGGCCCAGGGCGGCAAATTCAACGACGCCGAAAGCATGGCCGACAAGCTGCGCTACTATCCTGAACTTGAGCAGTCTTTTATGGCACGCAGCGATGTAAAAGCCTTCGTCAAGGCGTGGACGGAGCTGTGGGGGATTGGCCCGAATGAGCCGATTCTGATGCAAATTACTGGCGTCAAGGGTACCGAGAAACTGGACCCCTTGCAGGGGCAGGGCATTCATGCAGACGGTTGTCAGTGCCTGAGCATTCTAGTGCTGAGCAGGGAAAACGTCCGTGGCGCCGATAGCTACCTATATGCTGACAAGGCCGGCGAGCAACTGCTGACCCGCCAGGTACTCGAACCAGGAAACATCCTGCATCTATACGACGATCGTCTTTTCCACGGTGCAGACTCACTGGAACAGGAAGACCCGACAGCCCCCTACGAGCGCTTCATCATCATCATCAACAGCCGCTTTGTGGATAGCTTTCAGAACCGCATGCTGAGACGCCACTTTCCCCATGCGGTGCTCAACGACATCGACTGATACGTCGAGTCATCGACCGGCCCCGCATGGGGTCGGCCGCATCACGGGGCTTTAAAGCAATGACGCAATTTTATTCCAGCGTCTCATAGGGCAAACCGACATAGTTTTCAGCGATGGTGCGCCGACCCGCTTCAGAGCCGGTGTAATAGTCGAGTTCGGCCTGCTGAATACGCCTTCCAAAATCCTCATCTGCCGAGAACTTGTGAAGAATCGAGGTCATCCACCATGAGAAACGTTCCGCTTTCCAGACGCGCCGCAGACAGGTTTCGGAATAACGCTCGATCAAGTCAGTACGTCCTTCCTTGTAGACCTTGACTAGCAGACGGTAAAGCGTATTGACGTCGCTAGCGGCGAGATTGAGTCCTTTGGCGCCGGTAGGTGGCACGATGTGGGCGGCATCGCCGACCAAAAACAGCCGACCATGCTGCATCGGCTCGGCAACAAAGCTGCGTAGCGGCGCGATACTCTTCTCGATCGAGGGGCCAGTGATCAGCTGATTAGCAACGTCTTCCGGCAGGCGCGCCTTGAGTTCATCCCAGAAGCGCTCGTCTGACCAATCCTCCACCTTCTCGGTCTCGGCCACTTGCACATAGTAACGACTGCGAGTCTTCGATCGCATGCTGCACAGCGCGAAGCCGCGCTCATGGTTGGCATAGATTAGCTCATCAGATACCGGCGGCGTTTCCGAGAGTACCCCCAACCAGCCGAAAGGATAGACGCGCTCGAACACCTTGAGGAGATCGGCGGGAATGCACTGGCGCGATACGCCATGAAAACCATCGCAACCGGCGATGTAATCGCAGTCCAGCCGCACGGTTTCGCCATCCTTTTCAAAGGTGACATAAGGATGGTCAGTCTCCAGACCATGCGGCTGAACATTTTCCGCCTCGTATAGGCTGGTCGCGCCCACGGCGGCACGCGCCTCCATCAGATCGCGGGTAACTTCGGTCTGACCGTAGATCATCACCGATTTACCGCCGCTCAGCGCCTGTAGATCAATACGCACGCGTCGGTTGTCAAACGCCAGCTCGACACCGTGATGAGGCTGACCCTCTTCATCCATCCGCGCATCGACGTTGGCCTCGCGCAGCAAATCGACCATACCCTGTTCAAGCACGCCGGCACGAATACGGCTGAGCACGTAGTCACCGGAACGGCGCTCAAGGATGACATTATCAATCCCTTGAAGGTGAAGTAGCTGCCCGAGTAATAATCCCGAGGGGCCGGCACCGATAATCGCAACTTGAGTCTTCATCGTCGTGGTCCTCATTGACACCACGTCTCGGCTTGGCAGACACCGGCGTGGCTTATCGAATTTATGACTTGTATTTTTCGACGATAACGCACGGCTAAGAAGGCAATTTCAATATGGATACTTGGACTTTTTAAAGATCAGAACGTCTCTTTAGTCGTATACCTATCTTCTGCTGCAGCGTTCGCATAAAGAACAGCTATTTTATTTACGAACATTTTTATCCTGAAAAAAGAACGCAGTCATCGCTAATATTCATGAAAAGCAGGCATGCAAAAAGGCATGTAGCGAACGCCACATGCCTTTCACGTTTTTCTGTACTGGCGCTGATTGAAACGGCGCCGCTACCTACAGCGATTCAGAAGTCGAAGAACACCGTCTCGCCCGGGCCTTGCAGGCGGATGTCGAAACGATAGCGCACCACACCGTCTGCTTCTTCGCGCTTGGCGATCAGCGTCTTGCGACGCTCCACTGACGGTACGGCGTTAAGCACCGGACAAGACTCATTAGCCAGCGCTTCATCATCGAAGTAGAGCCGGGTATGGAGCTGGATATTGATGCCCCGGGCAAAGATCGCCAGATTAATGTGCGGCGCCATCATCTTGCCGTTATCGGTTGCCACTGCGCCCGGCTTGACGGTCAGCAGCTTCCACTCGCTGCCCTCATCGAAAGTCGTCGCGGTGCGCCCGAAGCTGTTGAATGGCTGGCTCTGATCGTAGGTGAGTTGATACTCGCCGTTGGCATCAGCCTGCCACGCCTCGATGAAGGTATCGCGCACTAGGTCGCCATTGCCGTCGCTTACGGTGCCTACCACCTCGATATGCTCCCCTTGTGCCTCGGGGCTTGCCATCTGGTTCCAGATTTCCAGTTCGCGGGCCGGGTTGCCGGCAGCAGCCAGCGCCAGGCCGATATGCACGTAGGGACCCGCCGTCTGCGAAGGCGTCTCAGGCAGGGTCATGCCATACCCTAAAGAAGCTGTCATCTTGCTCATGGGCTTACCCCTGATTCTCGAAATAGGTCTGCAGTGCGCCGCGCACGACGATATCGAAGCGATAGGCCAGGCAGTCCATCGGCCGGCTCATTGACATGTCGAGCACGCCAATCAGCGTCTCGATCGCCTCGGGATTATTGAGCGTTTGCACAATCGGACAGCGTGGAATCAGCGGGTCACCTTCGAAGTACATCTGCGTGATCAGGCGCGTCGAGATGGAAGGTCCCATCACCGAGACGTGAATATGGGCTGGGCGCCAATCGTTGGTGCCGTTGCGCCACGGATAGGGACCGGGTTTGACGGTACGGAAACGGTAATAGCCCTCGTCGTCGGTGACGCAGCGACCGACGCCGCCGAAGTTGGGGTCGAGCGGGGCGAGATAGTCGTCGTTCTTGTGACGATAGCGGCCGCCAGCATTGGCCTGCCACATTTCGACCAGCGTGCCGGGCACCGGCTTGCCGAACTGGTCGATCACACGTCCGAACATGATGATACGTTCACCGATCGGCAGCCCGGTATTATTAAAATTGAGCAGCAGATCATTATCATGCGGGCCCATCTGCAGATGAGAGAAGTCCGGTCCACTGAGCTCAGAAGCGGACGGAGCCTGCAAACTGACCAGTGCCTGATTGGGTGCGCGTGCGACAGAGGTCTTGTAGCCCGGCGTCAGCGCAGCGGGATGCCAGCGGCGGTCACGTGCGTAGAAGCCTTTGGTATGAAGGTTTTCCATGATGAGAAATCTCACTGGTGACTCGAGAAAGCAATTCGGGAAGCGAAGATCACTGAGCGGCGCCATGGCTCACTCCGCTGTATGCGCACCAGTATCACGTAGACAGCTCTCTTCGCCAATTGAATTGTCGACCATCTGCCATAACCAAATGGTTATGGCAGATCATACCTTCGCCTATAAGACCTTAGCCTAACCGCCCTCTTCCGGGCCGGTCATAGCCGCGATGTCACGCAAAATGTCGCAGAACATATCCAACGCCAGCGATGAAGGCATCGAAGTATTGAGGCACATCCCGACTGAACCACCATGCGTCTCCAGTGCAATATCGAGCCGGCACAACAAGCCACGCTTGAGATCCTCCACTACGGTTTCACGCGGTGCTGTCCACAGCGCATCGCTATCCAGCACATAGCGGCGGCTGATTGAAAGCGACAAGGTTTCCAGAAGGCTAGCGGGCAGCGTCAGGGCGTGTTGGACGCAGAAACTGTCGACCTGCTGGCGCAGCGTAGTCTGCGGCGGCGGCACTACCCAGGGATAATCACTCAGCGCAGACGCCAAAAGCGGATGCTGCTGTCTCAATGGATGGCCCGCTCGAGCGACCAGCACCAACGGCTCATAATAGAGGTGTTCAAATACCAGATCATTGATCTCACGCGCCTCGGTCATGCGCCCCACCACCAGATCGAGCTCACCGAGCCGTAACCGTGAAAGCAGATAGGCGCTGGGGCCAGTGATAACGCGCACACCGATATCACGACGCCGGGCATGCAAGTGTCCAATTGCCGCCGGGATCAGATCGCTTTCGACAGTGGACAACGCGCCGACACGCACCCAGCGTGATCGCTCCTGAACATCACTGACTGCCGTCATCCCACGATCAAGTGTACGAACCGCCGGCCCGGCATGGCGCAGCAACGTCAGCCCCGCCTGGGTCAACGCCACACCCTGCGGCGTCCGCTCGAATAGCGTCACGCCGAGAGTATCCTCCAGCTCCTTGATGACCTTGGAGACGGCGGGCTGGGTAATCGCCAGACTCTGCGCGGCGCGAGCGAAACTGCGGCGCCGGGCAACTTCTAAAAAGGCTTGCAGATGACGAAGCTTGATGCGGGGGTTGAGCATGGCTGAGGTCAAGTCGATAAAAGTGGTGCCACGTAACGCAGCACAGGAAATATCCGCCGATCGTGTCACATCCCGGGGCGGCTCGCCATTGCCGCGCCGATCAGCCGCACGCTAGCAACACATGCACGTCTTGCCATTAAGCCAAGCCATTAAAAATGCGCCATAGACTTACGCATAATTGCACACGCTACTGCCCGCCCCCTACCGTCATGACACTCTTATCCACGCTAAACCATTACCGTGAGCCCCTTGATGCCTCAGGATACGATTCCTGTTTTTAAGCTTTACGGCGAGACAAGTCACTGGCCGACGCCCGACCTGCTGCACTGCGAGTCGATCGCCGCCCGCAGCCGCCTACATGGCTGGCATATCAAGCCGCATCGCCACGGCGACCTAGTGCACCTGCTGCACATCCGCACCGGTGAAGTGGAGTTACATCTGGAAGGGGCCCATCAGCGCGCCGAAGGCGCGTTGCTGATCGTCGTGCCTGAATTGGCAATTCACGGCTTTCGCTTCACGCAGGATATCGATGGCCATATCATCACACTGGCTCGTCCGCTGGCTACCGAGCTGAGTGCCCGCCTCGACTGCCAGGGAAGCGTCTTGCATAAGCCCGCCTGCTACCGGCTCGATGAAGAAGGTCATGGTGCCATCGACAAGCTTGTGACAGCGCTTGAGCAGGAATATAACCGCCAGGCACCCGGCCGTGACATGCTGCTGCACTCGCTGGTCGGAGCGCTTATCGTCCATGCCAGCCGCCGCGCACTACAGGGCCGTTCCCGTCCAAGGTCCCATCAGGATACGGGCCATCATCACCTGAGCCATTTCCAAGCGCTGATTGATCGACGCTTTCATGAGCAGCCCAGCATTGAAACGCTGGCGCGAGAACTTGATATCACTCCGGCACACCTCAACGCCTTGTGCAGACGTCTCGCGGACCGCAGTGCGTTGCAGCTACTGCATGAGCGCCTGCTTCTCGAAGCCAAGCGTAACCTTACCTATACCAACATGACCATTAGCCAGGTCTCCGACCAGCTCGGCTTCAGCGAGCCGGCCTATTTCACCCGCTTCTTCAAACGCCATACCGGCCTTTCGCCCAAGCGTTTTCGTCAGCGCGACCTCACCTCACTTCAGCATTAGTCCCCTCGCTTCTTTAAAGGCTGACCTCTGTCACGTCATGCTTACGTGATAACCCAGAGATTTGAATGCGGTGATCTGAACGGCTAGGCCTGTAGGCATTTTCAGCTATTACCTCGTTAAACAGGCGCTAGCCAAACGTGGCATCAAACACGCTATACGAAGCATTACGGCTTTCACTCACGGCTGCAGCGTGATGCAATAAGGTATTATTCTTGTCTGGTTCAAGAACAACTAACGCCCGTTTATGGTTTGTTTAGAGAAGGAAATCCCCTATGCCCTTGCGCCGCGCCACCATTGATGATGTCGAACAACTCGCCCCACTGCTTGACGCCTACCGTCAGTTCTACAACCAGCCAGCGGATCTCGAACTGGCCCGCCGCTTTCTACAGACGCGGCTGATTCAGGATGAGTCGGTCGTATTTATTTATGAGGACAACGCTGGCCAGGGCATCGGATTTGCCCAGCTCTTCCCGAGCTTCTCCACGGTCAGCGCTGCGTCAATCTGGATTCTCAACGACCTGTTTGTGGAAGAATCCGCGCGGGGCTACGGTATTGGCCGTGAGCTGATCATCGAAGCGGCGCGCTTTGCCAAGGACACGGGCGCCGCCTCAATGAAGCTGAGCACTCAAATAGACAATGTCATCGCGCAGAAGCTCTACGCATCGCAAGGCTGGCAGCGTAGCGATGAGTTCTATTATTACGGCGTCACGTTCTGAGCCGTCACACGCATTAAATATTATCCACACCCGGCTGAAAACCAGCCGGGTGTGGATAACTCAATCAACAGCAATGTTTATCTCTGGAAAGTTCCGCTAGAGATGTTGGGCGTTAAACGTGTCGCACTGTTCCATGTTGCCGTTCTCAAGGCCGCTCTTGAACCAGCGTACGCGCTGATCTGATGTGCCGTGGGTGAAAGAGTCAGGCACGACGCGCCCTTGGCCCTGCTGTTGAAGGTGGTCATCACCGATCGCATTGGCGGCGTTGATCGCCTCCTCGACATCGCCCTCCTCCAGCCAGTTGAGACGCTGCTGAGCGTGGTTGGCCCAGATCCCGGCAAAGCAGTCAGCCTGCAATTCGACCTTCACCGATAGCCCTGTTGCTCCATCCATTTGCGCGCCGCGTTGGCGTGCGGCATCAACCTGGGCATTAACGCCAATCAAATTCTGCACATGATGGCCCACTTCGTGGGCAATGACGTAAGCGCGCGCGAAATCGCCGCTGGCCTGAAAGCGCTGCTCCAGCTCATTGAAGAAGCCAAGGTCGAGATAGACCTGCTGATCGCCCGGGCAATAGAACGGGCCCACGGCCGATGAGGCGAAACCGCAGGCGGAATTCACGGCGTTATCGAACAGTACCAGCTTAGGATCGACATACTGCTCATCGTATTGCGCCAGAACCTCACCCCAGGTGTCCTCGGTATCACCAAGTATCGCGCGGACAAAATCGACCTGCTGTTCATTACCGTGACCAACGTCCGTTTCGGCACCGGCATCATCACCTGAGCCGGACGGTGCTGGTTGAGTGGCGCCGTCCTGCTGTAGCTGACTGGCGACCTGACCAAGAATCTGCATCGGATCTTGGTACGTCAGCAACCCGAACACAACAATAAGCGCAATCCCCGCCAGGCTGAGCTTACCCTTGTGCTGTCCGAGCCCACCCGTTGATCGGCCCCGCCGATCTTCGACGTTCTCGCTGCGCCGTCCTCGTTTCCATTTCAAAACATGCTCTCCTTGCCGTTACGTTGACGCCCAAGTGTCGCTGCCGCTGCCCTGCTTATCCAGCCTTTTGGCACTACCGACGCTATCGTTGTGGACAAACCCTGGCGTGCTATCCCACCCTAAAACCATACCTATCAAAATTTATGGAAAATTATCATGTCGTCAGATGCTCCCATCATCATCGAACCGCGTCAGGGCCAGGCCGACGCCGCTGTGATCCTGCTCCACGGCCTGGGGGCCAGCGGCCATGATCTGGCACCGCTTATTCCCGCACTAGGGTTACCCGACACGCTCAAAATACGTGTTGTTCTGCCTCATGCACCAATCCTGCCGGTGACCGTCAATGGCGGCACGGCGATGCCCGCCTGGTACGACATCCTTGAGATGAACCTTGGGCGCCGCGTCGACGAAACACAGCTCAGAGCCTCAGCAGGCTATATTCATGAATTGATCGACCAGCAGATCGACAACAGTATCGACAGCCGACGCATCATCATCGCCGGCTTTTCGCAGGGGGGTGCAGTCGCTTATGAAGCGGCGCTTAGCTACTCACAGCCACTGGCCGGGCTCCTGGCGCTGTCGACCTACTTTGCCACTCAGGACAGCATCACGCTCAGCGATGCCAATCAAAAGCTCTCCGTCGAGGTGCATCATGGCAGCCACGACTCGGTCGTCCCCGAGTCGCTGGGCCGCGCCGGCGCCGAGGCAGTTCGCGGCATGGGCTATCCGGTTAACTACCGCACCTATCCCATGGGTCATGAAATCTGTGCGGCGCAAATCGGCGATATTAGCCACTGGTTAAATGAGCGGCTGGCGCCGTAAACCAACACGAACCAAGCAGGCGGGTGTCAGAAAACAGCCAGGCCGCCACTTGGCCTGCTACGAATGCTCAAACCCCGTCACGCCCCTCCTTCAAAACAGTGCGCCATGAAAAAGCGCACCGGATATCCGTTATCCGGTGCGCTTTTTATTTACCGTCAAGAGCGCTGATATCTTGATGCTGTCCTGACGCCTAACCGTTTAGACACGAATATCATCCAGGCTTCTAAGCTCGGTCTCGATGCGCGTATCGGTAGCACGCTCTTCGTTGGAAAATCCGTCATAGTTTGAGAGCTGACCGAAATCGAGTTGAGCAAGCGCCTCGATGTGCGCCACGCTGCGCTGATAAGTCTTGTACTGGCCGAACATGAACCCAAGCTGGCCGAGCAAGTCACCCTGCTCGATCATGTACGCTGTCGCTGATGGGCGACCGTCAGCACGAATAAAGGCGACGACCTTCCAGAAGGCGGCGGGAATTTGCACGCCACGATAGACCTGATCATTGTCGGAAAATACCGGCCCGGTAAAGACTGTCGTGCGCGAGTTATCGTCACGGGTATTCTCAAGTAGATAGTTTTCCAACCCCAGCCAGGTCTGCTGGTTAAAGCCGGCCATCTGCGGGGAGCAGTTGGTAAAGTGAAACGTATCACTATTGGCCTGCTCGGCCTCGTCACCCCAGTTGGGCGCCGTGCGCCTCACCAGATGGCCACGGTCGAGTGGATTGTTGGCATAAAGCGCTTCGCCGACCTGTAGTTCGACCGGAATCCGACCGTCGTATGCCCAGCGGTCGTTGCTGCGCGGGACATCGACCCAGCGGCTGCCGTCGATGTTAAGCGCGGTAAAGATCGCCAGCCGCCGCGAGCGCGACATCACAATCGAGAAGTGAGTGTAATCAAGTCGATTGTCCGGCGACCCTTCCACCGGCGTGACATCCTCGGCCCGCTCGCCGACAGGTATCGGCAGTGGCACGCTGACGTCACCAAGAAATTCAGCATCGTAGCCGCGGCGATCGGTAAGCGCCTCGCGCGTCGTCACGCGGGCCGAAGCATCCTGATGGGCTGCCACGGCGTGATATTCCGCGCGCTCGGCAGCGTTACCCAGCCGCTGCATATCTTTCAGCCGTGGATAAAACGTTTTATCGACACTCATAGCCCGCTCCTTTGAAAATAACCGTGTTCTCAGCCTAGCAGGCTCTGAACAGGCAGCTCGGTAGCCTAAGCAAGATGATGTAAGCCTATGCTAACTATGCCACTTCAACCAAATTGCTCGGCTTTCCCGACGTGTCCTCCAATCGGCATGGCAGGCATCGCCCACTTTCCGCACGCTAGACGTATCCAGTATTTTGAGGAAACGTCCATGGCCTTCTCCCAGCCGCAGATTATCGAACCCACCAACGGCCAGCCGGCCGACGCCGCTATTATTGTTCTGCATGGTATTTGCGCCCGCGCGCAGGACTTCGAGCCGTTGATTCACGCCTTGAGACTGCCCAGAAATCTGGCGGCACGCTTTGTACTGCCGCAGGCCTCTACGCTTCCGATCACAATGCATGATGGGCGTGAAATGGCGGCCTGGTACGACGTGTTCGACACGACGCCCAAGCCCTGGGTCGACAAGATCCAACTCAATGCCTCAGCAGCCTACATTCAAGCGCTGATTGAAGCCGAAGTCGCCAAGGGCATCGACAGCAAGCGCATCGTCGTGGTCGGCTTCGATCAGGGCGGGGTTGTGGCCTATAACGCAGCGCTGAGCTGCCCGCAGCCCTTGGGCGGATTGATGGTGCTGTCAGGTTACTTCGCCAATGACCACGGGCTTGAAGCGCACACCGCCAACCGCGAGCTGCCGATCGAAGTCCACCATGGCCTAGACGATCCCGCCATTCCCGAAGCGCTGGGCCGCGAAGGCGCCAATGCCGTCAAGGCGTTGGGCTACGATGTCACCTACCGCTCCTATGTCATGGGTCACGGTTTCTGCGCCGAACAGTTGATCCAGGCACGCCACTGGATGATCCAGCGTCTCGGTGCCCCCACGCTGGTAGCGTGATACCCCCGCAGGCTCAGCGATAGCCGCGAGCCTGCAGCTCGAATAGCTCAGCGTAGCGACCCTGCGCGGCGAGCAGCGTCTCGTGGCTGCCGCGCTCGGTGATGTGGCCGTGTTCAAGCACGACGATGTGATCGGCGCTGCGCACCGTCGAGAAGCGGTGCGAGATCAGAATCGTCATCTTGCCCTCGGCATGGCGGCGAAAGTGCTCGAACACCTGCGCCTCGGCAGCAGCGTCCATCGCTGCGGTAGGCTCGTCAAGCACCAGAATATCGGCGTCACGGCGCATGTAGGCGCGCGCCAAGGCAATCTTCTGCCACTGTCCGCCTGACAGTTCACGCCCCCCCTTGAACCAGCGTCCGAGTTGAGTCCGGTAGCCCTGCTCGAGCCCGCCGATGAACTCATCGGCCATGCCAAGGCGCGCCGCCTCTCTCCAGCGCGCCTCGTCTTCAAACGTCACCGCATCGCCGACACCGATGTTCTCGCCAGCACTGAGCTGGTAGCGCAGAAAATCCTGAAAGATCACACCCACCCGTCGCCGGAGCGCATCGATATCCCACTCGGCCAGGTCGCTGCCATCCAGCAGGATGCGTCCGCTGGCCGGCGTGTATAGCCGCGTCAATAGCTTGATCAGCGTGGTTTTGCCGGAGCCGTTGGTACCGACCAGCGCCAGACTCTGTCCCGGTTCGACATGCAGATCGATATGGGCAATTGCGGCCTTGGTCGCGCCCGGATAGTAAAAGCTGACATCCTCGAAGCGAATGCCATCGCCGGGGCGGCAACCCGCACACAGCGTGCCCTGCTCGGCGGGCACCGGCTGTTCGAGATAAGCGTAGAGATTGGAGAGATAAAGGTTGTCATCGAACATGCCGCTGATCGCGGTAAGGCTCGCGCTGACCGCCGTCTGGCCCTGCTTGAACACCAGCAAATACATGGTCATCTCGCCCAGCGTCAGGCGACCGTTGATCGTCTCTACCACGACCCAGGTGTAGGCCAGGTAGAACGCCAGCGTGCCGAGTAGACCAAGCAGGAAGCCCCAGCCGTCACGGCGCAGCGTCAGACGACGATCCTCGGCGTAGAGCTTGGTGAAAATGGCACGGTAGCGCTTGAGAAAGAGCGGCCCGAGGCCGAACAGCTTGACCTCCTTGACGCTATCCTCACGGGCCAACGTGGTTTCGAGATAAGCCTGCATGCGCGCCTCGGGTGCGCGGCGGCGAAACAGCCGGAAAGCATCACCGGAGAACTTGGCTTCAGCAAAGAATACCGGCAGCGCTCCGACCACCAGTAGCACCAGTGCCCATGGCGAGAAATGCACCAGCAGCACCGCGAAGCTGGCCAGCGAAATAGCGTGCTGAATCAGCCCGAATGTCTTGATCACCAGCGCCAGCGGACGGGTCGAGGCCTCGCGCCGCGCCAGCGTCAGCTTGTCATAGAACTCGGCATCTTCGAACTGGGCCAGCGACAACCGCTGCGCCTTGTCGAGAATCATCAAGTTAACTTTCTGCCCCAGCAGCACCCGCAGCAGCGCTTGCTGCACCGACAGCCCACGCTGCGCCGCCGCCATCAGCGCGATCACCAGCGCCTCAAACAACACAAAGCGCAACACCGGCCATAGCTCAGCACCATTTTGAGCATGCTCAAGCGTCCGCGCTGCGACCACCGCATCAACGATCAGTTGGCCCAGCCACGCTGCTACCGCAGGCAATGCTCCCGCCACCAGCGTTGCCAGCGCCAGCCCTACGGTCAGCGCACGCGACGTCGCCCATACCAGCGCGATGGCGCGGGCACTGTAGCGAAAGACACCGAGGCGGCGAGTCAGCATGACAACGAGATGGTCAGCGAAATGCGACAAAAGCGAATGTCCTGAAAGCGATAAGAAGCAGGCACAACAGCATAACCAACGCCGCACCATGTTCGCGAGGATAGCCGCCCACGCCACATCCAAACAGCGTTGTTGCCCGCTGCACGGTTCACTATGGTTGAACGGTAGCGAGCGAAATTCATCCAACATACCCTCGCCTGGCACGGAGCGCTCAGCATCTGCCGAGACAGCCATTAGATAAACGAGGAAAAGGAGAAGCTGCGCATGGATGCGAATATTCTTGCCGTCGCGCTGGCGGTACTGGCCTTTGGGTTATTGACAGGGCGGTTGCGAGGCAGCCCGTTGACCATGCCGATGGTCTTTACCGCAGCGGGGCTACTGCTGGGCCCCGGAGCGCTGGGTGTCATTCACTTCGATGTCGAGAATGAAGCCGTCAGTGCACTCGCCGAAGCCGCCCTCGTCGTGGTGCTGTTTACCGATGCCTCACGCATGGAGCTTCGCACCGTGCTCAAGGAGCACACGCTGGCCTTGCGACTGCTAGGTTTCGGGCTGCCGCTCGCCGTGCTGGTAGGCACAGGCATTGGCACGCTGCTCTTTCCCACCCTACCGCTCGCGGCGGTGGCGCTGCTGGCAGCCACGCTGGCACCGACCGATGCGGCTCTCGGCCAGGCATTTGTCAGCAATCAGTCGGTCCCCAAACGTATCCGTCAGACGCTCAACGTCGAAAGCGGTCTCAACGACGGCCTTGCCGTGCCCTTCATCACAGTACTGCTCGATATTGCCCGTCATGACACCGGATCAGTGATGGGTTACGTAGTCCTGTTCGCCTCGCTGGTTGGAATCGGTATCACCATCGGGGCACTGACAGGATGGCTTGGCGGGCGCATTCTCGAATGGAGCGCCTCACGGGGCTGGGCTACAGACACGACCCAGCGTCTCGCCACGATCGCCTTGGCCGCCATAGCTTATGCCGCCAGCGAATTGCTCGGCGGCAACGGCTTTGTCTCGGCTTTCACCGCCGGCCTGACGATTGGCACCTCGGCACGCTCGCTGCTGCCTCGCACCACCGGCTTTGCCGAAGCCGAAGGACAGCTGCTGACGCTGATCACCTTCTTGCTGTTTGGGAGCATCATGGTGATCGAGGTACTCGATGAGATGAGCTGGCGTGTCATTGCCTATGCGCTGATCAGCCTGTTTATTGTGCGCCCCGTGGCTACTGCCATCTCACTATGGGGAACAGGGCTGTCTCCTGCCAGCGTGGGCTTTTTAGGTTGGGCCGGGCCACGCGGGCTGGCCTCCATTGTCTATGCTGTGCTGATTGCCGAAACCGCCGACGTACCGGGCGCCGACCTGGTCTTCATCGTGGCTGCCTGGACCATTCTGCTGAGCATTTATCTTCACGGCCTGACGGCCGCACCGCTGAGCGCCTGGTACGGCAGGAAAACGCGTCCCTCCGAGGAGCCGGATGCCCCTGAGCATCAGGAAACATCGGATCTCCCTCTCCGCCTGCCGGCAAAGACGCCGCCTCGGCGGTAGCCGCCAGCCGCTGCGCGCCCCATCCGGGCAGTACGGTTCGGGACCAAGAGCTATAGCAGGCGCAAGCGCTGCCTTGGGAACAGGCGCGGTGCCACCCCCATGGCAGCGCGGCCAGGTCCTTTTCGGTGGGAAAGTCGTCGTTGCCGACATGCGTCTCCGGGAACACACTGGCGCTATCTTTCGGTTCGGATATGCGCCATGCCCAGCGAAATCGATGTCTTTATCTATCCCAACTGCCAGCTGCTCGACGCCAGTGGTCCATGGCAGGTCTTCGCCAGCGCCAACGAGCTGGCCGGCGAAATGCTCTACCGTCTGCGCCTGCTCGCGATCGCCCCTGGGCCGGTGCGTACCAACGGCGGCATGACGCTACTGGCGAGCCATGCGCTGGAAACCACATCGCCTGGCGATACATTGCTGATCGCTGGCGGCAGCGGCGTGGATGCCCAGCGCCGCGACTCCACCCTGCTCGAGAGGCTACGCCAACGT
This sequence comes from Phytohalomonas tamaricis, assembly GCF_003012345.1. Classification (GTDB taxonomy): domain Bacteria; phylum Pseudomonadota; class Gammaproteobacteria; order Pseudomonadales; family Halomonadaceae; genus Phytohalomonas; species Phytohalomonas tamaricis. The sequence continues at coordinate 55,690 of NZ_PVRV01000015.1, forward strand.
GCGCCCCTGACCCGCCGGGTCGGCGCGGTCTGCACCGGCGCCTTCCTGCTCGCTGCGGCCGGCCTGCTCGATGGCCGCAGCGCGACGACCCACTGGCGCCACTGCCAGCGCCTCGTCCGCGAGTTTCCCGCCGTCGACGTCGCACCCGACGCACTCTATGTCGAAAGCAACGGTCTATACACGAGCGCCGGCGTTACCGCTGGCATCGACCTGGCGCTGTCATTGCTGGCCGCCGACCACGGCAGCCGCCTGGCCGGTGAGGTCGCACGCGAACTGGTGGTCTTCCTTCATCGTCCCGGTGGACAGGCCCAGTTCAGCGAGACGCTGCGCGCTCAGCTCAGCGGCCATGGTCGGCTGCGCACGCTGATTGACGAACTCAGCGCCGATCCCAGCGTCGACGTCGATCTGGACACGCTAGCGGCGCGGCTGGCGGTCACGCCGCGCCATCTCCATCGCCTGTTCCAGCGCGAGCTGGGCCTGCCACCCGGTGCCTTCCTGACCCGTCTGCGGCTCGAAGCCGCCCGCCGACGGCTGTTGGAAAGCAGCGATTCCGTGACACAAATCGCCGAGCGTTGCCGAATTGGCGGCGCCGAGCAGCTGCGTCGTCTGTTCCAGCGTCATTACGGTCTGCCGCCGCGGGTCTATCGCGCCCGTTTCGGCGCTCATCGACAGGAGGGCACGCCATGAGCGCCCGACTGCCGTTTACCGTCTATGCGCTGTCGCTGTGCCAAGCGCTGCTGGTCAGCGGGAACATCCTGCTGATTACGATCATACCGCTGCTCGGCGAGCGACTCGCCGCTGCCGACAGCTGGAGCACGCTCCCCGTCGCCACCCAGCTGCTTGGACTGACCTGCGCGGCGATCCCTGCCGGCTGGCTCACCGCCCGTCACGGCCGGCGCATCACCTTCATGATCGGCAATCTGGTCGGGCTGAGCGGCGTCGCGCTGTGCATGGCGGCACTCGTCAACGCAAGCTTCGCCGGGCTGTGTGCCGGCACCTTCGCGATCGGTCTGAGCATCGGCATCGGCATGCTTTACCGCTTCGCCGCCGTCGATGTCGCACCGGATGCGTTGCGTGATCGGGCCATTGCGCTGGTCATGGCGGGGGGCGTGCTGGCCGCGCTGATCGGCCCGTGGCTGGCCGTCGTCAGCCGCGATCTCGTGGCCGGCACGCCCTTCCTGGGCAGTTTCATCGGCCTGGCCGGGCTCTACATGCTGGCGCTGGTCATCATCGCTGGCCTGCCCCTGCCTGCCCCGCCGCGTGTCTCTCGGACGGCTCCGGGCCGCCCGTGGAAGGTGCTGCTGCGTCAGCCAACGTTCATCAGCGCGGTGACCGCCGCGGTGGTCGGCTACACCACCATGAATCTGGCAATGACCGCCACGCCTTTGGCGATGCACCACGCCGGCCTCGACTTCGCCCAGACCGCCCACGTGATTCAATGGCACGTGCTGGCGATGTTTGTACCGTCCTTCTTCAGCGGCCACCTCACCGCGCGGCTGGGGCACGGCCGGATGATCGCGCTCGGCGCGGGCTGCCTCATCGCCAGCGTGCTTACCGCGCAGCTTCCCGCCAGCGCCACGACCTTCTTCTCGGGCCTGATCCTGCTCGGGCTGGGCTGGAACTTCACCTTTCTGCCGGCCAGCGCCATGCTGACACTGGCCCACCGTCCCGAAGAGAAGGCGCGAGTACAGGCCGCTAATGAACTTGTGCTGTTCGGCTTGGTCAGCCTCTCGGCACTGCTTGCCGGCCCGCTTGAAGCGCAGTTCGGCTGGGCGCTGCTCAATGCCCTGCTGCTGCCATGGATCGCATTCGCGCTCGGTGTGGTGCTGTGGCAGCGCCGCGCCGCGCTGCTTCCCAGCCCTTAAGCCTCGTCCGCCGCCCGGTCGGTGCGCGCCGCCATGATGAAATCGTTGCGGTGCAGGCCCTTGAGCTTGTGCGACCACCAGCTCACGGTCACGCGCCCCCACTCGGTCAGCAGCACCGGATGGTGGCCGGCCTGCTCGGCAAGCTCGCCGACGCGGTTGGTAAAATCCAGCGCGGCGCGGAAATTCTTGAAGCGATAGACGCGCTCGAGCTGCTTGATACCGTCGCGCTCGATGACGCTCCACTCGGGCAGTTCGGTGTGAAGCGTGGCGATCTCATTATCGCTGGCGAGTGGCGCATCGGCACGGCAGGCCTGGCAGGATTCGGCGGCGAGTGTGCTCATGACGTATTCCTCTCCAATCAAGGGGACGCAAGAAAGCGACCGCAAGGGTCGCTTTCAGCATAACTCTACTCCGCCTGACGCCGCATCGTTCAGACGGTCACGGCCACGATGGGTCTTAGTCGCCGGTAATGGTGTCGACGCTGACCGCCTGTGGCGGCTCGACTGGCGTAAGGCGTCGCACCTGGTCGGGGTGGATACGGTCCCGGTAGTCGAGCGGTTCGAGCGGCTGCGGTTAGCTGGTTTCAAGCGCACGCTCGATCGCTGCCAGCACGCGCACGTCACGTAGCCCTTCGGTGCCATCGGCCTCGTGGTCACGGTTGTTGAGAATGCAGTCGGAGAAGTAGTCGGTCTCGCCGCCAAACTGCTCGACCGGCCCCGGATTGTGGTGGCGCTTCTCGCCTTCGACGGTAAGGTCATATTCAATCGCGACGTCAGGGCCGAAGAAATAGCACGGTGACGAAGCGACACTGCCCTTGGTGCCTACCACCGAGAACTGGTTGAACACCGCTGAGGCATAGGTGACGAAGAACTGCGCGATTCTCTCGCCCGGGAAACGCAGCGTGACCGCGACGCTGTCATCGAAATTGTAGTTACGCCCGGGGGTCTTGGTGCCGACCGCGCTCACCTCGAGCGGCTCGAGGGCGAACAGGTGGCGCACCACATTGAGCGGATAGGTACCCTGGTCTGGAACCGGTCCCGCCCAATAGCCGTTGAGGGCGCGATGATTCTTTTCGTTGACGCTCCGATTGAAATGCGAGGCTAGCCTTTAAGCGTATCAGCGGTAGCCAACAATGCATTGGCTACCATGTTCGATGCAGCAGGTCACTACTACTGATCGTCCGAACCAGTACCGCCCGCGCCCATGTACTGACCTTTCGATTCTGTAGCGTTAGACCCCGTACCATTCGAGCCCGTGCTGCTGGACCCCGTGCCGGCACGCTTATCGATCTCTTGCTTGGCCTTGTCTCCCGTCTTCTGCTTCATCTTGTCCGTCATGCTGCCGGACTGCTGCGAAGACGTACTAGCACTGTTGCCACCCGTGCTGCTGGACCCCGTACCGGCATGCTTGTCGACCTCTTGCTTGGCCTTGTCTCCCGCCTTCTGCTTCATCTTGTCCGTCATGCTGCCAGACTGCTGCGAAGACGCATTGCCACTGTTGCCATTATCCGTCAGGCTACTGCCCGAGCTCTGCTCGGCAAACGTCGGCGTGGTTGCTAGCGCTAGTACCAACGGTGCTGCCATCCATGCAAACTTCATGAGTGCTTCTCCTTAGCTGAGGTGTACCCTAACCAGCATAGACGAGAGACGACGACCAGCCTCCCCTACCATAAAAAACTAATTAAAATTTAACATTGTCCTGCTCAATCGGAAGCTCCCGGCACAGACCAAGCGGCCGTGGACGTATGTGAGCTGGGCGCGTTCGCTGGCGTCGGGCCTGAGGTTGGCGTAGACGTCGCGGGCGACCATCAACTACAGCGTCAGCATGATCGAATCGATCGTCGACACCGCCTCCGCCGACGTACCGCCACGCTGACCCGCTTCAGCGGTTAACACGCTAAACACGGGGGCGTCTTGTCCTGAACACCCCGCTACGGTCCTCCTTTCCTCATACGTCATCTTTGTCTCACCTTTTTTATTTTTCCCTTTATCATCATTTACTTATATATGACTAATTCGCTCTTATCAGACAAAGGGCGAATAGCACAATGGATTAAGCCGCTTAGAATCGTGCCCCGGTTCTGTACGGCACATGATCTGTTTATATCTCTCATATCTGCGCGCCGTAATCTTTCGACCATGCACGACACTGATCGGTCACTTGCTTCAGTATTCAAGGATAAGACTTCATGCATGCCCTAACGCTTTTATCGTTTTTATTCTTTACCGGGCTGGTAGCGTTTGTTACCTGGCGCATCACCCGTCGGGATGATCTGAGCAACACACGCAATTACTTTCTGGCCGGCCGCAGCCTGACGTTCCCGTTCATCGCCGGCTCGCTGTTAATGACGAACCTCTCTACCGAGCAGATGGTCGGCCTAAACGGCGCGGCATTCAGCGATGGCCTGAGTGTGATGGCCTGGGAAGTGGTCGCGGTCGTCGCGCTGGTACTACTGGCCCTGTTCTTTCTGCCGCGTTTTTTGCGCAGCGGGATTGCCACTGTGCCGCAGTTGCTCGAAATCCGCTTTGACCGGACCACGCAGCTGATCTGTAACATCATCTTCTTGTTGGCTTATGCGGTTATTTTGCTGCCGATCATTCTTTATTCGGGAGCCATTGGTCTTCAAGGCATGCTCGATTTGCCAACGCTGACGGGTATTCAGTCTTCGAGCACCCTGCTGTGGCTGACGGTCTGGGTGGTTGGCCTGATCGGTTCCGTCTACGCCCTGTTTGGTGGCCTGCGCACCGTTGCCGTATCCGACCTGCTCAACGGTATCGGGCTATTGATCGGTGGCTTTGTAATCGTCTATTTCGGTCTTCAAGCTGTTAGTGATAATGGCGGCGTACTGGCGGGCTGGCAGATACTCAAGGACACTCAGCCCGAGATGCTCAATTCGATCGGGCAAGAAGATCAACAAGTACCGTTTGCGACTCTGTTCACCGGTGTATTCCTGATCAACCTGTTCTATTGGACTACCAACCAGCAGATCATTCAGCGTACGTTCGCCGCCAAGACACTGGCCGAGGGTCAAAAGGGCGTACTGTTGACCGGCCTGTTCAAGCTGCTCGGTCCACTCTATCTGGTGTTACCCGGTATTATCGCCTATCACCTCTATGCCAGTGACGGCATCCGTCCTGACGAAGCCTACGGTCGCCTTGTCTTCAACGTTCTGCCGCCTTATCTGACCGGCTTCTTCGCCGCGGTAATGGTCGGTGCGATCCTTTCTTCCTTCAACTCAGCACTTAACAGTACCACCACCCTGTTCAGCCTCGGCGTCTACAAGGGGCTGATCAAGAAAGACGCCACCGAGGAAGAAGTGGTCAAGTCGGGCAAGGTGTTCGGCTGGGTGATGGCGATCGCGGCGATGATCATCGCTCCGCTGTTGGCCGGCCAGGACAGCCTGTTCGGCTACCTGCAGAAGATGAACGCGATTTATTTCATTCCGATTCTCGCCGTGGTACTGGTCGGGCTTTTGACCAAGCGCGTGCCGCCGCTCGCCGCCAAGCTAGCGCTGATTCTTGGCTGCCTGCTGATTGCCGCGGGCTATTTCATTCCGCCTTTCAACGGTATCCTTGAAATCACCAACCAGTATCATTTCGTCGCCGGCGTGTTCGTCTTGCTGGTGGCTATGATGCTGATCATCGGTAAGCTGCGCCCGCGCGCCACCGCCTGGATCCATGAAGACAGCGGTGAGGTCGATCTCACGCCGTGGAAAGGTGCGATTCCGGCCAGCATCGTGCTGATCGTTTTCGTTATCGCCATTTATATGTCCTTCGCTGGCGGCGCTTGATCCCCGCCCGCCCAACAACGCCCCGCACCTGCGGGGCGTTGTTGTTTCTAGCCCAACGTTGAAAAGCGAACGTTTATTGCGACACCGTGCACACCACGTGGCATTCGCGTACAACTAACATTTTTCATAACAATATAGCGACGCTGTATATGGCTGCCTCACGTTTCGACGCTCCCCCCGTTCCCGAACAGGCAATGCCTGACTGGCAATGCGCCAGCCAAATTCCCATCGCCGCCAGCACGTCACAAGCACTACAACCGACCAGCCTTGCCAGTGCCTTTAGAACGCATCCTATTTATTTCAAACTCGGCGTGCCGGGCGCCGTGCCGGAATGCTTCGTACGTACGGAGGTCTATCAGCGGCTGCTCACCGCGGCCCAGACATTGCCTGCCGGCGTCATGCTGGTGGTACTCGACGGCTGGCGGCCACTTGAGGTTCAATGTCATCTCTATACCACTCTGCTCGGCCTGATCACGCAACGTTTTGCCGCGCTCGATGAGGCAACGCGACGCGGGCGTATTCGCGGCTTCGTCGCCCTACCCAGCGATGATCCACTCTGCCCAAGCCCGCACCTGACCGGAGCCGCCGTGGACGTCACCCTGTGCGATGAGCACGGATTGCTGCTCGACATGGGCACCGCGTTTGATGAGATGCATGCCGCCTCGCATACCCGGTATTTCGAGACACTCGCCGCCCCCAGCGCAACCGAACGCGAATGCCGCGAGCGGCGACGAATGCTCTATCACGCCATGGCCCAGGCGGGCTTTGCCAACCTGCCCAGCGAGTGGTGGCACTACAGTTTTGGCGATCAGCTATGGGCCTGGATGGGCGGACATGAGCAGGCCCTATTCGGTAAAAGCGAGCCCTACACGCTGGAAGCACGCTGGTGCCATTCACTGACCTTGATGTCCTAGCCGGGCGAAAAGGACGCTGGCGCGTCCAGGCGGAGTGCCCCCTGCTCAATAGCTGTGTATTTAAACACTATTCAACAGGGAGCTTTGGCGATGTCGGCTTTACGGCCGTGGTGCCGCCTAGCGCAGACGTTCGAGCGTCTCCACGCTGGCAAAGCCATCCGGCGTTTCGCCTCGGCTGCGCTGCCAGGCGCGCAGGGCGGCTCGGGTATTGGGCCCCATGATGCCGTCCGGCGTGCCGGTATCAAAACCGGCACGATTGAGCGCCTGTTGCAGCTCAAGGGTCTGGCTGCGTGATAGCAGCTTAAGACTGCGCGGCCAGCTCGCCTGCACTCCCGGCCGGCCTTTGATGCGATCAGACAGGATCGCCACCGCCAGTGCGTAGCTGGTGGCGTTGTTGTAACGCATGATGACACGGAAATTATGCCCCACCATGAACGCCGGCCCCTGCGCTCCGGCGGGAATAATAATCGCCGCTTCATCGAGTGCCGGCAGCGGCTCGCCGCCTACGCCGCGCACCCCCAGCTCACGCCAGCGCGCCGTACTCATGCGGTTATCGGCATCGGCGCGGGCGTAGTCGAAGCCCTCCGGCAACCTGACCTCCGCGCCCCAAGGCTCGCCGCGCTGCCAGCCGTTGCGCTCGAGATAGTTCGCAGTGGAGGCCATCACATCGGGGATACTGCCCCAGATATCGCGCCGATCGTCGCCATCGCCGTCGACGGCATAGGCCAGAAAGCTGGTGGGAATGAACTGGGTGTGCCCCATCGCCCCTGCCCAGGAGCCGCGCATGTGATCGGCATCGATATCGCCGCGCTGAATGATCTTCAGCGCCGCGACCAGCTGTTCACGTGCGAACTCGTGGCGGCGCCCCTCGTAGCCCAGGGTGGCAAGGGCCGCGATCGTCGAAAAATTGCCGAAGTTGCTGCCGTAGTTACTCTCTACGCCCCAGATAGCGGTCACGATCGATGACGGAACGCCGTAGCGCGCCTCCATCCGCTCGGCAGTCTCGCGGTGAGCCGCGAGTTTGGCACGACCGTTTTCGATGCGGCTTGCAGAGACCGCACTGTCGAGATACTGCCAAATGGCGCGGGTGAACTCCGGCTGGTAGCGATCCAGCTCGATGATTCGCGGCTGATAACTGACGCCACCCAGCGCCATATCAATGGTCGCCGGGTCGATGCCCTGCGAGCGGGCATAAGCACGAAACTCGTCGAGCCACTGGGCAAAGGATTCCTGCGCGGCCGGGGTGCCATCACCGGCGCTCTCGGGGGGGGCCTCACTGCTGCGGACAGTGCCACTATTATCGCTGGCGCCGCTACCGCGTTCGACTATTGCTTCTTTTGTGGCCGTCTCCGCTGTGGCTGCCCGCTTCACAGCGCTCCCGGCGCGAACGTTCGGTTCAGCGGTATTGGCCTGACAGCCCGGCATTATCATTGCCCCTGTCAGCGCCACCATCCACAGGCGCGAGCGCCGTCCGACAGTTGCCCGCCCAACTCTGTCGTTTCTCTCTTCTGCCATGATCGCTTCCCTGTTGGCTTTGCTGAACTATCATGGCTGATGAATAGACTTTTTGCCCACTACCTGGCCTCGCCGGGCGGTGCGGTATTCAACTTCAGGGAAAGCGCCTGATGGGAAATAACAGCAAAGCAACGGCGGAGAAGATAGACCACCGTCATCATCCAGAATGTTACCGGGTCGGGCGCGGCGAGCAGGGCGTTTTGAGTATCGAGCCCTACAAGAGCGAGCTCTTGCCGCACTGGCGCTTCAAGACGCCTGATGACGCTCGCAAATCATCGCAAAAGCTCGAAGAGATGTTCGAGGCCTATCGCGAGGCGGACGATTTCGTCGGCATGGACATGGCGCGCAAGTTCATCCAGATGGGCTACACCCGTGCTCGTCGCTACGCCAACTATCCCGGCGGGCGTAAATACGACAAGAATGGCGAAATACGCGAACGACACATCGACGAGCAGAAGGCGGAGTCGGCCGCCATTTTCGAGCAAGTATGGAAGCGGATACGCGAAGACGAGGACTATCTTGCCCGCAAGCGCGACCACCAGCGCCGTCATGGCTGAGCGCCGCTGTGGCGGCGGTAACCGAAGGAGCTGTCGAGGTTGCAGGTATCGTCAGGCAGCCGCCAGCCGGTGTAGAAGGTAACGCCGTCGAGATCATCGCCTAAACCGATAACGCCCCGCATGGGCGGGGCGTTGTGTCTTGGCTAGGCTCGGCTTAGAAGGTGTACTCGACACCGATCACAGCGACCGGATAGATGTTGTACTTGCTCAGATCATCTTTGAGGTCGTCTTCCTGATTGCGCGCTTCCTGTTCGGCAACTTGGCGGACCAGGGGGTTACTCATCGCTTCCCCACGCGGCGTCAGTGACACTTCCGGATCTATCCAGAACGCGCCGGCTTCGGCGTAGAAGCCTAGCCCTTGCTTGGCGCTGTTGCGCCAGCCGATACCCAGGTAAGGTTCAACGCTGTCGGAGAGTTCTGCACGGCCATCCAGATGCGCATCTTCCGGTTCGATGGAGATGCCTAGATCATCATATGTCCCATCACCAACATAACGTCCCACAGCCTTAAGCTGCACATCGGGCCTGACCGCCCCGGCGGAGATGAAGAAGCCGCTCGTCGCCCACGGATAAATATCGAGCTTCAGACTATAGATATCCGATTCGATTTTGCCCGTGTACTTCACATCATCGTTGGTATGATCAAGATCATCGTAGGTATAACCGCTATAACCAGCGGTCACTGCGAAGTGATCGTCAAAACGCCAGCTGACGTTACCACCAAAACCGGTCGTGCCGGCCTGGGCACCGAGCGACCAGTTATCGTCGGCATGAGCCATGCCAATAGAAGCTGCAAGCAGTGTGCTCGTCAACGCAACAGGAATAAAACGATGCATATCCGGACCTTTAGTGAAGTAATGATCGAGCGGCTGCGTAATGCTCACGCGCGCCTCTAATAATGTGCATCATGCCTTAACTGCAGAAAAGTAAACCTGTAAACACTAAAACTTTTATAGTCCATTTCTTCGATTTTACTGAGCAGGCACCGGTTATTTCGAGAATTTGCTCGGCTGCGCTATGCTAGTCGTCAATATACGCCAGGAGCGCAAACCATGGCTTCGATGAAGGATCAGCTCAGTAAACTCGTCTATTCCACCGAACAGGGCGACCTGCGCAAAAACGAGGAAGACACTGCTACGGCAGATGCCGAACGGCTCGCTTCGCTTGATGGCATTGTCCGTATCCGCCGTGAGACTTCGGGCCGCAAAGGTAAGGGAGTGACAATCGTGTCAGGCGTGCCGCTACCCGCTGAGGAGCTCAAGATATTAGCGGCAGCGCTCAAGAAACGCTGCGGCACTGGTGGCTCAATGAAGGAGGGTATGATTGAGGTCCAAGGCGATCATCGCGAGACGCTTAAGGTGGAACTCGAAAAACGTGGATTCAAGGTCAAGTTTGCCGGTGGCTAACAGGCCACCTGATGAGGAAAAGATGAAGACAAGCCGCCACAAGAGCCATCATATGCTTCCGGCGCTGGTAATAATGAGTGTCGTGCTGGGCGGCTGCAGCTACCTGCCATTCTCATCGGGACCAGAATTCACAACGCTGACCGGCCAGGCGGACAGCGAAGAGCGCATGACACTGCCGGCTGATGCCGAGTTCGATGTCAAGTTGATTGATGTAAGTGATGGCCGTGAAACGCTGGCCGTCATCAACCAGCGCCGTCCCGGTCAGTTCCCATTGACGTTTACGCTGCAATATGATCGTAGCCAGCTCGCCCCCGAACATGAGTACGCGCTCGATGCCAGCGTGCGGATCGGCGGACAGCTCAGCTATATCAATGTCGAGCCAGTATCGGTGCTGACCGGCGGTGCGCCACGCAGCGACGTCACCATTACGCTCGAACGCGTCCACTAGCCAACACGGTGCGGCCGTCAGGCATCCAGTCCGTCCAGTAGTGCCTCTAGTCCCTCGCTGATGGGTTGTTCGAGTTTGATCTCGAACAGCTCATCGGCGCGAGTATGCCCCAGATTGAGACATGCGACCGGCTTGCCGGTCTGTGACGCGTGGCGCGCAAATCGAAACCCCGAAAATACCATCAGCGAAGATCCCACCACCAAAAGCGCCGGGGCAGCATTCAGCATCGCCATGGCCTGTGCCAGCCGTGGCTTGGGGACACTATCACCAAAGAACACGACATCGGTTTTAAGGATGTCGTAACCACAGCGTGGGCAATCAGGTAGCTGAAACGTTGAGAAATCAACACCATCAAGGTAGGCATCACCATCGGGCGCAATTTCTGCCTTCATGCCCACCCACTCGGGATTAAGAGCCGCCAGCGTTTCATGAAAGTCGCGTCGTTCGATAAGCAGGTCGCATTGCAGACAGCGGACCTGATCGGCCCGGCCATGCAGATCGATGACATGCTGACTGCCACTCTTCTGATGGAGACGATCGACATTCTGGGTAATGATGCCATTGATTACACCGCGCTGTTCAAGTTCAGTCAGGGCATGATGCGCACGTCCCGGAACGGCATTGTCGAGCAGGCGAAAGCCCACCAGACTCCTGGCCCAATAGCGTTGGCGCGCCAGCGCGCTGGCGAGATAGTCCTGCTGCGACATCGGTGGTGGTCGTTTCCATTGCCCGGCTTCGTCGCGGTAGTCGGGAATTCCACAGTCGGTACTGACGCCGGCACCGGTCAGCACGCACAATGGAGAGTGACAGCGCACAAAATCGATTAGCATATCCAAAATTGCCTGATCAGCAGCCATATTGTGCTGTGCCATCTATCCTCACTCCTCGTTATCCCTACTCATGGTGGGTGGCCATGAATGCAGCTCAACTAATATTGCGGTTTGCGTGGCCGATGGTATATAGCAACCGTTAAGATGCGCATTTGATTGGCAAGGACACCCTAATTTCATGACCTGGCTGGAATATTTACTGCCGCTGGTTTTTCTTACCCCATTGGCGGCGACCGCGCTGATCGTCTTTGCGCTGCGCCATCTGCTGCGGCGGCGGTTGCGTTCTCCCTTGAGCGGACAGTTGCTGCGTGAATCCGGCCAGAGCCTGAGAATACGCCTCGATCACGCCCAGACCATGCTTTTTCTGACCGGTGCGCTGGGCCCTATTGCCGCGATGGCCCCGCTGGTCTACGGCATGGGACGCATGTTGTTCTCTGAGGAGCAGAACTGGCTGGAATGGGCCTGTTATGGCCTGCTGAGCACCTTGGCAGTATTCATCTTCTGCGCAATGCTGATCACCAGCTATACGCGCATCAGGCGGCTACGCTTCGGACTGGCCTGCGATCTCACCATCGCTCAGGAAGTCACCCGGCTTATCCATCCCGAAGCCCACCCGTATTTCGTGTTTCACAACGTGCCCGGGCAGGGTTTCACGATCGATCATCTCGCGGTGACCCCTTATGGCATTTTCGTCATCCTCGCCAAAGCGCGTACCCGGCCACTCGATGTCGCCCGGGACCGTCCGGTTATCGTCGATGGGGAAACACTGCGTTTTCCTCAAGGCGAAGAAAACGCGCTGCTGCGGCGCACTCGTGTCATTAGTCGTTGGCTGTCGCATTATCTTGAGCAGCAATGCGGTCGCACCATTCCTGTCTGCGGCGTGCTCGCCCTGCCCGGCTGGGACGTTCACGTGGCCACTCCGCCAGAAGGACTCCTGGTACTCAGCGGTGAATCCCTGGCGGAACAGCTCGAAGCGCATCGCTTTGCGTCGCTCGATGATGGAACTCGCAAGACCGTCATCCACGCCATTACACAGCGTATTCACGATTATCAACTCGCGGTATGACGTTGCCCGATTCAGGTGTTGCAGCCTACAAGCTTTGCAGATAGAACAGCAGCGCCATGACTGCAACGAAGTAAACGACCAGCGCAATAACCCAGTGACGAGTACGATCCGGCGCATGACCCAACCGTGACGCCTGGCCATGTTCGTCTGGCTGATACCAGGTCAGTCCTTTAAGCTTGTGCGCCGCTGGTTTTGCGCCGAAAGCGCTAATGATATAGCCCACGGCAATGACGATCACGGCGCCTACCAGATTGTAGTAAAGCCATGACATATCGGTTATGCGCGATAGCACACCCACGATGACAGAGCCAACTACCAGCCCACTAATAGCGCCAGTGGCGTTAATCCGACGGCTGAGCAACGCCACCAGAAACGCGCCGAGCAGGGCGCCGTTGAAGTAGGAGCCGATCTTGTTGACCGCCTCGATCACTGGCCCCAGATTACCGGCAAAAAAAGCAAATATTGTCGCGAATACACCCCAGAACACCGTCACCCAGCGCGACGCCTTGAGATAGTGCGCTTCACTGGCGTCACGCTTGATAAAGCGCTGGTAAATGTCACGTACCGATACGGCAGAAAGTGAATTGAGTGCTGAATCGAGGCTCGACATCGCTGCGGCGAACACACCGGCAATCACCAAGCCAGAAATACCCGGCGGCAGTTGGCTGACGATAAAGCGTGGAAACAGCTCATTGGAGTTGGCCACGTCAGGCTCGCCCACGTGGGAATAGAAGGCATGCAACATGATGCCGATAAAGAGAAACAGCATCATCTGCGGAATCAGCAGAAAACCGCCAAGCATCAATGAACGCTTGCTCTCGGTTTCGGACTTGCTGGTCAGCACGCGCTGGATCTGGCTCTGATCGGTGCCGAAGTAGGCGACATGCAGGAAGAAGCCCCCCAGAATGCCTGTCCATAAGCTGTAGGTCACCGAGGGCGAGGTATCCAGATTGATCGGGTGAAGCATGTCCATCTCACGGGCATGGCTTATTACCTCGCCCCAACCGCCCGGTAGATGATTGATGATCACAAACACGCTCAGCGCCGCACCAAGCCACAGCACCAGCATCTGCATCACATCGGTCCAGATTACTGCTCGAATGCCACCAAATACGGTGTAGGCCACCGCGATCACTGCCATCACCACAATTGTCCAATCAACGCTCCAGCCTGTCACAACCGAGAGCACCAGTGCCGGCGCGTAAAGCACCACACCAGTGGCGAGGCCGCGGGCAAGCAGGAACAGTACCGCCGCAAAGACCCGCGCGCGGACATCGAAGCGTTTCTCCAGATATTCATAAACGGTGTAGACACCGCTGCGGTAGAACACCGGCACGATAAAGGCGATCAAGAACCCTACCGCCAGCGGCGCATTGACGAACATGATCAAACGTTCAAGCCCGCCCTGATAGCCCCACCCCGGCGCACCAATGAACGTAATCGCGCTAGCCTGGGTCGCCATGACCGACAAGCCAATCGCCCACCAGGGAATGCGTCGCCCACCCAGAAAATAATCTTCCGTTGAGCCTTGCTTGCGTCCGACCCACGCGCCCACCACAGCAGTCAGCGCGACATAGGCCACCAATACCAGCATGTCGATCCAGGTGAACTGACTCATCCACTTTCTCCTTGTGATTGCCGTTGCCTTCTTGCTGCCGCCTACCCTTTACTCCTCGCCGTGCGTGTTCGATCAGCCGGGCGCCCCTCGCCGGGCGCATCCAGACAGATCGTGGTCGCACAGTTGCCTGTTCCAAGCGTTGCCAGTGATGCCGAAGCGGGAAAGGTATCGAGTGCATCAGCCTTGATGCCAACCTGCACCTCGGTTAACAGCGAACGTGCGCCATCACGCCTGCATTGCAGCTTCAACGCCCGCCCCTTGCCACGCCCGAACACGTTTTCGAATACGTCAATCAGCTCATTGCGCCCGATCGCAGCGCCGGTGTGAATACGTAAATAGTCACCGAACACGCTATCGGCCAGCGTGTCACGCAGCGCCAGGGCTGTCGCAAAGTAGTCGTTGGCAGTCACGCCGAAGCAGACCGCATGCTTGGCATATTCATGGCGTTCAAGACAGCTTGTGCTGCCTGGCATGTCATGGGCCAGTTCATTCGTCAGTTGTTTATCCAGTGACAGCGGCGGAGATGCGGCACAAAAACCTGACCGTTCAGGCGCAGTGAAGTGGAAGCATCCTTCCTGCCACCATTGGCGCTGGGTCATGCCTTGTGCGGCAAGCGTGGCAGGCAGTGAGGGCCACAGCCCATGCAGAACCAAAGAGGGATAAGCATGTTGATCACGACATTCAGGCCGGGCCTCGCCTTCAGTGGCACAGAAGCCGGGATGCCAGGTAAGTGCCAAGGTGTAGTGATCGAAATCGTCAAAGCGCGTCGGTGAAAGGCCCCAGGCATTCAAGGGCTGCAGACACAGGCCGACCATGAGGGTGACGAGGGTGATAAGGCGCCCTACGTAAGGCATCGGAATGTGTGCTCCCTGGCGTGTCCCGCCACGCTGTTATTGTTCACAAAGACTAAAGGCCTCGTATCGGATGAGGCGACAGATACAACGAACCATCCTCTCTGAGCCTTTATAACCATAGCGTTATAACCTTGTTCTTACACAGCGCTTTTTGACGTATGACGACCTGCCTTCTGATGTGCTTATTGTTTCCTAAACTTGTGTGTATTAAAGCTGTCGATGAGCGTGTCGTTAACGTGACAGTGGCACTTAGCGTGTCGCTTATTTATTACACGTTGATCACTCACATTACGTAGCAAAAGGATGAAGGCGCATGACCCAGACGGATGACTCCCGAGGCGAAATACCTGAAGCGCCCACGACGAGTCCGAAAAGTCGTGCGGCCATTGCGTTTTTCTTTGCACTGTCCGGACTATCGTTCTCCAACTGGGCCGTCCGCATCCCGGACATCAGTATCAAGCTTGACTTGAACGAATCGCTGCTCGGCTTGCTACTGCTCTGCCCGGTGGCGGGCTCATTGCTGCTGACGCTGCTGTCGAGCTATCTCAATAGCCGCTTCGGTAGCCGCCGCATGGTGCGCGTCGCCTCGATCATGGTAGTCGTATCGGTTGCGCTGATCGGCTGGTCGACGACACGCCTCACGCTGGGTGGCGCACTTGTGGTATTCGGCATGGGGATGGGGCTTCTGAATATTGCGATGAATGATCAGGCGGCTGCACTGGAGCGGCGTTATCGACGTTCGATCATGTCATCGTTTCACGGCGTGTTCAGTCTGGGTGGCATGATCGGGTCACTGACTGGCGGTGCGCTCGCCTCGATCGGCCTGGAGCCACGCTGGCATCTCGGCTGTGTCGCACTGGCCGCTGCGATTGGCATCTTGGTCAGCCATCGCCAGTTGCTGGCACCACCACCCCGCCATGAGCGTGTGCGCGGGCCATTGTTCGTGTTACCACGCGGCCGGCTATGGTTGATCGGGTTGATTGCCGCAGCAACCGTCTTTATTGAAGGCGCAATGGCTGATTGGTCGGCGCTGTTTCTGGCCAATATTGGCTCGAGTTCAGGTCATGCCGCCCTCGGGCTTGCAGTGTTCACCGGCACCATGGCGGTAGGGCGCCTGCTCGGTGACCGCTGGCTCGACCGCGTCGGCGCACTGCGCGCGCTGCAAATCGGCAGCGTTGTTTCACTGCTTGGGCTTTTATTAGCCGTAGCTATGGCCACGCCTAACGTGGCGCTGGTGGGCTTTGCGTTCGCCGGACTCGGCATGGCCACCTTATTTCCCTGCCTGCTAAGCATGGCCGGGCGAAGCCAGGCCATGTCGCCCTCAACGGCTATCGCCTCGGTAGCGATGATGGGCTATTTAAGCCTGCTTGGCGGCCCGCCACTGCTGGGCTTTCTTGCTCATGCCGTAGGACTGCGTATGGCTTTCGTCGCACTTGTCCTCTCTGCTCTCATTATTCTCATACTGTCCAAACCTGCGTCGCGGCAGTAGTCGCGGAAGATCAAACGCTGACGGCCCCACGGCTCGTCAGCGTCCTACGTCAGTCAGTATGTGCTGATGTGACCACCTGCATGTCTAGTTACCCAACGCCTCTTGCTTTGATTATTGCTTCTCCCTTTATTTGCCCTTCGCTCAAGCGGTTAGGGTTTTGCCCCCTCCGTACGCGCTCGCTTTATGCCGATACGTGCGCCGTAATACCTTAGTCACAATGCAACATAAGTTTACTAGCGCGATAATGCCCCCCGGAACGTAAATGAGTAGGCGCGATCGGTTCACTTATCTACGAACACATGTGGTAAGGTGCTGCCCGCTTCGGTCCGGTGCGTCATGATGTCGCACTGCCAGAGCCTCTATGCGCTGGCAGCCGTCGCGTTTTCGGGCATCACTGCATGCATCAGTGCCCGATGCAAGCGTCATCGTTAGAGCGGCCAGTTCGGTACAGCCGGTTTGGCAAATAAAATATTGGGATAAAAACAAGGGATCACGTCATGAATTCCAAGCAACAACGCTTCTTGCCTTTCGCCAGAGTCGCGCTGCTCGGCGCAGGTTGTCTTGCATCGTCGTTCGTGCTGGCCGCGCCTACCGAAGCGGACTCCCCTGATCTCGTCTTCTACGGCTACGCACGCTCCGGCATCGGCAGCCTATCCGGCGGCGGCGATCAGGCATGTTTTCAGGCCAACGGCGCACCCGCCAAGTATCGCCTCGGCAATGAGTGCGAGACCTATGCAGAAATCGGTCTCGGAGCCACTCTGTTCGAGCAGGGGGGCAAGAGCTTCTACCTCGATAGCATGATCGCCTACGCTACCGATCAAAATGATGATGCTGAAGGCACCTCTAATGACGATAACGACGTCGCGGTGCGCCAATTCAACATCCAGGCACACAACGTGATCGACGCCTTGCCGGGCGCGACGCTGTGGGCGGGTAAGCGCTACTACCAGCGCCACGATATCCATATGAACGACTTCTACTACTGGGATGTTTCCGGTCCCGGTGCGGGTCTTGAAGATATCGACGTTGGCTTGGGTAAGCTCAGCCTTGCCTGGACGCGCAACTCTTCTGATTTTGACGAAAACTTCTTGCCTGAAGATCAGAACCGCCTCGCCAATGACACCCTCGACGTGCGTTGGGCAGGGCTGCCGGTCAACCCGAATGGCACGCTGGAAATCGGCTACGATTATGGCCGTGCCTCGCGCAGCGACCGTCAGCGTCGTCTCGGTGTCGAAGAAGGTGACAAGGGTCACATGGTCACGCTCGAGCACACCCAGGGCAACTGGTTCGGTGGCTTCAACAAGGCCGTAGCCCAGTACGCTACCGACGGTATTATCAGCACCTCGGGCCGTATCAATACCGGAGGCGAAGCCCCACAAGGCCATATGTGGCGCCTGATCGATCACGGCCAGGTATGGCTGCTTCCCGACCAGGTCGACATGCTTTACGCCGTAATCTATGAAGATCAGTCGCTTGATAACAGTGAAGGCCGCAAGTGGTTCTCCGCCGGTATCCGTCCAAGCTACTACTGGACCGATATCATGAGTACCGCACTTGAAGTAGGCTACGACCATATTAATCCAGATAGCAATTCAAGCCTCGGCTCCTCTTCTTACAGCCTGAAGAAGTTTACCCTCGCCCAGCAGTGGTCGGCAGGCCGTGGCGCGCTGACGCGCCCGACGATTCGTGTCTTCGCTACCTACGCCAAGTGGGATGGTGATGCCTACCAAACTGGTGACGATGGCGTAGAAAGCTATCGCTTGAATGCTAGCACCAGCGGCGCGGACTCGGTCGATATCGATGACAACGACGGCTTCACCTACGGCGTGCAGATGGAAGCGTGGTGGTAAGTGACAAAGAAGCGCCGGATAATCTCCGGCGCTGATGGCTTGCGTTCGATTTTTTGCGGCTCAGGGTGCCAGGCGCCTTGAGCCGTTTTTGAGTTGTATCAGGGAGTCGATTCATGTCCTACAAGATACCGTCCGTGGTACTCATCACGGGCCTGATGATTACCGGCCTGAGCGGCTGTGCCTCGCTGACCGGCGACACTGCACCGCCGGCGCTGAATGCGCAGCAGTCCAGCACCGTGCTGACCCAGGCCGATGACTGCTGCCAGTCGCTCGCCGCGCTGCCCTATCAATCACTCGGCTATGACCAGACGCTGACGCTCAACTTTGACGCTTCGACACCTGCTCACGTATTCGATAGCGGCAAGAGCCTGTTTCACGCCTTCAGCCTGCCACGTGGGGTGGGCCCGCTGACCATCAATGTTACTAGTCCGGTTCACCAGCAGCAGGTGTTCGCCCCTGAACTGCTAGTACTCGATGTCAATTTCCAGCCTGTCCGCCGCTACGCTGATGAAACGTTCAGCTATGCCCAACAGCGCGGCTTCAGCGGCGATCGATTGAGCGGTGAGCTGACCCTGACGCCGGGTGACGATGCCGCCTACCTTATTGTCATGACCAGCGACAAGGCCCGCGCCGCAACGACAACCATGCTCCACCCTGCCAAGGCTTACGCCCGTGCACGCAGCCTGGTGGAACCCGATATTGAAGACCCTGTCGCTCAGCACGTTGCCACCGGCCAGGTTACGCTCGACGTATCGCCACTGGGCCAATCCAGCGGACTTGTCACCACCATCATGGGACGCAGCAACAGCAGCGCACCCGCCGTGGCGCAGCCGACCTTGCCTCAGACACAGACCACCCAGGCAGCCAATCAGCAATTGGCACCAGCTCCTCAGGCACAGACTGCCGAGGCAGCGGCGCAGGATGATCTCGATTATCATCGCATGATCAACGCAGCGCTCAAGGCCGGCGATATAGAACTTGCCATAGAGCTTGCCGACCGCGCCGAGCGCGCTGGACAAACTGGCACGCGCGCCTGGCTGGCCAAGCAGCTCAAGGCCCGCACGCCTTAGGCACGACGATGGCGTAATAACGACGCCGCCTGCTGCGAAATGCGACAGGCGGCGTTTTGGTTTGTTTACGGTGCAAAAATTATCTCTATTTCAGTGCGAGAAAAGCCGCCTGGTAGGGGCCAAGCGCCAGTTCGTGCGTGCCCTCTGTCACCAGCTGAGCACCATGGAACGATGAGCCTTCAAGCAACACGGCGTCAACAGCAATGGCAGGCAGCGGGCAGCGATGCGCCTGCATACTGAAGTTGAAGACACACAGCAGTCGTTCCTGCTCGTCGCTGCGTAACCAGGCAAGGCATTCCTCTCCCATCTCAACCAGCTCGATTGCTCCCTTTTGCAAGGCGCGGTGTGCTCTCCTGAAAGCCAACATGCGTCGAACATCGTTGAGCAACGAGGCAGGGTCAGCCTCCTGGGATTCAACCGATAGCGCTCGATGCGCCGCGGCCAAAGGCAGCCAGGTATCCACTTGAGAAAAGCCGGCATACTCGCCCTCACGACGCCAAGGCATCGGCGTGCGGCAGCCGTCACGTCCCTTGTACTCAGGCCAGCGCGGCATGCCAAACGGGTCCTGAAGCCGCTCGAAGGGTACCTCCGCTTCGGGCAGCCCCAGCTCTTCGCCTTGATAGAGGCAGACACTGCCACGCATCGCCAGCAGCATCGCCATGGCCAGCTTCGGTAATTCCGGCGCGTCGCCGTTGCCCCAACGCGAGGCGATACGCGTCACGTCATGGTTGGATAATGCCCAGCACGGCCAGGCATCTTCGGCATCCTGCTCAAAACGCTGTATCACCTCACGGACATAGGCCGGTGACAGTTCGCCCTGTAGCAGGTCGAAGGTATAGGCCATGTGCAGCTTATCGCCGCCCGAGGTGTAGGCCTTCATGATCGGCAAGGATTTGTTGCCGCCCACTTCTCCCACGGTGGTACTGCCCGGATAGCAATCCATCACCTGACGTATCGCCTTGAGGAACTCAATATTCTCGGGGCGGTTGATGTTGTACTGCTGCCATTGATAGCTATGCGGATTATCGCGCGAATAGCCCAGCGGCTGGTCGCGCCCCGGTTCTACCGCCGGATTGTCGCGCAGCTCTTTATCGTGGAAATAGAAGTTGACCGTATCGAAGCGAAAGCCGTCGACGCCCAGCTCAAGCCAGAAGCGCATGTTCTCGAGCTGTGCCTGACGCACCTCGGGATTGTGGAAATTAAGGTCCGGCTGACTGGTCAGGAAGTTATGCAGATAATACTGACAGCGCCGACTGTCGAAGGTCCAGGCGCTACCACCGGGCACCGCCAGCCAGTTATTGGGCGGCGTACCGTCGGGTCTGGGATCGGCCCATACATACCAACTCGACTTGGCATTGACGCGGTTGACCCTGCTCTCCTGGAACCAGGGATGCTGGTCGGAGGTATGACTCAGCACCTGGTCGATGATCACCTTGAGCCCAAGCGAATGAGCGCGCGCGATCAACGTACAGAAATCATCCAGCGTGCCGAACATCGAATCAACGTTGCGATAGTCACTGACGTCGTAGCCAAAATCCTTCATTGGTGAGGTAAAAAAGGGCGACAACCAGATGCCATCCACGTCCAACGAGGCCACATAATCAAGCTTACTGGTGATACCAACAAGATCGCCAATACCGTCGCCATTGCTGTCCTGAAAACTGCGCGGATATATCTGATACAGTACGCCGCCTTTCCACCACTGCTGTTGCGTCATTATCGGCCTCCGATAGGAACATGCGAATGCAGCAACGTGCGCTACGTTCGTCAGGCAAGGGATTTCTATCGCCAAGGGGTTATCTTGGGCTTCAAGCTGCCGCCTGATCACGCACTTGGCGCTGCAGCGCATGACCGTCGGCGTTAAACAAATGCGCAGACGCCGTTATGATTCTGGCGGTTACCGACTGACCACTGCGCCATGGCGTGGTGGCCTCGGTGCGGCACACCAACAGCTCCTCAGCGCCCGCCACCTCAAGATAGACATAGGCTTCATTGCCGAGAAATTCCATATTGGCGACCGGCAGCTGATGAGTCGTCTCGGCGCCATCATCCAATACGATGTGCTCAGGCCGTATGCCCAGCGTCAGAGGTAAGCCAGCCTCAAGGCCCTGGGTATCGATCGGTAACGTGAGTTTGCCTAAGTGTGGCGATGACACAACGCTGTCGTGTCGGTCTGGAGCGGTAAGCGTTACCGGCAGAAAATTCATGCGTGGCGAGCCAATAAAGCCTGCAACAAAACGGGAACGCGGATGTTCATAGAGTTCACGCGGCGAACCGACCTGCTCGACGATCCCACCATTGAGCACTACGATCTTGTCAGCCAGCGTCATGGCCTCGATCTGATCGTGGGTGACATAAACTACCGTCGACCCCAGCCGATCATGCAACCGCGCGATCTCGTTGCGCATCTGTACGCGCAGCGAGGCATCAAGATTGGAGAGCGGCTCGTCGAATAAGAGGATATCGGGCTCCCGCGCCATCGCGCGCCCCATCGCTACACGCTGACGCTGCCCGCCCGATAGCGCCTTGGGTTTGCGATCAAGCAGCGTTTCGAGCTGCAGGATGCGTGCGGTCTGCTCGACCCGCTCTCGCACACTATGCTTGTCGGCTTTAGCCAGCTTCAAGCCGAACGCGATATTTTCATAGACAGTCATGTGGGGGTATAGCGCATAGGATTGAAACACCATACCCACACCCCGTTCGCGTGGCGCCAGCTCATTGACGCGGCGTCCGGCGATGTTCAATTCACCGCCGCTGATCGACTCAAGTCCGGCAATCAGGCGCAACAGCGTGGACTTGCCGCAGCCCGATGGTCCAACGAAGACGACAAATTCACCATTCTCGATCTCAAGGCTGACGTCGCGAATGATATGCGCGTTACCGAAACGCTTGTTTACCTTGTCGAGCACCAGCTTGGCCATGCTTGTCTCCTTGCGTTTTTCTCCACGCCCATGACGTGCTCGTGGCTTATCCCTTTACGGCACCGGCCGTCAGCCCTGACACGATCCGCCGCTGAAAAATGATCACCAGCACGACCAGCGGTACGGTCACGATCACCGAAGCCGCCATGATCATGCCCCAGGGCAGTTCGTACTGACTGCCGCCCGAGATCAAGGCAATCCCCACCGGCACGGTGCGCTGTGAATCGGTCAGGGTAAACGTTAGTGCGAATAGAAATTCGTTCCAGGCGGCAATGAAGGCCAGCAGCCCGGTCGTCGCCATCGCCGGCCACATCAGGGGCATGAAGACGTGCACCAGCGTGACCCAGGGCGTGGCGCCATCCATGATTGCCGCTTCCTCCAGCTCACCGGGGAGCTGACGCATAAAGGTGGTCAATATCCAGACCGTGAACGGCAGGGTGAAAATGGTATAGCTAAGTACGAGTCCCCAAGGCGTGTTGTAGAGGTTCAGCGTGCGGATGACCTCGAACAGCCCGGAAAGTACCGCCACCTGGGGAAACATGGATACCCCAAGCACAATCATCAATACCGCGCCTCGGCCACGAAAGCGTACACGTCCCAGGGCGTAGGCAGCCGTCAGGCCCAGCGTCAATGAAATCCCCACGACACAGAAGGCGACGAGAATCGAGTTCCAGATACTTTGCACGAACGATGACTGGGAGAGCACCGCAGCATAATTGGAGAGATCAACATGATTGATCCAGTAATCGATCTGGAACAGAGCGCTTGAAGGCTTGAGCGAGGTAATTACCGCATAGTAGAACGGAAAGACCGCATAGCAGACCAATAGGGCGACCAGCGCCCAGAAACCGATCTTCATCAGCACCGCCTTGAGCAGCCGAATGCTCATGTGTCACCTCCCAACTGGCGGCGTCCCAGGTAGAGATAGGCAATCGACACCAGCGCGATGATCAGGAACAACAGCGTCGAGGCAGCGCTGCCATAGCCGACATCCTGAAACTCGACCAGCTGCTGACGCGCATAGACTGACATTGTCATCGTGCTCGATGAGTTCGAGGTCAGCACATAGATCACGTCAAATACCCGCAGCGCATCGAGAGCACGGAAGATAATCGCCACCAGCAATGCCGGCATGATCAGCGGCAGCGTGACGCGAAAGAACACCTTGAGCGGAGAGATACCATCGACCTTGGCCGCTTCATAGCAATCCGAGGGCAACATCTGTAACGCAGCCAGCACCAGTAGCGCCACGAAAGGCGTTGCCTTCCACACGTCGACCATAATGACCGCCCACATCGACAGGCTCGCATCGGCGGTCCAGGCCAGCGGTGCATCAATCAGACCCAGCGTCATGAACAGATGATTGAGAATGCCGAACTGATCGTTGAGCATCCAGGCCCATATCTTGGCGGAGACAATCGTAGGAATCGCCCAGGGAATCAGGATCGCCGCACGAACCAGCGTGCGCCCGCGAAACTCGGCGTTGAGCACCAGCGCGACGATGATGCCAAGCACGCTTTCCAGCCCTACCGACACGCCAGTGAAATAGAGCGTATTCCACACTGCATTCCACCACTCGGGATCGGCTAGCAGGCCGTACCAGCCCCCGGCGTCATGGATCAGGTAGTTCTCGAAGCCAATGAAGTTGGCCCCTTCCATACTGTTAAGCGTGGCATCGGTGACGCTGAACCAGAAGGTCCGCAGTAGCGGCCAGCCTGCCACCAATGCCAACACAATCAGCATCGGTGTCAGAAAAAGCCAGGCGGCGCGTACCCGTTGACGCCTGACGCGTGTACTGCGTCCACGTGGCGCTGGCTGATTATACGCCCCCGGTTCAGTAGGCCGGGATTTCGCTGCGAATGACATATCCGCCTCCCTGTCGATTACCAGCGCCGGCGCTTGATGCGTGTCAGTTCGCTTTCCAGCGATTCAAGCCCCTGCTCGGCACTCGTATTGCCAGACAGCACCTCGTGCACCGTATTGAAGAAGGCATTGGAGACACGAGAATAATTATCGCCGGTAACTGCCGAAGGCCGAGGCACACCGTTGACGAAGGTTTCATAGAGCGTGCCGAAGAAAGGCGTGGCTGCGAGAACTTCCTGGTCCTGATAAAGCGACTCGATAGTCGGATTATAAGAAGCTTCAATTGCGCGGCGTTTCTGCTCCTCGGGGCTGGTCAGGTAGGCCACAAGCTCGGCCGCTAGCTCAGGACTGTCGCTGTACTTCGAAACGGCAAGATTCCACCCCCCCAAGGCAGCAACGTGCTGCCCATTGTCGCCCCCCTTGGGCAGTACACCCACGCCGACCTTACCCTTGATTTCACTATTGTCACTCTGTGCCAGCGCCCAGGCGTAAGGCCAGTTACGCATGAATACGGCGTTGCCGGACTGGAACACGCCGCGCGCTTCTTCTTCGGTATAATTGAGCGCCCCCTGCGGGACGATATCGCCGATCCAGCTTTGGGCAAGTGTCAGCGCGCGGGCGGCGTCGGCATTATCGATGGTAATTTCGCCGTCTTCATTGACGATGGTGTCCCCTTGGGGATAGCTATCGATCCATTCAAGCGCATTGCAGGTCAGCCCTTCATAGGCACGCCCCTGAAAGACGTAGCCCCACATGCCGCTGTTACCTGCCTCGCGTTCTCCCTGCTGAATTATCCGCGCCGTCTCGGTCATCTGCTCCCAGGTTCCGGGCACTGGCTGGTCATACTTTTCAAGCAGATCCTTGCGATAGTAGAACACGCCGGCATCGGTGAACCACGGCATCGCTACCAGGCGATTGTTGATGGTGTTGTTGTCGATCAGCGCGGGAAAATGTCCCTGCGTCGCCTCCTCGGGTAAATATTCACGCAGATCAAGCAGATGGGGCGCAAGCATGCCCGGCCACACCACGTCGATCTGCATCACGTCGATATCACTCGAATGGGCACTGAGAATCTGCTGATAGAGCGACAGCCGCTCGGTAGAGGAATTGGGCGTCGAGACGACATCGACGCTGTGGCCCGAGCGTTTCTCCCATATCGCCACGCCGTCCTTGCAGAGCTGCAGCTCGGCGCCAACGGCACCGCAGGAAATGGTGAGATCGGCAGCCTGCGCGTGGGTAAAGCCCATGGCCGTGCCGATAAAGGTGAGCGTGGCAAGTAACTGTCTAGGCGTCATCATGGTGACCTCTGCCATTATTGTTATCGACGAGGATGCCGTCGGAGCGAAAGAGGCTTGGCAAGCCAAGCATGTCACTCAGAGTTATCAGCGCGATCCATGAGTGACAACCTAGACCTTGGACGTAACCTGGTGTTAATGAACAAAAAAATGCGCCGCATCAAAGGCGGCGCATGGCAGGACAGCAGAACGTCCTAGACTAAAGAGTCATTAGCATCAGGCTGAAGGGGGACGAGAAGCGTCACTCTGCGAGGAGACATTCTTGTCGTCCATCGTTGCATCGGGGCCTGTTTCCTCCCAGCTGCCCTCCTTCGTCCAAGGGTCGGCTTCGGGAAACTCTTCGATATTGATCTGCGGGTCTTCGTAATGCGGCTGGTAACGCAGGTCAAACTTGGCAGCACGCACCATCGCGATCATCAACAGTAGTGCTACGGCCAGAAGCGGCACGCCGCTAATGACGCTCGCCGTCTGCAACGTGTCGAGGCCACCTAAAAACAGTAGTGTCATTGGCATGAATGACAGGGCGAAAGCCCAGAACAGCCGGTTCCAGCGCATCGGCTCGCCACCTTCGAGCTTTTTTTCGACCACGGAGGCCAGGATATAAGAGATCGAATCGAAGGTTGTGGCAGTAAAAATGATCACCAGCACGGTAAAGACCAAAATCACCAGCCAGGATAGCGGCAGTTGATGAAGCACGGCAAAGATCGCCGCCTGAGGCGACTGGTCGTTGAGAATCGAGACGACATCGAGAGCACCAGTCAGCTGCAGATAGATGGCATAGTTGCCGAGGATGATAAAGAACAGCGAACAGCCCAGCGTGCCGAAGAATAGCGAGCCAGCCACCATCGTCTTGATGGTACGCCCCCTCGAGATACGTGCGATGAATAGCCCTACCGTTGGCGCGAACACCAACCACCATGCCCAGTAGAAAATCGTCCAGTTTTGCGGAAAATTCGACTTGGGGAAACCTTCCAGCCCGCCGAACGGCTCGGTCCAGGTCGCCATGTGCAGCAGATTGGAGGCCATCAGCCCCAGCGAGTTGAGCCCGGTGTTGGCCAGAAATAGCGTTGGCCCGACAACAAGGACGAACACCAGTAGCAGCAATGCCAGCCACATATTGATGTCAGATAGTAACTTGATGCCCTTACTCAGCCCGACGTAAGCGCTGACCGCGAAGATCGCCGTGCATAACAGCAGCACAAAGATCTGGGTATAGAGTGTGCTCGGAATGCCAAACAGCTCTCCCAGCCCCTGGGTGATCAGCGGCGCCAGAATTCCTAGCGTTGTCGCCCCACCACCGAGCATGCCGAACACAAACAGAATATCGATGATCTTGCCCAGCCAGCCGTGGCCGAGCTTCTCACCCAGCACCGGCAGCAGCGCCTCGCTGATACGCAGCACCGGGCGCTTGCGTACGTAGAAAAAGTAGGCAATCGGCAGCGCGGGTACCAGATAGATTGACCAGGCCAGCGGCCCCCAGTGGAAAATGCCATAGGTCGTCGCCCAGCGTACTGCCTCCTCGGAGAAGGGTTCTACATTGAATGGCGGCGCCTGCAAATAGTAGACCCACTCGATCATCGACCAGTAAAGGATGGCGCCACCAATACCGGCGCAGAACAGCATCGCTGCCCACGATAACAGTGAGAACTCAGGCTTTTCATCCGGCTCGCCGAGCTTGATCTGGCCGATATCACTGAAAATGATGTAAATCATGAAGCCGAACGCACCGATGCCAAGCGCCAGATAAAGCACGCCGAACTTATCGGTAACAAAGTTCTTGGCGGCAAGGACTATTTCCTGTCCTGCTTCGGGAAAAATAATGAGCGGTAGCGTCACCGCGAACAGCACGATCAAGACGCCGAAGAACAGCACCTTGTCGATACGCGCAAAGGAAGTAGATGAAGACGACGAAGTGGCCATATAGGCAGAATACCTTGGCTGTTGGAATGACATCTTCAACAAGGATCATCGTCGCGAACACGCGCCCGACTTGGTCCCTATTGAAGCAGCTTTCCTGCAATGAATCATCCGGATTAATAACCCAGGACTATACAAAATCGTTATAACCATAACGCATCATGATAGTACTGTCATCGCTGTTTCCCGATGCTTATTCAACGCAGATGCAGCGTTGGCCTCCGCCTCAATCACCGCGCAACTTGCCGCCCATCTCCTGAGCGAGGTCGACCGCATAGTGGTCGGTCATGCCGCCAATAAAATCGAGCATGCGCCGGTAACTGGCGTAAAGTCCCCATGAGGGCAGCGGTGTATTTTCGCCGATCAACGTCAGGACCCGCTGATGCTTGTAGCTTGACTGTCCAGTGTGATGAAGCTCATGCGCTGCTCCGATAAAGGCTTCAAGTAAAATACCCAGTGTCGTATGCGCCCCTATTTCGAGCTTGGCCTTACGTGCATTGCGAAAGATACGGTCGCGAGCGAGCTGTTTAGCTGCCCTGACGCCCCAGCCAAGATCGGGATGACACAGGTCAAGCAGATCGCGGCCCAGCGTACCCGACAGCAACGCCATGTCATGCTGGACAAAGGCTTCAGCAGCTTCGTTAACTGCACGCTCCATCGCCGCACCGCGTAGTACAGCCACGCGTCGGCGCTGAGAAACATGCAAATGCTGCATGTCCCGATAGTCTTCCGGCTCGCCACCGGCAATGTGAATCAGGATCTCGGCCACTTCGTCAAAGCGCAGAATCCCCATTTCCAGGCCGTCTTCAAGATCAAGCAGTGCATAACAAATATCGTCAGCCGCCTCGACCAGATAGGCAAGTGGATGACGACACCAGGCATCATCGCCGGTCGATTTAAGACCCAGCATGCCTGCCACTTCGGCAAGTAGCGCCTTCTCTGACTGATAGGCACCGAACTTGCCGGCTGCGCTGGCATGTTCCACTGTCCAAGGGTACTTGAGCATCGCGCCGAGCGTGGCCGCTGTCAGACGCATACCGCCGCGAAACTGGTTATATTCGACCTGGGTGACAATACGAAACCCTTGCGCATTGCCTTCATAGGTCAGCAGATCGTTACACTCGGTCTCGGTCAGCCCATCGAAATAACCTGCGCCACTATCGCGTGCAGCACGAAACCAGTCGCGAATGGCGTACTCACCGGCATGACCAAAGGGCGGATTGCCAATATCGTGACCAAGACACGCCGCCTGAACGATCACGCCCAGGTCAGCCGGTGTGATCCAGGCGGGTAACCGCGCACTCAGACGCTCTCCTACAATCATGCCGAGGCTGCGGCCCACACAGCCGACTTCCAGCGAATGGGTCAGACGCGTATGGATGTGATCGTTCTCGGTCAGCGGATGAACCTGTGTCTTGCGCCCTAAACGTCGGAAAGAGCCGGCAAAGACGATTCGATCATAATCCTTATGGAAGGGGCTGCGTCCGATTTCCCGCTCGGTGCCCGAGGGCTTGTCATTCAAGCGGACCGGCTCAAGCAGTTGCGCCCAGTTCATCTGCGACATGGTATTTCCCAACGTGGTAGGTGCTGCTCTGGCTGTACAGAGATTATGTCATCCATTCTGGCACTGCCTCATTCGCCTGACCAGCGGCAGCACTGCCCAACGACACCGCTTGTGAGTAAGCGTCACGCTTTCTACAGTTTAAGGATAGGTTATAACAACGCATCGCTTGATGCGTTCGCCATCCGGCAGCGGATTGCCAGATGGCGTCATTCAAGGAGGGATTCGTTATGTTGGCTTACATTGATCACGGTAAAGGTTCACCTACCTTCATACTGATGCATTTTCTTGGCGGTTCGCACCGCACCTGGTCACCTACTCTGCCCTATCTTGAGGAGCGTCATCGCTGCATTGCCGTTGATATGCCGGGGTTCGGTGATTCTAAAGACATTGAAGGCTACTCCGTGAAAGAGATGCTCGACCATGTCGATGCCACGATCCGTGATCTGGAACTGGATGACTGCATCCTTGTAGGACATTCAATGACAGGCAAGGTGGCACTCGCGCTGGCCGCTCGCCGGCCCGAGTACCTCAAGGGCATCATTCTGGTGGCCCCCTCACCGGCCACCCCGCAGCCGATGAAAGAAGAGCAGCGCGAAAAGCAGATCAACTATCAAGGAACGCGTGAAGAGGCTGAGGGCTTTATTGACGGTGCCACTGCGCAGCGTTTGCCTGACGATCTGCGTGAAATCGCCATTGCTGATGTCATGCGCGTCAATCTTGAGGCCTATCACGCCTGGCCGAAATACGGCAGTCAGGAGGACTGGTCAGGCGCGCTGGGAGAAGTCTCATGTCCCGCGCTGCTTGTTGCCGGTGGCAACGATCAGAACGTCCCGCCGGTCGAGGAGCAAAAGCGGATCACGCTTAACCATCTGCCCAATCACCGTATCGAAGTGATCGAGAGTGCTGGTCATCTCATGCCACTGGAAACGCCACAGCAGTTGGCAAAGCTGATGCTTACTTTCGCCGATGGGCTGTAACTGCGTCCCTCGCTAGACTATTGCCCACTATGGCCCATGTGCTGTGGGCTACTTGATACAGGAAAGCCATCATGAATATCGTTTTGCTCGGTGCCACCGGTTTTGTCGGCTCGGCACTGCTCAAGGAAGCACTGCAACGCGGTCATTGGGTCACAGCAATCAGCCGCAGCGCCGGCAAGCTCGATGCTCACCCGAATCTGACGCCGGTTGAAGTGGATATCAACGATGTCGCCACGCTCACTAGTCTGTTTGTCGATCGTGACGCCATCATTCACGCTTATGCGCCGCCCAAGAGCGAGAGCATCGCACGGCGCATCGAACAACAGACGCATGCGACCCAGACAATTATTACAGCGCTCAAGCATGCCGGGGTGAAGCGCATCCTGGCCGTGGGCGGTGCGGGGACGCTCAAGGTCGCCGGTGGTGGCTACAACATGGATCGCCCCGACTTTCCACGTGAATACGAAGGCGGTGTCAAATCGACCAAAGTGGTCAAGGAGTTACTCGAACAGGAACCTGGACTTGAATGGACCTCATTGTCGCCGGCCCATGAGATCTTTTCTGGTGAACGCACAGGCAAGTTCCGTCTCGGCCTTGATGACATGATCGTCGATAACGCGGGCATCAGCCGGATTTCTGTGGAGGACTTCGCTGTGGCGATGATTGATGAGCTGGAAACGCCGCGGCATACGCATCGCCGATTCACCGTCGGCTACTGACAATGATTATCCGGAGAGAATAACGTCATGGATGAAATTGAGGGTAAGGTGGCACTGGTCACCGGTGCCAGCCGCGGTATCGGTCGCGACATCGCGCTTGCGTTGGCTGAGGCAGGAGTCAATGTCGCCGTCAATTATCACGACAGCGCTCGCGAGGCGCACGAGACGGTCAGGTCTATCGAGGCGAAGGGACGTAAGGCTTTGGCCATCCAGGCTGATGTGTCAGACGCCAATGATGTGGCGCGCCTGGTGAATGAAACACGCGACGTCCTGGGCTGTATCGATATCCTGATCAATAATGCTGGCGTATCCCGGGCGCAAGCGTGGCAAGACGTGACAGCTGACGATTGGTCAGCGCTGATTGCCCAGAATCTCACCTCATCATTTCTCATCTCCCAGGCCGTACTGCCCGACATGGTGGCTGCCGGCTGGGGACGGCTGATCATGGTGTCTTCGATAGCCGCCCAACTTGGCGGTGTCATTGGCCCGCACTATGCCGCTTCGAAGGCTGGCCAAATTGGCTTGGCCCATTCTTACGCATCACTTCTTGCCGAGACGGGCGTGACCTCGAATTCGATCGCACCGGCGCTGATCGAGACCGACATGATCAAAGGTAATACCCGGATCACGCCGGACATCCTGCCGGTCAAACGCTTTGGCAAGGCCAGCGAGGTCGCTGGCGTGGCGGTGATGCTGGCCCGTAACGGTTACATTACCGGCCAGACGATCAATGTCAACGGCGGCTGGTACATGAGCTAGCCACGTATCCAGCTCATCACTCGGCGTCAGCAAGTTCCGGCAGCAGGACTTTCAGCTTGCGTGTCAGCGTATTTCTTCCCCAGCCGAGCAGCTCGGCCGCCTCGCCCTTACGCCCGCCGGTGTGTTTGAGCGCCGTTTCGATCAGGATACGCTCGAAGTCCGGCACCGCTTCTTCAAGCAGATGAGTATGGCCGGCAGCCAGCGCACGATCAGCCCATTCACGAAAGGCGCCGCGCCAGTCGCCGGAGGCAATGTCGGTGCCTTCAAGATCACGCAGCTCTGGTGGCAGATCATCCACCAGCACTTCGCGCCCCGATGCCATTACCGTCAGCCAGCGGCAGGTGTTTTCGAGCTGGCGAACATTCCCCGGCCACGTCAGGCGCGATAGATGCTTTTCAGCGGCTTCGGTCAATACTTTCGGTTCGGCGCTCAACTCGCGTGCGGCTTCGGCAAGGAAGTGTCGCGCCAGACGCGGAATATCTTCACGTCGCTCAGCCAGCCGCGGCAAATGGACACGAATCACGTTAAGACGGTGGAACAAGTCCTCACGAAAGCGCCCATCCGCTACCAGCTTTTCGAGATTCTGATGGGTGGCGGCAATAATACGCACGTCGACCTTGACCGGAGTAAGCCCGCCGACACGGTAGAACTCACCGTTGGCCAGCACGCGCAAGAGACGCGTTTGGGTCTCGGCCGGCATGTCGCCGATCTCGTCTAGAAACAGCGTCCCACCATCAGCCTGCTCGAAACGCCCGCGACGCTGCGAGGTCGCCCCGGTAAAAGCGCCCTTTTCATGGCCAAACAGCTCCGACTCCATCAGGTCTTTAGGAATGGCGGCCATGTTCAAGGCAATAAACGGATGGCGTGCACGCGGGCTGTGCTGGTGTAATGCTTGAGCGACCCGCTCCTTGCCGGTGCCCGATTCGCCGTTGATCATTACCGTAATATGCGAATGCGAAAGCCTTCCGATCGCGCGGAATACTTCCTGCATCGCCGGCGCTTCGCCGATGATTTCGGTATTGATGCCTTCCGGAGCCTGTGCAGGCGCGTGACGTTCTCGTGCATGAGCTATAGCGCGCCGCACCAGCGCAAGCGCCTCGTCGACATCGAAAGGCTTGGGCAGGTATTCAAATGCCCCACCCTGGTAAGAGGCTACAGCACTATCAAGATCGGAATGCGCGGTCATCACGATAACGGGCATATCCGGGTAGTGTTCGCGCGTTTTAGCCATCAAATCCAAACCATCGGTGCCGGGCATACGAATATCGGTCAGCAGCACGTCCGGTGGCTGGCGTAAAATGGCTTCTTCGGCCTGGTCAGCGCGCTCGAAACTGGACACATCGATATCGGGTTGAGCGAGGGTCCGCTCCAGTACCCAGCGAATCGCTCGATCATCATCGACGATATAAACTCGCGCGGCGTCATTCATGCATGGCCTCCATTGAGTTGATGTCCCTTGTCAGCAATGTCCAAGGGCACCAATAAGCGAAATTCGGTATGCCCGGGCAGGCTGTCGCATTCAATCAAGCCCTGATGCTGATGCAGGATTGACTGCGAAATGGAAAGCCCAAGGCCGCTTCCTTCGGCCCGACCTGAAATCATCGGATAGAACAGTGACTCTCTGAGGCTCTCGGGAATCCCCGGGCCGTTATCGATGATGGCTATCTCACAGACCAACCGATGGCGCTCGGCGCCGAGCGTGAACTGGCGACGTGCCCGTGTTTTCAGCGTTAGCGTAGGCGAGGATATGTCGTTCTCCTCCAGCGCCTGCACAGCATTGCGGGCGACATTCAGTACGGCCTGGATGAGCTGACTTTCATCTCCGATGATATCTGGCAGGCTGGGATCATAATCGCGGATGAAGGTGACATTGCTCGTCTCGGCCGTCAGCAGCATACGCACTCGCTCCAGTACGGCATGAGCATTGACGGGGGTATGTGCTAAAAGCTTGTTGGGCCCCAGCATACGATCAACCAGATCACGCAGCCGATCAGCCTCCCCCACAATGATGCGGGTAAATTCGCTGAGATTTTCATCATCCATCTCACGCTCTAGCAACTGTGCCGCACCACGTATACCACCCAGTGGATTTTTCACCTCATGCGCGAGGCCTCGTGTCAGTACCTTGACCATTTCCTGCCGGGCAATCAGCGCTTCTTCGCGTGAAATCCGCATCAGCCGATCGCGCGCCTCGAACTCAAGCAGCAGTTCCTGTTCCGATAGCGGCGTTGCGGTGTAGTCCACCGTTATGCTTTCGCCACTGGCAAGCACCAGACAAGCCTCACGCTGGGTATAAGGGTGCTGTTCTTCAAGCGCCTTGGCGAGCATGGCACTGATAACCCCATCGTCACCTTCTAAGCAATCGATACGTGACTGTTCTACGCGCGCACGACTGATGCCCAGCAATGCTTCAGCGGAGGGATTCATCCATATGACGTGCAGTGAACCGTCAAGAAGTACTACTGCAGTCGTTAAGTGTTCTAGCAGGCGTTGGTACATGCCTATATCCGTCATCCTTGTTCACTCTAGAAGTGCAAAAAGCGCGCCAGAGTGAGCAATCTCGTGTGCATTGCTCAGCAATGGCGCAGCGTGGCGTTATCGCCCACAACTATTTAGCACCGAATTGGTGCAATGAGATCAATGGATGTCAGTTTCTAGCGCACCGTATTTCCCAGTACCCCATCAAGGAGCCGAAGATGAGCTGCGTGGATTAGCGGGCATGTTCTGGCTGGCGCGCTGCACATAAATGGTGACGGGATCACTTTGCTGACGCACATGACCGGTGCTATCGAGCAGTTCGACTCGCAGCGTATGTTCACCTCGGTTCATCCCGGAAATAAAAAATGCCGATGTCCGAAGCGCGGACTGGCTCACCTGTCCGTCGACACGAAGCCGTACCTTGTCTCCGGGAGCAAGCTGCGGCGTTATGGCCAGTTCAACCTGAACATCGCCGGCAGCACCAGTCGGTATCGTTGCTTCGTTGCGAGGAGAGACAATGGCCAACTGCGTATAAGGAATAAAGGCCTGTTGGGGTTCTGCGGGATCAAGCGCTTTTTTTTGCGGCTGAGAGGACTTCGCGTCGACGTCGACCACGTCGGGTGGCGCCACATTGATACGGCTACTCTCCGGCTGCGGCTGATCGGTAAAGACCGGATTGCCATTGGCATCAACACTGCGATAGACCGCTGCATTTACCGCCGGAATGGCAGCGAACAACAGCAAACATCCCGCGAGCGTCCGTCTTTTCATGCTATCGCGCCAATTTCCTTTCATGAAACTTGCCTCCCATATGATGAGGGCCAGTGTAGCGAATTACCGTCTACTGCAGACATGAAAAAAGCCCCGTGAATACGGGGCTTTCTTTGTTTTGCGCGGTACTGCTTACAAACTGAGCTGCCGTGTTTATACGCTGTAGTACAGTTCGTATTCCATCGGGCTCGGCACCATACGTACCGCAGTCACTTCTTCCATCTTCAGCTCAATGTAGGCGTCGATTGTATCTTCAGTGAAAACACCACCTTCGGTCAGGAAGGCATGATCTTCGCGCAGCGCTTCGAGTGCCTGCTCAAGGCTTGTAGCGACCGTTGGCACCTGCTTGGCTTCTTCTGCCGGCAGGTCGTACAGGTTCTTGTCCAGAGCATCGCCAGGATGAATCTTGTTACGGATCCCGTCGATACCCGCCATCAGCAGTGCAGCAAAAGCCAGGTATGGGTTAGCTGTCGGGTCAGGGAAACGTGTCTCGACACGCTTGGCCTTGGGACTTGAAGTATACGGAATACGCAGCGACGCAGAGCGATTACGCGCGCTATAGGCGAGCATGACCGGCGCTTCGAAGCCTGGCACCAAACGCTTGTACGAGTTGGTGGAGGCATTGGTGAAGGCGTTCAGTGCACGAGCGTGCTTGATCACACCACCGATGTAATACAGCGCAGTTTCGGACAGACCAGCATATTCGTCACCGGCGAACATGTTCTCGCCATCTTTCCAGAACGACTGGTGAACGTGCATGCCAGAACCGTTATCACCCGCCATCGGCTTAGGCATGAAAGTCGCTGTCTTACCATAAGCGTGCGCCACATTGTGGATCACATACTTCATGGTCTGAACTTCGTCGGCCTTCTTGACCAGCGTGTTGAACTTCACACCGATCTCATTCTGGCCCGCATTCGCCACTTCGTGGTGGTGAACTTCAACACTCTGACCGACTGCTTCCAGCGTGGCGCACATCGCGCTACGAATATCATGGAAGGAATCAACCGGTGGTACCGGGAAGTAGCCGCCCTTGACGCGGGGACGGTGGCCCATGTTGCCGCCTTCCAGGTTGGTCGCGTCGGTAGACCAGGCGCCCTCTTCCGAGGTGATCTTGAAAAACGAGCCGTTCATTTCATTCTTGAAATGAACCTGATCAAAGATGAAGAACTCGGGCTCCGGGCCAAAGAAGGCAGTGTCGCCCAGGCCAGTGCTGTTCAGATACGCTTCGGCGCGCTTGGCGATGGAGCGTGGATCACGCTCATAGCCCTGCATTGTCGCCGGCTCGATGATGTCGCAGCGCAGTACGATAGTCGGGTCTTCGGTAAACGGATCCAGGTAGGCGGTGCCGTCCTCCGGCATCAGAATCATGTCGGACTCGTTGATGCCTTTCCAGCCGGAAATGGAGGAACCGTCAAACATTTGGCCGTTTTCGAAGAATTCATCATCGACGGCGCGGGCCGGAATCGTGACATGCTGCTCCTTGCCCTTTGTATCGGTAAAGCGCAAATCAACCCACTTGACGTCGTGTTCTTCAATCAGGGCAAGAGTCTTTTCTGCCATGGTGGTCCTCCAATGTGAGCCGAAGCTCGAATGGTTGGCTAACGTGTCCAGTTCGACTTTTTTACACGCTCATTTGCAGTGCATACAAGCGTTTTAATTGTCCGAATTAATGCATTCACCGTGCCAAAATAGCGCGCAAGTTAAGCGCAATACTAATAAGGCTTTGATAAAAAAAGGTTTTATATGATGTCAGGGATTTATTCGCAGCATCTTCGCTATAAAAACCGAACGGCTTACAGGCGAATACATACCAGCAACGCACTAGCTTGGTGCCATTATTTTATTTATGCACCATTACTGTGCATAAAGACCTGCCGTTTCATTTCGTGCCAACGTTATTCTAGCCTACCACCTTTATTGCTAATAACAGGTTTGATTCGACTAAATTAAATATTTACTTATAATACGGAACTTAGCTTTTTCTCAGGCGATAATTGATAATTTGCCTTCTTTTCGCATCATTTCATTCGCGCAGGGTGGTCGTAACCATCGCTGCGGCACTATAATGCGCACCGATTTTCCTTACAGGATCCCGTCGTGATCGAGAAACTTCGTAATATAGCTATCATCGCTCACGTCGACCACGGCAAAACCACTCTGGTCGACAAGCTTCTTCAACAGTCCGGTACGCTTGACCGCAAGACCGAAGGTCAGGAACGTATCATGGACTCCAACGACCAGGAAAAGGAACGTGGTATTACCATCCTGGCAAAGAATACTGCTATTCGCTGGCACGATTACCACATCAATATCGTTGATACGCCAGGGCACGCCGATTTTGGTGGTGAAGTTGAACGCGTCATGTCAATGGTCGACTCCGTGTTACTGTTGGTTGATGCGGTTGACGGCCCGATGCCGCAAACTCGTTTCGTTACTCAGAAGGCATTCGCTCAGGGTCTGAAACCGATCGTTGTCGTCAACAAGATTGACCGCCCCGGCGCTCGCCCTGACTGGGTCGTCGATCAGATTTTTGACCTGTTTGACAACCTTGGCGCAACTGACGAGCAGCTCGACTTCCCGATCATCTATTGTTCGGCGCTGAACGGCATCGCCGGCATGGACCCGGAAGAGCTGTCTGACAACATGGATCCCATGTTCCAGGCCATCGTCGACATCGTTGAGCCACCTAATGTCCAGCTCGACGGACCGTTCCAGATGCAGATTTCTGCACTCGACTACAACAGCTATGTTGGCGTCATCGGCCTGGGCCGTATCAAGCGCGGCAGCGTCAAACCCAATCAGCAGGTAACTGTTGTCGATGTTGACGGCTCTGTACGCAAGGGCAAGGTCGGTCAGGTCATGACTCACCTTGGCTTGGAGCGTGTTCAGACGGATGAAGCTTCTGCAGGTGACATCGTCTGTATCACAGGTATTGATGATCTGGGTATTTCCGACACGATCTGTGACCCGGCTGCACCTGAAGCGCTGCCACCACTTTCCGTTGACGAACCAACCGTTTCGATGACCTTCCAGGTCAACGATTCGCCATTCGCAGGCCGTGACGGCAAGTATGTCACCAGCCGCAACATCAAGGATCGCCTCGATCAGGAGCTGATCCACAACGTGGCACTGCGTGTCGAGCAGGGTGAGTCACCTGAGAAGTTCAAGGTATCCGGACGTGGTGAACTTCACCTGTCGGTGTTGATTGAAACCATGCGCCGCGAAGGCTTCGAACTGGCCGTTGGCCGTCCTGAAGTCATCATTCGTGAAGTCGATGGCGTCAAGCAGGAGCCGTACGAAGAAGTCATCATCGATATCGAAGAGCAGCACCAGGGCTCGGTGATGGAAGAGCTCGGCTACCGCAAGGGCGAGCTGACCAATATGAACCCCGACGGCAAAGGACGTGTGCGTCTGGACTTCATCATCCCCGCTCGTGGCCTGATCGGTTTCCGCGGGCAATTCCTGACGTTGACTTCAGGTACCGGCATCCTGACCAGCCGTTTTGATCATTACGGCCCGCTCAAGCCCGATGCATCGATCGAGCGTCGCAATGGCGTATTGGTTTCGATGGTCGATGGCAAGGCACTGGCTTATGCGCTTTACGCACTGCAGGATCGCGGTAAGCTGATCATTGATCATGGTACCGAAGTCTACGAAGGCATGCTGATTGGCATCAACAACCGTGCCAATGACATGGTCGTCAACCCGACCAAGGGCAAGAAGCTCGACAACATGCGCGCCTCAGGTAACGATGAAAACATCGTCCTGACGCCGCCGGTCAAGTTCTCGCTGGAACAAGCCATCGAGTTTCTTGATGATGACGAGCTGGTTGAGATTACACCGAGCTTCATTCGTCTGCGCAAGAAGCACTTGAAAGAGAATGAGCGCAAGCGCGCCGGCAAGTCATAACGCAAACACAAGCTTAGCGTAGTCGCTGAAAGCCCACCCTGGCGGTGGGCTTTTTTATAGTGGTTTACGCTACAAAGCCAGCGGTAACCAGCAGCCATAAAAAAACCGCCGGAGTGACTCCGGCGGTTTCGTAACTCTGTTTGATTCAGACGGCTGTAAAATCAGGCGGCATCTTTATGAGGAATGAATGCAAAGGCCAGCTTGTCTTCAGCAGCGCGGGCTTTTTGCATTCGTGCCAGCTCAAAGCTTTCAAAGCTTTCTTCGGCATCACTGCCACGGCCGGAAACGTACATAGCACCCAGCATGAAGAGCATCAATACGGCGTACAAAGCACCGCCAACGATAAGTAGTGTCATAGCAAATCTCCTTAGCTGATCAATCGCCTTTGGCAATTAACGCTTCCTCACAAAGAAAGCTAGAAGGCATCTTGCAGGAACGTTCCCTGACACTTCGCTGCGAACCTTTGCAGCCCTGCCGGCCTCATCATTTCGTCTGAGCAAGCTTTTCACGATTATCTATCGGCTTCAGTGCGGATTGCTTTAATCCTGTGTGAAGCCCCTTGCGTCCCGTCTTGCTCTGTTACACATAATGGACAGAATTATGACTACATGCTGCCCAACTTTAGTCTTAGCGTAACTTTATGTACTAACTAGCGAGACGTGATCACATCAATACTCTTTAAGTAACCAAATATTACATTGAGCAATTAAACTTTGCAACACAAAATTCATGACTCGCCTAGTTTCATGCGCTACTCGAGTACTAGAATATCTAGTCCTATTGTTCAGCTTTAGGTACGTTAAAGCCCTTCACTTCTGTGCGGCTTAGCTGCGTCACGGCTTCTTGCACGTTAGGATGATTGAAAAAAACATACAGCTGTTCAGCACGAGTCGTACCGACACCGTCAATAGAGCGCCAAGCCATGCGTGAGCGTGTCGCCAACTTTTCGATATCAATCATCCCATCCGCCTCGATCTTGTCACGTGCCACAGGCGGCAGGCCCAGTGCCTTTAGCCACTGCCATGCACTCCGTTGTCTCGCGGTATGAAATGCCTCCGTCCATTGCTCGGCCCGGCGCATGCCTACACCTTCAAGGCGCTTTAGCTCATCGGTTTCCAGCCAGAGCGCATCGGTAAGTGTCACGACCAGTCCCGCCTCAATCAGGCGTTCCCATACTCCAGCACCGATTCCCGACAGGTCCAGACCATTGCCACTACTTAGCCAGGCCAGACGGGCAAGGAATTGCATATGGCAGTCCGGCGTCCAGGTCATACAGCTTGTATAGTGATAGCGTGTGGCATCCGGCACGCTCACTTCTCGCCGGATATCACTACGTAGCTCAACTGAATCGAAGCGGGGAATGGTCAGCCCGGCAAGGCTGATACGGACCTGATCGCCAGGACGAATATCAAAACGCTGCCAACGTGCGAGTGAGCCAACACTGACACGCGTTACCTCACGATCATCAAGTTCGACGGGAATGAGCTCAAGTACCGGCGTTATTCGCCCGGTACGGCCGATGGTAAATATCACATCGCGGACTTCGGCTAATGTTTTACGGGCAGGATACTTCCAGGCCACGGCCCACGCGGGGGCGCGCGCCTGCCACGTCGTCGCTGGTGGCCGACGGCTCTGGCGAATAACGATACCGT
The DNA here is from genome assembly GCF_003012345.1 of Phytohalomonas tamaricis. GTDB lineage: Bacteria > Pseudomonadota > Gammaproteobacteria > Pseudomonadales > Halomonadaceae > Phytohalomonas > Phytohalomonas tamaricis. The sequence goes on from NZ_PVRV01000015.1 coordinate 95,789, forward strand.
CAGAAGCAAACGGCAGCGCAGCGTGATACCAGCGCTCGCGCCACTGCACAACGTCATCGACGGTCTCAATGCGCTCACTATAGTGGCCCACCGTGGCAAATCCCCACTGTGCAAGCAGAGCCAATCGTTCATCTAGCGTCTCTGGACCTGTAGGAAAATCCCAGGCGAAGAACTCGATCTGATCTGCCAACGCCGGAGCCAGCGCCTCACGTTGCATCCAGCCGGCAACGTCACCACGCGCCCCGGCGCTGCCATCGCGAGATTGAACATGATGTTCGAAGTGCCTAAAGAGTTCGCCTTGCAGGATCACATCGGCAGGTGCCGATTCAGGCAGTCGCTGAGGGATATTGGGTAATTCGCGCACACGTGCCAGCCAGTCGTGCCCCCGCGTACCATCACCACGACTGATAGCCTCGGTCAGCACGCCGTCTCGATACACGAGCGTTACCGCTACGCCATCAACTTTTGGCTGTACCCATAGCGTTTTATCCGTATGGCGTGAAAGCCATTCAGCTATTGCCTGACGGTCAGGCAACTTGTCCAATCCCGTCTGCACCACGGGATGGCGCCGCATATCGTCACTGCTGGGCAAGGGCGATGTTGCTTCGTCATGACCGAGGCATGCACGCCATTGTTCAAGGCGACGACGCGCCTGGTCATACACCCCATCATCGACCTCGCGCAGACCTTCGATGTAATAGGCATGGTCCCACTGTGCAATACGCGCCGTTAATGCATCAAAGGAGGCACGTATATGCTCATCGGAACAGGAGGGCTGCGCCATAGCGGTACTGGCGCATAGAAATCCCTGAGCAAGGGCCATTATTATCAAGCTTATGTGTTTCATGTAGCCTCGCTACAACGACGACGCCCTACAGTGCGTATCTGTACATTCTCCGTTTCTCTTTTTGGTTATCGTCTGAACGGCGATGAACTACAGTCGGCACGGGCCCATTGCGCGTTAACTGCTAGGATGAAGAGAAGAAAAGAGACGAATCGACACTAGGAGATAGATTGCCATGACCGATGCGCGTCAGATCGAGTGGGATACCCCCGATAATGCCAGCGTCAAGGAGCACTACGAGGACCTTTACTTTCTCAAGGAAGCGCCCAAGATAGGCAGTGTGATCACTGCCCGTTACAAGAAGGCCAATGTGCGGTTGCAAGTGACAGAGCGCCCGGACAACACCTCATCAGTCGCCCAGGTGCTCAGCATTACCCCTGATGGCCAGACATCCCGCTCGGAATATGAAGACCTCAATAAAGGTGATCTGGTCATCGTGGCAGACAACAAGCGTGCCTTCGTGCGCTATCAGGAAGATGATTGATACTCTTTTCATATTGACGATGATCAAGGCAGGTGATTTCTTGAAGAAAGCCGTTATGTTCAGATAGGAATTAACTTAGGCGAACTTGTTGTTTGGCTAATGCAGCGGAAATCGTCAATATCGTGTTCCAGGATAACTCCACTTACCTCCGCTCGACGAAAGGAGACTTTGCATGACGCTGCAACTCGGCGATACCGCTCCCGACTTTTCTCAGGACAGCACCTCAGGCACCATCAATTTTCATGAGTGGATGGGCGACCAATGGGCAATCCTGTTTTCACATCCCAAGGATTTCACCCCGGTCTGCACCACCGAATTGGGCGAAGTTGCTCGTCTGAAGCCGGAATTTGAGAAGCGCAACGCCAAGGCTATCGGTCTGTCGGTTGATCCGCTTGACGATCACCACGCTTGGAAGGGCGACATCGAACAGACGCAGGGCCACGCGCTGAACTTCCCCTTGCTGGCCGATGCTGACCGCAAGGTCAGTCAGCTCTATGGCATGATCCATCCCAATGCCAACGACACATTGACTGTGCGTTCGGTATTCGTGATTGATCCCAAGAAGAAGGTCCGCCTGATTTTGACGTATCCGGCCAGCGCCGGCCGCAATTTTCAGGAGATCTTGCGCGTACTCGACAGTCTCCAACTTACTGACAATGAGCGCGTCGCGACACCGGTCAACTGGAAGGATGGCGACGACGTTATCATTGCGCCGTCAGTCAGCAATGAGGAAGCCAACGAGCTGTTTCCGCAGGGTTGGGATGAAAAGACCCCTTATCTGCGCATGACCAAGCTCAAGAAATAAGCGTCAGCCTACTTAGAAATGAAAAAGCCCCTACTAGTAGGGGCTTTTTCATGACCTTTGGTGACAGATACCCAGCTAACGTGTTTTCCATATCTGGGCTGCGTATTCACGCACGGCACGATCCGACGAAAACCAGCCCATGTTTGCCGTATTACGCACCGTCGCGCGCCACCATTGCTTATCATCACGCCAGCGCTCGGCAACCTGACGCTGCATATCTCAATACGTATCGAAATCGGCGCGCACTTCGATCGCAGCTCCGCCATCCGTTCAATATGGCTTGCGCCAATTTTTCAAATGACTGCGCCGCGCTAGATCTTCACAGACACACGATAGCGGTCATGACGTCAACGCTTCGAGCGTCACTTTGGCGCCGAAACGGCGTACTGCACCAGGCGCCAATGTTATCTGTTCGGCCAGTTCCGGCATGTTGTAGGCGTTGGGAGGGAACTCGGTTGGTTCGATCGCCAGCGATGATCTCGCCCGCTCCGCGAGCGTATCACCAGTAAACAGGTGGACAGCGCCATAGGGTTGAGCAACCACCAGTTGAAGCCCGGCACGGCTATCCTCGAAGCGTGTGCGGCACAAGCCATCCTCATCGGGCGCGAGTGCGGTAAAGCAGGCGTCTAGCACGTGAGCATTGAGGGCGAGAACATGATCATTGAGCGTACGTCGCCCCTTATCGCCTTGCAGAGGGATTAACGTTTTGTCGGCCACTACCGCCTCGCGTGCCGGAAGCACCACGCGGCACGCTTCGAGATTGCCACCGGGTGGGTAAAAGTAGGGATGCCAGCCACAGCCGAACGGTGCCGTTGTAGTACCGACATTTTCGGCTACCAATGACCACTCCAGCCCCTGCTCGTCGAGAGTGAACATGCAGCAGCAGTTGACCGTAAACGGATAGCCAGGCAGCGTGTCGGCACCAATCGCCGTAGTCAGAGTGACTGCGGCACTACGTTCATCACAGTGATGATTAGCCAACGTCCAATCAAGATCGCGCACGATGCCATGAATCGCATTACCCTCGCCCTTGCTCACCGGCAATTGATGCTCCTGACCGTTGAACTCGTAGCGCCCGTGCGCGATGCGGTTGGAAAACGGTGCCATCAGCGCTGAGCGGGCCGCGCCACCCACCTCAAGCTCCTGAGCGTGGCGATAGCCGTCGATGATGCGAAGAAGATTACCGTCAGGCCCTGGCAAATAGAGATCAAGCAGCGTGGCACCGTGCAGTGCAATGCGCATCCGCAAGCCTTTATCATCGTGCAGCTCAAGCGCTGGCCACTTGCCAAAGTGGGTTTCATGCAAGGCGAAAGACATCGGGTAATCTCCTGACCGTAGGGGCATCTGCTCTCACCATAGCGTGTTGCCCGACAGGTACAAGCGCCAGGTAGGCAAGCATGGGCAATAGCGATAGCCATCGCAGGCGATTACATCATTTTATTGACAGCAATATCGTAATACCTCGATATATGGATTACCCTTCTGCAACGTTCTTAACGCCACAGGAGTTTTCCATGGCCACCACTATACATCCTCGTGTTGCATCGCTGTTCACCCCGATCACATTAGGCAGCCTCACGCTTGCCAACCGGCTCGTCATGGCGCCCATGACGCGCCAGCACTCACCCGGCGGCGTTCCCAATGAAGAAGTAGCACGCTACTACCGCCGCCGCGCCGAAGGCGGCATCGGCTTGATCATCACCGAAGGCACCTATATCGATCATCCTGCCGCTAACGGTTATGAAAACGCCCCGGACTTCTTCGGTGAACAAGCACTGGCCGGTTGGAAACGTGTAGTCGACGAAGTCCACGCTGCTGGCGCCAAGATCATCCCGCAGCTCTGGCACGTAGGCAACGAGCGTCGTCCCGGCATGCCTCATGACCTCAGCGTACCGGGCTATGGGCCGATGACGATCGAGGAAGAGGGTCAGGTTGTGGTCAAGGGCATGAGTATTGATGACATCTATGATGTCATTGCATCTTATGCGCGCGCCGCCCGTGACGCTGAGCGCCTGGGCTTCGACGGGCTCGAGATCCACGCTGCTCACGGCTACCTGCTCGATACGTTCCTGTGGTCACAAACGAATCAGCGTGATGACGAATACGGCGGCTCGCTGGAAAACCGTCTCCGTCTACCCGTCGAAGTAGTACGCGCGATGCGTGCCGAAGTCAGCGATGATTTCCCGATCGTGCTGCGCTTCTCGCAGTGGAAGATGAGCGATTACGAGGCCAAGATCGCCGAGACACCTGATGAACTGGGCACCATCCTGTCAGCGCTGGCCGAAGCCGGAGTGGATATCTTTCACGCTAGCACACGCCGCTTCTGGGAGCCGGCATTCGAAGGCTCGCCCGACAACCTGGCGACCTGGGCACGCGAACTGACCGGTAAACCGGCCATCACAGTGGGCAGCATCGGGCTCGACAAGGCCTTTGGACCCGATCAGTTTACCGGCAAGGCCGATCCCAACGCCGGACGCGCCGATATCGACACCTTGATTGAGCGCATGGATGCCGGTGCCTTTGATCTGGTGGCTGTCGGCCGCGCCTTGCTTTCCGACCCGGACTGGCCGGCCAAGATTCGTGCCGGCCGGTTTGAAGACACTATCGACTTTGATCGCAACGCCCTGTCGAATCTGGTGATCTAACGCCATTTATTGAGCGCACGATGACGCGCAAACGCACTAAATGGCGTCTGCGCGTCGTTGTTCACCGCGAAATATGCGAACATAGGCGCATTATCTGTTCCGTTGTCCAACACCCGTTGCCCAGCATCACGAGGCGCCCATGAACGTCAATGAAATCCTCAAGGCGCTCGCCAATCCTCAACGCCTGCATATCCTGCAGTGGCTCAAGGCGCCACATGAGCACTTCGCCGCCGAGCACTGCCGTGCGGATGGCAGCGTCTGCGTCGGCATCATTCAGGAGAAGGCGGGCCTTTCACAGTCGACCATCTCGGCTTATCTCGCCACCCTATACCGTGCTGGGTTGGTCAGCGCCGAACGCGTCGGTCAATGGACCTACTATCGCCGCAACGAAGATACCATAGCTGCATTCATCACGGCGCTAAACAAGCTACTCTGAGCACGCCAGCACGCTTTACGTTGCGGTCAGCACCACGTTGGCCGCAATCCTTTCAATATCAGTAGCGTCTCATCGTCCGCCTAACCTTTTAAGCGTGCCGCTAGCGCGCGGGCCTGATCGCCAATCAACAGCTATTCGAAGCCCATCCCCACGCTGATCTTGGCGCTATCGTTGCCATCCAGGCCGGTCTAGACGGCAACGAAGTGGCCCGCATTCGGTTCGATGTAGCACTGCGCCGGGGCGATATAGTCGTGCGGCTTGATCGGGTTGGGCGATTCGAACGCTTCTAGCAGCGCCTTGAAGTCACGCCGGCTATCCATCTCTGGCACTGGCACCGCAGCCAGTAGCCGCCGGGTATAGGCGTGCTGCGGGTCATGCAGCACCTGATCGCGGGAGCCGATCTCGACGATCTGCCCGCTGTACATTACCGCGACGCGGTGACAGAGCCGCTCTACCACCGCCATGTCGTGGGAGATGAACAGATAGCTCAGATCGTATTGGCGCTGCAGCGTCTCCAGCAGCTCGAGCACCTGGGCCTGGACTGAGACGTCGAGCGCCGAAACCGGTTCGTCGGCGATGATCACCTTCGGCTTCAGCGCCAGCGCACGGGCGATACAGATGCGCTGACGCTGGCCGCCGGAGAACTGGTGTGGATAACGCCGCATCGTATCACCCGGCAGTCCGACCTGTTCAAGCAGCGCCGCAACCCGTTCTTCGCGCTCGTGCAAGGCAAGTCGGTGATGGATCAGCAGCGGCTCGCCAACCAGCTCGAGAATCGACTTGCGCGGATTGAGCGCGGCGAACGGATCCTGAAAAATCATTTGGATATCGCGACGTACCGCCTTGAGCGCCTCGCCCTTGAGGCCGTTGAGCTCCTGACCATTGAGCCGCGCGCTGCCCTCGAAGGCGAGCATGTTCATCAGCGCCTTGCCAGTGGTCGACTTACCGCAGCCACTCTCACCGACGATGCCCAGCGTCTCGCCCTGATGAAGCCTGAAGCTGACGCCCTCGACTGCGCGCACCTCCTTGGGCGTAGTGAACAGTCGCTCACGACGCAGCGGAAAGCGTACCTTCAGATCGTCAACCTCAAGTACCACCGGTCGCTCGGTTTTTGATGCCAGCGGCCCTGCCGTGCCCAGTCGCGGCACGGCGGCCAAGAGCTTCTGGGTGTAGGAGGCCTTGGGATGGGTGAACAGTTGGCGCAGTGGCGCCTGTTCCTCGACCACGCCCTGGTTCATCACCACTACCTCGTCGGCCATCTCGGCGACCACCCCCATATCATGAGTGATCAGCAGCATAGCGGTATTGAATTCGCGCTGTAGGTCACGCATCAACTCAAGGATCTGGGCCTGAATCGTCACGTCCAGCGCAGTGGTCGGCTCGTCGGCGATCAGTACCTTAGGATTGGTCAGCATCGCCATCGCGATCATCACCCGCTGGCGCATGCCACCAGACAGCTCGTGAGGATATTGCTTAAGCCGTCGCTCGACGTGGGGCACGCGCACCGCCTCGAGCATTTCGCGGGCACGCTGATGCGCACCACTGCCTGCGGCAATCCTGTGACGGCGCGCCGTCTCCTCAAGCTGCTGGCCGATGCTCATCATTGGATTGAGCGAGGTCATCGGCTCCTGAAAGATCATCGCGATCTCCCGCCCGCGCAGGCGCTGCATGTGCCGCTCGGGCAGGCTCAGGAGCTCCTGATCTTTGAATAGGATCGCCCCGCTCGGCGTCGCTGCTGCCCGGGGCAAGAGCCCCATGATTGCCAGCGCCGACAGCGACTTGCCGCTGCCCGACTCGCCAGCAATGCACAGTGTCCTGCCGCTCTGCAGCGTAAAGCTCAGCTCGTCGACCACGCGCCGTCTGCGCGCACCATGACCAAATTCGATCGCCAACCGCTCCACTGACAACAGTGAACGTGCCGCCTCCTGTTCCGTTTGTACGCTCATCTCGGCCCTCCTTGCATCGACCCGGCTCAGTTGAAGACGATTGTTTTAGCTGAAGACAATTTTTGGGAAGTAGAACGACACCACCCAGTTGGGCATGTCGACGATTTCGCTAATGCGCAGGTCGCCGCATACCGAGCACAGCATGTAGGCCTGCTCGGCCGGCATCTGGTGCTCACGGCATAGCCAATCGATGGTGCCCGACAGCGCATCGCGCGCCGCTTTCATCAGGTCGGGACCGATGCCGGTGCAGACCTCGTAGCCAGCGGCGTCGAGATGACGAGTGACCGGCCCCGGCGTGCTGAAACGCGGCATCGCCAACGGTGTGTCCTTAATCAGATCGAGGGTGACGACCACATCCATCGCGCTCTCGATTGCCGTGCCGCAGACCTCGCCGTCGCCCTGAGCAGCATGAGTGTCACCGATCGAAAACAGCGCACCGGCGACTTCTACCGGCAGGTAAAGGGTAGTGCCAGCGCTGAGATCACGAATGTCGAGGTTACCGCCAACACGCCGGGGCGGCACTATCGAGTGCAGTCCCGGCTCGGCCAGCGCCACGCCAATGGTGCCGGCAAACGGCTTGAGCGGTACCTTGGCGAACTGACCGAAGGCGGCCGGTGCCAGCGTGTCACGCTCGTAGTGCCATAGCGCCAGCGCCGGTTCCTTGAACTGGTCAGCCAGCAGGCCGAAGCCGGGAATATTGGCGGTCCAGCCGAAGCCCGACGGCTTGAAGCTGTCGATGGTGACCTTGAGAATATCGCCCGGCGCAGCGCCGTCGACGAAGATCGGCCCGGTGACCGGGTTGATCTTGTCGAATGGCATGGTCAGCACGTCACCGAGCGTCGAAGCGGCGCTGAAATGGCCAGCAGAGGAGTCGTGACAGTTGAACTCGAGCGTGGTGCCCGGGGCGACGTGCGCTGCGGGTGGATTGCTGTTGTCCCAGCCGTTGTGGCAATGATGGCCGTGGATGGTCTTGACCAGATGGTGATCACACATCATTTCACCCAGATGTAGTCGTAGTTGACAGGAACGTGGACGGGATCGACATAGAGCGCGTCGCTGCCGCCCATACGCGCCGAGTGCACGGTGAAGCGCTGCTCGTTGAAGATCGGTACCCACGGCGCATCGACCATAGCGTCGGTGAATATCTTGCCCCACAGCTCGGCGCGCGCCTGCTGCTGTTCGGGGGCGACCATCGCGTCGGCCTTCTGCGCTTCGGCGTCGAGTTTTTCGTTGCAGTACCAGGCCCAGTTCCAGCCACCGGACACCGCACCTTCACAGCCGAGGATCGGGCCCCAGAAATTGGACGGATCGGGGAAGTCGGCGATCCATGCCATGCCGCCGGACCACACCAGTGGTGCCTGATCCTTGTCGCCGCCGGCGGCGATGACGTTGGCCTGAGCCAGCGACTTGATCTCGGCGTGGATACCGATATTGGCCAGATCCTGCTGAATCGCTTGGGCAATGCGCGGCTGCGGATCAGTGTTCATAACGTAGAGCTCAGTGTCGAAGCCGTTCGGATGGCCGGCTTCGGCGAGCAGCGCCTTGGCCTTGTCGACGTCATAGGGATAACCCTGATAGCTCTTGTCGTAGCCGGGCATGGCCGGCGGCAGCGGCTGGTTGGCCGGTTTGGCGCGGCCGTTGATGATGCGCACGATGCGGTCCTTGTTGATCGCCATGTTGATTGCCTGGCGCACCTTGACGTCATCGAGCGGTGCCATGGTGACGTTCATGGTTAGGTAGCCGGTCTGCAGCTGATCGCCGGTGACCATCAGCTTCTGATGCTGGGGATCATTCTTGAACTGCAGGAAACGTGCCGGCGGTACACCGTCGCCGGCGATGTCGACTTCGCCGCGCTCAAGCCTCATTAGTGCCACCGTCGGCTCTTGGCCAATCTCGAAATCGATCTTGTCGAGATAAGGGATGCCCGGCTTGTAATAGTCGGAATTCTTGACGAATTCGAGGCGCTGGCCGAGGGCCCAGTCGGCCAGCTTGTAGGCACCGGTGCCGACCGGATGCTTGCCAAAATCGGCGCCCCACTTATCGACCGCCTCCTTGGGCACCACCGAGGCGAAGTTGAGCGCCATCACGTGCAGGAAGGTAGCATCCGGCGCACTGAGCGTGATCTGCACGGTGTAATCGTCCGGAGTGGTAACACCTCTGAGTTGGTCGCTCTTGTCGCTGGCGAGATCATCGAAGCCAACGATCGACGAGAAGAAGCCGGCGCCTGGGCTCTGGGTCTTGGGATTGACGGTGCGCTCGAGTGAATACTTGACGTCACTCGCCTTCATCTCGCGGCCGTTGTGGAACTTGACGCCGTGACGCAGCTTGAAGGTGTAGGTCTTGCCATCGTCGGAGATGGTATAGCTTTCAGCCAGGTCAGGGACCAGCTCGGTGGTGCCGGGCTTGTAGTCCATCAAGCCATCGAACAGGCTCTTGATCATCGACCAGTTTTGCCAGTCGTAGCCGATCGCCGGGTCGAGTGTGGCGACATCGTTCTGGTAGGTGACGACGATATCGCCGCCGGCCTTGGGTGCATCATCGGCCTGGGCCACGCCCGCCAGCGTCAGTGACGCCACAGCGACTGACAGGGCAAGTTTTGTTATTGTCGCTTTCATTTCCCTTCCTTCTCTCAAGAACAAGAACGCTCGCAAGGAGCAGTGGTCCAGCCAACCTTAGGACTTGCGGATATCAATACGCGGATCGATGAACGGAATGATCAGATCGGCGAGCAGGTTACCGACAATGATCGCCACTGCTGAGACGGTGGTGACGCCGACGATGACCGGAATGTCGACCTGCTGGATCGCCTGCCAGGCGAGTTGGCCGATGCCCGGCCAGCCGAACACCGATTCGACTACCACCAGCCCGCCCATGAAGATGCCGATGTCGATGCCGATCATCGGAATCACCGGAGTGATCGCGTTGGGCAGCACGTGGCGCAGGATCACGCGCGCGCGGGTCAGGCCCTTGGCGCGGGCGGTGCGGATGAAGTCTTGATGAAGTACCTCGATCATCGACGAGCGCACCATGCGCGAATACCAGCCGCTGCCGAGCAAGCCGAGCGTAATCGCCGGTAGTAGCAGATGGCTGACGCCGCCGTAGCCGCCCATTGGGAACCAGGCCAGCTTGACCGCGAAGACGTAGAGCAAGAGCATCGCGGCGATGAAGTGGGGCGATGACACGCCAATGAACGAAAACGCCATCAACAACCTATCAATCGCCGAGTCGCGCTTGAGCGCCGCCAACATGCCCAGCGCGATGCCAATCACCAGCTCGCAGGCGATGCCAGCTGCCATCAGCTGCAGCGTGGCGCCGAGTCGCGAGCCGATCAGCGCGGCCACCTCCGAGCGCTGCACGTAGGAGCGGCCTAGATCACCCTGGAGCAGATTACCGAGATAGCGCAGGTACTGCTGGTAGAACGGAAGGTCGAGACCGAGCTGGTGACGAATATTTGCCACCACCTCGGCGGTTGCGCTGCGCCCGGCGATCTGCCGCGCCGGGTCGGCAGGGATCAGATAGAGCAGCAGATAGGTGATGAACGACACACCGAGCAGGATCAGCATGGCGTAGGCGATGCGCTTGGTGATGAACCAGATCATCAGCGGCGTCCTTTCAGTGTGGGGTCGAGCTCGTCACGCAGCGCGTCGCCGACCAGATTGAAACTCAGCGACAGCGCGACAATGGCGACGCCGGGAAACAGCACCAGCCACGACGCCGATGTAAAGTAGCTCTGGCTTTCGAAGATGATGTTGCCCCAGCTCGGCAGCGGCGGCTGCACCCCGATACCGAGAAACGACAGCGTCGCCTCAAGTAACACCGTGGTCGAGATACCGAGCGTGGCCCAAACCAGGATCGTCGGCACCAGGTGGGGCAGCAGATGAGAGAACAGGATACGCAGCGAACTTGCGCCAATCGTGCGCTCGACCGCGACGAATTCTCGCGCGGCGATCGAGATCGTCTCCGAATAGATCACACGAGCGACCTGGACCCAGTTCACCATCGCGATCACCAGCGCTACGATCCACAGGCTAGGGCTGAGGATCGCAGCCAGCGCGATCGCCAATAGCAGCGCCGGAAAGGCCATCATCAGATCGGTCAGACGCATCAACGCCATGCCCAGCCAGCCGCGCACGAAGCCTGCGGTGATACCTACCAGGGTACCGATCACTACCGCGATACCGTTGGCGACGATGCCGATGATCAAGGAAGTACGTGCTCCGTAGACGATGCGCGAAAATAGATCACGGCCAAGCAGGTCGGTACCCAACCAGTACGTCGCATTGGGCGGCAGCGGCGCACCTTCCAGCGTCAGGCCTTCGAAGAACTGCTCGTTCGGATCGTAGGGCGCAATCCACGGTGCCAGCAGTGAAGCCACCACTACGATAACGATGAACGCTAGCGCCACAGCCACCGAGGGGCGCCGGCACATGGTCAGAAATATGCGCAAGGCCGCCATCATGATGTCCTGATGTGTCCGGGTTGATCATGCAGAGTCTCGGTGCAAATGACTTCGATACAGACGTTGCGCTGCATCGCCAGCGTGCGAAGGTGGGTAAAGGCCTGCTCCTCGCCGACGCTGTGCTGCGTCATTACCCGAGCAACTGCCTGGGCGACCAGCGGCCGGCTCGCCACCTTGCGCGCGAGCTCATCACACTCGCGCTGCAGCGTAGTGAAGCGTTCACGCAGTCCACCAGCCATCATCAAGGTGGTGTACACCGAACTCTGGGTGATCGGCTTGTTGAGCAGCGCAGTGGCACCGAGCCGGATCGCACGTTGAATCTGTGACAGCGTCTCATGCCGGGTAACGGCAATGATCGACAATGCTCGGGCACTGGCCGCTTCGAGCAGGCGCGGACTGTTGAATTGATCGAGCTCGACGATCAAGGCGCTAGTCTCACCGAGGTCTGGCGCTGCGTCATCGAATACAGCGAGTGAGGCAATCCCCAGCCGGTCGAGGCTCTTATTCAGCGCCATGCGGGTACGCTCGTCGCAATCGACCAGCAGCAAGCGTGCGCCATGTTTGAACGCGTTGTAAGACGTACTCATTTGATAACCCTCAGATGGCCACACGAACGCGTCGTGCCGGTAAGGCCATGAAATGCGTCCGGGCTGAACTGGGTGAGGTAGGGGTCGGCATCGAGCATGCCGACCTCGCTATGAACGAGCGTAAAGCCGTCGCCCACTGCCTCGCCGATGTAACACGGCAGCGCAACGTGATTGTTACGCGCCGATAGCGTCAACTCGCCGAGAGCAGTAGCCACCGGCGTGCGATAGAGATAGTCGCGAGTTGCAACGGGATCATCGCCAACCTGTTGGCAGGCCTTGGCAAACAGGGTGACGGCGGCATGGGCGCTGGCATAGTAGTGTGAATAAGGATGGGCGCCGTGGCGCATGCGCTGGCGGGCAATGAAGGCGCTGTCCAGCGCGGCGAAGAAAGTGCCACAGGAGAGCAGGCGAATATGTTGCGCCGCCCGGATCTCGTCCAGCTCTCCCTCGGTGAAGTTGCAACTCAGTACCGGCATGCGCCTGCTGCGTGCCACGCAGGCCGCATCGAGCTGACGCAGGAAGTGATACGACGATTCGCCGACCAGGTTATTGAGGACAAAAGCGCTGTTGCTGGCCAGGAGCGTTTCGATCAGCGCGCTGAAGTCGGTAACGCCGAAGCGGTAGTACTTTTCCCCCAGCACGCAACCGCCGGCAGTCTCGATCAGTTCGCGGGCGATGCGGTTGCTCTCCCAGCCCCAGACGTAATTGGAACCGAGCAGAAAGGCCTCGCCGCCGAACTGGCCAAGAGCATAGTGCAGCAGCGGCACCAGATGCTGGTTGGGGCTGCTGCCGAGATAGATGACGTTCTCGCTGCACTCGAAGCCTTCGTAGGGGCAGCTGTACCACAGCAGAGCGTCGGCGCGCTCAAGGTCGGGAATGATCTCCTTGCGACTCGCCGAGGTGATGGTGCCGAAGACATGGCGAATGCCGGCCGCCATGAACCGGTTAATACCCTCAACGTAGCGTTCGAGCTCACCCTGAGGATTGAAGTAGTGCGGCTGCAGCACGACGCCCCCGGCCGCGTCCTGGTTGATCTCGGCAATGGCGTGCTGTACGCCGGCCAGCGCATTCTGTCCCATGCGCTGATAGGTGCCCTCGGTGGAAAACAACACCCCTATCGGGACTTCACGCCTCATGCTCCGCTCCAAAAAAAAGCCTGAACGTCCGCGATGTGCGGTCGTCCAGGCTTCATTGCCCATGCGCCTGATGCGCTAGATTGTTGTAAAGACTGACAGGCTCGATGCCCTGCTTTGGTAATGACTATGAAATATTCATGCCAATTACGTGCTTGTCCTGTGATGCAACTGGCAACCAGTTGAATTGTAAAGCCAAGTTACATGTCTCTTTGTATTTCCACCGCATCGCTCAAATCCCATCTGGCGCAGCGATACGCACCAGAAGAGATCAATCGAGCCTTTCAACGCACCGTATTGGAGCACCAATGAACAAGTTCTTTTTGTCGCCTGTCACGCAACCGCTCATTACTCGCCGCTGGATTTCAGCCAGGCCTTATACTTCAGGACCAATTTATACTTCGAAACCAAAATAGTCGCGGGCGTTATTGAAGCAGATGTCTTCGACCATGCCGCCGAGCAGCTCGATGTCATCCGGCGCTTCACCCGCCTCGACCCAGCCGCCAATCATCTGGCACAGCAGGCGCCGGAAGTACTCGTGACGGGTATAGGAGAGAAAGCTGCGGCTATCGGTGAGCATACCGACGAAGCGACTGAGCAGGCCGAGCTGCGAGAGCTGCATGATCTGCCGGGTCATGCCGTCCTTCTGATCATTGAACCACCAGCCGGAGCCGAACTGGATCTTGCCCGGTACGCTGCCGTCTTGGAAGTTACCCGCCATGGTGGCGACAACTTCGTAATCGGCAGGGTTGAGGTTGTAGAGAATCGTTTTGGGCAAATCGTCGCTGCGGTCCATGGCGTCAAGCAGCCGTGACAATGCCATCGCAATCGGCTGGTCGTTGATCGAGTCGAAGCCGGTATCGGGGCCGAGGCGCTCGAACAGGCGGGTATTGTTATTGCGCAGCGCGCCAATGTGGTACTGCTGTACCCAGCCACGCGCCTGATACTGGCGGGCAAGATAAATCAGCACGGCGGTTCTGAACTGCGCTACCTCGTCCTGATTGAGCGTTTCACCGTTCATGCGTCGTGCCAGCAGACGATCAAGCGTCACCTCATCCGCCTCGCCATAAAGCACCACATCAAGGGCATGATCGGAGATGCGGCAGCCGTGGTCGGCAAAGTGGTCCAAACGCTTATCGAGGGCCGTGCACAGATCGCCGAAACGGGTGATCGCCACATCCGCCGCCGCACCGAGCTTTTCCATATAGGCGGTAAACCCTGGGTCCTCAATCTTGAACGCCTTGTCGGGACGAAAACTCGGCAGTATCTGGATATCGAAGCTGGCATCGTCGGCGATAGCGTGGTGATGGCTCAGGTCATCGATCGGATCGTCGGTGGTCCCGACCATACGCACCTTCATCTGCTTGAGAATGCCGCGCGCCGAGAATTCGGGCATAGCGAGCATCTCGTTACAGCGCGTCCACACCTGCTCGGCCGTCGCACCATTGAGCGTTACATCGGTGATCCCGAACGGGCGGCGCAGTTCCAGATGGGTCCAGTGATAGAGCGGGTTACCAACCGTTTTCGGTACCGTCTCGGCCCACACCTGAAACTTGTCCCGATCCGGCGCGTCGCCAGTGCAAAAACGTTCATCAACGCCATTCCAGCGCATCGCCCGCCACTTGTAGTGATCGCCCTTGAGCCAGATTTCAGTCAGATTTTTGAAACGGTAGTCGCGGGCAATTTCCGCCGGTGGCAAATGGCAGTGATAATCGATGATCGGTTGATCGGCGGCGTAGTCATGAAACAGGCGGCGGGCAAAATCGTTGCCCAGCATGAAATCTTCGGTCAGGAAATTGCGAGTCATGGGCATGCGTTCCTTTTAGATCAAAGCGCCAGGCAAAAACGCTGGGAAAGGCGATATCGCTACCACAATGGCATTTTAAGCGTGGCAACGACCTCTGTGGCGTCAGGTAAATGGACACGGTTCGAGCCGTCGCAACCGAATCGTCGACTAAAGTCCAGATGGACAATTTGGCCCATTGGCCTTACCAATTAATAAAACCTGACTGACCTATAGGCGTCAATGCATAGCGGGAAAAGTCAGGCTAGACCTTCGCATAAGGTCAATAAAAATAGTGCATGCCCCGTGACCTATTGGACCAATCCATCTGACCGAATGCCTGTGCTGGATTCGCTCATCGCCATCACAATGCCGAGGTAACCATGCCATTGCTCAAGCCCCTGCTGCTCAAATCACTGGCCACCGCCTGCGCCGCTGCCGCGCTCACCCTGACGGGTACGACAGCCGCCCAGGCGATGGACCGCGTGACGCTGCGCCTCGCCCACGAACTCAATCAGGACCATGTCGTCGCTCAGGCGTATACCCACCTGGCCGAAGAAGTAAAGCAGCTTTCCGATGGCAAGATGCGCATCCAGATTTTCCCCAACGGCCAGATGGGCAGTACCCGCGAGACGGTAGAGCTGATGCAGAACGGTGCGCTCGACATGAGCCACGCCTCAGCAAGCGTGCTGGAGTCCTTCGCCGATATCTATTCCGTCTTCAACCTACCTTATCTGTTCAACGATCAGGCCCATTTCAACAAGGTGGTATTTGGCGATATCGGCCAGAACATCATGGCCTCGACCAAGGATAAGGGCTTCGTCGCCATTGGCGCTTATGTCGCGGGCACCCGCAGCTTCTACGCCAACAAGCCGATCAAGAGCCCAGCGGACCTCAAGGGCATGAAAATCCGCGTTCAGCCTTCACCGACCACGCTGGCGATGATCAAGATGATGGGCGGCTCGCCCACGCCGGTGCCGTTCAGCGAGGTTTATAGCGCCCTCCAGCAGGGTGTGGTCGATGGTGCGGAAAATAACGTGCCTTCCTGGGTACAGACCCGTCACCTCGAACTGGCCAAGTACTTCTCGGAGGATGAGCACACCTCAGTGCCTGATTTCCTGACCATCTCCAACACGTCCTGGAACAAGCTGAGCAAGGAGCAGCAGGACGTATTGATGAAGGCGGTCAAGGACTCCGAAACCTATCAGCAAGAGCTGTGGGACAAGATCGACGCCGAGTCGCGTGAAAAAGCCAAGCAGGCCGGTGGCGTCTTCGTTGAAGTCGATAAGGCACCGTTCCGCGAAGCGGTCAAACCGCTGTATGAGGAATACAGCCAGAATCCCGAACACGCCAAGCTGCTTGATCAGATCAAGGCCGCCGGCACTGGCGCATAAGGCTTCAGTCCTCATCCATCCATAACCCCACCGGACCGGCACAAGCGACATGACGGCTTGTGTTGGTCTGCGGAGGTTGCATCGCCATGAACGTTGAAAAAATCAAAAAACCGATCGATATCATGATCGCGACCATTACGGTCGTGGTCATGATCGCGCTGGTTATCTGTGTCGTCTGGCAAGTGTTCAGCCGTTATGTCTTGAACGACCCGAGCACCGTCACCGGTGAACTTGCCCGCTTTCTGATGATATGGGTGGGCCTGCTGGGTGCTGCCTACACTGTCGGTTTGCAGCGCCATCTCGCCATCGATCTGCTGGCCGAAATGCTTAAGGGCCGTGCCAAGGTGGCACTTAACTTAATCATCAACCTGCTCATCACTGCCTTCGCCGCGCTCGTCATCGTCAAGGGCGGAATCGATCTGGTCGACAAGGTATTGGCGTCAGGACAACTCTCGCCCGAACTGCGCATTCCGATGGGCTATGTCTATATCGTCATTCCCGTCAGCGGTGTGGTGATGATGTTCTACAGTGCCCTCTTTTGCGTTGACCTTGCCATTGGACTGTTCACCGGCAGGACTGCCGCACAGTCCCGTATGCCTTCCACGGCCGACACGGCGCCGATCCCGCACACGCTGCCGTCTAACGCCGCCCCCCATGCGTGTGCACCGCATACTCGTACCTCTTCAGAGGAGCATGTCTAATGGATTGGCCGATGCTTATCCTGTTTGGCAGTTTCTTTGCGCTGATCTTCATTGGCGTCCCGGTCGCTTTCTCGATCGGCATCGCGACGATTCTGACCATGCTGGCGCTGTTTCCCCTTGACGTGGCCATTTCGGTCATTGCCCAGCGTATGGCAGCCGGGCTCGATAGCTTCACCCTGCTGGCGATTCCGTTTTTCATTCTTGCCGGTAACCTGATGAGCAGTGGCGGTATCGCCCAGCGGCTAATCAATTTCGCCCAGATCCTGGTCGGCCGGCTGCCGGGCTCACTCTCCCACGTCAATATCATGTCCAACATGATGTTCGGTTCCATTTCAGGCTCGGCAGTCGCCGCCGCTGCCGCCGTCGGTGGCACGCTAGGACCGATGCAGGACAAGATGGGCTACCCCAAGCCCTACTCGACCGCGGTCAATGTCTCGTCGTGCATTACCGGACTGCTGATTCCCCCCTCGAACGTCTTGATTGTCTATTCGCTGACCTCGGGTGGCGTGTCGATCGCCGCGCTGTTCCTGGCCGGCTATATCCCTGGCATCCTGATGGGGTTGTCATTGATGCTGGTCGGCGGTGTCATTGCCAAGCGTCGTGGCTATCCGACCTCACCGCGCCCGACACTCAAGCAGGCGCTGCATGCCTTTCTGGATTCGATCCCGAGCCTTCTGATGATCGTGATCGTGATCGGTGGCATTCTCGCCGGTGTCTTCACCGCCACGGAAGCCTCCGCCATCGCCGTGGTCTATACCTTCGTGCTGTCAGTGCTGATCTATCGCGAGATCACGTTCGCCGAGCTGCCTAAACTGATTCTCGAATCGGTGGTGATGACCTCAGTCGTGCTGCTGCTGATTGGCCTGTCGGTGAGCATGTCGTGGGCAATGACCATCGCCAACATCCCCTACACGATCAGCGATACGCTGCTGTCGCTATCGGATAATCCATGGATCATTCTGCTCATGATCAACGTGGCGCTATTGATCGTCGGTGTGTTCATGGACATGACCCCCGCGGTGCTGATCTTCACACCGATTTTTCTGCCTATCGCGACAGATCTCGGCGTTGACCCGGTCCACTTCGGCATCATGATGGTATTCAACCTGTGCATCGGCCTGCTGACGCCGCCGGTAGGTAGCGCCCTGTTCGTCGGCTGCTCGGTATCAGGCGTCAAGATCCAGCAGTTGATTCGCCCGCTGTTACCGTTCTATGCGGCGCTGTTC
Organism: Phytohalomonas tamaricis; assembly: GCF_003012345.1. Taxonomy (GTDB): domain Bacteria; phylum Pseudomonadota; class Gammaproteobacteria; order Pseudomonadales; family Halomonadaceae; genus Phytohalomonas; species Phytohalomonas tamaricis. Next base: position 114,232 of record NZ_PVRV01000015.1, read on the forward strand.
GTCGTACTGATGGCTGTCACCTATATTCCATCCCTGTCGCTTCTCCTGCCACGACTGTTCGGCATGTAGTCATGCGTCGATATGCCGGTAGCCCATGATCTTTCGACCACAGGCTACCGGCATATCGATATTGGTCCTACAGGTTAAGGCACGCTTGGCACTGGCTGTGTCAGAATAGCGTCTGCGACTAACGTCTAAACAGGCACTTAGTACTTACTTTTCCTCGTGTGCACTGCAAGGTATTGCCATGACGCTTCCCGACATGACGCCTCCTGAACCCAAACGGCTTTATCAGCGTATCGGCCGTACGCTCAAGGAGCAGATAGACAAGGGCGACTACCGTATTGGTGAGCGCTTGCCGGCAGAGCGGCTGATTGCCGAGGAGCTTGATGTCAGCCGTACGGTAGTACGCGAAGCGATCATCATGCTCGAACTGGAAGGACGCGTCGAAGTACGCAAGGGCTCTGGCATCTATATTGTCGAGCCGCCGCATCGCAATGCGCACAATGGTCAGATTGATGAATTAGTCGCCGGGCCGTTCGAAATGCTCCAGGCCCGTCAGCTGATCGAAAGTAACATTGCTGAATTTGCCGCCACGCAGGTAACGCGCAACGATATCGTCGAACTGATGCGCATCGTCGAATGCGGCCGCAGCGAGGACCGCTACCGTGATTCGGACTGGGACCGCCAGTTTCATGTCCAGATCGCCCAGGCGACCCAGAATGCCGTGTTGCCTTTTCTGGTCGAGCAGATGTGGCGACAGCGCACCCTCAATCCGATGTGGCACAAGCTTCATGACCGCATTGAAAACCATGACGTGCTCAAGAGCTGGTGTGATGACCATGAGGCGATTCTCAACGCTCTGATCCGTCGTTCGCCGCAAGAGGCCAAGCGCACCATGTGGCAGCATTTGGAAAACACCAAGCAGATGCTGTTCGAGGCCAGCACGGTCGATGACGACAACGATATTGACCGCTTCCTGTTCATCGATAATCCCGTCGTGGATATCGAAGCCTCAAAGCGATGAAGCTTGGAACCTAGTCGTTTAGCGTGGCGACCAGCAGGCCGCGCGCTAACAGCAGACGGTATAGTAGCAAGCGAAGGCTCAGGCGTTTATGTTGGCTCTTCACCACAATGCCAATCACGATGCCATGAATAAACTCGACAGTGCCCTGCTCAATCTCCTGCTCAAGGACGGTCGCATGTCCTATGCCGACCTGGCCCGCAAGCTCGATATCTCACGCGCCCACGCTCGCGCCCGAGTGCAACAACTGGTGGCTGACGGCGTGATCGAACAATTTACGGCCGTCATCAATCCCGCCAAACTTGGCAAGGTTCTCTCAACCTTCATTGATCTGCAGGTAGCTCCTCATGCGCTTGAGCAAGTAGCTGAAGAATTGGCCGGATGTCATGAGGTGATCAATCTCTACATCATGAGCGATCTCAGAAGCCTGCATATCCATACGCTCACCGACAGCCAGGCAACCTTCGATAGCTTCGCACGCCATTACCTGCTGGGCCGCAAGGAAATCCTTTCTATCAACTGCACTACGCTGCTGACGAGGGTCAAGCATGGCCGAGGCGGCGCCAGGCTGTAGTTCCAAGCGTAAATAAGGCGTTGTTCTAGGCACCCGATAAGCTCCGCATCAGCATGCTGCGCTCAGCTAGCGCTATCGATCCCAAATTGGCACTAAAAAAGTGCATGCGCTATCCCCTGCGCTTAGCACAGGCTGTGCAAACAAGAATTTACGTTCGGTCCCACCTAAACCCTCCTCTCTAACAAATGCGCTGCAGTCATGGGTAGTAACTGAACAATGTTCACTACTGCCTGCCAAAGCACATACCGCTGCCCAAGCGGCCCCGTTTCCGGTAGATCACGGGGCTTTAAAAATATAAATAAATTCAGTTAGTTATAAGCATGCAAAACTTGGCATCGAGTTTGCTTATAAAACAGCAAGAAGTTTACAAACGCCCATCACACAATAACAAACGACAGAGAGCCATCATGACAATCGATCGCCGCCGTTTCATCGCAGGAGCCCTCGCCACATCGGGCATGATCGTCGCCGCGCCCGCCATCGTGCGTGCCCAAAGCGAGCGCACCTTCAATTGGAAAATGACCAACGCCTATCCGCCTGGCTCACCGTTCTATGTCACCGGCCCCGGCAGCCCGACTGATTTCTGCAAGAAGGTCGAGGCGATGTCGAACGGCCGCCTCAAGATCCAGCACTTCGCCGCCGGCGAGTTAATCCCGGCGCTGGAAGGGTTCGATGCTGTCTCCAGCGGTGTAGTGGAAATGAACGCTGCCAACGCATTTTTCTGGGCTGGACGCCTACCCGCAGCGCAGTATTTTACTGCTGTGCCATTTGGTATGGCCACGTCCGGCATGAACGCCTGGCTCTATCACGGCGGTGGCCTTGAGCTATGGCATGAGCTCTACGCGCCGCACAACCTTATCGCCTTCCCGATGGGTAACACTGGCACGCAGATGACCGGCTGGTTCCGTGAACCGCTGGAAAGCGTCGATGACCTGAAAGGGCTGAAGATGCGCATCCCCGGCCTGTCCGGCAAGGTCTACAGCGAGCTGGGCGTGGCGGTCAAATTACTGCCCGGCGGCGAGATATTCCCAGCGCTGGAGCGTGGCGTTATTGATGCTGCAGAATTCGTCGGCCCCTATCAGGACCGCCGCATCGGCCTGCAAAAGGCCGCCAAGAATTACTACACCACGGGCTGGCACGAGCCTACCAATGTGACTGAACTGATGATCAACAAACAGGCGTGGGAAAGCCTACCCGCCGATTTGCAGGCTATCGTCCAGACGGCGGCCATGGCATGTAACGCCGAAAGCTATGCGTGGTGCGAATCGGTCAATGCCGAAGCGCTTGATGATCTGGTCAACAACCAGGGCGTCACTGCCCGGCCATTGCCGGCACCGATCATCGAGCGTTTGCATGAGGTAACTAACGACACGCTGGAAAGCATGGCGGCTAATGATGCCTCAACGCGCAAGGTCCATGACGCCTTCATGACGTTCAAGAAGCAGTACGAACCGTGGAACGGGGTGGGCGAGCGCGCCTTTCTCAATCTGTAACCGCTCTTGAGCGCTGAACTGGCAGGAATGTCATGAATCAACTCGTGCGTATCATCGAGTCCATTGTCGTCGCCGTGGGCGTCGCCGTTCGCCTGGCTCTATTGGGACTGGTGCTGCTGGTCGCATTCGATGTGCTGCTGCGCTATCTCCTGGACTACAGCCCGGTCGCCCTGCAGGAGCTTGAATGGCACTTGATGTCACCGATTGCCCTGCTGGGGCTCTCCTATGCCGTCAAGTACCGCGCCGATGTCCGCGTCGACTTCATTTATGAGCACTTCTCCGTGCGCGGCAAGGCCGTGATCGACCTGCTTTCCGCACTGTTGATGCTGGCGGTAGGCATCATCATCTGCTGGCTGTCGATCGGCTATGTCGAGCAGTCCTATGCGATGGGCGAAGGCTCGCCTGATCCGGGCGGATTGCCGTACCGCTATCTGCTCAAGGCCTTTCTGCCGCTCGGTTTTGCCCTGCTGGCGCTGCAAGCCATCGCCGAATGCCTGCGCGCCACAAACCAACTGATAGACCCTGCCCGGAGTATGTCATGAGCCCCAATGAATGGATCGCCATCGCCATGCTGGGCGGCTTTCTGGTAATGATGCTGCTCGGCATTCCGGTCGCGATCGCACTGGCCGTGTCCGGTTTCGTCGCCGGCTATGCTGGCTTCGGCCCGTTGTTATTCAACCTGCTGCCGTCACGCCTGTACGGGGTGGTCACCAACTACACCATGCTGGCGATCCCGCTGTTCGTGTTCATGGGTGTGATGCTTGAGAAGTCACGGCTCGCCGAGGATATGCTCGAAACGATTGGCCATGCCATGGGCGGGCTGCGCGGCGGCATGGGCATCGCCATTATTCTGGTCGGGGTGCTGATGGGCGCCTCGACCGGCATTGTCGGCGCTACGGTGGTCACGGTCGGTATGCTGACTTTGCCACCGCTGCTGCGCCGCGGCTACAAACCGTCAATCGCCTGCGGCACGATCTGCGCCTCGGGGACGCTGGGCCAGATCATTCCGCCCAGCCTGGTACTGATCCTGCTGTCCGATATCGTCGGCGAATCGGTCGGCAGCCTGTTCGCCGCCGCCTTTATTCCCGGTCTGGCGCTGGCCGTGATCTACATGATGTATTTGCTGGTGCTCGGCTGGCTTAGCCCGAACAACGTACCCGCCATCCCCAAGCAGGAACGTGACGCCAAGAACGGCAAACAGCTGGCTCTGGAGCTGTTTAAGAGCGTGCTACCCCCACTTTTGCTGGTCGTGGCGGTGCTCGGCTCGATCATCGGCGGTATCGCTGCGCCGACCGAAGCGGCCTCGATGGGTGCGCTCGGCAGCTTGCTGATTGCCGCCGTCGCCCGTCGCCTGACATTTTCGCTGGTAAAGGAAACCCTGCACGGCACCTTGATGATCTCAGCCATGGTGTTTTTCATTCTGCTGTGCGCTCAACCGTTCTCGCTGGCGTTCCGGGGACTGGGCGGCGAACGGCTGGTGCAGGACATGTTCCTGATGCTGCCAGGCGGTGAAATCGGTGCGATCCTGTTTCTGATGGCAGTCCTGTTTGTACTCGGCTTCTTTTTGGAATGGATCGAGATTTCCTACATTGCGCTGCCGATGTTTCTGCCGGTCTTTCATCAGTACGGCACGGACATGGTGTGGCTCGCGATCTTGGTGGCAATGAATCTACAGATGTCGTTTCTTACTCCGCCGTTCGGCTGGGCGCTGTTCTTTCTCAAGGGCGTCGCCCCACCCGGCGTCTCGACCAAGGACATCTATCTGGGCGTGCTGCCGTTCGTCGGGTTGCAGCTGCTGGCTGTTGCGCTGATTTTTTTCTTTCCCATCATCGCGACCTGGCTGCCTACAGCCATTGGCTGGTAACGGCAGCAGGATGTCATTTCACCGCTTAAAAGCAACTTGAGACCAGACAAAAAACGCCCCGCGCCTAAACGTGGGGCTCGCTTCTTCCTGGCTTCGCTGCCATGCTCAGTAACCAATAATTTCATTTGTCTTTACTTATGAAAATAGAAGACACCCTGCATGACTGATGCCTCTAATACCAATACCGCACCTGACCGGAAGAAACAGACGCCACGCCACGACGTAAAGCGCCCGCTTGCCTGGCTGGTTGCATTGGTACTGATAGCCCTTGCCGCCCTGCTCTACTGGGGCCTGCCACAGGTCACTACGCCACAAAGCACCACAACACGACCGCCCACCACGGTAGGCGCAGCTGATGTCATCGCACGTGAGCTGGGGCGTCATTTTGAAAGCGTGGGTGACGTCAAGGCTGAAGAGTCGGTCGATCTGGCCGCTCTGGTCACTGAGCGGGTCGCTCGTATCGCCTTCAGCGAAGGTCAGCGCGTCAAGCGCGGAGAGCTTTTGATTCAGCTCGACGATCGCACCGAGCGCTATGAGCTACAGGCTGCCCGCGTCGCACTGGATGAGGCTGAGCGTGAATATGCGCGCTTGAAGACATTGAGTGAACGCGGTGCGCTGTCACGACAGCAGTTCGATGCCCAGCGCACCCTTCTCGAAACAGCCAAGGTCGATGTGGCCCGCCTGCAGGAGGCGCTTAATGATCGGGCGATCGAAGCGCCCTTTGATGGCGTAGTCGGGCTGCGCAGGCTGTCAGTGGGCTCGCTGGTCTCTCCAGGCGAAGTGCTGGCTACCCTCGATAAGCTCGACAGTATCAAGGTCGATTTCACCCTGCCCGAACGCTATCTGACCTCACTCACTGTCGGCGCTCCCGTCACGGCGGCTAGCGTGGCGTATCCCGACCGTCGTTTCAGGGGCCGCATCGCCACGCTCGATACGCGCCTTGCCGCCGAAACACGCAGCGTCGTTGCTCGTGCCCGTTTCGATAATCCCGACGGTTTGCTGTACCCCGGCATGTTGCTCACGCTTGATTTCTCAACGCCTGCCGAACGGCGCCTGATCGTGCCGGAGACGGCACTGCAATCTGAAAATGACCGTCATTATGTTTACCGCATCGACCGCAACGAAGAGGGCCTGACCGCGCAGCGTATAGCGGTCAACGTGGTGCAGCGTGAACCCGGCTGGGTGGCGCTGCAGGCTATCGAAGGCGCGGAACTCGATACCAGTGACCGTGTCGTGGTCAGTGGCCAACAAAAACTTAGCGATGCGGCACGCATCCAGATCAATGAAGAAGGTTCGCGTGATACGCAGGCGCTGTTTGAGGAAGACGATACGCTCGGTAGCCGCGCACCGGATACCCAAAGCACCATGACGCTGGATGCAGCCACCTCGTGAAGCTAACCGACCTCGCTATCGCCCGCCCGGTCGGCACGGCCGTCGCCTCACTGCTGCTGATCCTGTTCGGCACGCTCGGCTTCCTAGAGCTACCGATTCGCGAATATCCCGAGATTGAAGAACCTGAGGTCTCGATCGAGGTCAGCTATCCCGGTGCCTCGGCGGCGGTGGTCGAATCACGCGTTACCCAGCGCATCGAAGACGCCGTCTCCGGCATCGAGGGGCTCGAAAGCATCGAGTCATCAAGCGAGGACGGTGAGGCAGAAGTCACGCTGACGTTTACCAGCGACCACGATCTGAACATCGCCGCCAACGATGTGCGTGACCAGATCGGCCGTATCGCCGACTCGTTGCCTGACGAGGCCGAGGCGCCAGAAATCAGCAAGGATCAGGGCGGCAGCGACACCGTCATGATCCTCTCGTTACGTGCCACCTCGATGTCGCCGATGGCGCTGTCGGACTACGCCGATCGTTATCTGGTCGACCGCTTTGCCGTGCTTGATGGTGTCTCACGTGTACGGCTATGGGGCGCACAATCGCCCGCGATGCGCATCTGGCTCGATCATGAGGCCATGACAGCACGCAATGTCACTGTCGATGATGTGACCTCTGCGCTGGAAAGTGAAAACGTCGAATACCCTGGCGGGCGCATCGAGTCGCATACGCGAGAATTCACCGTACGCCTGATGCCCGGCTACAAGCGCCCGGTGGACTTCGAGCGCCTGACGATCCGCCACGATCAGGGCACGCAAGTGGTGCGTCTGGGCGACATCGCCCGTGTCGAGCTTGGCCCCGAAACGCTGCGTGAGAGTTTCGAGGCCAACGGCGAGCCTACCGTCTCGATCGCAATCAGCCGCCAGAGTACGGCTAACACGCTGGCGATTTCCAGAGCGGTACGTGCGGAACTCGCCACACTGCAGGATGAATTGCCCGAAGGCGTGACGATGGGCATTGTCAACGACGACACGCTCTATATTTCCGCCGCGATGGAGGAAGTATCGATCACGCTTGTGATCGCTGTCGTCATGGTGGTGGTCGTGATCATCGCCTTTCTTGGCTCATGGCGCTCGGCGCTTATCCCGGCGGTAACCATTCCGATTTCAATCCTCGCCAGCGGCATTTTGCTCGCCGCACTGGGCTTCAGCATTAACCTGTTGACGCTGCTGGCGCTGGTACTTGCGGTGGGTCTGGTCGTCGATGACGCCATCGTCATGATCGAGAACATTCAGCGCCACCTCGATGAAGGCGATACACCGCTGGTCGCCGCCTACCGTGGCGCGCGTCAGGTCGCTTTCGCCATCATCGCCACAAGCCTGGTGCTGATGGCGGTGTTTTTGCCGATTACGCTGATGGCGGGCCAGACCGGACGGCTTTTCACGGAATTTGCCGTCACCATTGCCGCCGCCATCCTATTCTCGACCTTCGTCTCGCTGACATTGACTCCGATGATGGCGTCCTACCTGCTGCGCACCGTGGGGAATCGGCCACAGCCACGCCAGCCGTTTATAGTACGCCTGATCAACGCAAGTGAAGTGCGCTATGCACGCCTCTTGATGTGGGGTATGCGGCGTCCGGTAATGCTTTCCGGCGCCTTTATCGCCCTGGTGGTGGTGACCTGCGCGCTGCTGCGTGTCCTGCCCATGGAGTATGAACCCTATGAAGACCGCGGTTCGATCCGTATCCGTACCCAGGCCGAGGAAGGCACCAACTTCGAGGAAATGACGCGCCGAATGCGCGCCATGGGTAAGGAGATGGCCCCTGTGCTCGACCCAGCGGTGGTCTCGCAAGTGCTGATGCGGCTACCCGAACCGGGCAATGACGAAGGCGCAGTCAATTACGGGCGCTGGATTTTGCAATTTGCCCCATGGGAGGCACGTGACGTTTCGACACGCGAGGTCGCCAACCGGCTGCGCGAAACGCTGGTGAACGCCTCGGGCCTGAGAATCTCGGTCACGCTGCCGCAGGGGCTTAGCTCCGGCAACAGCGCCCCGGTACAGTTTGCCCTCGGCGGCCCGTCCTATGAGACGCTCAAGGAGTGGCGTGACCGGTTGATGCCGTTATGGCAGCAGTATCCCGGCCTGAGTGATCTCAACACGGATTACGTCGAAACCACCCCACAGATAGAAGTTCGCGTCGATCCACTACGCACAGCCCAGCTGGGCGTGCGTGCCGAGACGATAGGGGCAGCGCTGGAAACCTTCATGGGCGGCTTGACGACCACTACGTTCGAAGAAAATGGTCAGGAGTATGACGTTATCGTGCAGGGCGAACGTGATCAGCGTTTATCACCAGCCGCCATCGAGGCGTTACGGGTGCGCGCGGATAACGGGGCATTGGTACGTCTGGGCAATCTTGCCGATATCGAAGAGGTCGCGGTATCGAGAACGCTCAACCGCTACAACCGCCTGCGTACGGTGACGTTCTCTGCCAACGTCACAGAGGGCTATACCCTGCCGCAGGTGCTTGATCATATGGCCGAGACGGTACGCACCGAGCTGCCATCAAGCGCACGCATCGATTACAAGGGCGCCTCGCGTGACACGCGTGAAGCGAGTAGCGGGCTGTTTCTGGTGTTCACCATCGCCTTGCTGGTGACCTGGCTGGTGCTCGCTGCTCAGTTTGAAAGTGTCATCAGCCCGCTGGTGGTGATGCTGACGGTGCCATTGGGTGTACTGGGTGCCAGTGCCGGATTGATCGCCTTCGGGCAGAGTCTGCATATCTATGCCCAGATCGGCATGCTGATGCTGATCGGATTGTCGACCAAGAACGGCATCCTGATCGTTGAGTTCGCCAATCAGCTGCGTGATCAGGGCATGGCGTTGACAGATGCTGTACTGGTGGCCTCGCGTCTGCGCCTGCGCCCCATTCTGATGACCTCGTTTGCGACCATGGCGGGGGCATTACCGTTGATCATGACCAGCGGCGCCGGCTCGGCCAGCCGGTTCGGATTAGGCATCACCATCTTCTTTGGCAGCGCCAGCGCTGCGGCACTGACGCTGCTCGTCATTCCGCTTGCCTATCAGTGGATCGCGGGCCGCCAGCATCCGCCCGGGCATCGCGCCCAGCGGCTGACCCGTGAGCTGGAAGATAAAGAACAGCGTCAGTAGCCAGTGCCCCCCGGTATTGGGTGGGCATCCGCTGTACTCCCCGCACCGCTCAAAACGCGCTAGGCTGCTGATCGATAACGTATAACAACCTCTCGGGAGTCCTGACATGTCCATCGACCTGCTGGTCGTCACCCATATTTCGTCTCGTCACCAGCGACAGCTCAAAGACGCTGGCGTACGCGTTCACATGGCCGAGGAGCGCGCCGTACGTGAGAGCATCCTGGCCGAGCATCGCGACGCCATTCGTGCGGTGCTGACCATCGGCACCATCGGTTTCAGCGCCGAGGAGATGGACGAGCTACCCAATCTGGGCCTGATCTGCGCCCGTGGCGTGGGCTTCGAAGGCATCGATGTGCAGGCCGCTCATGCTCGCGGCATCCAGGTCACCCACGGCCCCGGCACCAACGCCGAGACGGTTGCCGACCATACTCTCGGGCTGGTGCTCGCCGCGCTGCGTGCCATTCCTGCCCGTGACGCCGCCGTCAGGCGCGGCGAGTGGCGCGAGGCGCAGTACGAAGCGCCGGCGCTACATGGCAAGACGCTGGGTCTGCTGGGGATGGGCAACATCGCCCGCGCTGTCGCCCGGCGCGCCCTCTACGGCTTCGACATGCCGGTGATCTACTACAGCCGCCGCCCGAAACCTGAGCTGCCGTACGAGTATGAACACGACGTGCGCCGCGTCGCCGAGCGCTGTGACATTCTGGTATCGACGCTACCCGGCGGGCCCGAGACGCATCACCTGATCGATGCCGCGCTGATCAAAGCCTTGGGCGCCCACGGCATGCTGGTCAACGTCGGACGCGGCAGCGTGGTCGATACCCAGGCGCTGATCGAGGCTGTCCGCAATGGACACATCAGTGGCGCCGCGCTCGACGTCGTCGAGGGGGAGCCGGGCGTGCCCGAGGCGCTGAAGACTGAGCCAAGCATCGTACTGACCCCGCACGTCGCCGGTAAATCACCGCAGGCGCTCGACGCCACCGTCGCGCTGGTGATTAAAAACCTCACGGCGTTCGCCGCCGACGAGCCGCTGGTGACGCCGGTGATGCACACTTAGAGCCGCTTTATCCAACCGGCCCAAACGCAGCATTAGCTCGTTTGGGGCCGATACCATTTTCGTCCTGAGCGCACCACCGGTGCTATGGATCGGTCTTCGCATCACGCCCAATGCCGACGTTGAGCTGCCATGTTCAGCCGGTGATGTTTTTTCGTCAGGCGTTCCTTGGAATATTAGCCAGGAGGAAACATTCACCGGACGTTCAATTCCGAGGTCGAAATCGGCATCATCTTCATTAATGGCGAGTTGGGGCGGGCCAAATATTGACGTTATGAGTAGTCATCTTCTCCAGGATGAATCTTCTCGAATCCTGGGTGTTAGCTGGTCTTACTTCGTCCAATATAACGTCTAGTTCCGGCTTCAGTCGGGCAATTTTCGCCATGAGAAAATCATAATCGATCAAGCCTTCGCCAACAGGAACGGTCACGACCTTTTTATTCTCGATCGTGAAATCCTTAGCGTGGACCGCAACTATCCTATCGCCCCAAAGATCGAGCGCTTTACTGAAAATTTCAGCTTGGTTTTCATGGTTTTTGAATGTTAGCAAGTTGACGGGATCAAATATCACTTGGAGACAATCAGACTGAACATCTTCAATCAAACGAGACAGTGTCTCAGGGGAGTAGATAGGGTGATTCACGCCAGGCTCTATTCCCACCATGACACTAAACTTCTCTGCCTCTTCGACCAGTCTCTTGACGCTGTCGACGACCTCCATGAAAGGCTTTTCCGAGAAGTTCTCTTCAGTGTAAACAATCTCGCTGTTCACGTTTCCGGTTTCGGTCGCGACGATACTGCTGCCAATATCCCGGCAGAACCGGATATGGTCCTTGAAACGCGCGAGAGCCATGGCGCGGGCGCCGGCATCTGGATGAATAATATTATCGTAGCAGGCCAATACCGACACTCTGACGTTCCGCTTCGCAAACTCCTGGCCTATTCTGTGGGCAAGTCCTGGATTCAGCATCCCGGGCCGCCCACCTACGTTGAATGATTTCGCCATTGCCAGTTGAACGGTCTGGAACTCTTCCCTAGACGCTGCATCCGCCAGCGATTCTGGAGTATCGTCTTTTACGACGAGGTCATGTGCTCGTATGCCGATAGCCATAAGTATCCTTTTTCAGCTGATGTATGCGAACGAAACAGGGCGACGCGGGGTAAAACACGCCAACCATCATCGATAGCTGGCACATAGCCTCAATGGTTGGCAGCCCTGAGATTTTCTATCTCCTGGTAAATTTGATATTGCTCAGGTTTGTTCTTGAGTCCCTCATACATAGGCTGTACCGCCTCCCGGAACGCGGACTTATCGACGTCATTGATTTTGACATCAAAATTTTCCTGAATCTGGCGCCTGGCCTCGGCAACGGCAGCGTCCCACTGGGCGATTTCAAGCTGAGTTGACTCTTTTACCGCAGCCATGAGCGCTTGCCGTTGTGAATCCGACATCCGGCTCAAAGTGTTACTGTTGATAAGAATTATATCGGGAACACGGGTATGGCCATCCAGAGAATAAAAGTTAACTACTTCTCCATGGCGGGCGGTCGTTAGTGCGAACTCATTGTTTTCAGCACCATCCAGGATACCTTGCTGCAGAGCCGTATAAATCTCTCCTTGGGACATGACAACAGGCGCCCCACCGAGTAGGCGAATCATGTCGACAGCATTCTGGTTCTGCATGACGCGAATCTTCATGCCTTTTAGATCATCCGGTTGCTCGATCGGCCTATCTTCCGTATAGAAGTTGCGCTGCCCTGAATCGTACCAGCCGACCCCAACAAACCCTTGTTCTCTGGTAGATTGATAAATGTCATCCATTATCTTGTTGTCGTTCATGACGGCGTAGAAATGGTCGACATCTTCGAACAGGTAAGGCATCGAGAAAACGTCATAAAGTGGTGAGAAACTGCCCATCAACCCGCCTGAAACTTTCGTCATATCGATAGCGCCTGTCTGCAGGAGCTCAACGAGTTCGCTTTCACCGCCCAGTTGGCTATCGGGGAAATAAGTGACGGTTACAGTGCCATCGGTTTTTTCTTTTACTAGTTCGCCAAATCTGGCCAGAGCATCTTTGACTGGCTGCGAGTTCTGGGCGTACGCCAGTTTCAAATTGAAATTTTCATCCGCCGATGCGGGTGTCAGGCACAACGCCGCAGAGATCAGCAGGGTGAAACCGAGGGCTTTAACAGAATGGGTGACTTTGAACATTGTTATAACGCTCCATCCTAGAAAGAGGGATTTATAAATAGCTACGCAGATACTCAGATAGACATAGAATCGCCATTGCCTGCCCATACGGCATCGAGGTCAGAGGGATTTGTTTGTAATAATCGAGCGTCTCGCCCATCGCAGTGCCAAAAGAGACGTTTTCGAGCTCTCCCGATTCATTGATATTATTCACAACGCCTGCGATGGCCTTCTCGGCAATGCTGCGGTAGCGGTCGTCGATATAACGAAGCCGGGTAGCCTTGAGAATGCCGTAGGCAAACCCGGCCGTGGCAGAAGACTCCAGATAAGACGTCTCATCATCGAGCAGCGTATGCCATAACCCGGAGTCTGCTTGGGTGCTCGCGATCATCTCGATCTGAGACGTGAGGGTCTGGACTAGAAAGCGTCTGAAACCGTCCTGCTCAGGGAGATCAAGCAGTTCTAGGAGTTCGGGTATGGCTACAGTGATCCAGCTATTGCCGCGGGCCCATCGCGCCCCGGCGAAGTTATGGTGGCCATCGAACGTCCAGCCGTGGTACCAAGCTCCAGTACTTCTATCCATGAGGTACTGAATATGCACAAGGAACTGATATTTCGCCTCCTCGACGAACTCGGGTTTATTCAGTAAGCAACCCATTTTGGCCAGGGGCAAAACGCTCATCATTAAGGTGTCATCCCACAGCTCTTGATGATTCTCGTCGTTGTAAACGACGTGCTGTAACCCTCCCCTGTCAGTTCTCGGCATCTCATACATGACCCAGTCGCTCCAGCGCTCAAGGTATGGGAGCCACTCCCTGCGCCGATCTTCTTCGTAGCGATAGGCCAGTGTAAGAAAGGGACATACGGTATTGACGTTTTTCGTCGCAGGTCGATCAGCAAAGCGGGCAGCGAACCAATTGTCGATGATTGTGCATGCGTGCTCGTCACCTGTCTGTTCGTAATACCGGTAGATACCGTACAGGCCGATTCCGTGTGTCCACTCCCAGCCGGCCCAACCCTTGGTATCAATCGTTCTTCCGTCATCAAGATAAAGGAGAAACTCACCACTTTCATCGTTGATGGAAACAAGGTTCTCAATGACCTTCTTTATAAGAGAGACCATCTCCGGTCGAGGCAATAGCCTCTCTTCCTGACGCAGCAGAGGGCTATGCTTTACTGGATAAATATTCATAAATCATGCCTTTACTAGTTTTAAAGCCCCATTTCTCTTGGCAGAAACAGAGTGATGGAAGGTAGGTAAGTGATAAGCAGAAGCACGGCGAAGATGACGATATAGAAAGGCATCAGCGGGATGATCAACTTCTCGACCTTTTCCTTTGCAATGCCAGCACCGATAAATAGCCCCGTGCCCACCGGCGGTGTGATGGTGCCGATGCTCAAGTTGAACACCATGATGATGCCGAAATGAATAGGATCGATGCCCACCTGCTTCACGATAGGAAGAAGTATCGGCGTAAAAATAAGGATGGCTGGCCCGATGTCCATAAAGCAGCCCACCACGAGAAGCAGGAAAGTGATAACGAGCAGCACGATGATGGGGTCTTCAGACAAACCAAGAATGGCATTAGCGATAACGGCGGGAAGACCGGTAATCGACATGGCAAAGGACATTGCCGAAGAAGCGGCAAGCAGCAACATGATGACACCCGTGGTCTTGGTTGCCTTGATCAGCGTGCTCCAGAGGGAGGCCCAGCCGATGGTGCGATAGACCACCATAGTTAGGAACAGGGTGTAGAGCACCGAAATGGCGGAAGCCTCGACGGCGGTGAAGATTCCCATCACGATCCCGCCGATGATGAGAACGACCAGGAACAGGCTGGGGATGGCCTGAAAGATCACTTGGCCGATGGGGAGCCGATCGAGGTCGATCTTCGTGGTATAACCTTTTGAACGAGCGATGAGATAAGCCACGAACAGACAACCCAGGCCCCACAGCAACCCAGCTACCAGCCCTCCAGCAAATAATGCGGAAATTGAGGTGCCACCGCTGGCGAGCGCATAGAGAATGAAGGCAGTTGTAGGCGGAATAAGCATCCCTGTCGGTGCAGAAGCGATATTAGCTGCTCCTGCGAAAGCTCGGCTATAACCTTCTTTTTCTCCCATGGGGACCATAACTCCCCCGATGGACGTTGATGCTGCGATCGCAGAGCCTGAGATTGCCCCGAACATCATATTACCCACGATGTTGGTATGGGCCAGAGATCCGGGAATTCGCCCACTCAACAGCTTGGCAAAATTCACTAGCCTAAGCGCAATACCACCGTCGTTCATGAGGGTGCCGGACAGGATAAAGAAGGGAACTGCTAGCAAGGTGAAGCTGTCGAGCCCCGCAACCATTTTCTGCGCAGTTGTGAATATGGCTATATCGATAGGCAGTGCAACGATAATAGTCAATATTGATGACACAGCAATACATATACCAATAGGTACGCCAACTATCAGAAGAATGAAGAAAGAAAGAATAAGAATAAGACTGGCACCTAGAAACATGTCCTAATTCTCCATCTTGGCAGTAGGGCGATATAAAGAATGGCAATTAAGACAGGAGTAAATAACGATAATTACGCCAGCCAAGACCAATGGAACGTAAATGATACTTTTGGGTATTTGCAATATCGGATAGAGCTGACTCATGGAATTACTTGTGGCTTTTCCTCCTCCATATATGAGTACAAAAAAGGAAAAAGCGATAAAAATCACCTCAACGCCAACCGCCAATATGAGCTGCCATTTTTCATTAAGTTTATCCGTCAGCAGTGTGAGACTTACATGCTCACGCTGACCAACGACATAAGCAATCGAAACAGATGAAAGCCAAATAAGAAGACAACGAAGAATTGCTTCTGTAACGGTACTGGGATCGTTAAATATATAGCGACTAGCAACCTGCCAAGTGGATACTATGATCATTAATAAAAACAGAGAACAACAAAAAAATTGCAGGCCTGTATCCAATATATGACGAATGGCTTTCATGGCTTATTTCGTGCCTCTCTTGGATAATTTAGCGTTAATCATGGCCGTAATTGCTAACAAATACGCAGCAATATCGATGCAATAATTATAAGAACCTACCACTGAAATAATGAGAATAAAACACAGCTTTAATCATACTTTCGCATTGTTTTTCATCACTTTACATCCGGTATTACGTTTCTATTTTTAGATATACAAGTTAGAAAAAAGATTATTATAAAAATTTATCGCCACCCTTTAAGACCTATAACTTACTTTTTGTGCACCCAGTATTTGCTCTTAATTTATAATTATTTCTAATATTGATAATCGATTGGCGCTAGCGAACAGCACCAAGCGATATCCACTTTTAAAATTTATAGATATAGCCAAGTAACCAAGAACTATTTCTCTGACCTGGATCCAAGGCCGCCTCATCGCTATTCTTATCTCTAAGAATATAGCCACCGAATAGGCTGCTGGTGTCGCTCGTATCGTAAAAGGCGATAAACTCGTGCTCCCAATACTTTCGTTCTCCATTACCGAAATCTGGAGAGCTGCTTTCTTGTTTAAAGTGATAATGAGGGTTGTAGAGCAACGCCCATTGATCATTTATAGTGTAAGTAGCGAAGATATCGATCCTGCCCACTTCGCTCTTGTTATCGTTGTTTTCATTATTCGTCTCTTTTTCGTACCGGTACCTAGTCGCCAAGCTCCATCCGTCGCCTTTGTATTCTAATCGCAGGGCGGCCAAAGCACGTGTATTGTTCGAGCGAAACTTTGCGCCTATTTGAGGAGTAAAAGACCAGCTGTTTTCAGCTCCGAATACATAAGGGGGAAGCGTATAGTTGACAAATGCCTCGTCATGCTTTGGCCATCCACTATCATGATAATCTTCTTGCCAGTACCAATCCTTCTCAAACATTAGTGATGATTCATCATCAAATAGACGCGTATAGGCCAGCTTTGGCAGTGTCAGAGAATGATCGTTAGTCGTTTTCTCAAGTTTCATTGTAATCATGTTACTTGCTGAGAAAGCGGGCAAGGAAGTGGTAATTAAGGCCACAGCAAAGGTGCATTTTATAAATCTTATAGCGTTCATTGGCGTGTTCCTTTTAGCATTTTGATTATTAATTGGATTACCATTTTTAAAAAAATGAATTAACGTTTCAATTATCCAATAGTAGCAATATGTCGTTGCAAATTTTAGAAATTATATTTTCATAATGCCAATAAATGCCCATAACACCATTCCCTTATAAAGTGTCATAGCAATCAATTATGTATGGCTTATGGTTTAAAAAAATCAGTAACTGAAACGCTTTTTTTGAATTATAAACACCCTCATTTTGATTATAGAGAATGTTGAAAATATCCTTGGTTAAACATTCATAAGGGCAATGAATATCCATCAAGTATCGATATAGGCGGGCTGGCTTTTTATGTATTCGTATACACCCATGCCTCATTGAGGCTTTTTTGAATCACTCGACGTTTGAAATGGTAGGTAGCGCCTTCACTGCGAACGGTATAGGCATGGGCCTGTTTAATCCTGGGTGTGAACATCGAGTTCAGCTCCTGTCAGAGACCGAGGTGTAATACGTGGTAGTACATAGCTACCAGACTCAGTGGGCATCTGACTAATTCGTAATGCGCAGCATTCGATACCCTAAAGGTATCGAATAAGCGGAAGACCTTATCCCATCTGAAACGCTCAATCTCTAAGGCAGCTCCCCAAAACGAAGCTCTAGACCAATGTCTCATGCGGCTATATCTAATGACTTGCCGTTATTAGTCGCTATCGAACCGCAGACGCCGTTCAGGTCGTCGGCCGCGCCTTGATCGCCACGCGCCGCTCGTGCAGTGCGATCGCCACGCCGCTGGCGATGATCAGCGCCGCGCCGATAAATACCCAACTGTCAGGCACTTCGCCCCACAGCCACCAGCCCAGTACTACCGCCCAGATCATCGCCGTATAGTCGAAAGGGGCAGCCAGCGCTGCCGGCGCGTAGCGAAACGCCAAGGTAAGACACGACATAGCGGCGGCGCCGAGCAGCCCGGCGGCACAAAAGCCCAGCCAATGCAGCGGCTGCGGCGTGTGCCATACGCTGGGCAGCAGTACGGCACAGACCAGCATCGGTACCAGGGTGGCGTAAAACACCATCGCCCACAGGTTCTCCTTGCTGCCGTAACGCCGCGCCGTGATCATCATCAGCGCGTAGCAGACCGCTGCGCCGATCACGATCAGTGCGCCCCATTGAAAACCCGCCGCGCCGGGACGCACCACGATCAATACGCCAACGAATCCGACCAGCGAGGCGATCAGCGGCACCCTGTCGACGCGCTCGTTGAGCAGCGGCCCCGACAATAGCGCGACAAACAGCGGCGCGGCGAAGGCAATGGCGGTGGTCTCCGCCAGCGGCAGCAGGGTCAGCCCGGTAATGAAGCAGAACATGGTGGCGGTGAAGATCAGCCCGCGCAGCAGATGTACCCCCGGCCGCCGCGTCCTGAGCGTCTGCCAGCCGCCGTTGAAACGCGCCAGCAGTGCGATCAATGGCAGCGAAATCAGGGTACGGAAGAAGATGATTTGGATCGGGTCGTAGCTGGCGCCCAGCCACTTCGAGAGCGCATCGCCCAGCGCCAGGCACAGCACGCCCGCACACATGATCAGAATTCCCAGCAATGACGAAGACATGCTCACCTCTCTGTCGCGGCGCACTACAACGGGACTGTCGCGGCGCCGGATACAACCGCCCGGTAGTGCTGCGAGCATAGTCAAAATGATCATGCACGGCGACGGTGCATGTAGGCATGCTCACTCAGCATGGCTTGAACGTTAATGGCAAAGCGATGTCGCGTATCAAAGGCAACCCGCTGGGGACGCGGCACGACACTTATGATGACTGGTGGCGCCTGCTCGGTACGCATGTACGCCAGCCCCCCGGCACTGCCAGTGTGCATGGCAGCGTCTGGACACGGTGGGAGGATGACGCCAGCTACCGGCCAGAGAATCTCAGCAAGCGCTGAGCGCACATCAGAAGATATGCTGGACGTGGCGTATCGGCATTCATGCCTCAGAGAGTGATGCCAAGCCTTCCCGGGCGCGAATCAGCGTGGTGAGCTGATTGAGGCCGGGCTGGGTCTGCTTGCGGCTTGAGTAGTACATCTGAAACCCTGGCCCGGTCGATGCCCATTCATCCATTACGATTTCCAGCGAACCGCGCTGAAGTTCAGCCTTCACGCGCCGTTCCAGCAGGTAGGCAAGGCCAACGCCATTCAATGCTGCCTCTATCGTCAAGTCCGTATCGTTGACGGAGAAGGGACCCTGCACTTCCAACCTGAGCATGGCATCATCATCGCCCAGCTCCCACTTAAACGGTGAGTTATTGCCCAACCGCACGCCAATACAGGCGTGCGTCAGCAGGTCATCAGGATGCTGCGGCCTACCGTGACGCGCCAGATAAACAGGCGAGGCGACTACCACCCAACGTAGCGGCGGCGTCAGCGCCACCGTGACCATATCTTCCGGCACCGTGTCGCCATAGCGAATCCCGGCATCGAATCCCTCCGCGATGATATCCACGGGCCGGTCTTCAACGGCTGCGGCTAGCTGTACATGCGGATAGGCCTCGGCAAATTCGAACAGCACAGGCCCAATCAAAAGCTTGGCCGCATCACGCGGCACATTGAGGCGCAGCTCGCCCACTGGCTGGGTTCTGAAAATTTCCAGTTCACCCAGCGCTTCACCGATATGCTGAAACCCTTCTTCAAGCTTTTGTGCCAAGGTTATCCCTATCGGCGTCGGCACTACCGTCCTGTTCGTCCGGTTGAGCAAGCGGACACCGAGTTTCTCTTCCAGCTTGGTGATCTTGTGACTGAGCGCCGAAGTCGTTACGCCATGTTCGATGGCTGCAGCCTTGAAGCTGCGCCGGCGTACGATCGTCGTGAAGACATTAAGATCCGCTAGATCAGACCGGGAAAATGCGGGCATAGGAGTTCCGTGTCGGGGCTAAACGCTTCGTTGAACAGGCTTCAACCGATTCTCGCATAAAAGTCGCCATCTTGATGTTACGCTGCTTTCACTACTTACCTACTTATCCCCTTCAGACCTGTTTGTCTGAAGAGCGTCACACATGAAACCACAGGCGTTTCGCCAAGCAAAACCGTAAACCATTCGCATGACAAGCCATCAAGGATGACGGCTTGGTAGTTCCCGCCGCAGGTGAAGGATCGCCTTGCAGCGGTTTTTTTTATCCCCACCCCAGCATGTGGCATTCACACATTTGTGCGCATCTATCACACAAAAGTGCCTTTATCTGCCTCCGGTATTTGCCCTCACATACTCTTGAGCTGCGCTCGATTCCTACTGGCTGTAAACGGCGAAAAGCATTCTCGCTCACCTGATATTCGCAGGCATGAATATAACCGCATAACTTTCCATCTTGCGATGCGCTGAGTAGGATCAATCGTTTTATTACTTATCCACCCCATAACGATAACGAGATATGCCATGAAAAGAGCATTGACGTCTGTCCTGATCGCAGGAATTTTTTTCTCCGGCAGCGCCCTGGCGCGTATTCCGGATACGGTGCGTATCGCAATTGAAGTCCCCTACAAGCCTTTCGTCGAGCGCGCCCCCGACGGCAGCCTGACCGGGTTCGAGATCGACCTGGGAGATGCCCTGTGTGAACGAGCCAAGCTGGACTGCGAATGGGTTGAGCAGAACTGGGACGGCATCATCCCTGGCCTGCTGTCACGCAAGTACGACGCCATCTTGTCATCGATGGCGATTACGCCGGAGCGGGAAAAGCAGGTGTTGTTCTCGATTCCCTACTACAACAATCCCAACATCTTCATCACCGCACGCCATCGCCAGATCAACTTCGACGACAAGGCCTCCCTCAAGGGGCTGACGATAGGCGTTCAGCGCGGCACGATTCGCGATATCTACGTCAGCACGCACTACGCCGATACCTTCGATATCCGCCGCTACGCGTCCTCGCAGGAAGCCGACAATGATCTCAAGGCCGGCCGAATCGACCTGATCATGGAAGACTTCGGCATCGCCGTGGATACCCTCGACTTCCGTGGCGAAGATAGCCCCTACAAGCAGGTCGGCCCTTCTCTCAAAACGCCGACCAACATCTTTGGCAAGGGCGTGGGCATGGCCTTTCGAAAGCGTGATAAAGACTTGGCGGCAAAATTCGACCAGGCGATTGAATCGATCTACGCCGATGGCACCTATTACCGCCTGATGGACAAGTATTTCGATTACGATATTTCGACACCGCCCGAAGGTGTTGCCCCACCGCAGCAGTAATGAGCAGGGCCACAGGGTGGCCCCACTCGTTCAGATCAAGTCTCGTTTCGACCCAGAGAATACCGCGTGAAACACGACACCACTCCGCTTCTTTCTGCCGTGCCTGGCACGGCGCGTACCCTTGATAGCTTTCGTTTCGGCCCGGCCGATGCCGAAAAGCGCGTATACATTCAGGGTGCGCTGCACGCTGACGAGCTGCCCGGCATGCTGGTCGCCTGGACCCTGAAGCAGCGCCTGAACGCCTTTGATGAGGCGGGACTGCTGCGCGCCGAAGTGATCGTCGTGCCGGTGGCCAACCCGATCGGGCTCGATCAGCAGCTGATGGATGTCCCGCTGGGGCGCTACGATTTCGAATCGCTGGCCAACTTCAATCGCCATTTCGCCGATGTCAGCGACGCCATTGCCGAAGGTCTGGAACCGCTACTCAGCGATGATGCCGCCCACAACCAGCGCGTGATTCGCGAGCGCTTTTACAGTGCACTGGGGGCGATCACCCCCGCCAATGCTTACGAGCATCAGCATCTGGTGCTCCAACAGTTGGCCTGTCGCGCTGATTACGTGCTCGATCTGCACTGCGATTTCGAAGCCGTGCCGCATCTCTATACCACCCCAAACGCTTGGCCCACCTTCGAGCCACTGGCACGCTATATCGGCTCAATGGCGCAGCCACTTGCCGCCGACTCGGGCGGTCAGTCCTTCGATGAATGTTTCACACTGGTGTGGGAGCAGCTTCGCACTCGCTTCGGTGACCGTTACCCGATCCCCTACGGCACCGCCTCCGTTACCGTGGAGCTGCGCGGTCAGGGCGATGTCGACTACACGCTGGCCGAGCAGGACAGTGACGCCATTCTCAACTGGATGCGCCATCACGCGTTGATCGACGAGCCTGCGCCTGCGCTACCGGACTTGCTGTTTCCTGCCACCGAGCTGTCTGCCATGGAGTTTTTGAAGGCGCCGGCCGGCGGGCTACTGGTCTTTCACGTTGCCCCCGGCACCGAAGTGCATAAAGGTCAGCGGATCGCCGATATCATCGACCCGATTAGCGACGAGGTTCACCCCGTTACCGCCACACAGGCCGGCATGCTCTACGCCAGAAACCAGCGTCACATGGCGACACGCGGCATGATCGTCGCTGACATTGCCGGTTTTGATGCCAAGCGCAGCGGTTACTTACTAGCGCCCTAGCGCTAGCGACAGCAAACCTTATCCTCGAACGTGGCCGCCTGCCGCCAAGGACAGTCCATGATAGCGATTCGCCCGGCCACGCCCGAGGATATTCCTGCCCTATGGGCGCTCAGAACCCGCGCCGTGCGGGTGACCTGCGCCGCGCACTATTCTCATGACGAGATTGCCTGCTGGACCTCGCTTCCCGCGCCGGAACATTCCTATCGGATGATGATCGAAGAAGGCAGCGCACTGGTCGCCGAAGAAGCGCGTTGCCCGCTTGGCTACGCGCTGCTCAAGCTGGCACGTGGTGAAGTTGAAGGTTTTTTCGTTGATCCCGACCACGGTCGGCGCGGCGTCGGCACGCGATTGCTCAAGGCGCTGGAAGAAATTGCCCTCGCCCACGGCCTGCGCTGGCTCAAGCTGTTTGCCGCGCTGAATGCGGTGGCGTTCTATCGGGCCAACGGCTTTACGGCGATCCGTGCCGAGCGCTTCCCTCACCCCAGCGGCGTCACGCTCGATTGCGTCTACATGGAAAAGCCGCTTCAGCACGGCTGACAACTTGCTAGCCGAGCGCCCCGCTACGATTTTGCGTGTCTGCTCTTGATAATCTACCCTTTAGACTAAAGTTATAGACATAAGCGCTTTTCGGCTGAACCCGGCTTCGGCCCGATGTACTGCGTACAACTCCAACGTATTAACACGCAAGGAGGATGGCATTGCGGGCTTTACTGCATCCTGTCCGTTCCGTGCTGTGGAGTGTCGCGCTCCTCCTACTCGGTAACGGTCTCATCAACACCCTTTTGACGCTGCGCGGTACCAGCGAAGGGTTTTCCACGTCGCTGCTCGGCATCATCATGTCCGGCTATTTTGTCGGTTTCGTCTGCGGCACCTGGGTCAGCAGCCGGCTGATTCGACGCATGGGCCATATTCGTACGTTCGCTTTCTGCGCGGCGCTGTGCGCCTCTGGTGCGCTGCTTCACGTCATCTTCGTCAATCCGTGGGTGTGGCTGGCGCTGCGCTTCGTTTACGGCCTGTCATTCGTGACGCTGATGACCGTGATCGAGAGCTGGCTCAACAGCAAGGCCGCCTCTCATGAGCGTGGGCGCATCTTCGCCATGTACATGCTGGTCAACCTCGGTGCGATTGCCGTAGCCCAGCAGATCCTGCGCCTCGACACCTCCGAAGGCTTTTTGCTGTTCGCGCTGACCGCGATTCTGATCAGTTGGGCACTGCTACCGATCACCATGACCCGGCGGCCACAACCAACGATTCCCGACCGTCCCAAGAGCAGCCTTAAAGCATTGATTGGCTTCGCGCCGATGGCCGTTGCCGCATCGGCACTGTCAGGGCTGGCGATGGGAGCCTTCTGGGCAATGACCCCGGTCTATGCCAAGCAGCTTGGCTTCGATAACGGCGGGATTGCGATGGTGATGAGTATCACCATTCTCGGCGGCGCGCTGCTGCAGATTCCGATTGGGCGTTTTTCCGACAAGCACGACCGCCCACGGGTGCTGACTTACGTCACCATCGCTGCAGCTGTTCTCGCCGCGCTGATGCCATTGGCACCTAACCAGATGGCACTGATGGGCTTGTTCTTCGTGTGGGGCGGGCTGTCGTTCTCGCTCTATCCGATTGCCGTCGCCCAGTTAATCGACCAACTTCATCCCGATGAAGTCGTCTCCGGCTCGTCCGACATGCTGGTCATGCAGGGAGCCGGTAGTGCCGTTGCCCCTATCGCTGCGGGCTTCATTATGCACCTGTTCGGCGCTCAGGCCTTGCCGCTTTACATCGCCTGCGTACTGGCGCTACTCGGCGGCTTCGCGATCTACCGTCGCCATCGCGTATCAACGTTGGTGACGGGTGAAACGGCGCACTTCGAGCCGTTGGTCCAGACCAGTGCCCAAGGCATGGAGATGATCTTCGACGACACGCAGCCCGACCTGTTCGATGATCCTACCTTTTACGAGGAACACGAACGGCGGCGCATTATCGACGCGGTCATGCACGGCTGACATGCATCAATAACCGCCAACCCAACACGCCCCGATGCCTTAACGTCGGGGCGTTTTTTATGGAATGGGAAATTGTTCCTATAGTGATAGGTAATACCGCTAAAAGACGCGTGGGTTAGCGCCAATGATGACTTACGCCACATTCAGCTATCGGGAGAGATAGGCATGACCAGATCGAGCAACCTTCTATGGGGCGCACTCGCCCTTGGCGTGGTGACCGGCATGCGCAGCATGTTGGCCCCGACAATGACCAGCCTGGCACTCGCCAAACGCTCGGATATCGAAGACGCCGCAGAGCCAGCACGCACACTGGCTTCACCGCGCACGCGCTATGTGCTGATGCCGCTAGCCGCCAGTGAATTATTAGGCGATAAGATGCCCTTCGCCCCGGACCGCACAATCGCGGCCTCGATGATAGCGCGCGCACTCTCGGGCGGAACGACTGCAGCAGCACTTGCTAGTGCGCAGCGCCAACCTATCCTTTTTCCGGCATTGATAGGGGCCACAGCTGCTTGTGTCTCCTCGAAAGTCGCAATCGACTTGCGCAAGCGTTATGGCAGCGCCAATGCATTCACCAACGCGACGCTGGGGTTCACCGAGGACTGTTTGGCGCTGGCTATCGGTAGCGCAGGGCTTAAGCGCGCCATGCGGGAGGATTGATCTTTAACGAGAGATGCGTCATTGATGTGGTAAGGCGAGCTGAAATTGATGACAGATTAACGATGTAAGACGCTTCGGCCCGGATAGGTCGGGGCATTTTATATGAGAGAAATTATTTCTGTAGTTATTTGTGATGACATCGATAAAGGGTTTATTGGCTGGAATCAATTAGCACATACCCAAGCAGGCACTGAATAAAAAAGGATTTAACCATAAGCAAACATAAAGATGGCAACCAATAAATGGCTGCATACAATCCAAAGCGGTCATTCCGGCATGTGCCGCTCACATGCTTATCTTTATCATGATGTCTAGACATATGTATTTTATTTTTGGCTAGAGAGTTGCTAGTAAGCATGTGCCGTGTTCAAGTCAATAAAGAGTAGATTAGTCTAGTTATTATTAAGCCTTAAGGAGAGTCAGAATTGATTGATGAGAGCAATCCGGCCGGAAGGCTTCATAAAATACTCGTATCAGCGAAGAGGTTTCCAGATCAGAAGAAGGTTAGGGAAGTTTGGGCCACAGTTCTGGCTGTAGACAGTGATGATGCCATAGTTACTAAAGCTGTTGTTGAGCTCTACTCTCTTTCACACGAAATTCAGTCACTTATTAAAATGAATGATCAGCTTAATCACGAGCTATATTTAGCGTCATTTGTGGGAATTGATAAGGCTCTAATACCATTAAATCTTGGGACAAATTGGCAGGTAGTAAAAGTCCATCTAACCGATGAAGCTCTAACAAGGCTGCAGTTCTGCGCTGAAGAGCTTTCTAGATTTTATGCTGAAGAGTCTTTGTCTGAAGATGAGCTCAATGAAGTAATTCAAAAAACAGAAGCTCTTTTTGATGCTGTTTATAGTTCTTCACTTCCAGACTCGCTTAGACTCTCATTGCTCGAAGAAGTAGAGAGGCTAAGAAGTGCAATTACCATGTACAGAATTAAAGGTGCAAAAGGGCTAAAAGAAGCGCTGCAAGGTACAATTGGTGCGGTAGTGGTAAACCAAGATGAGCTTAAGTTAGTCTCTAAGGATAATTATGAAGTAATTAAGCGACTTGGTGAGCTAATAGACAAAATGGATGCATTTACAGCTCGAGCCCTTAAGATTAAGAAACTAGTTAATCAGCCTATTCGTTATTTGCTGAAAAGAGCTTCAGAACCAGATCAGGAGCCTTTCAATGATGAAGACCAAGCTACAGAAGCTTAAAAAATAATTTCAGCGGATAAGTCGCTGAATGCGGCATTATGTTAGATGTCTATGAATGACTGCCGATATATAGAATCACCCAGGCCTCCACAATGGACCACTACGTTCTACTCGTAATCGCCGTGATCGCCCCACCAGCGGCGGTCTACGCCGTGCTCGGCGTCGGCGTGCAGTTCTGGACCAATGTCGCCCTCACCTTTCTGGGCTATATCCCCGGCATCATTCATGCGCTGTATATCGTCAACGGCTGAAACGGACGGCTAACCGTCAACGCTTCAGCCGCTCTTCTTTTTCGTCTCTTTTCTCTCCTCTCCCTTCCCTCTTCTTTCCTCTCTTCTGAACCATTACGCCGGTGAACGCTGCTTGCGCCAGGCGCGTGCGCCAATGACGATGAGCGTTACTGCCGTCAGCGGCAGTACGTAGCCGAGCATGGCGTGGCCGAAGGTCTCGGCGGCGGGGCGGCCGGTGGAGAACAGCACCAGATAGACGGTGTAGGCGATGTAGTAGGCGAAGAACAAAAGCCCTTCCCAGCGGTTGATGCGATAGCCGGAGAAGAAGATCGGCAGGCAGGCGAGCGCTACGGCGATCATCACGGGGAAGTCAAAGGCCAGCGCCTGCGCCGAGACCGCGATGGGCGCGGGTGAAACCAGCGATGCCAGGCCCAGCACGCACAGCAGATTGAAGATACAACTGCCGACGACGTTGCCCACCGCGATGTCGCGCTCACCACGGATGGCAGCGAGAATCGAGGTAGCCAGCTCCGGCAGTGAGGTGCCGATGGCCACCACCGTCAAACCGATTACCAGCTCCGACAGGCCGAGCGCCCGCGCCAGGCTCACCGCACCTTCCACCAGAAAGTTGGAGCCGACCACCAGTAGCACCAGCCCGACGATCAACAGCGCCGTGTCGATAAACCAAGCGTTGGCCCGGGGCGCCTGTTCTGCGTTCGTACCGTTGGCTTCCGCGCTCTGGGCCTGACCCTCTCGCCGGCTGCTGACCACCATGAATACGGTGTACGCGATGATCCCGGCAAATAACAGTGCGCCATCCAGCCGGCCCAGTGCACCGTTCCAAGCCAGCGCAAAGGTTACTAGGCAAGCGACAATCAAAATCGGTACGTCGAGGCGGATGAGCTGACGCGATACCACGAGCGGCGCGACCAGCGCGGTCAGGCCGAGAATAAACAATACGTTGGCGATATTACTGCCGACCACGTTGCCTACCGCCAGATCACCGCTGCCGTTGAAGGCGGCCTGGACGCTGACCGCGGTTTCCGGCGCGCTGGTGCCGAAGGCGACGACGGTCAAGCCGATGACCAGCGGCGAGATGCCGAACCGAGCCGCCAGCTTGGCGGCGCCGCGCACCAGTACCTCAGCGCCCCCGACCAGCAGCACCAGACCGGCAATCAGATAGACGAAGGTCATCGGCGTCATAATCACTCTCCCATTAAAAGACGCCAGGGCCGAAAGGCGCTGGCGTCATGTATGAATCTTTTCTCAACCGAACGGTTAACGCGGTTGGTCACCCATTTGAGGCGATTAACCCGCCTTCTGGTTGACGTTCTGCTTGGCCAGCTCGGTGAGTTTATCGTCAGTGGCCTTCTCTTCCTGAAGCGTTTCAGCGAGCAGATTCTTGGCTTCTTCATAGCCCAACTGCCCGGCCAGCGCGGCGAGAGTGCCGTAGGCCGCGATCTCGAAGTGCTCAACCTTCTGAGCGGCACCGATCAGGCCGGCATCAAGCACGGGGCCTTTTTCAGCCGCTTCGATCAGCTCCTGCGCTTCTTCGATCAGGCTTTCCATGGCATAGCACTTAAGGCGCTTGATGCGGATATCGGGAAGTGCATCTGCCACCTGTTCGAGCCGGTCGATCTGGCCACGCGTTTCTTCAAGGTGGGTCTTGAAGGCATCGGCCAGTTTGGGGTCGTCCGCTGCACGGGCCAGCTTCGGCAGTGCACGGGTGATCTGCTTTTCTGCACTGTTGGCTTCGGAAAGTAGACGTACGAAAAGATCTTCAGGATTCTTGATAACCATGTTGAGCTCCATCTCGATGTATCAATGTCGTATCAGCGACGTTGCCTTCTAAAAGCTAGCAGGGATTGCTGACATAACAACCTTGCACTAATACATCTTTCAGGAAAATATCAGGTAGCGAAGCGGGCTTATCAGCCGCTGCGCCCCGGCCTGACCAGCGCCACGCCCACGGCGGCGACTGCCATGCCCAGCCATGCCAACGGCGGCATTTCCTCGCCAATTAGCAGCCATGACAGAAGTGCGGCACAGGGCGGGACGAGATAGAACAGTGCCGAGACGCGTGAAGCCTCGCCTCGGCGAATCATCGCCAGCAGCAGCGAGATCGCGATCAGCGAGTTGCCGATGACCAGATAGGCGAGTGAAGCGATGACGACGCCATTGACGGTAAAGCTGAGCTGGCCGAACACAAACGCCAGCGGTAGCGTGGTGACGAGTCCCGTCGTGTATTGAATGACATTGGACGTGACCGGGTGCTGGCTGACGCCAAAACGCTTTTCATACAGCGTCGCACTGCTCATGCCGAGCAGCGCACCCACCGCGCACACTATCCCCGCCGTGCTGGTCGCCTCGGCCTCGGCGCGGCCAAGAATCACAATCACTGCTCCGGCCAGCCCCAGCGCGAAGCCGATCCAGCGTTTGAGGCCGATCACCTCGCCGGTAATGGACGGTGCCAATAGCGCAACCAGTACCGGCTGCAGCGAGACGATCAGCGCCACGGTGCCGGCCGAGGCGTCAAGGGCGAAGGCGCTCCACGCCAGGCCGAAGTAAAGCGTCTGGATCAAAAAGCCGATGACGATCTGATGGCCCCAGGCGGCGCGGGTCCTGGGCAGCGGCGGGCGCAGCCATACGAACAGCGGCAACAGCACCACAAGCACCAGTGCGAAGCGGGCCGCCAGCAGTAGCATCGGATCGACATAGCCGGTAGCGATCTTGGCGATCGGAAAGCCGAGCGACCACAGCAGCAAAAATATCGCCGGGCCAGCAGAGAGCCACAGTGGCGGCCGTTCGGACTGCGCCGTGGTGGGATTGGGGGACGCAGCGCTAGCCTGCTCGGACAACTGGGACATCAAATGCCTCCGGGGAGATTGTAGTTATTGGGCGTTACCGGTTCGATCAGATGCTTAGCAGTTTAATTATTTTCCCATCATAGTCCTTCGGCCTTCATTGTCATCCCGCACACGGCGCATGGCCGGGGCGGCGAGAATGGCGCCGCTGTGATAGAGTGCGCGCGGCCCGCGGCGGTACGTCAACGTTCACGCCGTCGATCGACGAAACATGCTTGCTTCTCTGGAATCCACATGAACGCCATTGTCCTTGCCATTCTGGTCATGGTGGCGCTGAGTCTCGCTCGCGTCTCCGTGGTCTTCGCTCTGATCGTCGCCGCACTGGTCGGCGGCCTCTACAGCGGTATGTCGCTCAGCGACATCCTCGACGCTTTCAATGATGGACTGGGCAATGGCGCCCAGGTCGCGCTTTCCTACGCCACCCTCGGCGCTTTCGCCGTCGCCCTGTCGCGTTCGGGGCTGACCGAGGCGATCGCTCGCAAGCTGATTGCCCGGCTCGACGGCCACAATCATCACGATATTCATCACACCCGTACCGGCAAGTCAGTACGCTGGGCGATTCTGGGCAGCCTGCTGATTGCAGCGATCTGTTCGCAGAACCTGATTCCGGTTCACATCGCCTTCATTCCGATTCTGGTACCACCGCTGCTGATGGCAATGGACCGGCTGCGTCTCGACCGCCGTCTGGTGGCCTGTGTAATCACCTTCGGTATCACCGCACCCTATATGCTATTGCCGGTGGGCTTCGGGGCGATCTTCTTGAACGACATTCTGCTCAGCAACCTCAACGAGGCGGGCAATGCGCTGGGGCTCAACATTACTGCCGCAATGGTGCCTCAGGCGATGGCACTGCCGATCAGCGGCATGCTGGTAGGGCTTTTGATCGCGGTGCTCATAAGCTACCGCAAGCCGCGTGACTACGCCCTGCGTACAGTCGGCGTCGGTCATCCGGCTCCCAGAGAGGCAGTCGGAAGCGAGCAGGAGCTGGAGCAGAAGGGTGCGCTCAAGCCGTTGCAGTTCGTGATTCTCGGTGTCGCTATCGTGGCCGCCCTGACCACGCAGCTTTTGACCGATTCGATGGTATTGGGTGGGCTGCTCGGTTTCGCGATCCTCTCGCTCAGCGGCGTGTTCCGCTGGCGTGAGCAGGATGATGTGTTTACCGAGGGGATGCGGCTGATGACGCTGATCGGCTTTATCATGATCACCGCAGCGGGCTTTGCCAGCGTGATGCAGGCCACCGGCCAGATCGATACGCTGGTCGAAAGCTCGCGGTCGCTCATCGGTAATAGTCAGGCGCTGGCGGCGCTAGTGATGCTGCTGGTCGGGCTGTTCATCACCATGGGTATCGGCTCGTCGTTCTCGACTATTCCGATCATCGCCTCGATCTACGTGCCGCTGGCGCTGGAGTTCGGCTTCTCGCCGATGGCGATCATCGCGCTGGTCGGCACCGCTGCGGCGCTCGGCGATGCCGGCTCGCCAGCCTCCGACTCGACGCTGGGGCCGACTTCGGGGCTCAACGCCGATGGCCAGCATGATCATATCTGGGACTCGGTGGTGCCCACCTTCCTGCACTACAACATCCCGCTATTGCTGTTCGGTTGGGCCGCGGCGATGGTGCTGTAACCCCCTACCACACCGGCTTTTTCACCCTTTAAACGATATCGCCCAGGCGCCTTGCGCGCCTGGGCGATGATGTCTTACGTGTTGAGGGCAGACGGATAATAGTGTCGTCAGCAGACTCGCAGACCACCGCCGTTACCCTTTTTGGCACAACCTTCCAGCCCACGGCATGGCATGATTCGCCCTCAGACTTATGTCTATCACCCTCCGAGACTTTCCATCTAGTGATTTTAGGCATTTCATGAACAGGGCACTCATCAATACCGGCTGGATATTAACCGAAAAAGTTCTGTTCGCACTTGCCGGTATATTCATCAATGTTTACGTAGCCCGCTATCTGGGCCCCGAGGCATTCGGCCTGATAGGTTTTTCCATCGCGATCGTCGGTCTGATTACGCCACTGGTTAAACTCGGCAGTGACAATATCGTCTTCAATCGACTGGCCAAGAATCAGCAAAGCGGCTTGTTGCTGTTGGAGACTTCCGCCCAGATTCGTGCGATTGCCTTTGTGATCTTCTGCACGCTGTTGACCGCCGGCGCCTTTTTCTACTTTGAGCGAAGCCAGCAGATCGTCGTGTTTTGCATCATCGTCTGGGGCAGCTATTTCACCTCAAACGATATTTACAGCATCTTCTTCAACTCCTCATTGAACGCCAAGTTCAATACGATAGCGCAGAACATTTCCCTGTTATTTGGTGTCGTACTGAAAATTGCCTTCATCAAGTTGAGTGGCAATATCGTCTATTTCGCCGGCGCCAATGTGCTGCAATGGATGATTTCCTTCTTCATCAAACGCCATTTCTACCAGCGCGAAACCAAACAGATCGAGCGCACCTACCGCAAGAAAAGTCCTCGCCATATCAAGCACCTGTTAAAGGTGGGCTTGCCGCTGGCGTTCTCCAGCCTGTCGATCGCCATCTATACCAAGACCGATCAGATCATGCTGGGCGCGATGCTGGACGAGACCCACGTGGGCTATTACAGCGCAGCGCTGACGCTCGCGCAGGGCTGGCTATTTCTGCCCATGGCGATCATCACGTCCTATATGGTGCGTATCAACGAGGCTGCCAGACAAAACGATAGCGTGATATTCGACCGCAAGGTCCGGAAACTGTTTAGCATGGTGTTTTTTATCACGCTGTTGCCCGCTCTGGTCATTGGCATTTTCCGTGAGCCGCTGGTCGATCTGCTTTATGGTCAGGACTACATGCCGGCCGCCTCCATATTGGCGATAACGGTGGTTTCATCGATGTTCTCTGCCATGGGTTATTCATCCTATGGCGTCATCACCGTACTTGGCGGCTACAGCTTTTTGCTCAAGAAGATGGTGGCCATCAGCCTGCTCAACATTGTGCTCAACTTCCTTCTGATTCCCCAGTTCGGCCTGGCCGGTGCCGCGATTGCCACCATGATTTCTGAAATACTCTCTGCCTTTTTGCTCAATATCTTTTATCGCAAAGGCCGTGTATTCAGGCTTCAACTGGAAGTGTTCGCCCTTCACAAGCTGAAGGAAACCATCAAGGCATAAGTACCGATCAGGCCCAAAACAAGACGCCATGGCGGCTAATGACCATGGCGTTATCAAATAAAAAAAGATGAGCTTCGTATTATCGATCTCAAGCACAACTAACTTATAAGGAAGGAAATTACTCGATGGTCGAGTTCTTCGTATGTGGGGATGTGGTCAACAGACAATACGCCGGCGACCCTTTCTGTGAAGAAGGTTTGATTGAGGAAATAGCCTCTGCCGATTACGCCATCTGCAATTTTGAAGCGCCGGTGAGCGACAGCGGAAGCCCTCAGCCCAAATCGGGCCCGCACATAGCACAGCCCGCCGGAATGGTCGCGAGTCTCCGCCAGCAGGGCTTCGATCTGCTGCTACTTGCCAACAACCACATGATGGACTTTGGCGAGCGCGCCCTGAGCGCTACCCTCAACGAAGCGCGTCGACACGAGCTTGATACCCTGGGCGCCGGCTCGGGCGTCGACGAAGCCTATCGCCCGCTGATCAAGACCTTCGGCGACACGACGATCGGCCTTGTCAACGCCTGCGAGGCCCAGTTTGGCGTACTGGATATCAACGCCTCGGCGCATCAGGCAGGCTACGCCTGGATTAACCACAGCCTGATCGACAAGCAGATTGTCGAACTCAAGAAAGCATGCGACTTCGTTGTGGTTTTTGCCCATGCCGGGCTCGAACACTATTCGATTCCCCAGAAAGAGTGGCGCATGCGTTACAAGCACCTATGCGATCTGGGCGCGGATGTCATTGTTGGCTGCCATCCGCACGTACCCCAGGGGTATGAGCGTCATAACGACGCCGTCATTTTTTACAGCCTGGGTAATTTCTATTTCAGCTCCATGGGGAAAGCGACCGGCAAGAAGCATGCCTCCTACGCGCTGAAATTGCAGTTCGAAAAAGGCCGTCCCGTCAGCTTCACGCCGGTCTTTCATCACACTCAGGATGGTCAGGTCCGGCTTTCCACTCCAGAAGAACGAATCGACCTCGACCAGCTCAATCGCATGCTGGAAGAAGGCTATCAGGCTCGGCACGATGCCATGAGCCTTGAGGTGTATCACAACTATATCAAGGGGAACCTGACCAATGCCCTGCTGCCCTTCCCCTGTGATGGCACCGGCAAAGGCACGCTGCGGGAAATGATCGCCACGCTACTGGGCAGGCGCAAGCACCTTAACAAGCGCGTCCTGCAGTTGCACCTGATCAGAAACGAGACCTACTACTACGTCATGCGCCACGCGCTTGAATTACTTAATGCCCAGGGCACCACGCCTCACCAGCAGTAGCGACTCAGGAGCACTCTTCCCATCCGCATGGCATCACCGCTGGTTATATCGGTCGCATGCCTGTCCGTAGCGCCGACAGGCATGGCCCGCCTTACAACAGCCCATCCAGAAGCAGGAAGATCACGGCGCTTAGCGCCGCTGCAACCGGCAGGGTAATCACCCAGGCTGCGGCGATCGGTTTCATCAAGGCCCAGTTGGCGTTGTGGTTGACCAGGCCGATACCCAGTACTGCACCGATCAGGATATGAGTGCTCGATACCGGAATGCCAAATATAGTGGCGATCAGCACGACACCGGCGGCAGAGAGTTCGGCGGAGAACCCCGAAGCCGGATGCATCTTGGTCAGGTTATGCCCCACCGTGGTAATGACCTCCTTGCCGATGAACCACAGCCCGGCAATCAGCGCCACACCGAAGGCAAGCATCGCGGCGGCGGGCACCGGCGCCTGTGTAGCGGCTTCGCCGGTGCGCAATACATCCATGATCGCGGCAAAAGGGCCGATAGCGTTGGCGATGTCGTTGGCACCGTGGCTGAAGGCGAAGCCGGAAGCAGTAAATACCTGCATCCAACTGAACAGCAGAAAGGTTGATTGCTCAAGTGACTTGCCCTTGAGGATCTTGGTGAAGATAAATACCGCCATCCATACCAGCGCCGCGACCATCAACATGATCAGGATGTTATTAACCAATGACAGGCCAAGATGAAGGTTTTTCAACCCCTTGAAGATCAGCATCGCCGAGATGATCAGCGAGCCCAGCGCGGCAATGATGGGAACGAACTTTTCCAGTGCCTGACTCGCCTGGACTGACGCACGCTGCTGCTCAATTGCGTGCAAGCGCTTGTAGAACTCCGTCTCAAGCTCGGCGGGATCATAGCTGTCCTCAGAGCGCGTTTCGGCATCGCGCACCAGCGCCGAGGTGTAATCAATTTTCTCCTGCTCATTCAGGCGTTGAATCATCTGCTTGTGCTCATTTTTGAGCTCACGCTTGTCGCGCTTGATCTGCTTGAGATGACTAATCGCCTCATCGTTATAAGTCAGCACGTTGTGCTTGATGAAGGAGTAAAGCAGATAGGAGACCACGCCACCAAGCAGCGGCGAAATGACCCAAGACAGAACGATAGTGCCCACCTGCCCCCATTGCACCAGCGACAGCGCCTGGCCCGAGCCGACCAGCAGTATGCCGAGCATGATCGAGCTGCCGACAATACCGCCGACGATCGAGTGGGTTGTGGAGACCGGATAGCCGCGCCGACTGGCGAACAAAAGCCATAGCGCCGCGGCGAGCAGTGCCGACATCATGATGTAGACGAAGCGCATCGGTTCGACATGCATCGCGCCGAGATCGACGATGCCCTCGCGGATCGTGCCGATGACTTCACCGCCGGCGATCATCGCCCCGCTGACCTCGAACACTGCAGCGACCAGCAGCGCCTGCTGCACCGACAGAGTGCCGGCGCCGACGCTGGTCCCGAAGGAGTTGGCAACATCGTTACCGCCGATATTGAACGCCATGAACAGGCCGAACAGCGTCGCGATGAAGAAGATCAGCGTGTAGTTACCGTGAGTGTAATTCGTACCCCAGAAGAGAAACCCAATGACGCTGGCGGCCAGCAGCAGCGTGAAGAAAATATTGAGTTTGACGCTCTTGATCGTACCCGGTTCAGCCGTGTGCGCTGCGTTGTTGCGACCATCCATGATCATCACCGTTGTGAGCAGATGTATGTCGTTCATTATTGATGACTTATATGTCACGACTGTGACGTCTCAATGTCGCTTGCAACGAAAACAGCCCGCCCCTCTCGGGGCAGGCCGTCTTTCAAACACAGACTAATGCTACGCGTGGATCAACCAAATACAGTACGCAAGTGGGTGCTGTAGCGCTCGATGTCACGCTCGATGTTGGGCTCTTTGATCACATCAGTGGCCAGAAACGTCGGCAGTGCTTCAAGGCCAACGAACTGCTGTGACTTATGGAACGGGAAATAGACAGCATCGACGCCCTTGCCTTCAAAAAAGTCTTCAGGGTCATCGAACGCCTGCTGCGGCGCGTTCCAGGTCAGGGACAGCATGTACTTGCGGCCCTGCAATAGACCACCGCTGCCATAGCGGCGCGAGGCATCGGAGCGCGTGCGGCCGTCACTGGCGTAGAGCGCGCCATGGCCGACCGTGAATACTTCATCAATGTACTTCTTGACGGTCCACGGTGCGCCCATCCACCAGCCCGGCATCTGATAGATGATGACATCGGCCCACAGGAATTTTTCTACTTCTTCCTTGATGTCATAGCCGTCATCAACAGTGGTTTCCTTGAGTTCGTGGCCCAGCGCGCTCAACTGCTCCACGGCAACGTCATGCAATGTAGCGTTGAAGCGACCATCGGAATGCGCGAACTGTTTCTTGCCGTTGATCAGTAAAATCTTGCTCATGAGTAATTATTCCAGCGTCAAATGATTACGCGCAGTATGCTTGGCTTATATAACGCAATAAATGGGATAAAGCGGGAAACTTACTTGACTGAAAATCAACAATGAAAACGACGCTGGAAGAGCTACTGGCCTTCAAAGCCGTGGTGGACAGCGGCTCGATCACCGCCGCTGCCGAACAACTGGGCCAGACGACGTCAGGCATCAGCCGCGCACTCAGCCGGCTGGAGGGCAAGCTTGCGACTGCCCTGCTGCGGCGCACCACGCGACGTCTGGAGCTGACCGAAGAGGGCCAGAGCTTTCTTGCCCATGCCAGAGCCATTCTAGCTTCTGTTGAGGAAGCGGAAGAGCAGATGGCGCTGCGCCGTCAGACACCGTCGGGACGGCTGCGCGTTAACGCCGCACCCTCATTCATGCAGCACGTGATCGTGCCGCTGGTCGGCGAATTCCGTCAGCGTTATCCGGCGATCACCCTTGAACTCGATACCAACGACCGTTTTATCGACCTGCTCGAACACCGCACCGACGTCGCAATTCGCATCGGTGCGCTGCGTGATTCAACATTGCATGCCCGCCCGCTCGGCACCAGCCGACTGCGTGTACTGGCCAGTCCCGACTATCTCGAAGCCCACGGCACACCCTCAAGCGTCGCTGACCTTGCACGCCACACCCTGCTCGGCTTCAGCCAGCTTGAGTCGCTCAATGATTGGCCACTGTTTGATGCCCAGGGCGGTGAATTGCACGTCACGCCTGATATCTCCGCCTCGAGCGGCAGCACGCTGCGTAGCCTGGCGCTGGCGGGGCAGGGTCTCGTCTGTCTGGCCGATTTCATGACCCGTGATGATCAGCGCAAGGGCACGCTCATACCGATACTCGAACAGGAAACCCACGACATACGCCAGGTCATCAACGCCGTGTATTACCGCAATACCCAGCTATCGCTACGCATCATGTTATTTCTGGATTTCCTTGCGGCGCGGTTAGAAGGCGTTCTCGAACCTCTCTCATAAGCGGCGCCCCTAGTCCACCCCTTGCTTATCTTGCAGCAAAAGCCGGACTGCCGCACCGCGCAGCGGCGCTAACTGACGGCAGATCAAGGCGAGCTGAGTCTGTACCAGACGCCGATCATCGTCGATTTCATCAGGCAATTGTTCAAGCTCCGTTGCCCATACCTCCGGAGCGGGATTATCGCCGGCATCCAAACGCCGCTCGGAAAGTCCAAGGGCGATCGCCTCAAGATAATCGGCAATGTCGCCCGCGACGTCGACGAGACGATCATCAACGGTTTGGGCGCTGGCACGATGAGCGCCCAGGGCAGAAAGGTGACCCAGCACAGTGTGCGAAACGATCAGAAAGCGAAAGCCCTCGTCGGCATCGCGTCGGTAATGGCCGGGCTCAAGCAGCATATTGGAAAGCAGGG
The DNA here is from genome assembly GCF_003012345.1 of Phytohalomonas tamaricis. GTDB lineage: Bacteria > Pseudomonadota > Gammaproteobacteria > Pseudomonadales > Halomonadaceae > Phytohalomonas > Phytohalomonas tamaricis. Next base: position 151,630 of record NZ_PVRV01000015.1, read on the forward strand.
TCGACAGCGCGGCATCGGCGTTGTGGGCATTGCGCCGAGCGAGTCGGTAGGCCAGATCGTCACGTTTGCCCGTACGGTACTGGGCAATGATCTCACGCAGATAACGGCTATCGGCCGCGACCACGTGCGCCGCCTCCTTGTTCAGCCGCCGCCCCTGCCAGTCAGGCAGGATCAAGAACACGGCAAGGCCCGCGATCAGCGCACCGACCAAGGTATCGAACAGCCGCGGCCAGATCAGCCCGAAGCCATTGCCGACCTGATTGAAACAGCACAGCACCATCAGCGTGATCGCCGCCGTCGCCAGCATGTAGCGGCTGTCACGTGTGGCAAAGAAGCTCACACCTGCCAGCACCGCGATCGCAAGCTGGACACGTGGCTCGGGAAACAGCGAGATCAGTGCCCAGCCGGCGATCAAGCCGAGTACGGTGCCCACGATGCGCTGACGTAGAAAACGGTGAGTAGCGCCGAAACTGGGACGGCAGACAAACAGCGTCGTCAGTAGTATCCAGTAGCCCTGAGCAGGATGGATCAACATCAGGACGCCATAGCCGACCACCAGTGCCGTCGACAAGCGCAGCGCATGACGAAAGATCGGCGAGGTCGGGGTCAGGTGGCCATGGATACGCTCCCGAATATCCTTGAGCCCGTGCGGTGAACGGTCGAACAGGCTGCTGTCGCCATCGGTGGTCGTGACATCGGGATTGTCGGCGCTGGCCAACTGACGTTCCAGTTCAGCCAGGTTGCCCAACAGGGCCTGCAGTGAGCGCAACAGGTGGCGGCGTGACGTACCCTTCTCGGCGTGCAGATACTCAAGTGAGGCGCGCAGATCCGTGAGGGCCTGCTCGCTCTCGCTGTGATCGAACCGTCGGCGTAACAACAACGCTCGTCCCAATGCCCGGCACGCCTTGCCCTGCTGATACAGCAGACGCTGGCAGCGAAACAGCACATCGCTATGAAAGAAGGCCTCGGCCAGCGCCGCGTAGGGATAATGCGATGAGCTGGCACGCTCATGGATATCCTGGGCAATGAAGTAAAGACGCAGGTAGCGATCAATCTTGCTGCTGCGGCGCTGACCCTCAAGGCGGCTGAAGATCATTTCCTTGGTCTGATTCAAGGCATTGACGACGCGGCCGTTCTGACGCGCCAGCGCCACTCGCCGGGCCTCCAAATCAACCCCGCGAACCGCCTCAAACAGCGTTGACTTGATGATCAGGTACTCCCCCAGCTCAGCCAATAAGGTGGCCAGGCTCTGTTTGACCGGCTGGTGAGTGAACAGGCCATGCCAGGCGACTGACAACACACCGTACCAGGCCGCCCCCACGACCAGCAGCACTGGCCCGTGCCAGAGGTTAACGGGCACGGCACTACTGCGCTGCTCAATGCCGATCATGGTATAGATCGACAGGATCAGCGTGGCCGAAGCGATAGTGGCGTAGCGCTGGCCGATCGCCCCCAGCATGATCATCACGAAGGTGGAAATGCCCAATCCAGCAGCAAACAACCACGGCTGGTTAAACAGCAGCTCAACCGACAGTGACGCCACGCTGAAACAGACCAGAATGACGATCAGCGCCTTGATACGCCCCTGCCAGCTATCGTCGACCTCCGCCAGCGCGCTGGCGATGATACCGAGGAAGAGCGGGATCAGGCTGTGAGTGTCGTTCTGCTGCCAGCTCCATAGCACCGCACCGGCCAAAGCAATAAACACACGCAAGCTATAGGCAAATTTATCCAGCGCCCAGAGACGCCGCAGCGGCAGGATCAAGACAGCAGGAATGACACGTGACATGGGGCAGATACCGAAACAAGGCGTTAACGACTGGATATAAAACACATCGGTGGCCCTGACCTTATCGGATTGCATCCGCCAGTGCCATGCATGCTCACAGGGATACGGGAATACCGAATAGCCTGAGGGTGGCCAGCACCATGCCGTCGTTGATGGCAAAGGAGACGGCAAGTTCGAGCGCGACAGCAAGCGCAGCTATTGCCCATAGCGACAAGCGGGTGGCCAGCCCAAAGCCGATCATCACAAACAGCGTATCGCCCAACGAATTAAGTATGCTGTCGCCCCAGTAGGTTGGCGCGTGGGGCGAATGCTTGAACAAGGCAACAACGAAGGGCGTATTCTCTACCATTTCCCAGATCGCACTGCTGACCAGCGCCATCAGCGCCTTGGCACCGAGCGACCAGTGCGGACGCATGACATTGGCAAAGATGAACAGGCCAAAGCCGTACATGACATGCAACAATGAATACCAGTCAGCGAACTGCTGTGAATTCTGGGCGGGATCAAGTTCACTCTGCCAGAACACCACCACACCACACGGGCAAATGTAACTACGCCCCACCAGCTTGAGCCAGACCACCATCGTGCCCAGCACCAGCACGACGCGTAATACATGCCCCCACCAGGGCTTCAGTACTGCATGGCGAGTACGCTGCCACATCGAAAAGAAATTGTCCGCCATGCCGTTGTCTCTGCGCTGCAACACATTGAAATAGTTAAAGAGTAGACGACACCGAAACGGACGACCGCCTGCGAGCAAGGCAGGCGGTCAATAAAGGCTAGGCTGACATTACTGACCCGAGCCGCCCATCAGATCGGCCTGAACGATCTCAATCCAGTAGCCGTCGGGGTCTTTGACGAAGGCGACATTTTTCATCTTGCCCTGGTCGGGGCGCTTGACGTAGTCGACGCCATTGTCGTCGAACCAGGTCACTGCCGTGTCGAGATTGGGCACGCTAAAGCAGATATGCCCGAACCCTTGCGGCTCCTGGTTGCCGTTGTGGTAGATGAAGTCAGCTTGCTCTTCGGTGCCCCAATTGTGAGTCAACTCCAGCAAGCCTTCCTGCTGAAAGGTCCAGATAGTACGTGCATCCGCCTCGTCCGGCACCTCATCACCCTCTTCCAGCCGAGCAAGGAAATAGAGCGTGAACTTCATTTCGGGGAAGTCGAGTTTGCGCAGCAGACGCATGCCGAACACATGGGTATAGAAGTGCAGCGCCTTCTCAGGATCCTTGATCCGCATCATGGTGTGATTAAGGGTAAAACCGGCGGTCATCGCTGGCGCTTCTTCGGCCACGCCGGGTGCAGATTCGGTAAACAGGGCCATTATAGTCTCCTTGTCTAGTGACAAACCCTAAACAGGGTAGTCGATGAAGATCGCTATTTTGTCCAACTTGTACGCTAGCTCAAGACGCGCCTCCCGCCGCCGCATGCCAGTCAGCGTTGTGAACAGGAGAAAAGCGCCCACGGAGTGAACGCCGTGGGCTGTGCGACTTAACGCTCGAAGTAGCTGAACGTCTCGCCAGGCTCGATCGTCAGCAGGCTATGGTAGATCAACTCGATCAGATGCTCGACGTCGCTACGCTGCACCATCTCGACCGTGGTGTGCATGTAACGCAGCGGCAGCGAGATCAGCGCCGAGGCAACGCCTGCGTTCGAGTAGGCGAACGAGTCAGTATCGGTACCGGTGGCGCGCGACTTGGCGGCGCGCTGGAACGGGATATTGTGCTGCTCAGCCGTTTTGATGATCCGCTCGCGTAGCCGATTCTGTACCGCCGGCGCATAGGCAAGTACCGGGCCGGCGCCAAGCTTGATCGAGCCCTGAGCCTTCGGCTCGATCATCGGCGTGCTGGTGTCATGGGTCACATCGGTAACGATGGCAACATCAGGCTTGAGCCGTGCAGCGATCATCTGCGCGCCACGCAAACCGACCTCCTCCTGTACCGCGTTGACGATGTAGAGGCCGAAATCGAGGTGTTGCCCGCGCTCTTTCAGAAGGCGCGCTACCTCGGCGATCATGAAGCCGCCGATGCGGTTGTCGAGCGCACGGCAGACGAACTTGTCGCCGTTGAGGACGAAGAATTCGTCCGGGTAGGTAATCACGCAGCCGACGTGGACACCGAGTGCTTCCACCTCTGCCTTCGTGGCGCAGCCCACGTCGACAAAGATATTGTCAGGCTTGGGCGTCAGCTCTTCCGTCTGGCCGCGTCGGGTGTGGATCGCCGGCCAGCCGAAGACGCCCTCGACGATGCCGTTTGACGTATGGATGTTGACGCGCTTGGAGGTGGCGATCTGATGATCGCTGCCACCGTTGCGGATCACGTAGATCAGGCCATTGTCGGTGATGTGGTTGACATACCAGGATATCTCGTCGGCGTGGCCCTCGATCACCACCTTGTACTTGGCATCTGGATTGATCACGCCAACGGCGGTGCCGTAGGTATCGGTGATGAAGTCATCCACCCACGGGCGAAGATAGTCCATCCACAGCCTCTGCCCCTCCCACTCGTAGCCGGTGGGCGAGGCGTTATTGAGGTAGCGCTCAAGAAAAGCCATCGAGTCGGCATTAAGCAGGCCGTTATCGAAACTCATGTCAGTTTTATCCTTGGATCGAAAAACGAAATGCCTCACTCACCCTATCACTGTGACCGGCCACCAGCACGGCAGTCACAGTGACAGCGCACCCACTTTACGCGTTGGGGTGGGCAGGATAGGTACGCTTTTCCGGCGCCGGCGGGAAGTACTGGTAGAGCCAGGTCTCACTTAGCGTCTTGCCACCGCCTTCCAGCACCAGGCGCATATCGATCGGATCGGTGGAGGTATCGTCGCCGGGATACCAGTCAAACAGGATGCGGAAACCGTTGATCGGCTCGACCCAGAGAATGTGAACGTCGCGCACTTCGCCGCGGGCCACACTGATATTGGCCTCGATCGGAATGTTACGCGCCGGCATCTTCTCGATGCCGCCGCCCACGAAGTCGACCGCGAAGCGCCGCGCCCATACCTCGGGATAGTGCTCGCCCGGTGCCCACCCTTCGGTGAAGCCACCCATGCCGCTGCGCGTCGAACGAACTCGTGCCAGCTCCGGCGTCGGTGTCTCCGGCGGTTCAGCGCTCCAGTAGAGCTTGTAGCCGAAATCGAGCGATTGGCCCACCGCAATCGGCTGGGCCGGCTTCCAGAAGCAGACGATGTTGTCCATTGTCTCACCGGTCGTCGGGATCTCCAGCAGCTGAATCTCGCCGTCGCCCCACTTGCCCTTGGGCTCTACCCACAGGCTGGGACGCTTGTGGTAGAAACCGACGATATCCTCGTAATGGGAGAAGTCGTGGTCGGTCTGCAGAAGCCCAAAGCCCTTGGGGTTGCTGTCGATGAAGGCGTTGAACTGCAGCCGGGGCGGATTGTTAAGCGGACGGCATACCCATTCGCCGTTGCCGCGCCACATAGAGAGGCGATCGGAGTCGTGGATCTGCGGATGAATGGTGTCGCACATGCGCCGCTGGTGGGTGCCGCAGCTGAACATGCTGGTCATCGGCGCGATACCAAGCTGGGTAATCGCCTTGCGTGGGTAGAGATGGTTGTCGATATCCATCACTACCCGTGCCTCCTCGCAGTGAATCACGAAGCGGTAGGCACCGGCGACACTCGGCGAATCGAGCAGCGCATAGGCGGTAAACGTGGTATCGCCAGGCTTGGGCGTCTGCAACCAGAAACGTGTAAACGCCGGGAACTCCTCAGGCGTATCGGCAAAGGTATTGATCGCCGCGCCCCGCGCTGACAATCCGTACTGCCCCGTCTCATCGACGGCACGGAAGTAGCTTGCCCCAAGAAAGGAGAGGATATCGCGCTCGGCCAGCGATGGCGCCTTGAAGGCGCGGAAACCGGCGAAACCGAGATTGTCCTTGCCTTCGAGCTGGGAAACATCGACGTCGGCGTTTTCATAGTTGAACAGCTCAGGGTCGAAATGAATCTCGCGCGCCTGCTGGGTCTTCGGATCGAGCGAATACATCCGCACCGGCTGATTGAACGCCATGCCGACGTGGAAAAACTGCACGTCGAGCTTGCGCTCGGGCTGGTCGTGCCACAATGAATGGTCGGGATCGAAGCCGATCGCGTTGTACTGCTGCGGGGTCAGCTTGGCCAGCGTTTCCGGCAGCTGCTCGACGGTGCTCTGATAAGGTTTGATGGCCAGTTCCCGGGCCATTTGCTGCAGTGTATCGAAGTCGAAGTGATGGGCCTCGCCATCGGCAATGGCGCTATTGTCACGTGCAGCGGCAAACAGCGGTGCCGAAGGCAGGCCATACCAGGCGGCCAAGACCAATGAGGACTTCAACAGGCTTCTACGATCCATTACTCCACATCCTCCATGATGACTATCGTCGCGTAGCATATCCGATTAAGCGCGATCGGGCTGCTCACTGAGCAATGCGGGTTAAGCATTGTTTCAGTCCGTCTCGTTCACATCACATAACGACGTTAAAAAACAGACGCCGACATTACGCCGGCGTCTGTAGAGGCTAGCCTGTCTTCATCACTTAGGCGGAAGCCCTGCGTCGTTTCCAGCCGCTGACCACCAGCGGTACCACAACCACCGCTACGGCAGCACACCATAGCCCAATTGCCAGTGTCGACTGGAACAGCACGGCGACATCGCCGCCGCTCATCGCCAGGGCGCGACGCAGATTCTCCTCCATCAGCTCACCCAGCACGAAGCCGAGTACGATCGGTGCCAGCGAGAAGCCAAACTTACGCAGCACATAGCCGAGCACACCGATCGCCAGCATCAAGAAGATCGCCATCAGATCGGAGTGGAGCTGGTAGACACCGACAAAGGCAAGCAGCGCAATGCCCGGCACCAGCGCCCAGCGCGGCACTGTCAGCACGCGGGCAAACAGACCTGCTAATGGCAGGTTGAGCAGCAGCAGCATGACGTTGCCAATATAGAGCGAAGCGATCAGCCCGCCGGCGACACGCGGCTGCTCGGTAAACAGCATCGGTCCCGGCGTGATGTTGTAGAGCATCAATGCGCCGAGCAGAATCGCAGTAGTGCCGGAGCCGGGGATGCCGAGCGTCAGCATCGGCACGAACGAGCCGGCGGCGGAGGCATTATTGGCCGCCTCGGGCGCAGCCAGCCCACGCATGTCGCCGTGACCGAAGGTGCCTTCGCGGTCGCTGATGCGCTTCTCGGTGGTGTAGGAAACCGCGCCGGCGACCGAAGCGCCAGTGCCCGGCAGTACGCCAATCACGAAGCCGATCAGCGACGAACGCAGGATCGCGCCCTTGCAGAACATAACCTCTTTCATACTGACCATGACGCGCCCCACCGGCGCCATACCGCCACCCTTGGTGAGATCATGTTCGAGCATCAACAGAATTTCGCTGATCGCGAACATGCCAATTACCAGCACCACGAAATCGATCCCGTCGTAGAGCTCGGGCATGCCCCCCGTGAAGCGCATCACGCCCGTGCCAGAATCGACGCCGACGGTGGCCAGCATTACGCCAAGCACGGCGCCGATCAGCGTCTTGATCGGGTCCTTGCCCATCATCACCGACAGCGACGAGAAGGCGAACACCATCAGCGCGAAGTACTCGGCCGGGCCGAAGTTGACAGCGAAGGCGGCAAGCAGAGGCGCAAACAGCGTCAGACCGACGATTGCGATGGTCGCGCCGATGAACGAGCTGACCGCGGACAACCCCAGCGCTGGCCCGGCGAGACCCTTCTTGGCCAGCGGATGACCATCGAGCGTGGTCATTACCGCTCCGGCGTCACCCGGCACATTAAGCAAAATGCTAGAGATCCGCCCGCCGTACTCGGCGCCGGTATAGATCCCGGCCAGCAGGATCAGCGCCGATTCGGCCGGCAGGCCCAGCGTATAGGCGAGCGGCATCAGGATTGCGATACCATTGATTGGGCCGATCCCCGGCAGTGCGCCAAACAGCGTACCGAGCAGCGCCCCGATGAAGGCGAGGCCGAGGTTGAGCGGCGTCAGCGCCACCTCGAAACCTTGGAGCAGAAAATCCCACATGGGCGTTTATCTCCCTCCGAACAGCTGCCCCACCGGCAGCGAAATATCGAGCGCATAGACGAACAGGGCGTAGCTGCCCAGTGCCATCGCGACGGCGCAAACCAGTGCCTTGAGCGACCCGGCATTGAACAGCCAGGCAAGCGCAAAGATCGCCAACGCCGAGCTCAGCAGGTAGCCAAGCGAGCTGAACGCCAGCGCGTATAGCGTCAGCACGACAAGCACCGCCACTACCTTGGCGAGCAACACACCACGCTTGGCGAGCAACACACCACGCGGCCAGGGCTCACCAAGCGCGGGTCGCAGCAACAGCACAACAGCCAATACAACAAGCAACGCGGCAAGCACGAACGGAAAGCCCTTGGGGCCGAGCGGATCGTAGGAGAAAGGGACTTCCATCTGTGTGGTACTGGCCGCATACACCGCGGCCAGTACCAGCAGGATCATACCGAGCAGACGATCTCCCAGGCGGGTCATTTAATCAGCCCCATCTCTTGGCTGAGCGACTTGAAGTGGGCAATACGTTCCTGTACGTACTGTTCAAATTCGGTGCCAAGCTTGGTGAACGGGAACAGTCCACGGGCATGTCGCGCCTGCTTGAACTCTTCGGTATCGACCAGCTTGGTGAAGACATCGAGCCACGCCTGGTAAGCCCCGTCGCTGACGTTTTCGCCCATATAGTAGCCGCGCCAGATCGGCCATTCGACGTCGTAACCCTGCTCCTTGGCGGTAGGAATATCGGCAAACGCGCCTTCCTGACGCTGATCGGACAACGCAGCCAACACACGGATCTTGCCCCCCTCGAGCTGCGATTCGATTTCCGACAGGTCGCCGGTAAAGACCTGGATATGGTTGCCCAGCAGCGCCGCCAGTGATTCGCCGCCGCCCTCGAAGGAAACGTAGCGCAGCTTACGCGGATCGACTTCATCGGCTTGGGCGATCAGCGCCGCCTTCATCCAGTCCTGGCTGCCAACCGTGCCGCCAGCGCCGAACACGATGCCTTGGGGATCTTTTTTCAGTGCCTTCATCAGATCATCAAGTGTCTGCCAGGGCGCATCGTCACGCACTACAACCGCACCGTAATCGGTGGCGACCGCCCCCAGCCAGCGCACTTCGCTGCCGTCGTACTTGCCGAACTTGCCTTCAGCCAGGTTGAGTGCAGCACCCGTGCTGGCCGCAACGATCAAATTGGGATCGTCGTCGCGCACGCCCATCACGTGGTTGTAGGCCACCGCGCCGATCCCTCCGGGCATGTAATTGACCATCATGGCCTTGTCGAGAAGTCCGGTCTGCTGCAGCGTGGTGGCGGCGAGCCGGCAGGTCAGGTCATAACCGCCGCCCGGCTTGGCCGGGGCCAGGCATTCGGGCTTGTCGATCGTGGCAGCATGGAGCTGGGCGCTGCCGAGCAGACCGAATGACAGCAGAGCGGGGGTAAGCAATCGGCGCAGGGTCATGGCGTGCTTCCTGAGTTTATTAAAGAAAATGTTTCCTGGAGTACGACTTTCGCAGGGGTGGGCCGCACCCGCTGCTGACCGCATCATGTCAGGCGACACTCGCTGCGATCATAGTCGCGTTAACCTTTCATCAACCTGTCATCCGGGTTGCCAGCGGACACTCCATTAGTCGTATGCGCCTACTACTCGTTGAGGATGACCCCATGCTGGCCCGCGCTACGGCGCGCGCCCTCGCCCCGCTCGGTCATATCACTGATGTACTGATGCGGGGTCACGATGCTCGACATGCATTGCAGGAAGGCGGCTTCGATCTGGTACTGCTTGATCTCGGCCTGCCCGATGTCGAAGGACTGGAGTTATTGCGCGAACTTCGCAGCCGCGGCGACAACACGCCGGTGCTGATCCTTACTGCCCGCGACAGCGTCGACGATCGGGTGCGCGGGCTCGACCTCGGTGCCGATGACTATCTCGCCAAGCCGTTTCAGATCGCCGAGCTCGAGGCGCGGGTGCGCGCCCTGCTGCGCCGCAGCCAGCAGCGCACCAGCGATGCGCTCTGTCTGGGTACGCTGCATTTCAATATCCGCACGGTCAGCGCCACCCTCGACGGCGCAGCGCTTGAGCTGCCACGCCGCGAGCTGCATCTGCTGGAAAGTCTGCTGAGCCAGGCCGGCCAACTAGTGACGCGTGAAACGCTCGAGGCGCGTCTGTTCGGTTTCGACGCCGTCGGCCCCAATGCCCTTGACGTCTACGTCAGCCGACTGCGCAAGCGTCTCGAGGGCCATGGCCTGCGCATCCGTACCGTGCGTGGACTCGGCTATCTGCTCGAAGAGTTCACGCCATGAGGCAACTGCAATGATTGTCATCGAACAGTCGCTCAGACGACGACTGCTGCTGTGGCTCGCCGCTGTAACGCTGGTGTTCGGCGTCGCGCTGCTGATCGAAGCCTACGTCAGCGCGCGCCGTGCCGCCGATCGCACCTTCGATGGCCTGCTCGACTCGGCCAGCCTGACGATCGGCGAGGCGATCCAGTGGCAGGATGGCAAGCCGCTGGTGGCAATGCCGTCGGCGGCGCTGCAAATACTCGCCACTCCCTCTCAGGAACGAGTGTTCTATGCACTGTTTGGCGCCAACGGCGAGACCGTAACGGCCAATGCGGCGCTGCCAATCAGCGATGCGATGCGTCGCGCTGCTCATGCCGGGCCGGTCTACGCCGACATTACCCACGACAGCGTCCGGCTGCGCATCGAGGGGCGCGAAATCGACTCGGCCGGCTGGGAGACTCGCGAGCCCGTGCAGATATGGGTCGCCCATACCCGTGGCGGCCGCGAGGCATTGATCCGTGCGCTGATGGAGCGAGCGGCGCTCCGCTTCATTGTCATGGCACTGCTCGCCGCCGCCCTGGTCTGGTTGGCCGTACGCACGTCACTTGCTCCACTGGAGCGCATTCGCCAGTTGCTGCGTGCGCGCACGCCTGACGACCTGCGCCCGCTTGCCGTCAGCGTGCCACTCGAACTCAAGGAGCTGGTCATTGCCCTCGATCAGCTACTCGAACGTCAGCGCGCCAGTCACGACCGGCTGATGCGTTTCATTGCCGATGCCTCCCACCAGCTCAAGACGCCGCTGGCCGGATTGCAGAGCACCAGCGAGCTGGCGCTGCGCTCGACCGACGCCGCCGACTGGCACCAGGCACTGGTCGAGGTCAACCACGGTGCCCGCCGTTCGGCCCGCCTCGCCCAACAGTTGCTCAGTCTGGCCCGCCTCGACCACCGCCACGACGAAGCCTTCGTCGTGCTCGATCTCGTCACCCTCGCCCGTGCACGGCTGATCGACTGGATCGGGCGCGCTGCCAGTCAGGCCCACGACCTAGGCTTCGATGGTCCCAACCAGCCGGTGATGGTGCGCGCCATCGCCTGGCAGCTCGAGGAATTTCTCAACAATGCGCTCGACAACGCACTGCGCTACACCCCGCCGGACAGCGCCATCACCGTTGGCGTCGTGACCACGGCGCAACAGGTAACTCTGTTCGTCGAAGACGACGGCGCCGGCGTCGACGAGGCGCTGCTGCCGCGGCTAGCCATGCCGTTCGAACGCGCCGGCCGCCAGGACACCACTGGCTCAGGGCTGGGGTTGGCTATCGCCGCCTCAGTCGCCACCCACCACAACGCCGAGCTGGCGATCACACGGGCCGGTGTGGGCGGGCTGCGCGTGGCGTTGCATTTCAAGCGCGAGAGGTTGCTATGAAAGCGACGCTGCTGGGGCTGTGGCTGATGTGGCTAAGTGCTCATGCCTGCGCGGCGACGACGCTGGTAATCAACGCCGCGCTGGACCGCGACGTTGTCGCGCCGCTACTTGATGCCTTCAGCCACGCCAACCCTGACATCGAACTCATCTATCATGACGGCTCGACGCTCGAGGTCGAACGCCAGCTCCAGGCCGGTACGCGGCAAAGCGCCGATATCGTGCTGAGTTCGGCAATGCCGTGGCAGCTGGCTGCGGTCAACGCCAACCGCGCCCAGGCTCTCGACATTCCCGAGGCGGCCGAATGGCCGGCCTGGGCCAAGTGGCGCGACGAGGTGTTCGGTTTTACCTTCGAGCCGATCGTCATCGCCTACCGCCTTGAACTCGCCCACGCCATGCGCCCACCCGAAACCCACCGAGACGTACTGGCCCTGCTGCACGCGCACCGCACCCTGCTGCGCGGCCGAGTCACTACCTATTCGCCCGAACGCAGCGGCGTCGGCTACACCCTGTTCCAACAGGACGCGCGCTATTCGCCGCGCTTCTGGGATCTGGTCGCCGCGCTCGGCGCCGCTGATGTCTCGCTCGAGGCTACCAGCCGCAACATGCTCGAGGGCCTCAGCGCGGGGCGCTACTGGCTCGGCTACAACCTGCTTGGCTCCTACGCGCTGGTCTGGGCTCGCGAGCATCCTGACATCATCGTCCAAGTGCCCAGCGACTATAGCCTGGTGCTGATGCGCATGGCCTTCGTCACCCGCGATGCACCGCATCCCGAGGCGGCACGCCGATTCATGGCATTCTTGCTCGGCCACGCTGGTCAACACGTGATGGCCGGACAGACACCGCTGTTCAGCGTGCGTCCTGACGTCACCGGGCCCTACACTGCTCAGCGTCTGCGCGATCAGGTCGGCGATCATCTCTATCCGATTCCCATCGACGCCTCGCTGCTCGCTTTTGTCGATCCTTTGCGCCGTGATGCCTTCATGGCGCGCTGGCTACGCGAACTCAAAATCCTCGATGACGGCACCACGACGCAGTGAAGCCTTGACCGCGACGCGCCGATAAGCGATGGATAGGCACAACACGCGCATGAAGACACGACTGAAGGACGCGGAGAACGCAACATGGCAGGCAAGATGTGTATAGCGGGACTGAGGCGGCTGGGCGTGGCGGGCATCGCGCTTGTCCTGGCGATGCTCGCCGGCTGCGCTGGCAACCCGCCACTTGAGACCCAGGACACCAGCAACGAGACAGACCTGTCGATAGAACGGGTATTGGTGATCACCGCAGCCAAGGATGCGCTCGGCACGCCCTACCGCTACGGTGGCACCACGCCGCGTGGGCTCGACTGCAGCGGCCTGACTCAGTTGAGCTATCGCGCGGCAGGCATCGACATACCACGCACGTCGCAACAGCAGTTCGACGCGCTGCCAAGGCGCGATAAAGCCCGACCTGGCGATCTATTGTTTTTTGGTCCAGGCGGTGTCAGCCATGTAGGTATCTATATTGGGCACAATCAAATGATTCATGCGCCGGGCAGCGGGCGCACAGTCAGCGTGGCCAACATCACCAATCGCTACTGGCGCAGCCATTATCGCGGCGCAGCGGCTCCTGCGCCCTGAGCGTTTATGCCAGAAGGAACATACATGATGAGAAGTTTCCGTTGGTCTGTTCTGCTGGGGCTGACAGTCACGCTCGCTGCTTGCCAGAACATCACTGAAAGGACGCCACCGCCTGACCCGCCGGCCGTGCTTGAGATCCAGCGTGTCGAACGCTTGTTCATTGAACCGGACTGCAGCGGTGATCACTGCGCCAGGGTCAGTGCCGACTACCTGCGCTTCGTCAACGATGCGGCCCTGTCCGCCGAGCTCAAGCGGCGCTTGCTCGTCATGGCGGGAGGCATTGGCAATGGCAGCGAATCGCCTGCTGCCTCATTCGACGCCTATGCACATGAGTTCTTCAGCGAGGCGCGAAAGGCACGCACCGATTATCCCGACACCGCGCCTTACCATGCTAGCGTGACGGCAGAGGTGATCGCCGATCATGATGGTTTGCTGATCCTTGCGTTAAATAATTATATTTTCATTGGGGGTGCGCACGGTATGCCGGTAACGCAGTACATGGTGATCGATCAGCATAGCCGTCAGATTGTCACGCTTGATGACATGCTGCGTGATGGCCAGCGTCACACCTTCGATGCCGCACTGGAGCGTGCCCATAACCGCTGGCTTGAGCAGCTCGGGGAGGATCAGGCCTTCGCCGCGCAATGGCCGTTGTCGAGCTCCAGTAACGTTGCACCATTGGATGAAGATGTCGTGGTCAAGTATCAGGCCTATGATCTCGGCCCCTATGCCATCGGCCAGCCTGAATTACATATTCCCTATGCGGAGCTGAAGGGGATTTTCAAGCCCCGTTATCTGCACTGACGTGCCAATGGAAAAGGATAACGTTATCGGTGTGTGCGGCTATATCAAGTCCAGGCCGAATAGTGCCGATAATCCTTCATTGAGCTTGCGCCATACTTAGCGGCTCGCGATTCACTGTGAAAAACAATGGATGCCTATGCCCGGCTCAAAGAAAACTTCCGACGCATTTCCAGCGTTTAGTGCCATATCGGCAGATAACGAAGCACAGCTGACATCGCTGGAGATCGACGCTTTTTTGCAGGCGGCGCAGCACTCGTCACTCGGGCTCGCCGTTGTCGATGATAGCGGTAGCGTGAACTACGCCAACCCTACCTTCACTGCGTTGCTCGGGTTGACGGAACATGCCATCCGCCGCCAACCGCTGTTAGATCGATGCGAAATGCTGTCACCTGCCGAACGGGCCGCCCTCAGTGAGCTACTGGCGCGCACCGAAAATGGTGTACTGACCCTGCCACGGTCAAACGGTACCGCTCTTATCCTTACTCTTGATGCTCGCCATGCCGATTCGCGCCTGATTGTAGTAACTCGAGCGGGCGAGCATACCGTTACGTTCGAAGCCGACCAGCAGTTATCCCTTAATGACCCGCATACAGGACTCGGTAATCGCTTGGCTTTTGAGGAAGCGGTGGCGCGCTGGATGGCTTGTCATCCCGATAACCAGACCCTCGCGGTACTGTTGATTGATCTCGATCGCTTCAAACAGGTCAACGAGACGCTAGGCCATCTGGTCGGTGATGCCCTGCTTAAACTCGCCGCCAGGCGCCTGAAGAATGCGGCGCACGATAATGATCAGGTGATGCGCTTGAGCGGGGACGAATTCGTGATTCTTCATCCGCTTGAGCCTTCTCACGACGATACCGCATCGTTGGCTGAGCGGGTTATCGAGCTGCTGAGCCGGTCGTTTCTGATTGAAGGTCAACAGATCAATATCGGCGCCAGTATCGGCATAACGTTGCTCAAGCCTGAAAGGCCTGAAAATGCCGATGTGCTCAAGCATGCCAATCTTGCGCTTTACGCCGCAAAGGCAGCAGGACGGAGCACCTTTCGTATTTTCGAGCAAAGATTGGCCGAGCAAGCCCTTGAGCGCCGCGAAATGGAGCTTAATCTGCGCCGCGCGCTGGGACTTCAGGAATTGTCCCTGTTCTATCAGCCGCAGGTGAATCTTCAGACCCAGGCCATCAGCGGCTTTGAGGCGCTGCTTCGCTGGAACTGTGCCAAGTGTGGGCCCATTTCACCGGCCGACTTCATCCCGCTGGCAGAAGAGATCGGCGAGATCCATACAATTGGTGAATGGGTGCTTTATGCCGCCTGTCAGGAAGCCAGCACCTGGCCCAATGACCTGATCGTCGCCGTCAACGTCTCGCCGCTTCAGTTCAATGACGACAGGATCGTGACCATTGTGCACGATGCACTACGATCTGCAGGGTTGGCGCCGGCACGGCTGGAGCTGGAAATCACCGAAGGCACCCTGATCAGCAATTCACCCGCCGTCATGCAGCGCTTGTGGGCACTCAAGGCGATGGGGGTGGGCATTGCCATGGACGACTTCGGTACCGGCTATTCGTCACTGAGCTATTTGAACAGCTTTCCGTTTTCCAAGCTGAAGATCGATCAGTCGTTCATTCGCGGCGAGCAGTCGGTAAAGTCGAAGGCGCTGGTCGATGCCATCCTGGCCCTGGCGACCAGCTTGGGGATGACAACGATCGCCGAAGGCGTCGAAACACAAGCACAATTTGAAGCGCTGGCGCGCAGCGGCTGTGACAATGCGCAGGGTTACCTTATTGCCCGGCCCATGCCGCCTGAACAGATCAACGATTATTTTCAACGCTGCGGGTGCCCAGCCAAGACGCCCGCCCCGGCAACGGCCCCCCCTCATGAATGATGCTCTATATAGATTGGTCTATGTCAGCCGTAACGATATCGAAGGCGACGATGCGACCATGCATCGCGAAATCGAGCAGATTCTGGACGCGTCACGCCGCAACAATGCCCGGGCAGGGATATTCGGTGCGCTGATGTTCAACATGCGCTGTTTCGCGCAGGTGCTGGAAGGGCCACGTGCGGTTATTGAGGACACCTTCGAGCGTATTCAGCATGATATCCGTCACTCCAATGTCGCCGTGCTTGATTTCAAGCGTGTAGATCAGTGCACCTTTGCACAGTGGTCGATGGCTTACGTAGGCGCTGATACTCAGGCTGCACGCCAATTCGCGCTGTCGACTGACGCTGACTTCACTGCCGAGACGCTGGATGCAGAGCATATCTACAGGCTTTTAAAAGCGCACATGTTCGAAGCAGCGTGCAGATAATTGCCTGGACTCAGTGTAGTGACCGGTCAATCGAGACAGCGATCGATCTTGCTGCAGGCAGTATTTTAGTACGTAAAAGGCCGCTGCTTATGCAGCGGCCTTTTTCTTTTAATGCTCTTTCTCTCGTTTACATGGCAACCGCACACGCTGAAAGCGCGTTGCCAGGATCACTTCATCCTTCGACAAGCCGACTATACTCACACGACAACGCCTGATGTGGCTTGCCACTGTTGCTTGCCATCGCCACGACGGCGGGCCGCACTTAACCCAGTAGGCCTTCAGATCTTTCTCGCCATCTGCTACTGACGAGCTGTCCATGCTGCAACCCGTTTCACGTCAAAGCGATCTCACGCTGGAATCTGATCAGGTTCCACCACGTCCCGAGAATGTGGGCACCTTCGCCCCCCTTTCCATTGCCGCCTTTCGCGCCATCTGGATTGCCAACCTGTTTGCCAACTTAGGCATCTGGGCGCAGTCGGTCGCTGCCGCCTGGGTCGTCACGGAAGCCCAGGGCAGCGCCGTGATGGTCGCGATGATTCAGGTCGCCGCAGCTCTGCCGCTGGTACTAATGTCGATTGTTACCGGTGTAATTGCCGATAATTACGATCGGCGCAAGATCATGCTGACGGGCATGACCATTGAGGTACTGGGCGGCCTTTTTATCACCGCTATTACCTTCATGGGCTTGCTGTCGCCGACGCTGCTGATTGCATCTATCTTCTGCGTTTCCATCGGCGCCGCCATCACGACACCAGCCTGGCAGGCAGCGGTGAACGAACAGGTGCCGAAGAATCTCGTCAGCAGCGCAGTGCTGCTCAACAGCGTCAATTACAACGCCGCACGTGCCATTGGCCCAGCGATTGGCGGTCTGCTGCTGTCGGCGGTAGGACCGGCATGGATATTCCTGCTCAACAGTCTGTGCTTCTGCGGACTGATCTGGGCGGTGTGGCGCTGGCGGCGTGCAGTGCCGAAAAAAACCTTGCCGCCCGAGCGTATTGTCGAAGGGATCAAGGCGGCGCTGCACTTTACGCAATACTCCAGCGTGACTCGCCTGGTGATGCTGCGCTCATTCATATTCGGCATTTCCGCCAGCGCCATCTGGGCCTTGCTGCCACTGCTGGCACATGCTCACCCCAGCGGCAGCGCCTCGCTTTATGGCTATATGCTCGGTGCCCTCGGTATTGGCGCCATCGCTGGCAGCACTCTGGTCAATCGCATCCGTCGCAAGCTCGGCAGCAGCCACCTGATCAGTTACGCCGCAACGGTTTTGGGCATGGTCATGCTTATCCTTGGCGGCTTCGACACGTTGTGGGCACTGTTCCCGGCCTTGATTATTGGGGGCAGCTGCTGGATCGCCGCCGTAGCATCCTATAACTCATCAGTTCAGGTACTGGTACCGGACTGGGTCAAGGCGCGTGCTTTGGCGCTTTATCAGACCGCACTCTATGGCGGTCTAACCATTGGCTCATTCGTCTGGGGCCAGCTGGCCGAGAACATGGCGGTACAGGGCGCACTGCTGAGTGCCGGTGGGCTACTGATTATTTCCGCCCTGCTGCTCTATTCCTCCCGTTTACCGAACCTTGATGCCGACAGCCTCGTCGAAGCGCCCGAAACCATGGCCGGACAGCCCGCTTTCGAGTTCAATCCGGCGCGTGGTTCGGTGCTGGTATCGATCGAATACCGAATTGCTACTGACAATATCCGCGAATTTGCCCGCGCCGTGCGGCCGCTCAGGAAGCTTAGGCTGCGCAATGGTGCCGAGCGCTGGTCGCTGTATCGTGATGTCAACGACCGTGAGATATGGCAGGAAGTCTTTCTGGTCCGTAACTGGCTACAACATCTACGCATGCTTGATCGCCTGACGATGGCCGACCGCGTCATTATCGACCGTGTCACTGCGCTGCACAGCGGCACCCAGCCG
The DNA here is from genome assembly GCF_003012345.1 of Phytohalomonas tamaricis. Taxonomy (GTDB): domain Bacteria; phylum Pseudomonadota; class Gammaproteobacteria; order Pseudomonadales; family Halomonadaceae; genus Phytohalomonas; species Phytohalomonas tamaricis. The sequence continues at coordinate 169,790 of NZ_PVRV01000015.1, forward strand.
CCCCTGCTTCGTCACGGTGTCAGCTACAAGGCGACGCGTTACGAGACGCAGGGGCCAGCGTTGACACCGACCATGTCTGCCCTCGATGACATTGACGCACCCGACCGCAATAATCCCGATTATCCCGCCCCGCCATGACAGCGGGCGGCAATAGTGTCACTGGAAATGCACACAGCAGTGCATGCGCCAGCATTATCATTCATTAATCTGGAGTTCTTTCTCATGTCCAAGGTAGTCCGCTTTCATCAGACGGGAGGCCCCGAAGTCCTGCAGATCGAGGATATCGATGTGCCCGCGCCGGGCCCCAATGAGGTACGCATCAAGGTCAAGGCGCTCGGCCTCAATCGCGCCGAGGCGATGTATCGCAGCGGCAATTACACTATTCAGCCCTCGTTTCCCGCCATTCTCGGCTATGAAGCCGCTGGCACGGTCGAATCCGTGGGCGATGGCGTGACCGGATTCGCCGTCGGCGATACGATCAGCACCATTCCCGCCTTCGGCTTTGACGAATACGGCCTGTATGGCGAGCTGGTCAACGCGCCGGTCCATGCCGTGGTCAAGCATCCCGAAACGCTCTCGTTTGAACAAGCCGCCGCCAGCTGGATGATGTTCGTTACCGCCTACGGTGCATTGATCGATATTGCCCAGCTCAAGCAGGGCGACACGGTACTGATCCGCGCCGCGTCAAGCAGCGTCGGTCTGGCCGCGATCCAGATCGCCAACCGGGTCGGTGCCATACCGGTGGCACTGACGCGCAGCAACAAGAAGGCGTCCGCCCTGCATGACGCCGGTGCGGCACATGTGATCGCCACTGAAGAGAAGGACATCGTCACCGAAGTCGAGCGGATCACGGCAGGCAAGGGTGCCCGTGTCGCCTTCGATCCGGTCGGCGGCCCGGAAGTGCCCAAGATTCTGCGTTCGCTGTCGTTTCTCGGCATCTTCTTTCAGTACGGCGCGCTGGATACCAGCGATCTGACCGTGCCGGTGATGGACATCCTCGGCAAGGATCTGACCCTGCGTGGCTATCAGCTGTTCGAGATCACCGGTGATGCGACACGGCTGGAACGGGCCAAGAAATTTATCGTCGATGGCATGCGCGACGGCAAGCTGCGTCCGGTGATTGCCAAGACATTCGCTTTCGAACAGATCGTCGAGGCGCATCGTTTCATGGAGTCGAATGCGCAGGTCGGCAAGATCGTGGTGACGCTGTAAGCCGAACCGAGCGCGCATCATGCCATCGCAGGAAAGACAGCCGCCTACCGGTGCGGCTATGCTGGAACTCTCTTCAGGCAGGAGCGAATGCAGTGGAAACAAGAAACGTTGATTGCTGGCTGACCGACATGGACGGTGTGCTGGTGCATGAAAACAAGGCACTGCCCGGCGCCGCCGAACTGATTGATCAGTGGCGCAGGCAGAACAAGCCCTTTCTGGTGCTGACCAATAACTCCATTTATACCCCGCGCGATCTGAGCGCACGATTGGCGCGCAGTGGCATCAACGTGCCCGAGGAACAATTATGGACTTCGGCGCTGGCCACTGCCGCCTTTCTGAAAGATCAGGCGCCGGGCGGCTCGGCCTTCGTCATTGGTGAGGCCGGTATCACCACCGCGATGCATGAAGCGGGCTTCGTGATGACCGATACCGCGCCCGACTTCGTAGTACTGGGCGAGACTCGCACTTACTCGTTCGAGGCGATTACCAAGGCGATCCGTTTGATCAACGCTGGCGCACGCTTCATTGCCACCAACCCGGACGTCACCAGCCCGAGTGCCGACGGCCCGCTACCGGCGACCGGTGCGGTGGCGGCACTGATCACCAGTGCAACCAAGCGCGAGCCCTACGTGGTCGGCAAGCCCAACCCGATGATGTTTCGCTCGGCGATGAATAAGCTCGGCACCCACTCGCTGCGCACCGGCATGATCGGTGATCGCATGGACACCGATGTGGTCGCAGGTATCGAGGCGGGGCTGCATACCGTACTGGTGCTGACCGGCATCGCCGACCGGGCCGAAGTCGAACGTTACCCGTTCAGGCCCAAGGAAATTCTCGACTCGGTCGCCGACCTGCTCGAGGACGAACATCCCTCTGGGGGCAAGAAGAGCACGACGAAAAACAGCGCAGCCGAATAATCTTTTCCAGCATACCGGGGCGAGTCGTCATGCTCCGGTATGTGGATGGCCCTGTTCCGATAATAACGCCTTGTGGCGCGTTTCTTCATCGAGACGCTGGCGAATTTCGATAAATAGCGGATGCGTTGAGGTGTACTTCTGACCGTAGCTCAGATTGAAGGCGTAATTGAAATCGGCGGGATTGTCACCCTGGTTGTGCTGCAGGAGGGTCTCCAGCTTATCGAGGCCCTTGACCAGCCGCGCCTCCGGTGACGAGGCGTTTTCATACTCATCCCACAGCGCCAGAAACTGGACCTGAAGTTTGGCATCCAACGGTGCCAGCAACGTCTGCAGATCTTCACGCTCCTGTGCAGATTTGCCTTTCGCAGGGTCCTGCTCAATAGCAGGAATATCACCGTTGATCGCCTCGCCTAGATCATGCAGCACACAGATCTTGAGCAGCTTGGCAAAATCGATATCCGCAAACTCCTCCTCAAAGACCATCGCCATCAGGCACAAGCGCCAGGTATGGGCGGCCGTGCTCTCGCGCTGGCCACTGCTGGTATACGCCGTGCGCAGCACGTCCTTGAGCTTCTCGGCCTCCTTGAGAAACGCCAGGGCGCCTTCAATTTTCTCGCTATCCATGATCATCCTATTGGCCATTGGCGGCATGTCCGCTGCCACTATTCATGAAACAGGTTCTATCATTTCTACCATGACCCTGACCATGACCCTAACGTACAGCCGGAGAAAACCTTATGGCGATGACTACAGATTACACAGCCAACGAGCCAAGCCGCGCAGAAGTCGATGCATGGGAAGAGCCGACCGTTATTGAATTCGGCGCACCCTGGTGCGGCTATTGCCAAGCCGCTCAGGCACCGCTTGCGGCAGCGTTTACTGCCCACCCCGATGTGGCGCATATCAAGGTCGAAGATGGCCGTGGCAGACGGCTGGGACGCTCGTTCGGCGTCAAGCTGTGGCCAACACTGGTCTTTCTCAAGCGCGGTCAGGAGGTTGCGCGTCTGGTGCGCCCCACTCGCGAGAATGACATAGCCGAAGCGTTGGCGCAGATCGATGCCCGCTAGGCAGCCTTGCGTGCCAGCCGGACTCAGCCGCCACGCCGCTCGGCGATCCAGATGGTATGACGGGTGCCCTTGTTACCGTGGGCGAAAACCTGTACTTCTTCGGCCTTGAATCCGGCCTTGCCGAGTCTTGCTGAAAACTGGCGATCGGCACTGGCGGACCAGACGGCCAATACGCCCTTCGGACGCAGCGCCCGCGCGCAGGCGTTCAGTCCCGCAGCGGAATAGAGCCAGCCGTTGGCCTGCTGGGTCAGCCCTTCAGGGCCGTTGTCGATATCGAGCATGATCGCATCGAAGCCTGCAGGTTCGGCGCTCAGCACGGCGGCAACATCATCGTTTATTACTTTTGTGCGAGTGTCGCGTAAAGGATAACCGGCTTTTTCACCCAGCGCCCCGCGGTTCCACTCGATCACGCCGGGCACCAGTTCGGCCACCAGCACTTCGGCATTTTCGCCCAGGGTTTTGAGTGCGGCAGCGAGCGTAAAGCCCATCCCCAGCCCGCCAATCAAGACACGGGGCTGCGGACGGCTGGCGATACGCTTGCACGGCAGCTCGGCCAGCGCGTCTTCAGAGCCGTGCATCCGTGAGTTCATTAGCTGGCCGCCCTTGCCGCCTTCAAGCTTGATCACGAAGTCGTCACCGTACTCGAACAGGCACAAGGCACCGCCGTTATCAGGAATCTCGGCGGTGTCGAGCAGCACAAAACGTTTCATGAAGTTCCCCAGATAATGCCTGCCATACGAACAAAAATGCCCTACAGAAGCGGCGCAGTGCCGCTAGTGCCGCTCAGGCCTTCTTCACGAATTCCGATTTCAGCTTCATCGCGCCAATACCGTCAATTTTACAATCGATGTCATGGTCACCGTCGACCAGGCGGATGTTCTTGACCTTGGTGCCGACCTTGACCACCGAGGAGGAGCCCTTGACCTTCAGATTCTTGATCACCGTCACGCTATCCCCATCTTGCAGTGCGGTGCCATGGGCATCGGTCACCGCACGCGAAGTATCGGCACTCTCGGCAGGTGCCGTTTTCGACCACTCATGGGCGCACTCCGGGCACACATACATATCACCATCCTCGTAGGTGTACTCGGAGCCACACGCTACGCAGTGGGGTAAATCATTCATGCATAATCCTGTTTGGAAAAGGAAGATAAGGCGTCGGCTCGGAAGGCCAGCGCCCAAGGGCGAGCGCGGCCATTCTACCTGAACCGAAGCCTCAGCGGGGTGCGCACGGGTTTACATAAAATCCGCGTTCATGCGCTCAAACCACGCGTCGAGCTCATCGCGTGAGGCACGGCGACGCTCTTCCGAACCGCCATAGCCCACTTCCACTTCACCTGCAGCGATGCGTTGCATCACTGAATCGGTGAAATCGTCGACCGGTGCGCCTTCGGTATGGATGCCAACGCCGCCCAGATCGGTATTGACCGCCGGCGGGGCGATCTCGATTACCTCGATGGGCGTATTGGTCAGCTCGCCGCGCAGCGACAGCGAGAAGGAATGCATTGCCGCCTTGGTAGCAGAGTAGACCGGTGCAAACAGTCCCGGCACGAAGGCGAGACCCGAGGAGACATTGATGATCGCCGCGCGCGGCTGTTGGCGCAGATGTTCAAGCACCAGTGAGCAGAGATGAACCGGCGCTTCGAAATTGATTGTGATCTCCTGCTGACGCTCGGGCCAGGGCGCGTCGTCGGCCGAAAAGCGCTGGCGGCGCTGCAAGCCGGCATTGTTGACCAGTACATTGAGCGCCGGGAATTCCCGTGTCGCCCAGCCAATCAACTCTTCACGTCCAGCTTGGCTTGCCACGTCAGCGACGCGAATGTGCAACTCAGGATGCTGAGCCTGCGCTTCGCGCAGCTTGTCCTCGCGCCGCCCGCAGATGATCACTTCGCTGCCAGCGTCGAGAAAGCGCTGGGCAATGGCCAAGCCGATGCCGCTGCCACCGCCAGTAATCAGTACTGTATTGTCTGAAAGATTCATCACTTCATCCGATAGTTGGCGTGGAAAAATCTGAAGTCTAGCAGACACTTCGTCCGTGCTACGCAGCGGCCCGGAGATTAAAGCGTACGGCCCGGCGGATGCAGCTCCTCGCCCCAGCGCGGCAGCCCCTCGATCTCGATATCGAACAGATCGAGCGCCCGGGCGACGCTGTGATCGACCATCTGCTCAATCGAGTCGGGGCGGGCATAAAACGCGGGCACCGGCGGAAACATGATCGCGCCCATTTCGGTCAACGCCGTCATGGTACGCAGATGGCCGAGGTGGAGCGGTGTCTCGCGCACCATCAGCACCAGGCGGCGGCGCTCTTTGAGCACCACGTCGGCGGCGCGTGACACTAAGGTGGTGGTGGTGCCGGTGGCGATCTCCGACATGGTCTTGATCGAGCACGGCGCGACCAGCATACCTAGCGTCTTGAATGAGCCGCTGGCGAGCGAGGCGCCGATGTCACCGGCGGGGTGGACCACATCGGCAAGCTCGTGCAGCGCCTCGCGGGAAAGATCCGTCTCGTAACGACGGGTCAGGTCGGCGGATTTCGACATTACCAGGTGGGTCTCGATGTCGAGCGGGCGCAGCAGCTCCAGCGCCCGCGCACCATAGACAAAGCCGGTAGCGCCAGTAATCGCAACGATCAGGCGGCGCGGCTTAGCCATGCGCACCTCCTTGTGCTTTATCGAACAGCTGCGGGGCGAAGGGGCGCGGGTCGACCTCCATGAATTCGGCGCGCTTGAATTCGTCTTTCATGTGCCAGGGTACCGTGCAGTCGAATATAGTCTTGCAGGATACACCCTTGCCGGGCAGTTCGGGATTGTAGGCGGGCTGCTGGGAGGAATCGAGCACATGGCCCATGGCAGGAACACAGAGCACTTTAAAGGCAACGCACAGGGCTGCCTATGCGGCCCTGTGCATCGTGCTTATCGGTTGCGCTCAGTAGGATCTGACGCTTGACGGGTCTCATGGCAAGCAGAAAGAACCGGATGGCTTCATCCCTACTGGATCAGCGCACAGCTTCCCGCTGACCGTCATACAGACGAGATAGGCCTAACGGATTATTGTCCTTGAGCGCTTCGGGCAATAAAGCAGCAGGCAGATCCTGATAGCACACCGGGCGGAGGAAGCGATAGACCGCCGCTGTCCCTACCGAGGTGGTACGACTGTCCGAGGTTGCTGGGAAGGGACCACCATGCACCATCGCATGGCCAACTTCCACACCGGTGGGCCAGCCGTTGACCATGATGCGCCCTGCCTTGCGCTCCAGGATCGGCAGCAGCTGCCGTGCCACATCTACATCTGCATCTTCCATCTGCAGGGTAGCGGTCAGCTGACCTTCGAGATGTTCGGCAACCTGAGCGACTTCGCTGGCGTTGGCACATTCGATGATCAATGAAGATGAACCGAAAACTTCCTCTTGCAGCGTCTCGTCAGCCAGAAAATCGGCCGCCTTGGTCATGAACAGGCCGGCCTGGCATTGGTTCGGCGTATCGCCTGTCTTGCCTCTGGCGATCTCCTGGACTTGGCCATGCTGAGTCAATTTACTGATACCCTGCTGGTAGGCCTCGAAAATGCCCGAAGTCAGCATCGTCTGGGAGGCACTTTCCTGCAGTGCATCACGTGCCGTCTGGATAAAGCTGTCCAACGCCGGACCTTTCTCGGCAATCACCAGTCCCGGGCTAGTACAGAACTGGCCCGCGCCCATGTTGAGCGAGGCAATGAAGCCCCATGCGATCTCTTCGCCGCGCGTTCCAAGGGCGCTGGGCAGCAGGAATACCGGATTGATACTGCTCATCTCGGCATAAAAGGGGATAGGCTCGGGGCGACCTTGGGCCAGTTTCCAAAGCGCCGTGCCACCACTGCGTGAACCGGTAAAGCCCGCCGCCTTGATGCGTGGATCAAGCACTAATGCCTGCCCGATCTCGCGTCCTGAGCCAAACAGGAGCGAGAAGACACCTTCGGGCAAGTTACAGCTTTTCACCGCTTTCTGAACGGCGCGCCCTACCAGCTCGGAAGTACCCGGATGGGCAGAGTGCGCCTTGACGATGACAGGGCATCCCGCGGCTAATGCGGAGGCGGTATCGCCGCCCGCAACCGAGAAGGCCAACGGGAAGTTGCTGGCGCCGAATACGGCAACAGGCCCCAGAGCAATATGGCGTTGACGCAGGTCTACGCGTGGCATGGGCTGGCGTTCGGGCTGGGCCGGATCGATGCGCACGTCGAGCCATTCACCGGCACGCACGACCTTGGCGAACAGCCGCAGCTGGCCGCAGGTGCGGCCACGCTCGCCGGTCAGGCGCGCCTGGGGCAGGCCGGTTTCTGCCATGGCGCGCTCGATAAGATCATCGCCGATCGCCTCGATCTCGTCGGCGATGGTTTCCAGAAAGATCGCGCGCGCTTCCAGCGATGTCTCGCGATAACTGTCGAACGCCTCCCACGCTAGTGCGCAGGCTTGCTCGACATCAGCTTTACTGCCACCGGCATAGGCCGGCTCGAGCTTTTCGTCGGTGGCCGGATTGACGGCTTCAATAGCTGCTTGCGTGCCTGTGACGGCACGTTGTCCGATTAATAACTCACCTGTGAGTGTCATGCCTTTTCCTCATTCGTTTTTGATGAACGGAGGGAGCGCTCGTCGTCCTGCGGTTTATCCCGATAGTGTGAATACGTCTCACGGGCTCGGCTGAGATGAAAATGCATGGCCTGTTTTGCCCCGGCACTATCACCGGCGACAATGGCGTCCAAGATGGCCTCATGCTCCTGGCAGACCCGCTCGAGGTAGCGCCGAGTAGAAGCCGAATCCAGCTCCACTGCCAGGAGCTTGGCACGCGGAATGGCACCGGTATTCAGCGACGCATAGAAATCAGCAAACAGCGGATTGTGGGTGGCCTGCATGATGGCGTGATGAAAGGCGAAATCTTCTTCGCGGGCCTGAGAATGATGCTCACAGGCGTTGATAAAGGCGGCGTGCTTCTCTTTCAGCCGCCGATCGTCCGCAGCATTATGGCGGCTGGCCGCCATAGCCGCCGCTTCAGGTTCCAGCGTGAGCCGCAACTCGAGGATGTTCATGATGTCCTCGACGGTTGTCAGGCTGATGCGCTTGGCCGGATACGCCTCCTCGGCGGTGGTCCGCAATATACGTGTCCCCACCCCACGCCGCGTTTCGACCAAACCCAGCGACTTTAGATGGGTAATGGCTTCCCGTATGACGGTACGGCTGACGCCGAACATGTCGCACAAAGCATTCTCGGTCGGAAGTTTATCGCCCACGGCAATATTGCCACTGACGATCAGCGCCTCAAGCTGTTTCGAGACCTGCAGCGATAAGCTGCCCTGCTGGAAAATGCGGGTTACACCCAACATGTTGCTGTCATTCATCGTCACGAGCCTTGAAGTAAGTCAAAGTGCCCGGCAATCGGATCGCGCAGGCACGTCGATGTGTCACTATCTAACCAGGGCGGGTTGCTTGGGATCGAACGTCCCTCGGCTGTCGACGTCGATGACGGGAAAGACAACAGACCGTCGACAATTGCCTTGATGACATCCTCTCTTAAAAAACTTCACGATCGTTCCTCTTGCGCGGACTCGAAGATGCGGGACAAATGCAATCGATTGAAATAACAGCAGACTAGGCAGAAGGATATGCGCCCTCAGACTTGTAATACATCATACAAACCAAGATAGGAGTTATCCTAGATCGATACAATACCAACGATAGTTGATACGACTAAAAGGTAATGGGTATATGGAAAACCCATTTAAGAAGTTGAAGTGAGCCACTTTGACGCTTCGAGCGCTTATATCGAAAGATAGAAAGACGCCGCAACCGTCTGAATGACAGTTTCAGCGTCTTGGCTAAAAGATGACTTAGGCTGGTGGAGCGCCGAGGCCATTATTCTTTGGCTTGCGAATCACCATGAAGTAGAAGAACACCATCGTCAGCGCGATAAAGAACAGGCTGTCTGGGCTGGTCAAAAAGATCAGCGGGTTGCCGTCATTGATGGAGAGCGAGCGGCGGCAGTACTCCTCCAGACTTGGGCCAAGCACGAAGCCAAGCAGCAGGCAGACGGTCGGATACTTCTGCTTGCGCAGGAAGTAGGCCAGCACGCCGAAGACCAGCGCCAGCGCCATCTGGAACGTGGAGTAGGTCGCCACGTAACTGCCCACCAGGGCGACGATGGCGATGCTTGAATAGAGCACGTCGCGGCGGATCGAGACGATCCTGAGAAAGTAGGGGCCAAGCAGGTAGAGCGTCAGCGGGATCAGAATCAGCGCGCTGACGAACAGCGAGGCGAACATCGGTGCGATCAGACCGAGCTGCTGGGTCATGAACTGCGGGCCGGGTTGCAGCCCGTTGATGACCAGCACGCCGAGCACGATTGCGGTCGTCGGATCGCCGGGGATGCCGAACGTCAGCATGGGGACGAAGGCACCGCCGCACATCGAGTTGTTGGCGCATTCTGCCGCCGCGATCCCTTCCGGGTTGCCCTTGCCGTAACGCTCCGGATGCTTGGACGATCGCATCGATTCCGCGTAGGAGACGAAGGCCGCCATGGAGCCGCCGGCGCCGGGCAGAATTCCCACTGCATAACCGATGACCGTGCTTTTCAGATAGCGCATCACGCCGATTTCCCGAACTTCCGACAGCGGCGGGATGAAATCGCGCCGACGCACCTTGGCCGCCTGGATCTTGCTGGGGTCGACGGTTCGGCTGCTGCGACTGTCGGCCTGGACCAGTAGCTCGCTGATGGCAAAGGTACCGATGATCAACGGCATCATGTCGATACCCTGGACCAGTACGCTGGTGCCGAAGGTAAAGCGAGCCAGCGGCTGCACCACGTCGATGCCGATGGTGGCGATCATGACGCCGAATAGCGTGGCGATCATGCCTTTGGTGATCGATCCCCGCTGGGAGATGATGATCACGATCAGCGCAAATGCGATCAGCGAGAACTTGCCCGGCGTGCGGATCAACAAGGCGACGTCGGCTGCCAGTGGTGCCATGACCATCAGCAGCAGCGCACCCAGCGAGCCGCCGATCATCGAACCCAATGCGGCATGGCCGAGCGCCTTGGCGCCCTCGCCGCGTTGCTGCATCGGGTAGCCTTCCAGCGCGGTCATCATCGACGACGGTGCGCCGGGAATGTTGATGGTCGTCGCGGTAATGCTGCCGCTGCACATTCCGGCCATGAAGATACTGGCGCAGGCCACCAGTGCCGTGGTGACGTCGAGGCTGTAGGTCAACGGCAGCAGCAAGGCGATGGCCAGCACCGACGTGAGGCCCGGCACGGCGCCGAAAAAGGTGCCGATCAGAAAGCCGCCAACCATGTAGAGCAGGGTTTCGGGATTGGCGAGGGCGGCGAAACCACCCAGCAGTCCAGTGATCGAGTCCATGATCATTGACTCCAGAGGGTGGGCAGACGGACCTGAAAGACGACCTCGAACAGCAGATAGCCGGCGATAGTGATGACGACCGCGGCGATCAGCCTGGACAGCCATTTCTGCCTGAATCCGCCGCCAAACAGACAGCAGAGCAGCAGTACGTAGACGAACGTCGACACGAAGTAGCCGATCAGGTCGAACGCCAGCAGATAGCCTGCCGTCAGCAAAATGACGCCGATTGCGCCGAGAGACAGCCCGGCATACTGTTTGCCCGATGGAATTTCATCATCGCCTTCGGCGTTGGCGATCGTCTCTTCCGCAGCCGCTTTGGCCCTGCCACGAAGTGCGTGCACCATGGCGCAGATCAGCGCGATCAGCATGACGATGGCAGTGGCCATGGGAAAGAAAGACGCGGTCATGTTGCCGTCTTTCATCGGGGGGCCGAGCTGGATCGCGGAGATCAGGTAGACGACGGTAATGATCGCCAGCGCCGCCGGTACGTAGAACTCGCCACCTAGAGCAAAGCGCCGGGATGACCGTTGGGGTAGCTGTTTAGATGACATGAGGCACCTTTGGCAACAACGCTGCGCCATTGCGCCATGTTGATAGCATGGCGCAGTGTATGTAGGGATGATCGAGCGTGGGTGAATTATTTCTCCAGTACGCCCTTGTCGACCAGGTCATCCATGGTGCTGAAGAGCTGCTGTTGAATGTCACTCGTCCACTGGGTAACGTCGTCAGCGCCGAGCCAGGCGGGTGTGACGCCGATCTGCTTCAGCCACTGCTGGAATTCATCGCTCTCGTAGGCTTTGTGGTAGGTGGTTTCCAGCTTTTCGATAACCTGATCCGGCGTACGGGCCGGGGCGACCATAATAATGAAGCTGCCCATCTGCAGATCCAGACCGGTATCGGTCTCGGTCACAGGCGGTACGTCGGGAAAGCCCGCGTTCTGGGTATCGGAAAATTCAACCAGACCGCGGGCCTGACCGGATTCAATCAGCGGAGCTAGATCACCAAGGCTAGTGACGACGGCATCGACTTCGCCGTTGAGCAGAGCTTCCTTCTGCGAAGCCGCGCTATTGTTGTAGGAAACGATCTTGAACTTGGCGCCGGTCTGTTCCTGGAGTTGCAGCAACGTCAAGTGGGTTCTGGCGCCCATATTCTGAATGCCGACGCGAACGCTATCGGGCTTTTCCTTAGCGGCGGTGATTAGATCATCCAGTGTTTTATAGGAAGAGCTTTCCGGCACAGTAATCGCATCGGCTTCACTGGTGATGCGGGCGATCATGCTCATCTTGTCCATGTTGAAGCCGGGCAGCATGTTCTTCCACGGAATCGTGATGATGCTGTCGTAGGTGATCGCCGCAATAGTTTGCCCATCCGGACGGGCTTTCATCAGCTGGAGCAGGCCGGTTGCCGTCATTCCGCCTTCGACATTCTCGACATACATAGAGACAGGCAGCGATTCTTCGGCAATGTTGGAGATCTTGCGCACGATGGCGTCGGTGCCACCGCCGGCGGCCGCAGGCACGATGACGCGAATATCACGATTGGGGAAATCGGCATAGGCGGCGCTGGCGGCGAGTGTCGCCAGGCAGGCGATTCCCAGGAGTGTCTTTTTGAGTTTCATGGCATGTCCCTTACTGAATAGAGTGTCGTCTGATGGTTGCCTTGCCGGAAGTCTTCGTAACGACGAGTGAGCGGTTTTAGAGTTGTTATTCGGGAAGGCACTGCGATCTCAAGCTTCAACACGTAACTTTATAGCGATTGGGCCTTGTCGATGAGCGCCTTGAGCTGCTCCTGCTCGGTCGCGTTCGGCATTTCTAGCGGTGCCCTCACTGCGCCTGCAGGCCTGCCTATCAATTCCGCGCCCGCCTTGATCAGGCTGACCGCATAGCCTTTTTTGTGGTCACGCAGGTTGACGAAGGGAATGAAGAACTCGTTAGTGATTGTCTTGACGGTGGCCGAGTCGCCCTGACGCAGGGCCTTGTAGAACGTCACCGCCATGTCCGGCACGAAGTTGAACACCGCCGAAGAATAGGTATTCACGCCGATCGACAGGTAGGCCTCGGCGAAGATTTCCGCGGTGGGCACGCCGCCCACGTAGGCTAGGCGGTCGCCCAATGTCTTGATAATCTTGTTGAGAAGCTGAATGTCGCCCTTGCCGTCCTTCAGACCGATCAGGTTGGGGCAGGCATCGGCGAGCTGCTGGACCGCGTCGGCCTCGAGCACGCCATTGCCACGGTTGTAATAGATCACGTTGATCTTGGTTGAGTCACAGATCTGGCGCGCATACTCGACCAGGCCTTCCTGCGGGCATTCCGTCAAGTAAGGCGGCATCAGCAATATGCCGTCGGCGCCGGCGTCCTCGGCCATGCGGGCATAGGCCTTTCCTGCTTCCACACTCAGTCCGGCGCTGGCAATGACCGGCAGCTTGCCGCCCACTGTTTCCACAGCCAGGGTCACGATTTCACGATATTCATCTAGGGTAAGGTTGAAGAATTCCCCGGTACCCCCGGCGACGAACACTGCCGTAATGTCGTGACTGACAAACCATTCAAGGCGTTGACGATAGCTTTCCCGATCGAAGTTGCCATGGCTATCAAAGTCAGTGATGGGAAACGAAAGTAATCCATCACCGATGGCCGCCACTGTTTGTTCTTTTGAAAAGTTCACTCGTCATCCCTCGCGTCGTCACTGATAAAAAGCCGATTCAAGCGTGCCGTGTAATATTAGATAATACATCATACAACTAACGGTAAGAGCTAACCGGGCCTGCCACAAGCCAGACCATGGTGGCATCTACCAAAGGCGCAGGGCGACCTGCCGAGAATGTCGTTATCTCTAGCGGAACTGCACTATTAAATGCAGTGCGGAAGACCATTCTGATGAAGAAGATGTGGCGTGGCATGCAAAACGGCGGGCATCGGCGCGGAGAAAGTAACGTTTTTCGTGTCCGACCGCGGCCAGTACCCGATCAAACGACAACTGCGAATCCGATCAAACTAGCCGAGTGCAGGCGCAGGTATCAACGGATCAATCTTCATCCTGATGCTTCTTATCTTCACGGGCGCGCTGCATCTGTTCGTCCAGATTGAGCCGCTTTCGGTCGGAAGGGCGGAGCATCACGACACGCTCCTCATCAATGATACACAGGCGCGGTTTTACAGAAATCTGCAACAGCTCCCACGCCTTGTTCTCTTCCTCGATCAAGGCAAGAAGGTTGTCATAAAGGCGCTTTCGCACCCAGGGAGGCATTTCCTGCGGTTTATGGTGCAAACGCACTCGCTTGAATAGGCCCTTGAATATTTTCATGAGGACATCACTGCTGAAAGGGTAAGAGAGCAAACGCGACCACGATCAGACCCAGCGAAAAAAGAATCAGATGCAGCCCTTGGGTGCGGTCTCTTGCCGCCTGTTCATTGGCGGCGAAATACCATCGATACGCTACATCATAGCTGCCCGATAACATGTCCTGCATCTGGTCGGCAATCGCCTCGTTATCATTGTTGCCTTGCTCGCGAAGACGCTTTTCTACCTCGACCAGCTCGCGCAGGTCGGGCGGGTCAACATAGATGACGCCGCGCTCAAGGCCGATGATGAAAGCGGCTCCGCTCAGCAACAGCACGACGCTTAAAAAGAACAGCAAGGTGATGATGAAATTGACCGGATAGGCCCAGCTTTCCACGTTGAGTTGGGTCGCCAGCGTCGAGAGGTTGAAGACGGTAAAGGCCAGCGCGGATACCGGTGTCGCCACGCTGCCACGAATCTGCTCGCGTCGGTCACGCTGCGATTGATAAAGCTCACGCATCACTTCGAACCGCAACCTTATCGGATCCACTAGCGTCCTCCCCTACGGCCAAACAAAACCATCATGGCAAATAACGTAGGAACGGTGCCACGATTCTTCAAGATAGCGCTGGCCCCATTGCCGCCCGCCCCATACAGCCCTTGCCCAGGAAGTCTCATCTCCGCAGCCGATTATGAATGGCAGTGGCGGCAATCGATGCCTGACCGGTGGCAACGGTCAGCTGGTTCAAGCGATTGCTCAGATCGCCGATGGCATAGAGCCCTTCGATGCCGGTCTGCATGTGGTCATCAACGACAAGATAGCCGCCCTCATCGTGTCGTACGCCCAATCCAGCGGCAAGATCGTTGCGCACGCGTGTGCCCAGCGCGCAATAGAGCGCATCAAAGGCTTCATCGCGGCCGTCTGTCATCTCGATATGGACGGCGCCCTGCTCATCGGCGTAGGCCCGCCTTCCCTGTCCGACAAATACCTCGATGTCTTCGCGTTCTAGCTGCGCCATTGCCTTGGGCGTAAGCCCGAGATCACCCTCGACCCCGACCAGGACCAGATTGGTGCTGTAATTTTTCATGAACAGCGCTTCTCTGACGCCGTGCTCGCCATAAGTAACAATGCCGATCCGCGTGTCGGTGCACTCGAAGCCATCGCAAATTGGGCAGTAATGCACCAGGCGCTTCTCTTTTAACGCCTCGATGCCCTCAAGCACCGGGTCGACATCGACTACGCCGGTCGCCAGCAGCACGATCTGCGCCTCAATCGTCTCAGTTGGCTGGCCGTCGCTGGATGCCAGCTCGGCGATAAAATGGCCGTCGGCGGCACGCTGTAAATTCGTTACGGTGCCCGGCGTCACGCTGCCGTCATTGGCGACGAGCTGTTCATTAAGCAGATCCAGCAGCTCGAAGCCGGTAATCCCTTCCGGGAAGCCGGGATAGTTATGCGAGCGCGGTATCAGCGCCGCCCGAGGGGCACCGGCATCGACAATACGCACCTGACGGAAAAAACGGCGCAGATTAATGCCCGCCGTAAGACCGGCGGGCCCGGCACCGATAATCAGACAATCGAGAACGTCCCTGTTGCTCATGCGCCTGCTCCTGCTTGTTGAGTTGATTGCGGCGAGGCGCTGAGCGATGCGTCATGGCGCGTCAGGCAATGCCCTGGCGCGACGTATCGATCACGACTCGTCCTGGTTTTTCGCTGGCATGGATGCGCGACACACAGGCGCACATCTGCCGGCCTTTACTCTTTTGCTGCTCACTCAGATACACGTCGCGATGATCGACATCACCTTCGGCATCGAGCACGTCGACCGCACACAGTCCGCATTCGCCGCGCTCACAATCGTAAAGCGCTTCGACACCGTGCTCACGCATCGCCTCCAGCAGCGACTGGTTGGCCGGCACGTCAAACTCGACACCGAGATTGCGCACCGAGACGGAAAACGGCGTTGACGCGAGGCGACCGCCGTTGGCAAAGGTTTCATAGCGCAGCGACCACACCGGCCGGCCCTGACGCTGCCACTCATCACGCACTGCATCCATCAGCGACAGCGGGCCACACATGTAGAGTTCACCCTCAGGACCAAGCTTAGCTATCTCGCTGGCAATATCGAGCATCATGCCTGTGTCATTGCTGATCGCTTCGAGCCGTTCGCCCAGAATCGGCCTGAGCGACTCGGCAAATACCAACTGCTCAGCAGTGCGAGCGGTGTACAGCAGTCGGAACGGTTTGTTGGCCTGAGCCAGCGCTAGCGCCATGCCGTGGATCGCGGTAATGCCGATCCCACCGGCAATCAGCAGATATTCTGGGCAGGCAAACGACAGCGGGAAGAAATTGGCCGGAGGTGCGATCGTCACGCTGTCGCCGGCCTTCAACGACCACATGAACTCACTACCGCCACGGCTGTTGGGCACACGTTTGACGGCGATACGGTAGACGCCTTCCTGTCCCGCATTTTCAAGCAGTGAATAACTGCGAATTTCAGTGGTCGTCCTGATCGGCACCTGGATATCGAGATGCCCACCGGGTGAATAAGCCGCAAGTGGCGCCTCCGGCTTGAGGTCAAACAGACGAATATCGCTGGCGAGATTCTCGCAGCGTACCACGGTAGCGCTATGCCAGGCGGGCTGGGCATGAATGGACGAGGGCATGGCATGTCTCCTTGTTAAACGCAACACCAGTAATCATCGAAAATATTATTGTTGGTGTAATCAACGCTTGAGCGGGCAGCGGTCGCAGCCTGCCTCACACGGCGCCCAAGCAGGCGCGGATCAACGGCGCGCCCGAGACACGCTCGAGCATGGCGTGATCGCCCAGCGCCACGTCGAGATTGCGCCGCGCGATCTGGGCATGCTCGCGGGCGATCTGTTCGGCGCGCGCGCCCTGGCCGGCAGCAATCGCCTCGACCAGGCAGCGGTGCTGATCCTGGGCGATGAACAGAATCTCGTGAGAACGTGGCAGCAGCGACTGAGCCATCACGAAGGCGCTGGGCGAGGCGAACGGTAGCGATACGATCCTTGCCAGCGCCTCTTCCAGCGGCTGACTGCCGGCCAGCCTGAGAATGGCGTCGTGGAAGCGCTCGTTGAACGTCATGTAGGCGTCGAAGTCGTCGCTGTCGAGGGCGTGCTGAGCAACGACGCGGTCAAGTGCATCAAGGGTGACATGAAGCGGCTTGAGCGCAGCGGCAGACGGACGGGCCTCCGCCGCGCGCCGCGCCGCCAACCCCTCCAGCGTGCCACGCACTTCGATCGCCCCTTGCAGGTAGGCGCGGTCGAAGGCGCGAACCTGATAGCCGCCTTCGGGCGCGGCGATGATCAGCCCTTCGCCTTCAAGGCGCACCAGCGCCTCGCGCAGCGGCGTGCGTGATACTTCCAGCCGCTTGGCCAGCGCCGGCTCCCACAGCCGTTCATCGGCGGTGAGCGTGCCGCTCAGAATCCATTCACGCAGCGTCAATAACGCCTTGAGGCTCTGCTTCATTACCGCTCCCCTACCTTCGATGGCTCTCGTTAACGGCGATCAGGCCTGACGGGCATCGATCCGCGCCCAGCGCGTCTCGGCCGTCTCCTGAGCACTGGGCTGCGCTTCCTTGGCGATCATCTCGTCAATGATACGCCGCGCCCACATCGCGCCCGCGTCGATGTTGAGGTTGTAGAAAGGCGCGCGATCGTACTTGAGCACGGCCGCCTGTTGGGCCTGCAGCACGGCCTTGTCCTGATCATAAACACCCTGACCATCGTTAACGTGGGCGTAGTGGAGATACTCGGTCCACTCCTCGTCGTCAATGTGGTGATCGCGCACGAAGTTCCAGAAATAGTGGCAGCTGGTGGCAGTTTCCGGCGTCAGCGCGGCGAGAAAATAGCCGGTTACCCCTTGCGAACGGTCACCCTCCGGCGCCCCGGTGCCAGTCTCGGCGACGCCGACATCACCGACAATGGTCGACGGCGCCTCGAAGTGGATGTTGTGCCAGCGGTCAACCGGCACATCGCGGCCGAGCTGGCGCGCCCAAAACGGTGGGGCTTCGCCGTTGAGCATCCAGCGCTGGACATTGACACTGCGCTCGTCGTGGAACACGTCGAACGGCGCACGGGTGATCGAGTCGTGGCCGATGCTGCCGGCGTGAACGAAGGTCTCATGGGTCAGATCGAGCAGGTTGTCGATCACCAGCCGGTATTCGCACTGCAGGCTGTAGAAGGTGCCGCCGCGGCCGGCAAGGGCGGGATCGTTGTTCCAGTGGAAGTCCGGCACTCGGGCGGGATCGGCCTGCGCCGGGTCACCCATCCATACCCAGATCAAGCCGTGACGCTCCTCGGCCGGAAAGGCGCGCACACAGGCCGACGGATTGATGGTCTCCTGCGACGGCATATAGGTGCAGCGGCCGTTGGGATCGAACTTGAGGCCATGATAGCCGCATACCACCTGATCGCCGTCGAGTTTGCCCAGCGACAGCGGCAGTAGGCGGTGCCAACAGGCATCCTGCAGCGCGACGACCCGGTTATCGCTGCGTCGATACAGCACGATGTCGGTCTCGCAGATCGTGCGTGCCGTCAGCGCATGCTCGATTTCATACGCCTGGGCAGCAGCGTACCAAGCATTGAGCGGATAGGTGGCAGTGGTCTGGCTTGGCGTGCTCATGGTTGTAGTCATGATCAAGCTCCTCTCTCGCGAGTGCGTTGTGTTATTGGTTATCGCAATACGAGACGTCAGGTGAGAAGGCGTCTTGTTAATGAATCGCTAACGTGGCATTGCCCAGCGGACCGGGCGTGTATACACAATTAGCGCGATCACACCCGCCAGGCGACAAGAAATCGCTGTTTTGCGGCTAAAGATGTAGAGAAGTGGGGCGTGGTGTATACACCAAAGATGCTATCAGTAATGACGCAAACCATTGATGTAAAAAGGAACACATCGAGTCAGTGCGGAAAGGAGGGAAATGCGTCGCCGCCACGCAGCGGGGCGTGGCGGCCGGAGATGAATTAATTGATGTGCTGCGCCATGAACGCTGCCTTCTCCTGCAGTACCGGCAGGAATTCCTGCGTCAGCTTTTCCATGGGAATACGTGCGGCGTTGGTACTAACGTTGATCGCGCCGAGTAACCGACCGGTGGCAGAGAACAACGGCACGGCAATCGAGCGCAGGCCAGAATCAAGTTCCTGATCAACGATGCAGTAGCCATCACGCCTGACCTGCTCGATCTCGGTACGCAGGACAGTCTTGTCGGTGATCGTGTGCTCGGTGTGCACCTCGAGCGTGACACCTTCCAACACAGCATCGAGTTCATCATTGTCAAGCTGGGCAAGCAGTACTCTTCCCATCGAGGTATAGACAGCCGGCAGGCGTGTACCAATGGCCAGCGTGATCGCCATCAGACGATGGCGCGCGGCGCTACGAGCGGCATAGACCACCTCACTGCCGTCGAGCACCCCCAGCGAAGAGGATTCGCCAAGCGTTTCGGTAATCTCCTCCAGGCTCTGCTGTACCAGCGAATGGTAGTTGTTGGCTGACAGATAGGAGTGGCCCAGCGACAGTATCTTGGGCGCCAGTTCAAAGTGACGCTGACGCTTATGGACGTAGCCGAGCGCATGAAGGGTGAGCAGAAAACGCCGTGCCTTGGCACGGTTCATGCCGGTGCGCACGGCCACTTCGCTCAGTGTCATGCTGCGGTGATGGTCGTCGAAGGCGGTGATCACCTCCAGCCCGCTGGCGAGTGCGGTAACGAAATCACGATCGTCGGGCGAGAGGCTGTCCTTGGGCTGCGTCATGGTCATGCTCTTCACGGTTCGAGGCTGGGTTGGGGCGTGCTACGGTGGCACAGCCGATCCGATGGGTACGCTACCATTTTTCGTTCGCAAAGCGAACGACCGTACGTCTAATGGACAATGCTACCCATAGCAGTGACAAATAGTGCTCAAGCCATTACCTATCTTGTCCAATGACCAGCCCAGGAGTAGAGCCATGTACGCCCGCTTCGTCAAGCACCCCTTCATGAGCCGTGCAACGCTTGAGCATTTCAGCGCCGAGGCGCTCACCCGCGCCATGCTGCGCTTTGAGCTTGCCCTGGCTGCCGCCGAAGAAACTCACGGCGCCCTGCCCAGCGGCACGCATAATGCACTGAAGACACAGCTTGAGGCCTATACCTTCGACCTCGACGCCCTTGAAGCCGGTATCGTCCAGGGCGGCAATGTCGCGATTCCCTTCGTTAAACAAGCGAAGAAGGCGCTGCCGGACGAACTCAAGAAACGCTTCCATGTCGCCGCCACCAGCCAGGACGTAGTGGACAGTGCGCTGATGATACTGACCCGCGAGCGGCTGCCGGTGATCCTTGGTCTGACATTGCGCATCAATCAGGCGCTGGCAGCACTGATGCGTGCTCATGGCGAGACACTGATGATCGGCCGCACCCTGATGCAGCAAGCGATGCCGATGACCTTCGGCGTCAAGGCCGCGCAGTGGGCGGTAGGGATTGAACAGGGCAGGCAGCGGCTAAATGACGTGGCAGAGCATGGCCTTTACGTCCAGTTCGGCGGTCCGGTCGGCGTCCAGGCCGGGCTTGATGACGGTCTGACGATCATGAAAACGCTGGCGACAACGCTCGGCCTTTCGTCGCCGGTACTGCCCTGGCATACCGACCGCCAACCGATCCACGCATTGATCACCGCACTTGATGCCCTCGCCTGCGGCGCGGAAAAAATCGCCACCGACATCTCGCTGTTGACCCAAAGTGAAATCGGTGAGGTGCGTGAGCCTGCTGGCGAAGGCATGGGTGAATCCTCATCGATGCCGCACAAGCACAACCCGGTACGCTGTGCATTGATCCGCACCGCTGCGCGTCAGATTCACGGCCATACGGCAACCATCATCAATGCCGCAGCCCAGCCGCTTGAGCGCGCACTGGGCGAATGGCACGCCGAATGGGCGCCGCTGATCGAATCGCAAGCCTTGCTTGAAGGAGCACTGGAGCAACTCGTCGTCGTGCTTGAGGGGCTAGAGGTGATACCCGAGGCGATGCAGCGCAACCTCAACGCAGCGGGCACTGGCGGCGAAGCCGAACTAGGCAGCAGCCGCGCGCAGGTCGCTCGCGTTCTCGCTATGCTCGGGGAATAGAAGATAAGGTGAGGTCGGAAATGTCAGTACCTCGCCGCTGAAGCGACTTGACGTTATACATTAGTCGAATCGTACTGGCCTGCTGGCAAGCCAAGCAGGCCGCTAACGTATTGATGGATTAAGCATTTTAATCAAGCCGCACGCGATGGCACTTACCGCGTTACCTCTAAGTGCGCATTGACGCTCACGGCACATAAGCATAGCGTAGTTCGTATAACAAACCTATGTTCACTTTACGAACAAAACTCTGCAAGAGGTTTGCCCTATGGCTGAATTCATGAGCTTGCATGACGCGATCGCGCGCTACGTCAACGACGGCGCGACGGTTGCCATGGAAGGTTTTACCCACCTGATTCCCTTCGCCGCTGGCCACGAAGTAATCCGCCAGAAAAAACGCGATCTGACCCTGATCCGCATGACCCCCGATTTGATCTATGACCAGCTGATCGGCATGGGCTGCGCCAAGAAGCTGATCTTCTCGTGGGGCGGCAACCCCGGCGTGGGCTCGCTACACCGTTTACGCGATGCGGTAGAGAAGGGCTACCCGACGCCACTCGAAATCCACGAGCACAGCCACGCGGCAATGGCCTGCGCCTATGAAGCCGGTGCCGCCGGGCTACCGCTTGCCGTGCTGCGCGGCTATATCGGCAGCGACCTGCCCAAGGTCAACCCTGACATCCGCCACATCGATTGTCCGTTCACCGGTGAGCGCCTCGCCGCGATCCCCTCCAACCGCCCCGATGTGGCGATCATCCACGCCCAGCGGGCCGACAAGCAGGGCAACGTGCTGATCGAAGGCATCATCGGCGTACAGAAGGAAGCGGTCCTGGCCGCCAAGCACAGCGTGGTCACCGTCGAGGAAATCGTCGACGATCTGAACGCCCACCCTAACGCCTGCGTACTGCCGGCGTGGACGATCAGCGCCATCGCCGTCGCCCCGGGCGGCGCCGCGCCGTCCTACACCCACGGCTATTACCCGCGCCAGAACAGTTTCTACAAGGAGTGGGACGCGATCGCCCGCGACCGCGACACCTTCGCGCAGTGGATGGAAGAACACGTCATCAACGCCGGTGAATCAAAAGGAGCGTCAGCATGAGCGAAGCGACAATAGCCCGCGACTACACCCCCGCCGAGATGATGACCGTCACCGCCGCGCGCGCGCTGGTCAACGGCACCACCTGTTTCGTCGGTATCGGCCTGCCCAGCGAGGCTGCCAACCTGGCACGCCTGACCCACGCCCCCGACACAGTACTGATCTACGAATCCGGCACCATCCAGACCAAACCCGACGTGTTGCCGCTATCGATCGGTGACGGCGAGCTGTGCGACACCGCGCTGACCACCGTCTCAGTGCCCGAGATGTTTCGCTACTGGCTGCAGGGCGGCCATGTCGATGTCGGTTTTCTTGGCACCGCGCAGATTGACCGTTATGCCAACCTCAATACCACGCTGATCGGCGATTATCGCGAACCCAAGGTACGACTGCCCGGCGGCGGCGGCGCGCCGGAGATCGCCACCAACTCGCGTGAAGTGTTCGTTACCATCAAGCACTCCAAGCGCACCTTCGTGAAGGACGTTGATTTCATCACAACCGTCGGCTTTGGCCGTGATGGCAAGGCACGCGATAACCTTAATCCTGAGACCGCCAAGCACATGGGCAAGGGCCCGACCCTGGTGATTACCGATCTGTGCCTGCTGCGTCCCGACCCCGACACCCATGAGCTGATCGTGACTTCGATTCACCCCGGCGTGACGCGTGAGCAGATCGTCGAGGCCACCGGCTGGGAAGTGCGTTTCGCCGACCAGCTCGATGCCACGCCCGAGCCGACCGCACACGAACTCGATGTGCTGCGCGAGCTTAAAGCGCGCACCGACCGCCACCATGCAGGCGACACCGCAGGAGAACGCGCATGACCGACGTCTATCTGTGCCATCCACGCCGCACCGCCGTCGGCAAGTTCGGCGGCGCGTTATCTTCAGTGCGTCCCGACGACCTGGCGGCACGCATCTTCGAGGCCGTGCTGCGTCAGGCGCCTGATCTTGATCCCGCCGCGATCGATGATGTGATCATGGGCTGTGCCAATCAGGCCGGCGAAGACAATCGCAACGTTGCGCGCATGTCGCTGTTGCTCGCCGGGCTACCGGTGACGGTCCCGGGCACGACCATCAACCGCCTGTGCGGCTCAAGCATGGACGCGATCGGTACTGCGGCACGTGCCATCCGCGCCGGTGAGGCCGAGCTGATGCTGGCCGGCGGCGTCGAGTCGATGTCGCGCGCGCCCTTCGTGGTCGGCAAGGCGGAGACCGCCTTCTCGCGCACTCAGGTCATGGAAGACACCACTATCGGCTGGCGTTTCATCAATTCACTGCTGAAAGAGCAATATGGCGTCAACTCGATGCCGGAAACGGCAGAGAACGTCGCCGAGCAGTTCAAGATCTCACGTGAAGATCAGGACAAGTTCGCCTTTGATTCGCAGCTCAAGACCAAGCGCGCTCAGGACAGCGGCCGTCTGGCGCTGGAGATCGAGCCGATCGAAATCCCGCGCCGCAAGCAGGAGCCTTTGATCTTCGATCGTGATGAACACCCACGTGAGACCAGCCTGGAGAAGCTCGCCAAGCTGCCGACCCCGTTCCGCGCCGGTGGTTCAAGCGGCTCTGGCACCGTGACGGCGGGAAATGCTTCCGGCGTCAACGACGGCGCAGTAGCAATGATCGTCGCCAGCGAGGCGGCGGTGAAGCGTTACAACCTGGTGCCGATGGCACGCATTCACGGCATGGCCACCGCCGGTGTCGAACCACGCATCATGGGCATCGGCCCGGTGCCGGCGTCGCAGAAACTGTTGAAGCGCCTGGGCATGACGCTCGATCAGCTCGACCACATCGAGTTGAACGAGGCCTTCGCCTCGCAGTCGCTAGCCTGCCTGCGTGAACTGGGGCTCGATGACAACGACCCCCGCGTCAACCCCAACGGCGGCGCCATCGCACTGGGGCATCCGCTCGGAATGTCGGGTGGACGCATCATCACCAGCGCCATGCATGAGCTGCAGCAAAAAGGCGGCCGCTACGCACTGTGCACCATGTGCATCGGCGTCGGCCAGGGTATCGCCACCCTGATCGAGCGGGTGTAACGCACCACCTGCCGGCGCATCGAGGCCACGATGGAAGCGATAACCAACGTTTCGGTACGGATCGTCCAGCGCTATCTGCCCAGCGCGTTCGTGTTGGCGGTGATTCTCACCGCCATCGTTTTCGTGCTGGGCATGGCGGTCACGCAGCAGTCGCCGATCGCGATGGTCACCTACTGGGGCGATGGCTTTTCGAAGCTGTTCACCTTCGCCATGCAGATGGTCCTGGTGTTGCTGACCGGCTACGTGCTGGCCCTGACGCCGGTAGTGCAATCCGCGCTGTCCGGCCTGACGCGGCACGCCAGTACGCCGCGTCAGGCGATTGTGCTGACCATTGTCGTCAGCTTCGTGTGTTACTACCTCAACTGGGGCTTCGGCATGGTTGTTGGGGCGATTCTGGCGCGTGAAATGGGCCAGAAGGTCGCGGGTATTCATTTTCCGCTGCTCGTCGCCGCGGCCTACGGTGGCGAGCTGGTACGCGGCCCCTCGTCATCGATTCCACTGGTCATCGCCACGCCGGGGCACTTCATGGAAGAGGCGATCGGCATTGTGCCGGTCTCGCAGACCCTCTACTCGAGCTGGAACATTGCCCTGACGCTGCTGCTGCTGGCACTGCTGGTGGCGTTCTTCGCCCGCCAGAAGCAGCCGGAGCATATCGTCGAGCTGCGCGTCGCACAGGAACCAAGCGCGGAACCTGCCCAGCGGGAGAACACCGCACGCCCGTCCCCATCCGATCGCATCGAGCACAGCCGCCTGCCGACGCTGTTTTTGGGACTTCTGGCGGCGCTCTATCTGATCAGCCAGGCGGTGGCCAGCGGCGTCAGCATCGATCTGAACACCATCATCATCTTCTTCCTGGCGTTGGGGTTGCTGTTGCACCGCCATCCTGCTGCATATATCCACGCCGTGGAAAAGGCGGTGGGCGCCGCGCGCGGCATCATCGTGCAGTTTCCGCTCTATGCCGGCATCGCCGGCATGATGACGCAGTCGGGGCTGGTGACCCACTTTTCCGAGGCGATTATCGCGCTGGCAACGCCGACAACGTTCCCCATCCTCACCTTCCTCTCTGCCGGTGCGGTCAATTTCTTCATCCCTTCCGGTGGCGGTCAATGGGCCATTCAAGGCCCGATCATGATGCAGGCAGCGGCAGCGATCGGTGCAGATCCTGCGCAGACCATCATGGCCTTCACCTGGGGCGACGGCTGGACCAACCAGATCCAACCGTTCTGGGCCCTGCCCTTACTGGGTGTCGCCGGGCTGTCAGCACGCGACATCATGGGATACCTCATCATCTGGCTGGTGATCTCGGGCCTCGCGATTGGCGGGGTATTCGCGGCACTGGCCGTGTTCGGATAACGAAGGAGCCAACATGGCATTCATGGACTATCAAGGCCGTACCCTCGCCTACCGCCTGCTCGGCCCCGAAGCGGCGCCGCTCGTGGTGCTGGCCCACCCGCTCGGCATGAGCCAGACGGTGTGGGACGAGGTGCTGCCGACGCTGTTGAGCCGCTACCGCGTGCTGACCTGGGACCTGCCCGGCCACGGCGGCAGCGCGCCGACCGATGGCCCGCTCTCTGCCGAGACACTGACCAGTGAACTGCTGGCGCTGGTCGACCATGCAGGTGCGGCGCGCTTTCACTTCGTTGGCAACTCAATCGGCGGCGCGCTGGGCCAGCACCTGCTCGTCCATCACGAAGAGCGCCTAGACGCAGTCGTGTTGACCAATACCGGCGCCAGGCTCGGCACGCCGGAAAACTGGCACGCCCGCGCCAAGCGCGTACGCGAAGAAGGCCTAGTGAATATGGCCAGCGAGCTGGCGCCGCGCTGGTTCAGTGACAAGACAAAAGAGAACGCCGCGCTGGTGGCGGGCTGGATCGCCCAGCTGGCACGCACCGACGATGAGAACTACGCCCAGCTGTGCGAGATGCTGGCTGCATTCGATATGAATGATGCCCTGCGTCAGGCCGACTTCTCTCAGCGCAACGCCATTCACTTGCTTGGCGGTAACGACGACCTTTCGACGCCGCCGGAGACGCTGGCTCAGCTTGCCGCCTGCCTGCCCGGCGCGCCGCTGGAAATCCTCGCATCGGTCGGCCACGTGCCGCCGGTGGAGCAGCCCGAGACAATGGCCAAGCGGCTCATGCAATGGCTAGCGCCGCGCCGCGACGACGTTGGGGCGCACGGCGTGTCCTATGACGAAGGGCTTGAGACACGCAAGCGTGTGCTCGGCGCCGAACACGTCGAGCGCGCCTCGAAAAACGCCGCTGAACTCGACCAGCCGTTTCAGCAGATGATTACGCGCTTTGCCTGGGGCGAGCTGTGGGGCAGTCAGGACCTGTCGGTGACCCAGCGCAGCCTGATCACGCTGGCAATTCTCGCCGCACTCGGCCGTGATGGCGAACTGGTGCTGCATCTCAAGACCGCCCATCGTACTGGTGTCTCCCAGGCCGAACTGCGCCAGGTGCTGATGCATGTGGCGACCTACGCTGGCGTGCCGGCTGCCAACCATGCCTTCGCGCTGGCCAAGCAGCACGGCTGGGGCGACGAATGAAGATGTCGCACTGAGATTGACGAAACCTGCAACCTCTTGCTGCCGAAAGGCTGTGGGGCCGTTACCATGACCGACTTGTTTCTCTCACATCAGGAGCGTTTCAATGAACGTGCTCGTGCTCAACGGCCCTAACCTTAATCTGCTCGGCAAGCGCGAGCCCGATATCTACGGCCATGAAACGTTGGCTGATATCGAGAATGCCCTGCGCCATCGCGCCTTCAACGAGGGGGTCGAAATCGACTTCTTTCAGACCAACCATGAAGGGGCGATGCTTGACCGCATTCACGACGCTCGCGCACGGGTGGATGCCATCATCATCAATCCGGCAGCGTGGTCACATACGTCAGTGGCCCTGCTCGATGCGCTCAAGGCATTCGAAGGCAAGGTGGTGGAAGTGCATCTCTCCAATATTCATACCCGTGAAAGCTTCCGCCACCACTCCTATATTTCAAGCCGAGCCGATGGCGTGATTGCAGGGCTTGGCAGCTTCGGTTATCTCGCTGCGCTGGACTTTCTGACACGTTGAACAGGCTGACACGTTGAATAAGCTGACACGCTGAAAGAAGGCTTGAATCATCGCCCCGGCTAGCCCGGGGCGCTGTGTTTATCGCCGGTGCCATTCATCCCAGTAAGGCGGCGCCCCGACTCGGGCAAACAGATAGTCGAGAAAGACCCCCACCTTGGGCGAGCGCAGCCGGTTCTCGGGATAGATCACATGGATGGCCTGCGGCTGCGGTTCGACCGCACCGTCCCACTCGCTCAGCAGCGGCACCAGCGCGCCACTTTTCAGCTCGTCGCTGACCAGCCAGGTCGGAAACAGCACGATGCCCTGTCCGGCCAGCGCGGCGACCAGCAGGCTTTCGGCGTCATTGCCGCCCAGGTTGCCTCTCACCTCGTAGGGCTGAAATGCCTCCCCAGGGGCAAGCTCACCGTGGCGATGAAAATACCAGCGCTGCTGACCACGCGGCCCCTTGTAAACCAGGCAGTTATGCTCAAGGAGCTGCTCGGGGCATTGCGGTATGCCATGTTCACGCAGGTAGGCGGGCGCCGCGCAGACGATAAAGCGCATCTCGGCGAGCTTGCGCGCCACCAGACTCGAATCAACCAATGGGCCGACCCGAAAGGTGATATCGACGCCCTCCTGCACCGGGTCGATGAACGCATCTGTCAACGTCAGCTCGGCCTCAATGGCAGGATAAGCACGCTGAAACTCGGTCAGCAGCGGGGTGATATGACGCCGGCCGAAGGCGACGGGGCCGTTGAGATGCAGCAGTCCGCTGGGCTGAGCGTCGGGGTTGACGATCGATTCCGTTGCCAGATCGAGTCGTTCGAGCACCTCGCGCACGTCGCGATAATAGCGTTTCCCGGCCTCGGTCAGACTGACCGCCCGGGTATGGCGAAACAACAGGCGCTGGCCAAGCGCCGTCTCCAGCGCGGTAACGTGGCGTGAAACCGAAGATACCGCCATCTGCAACTCATGAGCGGTAGACGTGAAGCTGCCGGTAGCGGCAACGCGTTCGAATACATGCAGCGCCACCAGGCTGATCGAGTGGCTCCTGATCAAGTTGCGCATAGGACAATACACATTTGCAGGGCGCCCCATGGTAGCAAATCGCGCCACGCACTACTCTTATGTCAAATTCATTTTGTTATGAGAGGCATCATGCGTAAAGGAACGGCACTTGTGGTCGGCGCTACCGGCATCACCGGCGGCAATCTGGCAAGCTATCTTATCGCCAGCGGTTGGACCGTCTATGGCCTGTCGCGCCGACCGAGCCAGCAGGCAGGCATCATTCCCGTGGCGACCGACCTGCTCGACGCCGAGGCGACCCAAACGGCACTCAAGGGGCTTGATATCTCTCACGTCTTCTTCTGCACCTGGACACGGCGCGAGAACGAGAAGGAGAACGTCAAGGCCAACGGCGCGATGATGGACAACCTGTTCGCCGCCCTTGATGCCGACAAACTCAAGCACGTCTCGCTGGTCACCGGCACCAAGCACTACTTGGGTTCATTCGAGAACTACGGCAGCGGCACGGCGGAAACGCCTTTCCGCGAGTCCGAGCCGCGCGTGCCTGGCGACAACTTCTACTACACCCTCGAAGACATCATGTACGCCGCTGCCGAGCGCTACGGCTTCAGCTGGAACGTACACCGTCCGCATACCGTGATCGGCTACGCCCGTGACAATGCCATGAACATCGGCGTGACCCTGGGCGTCTACGCTTCCATCTGCAAGGCGACGGGGCGCAAGTTCACCTTCCCCGGCTCGCAGGTGCAGTGGAACGGCCTGACCGACATGAGCGATGCACTGCTGCTGGCGCGTCAGATGGAGTGGGCAGCGCTGGCGCCCGGTGCCCAGAATCAGGACTTCAACAGCGTCAATGGTGATGTCTTCCGTTGGCGCTGGATGTGGCAGCAGATTGCCGACTTCTTCGGCGTGGAGTCCGGCGGCTGTCCTGAAACGCCCGCACCGCTTGAAGAACAGATGAAGGCTATCGCTCCCGAGTGGGCACGCCTTGCCGAGCAGCATGGTCTGGTCGAGTCTGACGTGACCCGGCTGGCCTCCTGGTGGCACACCGACGCTGATCTTGGCCGCGAGGTCGAATGTCTCAACGACATGACCAAGAGCCGCGATTACGGCTTCGATGGCTATCAAGATACCCGCGCCTCGCTGCTCGATCTGTTCACCCGCCTGCGCGCCGAGCGCATCATTCCCTAATCTCGATTCACGCTCGTCCCTTTCGGCGCCGGCACATCATGTGCCGGCGCTTTTGGTTGTACGACGAATGGCCCATCCTTCCTCGCTATCTCTCTTGCGCCGCGCCGCTGCGCCCTTCGCACCGTCCTGGCCCGGTGTGCGGCATGCAACGCGGACCAAGGTCTAATTGCTCCCCTCTGCAGTGTCTTTACAGTGAAGTTTACGAACTATTGTTCGCATCTCACACAACGCGGGAGGCCGCCATGTCTCATCACGGTTTAACCCACCACCCGTCGCTTCGCCATGCTGCAGCCTGTGTACTGTGTATACAGCGGTTCCTCGCAACTAACGGTCTCTGCTGCCAAGCAGGGAGTTGACTCGCGGAAAAGCTGCATCAGCTCTCTTTCCGACACTCATCGAGGTATCAAGATGTTATCTAAATGGCTACATACCGCATCACTTGCCAGCGCTGTTGCACTGATGGGCTTTTCGGTCACGGCCGAAGCCGCTACCACGTTACGCGTCGCCCACTTCTGGCCATCCGGTTCAGCGATCAACCAGCAGATCGTGGAGCGCTGGGCCGATACCGTCGCGAAGGAATCCAACGGTGAGCTCAAGGTGCAGATATTCCCCTCCGAGACACTGTCCAAGGCGGACCAGTCCTATCAGGCGACGGTCAACGGCGTAGCCGATATCACCGTCACCGCACAGGGCTACACTGCCGGGCGCTTTCCGCTGAGCCAAGTGGTGGAACTGCCCGGCATCTCGAAAAGTTCAACTCAAGGTTCATGTATCACCCAGACGCTATATGACCAGGGCGGTGCGATGGCTGACGAGTATCGTGACTCCCACGTACTGTTCATGTTCACCACCGGCCCGGGGTTCATCCATACCCGCGACAAGGCGGTCGAGAAGCCCTCTGATCTCGCCGGCTTGCGTATCCGCCGGCCCACCGTGGTGGTTGGTGAAATGCTCTCCGCGCTGGGCGCACAGTCGGTCGGCATGCCAGCACCGGAGGCCTATACCTCAATGCAGCGCGGCGTGATCGACGGCACTACCCTGCCGTGGGAAGGGATGAAAACGTTCCGCTTGAACGAGCTGGCGGACTACCACACCGAGATGCCGCTCTACACGCTGATTTTTGTCGCCACCATGAATGAGCGCGCCTACCAGCGCCTGCCTGACAATCTGAAAAAAGTCATCGATGACAATAGCGGCATGAAGTGGGCGCTCAAGGCCGGTGAAGTGTTCGATAGCGTCGATCTGGCCGGCCGCAAGGAAGCCCAGGCCAAGGGTGAGGATGACCATATTCTCACCATTGCCGACCCGCTCAACGATCCCGCCTGGGGCCCCCCGCTCAAGCAGGCCACAGATAAGTACTTGAACGATCTGGAGAAAAAGAGACTGCCGGCGCGTGAGGTCTATCAGCAGGCCCAGGCGGCACGCGAGAAATGTGCCACCGCAGGCGATCAGCCGGCGTCGGAGGGTCTGAACGCATCATGAACGCCCTGCTTCGTCTCAGTACCTGGCTGAGCCGCATCGCGCTGACCGTCGCCGGCATTGCCTTGCTGGCAATGATGATGGTGACCGTCGTCGATGTCGTG
>NZ_PVRV01000016.1 GCF_003012345.1 Phytohalomonas tamaricis
TTTTATGCTCGCCACGTAGGATCTTGATCCTGCCCGCCCCCCGGCCCCGCCTGACGGCGTTGCCCGCCGCAGCCCGACTCCCGAACACGCCCACATAAAAAAAGCCCGCCATCGCGGCAGGCGTGGGCGTGGTTATCCGCATGTGATCTCAGCGCAGTTCGTAAAACTCGATCGGCGTGCCGTCCGGGTCGGCAAAGAAGGTGAAGCGCTGATGCGTCAGCTCATCGGTACGGATCGCCTCGCATGTTACGCCGCGTGATTTAAGCATGCTCACCGCACTGTCGAGATCTGTGACACTCAGGGCGAGATGGCGCAATCCGCATGCCTCTGGATAGCTAGGGCGCGGCGGCGGTGACGGAAAAGAAAACAACTCCAGTCGTGCCCCCCCGGGCAGCTGTAGATCAAGTTTGTAGCTCTGTCGTGCTTCTCGCCAGGTCTCTTCAATTATCTGTGCTTCAAGTACTTCAGTATAAAAATGCTTGGCACGGACATAATCTGATGTGATCAAGGCAACATGATGAAAGCCAGCAATGGATAACGACATGGCAACTCCTTCAGTGCGGCGTGACATTAATCAACGTATCAAGCGTTTCCAGGAGCGTATCCATTTCATCATCGGTGCCAATTGAGATACGTAGAAAATCATGCAGTATATCGGTGTTGAAATGTCGTACCAGAATGCCTCGCTCACGCAGTTCACTGAAAACTTCAAGCGCGCTCATACTGCGCGGACGTACGAAAAGAAAATTGGCCTGTGAAGGCAGGACTTCGAAATCGAGTTGCTCCAAACCCCGGCGGGTACGCTCCCGGGTCGTGATAACTGCTTCGCAGCATGCTTTGAAGTGGGCGCGATCCTCAAGTGCGGCGACGCCTGCTGCTATTGCTAGGCTATCGAGTGGGTAGGAATTAAAGGAATTTTTGACACGATCCAATCCCTCAATCAGCTCCCTAGAGCCAATAGCATAACCGATGCGCAGCCCTGCCAAGCTTCGAGATTTAGAAAATGTGCCTGTCACTAGCAGGTTAGGGCAGGTGTCTACCAGCCCGACCGCACTCTCACCACCGAAGTCCGCATAAGCCTCATCAACAAGCACGACACGTTCCGTATGGTGGCTGAGCAACTCTGCTATGGCTGCACGTGAATATCCGTGGCCGGTGGGGGCGTTGGGATTGGCAAAGATGATTCCGCCATTGTCGCTATCGAACGCATCAAGCTGCACACGCCACTGATCATCAAGCGCGACACGCTGAGCCTCAATGGCGTATAGCTGGCAGTAGACAGGATAAAAACTATAGGTGATTTCCGGCATGAGTAATGGTTTGTCATGGCGAAAAAAAGCCTGAAAGGCAAAAGCGAGTACTTCGTCGGAGCCATTGCCTAGAAAAACCTGTTCGGGCTGCACATTATATTCACGCGCCAGCGCGTCGCGCAGCGCGCTGGCGTCCGGGTCTGGATACAGACGTAGATGGTCTATCGGGTACTCACGCAATACGCGCTCGACGCCAGGGGCCGGCGGGTAGGGATTTTCATTCGTGTTCAGCTTGATCAAGCGCGTGCGCGGCTGTTCACCGGGAATGTAGGGCTTCAGCTCCTGAACGCTGGGGCTCCAGAACTTGCTCATGTTGGCTCACTTGGCGAGAAAGGATACGTTCGCTCATGGTGACGCGCCCCTACGCGTCACGCAAGCCTGTTTCTAATGGTGAGAATAGTTTGTTCAGCACACAACTATGATAGACAACGTCATAGCCCATCGATACACACGTTACGCTGGTGCTGAGCGGGATGTCTGGTTCGTTCTCGCTATGATCTGGCCGCCGATGCAATGGGTAGCACTCTGTTGGCTCATAAGGTTTTTAGGAGCACATTATCGAGGCTTATCTGGCCAGAGTTTACGGTGTGTTCTTCGGACACAATTTACTTGACCGGTTGGAACAATTTTGACGAAAGCTTGATAAGCAGCCTAATCATCGCCACATAAAGAGCTACGCTAGACAGGCAAGCTTTTATCAACTGGATGCAAGGAGGCCTCCGTGGCACATTCCAAACTGTTTACTCCGCTCAAGGTTGGTGCACTCGATCTACCCAATCGAATTATCATGGCACCGCTAACACGCTCGCGCACACCGGATACCATTCCTGGTGAAATGCAGCAGACCTATTATGGGCAGCGTGCTAGCGCAGGCCTGATTATCAGTGAGGCAACCAATATTTCACCGACAGCAGTCGGTTATGTTTATACGCCTGGTATGTGGAACGATGAGCAGGAAGCCGGCTGGAAGGGCGTAGTTGAGGCTGTCCATGCCAAGGGCGGCCATATCGCGATGCAGCTGTGGCACGTCGGGCGTGTTTCCCACGAAATGGTCCAACCGAACGGTCAGCAACCGGTAGCACCGAGTGCGTTGCGTGGTGAAGGTGCTCAGGCCTTCGTTGAATTCGAGGATGGCACGGCAGGACGCCATGATGCGAGTACGCCGCGCGCGCTTGAGACCGATGAAATCCCGGGATTGATCGAAGAGTACCGTCAGGCGGCAGAACGCGCCAAGCGCGCCGGCTTCGATATGGTCGAGGTTCATGCCGCCAATGCCTACTTGCTGCAGCAGTTCATGGCGACAGGTTCCAACCAGCGTACAGACCAGTACGGAGGCTCATTAGAAAACCGTGCGCGTTTGCCACTTGAGGTAGTTGATGCGGTGGTGGACGTATTTGGTGCTGACCGGGTGGGTATCCGCATTTCGCCATTCATCGAGATATTTGGCCTCAAGGATGACGAAGCTGAGGAAATGGCCTTTTATCTTGCCGAACAGCTTGATAAGCGTGGGCTTGCCTATTTGCATATCAATGAGCCTGATTGGGCGGGCGGCGATATCAAATTGACCGATGATTTCCGTCAGGCGATGCGCCAGCGTTTTAGCAAGGGCGCAGTGATTTATTGTGGCCACTACACTGCCGAGCGTACCGAGCAAGCGATTGAACAAGGCTATGCTGATGCTGCAGCATTCGGACGCCCTTTTATTGCCAATCCCGACCTGCCTGAGCGTTTCAGATTGAAGGCTGCTCTCAACGAGCCTAATCCCGACACATTTTATGGTGGTGGTGCCGAGGGTTATATCGACTACCCATTTCTCGAGAAGTAATCTCGGTTGAAGAAAGCCAATAGAGGTGGCCGACCCCTATCGCTTAACGTTATGCTGTAGGGTGTCGGCCGCTTAGTTGGCCACTGCCCAAGCATTAGGAGGAAGCTCATGCAGACCAGGACGTTGCTGGCCGGTTCGGCATTGATGGCCCTTTTGGCCGGTTGCGCGAGTTCGGGATCGCAGTCCGGTACGGATACCTCGGCATCACAAAGCGTGCAGAGCAATGAAGTGACCTATAAGGGGTCGCTACCCTGCCGCAACTGTAGTGCTATTGATTTGACGGTTGATTTAAAGGGTAGCGAAGATGCTTCTTCTTCTGAGGCGCGTAGCTTCACCCTTGATGCAGCATATCGCGATCACCCGCAGAACCCACCGGCCGAGCATTACCAGGGGAATTGGGATGTACTCTCGGGCACGCAGAGCGATCCGCAAGCGACAGTGTATGAACTGACGCCTAATGGCGAAGGGCAGGTCTACTATTTTCAGAAGATCGATCCCAGCACGCTGGAGTTGATCGATCCTCAGTTGCGTCGCTTTGAAAACGGTCAGAATCTGCAGCTCAAGCGCCAGCCATAATAGTTATACAGCTTTGTAGAAAGGCGGCTTAAGCCGCCTTTTTGTATTTTTGGTGGCTTAGTCGAAACATTGTACTTAACGCGTTGTACAGGAGCCGCGATGGCAAAAGCGAAGACAGCCTTCGTATGTACCGAATGCGGTGCAGAGTATTCCAAGTGGCAAGGCCAGTGCAGTAACTGTCGGGAGTGGAATACCCTTACTGAGCTGCGTATTGCGCCAGCGCGTAGTACCGGTGGCAGCTCGGCTTCGCGACAAGGCTATGCGGGTAGCTCGTCACAGGTTACTGACCTTTCAGTAGTAGACCTTACTGAGGTCCCTCGATTTTCTTCTACATTCGGTGAGTTTGACCGGGTTCTGGGGGGAGGGCTTGTACCGGGCTCGGCTGTCTTGCTGGGCGGCAACCCGGGCGCTGGTAAATCAACCCTGCTGTTGCAGACCGCTTGCAAGTTGGCGCAGCAGCGCAAGGTACTTTATGTCACTGGTGAGGAGTCGCTCTCTCAGGTGGCAATGCGTGCACATCGTCTGCAGCTGCCCACTCAGGGCTTGAAGATGCTCGCTGAAACCAGCGTCGAGACGATTCTGGCCACCGCTGAGCGTGAACGCCCTGACATCCTGATTATTGACTCGATTCAGACCATGCATCTTGAAGACCTGTCATCGGCGCCGGGTGGTGTAGCACAGGTGCGCGAGTCGGCGGCAGTGCTCACGCGCTTCGCCAAGCAGACCAATACCGTGTTGCTGTTGGTTGGCCATGTCACCAAGGATGGCACCTTGGCTGGGCCGAAGGTGCTTGAGCACATGATCGATGCCTCGCTACTGCTCGAAGGTGGGGCTGATTCACGCTTTCGTACACTTCGGGGCCAGAAGAACCGCTTCGGCGCGGTCAACGAACTTGGTGTGTTCGCGATGCTTGAACACGGTCTCAAAGAGGTCAAGAACCCTAGTGCTATCTTTCTGTCGCGTAGCGAAGAGCTCGCGTCAGGTAGCCTGGTCATGGTGGTATGGGAAGGTACGCGGCCAATTTTGGTCGAAGTGCAGGCCTTGCTCGATGAAACCCAACTTGGTAATCCCCGGCGCGTTGCGGTGGGTCTGGACGGTCAGCGACTGGCCATGTTGTTGGCGGTCTTGCACAAGCACGGCGGCCTTTTCACCGGCGACCAGGACGTTTTTCTCAATGTGGTCGGCGGTGTCAAGGTGCTTGAGACAAGTGCTGATCTTGCCGTGCTGCTTGCGGTCGTTTCAAGCCTGCAAAATCGAGCATTGCCTCGTGAGCTGGTGGTGTTCGGTGAGGTCGGTTTGTCCGGTGAAATACGACCCGTGCCAAGCGGACAGGAGCGCATCGTCGAAGCTGCCAAGCATGGTTTTACGCGTGCTATTGTGCCTCGTGCCAATGCCCCGAAAAAAGCGCCGCCCGGTATGGATGTTATCGCTGTCGACAAGTTGTCCGAAGCGCTCGAGGCGCTTTAATCGCAAGAGCTCGGCTGCTGCTTGCCAGGCATGATTACGCTAGCATTCCTTCAGTGCCACGACGCATGCGGATATCCGATTCACGCTCAGTTCAAGGAGGACTGAATATGCCCTCGATTCGTCTGACTCAATACAGCCACGGTGCTGGCTGTGGCTGCAAGATTGCTCCTGATGTGCTCGATACTATTCTCGCTAATGCAGGCCCCGGCGCGTCAAGCGATAAACTGATTGTAGGTAATCAGGATCGAGAAGATGCCGCCGTTTACGATATTGGTCATGGCCAAGGGTTGATCGCAACCACCGATTTTTTCATGCCGATCGTTGATGATCCTTTTGATTTCGGCCGTATCGCCGCAACCAATGCGATCAGTGATGTCTATGCGATGGGGGGCAAGCCAATACTGGCGCTGGGCATCTTGGGCTGGCCTATCGACAAACTACCCGCTGCGGTGGCGGGTGACGTCATTGCGGGTGCCCAGACGGTATGTCGCGAACTGGGTCTTGCCCTGTCTGGTGGTCACTCCATAGACACCCCGGAGCCCATCTTTGGACTGGCGGTCAATGGGCTGGTTGATCTCAAGTATCTCAAACGCAACAACGCGGCCAAGCCTGGCGACCGGCTTTATCTGACCAAACCGCTGGGTGTAGGCATGCTGACAACGGCGGAAAAGCGCGGTTTGTCGAGTAATGATCATCAGATGCTGGCCCGCGATACGATGCTCAAGCCCAATTCAATCGGTATGGCATTGGCCAGAGTCGAGGGGGTACACGCCATGACTGATGTGACCGGCTTCGGTTTGGCCGGACACCTCGGTGAAATGTGTACAGGCAGCAATGTGGCTGCCCATATTGATTTTGCCAAGCTACCCAAGCTTGCCGCTGCTGAAGGCTATCGGCGACAGGGGGCGGTTCCCGGTGGGACTGCGCGTAACCGGCAAGCGATGGGTGAACTTCTGCCGGCGATGGATGAAGCACACTGGCAATGGCTCTGCGATCCACAGACCTCGGGCGGATTGCTAATCGCGGTTGATCAGGCTTGGGAAGATGACGTAGAGCGCGTCGGACGCGAGCATGGCCTGACGCTTGAAGCTTTTGGCGAATGTGTATCGCGCAAGGGCAAAGCGGTCATCGAGGTTGTCAGGTGAGTTCAGCCGCTAGAGCAGGGGGTGATACGCCGCTGATAGCGCCATCGCTGTCGCTATTGCAGGACTCCACCTTGATTGACGTTCGTGCACCGGTTGAGTTCGCTCAGGGGGCGCTGCCCGGGGCAATTAACCTGCCGCTGATGGATGACGATGAGCGGCGTCAGGTGGGGACATGTTTCAAGGTGTCTGGACAGGGCGCTGCCATAGCCTTGGGCCAGCGGCTTGTTGATGGTCGACTGCGTGAGGCGCGCATCAGGGCATGGCGGGAGTTGGCATGTTCTCATCCTGATGCAGTGATCTATTGCGCACGCGGTGGGCTGCGCTCACAGACGGCGCAACAGTGGTTGAATGGAGCCGGTGTGGCGCTGCCGCGGATCAAAGGCGGTTTCAAGGCGATGCGTCAGCTTCTTATGGCGCAGATTGAAACGGCCGCTGGCCAGCCAATGTTAATCGTTGCTGGACTCACCGGTTGCGCCAAGACGGCATTGATCAATCGTATTGCTCACGGTATCGATTTGGAGGCGCATGCACGTCATAAAGGATCGAGCTTTGGCCGTCGTCCAGGGCCCTTGCCGTCACAAATAGATTTTGAGCATGCGTTGGGACTGGACTTGGCGCAAACCGCAGCGCCCTATGTGTTTGAAGACGAGTCACACCGTATCGGTGATGTGGAAATCCCCTTGCCTTTGTGGCAGACGATGCTTAAGGCGCCTCGCGTCAGAGCCGAGATGCCTCTCGATTGGCGCCTTGAACAGATTCGCAAGGATTATATCGAGGATCTTTGGGAGATCTATCAGGCTCAATATGGCCTTTGGCTCGGCTGGACGCTGATGCGTCGTCAGCTTTCCTCTGCGTTGATGAGGCTACGTAAACGGCTAGGGGGTGAACGTCTGGCTCGGCTTGTCCAATTGCAACAGATGGCGTTTGAGGCGCATGAGCGTGGCGATAGCCATGCCCATGAGGCATGGCTGGCCCCGCTTCTGACCGAGTACTATGATCCAATGTATCACTATCAGATCGAGAAAAACGAAACCCCTTTCGTACACGTTGGCGATTGGGACAGTTGCCTTGCGTTCGTCCGGCAATGGTGTGCTGAACAAGTGCCGCGATAGGTTTGAACCAAGCGCCTAGCGAGCAGTGTTGAGCCAGTCCAGCAGCAAGCGATCAAGCAGTGGAGCAAGACGGTCAAAGCGCTTGGATGTAGACAAGATTTCATCGAAAGATTGAACGTAAGGCCCCGAGCCGCTCAAGGCACTAGCGTGATGAACCGCTAGGGCGCGCACCCATGGCGCGGTGACTTCGAGATGAAACTGCAGCGCCACGACGCGTCCATCGTCCCAACTGAAGCCTTGTACCGGGCTTGCTGGCGTGGCGCCGATCGGGGCGGCATCATCAGGCAGGCCGAAAATATCACTGTGGCAGTGAAACGCTTCGAACGTGGCAGGAAGGGCCAGTTCGCATTCATCACTGCGTGTTACGGTATGCCAGCCGAGCTCTGTATAAGTGCCCCGCGAAATAATGGCGCCGAGCGCCTCGGCAATCAATTGGGCGCCGAAGCCAATGCCAAGCACTGGCTTGGCGCTATTGAGCGCGCGCTCGATCAGCTTGCGTTCGCGCTTGATCCAAGGATGTGCATCGGGATCTTCGGTGCGCATTGGCCCGCCGAGCACGACCAACGCATCGAATTCCGATAGCTGCGGTGGGATTTCGCCAGCATAGAGATGACGTGTATTGTGACTATGGCCCATCCCCGTTAGCCAGTCGGACAGTCGGGCCGGATCTTCGTAGGCGGCGTGCTGAAGGAAATAAATATGCATGATATCGCCATAATAAAGAACGCATTCCATTGCGCTCAGTGAATTAAGCAGAGCTTTGGCCAGATACGAGTATATGAAAGACGAGCTACGCGAACAGATTACCACTATCGTTGCGCAAATCCCTCCCGGACGAGTGACGACCTATGGTGCTATTGCGTACATGACCGATGGCGCTACGGCACGCTCGGTTGGCGCGGCACTGCGCATGCTGCCGCCCGGCCATGGCTTGCCCTGGCATCGTGTCGTCAGCGCCGGTGGGAAACTGGCTGATCATGGCGGTGCCGCTGAGCAGCGCCAACGTTTGCAAGAGGACGGTATCGTCTTCGATGCAAAAGGCCGCATTCCTCATCGGTTCATGTGGCCCTAGGTGACATAGTGATACGCCCCCCCATTCTTATCCATAGCGCTGGCATAGCCGTTATGGGTGTCCTGTGATGAGAGCTGATACATGAGTACTGAAAATGCGTCGTTGGAAGTACGGCTGGATGGCCTGGAAGGGCGTGCTGCCGTTGCCTTCATGGCTACGCTGACCGAGCGTCTACTGCCCAACTATATGCTCTATGCTGAATTGGGCGGACAGGGTGATACCAAGAGTGTTCGTGTCATGCTCGATCTGGTCTGGGAGGCATTGAATGTACGTGATGCCAAAATAGATTTTGCACGTCAGGCCGACAAGCTTACCGAAATCGAGCCTGACATTGACGAAGATCAAAGTTTTGGTGCCCGCGTAGCGCTCGACACCACCATGGCATTATCGTGCTGTCTCGATGCTTTGCAAAATGCCCTGCAGAAAAAGAAAGATAGCGAGTCACCTGTTGAGGTCAGTCGTCTATCGATAGGCGGTGTCGCACGTTATATCGAACTCAGCGAAGGGGACGGGCTTGATGACGATGCCCTGACCGCGCATATCGAGGCGCATGCCCTGATGGCGGATGAGTGCGCGTTTCAGTACGTTGTGCTTGAACTGGTGGAGCAAGCACCGCTTGACCGTGATCGGTTGCGTGAGCTGCGTCGGCTAGGGCGCAACGAGGGCGTTAGTAATATTGGTTTGTCGACCAATGATGAGTGAACTGTAAGAAAGCATAACGGAGAAATGAATCAGCGATGACCTGACGACTGCCGGATCATCGCTTTTCGAGACATTTTTTGCGATCTTTCTAGT
Organism: Phytohalomonas tamaricis; assembly: GCF_003012345.1. GTDB lineage: Bacteria > Pseudomonadota > Gammaproteobacteria > Pseudomonadales > Halomonadaceae > Phytohalomonas > Phytohalomonas tamaricis. The sequence goes on from NZ_PVRV01000016.1 coordinate 9,303, forward strand.
TTAACGATCCATCATCCAAGACGCATCGTAATGCCGTGTGCGGCCATGTGTTCTTTGGCCTGTTGTACGGTGTATTCACTGAAGTGGAAGATGCTGGCGGCGAGTACTGCGTCGGCGCCGCCATCCTTCACACCGGCGACCAGATGATCAAGGTTGCCGACGCCACCAGAAGCGATGACCGGTACGGATACAGCGTCGCTGATTGCGCGTGTCACACCGATATCGAAACCGGCTTTGGTGCCATCGCGGTCCATGCTGGTCAAAAGCAATTCACCAGCACCGTAATTGACCATTTGCTGGGCCCACTCGACAGCGTCAAGCCCAGTAGGGTTGCGTCCGCCATGGGTGAATATTTCCCAGCGTGGCGTTTCGCCTTCTGCGCTGACACGCTTGGCATCTATTGCGACCACGATGCATTGGCTGCCGAAGCGCTCGGCAGCTTCCTGTACAAAATCGGGGTTGGTCACGGCTGCGGTATTGATCGATACCTTGTCGGCGCCAGCATTGAGCAATGCGCGAATATTATCGCAGCTGCGGATGCCGCCACCCACGGTTAATGGGATGAACACCTCACCGGCGATACGGCTGACCATTTCGATAGTCGTGCCACGCGCTTCGTGGCTGGCGGTAATATCAAGAAAAGTGATTTCGTCGGCGTTCTGTTCGTTGTAGCGTTTGGCCACTTCAACGGGATCGCCGGCATCACGAATGCCGACAAAGTTAACGCCTTTGACCACTCGACCGCGGTCGACATCAAGACAAGGGATAATACGTTTGGCCAGGTTCATGGTCAGCTCCTTTCAAAGGCATCGCAAAGCGCCTGCGCTTCGCTGACATCAAGACTGCCTTCATAAATGGCACGCCCGGTGATAGCGCCGAGAATTCCAGAGGGTGAGGCTTCGGCGAGCTTACGGATGTCATCGAGGTTGGTGACGCCTCCTGAAGCGATTACGGGCACCCCGCCTTGGCGCGCAAGATCAACGGTCGCTTCGATATTGACGCCCTGCATCATGCCGTCACGGGCGATATCGGTGTAGACAATTGATGACACGCCATCATTAGCAAAGCGCTTCGCCAGCTCAGTCGCCTTTAGCGTCGAGACTTCAGCCCAGCCATCGGTAGCGACATAACCTTCATGAGCATCAAGGCCAACAATGATATGACCGGCGAACTCACGACACATGGCGGTAACGAAATCCGGCTCCTTGACAGCCTTGGTGCCGATGATGACGTAGGAGACACCGGCATCAAGGTAGTGCGCTATAGTCTCGGGCGAGCGAATGCCGCCCCCAATCTGGATCGGCAAATCAGGATACGCTCGCGCTATGGCGGTAACTGCTTCACCATTGACCGGTTTACCTTCGAAGGCGCCGTTTAAATCGACGAGATGCAACCGGCGTGCACCTGATTCGACCCAGCGTGCCGCCATGGCAACGGGATCTTCACCATAGGTAGTGGCGTCTTCCATCCGGCCCTGGCGCAGGCGAACGCAATGGCCGTCTTTCAAGTCGATGGCGGGAATGACCAGCATGTCGTGTCCTTCTCTTCTTTTAATGGCGTTGCGTTCGATACGCGCCGCTTGGGCGTCAGGGTGACCAGTGAACGAAGTTGGAGAGTAACTTGAGTCCGGCGCCAGCACTCTTTTCTGGATGAAACTGTACGGCAAACACCGCATCACGGCCGGTAGCAATATGGGCACGGTGATCACCGTATTCAGTGATTCCGAACACATGCTCGTCCCGTTCAGCTGCAACATAATAGCTATGCACGAAGTAGAAGCGCTCCCCGGTGGGGATGCCTTCCCATAGGGGATGCATGTGATGCTGATGAACCTGGTTCCAGCCCATATGCGGTACTTTTAATCGCTCACCCTGAGCATCATGCATGTCAGCATTGAAACGGCTTACGCGCCCGGGTAGATAGCCCAGACAGCGCACCCCACCGTTTTCCTCGCTCTTGTCCATCAACATCTGTTGGCCGACACAGATGCCCAGCAGCGGTTTGTTGGCATCTGCGAGCAACTCCTTGACCAGCCCGGTCAGCTCGGTGCGCTCAAGCTCACTCATACAGTCGCGGATAGCTCCCTGCCCAGGCAATACAATCCGCGTTGCCCCTTTGATGGCACGGGCGTCTCGGGTAATGGTTACGCGCTCTTCGGCAACATGTTCGAGTGCCTTGGCCACGGAGTGCAGGTTACCCATTCCGTAATCGATTATGGCGATGGTCATGTTGTTCCTCGTGTGTAGAGCCGCTCACTTAAAGGCTGCCTTTGGTCGAGGCGATGCGCCCAGCCATACGATCATCCATGGCAATTGCCATGCGCAGCGCCCGTCCGAAGGCTTTAAAGATGGTCTCGGCCTGATGATGGGCATTGAAGCCTTTCAAGTTGTCGATATGTACGGTTGCGCGGGCGTGATTTGCAAATCCCTGAAAGAACTCAGCAATCAATTGGGTGTCAAAACGGCCAATCAGATCACGGGTGAACTCGACGTCCATGAACAACCCCGGGCGACCTGAAAAGTCGATGACAACACGTGACAAGGCTTCATCAAGGGGGACATAGGCGTGGCCATAACGATAAATGCCACGTTTATCTCCCAATGCTTGGGCGAATGCCTGGCCTAGTGTGATGCCAAGATCTTCTGCGGTGTGGTGATCATCAATATGCAGATCACCCTCGGCCTTGATATCGAGATCGATCTGGCCGTGGCGAGTTACCTGGTCGAGCATGTGCTCAAGAAAAGGGATGCCGGTCACTGCGTTGAGGTGACCTTCGCCATCCAGGTTAACGCGCACCTCAATACGGGTCTCGGAAGTATCGCGTGACACGGTCGCAATACGCGCGGAACGCTCAAGGCTCTCCATCGGGAATCTCCATCAGGGCGTTTTCAGCGCTGTGTGCGGGCGGAAAAGGATGACAGTTCTTGAAGAGACATTATAGAGAATCGCCCCTGCCATCCGCTACACTATTGCCTTGCTGCGCAGCGCTACGGTGGTGTTTATATCGAGTTTTGCCATGGTCTTGATCAAGATAGGGTGCCTTTCGGCCGTAATCCTATCTAAACGGGTGTAGACCGCAGGTATCATATTGTTTGATCGGGCCAAGTCATCGGCGGCACACCGGCTGTTGTCATGCAGCCTTTAATGTATTTTAGCTGGTATGGGAGAACGTCGATGAAAGCGCTGTTCCGGGCTCTGCTTGCCGCGGTAGGTGTCCTTGCCCTGCTCGTGGTCTGTGGGGTTATTTATGTCACGACGTTTCTCGACCCCAATGAGCTTAAGCCGCGTCTGGTTGAGGCCGTGCATGAAAGAACCGGTCTTGATCTTACACTCAATGGCCCCCTCTCCTGGACATTCTATCCTCGCCTCGGTGTGACTATCGAGGATGCCGAAGCTCGCTTGCCCGATCAGCCGGAACAGGATAGCCCCTTTGCGGCGTTCAAGCGCGCCGATGTCAAAGTGAAGTTTGCTCCTTTACTTGCGGGAGATGTCTCAATCGATGGCATCACGCTTGATGGCTTACGCCTTGAACTAGTGCGTGATGAGCAGGGGCAAGGCAACTGGGAGATGCTCATTGCACAGATGGCACAGGACGACGATACGGTAAGCGACACACGTCCGCGAGAGGCGCCGCGGAGTATCAACGATGCCGCTAACCGGCCGCTTGGCGTGGATATCGCTAATGTTCAAGTCACTGATAGTCAGGTGCACTATGTGGATGTTCAGCACAACCGTGACCTGCGGCTAACCCAGTTGGCGCTAACAGGTACCAATGTTTCGCCAGGACGATCGTTTCCACTTACGCTTTCATTTGATCTTGCCAGTAGCCAGCCAGCACTGACCAGCCACGTTGAATTGGCAAGCAAGGTGCAAATCAATCTGCGTGAATCACGCTATCAGTTGCAGCAGTTAGCGCTCAAGACCACTTCTTGGCTACCTGAATTGGCGACAGAGCAGACGCAAACGGTTAATTTGAACGCTGATAACGTAGTAGCAGATCTTGCTCAAAAGCAGTATCTCATCAATGGAGCAAGTATCATTGGCAATGCCAGACTTCCACAGCTCACTTCCCATGAGCTGCCATTTGCTCTCGCTTTCAATGCTGACGCTGCGCTGCAGGAACAGACGGGGCATGTGCGCAATATCGTATTGACCAGTGGCAAAAACCTCAATCTAACGGGAGAGCTGACGTTTAGCCAACTGATGGATAAGCCGAAGTACAACGGCAATTTACAACTATCCCCCATGGACTTACGTGCCTGGTTGGATCGCCTCGACATTGAACCCTTACATACCGCTGACCCTGACGCATTGACGAACGTCAGCCTGGCTTCACCGTTGAGCGGTGATCTTGATCATGTTGATCTTACCAATGTGACACTTGGCATCGATGATCAGACGTTTTTGGGCCAGCTAGGCGCTCAGCTGGACGGTAAGAGCGTCGATTTCAATCTGCAGGGCGATCGTCTCGATCTTGATGCTTATCTTCCGCCTGCAGAGGAAAAAACCGAAGATACAACAGCCATGCTCACAGGGTTGGGGATTGCTCCTGTACTGGCGGCAAGTGAAGGGGCCGAACAGTTACCTGTCGACTGGCTGCGTACGTTCGCCTTGAATGGCACAATCAACGTGGGGGAGCTAAAGATCAAGGACATGCTGCTCACGGATGTGGCACTGCGTGCGACGGGAGGCAACGGCTTGCATCGTCTCGAACAGCTATCAGCCAATCTTTATGGTGGCACTCTCAAGGCCAATGGGGAGCTTGATGTGCGTAAGACTCCGGCACAGTTGAGCATGGATGAGACGGTAAGCGATGTACAGCTTGAGCCGCTACTCAAGAATGCTGCCAACCGTGAGCAGCTGATTCGTGGCAAGTTGGCGCTTAACGGTAAGTTCACGTCGAGCACTAATACTTTGGATGCCTTAGTTCGTAATTTAAATGGGAGCGCCACTTTCTCTATCACTGATGGAGCAATACTCGGAACGAATATCTCTCAACAGCTATGTACAGCGGTAGCAGCTCTACAGGGCAAGGAGTCGTCACGAGAATGGGGGGCTGATACGCCATTTGATCACTTCGGCGCGACCGCTAAAGTGAGTGATGGTGTCGTTCATAATGATGATTTGTTGATTACTGTTCCCGGGATAGAGCTGGCGGGTAAGGGGGAGGCAAACCTTGCTACTACGCGGTTTGACTATGCGCTCGGAGCAAGATTCATCGATACGGCCGACCAGCAGGCCTGTAGTGTTAGTGATAAGTTGCAGAAAGTCCGCATCCCAATCCGTTGCGAGGGCGAGTTCACAGGTGAGCCGCAGCAATGGTGCTATTTCGATCGTGAAGGGGTTCAACAGGTATTAATGAACCTTGCCACTGATGAGGGAAAAAAGAAGCTACAGCAACGGTTGAATGAAACACTCGATGGTGATCTGGGCAAGAAAATCGATGAAAAGCTCGGGGAAGATTCTGGTAAGGAACTTCGCAATGCCATCCAAGGCCTTTTTAAATAAATATTCCTTGGGTTAGTTGATGAGCGCTGGAGAGATTCTCTAGCGCTTTTTTATTGATGCGTTGTCCTGCACCTGACGCGCGATGGCTATGATTCATTCAGGGCGTTGGGGCGGGTAACGTCCTTTTATGCTTGGCAAAACTATTGATGAAACTATGCACGAAATAGCGCTTGATGCCGGAGAGTTCCAGTCGCGAACTCTTGAATGGTTCGATCAATACGGACGTACACATCTGCCTTGGCAGCAGCAAAAGTCGCCATATCGGGTCTGGGTCTCGGAAATCATGTTGCAGCAGACCCAAGTCGCAACGGTTATCGATTATTACCAGCGCTTCATGGCCCGCTTCCCTGATGTCCAGGCGCTAGCTGCAGCTAGTCAGGATGAAGTGCTGCACCTATGGACAGGCCTTGGCTACTATGCAAGGGCACGCAATCTTCATAAAGCGGCACGGCAAGTTGTCGATGAGTTCAATGGCGAGTTTCCGACCCATAGTGTTGAAGCATTAAGCAGTTTGCCTGGCATCGGACGCTCAACGGCCGGTGCGATCATCAGCATCTCGACGGGACAGCGTGCAGCGATACTCGATGGCAACGTCAAGCGAGTACTTACGCGGTTGCATGCCGTTGAAGGCTGGCCGGGCAAGCCGCAGGTTGAACGTACATTATGGGATCTTGCCGAGCGCTACACTCCTGATTCGCGCGTGGCGGACTATACCCAAGCAATGATGGATCTCGGCGCCACACTTTGCACACGTCGCCGGCCCAGTTGCTTGCTATGCCCCTTTGCGGATGTGTGCGTTGCGCACGCACGTGGAGAGGAGCATGGCTTTCCACAGGGCAAGCCCAAAAAGACCTTACCGGTGCGCGCAGCTTATATGCTGCTGCTTCATGATGAAGCTGGTGCAGTATGGCTCGAGCAACGTCCATCTACGGGCTTATGGGGTGGCCTATGGGGCTTCCCTGAGTTTAATGATCTGGAGGCACTGCAATTATGGATAGATCGCTATGCGCCTCAGGCAGTGCTGGATAAGCCCTGGGGTGGATTTACTCATACGTTTAGCCATTTCCGCCTCGACATTACGCCCTGTCCTGCCAGACTAGGGCGAGCTTTCGACCAGGTGACGGAGACGGGGCAGCTTTGGTACAACCCTAAGCAGCCTGTCAATATAGGGCTGGCGGCACCGGTCAAGGCGCTACTTGAAAAATTGCTGCAGAGCATCTATTCACAGGGGAGCACATATGACGCGCAAGGTATTTTGTCGCAAGTATCAGCAGGAAATGGAAGGGCTTATGATGCCGCCCTTGCCGGGACCGAAGGGGCAGGATCTATTCGATAATGTTTCCAAGCAGGCATGGGAAGAGTGGCAGCAACTGCAGACACGTCTGATCAATGAAAAGCATCTCAATATGCTTGACCCTGATAGCCGCAATTACTTGATGGTGCAGATGGAACGCTTCCTTGCCAACGAAGAAACTGACTTGCCGTCAGGCTATGTACCTCCGGCTCATTGAGTAGTCAGGGAGTAATATGCCGGATGTATTTTTGTTTGGAAAAATCTTTCATAAAAAAATGAGGTAAGTGCTTGACCCAATAATCGATTTTAGGTTTAATGTGCGCCGTTGGCAGCGGCCAGATAGCTCAGTTGGTAGAGCAGGGGATTGAAAATCCCCGTGTCGGCGGTTCGATTCCGTCTCTGGCCACCACACTGCTGGGGTATAGCCAAGTGGTAAGGCACCGGTTTTTGGTATCGGCATTCCCAGGTTCGAATCCTGGTACCCCAGCCACGCCAACGCTTATAATTTGTAACGTAAGCTGTATATGCCGGCTTAGCTCAGTTGGTAGAGCAACTGACTTGTAATCAGTAGGTCGAGGGTTCGACTCCTTCAGCCGGCACCATTCTAAGGCCCTGAATATCAGGGGATTAGAATAAGAAAAACCGCCTATAAGGCGGTTTTTTCGTATGTGCGTACTACTGACTGTTTTCTTATCCTGCCTCTGAAGAAAGGTTCGCCCACGGTACGTGCAATTGGAAAGGTCCATTATTATCGTACTATGGATGTTATTTACATCCTACGTCTTGTGATGGGCGCCCTCTGCGCGGTCAATAACGTTGTGCTTAAAATTGCGTAATTAGAATTGCTGACCTTCAGTAATTAAGCTTTCCTCAAGCGTTAACTTCATACTATCTTTGATGCTAGATTAAACAAATAAATCTAATGTGAGGATTGGAGATAGAACTTATATAAACTTTTTACGCTATGGGGTCTAGCGCTCTTAGGGTTATATGCTACCGGATAGTTATTCTATTTACTTAGAGTAATTATGCCCAAGTTATCCCAATTTAATAATGAGTTAATCAAGGTGTAGTGCAGTTAAAAACGGATAGCCTAAGCGGCAAAGTGTGCAGAGGAATATCGTTTTATAATTACGAACTGCAATCATTTAGCCGCCTCCTATGGGGCGGCTTTTTTATTGATGTTTCTATATTCCGTTTGAATTAGGGATTAGAGATCGCGAAGTGTGGTACACAACGTATATCTGATAGGGGTTGGCTAAATGAAGATGGGCAAGGAAATGTGGTGATGCATTAACAATGCATGGGCAGTAGCGCTAGCATAATAGATAGCTTATTAATCCCTCTAAAAAATCATATATCAACGCAACGATGGCACGTTGAGTTGTATAAGAATGACAGGCTAAAGAACGTTTTATGTGAATGGCAAAAGCTAATAGCTTGTTTAGTAGGAAAGTATTTGATATTAACTGGGAGCGACGTAGGTAAAAGCTGTACTAAAAAAATAGCATATATTTATTTTAGATGTGACTTCAGTTATCAAAAGGATGCGATATATTATTTGTCAATGCGATAAAGTTAGATTTTCTTAATCAAGCGTATCATCCAGTTTCACTATAATTATTGTAGTTATTTTGACAAATAGAGGAATGTTAGCCGCGCCATGATGCCGCGCTAATAGACGCGGCCACTATGCCAATAACAATGACCAATAATTTGAACATTCCCTAAATTTTCAGGAGGAATGACTTCCGGAGCATAATGATTGTTATCAGAAGATAAACGTAATGAACCGTCAGATAAAAGCTGCACACGCTTTATACGTAATTCATCACCTACGCGGATAACAAAAACACCATCTGGGCGTGTAATGGCACGATTTATAAGAACGGTATCTCCATTCTTAAGCGTTCCGTCCATTGAGTCCCCTATTACCCGCACGGCCACAAGGTCTTTAGCATGTAACCCTTCCTTGGCAATCCAATCGTTGCGAAAGCTAAGGTAGGTTTCAACATGTTCGTTATCAAATAGCCGGCCTGGTCCAGCAGCAGCTTCTATATCGTACAAAGGGACACCTACGAAATCCTTGAGTGAATAACGTAAGCCTCTTTCATCCTGATCCATTTCACTAATAATCGGAGCAGGGGCAGTTCCTGAAGGAGGCGCTCCCTTACCCAGGATAAGCCAATCTAAGCTTGCATTATATTCAACTGAAAGTTCAATGCATTCGTCTATTGGAACCGTGCCACGCTTTTTCCAATTATGAATGGCACTTGTTGATTTACCAAAACGCTTGGCTAGTTGATAATCCGAGCTGACGCCCATCAGTTGCTTCATACGTCCCATGATAGCTGCAGTGATAGCTATTTTTTCATCGACTTCGGTATATTCGATAGTCATAATCCATAGCCTTAAAGTTGACCAATCCCCATATTGGGCATAATATTGCCGTTAAAGCTTTACTGAACATATAGGAGCTTACTACATAAATTGTGTTATGTCCGCTAAGTGGCAAACGATGGTTACAAGAAAATCTTGTTGGTTAGTAACTTTGAGTTGACGTATCAAAATGCAATCTGAGCCGATAGTTGGAGGAGTCTATATGGAACGTAAAACAAGTTTGCGCCTTAGTTGCCCACACTGTGATGCTTTTGCTCGTGTCCGTAAAAGTCAGCAGTTAACCCCGCTATATCGTGAGGCAGTAGTGGAGTGTCAAAATCCTGATTGTGGGTGGAGAGGGAAGCTAGCTCTTGAAATGACACAAACGCTGACGTTTAGTCAGAGTCCGAACCCAGACATATCTCTTCCTCTTGCTCCGCGCTTGAGAAATACGTTCATGCAGCAAATGTCAGCTCACTAATCGATAACAAAGAAGATCAATTCTTATCATGAGAAAAAAAGCTGAATTGCAAGATTATAAGCCGATAGGTATAGCGCATGAGGTAGGAGAGCTGACCGTGCTGCATGGCGGTCAGCAGTCTCATTATAATTCTGCGCTTCTAATCACTTTTGAAGATGCAGTATCGCTTCAAAATGCTTTAGAGCTAAAGCATTGCTCTTATTTTTTTGAGTACGAATATATCGCAATGAAACGCCTAAAGTCCTGAGTGTCATAAGGATCTTCATATATCGAACAGCTTTCCCCACTCTTCGTCTGTTTCTTTATATTTAAAGCGTGTCAAACCGGCAGTAGGTGTAAAGGTCATTTCACCAAAATAAATATGCTCTTCAACAATATAAAAGTCGACTCGGACATATGAAAAACCTTCAGCAAGCTTAAGGGCAAGTTCTATTCCTTTGTCGAGCATCTTAGGCTTCGCAATAGCTTGCCCAGAGCTGTATTTGTCTTCTCTTATATCGATAAGATTCCAAGCCTGGTCATAGAAATCAACTTTATAGTTAGTAAAGCGATCATGGGCTACTTCTATGAATACAACCGGATCTTCGCCTTCCTTCTTAAAACAGTGGAATTTAAAGTCTTTAGGTACCTGATGGTTTTCATCAAGTAAAAGTCTTTCAAATATCAAACGAGGCTGGATCCGCTTATAATGATTTTCTCGGCATATTTTATAAAAATTATGAGATAGCCACTCTGTACTTAAATTGTAAAGGTAAGGGAAAGTATATTGTGACTTATCGTGAACTAGAAGATTGTATCCAAAGCCATGGTTAGCTTTCATCACAAAGCTATTAGGAAGCTGAGCGAATAGTTTGGGCGAGATACTAGATGCTATCTTGTAGCATGGAACTAAATGCTGTTCCCCTATTTTATAGGCAACGTATTCTCGAGCTTCGATTTTATCACTTAGTACAGAAAATATAGGTTGCGGGTGAAGTTTCCGGTAGCAAATTTTTTCATTAAACGTCTTTGGGTTCTTTAAATTAGGGAACTCTCCAAAAGCGCGCTTGTAGCGCAATGGGACATGAAGACGATCTGAAAGCGAATTCATGATATTGCTACGAATAGCAGCCATCATAGCGTTGTAAAAATTCTTTATTTTCCCATTCATTTCGTTGGGCGCTGAACTTTTCATAGCCAAGTCTGACGTGGTGGTATATGACTCGCCCAGATTGTTCCTCATTACCCTAGGCATGAAAGTACTCCTTCGATTTCAATGATAGCATTACTTGCTGCTGTGTTTTGAAGACAGCGCTTTTAATATAAAAGCCTTTAAAAAGGCAGTTGCTATTAACCTGAGATGTCGTTGCAATTCTTGCTTTTGATGAGATAGCTATAAGGTAGCTGGGTATAAATATTGCTAAGGACGTTGTAAGTATGCTGAGATCATTGAAGTCAACTTTTTTTGCTTCCTTTAAGCCGTTAAATTGGAGGAAAGTCGAATCCATGAGAGTGATAAGTGATGGTAAAAAAATCATCAGACAGGCTGATGAGGTAATGGCAATGTTGTCACTATTGCTTTTTGATACATGATTAAATGTATTATGGGTAAAAATTATAGGTTTGATAATAGCAATAGACGTATTACGCAAATCGAAACCATCCGATCCCAAATGCCGTATCATACAGGCGCTGATGAACATTTCTTTGAAAAAAAGGATCACCTTTTTTGAAAATTTCCCAAAAGTATCGGTTGCGATCTGATTCATGGCCCGGCGGCTTGCATAAATGGAATACTCAAAAATGATAATTTAATGTATATGAATTACTTTAAATTATGGCACGTAACAATTTGCAAGGATGTGCTGAAGTAAGCAACCTAACCTTTTCTTATGCAGTAAATAGAGCTGTGGGGTTGAATAAGCCCTGTTTGATAGCAGGTCTAATATTTAAGAATGTCGAATTAATAAAATAGTCTGAGTGAAGGGTGCTGTTGCCTTTTAAGAAGCATTTTATGGATGGATTGCCTGTAAATATGAATATAAAACAGGTTTTTGCGCTGAATAGAGAGGTATTCTTTGAATTAAGATGTGGAGCCCATGGCGACCAAATAGCATTTCTTTTTACTTTTATCTCGCATTTTTAATTGGTATGAGTTAGCCGATTAGTTATAAGATAAATTGGAGTGTTTAGAATAAGCGACTGCCATGAAGGTTTTTGCATGGCTGTTATGGCCGTGAGAGGCGCAAATATTCAGCCTTAAGCCAGCAGCGAGAATACTGTTTTTTATAATTCACGCGCCCTATTTGAATTATAATTTATGAGGGCGTAAAAAAAGCGGCTTAGAAGCCACTCAGCTGATGGCATTAATATTAACTCAGAAGAGTTCCTATTAGATGCAACCGCTTGAGTGCTTCTAAGCCGCTTTCCTTAAAGTGGTGGAGGCGGCGGGAATTGAACCCGCGTCCGCCGGTACTCTCCCTTTGGCTCTACATGCTTAGTTTCGTCTTTTGTTTTAACAGCACTGGCTCCGACGAGCAGGATCCAGTGTCGCGATTCTTCTAAGTTTTAACATTTGCCGTGAAGACACCAGCAAATGCGATCCTATCAGTTTTGGCTCTTGCCCATCCACGATGAATAGGCACATCGCTTCAGGGTTAGGCAAATAGCTAACTGCGGTTTAGGCGGCTAGCAGTTCACCTTGAGCATAGTTTTCGTCGTTTGCGACTATATCAATTGTAACGTTTTATTTACGAGATACGTTACGCTCTCGGCATGCACCTCAGGGTTTGCTCCCGGCGTCGAATCCAGAACGCCCCCTTAGAACTAAATAATTCTATCAGAATGATGTATCTTCGCCAAGCTGATAGCGGAAACTAGTTTTGGCTTCGCATGATGCGAGCTTTTTGTCGTTCCCAATCACGTGTTTTCTCTGTGGCACGTTTATCATGGAGCTTTTTGCCGACTACTAAGGCCAGTTCACATTTAACCATGTGGCCTTTCCAGTACAGTTTTAAGGGAACGCAGGTATGCCCCTTATCCTGTGTACGTGAAAAGATTCGGGCAATCTCTTTTTTATGTAACAGTAGCTTACGGGTGCGGTCTGGCTCGGCAATGCTGTGCGTGCTAGTCGTGTTCAGTGGAGTGAAGTGTGAACCTAGCAACCACGCCTCGCCATTTTTGACCAAAATGTAAGTGTCTGTCAGTTGGCCTTTGCCTGCTCGCAGGCTCTTAACCTCCCAGCCTGCCAACGACAGTCCTGCCTCGAACGTTTCTTCGATATGGTATTCATGCCGTGCCTTGCGATTTTGGGCAATGACATTGCTGTTTGGCATGTTGCCTTTTTTCTTGCCCATATGGCCTCTTGTCTTCAACTATCAATAAGTGGTGATCACTCCGAGATGGGGGAAGGCGTGATACCATTCAAGTATTCATATTAAACTCTTGATGATACGCCAGTTGCGTATCTACGTCAGCGGAGAGGTACATGCCCAAAGTTAATCGGTCGGCATTAGTGCGCCATTCCGATCAGGCGATGTTCGATCTGGTCAATGACTTCGAAAGCTATCCGCAATTTTTGCCTGGGTGCCGCAGGGCGCGGCTGCTTGAGCGTGAGCAAAGCTATTTGATTGGGGAGCTTACCCTGGCCAAGGGCGGCATTGAGCAGAGTTTTGTGACCCGCAATGATCTATACGAGCCCCATTGTATCGAACTTTCACTCGTGGATGGTCCCTTTAAGCGACTATCAGGGCAGTGGTTATTCACTTCATTAGGTGAAGATACGTGTAAGGTAGCTTTGGAGCTTGAGTTCGAGTTTGCTAATCGCTTGATCGGCATGGCGTTTAGTCGACTATTTAATCAGATGGCAGGGCAGCTTGTTGATGCGTTCACAAAACGGGCTGATGTGGTTTATGGTCGCTGATAATAATGGGTCAACATGTGCCATTCAGATTGAAGTGGCTTATGCCTGTCCTGATAAGCAACATATCATATCGTTGTCCGTGCCTGTTGGTACGACGGCGCGTGAGGCGTTAAAATACTCTGGTATTGATAGATATTTTTTCGATCTGACGTCAGAGCAACTGGAAAGCGTGGAACTGGGTGTGTTCGGACAGCTCATACGGGATTCGGATAGTTATGTGCTGTCTAGCGGGGATCGGTTAGAGTGCTATCGTGACTTGGTGCGTGATCCGAAACAGGCGCGCATTGCACGCGCCGAACGGAAGCCTGGTTGAAGTGGCTCCAACTGTTATGGAGTTGGGGAGATGGTTGCGCTTGGAGCTCTTGCTGCAGCCGACGCGGGTGCATCATGATTCGATGTTTTAGGCTCTGCCGCGAGGTTGTCTGAAGAGTGTATTTCTGCAAGGCGACTATCATCGAAGGTTAGCGTCACACGCTTCTCAACGATATCGTCTTCTGCAGTCTTCATTCGATAGACATAATCCCACTGATTTGTATTGAAGGGATCTTCTAACAATGGGCTGCCCATGACATATTGCACCTGCTCGCGGGTCATTCCGAGCTGAAGCTGTTGAACCATTTCTGGTTTGATCAGGTTTCCCTGAGGAAGGTCGCGTTTATACACACTGAACAAACTGCATCCAGAGAGCAGTGTAAATACGCAACAAAAGGTGATTACTTTGATCGTGTTTTGCATTTGCTCCTGACTTTCCCTATCGTTTGCCTTAGTCGATCATACCCGATACATCAAGCGACTGCGAAGAGCATGCCATGGCCGATAAGAACCAGGAGTTACGCAAGGCGGGCCTAAAGGTCACCTTGCCCCGTGTGAAAATTCTGCAAATCCTGGAGGCAACTCGAGAAGAAGATCTGCATATGAGCGCGGAAGATGTCTACAAGGCGCTGTTAGAGGCAGGTGAAGATGTTGGCTTGGCCACCGTTTATCGTGTTCTGACGCAGTTTGAAGCGGCAGGGCTGGTCGTGCGCCACAACTTCGACGGTGGACATGCCGTATTCGAAATGTCCCAGGAGGAGCATCATGATCATATGCTCTGTCTGGAGACTGGCGAAGTGGTTGAGTTCTTCGATCATGATATCGAGCGCCGCCAGCGTGAGATCGCTGAAGAGCGTGGCTTTGAACTGGTCGATCATGCCCTTGTGCTTTATGTTCGTCCGAAAGGATCGAACGCAACGCGTCAGGACGGTGGAGGTGGCAATCGCCGCTGAGACTGCATGTATAGCCTATAAAAAACCGCAGGCGTAAAGCCTGCGGTTTTTTGTTTTTCCGTTTTTTGCTCTAGATATCTTTAATCTTTGGCGCTCGTTAATGATGAGGGCGTTGGCTAAGGTCAAGCATCTCGCGAGCATGTGCCAGCGTGCGTTCCGAAAGATTGACGCCACCAAGCATTCGCGCTAGTTCGCGCACTCGGCCTGATTTGTCGAGCAATGCCATACGGGTAAGGGTGGTGTCCTGTTCCGCTTGTTTTTCAATATGAAGGTGTTGGTGGCCTTGTGCGGCGACTTGAGGTAAATGAGTGACGCAAAGCACCTGGCCGTTCGTGCCTAGCTGCCTTAATAGTTGGCCCACTATTTCAGCCGTGGCACCCGAAATGCCCACATCCACTTCATCGAAAACCAATGAAGGAATGGTGCTGTGCTGAGCGGCAACGACCTGGATGGCTAGGCTGACGCGAGAAAGTTCACCACCGGACGCTACTTTAGTGAGAGCGCGTGCTGGCTGGCCAGGATTCGCACTAATGAGAAACTGGACGCGGTCGGCTCCATCGGGCTGCGGTGTGTCGCGATTACTGACACTGACTTCAAAGCGGGCTTTGTTCATGCCGAGAAAAGCAAGCTGTGCTTGGACCTCTTGCCCCATACGTTGGGCTGCGGCCTGTCTGTTGGTAGAAACCTGCTTGGCCAGTGCCCGCCAAGTTTCACGGATCTGTTCGCCTTCATGTGTTAATGCTTCCAGATCTTGGCTGCCTTCCTCTAGGCTGGCGAGCTCGACGCTCAATCGCTGATGGAGAGCAACGACCTCTTCGGGCATGATGTGATGTTTACGTGCAATACGATGAATATCGCCTAGCCGCTCATCGACACGTTGTAGGCGGTCAGGGTCAAGTTCGGTGTTTTCAACGAAGCGGTGAAGCTCACGGCCAGCTTCCTCGACTTGGATGCGTGCCTCTTCAATCATGGCAGCTATGTCGGCAAGTACTCCTTTGTCACTGCCGGACAGAAGAGATAGATGCTGCGCGGCTTGAGTAAGACGAATCAGTGCACCTTGCTCATCGTCATCGCAGTATTGAGCCGCAGCCTGGGCTTCGCTGATAGTCTGTTCTGCATTGGCAAGTGTGGTTTGCTCTTCTTCAAGTGTCGCCAGCTCACCTTCTGCAATAGCGAGATGGTCGAGTTCTTCGACTTGATAGCGTAGGAGTTGGCGTTTGGCCTGAATCTCGTCTCCTGCTTCACGGGCTCGCTTCAAACGGCGACGAATATCCTGCCAGTGTCGAAATAGCCGCCCTAGCTCAGCAATGTCTTCGCTGTGGCCAGCAAATTCGTCCAGTAGGCGCAGGTGTGTTTCTTCGCGCAGCAGTGATTGATGGGCGTGTTGACTGTGGATGTCTATCAAATGTTCGCCAAGCGCCTTGAGATCTGCCACAGGGCATGCTGAACCGTTGATCCACGCCTTGGAACGGCCATTGGCGGTAATGACGCGACGCAACAGGCACTCTTCATCATTGAGGAGCTCGCGTGATGCAAGCCAGGCACGAGCTTCGGGAAGTGCGGCAAGATCAAAGCGGGCCGACAGTTCCGCGCGCTCGGCGTTGTGACGCACGCTACCCACATCGGCGCGCTCGCCCAGGCAGAGTGACAGTGCATCAAGCAGGATCGACTTGCCGGCACCGGTTTCACCGGTAATAGCCGTCATGCCTTTTTGAAAATCGAGTTCTAGATGATCAACGATCGCATAATCATTGATGGCGAGCTGTACCAACATGGTTATCCCCTATGGAGATCACTTGACTGTGTTTTTATACAGGCTATCTACTGAGCCTTCAATCCCCTTCTTTATGCTATCCAACGATTACTTTCTTCATTGCCTTGAGTTCAGACAAAACATCCCCATCTAGGCAACAGTTTCCCAATCAGATTGGTTAAACACCGTTTACGGCAGGAGTTGGAGTTATGGCTAAGAATCCGCAGAACCCGAACCCGGCAGATGAAGAACTCGATCGTGCAACCCGTGATGCTGAGCCTCAGCCGCTCGATATCGATAACGAGAACAATCCGATAGACGATGTTTCTGTTACTCCCGATGAAAGCACTATTGCAGCGTTCGGCGAGGCAAGTGAAGAAGAGTTGAGCATTGATGCGGCGACAACCGCTGATGCTGAGATCAATGCCGATACTGATGTGTTGGCTGCTCGTATTGAAGAGCTGGAACAGGCGCTTGTGACCACAAGGGATCAGTCGCTGCGTGCTGCTGCCGAGGCCCAAAATGCAAGGCGTCGTGCGGATCAGGATATCGAGAAGGCCAGAAAGTTCGCGCTTGAAAAGTTTGTTAAGGAGCTTCTGCCAGTCGTAGATAGTCTTGAGAAAGCGCTTGAAAGCATGGGTGATGATGCTGACCAAGTGCATCGTGAAGGCGTGTCAATGACCTTGAAGCTACAGCTTGATGTATTGAACAAGTTCGGTGTCGTGCAGGTAGACCCGCAGGGCGAACCGTTTGATCCTCAGTATCATGAAGCCATGTCGATGGTCCCCAGCCCATCGCTGGATCCCAATACTGTCATGGATGTAATGCAGAAAGGTTACACGCTGAATGGCCGGCTTGTTCGCCCGGCGATGGTTGTTGTCAGCAAGGCGGCACAGTAGCGCACGCTGTTACGGCAATAACTGCTTGTAAAAAGGGGAAGGCACTTGAAAGGCGTGTGTCAGCCCCCATAAAAGCATTCAACGACGCGGCAACAGCCGTACTGCAGATTGAAGCAATGATTTTTTTGAGGTGAGCTCATGGGACGTATCATTGGAATTGACTTGGGGACAACTAACTCTTGTGTTGCTGTCCTCGACGGTGACAAGACCAAAGTTATTGAAAATGCCGAAGGTACTCGTACGACGCCTTCCATTATTGCCTATACCGACGATGGCGAAACGCTAGTTGGCCAGGCAGCCAAGCGTCAGGCAGTGACTAATCCGCAGAACACGCTTTATGCGGTCAAGCGCCTGATAGGCCGTAAGTTTACCGATGATGTCGTGCAAAAAGACATCAAGATGGTGCCTTACCAGATTGTCAAAGCCGACAACGGTGATGCCTGGGTACAGGTAAAAGACAAGAAAATGGCACCGCCGCAGATAAGCGCGGAAGTGCTTAAGAAAATGAAGAAGACCGCCGAGGACTATCTCGGTGAGGCCGTGACTGAAGCCGTTATCACCGTTCCGGCCTACTTCAATGACTCTCAGCGTCAAGCCACCAAAGATGCCGGTCGCATCGCCGGGCTTGATGTGAAGCGCATCATCAATGAGCCGACCGCAGCAGCGTTAGCTTATGGCATGGACAAGTCGCGCGGCGACAAGACCATTGCTGTTTATGACTTGGGCGGCGGTACCTTTGATATCTCGATTATTGAAGTAGCCGATGTTGATGGTGAAACTCAGTTTGAAGTGCTGGCCACCAATGGTGACACGTTCCTGGGTGGTGAAGATTTCGATCTCAAGCTGATTGAATATCTTGTGCAGCAGTTCAAGGCCGACAGTGGTATTGACCTGTCTGGCGATTCGTTGGCCATGCAGCGTCTGAAAGAAGCTGCGGAAAAAGCCAAGATCGAGCTGTCTTCTGCACAGCAGACCGATGTCAACTTGCCTTACATCACGGCAGATCAGACCGGTCCGAAGCATATGAATGTCAAGGTCACGCGCGCCAAGCTCGAGTCCTTGGTCGAGGAGCTAGTACAGCGTTCGCTGCAGCCGTGTAAGACGGCAATGGCAGATGCCGGGCTCTCCAATAGCGAGATTGACGATGTCATTTTGGTAGGCGGTCAGACGCGCATGCCGATGGTTCAGCAAAAAGTTGCTGACTTCTTTGGCAAGGAAGCGCGTAAAGATGTCAACCCGGATGAAGCTGTCGCCATGGGTGCCGCGCTTCAGGGCGGTGTGCTGGGCGGTGATGTCAAAGACGTGCTGCTGTTGGATGTCACTCCGCTGACGTTGGGCATCGAAACGCTTGGTGGTGTCATGACGCCGCTGATCGAGAAGAACACCACGATTCCGACCAAGAAGACACAGACGTTCTCTACTGCTGAAGATAACCAGACAGCCGTGACGATTCATGTGCTGCAGGGTGAGCGTAAGCAGTCGACTCAAAACAAGTCGCTGGGGCGTTTTGATTTAGCTGACATTCCGCCAGCGCCGCGCGGTGTACCGCAGATCGAAGTGGCCTTCGACATTGATGCCAACGGTATCCTTAATGTGTCGGCCAAAGACAAGGCGACTAATAAGGAACAGTCGATCGTTATCAAGGCTTCAGGTGGCCTGAGTGACGATGAGATCGATCAGATGGTTCGTGATGCCGAGGCGCATGCGGCTGAAGACAAGAAGTTTGAAGAGCTTGTTCAGCTACGCAACCAAGCCGATGGCATGATTCACGCATCGCGCAAGACGCTGGAAGAAGCCGGAGACAAGGCTAGCGCTGAAGAGCGCCAGCAGATCGAGACGGCCATCACCGAACTTGAAGAAGCACTCAAGGGTGATGATAAAGACGCCATTCAGGCCAAGCTTGATGCGTTGACCGAAGCTTCTGGCAACGTCGCACAGAAAATGTACGCTGAGCAGAGCCAGGCAGGTGGTGATCAGGCTGCTGGGCAGAGCGAAGGCAAGAAAGAAGACGATGTCGTTGACGCTGAGTACGAAGAAGTCAACGACGACCAGAAAAAGCAGTAACGCGAGTTCGTCACCTTGCATTATTGCGCGGGAGAACCATTGAGGTGGCAGCTCCCGCGCTGTTGTATGTAAGGAAACGATTTCGGAGGGCCGACTGACCCATGTCCAAACGTGACTATTATGAAGTGCTAGGTGTCGAGCGGGGGGCTGATCAAAAAGAGATCAAAAAGGCCTACCGACGGCTGGCACAGAAATTTCACCCTGACCGCAATCCGGATGATGAGACCTCCGCCGAAAAATTTCGCGAGGTTTCCGAAGCTTACGAAATATTGTCTGATAACGAAAAACGCGCTGCCTATGATCAGTTTGGTCATGCCGGGGTAGATGGCCAGGCAGGCGGCTTCGGCGGAGGCGGTTTTGGTGGCGCCGGTGCCGGAGGTTTCAGTGACATCTTCGGCGATGTATTTGGCGATATTTTCGGTGGTGCTGGTGGCGGAAGACGCAATCCCAATGCGCCGCAACGCGGCTCGGATTTGCGCTACAACCTTGAGATCAATCTTGAGGAGGCGGTTGCCGGTACTAATGTCGATATTCGTGTTCCGCGCCTGACCGAGTGCAACCACTGCCATGGTGGCGGTGCTGAACCGGGCACTAGCAAGAAGTCCTGCCCAACCTGTAACGGCATAGGGCAAGTACGCATGCAGCAGGGCTTTTTTGCCGTGCAGCAGGCTTGCCCGACCTGTCATGGGCGTGGCGAAGTGGTCGATACACCATGCCGTAAATGTCATGGTGAAGGGCGTATTCAGGAAACTCGTACACTGGCAGTCAAGATTCCTGCGGGTGTCGATACCGGTGATCGTATCCGTCTCAATGGTGAAGGCGAGGCGGGGATAAACGGTGGACCGGCGGGTGATCTTTACGTTCAGGTCATGATCAAGGCGCACCCTATTTTCGAGCGCGACGGCCGGGATCTTTATTGTGAGGTTCCGATCAATTTTGTCGATGCTACGCTGGGGGGTGAGCTTGAAGTTCCGACCTTGGAAGGGCGTGTGAAGCTTAAGATTCCCGCTGAGACTCAGTCGGGTAAGCTGTTCCGACTGCGCGGTAAAGGCGTCAAGCCAGTGCGCGGCGGAGCGCCTGGTGATTTGATGTGTAAGGTGGTGCTGGAGACGCCAGTTAATCTGAACGATGACCAGAAAGATTTGCTGCGTAAGTTCCAGGATAGCCTTGACGGTACTGGTAACAAGCATTCACCGCGTAAAAGCGGTTGGTTTGATGGGGTGAAGAAATTCTTCGAAGATATGCGGCCTTAGGCATCGTCGTAGTTACCTCTGATAACAATGCTGGATCGAAAAGGGCTCTGCTATGTGGGGCCCTTTTTTTGTCTTGGCTTGTGCAGGCTCAATGTGTCGATGTGTTGTGGCGAGCATTATTGTTCAGGTACTTCGAAGCAGGTAAGTAACGTACTTTGTAGCTTATTGAAATTATCGTCGCTTACCATCAAATAACGGTTCCCTCCTAAACTGGTTAGTCCCTCAAAATTATCCAGAAGCCAGCCTTCCGAGCTCGATAGTTGTGCGATTGTCGTGACGTGAGTAGTGCCATCGTCATTGAGGGTCACGCGACGCAGAGAGATGATCAACGGATGGAAGGGCTTAAAGGCGCGTTCCAATGCCAATAGATCATCTCCCAGAGGTGCCATGGACGTGAGGCCACTTTGGGTGGCATCAGCCAGTTGATAGCTCCACTGCTTACCCTTCATGTCGAAAAGGCGTGTTGTTTTTTCGGCGGCACCATCGGGCGGCGACTCAAGCCCCGCGATGACGCCATATGCCGGATGTGCCGTTAGGGCCTCAATGCTGCCGTTGTATTGTGCGCCATCAAGAGCCGATGGATGTATTGGTGGCGCGGTGGGGTGGCCTTCGAGATCAAAAGACTGAATACGATGATCTTCCTCGAAACCAATCAGTAGCTGCTTTTGTCCGTCTTCTTCCCTTAATGCCATCGCCTCGCTATCGGCGTGGGGCATCTTCAGCAGACGACCTTTGGTATCACGAAGCCGGTGGGTATCTTTAATGTTTAGGTTCGTTAGTTGTCCTTCGACGAACGTGAGCTTGGCGCGATAAAGCCGTCCACGATCGGAAACCATATATAGCGTATGGGTATCCTGGTCATAAGCGAGGTCGGATAAGCCCCCCAGCGGTATGCCTTCTGCTGTTTCAGAAGCCAGCTTGAGCGTGCCGCACCACGAAAGGGGCTCAGGCCGACTGCCGGATAACGGGCCACCGATATCTATGGGGCCAGCCTGAGCGCAGCCGGAAAGTATCCCACTGTAAAACAGCACAGCGAGACGGAGAAGTCGGGAGAGGCTGCGGTTATTCATGCTGTGATCCTGTCATCAGAGTTGATGCGGTATAGTGTGTTCATTGGACAGTGTTTACTTATCGTATCGATACCTTCTTATTTGTACATGACAGGAGTCAGCATGACCCGTATCGCCGTCGTCGGAGCCGCTGGCCGCATGGGCCGTATTCTCGTTGAAGCCGCGCATAAGGATGACGAGGCGACGCTTACCGCTGCAATAGTGCGGCCAGATAGTTCCTTGGTTGGTGCTGATGTTGGTGAGCTGGCAGGCCAAGGCCGGCTCGGTATCAATATTGTTGGAAGCGTTCAGGAGGTGGCAGACACATTTGATGTGTTGATCGACTTCACTACGCCCCGTCTGACGCTTGAGAATCTTGCTATCTGCGCTGAGCACGGCAAAGCCATGGTTATCGGGACGACGGGCTTTACCGCAGTGGAATTGGCTGAGTTGGATAGCTATGCCGGCCGTGTTCCTTTTGTGTTTGC
Organism: Phytohalomonas tamaricis; assembly: GCF_003012345.1. Classification (GTDB taxonomy): domain Bacteria; phylum Pseudomonadota; class Gammaproteobacteria; order Pseudomonadales; family Halomonadaceae; genus Phytohalomonas; species Phytohalomonas tamaricis. The sequence goes on from NZ_PVRV01000016.1 coordinate 31,637, forward strand.
CGCCAACATGAGTACGGGCGTCAATCTCACCGTCACCTTGCTTGAAGTGGCGGCTAAAGCCTTGGGCGATGCTGGTTATGACATCGAAGTGATTGAGGCACATCATCGTCATAAAGTCGATGCGCCTTCTGGTACGGCATTGATGCTGGGGCGAGCCGTTGCCGATACGCTGGGGCGTGATCTTGACACGAATGGTGTTTTTGCACGTGAGGGCCAGTGTGGTCCGCGCGATCCAAAGGAAATCGGTTTTGCGACCGTGCGCGCTGGCGATATTGTAGGAGAGCACACCGTCATGTTTGCGGCTGAAGGGGAGCGGATCGAGATTACGCACAAGGCATCAAGCCGCATGACATTTGGCAATGGCGCCGTACGTGCGGCCAACTGGCTAATGGGTAAACCAGTAGGACATTACGATATGCAAGATGTGCTAGGACTTCGTTGAGAGCACGGTCATAAATAAAGAAGCTATTTATCAGTAGGCGCCGGTAGTCAGGTGGGTTGAGAACCCTTTTATCCGGCCTGGCTCGGGTGCCTAAGGATGAGCTGGGGGACTCGCTCTAGGAAATGTGTTCGCAGAGCGGTGCTGTCTCCTTGTGTTTATTAAGCATCCTGTTACGTACAAGGATGGTGTTGATGAGCATAATCGAGTATCATCGACACAATTTGGCCGGGTTGAACCCGCAGCCCAGTGGCAATCGCACAAGCGGGATGAAACCCTTCGGGATTTCGTCCCGCTTTTTTGCAAGCCGGTAGCATAGGAATGTCAGAACGCTATCGGTAGCGGCACATGTGGGGTTCCGGCCGGATATGCTTTCTGCCCGGTGTGACATGGCTTTATATGATAGCGTGCATGGCATGCCGGGTAATTCATTTGCCCTGGAGGACGTTGCGTTGATCAAACCCGCGATACTGGCGCTCGAAGATGGTAGCGTATTTCACGGTGTCTCCATCGGTGCTGACGGTCAAACCAGCGGTGAGGTGGTGTTCAACACGGCCATGACCGGCTATCAGGAAATCTTGACCGATCCTTCCTACCTTCGCCAGATTGTCACCCTAACCTACCCGCATATCGGCAATACCGGCATTAATGAAGAAGATGTCGAGTCCAGCCAGATATGTGCGGCTGGGCTTGTCATCCGAGACCTGCCGCGCCTGGCAAGCAATTTTCGCAGTTTGCGTTCACTCGATGAGTATCTGCGTGCCCATAATATTTTGGGTATTGCCGACATCGATACGCGCCGCCTGACGCGTATTCTGCGTGACAAAGGTGCGCAGAGTGGTGCGATTCTTGCCGGCCCCGAGGCTGAGGGTGAAGACGCGCATGAGCGGGCTATCCAGGCCGCGCGTGCTTTTCCCGGCTTGAAAGGGATGGACCTGGCCCAAGTGGCCAGTGCCAGGGAAATCTATGACTGGCACGACGGTGAGTGGACGCTTGGGCAGGGATACACCAACTTGCGTGAAGGCGAGCGGCCATACCATGTGGTCGCCTATGATTACGGCACCAAGCACAACATCTTCCGCATGCTGACCCAGCGAGGTTGTCGCCTGACGATAGTGCCGGCCAAGACTCCTGCTGCGGACGTGCTGGCAATGAAGCCGGACGGCGTTTTTCTTGCCAATGGCCCGGGAGATCCCGAACCGTGCGACTATGCCATTACTGCAATTCGGGACGTTCTGGATACTAAAACGCCTGTATTCGGCATCTGTCTCGGTCATCAACTGCTGGCACTAGCCAGTGGCGCCCGGACGATGAAGATGAGTCATGGGCACCATGGCGCCAACCATCCGGTGCTGGATCTGAAGAGTGGTCATGTGATGATCACTAGTCAAAACCATGGTTTCGCTGCAGACGAGGCGACGCTTCCCGCTAACGTCAAGGCGACGCATCGCTCCCTGTTCGACGGGACGCTTCAAGGAATCGAGCTTACGGACTGTCCCGCATTCAGCTTCCAGGGACACCCTGAAGCAAGCCCCGGGCCTCATGATGTTTCGCCGCTGTTTGACCGCTTCGTTGCCATGATGGCTGAGCGACGCGCCAGCTGACCCTCGGTGTTGGTTAGCTGACTTTAACGCTGATTCTTAACGTTTATCCGCCGCGGAAACCGTCATGCCAAAACGTACAGATATTAAAAGCATTTTAATCATTGGTGCCGGGCCTATTGTTATAGGCCAGGCGAGTGAGTTCGACTATTCTGGCGCGCAGGCCTGCAAGGCGCTGCGCGAGGAGGGGTACCGGGTCATTTTGGTGAACTCCAACCCGGCCACCATCATGACCGACCCGGTGATGGCGGATGCGACCTACATTGAGCCGATCACTTGGGAAACGGTAGCGCGTATCATCGAGAGAGAGCGCCCCGAGGCGTTACTACCGACCATGGGTGGTCAGACGGCCCTGAACTGTGCGCTTGCGCTTGAAAAGCACGGTGTGCTGGAAAAATTCGGGGTCGAAATGATCGGTGCCAATGCCGATACCATTGATAAGGCTGAAGATCGTAATCGCTTTGATCAGGCGATGAAAAAGATTGGCCTTGAGTGCCCGAAAGCAAAGATCGCGCACTCTATGGAAGAGGCGTGGGAGATTCAAGCGGAGCTTGGTTTCCCTTGTATCATTCGTCCATCGTTCACCATGGGCGGCTCCGGCGGCGGTGTGGCCTACAACAAGGAAGAGTTCGATGAGATATGCCACCGTGGCTTCGAACTTTCTCCGACCCGCGAGCTTTTGATTGACGAGTCATTGCTCGGTTGGAAGGAATATGAGATGGAGGTCGTTCGTGATAAGAACGATAACTGCATCATCGTTTGCGCCATCGAAAACTTTGATCCGATGGGAGTGCATACAGGGGATTCGATTACCGTTGCGCCAGCCCAAACGCTGACCGATAAAGAATATCAGATCATGCGCAACGCATCGCTTGCGGTGCTGCGCGAGATTGGCGTTGAGACTGGCGGCTCCAACGTTCAGTTTGGTGTCGATCCCGATACAGGGCGCATGGTAGTCATCGAAATGAATCCGCGTGTGTCGCGTTCGTCTGCGCTGGCCTCCAAGGCGACAGGCTTCCCGATCGCGAAGATCGCCGCCAAGCTGGCAGTCGGCTATACACTCGATGAGTTGCAAAACGATATTACCGGTGGCGCTACGCCTGCATCGTTCGAGCCGGCAATCGACTATGTCGTCACTAAGATTCCGCGCTTTACCTTCGAGAAGTTTCCTCAGGCCAATGACCGTTTAACTACGCAGATGAAGTCAGTCGGCGAAGTTATGGCAATTGGTCGGACATTCCAGGAATCGTTGCAGAAGGCGTTACGTGGACTAGAAACTGACGCAGTCGGCCTAGACCCTAAGCTGGTTCGTTTTGATGAAGCGGCCATGGCCTTGATGCAGGGCGAGCTGCAGCGCCCCGGCGCTGACCGTATTTTCTACGTTGGTGATGCCTTCCGTGCTGGGCTTTCGGTAGATGAAATTTTTGCGTATACCAAGATTGATCGCTGGTTCCTGATTCAGATCGAGGAGCTCATCCAGCTTGAAGCCGAGGTGGCAAAGCTGAAACTTGCCGGTCTCGATTATCGCAATGTCTATCAGCTCAAGCGTAAGGGCTTCAGCGATGCTCGTCTGGCGCAGTTGCTGGGTATAGGCGAGGGTGAGTTCCGGCAGCATCGCCATCAGCTTGGAGTGCATCCCGTTTATAAGCGTGTCGATACGTGTGCAGCAGAGTTTGCAACGTCGACGGCTTACATGTACTCAACTTATGAAGAGGAATGTGAAGCTGCGCCCAGTGATCGGCAGAAGATCATGGTGCTTGGCGGCGGGCCGAACCGTATCGGGCAAGGTATCGAGTTCGATTACTGCTGTGTTCATGCCGCTCTTGCCATGCGTGAAGACGGCTATGAAACCATCATGGTTAATTGTAATCCTGAAACGGTATCAACCGATTATGATACTTCGGATCGCCTCTATTTTGAGCCGGTAACGCTTGAAGATGTGCTGGAGGTTGTGGCGAAAGAGAAGCCAGTGGGTGTGATCGTGCAGTTTGGCGGGCAGACACCCCTAAAGTTGGCCCGTGATCTTGAAGCTGCTGGCGTGCCGATAATCGGCACAACACCGGATGCCATCGACCGTGCTGAGGATCGGGAACGCTTCCAGCAAATGATCGAAAAGCTAGGGCTGAAGCAGCCGCTGAACGCTACAGCGCGTAGTTTCGATGAGGCCTTTGCCAAGGCCGAGGCGATCGGTTATCCATTGGTAGTTCGGCCTTCCTACGTGTTGGGTGGGCGCGCGATGGAAATCGTTTATACGGCCGATGAGCTTGAGCGTTATATGACTAATGCGGTCAAGGTCTCCAATGCCTCTCCCGTCCTGCTTGATCATTTCCTGAATGCCGCCATCGAGGTTGATATTGATGCGGTCAGCGATGGTAAGGAGGTAGTGATTGGCGGAATCATGCAGCATATTGAACAGGCTGGCGTGCATTCGGGAGACTCTGCATGCTCGCTGCCACCCTACTCGTTGCCTAAAGATGTTCAGGATGAGATGCGTGATCAAGTCAAGCGCATGGCGCTTGAGTTGAATGTCATTGGCCTGATGAACGTACAGCTAGCGTGGCAGGATGGCGAAATCTATATCATCGAGGTTAATCCACGTGCCTCTCGTACCGTGCCGTTTGTCTCCAAATGTATCGGACGCTCCTTGGCGCAGGTCGCAGCACGTTGTATGGCGGGAAAGACCCTCGCTGAGCAAGACTTTACTCGGGAGCTGATTCCTGGCTATTTCAGCGTCAAGGAAGCGGTTTTTCCGTTCAACAAGTTCCCCGGAGTTGATCCCATCCTGTCGCCGGAAATGAAGTCCACCGGAGAGGTGATGGGCAGTGGCGAGACTTTCGCTGAGGCCTTTTACAAGGCGCAACTGGGCGCTAGCGAGCCGATGCCTCCGCTGGATGGCGAGCGTACAGCTTTTCTTTCTGTCAGGGACCCTGATAAGGAAGGTGTTATCGACGTGGCGCGCTCTTTGCTAACGTTAGGATTTAACCTGATCGCGACGCGTGGCACTGCCCAAGCATTATCGGCTGCGGGGCTTCCGGTCAAGGCGGTTAATAAGGTATTCGAAGGTCGTCCGCATATTGTTGATATGCTTAAGAACGACGAGGTGGCCTATATCGTCAATACTACTGAAGGCCGCCAGGCAATAAGTGATTCTTCTGTAATCCGCCGTACCGCGCTTGCCCATAAAGTACCTTATGCGACAACGCTGGCAGGTGCGCATGCTGTATGCATGGCACTTGCATATGGTAATGAAATCACCGTGCGACGGCTTCAGGAACTGCATGCAGGAGCAAGTACATGAATAAAGTGCCGATGACTGTCGTGGGCGAAAAAGCGCTCAGAGACGAATTGAATCAGTTGAAAAGTGTGGAACGTCCTAAGGTGATCAATGCAATTTCCGAGGCACGAGAGCATGGTGACCTCAAAGAAAATGCGGAGTATCACGCTGCACGTGAGCAGCAAGGGTTCATTGAGGGACGTATCCAAGAGATCGAAGGTAAGCTGTCGAATTCTCAAGTCATTGACGTCACCAAAATGCCAAAGACTGGCAAGGTAATTTTTGGTGTGACGGTCAACCTGTTGAACCTCGATACCGATGAGGAAGTACGGTATCGTATCGTTGGCGAGGACGAAGCCGAGATCAAGGCGGGTAAGGTGTCTTTGACATCACCGGTTGCCCGGGCATTGATCGGAAAGGAAGAGGGCGATATCGTGACCGTTCGTACACCGCGAGGTGACGTTGAGTATGAGATCAATAAGGTCGAACATATCTAACCTGGCGCTTTAGATATAAAGGCTCTCAATGAACGATCATTGTGAGCCTTTTAGCGATGACCACGTAGAACGATACTAACAAGCCAATGCAATAGGGTGATGATCGGCTTGTTCACTCTTGACTGTAGCGTGTGACATTGGAGAGCTTTGGATTGGCTTTAGGGTTTTTACGGTAGAGTAACGCCATTTTTCCGATAGTCTGAACTACTTCTGCCTGCGCGGTTTCTGCCAGATGATCGACAATGTCGTTCCTGATGTCACGGTCATTGATCGCCAGCTTGATCTTGATCAGTTCATGATCATTGAGAGCGCGCTCAAGTTCAGTTTTTGCGCCTTCGGAAAGGCCGTTTTCAGAAATCTGGACTACCGGGTTCAAGTGATGCCCGATGCTGCGAAAGCTTTTCTTTTGTGCCGATGACAAGCTCATGATATCTTGGGTGCTCAAACGATATAAGTTGTGTTTAATCTCGAACCATCCAGTTTACTTTAGTTGATGACTCGTTCGCCAACTTCTCTAATGCTTCTATTAAATCTTTTCCCTCCCAGGTGATGCTGTGGCACGCTCTGCTCACTCTAAAAAAAGTAGTGCCGGCTGGCTAAAAGAGCACTTTGACGATGTTTATGTCCAGCGTTCGTGGCAAGATGGCTATCGTAGCCGAGCCAGCTACAAATTGCTCGAAATTGATGAAAAGGATCGTCTGTTAAGACCCGGCATGACGATTGTCGACCTCGGCGCAGCGCCGGGGGGATGGAGTCAGATTGCTGCGGATAAGGTCGGTGCTCAAGGCGTGGTCATCGCTTCCGATATTTTGGAAATGGATGCGCTCGCTGGCGTGCACTTCATTCAGGGAGACTTTACCGAAGAGGCCATACTGAATGATATCCTAACCGCAGTGAACGATCGTGGTGTTGACCTGGTCATTTCTGATATGGCGCCTAATATGAGTGGCCAATCTGCTATCGACCAGCCTAGTGCCATGTATCTGGTTGAGCTAGCGCTCGACCTTGCTACACAAGTGCTAAAGCCTGGCGGAGATTTTTTAGCTAAAGTATTCCAAGGCGAAGGGTTTGATGATTATCTTCGTGCAATGCGACAAGCCTTTGATAAGGTGTCTACACGTAAGCCGTCGGCTTCTCGGTCGCGTTCACGTGAGGTCTATCTGCTTGGGCGCGGATTCCGCGGTTGAGCTTGTAACTCGGTAGGTTCGTCCCCACATGGGTAGAACCATCCTCTCCGGCCGCGTTTGGCAGTCAGAATCACTAATGAGGGTATTCCCTTGAACGATATGGCGAAGAACCTGATCCTATGGTTGATCATCGCAGCAGTTCTGCTGACGGTGTTCAACAACTTCAGCGTCGATACATCGCCGCAGTCGATGAACTATTCCCAGTTTGTCGAGCAGGTGCAAAACGACCAAGTCCGCAAAGTAACCATTGATGGTTACACCGTTCGCGGTGAGCGTCAGGATGGATCGACCTTCCAGACCATTCGCCCCGCGGCGGAAGATCCCAAGTTGATGGATGACCTTCTAAGCCACGACGTGGTTGTCGAAGGAAAAGCGCCAGAGCAGCAAAGCATCTGGTCACGGTTGCTGATTGCCAGTTTCCCGATTCTGATCATATTGGCGATTTTTTTGTTCTTCATGCGCCAGATGCAGGGCGGCGGCAGTGGCCGTGGCGGTCCGATGAGTTTCGGCAAGTCCAAGGCCAAGCTGTTGTCTCAAGATCAGATTAAAACCACATTCAAGGATGTGGCGGGATGTGACGAGGCAAAAGAAGAAGTCGAGGAACTAGTCGACTACTTGAAAGATCCCAGCAGGTTCCAGCGCCTTGGTGGGCAAATACCGCGAGGTGTGCTGATGGTCGGGCCGCCTGGTACAGGTAAAACACTTTTGGCCAAGGCTATTGCTGGTGAAGCTAAGGTGCCATTTTTTACTATTTCCGGCTCTGATTTCGTCGAAATGTTTGTCGGTGTCGGGGCATCCCGTGTCCGTGATATGTTCGAACAGGCCAAGAAGCAGTCACCTTGCATCATATTCATTGATGAGATTGATGCTGTTGGACGCTCGCGCGGTTCTGGCATGGGCGGTGGTCACGATGAACGTGAGCAGACCCTGAACCAGCTTCTGGTCGAAATGGATGGTTTTGAGCCTAATGACGGTATTATCGTTATCGCGGCTACAAACCGGCCTGATGTTTTGGACCCGGCTCTGTTACGTCCAGGACGTTTCGATCGCCAGGTGACGGTTGGCCTTCCCGATATTCGAGGGCGTGAGCATATCCTTAATGTGCACCTGCGCAAGGTGCCACTGGGTGATGATGTCAGACCTGAATTAATCGCTCGCGGGACACCTGGTTTCTCCGGTGCGGACTTGGCCAACGTCGTTAACGAAGCAGCATTGTTTGCAGCACGTCGTAACCGTCGCTTGGTGTCAATGGAGGAGCTCGAATCAGCCAAGGACAAGATCATGATGGGTGCTGAACGTCGCTCCATGGTCATGTCTGAAAAGGAAAAGCGTAACACGGCCTACCATGAAGCTGGCCATGCAATTATTGGCCTGTTAGTGCCGGAGCATGATCCTGTTTATAAGGTCACGATTATTCCTCGTGGGCGTGCGTTAGGTGTAACCATGTTCCTGCCAAACGAGGATCGTTATAGCTATACGCGCCAGCATATCATCAGTCAGATATGTTCATTATTTGGTGGTCGTATCGCCGAAGAGATGACGCTTGGTCCGAATGGCGTGACAACGGGCGCTTCTAATGATATCAAGCGCGCTACCGAGTTGGCACATAACATGGTGGCGAAGTGGGGATTGTCCGCCGAGATGGGGCCGCTGATGTATGACGAGGATGAGTCGCATCAGTTCTTGGGAGGGCCTGGTAGCGGTAGTGGTAACCGCTTTGTTTCCCCCGAGACCACATCGCGTATGGACAAGGAAGTGCGCCGTATTATTGATGAGTGCTATGCGCTGTCCAAGCAGCTGCTTGAAGATAATCGCGATAAACTAGACATCATGGCCAATGCTTTGGTGCAGTACGAAACCATTGATGCTGACCAGCTCAAAGATATTATGGAGGGACGTGATCCGCGTCCGCCTAAAGACTGGAACGATGGTGGCCCGAGTGGTGGTGCGCGTGCAGAAGAGCCTACTGCCGAGGATACATCTGGTGAGGATGAGCTGGATAGTAAGCGTCGCCGCCCATCTGACCCGCTTGGTGGTTCTGCCGGGCACTGAGAATAAGATGAATGATAGACCGCCCTTCGAGGCGGTCTTTTTTTTGATAGAGTTACTTAAATATCCAGCGGCTATTTAATAGGCAAGGTTAAGGTCATGGGCGTGTCCGGGTCATCTGAAATACTGCTATGTAACCATCGTCAGCTTGATCTTTCCTCTCCACGGGTAATGGGCATATTGAATGTGACCCCTGATTCGTTTTCTGATGGTGGCCAATATTCTCATCTGGATGCAGCCATTCACCACGCAGAGCGTATGCTGAATGACGGTGCGGCCATTATAGATGTAGGGGGTGAGTCTACGCGCCCCGGGGCAGATGTGGTCAGTGAGCAGGCTGAGCTCGATCGTGTTGCGCCAGTGGTGGAGAAGCTTGTCGAAGAATTTGATGCGCTGATCTCTGTCGATACCAGTACGCCGGCAGTAATGTTAGAAGCTGCTCGGCTTGGTGCAGGGATGATCAATGATGTCCGTTCTTTAAAGCGTGAGGGCGCGCTAGAGGCTGCGGCCAGAACGCCGCTGGCTATCTGCTTGATGCACATGGTTGGCGAGCCCGATAATATGCAACATGACCCTTATTATGAGCAGGCGATCGAGGAAGAAGTGGCCTCGTGTCTTGCTGAGCGACTTGAGGCCTGCTTGTCGGCAGGAATAGCCGCTAATCGCATAGTGCTTGATCCTGGTTTTGGCTTCGCGAAGACGCTTACGCACAATTTGTGTCTTATGAATCGCTTAGAGTGTCTTAATGCGTTGAAACGGCCCCTTTTGGTTGGCGTTTCGCGTAAAAGTATGATCGGCAAAACGCTCGATCGGAATGTGGATGCGCGCCTGGCGGGTGGGCTGGCTCTTGCAAGTATGGCAGTCGCACGCGGCGCGCGGATTATTCGCACACATGATGTGGCGCCCACGGTTGATGCTGTCAACATGACCTGGGCCGTGCTGAAGGAAGGCTCTTAACCATGACAAGACGTTATTTTGGTACTGATGGTATTCGCGGTACTGTAGGACAGGCACCTATCACCGCAGATTTCATGCTTAAGCTTGGCTGGGCAGCAGGTAAGATGCTGACGCGTCATGGTCGTCGCTCGCCTCGCGTGCTGATCGGTAAGGATACGCGTATTTCCGGGTACATGTTCGAGTCTGCCCTTGAGGCCGGTTTCTCTTCGGCAGGGGTGGATGTTGCGCTCCTGGGGCCTATGCCTACGCCAGGTATCGCTTATTTAACGCGTACATTTCGTGCCGATGCAGGAGTGGTAATCAGCGCCTCGCATAATCCATTTCAGGATAATGGCATCAAGTTTTTTTCCGCGGCGGGAACCAAGTTGCCGGATGCACTGGAAAGCGAAATCGAAGCGGAACTCGAGTTACCGCTTGAAACGGTAGGGCCGGATCGTCTGGGTAAGGCTATTCGTATCAGTGATGCCGCTGGACGCTATATCGAATTTTGTAAATCAACCGTTCCTGGGCGGCTGGGTTTGCATGGGTTGAAGGTGGTAATCGATTGTGCCAATGGGGCAACTTATCATATTGCCCCGAGTGTCTTCCGTGAGCTGGGTGCAGAAGTCATCGTGATCGGCGCCAGCCCCGATGGTCTGAACATCAATCATCATGTTGGCTCTACTCACCCCGAAGCGCTGCAAGCGAAAGTGCTTGAAACCGGGTCGGATCTGGGTATTGCTTTTGATGGTGATGGTGACCGTGTCCTGATGGTCGATGGCCATGGCCGGCTGATTGACGGCGATGACATTCTTTATCTGATTGCTAAAGATCGCCACCAGCAAGGGATTCTGGGCGGTGGAGTAGTCGGCACACAGATGAGTAATTTTGGACTTGCAATGGCGCTTGAAGCGCTGGGTATACCGTTTGAACGAGCAAAGGTTGGCGATCGCTACGTAATTGAGCGCCTTGAATCCAGAGGGTGGGAGCTTGGAGGAGAGTCGTCTGGCCATATAGTTTGCCAGCATGTGCAAACTACCGGGGATGGTATTGTTTCTGCGCTTCAAGTGCTTGCTATCATGATGCGCGAAGAACGTTCACTGGACGTACTGTTGCAAGGTCTGGAGAAGGTGCCTCAATCGTTGGTCAACGTGCGTCTGCCTATGGGTGTAAATAAAGACGCGCTCATGGCATCAGATAACGTACGTGCTGCGGTAAACAGTGTGGAAAGTGAACTCGGCAATGAGGGGCGTGTGCTGTTGCGTCCTTCTGGAACTGAGCCTTTGATCCGTGTCATGGTCGAAGGACGCCCTCGCTTCGATGTACAGTTGCTGGCTGAAAGGATTGCAACCGAGCTGGAAGTCGGCCTGAACTAATCCATACCATTGTTACGGGGATGGCTTGATTGGTTGTATTCGTCACAGCCCTCCATTACCATCCCCAACCACTCTGAAAATAGGGGGAATACCATGCGCACGCCTATCATAGCGGGCAATTGGAAGATGAATGGCTCGCTCGCTCTGCTCGAGGATTTCGGTCATGCTTTTTCAGAGGCGGCATTACCTGAGTCGATTGAAGTAGTCATCCTTCCACCTTTTCCCTATTTAGCCAATGCGGATGAAGCGTTTGAAGCCTCACTTGTGCAGCTTGGTGCGCAAACAGTAAACCCTGAAGAGCAAGGGGCTTTTACTGGAGAAGTCAGTGCGTCCATGCTGAAAGAGTTTGGCGTTCGCTTTGTGCTCGTGGGGCACTCCGAGAGACGCACGCTCTTTCGTGAAGATGATTCAGCTGTTCTAGCACGCGCCCGTGCCGCACTAAACTCAGGTCTGACACCCATTTTGTGTGTCGGTGAAACGCTTGAGGAACGTGAGGCTGGTCGCACCGAGAGTATTGTGCTGGGGCAGATCGACGCAGTGCTGGGTGAGCTTGACTCACAGCAGAGACGCGAGCTTGTAATTGCTTACGAACCTGTGTGGGCAATCGGTACGGGACGTACGGCGACGCCTGAGCAGGCTCAGCAAGTGCATGCCGCGATTCGCCAGCATCTTCATGCCTATGAGCACGAACTCGGCAATGGGGTGCGTTTGCTTTACGGTGGCAGCATGAAGGCGGATAACGCCGCCCAATTGCTTGCGCAGCCGGATATTGACGGCGGTCTGATCGGCGGTGCTTCGCTGAAGACCGACGATTTTCTAGCCATCTGTCACGCTGCAGGTTGATTTCATGCAAGTTGCAATTCTTTTGGTTCATGTAGTGCTTGCCATCGGTTTGATTGCGTTGGTACTCATTCAGCAAGGTAAGGGGGCCGAGGCCGGCGCCGCGTTTGGCGGTGGTGCCTCTCAAACGGTATTTGGTTCAAGAGGAAGTACAAGTTTCCTGTCCAAGCTTACCGGCATTCTCGCTGCGCTGTTTTTTGTGACTTCGCTTGGACTTGCCTGGTTTGCCAATCAGGGCGGCGATTCTCCGGATAGCGGTATACCTGATGCTAGAGTTATTGAGCAGCAGCGTAATAGCGTGCCAAGGCTCGATGATAGTGCTGTCAATACTACCGCTCCCAATGCTTCTTCTGTGGCAGCGAGTAGTCCGAGTTCGGAAACAGAAAATGATTCGACTCCCATGCTTGACGAGGGGCAGCAAAATCAGCATAATGCTGCGCCAGCGCTGGAGGATAATGGCAACGCCAACCAGTCAGCGCAATAGGATCTTTCGGGCAGTTTAGCGTTTAGCCCGTTCTCCGATGCCGAAGTGGTGGAATTGGTAGACACGCTATCTTGAGGGGGTAGTGACCTTACGGTCGTGCGGGTTCAAGTCCCGCCTTCGGCACCATCTAAGATTCGATTGGCAAGCGCTTGGCGGTATGGCTTGACCCTTGTGGGTTGTATGCTTATAATTGTCGCGCTAATGATGCGGGGTGGAGCAGTCTGGTAGCTCGTCGGGCTCATAACCCGAAGGTCGTCGGTTCAAATCCGGCCCCCGCTACCAAGTTTTTATTGAAAGGCCCCTTCTATGAAGGGGCTTTTTGTTGCACCAGTGCCAATCAGCCACCTTGTGTTTCTTATTCTCCTGGTCAGGTGCCTGATGCAACTGCTGTAGGAGCTTTCGTCTGTGGCAACCAAGGAAGCTGCGCTATACGCGCTTATCGAGCCTGCCGTAACGGCTCTGGGTTTCGAGCTTTGGGGTATTGAGTATCTTGCTCAAGGCAAGCACTCACGGCTGGTTATCTACATCGAACATGACAATGGCATAAACGTTGATGATTGTGCCGATGTCAGTCGCCAGGTCAGTGCGATACTCGATGTTGAAGATCCTATCGCTGGACAATATAACCTCGAAGTATCTTCACCGGGTATGGACCGTCCCTTGTTTTCTCTTTCGCACTTTTCCCGATTTGCAGGTCATGTTGTTCAGCTTCGGCTTCGGGCACCGTTCGAGGGTCAGCGTAAATTCAAGGGCCTTTTGGTGGGCGTTGACGGCGATGAAGTCCTGTTGCAGGTCGGCGAGGAAGAATACGGTTTTCCGATAGAGACCATCGACCAGGCCCATGTGGTGCCGCAGTTTGATGCATAAGAACAGATTTTCTGGCGAGGCAAAGGCATGAGCAAAGATATTTTGCTGGTCGTTGACGCGATCTCGAATGAGAAAGGTGTCCCGCGGAGTGTGATTTTCGAGGCGGTTGAGGCGGCATTGGCTAGTGCTTCACGAAAACGTTTTGAAGGCCAGGATGTGGATGTGCGCGTCAAGATCGATCGTACGACGGGTGATTATGAAACATTCCGTCGCTGGACAGTCGTGCCTGACGAAGATTACACCACTTCAGCACGTGAGATTCCTTATTCCGCTGGCCAAGAACGTGACGAGCCGATTGGTGTCGGTGAGTATGTTGAAGAGCAGATAGAATCTGTTGCTTTTGGTCGTATTGCTGCGCAAACGGCTAAGCAGGTCATTGTTCAGAAAGTCCGCGAGGCTGAACGTGCCGAGATTGTGCGTCACTATGCAGAGCGCGAAGGCGAGCTGATCGGCGGTGCAGTCAAGAAAACAACTCGTGATGGGCTCATTATCGACCTGGGTGAGAACGCAGAAGCGTTCCTGCCACGCGGTGAAATGATTCCCGGTGAACGCTATCGCATGAATGAGCGTGTGCGGGCACTCTTGTGGCGAGTCGACCCAGCTGCGCGGGGCGCACAGCTGATTCTGTCACGCACTCGTCCGGAATTTCTGACAGAGTTATTTAAGATCGAAGTGCCCGAAATTGCTGAGCAATTGATCGAAATCAAGGGTGCAGCTCGTGACCCGGGGTCTCGCGCCAAAATCGCAGTGAAAACCAATGATCGGCGTATTGATCCGGTCGGGGCCTGTGTTGGGATGCGAGGCTCGCGAGTTCAGGCTGTATCTAACGAGTTGCGTAACGAGCGTGTCGATATCGTGCTATGGGATGACAATCCCGCACAGCTCGTTATTAATGCCATGGCGCCGGCCGATGTCGCTTCCATTATTGTCGATGAGGATGCGCATGCCATGGATGTAGCCGTTGCCGAGGATAATTTGGCGCAGGCTATAGGTCGTAGTGGTCAGAATGTGCGCTTGGCTTCTGAGCTGACCGGTTGGACATTGAATGTGATGACCGAGGAAGAGGCTCAAGGCAAGCGTGAGCAGGAAGTTGATAGTTATATTGAATATTTTATTTCGCATCTCGATATTGATGAAGAGTTAGCCCGCGTCTTGGTAGATGAGGGGTTTACGTCACTCGAAGAGATCGCATACGTACCGCTTGAAGAAATGCTCGAGATCGATGTCTTTGATCAAGAGCTGGTGGAAGAACTGCGCGCCCGCGCCAAGGACGAGTTGCTTAATTTGGCCATCGCTTCTGAGGAAGTACTTGATGGCGCCGTCCCTGCCGAAGACTTGCTCAACATGGAAGGGATGGATCGACACTTGGCCTTTACACTGGCCAGCCGAGGCATCGTGTCCATGGAAGACCTCGCTGAGCAGTCGATCGATGATATAAAAGACATCGAGGGCGTGGACGAGGAGCGCGCGGCGGCGCTGATTATGACGGCCCGCGCACCCTGGTTCGAGGGCGAAGGGTAATCAGGTCACGGGCTCAGGAGGGTCGCAATGGCAGAAACAACGGTTAAGGAATTTGCCAACAAGGTGGGCCGCGATGTGAACCGCCTGTTGGAACAGATGAGTGAAGCGGGTTTACCGCACAAGGCTGAAGGTGACGCTGTTTCGGAAGAAGACAAGCAGCGCTTGCTTGATCATCTGACGAAAAATCACGGTGGTACCGGGCCAGGTAAGAATCGCATCACGTTGACACGGAAAACGCGTAGCAAGATTCGCACTGGTGATCGCAACAAGACGATTGAAGTGCAGGTGCGCAAGAAGCGTACCTATGTCAAACGTAGCGAGCTCGATGGTACACCTGAAAATGAGGGTGAACAGCAGGGCACGCCCGATGAAGTGTCGGAAAATGTAGCAGCGCAGCCGTCACCGTCGAAAGAAGCAGAGCGCAGTGAGGCGCCTGTTGAGGCGTTGACTGACAATGCAGCAGCGTCCGAAGTACAGGTATCGGAAACGCCAGAGCCTGTCAGCACTAAGCCTACTATTACTGCAGATGTGACTGCAGCTACTGATAGTAGTGAAAGTGATGATGAGCCTTATGCCAATGCTCCGCCGAAAGAGCCGCGTAACGATAATCGTCGTGCTCAGAAACCTAGCAGTACAGCTGGGCGAAAAGCGGCGGGAGGACGCAAGAGCGGACCTTCCCGTGACGATCGTGACGATCGTGAAGATCGTAGTGAACGTAAACGTGGCGGCGGTGCTAAGAAGGTTAAGCGGGCTGAGCGCCGTGGGGGACGTCGTGGCGGTAGTGGGCGCAGTGATAACGCCCATGGTTTCCAGAAGCCTACCCAATCCATCGTGCGTGAAGTGGCTATTCCCGAGTCCATCAGCGTGGCTGAATTGGCTGACAAGATGGCGGTCAAGGCGGCAGAAGTGATCAAGGCCATGTTCAACATGGGCGCTGCGGTCACGATTAACCAGACTATTGACCAGGATACGGCGGCGATTATCGTCGAAGAGATGGGGCATAAGCCCAAACTAGTCAAGGAAGATGCGCTCGAGACTGAAGTGCTCGAAGGCATTTCCTACGAAGGTGAAGAAATCAAGCGTGCGCCGGTTGTTACCGTTATGGGACACGTCGACCACGGTAAGACTTCTTTGCTTGACTATATCCGTCGCACTAAGGTCGCGACAGGTGAAGCGGGCGGTATCACGCAGCACATCGGTGCTTACCACGTTGAGCATGAGACGGGCGATGTCACGTTCCTAGATACACCTGGACATGCAGCCTTTACCGCGATGCGCGCACGTGGTGCTCAGGCTACCGATGTTGTCATTTTGGTGGTTGCCGCCGATGACGGGGTTATGCCGCAGACGATTGAAGCTGTGGAGCATGCCAAGGCAGCCAATGTGCCGCTAGTCGTGGCTGTCAACAAAATTGACAAAGAAGGTGCTGATTTCGATCGCATCCGCAATGAGCTGTCACAACATGGCGTCATCTCTGAAGAGTGGGGTGGCGATACGCAGTTCGTTCATGTCTCGGCTAAGACGGGTGAAGGCATTGATGCTCTGCTCGAGGCTGTGCTGCTTGTATCTGAAGTGCTTGAGCTGACCGCTGTACCTGAAGCACCTGGCAAAGGGGTTGTTGTCGAATCACGTCTTGATCGTGGTCGCGGCCCGGTTGCTACTGTTCTGGTTCAGAACGGGACGTTGAAGAAAGGCGATATCGTATTGGCCGGTCTGCACTATGGCCGTGTTAGAGCCTTGGTTAACGAATTGGGTAAGCAGGTTTCTTCCGTGGGTCCCTCAATGCCTGTTGAGATTCAAGGGCTTGATGGTACGCCGGAAGCCGGCGAAGAGTTTGCGGTTGTTGCTGATGAGAAGAAGGCACGTGAAATCGCCAACTTCCGCCAAGGTAAGTACCGCGATATCCGTCTGGCGCGCCAGCAGAAAGCCAAGCTGGAGAATATGTTCAGCCAGATGGGGCAGGATGATATCGCTACCGTCAATGTCGTTCTGAAAGCGGACGTACAAGGTTCACTGGAAGCCATCAAGGGTGCTCTTGAAGAGCTCTCTACTGATGAGGTTAAGGTTGCAGTGGTCTCATCCGGTGTTGGTGGCATTACAGAAACTGATGCTAACCTGGCGGTTGCCTCGGATGCGATTGTGGTTGGCTTCAACGTACGTGCCGATGCCAGTGCGCGAGACATTATTGAGCGCGAAGGGCTGGATCTACGCTACTACAGCGTCATCTATCAGCTTATCGATGAAGTCAAGCAAGCGATGAGCGGTATGCTTGCCCCTGAGTGGAAAGAAGATATTGTCGGTGTAGCTGAAGTGCGTGATGTGTTCCGGGCGCCGAAGATCGGTGCTGTGGCTGGCTGTATGGTCATTGAGGGCTCCGTTCACCGCAACAAGCGTATTCGTGTGCTGCGTGAAAACGTCGTCATCTACGAAGGTGAGCTTGAATCATTGCGACGCTTCAAGGATGACGCAAGTGAAGTCCGCAGTGGCATGGAGTGCGGTATTGGGGTACGTAACTACAATGACGTACAGGTCGGCGACAAAATCGAGGTTTTCGACCAAGTCAAGGTCGAACGTAGCCTGTAAGCGGGCAAGGAGACACGGTCATGCGTGAGTTCAGTCGTACCGATCGGGTCGCCGAGCAGCTGCAACAGGAGCTGGCGGTGCTTATTCAGCGTGAGGTCAAGGATCCGCGCTTGGGTATGGTTACCGTCAGTTCGGCCAGCGTCAGTCGTGACTTGGCCTATGCCGATATTTATGTGACCCTGTTGGGCGAAAATGATCCTCAGCGTGTCCGTGAAAATCTCGGCATACTCAAGCGCGCTTCAGGCTTCCTGCGCTCACAGATTGCACGCCGCATGAAATTGCGTCACGTGCCTGAGTTACGGTTCCATTTCGACGAGTCCGTTGAGCGTGGGCAGAGGCTCTCGTCCTTGATCGAAGATGCGGTTGCATCTGATCGTAGGCGTAGTGACGATGACGGTGAGGGCCAGCCTTAATGGCACGGCGGCGCCGTGGAATGCCCATTGATGGCGTGCTTCTGCTCGACAAGCCTAAGGGTATGAGTTCCAACCGTGCGCTGCAAAAAGCGCGCGGTCTTTTTCAAGCACAAAAGGCAGGTCATACGGGAACGCTTGATCCTATGGCAACCGGGTTATTGCCGGTGTGCTTCGGTGAGGCGACCAAATTTTCCTCGCACCTTCTCGATGCTGATAAGTGCTATCTGGCGCGTGTTCAATTAGGCGTAACGACTGATTCAGGCGATGCTGAAGGCAACGTGCTGAAACAGCGTGCATTGCCGCAATTGGATAGGCAGCAGGTTAGGCAAGTGCTGAACGGTTTTCTGGGTGAGATTGAGCAGATTCCCCCTATGTATTCAGCGCTTAAGCATCAGGGTCGACCCCTTTATGAGCTGGCTCGCGCAGGTAAGGAAATCGTACGTGCACCGAGGCGTATTACGATTTATCATATTGCGCTTCTTGATTTTCAGCCCAGCCATTTCGATATTGAAGTGAGCTGCAGTAAAGGCACATATATCAGGACACTGGCTGAGGATATAGGTCATTCTCTTGGATGTGGCGCTCACCTGAGTATGCTGCGGCGACTGAAAACGGGGCCTTTTGATTCTCGGTCAATGATTGACCTAGAGAAGCTTGAAGCAATGGATGACATGAAAACACGTGGCTCCCATTTGCTACCGGTAGACGTGTTAATAGATCATCTTCCACGTCTTGATGTCGATAAAGGCACGGCTGAAAAAATTATTTTGGGTCAACGTGTAAGGGTTGATACCGCAGAGCTTGGTGTTGATAGCACGGTGCGTTTATATCATGACAGGCGTCTTCTTGGACTTGTTATGGTATCTGCGCCAGGCGAGCTGGCTCCCAAGCGTTTGATTCGCACTGGCGATGACGCTGTTGCTCTGTGAGTGATAGCTGACGTCAATGCTTACAGGGAGACTGCAAATATGCGTGGTCTCCGACATTCACGCTTAGGCATATTGTAACTGGAGAAATACATGGCACTAACAGCAGAACGCAAAGCTGAAATTGTTAAGGAATTCGGCGCAAGCGATAGCGATACAGGTTCCCCTGAAGTTCAGGTGGCTCTGTTGACTGCAAATATTGAAGGCTTGCAGGATCACTTCAAGGCCAATAAGCAGGATCATCACTCTCGTCGTGGTTTGATCCGTATGGTCAATCAGCGCCGCAAGCTACTTGACTATCTAAAGCGTAAAAACTTTGAGCGTTATCAGCAGCTTATTTCCCGTCTCGGCCTGCGTCGCTAACGCGCGCTTGTTTGGCAGGATCGGCTTCAGGCAACCCCGTCCGGGGTTGCCTGTTCTTTTTTTTAACATGCCTTTTTTAGCTGTCGCGGCGCAATGTCTCGACACTCGTCTATTATTTTTCTCTCTTATTCATTCTTGTTCGCTTGGGCGTTTAGGCTCTGGCCATCTTTGCCGTGTCATCAGTGACAGCGATGGCAATAGGTTCTAATATGGCCGCCGAGAACCAATGAATATGAAACTACATGGCTATTAGTCGAAGGAATTCGCCGTGAATCCGGTCAAGAAGACATTCCAATACGGTGAACACACCGTCACGCTCGAAACGGGGCGTATCGCTCGTCAGGCTACCGGCAGTGTTCTGGTAACCATGAATGACACCGTAGTACTGTGTACTGTGGTAGCTAGAAAAGATACCAAGCCCGGTCAGGATTTTTTCCCACTGTCCGTGCACTATCAGGAAAGAACCTATTCAGTCGGCAAGTTTCCTGGCGGCTTCTTCAAGCGTGAAGGCCGTCCTAGTGAAAAGGAAACTCTGACTTCACGTCTGATCGATCGTCCGATCAGGCCGCTTTTCCCCAAAGGTTTTATGAATGAAGTGCAGGTTATCTGTACTGTGCTTTCCGCCGAGCGTAATCAGGATCCTGATATTGCTGCGATGTTGGGAACGTCAGCTGCGCTGTGTATTTCAGGTGTGCCGTTCAATGGCCCGATAGGGGCTGCTCGTGTTGCTTTCAATGAGGAACGTGGTTATTTCCTCAATCCGACCCAGGAAGAGTTGCTCGCTTCCGAACTCGACATGGTGGTCGCCGGTACTGAAAAAGCCGTGTTGATGGTGGAGTCTGAAGCCAATGAGTTGTCTGAAGATGAAATGCTCGGTGCGGTGCTTTTCGCCCATCAGGAAATGCAAGGCGCTATCAACTCCATTGATGAGTTTGCCCGTGAAGCAGGCAAGCCTAAGTGGAATTGGCAGCCGGCGGTAGAAAACACGCCGCTGAAGGATGCGTTAAGAAGTGCTTTTGCCGAAAAAGTGGGTGAGGCCTACCGCGTCATTGACAAGATGGCACGTCAAGATGCGTTGGCTGATCTGAAAGCGCAGGCTATTGAGCAGCTTGCTGGAGAGGAGGAAGGCAAGTTCAGTGCTGAAGACGTTAGTAGCGCTTTTGCTAGCCTTGAGAAAACTACTGTCCGTGAACGTGTATTGACAGGTGAGCCACGTATCGATGGGCGTGACCATAAGACAGTCCGTCCGCTGAAGATTGACGTAGGTGTACTTCCGCGTACTCACGGCTCCGCCATATTCACACGTGGTGAGACACAGGCTATCGTATCGACTACGCTGGGCACTTCGCGTGATGCACAGCTTGTCGAAGGGCTTTCGGGCGAGCGTCATGAACGCTTCATGT
The DNA here is from genome assembly GCF_003012345.1 of Phytohalomonas tamaricis. Classification (GTDB taxonomy): domain Bacteria; phylum Pseudomonadota; class Gammaproteobacteria; order Pseudomonadales; family Halomonadaceae; genus Phytohalomonas; species Phytohalomonas tamaricis. The sequence goes on from NZ_PVRV01000016.1 coordinate 52,396, forward strand.
TGCACTATAACTTTCCTCCTTACAGCGTTGGTGAAGCGGGGTTCATCGGCTCGCCGAAGCGCCGTGAAATCGGTCATGGCCGCCTAGCCAAGCGTGGCGTGCAAGCCATGATTCCGTCGGCAGAGAGCTTCCCCTATTCGATTCGTGTCGTTTCTGAAATCACTGAATCCAACGGTTCCAGTTCGATGGCCTCCGTGTGTGGCTCATCATTGGCGTTGATGGATGCAGGTGTTCCGCTCAAGGCGCCGGTGGCAGGCATCGCCATGGGACTGGTCAAGGATGGCGAACGTTTTGCCGTGCTGACTGATATCTTGGGTGATGAGGATCATCTGGGCGACATGGATTTCAAGGTGGCGGGCTCCACTAACGGAATCACAGCGCTGCAGATGGACATCAAGATCGAAGGCATTAATGAAGAAATCATGGAGCGTGCTCTCGATCAGGCCTATGAGGCGCGTCAGCATATTCTTGCAGAAATGAATAAGGTGATCGCTGAAAGTCGAGCCGATGTCGCCGAGCATGCACCTTCCATGGCCACGATCAAGATCGATCCAGAGAAGATTCGTGATGTCATTGGCAAGGGTGGAGCCACGATCAGGCAGATATGTGAAGAGACGGGCGCCTCTATCGACATCGATGATGATGGTACTGTGCGTATTTATGCCGAAACAAAAGAAGGCTCCACAAGCGCCATCAATACCGTACTGGCTATTACGGCTGAGGCCGAAATCGGCAAGCTTTATCGCGGTAAGGTAGTGCGTATTGCTGACTTTGGTGCATTCATCAACTTCATGCCGGGCACCGATGGTCTGGTGCACATTTCGCAGATCGTGCCGGAGCGTGTTAATGATGTACGTGATTTCCTCAATGAAGGCGACGAAGTGACGGTTAAGGTGCTCGACATCGACAACCGTGGCCGCGTAAAGCTTTCCATCAAGGAAATCGAGGCCGAAGAGAAAGCGGCGTTCGAAGCGCAGCTCGCGCAATGATCTAAGCACCGATGAACGTAAACATAAACCCCGCCAAAAGCGGGGTTTTTTTATTGTCTAGTTGAGCTTGTGAGGTACTTACCGCTAGCCGTATACGGTTCAGGCATGAACAGGAAGTGCTACACGAATGTTATCGATCAGGCGCGTAGTGCCCAGATAGGCGGCGACAAGGAGAATGGCATCATGCGTACGCTGAGTGACCTCACCTAGATCACTGGTACGACGCAACTCGAGATAGTCTGGTTTGAATCCATGTGCTGTCAGTGTCTCAAGGCATTCTCGAATGGCCTCGTCAGGTAGCGCTCCTTCCTCAAGTCTTATCTTCAAGTCCTGGAGGGTGCGATACAGCAGACTTGCCATTTCACTCTCAGCATGGCTGAGATAGTCATTGCGTGATGACAGTGCCAGGCCATCATCATTACGTACGGTAGGGACGCCAACAATTTCAATATTAAAATGAAGATCCCGGACCATTTTTCGAATCACGGCGAGCTGCTGGAAATCTTTCTCACCGAAAAAGGCCACATCAGGCAAGATGAGATGAAAAATCAAGCTGACGACTGTTGAAACGCCATCAAAGTGGCCAGGGCGACGTGCACCGCATAGCCCTTCCGAAACAGTAGGAACATGGACGTGAGTCAGTCCCTTCAATCCATCAGGGTAGAGAGTGGCAACATCGGGAGCAAAAAGCAGATCACATCCTGCCTCTTCAAGCTTTTGACGATCAGCGTCCAGTGTGCGTGGATAGCGAGTCAAATCTTCATTGGCACTAAATTGCAAAGGATTGACGAAGATGGTCGCAACGACGATATCGGCGTGCTGCCTCGCAGCGTCAACCAAAGCTATATGTCCGGCGTGAAGTCCACCCATAGTGGGAACAACTGCAATACGGCGGCCATGACGACGGTGTTCCGCTAGGGTCTGCTGTAATGGTGTAATAGAGTGAAAAAGTTGCATCGATATTCTTCTTGCGTTCGATAAAGTGAAAGGCCTTTTAAAAGCAATGCTCTGAAGCGGGAAAACTGCGTTGAGCCACCGCTTCACGATAGGCTTTGAACGCGCTTTCGATAGTTCCTGTTTCTTTAAGAAAATCTTTGACGAAGCGCGGCGGGCGGGAGACGTTAGCGCCCAACATGTCATGCATGACAAGAATTTGCCCGTCAACATCGGGGCCCGCGCCAATGCCTATTACTGGAATATCGATCGCGTTTCGTACGGCTCGACCGAGTTGGGCAGGCACACACTCTAGCAAGATGACTGCCGCACCGGCATCAGCTAGCTGCTGTGCCTCTTTGATGATGCGCTCGGCCTGGACGGCATCACGGCCCTGTACTTTATAGCCTCCAAAAGCATTGACGCTTTGTGGAGTAAGTCCCATATGCACGCAAGTTGGTATGCCACGCAGGGCAAGCTCACGTACGCCCTCGGCTAGCCAGGCTTCACCTTCGAGCTTGACCATGTGTGCGCCTGCCCGCATCAATCTGCCCGCGTTTTCCAGCAGGGCCGACATGCAGGCGTTACTCATAAAAGGCATATCCGCCATGATCAGGCTATGCACGCCAGCACGTGTGACACAGGCAGTGTGATACGCCATGTCATCCATGGTGACTTGTAGCGTACTAGGGTGGCCTTGGAGCACCATGCCCAATGAGTCTCCCACCAGTAATACTTCTATTCCAGCATCACTGGCGATGCGGGCGAATGTCGCATCATAGGCCGTCAGGCAACTGAATGGAGTGTTGGTTTCGCGGCGCGCCCTGAGAGCAGCGATGGTTATTCTAGTCATGACGAGATGCTCAGATACGTGGTAGGAGAGCCGAAATTCACCTCGGTGGTTAAGCCGACGAGAGATGATGAGCCACTCTAGGGGGTGCTTAGAGTGGCTTCAAGCCGACATCCCTATACTTTTTTGCAAGGTGCGCGATGCTTGTGCCATCGGGTAGGTAGAGGGTCGGTGCGATCTCGGCCAGAGGAACAAGAACAAATCCGCGACGGTGCATCTCTGGATGAGGGACAAGAAGCCGAGGATGCACAATGACGTTGTCATCGTACAGCAGTAAGTCAAGGTCGAGAGTACGAGGCCCCCAGCGTCGCTGACGTACACGCCGCTGGCGCTGTTCAAGTGCTTGGAGCTGATCGAGCAAGGCCAGCGGCGAGAGATGCGTTTCAATCAGAGCGACGGCATTAATGAAATCAGGCTGATCCTGCGGGCCAATAGGTCGGCTGGCATACAATCGGGAAGCTTGAACATGTGTCGTCAGGGGCAAATGTTGCAGTGCCTTCAGCGCCTGTAACACTTGGTGCTGAGGATGCTCGATATTGCTGCCCAACCCGATATAGGCATGATGTGCCATCATTGCTTGTTCAGGAGGACGGCAAACGACGACGACGTCGTTTGCGAGGTTTTTTTGCGCTTGTACTATCGTGTTCGTCTGCGTCGTCGATATGCAGCGTCATCTCACGCTTCATCTCCTCGCTGACTTCCTGAAATTGCGTCCACCAATCCCCAATGCCTGGAGGTATTTCACCGGCAGATTCTCGTAGCAATAGAAAATCATAGGCAGCACGAAAGCGAGGATGCTCACGTGTTTGGAATGCACGCTTACCTTTGCGTCGGGGCAACCGGAGCTGCAACTCCCAGATATCACGCATTGGAAAGCTGAAACGTTTGGGAATGGACGTATGCTGAAGCTGCCGGCTAATTACCTGTTGTGAAGCCTGCTGGTGTGCAGGGACTGCAGGCATACCTTCCTGCTCAAGCTCATGCGCACGCAGTTGTACAGCGGGCCAGAGTAATGCCGCATAAAGAAACGCGGGCGTTACAGGCTTGTCGTTTCGAATGCGGATATCAGTATTGATCAAGGCCTGTTCGATTAAACGTTCAGCCCAAGGCAAACTGGAAAAAGCCTCATCTGTCTCGGGAAAAAGCATTGCAAACAAGCCATATCGGTGCAAGCCGCGGAATGTATCGACACCGTAGCCTGTCAAGAAGAGCTTGAGTACTTCTTCAAATAGACGTGCGGGAGGAATCTGCAGTAGAAGCGAAGCCTGTTCTTTAATAGGTGCTTCGGTTGCTGCTTCAATATCGAAATCAAGCTTGGCGGCAAAACGGATCGCGCGCAACATTCGCACGGGATCTTCCCGATAACGAACATCAGGATCACCAATCAGGCGTAGTAAGCGATGCTCAAGGTCATCCAGCCCACCCGTCCAGTCGTGAATCGAAAAATCAGCAATATTGTAATAAAGCGCATTGACGGTAAAGTCACGTCTTATGGCATCTTCATCGATACTGCCCCATACATTATCACGCAGCAGTAAACCCTGCTCTGACTGATGGGCTAGGTTGTTATCATGCTCTTCATTGGGGCGACCGCGAAATGTGGTGACTTCGATAATTTCACGCCCGAACCTAACGTGAACAATACGAAAACGTCGACCAATAATACGGGCATTACGGAAAAGGGTTCTAACTTCTTCTGGAGTGGCACTGGTGGCGACGTCAAAATCCTTGGGAACCTGCCCCAGAAGAGAATCGCGTACGCAGCCTCCTACGAGGTAGGCTTCAAAGCCTGCCTTGTTGAGACGGTATAGAACCTTCAGTGCATTTTCACTCAGCATCCGGCGAGAAATGGGATGCTCGTCACGAGGAAGCACGCGGAACGTTTTAGAACTGTTTTGATCGCCGACTGGGGTTTTCAAACGATTACCGGCACCTTGAAACGACATTCATAAGCATGATGGACGGGCCGCTAAGGCTTCGCCTGTGTGGTCTCTAGTTTAGCGAAGCCCTTGAGGCTTGCAAAGGTATCGGCTGGTTTCAATGCCATATACGTAATAATTAAAAGAGGAGGCCCGTTAAGGCCTCCTCGCTAAAACATCTCTTCGTATTTTTTTCGTGATGGCTATCGCCCTGAATACGTACCACGGTCATCAATCTCATCAACAAGCTTTTATTATTGTAATCTTGGTGAGACCGCCTCGTATTCAAAACAATTTTCCATGTTCGACGGCCTATTCGCCCCTCTGCATTGTTATTTTTGTGGCAGAGATATCATTCGACAAAGCATTGTTGTTGTTGGGCTTCGTTCATGATGTCGTAAAGAAATTTCCGGATTCCGAATATTGTTGTTATTGGTTTCGGCATTTGTCGCGTAAAGATTTTGTTTTTATTCATCTCTCAGGCGACATTATTCCAGTAAAAAACCTTGTTGTTGTTGTTTGGTTTTTTGCTGGTCGGCGTTAAGGCTCATTTGTTTTTATTTGAAGCCTGCCGGGACCGGTTTTTGTTTTTCTTGATGTTGATAGAGCAGTGAATATGCCAATGTAAGAAAAATAATTATAAAACAATAAGTTGTAGCTTTATCCGTTTTCCGTTTCATCGTGCCAGATTATCAGCTCAAGCGTGCATGCTCATTTTTGGGGCGGACGAGAATGCCTTTTGTGCATATTTGGTGCGTTAGCTGTCGGGTAAGGATAATACGTTGTGACAAAGAAAGATTTGCGACAATGGTCTAGCAGTGAAACGGCTAATGACACCAAGAACTTAGCTTGCCGGAATGACGCGTTTATTGGATTGGCCAATAGCGGCCGTAGACCAATGTGTAAGAGCAGATTCAAGCTGAAGACGGGGAGGCGCGTGACGGAGCTCTGAAGGCGGCTTCTGATTGAGCGCAATCAATGCTTTGTGCAGTAACGTATTTATGCTCTTGCCATGATGAGGCAAAGGTGGGGCAAGATTTTGCTTGGAAAGTTTTTGCCCATTACGGGCAACAATCAAAGGCAGGTGGAGATAGCGTGGTTCAGGTAGGCCAAGGGCATGCTGCAACAGTCTCTGCCAAGGGGTATTATCGAGCAGATCGATACCGCGAACTACATCCGTAATGCCCTGTGCAGCATCGTCGACAACAACGGCCAGCTGATAAGCCCACAGCCCATCACGACGCTTGAGTACTACATCACCAAGCGCGTCAAACCGCCAGGACTGCCGACCAAGACGACGATCTTGCCATGTGATCTCATTGAACACAGTGTCGGTACGCAATCGATATGCGCAGCTCCGTTCAGGCGCACACACGCCGTTGCGGCACCAACCGGGATAGATGGCATGTGTTTGCCACTCCTTGCGAGAGCAGGTGCAAGGGTAAGCGATATCTATCGCTATTAAACGATCAAGTGCTTGCTCGTATGCTGGGGCGCGGTCGTGTTGGTAAGCCACGTCGCTATCCCAATGCAGCCCGAAAGCTTCAAGCTGGCGCTTGATCTCGCTATCTGCACCGGGAGGGCAGCGAGGGGGATCGATATCCTCGACACGTAATAGCCACTGGCCATGTGCAGCCCGCGCATCCAACCAGCTAGCTAGCGCAGTAACCAATGAACCGAAATGGAGTGGGCCGGAGGGTGTAGGCGCAAAGCGGCCAATATAGCGGGACATGGCAGTTAGATAAAAAACGGGCACATATTTATGTACCCGTGAGTAAATATTACTTAGCCGCCAAGCTGTTTTTCTTTCAGCTCGGCAAGGGTCTTGCAGTCAACGCATAGTGTCGCCGTTGGACGTGCTTCGAGCCTGCGAATGCCAATTTCAACGCCGCAGGCTTCACAGAAGCCGTAATCGTCCTCGTCAATCTTTTCGATGGTTTCGTTGATCTTTTTTAGAAGCTTGCGTTCGCGATCACGGGTACGCAGCTCCAGATTGAAGCCTTCCTCCTGCGTGGCGCGATCGGCCGGGTCTGCGAAGTTATTCGCTTCTTCTTGAAGATGACGGACGGTCCGATCCACTTCTTCCATGAGATCCTGTTTCCATGTGAGCAGGATCTGGCGGAAGTGCTCCAACTGTTTGTCATTCATGTATTCTTCCCCAGGAGCAGGCTCGTAAGGGACGAATTTGTTAAGCGCTTCCGGTTTCTTTTCGGCTACTGCCATGGGAGTGCCTCATACGGAGTGTGACTTAGGCCGCCTGGCCGCAAGCGGGCCATTAATCGCGGTCCATCCGGAGATGAAGGTAGAGCTATTTAGCTGAAAATGAGACATTTTGCAAGTTTTAGTAATTAAATAATGATTCCCTCCCTTTAAATGGTTGGCTTGTACCATCCCGATGCATCAGGAGACCCAATGGCATATAGCGCACGCCTTTCCGATATCCGCCCCTTTCAAGTCATGGATCTGCTTGAGCAGGCGCAGGCTTTGGAGAACAATGGGCATGACATTATTCATCTGGAAATCGGCGAGCCTGATTTTCCTTGTCCTGCTCCTATCGTGGCTGCTGGACGTCGTGCGCTTGATAAAGGCGAAACTCGTTATACGCCAGCGACGGGAATCACCTCATTAAAAGAGGCGATTGCCGGTCATTACGCCTCGGCTTTTGATGTCGAGGTTGATCCTCGCCGTATCATTATTACGCCGGGCGCCTCAGGAGCATTACTGTTAGCCGCCATGCTGCTTGCTGAACAGGATTCTCGAATATTGATGGCAGACCCTACTTATCCATGTAATCGACATTTCATGGCATTGATGGGAGCCAGAGTCGATCCTGTTATTGTCGGCCCTGACAGTAGCTGGCAACTTGATGATGGCCTGGTTGCTCGTCATTGGCGAGATGACACACGTGTCGCCATGCTTGCGACACCTTCAAATCCCACCGGGCATGTGCTCGAGGGTGACGCGCTCGCGCGCATAGCGCACGCAGTACGTGAGCGCAGCGGATATCTGCTTGTCGATGAGATCTATCAGGGACTGACCTACGATGTAGAACCAATTACAACACTTTCCGTGGCATCCGATGCCTTTGTCGTAAACAGTTTCTCGAAGTATTTCGGTATGACAGGTTGGCGGCTGGGGTGGTTGGTGGCACCTGATGATGCTGTTGAGCCGGTGTCACGCCTGGCCCAGAACGTCTTTCTGGCTGCGTCGACGCTTTCTCAGCACGCGGCGCTGGCGGCATTTTCTCCTGAATGCCTTGATGAGCTAGAACATCGTCGACATGAGTTAAGGAGGCGTCGGGACACCTTGCTGGCCGGCCTTAAACCGCTGCGGCTAGTGCCTGAGGTAATACCGGAGGGTGCCTTTTATTTGTGGCTGGATATCTCATGCTACACGGATGATAGCAAGGCATTCTGCCAACGATTATTGGATGAAGAGGGAGTTGCCATCACGCCAGGTAGTGATTTTGCCCTCCAAGACGGCAACCGTTATGTGCGGATCGCCTTTACAACGAACCAGGCACGTCTTGAAGAGGCCATTGCACGTTTGTCACGCTTTTTAGCTCGACAGGAGAGTAAGCATTGATTTTAGATGGGCTGCAGTCAGGCGTGCTGTTATGTCGTTACAAACGCTTCCTGGCAGATATTCGACTCGATAGTGGTGAAGAAATTACGGCACATTGCCCTAATACTGGATCGATGCGAGCAGTCAATGTGCCGGGCTGTCGCGTATGGGTATCCAGAAGTGATAATCCCAAACGCAAGCTTGCCTGGACATGGGAGCTGATCGAATTACCTGATGGCGCCCTTGCTTCCATCCATACCGGACGTGCCAATGCGCTGGTAGCTGAGGCGATTACGGCCGGCATCATCGCACCGCTAAATGTATATGCCTCGAGCCAAGCCTTTATCAAGCGAGAGGCGAAAGTAGAAGACGCCCGGTTGGATTTTTGCCTTAGTGCCCCAGAGCAGCCGGTGACCTATGTTGAGGTCAAGCAAGTCACGCTCAAAGAGCCTGATGGACATGGCTACTTCCCTGATGCTGTCAGTGAGAGAGGAAGACGTCATTTGAAAAGTTTGGAGACTTTAGCTGCGCAGGGATATGGTGCAACGTTGCTTTTCTGTGTTGCTCATAACGGCATTGCTGATGTGGCCCCCGCTGCTCATCTAGATTGGCGTTATGCTGAAACGCTGGAGCGTGTGGCACAGGCGGGGGTCAACATTTTGGCCTACGGCTGCGATATTACGCCATCCTCAATCAAACTGGTGCGTCAGCTACCCGTGCGCCTGCGCAGTAATAAAGATCAATCCCTGGCTTCAGAGTGAAACCTGCTTTCCTGCAGAGGCTCTTCACTGAGGCGATCCTTGCTATAGCGAATTTGCGTCTTGCCGTGGGGAATGGGTCGTGCCTCTTCGTCGACATTAACAAACACGATTTTGTCGACGGTCAGAATGCTTTTGTGTGTGATCTTGTTGCGGACTTCACATGTGAGCGTTAGAGAGGTACGTCCGAAGTGGGTGGCGGTAATACCCAATTCAATGATGTCACCTTGACGTGCACTGGAAACAAAATTGATTTCAGACATGAACTTGGTAACTACACGAGGGTTGTCGAGTTGGATAATGGCATAAATTGCTGCCTCCTCATCAATCCAACGGAGCAGGCTACCACCAAACAGTGTCCCGTTAGGGTTCAGATCCTCAGGTTTGACCCATTTACGCGTATGGAAATTCATCGGCACGCTCCTTGTTCAGTAAATCAATGACAGAATTTATGTTGCCATTGATATTTATTAAGGCTAGCGAAGGAAAATGAATATGTCTGTTTGGCAAGCTTCATGGCACTGATAGCCAATGCAAAGATCCACCGTGTAATCATCATGCAGGCTGGCAGGTGGGTAACGCATCGAAAAGGCGCGATAACGCCTGCTGACCATGAGCACCACGTGTGATGCGTTGCCACCAATCCTGATGTACCGCCCGAACATGCACCGAAATTTCTCTCACACCTAGTACCTGCGCCATAGCAAGGCGGTGTAGGCCCTTGTTTATCTTGACGATGTAACCCTCTCGGTTGATCGCTATACCTACTCGATCCTTGCCCTGGCTTTCATCGAATCCGAAGCACGCCATATCTTCCATGTAAAATAGATAAACATGGATATAGGCCAGCACCCTTTCAGGAGTGTCGAGGAGAATGCCTTTGTGGTGTGAACGATAGGGACGGCCTTGCTTTATTTTTTTCAGCTGACGCTGATAGAAATCACTATGCTCGGGATTGAGCCGGTGACGCCAGATATCATCGATAAAGACATAGCGTGAGCTGGTGCGAATATCATGCTTTCGCTGGTCCCAATCACCTTTCCATAAAAATTGATTGGAAAATTTGCGGCGCTCAATTTTGTCGGGAAATGAAATCGATGTAATAAGCCGATTGGGATCAAGGCGCAGGTTGAGTTTATCTCCACCGTAAGACTCCACGCTGCGACGTGGCAGACCCATGCTTTCTATGCGCTGGCTGCGAGGCGCCTGCCTTAACCAACGCCTGAACAACCGTTCTTCTATGGGCTGGCCAATCGCAGTCTTGAATGACTCACGAACAAGGTACTGCAGCCGGGCACGCGTCATCGACCAACGCAAGCTAGGGTCATATAGAGGCGGATAGACACTTTCGCCCTCAGCAGTCTTAAGTGTTTGCTTAGAAGGTAGCGTGTAGGCCACGCTCTGATTCAGGCGAGCAATGAGCCGTGGCGAAAGCAGAGATGCTGGGAGTCTCTCCACGAGCGTAGCTAGGGCATGTCCATCACGTATTTGCCTTCCAGGCGTATTGCTTTCCATGTCACTCGTGATAGAAGCGACTATTGATGCATGGTTATCTGTACGGGGGGATATCGAAGATAGTAACGCCGCTTCCACTGCCTGGGTCGTTTTCTCAAGTGCCTTTAGCTGATTGTAAAGCCGGCTTGCCAGTATGCCGTAGAGCCAATCACGAGCATTGGTGTTATCAGATGGGTAGCGATACGCGTTGTTCCAAGCAAGGAGTAACGCGTCATGAACGACATCCTCGCTATGCTCGGAATTCTCAAGCATACATTGCACGACAGCCAGCATATTGGCTGCTTCCGCGCTATAAAGTGCTTGGAAGGCCTTCACATCACCGTGCGCACATGCGCACAACATAGGGGCATAATCATTGGATGACAGTGCCATGCTATCTCCTACCAGCTCAGCGGGCCACGCGCAGGTGTGAAAGTTAGGAGACTAACATGAAACGCTGTTTTTTAATAAATCTTTAAGTCATATATTGTGCCGAATCCAACCGTTCAGTTAACGTTGAAGCGTTGCGTGAATTCGATGGCCGTAGGCTGACGTTCAGCGGTAGGACGTACCATGATTTGCACATGCATAGGCATGTTCTCTCGGAAGGTGAAGGTGGAGAGCTGGTAAACATTACCCTTCATGCGAACCGTTTCAAAAAGTAATGGCTTGGCCTCTCCGCCCTCTGGAGTAACGGTGCCATTGATATCGGCTTCCGGAGTACAGTACGCACCATTATTGTCATTGCGCCGCACGCTGATAGTAATAAGCGCTGTGTTACGACTACGGATGATGTTAAGTTCCCGCGCATCGTCAGCATCAAGGGCATGAGTGGTCATAGCTTGATAATAAGCCTGATAGCCATCCCCTAAATCAGTATTTTCAGCATAGGCTGGCATACAGAGCAGCGCTCCTAGTGCTGCTTGGGCTAACCATGACCCGTAACGTGTCATGCGAAGTGCACCTCATCTCATATTTATTTTTAAGTACGTCACCGTTTAACACGGAAAATTGCGACTTGACCGAAAAAGTTGGGCCAGCGTCTGGAGCTCCAGTGGCCTTCATGCTCACCGTTGCCAACGGCGCGGTCGATAATTGAATGCCCCTGATCACGACAGAGTTGTTCAAAATCTCTAAACGTGGATAAATGAATGTTCGGTGTGTCATACCAGGCATGCGGCAAAGCCTTGGAAACGGGCATCCTGCCCTTAAATCCCAGATAAGCGCGGTGACGCCAATATGCGAAATTCGGAAAGGCGATAATGCATTCCTGTGCAACACGAAGCATTTCATCCAACATGCGATCTGGCCGGCGCAAGACTTGGAGCGCCTGAGTCATGATGACTAAATCAAAGGTATTGTCGGCAATGTTGGCCAAACCTTGGTCGAGATCCTGCTCTATAACATTGATGCCTTTTTCGAGACAGGTTGTAATATCAGCCTGATTGATTTCAAGACCGTATCCAGTGACATCTTTATCGCGTGCCAATGCATCAAGCAAGGTACCGTCACCACAGCCAAGGTCGAGCACGCGAGCCCCTTGGGGGATCCAGTTATGAATCAACGCTAGATCGGCACGCATTACTCAGCCTCCCGTTCGATATCGCGAAATACACGGTTCATGAAGCCACTCAGCGCGGCATCGTAGCGTTCATTGGACAGCAGAAAGGCATCGTGGCCATGGGGCGAATCAATGTTGGCGTAGCTGACATTCTTTCCAGCCAGAATAAGCGCATCGACCAACTCCTTTGAGCGAGCTGGTGCAAAACGCCAATCGGTAGTGAAGCTGATCACCAAAAAGCGACAGGTGGCGGGGTGCAATGCACGGACCAGATCACCATCATGTTCGCCGGCGGGGTCGAAATAATCGAGCGCCTTGGTCATGAGCAGGTAGGTATTGGCATCAAAGCGCGTCGAGAAAGCATCGCCTTGGTAACGCAGATAGGACTCAACCTCGAATTCGACGTCATAGCCAAAGTTCAGGCTATCAGTGCGCAGATCGCGCCCAAACTTGGCACCCATCGAGTGTTCCGAGAGATACGTGATGTGGCCAACCATTCGGGCAAGCTTGAGGCCGCGTTTCGGTAGGGTATCGAACTCGGCGTACCATCCTTCCTGAAAATCGGGGTCAGAACGGATGGCCTGACGTGCCACCTCATTAAAAGCGATGTTCTGTGCTGAAAGCTTTGATGTGGCCGCAATAATCGCGGCATTGGCGAGCCGATCAGGATACGACAATGACCATTGCAGGACCTGCATGCCGCCTAAACTGCCTCCGATGACAGCAGCGAAACGCTCGATACCAAGCTGGTCAGCCAGGCGTGCCTGACTGTTCACCCAGTCAGCTACCGTCATCAGCGGAAAATCAGGGCCCCAGATACGGCCTGTCTCAGGGTTGATACTTGAAGGCCCTGTGCTGCCGTGGCAACCGCCAAGGTTATTTATGGCTATGACGAAGAAACGCCGCGTATCGATGGGTTTACCTGGGCCAATGTGGGCATCCCACCAGCCAGGTTTGCGATCTTCCAGATGATGATAGCCTGCCGCATGGTGGTGACCGGAAAGGGCGTGGCAGACCAACACGGCATTACTGCGTGCATCGTTTAGTTCACCATAGGTTTCATAAACGAGATCATACGCCGGAAGATGTTTGCCACAGGCAAGTTCAAGCGGTGTGTCGAAATGCGCCCGCTGGGGCGTCACCAGTCCGACCGAAGCGGAAGGCAGGGTGTCGGGCATCGTGTATTCAGTTCCAGTGTGCAAAATCAGAGTTGCCATCAACGATAAACGGTATCGCGATGTCAGTAGCGCGTGGGGTGGGAATGTAGCACATTGGCGAGATCAAGGTGAGTTGGGAACTGCCATGCTTGAGCACATGGCAGTTTGTTATTAGAAGCCGACCAAAGCACCAATGGGCCCAGCAGCGCGCACTAATGCCCCGACGACATACGCGTCAAGTATATTAATGAGCAGGAATACCACGATAGGAGATAGATCAATCATGCCTAGCGGCGGAATGACGCGTCGCACGGGTGACATGACCGGCTCAGTGATTTGATAAACCAGTAAAGCGCCGGGATGGTTGGCCTGGGGCGCTACCCAGCTCAGAATAATCATGATGATCATGGCAAAGAAGTAGATCTTTAAGATGGCATTGGCAACGCCTGCCAGGGCCGCGATCAACAGATTGCCGATGGGCGGCATACCGTAGCCGATAATAGCCAGAACGATGATGATGCCCACTGCCTTGATGATCAACGCCACGACTAATGTCGCGATATCAATCGGCCCCACCGGGCGCAGCAGCTTTTGTAATGGATTGACCAGTGGCGATGTTGCTTTAACGATGGCTTGGGACAGCGGATTGTAATAATCCGCACGCGAGCAATGCAGCAAAAAGCGCAGCATCAGTACGAAAAGATAAAGATTGATCAGGGTATTGATCAGCATTACCCCGATATTACCTAAGTTGGACCCCATGCATACTCTCCATTATCACGTCAGCCGTCGAGTAAACTACTCAATACGCACGGCAAACGTTAAGTTGATGTTCAATTCTTGCCAAGCTCTGCGGCCAAGGCGCGTGCGCGTTTAGCGCAGGCGTGTGTCGCATCATCGAATATCGGCTTGATGCCGGCTTTTTCGAAGCTTGCGATTGCTTGCTCGGTAGTTCCACCCGGTGACATGACTTGGCGTTTCAGTTCTGCTGGCGTCAATTCGCTTTCAGCGGCCATCTTGGCGGCGCCAAATGCGGTATGAATCGCTAGCCGTCGAGCGCTTTGAAGATCAAGGCCACGTTTAACTCCCGCTTCTTCCAGCGCCTCGATCATCAGGAAGAAGTAGGCCGGCCCGCTACCGGATACGGCAGTGACCGCATCGATCAGCGCTTCCTCTTCTACCCATTCTACCAGCCCTACTGTGCCGAGCAGGGTTGACGCCAAATCGCGCTGAGCATCGCTGACATCAGCCGTGGCGTAAAGGCCGGATGCACCAGCGCCTACCAATGAAGGGGTATTAGGCATGCAGCGAATGATGGGGAGATTGCCGCCGAGCCAGCGTCCAAGTGCTTCACATTCTATCCCTGCAGCAACAGAAATGATGAGAGGGCGGCTGATTTGTATCGCTTCAGCCAGTGCAAGACAAACCTCACGCATTTTTTGCGGCTTGACCGCAAGCACCACAACATCTGCATCAACGACTGCAGCAGCATTATCCGTGGTGATGTTAATGCCGTAGCGAGCCTTGAGCGTATCCAGATGTTCAGGACGTGTTGCGGTGGCAGTGATGGCTTCGGCGCGATAGCCCTTGTCGATCATGCCGCCGAAAATGGCACTTGCCATATTGCCGGCACCGATGAAGGTCAGTTGGCTAGGCATACATCAATCCTTTTGTGCGGGAGTGTTGGGCTGCTGAGAATAGTCACGTGCGCCAAAGATGGCCGTTCCCAGACGTATCAAGGTGGCGCCTTCTTCAATCGCGGCCTCGAAATCATTGCTCATACCCATAGAGAGCGTATCGAGCTTAAGTGTGGGATAGCGCGCCTGCAGTTGTTCAAGCAGTTCGCGTAGGGCACGGAAGGGCTTTCGCTGTTCGTCGTGATCTTCCATTGGTGTGGGAATAGCCATCAAGCCACGCAATCTGAGATTAGGCAGCGCTACGACGTGTTCGACAAGAGCATCTAACGCCTCGGGAGAAACGCCGGACTTTGTAGGCTCTGCGCTGATATTGACCTGCAGGCAGACATTGAGCGGTCCCAATGTTTGCGGACGTTGATCATTGAGCCGCGTCGCGATCTTGGCCCGCTCGATGGTATGTACCCAGCTGAAGTGCTCGGCAACCGATCGAGTCTTGTTCGACTGCAAAGGGCCAATGAAGTGCCAGACGATATCAAGGTCAGCTAGCGCATGCTGCTTGTCGAGCGCCTCCTGAACATAATTTTCTCCGAAGTGGCGCTGGCCAGCTTGAAATGCCTCACGAATCAGTGCGGCAGGCTTGGTCTTGCTGACCGCCAGCAGCCGCGCGTCATCATGATTACGGCCGGCACGTTGCAATGCACATTCAAGCTGACGCCGGGCGGCGACGATACTGTCTGTAATCGTTGTGTCGAGCTTTTTCGCTTCAGGCATAAGACCCGTAACACCCTATAGGGACGAGGGAACGCATGGATATTACCGAACTGCTGGCGTTTACAGCAAAGCAGAAGGCTTCCGATCTTCATTTATCGGCCAATCTGCCGCCCTTGATCCGAGTCGATGGTGATATACGGCGGCTCAATGTGCCGTCTCTTGATGATAAGACTGTACGGTCATTGCTTAACGACATCATGACAGATCGTCAACGCCGTGATTTTGAGGCCGAACTGGAGGCTGACTTTTCCTTTGCACTGCCAGGTGTAGCGCGCTTTCGCGTCAATATCTTTACTCAGGACCGCGGCGCAGCCGCAGTATTTAGAACGATTCCAAGTGAGGTGCCCAGTCTTGAGGCGCTAGGCTTCGGTGAAGTATTTCGCCGCCTTGCTTCCGTGCCGCGTGGCTTGGTGCTGGTGACCGGTGCAACGGGATCAGGCAAGAGCACAACGCTGGCGGCGATGCTCGATTACATCAATACGATGCGGCATGACCACATTCTGACGATTGAAGACCCGATCGAGTTTGTGCACGACGCCAAGCGTAGCTTGATCAATCAGCGCGAGGTGGGACGCGATACCCGCACGGTGACTGCTGCCCTGCGTTCGGCATTGCGTGAAGACCCGGACGTGATCATGGTCGGTGAAATGCGTGATCTGGAAACTATACGGCTGGCTCTGACCGCCGCTGAAACAGGGCATCTCGTCTTCGGAACGCTGCATACCACATCGGCCGCCAAGACCGTCAACAGGATCGTCGACGTGTTTCCGGGCGATGAAAAGGCCATGGTGCGCTCAATGCTGTCTGAATCATTGCAAGGAGTGGTATCGCAAACATTGCTCAAGAAAGTGAACGGTGGGCGTGTTGCGGCGCATGAAATATTGATTGCGACGCCGGCCATTCGCAATCTGATTCGTGAGGATAAGGTGGCGCAGATTTACTCGGCCATTCAGACCGGCGGTGCGCTGGGGATGCAGACGCTCGAGCATGCTCTGACTCGACTGCATGCAGAGGGCCTCGTCATTCGCAGTGAAGCCCAGAGTCAGGGAGGCCAGAATGTTTAAAGAAAGGATGATTGGCGTGTGGAATGTCAGTACTGCCTGTAACGCCTGGCCGAGGGATAAGTCGTGACGGCTCTGGAGGGGCTTCATCATCTGCTTCATGCGATGATCGACAGGCTGGCTTCTGACCTGTTTCTTTCCCCGGGGGCGCCGCCGTGTCTCAAGGTGGATGGCAAGATGATCGCGTTAGGAGAGGCGCGGCTTGAGGTTGCCCAAGTACGTGAGCTGGTATTGGCGGCAATGAGCGAAGAGCAGCGGGTGCGTTTTGAGACCGAGCGAGAAGCCAATTTCGCGCTCAGTCTAACCGGCAAGGGGCGTTTTCGTATCAGTGCTTTTTATCAGCGCAGCCAGATGGCCATGGTGGTACGTCGCATTGAGGTGTCCGTGCCGCAGTTGGCGAGCCTGGGTCTGCCGGATGCCCTGGCGCGGCTTATGCGTCTTAAGAATGGCCTGGTGCTGGTCGTGGGCGGAACAGGAAGCGGTAAATCGACTACACTTGCCGCGATGATCCAGGAGCGCAATGAAACATGCGGTGGGCATATCATCTGTATTGAGGATCCCATCGAATTTGTTCATCCGCATCACCAGGGCATCGTGAATCAACGTGAAGTAGGCATCGACACCGAGTCTTTCGAAGTCGCGCTCAAGAACACGCTGCGTCAGGCCCCCGATGTCATCATGATCGGCGAGATTCGTACTCGTGAAACCATGGAGTACGCGTTGGCCTTTGCCGAAACGGGGCATTTATGTCTGGCGACATTGCATGCCAACAATGCCAATCAGGCGCTGGATCGCATCATTCATTTCTTTCCCGCAGAACGGCATGAACAGGTGTGGATGGACTTGTCACTGAACCTGCGAGCCATCATTGCGCAGCGGCTGCTGCCCTATCGTAATGGCGCAGGGCGAGCAGTTGCTGCCGAGCTGTTGCTACGCTCGCCGCTGGTAGTGGATCTGCTGCGGACAGGACGTGTAGATGAATTGAAAGAAGTGATGAAACGCTCCACCCAGCAAGGTATGCAGACCTTCGACCAGGCGCTTTGTCAGCTCTGCCGTCGTGGCATTATTCATGAAGATGTAGCGCTGTCACATGCCGATTCGGCCAATGATCTGCGGCTGATGATCAAATTTGATCGGCCCTCATCGGCTGACGGCGATGAGGGCCTCAACAATGCAGCTAGCCGCTTCTCGCTACAGGATGATGATGATTTTACTTAGGGCGAGTAGACACCGCCTAACATTCTTGGCCCCGTGGCACCGGTGACGGTCGCTATATTGCCTGGCCGTTGCTCTAAGCGCCGCCAGGCAAGCCATGCAAAGGCGCCCGCTTCAAGCCAGTCCGGCGACCAGCCAAACGAATCACAGGCTACCAAGTGCATAGGCGATAAACGCTGGGCTATGCGTTTTTGTAAATCCAGGTTATGCGCACCTCCGCCACAGGGAATTACCTTGACGTTTTCCATATTCACATCACTAGGTAATGTTTGACGGGCTCCCATTGCCACGCTGGCGGCAGTCAGTTCAGCCAGCGTAGCTTGAACATCGACCGGAGAGGCGTCGTATCCTGCAAGTTGTCGTTCTAGCCAAGGCATATTGAATGTTTCTCGGCCGGTACTCTTAGGTGGGGGGAGGCGAAAGAAAGGTTCCGCCATCATCTGCATCAAGAGCTGCTCATTGACCCTCCCCGTGCTTGCCCAGTGGCCATCGGCGTCAAAATGCCCCTCATGATGACGACTATACCAGCCATCCAATAGCGCATTGGCAGGGCCAGTATCGAAACCGATGATAGGAGAGTGAGTAGTGTGTGGAGGTAGCAGCGTCAGGTTGGCAAAGCCACCGAGATTGAGTGCCACACGCCACTCGCGATCATCTTGGAAAAGTTCGACATGAAAACCCGGTGCCAACGGTGCGCCTTGCCCGCCAGCTGCAAGGTCACGACGTCGAAAGTCACCAACGATCGTGCATTGAGTCAATTCGGCAAGCAGACTGGGATTGTCGAGCTGGCAGGTATAGGCGGGCGTATCGTACGGGCGATGCTCGATAGTCTGACCGTGACTGCCGATGGCAGCAACAGCCTTGGGAGTTAATCCTGTTTGGGCCAGGAGCTGATTTACCGCTTCAGCCTGTAAATGACAGAAATCATGCTCGGCTTGAGCAAGTGTATCAAAGCGTACAGAGTCAGCGTGGCTGATCGACAGAAGTGTCTGTCGTAACCGTGAAGGCATCACAATGCCTAAAGCGTTAAGCAGCTTAGGACGGTGACCATGCTCACAGCGCACCAGCGCCGCGTCGATACCGTCGAGACTGGTGCCGGACATTAAGCCAATGAATAAGGGCATTGAAGCGCTACTCCTGTACAGCCATGAATCGCTTTTTGCGCACGTGTTATCATGCGCCCACTTTATCCTGTTAAGACTTGATTCTCACAGCCCGTTTATTGGGGAGATACGAAGAAATGACTGATGTCGCCGAGGCGCTAGCGCTGATCAAGCGAGGTGTGCATGAGATTTTGGTAGAGGAAGAGCTGGAACGTAAGCTTGCTTCGGGGCGAAAACTCAAGATTAAGGCAGGTTTTGACCCCACTGCTCCGGATCTACATCTCGGCCATACGGTGCTGATTAATAAATTGCGCCAATTTCAAGATTTAGGGCATGAAGTATTATTTCTGATCGGCGATTTCACGGGGCGTATCGGCGATCCGACTGGCAAGAACGTGACACGCAAGCCGCTGACAGAAGAGGATGTTAAAGCCAACGCCAAGACGTATCAGGAACAGGTGTTCAAGATCCTTGATCCACAAAAAACGCGCGTTGTCTTCAATGCCGATTGGATGGCGAAGCTATCAGCATCCGATATGATCCAGCTGGCTGCGCAATCAACCGTAGCGCGCATGCTTGAGCGTGACGATTTTGAAAAGCGTTATAAAGGCGGTCAAGCTATCTCCATTCATGAATTTCTGTACCCGTTAATCCAGGGCTATGACTCGGTTGCGCTTGAAGCCGATATCGAACTTGGCGGGACTGATCAGAAATTCAACCTGCTGATGGGGCGTGAGCTGCAAAAGCATTTTGGACAGGAGCCACAGGTAGTCATCACCATGCCCATCCTTGAAGGATTAGATGGTGTACAGAAAATGTCCAAATCACTAGGGAACTACGTGGGGATCAATGATCGTCCTGGTGAGATGTTCAATAAAATCGTCTCTATGCCCGACAGCCTGATGTGGCGCTACTTCGAACTGCTGTCACTGCGCCCCATCGAAGAAGTGCGTGAGTTGATGGAGAAAGTTGAAGCTGGCGCTAATCCGCGTGATATCAAGATGGAATTGGCTCGGGAACTGGTGGCACGTTTTCATGATGAAGACGCCGCAGCCAATGCTCATCGCTCAAGCGGTAATCAGTTGGCGGAAGGGGAGTTGCCCGAAGATCTTCCAGAAGTTGAGGTACAGTTCGAAGCCCAAAGCGATGTACCGATTGCATCGGTCCTGAACCGAGCTGGTCTGGCTAATAACAGCGCACAAGCCAAGGACATGCTCGGCAATGGGCGTGTCAGGGTTGATGGTGAAGTCATCGATAAGGAAGCGCGCCTGGCTGTTGGTCACGTTTATGTGATCCAGGCAGGGAAAAAGCGATACGCGCGGGTCAAGTTGGTGCCGTGAATTTCATACAAATATTATAAATGAAAACTCATTGGCTGGTTGCTTTACGTTTTCTTAGTAACTCGGATACGTTTTGTAGAAGAAATAGCGTGTCGTTACAAAAGTACAAACCAAAAACTTAGACAGATGCGCTACATATGCATTAAGGTGTTTATACGTTGAGGCGAAACGGTGCAGGACGCACATTTGCTTTCCCAGGATGGGAGCCTCGGCGGGAATCTCGCCTCCCGCGATGCTGCAAGGACGCAGCGTAAAAGGGTTAGGAAGACTCTTGCATAAGAGATGGTCTACATGTCTTTTGTGCCGCGAGGCGAGATTTTGCTTTTTGGTATGCGCTTTCTCTAAATTTTATAATTCTCCTGTTTGTAGCTGCTTCCCTAAGCATCTCTCTTGCTTCTCTTACTCGTCATATACTCGTCATACATTTTATTCGGTCGGCTTCGAAATTAATGCTTGCGCTCCATTATCTTGGCGCGTAAAGTACGCATCCGCTGCCGGGGACGAGTCCTTCGGGTCGGTGGCGGAGGAAGCGCAAGACATTGATTCTGTTTGGAAAATTCTTCGGAATGGCTTGACAGGATCGGTAAAGAGAGTAG
>NZ_PVRV01000017.1 GCF_003012345.1 Phytohalomonas tamaricis
GGCATAACACCATGACATCACTTCTTCGGAAGTGCGTCATGTGTCGTGAAGCTTAACGTCATGGCAATTAGAGATACGTCTCAAGCGTATCCGGCGAATCGAACGCAATCGATGATCAGACCCTTTGGGGTTATATGGTCAAGCGATTAAGCGCACACGGTGGATGCCTAGGCAGTCAGAGGCGATGAAGGACGTGATAGCCTGCGATAAGCGTCGGTGAGGTGGCAAATAACCTGTGACCCGGCGATCTCCGAATGGGGCAACCCACCTACCATAAGGTAGGTATCTGTACGCCAATACATAACGTACAGAGGCGAACCGGGGGAACTGAAACATCTAAGTACCCCGAGGAAAAGAAATCAACCGAGATTCCCCAAGTAGCGGCGAGCGAACGGGGACCAGCCCTTAAGCGTTAGGGCCGATAGGCGAACAGGGTGGGAAACCTGACCATAGCGGGTGATAGTCCCGTAGCTTAAATCCAACTAACGTGAAATCGAGTAGGTCGGGGCACGAGAAACCTTGACTGAACATGGGGGGACCATCCTCCAAGGCTAAATACTCCTGACTGACCGATAGTGAACCAGTACCGTGAGGGAAAGGCGAAAAGAACCCCAGTGAGGGGAGTGAAATAGATCCTGAAACCGTGTGCGTACAAGCAGTGGGAGCAGGCAAGTCCTGTGACTGCGTACCTTTTGTATAATGGGTCAGCGACTTATTCTCAGTAGCGAGCTTAACCGACTAGGGGAGGCGTAGGGAAACCGAGTCTTAAATGGGCGACTTAGTTGCTGGGAATAGACCCGAAACCGGGCGATCTATCCATGACCAGGGTGAAGGTTGAGTAACATCAACTGGAGGCCCGAACCGGGATCTGTTGAAAAAGATTCGGATGAGTTGTGGATCGGAGTGAAAGGCTAATCAAGCTCGGAGATAGCTGGTTCTCCTCGAAAGCTATTTAGGTAGCGCCTCACGTATTACCGCCGGGGGTAGAGCACTGTTTCGGCTAGGGGCCCATCCCGGGTTACCAACCCGAGGCAAACTCCGAATACCGGTGAGTACAGCGTGGGAGACACACGGCGGGTGCTAACGTCCGTCGTGAAAAGGGAAACAACCCAGACCGCCAGCTAAGGCCCCCAAATTCTAGTTAAGTGGGAAACGATGTGGGAAGGCTTAGACAGCTAGGAGGTTGGCTTAGAAGCAGCCATCCTTTAAAGAAAGCGTAATAGCTCACTAGTCGAGTCGGCCTGCGCGGAAGATGTAACGGGGCTCAAACTAGATGCCGAAGCTGCGGGTGCATCCTTTGGGATGCGCGGTAGAGGAGCGTTGTGTAGGTCTGTGAAGGTCGGTTGTAAAGCCGGCTGGAGATATCACAAGTGCGAATGCTGACATGAGTAACGATAAGGGGAGTGAAAACCTCCCCCGCCGGAAGACCAAGGGTTTCTGTTCGACGTCAATCGGAGCAGAGTGAGTCGGCCCCTAAGGCGAGGCTGAAAAGCGTAGTCGATGGGAAACGGGTTAATATTCCCGTACCAGACAGTATTGCGATGGGGGGACGGAGAAGGCTAGGTGAGCCCGGCGTTGGTTGTCCGGGTGAAAGTGAGTAGGCCGAGGTCTCAGGCAAATCCGGGACCTTAAAGCCGAGACACGAAACGAACCAACTACGGTTGGGAAGTCATTGATGCCACGCTTCCAGGAAAAGCCTCTAAGCTTCAGATACTGTGTGACCGTACCCCAAACCGACACAGGTGGTCAGGTAGAGAATACCAAGGCGCTTGAGAGAACTCGGGTGAAGGAACTAGGCAAAATGGCACCGTAACTTCGGGAGAAGGTGCGCCGGCGTAGCGTGAAGAGACTCGCTCTCCTAGCGCGAACCGGTCGAAGATACCAGGTGGCTGCAACTGTTTATTAAAAACACAGCACTCTGCTAACGCGTAAGCGGACGTATAGGGTGTGACGCCTGCCCGGTGCTGGAAGGTTAAATGATGGTGTTAGGATTCGTCCGAAGCTCTTGATTGAAGCCCCAGTAAACGGCGGCCGTAACTATAACGGTCCTAAGGTAGCGAAATTCCTTGTCGGGTAAGTTCCGACCTGCACGAATGGCGTAATGATGGCCACACTGTCTCCACCCGAGACTCAGTGAAATTGAAATCGCTGTGAAGATGCAGTGTACCCGCGGCTAGACGGAAAGACCCCGTGAACCTTTACTATAGCTTCACACTGGACGCTGATGTTGCTTGTGTAGGATAGCTGGGAGGCTTTGAACCCGGGACGCCAGTTCCGGGGGAGCCAACCTTGAAATACCAGCCTGGCATCATCGGCGTTCTAACCTCGCACCGTGATCCGGTGCAGGGACAGTGTGTGGTGGGTAGTTTGACTGGGGCGGTCTCCTCCAAAAGCGTAACGGAGGAGCACGAAGGTACCCTCAGCACGGTTGGAAATCGTGCATTGAGTGCAAGAGCATAAGGGTGCTTAACTGCGAGACAGACACGTCGAGCAGGTACGAAAGTAGGTTCTAGTGATCCGGTGGTTCTGTATGGAAGGGCCATCGCTCAACGGATAAAAGGTACTCCGGGGATAACAGGCTGATACCGCCCAAGAGTTCACATCGACGGCGGTGTTTGGCACCTCGATGTCGGCTCATCACATCCTGGGGCTGAAGTCGGTCCCAAGGGTATGGCTGTTCGCCATTTAAAGTGGTACGCGAGCTGGGTTTAGAACGTCGTGAGACAGTTCGGTCCCTATCTGCCGTGGGCGTCGGAAGTTTGAGAAGTGCTGCTCCTAGTACGAGAGGACCGGAGTGGACGCACCTCTGGTGTTCCGGTTGTCACGCCAGTGGCATTGCCGGGTAGCTATGTGCGGACGGGATAACCGCTGAAAGCATCTAAGCGGGAAGCCCCCTTCAAGATGAGACTTCCCTGGGGCCTCGCGCCCCCTAAAGGGTCCAGCAAGACTAGCTGGTTGATAGGCACGATGTGTACATGCAGTGATGCATTGAGCTAACGTGTACTAATGACCCGTGAGGCTTGACCATATAACCCCAAATGGTCTGGTTGCGTTAACCGGATACGTCAGAGACG
>NZ_PVRV01000019.1 GCF_003012345.1 Phytohalomonas tamaricis
GGGGGGGGGGGGGGGGGGGGGGGGGGGGGGGGGGGGGGGGGGGGGGGGGGGGGGCGGGAGGCGGGAAGCATATAAAAACAGTACCAACGTATAAATGAGTACGATCGAGGTTCGCAGGATATGAACGGTTACCATCATTTACAGGTTAATTTCGGCAGTCGATGCTAACTTGAAGAGATCATGATCTAAAGGAGTAATCTCATGTCTAACATTGGAAAGAATATTAACAAGGGCCCGGACGAGACGAAGCTCAAGCAAAAAGAAGCTAAAGATTCCGGCGGTAACCACACTCACGAGACGACAGGTAACGGGCCAACACCCGATAAAGGCAATGGTTACAGTCACGACAAGGAAATGAAAGAGGCACCGCAGCAGGCAAAAGACCACGTAAGTCCTGAGAAGAAGTAAAGCTTTACCGCTTGCATCTTATCAACCCGCACTTTATCAACCCATTCTGGCTTGCAGAGTGGGTTTTATTTTGGCGCCAGATGAAATAAATAACCCGTATAACGCTTTAGCGTTACAGGATTTGCCAAGAAGAGATAAAAACAGAAAAACCAGGAAGGATGCGCCAACTGCTTGATTCAAATGGTACCGGTGGTCGGACTCGAACCGACACGCTATCGCTAGCGGCGGATTTTGAATCCGCTGCGTCTACCAATTCCGCCACACCGGCCTTGAGCGCACGGCGTATTATACGGTTCCATCGACGAGCGTCAATGACTTCTTTTATCGGCTTCGCTATTATATCGGGCTTTTGACACTGTCCATCCAGGCCCGAGTCCCGATGCAGCGCGCCGATTTCCATTTTGATCTACCCGACGAGCTAATTGCCCGCTACCCCAGCGAGCAACGCAGCGATTGCCGTCTGCTCTGCCTTGATGGCAACAGCGGCACCATTGAGCATGCCCGTTTTCCCAGCTTGCTTGAGCGCCTTTCGCCAGGAGATGTGATTGTTTTCAATGACACCCGTGTCATTCCGGCACGATTGTTCGGTCATAAACGCTCCGGCGGGAGAGTGGAGATGCTGCTCGAACGGCCGCTCGACGCCCACCGAGGTCTAGCACACCTTCGCTCCAGCAAATCACCCAAGCCTGGCACTGAGCTCGACTTCGAAGGCGGAATAACCGCCGTGGTTGAAGGTCGCCGCGATGCACTGTTTGAGCTGCGTTTTCTCGGCGAGACACCGTTGATTGAGCTGCTTGAGCAGTATGGTCATATGCCCCTGCCGCCCTATATCGAACGTGAAGATGAACTCGACGATCGTGAACGCTATCAGACCGTCTATGCTCGTCGTGACGGTGCTGTCGCTGCACCCACCGCCGGGCTGCACTTTGACGAGACCATGATGACTGCCCTCGCCCAGCGCGGTATCGAAAGCGCCTTCGTAACGCTTCATGTCGGCGCAGGCACTTTTCAGCCTGTACGCGTTGACAACATCCTCGAACATCACATGCACAGCGAGTGGGTTGAGGTCACATCAGAAGCCTGCGCACAGATCAAGGCCGCCAAGGCGCGCGGTAATCGCGTAGTGGCCGTTGGCACCACCAGCGTACGTTGTTTGGAAACAGCCTCTAAAGATGGCGAGATCACCCCGTACACGGGTGACACTGACATTTTTATTTATCCCGGCTATGAATGGCGCTGTGTCGATGCCCTGGTTACCAATTTCCATTTACCTGAATCGACGTTGCTGATGCTGGTGTCATCCTTTGCTGGTTATGACCATGTCATGCACGCCTACCATGAAGCGGTAGCCGAGCGTTACAGCTTCTTCAGCTATGGCGATGCGATGTATTTGACCCGCCAGCAACGCTAAACACGCTTGCATCGCAACTACAACACCTAACGTCATATCATAATGATATCAGAGATATTCCATGCGAGATGAATGCTTCATGCGCTTTGAGCGCCTCGGTCAGGATGGCCGTGCCCGCCGTGGCCGCCTGACATTTCCCCGCGGCACGGTCGAGACTCCTGCCTTCATGCCAGTGGGCACCTACGGTACGGTCAAAGGCATGACGCCCAAGGATGTCGAGGCGATTGGTGCCGAAATTATTCTTGGCAACACCTTTCACCTCTGGCTGCGTCCGGGCACGGACGTAATCGAAGCCCATGGTGACCTGCATGACTTTTCCCAGTGGCATAAGCCGATCCTGACCGATTCCGGCGGCTTCCAGGTCTTTTCACTGGGTGAAATGCGCAAGATCACCGAAGCCGGGGTTCACTTCCGCTCGCCGGTCGATGGTGCCAAAGTATTCATGGGACCCGAAGAGTCGATGGCTGTACAGCGCTCGCTCGGCTCCGATATTGTCATGATCTTTGACGAGTGCACGCCCTACCCAGCCACGCT
This sequence comes from Phytohalomonas tamaricis, assembly GCF_003012345.1. Classification (GTDB taxonomy): domain Bacteria; phylum Pseudomonadota; class Gammaproteobacteria; order Pseudomonadales; family Halomonadaceae; genus Phytohalomonas; species Phytohalomonas tamaricis. Next base: position 2,354 of record NZ_PVRV01000019.1, read on the forward strand.
GGACGAAGCACAGAAATCGATGGAGCTGTCGCTGCGCTGGGCCAAACGCTCACGCGTCGCCCACGGCGAATCTCCATCAGCGTTATTCGGTATTATTCAGGGCGGCATGTATCGTGAATTGCGCGAGCGCTCTTTGGCCGGACTGCTCGATATCGGCTTCGATGGCTTGGCGATCGGCGGGCTGTCGGTAGGCGAGCCAAAAGAAGAGATGATGAAGGTGCTCGATTATCTACCTACCTTGATGCCCGATGAAAAACCACGCTATCTGATGGGTGTTGGCAAGCCGGAAGATCTAGTCGAGGGCGTGCGTCGCGGTGTGGACATGTTTGACTGCGTAATGCCTACCCGCAACGCGCGCAACGGCCATCTGTTCACCTTCGACGGTGTGGTCAAGATCCGCAATGCTGCGCATCGCCATGACACGCGCCCGCTTGAAGACGACTGTGACTGCTATACCTGCCAGCATTTTTCGCGCGGCTATCTGCACCATCTGGATCGCTGCGGTGAGATGCTCGGTGCACAGCTCAACACGATCCATAATTTACGTCATTATCAACGTCTGATGGCCGGTTTGCGGAGTGCTATCGAAGCGGGTACATTGGCGAACTTCGTAACGCAGTTTTACGCTCGGCGAGGCATGGAAGTGCCGACGTTGGCAGGCTAATGACTGATGACATGCATGCTTATGTCATGCATGCAGCATCAGACACGGCATATTCATACCAACCTAAGACTCATAACAAATCCTGAAGAGGAACGTTCATGCTCGAATTCTTGATTCCAGCCGCCCAGGCTCAAGCTGAGACAGGTGCCGCTGGCGGCGCTGGCGCTATCGGCCAGATCGTGATGTTGGTCGGCTTCGTACTGATTTTTTATTTTCTGCTGTGGCGCCCGCAGGCCAAGCGTGCCAAGCAGCATAAAAAGCTGATGTCCGAACTTTCCAAGGGCGACGAGGTCGTTATTGGCGGAGGTCTGGTGGGCCGAATCAGCAAGGTCGGCGATGAGTTCCTCTCGCTTGAGATTTCCGAGGGTACTGAGGTCAACGTTCAGAAGAGCGCCGTTGCTGCTGTTCTGCCCAAGGGCACCCTCAAGTCCATCTGATCTCTCCGGATCGCCGACTCAACGTCGGCGGTCGCATTTTGATCCGTCAGCAACCAGGACAGGGCCCCGATGCTCAACCGTTATCCGCTGTGGAAGTATCTGCTGATACTTCTCGTGCTCGTTGTGGGCGTTATCTACGCCCTGCCAAATCTTTATCCGGAAGATTCGGCTATTCAAATCAGCGGCGATCGCGGCACCAGAATCGAACAGTCTGCTCTAGACCGTGCCGCACAAGCACTCGAAGCTGCCGATATCGCCATCAAGCGCACCGAACTCGAAGAGAACGGCAGCGGCTTGATCAGGCTGCAGGACGCCAACGATCAGCTTCATGCTCGTGATGTCATTGCTTCTACGCTGGGGCAGGACTACGTCGTAGCCCTCAACCTCGCCGAAGCGACGCCCTCATGGCTCGCCTCGATTGGCGCCGCGCCGATGAAGCTCGGTCTCGACCTTCGCGGCGGCGTGCATTTCCTTCTGGAAGTCGACATGGATGCAGCCGTCAAGCAGCGCCTGGAAAGTAACGCCAGCGCCATGCGTCAGACACTGCGTGATGAGCGTATCCGTTACCGTAACAACGAGGTGAAAGATCATTCGATCCGCTTCGCCTTCGCCAGTGAAGAGGATCTGAACCAGGCCCGCTCGCTGCTGCAGACGCAATACAACGTCTTCACCTTTACTACCGAAGACGAAGGGCGCGGCGCCGTACTGGTCATGACCATTACCGATCAGGCCATACAGGAACTGCAGGACTATGCGGTCAATCAGAACCTGACCACGATCCGCAACCGTGTCAATGAGCTCGGCGTTTCCGAGCCGCTGGTTCAGCGTCAGGGGCCTAGCCGTATCATTGTTGAACTACCGGGTATACAGGATACCGCTGCAGCCAAGCGCATCGTCGGTGCAACCGCGAATCTTGAGTTCCGCCTTGAAGCTGCTCCCGACACACCGGAATCGGAAATTGAAACACTCCCCTTCCGCAACGATCCTGATCGCAAGGCAGCGCTGCTCAAGGATATCATCATCACGGGTGACCGCGTTTCAAGCGCCAGCCGCTCGTTTGATCAGAACGGTCGTCCGCAGGTCAACATCAACCTCGACGGTGCCGGCGGCTCACAGATGAACAGCGCCACGCGATCCAATATCGGTCGCAACATGGCGGTCATCTTCATCGAGCACAAGTCGCGCACCCGCACGGTGATGGAAGATGGCAAGCAGGTCGAAGAGCGCGTGCCTTATACTGAACGTGGCATTATCAGCTTAGCGACTATCCAGAGTGCGCTAGGCAGCCAGTTCCGTATTACCGGGCTCGACTCGCCAACCGAGTCGCAAGAGCTTGCCTTGTTGCTACGCTCCGGCTCGCTCGCCGCGCCGATCTACTTCGCTCAGGAGCGTACTATCGGGCCTAGCCTGGGCCAGCAGAATATCGATCGCGGCATCATGTCAGTGATCGTTGGCCTGGTGATGCTGGTGATATTCATGCTGGTGCGCTACAAGGCGTTCGGCCTGATTGCCAACGCCGCCCTGACAGTCAATCTGGTCTTGCTGATCGCTGCGATGTCGCTACTGGGCGCAACCCTTACCCTGCCCGGCATTGCCGGTATCGTCCTCACCTTGGGGATGGCGGTCGACGGCAACGTATTGATCTTCGAGCGCATCCGTGAAGAACTGCGTGCCAAGAAAACCGTACAGCAGGCCATTCATACCGGTTATGAGCGCGCCCTCACGTCAATCATTGATGCCAACGTCACGACACTTCTAGTGGCGATCATTCTGTTCTCGATCGGTACCGGCCCTGTCAAAGGCTTTGCAGTGACATTATCGCTGGGCATCGTGACATCGGTCTTCACGTCCGTGATGGTCAGCCGCGCAATCACGAACCTTTCCGTCGGCGGTAAAACGCTGAAGAAACTGTGGATCTGAGGCTACGATGACAACCATAGACTTCATGGGTAAACGCCGTATTGCGTTCATCGTATCGATCGTACTGGCGGCGATCGCGATCGGTTCCCTGGCTATCCAGCATCTTAATCTGGGACTTGATTTTACCGGGGGCACGCAAGTCGAGGTGCACTACGACACAGCGCCAAATCTTGATGAAGTACGCGATGCGCTCGGTGCGGCAGGTTATGACAACTACTCGGTGCAGACCTTCGGTTCCGACCGTGAGATTCTGGTTCGGCTGCAACAGACCTACAGCGAAAGCGTCGGTTCCGATGTCGTTAGCGCACTGGCCATTCAGGGCGAATCACCCAATCTGATCCGGGCTGAATATGTCGGTGCCCAAGTGGGCGATCAGCTGCGCGACCAGAGTGGACTCGGCATGCTGCTGGCGCTGGCTGTCGTCGCGATCTACGTGGCATTTCGCTTTCAGTACAAGTTTGCTCTTGGCGCGCTGATCTCGCTGGGTCATGACGTGCTGATCCTGCTCGGCATTTTCTCGCTGTTCAAGATTGAGTTCGACTTGACCGTATTGGCGGCAGTACTGGCCGTGATCGGCTACTCATTGAACGATACGATCATTGTCTATGACCGTATCCGCGAGAATATCCGCCGCTCACGCACCAATGACCTGCCGGCGATCTTCAACGACGCCATCAACCAGACGCTGGCAAGGACGCTATCGACTTCGGGCACCACGCTGCTGGTCCTGTTCGCGCTGTTCTTCCTCGGCGGCGATATGATTCACAATTTTGCGCTGGCCCTGATCATCGGTGTAGTCCTTGGTACCTTCTCATCGGTCTATGTCGCCGCAGCACTACTGCTGGTGATCAAGCTGCAGCGCGAGGATCTGATCCCAGCGAAGAAGGAAAACGTGGAGGACGGTATGCCCTGATCGTGCTGTCAAAGGGCATGCCATTGCTGCATAAAAAAGCCTCGGGCAAATAAATGCCCGGGGCTTTTTTGTGGCTAGCGCCTGATAAATAACTTACAGGTGCGGCTTGAGCACCTGTACGAGATTTTTATAAAGGCGTGGTCCTGCCGCCATCAGCACGCCTTCGGGCTCAACCTGGGGCGAACCATCGGCACCGCCGATCAAGGCGCCAGCTTCCTTAAGCATCAAGGTAGCCACGTCCAGATCATGCTCATCGATGCCCAGCACGAAAGCCGAATCAACACGGCCACACGCCAGTTCAGCCAGATCAAGCAATGGGCAGCCAGACGTACGCAGCACATCGACTTGAGAGCCAAGCTGTTGGGTAATGGTGAGATAAGCAGGCAGATGACGACTGCGCATCCAGGATTCAGGCAGGCCGAGCGCAACACGCGATCCACTTAAGCCGTTACGCGCCGGTACACGGATACGCTTGCCGTTGAGCTGAGCACCACGACCACGACTGATCAGATACTCTTCATCGGTGAACGGGCTGATGATCACGGCATTTTCGGCGCGTCCCTTGTAGAAACTAGTCAAGGAAATCGCCCAACCTGGCGTATTGGCAGCAAGGTTGGCATAGCCATGAAAGAGTTCGATCTTCCACTGATAATCACGGTCAGCGCCTTCACGATACGGCGTGTAACGGCCGGAAATACCATGCTGGGGATAACCACGCGCAAACTGGCGGACGATAGACGCCTCAGCCTGACGTGCCGTTTCTTCCAGCAGCGTATCGAGAACGCGGTCTTCACGCGCATCGTCGATGCGGTCACGGACACGGATGAATTGCTCGGAGGCGCCACGCAATGCGCGCAACGCAAACTGGACCATCGGATGCATGATCGGGCCTTGAATACTGGATGATGTTAAAGAACGGGTAACGAGCCTGTAGCCAACTGCCTGCCCTAGTACGGGGCTGGCAAGCGTCATGATAATGACAAGTGGATAAAGTAGGGCTGGCGGAGGTCTCGGTGAACGGCGGCGATGCTAACAGACCCGGAGCCGAGGAGCCAGCGCTACGATACATCTTCCTGGGTAGAGCCTCTGCTATGCTCTCTGCCCTCATGCTAGACTAAGCACTCTAGTTTTCCAGCTTACCCCGTTCACGTTCCTCTACTCAGGCAAACAGTTTGGCGCTCATGCTCGACCGAATCCGTATTGTATTGATTGGCACCAGCCACCCCGGCAATGTTGGTGCTGCTGCCCGTGCCATGAAAACCATGGGTCTTGGCGATCTCGCCCTCGTCTCACCGCGATGCGAGCCCAACGCTCAAGAGGCTATCTCGCGTGCGTCCGGGGCCGACGACATTCTTGACGCGATGCATCGCTTCGAAGATCTAGAAACAGCTCTGGCCGATTGTACATGGGTGGTTGGCTGCAGTGCTCGCTCACGCACCCTGCCCTGGCCCATGCAAAAGCCGCGTGAATTTTCCGCTAACCTTCCCGCACAGCTCAGCCATGACAACGCACGCGTTGCGATTGTCTTCGGCCGTGAAGACGCCGGGCTAAACAACGCCGAGTTGCAGCGTTGCCATGCCCATGTACACATACCCACCAATGAAGCGTATAGCTCATTGAATCTGGCTGCTGCCGTCCAGGTAATGGCGTATGAGTGCCGTCAGGCGTGGCTTGAGTATGGTGATAACGCTGCCTCGGCAACGTCACAACATGCCGAGCCGTTCGGTGTCGAGTGGGATAACCCGCTAGCGACGCATGATGACCTTGAGCGCTTTTTCGCCCATCTTGAACGCACGTTGATTGCGATTGACTTTCATGACCCCAACAACCCCAGACAGTTGATGGCCCGAATGCGTCGGCTATTTTTGCGGGCACACGTCGACCACATGGAAATAAACATGCTGCGCGGCATCCTTAGTGCCGTCGACAAGAGCGCCACTATAGCACCCTCGAAACCTGCACAAGACCGTGAATAATCCATAGACCAGAATGACTAGCCAGGGCGGTGATCCAGCATAGTGGGTCAAATAACTAGTGGCTCATGGCAAACTAGCGAACAGGCAAATATGACAGGCACTTGTCAGTGTATGCTGGTTGATATGCCTTGTAGTGAATAAGAAAGCTGTCAGCGACAGCCCGAGTACCTAGTATGCAAATGAAGGATCACCGTGACGCGCCCAATGAGGAGTGACAGCATGTTTGCTCGCCTGCGAGAGGACATCAATAGCGTATTCGCCCGCGACCCGGCGGCACGGAATTTCTTTGAAGTGCTGACCAACTATCCCGGGCTACATGCCCTGCTCGCCCATCGCATCAATCATTGGTTGTGGTGTCATGACATCAAGTGGCTGGCCCGCACGGGCTCCACGCTGTCGCGTTGGTTGACAGGGATTGAGATACACCCCGGTGCGACCATTGGCAGGCGATTTTTCATCGATCACGGCATGGGCGTTGTGATCGGTGAGACCGCCGAGGTAGGCAACGATGTGACCCTCTATCACGGCGTGACTCTGGGTGGCACAAGCTGGAAGGAAGGCAAGCGCCACCCTACGCTGGAAGATGGCGTGATTGTCGGTGCTGGCGCCAAGATCCTTGGCCCCTTCACTGTCGGCGCCGGTGCCAAGGTCGGCTCCAACGCCGTGGTGACCAAGGCAGTGCCACCAGGCGCAACCGTCGTCGGAATTCCAGGCAAGGTGATCACACGAGAACCCAAGAAGGACCGCGATCGCAGGCGGGCCAGCATTGATCCCGAGCGCCGCCGCGCGATGGAAGACAAGTTCGGCTTTGATGCTTATGGCATGAGTGAAGAAATGCCCGATCCGATGGCACGTTCGATGCAGGCAATGCTCGATCACGTTCACGCTGTCGATGAACGACTCGATCAGATGTGCAAGGTGCTGTGCCGGCTCGATGCCAGCTATCGTACCGGCGACTTCCCGACATTGGATCGTAACGACTTCACCGCTGTGCTCGACGATCTCGAATATCCCTGCTCCGGCCCTGAGGCATCTTTTCAAGCGTCCGCTCAGCCCGAAGAGGAGAAACCAGCCGTTTCTAGCCAGAAAGCCAAGCATGATGAAGACGTTGCGGTTTCCAAACACCCTGTCGGACCGCAGCCAGAGGACTGTTCCGACTCTCGCTCCCAGGAGGACATTTCGTCGCAGCGCTAATGGTTGACCAAAATAGTCAGATTTGCGCATAATGCCATACATCATTTATGGTTTTTTGAGACTCATTTCATGCGCCTGACTACCAAGGGTCGTTACGCCGTTACTGCAATGCTTGATCTGGCCCTGAACGCCGAACGAGGCCCGATTAGTCTTGCCGACATCTCCAAGCGCCAAGAGATTTCGTTATCTTACCTGGAACAGCTGTTTGCGAAACTGCGCAGAAGCGGCTTGGTAAAAAGTGTCCGCGGCCCGGGAGGCGGCTATTTGCTTGGTCAGGCACCTGAGGCCATTTCAGTGGCCAAGGTTATCGATGCCGTCAGCGAATCGATCGATGCGACCCGCTGTCAGGGCGTAGGTGATTGTCAGCACGGCGATATCTGCCTGACACACCATCTATGGTGTGATCTGTCCAGCGCAATCCACAGCTTTCTTGATGACATCACCCTTGGAGAGCTGCTCAATCGCCGCGAGGTTCAGGGTATTGCCGAGCGTCAGCGTGTCAACGTCAGCAGCAATCAAATACCCGTATCGCAATAATCTTTATCCACGTCCAACCGGGACACGAGCATGAGTCAACAGTCCGTCTATCTCGATTATGCGGCTACGACACCGGTCGACCCGCGTGTCGCTGAATTGATGGCACGTCATCTGACGCTGGAGGGCACTTTTGCCAATCCGGCGTCGCGCAGTCATATGTCGGGCTGGCTTGCAGAACAGGCGGTCGAGATGGGCCGCCGCCAGGTTGCTGATCTGATTGGCGCCGACCCGCGTGAAATCGTCTGGACTTCAGGCGCGACCGAGGCTGACAACTTGGCCTTGACTGGTTATTTGCGCGCTAACCGCGAGCGCGGCCGCCATCTTGTCACCTCGACCATCGAGCACAAAGCCATTGTCGATACAGCCAAGGCACTCGAGGCCGAAGGGTTCGATGTGACATGGCTTACTCCCGATCCGGATGGTCGTATTTCAGGAGAAACGCTGCAGGCAGCGCTACGCAGCGATACCGTACTGGTATCACTCATGGCGGTAAACAATGAGCTTGGCACCATTAACGATATTGCCACGCTCGGGGCGATTGCCCAGCAGCACGGAGCAGCGTTTCATGTCGATGCCGCTCAAGCAGCTGGCAAGATAGCGCTCGATGTTTCAACACTGCCTGTCGATATGATGTCATTTTCCGCCCACAAGCTTTACGGCCCGAAAGGCATCGGCGCCCTGTTCGTGCGCCGTGGCACACGTGTCGAGGCATTGATACACGGTGGCGGTCATGAACGCGGTATGCGCTCGGGCACGCTGCCCACCCATCAGATTGTTGGTATGGGGCAGGCTTTTGCCTTGGCGCTGGATGAGCGTGAACAGGATACAGGGCATATTACGGCGTTACGTGAGCGTTTCTTGGCTGGCCTTGATGGCCTGCCCGGCGTTCACATCAATGGCGCTGCTGCCAAAAGTGTCCCTAATATCGTCAACCTGGGATTCGACGGCATTGACGGCGAATCCTTGCTGATGGCACTGCGCAAGCTTGCGGTCTCGACCGGTTCGGCCTGTAATTCAGCAAGCGTTGATCCTTCGTACGTACTACTTGATATTGGTGTACCGCGTGAACGCGCCTTGGCCTCGATACGCTTCAGCTTTGGCCGCTTCACCACCGAAGACGACATTGATACTGCTGTCAGCGAGCTGCGTCAGGCGCTGACGGCCCTAAGATACTGATCGATTTTGCACATTCTTTTACCGGGAGGAGGATGACATGGCCCGGATTGCCATTACCGAAGCCGCTGCCAATCAGATTCGTAACGTCCTTCACGAGCGAGGCAATGGCCTTGGCTTACGCGTTGCGGTCAAACCGAGCGGCTGTTCCGGCTACAGCTACGTGCTCGATTTTGCTGACCAGTTAAACGACACTGACGAGGTTTTCGAAGATTACGGGGTCAAGGTCATTGTCGATCCCGAGGCACTCGCCATACTCAACGGCACAGAAGTCGATTACGTTTCAGAGGGACTGAACCGTTTTTTCCGTTTCAACAATCCAAACGTCAAAGATGAGTGCGGCTGTGGCGAGAGCTTCAGCGTCTGACCAATCGTGAGAAGAGCAGTAGGCTTCCCTTTCTATCCTTACTGCTCTATCGGTATAATGCCGCACCTCAGCTGTTTCGATTCACGAAACGATAGAATTTTGTTTGGCGCGCCGCGCATGCGGCGCGCTTTTCATCTATCCATAACTCATCAATCCATTTAGGGAGAGACACCATGGCGGTAGAACGCACATTGTCCATCATCAAGCCGGACGCCGTAGCCAAGAATGTTATCGGTGAAATTTACACTCGCTTCGAGAAAGCCAGCCTGAACATCATCGCGGCCAAGATGGTAAATCTTTCCCGCGAACAGGCGGAAGGTTTCTATGCCGAGCACAAGGAACGTCCGTTTTTCAATGATCTGGTCGCCTTCATGACCTCAGGTCCGGTCATGATTCAGGTACTCGAAGGTGAAAACGCCATCACCAAGAACCGTGAACTGATGGGCGCCACCGATCCGAAGAAAGCTGAAGCCGGCACTATCCGCGCTGACTTCGCTGAATCAGTCGATGCCAATGCCGCTCACGGCTCCGATTCACCCGAATCGGCCAAGCGTGAAGTGAGCTATTTCTTCTCGAACGAAGAAATCTGCGCACGCAGCTGATTCAGGCGGCTCGATGGGCGGCGGGTTTCCCGCCGCCTTAATTGCAACCTGTTCAACACGACCGACATTGCCCGCCATGACAGCTGAAACCAGTACTTCCCGCACCAACCTGCTAGGTCTCTCCCGCGAACAGATGGAAGCATTCTTCGTCTCGCTGGGTGAAAAGAAGTTTCGCGCCACCCAAGTGATGAAGTGGATTCATCACGAAGGCTGCGATGACTTTGAAGCCATGACCAATCTTTCCAAGGGACTGCGCGAAAAGCTCCAACGTCTCGCCGAGATCCGCGGGCCGAGTGTGGCCTATGAAGGCGAATCAGCCGACGGTACGCGTAAGTGGGTGCTTGAGGTCGGTGATGGCAGTCTGGTCGAGACCGTTCTCATCCCATCAGATAACGGCAATCGCCGTACATTATGCGTCTCTTCTCAGGTGGGCTGTTCGCTGGACTGCAGCTTCTGTTCAACCGGCAAGCAGGGCTTTCAACGCAACCTGACCGCGGCCGAGATTATTGGACAAGTCTGGGTTGCCAGCAAAAGCGCCAATGGTTCCCGCGACTCGAGCCAGCGTGCCGTGACCAATGTGGTAATGATGGGCATGGGTGAACCGCTGCTAAATTACGACAATGTCGTGCCAGCGATGAAACTGATGCTCGACGATAATGGCTATGGCCTTTCAAAACGTCGCGTGACGCTTTCAACCTCCGGCGTCGTTCCCATGATCGACAGACTCGGTGATGATATCGACGTTTCTTTGGCAATTTCTTTGCATGCGGCTAACGATGCTCTGCGTAACACGCTGGTCCCGCTTAATCGCAAATACAATATCCGCATGCTGCTTGACGCTTGTCACCGTTATCTCGACAAGTGCGCTGATGCACGTATGGTAACGATCGAGTATACCCTGATTCATGATGTCAACGACCAGCACGAACACGCTGAACAGCTGGCCGAGGTACTGCGCGATTTGCCCTGCAAGATCAATTTGATTCCGTTCAACCCATTCCCCAATGCCGGCTACGAGAAGCCTTCTCGCAACCAGGTCATGCGCTTCCAGAAGTGGTTATTTGAACTTGGCTATGTCGCGCCTGTACGCATGACACGCGGCGATGACATTGATGCTGCCTGTGGCCAGCTTGTGGGTCGAGTCAAGGATCGTACCAAGCGTAGCCAACGCTACATTCAGGCCGTTTCAATCGATGCCGACTAAGCCGCTGCTCGGTTAAAGAAGAATTGAGCGAAGATCGAACGGAACGTGGCATCATCTTCTCTCGCGCAGGATATGCTTATATGAGTGCGCCTAAATCTTGAAGACGCATGATCATGCCTACTTGACTTCGCAGGGGCGTAGCGATTTGATGGACAGCGTTTTACGCTTGCCGAGCGTGAGCCGTCCCAAGCCATTCATGCCAAAGAGGAGCGCATGATCTTTCGTCATCACCATACGTCGATACTATGCAGTGCCTTGGTCAGTGTCTGTCTGCTGACCGGTTGCACGACGCAAGTGACGAACGATAAGTCATCCTCAACTTCCGGCGAAGCGGCCAGCGCCTATACCCAACTTGGCCTGGCCTATCTGCGCCGCGACGATCTTGAACGCGCTCACCAGGCGCTTGATCACGCCCTTGAGCTATCAGATACCGATAGTGAAGCACTGCATGGCCTAGCACTACTTTATCAACGTCAGGGAGAAGATGCGCTCGCCGAGCGTTATTACCAGCGTGCGCTTGCCAGCGCTCCGGACTTTACCCAGGCGCGTAACAACTATGCCGCGTTTCTTTATGCCCATGACCGCTTCGAAGCAGCCTGCACTCAATTGGAGAAGGCGACTGACGATTTGAGTTATCCTAGGCGTGCCCAGTTGTACGCCAATCTGGGCCAGTGTCAGATCAAGGCAGGCAAACTATCTGATGCATTAATGAACCTTTCCCGTGCCCAGGCTATCGCCCCTAACTATGCGCGCACCTATTACCTCATGGCCGACCTGCTGCATCAGCTCGGCCAGCAGGACAACGCCTGGGCAAAATTACAAGATTATTTTCGACTCGCAGGCCAGGACGGCAATAGCATGACGTTGGCACATGACATCGCGCTTTCCCGCGGTGACATCCGTACCGCCGAGCTTTTCAAACGGCAATTGAACGCCACCTCGGCAGCCGCCCCGGATATAACAGATTAATAAGGACGCTTGCCCATGAGCGAATATCAAGAGCACTCATCGACACCGCAAACCGATCGCAGCCCTGGTGAAATGCTGCGCGCCGAGCGGGAGTATCAAGGATTGTCTACCGATGAGGTCGCCGAACAACTCAATCTGCGTCCATCGCTTGTTACCGACCTTGAAGCCAGCCGATTCGATCAGATACCGGTCCCCGCCTATCAGCGTGGCTATCTGCGCTCGTATGCTCGCCTGCTCGGCATGGATGAACGCATGGTCGTTCATGCTTATGATCGCGTCCATGGCCGTGATGATATTGATGAACGCCGCATCACACCGATCCAAACCGTCAGGCCGCCTAGCCGTCTGGGCAAGATAATTTTCCGCCTTGTGACGGTGTTGATCATTCTCGGCCTGATCGGCCTTACCTTGCTGTGGTGGCAAAGCCGGCAGGGAACGCCAAGCTTCAGCGAGGGAAATAACGAACCAAGCGTGACCCAGCAGGACGGCCCCAGCACTAGTAGCCTGCCCCCGCTGCCGGAAAGCTCCGTTGAAACGAGAGGCCCGACAGTTGCCGAATCTCCGGCGACGCCTGCCGCCACCAGCCTGAACCAGAGTGCTGACGTCGATGTTGCTGTCGCCTCGCAAGTTTCAGAGCAAGCTGGCACCACCGGCGATACGCCATCAAACGAAGGTAAACTGCAGGTACCTGCTGTCGAAGGCCAAAATGGTTCAGCAGGCCGGGCCGTTGCTGAAAGTCAGGCCGAACAGAGTACGCAGAACAACGATCCCAACGTGTTGCAGTTCACTTTCAATCAGGAATCCTGGACAGAAGTCCGCGATGCCTCAGGGCAGCGCGTATTCAGCGGGCTGCAAAAGGCCGGCACCCAGGCCGAAGTTCACGGGCGCCCTCCGTTTCGCATGACGGTGGGCAACGCCAGCGGCGTCGTATTGCACTATCGCGGTGAGACCGTCGATCTGCAGAAAAACGCGCGCAGCAGTAATGTCGCCAAATTCACACTAGGAGAATGACGCCACGCCATGCATAGCCAATCTCCGATAAATCGCCGCAAATCACGGCAAATCCATGTTGGCTCGGTTGCGATTGGTGGGGATGCCCCCATCAGCGTACAGAGCATGACCAATACCAACACACTCGATGTCGAGGCTACAGTGGCCCAGATCGAGCGTATCGCCGCTGCCGGTGGCGATATTGTGCGCGTATCGGTACCCGACATGGACTGCGCGGAAGCGTTCGGCAAGATCAAGAAACGCGTGTCCGTACCGCTCGTCGCCGATATCCATTTCGACTATCGCATCGCCCTGCGGGTTGCCGAACTCGGCGTCGATTGCCTGCGTATCAACCCGGGTAATATTGGTCGCGAAGATCGCGTTCAAGCGGTGGTCTCGTCCGCTCGCGATCACGGCATACCGATACGCATCGGCGTCAATGCCGGTTCGCTCGAGAAGGATCTGCAGAAGAAATACGGTGAGCCGACGCCCGCCGCGCTGGTTGAATCAGCGATGCGCCACATCGATCATCTTGATCGCCTCGACTTTCAGGAATTCAAGGTCTCGCTCAAGGCCAGCGATGTATTCATGGCGGTTGAGGCCTACCGACAGATTGCCGGCCAGATTGAGCAGCCGCTCCATCTAGGCATCACCGAAGCCGGTGGGCTACGTTCAGGCACGGTAAAATCATCTGTTGGCCTCGGCATGCTGTTGATGGACGGTATTGGCGATACCTTGCGTATTTCGCTGGCGGCTGACCCCGTCGAAGAAATCAAGGTCGGTTACGACATCCTCAAGAGCCTGCGTCTGCGTAGCCGTGGCATCAACTTCATTGCCTGCCCGAGCTGCTCACGCCAGAACTTTGATGTCATTAGCACCATGAATGCGTTGGAAGAGCGTCTTGAAGACATCATGACGCCGATTGACGTCGCGGTCATCGGCTGCGTGGTCAACGGTCCGGGCGAAGCCAAGGAAGTCGATGTCGGCCTGACCGGTGGTAGCCCCAACAATCTGGTGTACATCGATGGCAAGCCTGCCCAGAAGCTGCGCAACGATAATCTGGTCGATGATCTCGAAACGCTGATTCGTGAAAGGGTCGCGCAGAAACAAGCGCAGGAAAAGAACCTCATTACCCGGGAAGGGTAAGTTCTCTTCTAATCACCAGCCGCGCAAGGCGTGAAAGAACAAGGACGGTCCCATGAGGGGCCGATCTCAAGCGTCGTCAGGAGTCGACAGTGAGTAAGATACAGGCCATACGTGGCATGAACGATCTGCTGCCGGACCAGTCCCCGGTCTGGCAGTATTTCGAGCGTCAGGTACGGGCATTGATGGGCCGCTACGGATATCTCGAAATTCGCACCCCTATCCTTGAACAGACAGCGCTGTTCAAGCGCTCGATCGGTGAAGTGACCGATATTGTCGAGAAAGAGATGTACACCTTCGAGGACCGTAATGGCGACAGTCTGACGCTTCGTCCCGAAGGGACAGCTGCCGTTGTCCGTGCCGCAATGGAAAACGGTCTGCTGCACAATCAGACCCAGCGATTATGGTACACCGGGCCGATGTTCCGCCATGAGCGTCCGCAGAAAGGCCGCTATCGTCAATTTCATCAAGTCGGCGTCGAAACCTTTGGCATGGATGGCCCTGACATTGATGTCGAGACTATTCTGCTCTCCGCTCGCCTGTGGCAACAGCTCGGGTTGATGGAGCATGTCACTCTCGAGCTCAATTCGCTGGGCTCCAACGAGGCGCGGGCGGCCTACCGCGAAAAGCTCGTGGCCTACTTCGAGCAGTATGCCGACACGCTCGACGAGGATGCCAAGCGCCGTCTGCATAGCAATCCACTGCGTATTCTAGACAGCAAGAACCCCGACATGGCAGATGTTATTGCCGCCGCGCCGCAGCTACTCGATCATCTTGACAATGAATCGCGTGAGCACTTTGACAAACTCAAGGCGCTGCTTGATGCTGCGGGTATCGATTACGTCGTCAATCCGCGTCTGGTGCGCGGCCTCGACTATTACAATCGCACCGTATTTGAGTGGACCACCACCGCGCTGGGTAGCCAAGGCACGGTCTGTGCCGGCGGCCGCTACGATGGCCTGGTCGAGCAGCTAGGAGGCAAACCCACCACGGCTGTCGGCTTTGCAATGGGCGTCGAACGCCTTGTATTGCTGCTTGAAACGCTCGAGCTCGTCCCGGCCGATGTCAATCACACGCTTGACGCTTATATCATGGCCTTTGGCGATGCCGCCGAGCGCGAAGCCCTGCTCCTTGGTGAACAACTACGCAGCGCATTACCCCAACTGCGCCTGCAAGTTCACTGTGGCGGTGGCAGCTTCAAAAGCCAGGTTAAAAAAGCCGACAAAAGCGGTGCCACGCTGGCACTGATTCTGGGTGAGGACGAACTTACCCGCGGCAGCGTAGGTCTTAAATACCTGCGTGAAACACGTGATCAGGAGGAACTCGACCGCAGCGCACTTATCGAGCACCTCACATCACACTTGAGCCGGATTGCATAGCAGCTTACGCTCACGCGATCTAGTTAGAACCACAGGAGACCGCTCGTGGCGGAAGAGCTGAGAACGGAAGAAGAGCAACTCGACGCGATCAAGCGCTGGTGGAAAGGCAACGGAACATCGTTGCTTGCCGGTATCGCGATCGCGGCAGCCGGGGTGTTCGGCTGGAAAGCTTGGCAAAATCATCAGGATACCCAGCGTGAAGCCGCCTCGGTCCGCTACGAGCAGTTGATTCAGCTGGTCGGCCAGCAAGACATGAGCGATCAGAATCGCAAGCAGGCCTCCACCTTGATCGAGGAGATCGACAGCGAACATGGCAATACGCTGTACGCCGATCTCGCTCATCTGGTCCAGGCACGTCTGGCCGTAGAGGCCGGTGAACAGGCCCAGGCCAGTCAAGCACTGCAACAGCTAATCAACAACAGCAAGCGTCCTTATGTACAGGGCCTGGCAAGGCTGAATCTAGCCCGGGTCCAGCTCGAACAGGGCAACGGCGAACAGGCACTGGATACCCTTAAGCAACAGTTGCCTGAAACGCTCGCCGCTCAAGCGGCTAATGTTCGTGGTGACGCACTCGTCGTCCTTGGTCGACGTGATGAAGCGCGCCAGGCTTATCAACAGGCCCTTACGCTATCAGAACAAAGCGATCAGCCGATCTACGGCGTTCAGCTCAAGCTCGATGATCTGGCGCCTCAGGAGGCTTCATGAAGTTACGTATTTTTACTGCGGCAGCGGTGCTTGCCCTGCTTGCCGGCTGTTCCGGTAATGTCCAACCTGAAACGCCCCCCAAGGAACTCAAGGACTTCCAGGCCGTTACTGCACTTAAGGGTGTCTGGTCGGAAGATATCGGTAGCCTGAGCCGTGCTCGCTATCCGATCCAGCCGACGATCAGTGGCGATACGATCTACGCCGCCAGTGCCGAAGGCATCATCAAGGCGATCGATATCGACAACGGTAAAGTACGCTGGGAGAAGGAGCTCGATCAGTCCGTTTCTGGCCCTTTGACCAGTGATTCCGGTCGGCTTTATTTTGGCACACGCAATGGCGAGGTCGTCGCACTCGATCAACAAAACGGCGATGTTGCCTGGCAATCACGCGTTTCGAGCGAAGTCATCGCTGCTCCGCAGCTCAACAGTGGCCTTGTTGTGGTTCAAAGCGTCGATGGTGCACTGACCGCGCTTGACCGCTTCAGCGGTGAACAGCAGTGGATCTATGCTTCATCCCAGCCTGCGCTGACGCTCAGAGGCACCGGTACGCCGCGTACTATTGAACCTGTCTCGTTCGCCGGCTTTGCCAATGGTCGTCTGGCCGCTTTCGACAACCGCAACGGTCAGCAGCTGTGGGATATCCGCGTTGCCATTCCCAAGGGACGCACCGAGGTTGAACAGCTCGTCGACCTCGACGGCCAACCGGTACTGACCCAGGATGGCCGACTATTTGTAACCAGCTACAACGGTCGAATCATGGCGCTCGATGCCCGTACCGGCCAGCCGATCTGGCAGCGGGAAGAATCAAGCTATCTGACGCCAACGCTCGTGGGCGACTTCCTGTTCACCGTCAACGCCAAGAGCCATGTCCTGGCACTCGATGCCAATACGGGGCGTGTACTTTGGGAGCAGGACGCGCTGGAAGGCCGCAGTCTGACGTCGCCTACCTTCGTTGACGGCCGGCTTGCCTTTGGTGATTTTCAAGGTTATATCCACCTGCTCGATGCCAAGTCCGGCAAGCTTGCCGGTCGTGCCAATGTCGGCGGCAATGGCGTGAGCGTTCAGCTGCTCAGCAATGGCCAACGTCTGTTTGTGCTTTCCAATGAGGGCGAGCTGGTGGCCTATGACCTTAATGATATCGACCGTAGCTGAGATTAGGGCCTAGCAAGATGAAGTAAAGCGGCGCCCTGCGCCGCTTTACTCGTTTAAAGAATCCACGTCGTTTTTACGTTAAACTGAGCACAATTCGCCTTTTGAGCGCCCGCTCATCCGGCATCAGTATTCGCGTTCCTTGTTTTGAGACTCTATGAATCCTGTCATCGCTCTTGTGGGCCGGCCTAATGTCGGCAAATCCACGCTGTTCAATCGCCTGACCCGCTCGCGCGATGCCATTGTCGCCGATTTTCCCGGGCTTACTCGCGACCGCCAGTATGGCAACGGCCAAACCGGCGGTAAGCCATTTACTGTCATCGATACCGGCGGCATCAGCGGCGATGAGCAGGGTATCGATGCCGCTATGGCCGAGCAGTCGCTGCTGGCTATTGATGAAGCCGATATTGTGCTGTTCATGGTCGATGGCCGCGCCGGGTTGATGCCAGCCGATGAAGCAATTGCCAATCATCTGCGCGTCAATCAGAAGAAAACCTGGCTGGTCGTCAACAAGACTGACGGCATTCAGGAGGACATCGCAATGGGCGACTTCTGGTCACTCGGCATCGGTGAACCCTATCCTATCGCCGCCTCACACGGACGCAACGTCACCCAGTTGATCGATCTCGTGCTTGAGCCGTTTCCGGAGGTTGGAGACGGTGAATTGCATCCTGAGCTCGACGAGCGTGGCATTCGCATCGGCGTGATCGGTCGGCCTAATGTCGGCAAGTCGACGCTGGTCAATCGCCTGTTGGGCGAAGAGCGCGTCGTGGTGTTCGATGAAGCCGGTACCACACGTGACGCCATTGAAATCCCGTTCGAGCGCCGCGGTCAGTCCTACGTATTGATCGATACCGCCGGCGTGCGGCGACGCAAGAATGTCAGCCTCGTCGCCGAGAAGTTCTCGATCATCAAGACGCTTGATGCCATCAAGGAATGTAATGTTGCCATCATGGTGCTCGATGCCCGTACGGGCCTGGTCGAACAGGATCTTCATCTGCTCGACTATGTACTGACCACAGGTCGTGCGCTGGTGCTCGCCGTCAACAAGTGGGACGGGCTGGAAAGCGAGGCCAAGGAAAAGATCCGTGCCGAGATCAAGCGTCGCCTCGGATTTGCCGATTATGCCGACCTGCACTTCATCTCGGCGTTGCATGGCACAGCGGTGGGTGATTTATATCCATCGATCGACAAGGCATTCAAGAGTGCAACCTCGCACTGGTCAACCAACCGTCTAACCACAATATTGCAGGACGCGGTTACCGAACATCAGCCGCCGATGGTACATGGCCGGCGCATCAAGCTGCGCATGGCGCACCAGGGTGGCAGCAATCCACCGATCATTGTCGTGCACGGCAATCAGACCAACTCACTGCCCGAAGCGTACAAGCGCTACCTGATCAATACCTTTCGCAAGGTGCTCAAGGTGCGCGGCACGCCCATTCGTTTCGAGTTCCGCTCCGGCAGCAATCCCTACGATAACAACCCGGATGCCACTGACCGTGAGCGCGCCAAGGCGCGGCAGCTGGCAAAGACGCGAGAAGCAAGAAAGAATCGCCGCTGAATCGATGACATATCGGCCAGCAAAAAGAGACGCGAAAGCGTCTCTTTTTTATGCCTGGTCTTAAAACTTGCGCACCAAGTCGGCACTTGCACTGTAGCTAGGTACGACTTGCGCACCACAACGGCCCCTGCCCGACCGTTCACATATGCTAAACAGCCGTACTCTGCGTCATGCAGCACTTCTGCCTTCCCATATACATCAAGATGTATACAATCCTTCTTCTTTTTGGCACGCCAATTGCTCTGGATTTGACGACATTGTCATCGGGCGTGGCAACGATTCGATAACCATAAGAACCTTGATTCAGGGATTATCATGAAAAAGTGTATTACCTGCAGTTTACTGGCTGGCGGACTCTTGGCCGGTAATGCCATGGCGGCCGATCTGATCAATTGGCAGGGCAACAGTTTGACCTATCTCTACGGCAAGGATTTTGCCGTCGACCCAAGCATTCAAAATACGATCACGTTCGAACATGCCAGCGATTGGAGCATTGGCGATCTGTTTCTTTTTGTCGACAAGACGTTCTATAACGGCAAGGATTCTTCAACGAGCGGCGACAACACTTATTACGGTGAATTTTCACCACGCCTGAGCTTCAACAAGATTTTCGGTCAGGACTTATCCGTGGGGCCAGTCAGCGATGTACTGCTGGCGATGACGCGCGAATTCGGTGAGGGGGATGTCGATACGTTTCTGATCGGCCCAGGCTTCGATTTGCAGATCCCCGGCTTCAACTATGCCCAGTTGAACTTCTACTACCGCAATCCGCAGGGCAGCCGTGACGGCGAGGGTGTACAGGTCACCCCGACCTGGTCGTTCACTGTCCCGGCAGGACGCTCGAATATTCTCGTTGATGGTTTCATCGACTGGATTGTCGATAACGATAACGGCTACCACTCCAACCTGCACTTCAACCCACAGATCAAGTATGACCTTGGCAAGGCCGTGAACTGGGAAGGGCAGAAGCTCTACATCGGGGTTGAATATAGCTACTGGAAGGACAAATACGGCATCGAGAACAGCACTGGTTTCGATTCCAACGATAACGTCACCAGCTTCCTGCTCAAATACAATCTCTGAGACCTGCGTTATTCATAATGCAAAGACCCGGCCTGCTGGCCGGGTCTACTTTTCTCGCGCTCTTTACTCAGATAGCTGAGTGCCCACCCAGTAGGCGGCAAACTGCCAGGCGGCACGTCCGCTTCGCACGCCACGTTGAAGCGCGTAGCGCAGCGCCTCAGCGCTAGCCTCTTCGTTCCATGCTCCGCCGAGAGACTCAACCCAGTGGGCACAGGCTTCGAGATAGATCGTCTGGTTGAAGGGGTGGAAAGCAAGCCATAGCCCAAAGCGATCCGACAGCGAAATCTTCTCCTCCACCGCATCGCCATGATGCAGTTCACCGTCAACGATTTGGGTTTCGTTATTGTCGCTGGTCGATTCCGGTAACAAGTGACGACGATTGGACGTCGCATATAGCAGTACGTTTTCGGGCGGCCCGGTCAGCGTTCCGTCAAGCACACTCTTGAGTGCCTTGTAGGCATCGTCGTTGCCTTCAAACGATAGATCATCACAGTAGACAATGAAGCGGTGCTCAACGTCACGCAGCTCGGCGACCAACGCCGGCAGCCCGATCAGATCGTAGCGGTCTACCTGAATCAAGCGCAGCCCTTCGCCTGAGAGATCATTGATCAGCGCACGAATCAGTGAGGACTTACCGGTGCCGCGCGCCCCCCATAAAAGCGCATGGTTGGCGGGACGCCCGGCCAGAAAAGCACGGGTATTGTCTACCAATGCTCGCTTTTGGCGCTCGATGCCTACCAGCTCATCGACATGGACGCTATCACGTGGCGTGACCGGTACCAGCCGGCCGCCGAGCGCGTGGCGCTGCCATAACGCAGCAACGTCACGCGACCAGTCGATGGCATGATGTTCCGGGGGCAAGAGGGGCTCGAGGCGATCCAGCAGATGAAGCAGACGCACATTTAAGTCGTCGTTCATGCATAACTCCAAAGATAAGCGTTACGATTGACGCAAGGAAACGTGCCGTTATCTTGAAGAGACTAACCGGTCACGTCTAGACGCCTCTCACCGGAGAATACACCGAGCATGAATCGACTCGTGTCCTTAACGCTTGCTTCCACACTGTGCGCCACCCTCGCCGCCTGTGCGACGTCACCCACCGGGCGGTCGCAGCTGACGCTATTCTCTCAGGACGAAGTCAATCAGATGGGAGAAGAGTCCTTTACCAAGTACCAGCAGGACCTACCGGTGGTACAGGGGCAGACCGCTGAATATGTCTCCTGCGTAGCTAATGCCATAACCGCTCAGGTGCCCGCCGATGCCGGTATCAGTCAATGGGAGGTCAAGGTTTTCAAGGATGATGAAGCCAACGCCTTCGCCCTGCCCGGTGGTCATATCGGCGTCAACACGGGGCTTTTGGACGTGGCCAAGAACCAGGATCAACTCGCTGCGGTCCTTGGGCATGAAGTCTCCCACGTGCTGGCCCACCATGCCAATGAACGGGTCTCAACCCAGTCGATCACCCAGACGGGGCTATCGGTATTGCAGTCAGCCGCTGGGCTGAGCAGTGCCGGTGGCGAGCAGCTGATGGGGCTGCTGGGCGCCGGTGCCCAGTATGGAGTGATTCTACCTTTCTCACGCCGTCAGGAGTCAGAGGCTGATATTCTGGGGCTCGATCTAATGGCTCAGGCCGGGTTCGACCCCCAGGCAAGCATTGCATTGTGGCAGAACATGTCCGCCAACTCAGCGGGTGAACCGCCGGTATGGGCCTCGACCCACCCCAGCAATGGTCAACGCACCGAGGCTCTGCAGAGCAATATGTCTCAGGCCGAACAGTACTATCAGCAAGCGCAACAGGCGGAGCGTAAACCTAACTGTGACAGGTTGCGTCCCTCCAGCTAACCTGGCTTAATCACTTTTTTTCAAGCAGGCTGTGGCGCAGCGCCTCGCGTACCGATGCAGTATCGGGGCGAATATTGCGCCACAGGAAAAACGATTCAGCAGCTTGCTCAACGAGCATGCCCAAACCATCAGCCGTAGCAGCAGCTCGGGGCTCGGCCCACCGCATGAATACGGTGGGCTCGGCGCCATACATCATGTCATAAGCAAAACCGTGGGCGCTGAACAGGGTGTCCGGCAGCGGCGGCAGTTCACCGGCTAAACTGGCACTCGTGCCGTTGATCACCAGATCGAAGCCCCCCGCCTGTACATCAGAAGCCTCGAAGCCACCGCCGCTAACCTTACCTAGATCCTCGAAGTTTGCCGCAAGCTCCCGCGCTTTGCTCGCGGTTCGGTTGGCGACGAAGATGGCCTCCGGCCCCATGGCCAGCAAGGGTTCAAGAACACCTCGAACGGCGCCACCGGCGCCCAGAACAAGAATGCGTGCGCCGACAAGCGGGGCATTGAGAGACGTCAAATCGCGTACCAGGCCGACCCCATCGGTCGTATCTGCATATACTTTCCCGTTCTTGCCGCATGTCAGCGTATTGACCGCCTGCGCACGTTGTGCGCGCGCACTCAATACATCGGCAAGCTGTAACGCGTCCAACTTAAACGGCACGGTAACATTGGCGCCTAACCCACCCTCGGCGACAAAATCATCCCATACCCCCTGGAAATCATCCAAGGGTGCCAGCCGCGCTTCATAGCGCAATACCTCGCCGGTTTGCTCAGCAAAAAGCGTGTGGATGAAAGGCGAGCGGGAGTGCTTGATGGGGTTCCCGAAGACGCAATAAAGATCGCTCATGAAGCCTCCTTAAAAAAATTCTACAGCTTAGCCGCTGGGATGGCAGAATCACTTAACGCTTTCGCTGTATGCGTCACTTAACAATAAACGAGGCCTCCCAGAGGACACTGCATGTTAGCCGATCATCTGCGTACACTAATCGACTATCACGGCTGGGCAACCGAGCGCATGCTGGAAGCCTGCTCCGTCATCACCGAAGGTGACTACCGCCGTGATCTGGGCCTGTTTTTTCATGGTATTCACGGCACTCTGAATCATCTCCTCACAGCGGAGCGACTCTGGCATGCTCGTCTCAAGGGTACCCAGCCGCCAACAAACACGCTTGAGACCAAAATCGAAGCTGATCGAGATGTACTTGCCCGCGCCCTGCGCGAACAGTGCCGATATTGGAAAGCCGCAACGGTATCACTCAACGATGCTGATACACAGCGCACCATCGCCTTTACCAACGACTGTGGGCAACTTTTACAACTCAGCGTTGCCGAGCTGATCTTTCATGTCGTCAATCATGGAACGCACCATCGTGGGCAACTCAGTGCCGCGTTGAATGGTCTTGGCGAACCGATGCCAGAACTTGATTTCTACTACTATCGACTGGCCCCATAACCCGGTATATCCAATGATCGAGGCCTGGCATTTGCCAGGCCTCGATATACTCATCTGCTGCATAACCCTGCCAGACATCAATTATTCGTCGGCTTCTCCCAACCAGTCACGGGCATGCAGATAATCTGTATAAAGCTCGGCCTCGGGCGTGCCGGGCTCCGGCTGCCATTGGTAGGCCCAGTGCGCCACCGGCGGCATCGACATCAGGATCGACTCGGTGCGCCCGCCGCTTTGCAGCCCGAACAGAGTGCCTCGGTCATAGACAAGGTTGAACTCGACATAGCGTCCACGCCGATAACATTGGAAGTCACGTTCATTTTCACCATAGGGCGTATCCTTGCGCTTCTGGGCGATCGGCAAATAGGCATCAAGAAAACAGTTGGCTACCGCCCGTTGGAAGGCAAAGCACGTATCGAAACCGCCTTCATTGAGATCATCGAAAAAAAGCCCGCCCACGCCGCGTGTTTCATCACGGTGCTTTAAGTAGAAATACTCGTCGCACCACGCCTTGTAACGTGGATAAACCTCGTCACCGAAGGGCACACAGGCGTCACGCGCGACGCGGTGCCAATGAAGTACATCATCATGGTAGGGATAATAGGGCGTCAGATCGATGCCGCCGCCGAACCACCACACCGGCGCCTCGCCTTCCTTTTCAGCGATGAAGAACCGCACATTGCCATGGGTGGTGGGGACATGAGGATTGTGGGGATGCAACACCCAGGACACCCCTACCGCGTGAAAACTGCGTCCGGCAAGCTCGGGGCGCACTGCAGTGGCCGAAGCGGGTAAACCTTCACCGAAGACATGAGAGAAATTGACGCCGCCTTTCTCGAACAAGGCACCGTCTACAATAACGCGCGAACGGCCACCCCCGCCCTGCTCTCGGCTCCAGGCATCTTCAATGAACGTTTTGGCGCCATCTTCCTTGGCAAGCGCATCACACATTCGATCCTGAAAATCCAGCAGGAAGCCTTTGACATCTTCGAGATTGGCCGTGGACAAGGGAAAGCCTCCTTTGTGAACAAGATAAGTGCGGCGAGGCTATTGTTTCGTCATTGATGCTAAAAAGACAGTACAAGCGCTGTGTAAAATTGCCGCAACTATTGTGGGGTTATTAACCCTGAACTATGCGCGCAAGGCATGACCACTCACAAGATCAAAAATGTCACTGGGTCGCGTGCGGCCCCCCAGTGAGCCCTCAACGACCGTAACGCTATCACCGAATACTGACCGTACTTCATCGCTGCACAGGCAGGGCATCTGCCCGGCCTTGTTGGCGGAGGTCGACACAATGGGCCCTCCGAAACGATGACACAGCGCTTGGACTAGCGGGTGAGCACTGACACGCAGTGCGACTGCAGCATGCTCACCGCGTACGAGAGGGTGTGCCCGACCATTATCAGGTACCAGCCAGGTCACCGGCCCCGGCCAGCTTGCTTCCAACCTGGTGTAAAGCGACGCCTCGAGGCCGTCAAGCCAGGGAGCAAATTGCGTGATATCGGCGGCAACCAGAATCACTCCCTTGGCAGGGTCACGCTGCTTGAGGGCCATGATTCGCTCAAGCGCCTGAGTGCTGTCCGGATCACAGCCAAGTCCCCAGACAGCTTCAGTCGGGTAGGCAATCACTTCGCTGCGCCGAAGCGCGGCCAAAATATCGTTACTGATTTCAGGTGTCATGATGTGACCGCTAACGGGTAAATAAAAACGCCATGATAACGTTTTTCCTTGTCACACCTCATCCCCATCGATATGGCTTGCTATCTTATCTCTCCCGACACGCGCACCCAGCCTCCCGGCGCCTGCATGACCTTTCCCTCAAGCTCCAGCATTAACAACTGGGTAGAACACTGAGTAACATCGATACCCGAAAGCTCGACCAGTGTATCCAACGGCGTAGGCTGGCCGCCAAGCAGCCTCAACAGTGGATCATCATCCGCATAGTCCGCATAGATAGGCTCAGCCGTTTTAGCCTGCGCATCTGTGATGGACGCAAACAGGCTGGTTGCTTCCCCCAATGACTCGTCCGGACTCGCCATGTCATAGGCAGCCATGGCCTCATCATTCAGTGGTGGCAGCTCGACGAGAATATCGTCAATTTTAGTGACTAGTCGTGCACCTTCCTGAATCAACCAGAGGCACCCGGTTGCCTGAGGGTTATGAATCGAGCCGGGAAGAGCAAACACATCGCGATTTTGTTCCATTGCTAGCCGCGCACTGACCAGCGAGCCGCTCTTCAGTGCCGCCTCGACTACCAGCACGCCACGTGAAAGACCTGTAATCAACCGGTTGCGGCGAGGGAAATGGCGCGGGTGAGCGCTAGTGCCGGGCGGATGTTCACTCAGAATCAAGCCACCGGACTCAAGCAAGCGTCGTCGAAGGTCCCTGTGCTGACGCGGATAGAGTACATCGGCACCGCAGCCGAGCACGGCCACTGTACGCCCTCCCGCATCGAGTGCGCTCGCATGAGCCTGGCCATCGATGCCCAGCGCCATGCCACTGATCACGCTATAACCAGATGCCACCAGCGCGCGAGAAAACATAGCGGCATTATCGAGTCCTTCACGCGTTGGGCGTCGTGTCCCCACCATGGCAAGCGCTGGCACCTCAAGGCAATCAAGCGCTCCCCACCCCCATAGCACGGCGGGAGGATCCGGCAGTTCATCCAGCAAGCGAGGCCAATGAGGATGCCCAGGATAAAGCAGATGATGGTTAGCATTGGCCTCGCACCACGCCAGCCCGGCAGCAATGCTCTTGTGCAACACACTTTTTTCCGGCGCCTTAAGATAGCCGCGCAACACACGCTGCGGTTCCGCCGGCAGTGCGGCTAGCCAGCCTTCCGGCCAGGGCAGCCGTTGGCGACGTAATTCAAACAGGCGACGCGTGCCAAGGCGCGGCAGTAACGATAAGGCCAACCAGTCGCGGGCAGTCATGACGGCCGTTGAGGTCATGGCAAAAAAGCCTCTCGGGTTATTTTCATAGCGTCGGCGCTCCGACCTGATCACCGATGCCAAGAGGCGTATCAGCCCGCATCACCAAGGCGTAGCTGATCCGGTCAAAACTGCGGAACACCATCAGCGTTCCCGCTTCCTCATCAGGCAGTGTCAGCGTCTCTTGGGTGAGCGGATCACTGACGGTTCCACCTTGACGCTGCACGCCCAGCACATCACCCGGGGCGAGACCATCGCGCTGACCCAGCCCGATCACGACGATCGAGCGCGCGCCGATCACGCGAGTGTCATCCGGGGTAGCAATGATACGTCCGTGTACATGCGACTCCACCGGATGTGGCATGAACATCAATTCGAAGTGCGCCTCATCGTAAGGCAGGATTAATGCACCGCTCCCGACCTCACGCGATACCCGCGTCAGCCGCAGCGTTGCCAGCGGCGTACCTGTTTGCTCCAGCGTTGCTTCGCCAAGCGCAATCAGCGCCTGTCCAAGTAACTCGCCACTGGCGCTGCGATAGTACCCGCCCGGCATGTACACACCGAAATGGCGACTGCCTGCAGGCAACGTACCGGCAACAAAAATGCGATCTCCAGCGGCATTGACCAGGCGCTGATCATCTCCGCTGACAACATACGCTGCCCCTTCGATAGCCTGCGGGTCGATGACGCGATGTGCGGCAAGAAAGACCTTGAGCGTATCAAGCTCGATTGCCTCAATGGCATTGCGCTCCGGTAACCGACGCATCTGCGGAGAAAGCTTGATGACGCGTGCCTCGCCACGTACCAGTTGAAGGTATGGCGCGTTGCCGTTGTTCATGAGGATCAGATGATCGCCAGGATAAATCAGATCCGGATCGGCAATGGTTGAATTGGTACGCCATAGCGCCGGCCACTGCCAGGGATGATCGAGAAAACGTGCCGCGATATTCCAAAGCGTATCGCCCTCCATCACGGTATAGCGTGTCGGTGCATCGCTTCTGATCGTCACATCCTGTTGAGCAAATGCCCTTGGCAGCGACAACAACAAGAACACCATCACTCCAGCCATCACCGTACTGATACGCTTGTAACCTGTTGAAATCATATTGGCCTGCATGAAGACGTAATACGTCCGGTATTGGGACGGTTAGGAATATCTGTCAGCTAGCGCAGCGCCATACCATGGCTTACCGCGTGCTCACGAGAGTGAACATGGCACCTGCAATGCCCTGTATCCTGCCGGAGACATCATTTCGCCCATACCATTGTTGATACGGCGTTTTCTTGACGCCCTTGGCGCACTACAATAGAGCCATTGCCCATCGCGTCGTGACGTCGTCGCAGCCGCGTTGTTTATGCGTCAGCGCTGAGACTATGTTCACGATCTCCGGCACATCAGATAAAGGCGCATTGCATCATTACTATTTACGGCAATTCGCCACGTATCCTTACCCAACGTCTTTTACGGTTTTTCTGCCATGGCTATTCTCGAGATTCTCGAATACCCCGATGAACGCCTTCGCACTCGCGCGAAGCCGGTCGAGCATGTTGGTGATGACGTGCGTCGTCTGATCGACGACATGTTCGAAACCATGTATGACGCGCCCGGAATAGGGCTTGCCGCCACTCAGGTCGACCACCATATTCGTCTGTTTGTCATGGATGTCAGCGAGGACAAGTCGCAGCCGCTGGTATTGATCAACCCCGAATATGAACCGCTCGACGACGAACGCGAACCCATGCAGGAAGGTTGCCTGTCGATTCCGGAATACTACGCCGAAGTGCCACGTGCGCTGCGCGTCAAGGCCCGCGCCTTGGATCGCAATGGCGAGCCGTTCGAACTCGAGGCCGATGGACTGATGGCGCATTGCATTCAGCACGAATACGACCATCTTGAAGGTAAGCTGTTCATTGATTACCTGTCTCCGCTCAAGCGCGACCGAGTGAAGAAAAAGATGCAAAAGCGTCAAAAGACGACATCCTGAACATCACCATCGTTATCAGGCCCTGCCTGACCCCAGGAGGCCGATCATTTCGGCCTCGCATCGCTTCCCCGTTATGACGTTACGGAAACCATCAATGTCCCGCCCCCTGCGCGTTGCGTTCGCCGGAACGCCCGATTTTGCCGCCGAGAGTCTTAAGGCTCTGCTCGCCAGCCAGCACGAGGTGGTCTGCGTTTACACCCAACCCGACCGGCCCGCTGGCCGAGGCCGCAAGCTCGTCGCCTCACCGGTCAAGATGCTTGCCACCGAGCACGGCCTGCCCGTGCATCAGCCGGAACGCCTGAAGAGCCCGGAAGCGTATCAGCCCCTCAGCGAGGCCGACATCGATGTGCTGGTAGTGGTCGCCTATGGTCTGATTCTGCCACGCGCGGTACTCGACATCCCTCGCCTTGGCGCACTCAATGTTCATGCCTCGCTACTGCCACGCTGGCGCGGCGCAGCACCGATCCAGCGCGCCATTGAAGCCGGTGATACCACAAGCGGGGTTACCATCATGCAGATGGATGAAGGGCTCGATACCGGCGCTATGCTGCTGGTGCGCGAAACGCCGATTACCGCAGAGACGACCGGCGGCACATTGCATGATGATTTAGCCGCAATCGGTGGAGAAGCGCTCATCGAAGCACTCGATCGCCTCTCCGCAGATGATTTGCCGTCCACCCCACAGCCTGAGCAAGGCGTCACCTACGCCGCCAAGCTTTCCAAGGCGGAAGGCGAACTCGATTTCACCCGTCCCGCCAGTGAGTTGGCCGCGCGAATACGCGCCTTTAATCCGTGGCCCGTGGCCTGGACACGTCTTGACGGTGAACCTCTGCGGCTTTGGTTCGCCACAGCCGAAGAAGGTGATTGTGGTGAGGCACCGGGCACGCTACTCGCCCCATCACACGATGCGCTGCGCATCGCCTGTACCGAAAGTGTCTTACGTGTCACCCAGGCACAGTTGCCCGGTGGCAAACCACTGGCAGTGCGCGACCTACTGAACAGCAAGGGCGAGCGGTTTGCCCCCGGCAAGCACCTTGGTGCCGAGGAGTTATCATGAGCGATGTTCGTGCCAGCGCCGCGCGCGCATTGGTCCCCTTGCTTGATCGTCGCAGCTCGCTATCCCGAATCGATGATGCCGACGTGAGCCCGCGCGACAAGGGCTTCATGAAAGCGCTGTGCTATGGCGTCTGTCGCACGCTGCCCCGCCTGGAGGCATTAGCTACAGAGTTACTGCGCCAGCCCTTCAAGGCACGTGACCGTGACGTTCATGCCCTGCTATTGGTCGGGCTGTATCAGCTCTACCATATGCGTGTCCCCGCCCACGCTGCCGTTGGCGAAACTGCGGGCGCCGCACGCACGCTCGGCAAGCCCTGGGCAACCCGCGTGCTGAATGGTTGCCTGCGCCGTGCCGAACGTGAGCGCGTCGAGCTGCAGGCCAAGGTGGATCGCGCCCCGGCGGCGGCATTGATGCATCCCGACTGGCTGCTGAAAACGCTGCGCAGCGCCTGGCCAGAACAATGGCGTGACATCATCACCGCCAATAACCAACAGCCGCCAATGACGCTGCGTGTCAACACGCGCCATCTTTCTCGCGATGCCTATCTCGAACGGCTTAACGAGGCAAACCTCTCAGCCATGCCCAGTCGTCATGCTGCCGACGGCATAACCCTGGATACACCGGTTGATGTTGACACCCTGCCTGGCTTTCGTGACGGCTGGGTCAGCGTGCAGGATGAAGCTGCCCAGCTTGCTGCGCCGCTGTTGCTTGACGGTATCTCATCAGACGCGCGTATTCTTGATGCCTGCTGTGCGCCAGGGGGCAAGACAGCGCATTTACTCGAACGTGCGCCACAGCTTGATCTGGTCGCACTCGACAGTGACGCTACGCGCTTAAAGCGTGTCGAAGAGACCCTGTCGCGCCTAAGCCTACGTGCCGACATGATCCATGCCGATGCCAGATCGCTGGATTGGTGGGATGGCAAGGGCTTTGAGGCCTTGCTGCTTGATGCGCCCTGTTCGGGCACCGGTGTCATTCGCCGTCATCCCGATATCAAACATCTGCGCACACCTGAAGATATTGCCTCACTGGCCGCGCTTCAGTCCGAGCTGCTCGATTCACTATGGACGACGCTTGCCTGTGGCGGTCGCCTGCTTTATGTCACCTGCTCGGTCATGCCGGAAGAGAACGCGACACAGATCGACGCCTTCTTGAAACGCACCCCCGATGCGCGTGCATTGCCGATCAGTGCCGAATGGGGGCAGGCCGCGGGATCAGGCCGTCAATTACTGCCGGGAGAAGGCAACAGCGACGGCTTTTTCTATGCGCTCATCGAGAAGATTAAACTGTAGATTTGTGCAGCGATTATGCGCTTTATGCCGTTGCCCCTTGCGACAACGGCATGTCGCTTCGATACTGATTATTCCATGCAGGCCAAACGAGAGCGCATCGCGTGTCTGAACCCATTAACATTGCAACCGAAGCATCAACCGTTACGGAGCACACACCCGCCGAGGCCCCTACCGGGCAGGTCGTGCGTAATAGCGCCTTGATCATTGTTGATGTTCAGCCGGACTTCATGCCCGGTGGCGCGTTGGCCTGTGCTGAAGGTGGGGCTATTTTGCCTGAGTTGGCCCAGCTGCTCGCTGCCGATCGTTTTGCTCATGTTGTTGCCACTCAGGATTGGCATCCCCCTGGGCATATCTCGTTTGCTAGCACGCATCACAAGGTGCCGTTCGAGGCACTCGAACTGTATGGTCACCATCAAACCTTGTGGCCCGATCACTGCATTCAGAACAGCGAGGGTGCCGCCCTTCATCCTTCACTCGACTGGCGGCGCGTTGATGCCATCATCCGTAAGGGAACCGATGCACGTATCGATTCCTATAGCGCCTTTCGCAACAATATCGGCCCCGATGGTCAGCGCCCATCGACGGGTCTGGCCGGCTGGCTGCATGAACGCGGCGTTGAATCCGTCTATATTTGTGGACTGGCACGCGATGTCTGCGTGTTGTGGACTGCAGAGGATGCCGCTGCCGCCGGCTTTCGTACGCATGTTCTGTGGTCGCTGACGCGTCCGGTCACGTTCGATACGGACGAAGCCACGCGAAGCACCCTGGAACGGCTCGGTATCGCCATTGTCGATACTGCATCACTGTAGACATGACGGCACGTCATGGAATGAACCTACGTACAAGGAGCGACACATGAATGATCATGTTTATAAATCAATCGAACTGACAGGCTCATCAGAAATCGGCATCGAAGATGCTGTCCAGAATGCGCTGACCAAGGCCAGTGAATCGGTCAAGAACATGCACTGGTTCCAGGTCACTGAAACCCGTGGGCATATCGTCGACGACAAAGTTGCCCATTGGCAGGTCAGCATCAAGGTCGGCTTCACGATCGAGTAAAGTTCTGCATCGGTTTTCTCACTACACAGCGGCGATTCATTCGCCGCTGTTGTTCCGTTTTGCACCTCTGCTCACCTGGTTTATCCTGTCTGCCTCCTTACGCGGATAGCGGCTCATGAAAATTATTATTTTAGGCGCCGGCCAGGTAGGCGGTACGCTCGCTGAGCATCTGGCGCACGAAGACAATGACATCACCGTGGTCGATACCGATCTAGTTCGACTACGTGACCTGCATAACCGCCTCGATATTCGCACCATTCAGGGTCAGGGATCACACCCGTTGGTATTGCGTCAGGCAGGCGGTGAAGACGCTGACATGCTGATCGCAGTCACCAATTCCGATGAAGTGAATATGGTCGCCTGTCAGGTCGCCCACACCTTCTTTCATACCCCTACAAAAATCGCTCGGGTACGTTCCGCGGCGTATCTGACGCGCAAAGGACTCTTTAGTCACGACGCCATTCCGGTCGATGTACTGATCAGCCCCGAACAGGTCGTCACTAATCACATTCGTCGTCTGATCGAATACCCTGGCGCCCTTCAGGTGCTCGACTTCGCCGGCGGGCTGGCTCAGTTGGTTGCGGTCAAAGCCTACTATGGCGGCCCGCTGGTCGGTCAGGAGTTGGGGTTCCTGCGGCGTCACATGCCTAATGTCGACACCCGCGTAGCCGCTATCTATCGTCGCAACCGACCGATCATCCCACGGGGTGAAACCGTGATCGAAGCCGATGACGAGGTGTTCTTTATTGCCGCTCGCAAGGACATTCGCACGGTAATGGCTGAGCTGCGCAAGATTGATCGCCGCCTGCGCCGCATCATCATCGCCGGCGGTGGCCATATCGGTGAACGGCTAGCCGAAACGCTGGAGCACTCTCATCAGGTCAAGATCATCGAACACGACCTGCAGCGCTGCACCCAGTTGTCAGAAAAGCTCGACCGCACCGTCGTACTGCATGGTAGTGCAACCAACAAGCGGCTACTGCTCGAAGAGAACATCGAGGAGTGCGATATTTTCTGCGCGTTGACCAACGATGACGAAGTCAACATCATGTCATCAATGCTGGCCAAGCGCCTCGGCGCCAAGAAGGTCATGACGCTGATCAACAACGCCGCTTACGTCGATCTTGTTCAGGGCGGTGAAATCGATATTGCCATTTCACCGCAGCAGGCCACGATTGGCGGGCTGCTGACCCATGTTCGTCGTGGTGACATCGTCAATGTGCATTCGCTCAGACGCGGTGCGGCAGAAGCGATCGAAGCCATCGCCCACGGCGATGCTCGTTCGTCTAAAGTGATTGGACGGACTATCGAGGAGATCGAGCTGCCGGAAGGTGCCACGATAGGCGCTGTTGTACGCGGCAAGGAAGTCCTTATTGCCCATCATGACCTGAAAGTTGAAACTGATGACCACGTCATTTTGTTTGTAATAGACAAACGTCGCATCCGCGAAGTCGAGCGACTCTTCCAGGTCGGCCTCTCCTTCTTCTGAACACTAAGCCTCACCTCGTATTGACGTGAAAAATGTTCATGTCTTTGGGCTTAAACATAGCGGATATGCCTTGATGCATTTCCTTTAAGCACCTACGTTGAAACAAGAACGTTGATCCTGCACACAGGATCACGAGCTTGGAAGCGATAATTCTGTCCATGTTCGTTATGAACAAATGCATCTAGGACAGTCTTTGAACGTCAGCGGTATGAAAAGGAGGTCAACAATGGCATCGAAGGCACATGAACATCTACTGGATTGGCTGCGTGATGCACATGGTATGGAGCAGCAGGCAGAACAGATGCTCAAGGCTCAAGCGGGTCGTCTTGAGAATTATCCTGAGCTGAAGG
Organism: Phytohalomonas tamaricis; assembly: GCF_003012345.1. GTDB lineage: Bacteria > Pseudomonadota > Gammaproteobacteria > Pseudomonadales > Halomonadaceae > Phytohalomonas > Phytohalomonas tamaricis. Next base: position 35,779 of record NZ_PVRV01000019.1, read on the forward strand.
CACGGATCGAGCAGCACATTGAAGAAACGCAGCATCAGGCTGATCTGGTTGAAGGCTGTATCTCTAAACTTGGTGGCAGCCCATCAGGTGTGAAAGATACGGGTGGCAAAATGATGGCCATGATGCAGGGCATGGGTGGCATGTTCACTACCGACGAAGTGCTTAAAGGTGGGATTGCTAGCTATGCGTTTGAGCATTTCGAGATGGCGTCCTATCGCTCCCTGATTGGCGCAGCGGAATATGCTGGAGAGCCGGAAATCAAGCAGACCTGTGAAGCTATCCTCAAGCAGGAAGAAGCTATGGCGAAATGGCTGGAAGATAATCTGCCTGAAACGACCATGAAGTATCTGCAGCGTGATGAAACCGAAGGCGCAACCGCTAAACGTTAAGCTTCGTTGTAATCGCCTTTCAAGGTAAGATCATCCGCTTGCACGTTTACCGTGCAAGCGGATTTTTTGCTTTACAGAAGCTGTTCCAGCTTTACTACATCCATGCGATCAATCGCCTCATCAAGCGCATCAACCAGCGTACGGAAATGATCCTGCTGCTCATGGGCATCCAGCGACTCGACATCACGCCAGCGCTCGACCATATAAAAGCAGTGCTCATCATTACGGTCACGGTGCAACTCATAGCGTTCGCACCCATCATCGCCGCGTGATGGTTCGACGACCTGCTTTAATGCCTTCTCAACCGCATCCTGCTGGCCCGGTTTGGCGACGATAGTCGCCACAATGTTAATCGCGCTCATGGCATTCTCCTTGATGAAAATCCGATAAATCCTTTTTGGACGCGGAACGCGTCCGCACCCTTCGCCTCTTCCACTGTAGTTGGCCTGCCGTATCGACGAAACCTTTCGATCAGGCTCCCTCGAAGCTGAGCTCAGGCAGTGGCTGTCGGAAACCGCGCGTCAGCACGGCGAACAGGCTGGTCAACTGACATCCATACGTAGGCTCATTTCATTATCCCTAGCTCAAGACTCGCGCTTGAGTTGACGCAGGCGCTGCATCGCTGGGCTCTCTTCTTCAAGTTTGCGGTGCACACGGCTGGCCGCATAGCTGTCATTGAATGCCATGAAATAGTCGTCGAGCACGTTTGCTGCCTGCGTTTCACGCGCCAGGCGCAGCAGCTCGACGGCTACTTCGGCCGTACACAGATGACTGGGCGAAGCCGGCTTGCGCAGGGTATAGCGTGTCAGCCGATCGGTATGCAGCGGCAGGATAGGCAACGTGGCCAAATAAGGGCTCTGACGGAACATCCTGCGCGCCTGACGCCAGGTGCCGTCAAGAATCACGAACACGGGAATACGCGCCGAGCACGAGGCATCTTCGAAGTTCACTACACGCTCGGCGTAATCGGGCTGATCGTCGGGAAAGATCAGAAACGGCTGAAATCGCTCGTCCTTGAGATGTTCGAGTAGTCGCGGGTCAGGCTCGGTACGCGCCCAGCTGAACACCTCGGTATACGGTAGGCAGTCGCCAATGAGCCGACCGGTATTGGTCGGCTTGTGATGCTCAAGTGAGTGGGTGATCAGCCAGAAACGAGCGCGGCTTTTGGCCTGCACCTGATAGGGACAGATACAGTTCAACGCCGGCAGGCGGCAGCCCTCGCAGCGAATGACAAAGCTGCCACGCGATTTGAACGGACGGCGCGGTGGGATCTCAGCAGGACGAAGCGATTGCGTCATGATAATAGCATTACTCAGTGTTGGCCTTCGGTGGTAGCTGCCGCAGGCAGTGCGCGGCGCTTCCAGTAACCGGCAAGCAGCGAGCCGGAGATATTGTGCCAGACCGAGAACAGCGCACCCGGTAGTGCCGCCCCTGCAGTAAAGAACTGACTGGCAAGCGATGCCGCCAATCCTGAATTCTGCATGCCGACTTCGATAGCAATGGTGCGGCTGTCACGAGGGTCCATGCCGAGCACTCGCGCCAGGCTATAGCCGCCAATGAGGCCTACGCCATTATGAGCAATAACCGCCAGCGCCACGATCGGGCCAAGGCTCGCCAGACGCCCTGCATTCAGCGCAACGACAATGGCAATAATTACCACGATCGCGACCATCGCAATTGAAGCCAGCGCCGGCTCGATGCGTGCAAGCGTACGACTGGCAAACTGATGCACGAGCGTTCCGAGCACAATCGGTGCAATGACCAGTTGGGCAATGCTCATCAGCATTCCAGCCACCGGCACTTCAATCGAGGTGCCCATGTAGGCCCAGACCAGAAATGGCGTCATGACTACGGAAAGCAGCGTGGATACCATCGTCATGCTCACCGACAGTGCTACATTGCCCCCCGCCAGCCAGGTGATAACGTTCGACGCTGTGCCGCCCGAGGTCGCCCCGACCAGCACCATACCGATGGTCAGCTCCGGCGATAGATCAAGTAGATGAGAAATGATCAGCGCGGCCAACGGCATCAATGCGTACTGCAGAACAACGCCGATGCCGATCGCCTTCGGTGCGCGCAGCACAGTGGCGAAATCACTCAAGGAGAGCGTTAATCCCATCACAAACATGATCAAGGCCAGCAAGGGTTGAATCAGGCTCTTGAGTTCGACAAAGGGGGCTGGCAGAAAAGCGGCCAGCAAGGCGAACAGGATCGCCCATACAGGAAAAAGACGATTGAATGATTCGAACATTTCATGCGTCCAGGTTGTGAGTCGGCGTTATTGCTTATAATGAGAAATGACTTTTTTAACATCGCCTGAAACCGGCGATAGCAGCTGCGTGCCGATCATATCATTTTAGCGATACCATGCATTGGCCATTAGGCTAGCGCTGAATAAAACGCCGAGCAGAGTGAGGCGCAAGGAGCACAGAAGGTGCGACATAATAGGGGTTAAGCGAGCCTGTGAGCACCACGCAACGCCGTGATTCGCTCGCGCAGGCATTTATACAATGTTTCTTAGCCCGGACAACAACCGGAATACCTCTGCGCCGCTGAATAGTTGCGCAGCGCTGTCATGCAGCGAGCAAGCTATTCACCGAGTGCAAATGCCGACGCTGCTACTTTACTCACGATAGGATTCAGCAATAAAGAACCGTGACGGTACCCTCAAGTACCACCTTGAACCTCAGTCTTCAGCCGACAGCACATCAAGATAGTGCCATAAAGGCAGCCAGTTGCGAGGAGAGCCGTCCGAAGCGCTGAACTCCTCGGTCGGCTTTTGGCTACCGGCGCGGCACCTGCCCTCTCAGATAGCCCGGCAAAGAAATCGTTCTTGCGGATTAATGCATCGAGGTAGCCACGTCAGATATCGTCAAGCGCATACCCCGGTGTGCCAGGATGAGATGCAGCGCGAATGCCACCTGTGCGGGCGAGCGGCCATCGGGGAAAGTAGCTCACGCCGCGCCCTCCCCGCTGCCCCCGGCTGACGCGGATGGGGCGGCAAGCGAGCGCAGCCACGCAAGAAGCTCATCGGCATCCGTTACATCAGCATATTTCTGGTGCATGTCATAAAGGTTGGCCTCGTGCGGCGGCGTGGCCCGATCGGCGCAGCAGTCGCGCGCTACCAGAACGTTGAAGCCGGATTGCACCGCATCGACCACGGTGGCGCGCACGCAGCCCGACGTGGTGGCGCCGGTCACGATCAAGGTATCGACCTTGGCCCCGCTCAGCATTGCTGCCAGCGAGGTGCCGAAAAACGCCGAGGCGCCCTTCTTGGTAACGACCGCATCGCCCGGCTGAATGCCGGTTGCCGCGTCGATTTCGACCAGACGAGACCCTTCCAGCAGAGCCGCCATCCCACTCGCCTTTTTCAGCCATGGCAGCATATCCACCTCGCCAGGATGGTAGGCGATAGTGGTATAGATCACCGGGAAGCCCGCCGAACGGGCAGCGTCGGTCAAACGCCGAGTCGCCGCGATCTGCATGCGCATGTCGGCCGCGGTGAGATATTGGGTATCGGTGAACCCGTAGCTGAAATCGACCACGACGATAGCGGGACGACGGCCACGTGGCACCGCGCGGCCGAACCCCGCCTGATCATAGACAACTTGTTGTGACATTGTTGTTTTCCTATAAAAAGGCAGCCCCTGTTGGGGCTGCGGATCAACCACGTTTCATTCACGCACGTTCCATCTGGATCTCTTTCACCACGATGTCGCCGTCGATCACGATCGGCTCGTCATCGAGAAATAGCGAGCAGTTGCGCATCGGAATATCGAGGTGGCAGGCCGTGTCGTTCGGGCCGCCGAGTTCGTTGTTCGGCCCGGTCGAGAACATCACGTTGCCATAGTAACTGCGCGGCTCCATACCCATGCCTCCGGGGAACGCACCGGGTGTCATGCCGTGCCACTTGGCCTGCGGATTCATGCCCCAGCCGACATGGCTCATGCCCATGCCGCGCGGGTCGTTGAAGGCCGCCATGTAGGATTTCACCAGCTCGGCATCGAGGCCACCGCGGATATCGGTAATCCAGCCCTTTTCGATGGTGTAGGTGATCGGATCGCGCACGTACATGTTCTGCGGCAGCAGGATATCGCCCGGTGCCACGACGATCTGGCCGTCCACGCCATCATCGTCGCCGCCGGTGAAGACGAAGCCCGAGGGCCAGTGGTCCCAGCGCCCGGGGGTATCAGTACAGGCGTATTCGGCAACGGTGGGATAGGTATTGAGCTTATAGGTCACGTCCGTGCCGTGCGGCGACGTGATCCGCATGGTCTTGGCGTTCGACAGCAGCTCGGCGGCGATCTCGACCTTCTCGCGCAGCTCGGGATACGGCAGCATGCGGGCCAGCAGTTCGGGCGGTTCCACCGCGGTCAGAATCCGCGTGCCCGCCTCCTGAATCGCGAACTGCTCCGGCGAGAACAGCAGGAAGATGCAGTCGATCAGCATGTCGCACTGCTTCAGCGCCTCGACCGCCTCGGGCAGCGCCGCCAGCCCAGTGACACCGACGTTCCATCCGCCCGTAGGCAGCGGCGCGGGCAGACGCATGTGGTACATATTGGCGCCCAGGCGTTGGCCCGCCGCCATGAAGGCATCGGCGTAATCGAGGCGCTCGTTGCCCTGTGTCAGCACTACGAGCTTCTCGCCTTCGTGTACGCCGGACATTTTCAATTGATGCAGGCAGATCTCGGTAAAGCTTGCTTGATCCATCAGTTGTTCCTCATTGTTCTTGGTCAAGTACCGCCGGTTTTCCGTAAGCCTTGTTGCCAATCGGCATGATGTGATCTCAGTAGGCGCCGGAGAGCAGCGCGCCGGCGCCGGGCACCACGGGGTCGAGATTAAGCGCCTTGAGCATCGCGTAGGTGGTGGCGATGGCGGCGGTGACCACCGGCTTGCCGGTCAGCGCCTCGACCTTGGGCACCGCGGCCAGCGACGGCATCTGCACGCAGGCGGAGAGCACGATGGCGTCGACGCCGCTGTAGTCGAGCCCGGCGACGATCTCCGGCAGGTTGGCCGGGTCGTGGCGCGCCACGTCGAGATTGTTGGGAATCTCCAGGGCACGGTAGTCGACCACCTCGACGCCTTCCTGACGGATGTAGTCCACCACCAGCTCAGTGAGCGGCTTCATGTAGGGCGCCACCACCACCACGCGCCGGGCCTTCATCACGCCGAGGGCATCGACCAGGGCGCCGGCGCTGGTCACCACCGGCGTGTCGTGGCCATTCTCTTCCGTGCGCGAGCGCAGACGCTGCTGCGACTCGCGGTGATAGCCCGGTCCCATCGACATGATCGCCACCAGGCAGGCGTAGCCCATCACATCCACGGCGGCGTCGGAGAGCTCCAGCGCGCAGCGGTCGGACTCGGCGTCCATCGCCGCCAGCTCATCCTTGCTCACCGTCTTCATGCGCATGCGACTGGAGTGGAAGGTAAAACGTTCCTCGGGGCGGATCAGCTGCCGTGCGGTGAGCATGGCGGGAATCTCGGTCTCCATGGTGATGTTGGAGCTGGGCACGATCTGGCCGATGCGGTAGTTGCGAGTCATGGCGCGCTCTCCTTAGAGCTTGGGTCCCAGGAAGTCCTCGAAGGCGGCGAAGAAGCCCTCGAAGTCGTCCCAGGGGATCATGTGGCCCGCGTTGGCGGCGGTGGTGATGCGAATCGACGGCAGCAGGCCGCGGATCTCTTCCTGGTCCTCGGCCTGGATCACCCCGCCTCGGCCGGCGCACATCAGCAGCGTGGGCACGCTCAGCCGGGGGAGGTCCTGATGGACATCCACGCTGTGGAACTCCTCAAAGGCCTGGACGATGGCCGGCTCGAAGCAGGTGTGCAGCCATTCGGCGCGCAGGCGCAGCTGCGCCTCGCTCCAGGTCGGGCAATAGTCGCGCATGGTGTCGATATCCGCGCCGCGCGTGCAGGCGCGGATCGAATCGACGTACCAGGGCAGCTTGCTGGGGTACGCGCGCCGCCCCGGGCCGGAGACCGGCGGGTCGATCAGCACCAGCTTTTCCACGTTCTTGGTGCCACGGCTCATGGCGCGCAGGGCGAAGCGCGCCCCCATCGAGTGGCCGGCGAGGATCACGTTCTCGAGCCCCAGCGCATCGATGAAGGCGATCACGTCGTCGGCGCAGGTGTCGGTGTCGTAGGCGAGCTCCGGCCCCGTCGAGGAGAGCCCACGGCCGCGCACGTCGAGCACGTAGGTGTCAAAGTGCTGGCCCAGGCGCTCGGCGACGAAGCCCCAGGTGATCGCCGGGCTGGTGATGCCGGGAATCAGCACCAGCGGCTGGCCGGTGGAAGCCGCATCGCCGCCGTAGCGTAGATAGTGCTGGCGGATGCCGCCCGCGTGAACGTTGGCGCCGTAGAGGTATGTCGTGGTCATCGTTGTCCTTGTTTGGTCTCTTGTGTGGCTTGGGTGAGAAACGCGAGGCTGGCGGCCTGCTCGCGCCGCGTGGCGAAGTCGAAGCGCGTGTCGAAGGCGGCGTCGAGGGCGCGGGTGGCCGCCTCGAACAGCGGCAGCGCCCGGTGCAGCGCCAGCGGCGGGCGGATGCGCTCCATGCTCCAGCACAGCTTCTCCTTCGCCCCCTCGATGGTGTAGATACCGCGCTGCACCCACTCCACCGCCAGCCAGTCGAATACCTCAAGAAAGGAGAGTGCATCGGCGGCCTGAAGGATGTCCGCCTCCCAACCGCCGCCGATCTCGTGGCGTAGAATCAGCCGCCGCACCTGGCGGCACAGCGTCGCCTCCGCGCCCTGCCCGCGCATCCACTCTTCGACGATGTCGGCGGAGCGGGTCGAGTGGGCAAAGAGGTAATCAGGATCGTCGAAGCCGTTGGTCGGCGTGCCGGTGGGCCCGCCCGGGAAGAAGCGCTCGGCGTCGTGGCTCAGCGCCGCGAACCTGAGTGCCTCGCTGGCCTGCCCCGCGCACAGCGCGACCACCCAGCTGCGGGTATTGAGTAGGTGTTCGAGCTGGTAGAAGCCATCGAGCCACTCCATCGCATCCTGCTCCAAGGCGGTGAAGTTCGAGTCAAAGTAGCGGCCGGGCGTGCAGAAATTCATGCGGCGGCTCCTTGTGTGCTTTCACGGGCGGCTTGCAGAGCACGCCACACGCTCTCAGGGGTGATCGGCAACGCTGAGAACTCGACGCCGTAATCGGCCAGCGCATCGCAGAGGGCATTGGCAATGGCCGCGCCGGGCGGAATGGTGCCCACCTCGCCCACGCCGCGCACGCCAAAGGTGGTTACCGGCGAGGGCACCTCGGTGTGCAGAAGCTCGATCGGCGGCACGTCGGCGGCGCGGGGCACGGCGTAGTCGAGCATCGAGCCGCTGAGTAGCTGGCCGGTGACAGCGTCGTAGCGCAACTCCTCGCCCAGCGCCGCGCCCAGCCCCTGCACCAGGGCGCCGCGCACCTGGCCTTCGACGATCATCGGATTCACTGCCACGCCGCAGTCGTGAACCATCACGAAGCGCTCGACGCTGAACTCGCCCGTTTCCGGGTCCACCGCCACCACCGCCGCCGCGGTGCCGAAGGAGAAGGCAGCGCTGGGCGGCTCGAAGTGGGCGGTGGTTTCCAGCCCCGGCGTCTCGTCGTGGGGAATGCCCTGGCCGAGAATCGCGCGGCTGAAGACATCGGAAAGCGGTACGCGCTTGTCGGCATCATCGCGGTGGCGCACCTCGTAGCCCTCGATCACCGCCTCCTCGGGAGCGATGCCCAGCGCCCAAGCGCCGAGGCGCAGCGTCTTGTCGCGGAAGGGCAGCGCCGCCTCGCGCAGAGCGCCGGCGGCGGCGATCAGAGTGCGCGAGGCGAAGGCACCGGTGTTGAGCGGCGAGCTGGCGGTATCGCCGCTATGCACCCGCACGGCGTCGAAGTCCACCCCCAGCACCTCGGCGCAGATCTGCGCGAAGGCGGTCTCACTGCTCTGGCCGATGGAAGAGACGCCGGTATAGAGGTCGATGGTGCCGGAGCGGTTGGCGCGCAGCGTCACGCTCTCGTGGGCACCGAACTTCGAGCCGCGATTGGCGAGAAAGCGCGCACTGGCGTAGCCGGTGCGCTCGACGAAAGAGGAGAGCCCGATGCCGAGGATACGCCCGTCGGGGCGCGGCACGCGGGGGCTGGCACGATGCGCGGCGTAGTCCACCGCCTCGGCGGCCATGCGCAGCGTACGGAGATAGTCGCCACTGTCGTAGACGGCACCGCTGGGCACCGTCCACGGCAGATCCTCCGGGCGCAGCATGTTCAGCTCGCGCAGCGCCAGAGGATCCTTGCCGAGCTTGCGCGCCAGGCGGTCCACCAGCACCTCCAGGGCAAAATTGACCTCCGGCTGGCCGTAGCCGCGATAGGCGCCTACCGGGGTCTTGTTGGTCATCGCCACGCGGCGCTCCACGGCGGCGTCCGCCACCCGGTAGGGGCCGGTGAAGATGACGCTGGAGAGCTGCGACGAGCCGAACGGCGAGTTCCAGCCCCCGATGTCGGTGGTGTAGGTGTTGGTCATCGCCACGAAGCGGCCCTCGGCATCCGCCGCCAGGCAGTAGTCGTGGATCGACTCGCGGCCGTGGGTGCTGGCGCGGAAGTGCTCCATGCGATCCTCGATCCACTTGACCGGGCGACGCAGCGCCATGGCGTGCAGGCTCGCCAGCACATCCTCGGGATAGACGCCGAGCTTCATGCCGAAGCCGCCACCGACATCCGAGGCCGAGACGCGGATGCACTCCTCGCCGATACGCAGCGACTCGGCGAGCTGCTTGCGCACCAGATGCGGCACTTGGGTAGAGGTATGGATCGAGAGCTCCCGCGCGCCGGGACGCCACACCGCCACCACGCCGCGCGTCTCCATCGGCAGCGGTGTGACCCGGCCGATGCGCATCCGGCTGCGGAGCACTACGTCGGCCGCCTCGATGCGTGCCTCCGGCTCGCCGGCGCGGTCACCGTTCGAGGCCAGCAGGTTCGAGGCCAGCGACTGCGGATGCAGCAGCGGCGCGCCCTCTTCCAGCGCCGCGATGGCGTCGCTGACGTGGGGCAGCGGCTCGTATTCGATCTCGATCAGTTCGATAGCATCCTCGGCCAGGGCGCGGCTTACTGCCACCACGCTCACCACCGGCTGGCCCTCGTAGGTCGCCTTATCCTGGGCCAGCGCGTAATAGGGTAGCTGCGGCGCACCGGGTACCGGACGCAGCACGGTAAGCGGCGCGCTCTGCTCACGCACCTGCTCGCCGGTGAGAACATGCTTGACGCCCTCCAATTCCAGTGCCCGGGAGACATCGATGGAGAGAATGCGGGCGTGAGGAAAAGGACAGCGTCCCACCGCCATTTCGAGCTGATGGGCGAACTGCACGTCGTCAGTGAAGCGACCATCGCCGCGCAGCAGCCGCTCATCCTCGGTGCGCGGCACGCTGGTGCCGATCAGGCGGTGCTTGAGGCTCTCCTCCTGCCGGGTTGTCTCCTTCGGTGCGGCCGGAGCTTCCACGAACTCGTTCATGCCTCGACCTCCACCACCTGCCCTTCGTTTTGTTGCAGCTGCAGATACTCTTCCACCGCGCGCACGATGCCCTCGTAGCCGGTACAGCGGCACAGCACGCCGCTGATCTCGTCACGGATCTGCTCGCGGCTCATCGGCTCGCCGCGCGCCGCGAGGCTGGTGGCCAGCATCAGGAAGCCTGGTGTGCAGAAGCCGCACTGCAAGCCGTGGTGGCGCTTGAACGCCTGCTGCAAGGCGTTGAGGTCGCCGTTCTCCTCGGCCAGCGACTCCACGGTGCGCACCTCGGCGCCGTCGAGCTGGGCGGCGAGCATCAGACACGACTTGACCGCCTGGCCGTCGACCATGACGGTGCACATGCCGCATACGCCCTGCTCGCAGCCGACATGGGTGCCGGTGCGCCCCAGCCGCTGGCGCAGGAAGTCCGCCGCGTGCATCCGGCTCGGCGCCCAGGCCCGCACGCTCTCGCCGTTAAGCGTGAGGGTGATCTCGTTCTCGTTAAGTGTCATCACATGTCTCCTCAGCTCACCTGCCACAGCACCAGCAGGCTCACCACCAACGCCGCTGCACTAAACACCGCCGAGAGCCTCGGCCAGAACTCGCCGGACACCGCCGCCGGCGTGGCGCTCGCGGCCCCCACAGCCGTCGATGTCTTGGCCGCCGGACGACGGTTGGCGACAGCAGCGGCAGCGGGCGCGGTGGGCGCGTCGCTTTCCTCGCCGGAGAGCGCCCGCTCGAGATTGCGGGTGAACTCCATCGTTACCTTCTCGGCCTGCCGGGTGATCACTTTCTGGCCCACGCTGCCCAGGGCCCCGCCCAGCGCCACCTCGCCGCTGACGGTGACGTGGGTATGGCCTGCTTCCTCGCGCAGCTCCACGCTGTTGGCAGCGCGGAAGTTGCCGATGGCGCCCTTCACCGCCTTGCCGGTGGAGGTGAAGCCGATGCGCTCAAAAGCCACGCGCTCGATGATGTGCACCCGCGCCTCGAAGGTGGCGGACATCGGCCCCAGCTTCTGGGTGACGGTGACCGCCACGTTGTCGTCGTCGAGCTGTTCGGCCCGCTTGACGCCGGGAATGCACTGCGCCACCTGCTCGAACTGCTCGAAGAACGCCCAGACCTTGCCGATGGGCTCGGCGACCTGGAACTGCTGTTCGAATTTCATCTGTTTTCCCTTGTTCTGGTGAGGAGCTCGGTAGCAGACGCCCGCGCGCGCAGCTGCTGCAGCGCCCGCCGCACGTGGACGGGAACGAGGTGCGTCCGGTACTCCGCCGTGGCGCGCATGTCGCTGGGCGGGTCGATGTCCTCCACGGTCAGGGCGGCGGCCTCGCGGATATCGTCATCCGTAAGCCGGGTGCCGGAAAGGCGCGCGCTCGCCGCCTCGGCCGGCACCGGCATGTCGCTGACGCCGCCCAGGCCGATGCGCAGATCGTGCCAGCAACCGTCGCTATCGCATTCGCCGGTGACCGCCACCGAAAGCACGCAGAAGTCACCGTGACGACGGGTCAGCTCGCTGAAGGCGAAGTGGCTGGGATGACGCGGAAAGCGGATTTCGGTCACCATCTCGTCGAATTCCAGGGCGGCGGCGTAGGAGCCGTCGTAGAACTCGCCCATGGCAATTTCCCGGCTCCCCCTGCCGCTCTCCACCCGCACCCGGGCACCGAGCACCAGGCAGCCCAGCGGCATCTCGGCGGTGGGGTCGCCCTGCACCAGGCTGCCGCCGAGGGTGCCGCGATTGCGCACCTGGCGGTCGCCGATATGGCGCACCATCTCGGCGAGTAGCGGCAGGCGGCTCGCCACCACCTCGGAACGTTCCAGACTGACATAGCGAGTCAGCGCGCCGATCCTGGTTTCTTCGAGATCGCCTTCACCTTCGGCCTCGATGCCATCGAGCCCCGGCACCTGGTTGACGTCGATCAACGCGCCCAGTCGCCATAGCCGCATGTTGAGCATCGGCATCAGGCTCTGGCCCCCGGCGAGCAGGCGCGCCTCGCCGGCGTATTCATCGAGCAGCGTCACCGCCTCGGCCACCGAGCCGGCACGGTGATAGAGAAAATCCGCCGCTTTCACCGTGACTCTCCCTGGGCCGCTTTCGCCGCGACCTTCACCCCGGCGAAGCGGGCCAGTACGCGGTTGACCGGCGACTGTTCCGCATCCACCAGACTCTTGGTCTCGCGGCGACTCCACACCGTCTCGGGGCGCACCTGAAGCACTCGCACCTCGCCACGCTCACTGACCGCCCACTCGATATCCTGGGGCGCGCCGCGCTGGCGCTCGATCTGCTTGGCGAGCTTCGCCAGTTCGAGTACCTGCTCGTCGCTGAGGCAAGGTGTCTGGCAGCGCTCGCCCTCCATCGGCATCAGAGCCACCTCTCCCGCCGCGGCGTCGAAGCAGTACGTTTCGGTCTGCGCTACCGTCTTGCGGTCGAGGATCTCCAGGGTCACTTTGTCGACGGTGAACTGGGCGGGGGTGATGTCGCCCTTGACGACACCCTCGCCGAGCCCCCAGCAGGCTTCCATCACGATCTTTGAACGGTCGCCGTTGAGCGGGTTGAGGGTGAACATCACCCCGGCGGCGCGGGCCTGGACCATCTGCTGGATGCCGACGCACATGCCGAAGTCCCCCGCCGCCACGGCGTTCGCGCCATCCACCCGGTAGGAGAGCACGGCGTCGCCGAACATCCCGGCCCAACAGGCACGGATATGGCGGATTACCGCATCGACACCGCAGATCCACAGATAAGTTTCGTACTGGCCAGCGAAGCTGGCGCCTTCCAGGTCTTCCGATTCACCGCTGGAGCGCACTGCCACTGGCGTCTCGCTGACGCCGGTGCGCTTCTCAAGCGCTGCGTAGCTCTCGCGGATCTGCGCTTCGAGTTCGGTCGACAGCGGGGCCGTCTTGATGCCCTCGACCAATTTGACGGTCTCGCCCTTGATCTCGTTGAGCACCATGTGTGGCGCCCGGGCACGAATGCGTGCCGCCTCCTCGGCCAGCCCGGTGGCGGCCATGAAGTGGCGATAGGCTGCGGTGGTGACGCCAAAGCCCGGCGGCACCGCCAGGCCGGCGGCGGTGGAATGCGCCAGGCTGGCGAACTTGCCGCCGAGCAGAGCGTTGCCGGGAGCCGAGGCGTCATCGAGCCACAGAATGTAGGGAGCCTGAGTCATTGTTGTGTCTCCTTGTCGAGTACGCGTACGATGCCTTCGTTGCCATCGACCTCGATCAGGTCGCCGGTGGTGATGCTAGTGGTGGCGAAGCCGGTGCCGACCACGGCGGGCAGGCCGTACTCACGCGAGATGATCGCAGTGTGAGCCATCATGCCGCCGACATCGGAAACCGCCGCGGCCACGCGCTGGAACACCGGCGCCCAACTCGGCGCGGTGATGCGGCAGACCAGAATCTCGTCGTCCTCAATGTCGTAGAGCTGGGCGAAGTCGGTAATCACCCGGGCGCGTCCGGTCACTTTGCCCGGCGAGGCGGCTACGCCGCGCAACTCGCCGTCCGCCGTAGCATCGACCCCCAGCCACTCATCGATAGTCTCTGGCGTGATGCCCCACAGCATGATGGTCAGCGGCTCGGTAATGCTCTCCGGCGGCACGCCCAGGGCGGGCGGCGGTGACCAGCGGCACAGGGTATCGCGAATCTGCTTGCGGCGGGCAATCAGAGGCCGCCAGTAGACTTCGCCGCGCGGCGGCGTGCCCACCGCCCAGCCGATCAGCACGTCGTAGAGGGCGTCGTAGATCTCGTGGCGATGGAGATAGAAGACATCCTCGCGGTCGTCGAAGAAGTTGTGTGCAACGAATACATCGCCCAGCTCACGGACCTTCTCCCAGAACAGCGAGTGGTGCCAGTGCTCGACGTAGAAGTTATGGTCCTCGACGAAGGGATAGACCTTGCGCGCCAGCTCGACCAGGCCGTCGAAGGCTTCGCGATCGGCGTCGGTGGGCAACAGCTCGCGATATTCGGCGGTGACGCGGGTGCGCTTTTCGAGGATTTCGTCCAGCGGGCGGCGGATATCCTCGCCGCTCTTCAGCGCCTTGATGTAGCCGCGCAGCGCCGAGAACGGCAGGCGCGGGTCGTTCATCCACACCGGATCCTCGTGGGTATAGCCCACGCCGGTGGAGAACCAGAACCAAGGGTCGCGGGCTTCTTCATAGGCGGCCAGCCACTTGTCGCCGTTGGGCGCGGCCTTGATGGCGTCGAGCATCGCCTCGGGAACCTCATTGATGAGCACTACCTCGTCGAGGCCCAGCTCCACAGCCAGCTCAGCCAGGCCGCGCACCTCGTCGTCGGGACGGAACAGCAGAATGTCGATGCCGGAGACCATGTGGGTGATGGTCTGGTCGCTGATGCCGGGGAAGGCCTCCTGGCAGAATTCACGGAAGGTAAGATAGGCGCCGTAGCCGAGATTGAGCATCTCGAAGTGGTAGGAGCCCATCTCCAGCATGTTCTGGATCAGGGTGTTGTAGGCGGTGAGCAGGTCGTGGGAGGAGTAGAGGCCACGATGGCTGAAGACTTGTTCCTCCGGCACCAGCTCCGGCAGCGGCTTGAACTCGATCGCCTTGAGGCGCTCGATGCAGTCCCGCGCCTTGGTCACCCACTCCTCATAGATGGTGTCCCAGTTCTCGTAGTAGTGGCCGGCGCGAGCGTTGAAGTGCTCGGCGCGCTTGGCGACTTCATCCGGGTCGGTGACGGCGTTGGGGCTGATGTAGAGATAACCGTTGATGATGCGGTGGTCGATGCCGCGCGCCAGTGGAATCGGCCAGACCTTGTTCGACATTTGGCTGGCTGCTACCCACCAGTTTTCGGTCATGATGGTGTCGAAGGGATAGAGCGGCGCCGGGCTGTGCATACCGTCGAAGAACCATAGCTTCTCGTCTTCCATCTCAAGGCGCTCTGGACTTAACAGCGCGTAGTAGGGATAGAGCTCCTCCCAGCCTTCGGCGCCTTCGGGCGTGGCGACATCGAACGGGCTCGTGAAGCGGGCCTTCGAAGGAGACTGCAGCGGAGGAACCTGCTCGAGTGCGGTCTGTTGCATGGTCTTTCCTCTTTATCGTTGTGCTTATAGGTATCTGGGTATCGCTTATCGTTATGCTTATTGTTCCGATGCCTTCACGCCGGCATCGGCAGGCACTACTGCGCTGTGCACAGCATGTGGCCTCTCCTTACACCAATCTCAACCAGGCGTTTCGTAGAGGTCACTCGCCATCTACCGCCACCATAGATGGTATACCATTTTTTTCGTTGCGCAACCCGGGGGAGACGCATAGTCTACATACGATGGTATACCATCGTTTCGATTACCCGCTCAACCGCTGGCTGCCCTACCGGCAGTGCGGCACAGGAAGTGCGGGAGCGAAAGATCGCACGGCGTGAACAACAACAACCAGATGATCGCGCTCAGGCCCCGCCGGGGCTGGCGCACGGTGTGCTCTACTAGGAGGAGCCATGATGGAAATATTCCAAGAACAAATATCGACCGACTATATCCTGCTGACGTTCATCTATATGGTCGGAGCGCTCAGCGTGCTGCTGGTGGTGCTGGGACTAGGCTTCATCGACATGGGACTGGTGCGGGCGCGCAACGTGCTCGATACCTGGGTACAGAAGCTGACGGCGGCGATGGTCGGTGGTTTCGGCACTATGCTATTTGGCTATGGGCTGTGGGAATGGCAGTTTAACCAGGCCTTCGATGTGCCGAACGCGCTCTACAGTGCGCTCCAGGCATGGTGGATCGGCGGCCCGGCGGCCAGCACGCCGGCGATGCTGCTCGATCCGGCCGTAGTCCCCGAGGCGGATGTTCTGCAGGTCTTTCTGGTCTTCTTCGTGACATTCACGATGGCGACCATGGCACTGATCCACAGCAGCGCGATCGAGCGCATCAAAGCCAAGGCGCTCTATATCATGGCATTCATCATCGGCGCGCTACTCTCACCGTTAGTCGGCTACCTGTGCTGGGGGCCGCTATCACCGTTGACCAACAGTGGCGTCCATGACTTCGAAGGTGTCTTTCCGCTCTACATTTTCTCCGGCACCTGGTCACTGGTACTCGCCTGGCGCTTGGGGCCACGGCGCGGCGCCTTCGGCCAGGATCCCGCCGGGCTCAGCCCCATCCCCAGCAATTACGGCTTCGTCGCCGCCGGCGTGATGTTCATCATGTTCGCGCTGCCGTTCATCGCTGTCGGCTCAACCTTCATCATTCCCGATAAGGGCGTCTACGGTATCTCCTTCACCCAGACCGGGCTCGGCCTGATCCTGATCAACATGTTCGCCGCTCTGCTCAGCGGCGGTCTCGTCGGGGCAATCATCGGCTACATGCATCGCGAGCCACGCTGGGTCTTCCTCGGTCCGATCGCCGGCGCGGTGATGAGCGGCACCCTGTTCGACATCGGCACGCCGCTGCAGGCGATGGCATTCGGCACGCTCGGTCCGCTGGTCGCGCTCACTACCGCCAAGCTGGTCTATCGCCTCGGCATCGATGAGCAGAAGGTCGTGCCGCTGGCGCTCGGCCCCGGTGTCGTCGGTGCGCTGCTGGTCGGCTTTTTGCACTGGGGCACACCGACCGGTGGCTATCCCGGTCTTAGCGGCGAGTACGCGCTGGGCCACGCCCAGATCACACCGTGGTGGCAGCTGGCTGGCATCGCTGCCACCATGGCGGTGGCGGGCATTCCGGCGCTCATCCTCTGCCTCATTCTCGAAAAGCTGGGTCAGCTGCGGGTATCGCCTGAAACGGAGATGATTGGCCTCGATGCCGCACACTGGGGCGTGGCGAACTGCGGTGACGATCTCGCTGACGACAGTGTTCGAGAAATAGCGAGTACTATAGCGATGACCACAGGCACGGCTGGGCGTGACGGTACACAGGCGGGTGTAGTAAGCTAATAAAAAGGCATTGCCTCAACCCGACCTAACATGACGGCCCCTGGTGACATCACTGTCATCAGGGGCCGTCGTATCATGCTCAGTTATTATGAGAATGCTACGCTTATACTTTAGAAACATTAAGCCAGCTCAACACTGATGCCATACAGTAAATTGAAGAAGCTGATCAGCGAATTCGACCAGGGACTGAGTAGCCGTTCCATCTCCTCACGTCGAAGTGAAGGCGTTGCGCACGTGATTCGCAGAGCCATTCTCGCCGGGGACATTCTGCCTGGGGAGCCAATACGAGAGCGAAATCTCGCCGCTGAGTTGCAGATTAGTCGTACGCCCGTTCGTGAGGCTCTGTTTATTCTTCAGGGTGAAGGGTTGGTGACGCTAAGTCATAACCGCGGCGCTTATGTCACGCCCTTTACTACCGGCGATATCGAGCAGATTTACTCACTCCGTCGCTTACTGGAGTCGCACGCGGCTCGCTGTGCAGCCCAGCATCACAACCAAGCCCAGCTCGACGCAATCGCCGAGACGCTGGCCGTTCATCGCCAGCTCGATAGTCGCGCCACCCCCATGGAGCAGGCCCAGGCCGATCTTGCTTTCCACGAAGCGATCGCCGCTGCCGCTGGCAGCCAGATGCTGCTAACCATTGCCCATCAGGTACTGGCCGTCACCTTCACGCTGCGCTCGCGCTACACCTATAGCACCACCTATGCGAAGCAGGTCTATCGTCGTCACCGCGCCATTTTCAAGGCGATAGAGGCCGGCAATGCCGAGGCGGCCGGCACGCTGATGGCCGAGCATGTGACCCAGTCCAGCGAACTGGCACTTCAGCGCTTAGCTAAAGCAGTTCCCCCTATGAATGAGACTGCCCAGCCACAGAAAACGTCACCATTCGACGATAAAATTGTCGAGCAGTCCAACACCTAATGCAGGCGTGGGCTTGATCAGACGCAACTGGCACTGGCAAGGAAAGCAAATTGCGATAACAGAAGGCTACTTCAGCGTATCAATTCATCGGGTACGGTCAGTCTCTTCGTTTCCCGCCAGTGGCTGACAAGACGCGACACCCCCTCGGTGGCACTTGTAGCGAGAGGAATAACGCCCTTGGCAGCAAGCTGCTCAGCGTTAGGATCGACAAGAATGCACGGCGCATCCAGTGGCGCTTCATTGATCAGTGCCGCGGCAGGCATCACCGCCAGAGATGTGCCAACTACCAGCACCATGTCAGCCGAAGCGATGATATCGCATGCCGTGGCGTAAAGGGGCACATCCTCACCGAACCAGACAACATGAGGACGCAGTTGGCTCCCTTGGTCGCATAAATCGCCTATAGCAATATCATTGCCCTCAAGGCGATACACCAGGCGGGGATTGATGCTGGAGCGCGCTTTCATTATCTCGCCATGTAGATGAATTACATCGCTCGACCCAGCACGCTCATGCAGATCATCGATATTCTGAGTCAGGATACTGACACGAAAGCCGCTGTTTTCAAGATCAACGAGCGCCTCGTGAGCGGCGTTGGGGCTAGTTTCCCTCACCTGTTTGCGGCGTTCATTATAAAAGCGCAGCACTACCTCGGGATGACGCTCCCATCCGCTAGGCGTCGCGACCTCTTCAATATGATACTCTTCCCATAGCCCGTTACCGTCTCGAAACGTACGGATGCCACTCTCGGCACTAATCCCCGCGCCGGAAAGCACTACCAAATGCGGCATATTTTTTATCCTGCTCAATTGAAAGACGCCGTTTCGACTCGAAACCGATATTCAGAACCATCGCAACGACCGCTGAATGCATACGCTTGCCTGAAGCAAGATCCATCAGCACCCGATCATGTCGGTAAATTGACAAAATCTTATCAAAAGAAGCTGATGACGACACATTCTCTTTAATGAATGTTTGGCGTCACGCTCCCCCCAACTGAAACACAATAATCGCGATCGTCATCACTAGCGCACATACCAAACGCTGATAGAACAGCTTGCCGCGTTGCAGCGTATCGGTGAGCCCAAGCCCCAGACGGGTCGCCACGACCGCGACAGCAATTGAGAGCACCCCACGCGCTGACTGCAGGATATTGGCATGAACTGCCCCCAGCTGTGCAAAGGTCACAAACAGCAGCATCATCGAGCCAAACCAGGTGACCGCCAGCGGCCAGGTCGCCAGCACCTTTTTCCAGGCGCTCTTTTTTAGACTGGCCCCGACCGGCAGAACAATCAAACCATTGGTAAAATAGACAATACAGACGGCCAGCAGGACACCATGCATTCCAGGAACACCGAGATTTCGTGTCAGGCCAACGACCCCCAGGTCCGCACCAGAATAGCCAAGAACAGCCAGTACTAGCCATCCCAGCGCTTTGGGACGCAGCATGCCGCCGGCCAGACTCATGGCCACAGCACCGCCACCACAGGCTGCTACTGCCAGCCACTGCAACGTACTTAATACCTCACTGGCAAAAAATGTCGTAATCAATGCCAGTGATACCACCTTGAGGCCGAGCAATGGCGAAACGCGTGAGGCGACATCACGCCGCAATGCTGCAAACAAGGCGGCCTGCCCGAGCAGATAGAAGCCGGTTGCGGCGCTGAGCGGCCCGATGAAATCCATCAACGGTGCAGCGTCGGGTGTCCACAGCAGGATCAATCCGACAAAGGAGGCCAAGCCCATCAAGATGTGGCTGAATACCAGCATGGCCCGTGATGAAAGGCCATGTTTAAGCCTGACATGCGCGGCCATGTAGTAGTACATGGCCTGGCATAGCGCGCCAAGCAATCCGGTAATTACCGCAATAGTTGCCATTCAAGTATCCCAGTAGAACATTTCAAGTAATAAGGTGTCATAGTAGCGCCCTGCCGAACCTCCACTCATCTCTTCTGTCAGATTCGCCATGTTCGCTCCTTTGCCTATCGTCTATCGCGACGACGCGCTTATCGTCGTGCATAAGCCTAGCGGTGCCCTGGTTCACCGCAGTGCGCTTGACCGCAATGCACCGCAAATTGTCTTGCAGCAGCTACGTGACCAGATCGGCCAGCGAGTCTATCCTGTTCATCGTCTTGACCGGCCGACGTCAGGGCTCTTGCTTTTCGGGCTTAATTCCAGTATCACAGCCGCGCTCGCCGAGGAATTCAGCCAGCATCGCGTCCATAAGCGCTATCTTGCTGTGGTACGCGGAATCGGCCCGCAGGAGGCCCAGCTTGACTGGCCGCTTCGTGAAGAGGACGGTAAACGTCCCAAGCATGAGATGCCTGCCATGGCGGCGGTCACCCATGTGAAGAGACTCGACAGTGTGGAACTGACTGTTCACGTCGATCGCTATCCGACGAGCCGCTATTCGCTGATGGAAGCGGTGCCGCTGACAGGCAGACGCCATCAGATTCGGCGCCACTTGAGTCACTGTGGTCATCCGATCATCGGCGATGCCAAGCATGGCAAAGGCGTGCATAACCGCTTCTTCCGTGACCGGCTCGATGCCGGTCGACTCCTGCTCGCTGCCGTAGGCCTGACGATCTGGCATCCGGTCATCGGGCGCACCTTGTGCTTGAGCGCGCCGGTCGAAGCCAACTTCGCCGTGTTACTTAACCGCTTCGGCTGGGCGCAACATAATCCAGTCGCTCACGTCGCCTGGCAGGATACAGCGCCAGCATTGACAGCATCACTTAAGACGCATGACGGTCTTCTTGAGCCTTCCGCTCTCACCAGGAACGCTACTCGCGAGAACATCGAATGAGCCACGATTTCACCACACAAGGTCAACATCACCCTCAAGGCGAGCAGGACAGCAGCCAGCCGAGCGACACTCAGCAGGATTATGATTTTCGCTTTGGTGGCATTCGCAGGCTCTATGGCCGGGCCACTGTATCGAATATAGCCCAGGCTCACGTTGTCGTGGTCGGTGTCGGCGGTGTCGGCAGTTGGACCGTCGAAGCGCTGGCTCGCTCTGGCATCGGCAAGCTGACACTAATTGACCTTGACGATGTCTGCGTATCCAACATCAACCGCCAGTTGCACGCCCTTGATGGCACCATTGGCCGCCCGAAGGTCGAGGTGCTGGCCGAACGCGCCCGCGCCATTCATCCCGGCATCCACATCGAGGCCGTCACCGCCTTCGTGACGCCGACTAATGTTGCCGAGCGTATCCCTCTCGATGCTGACCATATTGTCGATGCGATCGACAGCGTCAGCGCCAAGACCGCGTTGATCGCCTACTGCAAGCGCAACAAACTGCCGATTACTGTCATTGGCGGTGCGGGAGGATTGATCGATCCGACACGTATTCGTGTCACTGATCTCACCCGTACCGAGCACGACCCGCTTTTGGCCAAGGTCAGATCAAAACTGCGTCGCGATTATAATTATTCACGTAATCCCAAGCGTCGGTTCTCGATTGCCTGCGTTTTTTCCGACGAACAGCGCCGCTATCCCGATAGCAATGGTGATGTCTGCGTACGCAAACCGACCAGCGGTGAGGCAACACGACTCGATTGCGCGTCAGGGTTCGGTGCGGCCACCTTCGTCACCGGCACCTTTGGCTTCATTGCCGCTGCTCGTGTCATTGCCCAACTCAACGAATTGGCGCAGCGTACCTCCTCCCTGCACGACGATGATGCCCACCAAGGAGAATCTTATGCACGAGACGACGTTCCTGAAGCCCGGGATCTACAGACACTATAAGGGCCAGGACTACGAAGTGCTGGGCGTGGCACACCACAGCGAAAGCGAAGAGGCCTTGGTGGTCTATCGTGCTCTGTATGGTGACTACGGCCTGTGGGTAAGGCCACTGGCCATGTTTACCGAAACCGTGGACGTTCAAGGTGAACCAGTATCACGCTTTGAACTGATCAAGACATTCACATGACGCTTTAATCAGGCTGTGAGCGTACAAATAAAAAGGCCGCAGCATAATGCTGCGGCCTTTTTATTCATACACTGTGAAATCAGTCGTCGCCTTCGTCACGCTCATCGGCCGGACGCATCTGATTTTGCAGGTAGTTCGCCAAACCAACCTTGTCGATCAGGCTCAGCTCGGTCTCGATGATATCGATGTGCTCTTCTTCTTCTTCAAGGATTTCCTTGAGCATGTCGCGGGTAACATAGTCGCGTACAGACTCGCAGTAAGGAATGGCCTCAAGCAGATCGGCGTGGCCTTCATATTCAATCTTGAGATCGGCCTTGAGCATTTCGACCGTATCTTCGCCGATGTGAAGCTTGCCAAGATCCTGCAGGTTGGGCATGCCGTCGAGGAAAAGAATGCGCTCGATCAGCGTATCCGCATGCTTCATTTCATCGATCGATTCTTCGTATTCCCACTTGGCGAGCCCTTGCAGCCCCCAATTGCGATACATGCGAGCATGCAAAAAATACTGGTTGATAGCGACCAGTTCGTTGCCCAGGATCTTGTTAAGATATTCGATAACCTTCGGATCGCCTTTCATGCTTTTCTCCCCATGCTTTTTGGAAACACGTCGCAGCGCATGACGTTCTACTACGTCTGTGCGAGCAGTATCTATCACGCATGGTGAAAAATCGAGTTTGCGAACCTATTTTTTAACCACGGTTGAAAACCGATAATGCGAACAATTCTAATCTGTCATTCGATTAAAATGTCCACAAAGAACACAATGTTTCAAACGGCGTAAGCCAGATCGTAATTCTGCATTTCTGTCAGGATGGCGTCGCGTACCACCGCCTTAGCAACACAGGCACATTTACCGCATTGGGTAGAACAGCCCGTCATTTCACGCGCCTCTTTCCAAGAGCGTGCGCCATCACTCACTGCCTCTTGCAACTGACGATCAGTAACACCCTTACACAAGCAGACGTACATGAAAGGTCCTCCGCGTTGAGATTTAGAATGTAAATGATTCTCATAAAGAAGCGCAAGGATCTAACTGTGAAAAGTTTTCATTTAGATTTGGATGCACAACGGCGTCATTCACATACCCCCTCTGCCCTTTCGATGCAAACACCTGCCTCAAACATGGCTAAAGTGTTGAATAAAAAAGGCGAATGGTTTCCCATTCGCCTCCTGGACCTTCAATAGCGTTATCAGCACATACCGTGACCCACTCGCTATTTGGTATTTATCTGATGCATTTGCTCAGAGATGGCTGTGATATGACTCAACCCATCCATGAATAGCTTCGCCTACGTGGTCCCCGTTAATACAGACCCAGCGGGCTGCGATCGTAGGAGATCAGCTGACACTTGGTCTGCTGATAATGATTGAGCATCATCTTGTGGGTTTCACGGCCGATACCGGACTGTTTATAACCGCCAAATGCCGCATGTGCGGGATATTGATGATAACAGTTGGTCCATACCCGTCCAGCCTGAATCGCCCGCCCCATGCGATAGGCGCGGTTGATATCGCCTGTCCATACGCCTGCGCCAAGACCAAACTGGGTGTCGTTAGCGATCGCCAGTGCTTCCGCCTCATCCTTGAACGTGGTGACCGACAGCGCCGGGCCGAAGATCTCTTCCTGAAAGACCCGCATGTTGTTGTGGCCCTTGAGCATTGTCGGCTGGATATAAAAGCCTCCGGACAGATCGCCCTCCAGTGACGTCTTGCTACCGCCGAGCAGGAACTCAGCCCCCTCCTGCCGCCCGATATCCATATAGGAAAGGATCTTGTCGAACTGTTCCTTGGACACCTGGGCACCGATCTCGGTGTCGGTATCGAGTGGATCGCCCTGCTTGAGCCGTTTGGCACGTTCAATCGCCCGCTCGATCAACGGCTCATAAATGGATTCGTGAATCAGGGCTCTTGATGGACAGGTACATACCTCGCCCTGATTGAGGAAGGTCATCATCAGCCCTTCGACGCACTTGGCAGTAAAATCATCGCCGAGGCTCATCACGTCTTCGAAATAGATGCTGGGTGATTTACCGCCTAGTTCCAGCGTCACAGGAATGATTCGCTCGGCGGCGCGCGCCATGATATGGCCACCGACCGGCGTGGAACCGGTGAACGCCAGCTTGGCGATGCCGCGATGGCGCGTAAGCGCCTCACCGGCTTCCTCGCCGATACCGTGCACCACATTGATTACGCCAGGCGGAATCAGGTCGCCGATCAATTCAAGCAGCACATTGATCGAAGCCGGTGTCTGTTCGGCGGGCTTGAGCACCGTACAGTTACCTGCCGCCAGCGCCGGAGCGAGTTTCCAGCCCGCCATCAGCAGCGGAAAATTCCACGGAATGATCTGCCCGACCACGCCATAGGGTTCATGAAAATGGTAAGCGACCGTATTGGCATCGATTTCGCTGATCGCCCCTTCCTGGGCGCGGATGCAGCCCGCGAAATAGCGAAAGTGATCGACCAGTAGTGGAATGTCGGCAGCGAGGCATTCGCGAATCGGCTTGCCGTTGTCCCAGGTTTCAGCCACGGCAATCATTTCCAGATTCTGCTCAATCCGGTCGGCGATCCGCAGCAGCACGTTGGAACGCTCGGCGGGTGAAGTCTTACCCCACGCCGGCGCCGCCTTGGTAGCCGCCTCGACCGCACTATCAATGTCCGCCGCGCTGGAGCGGGGAACTTCGCAGAACACTTCCCCGGTGACTGGCGTGATATTCTCCAGATAGCGACCTTCAGTGGGAGCCACCCATTCACCGCCGATAAAATTCTCGTAGCGCTGCCTGAAGGACATCAGCGCCTCGGAATGGCCAGGCCTTGCATATTTCATAACCGCCTCCCGTTATAAAATAACATTTAACCCTTAGAGCACCGATCCAGCCTATGGCGGTACTAGGCATAACGCAAAAAACCATTGTCTAAGCGACAATCCCGGGCCGAGGCGTTTGAATGGAAGGTTGAGTTGCGATAAAAAAAGCGTTCCAGCCTACCTGGAACGCCTTGGTTACCTTTCCCACTTACCGTTAGCCGGTTCGTCGCAGCATCATCAGCCCCAGCGCAAAACAAATTATCGTAGGCGCCAATACCGCCCAGATCGGTGAAAAGCCGAACACTGTCGATGCTGGCGCCAGCAGATCCTGAGTGTATTTAAAGACCAGTCCCGTCACGATGCCGTAAAATACTCGGGTGCCAGCAGCAACGGTGCGTAGCGGACCAAAGATGAACGATGCTGCCACCAGTACCAGTCCCGCCAACACCAACGGCTGCAAGACCTTCTGCCAGAAGTACAGCCATACACTCGACGCCGAGGTCCCTTGGCTCTGTAGGTAGTTTCCATAGCGCCACAGATCACGCAGCGACTGACTCTCCTTGTCGGTAATGACAAGGCGTAACAGATCAGGCTGCATGGACGTTTGCCACGTCATGCTGGGCAGTGTTTCCGCCCGCGTTGCTTCCGCTGTCAGGTGTGTAATGCGCACATCCTGCAGTTGCCAAGTTCCATTGTCGTAAACCGCCCGATCGGCATGTAGTGCCTCATCAAGCCGCTGACCATCGAAATGATAGCGATCGACACTGATGATGGTGTTATCGGAGCGTATCGAACCAAACCGATAGAAGCTATCGCCTTCACGCTGCCAGCCGCCACCTTGCGCTGTCACGGCGCCGGCCCCCTCCTGCTTGACTGTACGCCAGGCGTTAGCGTACTGCTCGGTCTGGGGCGCCACGAATTCACCCACCACCATAGTCAGCACAATCACCAGACCCAGCGGCTTCATCACGCCCCACAGGATCCGCGTCAGGGATCGACCGGCCGCACGCATTACGGTCAACTCATTGCTTGAAGCCATCGACCCCAGCCCTAGCAAGGCCCCTAACAGCACGCCCACCGGCACATATTCATAAAAACGCCATGGCAGACGCATCAACAAGTACAGCAGCACATCGAAGGCACCGTAATCGCCCTCAATGTCACTCAAGTCGTTGATGTAAGTGATCACCAGATCAAGCCCGAGGATCAGGACCTGAACCACCAGCATGGCGCTCAGCACATTGCGTGCGATATAGCGGTCGAGACGATCAAACATCAGCCCTGCCCCCTATTGCGCGACATGATGCCTCTGCCTAGTCCCAGCAGCCAAAGCCCGACAACAAGATACACGGCATGAATGGGCCACAGCCCAATGGTTGGCGACAGCTGGCCCTCACCCACGGCATTCTGAGCAGCAAGCAGCAGACTCAAGTAGCTGATATGCAAGAAGATAGCGGGCAACAGCTTGGCAAAACGTCCCTGACGCGGATTGACCTTAGCCAGCGGCAAGGCGATCAGGGTCAGAATAGGCACCATAAGAATCAGCGAAATACGCCACTGCAGAGCCGCACGCGCCTCAAGATCATCACTGGACCATAGCACGGAGGTGGGCAACAGTTCGGCATCGTCAAATTCCTCCGGTGGTTCAGCGCGATCAAGGCGCACGGCATAGGTATCGAACTGAAGCCGCTCGGATTCGGCGTCACCCGGCGAGACGCTATAACGTTCGCCATTGGACAATACCAAATAGCGCGTTCCCGCCTCGTCATCGTTGACCTGATAACCGCTTTGCGCACGCGTTACCACCGGCACGGAAGTCCCATCGCTGCGCGTCTCTCGCTCGGCAATGAAAACATCCTCCATGTGACTACTGTCCTGGGTAATCGCCTCGGCATAAACTGTCCGGTTGCCCTCGACAGTTTGAAACCGTCCGGGGGATAACAGGCTGAAATCGGCGCGCTGCTTCTGTTCGGTCAACACACGTTCGTTATGCGCCAGACCATAGGGCGTGAGCCACAGACTACACACCGCCACCAAAAGCGCGACCAGCGTCGCTGGCCAGAGGGTAATACTCAATAGCCGACGCGAGCTAACACCACAGGCCCGAAGTACGGTCATTTCACTGTTGAGGTAAAGCTGGCCATAGGCGAGAAGGATGCCGAGAAAAAAGGCCAGCGGGAGAATCAACTCCATGAAGCCGGGGATACGCGACAGCATCAGACTGCCGAGCAGCGAGGCAGGAAAATCGCCTTCGGCCGCAGAGGCAAAGTAGCGAATGAATCGACTGCCCATGATCACCAGCAGCAACACACCCGTTACGGCCATCATGGTCAGGAGTATTTCACGAATCAAATAGCGAACAACAATCAAGCACAGGCTCCCTTTGCTCCGTGGCGAAACGGCTCTTAACCAGGCACGTACGCGTCATGAAGAGTTTACCGAACCCACGTCCAGCCGTTCCCGCTGGCGACATGTGCGTGTTCATATCATGCAAGAACACAAGGCTTTGCGTACACTGAGCAATCGCGGGCATCGCACCTGGCAACGCGGCGATTCCTGTTCAGGGTCGACCAAGAAGACCCGTTGAGCCAGTCTTCGTTTCCGGGCAGGCGCTTGAGCAGCGTATGATCAAGAGATTCCCGGACGCCGGCATTATCCCGAATCCTCAGACCTTTGTCTTGTGGAGAAGTCCCTAAGTCTTGTGGAGACATCATGGAATTTTCCGTTCTCACCGCCAATCCAGCCAAAGCA
Organism: Phytohalomonas tamaricis; assembly: GCF_003012345.1. Classification (GTDB taxonomy): domain Bacteria; phylum Pseudomonadota; class Gammaproteobacteria; order Pseudomonadales; family Halomonadaceae; genus Phytohalomonas; species Phytohalomonas tamaricis. Next base: position 62,917 of record NZ_PVRV01000019.1, read on the forward strand.
GAAGCGGGCTGTATCGTTGTGCCCATTCTCAAGGGAGGCGAACTGACGCCTGCCACGGCAAAGCTTGATGACGCCAGTGAGCGTTTGATTGGACAACTGATCGAGCGCGGCGATTTCAATGCTGAGCTCGGCAATACCCAGCTTGTACCGTTCGCCCCCGGCCTCAATACCGACCGCTTGCTACTGGTCGGCTGCGGCGAGCAGGACAAGCTGACCGAATCGCGGTTTCGCAGTGCGCTTGAGGCCGCCATGAGTGCGCTCCTCAAGCTGCCGATCGACGATGCCGCGATCGCTTTTACCGACACGGATCTGGGCACCAGCGAGGTTAACTGGAAAGCGCGCATGATCGGAGAAGTCGCGAATAAAGCGCTTTACCGCTTTGATGACTTCAAGACCACCAAGAGCGAACCGCCAAGCCTCAAGCATCTCACCTTACTCGTCAGCGATCCTGGCGAAGCCAGTGCTGTCGAAGCCGGCGTCAAGCTGGGCGCTGCCATCGGTGATGGCATCAATCTGGCCCGCCAGCTCGGCAATCTGCCTGGCAATGTCTGTACACCGCGTTATCTGGCTGAGCAGGCTACCGCGCTGGGTCAGCACGGCAACCTGAGCGTCACCATTCATGACGAAAAAGCGCTGGAAGAGATGGGTGCAGGCGCCATTCTCGCCGTCGGCAAGGGCAGTGTCGAACCACCACGGCTGATCGTGATGGAATACAAGGGTGCCGGCGATGACGAAGCGCCCCATGTGCTGATCGGCAAGGGTATCACGTTCGACACCGGCGGCATCTCGCTCAAGCCCGGCGCCGACATGGACGAGATGAAGTTCGACATGTGCGGGGCCGCAAGCGTGCTCGGGACAATGCAGACCGTGTTGGCCACCCAGCCCAAGGTCAACGTCATCGGCATTATCGCCGCCGCTGAAAACATGCCAGGCGGCCGCGCCATCAAACCCGGCGACATTATCACCACGCTCAAGGGGCTAACGGTCGAAATCCTCAATACCGATGCCGAAGGCCGCCTAGTGCTGTGCGATGCGCTTGCCTATGCCGAGCGCTTCAAACCCGCCAGCGTGGTCGACATCGCCACACTGACCGGTGCCTGTGTGGTTGCACTGGGTGCCCATGCCATCGGCCTATTCTCCAACGACGACGATATGGCGCTCGATATCCTTGAGGCCGGGGAAACCGCCTGGGACCGCGCCTGGCACATGCCATTGTGGGATGAATACCAGAAGCAGCTCGATTCCCACTACGCCGACCTCGCCAACATCGGCGGTCGTGCGGCAGGGGCAATCACGGCGGCCTGCTATCTGTCACGTTTTGCCGAGCAGTATCCCTGGGCGCATCTCGATATCGCCGGCGTCGCCTGGGTAGGCAAGAAAGGCGCCACCGGCCGACCGGTAGGCCTGTTGTCGCAATACATCTTCGATCGGGAAGCTGAAATCGCAAGCACTGCTGAGTAAACGATAAACACGCACCTCAAATCGGGCTTTCTCGATTTGAGGTGCTTATGTCATTCTTAAGTGACCTTTCCAACAGACCTCCTCAGATAACGCTGAGTGCCTGCTGAAAATCAACCGATTTATCTGCAAACGTAGCAATGGAGAATCACGACCGTGTCCACTTCAGGCTTTGACGTAAAGCCCAGCGCCAATCCGACCGACGCCAACGTTCGTAAGGAAATCCTGGCTAACCCTGGCTTTGGCCGCTTTTTTACTGACCACATGGCGCATGTACGCTGGACCAAGGATGACGGCTGGCATAGCAGCGAAGTCCGCCCTTACGGTCCGCTGACGCTCGATCCTGCTGCATCGGTACTGCATTACGCACAGGAAATTTTTGAGGGTGTCAAAGCCTATCGCCACGCCGATGGCTCGGTATGGACATTTCGTCCCGAGAAGAATGCCGCACGCTTTCGCGCCTCGGCGCGTCGTCTCGCTCTGCCCGAACTCGATACCGAAACGTTCATCGGCTCGCTGAAGGCGCTGGTTGCTCAGGATGTCGACTGGGTACCTACTCCGGCCAGCGAAGCGGAGGAATCAAGCCTCTACCTGCGTCCATTCATGATCGCCAGCGAGAAATTCCTTGGCGTGCGCCCCTCGAAGGAAGTCGACTACTACGTGATCGCCTCGCCGGCGGCGGCCTACTTCAAGGGTGGCGTCAAACCGGTCTCGATCTGGTTGTCTTCGAACTACAATCGCGCCGCGCCCGGTGGTACCGGTTTCGCTAAATGTGGCGGCAACTACGCGGCGTCGCTAGCCGCCCAGAAGGAAGCCGAAGTTCACGGCTGCGACCAGGTCGCCTTCCTCGATGCCGTCGAGAATAAATGGGTTGAAGAACTCGGCGGCATGAATCTGTTCTTCGTGTTCAAGGATGGCCGTATTGTCACTCCCGCTCTTACCGGCACTATCCTGGAAGGGGTGACCCGTGACTCGGTGCTCACGCTGGCCAAGGATGCCGGGCTCAAGCCCGAAGAGCGTCAAATCAGCATCGATGAGTGGCGTGACGGCATAGCCTCGGGTGAGATCAGCGAAGTGTTCGCCTGCGGCACGGCGGCGGTCATTACGCCCATCGGTGAGCTGGTCAGCGAACACGAGCGCATCACCTGTACGTCCGGCAGCGGCGGCGAAGTGGGCAAGTCGCTGCGCAAACAGCTGCTCGACCTGCAGTACGGTCGCAGTGAAGACAAGCATGGCTGGCTGACACGCCTCGCCTGATGTGTGTTTTCAGGCGGGCGGCCGATACTGTCGCCCGCCTGCCCCCGTTCAAAGCCACCCGGCAGATAGGCAAGGAAAAGCGATGAGCAAGGTTATGATCATTACCGGCGGCAGCCGGGGCATCGGCGCGGCAACCGCGCTACGCGCGGCTCAAAAGGGCTATGCGGTCGCCGTCAACTATCGTGCCAATAGTGCTGCGGCTGATCAGGTCGTCCAGAACATCGAGAGTAGCGGCGGGCGCGCCATCGCTGTCCAGGCCGACATGGCGGTTGAGTCCGACATCGTCAGGCTGTTCGAAACGGTTGATCGCGAGCTGGGCCGTGTCGATGTGCTGGTCAACAATGCCGGCATTGTCGATCAGGTGTCCCGCGTCGAGGCGATGAGCTTTGAACGTGTCGATCGCATGATGCGTGTCAACGTCACCGGCCCGTTCATTTGCGCGCGTGAGGCGATCAAGCGCATGTCGACCCGCCACGGCGGCAACGGCGGCTCTATCGTCAATGTCTCGTCAGCGGCCTCACACCGCGGCGGCTCGGGTGAATACGTTGACTATGCCGCTTCCAAGGGCGCCATCGATACCTTCACCGAAGGGCTTGCCAAGGAGCTCGCCGCCGAAGGTATTCGCGTTAATGCCGTACGCCCTGGCGTCGTCAAGACCGATATCCACGCCAGCGGCGGCAACCCCGGCAAGCCGGAAAAATCGAGCCAGGCCATTCCGATGGGGCGCGCGGGCGAAGCAGATGAAATTGCTTACGGCATTCTATGGCTGGCCAGTGATGAAGCCGCGTTCACCACCGGTGCCCGCCTCGACATCGACGGCGGCGTATAGCCGTCTGTTTGCCTCTCAAGCCGCACCAGGTTTAGCCTGAAAAGTCGGCAAACGCAGGTACTTTCCAGGCTAATCTCACATGACTCAGATCGATTTCTATATTCTCCCCCACACCACACTTGAAGCACGCTTCGATTTCGCCTGCCGCCTGGCCGAGACCATTTTTCGCAAAGGGTATCGTCTCCACGTTCATACCGAAGATGAGGCCATGGCGCGTGCCTTTGACGATAAGTTATGGACGTTCAGGCCCGATGCCTATGTACCTCACGCGCTGATGGATGCAGATATGGACCCCAAGGTGCCAGTGACGATTGGCTGGCAACAGGTGCCCGAACCGGGCATTGAGGCACTGCTCAATCTCCATCCCGAAATTCCTGAGTGGTTTTCACACTTTGAACGGGTTGCCGAAATCATCAACCAGCACCAGGACGTACTGACCGCCAAGCGCGCCTGCTGGCAGACCTATAAAAGTCGCGGCTATCCGGTCAAGGCGCACAATATCGACAAGTGATAGCGATGTTGGGTCGCGGGGAAGCTGCCATGGCAAGCACTGCAGGACACAAAAAAGCCGGCGCAGGCGCCGGCTTTTGTTGTTATCGCTTTTAAATTTTGAAACGGCCGACTACTTGGCGCAGCTCAAGTGAGCGCTGCTCCAGCTCGCTGGCGGCAGCGGCAGTCTGCTCGACCAGGGCGGCGTTGTGCTGAGTCGTCTGATCCATCTGGCTGACGGCTTCAGTAATCTGCTCAATCCCCCCCGTCTGTTCGCGAGTCGCTGCCGCGATCTCACCGAGCAGATCGGTCATGCGCTGGATTTGCACGTCGATTTCCTGCATCCGCTCGTTGGCCGTACCTACGCGCGCGGCTCCCTCGGTGACCTGCTGATTAGACGATTCAATCAGCGTCTTGATGTCCTGTGCGGCGTCGGCCGAACGGTTGGCTAACTGGCGTACTTCACCTGCGACCACCGCGAAGCCTCTTCCCTGCTCACCGGCACGCGCGGCCTCGACCGAGGCATTAAGCGCCAGAATATTGGTCTGGAAAGCGATGTTGTCGATCAACGAGATAATGTCGGTAATCTTGCGAGCACCGTCCGTAATATCGCTCATCGAACGGACCGCCGAGGTGATCGCGTCCTGACCGATCCTTGATGTTTCGGTCGCCTGACGAGCCAACTGGCGCGCCTGATCGGCACTGTCGGCGCTCTGACGTACCGTGGCGGTAATTTCTTCCATGCTCGCAGAGGTCTGCTGCAATGCAGAGGCCTGCTGCTCGGTACGCGAGGAAAGCTCCTGATTACCGGAGGCAATTTCGCCTGCGCCATGATCAACAGCCGAACTGGTGCGATGAATGGCATGTACCGACTCACTTAGCCCGTCACGCATACGCTTGATATCATGTAACAGGCTGTAATTATCGCCTGAGCGCAACTCAACCGGCGCGGTCAAATCACCACCGGCAATACGCTCGACCACGCTTGCCGCATAGCTTGGCTCACCGCCTAGACGACGCAGGATATTATTGATCAGCAGCCAGAACACCGCTGTCACCAGCGCGCCAGCGATCAGCGCCACTATCCCGGATTTGATCAGCTGCGCCTTGACGATTGAATTGATATCCCCCATGAAGACGCCACTGACCACATAGATATTCCACGGCTTGTACTCGGCAACATACGCTTTAACCTGCGGCGTTTTCTCACCATCACGGGGAAAGTTCGAACTGTAACTAACAAACCCACTCCCCTCCTGGCTCCCCTTTTCGACTACCGTCTGGAAAATTTTTACACCGTAAGGATCCTCGACCTGCGCGACATCCTGTCCGGTGGGACGCTTGGGGTGGCTGAAAATCTTCAGGTTACCATCAACGGCATAAACGTAATTATCGCCATCAAAGCGCATCGCGCTGATCTCCTCAGCGGCGCGACGCTTGGCCTCTGTCTCGCTGATTACGCCACTGCTAACTTGACTCTCATAATACGCCATCAGCGTTTTAGCCATGCCGACAACGTTAACCATGCTTTGCTCGCGCTCGGCATGTATCGACTGGCGACTTTGCCAGGCATTGATCAGCAACATGCCGACCAAAATCAGCCACAGCACACCGATGCCCAGCCCTAGCTGCTTGCGTACTGTCATAGAGGAAGCTTTGTGCTTCAGTTGCTTGGAAGATCCCGCTTTGGCCAACACTGCGGCCTCGCGAGGAAGTTGGTTATGGTGACCCTGCGCTAATTCCACGATTTTCTCTCATCTTTGGACGGCGTTACGACACTGATCAACAGGCAATAGCGGCTGCCGCTGACGAGAGAGGCCCCGAAGCGATGCGCTATGCTGCTGTATTCTTAAATCAAAGGGGGAACAACGCCTTATTATCGTCCTTACCGTTACAAACTTTAACATATCTCTCTATCCCCGCTCCGTCATGACGGCAGCGCCCGTGTAGCGCTATACTTGCTGCCATTTATCGTTCGCTTCTGCGCTGTTTCTTGCGCAGCGAGTGCCACCACGTTCAAAGCGAGTCAGTCAGCCCATGGAAAAAACCTATCAACCCGAAGCGATCGAAACCCGCTGGTACAAGCAGTGGGAAGCGGATGCACGTTTCGCGCCATCCGGTGAAGGTGCTCCCTACTCGATCATGATTCCGCCGCCCAACGTGACCGGCAACCTGCACATGGGCCACGCCTTTCAAGATACGCTGATGGACACCCTGATCCGTTTTAAGCGCATGCAGGGCCACAACACGCTGTGGCAGGTCGGCACCGACCACGCCGGCATTGCCACCCAGATGGTGGTTGAGCGCAAGCTCGCCGCCGAGGAAGGCAAGTCGCGCCACGACCTCGGACGTGAGGCGTTCATCGACAAGATCTGGGAGTGGAAGCAGGAATCGGGCGGTCACATCACGCGTCAGCTGCGACGCATGGGTGCCAGTGCCGACTGGACGCGCGAACGTTTCACCATGGACGACGGCTTCTACAAGGCAGTTCAGGAAGTATTTGTGCGCTTGCATGACGAGGGCCTGATCTACCGCGGCAAGCGTCTGGTCAACTGGGACCCGGCACTGCTCACCGCCATCTCCGATCTTGAAGTCGAAAGCGTCGACGAGAAGGGCCATCTGTGGCACTTCCGTTACCCGCTCGCTGACGGTGCCACCACCGCCGAGGGCAAGAACTACATCGTTGTCGCCACCACCCGTCCCGAGACAATTCTCGGCGACACCTGCGTGGCAGTGCATCCCGACGACGAGCGTTATCAAGATCTGGTGGGCAAATATGTCGAGCTGCCGCTACTCAAACGACGCATCCGCATCGTCGCGGATGACTACGTTGAGCGTGAATTCGGTACCGGCTGTGTCAAGATCACCCCCGCTCACGACTTCAACGACTATGACGTCGGCAAGCGCCACCAAAGCGTGCTGATCAACATCCTTACGCCGGACGCACGCATCCGCGAGCATGCCGAGATTTTCAACTTCGATGGCACGCCTTACACCGAGCTCGATGCCTCTCTACCAGCGGACTATGTTGGCCTGACCCGCGAAGAAGCACGCAAGAAAATCATCGATGACTTCGACGCTCTCGGCCTGCTCGGCAAGACCGATGATCATGCCTTGAAAGTACCGAGAGGCGACCGTTCCGGCGTCATCATCGAGCCGCTGTTGACCGATCAATGGTTCGTCGCGGTTGAAGAGCTGGCCAAGCCGGCCATCGCCGCGGTCGAGAATGGCGATATCCAGTTCGTGCCCAAGAACTACGAGAACATGTACTTCGCCTGGATGCGCGACCTGCAGGACTGGTGCATCTCACGCCAGCTGTGGTGGGGCCACCGCATCCCGGCCTGGTACGACGAGGCCGGCAATGTTTATGTGGCGCGCAACGAAGACGAAGTGAGAGAGAAGTACAGCCTCGCCGCCGAGATTGTGCTGCGCCAGGATAATGACGTGCTCGACACCTGGTTCAGCTCGGGGTTGTGGACCTTCGGCACCCTCGGCTGGCCGGAGAAGACACCGGAGCTTGAAACGTTCCATCCCACCAGCACGCTGGTGACCGGCTTCGACATCATCTTCTTCTGGGTGGCACGGATGATCATGCTGACCTTGAAGTTTACCGGCGAGGTACCGTTCAAGACCGTCTATGTTCACGGCCTGGTGCGCGATAGCCAAGGTCAGAAGATGTCGAAATCCAAGGGCAACGTACTCGACCCGATCGACCTGATCGACGGTATAGAGCTGGATACCCTACTCGACAAGCGCACCGGCAACATGATGCAGCCGCAGAAGGCCAAGGCGATCGCCAAGGCGACTCGTGGCGAGTTCCCCGACGGCATCGAGCCCCACGGCACCGACGCGCTACGCTATACCTTCCTGTCACTGGCCTCGACCGGACGCGACATCAAGTTCGACATGGGCCGCCTCGACGGCTACCGCAACTTCTGCAACAAGCTGTGGAATGCAGCGCGTTACGTGCTGATGAACACCGAAAATGAGGATTGCGGCCCGGACGGTGAAATCGCTCTTTCACTGGCTGATCGTTGGATCATTTCACGGCTGCAGCAGACTGAAGTACAGGTCACCAAGGCGCTGGAAGAATATCGCTTCGATCACGCCTCACAGGCGCTCTACGAATTCGTCTGGAACGAATATTGCGACTGGTACCTGGAGCTTTCCAAACCGGTACTGTGGGACGAGGACGCGCATCATTCCGCCAAGCGCGGCACGCGCCGCATGCTGGTGCGTGTACTGGAAGTTATCCTGCGTCTCGCCCATCCGATGATGCCGTTCATCACTGAAGAGATCTGGCAGCGCGTCTCGGTGCTGGCTGCGGTACCGTTCGATGAGACCGGCACCACGATCATGACCCAGCCGTGGCCGGTGGCGGATGCGTCACGTATCGATGAAGACGCGATTCGTGACATTGAATGGCTCAAGGGCGTGATCGTCGCGGTGCGCAATATCCGCGCCGAAATGAATATTGCCCCCGGCAAACCGCTGACGGTCTATCTAACCAAAGGCGCTCAAGCAGACCGCGAGCGTCTGCTCGGCAATGAACTGCTGCTGACCAAGCTCGCCAAGCTGGAAAGCGTCAGCTATCTGCGCCCGGAGGATGAGCTCCCCGTCTCGGCGGTGCAGTTGGTGGGCGAGATGGAGGTGCGTGTACCTATGGCCGGCTTGATTGATAAAGACGCCGAGCTGGCACGCTTGGCACGCGAAATCGACAAGCAGGACAAGCTGATCATGGGCATCGAGAAGAAGCTCGGTAATGAGAGCTTTGTCGCCAAGGCACCCGCCGAGGTCGTCGATAAGGAAAAGGGTAAACTCAAGGACGCGCAGACAGCACGTACCTTGCTGCTTGAACAGCGCGACAAGATTGCCTCGCTGTAAACTCTCCCTGTAAACATTAAGCGTTGATAAAAAGCCGCCTAAGGGCGGCTTTTTTCATGGCTGAACCCATACAATGACAACCAACAAAAATATACGAAACACTGTTCTTTAATTATAATTTAAGAATTACAACCTCATGGGTCACGCTGTCATGAAACTACGCAGGATCTTGTTGTTCAATACGCTGGGCATTGTGCTGCTCATCAGTTGGGGACTACCCCACGTCATGCTGTGGACTACTCTCGATGACGATATTTTCTGGTTCTTCAATCAATTCATCAGTCCCGATCACATGCGTTGGTCCGAAACGCTGGCGATACTCAACATGCGTGTCTTCGATGCCATCGCGTTCGGCATCATGGGACTTTTATTCGCGCTTGCGGTCATGCGCGACCCTCGACCACTGCGATTCTGGCGCTGGCTCGGTATTGGCGTGACGATGCTTTTAACGGCGGGCCTGCTGGCGCTGTTTACCACCGAGGGCATTCGCTATGGTCATCCCAGCCCGACGGCGTTCTTCGCCAACGCCCGGCATCTGACCGACGTTGTCTCCACCATTGCGACCAAGGATTCGGCCAAGAACAGCTTCCCGGGCGATCATGGTCTGATGCTTATGGTATTCGCCGCCTTCATGCTGCGTTTTAGCGATCGCCGAGTGGGTCTGTTGAGCATGGCCTTTGTCGTGCTACTGAGTGCACCACGCATCATGGTAGGTGCACACTGGTTCAGCGATGTCTACATGGGCTCACTGACCATTGCCTTGATTGCGCTGCCCTGGGTGCTGTGTACGCCGCTGGCATCACGCTGTGTCAAAGAAATTGTCCGCATGGCACAACGCTTTCGCCTGCCATTCGCTTGAATCATGCCTGGCGCACTCACGCCTCGACGGTGTCGTGCGCCACGCTCCGATTGCGCCCACAGCGCTTGGCTTGATAAAGACGCCGGTCAGCCTGCTCGATGACGGCACTCAATGACAGATCGGCACCGGAAACGGCGATACCAACACTGACCGTGATACGCAGCGTGACGCCATTAACGCTACATGGCGTTTTCTCGACACGTGAACGCAGGCGCTCGCCAATGAATACAGCACCGCCCAGCGGCATCTCGCGCAGGAAAACGAGAAATTCCTCGCCGCCTATCCGGCCGATCGCGTCCCCCTCACGCAGGCTTTCGCGCATGCATTTCACTAGGTGACGCAGCACCTCATCTCCGCAGGCATGGCCATAGATATCGTTAATCTTCTTGAAGTAATCGACATCGATCACCATGACGGCATAGCTCCAGCCTTGGCGATGATAGCACTCGCTTTTCGCCATGATGCCGCGCCGGTTCAGTGCGCCGGTCAAGGAATCATAGGCCGCGCTATTGCGGTAAAGATATTCAAGATGACGCGCCACGCGCCCTACACAGGTCAACATGGCACCGGCGACCAGCGTGACCACAATAAGATTGAGAATGCTCACAAGCGGATGCATGTCCAGTGCCACCAGTGAAAGAGGCCCGGCACATATGTGCATGTAGAGATACAGCCCACTCATCGACAGCAGGAACCCGGCCGTACAGATGGCCTTTGTCAGCGACGAAAAATCACTGAGATAGATCACGACAATAATGAGCAGGAAATAATAATCAAAACCACTCAGCATGCCGTAAGTCAGCATGCCGATGAGAGTCAACGCTGTGAAAACGCTCAGCAAGATGACGACCGAGGCATTGATGTAGCCATGCTGATGCACCCATAGCGCGCCTACACCGCCTGCGAGCCCTGCCCCAGCGCCCCATATCAGTGGCCACCCACCCAGCCATACCGCAAGCGGAGTAACCAACAGCGCCAAGGCAAGGACGGCTATCAGATGAATATGGATAAACGTTTCATACTGACGACGCTTCTGGACAGAAAGTCCGGGAGGCAATTTAAATAGTCGCCGGAAAAAATTCCAGGTTATGCGTCCTGCATTCATGAGATTCCTGCTTTCTGTCACGATATCAGGCGGTGATATCGGCGGTATGGTGGTTTTTCGCATCCCACTATCGGCCGCAGGGCAGGATAACTTGAATCAGCGTTTTGTCTCGGCGGGAAACGCGTCACTTTGCCTCCAGAAATAGGACGCATAAAGTAACGCAGAGATAGTCCGTGGAAGTTGCCAAGAAGGGCGTAAGAAAAACACGTGCAGGAGGCGCGGCCGGAGCGCGGCCGCGCACGATTACGACTTACCAGCTACCGGTATTTTCCATTGAAACCCAAGGCTCCTGAGGCTCCTGTGCCTCGCCTTTCTGCAGTAATTCAATCGAGATGCCGTCCGGCGATTTAACAAACGCCATGTGACCATCACGCGGTGGGCGATTGATCGTCACACCGTTGTCCATCAGATGTTTACAGGTCGCATAAATATCATCGACACGATAGGCCAGGTGACCGAAATTGCGTCCGCTGTCGTATTCCTCCGGGTCCCAGTTATAGGTCAGCTCAAGCTCAGGCGCCTTGTGATCTTTCGAGCTGGCCTCGTCTTCGGGCGCGGCGAGGAAGATCAGGGTAAAACGGCCCTTATCATTCTCGAGACGGCGAACCTCGCTCAAGCCAAGCAGGTCACAGTAGAAGTGCAGCGACTTATCGATATCGTTAACACGCACCATGGTGTGCAAGTATTGCATGATCATCTCCAGTAGTAGTGACAATAAATGGCCCACTTTCATGGGCCATACTGAGGACGCTAACGATAGCATGCCAACCACTATGCATGCCTATTGTTAACCCTCCCGGCAAAGCCACAGCGGCATCGGTAGTCTACTCGTCGTCGCTGATCACGGTGACCGCCATGCCGAGGCGCCTTTGCCATCTTTCAACCTGAACGCCGTAAACAGCGAAGCCCGACGGAACTCAGCTATCCTGTAAGCCCAGACGTTCATGCCAGGCATCAAGTGCCTCGTCTGGATACTCGGCGAAGCATTTATCCTTGTCACTGGCCGCGACAGTGACCCACTCCGGCTTCGAGCCGAGCATGAAGTGGGTGCGCTCAGGTGGCACTGGCAATGGAGTATCGATCGCGCCGGCATGAGGATGGAGCATGTCGGGATACTCCGGCGACCACAGCCACAGCGCTGTGCCACATTCGCCACAGAACTTGCGCTCAGCAGAGGAGCGCGAGCCATCGGGCATCCTGGCATGATAGGTGCGGATGAACTCGCTGCCTTCGATACTTAGCGTATCGGTCTTGGCACCGAGATTGATCGCAAACCCGCCGGTACCGGCTGTCTTGCGGCAGATGCTGCAGTAGCACAGATTGAACGGATAGGGCGCATTGGCCTCGACAGAGAAACGTACCGCCTGACAGTGACAGCTTCCTTCGAGATGCATCGGTCATCCTCCTGTACGCTGAACAGTGGCATTACCTTGAACATGCAAAGCGTAGCATTTCCTGCCGCACACGAACCGAAAAGAGAACGACGATGAGCAGCTATTGTGACAGCGCCCCCGGCCATCCTTTTCACGGCCCTTACCATGACCATGAATATGGTTTTCCCGTTGATGACGATAACGTTCTGTTCGAGCGGTTGGTGCTGGAAATCAATCAGGCGGGGCTCTCGTGGCTGACCGTGCTGAAAAAGCGCGATGCCTTTCGTGACGCCTTCGAAGGCTTTGAGATAGCGCGAGTGGCTGCCTACGGCGAAGCCGAACGTGAACGTCTACTTAACGATGCCGGCATCATCCGCAACCGTTTAAAAGTCGACGCGGCCATTCATAATGCTCAAGTGATCATGCAGCTGCAGCATGATTATGGCAGTTTCAAGGCTTGGCTCGACGCCCATCATCCCCTTACGCTGACGGAGTGGATGAAGTTGTTCAAACGCACCTTTCGCTTTACCGGGGCTGAGATCGTCAATGAATTCCTGATGAGCACCGGCTATCTGCCCGGCGCCCATCGCGACGACTGTGCAGTTCAATGTCAGGTACTTAACGCCATGCCACCTTGGGCATCAAGCTAACCTTTTCAGTACGCTGGCATATTTTAAGTAATGGGCGACTTACATGGATTCCTTGATGCCGCGCTTGATCAGCCACCAGTTGACGGGATAGGAGGTGATAAAGCCGATGATCATCGCAATCTGCATCATGAACCAGAACTCTATCGATGCCACATGCAGGGTTTGCCCAAACACCACGGCAAACAAATAGAAATGTGCAAAAGCCATGAAGCCATACATCCCTACCTGCCAGGCGGTCAACGAAAGAAAGTCTGCCTTGACAGCCTGCACTAGACCATTACCCGGTGACAGGCCACGCATGGGCTTGATAGTGAAGTACTGAAACGCCACGCCGAGTAAAAATGCCAGAATGTAATCAAATACCCACACGGCAAACATCTTCTCACCAAAGATCGCTTGCCAACCGAACCAGATGGCAATCACCGGAAAGAACAGCGCCAGCGACTCGGCAATGATGTCACCCAGCGTACACCCACTACCGCAGTGCAACGCGCCCTTGGCGACCTTGAGCGGGAACGGTGTCTTGGCCATATGCGGCGGTGTTTCATCATTCTGCATGGCCGGATGAGCCACCTCATGGGCGGCCAACCGGCCGTATTTAAGATAAAACGGTACAATCAATACATGCCCGAACAGTGCACATAAAGACCAAACATAATTCATGATGCTCATGTGTTGCGGATGACGGCGCACGTCCATAGCAATGTAAATAGCGCAGACAATTCCCAACAGCACGGAAATCCACGCAATGGTCGTTAACCAGGCAGGTATCATACAAAGAACTCCTTTTCCTTTTGAGAAACCTGAGCTTTTCAAGTCTAGTCAATTATTCATGAACGAATAAACACACGGCTTAATTAGCTTGATAAATTAAGCCCATGAGTAGCACACGATGTTTTAATCCAAAAAACACCTTTTCCTTAAAAGCATTATTATCCTTTCAAGCGCCGCGCTAACATAAGCTTTCTAGCTAAGTTCATTCAGCTAAATAATGTCATGCATCTTAATTATAGCGAGTAAAATCAGCAGCTTATATCATGCAATGCGGCTTTCTTTTTAACATGACAAGCACTTCATACTTCCACAAACCTATGTGCACAACATAGCTAATTAACATTCGATTTCACCCATAACACATTAGTCACGCTAACCAACTCAAGCTAGATACAAATTCTCTAATATCATGCTTACATTCATTGTCAGAGCAGCCGTTCACTGTTGCTCCGCTCTACGCTTTATGTTTTATTTAGCGCTCTTATTGTCATTGATTTTTCCCACTTGCAGGTTTCGCATCACTTCATGAAAGTATTAAGGCTTCTTCTCATTGTCGCATTGACGCTATCGGTGCCAGCTCTCGGGCAGGCGTCGTCGGGCGTTGATGAGCAATGCCGCATGATGCCCGGCACTTTCATGGCTCATGATACTCTCGATCAGCATGATTGTGACGTGATAGCCAAAGCGCCCTCGTCAAAGCCTGACTCGCGTGACACGTGCCCCGCTATGCAAAACTGTGCTGTTGGCGCGGCGCTGTATCTCTCCACTTCGTCTTTATCCCTTCGTACCTCACGTCCCGTTCGTATTGTCGCCCTGCTACCCGACACGCCGACTGTCTTTCGCGCCCCCGACGGTCTGTGGCGCCCTCCTCGCCTGATCTAACTCACAGCTGAACATCATTCTCGCCGGCACGATTGCCTGCGAAGTCGAGCACGCCTGCGCGCTGTCGCACCGTGCCTGGAAAGTTCTGGAGTTAGAGCATGTCTCTTTACAGCAGAAGTTATGTCCTGTCCGGCTGGCTAATGATCGGCTGGCTGGGCATGGCGGGAAGCGCTTACGCCTCACCGCTGAGTTTCGATGATGCCTTGGCACTGGGCGTACGCAATGCTCCCGAACTGAGCGCCAATGCGGCCCGGATCGCCAGTGCGCAAGAATTGATTGAGCCGGCCGACGCACTGCCGGACCCCAAGCTGAGCCTTGGCGTCACCAACTATCCGGTTTCCGGCCCAGAAAAGGGCAGCCTGACCGAAAGCCAGATGACGATGCAGCGCATCGGTCTGTCGCAGGCCATACCCAATGGCGCCAAGCGTCATGCCCGCAAGGCAATTGCCGAGGCCGAGCTTGGCAATGCTCAGGCATTGCGTCATGTGGTGCACCTCATGGTGCATCACCATACGGCGCAGGCCTGGTTCAAGCGCTACTACCTGGAACGCAAGCTTGAACAGCTTGATGAACTCGATCAGGAAAACCGTCTTCTCACGACTACCGTTCAGGCCCAGATCGCATCAGGCAGCGCCCCGCTGACGGATAGCGTGCTTGCCAAACAAGCCGTGGCCGAGCTTGCCGATCGTCGTGATGCTCTTGAGAGCGAGCGGATCGCCGCCATCGCCGAGCTACGCCGCTACGTGGGCGAAGCGGCCAATGAGCCGCTTGAAGGCGCTCCGCCCTCTTTTGATTTTTCCCCCGAAGCCTTGCGCGCGAGCGTTAAGCGCTATCCCGAGATGCTTGTCTTAGCCGCTCAGACCCGCACTGCAGAGGCCAGGCTTGCCGAAGCGAAGGCCGAAAAGCGTCCCGATTGGGGCGTCGAGCTGGCCTACCAGCATCGTGATGAACGCTACGGCGACATGGTCTCGGCACAGGTGTCGTTTGACCTGCCGCTGTTCTCAGGTAGCCGTCAGGACCCGACGATTCGCGCCCGACAGCACAGTGTTGAGCGTCTTCAGTTCGAACACGACGCGCTGCGGCGTGAGCAAATGAGTGAGCTGGAGGGTCACCTGGCCGACTACGCCGCACTCTCCCACCAGCTCAAGCGGGCGCAAACCACCTGGCTCACTCTCGCCAACCAGAAAGTCGAACTGCAGTACGCCGCCTACAAGAACGGCCAGAGCACTCTCGACGCCATACTGGCTGCGCGCCGCGAACTGATCGACCAGCGTCTGCGCATCATCGATCTCAAACAACAGCGTGATCTGATCGCGATGCAGCTTCACTTTTCCTATGGGGAGCCCATGAATGAATAAGAACACGCTTAACGTGGCTGCCCTATTGTTTGCCATGACCGCTGCCAACGTAGGCATTACCTTGTGGCTGATTCATCGGGATACGTCCAGCGCCGAGCCTGCGTCTAAAACAGCGCAAGGTCAGGGTGAACAGCGCGAGGTGTTGTACTGGTATGACCCGATGGTGCCGGACCAGCACTTCGATCAGCCGGGCAAATCCCCATTCATGGATATGGAGCTGGTGCCCAAGTATGCCGACGAAGCCGGTAGTACAGATGCTGCGGTCAAGATCAATCCCGGCGTGGTGCAGAACCTTGGCGTCCGTACTACTCAGGTGACTCGCACCGAACTCACCAGCGCTATCGAGGCTGCCGCCAACGTACAGTTCAACGACCGTGATGTAGCGATCGTCCAGACGCGCAGCGCCGGATTCGTCGAGCGTAGCTACGATCTTGCACCGGGTGACGTGATCAAGCAGGGCGCGCCCCTGGCCGATCTGCTCATCCCCGCCTGGAGCGGTGCGCTGGAAGAGTATCTGGCCGTACTCACTACCCATGATCGCGCGCTGATCGACGCTACACGTCAGCGGCTGACACTGATGGGGATACCGGCCACGCTGATCGAGCGCGTCGAAAAAAACCGCCGTGCCCAGCCCATCATTACGATTCATGCGCCGATTGGCGGCGCCGTGCAGCGTCTCGATGTGCGGGCGGGAATGGCGTTGGAGAAAGGCGCGCCGCTGGCGGTGATCAACGGATTGGACACGGTCTGGCTCGAGGCCGCCGTGCCTGAAGCCCAAGCTGACCAGGTCCGCATCGGCCAGGCTGTCACGGCGCGGCTGACCGCCTACCCCGGCGAGACGTTCGAGGGTCAGGTGATTGCCGTGCTACCCACAAACGATCCGTCCAGCCGTACGCTGCAGGTGCGCATCGCGCTGCCCAACCCAGAGCTGCGCCTGCGTCCCGGCATGTTTGCTCGTGTCCAGCTTGAAAGCACCGCAGAAAGCGTACTAACCGTGCCCAGTGAAGCCGTGCTGCACGGTGGTCAGCGCGACTATGTGCTCGTTGCTAACGATGAGGGTGGCTTCACGCCGTCCGTTGTGACTCTCGGCGCACAATCCGGCCAGCAGACCGTGATACGCGATGGGTTGCAGGAAGGCCAGCGCGTCGTAGCCTCAGGACAGTTCCTGATCGACTCCGAAGCCAGCCTGGCCGGTGCACTCGATCGTCTCGGCAAGGCGGCCAGCAGCGCTGACGGCAGCGCCCATGACATGGATGACATGGCCGGCATGGACATGGGCGCCATGGAGGAGAACCCCGAGGCCGACGAGGCAACGGCACCGATCGAAAGCCGCGGCCGCGTCGAGGACATCTCCGCCGCGCAGGTCACCCTGTCGCACGAGCCCATCCCGGCGCTCGACTGGCCAGCGATGACCATGCCGTTCGAACTGGCCGATCCCGCGCTGGCGGACGGCCTCGAGGTCGGCGACACCGTAACCTTCACGATGCGCGAAGGCGACAGCGGCTACATCATCGAACGGCTGCAGATGAGCGGAGGCGCGCAATGATCGCACGCGTGATTCGCTGGTCGGTCGGCAACCGCTTTCTGGTGCTGCTGGCGACGCTGTTCATTGCCGTCGCCGGTGTGGTCTCGGTCAAAAATATGCCGCTCGATGCGCTGCCGGACCTGTCAGATGTTCAGGTCATCGTCCGCACGCCCTACCCCGGCCAAGCGCCACAGCTGGTCGAGGAACAGGTGACCTATCCGCTCTCGACCATGATGCTCTCGGTGCCGGGGGTCAAGACGGTACGCGGCTATTCGTTCTTTGGTGACTCCTATGTCTACGTGCTGTTCGACGACGATACCGACCTTTACTGGGCGCGCTCGCGGGTACTCGAGTATCTGAGCCAGGCGCAGGGCCAGCTGCCCAATGACGTCACGCCAGTGCTGGGCCCTGACGCTACCGGCGTAGGATGGGGGTATGAATACGCTCTGGTTGATCACAGCGGCCAGCACGATCTGTCCCAGTTGCGTAGCCTGCAGGACTGGTTCTTGAAGTATGAACTCAAGAGTCTGCCCGGCGTGGCCGAGGTCGCCACCATTGGCGGTATGGTCAAGCAGTACCAGGTGGTGCTTGACCCGGTGAAACTGGCCGCTTACGGCATTACGCAGCGTCAGGTCATCTCGGCCATTCAGAACGCCAACCAGGAAACCGGCGGCTCAGTGCTCGAAATGGCCGAAACCGAGTACATGGTGCGGGCGTCCGGCTACCTCGAGTCGCTTGAGGACTTCCAACACATTCCGCTCAAGGCCAGTGTCGAGGGCGTGCCGGTCACGCTGGGTGACGTGGCCAGAATTCAGCTCGGGCCCGAGATGCGTCGTGGTATCGCCGAGCTTAATGGTGAAGGTGAGACGGTGGGCGGCGTGGTGGTGCTGCGCTCCGGCGGCAATGCGTTGGCAACGATCGAGGCGGTCAAAGCCAGACTGGACACACTAAAGGGCAGTCTGCCCGACGGCGTCGAAATCGTGCCTACTTATGATCGCAGCCAGCTGATCGAGAACGCCGTCGAGAATCTGAGCCACAAGCTGATCGAGGAATTCATCGTCGTCGCGCTGGTCTGCGTAGTGTTCCTCTGGCATCTGCGCTCGGCCTTCGTCGCGATCCTGTCGCTGCCGCTGGGTCTGCTGGTGGCCTTTATGATCATGCAGTGGCAGGGCATCAACGCCAACATCATGTCGCTGGGCGGTCTGGCCATTGCCATCGGCGCGATGGTCGACGCCGCCGTGGTCATGATCGAGAATGCCCACAAGAAGCTCGAGGCTTGGCATTACGCCAACCCTGGCCAGCAGCTCAAGGGAGAACGTCGCTGGCAGGTGATTGGTGATGCCGCCGCCGAGGTGGGGCCGGCGCTGTTCTTCAGTCTGCTGATCATCACGCTGTCTTTCATTCCGGTGTTCACACTGCAGGCCCAGGAAGGTCGCCTGTTCGGGCCGCTGGCATTTACCAAGACCTATGCCATGGCTGGTGCAGCAGGCCTGTCGATCACGCTGATTCCGGTATTGATGGGCTACTGGATTCGTGGTCGCATTCCCGCCGAAAACCGCAACCCGCTCAACCAGCTGCTGATCTGGCTATACCGGCCGCTGCTCAACGTCACGCTACGTCGTCCCAAAATCACGATCTTTCTGGCGCTGGTGCTGCTGGCGAGTGCGGCGTGGCCGATCACCCGGCTCGGCGGCGAATTCATGCCGCCGCTCGATGAAGGCGATCTGCTCTACATGCCCTCGGCCCTGCCGGGGCTGTCGGTGGGCAAGGCGTCGCAACTGCTGCAGCAGACCGACCGCCTGATCAAGACCGTGCCCGAGGTGGAGAGCGTATTCGGCAAGGCCGGCCGTGCCGAGACGGCTACCGACCCGGCCCCCTTGACCATGTTTGAGACGACGATTCGCTTCAAACCGCGTGACGAGTGGCGCCCCGGCATGACGCCCGACAAGCTGATCGACGAGCTCGACCGCGTCGTGCAGGTGCCGGGACTGACCAACGTCTGGGTACCGCCGATTCGTAACCGCATCGATATGCTCGCCACCGGGATCAAGAGTCCGATTGGGGTCAAGGTCTCGGGCACCGACATTACTCAACTTGACCGTATTGCCCAGCAGGTCGAGCAGGCGGCGAAAAGGGTGCCCGGGGTGACCTCGGCCCTGGCCGAGCGCCTCAAGGGCGGGCGCTACGTCGACATTGATATCGACCGCGCAGCAGCGGCACGCTACGGGCTCAATATCAGCGATGTGCAGGCCATCATTTCCTCGGCGATTGGCGGCAAGAACATCGGCGAGACAGTCGAAGGGCTGGCCCGCTATCCGATCAACGTGCGCTATCCGCGCGCCGTGCGTGATTCGCTCGAAGAGGTGCGTCAGCTGCCGATCCTGACCGCCAGCGGCGCGCAGATCACCCTCGACAGCGTGGCGACTATCAGCCTGAGCGAAGGCCCACCAATGCTCAAGAGCGAGAACGCACGCCTGACCACGCTGGTGTATGTCGACGTCCGCGACCGTGACCTCGGCTCGGTAGTCGCCGATCTGCAAGAGACGGTCGGTCAGCAGGTCAAACTCGCCCCCGGCGTCTCGATCGCCTACTCGGGCCAGTTCGAGTACATGCAGCGCGCCAATGAGCGTCTCAAACTCGTCGTACCGGCGACGCTGTTGATCATCTTCGTGCTGTTCTATCTGACGTTTCGCAGCATTGGCGAGGCGCTGCTGCTGATGGGGACGCTGCCCTTCGCCCTGGTTGGCGGCGTGTGGCTGCTCTACCTGCTCGGCTACAACACGTCGATTGCCACGGGAGTGGGGTTCATTGCGCTGGCCGGCGTCTCGGCCGAGTTCAGCGTGGTGATGCTGCTCTATCTCAAGCAGGCCATTGCGCGCTACCGCACGGCAGACGGCTCTCTTGAGCCACAGGCGCTCGATGCTGCCATTCAGGAAGGAGCTGTACTGCGCGTGCGCCCCAAGGCGATGACCGTGGCGGTCATTCTCGCTGGCCTCATCCCTATCATGGTGGGCAGCGGCACCGGTTCGGAAGTGATGAGCCGCATTGCCGCGCCAATGGTCGGCGGCATGATTACCGCACCGTTCGTTTCAATGCTTCTGGTGCCCATTGTGTATCGCCTGATGCGTACCCCGCGTCGTCGAGACGCTACTTCTCAGCATGCAACACACGACTAACCGTTCCACCCTTCATGAGGATCTACCTATGAACAAGCTGATTCGCCCCCTGTTGACCGCTGCTACGCTGGTGCTGGCGACCCAGACGCTGCCCGTCATGGCAGCGGAGATGCAGGACATGGATATGAAAGCCTCCTCTCAACAAAGCCAGGCTGAGACCGTTCAGGCCAGCGGTGTGGTCAAGGGCATCGACCTGCAGGCACAGAAGATCACCCTGGCCCACAGCCCGATAAAAGCGCTTAACTGGCCGGCAATGAAGATGGCTTTCAAGGTGGCCGAGCCGACGCTATTGGAAGGTATTAATGTTGGTGACAAGGTCCAATTCGAACTGCAGGGCGCTGATCATGTCGTTACCGCACTTGAAACTGATGCCTAGCTTGAGATCTTAGGCTAACCACTCTTTAGGGCTTGATCTGCAGGCAGGCCCTATCCCCTAGTTTCTGAAGAGTCAGGACAAGTTTGGAGGAAAACGATGAAGCACTTAACCAAGACATTTGCCACTACAAGCATCGCCCTGGCCGGGCTTTTCGCCGGCTCACTACTGCTGGCTGTCCAGGCCGATGCCCACACGGACGCCGCCGACTCAGGCCATATGATGCAGGGTATGATGGGGCACGGCCAAACCATGGCCGAAGACAGCAATCATCAGGACATGATGTCAGGCAACATGATGGGGCATGGTGAAATGATGCAGCAGATGCAGACCATGATGGCCCACTGCAACCGCATGATGTCACAGCCTGATAACGAGCAGCACTAACCTGCAACGAGGCCGACGTCCCTGGACGTCGGCTTTCTGTCATCGTCGACAGCCCCTGGGCCTCACAGCGTCAGGTTATCCTTGCTGACATCAAGCTGCTCAAGGCGTCCACGCAGCAGCTCGGGAAAGCGCTCGAACCAGGTCTGGTTGAGCGGTGACGGGTGCGGCAGTGGGTAAAGACTGAAGGTCTGCTCCTCACCGTCGATGGTGCTCAAGGTGACATCAATATGCGTCTCGAAGCGATCATCCTGCTTCCAAAAGGCTTCAAGCCGGTCACGTGCCTCCTTCGATTGATTGATACCGAACCACAAAAACGCCTCGCGCCCCAGCGTGATCACTGTCCGCCCCTGCCACTGCTCGATCAGCAGTTTGTTCATTAGCGGATGGAAGCGCTTCTTGACCTTCATTGACCACGCCTTGTTGCCGATTGGCTTGTAGGGCACGGTATTGATCCAGAAAAAATGCTTGCCTAGTGCACGTGACGCCTCAAAATCGGGCATTTCCTTACCATATAGATACTGATAGAGATTCTTGCGCACGATCTGGCCGCCGGCACCGATGAACGGCTCGCCGTACTTGACCTCATCACGACCGGGATCGCGGCCGAAGAAGCCGATCCGCGCATTGGCCTCACCCAGGCCGATAATAGGCTCCAGAGGGTCCTTGCTGAAACGCTCATAGACCTCGGTATCGATACCCTCGGTCTCTTGCGCAACGTCACGAAACGCCTCACGCTGACGCTTATCAAGCGGCATAAACACTCCTTGTGCAGTGACTATGGGCATCTAGTTTCCCTTCATGCATAAGCTTAGCGGTTTATGCCGTGAATGATCACTTTCCCGCGTTGGCGCCTGTATAGATGCCACTACATCACACGAGAATAGAATGGATTCACTGACTCAGGCATGTCTGGGAGGAACAATTGGCGGCATCGTGCTCGGGCGGCGCCTGGGCCGCAAGTCAGTCATTGCCGGTGCGTTATTGGCAACGCTTCCCGATCTCGACAGTTTCATCGACTACGGCAACGCCGTAACCAACTATACCTACCATCGCAGCTTCAGCCATTCGCTGCTGGTTTTGACCGTTGTCGCGACGCTGCTCGCCTTCGCCCTGTCGCGTTGGCGCAGGACACGCAAATATGCCAGCTTACGTCGTTGGTGGTGGTTTTGCATGCTGGTGCTGATCACGCACCCTCTGCTGGATGCCTTCACTACCTATGGCACCCAGCTGCTGTGGCCTTTGACATTACCACCCATCGCGTGGAAGACGATATTTATCATCGACCCGCTTTATACGCTGCCGCTGCTGATCGCCTCGATTATCTTTCTGATACGCGGTTACGCGCCACGCGCCCTGAAGATCGGTCTGGGACTATCGTGCGCTTATCTGATGTTTACGGTAGGTGCCAAGGCGTACGTACTTGAGCGCGTCACAACGACATTGGCTCAGCACCATGTTCCAGGCCATGACCTGATGATTCAGCCCACGCCCTTCAATACATTGCTGTGGCGCGTCACTATGATAGAAGGCAAGCGTCAGCGCGAAGCCTTTGTCAGTCTGTTCGACGCCGGCATTCCACCACGCTTTGACACCTACACCCGCCATGCCGAGCTCGCCGCACCAGCCCTGTCATTTGATGCTGGCCAGCGCTTGTCCTGGTTCGCAGGGCCTTTCCTGCGCTATGGCATCGAAGATAACCGTCTGATCGTCTCCGATATCCGCATGGGCTTGCCCGGCGCCTATAGTTTTTCTTTCGCTGTTGCCGAGCGAGACACCCACAACCAGTGGCTGCAGATCAGTGCGGCTCAGCGCCCGGCAAGCTATCCAAACGCTGCCACACTCAAGCTGCTGATGAAGCGTATCATTGATCCCCACGCACTATGCCCAGGCGATATCAGTTCAGCAGCGCTATTAATCGAGCCTTTATCTAATAGTGCCGCAGCCAAGCTGCCACCCTGTCAAACGGACGACACGCATCAGTTCAACGCCTCGCCACACCCCTCATAACGCTGACCGTCCAGCATCAGTGTTACTCGGGTGGGATAAGGCTCACCGCTTGTACGGTCGAAGCAGGCACCCGCGGCAATCTCGACACGCATGTCATGTACGCGGTTGTTACCGGTGGCAATGAAACGTGCCTCGTGTCCGTCCCGGTTGAGTTCCACATCGTAGGGCAGCTCAAATTCATTAAGTGAATCATTGCTGTCCTGACCTAGCGTGATAGCGGCTTGTGGCGTGTCATTAGCCAAGGTCAATGTCCATGCCGGAGCACTGCCGAGCGCATGGAAGCGGGCATTGTCACCGCTGTTACGGCTCAACGTGCGTTCGGCATCGATCTGGCACTGGCCCTGGCGGCTGCCATTGCCTATCAAGGCCTCGCTGTCCTGATTCCAGAAGGAGATATCATCCTTTTGATATTTTGTCCCAGCCTCGGCAGTGTCTACTTGAGGTAGCTCGGGTAATTCGTAATAGCCAAGCTTCGACCACAGCTTCACCCTCCCGGCTGGAAAGGCAGCTATAAGATCCTGCGCAGGTGTACAGCGCCAGGTGACGAGTGTTGCGGCCTCACCCGGCCCGAACGCATGGGGCAAGGTCGGCGCCACAAGCGTTTCCGGCTCGTTATTGTCTTCAGGCAGGGGTAACTGCGGGGGCAAGATGAAGACGTGCTGGGGCGTCTGTGGTGACACGGCATGTTCGGCGCATCCTGCAAGCCCCAGCAAAATCAGTGTTGCCACGGCTGTCCCTAATAGCCAAGCCGCTTTCATGCTCGTCTCCTTACGTTTAATGACTACTTATCGATTCACTATAGTCGAGCGGAACATGACGCCGGAACGCATCGTAATGAATAACCACTCATGTTGACGCTAATTTAATTGCGGGCCTGAACGGCGCTATTTATTGGTCACCGACTGGCAAAACATGCTGAACCAAACTAAATTAAAAAACCATTAAAATGAAAAGCGCTCATTCAATATGCTTGAATTTCGTCATCTGCGCACTATCGTTGCACTTCGAGATACCGGATCGCTTGTTGAAGCTGCCGAGCGCGTTCATCTGACCCAGTCGGCGCTTTCACATCAGGTCAAGGATCTTGAAGATCGGATTGGCTGCCCACTATTTTATCGAAAAACTCGCCCCGTTCAGTTCACCCGCGCCGGACAACGCATCTTAGCGCTTGCCGAACAGATTCTGCCGCAGATGCGACTGGCCGAGCGCGACATTGCGCGTCTCGCCGGTGGCGAACATGGCCGCTTGCACATGGCAATCGAATGTCACAACTGCTTTCAATGGTTGATGCCGACCATCGACCGCTTTCGCGATCACTGGCCGGAAGTCGAAGTTGATATTCCTAGCGGCCATAGTTTCGACCCGCTGCCAGCGCTGGCGCGTGAACAGCTCGACTTAGTCATCACTGCCGATCCTCAGCCGCTGCCCAATCTGCACTACGCGCCGCTGTTTCGCTACGAGGGATTACTCGCCATCGCCAAGCAGCATCGCCTGGCCAAGCACGCTTGGGTAACCCCTCAGGATCTGCAGGAAGAAACACTGATCACCTACCCGGTAGAGCATGCCCGTCTTGATGTGTTTACCCGCTTTCTCAATCCGGCAGGCATTCATCCTCAAGAGGTGCGCACCGCTGAGCTGACTATCATGATGATGCAACTGGTTGCCAGCGAACGCGGCGTGTGCGCGTTACCTAACTGGGCACTGACCGAATACCTCGAGCGCGATTACGTCAAGGCATTGCCGTTGGGCGAAGGTGGACTCTGGAATACCCTTTACGCCGCCGTTCGCGACGATCAACGTCACTTGGCATGGATGGAGGATTTCCTGCGCACAGCCCGTGAAACGTCCTTTGCCGTGCTCAGCGGGATCAAGCCCGCCGATTGAATATCGCAGGGAGCCTTCTCATTCGCTCCCTAAGCTTTGCTCAGTTCCCGTCACGAGTCGCGTCGGTAGGCACAGGTCTCTCACTATCTGTGTAGTCAGGCATGACGTGTGGCAACACCAGTCTGAAACTTGCCCCGCCAAGATGAGGCGAAGTATCAACGATGACCTGCCCATAGTGCCAGCGCATGATCTTGGCGACGATCGCAAGGCCCAGGCCATAGCCCCCTGATCGGCGGGTACGGCTGGTATCGAGGCGGGCAAAGGGTTTGAAGATTTTCTCCCGGTCACGCGGGGACACGCCAGGGCCATCGTCCTCCACGCTCAGACTGGCCTGCTTGTCGTCACTGCTAAGCTCGATGATCACCTTCTCATGTGCATGCCAGCAGGCATTGACGACAAGATTTTGCAACGCACGCTTGAGTGATCGCGGATCAGCCTCGACCCATAGCTCGTCCACACCCTGAATCGAAAGGGTCAGATTGGGGTGCAGTGGCGTGACGGTAGTGATCACTTCTTCAGCCATTTCACGACATTCAAGCGAGACGACCTCAAGCGGCAGAGCCGCATCGGTAGCGCTCTCAAGCCGGGCGTAAGTCAATATTTCATCGATCAACTTATCGAGCGACTCGATATCCGAATCCACTTCCTTGAGCTGTCGCTTGATGACAGGCGACTCACTCATGTCTTCAACCATCTGCAGCGCAAAACGAATGCGCGCCACCGGCGTTCTGAATTCATGAGATACCGCACGCATCAGATCCTGCTGTGCGGAAAGTACTGCCTGAACCTGAGCAGCCATGGCATTGAAAGCGTGACCTAGCTGGCCGAGATAGTCACCGCTGTCGACGCTGACACGCGTATCAAGATGGCCGGCAGCAATACGCGAAGCGGCACGCTCCAGACGCTGCAGACGCGATTCAAGACGCCGCACGATGAGATAGAATATAACGCCGAGCATCACCAGCATCACGATCATGACGATCGCAATAGGCATGCGAGGAATGGGTTCAAATGGTTGAATCGGCCCGGCCGAAATCCAGCGGCCATCCGACAATTGGGCATAAAGCGACAGGTCAAGCCGCTCCGGTGCCAGACTCATCACTACGTTACCGGCGTTGAGCTGCTCTCGCTGAGACGCACTCAGGCCCGCTGGCGTACCGCTGCCCAACCCCATGTTCAGTGACGTAACGTCACGCAACTGCCTGAAGCGTGCCTCGCGCTCTTCCGAGGGAACCTGCTCAAGCCACAGTCTCAGCAGCGCCATTAGACGCTGCGGCTGTTTCTCGCTCAGTTCTGAAAAATGAACCACCAACATCGAATCGGACTGTGGCAATCGTTTGTAAAGCCGCCATCCCGCTTCACTGCCGGCACTTTTCACCACAGTACCACCGTCATCAAGACGGCGGCGATCCCAGTAACCCAGCGCGGGCATTTCGGTATCGGACAGCGCGAGCCCCATGCCCAGGTCATCTTCATACTCACGCAACCAGGCATCGCGCTTGTCTTCGGGCTGCGCCTCGACCAGCGCCGACAGCAGGGCCATCGGTGCACTGGTCAAACGTTCGCGATACTGCTGAGCACGCGTGTCATTGAGCAACGACACGCCAAGCAGGCCTAGCGCGAAAATCACCAGCAGTGCGGCAAACAATGCAAGATAGACACGTAAAAACGCACCGCCGGTAGAACGCATACCTTAAATTTCCTTGACGAACAGATAACCTTTGCTGCGCACCGTCTTGATACGCTGGGGATGATGAGGATCATCACCGATCTTGGGACGAATACGCGAGACGCGTACGTCAATCGAGCGATCCTGACCATCATACTTAATGCCGCGCAGCGCAGAGAATATCTCCTCACGCGTCAGGACACGTCCGGCGTTAGAGGCCAACAGCCACAACAGGTCGAACTCAGCGCTGGTTAGATCAATGCGTTCGCCTTCAAGCCAAGCTTCGCGGGTGCTGGAGTCAACGACCAGGTCGCGAAACTCGAGCCGTACTTCGGTGGTGGGGTTCTCCACACCTTCGGCACGACGCATCAGCGCGCGCATGCGTGCCAACAGTACACGTGGCGGCACCGGTTTGGGTACATAGTCGTCAGCGCCCATTTCAAGGCCTAACACTTGGTCCATATCATCAGTACGTGCCGTCAGCATCAGGATAGGTCCTGGATATTGATGGCGTACGCGCCGGCAAATGGACAACCCATCTTCGCCAGGCAACATAAGATCAAGAATGACAAGATCAGGCCGCAGCGACAGAATGCGCTCCACGCCGTTAGTACCATCATGCTCCACACTTACCTGAAAGCCGTTACCTTCGAGATATTCACGCGTCAGTGCAGCAAGACGTTCATCGTCTTCGATGATCAGAATATGGTCTTGGGCGGTGGTCGTCGTATCCAATGCTCAGTCCGTCCGATCGCAGTAATAAAAAAGGCTTCCGTGTAACAGGCTAGCGTTGCGTCATCGCACACTAGCCTGTGGACACTCATTCCCGGCAGTCATGGCAATACCACACCGAGGGATCAGGCCATGATACCCAATTCTAGTCACATTGGGTCTAGCCTAGTTATTTTGTCGATAAAAAAATTTAACAAGATGAATAAATTCCCATGATTTAGGCAGTTACGTGCCTACAGTTTTAAACCACACTTTACTCACAACTTATCCACTAGACTCGCTGCTCAAACAACACTATCTTGTGCCGCATAGACTAGCAGCCACCACATATTGGGCTCTAGCAAGTTTCACCCCTACTCGTCAACAGTCACGTAACTTCTATACTTAACGGACTAATTATGCCGTTTCGGCCATTTAGTGTGGCGCTTTGTTACGTGGGCTCGCAGAGAGGCAAAAACAGTAGTGATCACTTATTTTCACAGGCAAGGGAAGTAGGCGCCCATGGATACCACACTCTCCTCCGAATACGCTGCGGATGATTTGTTGTTCAACGAGAACGCGCCGAAAAGTCTGCGCGTCATCAAGCGCGGCGGCGATGTCGTCGCGTTCACCCCTAGCAAGATCTCGGTGGCGATTACCAAGGCATTCCTTGCCGTGGAAGGTGAAAATGCCGCCACCTCCTCGCGTATCCGCGAGCAGGTCAAAGAGCTGACCCAGCAGATCATGAGTGCCTTCGAGCGCCGCATGCCCGATGGCGGCACGCTGCACATCGAAGACATCCAGGATCAGGTCGAACTGGCACTGATGCGTTCGGGAGAACACAAGGTAGCCCGTGCTTACGTGCTCTATCGTGAAGAGCATAACCGTCAGCGTGCGGCACAGACCCAGGGCATTGAAAAGCCCCATCCGACGATTAACGTCACCCAGAAGGACGGCAGTACACGTCCACTCGACCTGGGCCGTATCGAAACGCTGGTGAACGAAGCCTGCGAAGGTCTGGCGCATGTCGATGCCAAGCGCATCGTCGATGAGTCGGTCAAGAACCTCTACAACGGCGTGCCGGTCGACGGTGTTGCTACCGCGCTGATGATGACCGCGCGCATGCTGGTCGAGAAAGACCCCAACTACACTTACGTCACCGCTCGTCTTTTGCAGGACAACCTGCGCCGCGAAGCGCTGTCCTTCCTGGGCGTGGCCGAAGAAGCCACCTTTGGCGACATGGCCACGCTCTATAAGGAAGCATTCAAGGTCTATATCGCCCGTGGCATCGAGTTTGAACAGCTTGACCCCAAGCTCGCCGAGTTCGATCTGGAGCGTCTGGGCGCTGCGCTGAATCACTCACGTGATAATCAGTTCACCTATCTCGGCTTGCAGACGCTTTACGACCGCTACTTCCTGCATCGCAACGGCGTGCGCTATGAGCTGCCACAGGTAATGTTCATGCGCGTCGCGATGGGCCTGGCGCTTAACGAAGATGATCGCGAAGCACGCACGATCGAGTTTTATGAGCTGCTATCCAGCTTCGACTACATGGCTTCCACGCCGACGCTGTTCAATGCCGGCACGATACGCAGTCAGCTTTCTTCGTGCTATCTGACCACGGTCCCCGATGCACTGGATGGCATCTACGGCGCAATCCGTGACAACGCCATGCTCTCCAAGTGGGCCGGCGGACTCGGCAACGACTGGACACCGGTGCGTGCACTGGGCTCCTACATCAAGGGTACCAACGGCAAGAGCCAGGGCGTTGTGCCCTTCCTCAAGGTCGTCAACGACACCGCCGTCGCCGTCAATCAGGGTGGCAAGCGCAAGGGTGCGGTCTGTGCCTATCTCGAAAGCTGGCACCTCGACGTCGAAGAGTTCCTTGAGCTGCGCAAGAACACCGGTGACGATCGTCGTCGTACCCATGATATGAATACCG
This sequence comes from Phytohalomonas tamaricis, assembly GCF_003012345.1. Classification (GTDB taxonomy): domain Bacteria; phylum Pseudomonadota; class Gammaproteobacteria; order Pseudomonadales; family Halomonadaceae; genus Phytohalomonas; species Phytohalomonas tamaricis. The sequence goes on from NZ_PVRV01000019.1 coordinate 92,509, forward strand.
CCAACTGGGTGCCGGACCTGTTCATGAAGCGTGTGATCGAGGACAAGGAGTGGACACTGTTCTCGCCCTCCAATACTCCTGATCTGCACGACCTGTATGGCGCCGCGTTTGAGAAGCGCTTCGAAGAATACGAAGCAATGACACGCTCCGGCGAGATCACGTTGTTCAAACGTGTCCAGGCCAAAGACCTGTGGCGCAAGATGCTGTCGATGCTGTTCGAAACAGGTCATCCGTGGATTACCTTCAAGGACCCCTGCAACCTGCGCAGCCCGCAGCGTCACGCCGGTGTCGTCCACTCATCCAACCTGTGCACCGAGATCACGCTCAACACTTCGGTCGATGAGATCGCGGTATGTAACCTGGGCTCGATCAATCTGGCCGCGCATATCGTCGATGGCAAGCTCGATAACGAAAAGCTCGGCCGCAGCGTCAAGACCGCTGTCCGTATGCTCGATAACGTCATCGACATCAACTACTACGCGGTACCGCAGGCAAAGAACTCCAACTTCAAGCATCGTCCGGTCGGCCTCGGGCTGATGGGCTTCCAGGATGCGCTTTACAAGCAGGGCATCGCCTATGCCTCTGATGCAGCGGTCGATTTTGCTGACCGTTCCATGGAGCTGATCAGCTATCACGCTATCGAGGCGTCAAGCGATCTCGCCGCCGAGCGTGGCCACTACAAGTCGTACGAAGGCTCGCTGTGGAGTCAGGGCATTCTGCCGCTCGACTCGATCAAGCTGTTGGCGCAGGAACGTGGCGAGCAGTACCTTAAGGTCGATACTTCCTCTACTCAGGACTGGGATCGTCTTCGCGAGAAGGTCGTTCAGCAGGGCATGCGCAACTCCAACGTGATGGCAATCGCACCGACCGCGACGATTTCCAACATCTGTGGCGTAGCTCAGTCGATTGAGCCGACCTATCAGAACCTCTATGTGAAGTCGAACCTGTCCGGCGAGTTCACGGTAGTCAATGCTCACATGATCAATGACCTTAAAGAGGCCGGTCTGTGGGACGAAGTAATGATCAACGATCTCAAGTACTACGATGGCAGCGTCCAGCCGATCGATCGTATCCCTGACGCACTCAAGCAGCGCTACGCCACTGCCTTCGAAATCGAAGCCAAGTGGATCGTTGCAGCCGCATCGCGTCGTCAGAAGTGGATCGACCAGGCACAGTCACTGAACCTGTATATCAGCGGCGTGTCCGGCAAGAAGCTCGATGAGACCTACAAGATGGCGTGGCTGATGGGCCTGAAAACAACGTACTACCTGCGCGCCCAGGCCTCGACGCGTCTTGAAAAATCGACCCTCAAGGGCACCGACGGCAAGCTGACCGGTGTCAAACTGGGCGGCTCCACGTCTAGCGAAAGCGCGGCAGTGCCCGCTACGCCTGCAGCAACAGCGCCTGCTGTGCCTGCCGACACACAGCAACCACTGGGTTCGGCACCGCCGTTGGCCTGTTCACTCGATGATCCCGACTGCGAGGCGTGTCAGTAAGCCTTACCAGCGGATGTCGTACGGCAGCTTCCCCTATGGAAGCTGCCGCCGACAAGCGACCCAAGTACTAGACGCCGCCGCACCGCGTAACGGTGGCAAGGATGAATAGCATGCAAGAACTCGATTTTTCCGATGAGCAAGCGACCGTAGCGCCTGCTGACACCAGCAGCGCCGATCAGATCGATACCAGCGGTCTGGGCGATATTGTCGTTGGTGCCGCCCGCATCGATGCCAGCCAGAAGGCGATGATCAATGCCCGTTCCGACGTCAACCAGCTGTTGCCGCTGAAGTACAGCTGGGCGTGGGAAAAGTACCTCGCCGGCTGCAACAACCACTGGATGCCGACCGAAGTCTCGATGCAGGCGGATATCGCCACCTGGCGTGCGCCGGTGAACAGTCCAGAAGGCCTGACCGAAGACGAAGTACTGATGCTCAAGCGCAACCTGGGCTTCTTCGCCACGGCAGAATCCCTGGTCGCCAACAACATCGTGCTGGCGGTATATCGCAACATCACCAACCCTGAGTGTCGTCAGTACCTACTGCGTCAGGCGTTTGAAGAAGCGATCCACACCCACACGTTCCAGTACATCTGCACCTCGCTCGGTCTTGATGAAGGCGAGCTGTTCAACATGTACCGTGAAGTACCGTCGATCACCGACAAGGATGCCTGGGCGCTGCAGTACACCCAGGCGCTGGAAGACCCCAACTTCAAGACCGGTACCGTTGAGCGTGATCAAGCGTTCCTGCGCGCTCTGGTAGCCTTCTACGTCATCTTCGAAGGCATGTGGTTCTACACTGGCTTCGCGCAGATTCTGGCCCTAGGCCGTCGCAACAAGATGGTCGGCATCTCCGAGCAGTATCAGTACATCCTGCGCGACGAGTCGATCCACCTGAACTTCGGCATCGACTGCATCAACCAGATCAAGATCGAGAACCCGCATCTGTGGACGCCAGAGTTTCAGGCCGAAATCCGTGGGATGCTGCACAAGGCGTGTGAGCTGGAAGTGGCTTACGGGCGTGAAACCATGCCGCGTGGCATCCTCGGTCTCAACGCCGAGCTATGCGAGAAGTACATGCATTTCATCACCAACCGTCGCGCCGAGCAGATCGGTCTGGCCCCGCTGTTTGCGGAAGTGGAAAACCCCTTCCCGTGGATGTCGGAGCTGATCGACCTGCCGAAGGAAAAGAACTTCTTCGAGACGCGGGTCACCGAATATCAGACCGGCGGCGCGCTGAGCTGGGATTGATAGAAGCAGACATCATCTGCCTATCGAAGCGCCCCGCATTGCGGGGCGTTTTTTATTGCGCCTTAACGCCTTTGCCGCTTTTGTATTCAGTCCTTGATCTAGCTACCCTTTTTGAACAGCCATTGGAAAAGGAGGATCTTGGCATGCTACGTAACGGATTATTCATTGCTTTGGTCGCCGCCTCGCTAACCGCCTGCGGCACCACAACTACTGAGCGCACTGCCAGCGGCGCCGGTATTGGTGCGGCGACAGGTGCTGCTGTGGGCACAGTCACCGGAGGCAGCGGCACGACCGGTGCACTTATTGGCGGTGCTGCTGGCGCTGCAGCAGGTGGTCTTACCGATGAAGACGACATCAACCTGAGTGAGTGATCGTTTTTAATCTCTTCAGGTCAATAAAAAGCCGCCCCGTTTACCCGGAGCGGCTTTTTTCCCCTGCAATTATTTCCTGAATGACTACTCGAAACTAAAGCGCGGCGATGGCGCCTCAGGCAGCAGCGCAGCGCAGGCGCCTACCTTATCAAGCAGCTCTTCATGACTAGCAGCAAGCAGGTTAATGTGGCCCAGCTTGCGTCCGGCGCGCTCGGTCTTGTCGTAGCGGTGCAGATGAGCATCAGCGATGGCGAGAATGGCCGTGTTGTCCCCTTCCCGCCCGATCAGGTTGATCATGCAGGTCGGCGCACGTGCTGCTGTGTCGCCCAGCGGTAGCCCCTGGATCGCACGCAGATGGTTCTCGAACTGGCTGGTGACTGCACCGTCCATCGTCCAATGACCGGAGTTATGTACGCGCGGCGCCATCTCGTTGGCGAGCAATTGCCCGTCACGGACCTGGAACAGCTCAAGCGTCAGCACGCCAACGTAATCGAGCTCATCAAGCAGCGCGCGAATGTAGGTCTCAGCGGTGGCCTGCACGCCCGCATCCAGATCGGGCAGCGGCGCAATCGAGTAGCGCAGAATGCCATCAACGTGCTGATTTTCAGCCATCGGGTAGAACACAATCTGGCCGTCACGACCACGCACGGCAATGATCGAGACCTCGCGCACGAAGTCGACAAACGCTTCAACGATCAACTGTGGATGATTGATGCTCGCCCATGCTTCAGCGGCCTCGGCTGGGTCACGCAGCACTGCCTGTCCCTTGCCGTCGTAGCCTTCAGTAATGGATTTAGCCACCACCGGGCACCCCAATTCACGTGCCGCGGCTTCGAGCGCCGCGGCGCTATCGACTAGGCGATACTGTGGCGTGGGTATATTCAAGCGGGTGAACAGTGCCTTTTCTTCTGCTCGGTTCTGGCAGATGCGGATCGCTTCACTTGAAGGATAAACAGGCTTTTGCGCCTCGATCGTACGCACCAGATCGACCGAAAGATGTTCAAACTCGTAGGACACGAGATCAACCTTGGCAAGAAATTCATCGAGGTGCTGCTGATCGGGATCGATAATGATATCGCCGATACCTGCACTAGGATTACCGGTCGGATCGAGAAAGACGAAACGATTGGCTAGCGGATATCCCGCCAGTGCCAACATGCGGCCCAGTTGGCCGGCGCCCAGAATGCCGATGCGCATAAGGGTTGAACCTTTAATAGGACGTGACTTGTAAGCAAGACATGGTAACGATCATGCCGACGCTGAACCCGACTCACGAGCGCCGGACTTACTCCGCGCGGGGATCGGGATTGTCGAGTACCGTCTGCGTTTGTTCCGCGCGAAAGGCCTCGACTGCCGCGCGTACTTCAGCGTCATGCGTGCCGATGATCTGCGCTGCCAGCAGGCCTGCATTGGTTGCGCCCGCCTTGCCGATCGCCAGCGTACCGACGGCGATACCGCCTGGCATCTGCACGATCGACAACAGCGAATCCAGCCCTTTCAAAGCCTTGGACTCGACCGGTACGCCCAGCACCGGCAGTGCCGTCTGCGAGGCCACCATGCCGGGCAAGTGCGCCGCGCCACCGGCCCCGGCAATGATCACCTCAAGCCCGCGCCCGGCGGCCTGCCTGGCATAGTCAAACAGCAGATCCGGGGTACGATGCGCCGAGACAACACGTGCCTCATAAGGCACGCCGAGACGCTCTAGCATATTCACAGCGTGCTCCATGACCGGCCAGTCCGATTTGGAACCCATTATGACACCGACAAGAGGCTGCATGGCCCTATCCCGTAATTGAGTGGTTAGCTGAAATAAACCGTGATGTGGCGCAATGACACCAAAAGACGTGCAGCATACCCGCAAGCGCCAGAAGGGGAAAGCCGCCGAGTCGTCTGCGTTTCGGGTCACGTCGTCGCGATGAGACTGGCTTGAAAAGGTAAACGCCCCGCGGGCGCAGGGCGTTCATCGAGGGCACTTACCTTTGCTTATAGCTGCGGGGCGGTGCGCTGAAAGCTGTCGAGTCGACTCATCTTTTCCCACCACGTGTTGACGCCGGGAAATTCGCTCAGTAGCTGCTGGCCCTCTTCCGTCATCGCCATATACGCCATGATCGGTGCCAACAGCAGATCGACATAGGAGGCAGGCCCCGCGACCAGATGCGGTCGCATGCTTAATACCTTCTCCAGCAGCTCAAACTGATGGCGTATTTCGGGCAACGCCTGCTCGGCGACAGCGTCATCGACGGGCCGGCCCAGAAACGGATTGATGATGCGCTGCCAGACCAGTTTGCCGATCATGCTCGGATAGATGTAGTTGTTGATCACCGCCGCCCACTGTCGCATATCGACGCGATCATCGAGATTGCGTGGAAAGAAGGCCGGTGCGGGAAAGTGCCCTTCGAGGAACTCAGCGATGGCATCAGTCTCATAGAGGATGCGTCCCCCGGTTTCCAATGCCGGTACCTTACCGAAAGGATGGCGGCGCAGATGCTCCGGTGTGAGATGTTCTCCCTTCAGAATATCGATGGCCACGCGCTCGTAAGGCACGCCTTTTTCGATAAATAGCATACGCACCGTGCGGACATAGGTACTACCATCAAAACCGTACAGTGTGAAATCGCTCATTATTTCCCCTTTGGTTGCTCGGCTGGTGACTTCACAGCTAACGACTGGATTAGCTTATTCTTTATTTATAAGCCAATTAAATTTCGTGTAGGGTAGTGACCAAAAGTACATGGCATTGGCCAGAAAGCGATGAAAAGCACGACCATGACCATGCGCGCTACACATCAGATTTGAACGCATTCGCGTCAGATCACGACACATCGCGACGTAATCCATTATAGCGTTGATGTGTCGTTTTGTTGTCTGGGCTCCCTATCCTTGGTATTTCGTCTATATCTGTTATATCTGATCAGGGAGGATCATGCGATGAGTTGGGCGGGACCACACCAATACACTATCGGTAAGACAAGGCGTCAGAGCAAAAAACTAAGAACGGTAGAACGCACTTCTTCTCTTGATAAAAATGCACCCACGCTTCTTTGTCTTTCACATCTGCGCTGGCGTTTTGTTTATCAACGCCCGCAGCATTTGATGTCACGTTTTGCCCGGACACATCGCGTTCTCTTTTTCGAAGAACCGATCGAGAGCGATCAACCGTTCCCGTGGCTTGAGGTAAGCGAAGAAGAGGATGGCGTTACCGTACTGGTGCCACGGCTTCCAGCGCACTGCACAGGTGAAGCCGTTGAACAGGCCCAGCGCACGTTACTTGACGAGTACCTTGAAGGCGTACCGAAAGAGAGCCTCGTCGTCTGGTATTACACGCCGATGAGCCTCAGTTTTGCCGATCATCTCACGCCGCGATTGACGGTTTATGACTGCATGGATGAGCTTTCCGCATTCGAGGGGGCGCCTCCTGAGTTACTTGAGCGCGAACGGCGCCTGATGCAAAAGGCCGACGTGATCTTTACCGGTGGTGTCAGTCTGTTCGAGGCTAAACGCACGCTTCACAATAATGTGCATCCGTTTCCTAGCAGTGTGGATATCGACCATTTTGCCAAGGCGCGTGATCCATTGCCTGAGCCCGAAGATCAGGCAAGCATTCCTTATCCACGTCTTGGTTTTTATGGCGTTATCGATGAACGCCTGGATCTCGAACTGCTTGCCGAAATGGCGCGTCAGCGTCCCGACTGGCATTTCGTACTGGTGGGCCCGATCGTCAAGATCGACCCCGCTTCACTGCCTCAACGCAGCAATATTCATTATCTTGGCGGCAAGGCCTACGACGAATTGCCTGACTACCTGGCAGGCTGGGATGTTGCTTTGATGCCGTTTGCGCTTAACGAGTCGACACGGTTCATCAGCCCGACCAAAACCCCTGAATACCTGGCAGGCGGTCGGCCTGTCGTCTCGACACCGGTTACCGATGTGGTGCGGACCTACGGGCATACCGATCTTGTCAGGATCGCCGCTACACCGGCTGAATTCATTGCGGCGATCGAAGCGGCATTCGATGACTTGCAGGATCGAGAGCGCGTACTCAGCAGTGCCGATCAAATTCTCAAGGATATGTCCTGGGACATTACCTGGAAGCTCATGGAGGAGCAGATGAAATGCGCACAATGAACAATACGGCCTATGCCAACAGCATCGAAACGCCTACGCACTTGAACCACTCACAGCCGCAAAAGCTAGAAAACGGTGCTGTTCATCAACGGCAGAATGCAGATAACAGCGGTGGCAAAGGCTTTGATTATCTGATTGTCGGGGCCGGCTTTGCAGGTAGCGTACTGGCTGAAAGACTGGCTAACGAGCTTAACAAGCGGGTATTGATCATCGACCGACGCCCGCACATCGGCGGCAATGCCTTTGATCATTACAACGAAGACGGCGTGCTAGTACATCGTTATGGCCCGCACATTTTCCATACCAATGCACAGCGCATTGTCGATTACCTCTCGCGCTTTACCGAGTGGCATCCTTACGAACACCGCGTGCTTGCACAGGTTGACGGTCAGATGGTACCGATGCCAATCAACCTGACCACGCTCAATAAGCTCTACGGGCTTGATCTCAATGCTGACCAGGCCGAGGCGTTTCTGGCGTCGAAGGCGGAGCATATCGAGGATATTCGCACGTCCGAGGATGTCGTGATTAACAAGGTCGGTCGTGAACTCTATGAAAAGTTCTTTCGCGGCTATACCCGCAAGCAGTGGGGACTCGACCCGTCGGAGCTCGACAAGTCGGTTACCTCGCGCGTGCCAACGCGCACCGACGATAACGACCGCTATTTCAACGATACGTTTCAGATGATGCCGAAGCATGGCTATACACGCATGTTCGAGAACATGCTGGCACATACTAATATCAAGGTGATGCTCAATACGGATTTTGACGATATCCGCGACGAGATTCGTTACGCCCATCTCATCTATAGCGGGCCGATCGATGAATTCTTCGACTATCGCTTTGGTAAGCTGCCCTATCGCAGCCTGAAGTTTCAGCACAAGACCCTTGATCAGGAGAACTTCCAACCGGTCGGTGTCGTCAATTACCCCGCGGAAGATGTCGCTTATACGCGCATTACCGAATACAAGCACCTGACCGGGCAGCAGCATCATAAGACAAGCCTGACCTATGAGTTTCCTTCCGCCGATGGTGATCCGTACTACCCGATCCCGCGCCCCGAGAATGCGACGCTCTACAAGCGCTACAGAGCGCTTGCCGATGCAACGCCTAATGTGACCTTTCTGGGCCGGCTGGGCAGCTACCGTTATTACAATATGGATCAGGTCGTGGCTCAGGCACTGTCCACGTTTGAAACACTGGCACGCGAACAATACGCCTATAGTGAGGCACAGGTTCGGCAAGCGCCTAACGCGTAGCCAAGTCGGTATCTTGTCGGGATAAGCTAGCTTGCCGCCAGGCTAGCTTGGAGAGAAAGGGACAGCATCATCGGCTACTGTGCCTAGCATGTTTACATGGACGTCAGGAGATCAGGGATGTACAAGCCGAGCATGTTGAATAGCTTCTTTCTCGGCGGCTTCGAATGTTCGACGCATCGCCGTCGCGATGGCCGCCGGTTGGATCTTATTGCCTCGACTCAGCACGACCGACTGGCCGTGGAGGACTATACCGTGCTGGCGCAGCATGGGCTAAACACCGTGCGCGACGGCGTTCGCTGGCATCTTATCGAGGCCACGCCAGGCCATTACGACTGGTCGAGTCTGCTGCCAATGGTGCGTGCCGCACGTGACACCTCCACTCAGGTCATCTGGGATCTGTGCCATTACGGCTGGCCGGATGACATCGATATCTGGCGGCCTGAATTCGTCGAGCACTTCGCCCGGTTCGCCGCTGCCACGGCTCAGCTACTGCGCGATGAGGGCATTACCGCGCCGCTGTTTTGTCCGGTCAACGAGATATCCTTCTGGGCCTGGGCTGGTGGTACCATGGCGCGCTTCAATCCGTCGGCGCACGGTCGCGGTGATGAACTCAAGTTTCAACTCGTCAGGGCGACCATCGCCGCTATCGAGAGCATTCGTGCGGTTTCCCCCGAGGCGCGCTTTGTGCTGGTAGACCCCGTCATCAATATCGTCTCGCGTTCGACGCGCCGTCGTGATATCGACAATGCCGAGAATGCCCGCCTCGCTCAATATCACGCCTGGGATCTGATCACCGGTGCCGAGCATCCTGGCCTGGGCGGAAAGCCAGAATATCTCGATATCGTCGGCGTCAACTATTACTCCGACAATCAGTGGTACGCCAACGGCGAGACCATCATCCTTGAAGACCCGAACTATCGACCATTCCAAGACATTCTCGCCGAAACCCATCAGCGCTACGGTCGGCCGATCCTGATCGCTGAGACCGGGGCCGAGGGCGATCTGCGGGCGCCCTGGTTCCGCTACGTCTGCGAGCAGGTAGCAGCCGCACTGCAGCGCGACATCCCGGTCGAAGGTATCTGCCTCTACCCGATCACCGATTACCCCGGCTGGGCCAACTACCGACACTGCAAGGTCGGTCTGCTTGGCTATCCCGATGACCAGGGCCAACGACCGCTCCATGGCCCGCTGGCCGAGGAGCTACAGCGTCAGCGCGACCATATCGAGACGCTGCTCTATCACCCCAGACGGCGCGTAGCCAACGCCGCACTATGATGCGAACAGAAGGACGCAACACGATGTCTCCACGGCGCTATTCGCAGCCACTGCCGCGCCGTCCCGGTGCTTTCCTGATGCGTTACTTACGTGCCAGGTCCGGTCAATTTGGCCTGCTTGCGGTCATGGTTGTCAGTGCAGCGGGCTGCGCGGTGGCGGTCCAGTACGGCATGAAGCTGTTAGTCGATGCCATGGCGTCCGGGGAGCGCAACGCTGCTGCCGTCTGGACGCCGTTTGCGCTCTTCATTGGTCTGATTGCGGTTGAAAACGTGCTGTGGCGCAGTAGCGGCTGGCTCGGTTGCCGCGCTATCGTGGCGACCTGCACGGACCTGCGTGTCGATCTATTCGACCATCTGACCGGCCACTCGATGCGCTATTTCGGGCGGCAATCCTCCGGCTCGCTGGGGACGCGCGTGTCAGCGACGGGTGCCGCTACCGGGTCGATCATGACCACGATGACCTGGAACATCACGCCGCCATGTGTCGACTTTATCGGCGCCATCATCGTGTTTACCACCATCGACTGGCATATGGCCGGTGCGCTGGTCGTATTCGTCGCTTTGATCGCCTTTGTTATCACCTGGTTTGGTATCCGTGGCCGCCATTTACATCAGACCTTTGCCGCACAGTCATCACAGATTGGTGGTGAAGTGGTCGATCTGGTCTCTAACGTCTGGACCATCAAGGCCTTTTCTGCCAGAGCGCGTGAACGTGACCGGCTGGCACACGAAATCGGCATCGAGGCTCGCGCTCAGCGGCGCAGCTGGATGTACGTCGAGAAGGCCCGTGTACTGCATGACATCTGCCTATGGCTGATGGCCGGCTCGATGCTTTTGTGGGCCTTGTGGCGCTGGACCGAGGGCAGTATTACCTCAGGTGATGTGGTCGTCGTCAGCGCGCTGACGTTTCGTATTCTTCATGGCTCGCGTGATCTCGCCCTGGCGCTGGTCGATATCTCCCAACAGTTCGGCGCTATCGCAGACACGCTCAATATCATCGCTCGTCCTCACGATCTCGATGATCCCCAAGATGCCAGTAGACTTCAGGTAAGCGCGGGCCGGATTGATTTCGAGCGGGTTTCTTTCGCCTACCCTGATGGCCAGTATGTCTTCAAGGATTTCTCGCTACATATCCCCGCCGGGCAAAAGGTCGGCATCGTTGGTCCTTCGGGCGCGGGCAAGACAACGTTGATGGCGCTCATTCAGCGCCTTGACGACGCGCAGGCCGGGCGAATCCTGATTGATGGCCAGCCTATCAAGGAAGTCAGTCAGGATAGCCTGCGCGAGGCCATTGCGGTTGTTCCACAGGACAGCGCGCTTTTCCATCGCTCGATCATGGACAATATTCGCTATGGTCGTCCCGATGCTTCAGATGACGAGGTCGTCACTGCGGCGCGCCATGCCTACTGCGATGAGTTCATCCGGGAGCTGCCTCAAGGATACGATACGCTGGTGGGAGAGCGCGGGCTTCGTCTGTCCGGTGGACAGCGTCAACGCCTGGGTATCGCCCGAGCCTTCTTGAAAGATGCGCCGATTCTGATTCTCGACGAACCTACATCGGCACTAGATACCCACTCGGAGCAGGAAATCCAGCTCGCACTCGCCGATCTGGTCAGGGGGCGCACTGTTCTGGCGATAGCCCATCGACTTTCTACCGTATCCGCCTTTGACAGGATTGTGGTGATGAAATCCGGTCGTATCGTTGAGGACGGACCACCCGCAAGGCTTCGTCAGGAAGGAGGCCTGTTCGAGTCGCTATGGCGGCTTCAAGCGGATGGATTTCTGGTTGACTAGTCGTCACCGAGATTCGGCGTCATACTCGAGCTCTGGCATCTTACACATTTCTTATTGTCGACTAGAATGAATAAGCACGTTCATTCACAGACATGGAGGTGGGTTATGTTCAAGTATCAAAACCGCACCGTCTATCGGCAGAAAGACGGCAAGTGGGCGAATCGATTGAATGATGCGCCATATCCCAGCACGCTGCATGCCACGCATAAAGAAGCCATCGCCATGGCAAAACGCATGCTGATCAATTCAGGAGGAGGAGAACTCAAGGTTGATATGCCGGGCGCAGACGCTGCTTTGATGGCACATGATCGCGCCGCTGCTCCACCCGCCAATGAGGAAAGCCATGCCTTGCGATGAGTCTCACCTCGCTCAATCAGAAAGCGAACCTCCCATGTGAAACGCCCCGCCAATGATGACGGGGCGTTTTATATTGGGCACTTCAGCTTACATACAGCCCATCACTCAGACCCGATTGGCATGTTCAACCACAACATCACAAAGCACCTGCGCGCCCTTCGCGCATTGCTCAGGAGATGAGTATTCGGCTTCGTTGTGGCTAATCCCCTTGAGACATGGCACAAAAATCATCGACGTCGGCTTGATCTTGGAGATATAGACCGCGTCGTGGCCAGCGCCGCTCATCATTTTCTTATAGCCAAACCCATGCGCCTTGGCTGACGCCTCGACTGAGGCAATATTGTCATCGTTGAACGCGACAACCGGCGAATCCCATATGCAGGTCTGATCTATCATCACGCCATAGGTTTCCCCCGCTTCAGCCAGCTTGTCGAAGTAGGCGATTTCAAGCGCATCGAGTTTTTCAGTACTGGTATGACGCAGGTCAACGGTCAGGCGTACCTCGCCCGGGGCGACATTGCGCGACGAGGACGGAATAGTTAGCTCACCAAACGTGACCTTGGCGTCAGGATCATGTGTCAGCGCGTGCTGCGTCAGGGAATCGATCAACCGTGAAGCGGCACACAGCGCATCGTTGCGGTAACTCAGCGGTGTGGTGCCGGCATGTACCGCCTGGCCGGTAAAGGTGATGTCATACCAGCGCATGCCCTGCACACCGGTAACCACGCCAATGTCGAGCGCCTCCTCTTCTAGTACCGGCCCCTGCTCAATATGTAACTCAAAAAACCGCGCAAAGCTCGGCTCACCGATAGCAGCGTCGCCTTCAAAGCCGATCTTCCTCAGGGCTTCTGCAAAGGTCACGCCGTCGCGATCGGTGCGCGACAGGATATAGTCATGGGTGAATTCCCCGGCGTAAACGCCAGAAGCGACCATTGCCGGGGCAAAACGGCTACCCTCCTCGTTGGTCCAGTTGACCAATAGCAAGGGGCGCTCGGTAACGATGTCATGCTCGTGCAGCGTACGCAGCACCTCAAGCCCAGCCAGCACGCCAAGTACACCATCAAAACGACCGCCTTTAGGCTGGGTATCGAGGTGACTCCCAAAAGCAATCGGCTCAAGATCCGGTCGCTTGCCCTCACGTCGGGCAAACAGGTTACCGATGCGATCAACCGTAACGGTACAACCGATCTCCTCGCACCAGCGAATGAAGAGCTGCCGCGCCTGCTTGTCGAGCTCGGTCAGCGTCAATCTTCCGCTGCCGCCCCTCTCGGTCTTGCCAATTTCAGCCATCACCATCAGTGCGTCCCATAGTCGGGACTGATCGATCTCAAGCGTTGCCTGGGTTGCTGTCATCGTTGTCATTGTTGGTTCCTCAGCAGCATGATCAAAGCGAAGTTATCCATGGCGCTCCTTCCTGACCCGCAGGTCAACTTTGAACATAGCGCTTTTTATGTCGGCTTAACAACTGCGCGCCGCTCAGCGGCAGATCATGAAGCCGCGCATGCCTAGATGAAAATGGTTGGCGTGGGCGGCGTTGTACTCGGGTCCGAGCGCATTGCCAAAAAAACCGCAGGCCTGCTCGAATGCGCGGTGCAGAAACATGCTCTTCTTGTCCTCATCATCCCAGTCGTTGAGCACACGAATGCGTGTGCCGTCGGCCAGCCTGAAACCGGTGACGTCGAACGCCTCGGCGGTGGCATGCTCGCTCAAGCGCGCATTCTTGCGATGATAGATGTTGCGACAGGCAAAACTGCCGACATGCTCGACACGTGTCACGTTGTCACCGAATACGCTCTGCGCCGCATGTTGCAGGCCGTGACGCTCGAACATCGTCCAGGTCACGGCGAGCGGACACGTCGCCAGGAAGCTATTGTTGAACTGCACCCCGGTCTTCCGCACCCGCACGACATCGGTCAACGAACATTTGCCAATGGTGGTATCGCCCACCACTGAATAGTCGATTGCGCCTTCATCACGAGCACGCGCAAGCACGTCCATGCAGCGTTCCGGCTGATCACCTAGTTGCTTGAGTTTCCATTGGGTCACGAATGTCGGCTCGTCGGTAATGTCGAGCGGTGCAAACGGGTTGTACTGACGCGGCACGTTCAGCCATGACCATTGCTGCCATAGGCCAACACCGCCCACGATAAGCACGCACAGAAAAAACAGAAATACGATTCGCACAGCCAGCCTCGTTTGCTTCATCTCGATTGAGCGTAGGCAGATCCAGAGGCTAACTCCAGCGAAGGGGACAAACGCTATTGGAAAACACCAGAGACAGGCATAAAAAAATCCCGCGTTGGGGAACGCGGGACAGGTGGGGTGTTACATTGCATCAAAGATGCAGGAAACGAAGCATGTCTGGGTCTGGCATCCCAAACACCACTTACTTTAGCGGCCCCAACCTTATTAACCCAATGAACTAATAGGATAGACAAGATAGCTTGAAACTATAAAAAGACTCTACCTATTATTTTATGCTGATAGTATCACACTATAAACCTTCCTTGATTCATAAAAAAACGGCGCCTGAAAACAGGCACCGTTTACTACGAGCGATTAATCTCAATCCTGATCGGTTCGGCTTGTGCGATCAGTATTGATACGCCGATTGACCACATCTGGCGTGCGGCGAATACGTTCCTCATGGGTATCCGACATTTCATCGGCTTCGAAGATATCGGCCCCTACCGGCGTCTCACCGTGCTGACGATAGAGACTCTTCAGCATCGCCTTGCGATCAGCGCGCAGCTCCTTGATCAGCACATAGAGCATGGCATAAATGATGAATATAAACGGCAGCGCGGCGAGTACCGATGCGGACTGCAACCCCTGCAGACCGCCGGCGACAATCAGCGTCAAACAGATCGCCGCAATAAGCACACCCCACGTGATGCGCTTGTACAGCGGCGGATTGAGCGAGCCACCATCCGTCAGCTGAGCAACGATATAAGTGGCCGAGTCGGCCGACGTCACCAGGAAGATGAAGATCAAAACGATCGAGACGATCGACAGCAGCGACGAGAACGGCATCAGGTCATACATCTCGAACAAGGCAACGGTAATGTTGTTGTTGGTCGCCTCGGCCAGCCCAGCATTCTGGTACAGATCCATATGCAGAGCATTACCGCCAAATACGCCGATCCACAGACATGCCAATAGCGGCGGCACGATCAACACACCAAAGACATATTCTTTAATCGTCCGCCCGCGCGAGACACGCGCCACGAAAGTGCCGACAAACGGTGACCAGGCAATAACCCAGGCCCAATAAAACACGGTCCAGTCGCTTGCCCAGGTGTTATCGTCATAGGGCGAGACGCGCAGGCTCATCTCGACAAAGTTCTGCAGATAGTCGCCAAGGCCCAGGGTGATGCCCTTGAGAATCGCCAACGTCGGGCCGGTAATCAGCACATAAGCCATCAAGCCGATGGCCAATATCATGTTCAGGTTGGAGAGCCGCTTGATGCCCTTGTCCAGGCCCGACCAGGTCGAGGCCATATACGCCAGGAACATTGCGAACAGAATGATTGCCTGCCACAGAAAGCCCTCGGGAACGCCGAAAACGGCATGCAACCCGCCGTTCATCTGCAATACCCCGAGCCCCAGCGATGTCGCCACCCCCATTACCGTCGCGACCACGGCCAGCACGTCAAGCGCACTGCCCCACTTGCGACCATAGGGCAGCCTGGCGGTTACCGGCGCCAGCACCGTTGAGACCAGCCCGGTCTGATTCTTGCGGAACTGGGTGTAGGCGATGATCAGCCCGACAATGGAAAAGGCCGCCCACTGATGAACGCCCCATTCGAAAAAGGTGTACTGCATCGACAGTCGCGCCGCCTCAGCCGTGCCACCCTCGACATCGCCATAGGGCGGAGTGGAGAAGTGCATCATCGGCTCGGCCATGCCATAAAACACCAGCCCGACACCGAAACCAGCGGCAAGCAACATGCTGATCCAGGAAAAGAAGTCATAGGTAGGCTTACTTTCCTGAGGGCCGAGACGAATCTTGCCGTATTTACTGAACGCGAGTCCGAACAGAAATACGACGAACCCGAACACCGAAAGCATGTAGAACCAGCCGAAGATGTGCGTGACCCACGTCAGCGCAGAAGATGCCGCAGCCCCAAACTGTTCGGGGATCGCGGCACCAATGATCACCAGTGCCGCAATAATAATGGTTGAAGCAATAAAGACACGTTGCTTTCCGGATGAAGCCATAGCGAGACGTCCCTGTCGTTGTTAACTGAATTATTTATCAATCTAGTCGAGCACACTCCACATGTCGGTATCACTTTCGCCCTAACCAGAGCGCACGTACCGAATAACATAGCAGCCATAAAATAGTTAAGGGCGCTTAGTAAGCGCCCTTAATAGAATAGTATTCAATTATATTTTATTTAAAGTTAATTATCCATAACGCCCTGTTATGTAATCTTCGGTGCGTTTGTGCGCCGGCTGGGTAAATATACGGGTGGTCTCATCACACTCGATCAGCTCCCCCAGATACATGAAGGCAGTCACATCAGAGACACGTGCCGCCTGTTGCATGTTATGAGTAACAATAACGATGGTGTAATCCGCCTTGAGCTCATTGACCAGATCCTCGATATAGCCGGTCGAGATCGGATCAAGCGCCGAAGTCGGCTCGTCGAGCAGAATGACTTCGGGTTTCACCGCGATGGTACGTGCGATGCACAGACGCTGCTGCTGACCACCGGACAGCGCCTGACCGCTCTGCTTGAGCTTGTCTTTGACCTCCTCCCACAGCGCCGCCTTCTTCAGCGCCCACTCGACACGCTCCTCCATGTCACGGGCAGACAACCGCTCGTAGAGCTTTACGCCGAAGGCGATATTGTCGAATACCGACATCGGAAACGGCGTCGGTTTCTGGAACACCATGCCGATGCGCGAACGCAACAGGTTAATATCGATTTTCCGGTCGTTGATATCCTGACCATCGAGCAGAATCTGCCCTTCCGTCCTGAGCCCGGGATAAAGATCGTGGATACGGTTGAAACAGCGCAGCATGGTCGACTTGCCACAGCCGGAGGGACCGATAAACGCAGTCACCTGATTGGCGGGCACTTCCATGGTGATATTTTTCAGCGCCTGAAAGTTACCGTAATAAAAGTTGAGTTCTTCGACCTTGAGCTTGGCAGCAGCGACGCTGTTCACTGGGGAAGTTGTCGCCTGCAGAGTGCTTTCATTGATGCGCGCGGACATCGAACCTTCTCGTGAAAAATTCATATAGAGACCTCTTGGCAGCTTAGCCCTTGCTGCGTCGGCTGGAAATGATGCGGGCAATAATATTGAGTGCCAGCACCGCTGCCGTCAGAATCAGCGCCCCCGCCCAAGCCAGCTCGACCTGGCGTGGAATGAACGAATTGATCGTCATGTTCTGATAGAGCGTCATCGGCAGGTTGGGCATTTCACTGTCCATATCGAAAAAGTTCCACTGATTGGAATTCAGCGAGGTAAACAATAACGGTGCCGTCTCACCGCTGACGCGTGCGCAGCCGAGCAGAATGCCGGTAATGATGCCGGCTCTGGCGCCGCCATAGCACACTTTGGTGACCACCCACCAGCGGTGAGCGCCCAGCGCCGACGCTGCTTCACGTAGCGTGTTAGGTACCAGCTTGAGCATATCTTCAGTCGCACGAATGACGACCGGAATGATGATCACTGCTAGTGCAGCCACTCCAGCCCAGCCCGAAAAATGCCCCATCGGCAGCACCATCACGGCATAGACAAACAACCCGATGATGATCGACGGTGCCGACAGCAGTACGTCGTTGATGAAACGCACCGTACTGGCGAGCCGCGACTTGGTGCCATACTCGGCCAGCCAGGTACCGGCTGCCACGCCGATGACTGTCCCCACCACCGTCGCTAGCGCCGTCATGATCAAACTGCCAAGAATGGCATTGCCGAGCCCGCCGCCCGACATCTTGGTGCGCTCAAGGAACACATCCGGTGACAACGCCGCGGCACCCTTGAACATCAGCGTGCCGAGAATCATCAAAAGCCAGAGGATGCCAAAGGCAGCGGCAGCGACACATAGCGTCATCACCATGCGGTTGATGATCCGGCGACGCTGATAAACAGAATTCATGCGTATTTTCTCCACATGCGCGTCAGGGCGCGCGTCGCTCGATGCGATTTAACATGTAACGGGCGATGGCCAGCACGATGAACGTAATGACGAACAGCATCAGCCCCAGCGCCAGCAGCGCCGAACGCTGCAGACCATCCGCCTCGGGAAACTGATTGGCAATCAGCGCCGCGATCGACGTGCCCTGGCCGGTCAGCGTCGGAGAGAAAAACAGGTTGTTGCCAATCACGAACGTCACCGCCATGGTTTCACCTAGTGCGCGGCCCAGTCCCAGAATGACACCACCGACCATACCGCCACGCACCGAGGGGAAGACCACGCTGCGTACCACCTCCCACGTCGTACAGCCCAGTCCATAGGCTGACTCGCGCATCATCGACGGCACTGTCAGCATCACATCGCGAGTAATGGCGGTAATGAAAGGAATAATCATGACTGCCAGAATCAACCCGGCAGTCGCCAAGCCCGTACCCGCCGGAAAGATCGTCGGAAAGTAAGATTGCAGGAACGGTGCCAGCACCTCGACGCCCCACATGCCATAGATGATCGAAGGCACCCCTGCTAACAATTCAACCGTCGTCCCCAGCGGGCGTCGCAGTACCATCGGGCACTGCTCGGTCAAAAAGATCGCAATGCCAAGCGAGACCGGCACGGCGATGACGACAGCAACCACTGAGGTCACTATCGTGCCGTAGATCGCCGGTAGCGCGCCGAACTTCTCAACGTTGGCCGCCCAGCGGTCGGTGGTAAAGAAATCAAGCCCCAAGGTCGACAGCGCCGGCCAGCCCGACATGACCAGCGACGCCATGATCGAGCCCAACAGGACCAACACCACCAGGGCAAAAAACAGCGTTGAACGCTCGAATAGACGATCGATCATGCCGTTGCGCTTGAGCGCCTTGAGTTCACCGCTGCTGGCGCGAAGGAGATGACGATTATCAGCGGTGGCAGAATTTTTCATCAGCGTTCGTCACTTGTGGAATTCCATTTGCGGGGACTGCCTTCGTTGGGCTGCAGAGGTGGCGCCTCTCGCAGACCATAAAGTCTGGATGCAAAAGAGCTGTGGGCATCTGCCCACAGCTTTCACATCCTGACAATAGTGATTATTGCTGTTGCCAGACCTGCTGGCCGTCCTGCGTCTTGATTTGCGACCAGACGTTGTTGCGCACCATGTCGGCCACGTTCTGGGGCATCGGCACGTAGTTGAGCTGAGTCGCTGCCTGATCACCGTTCTTGAATGCCCAGTCGAAGAAGGCAAGTGCCTGCTTGGCCGCCTCGGCATCATCTACCTGCTTGTGCATCAGGATGAAAGAGGCCCCAACAATCGGCCAGCTCTGCGCACCGGGCTGATTGGTCAGTACCAGATACATGCCTTCGGCGTTTTTCCAGTCAGCATTGGCGGCAGCAGCCTTGAAGCTGTCGCTATTAGCGGTAACGAACTGGCCTGCCTGGTTCTTCAACTGCGCAACGTTCAGATTATTCTGTTCAGCATAAGCGGATTCGACATAACCGACCGCGCCGTTAATCTGGCCCACCTGGCTCGCTACGCCAGCATTGGCTTTGGCACCAACACCGGCCGGCCACGCCACTGACTTGCCCTCGCCGATGTTTTCAGCGAAGTCCTGGCTGACCTGGGCCAGATAATGGGTGAACAGGAAGTTGGTACCAGAACCTTCCGCACGATAGACCGGGGTGATACGCGTATCTGGCAGCTTGAGATCGGGATTGAGCTGCTTGATCGCGTCATCGTTCCACTTGGTGATCTTACCGGCATAGATATCGGCAAGCGTGGGACCGTCTAGCTTGAGCTGGCCCTGCTTAACGCCTTCGATATGGACCACCGGCACAACGCCGCCCATGATTTGCGGCCACTGGACCAGACCGCTCTTGTTGAGTTCTTCCGGTGTCATCGGCGCATCGGAAGCACCGAAGGTCACGGTATTGGCGGTGATCTGTTGAATGCCACCGCCGGAGCCGATCGCCTGATAATTCAGGCCAATGCCGGCTTCATCCTGATAGGCATCGGCCCACTGGGAATAAACTGGATAAGGAAACGTTGCCCCTGCTCCGGTAATGCTGTCGGCCGCAACGGCTGCCGAGGCACCCAGTGCCAGGGAAGCTGAAAATAGGGTCGTTGCAACATACTTCAACATGGTATGGCTCCTTCAGTGGACCGCTCTGATTCATACGTGATGGTCAAAAAAGCGCTGGCGTTTTTAGTTTTCTTAGGCCTTTGCCGTATTCACTTGGAGGTCGGTGACCTGTCATGGGGAGCTACATTAACGGGAAAATATGTCAGTTTTATGTCAGCGCGCTGCAATTGTAATATTCGCATCGCCGTTGACCGTAAAACAGCCGGGGCACCTCACGGTTATAGAAAGGACAACGCTTCCTGCTGACGTCAATTAAACCGACCCAGCCGTTCTGGTACTTCAGCCATTGTGAAGCACCCTGTGCACCGGCTCACTATCGATGAAAGCGCCGTTGGCGGGACACGAGAAGATATGAAAGTCCACCGGCACGCTTAACGCACTCGCTGGCCTGTGGCGTCAGTCACCATCTCGCCGTCCTCCTTGCTGAAGGCGCCAATGTCTGCCTTGGGCAGGATGTCGAGCACAGTCTCTGAGGGACGGCAAAGCTGTGCACCCTTCTCTGTCACCACGATCGGTCGATTGATCAAAATCGGATGCGCCATCATTGCATCGATGAGCTGATCATCCGTGAGCGCGGGGTCGTCGAGGCCGAGCTCGGCATAGGGCGTGCCCTTTTCCCGTAGCAGCTCACGCGGCGTGATGCCCATCATGGTGATCAGCTCAACCAGCCGCTCGCGGGTCGGCGGCGTATTGAGGTATTCGATGACTTCCGGCTCCGCGCCGGACTGGCGAATCATGGCGAGTGTATTGCGGGAGGTGCCACAGGCAGGATTGTGGTAAATGGTAATCGTCATGATGACCTCGGGCAGTATCCGAACGTGGAAAGAAAGGACTTCGCATGAGGCTATGACATTACCCCGCAGTGCTGCATCGTATCAACGCTCAGCACCTGGCTGACCTACTCGACCGGGCAACCTGTTGTGCCGTCGCGATAGCGGCATGATGCAGCTCACTTCCACGTCTTGCCGTAAAGATTTATTTCGCCATCCCTATCAAGTTCTTGAGAATATTGAACGTCGCCATGCCCAGCCCGGTCATGATCAGTGAACCGACCACATGCACGCCGATACCGGTCAATGCCATGACCCACTTACCTGCCTGCAGGTTGGCAAACATCTCAGCGGAAAAGGTTGAGAAGGTGGTCAGGGCGCCGAGAAATCCGGTGATGACGAACAGACGCCACTCGGGCGATAGCTGGGGTAAATAAGCGAACAGCCCAATAGCGATGCCGATCAGCCAGGCACCGAGCCAGTTAGCAGCCAGCGTACCGGGCGGAATGGAGGGAAACAGTGCGTTGAGCCAGAGCCCAAGCAACCAGCGGATATTAGCACCAAGCGCGGCACCAGCACCTATGGCAACAACAGAGAACCACATGGGTTTTTCCTCGGCAAATCGTAAATCAACGGGAACTACGCGAAGCATCGAGAGGTAAGCAGGTGTTTACGGATCATACCTGCACACGCACCCCGGTGCGCTTCGCAGGCATCATCAATCACGGCTGTGATGGTTCGAGCACCAAGAGAAAAGAGACGCTCGGGAGGAATGCCATATCCACGCTCAGTTCTTAGCATGCTCATCCAGCATTCTCAAGCCAGTACTGCCGATGACTCCCCTGCCTGGCGCTTTCCACCGCGCAGGGGAGCATCAGTCACAGCTTAAGCACCTTGACGCCGCACTATCAGTGTCAGCAGGCCATCCAGCATTAGAAAGAGCAGCAGGCTGACGCCGAGTACCGGCAGGCAATAGCCCAGCACCGCGGCGATGGCAAGCGTTACCGCCTGCGCTTGCGGCGACAGCTGGCGCAGCGTCCGCCACGGACCGTACAGGGCTGTCAGGCTGGGCCGACGGCGCCACCACATCAGGTAGCCCCAGACTACCATCACGATCAAGGCGCTGGCAGCGGCGACCAGAATCAATTGATTGGCAAGCCCGAACAGCGTACCCATGTGCGCATCAATTCCCCAGCGCGTCAGCTTGGCCGCCAGCGGATAGTCCTTGAAGTCGGCGCGGTCGACGACAGCGCCACTGCGCGGGTCGATGGCAACCGAATCGACCTGGGTCGGCCAGCGGCGATCAATCTCGGTCACGGTCCAGGCCTTGTCATCAGCGGCGGCCGGCCTGACTTCCACCATGCCGGCATTGATGCCAGCCGCTCGCGCGGCGTCGAGCACCGTATCGAACGTCGCCGGATTCACCGCTGCGGACGGCGTAGTGCTCATCATGTGCTCAGCATGCTCTCCCATGCCGCCCATGGCATTAGGCGCCGATGCCTTAAGATCGGTCGCGACGCTCGGCGTTGACCAGCCGAATTGGGCGCGCAGCACGCCGATATTGCTACCGGCATACTGCGACCAGGTCAGGCCTGTGGCCGAGAAGAACAGCAGGCCGAGCAGCGCCCACAACCCAAGCCGTGCGTGCCAACGCCGCAGCCCCGAAGGCGGCGTCACGGCACGCGCATGACGCTGCGCACGTGCCCTGACAATCCACAGCGTCAGCCCACCCAGCGCCGCGATCCATAGCCAGGAGGCAGCAAGTTCGCTATACAGTCGCCCAACGTCATCTAACTGCAAGCCACGGTGAAAGTGATCGAGCCAGCCGCGCAGCGGGAGTGCGCCAGACGTCCCGTAGACGATGAGATCGCCGCGCACTTCGCGGGTGACCGGATCAACAAAAATCGCACGCGTCTCGGAGGGACGCAGGCCGGGCTCGGCGAACATCACGCGCGTGGTCATGCCCTGCTCAGGGGCGGGACGCACCGCCGCCAGCATATCCAGATCACCCACTACCGCCTGGGCAGCTTCGATCTGGAGCGCCAGCGGCTGCGCCGCGCCAACGCTGTCGGTGAAGAGCTGGTGGGCGTAGAGGCGCGACTCGATCTGGGGCGAAAGCGCGTAGAGCGAACCGCTTAGTGCCGCGACCAACAGAAACGGCCCGACAAAGATTCCGATATAGAAGTGCAGCCGCGTAAGCAGCGCGATCACCGCCCGACGCGAGCGGGTCTGCGTGTCGGCCGGACTGGATACGGCCGCAGAGGTGGAAGGCATCGACATGGTTACCTCAAAGATCTGATCGTTACGCTCCGCCACGGCGTAGCTTGCCGTCACGGGGCCTATGCGTGGCGTGATGTCATGTGAGCGCGCCGCAGATGCCCACTCAAGCAGATAGGCACGGCATCACGAAGCAATTGCAGGATCAGACAGGAGAGGCGCGGGGATTGAGACTGGGCCAGTAATGGCGGACGATGTACGCCCGTGGTGGCGGCTGGGGCAGCAGCCGAATCTCGAACACTGCGGGCGCATGAAACGACGGCGCCAGCATTGAGGCCAACCCGGCCTGCGAGGCGGTACTGGCGCCACAACAACAGTGCTGCATGTTGGCATGATGATGCAGCGGCTGCGGCACCTCATCATGATGCTGATGCTGTGCATGGTGCTGCGCCGTGTGCAGGGCGCCTTCGGTTGGAAGGTAGTGCCCTTCGCACCCCATCATACGCTTGGCCTCCGCCGGCATGGCACCAGAGACCGGCATGGCGAGCAGGTGCAACAGCACGGCCAGGCAGGTAATCAGGGCATGGAAGCGGCGACGATCGACCAAGGATGACATCCAAAGCGGTATTTTATGGGGAAGGTTCGGTTGCAACTATAAGCTATCTACACACGGCCTTGAATAGACGATCCACCGTACTGCTCCCCTTGCCAATAGATAGGTCTATCCGACAGGCCACATACTCTGATAAAGCAGTTGCTGAATGCGAAGCAATCTATGACTTTCAGCCAACCGCACTCGACATGCCACAGCCAAGCGTTCATTCCCTGTTATATGCGCCCGCGAGGAGGCGTCACCTAGCCTGAGGAGTCATGTAATGCGTAAAGCACCTCATATCGTTATTGTCGGTGGCGGTCTGGTCGGGTCTGCCGTCGCCTGGCATCTGTGCCATCTGCTGACCACGTCGGCAGCGATTACCGTGATCGAACCTCGCACCACTTTAGGCGCAGGCCTCGCCTATTCCTCCCGTGACCCGGCGCACCGTCTCAACGTACCGATAACACGGATGAGTCTGCTGCCTGACGACCCTACTCATTTTCAGCGCTGGTACGCCACGCACCACCTGATCGAGCACGATCCCGAAGCTGCACTGGCCGATGGGCGTATCTTTGCCCGGCGCAGCGATTTCGGCTACTACATGCAAGCTCAGCTCGCGCCGCTGCTCGCGACCGGTCAACTCAGCCATCGCTGCACCCGTGCCATGGGCATAGCGCCACGCGGCACCGGCTATCGTCTTGAACTTGAAGGTGGGGAAGCGCTAAACGCCGATCTCGTCGTGCTGGCCATGACCCATACACCGCCCACTGCACCGGGCAGACTGGCCGAAATATTGCGTGACCACCCGCGCTTCATCGCCGATCCGTGGCGACCCGACGCGCTCAAGACGATCCGTGCTGATGACCGTGTGCTGTTGCTCGGCACAGGCCTGACCATGGCCGATACTCTGGCTTCGTTGACCCGTCAGGGCCATCGCGGTTCTGTCACCGCGCTTTCGCGCCGTGGCCGCTTACCCGCAAGCCAGACCACAATCGAGGGTGACGGATGGGGCGACTTTTCCACCGCTCCGGCGACAACTGCACTGACACTGGTCGAACGCACCCGTACCGCGATCCTCGACGCTCAATCCCACGGCCGGCCCTGGCAGCATGTTTTTGATGCGCTGCGCGAACAGGCGCCGAGGGTATGGGGCAGCTTGCCACTCAAAGAGAAGCGACGCTTTCTACGTCACCTGCGTCCCTGGTGGGACAGCGGTCGTTTCCGTATTGCGCCGCAGACCCAAAGCATTACCGATCAGCGTCGTGAAGCCAGCACGTTAGACGTGCTGGCTGCGCGCATTGTCGACGCCAGCATTGACGACGAGGTGATCCGTCTACACATTTCACCGCGCCATTGCGATCAGCTCATTGTGCGCGAATTCGATGCGCTAGTGCTCAATACCGGCCCCGGCCATGAACGGCTGTTTGTCGATTCGCCGCTGCTGGCCTCGCTCCACCGCCAGGGACTGGGGCATCCCGATGAGTGCCAGTTGGGTATCGCTGTCGACAATGACAGCTGTGTTCTTGATCAGACTGGCCATGCCCAGCCCCGGCTGCGTGTCGCCGGCCCGCTGGCTCGGGGACGGGTCGGTGAACTGATGGGCGTGCCGCAGGTGACGCTTCACGCCCAGACAGTCGCCATGAGCATTGCGCAAATGATCAACGAGAAAGCGTCCCAAACCTCTCATCTGCGCTAGAATAACGGCTCATTCAACAAGGTGGCAGCAATGGTACTTATCGGGCGCTTCAATACGTTACAGGTAATCAAGCATACGGGGTTCGGGCTCTACCTGGACGGCGCACGCCACGGCGACATTCTGCTGCCCAAGCGCTACATTCCCAAGGATCGTCCCAGCGAGGTCGGCGACTGGCTGGACGTCTTCGTTTACCTCGACAGCGAAGATCGTCTCATCGCTACGACGCAAACGCCCAAGGCCCAGGTCGGTGAATTCGCCAGCCTCAAGGTGGTGGCGCGCAACAATGTCGGTATATTTCTTGATTGGGGACTGCCCAAGGATTTGCTGCTGCCCCATTCGGAAGAGAAGCGCCCGCTAAAAATCGGCGATTTTTGTGTGGTCTACCTTTTTCTCGACAAGCGCACGCATCGCATTACTGCCACCATGCGGCTTGACCGCCATCTCGGCGGCACACCGCCGAACTACACCATCGGCCAGGCGGTCGAATTATTAATCACAGGTCCCAGTGATCTCGGTTTCAATGCCATTATCAACTACGAACATTGGGGACTGATCCATAAAAATGAGGCGTTCAAATCCTTGCGCAGCGGCATGCGCGAGCAAGGCTATATCAAACAAATCCGTGCGGATGGCAAGATCGACCTAAGCCTGCAGCCCCTGGGCGAGCAAGCCGCCAGTAGTCTGCACGAGCAGATACTGGATAAGTTACAGGCACACGATGGCGTGTTGTTCGTCAGTGACAAGAGCGCACCGCATGTTATTACCAGAACCTTCGGGGTCAGCAAAGCCACTTTCAAGAAAGCGCTGGGCGGGTTATACAAGCAAGGGTTGATTGTCATTCACCCTGATCGCATCGAGCTTTCCCGTTAGCATCATGAGTGTTTATTCGACTACCTGACCGTGACCGCTACCGTTTCGAAGCCATACAGTGCGCTGATACGGCCTTGGTGCGGTATACTCTTTTCGGCTTATCACACACTTCGTTTGGATGTGACCGTCAATGTCCCAGACAACGCAACGCCCTCTCTATATTGTTCATTCGGGCCCTACGCTGCTCGAAACGCCGCTTCTCAACAAGGACAGCGCCTTTTCGCTTGAAGAGCGTGTCGCTTTCAATCTTGTCGGCCTGCTGCCCCAGACCATCGAAACCATTGAGGAACAGGCCGAGCGCGCTTATCAGCAATATACCCTGCAGCAGAGTGATCTTGAGCGTCACATCTACCTGCGCTCGATTCAGGACAGCAACGAAACGCTGTTCTTCCGTCTGTTGGAGACGCATCTCGAAGAGATGCTGCCGATCATCTATACCCCCACCGTCGGCGAAGCCTGTCAGTCATTCTCACAGATCTATCGTTCCCACCGTGGCCTGTTCATCTCTTACGCCGACCGCGAGCACCTCGACGATATCCTTAACAGCGCCACCAAGGATAACGTCAAGGTTATCGTCGTTACCGATAGCGAGCGCATTCTCGGCCTTGGCGACCAGGGTATCGGCGGGATGGGCATCCCGATCGGTAAGCTGTCGCTGTACACCGCCTGTGGCGGTATAAGCCCAGCCTATACGTTACCAATCGTGCTTGATGTCGGCACCAATAACCCCGACCTGCTCGCCGATCCGATGTACATGGGCTGGCGTCACGAGCGCATTAGCGGCGATGAATATTACAAATTCGTTGATCAGTGCATTCAGGCAATGAAACGCCGCTGGCCCGGCGTGTTACTGCAGTTCGAGGATTTCGCCCAGGCCAACGCGATGCCGCTGCTCGATCGCTATCGTGATGAACTGTGTTGCTTCAACGACGACATCCAAGGCACCGCCGCCGTCGCGCTCGGCACCCTGCTCTCCGCCTGCAAGGCCAAGAACGAGAAGCTCTCCGAGCAGCGCGTGACCTTCGTCGGCGCCGGCTCGGCCGGCTGCGGT
The DNA here is from genome assembly GCF_003012345.1 of Phytohalomonas tamaricis. GTDB lineage: Bacteria > Pseudomonadota > Gammaproteobacteria > Pseudomonadales > Halomonadaceae > Phytohalomonas > Phytohalomonas tamaricis. Next base: position 119,899 of record NZ_PVRV01000019.1, read on the forward strand.
ATCGCCGAGCAGATCATCGAGGCAATGGTGGCAGAAGGCCTGAGCGAAGCCCAGGCACGTGCCCGCGTCTTCATGGTCGACCGCTACGGCCTGCTCACCGACGACATGACCAATCTGGTCAATTTCCAGCGACGTCTGGTGCAAAAGCGTAGTGACCTTGACGATTGGGACAAGAGCGAAGGCGATCTGGCCTTGCTCGACGTGGTGCGCAACGCCAAGCCGACCATCCTGATTGGCGTTTCCGGACAGCGCGGCCTGTTCACCGAAGAGGTGATCAAGACCATGCATGAGCACTGCCCCGCACCGCTGGTCATGCCGCTCTCCAACCCGACCTCACGGGTCGAAGCGACACCACAGGAAATACTCACTTGGACTAACGGCGCCGCGCTGGTGGCTACCGGCAGCCCGTTCCAGCCGGTCACCATTGGCAATAAGAAGATCCCCATCGCCCAGTGCAACAACTCCTACATCTTCCCCGGTGTCGGACTAGGGGCGATCGCGGTCAAGGCGACGCGCATCACCGATGGCATGCTGATGGACGCCGCCCGCGCGCTGGCTGACTGCTCGCCGATCGCGCTTGAGGGCAAGGGCGCAGTGCTGCCGCCGCTCAAGGACATCCAGCACGTCAGTAAAATCATCGCCTTCGCCGTCGCCAAGCGCGCACAGGAAGATGGCGTCGCACTCAAGACCAGCGACGATGACATCCACGCCGCGATCGAGCGCAACTTCTGGCTGCCGCGCTACCGCAGCTATCGTCGCGCCTCCTACTGAGGCGTAGGGCAATACTGAAGCGGCGCACAAGCGCCGCTTTTTTTATGTTCAGAATTATTGCCCAAGGCGTTTTGCCAGCATCATATTTCGATACCTATGGAAGCATCGAAATCTATCGGCCATACTGCCGGATAATTATTGCCACCCGCGAGGCTCTGCCATGAAGGTTCTGTTTCTCTGTACCCACAACAGCTGCCGCAGCGTGCTCAGCGAGGCGCTGTTCAACACTTTGGTTCCCGATTACCTCGATATGCATGCCATCAGCGCTGGCAGCCAGCCCTCGGGCCGAGTCAACCCCGATACGCTACGCGCCCTCGAACGCGCAGGGATCGACAGCACAGGCTACACGAGCAAGTCTTCCGAGGCGTTCGCGGACGATCCGCCCGATATCGTCATCACCGTCTGCGACCGCGCCGCCCAAGAGCCCTGCCCGCTGTTCCTGGGCCCGGCGCTCAAGGCGCACTGGGGGCTCGAAGACCCCTCTGCCATTGAGGCCGGCCAGGCCGAGCGTGACGCTGCTTTTGACACCACCATGGCGAAGATTCGCCAGCGCTTCGCTGCTTTCTTCGCCCTGCCGCTACAAGAGTTCGATCGCGAACGGCTCGCCCACGAGCTTGAGCGCATCGGCGAGCTGTAATCCCGACTGAAATGCCACGCGACAAGGAACACTGCAATGCTGCTTGCCGTCATCATCTTTCTTGCCACCCTGACGTTAGTGATCTGGCAGCCCAAGGGGCTCGGCATCGGCTGGAGTGCCAGCGCCGGCGCCTTGGTTGCGCTGCTCACCGGCGTCATCCACCCCAGCGATATTCCCGCCGTGTGGCACATCGTCTGGAACGCGACCTTCACCTTTATTGCCATCATCATCACCAGTCTGCTGCTCGATGAGGCCGGCTTCTTCGAATGGGCCGCGCTCCATGTCGGACGCTGGGGCAACGGCCATGGCGGACGTCTGCTGGCCATGGTGGTCCTGCTCGGCGCGCTGGTCGCGGCGGTGTTCGCCAATGACGGCGCGGCGCTGATTCTCACCCCAATCGTATTCGAGATGCTGCTTGCGCTCGGCTTCAGCGCTGGCGCAACACTTGCCTTCATCATGGCGGCGGGCTTCATCGCCGATACCTCAAGCCTGCCACTGGTGGTCTCGAATCTGGTCAACATCGTCTCGGCCGACTTCTTCGATATCAGCTTCGGCGAGTACGCGCGAGTAATGGTGCCCGTCGATATCGTCTCGATTCTCGCCTCGCTCACTGCGCTCTACCTGTTCTTCCGTCGCGACATTCCGCCCCGCTACGATCTCACCCAGCTCAAGACGCCGCACGAAGTGATCAAGGACCGCGCCACTTTCGTAGCAGGATGGTGGGTGCTTGCCTTCCTGCTTGCTGGCTTTTTTATCGCCGAGCCGCTCGGCGTGCCGGTCTCGCTCATCTCTGCCATCGGCGCCGCTATCCTGTTCGTCATCGCCCGCCGCGGCCATCGCATCAATACCTTGAAAGTGCTGCGGGATGCGCCGTGGAGCATCGTGGTGTTCTCGCTCGGCATGTATCTGGTCGTCTACGGACTGCGCAACGCGGGACTCACCGCTGAGATCGCTCAAGTGCTGAGTGCCATCGCTGGCCAGAGCCTGTGGATGATTACGCTGGCTACCGGCTTCATTGCCGCAGGTTTGTCATCGATCATGAACAATATGCCGACTGTACTGGTGGTGGCGCTGTCAATTGATGAAAGTCATGTTGCAGGGCTGGCGCAGCAGGCGATGATCTACGCCAATGTGATCGGCAGTGACCTCGGCCCCAAGATCACACCGATCGGTAGCCTGGCAACGCTATTGTGGCTGCACGTGCTGTCACGCAAGGGCATGAAGATCGGCTGGGGCTACTACTTCAAGGTAGGCATCGTACTCACCGTGCCGGTGCTGGCAGTGACGCTGCTCGCTCTGGCAGGCTGGTTGGCAATCCTTCACGCTTGACGTCAGCGCATAACCTCGAGGCATGAACATGGCAGCGAGCGACGACATATTCGACGTGGTAATCGTTGGCGGTGGTCAGGCCGGGCTAGCGTGCGGCTACTTCATGCGCCGCACCGGGTTGAACTACGTGATCCTCGATGGCGAGGAGGCGCCCGGCGGTGCCTGGCGTCATGGCTGGGACTCGCTGCGCCTGTTCTCGCCGGCCAAATGGAGTTCACTACCCGGCTGGCCAATGCCACCCTGCGATGAACAGTGGCCACCCCGCGATCACATCATCAACTATCTCGCCGCCTATGAGCAGCGCTACCGGTTACCACTGCGCCGTCCCGTCGAGGTGAGCGCGGTCACGCAGGGCCCACACGGTCTATGTGTCCATACAGATCGTGGCGACATTCACGCCCGCGCGGTAATTAGCGCCACCGGCACGTGGCGTCATCCGTTGATGCCCGCCTATCCCGGCCGCGAGACATTCACTGGCCACCAGCTTCACTCCGGCGATTACCATACTGCCGAGCCGTTTCGCGACCAGCGTGTGCTGATCGTCGGCGGCGGCAACTCCGGCGCACAGGTTCTCGCCGAAGTCTCGACGGTGGCCGAGACGACCTGGGTAACGCTCGAACCGCCGCGCTTTTTGCCTGACGATGTTGACGGGCGAGTGCTGTTCGAGCGCGCCACTGAAAAATGGAAGGCCCATCAGGAAGGCCGCAGGCTGGATACCGATGACGGCGATCTTGGCGATATCGTCATGGTGCCGCCGCTCAAGGAGGCCCGCGAACGCGGCGTGCTTGATAGTGTACGTCCCTTTGCACGCTTCACGACGAACGGCGTAGTGTGGCAGAACGGTGAGGAAAGCGCGGTCGACACGGTGATCTGGTGTACCGGCTTTGGCCCCGCGCTGGATCATCTCGTCCCGCTTGACGTGCTTGAGGACGATGGCCGTGTCGTGCTCAAAGGCACCCGGGCGAAAAAGGCGCCTCGACTGTGGCTGGTCGGTTACGGCGAGTGGACAGGATTCGCCTCAGCAACGCTGATCGGCGTGATGCGAAGTGCGCGTGCGACGGTCAATGACATCGTCCAGACACTGGATGAAAGAAGCTAAGCGCCCGGCTCGGATTTAGAGGCACAGGAGGACGCCTGCGTCAGGCACTGCTCGGGCTGATCACCGCAGCAGTGCGCAGTCAGATAATCGATCAGCGCCTGCATATGGGTGAACTCGGCGCGGTAGTGAACATGACGACCCTGCTGCTCGGCGCGCACCAACCCTGCGTGGGCGAGCTCTTTCAAGTGAAACGAGAGCGTCGATGGCGATACATCAAGCGCGCTGGCGATATCACCAGCATAGGCGCCCTCAGGGCCACGGCCAATCAGAAAGCGAAAGATCGCCAGCCGGGTGCCTTGAGCCAGGGCACCAAGCGCGGCGAGCGCCTGTGTCGTTTCCATGTTATTAAAACCATTGAGATGACTGAACGAGCACTATAGCAGTTCTGCTTCGACGGATACCCTTACTCTTGATGAGGAGTCTTCATGTACGACGATTTACCAAATCTGCTGCCTGAGCATCTGACGCTGGCAGGCAACCATGAGCTGGTAGCGCAAGCAAAAGCCCGTCCGCCACGTATCCTGCTGCTTTACGGCTCGCTGCGCGAGCGCTCCTACAGTCGTCTGATGGTCGAGGAGGCTGCGCGCCTGCTGCACATGTTCGGCGCCGAGACGCGCATTTTCGACCCGCGCGGCCTGCCACTGCCCGACGAGGAGAATGCCGAGCATCCCAAGGTGGTCGAACTGCGCGAACTGTCGCAGTGGTCGGAGGGCCAGGTGTGGTGCAGTCCTGAGCGCCACGGCAACATCACCGGCGTGTTCAAGAGTCAGATTGACTGGCTGCCGCTGTCATTGGGCGGCGTGCGCCCGACACAAGGCCGTACCTTGGCTGTGATGCAAGTGTGCGGCGGCTCGCAGTCGTTCAACGCAGTCAACGCAATGCGCATATTGGGACGCTGGATGCGTATGGTCACTATCCCTAACCAGTCATCGGTACCCAAGACATTCAACGAGTTCGACGAGCAAGGTCGGATGAAGCCGTCACCCTACTACGATCGCATCGTTGACGTGATGGAAGAGCTGATCAAGTTCACTCTGCTGCTGCGCGAGCATGACGCATTCCTGACTGATCGTTATTCGGAACGCAAGGAAAGCCCCGAAGCGTTATCCAAACGCGTCAATCAGGCCACATCTGCGCCGGACCGTTAGCGTCAGGTAAAACGGCCCGCTCAGGCACCGTGCCGAGGCATTGGCGGCAGGCGGTACTCGATCGCCGCGAAACCACCTTCATCACTCTGCGCACGGGCAAAAGCGATCAATCGGTCGTCGCGTAGTTCAAAGCCATGACGACGGCCCTTGAGCGGCAGAGCAAAGACGTCACTCAGCACGCCACGGCCGTCGGAGGCGGCCAGTACGCGCTGATGGGCGTCAAGCAGCAGAATGCGACTCACTGCGCGCTCATCTTCGCTCAGCTTGACGCTATCGAGAATGGCGCGCGCCTGCGGCGTCCAGTCGAAAAAACAGGCCAGCACGCCGACCGGTTTGCCGTCGCGCTCACCACCCTCACGGATGGCAGTGGCATAGGTGCCTACCGCAGCGTTATCGAGAGTAGGCTGACGCATCACCTCGGCCACGCTGAATTGATCACCGTTGGCCGTGTTGAGCGCCTTGCGAAACCACATGGCATTGACCATGTTGGCGGTTTGGGTACGCGGATAGCGCTCCGGCCGGCCAGTAGCAACCACCCGGCCACGTGTATCGAGCACCCAGACGTCAAGATAGAGGCCATAGGTGCGCAAGATAGTGGCCAGACGACGCTGCGCCTGGCGCCGCGTACCGTCCGTACCTTCCCGCGCCGCATCTACTATCCGACTGTCCGTTGCCCACCAACGCACGTCGCTGGCACGCGCACTCAGGCTGCGCTCAGCCAGTTCGACCGCGCTGGCGGCGAGATCAGCCAGCCGTGCGCCGCGAAACGAGGTCAGCATGGCGCTGCCCGCCTGCTCGATCTCGTGCAGATGACCGTCGATGGATTGACGCAGCGCGGTGGCGACACTGCGGATCTCGGCGGACACCGTCCCCAGTTCCTCGGCAAGCACGCCGAAGCCGGCGCCGCTCTGCCCGGCGTGGGCGGCCTCAATGCGCGCATTGAGCGAAAGAATATGGGCGCGACGCGTAATCGCCTCGATCAGCTCGACCTTACTGCGCGTCGCATTGGAAATGTCATAGGCCAGGCCGAGGATATCGTCTTGCATCTGGTTCACCGCCATTCAGGAAAAAACGCGGCGAGATCCAGCAGCAGACTACACAAAAGAAAGCGCCCGGACCGCCGCGAGGGCTGTCTGGGCGCAGAATACAAAAAGAGTATCAGCGATGATTAGGCCGGAACGATGCCCTGCCTCGCAAAGGCTGAATCGGCAAAATTACGCACAATATCTAGCGACCGGGATTCGCGGCTACGGATACAGTCGACCGTGGCTTAGCCTTACGCTTCTGGTGCGGGAAGAACACGCCGTCCTTCAGGTCCTGCTCAATATCTTCTAGCGTGCGACCGTTGGTTTCAGGCACATAACGCAGTACGAACAGCACCGCCAGCACCGAAATTGCGCCGTAGAGCCAAAAGGCATACGCCGCACCGAGCGCGCTGACCAGCGACAGCGTGGTCAGGGTGACCAGTAAATCGAAGCCCCAATGGCTGAAAGCGCCTACGCTGGCCCCCTTGCCGCGCACGAATAGCGGATAAACTTCTGCGTTGATCAACCACAGGCAAACCCCGAAGCTACAGTTGAGCGCCATATAGATGCCCAGGCAGGCGACCAGCAGCCACTGCCCTGGCCCGGCCTCAGGCGCACCACCGAGAAACAGCCAGCCCATAACGCCCAGGGCGACAGCAGAGCCCGGCACCATCATCAGCAGAAAACGGCGACGGCCGATGCGGTCGACGAGCAAAATACCGAGAATGGTGCTCAGGTTGATCAATACCGCACCGCCGATCGTCGCCAGCACGGCGGCCTGATCGCCAAAGCCGGCCTGACTGAGAATGGTCGGTGCATAGTAGATGATTGCGTTATTGCCAGTGATTTGCGAGAACATCGCGATGCCCGCACCGGCCACCAACGCCGGACGCACCCACGGTTGGAACAGATCACGCCAAGTGCCCTCTGGACGGTTGGACACGGTCTTGATCTCGTCGAGTTCGGCACGCGCCTTGTCATGACTGGAACGCACACGATTGAGGATCGTCAGCGCTTCGTCCTCACGATTTTTGGAGAGCAGCCAGCGCGGGCTCTCCGGCAATACCAGCATGCCGAGCATCAGAATCACCGCAGGTACCACACCCAACCCAAACATCCAGCGCCATTGCTCACCCAAAGCATACCCGGTCAGGTAGGCGACCAGAATGCCGAACACCACCATGAACTGGAACATCACCACCAGCTTGCCACGGTGCTTGGGCGGCGTGACCTCAGCGATATAAACGGGAATGATCTGGGTGGCGCTACCTGCAGAAAGGCCAAGGATGAAGCGCGAAAGCACCAAGATCGCCACGTTAGGCGAGGAAGCCGAAAGAATCGATCCCACTGTAAAGACGAAGCCTACCAGCATGATAGAACGCCTACGCCCGATCCGATCAGAAATAGGACCGGTTCCTACACAGCCAATCAATGCACCGAAGATAATCGCACCGGTCACGATCTGCTTGAGCGTGTCATCAAGCACAAACTGCTTGGACAACCCCAACAGCGCAACACCAATGATGCCGGTGTCATAACCAAACAAAAGTCCACCAAGTGCAGCGATGATCGAGACCATCACTACCAGGGCCCCTCCCTTCATTCCCTTTGTTGCAGCCCCATTGTCCACACGTGTGGTCATGCTCAATGCTCCTTGTCTTAACGACTCCACCCAAAATTCATGCGGATTGACTTTTAGCTGTATCGATTCAGCAATTGAGTTGAACTTGCTGCTCAATATCACTTACCGTGCGGCCTGCTTTTACTTAGTCACCTGTTTCATCGGCGATAAGCAGCGAATAACCTGCCAACAGGCAGCATAACGCCGATTACCCGCTAATGCCTCACCTTACCTCTTAGACAAAGGTCAAATACAGCATCTTACTGCTCACCTTCCGGTGCGGCGATACTGAAACACTCGCTGCCCCAACGCAACTGACACCCAGCCCTGTCGCGTCCGCTAGCGATCAGCTCGGCGTTGGGCTGGTCGGTCAGGCGAATCCACTCTGTCGCCTGCTCCGATGTCCGGCCAAAGCGCACGTGGCGGGCCAGCAGCCGTTCATGTCGCAGCGCCTCATCGACGTCGAGATACCATACTTCATCGAGCAGAGCGGCGATGTTCGCCCAGGGCTCTCGATCCAGCAGCAGATAGTTACCTTCGGTAACCACTAGCTTGACATGCGGCTCGATCGCAATGCTGGCCGCAATCGGCTCCTCGATATCACGATAAAAGCCCGGCGCATAAACAGTCTCATTCTGCCCAGCGCTACGCAACCGCTTGAGCAGCGCGCGATAGCCGAAAGCGTCGAAGGTATCCGGTGCTCCCTTGCGTTCGGCACGGCCCAGCCGCTTGAGCTCACGGTTGGAAAGGTGAAAGCCGTCCATCGGCACGATCTGCGCTTGTGGCCCTAACGCATCAACCAGCGCCTCGGCCAAGGTAGATTTGCCTGCGCCAGGCGGTCCGACAATACCCAGCATCTGCCGCGAATCGCCATTCATCAATTTACGCGCCTGTTCGATCAACTCCGCAGCTAGCACAAAGGCGCTCCTTATCCGGGACGTGGACATTAAAAAGCCGGACGTAAAGCCCGGCTTTCACTTACTCAAACAAGACTAACTAGCGCTTACAGACGCTTGGCGATCAGGCCTTCAAGCTTGTCCTGATCTTCGGCGAAGCGACGAATGCCTTCAGCCAGCTTATCGTTGGCCATTGCATCCTGATTGTGTTCCCAGCGGAACTCGGCTTCGGTCATCGGTTCGAGTTTTTTAGTGCCCTCGCCTTCATCCGAAACCTTGCGCTCAACGTCACCTTCATTCGAGGCCAGCTCTTCAAGCAGTGCCGGTGAAATGGTCAGGCGATTGCAGCCAGCCAGCGCCAGCACCTGTCCAATGTTACGGAAGCTCGCGCCCATCACCACCGTCTTGTAGCCGTAATCGCTGGCGTACTTGCACACGCCGCGCACGAACTTGACGCCCGGATCATCCTCGGCGCCATAATCCTGACCCGTTTCCTTCTTGTACCAGTCAGTGACACGGCCTACAAAAGGTGAGATCAAGTAGACACCGGCCTCGAAGCAAGCACGCGCCTGGGCGTCGGAAAACAGCAGCGTCAGGTTGCAGCGAATGCCTTCTTTTTCGAGCACCTCGGCGGCACGGATACCTTCCCAGGTCGAGGCCAGCTTAATCAGCACCTTTTCCTTGGGAACGCCACGCTTCTCGTACAATTCTACAATCTGACGCGCCTTGGCCATGCTCGCTTCTTGGTCGAAAGAAAGCTTGGCCGATACTTCTGTTGATACCACGCCCGGTACAATACCGGCGATTTCGCTACCGATCGCGACAGAAAGCTTATCGAGCGCCAGCGCAACCTGCTGCTCTTTATCACTTACTTCCTGCTTGACTTCGGCCAGCGTTTCTTCGATTAAAGACTGATAGCCTTCAAGGTCGAAAGCCTTGAGAATCAGCGATGGGTTGGTTGTCGCATCGTGAGGCTGATATTTCCTGATCGCATCAAGATCACCGGTATCGGCAACTACCATGGAGTACTGCTTCAGCGCTTCCAGCTGCGTCGTCATTACCGCCTCCTTCACATGAATTCTGTCACATGACACATCACTATAGTGTGCCTGACTCATGGCGCTGAGCCCATGCCCGATACGCCATGACAGTGTTTCTTCCCCTTAACATCAGGGTCATATCCTATTTTTCAACGTGTTCACGCCATGAATTTTGGCGTTATGGCCTCGACAACGCGTCTATTTTCGTCTGGCGCTGAAATACTCGGGATAGCAATTTTCGAGCGTGTCGAGATAGTGAGTATAAACCTCTTCATAGCGTGTGACGTCTTCAAGTTGCGGTCGAGTCACGGTATCCGCTTCAAGCTGTACTGATTGATGACACAACGCCTCCAATGTACACGCCTCCCCTTGCTGGCGACGTTCACACCACGCGGCCTGAAGCGCCGCGCCCAGCGCAGCCGCTTCGGTCACGGTCGGACAGGCCAGCTCAACGTTCATCACGTCAGCTACCATCTGCCGCCAGACCACGCTTTTCGCGCCACCCCCAATCAAGCGTACGCGCTCAGGCTTGGCGGTCAGCTCACCCAACAGATCAAAACCGAAGCGCAGCCCGAACGTGGCTCCCTCCATCACCGCACGGCACAGATTGCCTGCCGTAAAATTGTAGCTCGAAAGCCCCAATAGGCTACCCGTTGCCTCGGGCAGCGCCGGTACTCGTTCGCCGTTAAAGAACGGCAACACAGTGATACCGCCTGCCCCGATTGACGCATGTTGAGCATGGGCGGTGAAGGCATCGAGATCGAGACCGAGCAATTCACGCACCTGAGTCGTCGCCGAGGTGACATTCATGGTGCAGATCAGCGGTAGCCAGCCACCATGACTGGAGCAGAAGTTCGCCACCAATCCATCATCGGAAATCGCCGGACGTTCGCTGGAAGCGTAGACCGTACCGGAGGTGCCAAGGCTCAGCGTCACCGTGCCGGGGGCGATATTGCCGGTGCCGATCGCGCCCATCATGTTGTCACCGCCGCCGGATGAGACGATGACACCATCACTGAGGCCAAGCCGCTGAGCAATTTCACGACGCACAGTCCCGGCCGGTTCATCAGGGCCGATCAAGCGCGGCAGCACGCGTCCCGGGTCAAGCTCCGGCGCAATGATCGAAAACGCCTGTTCGTGCCAGCGGCGCGTACGGGTATCGAAGTAGCCAGTACCTGAGGCGTCGCCATACTCGGCGACTCGCTCGCCGGTCAGGTAGAAATTGAGGTAATCGTGAGGCAGCAAAAGGGTAGCGGTGCGATCAAACGCGTCGCGGTGATGCTTGCGTAGCCAACTGATTTTGGAAGCGGTATAACCGGTCTGCAGTGCTACGCCGAGCGTATCGAGACAGCCCTGCTCACCGCCCAGCGCCTCGGTCAGCGCGGCATTTTCACGATGTGATTCTGTGTCGCACCACAGCTTGCCGGGGTAGACCGGTACGCCTGAAGCATCGAGGGCGACCATGCCATGCTGCTGACCGGATACGCCGATTGCCCGCACATCGCCCGCGCTGACGCCAGCGTCTTCGAGCGCACGTGCAAAGGCCGCCTCGAAGGCATCGATCCACCACTGCGGCTGCTGTTCACGCCGGCCATTGTCGCCGCTGATCATCGAATGAGGACTGGTGCCCTCACCGAGGATGCGCAGACTTTCCGGCTCAAGCACCACGACCTTGGTGCTCTGGGTGCCACAATCTACCCCGATGTACATGGGCTATCCTTTTCGCTGGCTCAAGAAGTTGGGTAAGGCTAGACCACGGCCTCGACCGTCGCCCTCGCCCCCTTGTCATGCAGCAGGACAAGCGCATGCGTATAGGCGGCGACAAAACGCTCGTCGTCGATCAGATCGCCGAACACCTCGCGATTGGCAATGAACGCCGTCGGCTCCTCGTGATTACGTTGAGCGATCACAATCAACTCGTCCTTAATACGGTCGACAATCTCGATCGGCTCACCCTGCTCGTCGACACCTTCGGCATAGCGCGCCCAGCTCGCCACCACCGCTGCGCTGCGCTTGATTTCGCCGCCGCGAGCAAGCTGTGCGCGGATTACCGGCACTAGCCACTTGGGAATACGGTCGGAGCTTTCAGCGCACAGCCGCGCCAGAGTGTCCCTGATCTCGGGGTTGGAGAAACGCTCGATCAGGGTGTGCTTGTAAACATCGAGATCGACGCCCGGCACCGGCGACAGCGTCGGTGTCGCCTCCTCGTTCATGTAATTGAGCAGAAAATCGGCGAACAGCGTGTCCTGGCAGACCTCGTGGGCATAGCGATAGCCGGCGAGATAGCCGAAGTAGGTCAACGCCTGGTGACTGGCATTAAGCAGACGCAGCTTCATCAGCTCATAGGGCTCGACGTCGTCAACGACCTGCACGCCGACATCTTCAAACGGCGGGCGGCCCTGGTTGAAATGATCCTCAAGCACCCACTGGGTGAATGGTTCGCACACCACCGGCCAGGCGTCGTCAATGCCGAAACGCCGCTTGACCTCTTCACGGTCGGCGTCGGTGGTCACCGGTGTGATGCGATCGACCATCGAGTTGGGAAAGTGCACTTGTGCTGCCATCCACTCGCCGACCTCGGGGTTCTTGCGCCGCGCATAAGCCGTAAACATCTTCTTCGCCACGTCGCCGTTACCCTGGATGTTGTCACACGACATGATCGTGAACGGGGCCATGCCACGTTGCTTGCGACGCGCCAGTGCTTCGGTGATCAACCCGAAGGTAGTCTTCGGAACCGCGCCGGGTTCAAGGTCGTGAACGACATCGGGATGGGCGAAGTTGAACTCACCGGTAACGTGATGGAAATTGTAGCCACCCTCGGTTACGGTCAGTGAAACAATACGCGTCTCGGCAGCGGCCATCTTCTCGATCACCGCCTCGGGATCGTCCGGTGCAAACAGATAATCAATGATCGAGCCGATCACGCGTGGCTCGTAGCTACCGTCAGCATGCTTGACCACTAGCGTATAAAGACCATCCTGCGCCTTCATCACCTCCTGCATGCGGCGATCCGGCGCCATCACACCAACGCCGCAGATCCCCCACTCAAGCGCCTTGCCTTCGCTCATCAGCGCATCGAGATACATCGCCTGATGGGCACGGTGAAAGCCGCCGACGCCAAAATGCACAATGCCGGCCTGAACCTCAGAACGGTCATATTTCGGGGTGGCGACCTCGTTATCAAGCGTGCCGAGCGTCTGGGCGTTGAGCAACTGCATGTGCACTTCCTCCTGATAAGGTAAATAGCAATATGACGAATTAGCAACAGACGCTGGTTACTCAGACCGCTGCGCTGAGCGGCTCAGACACGGGCTGTTCGAGTCCCAGCGCCTGTTCGGAATCGGCATCAAACAGGTGCAGCTTTTCGCCGGCGCACGCTAAAGTGATCGTCTCGCCCAACGTTACTTGCACGTGGCTGTCGAGCTGTGCCGTGACACGCGCATCATCGATCTGAACCTGCACCATAGTAACGGCGCCCAGCGGCTCGACCACTTCGATAGTGCCCCGCATCATATTTTCCAAACCTGCACCGTGACCGCTGTCTTCCACATAGCGAAGGTGTTCAGGCCGTACTCCCACCCAGACCTCATTGGCAGTATGCGTATCCAGTGCGGTGCCGCGTGCACCCTCGGCCTTGAAACGAAAGCTTTCGCCTTCAAGGGCGCGTCTGTCGCTTGCAATTTTGGCACGCAGGAAGTTCATGGATGGCGTACCGATAAACCCGGCAACGAACATGTTGTTGGGCCGTTCATAGAGATTCTGCGGCGTATCGACCTGCTGAATCTTGCCGTCAAGCATCACCACGATGCGCTGGCCCATGGTCATCGCCTCGACCTGGTCGTGAGTGACATAGAAGGTAGTCACGCCGAGCTTGCGGTGCAGCTTGACGATCTCGGCACGCATATCGACGCGCAGCTTGGCGTCGAGGTTGGAAAGCGGCTCATCCATCAGAAACACCTGCGGCTGGCGCACGATGGCGCGGCCGAGTGCAACTCGCTGGCGCTGCCCGCCGGACAGCGCGCGCGGCTTGCGTTCAAGCAGATGTTCGATGTTGAGGATACTGGCCGCCTCGTTGACTCGTCGCTTGACCTCATCGTTGGGCGTCTTCTTGAGCCTGAGCGAGAAGGCCATATTCTCGAACACGCTCATGTGCGGGTAGAGCGCGTAGCTTTGGAACACCATCGCGATATCGCGATCCTTGGGCGGCACGGCGCTGACGTCACGGCCGCTGATGCGAATTTCACCGCCGGTATTGTTCTCCAGCCCGGCAATCATGCGCATGGTAGTGGATTTGCCACAGCCTGACGGCCCTACCAACACCACGAATTCGCCGTCCTCGGTGAGGAGATTGAAATTCTCGACCGCATTGGCGCTGTCCTTGCTGCCCTTATGACCGCCATAGTTCTTGACGACGTTTTTGAGTTCAACGATTGCCATGATGATGACCTCTGCGATTGCCAGAGCGCTACTTGACGGCGCCGAAAGTGAGTCCGCGTACCATCTGACGCTGTGCGAACCAGCCCAGGATGATGATCGGGGTAACGGTGAGTACCGAGGCGGCTGACATCTTGGCCCAGAACAGGCCTTCGGCGCTCTTGAACGAAGCAATGAATACCGCAAGCGTAGCGGCCTTGTGATCGGTCATGGTGAGGCTCCAGAACGACTCGTTCCAGGCCAGAATCAACGCTAGCAGGCCGGTCGAGGCCAGCCCCGGCAACGCCAGCGGCAGGACCACCTTCACCATGGTCTGCAATGTTCCGGCGCCATCAATGTCTGCAGCTTCGATGATGTCCTTGGGAATATCCTTGAAGTAGGAGTACACCATCCAGACGATGAGCGGCAGATTCATGGCGGTGAACAGCATGGTCAGGCCCCAGATGTTGTCCAGAAGGCCCAGCGACTTATAGACCATGAAGACCGGGATCAGTACGCCAACAGCAGGAATGAACTTGGTCGAGACCATCCACACCAAGGTGAAATCAGTACGCTTGGACGGAAAGAATGCCATCGCATAGGCTGCCGGCACCGCCAGCACCAGGCCAATCAAGGTCGAGGCTACCGCAGAAAGCGCCGAGTTGAACGCGTAATGCCAGTAGCCGTTGCCCTGCGCCAGGGCAAGTTTGAAGCTGTCCAACGTCGGCGTAAACAGAAAGTGCGGCACGATGTCGAAGGCGGTCTGCTCGGTCTTGAATGCCGTCAGGAACATCCACAAGATCGGAAAGAACATGACTATGGCCACTGCATAGGTAAGCAGGGTCAGGAGCGTGTTGGTCAGGCGTGATTCAGTCATCGCTGGCTCCCCGCGTTAAGATTGCCGGCCACGAAGCGGATCAGGAAGATGGCGAATATATTGGCGAGAATGACCGCACCAATCGCCGCCGCCGATGAGCTGCCGATGTCATATTGAAAGAAGGCACCGAGGTAGATGTAGTACGGCAGGTTGGTCGTTGCCGTGCCGGGGCCGCCGCCAGTAGTCGAATAAATTTCGGCGAATGAAGTGAGAAAGAAGATGCTTTCAAGCATCACGACCACGTAAAGCACCTGGCCGAGGTGCGGCAGTACGATATGCCGGAACTCCTGCCATTTGTTGGCGCCGTCGAGACGTACCGCCTCAATCTGATCCTCCGGCAGCGATTGCAGCCCGGTCAACAGGATCAGCAGGGCGAACGGTGTCCACTCCCAGCTGATCATGATCACGATCGACATCATCGGATGATGTGCTAGCCAGTCAACCGGCTCGAGTCCCAACGCGCGCAGCGCCCAGGAAATCAAGCCATAGACGGGGTGGAACATCATGTTTTTCCAGATCAGTCCCGTTACCACAGGCATGATAAAGAAAGGTGAGATTGCCAGCGTACGCGCCGCGCCACGTCCGATAAAGGTGCGGTTAAACAGGAGCGCCAAGGCAAGCCCCAGCCCGACCGTAACGATCAGACAAGCGGCAACCAGCAGTAGCGTATTGCCCAGTGCCGCCCAGAAGGTTGGGTCAGAGAACAGTAAGTCATAGTTGAGAATGCCGGCGAAGCTGCGCATCGTCGGCATCATCAGATTGTAGTTCTGCAGCGAGTAGTAAAGTGTCATTACCAGCGGCACGATCATCCATACGAACAGGAAGATCACCGCAGGCGCCATCAGGCGGCGCGTCGGCGCGGATGCGACCTTGCGCTGCGCCTTCGCCGCCTTGCCGGAATGGACAGGCTGCGTAGTGGTTATTGAATCCATGGCACCGATTCCCTTTTGGCGAAGTCTGACAACAGAAGGGTCAACATCCGTCTATAAGCGAGAAGCTGCCTTACGGCAGCCTCTGTCTCTCATCACTGGCCTAGACCCGACTGCTTCATCAGACGGCTCGTGAACTGCTGAGCCTGATTCAGCCCCTGTTCGACATCGGTCTGTCCAGCCAAAGTGCCAGCCATGATCTGTCCGACACGAGTACCGATCGCCTGAAACTGCGGGATGCTGACGAACTGGATGCCGGTGTAAGGCACCTCCTGGGCGCTCGGGTGCTGAGGATCGGCCGATTGGATGGCTGTCTTCACCAAATCTGAGAACGGTGCCGCCTGCTGGTACTGCTCGCTGGCGTAGGTCGAGCTGCGCGTCCCCGGCGGCACGGCGAGCCAGCCCTCACTTTCGCCTACAGCATTGATATAATCCTTAGACGTTGCCCAGTCGACGAAGGTTTGCGCCGCCTCCTGGTGCTTGGACGACTTAGGTACTGCCAGCGCCCAGATATACAGCCAGTTAGCACCGTTCTTGGTAGTCTCATAGGGTGCCTGGGCGAAGCCGACCTGGTCAGCGACGCGTGACGTTTCCTTGTCCGAAACGTAGCCGGCAGCGACAGTTGAATCGACCCACATGCCGCACTGACCGTTGGCAAACAGCGTCTCGGATTCGGTAAAGCCGTTGGAGGTCACACCGGGCGGGCCAAACTTGTTGAGCAGATTCTTGTAGGCGGTGGCTGCTTTTTTCCATGGTTCCGAGGTCAGCTCAGGCTGCCAGTTCATGTCGAACCAACGCCCGCCGTAGGCGTTGACCATGGTCGAGAACAGCGCCATGTTCTGACCCCAACCCGGCAATCCACGCAGGCAAATACCGTAGACGCCGTTTGAGGGATCGTGCAGCTTCTCGGCATATTCAGTCATTTGCGACCAGGTGGGCCGTTCCGCCATGGTCAGACCCGCCTTTTCGAACAGGTCCTTGCGATAATAAGTAATTGAGGATTCGGCATAAAATGGCAGGGCATAAAGCGTGTCTTCATAGGACAACCCCTGTCGCACCGACTCAAGCAGGTCATTCTTGTCGTAGCCTTCCGGCAGATCAGTCAAGGCCTTCAGCCAACCATTCTTGGCCCAGATTGGCGTTTCGTAGTTACTGACAGTGATCACGTCGTACTGGCCCGCACCGCTGGCAATATCGGTGGTAATCTTCTGGCGGAGCTCGTTTTCCGGCAACGTGACATAATTGACCTTGATGTCCGGATGCGCCTTGTGGAACGCTGCGGTCATCTTCTGCATGGTGACCATGTCGGGGTTATTAACGGTCGCGACCGTGATCTGCGTCTGTGCAAACGCTGTCGTACCGATGCACATGCTGGCGATGAACAGAACTCGTTTCATTGTTTGTTTTCTCCTTCCCTCGCAACTACCGTGCGGTCATGATTAGACGTCAAGGCACACGAGTCGTGACGGACGTATATCTCTGTTCTGTCCTGACCCACCCCGACTGCTTATGCCCGATGATGCTGCCTAATGATACGAAATGATTCTCTTATCATTTCGTATCAGATACGCTCACCGCACTACAAGGCCAGTAAAAACCGCTTACCGGTAAATTATAAATACCTTTATTTTTCAAATTCTTATGAACTAAAATTGATACCAACCTTCTTTTATTAAACTTTCGTTCAATTACTTTTGGCTATAGAAAAACCTATATCCTGACGCTAACGCAAGCCTATCTCAAAGGCATTATTGATAACGCATCATCGCGATATCATTTCGTAACATCATAAGGAAATTGGAGATAATGGCTGAACGGTTGAAGGTCCGGCTTGAGGACGTTGCGCAAGCGGCCAATGTCAGCAAGATTACTGTCTCACGCGCGTTCACCGCTCCTGACAAGGTTCATCCGGATACACGTGAACATATTCTTAGCGTGGCGCGTGAACTCAACTACACTTCTTCGAACTCAACGCCGTCTGCAAAGACACCGTCGACACGCACGCTAGGCATCGTCAATCCCAACATGAGTAATCCCTTCTTCAGCGGGATCACCAAGGAAATGACGCTGACGGCGCGAGCATGCGGCTTCGAGGTATTGATGTTTGATTCCTATGAATCGGAAGAGCTGGAAAGTGCCGCAATTGCGCGCTTGATTGACTATCGCGTCGATGCCGTGATCCTGTCGGTAATCTCCTCGGATGCTCACTATCATCCTGCCTACTTCGAGAAACTTGCAAAGGCTGATATCCCGGTGGTTCTGGTTGATCGTGAGATCAATGCTCCTCACCACGGCGGCGTCTATATCGACAATCTCGATTGCGGTTATCAGGCCGGTGCTTACATGTTGCGTC
Organism: Phytohalomonas tamaricis; assembly: GCF_003012345.1. Classification (GTDB taxonomy): domain Bacteria; phylum Pseudomonadota; class Gammaproteobacteria; order Pseudomonadales; family Halomonadaceae; genus Phytohalomonas; species Phytohalomonas tamaricis. Next base: position 138,037 of record NZ_PVRV01000019.1, read on the forward strand.
AGGGAGTGAAGAACGTGATGGTTGTGTCCGGCCCTGCCGACTCGCTGGTGTCAATCGGACGCAATTCAGGGATCAGGGAAGCAATTGGGCGCAACGATACTGCGCTAGACGTCTATTACACCGATTTCACCATGGAACCGGCCTACCGCCAGATGAGCGACTATCTCAGCCGCCACGCTCCGCCGGCCGGCATCATTGGCATCAACAATCAGATCACCATGGGCATTCTCAAAGCATGCTATGAGCACAACGTAATACCGCAGCGCGACACGTTAGTATTTGGTATTGACGAAATGCCTTATGCCGAGGTATTCGGCCTTGATTTGCCCTGTATCCACCACGATATTAAAGAAATAGGACAGCAAGCGGTCGATTTGGCGCTGCGGGCGATTGAAACCCGCGCTTCAACAGGACCACGCATCATCGTACGTGGCACTTTGCAGGCCCGTGACTGACGCTCAAGCATTGCCAGTCAGAGCGCTGCAAGACGAGCTTTATCCACGCGCTCAACTACCTTTTTCTTGGGCATCACGAAAGACAACAGCTGTGAAGCGCTACTGCTATATTGAAAAATATGCTGCATGGCAGCATTGTTGATACTTTATATCATTTTCCATTCACCCTATCTTGGAGCGTGAAATGAAATCAGATATCCATCCGACGTATCGTACGGTGATCTTCCACGACACTAACGCTGATACTTATTTCAAGATTCGTTCAACCATTGAGACTGACGACACGATCGAGTGGGAAGACGGCAACACCTATCCTATCGTCAAGCTTGATGTATCTTCAGCATCACACCCCTTTTATACCGGCCAGCAGCGTCAGGTGAGCAGCGAAGGCCGCGCAGCTCAGTTCCAGCGGCGCTTCGGTAATTTTGGCACGCGTCGTAGCTAATACGCTGTTATTAGCTAGTTAATACATGACTAGTCAAAAGCGTTCTTTGATTAATCGAAGCTAATACTTATGCCATATAAATAAGTTATATTTTCTTCCATTCAAGAATGTTTATTAAGTACTCTACAGTTGAGAAAGCGCCGGTATTACGCCTTATCGAGATGAGATGCCTGGCGCCTTTCTCAAGCCACCGCTTCAGGATGAAGCCTAGGCGTACAATGGAAACGCGGGTGGTAAAGTGAGGAGAAAGTCGCCATGGATGGCTTTTCATGATTGAGCGCTATCTTGAATAGCCCCTGCCTTACTACTTCCTTTCTTGTTGTTTTCTGATTCCCCCGCCTTGTTAAAATGCTTATCTCACGAGTTCATCAACGAAAGCAGGCCGTTTCTTTCAGAGTCAGGAAGAGTCATCAATAGCTTTCAGGAACAATGGCGGCACACGCAACCTAAAAGGGGCACCCGATGACTCAGGTACCCCGCAGGAAGAGATTGATAGGTGACAAACCGCTTTAGGCTCATGCGAGGTCATGTCGTTCAGCTGCGATAGCGGCGCTCACGGTATTCCTGGCGCTCTTTCTCAGCGATGCAAAGCGTTGCGGTCGGACGAAGCAATAGGCGTTGTAATCCGATCGGTTCGCCCGTCATTTCACAATAGCCAAAATCATCTGTTTCAACACGCTCCAGAGCCTCACGGATCTTGCTAGCCAGCTTGCGTTCACGATCGATAACCCGCAGCGCATAGCGTTGCTCCTCTTCTGCGCTAGCGCGATCGGCTTCATCGGCGCTACGCTCGTTATCACGTAATCCTGCGACCAGTGAGGCAATATGATCGAGTGTCTCTTCGAGCTGCTGTTCCAGCAATACACGAAAGAAATGGCGTTGCTCCGTGCTCATGTAACTGCTTTCAGGCTGGGCAAGAAGCGCTTCCTTGCTTATCGTTGCCTGAGCCGGATCCGGTTTAACATTCATTGTATTCATGATCTCTCTCCTTGATCACCGGTCTTATTCTAAACATCGTGTTTCACTGGGGTGTACCCGCCTATGGTGCAATGCGCATGCTCGGCGTCTCCTGGCGAGGCTTGCTAGACATCGCAACCGAAGCAGACGTTAACGCTATATCATCACCAGCGGCAATAAACAGTATTACTATTATGACGAATGGCCATGGTGCCTAGGATTATCGTTAGGCTTGTCTTTATCATTTAGACATTCGTCAGACGAGGCTTCAGCACCGTTGCGTACGCTGAGTTCGCCTCGTAGCAAACGCACCTCGTTAGTCAGCACCATCACCTGCTTGTTCAAGTGACGCAACATGTCACGATCCGCCTTGTGCTGACGTGCCTCATCATCCTGGGTATCGGCCACGAACAAGGAACCCACGTAGGCCGCAAAGCTACCAAACAGCCCCACCCCGCCGATCATGACGAAAATGGCCACCAGGCGCCCACCGGTAGTTACCGGGTAGTAGTCGCCGTAGCCCACCGTCGTAATCGTAACGATAGCCCACCATAATGCATCTTCGGCTGTATTGATCTGGCTGGCAGGCACAGGGCCTTCTATCAAAAGCATCGCAATTGCGCCGAAAGCCACCAGCAATACCGTGGCCGTTGCCACTGTGACGAATACCCCTTCGGCACGGTTGCGAAAGACGATATCGAGTACGCCCTGAATCGATTTCATCGCTCGGATTAGTCGGAAGATCAAAATCACACGCATCACACGGGCGGCCTGGAACTGCCAGATGATGGGAATACTGGCGAGCAGGTCTATCCAGCCCCATTTCATATAGGCCAGCTTGCTCGGCGCGCGATAAAAACGCAGGCAGAAATCAGTGAAGAAAAAAACACAGACCAGCATGTCGAGGTAATGCAATAACCGCGACACCTCGTAAGGCAACGTAAAGAAGGTTTCTGCCGCCAGTGCGCCCAGTACGTAAACGGAAAGTACAAGGAGAAATAGTTGAAACGGTGTCACTCGCTCTTTCATGGTTCTCTTCCTCTAGCGATGCTAAGCGCGAGCGCAACGGATAATCGGCACCTTGAAGACGTCATGTTAACGCAAAGTGGCTTTAAGGCTTTGCATTATGCCGTTCAAGTACGTTGTACTGAACGTCCATTCTCAAGACATCAGATAAAAGGAATCGTACGTTTACTGCTTAGACCAAGCTGAAGCAGTGGCGTGAGATGAAACCTTGCTGGGCTACCGTGGTCTTATGGTATACGCCATTCATTCTGGAGTGACTTTAACATGGCAGATCCTCGTTACAACGCCGCATGGCGCATGGCCGAACAGTGGAAGCAGCGCATGGGTCAGCAGCGTCCAAGCCAAGGCATGAGCGGTTTCAAGATGCTGGGGGCATGGCTGCTGTTTGGTATGTTATTACTGGTAGGAACCTTGTTTGCCTTGTTCTTTCTAGTGATCGGCTGGGCATTGATGCCTTTGCTGCGCTACAAGATGAAAAAGCGTGCCGAACGCTTCAGCCACACCTATGAAGGCCAGGCAAGTTCAAAGCACGGCAGCGCTCATTATCATCATGTGCTTGAAGGTGAGTACGAAGCCAAGCCCAGCCCACGTCGCTAGGCGTATGTGCAGGTAATTCTGCCATGTAAAGACATCCATCATGCGAAGGGAATCGCGTCTTGGTACATCTTTTCTTCTTTTCTTTAAGCTCCGAATTTTTCGCCTGGTCGACCACTGCTCTTTCGCTGAAGTAGCTTTTTTCTTATAAAGCAGCGTAAATGCTGCTCACCAAGTATCGTGACGAATATGTTCACTGGGCGACCAAACCCGCACGGCACCTTCATTTCATACCGTCTCAACGTTTCATCCACGTACTGTAATCCTTATACTAGGCTATACAGGTCGTAAGGACGCTAACTAATTTACTCGTCTCAGCAGTACGGCTCATACGCTCATCATTATATTAGGCTTTTGCCATGAAACGACTTTCCGATATCAAACTGTCGGTGCTGGATCTTGCCCCTATCCGGCAAGGCGGCACAGCTGCCGAAACCTTCGTTAATACGGTTGAACTTGCCCGCCATGTCGAACAGCTGGGCTATACGCGCTACTGGCTGGCTGAACACCATAACGCCTCAGGGATTGCCAGTGCCGCAACCTCGATACTGATCGGGCACGTTGCGGGTGCGACATCGACGCTGCGCATCGGTTCTGGCGGTATAATGCTGCCCAATCACCCTCCCTTGGTTATCGCCGAACAGTTCGGCACTCTGGCTACGCTTTACCCCGATCGCATCGATTTGGGGCTCGGTCGTGCGCCAGGTACCGATGGCATTACCATGCAGGCATTACGCCGCGACCCAAGAAGTGGCGTAAACGATTTTCCTGAGCAGGTCGAAGAATTGCGTATGTACTTGGGCGAGGAACGGCCCGGGCAGCGCGTCAAGGCCTACCCCGGCCAAGGGACGCATGTGCCTATCTGGCTACTTGGCTCAAGCGGCTACAGTGCTCAGATGGCTGCGCATCTGGGCTTGCCGTTTGCCTTTGCCGGTCAGTTTGCGCCAGGTTACATGCATGAGGCGATTCGGCTTTACCGTGAGGGATTCAAGCCTTCAGCGGTACTTGATCAACCTTACCTCATGCTCGGCATCCCATTGATTGCCGCCGATACCGATGCCGAGGCACGTCGCCAAGCGACAACGCAGCAGCAGAAGTTTCTTAATCTGATGCGTGGCCTGAGCACGCGGTTAGCGCCGCCTGTTGATGAAATGGACTGGATGCCGCACGAGCAGGCTGCAGTGAACACCAATCTTGGCGCCTCCATCGTTGGCGGGCCCGAAACAGTCCGTCAGGAACTGGAAGCCTTTATTGCCAAGACTCAACCCGATGAGTTGATGATCAACTCGGACTTCTATTACCAAGCAGACCGGCTGCATTCGTATGAGATCGTCGCCAAGCTCTGGAAGCACTGAAACAAGCCATACCGGCCAGCAAGTACTCCGCTATGTTTAGGTACGGCGCTTCGATAGATTATCGAAGCGCCATTAATAAATTTTTTTAATCAATTTAACCCAGTTGCTTGCACGCAACTAAGGATAGCTTAAGTTAACATATGTACTTAAGTATTATTCCTAAACGTTATTGCCTAATGACCGATATAAAGTTCTATGAACTTAACTCCTGGGATGTTCCCGCTCGACAGCAACCTTAGCTGCGCATCGCTTTGCTAGAGAAAAAAGGATTGAAGAACCTTGATAGGCCATAGCGATACTGCCATAGCTGCCGCCCCTTATCCCCATGAGCACGAGCGGCTTAAGGCGTTACACTGCCTGTCGCTTCTGGATACCCCCGCTGAAAAACGCTTTGATAACATCACGGCACTGGCAGCACGTCTCTTTAATGTTCCGATTGTTCTGATTACCCTGATCGATGCCGAACGGCAGTGGTTCAAGTCTCATCATGGACTATCGTTTAGCGAGACGCCGCGTGACTGGTCATTCTGCAGCCATGCGATTCATGACGATGGCATGCTGGTCATCGAGAATACGCTGCTTGACGAGCGTTTCGCGACAAATCCCTTAGTGATCAATAGCCCGAACATTCGCTTTTACGCTGGCGCTGTTATTCGCTCTTCATCGGGCATGCCGCTGGGCACGATCTGCCTGCTCGATAACAAACCTCGGCGGCTCACCCTCAAGCAATGCGAGCTGCTTAAAGAGCTGGCCCGCTTCACCGAGAATGAAATTGATCAACATGCCACGTTGATCTATGAGCGCGCCGAGGCTGACCTGCGGGCCGATATTGATCCGCTGACACACTTCGCCACCCTGGACGCATTCGACAATACGATCAACGGTCTTCTGGCGGCATGTCCTGACGATCGCAAGCTCTCTCTCATCATGATCGAGATTGCGGACATGAGCTTACTGGAACGCGTCCATGGCTTTACTGCGGTCAAGTTTCTGCTCGTGGAAGTCGCCAGGCGCCTGCACCAAGCAGAATTGGAAGGTATCGGGCTACGCGCCCGTATCCGGGAAGGCACCTTCGGCCTACTCCTCCTGCTTCCTCATGACCGATCGCCTTCTGAGCTATGCGTAAAGCTTAATGAAACGCTCAATGCCCCCATGAAAATCAAGGGGCTAACATCGTCCTACGCATTTCGCATCATGACGGTAGATAATTGCGCACATTTCGAGCAGGCCCGCCATATCCTCATGTCCTGCGATCATGTGAGTCAGATGAATGAACTGCAGGAAACGCACTGCCTGCAAGTCGACAGCGAACACTATCTTGCCCGTCTCAAACGCCTTATTGGTATCCGTCAACGCCTGCCTGAGGCGCTTGCCAACAATCAACTGACGTTGCACTACCAACCCAAGATCAATGCGCTCACTAATACCATCACCGGCGTGGAGGCTCTGCTGCGCTGGCATGATAAAGAGCTAGGCTACGTATCGCCGCTAGACATTCTCGATATTGCCGAAGAGCTGGGGATATGCCGACAGATCGATGCCTGGGTAATTCAGACAGCCATCGCTCAGCTTGCGCGCTGGATGGCCACAGGTGTGCCTGTCGTTCCGGTCGCGATCAATGTCGCTCAGGAAAAACTCGCAAGATCAACCTTTCCCGAAATGGTCGAGAAACTGCTCGTCACCCACCAGGTGTCGCCCAAGCTGATTGAATTCGAAATAGTCGAGCGGTCGATGATCAGCAACTATGTCGGCACGCTGAGAAATATGGCGTTATTGAAAGCCATGGGAATATCATTTTCGATCGATGACTTCGGCACCGGTTACTCATCACTTTCCTATCTCAATCGTCTACCCGTCAGCACGATTAAAATCGATCGCTCCTTTATCACTCCGATTTTTGAAGATACCAAAGCGGCCGCACTCGTCCAGTCAATCATCGACATGGGACACAGTATCGGCTTGAAGGTGGTGGCCGAAGGAGTAGAAACCATTGGCCAACATCTCATTTTGAGAGCCTATCGCTGCGATGAGATTCAAGGATTCTACTTTTCTAAACCCCTGTCCCCCGATGAAATCTCCCTACTGCTGACTAAGCAGTTACACCATTCGCCACCGCTTGATTGAGACAGGCAAGTGGCGTAACGAACTGCCACGCACAGGGACCGACAATGTTTCGATGCCGGCCCCGGAATGCGGTCTTTCTCACTTAGGTTGTACTTGAGCGTAAACGTCTCGCCGCCATCATATTCAACGCCACCAACACGACGGTAATCGCACCACCGATCATATCAGTCAATATCCCCGGGAAGATCAGTAATAGTGCACCGACCGCCGCCAGCAGGCGCATCGGCACTGACACCTGACTCCATAGAAAGCCTTCTACTGCAATCGCCAGAAGCGTCACGCCCACCAGGCTGGTCACGATTACCCAACTGGTGTTCCACAGCGTCGCATCGATCATCAGCATGCTATGGGCGAACACGAACATATAGGGCACCACAAAACCTGCAACGGCGAGCTTCATCGCCTGAAACCCGGTTGCATTCGGTGAACCGCCGCTCAAACCCGCCCCGGCATAGGCAGCCAATGCCACCGGTGGCGTCAGATTGGCGAAGATACCGAAGTAGAATACAAACATGTGAGCCACGAAGATCGCCGTATCGCTGCTTCCGGACAGCTCTCGAAACAGTGGCATATTGAGCAGAATCGGTGCTGCCATGGTGCTGGTAATGATGTAGGTAGGAATACTGGGCAACCCCATACCCAGCACAATCGATGCAATCATGGTGAAAAACAGCGTCACCAAAAGCTGCAGCATGGGTGAAGGGATCGCAGCGCCTATCTGCACTACCGCATCTGCGGCCTCAAGTGCCACACCGGTCAACGTGGCCACACCGACAATGATGCCCACCGTGCCGCAAGCGATTGCGACGGGAATGGCGTTGCGCACGCCCTCTTCCATCGCCTTTGTACAATCGGCAATATCCATCTTTTCCGCTACCAGCCCGAGTCGGGCGCGGACCATGTTAATGGTGACCGGCACAATAATGGCGACGAACAGCCACCAGCGGCTTGTCGGCATCCCGGGTATCGCATTGCCGACCACCAGGGCACGCAACTGCGGCTCGAAGATCAACAGAGTCAGTATTACGCTCAAACCGATGGTGACCCGTCGTGTACCGCAGATCAAAACAGTCGCAGCAATTGACCAGAACGCTGCGAAAAATGGTGCCCGCCCTTCGAACAGCAACCACAACAAAACCGCCATCGGCACTAGCAGGTGACCGCGCTTGAGCATGACCTCTCGCACCGGGGGCAATTCAGCGCGCGGAATGCCTTTCAAGCCGTTGCGCGACGCGCGCAAATGGACCTGAATCAAGACGCCTGCATAGTACAAAAGCGCAGGAATGATCCCGGCCATCACCACCTGGGTATAAGGTACGGCCAGCACTTCAGCCATAATGAAGGCCGCTGCCCCCATGATCGGCGGCAGTATTTGCCCACCCACGCTGGAAGCCGCTTCAACCGCGCCGGCAAAGTTAGGTTTATAGCCGGTACGTTTCATCAACGGGATAGTGAATGCACCGGTCGTCACGACGTTGGCAATAGCCGAGCCATTGATTGAACCGAGAAAACCGCTGGCAATCACCGCCACCTTTGCCGGTCCACCTCGGGTATGCCCAGCGACAGCGAGCGCCAGATCGTTAAATAATTGACCTAGCCCTGACTTGCCGAGAAAAGCGCCGAACAGGATAAACAGCATGATATAGCTTGCCGAAACTGCAATTGCAGTACCCAACAGCCCCTCGGTGATAAATACCAGATGTGAGACGATCTGCCGGGTAATGGCCAGGATAATGTTCACGTTCAAACTGGGATAGAACGACAGCTTGGCGTAGAAACCGTACACCAGAAACACTGCCGCCAACAGCGTCAGCCCCCAGCCGGTTATCCGCCGTGCAGCGTCGAGTACCAACAAGATAGCTACCAGCCCCACCGCCGTGTCGAACATGTTGATCCGTCCTGCCGTAGCGATGACACGATCAGCGACCACCAGCATATAAATACCGATCGCGAAGGCCAGCACAACCAGCAGCGCATCTCCCCAAGGCACACGATCGCGCGCCCCCTTGCGGCTGATCGGATAAAGCACGAAAGCCAGCCCCAACAGGGTATAGAGATGAATACTGCGCTGTGCGACATCGACCAGCGGCCCGGAGAACGAGGTATATAGATGAAACAGTGCAAGCAATACGCTCAAAAGAGTAACCAGTTTGACGATGCGTTCAGGCAGAGCATGACGCACCACACTCTCTCGGTCGTACTTTTCCAGTACGGCGGCATCGACCGTATCCTGATCCGCCGCCTGGGGTTTGCTACTGTCTGATACGGCAAGGCTATTTACATTGACACTGCCGTGGCCATCGCCACGCGGGGACGCGTTGCCAGTAGGAAGGTTATCGTTATTTGACATGATGTCCTGACCCTCAGATACAAAAGGCAACCGGTAACCAGGAGAACCGGCGTTTAGTACCACGGCCGCAAAAGGGCGGGCAATACAGCAATAAGCGGCTCTCGGCGCACCTGGAAGGTCAAAATGGGATGACTGCCAAGGTGCGACAGTGCAAACACGTGACCGTGATAGCCCAGGCGATAATCCTCCGCGGCAGCCGCCTGGACATTGAGTGGGTCGACGATGCGCTCAATACCGTCCATTTCCACCCAGCCATCGATGAGTCGTGTGCTGGCGCCAGCATGAGACGGGACTCCGGCACCGAACGTCTTGAAGCGCGTGCTATCGACTAAAATTGATTCGCCATGCACGACAAAACGCTCCTCCCAATCCTCAAGCTCGACCGAGTGCCGCCAGCGCAACGTGAAAACGCTGCCATCAGCCCCCGGAAAGGCGTAATGCAGCGTTTCACCCTCCCGAACCAGTAACCATGGCCATGGATAAAGCACCATGACCATGACCAGAAGCACCAGAGCACTCCCCAACGCGACGAGAACGCGCCGTTTCATCGCAATAGTTACTGGGCCGTCGGCTCACTGCCAGACTGCTGGTCAGCATCACTTTGCGCCAGCGTGTCATAGAAGGCCTTGGCCCCGGGATGTAACGGCGCCACCAGATTATCGTCCATGGTGTTACGGTCAAACTGCTTAAGCGCGCCAACCGAGACCTGATCGCTGCCCACGTAGTCATAAAGCCGCTTGGTCAGCTCCTGAGCAACATCATCGCGCATCGAAGCCGGCACGATCAGCATGTTGCGGATCGCCACGGTATCTACCGCCTCATTCAGACCATAGCGCTCGGGCGCGTTGGCAGGAATCTGATAGGTATCGTAATAGGGATAGGCCTCAAGCAGCTTGTTGGCAATGTCACCCTCGATCGGCACGAAGGTAATATCACTGCTCTGCATCAGCCCGGTAATGTTGCTGTTGGGTACGCCGGAGGTGAAGAAAGCAGCATCGAGATTACCGTTGCTCATTTCGGTAACGCTGTCGGCATAACCGGTGTGACTTACACGCGAAAGATCGTCATAAGAAAGCCCAGCCGCCTCAAGCACGATCTTGGCGCTCTGCTCGACGCCGGAACCGACCTGCCCGACACCGATGCGCTTGCCCGCCATATCCTGAACATTATGAATGCCGCTTTCAGCAGTGGCGACGACTTGCACAACGTTGGGATAAAGCCCGGCCAGCCCACGCAGGTCAACCTTGTTACCTTCGAACTGGCCCCGTCCGTTGACAGCGTCATAGACCACATCACTCATCACGATGGCTATCTGATTGAGGCCATCCTGAATATTCTGGATGTTCTGAACCGAAGCCCCCGTCGACACGACCTGAACGTTCTCGATCACATCGCTGCGCTCAAACACGCCTTTAAGCGCACCTCCGATAGCGTAATAGCTGCCCGAGGTGCCGCCGGTTCCGAAGATCAGCCCGACCGGCTCAGCATTAGCCTGACTATTCTGCGTCTGGGTATCGTTACTTGTACTCTGCGTTTGTTCGTTGTTTTGAGCAGACCCCTCATTGCTGCCTGTATCGCTATCACCGCACCCTGTCAGCGCCACACTGAAAAAACCGATTAACGCGGCCAGCGTTAAAGAACGATATGTCATGGCAGTCCCCTATTTTTGAACGTTGCTTTCTAAGTCTTGGCTGCGATTAGTACTAGTTATCGCGCCAGCTTATAGAGGACTGCCAGTAGGCGACAATTTTAGCGCCCACTTCTTTAGTCTAATAACGCGACAGGCCGCCCTTAAGGCGGCCTGTTCATTACCGGCACGATGGGTGCCATCAAAACTGACTAAGCGCTACGCGGAATCTATTATTGCGACGATGAGCGTGCCCATATATTGATGCCGCTCTCCACCGCATATTGATCGATCTCGTTCAACTCATCCTGAGTGAACGACAGGTGCTTCAACGCTGCGACATTATCTTCGATCTGACCGGGACGGCTGGCGCCAATCAATACCGAAGTAACCCGCTCGTCACGCAAAAGCCAGGCCAGCGCCAACTGGGCAAGACTCTGGCCGCGCCGGGTAGCGATCTCGTTTAGCTTGCGTGCCCGCTCGATGTTCTCCTCGCTCAGATGCGCCTGTTGCAGCGACCCCCCACCGGCCTTGTTGATACGTGCATCTTCAGGAATACCGTTGAGATACTTGCCGGTCAAAAGCCCCTGCGCCAGCGGTGTGAAGGCGATACAACCGATCCCCTCATCGGCGAGCGTGTCGAGCAGATCTTCTTCAACCCAGCGGTTGAACATATTGTAGGACGGCTGGTGAATAAGGCATGGCACCTTCCACTCGGCCAGAAGCTGCGTCATCTCCCGCGTCTTCGCGGCGGAATAGGAAGAGATCCCGACATAGAGCGCCTTGCCTTGCTGCACTGCCGTGGCAAGCGCCGAAGCCGTTTCTTCCAGCGGCGTATCAGGGTCGAAGCGATGAGAATAGAAGATATCGACGTAATCGAGCCCCATGCGCTTGAGGCTCTGGTCGAGGCTCGCCAGCACATACTTGCGGCCGCCACCGCCCTGGCCGTAGGGGCCCGGCCACATATCGTAGCCCGCCTTGGAAGAGATGATCAGTTCATCGCGGTAGGGCTTGAAATCCTCGCGCAGCAGCCGACCAAAATTGGTTTCAGCACTGCCGGGCGGTGGGCCATAGTTATTGGCCAGATCGAAATGAGTAATACCGAGATCGAATGCGGTACGCAGCATCTGGCGTTGATTGTCGAGCGAGTCGACATCACCGAAATTGTGCCACAACCCCAGCGACAGCGCAGGCAACTTCAGTCCACTACGCCCGCAGGTGCGATACAGCATGTCATCGTAACGTGATGATGCAGCTTGGTAGATCAACGTCTCATCCTCGTGGTGAATTCCGTTTCGGCCGCCTGACGAGCTAACTGCCTCGACGTCAGGGCACACCCGTTAACAGGATACCAGAGCAAGCGATAGACGAAGCGAGCGTATCACCAAAGCATGATAGTTAGGCGGTATGCCTGCTTATCCATGCGTGGTCAGCCAGGTTTCGGCCAGTGTCCAGCCTCCCAGGCTAATAAACAAAAGTGTCGAGGCGATATGAATAGGACGCATCGGCAGACGGCAGGAGAAACGACATCCGAGCCATAGCACCGGCGTGTTGGCCACCATCATGCCAAGCGTAGAGCCGAGCGCAACCTTGATGAAGTCATGAAAACGCGCACCGAGCAGAATCGTTGCAAACTGCGTCTTGTCACCCAGCTCTGCCAGGCTGAAGAGCACAAACGAGGTCATAAAGACGCCGTACTTGAGCTTACTCTGATCAAACTCAGGGTCATCGTCCGGCTTGAGCATCCATAGCCCGATCGCCACAAAGGCAAAACCGGTGAAGATATTCATCGTATAAGGGTCGATAAATGATGCCAGCGCACCGCCGAGCCACGCCGATACGGCGTGATTGAGGAGTGAAGAGAGAAGGATTGCCCAGAAGATAGGCCAGGGGCGTTGAAATCTGACAGCCAGTAGCAGCGCCAAGAGCTGAGTCTTGTCACCGAGTTCAGCCAGCGCAACGGATCCAAAAGAGACGAACAAAGCTTCCAACGTGACACTCCAGGGCCAATTCACCAGATCACCGCACATACTTTCCAACGTATGTGTATCGATGTCTGAGTCTCGTCAGGCCAAGGATGGCTATTCATACCATGGCGTGAACCGTCAACGACGACGCCAATCATGTTGATATGAATCTCCTGATGATCGCTTACCGGGATCAAAAAGAGCGACTACTCCCCCAAAACGAGAGGAACGATACCCCATCGAATTGAGGATGACAAACCAACACTGCAAATCAACTCATTTGAAAACAGGCACTTAGCGCTAAAGTTATTAACCCACAAACAATATTTATACCCGGGTTAAAAAATAAATTCTTTGGCAACTTTACAGGTTTCAAGTAAAAACAAAGACCTAGGAAAACACTCAAGTAATACACTTATTTTCTATCTGTATTTTATTTTTTAATTAAGCGAAATGAATTATTAGAATTTCTCAACATAAATGCTTTCAACATGAATAGAAAGAAACACACCATTTTGCTCTAAGCGACACTCAGCGCACAGCACGTCAAGCGCTTATGGTTATCATGCCAGCGTCTCATGAACGGCCCATGATATATTGCTTTCTCACCCCTTCCTAAAACCCAGGTGACAGGTATTTATGACGGCGCAGGTCAAGCTTTACACACCCAACCAGGTCAGAGCCGGCACGTTCTTTGGCGGTCCACTGGTCGCCGTGTACTTCATCTACCTCAACTTCAAACATCTTGAGCGTCACCAAGAAGCAGGCAAGACGCTCAACTATGGCGCCATGTTTATTGTATTGATTACCGCATTTTCGCTACTGGCCAGCGGTAGTGCGTCAACGATTATCAGCATCTTCGTCAGCGTGGGCTATACCCTCGTGGCGGGCGCCATTGTCGAACGCAAACAGCTCAGCAAGACCATCATCAATGATGAAGCACGCTATAGCGCGTATTCCAACTGGCGAGTGGCCGGCGCTACGTTAGCTGGCTTGATCGTTTATATGCTGGTTCTGCTGCTGCTGGTGTCACTACTCAGTGGAAGCTGATCTCAATGCTTCAGGTGCCACCCCACTGAATCCATGTCTTGCCGCTTATCATTCAGCTGGTGGTGTCGTTAGCGAACTATCATTATGCTTGACGTTCAGAGCGTTAATTTTTTCACCGCCCCGATAATCCATCAGTGCAGGAATCCCATGACGAGTACCACGCGCCAGCAGCCCGCTACTACTCCCGTTCCTAAACCTCAGCATCAAGCCGCCCTTGCCCATCACCTGGCGGTCGGTGATGCTGTGGTAACGACCTTGCTCGACACCTCGATGCAGGGGTCACTCGCAATCCTCACCAACATCGACGAAGCCAAGGCCCAGCAACTGCACGCCGCCAGCCGTCGCGCCGAGCCACGCATCACGCTGAACGCCTTTCTCGTCAACCTTGACGACCGACTGATCCTGATCGATACCGGCATCGGCATCTACGCCGGCGAGTCCGGCAGCTATATGCGCCAAGCACTCGACTCGATTGGCGTCGCGCCGGAGGCGATCGACACGGTATTGCTGACCCACCTGCACGCCGACCATGTCGGCGGCCTGATCGACGCAGACGACAACGCACTCTTTCCCAATGCGACGGTGATGGCACCGGCGCGTGAGCTAGAGTTCTGGACCGGTGACGACGCTGACAGTCTGCCTGAATCACGTCAGAAGCATGTCCAGGCTGCCCGGCGCGCACTCGCGTCCTATGCTGATCGCATTAAGGAACTCAACGGTGGCGAGGTGCTGCCTGGTATCGAGATGGTTGCTCTGCCAGGGCATACGCCAGGGCACTGCGGCTACATGATCACCTCTGGCAATGAGCAGTTACTGATCTGGGGCGATATCGTCCATCTGCCGGCAATCCAGCTACCATGCCCTCAGACCGGTATCATGTTTGACGTTGATGCCGAGCAGGCACAAAAAACGCGCCTCGAACTGCTGGCGCAGGTAGCGCGCGACGGCACGCGAGTGGCCGGCATGCATCTTGAGTTCCCTGCCATTGGCCATATTGCAAATGATGGCGAAGGCTACCTCTTCCTGCCGATCAGCTGGCAGCCACGCGTTTGACCTGAGTGTGTGCGCCGGAGCGTTATCGGCGCACACACGGATGCCTGAGTACGCCCTTACATGCACAGCAGGCATCCTTAATCTTTTTTTGCTCTTGATCGATGGAAACACCAGCCCGTGTCTGAGACATCTACCACTGATCACGCTGCACGCTCAGCGCCCACGCCCTGGACAATTATTATCCTGCTGGCGTTAACTGCCTTCGGCGCCGCGGCGTCACAACGTCTACTTGACCCACTGCTGCCGCGCCTGGCCGAGGAATATCAGCGCTCGCTTGGTGCTACCTCATTGGTCGTGACCGCCTATGCCATCGCCTACGCCCTGCTGCAACTGGTGCTGGGGCCCTTCGGAGACCGCTACGGCAAACTCAAGGTAATTGCCATCGCCGCGACGGTAGCTGCCGGTGCCACCGTGTTGTGTGCGTTGGCCAGTACGCTTGAAACCCTGATTGCGGCACGCATTCTGGTCGGCATGGCCTGTGCCGCGGTCATTCCGCTGTCGATGGCATGGATCGGCGATAACATTCCCTATGAACAGCGTCAGCCGGTGCTGGCGCGTTTTTTGATCGGGCAGATCTGTGGGCTCGCCTGCGGTCAGGCGTTCGGCGGGCTCGCTGCCGAACAGTCTTACTGGCAGTGGCCATTCATCGTTTACGCTGTGCTGTTTCTGCTCGCCGCTCTGCTACTGTTCAAACGCACCGCTGGCATAGCACGTCCGCCGCGCAGCGGCTCAGGCAATCTACTCGTCAATCTGAAGGGCGTACTGGACATCGCCTGGGCGCGGATCGTGCTGGGCACCGTGTTATGCGAGGGCATATTCATCTTTGGTGCTTTCGCCTTCCTTCCCAGCTATCTGCATTATGCTGGCGGTCTGGCGTTATCGACGGCGGGGCTGGTAATGGCAACCTTTGCCCTCGGTGGGCTGACCTTTGCGTTATTCGCGCGCCGGCTAGTGCCGCTACTCGGTGAGAAATGGCTGGCAGGCGGCGGCGCGCTACTGATCAGTGTAGCGCTGCTGGCACTTTATCTATGGCCCCATGCGGCTCCTGCCACGCCGGCCAGTTTCGCGTTCGGGCTCGGCTTCTACATGCTTCACAACACGTTGCAGACCCACGCCACCCAGATGGCACCAACCCGGCGCGGTGCCGCGGTATCGCTGTTTGCCACTGCTTTCTTCACCGGTCAGTCAATTGGCATCGCTGCTGCTGGTCTGCTGGCACAGTACGAGGGCATTACCACTGTACTGATGATCAGCGCGCTCGCCATCGTACCGATCGGTTTCGGGTTTGCCTGGCTATTGGCGCGGCGCGATCGTCTGCTCAAGCCCGCTACCTAGTATTACTCGCGGGGCTTGGACTCAGGCCTTGGGAAAGAAATTATAGTTAAGCTCGCGTGACACGATAGTGGCCAGACCGAAGCTGGCCTTAAACCACAGCCGCCGCTCGTCGACCAGCGAAATTGCTGCCATTGGCACCTCAAAGGTACACGCGATAAATTTTATAAGGAATTCAAAGTGTTTCACGGGCGGTGTATCGAGAATATGCAGACGGTGAAGCGCCTCGAGACGCCGTTGCTCCCACTCCCCGTAAGAGCCGTCTTCATGCAACATGGCTGCTTCCTTCTGGCCGGGCAGCCTGTCTGCTCATGCCGCTTGCGATTGTCAGGACAGGCTACCGTTTCGTCTGCTTACAGCGCAGCACCGATAGCAAGTGACCGATAAGATGGATTCTGTTTACCTGCCTTTTATCGGCACAGCATCGTCCTTAATTAGGCCCCGTCTGATTTACTGCATTATGTGTCAGCATCACCAACAACCGATTACACAGCCACGTGCCGGCCCGAGTGATGTCTTCCAACGTGGCGTCAGCATAGCCAAGCACTAACCCTGCGCGCGCCGGTCGGCCCAGATAGTGCCGTGCTAGCGGACGCAGCACGATGCCGTATTCTGCACCTTCGGCTACCAAGACCATCTCGTCCATACCAGCCGGCAGCCAAGCGAGCAGGTGCATGCCGGCATGCCCCGCTGACAGCTCAACGCCTTTTGCCACCACCGGCGCCAATACCTTGCGCAGGCAGGACTGGCGCTGGCGATAACAATCGCGCATGCGCCGCACATGACGAGCAAAATGACCACGCGCGATGAACTCGGCCAGCGCAGCCTGGGTGGCATACTGTCCCTCGCGATAAATACGCGCATTGACGGCGCGAAACGGCGTGACCAGCGTTTTGGGCACGACCAGATAGCCGAGCCGCAGACCGGGGTACATTACCTTGCTGAAGGTGCCGAGATAGAGCACTCGACCATCTGCATTCAGCCCCTGCAGAGCTGCAAGTGGCCGCGTGTCATAGCGAAATTCGCTGTCATAATCGTCCTCTATGATCCAAGCCCGGTGCGCCTCGGCCAGGGCGAGCAGCTCGAGCCGCCTGTCCAGTGTCATCGTCACACCACTTGGGTACTGATGCGACGGGGTAACGTAGATCAGCTTCGGCCGGCTGGCCGCGGGTGCGTCCTCCGGCACCAAACCGTGCTCATCGACTGATACCGGCTGCACGTCGAGTTCCGCACCGATCAGGCTTGCCTGAGCACCCGCGTAACCTGGCTCTTCAATCCATGCTGTATCACCGGCATCGCACAGCAGCCGCGTGATGAGTTCGAAGCCCTGCTGCGCGCCGCTGGTAATGATGATTTGCTCCGAGGTACAGCGCACCGAACGCGAAAGGCGTAGATAGTCACATAGCGCCTCGCGCAGCGCCGGCAAGCCACCTTGATCCTGATAGTTAAACCATTCCTGCGGCGCGCGGCGCAGGTGGCGCATCACTAACCGTTGCCACAGCGCATACGGAAACTGATCGAGCGCTGGCACGCCGGGAGCAAAGGCACCGCCACGTCCGCGGGCCAATGCACTGCGCGCGGCCAGTTGTTGGCCACGTGCGGACAGGGCTGCGTCATTATAAGACGCTGGAGCTTCCTTGCTTATCGTCTCAAGCGCCAGCCCGGCAACAAAGGTACCGGCACCGTGTCGCGTAAGCAGAAACCCCTCGGCGATCAACTGATCGTAGGCGCCAAGCACCGTATTGCGTCCGATGCCGAGCGCACGGGCCAAAGAACGTGATGACGGTAGCGCACTGCCGCCACCTAGCTGTCCGTCGCGGATCCAGCCACGCAGGGCTTGGTAAAGTCGATGACGCAAGGGCAGTACACCATCATCCGCCAGCATCATCAGTAATGCCTCAACGATCCAATCGGCCTGCCCCCGCGTTGATTTCAGTGGTTCCATCAAACTCCCTCAAAGTGGTGCTTATGCAGGAACCATTATCCAACTAGCCTAACGTCAATGTCTTCATTACCTATTCTCATGTTCAGGAATTCCGACCATGCCCGACTCCCTTGTACTCGAATACCCCGCGCCCGAGCCTGCGGCAAGCGCTACTTTCATGCTGTCCAAACTGCATTACCACTGTGATGCCTGGGACCTCGCCGAAGATCTTAAAAACGGCGTCGAAGATATTATTGTGATTGATGCTCGCTCGCGTGAGCACTACCACAGCGGCCATATCCCCGGTGCGATCAGCCTGCCCCACCGTGAAATGAATGAAACGACCACCGCCTCGCTGGCCGGTGACAAGGTCTATGTCGTCTACTGTGACGGCATCGGCTGTAATGGCTCGACCAAAGGCGCTTATAAACTTGCCTGTCATGGCTTCAAGGTAAAGGAACTGCTTGGCGGACTCGATTTTTGGCAGCGTGACGGCCATCCCACCGTCCATGGTGATGCACCGGGATCGATGCGTGGCGCGACACTCACCGACTGTGGCTGTGCCTGAGAAACGCTTATCGAGAGTAAGTAAAGTGATGAACGGGATAACAACAAACAAGGAACCGCCATGACAGCCCTGCCACCGCGCCATGAATTCAATGCCTTCGATCAGCCGATCGGCCTGGAGGTGCCCGATTGGCAGGGCGCTGCCTATCCCGCACGGGTCATGCTCGAAGGCCACTTCTGCCGCATCGAGCCGCTCGATACTACTCGCCACGGTGCAGCGCTTTGCACGGCGATGAAGGAGCCCGGTGCCGAACGCAACTGGACCTATATGCTGGCAGGCCCATTTGTCAGCAACGAAGACTACCTTGCCTGGCTCACGCAGATGGCATGCAGCAGCGATCCGCTGTTTTTTGCCATCATCGACACCGACAGTGGTGACGCGGTGGGCGTGGCCAGCTACCTACGCATCGACGCCAACAACGGCGTGATCGAGATCGGCCATCTCAACTTCTCTCCACGCCTGCAGCGCACCCCGGCAGCGACAGAGGCAATGTATCTGCTGATGAAACATGCCTTCGCGCTCGGCTATCGTCGCTACGAGTGGAAATGCCATGCCCTCAATCAACCGTCGTGCAACGCCGCACTGCGACTGGGCTTTCGCTTCGAGGGGATCTTTCGTCAAGCGATGGTGCTCAAGGGGCGCAACCGCGACACATCCTGGTACTCCATCATCGACAGCGAGTGGCCAGCCTGCGCGGCGGCCTTCGAGCGCTGGTTGGCAAAGGATAATTTCGATACTGAGGGTCGGCAGCGCCACTCGCTCGCCGCGCTGCGTGCCGAACTGACAGGCCGGGAGCCACGCTGATGTACTGCCCCACGCCGTTTATCGAGAAGAATGCGGACACGCTACAGGGCTGGATAGATAACTATCCGTTTGCCTCGTTAGTCAGCCACTATGCGGATGGCCTCACTGCCGATCATCTGCCATTGATGTTTGATCCCAACGAGGGTGAGCACGGCGTATTACGCGGCCATATCGCCCGTGCCAACCCGCTGTGGAAAAATCTCTCCACTGGCGTGTCGGTAATGGCGCTCTTTCATGGCCCGCAGGCCTACGTGACACCGAGCTGGTACCCGGCTAAACGCGAGCATGGCCGCGTCGTGCCGACCTGGAATTACATGGTTGTACACGTCCACGGCCGGCTACGCTTCATCGACGACCCTGCCTGGCTAAGGAGACGGCTTGCCGAGCTGAGCGACCGCTTCGAGAAGCCTCGTCAGAAGCCGTGGCATCTCGATGATGCTCCGGAGAATTTCATCGAAGGTATGTGCCGTGCCGTGATCGGCGTTGAAATCAAGATCACTCGGCTGGAGGGCAAGCGTAAGGCCAGCCAGCATAAGCCCGAAGACGAACGTCGCGAGATTCATGCTGGCCTGCGGGATTATGGCTATAACAGTGAAGACGCGACGTTACTCAGCAGCTATCAAGCGGATTGAACCCGGTTCAGCCCAACCCAGAGAGCCCATGCGCTGCGTGGCGCTCTCCATGACTGGCATCTGGTCCATTACTCCAGAATGATCAAGCGATTGGGCAGCTCGTTGCGCTCGTGGGTAGCGGGCACGTGTCGTTTAAGTTGCTCACCGCAGGATTCGATACACTCGAGAAACCCCTTGAGAGTTTCACCCTGGCTGACATGACGAGTGAAGGTTTCGACTGAAGCCTGCCAGGTATCATCACTCAGTCGGCTGGAGATGCCCCGATCCACCAGGATTTCCACGTACCGCTCCGCTTCCGAGACGAAAATCAGCATGCCGGTGCCGCCTTCGGTGCAGTGCAGGTTCTGCTCGAGAAACTGGTACCGTGCCAGGCTTGAGGCTCGCCAGTGACGGACGCTGCGTGGAATAAGCCGAGTGGTGATTTTGGGAATGTGAAAGATCAGACTCAACACAATAAATGTCGCCCACTGCACCA
Organism: Phytohalomonas tamaricis; assembly: GCF_003012345.1. Classification (GTDB taxonomy): domain Bacteria; phylum Pseudomonadota; class Gammaproteobacteria; order Pseudomonadales; family Halomonadaceae; genus Phytohalomonas; species Phytohalomonas tamaricis. The sequence goes on from NZ_PVRV01000019.1 coordinate 158,775, forward strand.
GCAGCATCTCATGTACACTTAGCCAGCCGGGAAAATAATTGATGGCGCCAGGCACCACCAGCGCGATGAGGCCCGCCCACAACAACGGAATGTAGGTATAACTATCGGCCTGGGCAGCAAGTACCGTCACCAGTTCAGCGTCCGTTTCGCGCTCGATCCGGGTGATGGCCTCTGCTACTTGGCGCTGATCGCTCTCGCTCAATAAGGACATGCGTTCTCTATGCTCAGTGAATTGATATTTGTTGATTGACACTGTCGAATCACCAGCCGCCCGAAGCACCGCCGCCGCCGAAACCACCGCCACCGCCGCCAAAGCCACCGCCGCCCCCGAGACCACCGCCGCCACCGCGACCGCCGCCTAGCAGCGAGCCGAGCAGTACACCGGTGATCAGGCCGCGCCCGCCGCCACCACCGCCACGTCCGCCTCGGCCACCGCCGCTGCGTACAATCATCATGACAATAGCGAACAGTACGAAGAACAGCAGCGACATAGGGCCTTCACCCTGTCCGGATGCCTGGCGTTGCTGATCTCCCGTAGTCGTCCCTTGAGGGTCGCCGCCGAGCACGTCAATGATCGCCTGGGTGCCTTCGGCAATACCACGCTCGAAATCGCCCTGTCTAAATGCCGGCAGGATGATCTGATTGATGATTATTGAGGACTGCGCATCGGTCAGCCGCCCTTCCAGCCCATAGCCGACCTCGATACGCACCTTGCGGTCGTCACGGGCGACGATCAACAGCGCGCCGTTATCCTCGCCCTGCTGTCCGATGCCCCACTGACGCCCCAGCTGGTAACCATAATCTTCAATGGCGTAACCCTGCAGATCAGGTACGGTCACCACCACGACCTGCTCGGAGGTGGCCTGCTCATGCGCGGCCAACATCTGGGTCAACTGGGCTTCGGTCTGGCCGTCGAGCAATTCGGCCTGATCGACGACCCGTCCGCTGAGCTCAGGGAAATCAGGTTGCTGCTGCGCCTGGGCTGCAAAGGTGCAGACCAAGAGCAGGGATAGAAACGACAAGCGCAGTAGATAAACCATCAGAATGTCACCTGTGGCGCCTGATCCGCATTGGGCGATGTCGCCTCGAAGTTGGCGCGAATGGACATATCACTGTACATCAGGCTATGCCAGAGGCGACCCGGGAAGGTGCGAATCTCGGTGTTGTAGCGCTCGACCGCCTGGATGAAGTCGCGACGAGCCACCGCGATGCGGTTTTCAGTCCCTTCCAACTGAGATTGCAGGGCGAGAAAATTCTGATTGGATTTCAGTTCAGGGTAGCGCTCTGATACGGCCATCAAGCGGCTCAGGGCTCCCGTCAGCTGGCTTTGCGCCTGCTCGAACTGCTGAAGCTTCTGCGGATCATCCAGTGAATCGGCATCGATATTGATAGACGTTGCCTTGGAGCGCGCCTCAATGACAGCCGTCAGCGTTTCCTGTTCATGGTTGGCATAGCCTTTGACCGTTTCTACCAGATTAGGCACCAGATCTGCACGGCGCTGATACTGGTTTTCTACCTGGGCCCAGGCAGATTTAACCTGCTCATCATACTTCGGAATGTTATTGATACCGCAGCCCGACAGAAAAAGCGTCATGGCGAGGAGGACAACCCACTGCCAGCGATAACGATTGGGGATTAGTCCCGGCCTAGTTTGCATGGTTGGTTCATTCCCGGTCGTTGAAAAAATAGCGATGTTATTGCTTATCTCCCTTCAGGGTAGACGGCCAAGCCCCCTACGAGAAGAGTAAAAGCCAACGGCCTCGCGCTTTTCTCTACACACGTTCGCTCAAAGCTGCCCCAAAGCGCCCCGTAAGAAGATGAAAGGAGTAATAAATACCTATAGTGCGCCTGCCTTGACCAGCCTTACCCAAGCTACCTAGATCCTTGTAAAACAACAGGATGCTTTAACTATTGCTAATTTCTGCCGATAGGGTAGATTCCCCGGTCCTTATCCTAAGGTCGTATCCTTTCAGAGAAGCTGTGCATGAAAAAGCATATTATCGCCGCCCTCTGCCTGAGTCTGTCAGTGCTTTCCGTACAGGCCCAGGCGGAGGATAGTGCTCCTGTTGATGTGGTCTTGATCGGCGGCGGCATCATGAGTACCACGCTGGGCACTTATCTTGAAGAGCTCGAACCGGACTGGACGATCGCCATGTACGAACGTCTGGACAAAGTAGCGGAAGAAAGCTCCAACGGCTGGAACAACGCCGGCACCGGTCACTCGGCGTTCTGCGAGATGAACTACACCCCGGAGCGGGAAGACGGCACCATCGACGTCTCCAAACCGCCCAAGATTACCGAAGGCTTTGAAATCTCGCGTCAGTTCTGGGCCCATCAGGTCAAGCGGGGCGTACTCGAGAATCCTCACTCCTTCATTAATACCACGCCGCACATGAGCTTCGTGTGGGGTGACGACAACGTAGCGTATCTGCACAAGCGTTATGACACGATGCAGCAAAACGCACTTTATAAAGGTATGCAGTATTCTGAAGACCCCGCCCAGATCAAGCAGTGGGCACCGCTGATCATGGAAGGCCGTGACCCGTCGCAGAAGGTCGCCGCGACCTGGATGCCGGTGGGTACCGACGTCAACTACGGCGAGATTACCCGCCAGCTGGCAGGCTCGCTCACCAAGCATGACCGCTTCACGCTGTCGCTGAACAGTGAAGTGCGCGACATCAAGCGCAATGATGATGGCACCTGGAAAGTCACGGTTGCAGATCTGAGCAATAACGGCCAGGAAACCTCGGTTAACGCCAAGTTCGTCTTTATCGGTGCCGGCGGTGCGGCGCTGCCGCTGCTGCAGAAATCCGGCATCCCTGAAGCTGACGGCTATGCCGGCTTCCCGGTGGGCGGGCAGTTCCTGGTCACGACCAACCCTGAGGTGGTCAGCCGCCACAACGTCAAGGCCTACGGCAAGGCGGCAGTAGGCTCACCACCGATGTCGGTACCGCACATCGATGCCCGCCAGATTGACGGCAAGTCGGCGGTGCTGTTCGGACCGTTCGCGACCTTCTCGACCAAGTTCTTGAAGAACGGCTCGCTGACTGACCTGTTCGGTTCGATGACCACGAGCAACACCTGGCCGATGGCGCAGGTAGGCATGGACCATTTCGACCTGGTTCAGTATCTGGTCGGCCAGCTGATGCTCTCCGAGGATGATCGTTTCGAGGCGCTGCGTGAATACTATCCTGAAGCCCGCAAGGCAGATTGGAAGCTGTGGACTGCCGGTCAGCGCGTTCAGATCATCAAGAAAAATGCGGACGGTGATGGCATCCTGCAGTTCGGCACCGAAGTCGTCAGCTCTGAAGATGGCTCTATTTCCGCACTGCTAGGCGCGTCTCCAGGCGCCTCGACCGCCGCGCCGATCATGCTCCATCTGATGGAGAAGGTCTTCAAGGACAAGGTCGCTTCCGAACAGTGGCAGGCCAAGCTGAAAGAGATCATTCCGTCCTACGGCCAGTCAATGGACAACAATGCTGAACTGATCAGCCAGGTTCGTGGCTACACCAATAATGTGCTTCAACTAGAAGGGGCAGATGCGGCACCTTCAAACGAAGAAAAAGAGGTTACAGCGCAGCTGTAAGCTTGATCCGTTTGTTGAAGTGCTAATGCCTGACGGCCTCTTACGGAGGCCGTTTTTTATGTCTTGCCAGAGCGTTGAGTCTGCATCAATTGACGCCCCGGCTATTGGTAACGTCAAAGGTACCCTCTGTGCAGACGCCGCCGAGTTGACTTAAAATACGCCGCGCCCGCAGTGAGCTATGGGCCTGCCTTAATAACCCCGGTCCGTCCTTTACGTGGACGACTGCCAGGAGATGTACATGACACAAGCGACCATGCGCCCCCCAATTGTCGTGGCGGCGCTGTACAAGTTCGTCACGCTGGAAGACTACGTCGCACTGCGCGAACCGGTGCTCGAAACAATGCGCGCCAACGAAATCAAGGGCACGCTGCTGCTCGCCGAGGAAGGCATCAACGGCACCGTATCCGGTACGCGTGTGGCTATCGACACCCTGCTGGCCTGGCTCAAGGCCGACCCGCGCTTTGTCGACATTGACCACAAGGAGTCGTACTGCGACGAGCAGCCGTTCTACCGCACCAAGGTCAAGCTCAAGAAGGAGATCGTCACCCTCGGCGTGCCGGGCATCGATCCGAACAAGAAGGTGGGCACCTACGTCGAGCCACGTGACTGGAATAACGTGATTTCCGACCCCGAAGTGCTGGTCATCGACACCCGCAACGATTACGAAGTCTCGATCGGCTCATTCGAAGGCGCGATCAATCCCGAGACCACCTCGTTTCGCGAGTTCCCCGACTACGTCAAGGCGCATTACGACCCGGCCAAGCACAAGAAGGTCGCCATGTTCTGTACCGGCGGCATCCGCTGCGAGAAGGCCTCAAGCTACATGCTCAATGAAGGGTTTGAGGAAGTCTTTCACCTGAAGGGCGGTATTCTCAAATACCTCGAAGAGGTCCCCGAGCAGGAGACGCTGTGGCGCGGTGATTGTTTTGTGTTCGACAACCGTGTGACCGTACGTCATGACCTGAGCGAAGGCGAGTTTGAACAGTGCCACGCCTGCCGGATGCCGATATCTAACGAGGATCAGGCCTCAGAACACTATACCCCGGGGATCAGTTGCCCACATTGCTGGGACTCACTGCCTGAGAAAACGCGCGCCAGTGCCCGCGAACGCCAAAAGCAGATCGAACTGGCGCGGGCACGAAATGAGCCGCACCCGCTTGGCTACAATCCACGTCAGCAGAGCAAGCGCGAAGAAGCGTGATGCGGATTGACTGAACGCCGCTGGACTGATCTCGTAGTGAGCTCATAACATAAAAAAGCCGCTTCACTCATGAAGCGGCTTTTTTGTATCACTCTACCCTGCCTCGTCTCTCAAAGCCTGATGGCTATCGCATTCACCTTTTCAAAAAGGCCGATCCACCTATCACTAGGTCGGCACTCAAATAATTCAAGAACTCGACAAGCCTGATCTGGACGTAAGCTTAATTTAAAATTAAGCTTGTGATTAGTTAGCACGTTATCGATTAATTTCCGCTACTGCCTCATCTCGACCAACGGCCTTTTCTGGTTGACGTATCCCCACGTATTTCAACGCCGAGATAACGTCATTTGATTCGCTGGCAGACGCAGCAATAGCGATACGCCTAGACAGGATCCCCGGCATGGCTTGTCATTTCTCCTCACTCGATCCAGCGGCCTCAGCACGAGAAGCCGACCCGTCCCTTAACAAGGCGATAGCCGCTGAACTGGTCAATACCACTCTCGCTGCTAATGACACCTGTATAGAGGCGACAGGCATCGCCAGGGCCGCCTCGGATAACACGGTACTGCAAAAGGCAGGCGGTCTGCTCAAGGCCGATGTCAGCGTCGTGGTCCGTCATGGCCGCATGACGGTCTGCAAGGATTACCAGCGCTGGCGCCGCACACCGCTGGCCCCTCTGGCGCATTACCTGATGCGCCGCGAGGCACGACTACTGCGGCGTCTCAATGATTGGCCGCACTCGCCATCATTTGAAGGCTTTGCCAATCGCTACGCCTTTTTCATGGAATATGTCCCAGGCGCAGACCTCAAGACCGCAGTGGCTTCGGGACAGAAGGTATCGTTTTCGAAAGTGGTCGACGCTGTCGCTGGTCTGCATCGCCACGATATCGTTCATAACGATATTCGCGGCTCCAATATCCTGGTTGCTGAGGATGGCCGCATCGTCATCATCGATTTCGCCTCAGCGCTCTATGCCCCTAAAGGCCGGCCCTTGCATCCCCTCATGCGTCGCATGAGACGCCTGGACATCGCCGGCACGCTCAAGTTCAAACATCGCCTGACCGGCAAGGCGCTGACGCCCGTCGAGCGCAGGCTCAAGGCAAAGCCGCAGTGGTTCAAGGGGCTACAGCAGGGTTGGAAAAAGAAGGTACTGCCTGTCCTGCGCAGCACCTGAACCAGTCATGACATTACGTCTCGCTGGCCGGCGTATCTTCCAGCCATTTACACCACTGCGCAATGACGTGTTCACGGTGAGCATGAAACTCGGCCTCACGCACCAGCGGGCCATGCTTGGTCAGCGAGTTGCGATGACTGGTGTTGCGCAGGGCAAGGTAGGCCGTACGCAGCTGCTCGGCTTCCTCGGCAGATAATTTTCCGCAGGATTCAAGCGTTTCAATGATGCGAATGTTATCGGTGTAGGTCATAAGCGCCGGTGCCTCATGACTCATTGCCAGCACTGCGAACTGGTTGAGAAATTCAATGTCGACCAGCCCGCCGGGGTCCTGCTTCAAGTGAAACAGCCCCTCTTCCCGCGCGTTGGGACTGCTGCCTAGATGTTCACGCATCTTATGGCGCATCGTCACCACCTCCTGCCTGAGCGTGGCGATGTCGCGCCGTTGCGAGAGTACGTTACGGCGCACCTGCTCGAAGCGTGCCATCAGCTCGGGATCCCCGACAATGGCGCGCGCGCGCACCAGCGCCTGATGCTCCCAGGTCCAGGCCTTCTTGTGCTGATAGTCGGTAAACGCATCTAGCGTAGTGACCAAAAGCCCTGCGTTGCCGGAGGGCCGCAGCCGCATATCGACCTCATAAAGCGTGCCACTCGCCGTCGCCGCAGTGAGGATATGAATGATGCGCTGCCCCAGCCGGGTAAAAAAGACCGGATTATCGAGGGCACGTTTACCATCGGTGCTGCCTTTGGCGTCCGCATCGTGAATGAACACCAGGTCAAGATCCGAACCGTAGCCGAGCTCGATACCGCCGAGCTTACCGTAGCCGACAATGATGAAGCTCGGTTCATGCGCCGCACCGGAATGGCGCCGTGGATAGCCGTATTTCTGTGTCACGCTGCGCCACGCCATCGCCAGCACCGCTTCCAGCACCACCTCGGCGATATAGGTCAGATAATCGCTGACCTTCATCAGCGGCCGCGCGCCAGCAATATCTGAAGCAGCAACATGCAAAAGACGGGAATGTCGGAACGCCCGTAACGCATCAAGCTGCGCTTCTTCATCCTCTTCGGGAAGGCGCGTCAACATCTGACGCAGCTCATCACGCAACTGGTCTTTATCTGCAGGAGAGTAAAGCGACTGCGGTGATAACAGCTCATCAAGCAACATCGGATGACGAGCCAGCTGCTCGCTGATCCAGGCACTCGCCGCACACAGCCCCACGAACTGCTCAAGCGCCTGAGGATTCTCGCGCAACAGCGAGAGATAAGCGGTACGACGCAGCACCGCCTCGACCAGCGGCAGCACCCGCTCCAGCACAGTATCGGGCGCCTCCTGCTCGGCAATTTGTGCCAGGAGCATGGGCATCAACGCCTCAAGGCGCTCAAAGCCCACTCGCTGCATGGCGGTTACGGCGCGCGACTGACGCAGGGTACGTACCCGCTTCAGCGCATGTGCAGCATCGGTAAATCCCGCCTCCTCCAGCAGCGTATGCGCCTCCTCATCATCAAGCGCATCCTGCCATAGCGCACGCCATTCGCCGAGCGACGCCGTGGAGTCATCCTGACCACTCTCTTCCTCATCGTCAGGGGCGGAGATCACGGCATCGAAGTGCTGCCTTACCCGGGATCGTACCTGTTCAAGACGTGCCGCCAACCCAACCCAACTTTCTTCGCCCAGCGCCAATGCCAGCCGCGCACGGCCAAGCTCGTCATCAGGCAGCGTTTGGGTCTGCCGATCTTGCTGGGCCTGGAGGGCGTGTTCGAGATCGCGCAGGAAAACATAATCCGCATGCAGCTCATCGACGTCTCTCTTCGTCAGCAGGTCAAGTTCGGGCAGTTGCTCAAGCGCCGCGTGGAGTGATGGCGTCTGTAGTTCGGTATCGCGCCCCCCGCGGATCAGCTGAAAGGCTTGAACCACGAATTCAACCTCACGAATCCCGCCGGAGCCGAGCTTGATATTGGATTCCATCCCGCGCCGCTTCACTTCGCGATTGATCATTTGCTTCATTTCACGCAGCGACTCGATCGCGCCGAAATCGATGTAGCGGCGATAAATGAACGGCTTGAGCATGGCCAGCAGACGATGGCCGGCATCGATATCGCCCGCCACCGGACGCGCCTTGAGCATGGCGTAGCGCTCCCACTCACGGCCCTGATCCTGATAATAAGTCATCAATGTATTGAAATTGCCGACCAGCGGGCCACCGTCACCAAGCGGACGCAGGCGCATATCGACGCGGAAGGCAAAGCCGTCAATAGTGATCGCATCCAGTGCGGCGATCAGCTTCTGGCCGAGCTTGGTGAAATACTCCTGATGATCGTAGGCCCGTTTACCGCCCTGGGTTGTGCCCCGCTCAGGATAGGCAAAAATCAGATCAATATCGGAGGAGAGGTTGAGCTCACCCGCGCCGAGTTTGCCCATGCCGAGCACGACAAGACGCTGGTCACGTCCCTCGCCGTCCGGCTGCGGCAGCCCCCAGCGCGGCGCGAAGTGCGCCTCCAACCAGGCCAGCGCCGCTTCAAGACAGACCTCTGCCAGCCGGGTCACAGCCGACGCCGTTTCCCACATATCGCTGGCCCCCGTCAGGTCACGCCAGATAATGGCGACCATGCGCGCACGCCGGAAGCGGCGAATGATGGCGTGCAGCGTCGCCTCGTCCTCAGCCGCCTGCACCGCCTCAAACAGCGCTTGCCATAGCGGGCGAGCATCAATGGCATGCTCAAGCTCGCCACTATCGATCAGGCGCCTGAGCAATTCGCTATCGCGCGTCAGCGATTCAGCCGCGAAATCAGAAAGCGCCACGACACGTACCAGCTGCTCACGGCGTGCATCATCAAGCGACTCAAGCAGCGCATCATTTACATTGTCCAGGGCCTGTCGGGCACAGGAGCCAAGCAGATCGGGAAGTGCATTGACGAAGGGAGCGAAGGAAGCAGTCATCGATATCTCCTGGCATTTGTTACAGCATAATCAACCCCGGCCAACTGCCGCAAAGTAATGCTGCACATCGCCATTGGATTCAGCGGAACGACGAGAGAACCGACCCAATGCTTCAACACTTGCTGACTATTGTTGAGGCTACTCTCTCACCACCTCGTCACTATTCTTACCATCCTTCCCGGTTACCCGCTGAGCAGCACCTCGTATCAATAACGTAAATCGCCAACTTATTAGCAATCACTTACAAAGCTTTTAATTATATTGTCATCTCACAACCTTAACGTTGCGCAGCACATTTGGCGTCCATTGGTTGTATCTCGCAACCTGACAGGTCGATTCCGTACATAAATACAAGGACACTCGGCCTTCCCTCTGTTGTTGCCAATACCCGTTTAGACTGACATAGCGAGCACGTTCCATGGCCACGCCCAAAGCGCCGACCGATCTCCAGCGTGCGCTGCGCGCCTGCCGCCACTCCTTTGTGACAGTAGGTGTTTTTAGCATGTTCATCAATGTGCTAATGCTGGTGCCACCGTTGTACATGTTGCAGGTCTATGATCGCGTCATCGCCTCCCGCAGCCTCGAAACGCTGGGCATGCTGACGCTGATTGTGGTTTTTTTATTTCTGGTTATGGGCGGGCTGGAAGTGGTTCGCTCGCGCATTCTCATACGCGTCGGCAATCGCCTCGACACGCTAATCAGCACTCGCCTTTATGAGGCGATGTTCCGCCATGGATTGGTAACCCCCGGCCAGCCCAGTGCCCAACCGCTAAGTGACATGACTCAGCTACGTCAGTTCCTGACCGGTAACGGCCTGTTTGCCTTTTTCGATGCGCCTTGGGTACCGATCTATATCGCCGTGCTATGCCTGTTTCACGTCTGGTTTGGCGTCTTTGCTCTCGCCGCCGGACTTATCCTGCTCGGCTTGGCCATTGCCAACGAAAAGGCAACCAAAAGCCTACTCGCTGAAGCGGGTGATGAGCACATCAAGGCGCAGTCGCTGGCTAGCGCCAACCTGCGCAATGCCGAAGTCCTGCATGCGATGGGCATGCTCCCAGGTATCCGGCAGCGCTGGGCAGCGCGCCATCACGATTTTCTGCTCAAGCAATCCCAGGCCAGCGATCGTGCCGGCACCTTGGCCAATGCCTCGAAAATGCTGCGCATGCTGTTTCAGTCGCTGATCCTCGGATTGGGTGCCTGGCTCGTGCTCAGAAACGAACTGACGCCAGGCATGATGATCGCCGGGTCCATTTTGATGGGCCGCGCGCTGGCACCGATCGATCAGATGATCAGCGCCTGGAAAGGCTTCAGCACCACACGTAGTGCCTATCAGCGCCTACAGATATTACTTGGCGAAATTCCCGCCGAGCGCGAGCGCATGTCGCTGCCCGCGCCCGAAGGAAAAGTACGGGTCGAAGGCGTTTCCGCGGCACCGCCGGGCGGACGCAAGCCGGTACTGCGGGGCATCACACTTAACGTCGCCAAAGGCGAACACATCGGCATTATCGGCCCGAGCGCTGCAGGCAAATCGACCCTGGCCCGCGTACTGCTTGGCCTGTGGCCTGCCCAGGCGGGCACGGTACGCCTTGATGGTGCCGACATCGCTCAGTGGAATCGTGAGGAGCTCGGTCCATACATCGGTTATTTACCGCAGGACATCGAGCTGTTCGATGGCACCATCAGTGAAAACATTGCGCGCTTTGGCCACGTCGACGCTGATAGCGTCGTTGCCGCCGCCAAGCAAGCCGGCGTGCATGACATGATTTTGCAGCAGCCGGAAGGGTACGACACGGTCATCGGCTCAAGCGGCGGCGCGCTGTCCGGCGGGCAGCGCCAGCGCATCGGCCTTGCCCGTGCGTTATACGGTCATCCGGTGCTGGTGGTTCTGGATGAACCCAACTCGAATCTCGACGACAGCGGCGAGAAGGCACTGATCGAGGCAATAAAAGCACTCAAGGCTCAGGGCACAACGCTTTTCATGATTTCCCACCGCACGCAGCTATTGCGCCATGTTGATACGCTGCTGCTGCTCAAGGAAGGACAGGTGGCATTGTATGGTCCCCGTGATGAGGTTGCCGCAAAGCTTGCCAAGCCTAAAGCGCCACGGACATTAATGCCCGACGCCGGGCGCCCGATTAATCAGCAGCACAAAGCATGAATGGCCGCGCCGTGATTACCAGAGTCCTCGCTCATGACCTCAACTGATTACACCAACAGCCTGCCCGTCGGCACCTCCGTAGCGGACAGCGGATCTCACCTTCCGACCAGCGACAAATCCTACCGTCGCCTCGGCTATGCCATATTACTCGTTGCCTTCGGTGGGTTCGGCACCTGGGCGGCGCTGGCGCAGCTCGCCATAGCCGTAATTGCCCCGGGCACAGTGGCCGTCGAAGCGTTCAAGAAGACGGTACAACATTTTGAAGGCGGCATCGTCTCGCACATCAATGTCAGCGACGGCGATCACGTCGAGGCCGGCCAGACGCTGTTGGTGCTAGACGACACTCAGGCGCGCTCGCAACTTGCCATCTCGAAATCAGCCTATTTCATCGCCCGCGCCCAGGAGGCTCGGCTGCTTGCCGAGCAGCAGGGAAACGACACGTTATCCTTCCCTAAAGCCCTGCGTGACGCCGCAGCACAGGATGAACGCCTCCAGCAAATTCTCACCGTCCAGCAGGGGTTATTTCTCGCACGCCGCAGCTCCCTGCGCGGCGAGATAGAGAGCCTGCAGGCGCAGGCCAGCCAGATGCAGGAGCAAATCGACGGTCTCAGTCAAACCATAGCCATCAACCGCCAGCGTATTGCATCGCTTGAGGACGAGGCCGCCGACTATCGCTCGCTATTCAAGGAAGGGCTTGGCAACAATCAGCGCATTCGGGAACTTGAACGTCAGATCATGCAGTACCGCAGCGATACCGCCCAGGCACGTGCCGATATCGCCCAGCTTAAATCGCAGATCAGCGAGAACAAGGTCAATATCGAAGTGCGCCGACAGGATTATCAACAGGAGATCGGCGAACAGCTGCGTGCGGCCCAGGCGGAAATTTCCGACGCCCAGGAGCGTATCGTTGCGCTAAGCGATCAGGTTCGGCGTACCACGATTATTGCCCCGACCTCCGGTACCGTGGTCGGACTCGATGTCCATACGCTAGGCGCAGTCATTCAAGCCGGCACACCGATCATGGATATTATCCCCGACAGTGGCGGGTTCGTGGTCGAGGCCCACGTGCCGGTCAAGGATATCGACAATATCTATGCCGGCCAGCATGCGGAGATCCGTTTCAGCGCCTTCAATCAACGCCTGACCAATGTCATTGAAGGTGAAATCGTGCATGTGTCTGCTGACAGCTTCACCGACGAAGCGACCGGTACGTCTTATTACAAGGCGCGCGTCAAGGTCACCGAGCAAGGCCAGCGGGCCATGAACAGCGAGATGCAGCTTCTCGCGGGCATGCCGGCTGAAGTAATGATCCAGACCGGTGACAAAACGCTGATGCAGTACATCACCCAACCGATCGCCGATATGATGGCGCGGGCGATGCGTGAGGAATGAGGTGAAGCCAATTTTTTATGCTCTCAAACGCAGTGGCCATCCGTTTCCTCTGCGCACCAAAGTCGTCGTCGGTCTGCTCTGTGCCCTTGGGATCGTGCCCACGTCCCACGCCGATACCTTTGCCCAAAACGTCGTCACCCACAGCGACAGCGCCAATGCAGGCCTGACAGTACCTGTACTACCGGCGGTAACGTCGCCGCTTGGCCTGGGAAACAATACAGACAGTCTGCCCGGCGCCATCCACACAGACGCAAGTGTTCCATCGCTGCCAGTCTTGTTCGCCGCCGCGCTGGATAATGCCGATGACTTGAAACGACAGCGGCTCGAGGCCCAGGCGCAAGGTCAGGACGTCGCCAAGGCATGGGCGGGGTTAAAGCCAAGCCTGGATGTCAGCTACGCCTATTCCTATACGGAAACGGATAACTACTACTCGGACAATGCGGCCTACGACCCGAGCCAGACCAGCCTGGACCCGTTGACCGGCGAAACTATAACGCCCTATGACGAATATGACGCCCGTTACCGAGGGCGGACCCAGGACAGCTATTGGCAGGCGCGTCTCAGCCAGCCGCTATTCAGCGTCGAACGCTGGCGCAACGTCGGCAAGGCAAACGCCCAGCGTGACGCCGCTCAATTGCAGGTCGACGTCGCCGAGCATGAACTTGCCCTCCAGACGGCTGAAGCCTACATGAACGCCTTTTTTGCCACTCAGCAGACGCGCTTGCTCGATGCCAAGCGTGAATCGCTTGAACTACAGATCAAGCAGGCCTCGCGTGCCTATGAACTTGGCATCGGCGACCGTATCGACATGTTGGCGGCACAGTCGCGACTCGATCAGGCTGCGGCTGATCGCGCCGTCGCCGATAACCAGCGTGCGGACGCCCTTTCGGTACTGGAGCGCCTGACGGGCATGCGCCTCGACTTCAACGGTTTCACACTGCATGAACTGGCCAAGGCCGAACTGCCCGAGCCGGTAGCGTTCAGCACGCTTGAGTCCCATATCAACGATAACCGGCAGGTCATTCTCGCTCAGCAACAACTGGAAGTTGCCCGCGCTGAGCACGGCGTACGCCAAGGTGAATATTATCCTGAGGTCAACATGAGCCTGACCTACGGTAACCGTCACAGCAATGATGTCTTTCGAGAAAGCGAGGATGTCGTAGCGGCCGTACAGGCCAGCATGAATCTCTATCAGGGTGGCTATACCAGTGCCAACGTACGCCAGGCCGAACTTCTAGAAGATGCGCAGACGTTCGCAGTCAGCCATCAACGCAAGATGGCGTGGCAGGAGCTACGTCGGCGCCATCGCAACATCACGGGTGATCTAGCGCAGTTACAGGCCTTGAAACAGTCGATTCGTTCCAGTGAGCTTTATCTTGAAGCAGCGGATAAAGGTGCCGCACTCGGCTTGCGCGACCTGGTTGATGTGCTTGATGCACGCGCCGACCTGTTCGATCAGCGCATCCAGTATGTCGATGCCTTCCGCCGTTTGATTATTGATCGCCTCGCCATGCAAGTGGCCATTGGCGCACTTTCAACCGCTGATCTCGACCTCACCATGACGCTGATCCAAGCGATTACTACACATTGATAGCCATGACCCAAGCCGAGTAACGCCTTCCGAGGCGCGTCATCCCGACCGGATGGCGCAGCAGCGCAAGGCATAAACTCAACGTTACATAGCGCTGCATTTTTAAACGTAACGAGACGGTTGCGTCACACCATCGCCACGCCGCCGTCATTATCCTTGGCCTAGAGTAGTTAAGCAGCCTTTCATATAGGGCAAGTGCCCCACGCTGCAGCAATAACGCCAACAACACTACCCAGGAATCGTTCATGGCCTATCGTCTCCAGCTTCTGCACGCCTCCGACATGGAAGGCGGCGGCACCGACCTGCTCAATGCCCCCGACTTTGTTGCCGTCACCGACTATCTGGAGGATCAGGAAGCCAACTCGATCTTTCTCTCATCAGGTGACCTGCTGCTCTCTGGTCCTTATCAGTCAGCTGCGGGCACCGATGAGATGCAACCGGCATTGCAGCGCGCCAACGAGCAACTTTACGGTTTAGAGGAAGGCAGCCTCTCCGGCCTGGAAGCCGGCACGGGACGCGTCGATATCACCCTGGCCAACCTGCTCGACACCGAGGCAGTGACGTTTGGCAATCATGAGTTCGACCAGGGCACCAGCTTCCTCGAAAGCCTGCTCGCCCCGGATGTCTCTGGCACTGATCTGGCCGACATCGCCTGGACCGGTACTCAATTCCCCTATCTGTCCAGCAACCTCGACTTCTCGACCGACAGTGCGCTCGGCCCGCTGGCGACCGAACAGACGACGCTCTCCCCCGATGCGTTTCAGGCCGACCCTGAAGCGCTGGTCAGCGACTATGCCGATGATGGCGACATTGACGTCAGCAAGATCGCACCTTCCACAGTGATTGAGGAAGGCGGCGAGCGCATCGGCGTGATCGGCGTGACGACACAGGTGCTCGAAAGCATCTCCAGCCCCGGCGACGTCACGGTCGAAGGCAACGGCGAGGACGACATGGCAGCGTTGGCCGCAATCATCCAGCCGCAGATCGATGCGATGGAAAGTGATGGCATCAACAAGATCATCATTTCCTCGCATCTTCAGCAAATTCAGCTGGAAGAAGAACTGGCGACGCTGCTTGACGGTGCCGACATCATCATCGCCGGTGGTTCCCATAATCTTCTGGCCGATCAAGAGGATCTCGATCGCGACCTGCTCCAATCCGGTGAGAGTGCCCCCTACGCCAGCTACCCGATCCTGACCGAGGACGCCGCCGGCGATGACGTGGCGATCATCAATACCCCTAGCGGGTGGAATTACGTAGGCCAGCTGACCGTCGAGTTCGACGACGAAGGCCGTCTCGACCCCGCCTCGATCGATCCGACCACGTCCGGCGTCTACGCCGCGAACGATGAACAGGTCGAGGCGCTGTGGGGCGATCTCGACAGCGCCTTCGCCGAAGGCACCAAAGGCGCCATCGCCCAGGAGCTGGTCGACGCGGTCCAGACCGTGGTCGAGGCGCAGGACAGCAATGTGCTGGGGCTGACCGATGTCTACCTTGAAGGCCGGCGGGAAGAGGTGCGCACCGAGGAGACCAACCTCGGCGACCTGAGCGCCGACGCCAACCTGTGGTATGCCCAGCAGGTCGATGACAGCGTGCAGGTGTCGTTCAAAAATGGCGGCGGGATTCGCGAGGCTATCGGCGAGGTCAATGCCGTCGGCAGCGAGACCAGCCTGGAGCCGCCCGCAGATGGCGAAGTATCACAGCTCGATGCCGGCTCCGCGCTGCGCTTCAATAACGACCTGTCCCTATTGACCTTGACGCGCGCCGAGCTGGTCGAGGTACTCGAACACGCCGTGGCCGCCTCGGAAGAAGATCAGACGCCCGGTCAGTTCGCTCAAGTCGCTGGCATCAGCTACAGCTTCGACTGGGATCAGGAGGCTGGCAACCGCATCCAGAGCGCGGCGATTGTCGATGAGGCCGGCGAAGTTACTGACGTGCTGGTACGCGACGGCGAACTGGTCGGCAACGCCTCTGACGAAGTGCGCGTCGTCACCTTGGGCTTCATGGCCGACGGCGGTGACGGCTATCCGCTCGCCGATGTGGTCGCGGACAATGCCGAACGCGTTGATCGTGTCGATCTCGTTGATGCCGGCATCGAGGATGGCGCGTTCATCTTCGCGGATACCGGCACCGAACAGGACGCCTTCGCCGAATATCTTGGCGCTTTTTATAGCGACGATCCCTACAGCGAGGCGGACACGCCGGTTGAAGAAGACGAGCGTATCCAGAACCTGGCCTATCGCGACGATACGGTACTGGCAAGCGTTGATGATCAGAACGAACAGCCCGACGACAGCGGCTGGACGTTCGATGTCGATTTAAGCATCGATATCGACATCAACGGTGAGAGCATCGACACCGCTTCGCTGGTCCAGACGTTTGAACAGCAGTTCGAGCAGCTGTTCACCGCCTGGGCGCCAGATAGCGATCCCACGGCCACGCTCGATCAGGCCTTCGACCAGGTCTTCGATAACGCCTTCTCGTTTCTGAATCTGGATACGGAGCTTTTGGGCATCACCCCGACGACAACGCTCGATACATTCGCCTGAGCCAGGCGTGCATTGAGCACTGACCCAGCGCCTGCCGGCTCGACCGGCAGGCGCTTTTTTTTGCGGATTGCCTGCCATTTCATTTAACTACTCAAAGAAGAAAATGGTTACAAACCTGTCGTCAAACCGTCATCACCACAGCGCTAATGTAGCACTACGGCAGGACGCAACAGGGAGTGCCTCCTGACCGTTCAGACTGAATATGCAGAGAATAATGAAGGATAGCGAACGCAAGGAAGCGAAAACATAAAAGCGACAGGATGCCGCTCAAAATAACGACCCAAGGACGGGCCGGAGAATAATGATCCAGGGAAGGACAGCGCCCGCCGGGGAACCGGCGGGCGTTTTTATGTTACCTGCTAGAAGGTGGCGAGTTCGCTTGTCATTTCGCTGGTCGGGTTCAAACCGACGATCACCGGATCGTGATCAGAGCTGCGGTACGGCGTCGGCGCATAGAGCGTGTCCTGTGCCTCGGTATCGTCGCTCCACACGTTATAGTCGAGCGCTGTCGCTTCGTCGGCATTGATGTGCCAAGTGGTGGTGCCGGTCACCTGATCGGCAAGCGTTTCACTGGCCAGCGCGTGGTCGAGCGAGCCCCACTGACCATCATATGCATAGGAATAGTCGTCATCGAGCAGCGTAAAGCCTTCATCTTGCAGCGTGGTGACGGGATCTTCCATCGCATAGCTATTGAGATCGCCAAGGATCAGCACGTCGCTATCGCCGCTGCCGGTCGGGTCTGAAGCGATCCAGTCGCTAAGCTGCTCGGCCGCCTCGACACGGGTGGGCGTATTATTGCCCTGGCCATCTCCTGTAGCCTCCTCGCCTTCGATCACACTGCCTTTGGACTTGAAGTGGTTGACCACTACCGAGAAGGTGCCTCCCGTGTCTTTATCAAGGAAAGTTTGCATCATCGGGGCGCGGTTGGCGTAGGAGAACGCGCCTTCGGCGGTGGTCGCTGCGGCCACCACCAGGTCGACTGCCTCGCTGTTGTAGATAATGCCGACGGTGATGGCATCACTACCGGGCACGGCAATGGCGCTCTGTTCATCTTGAGGATCGACGCGCGGTACGGCATAGGCCCAAGTCACGCCGTCGTCGGCTTCGGCGTTGAGCGCATCGACCAGGCTGGCGATCGCGCTATCACTGTCATAGCCGTTGTTCTGCAGCTCCATCAGCCCGACGACTTCAGCACCGGTGCCGTTGATCGCACTGACGATTTTGTCCTGCTGGCGAATGAATTCAGCCTCCGACTCGGCGCCGCGCGGCGCCTGCTCGACACCGCCGGGGGTGAGGAAGGTGTTACCGTCCTGGTCAAGGGTGGTGAAATAGTTGAGGACGTTGAAGGAGGCTACCTCCAGCGACGGCGTGCCGTTTGCGCTCAGCTCCTCCTGGTCAGGTGCGGCCTCGCGAGGATTGGTCGCTTCGAAATCGACGCCCTCAGTGGTCTGAATGCGATAATCGTCATAGCTGTAATCGAGAATGCCCTCGACTGCGTCAACGCTGTCGCCGCCGCGCAGCGGATTCTCCGCCGACAGTGGCTCGCCATCGCGTCCGAAGATGACCGGATACGGATTCGATTCGGTGCTGGCATCATCAAGAATAATCGTGCGCTCGGCCATTTCTTCCTGCTGGGCCGCGTAGCCCTCTTCGCTGGGCGCGTTGTTTTCCGTGTACTGCTCAATGCGCCCACCCGAGGAGAGCGTCACCTGACCGTACTGGCCGAGTTGATAGAGTTCAGTCACGCTCAGGCCGTTGCCGTCCGCGGCATCGACGACAACGCGCATGCCCTCGAAAGGTTCGAGCTGATTATCCGCGTAAGGCAGCGAAATGCGCTGGCTACTGGGCAGCGCCACGCCACTTTCTACAATGTCGATCTGCGCCCCCGCAGTGCTGAGCTGCGTTTTGCCGTTGTACTCGCTGACCTCGCCGCTCAGTTCGACCCGATCGCCCGCACTCAATGCGGCAAGCTGCGCCTCACTGTCACTCCCGGTATAGACGAAGATGCCTTCAGAGGTCAGCGAATTGTCGTCGATTCCATCGTCGGCCTGCTGGAGAAAGAAGCCATCCATACCTGGCGCAACCATCGTGACGATGGCGTTGACCTTGACCGTCTCGCCCGCCAGCGGGCTGCTGTCGCCGCTGCCTTGGATGGTGTGTATGGCTGTGAGCTCGGCCGGTACCTCATTGCCTCCCTCATCGCCTTCTTCGCCACTGCCGTCATCAATGTCGCCATTGGCATCGCCGGTCTGCGCGCCAGAATAGCCGAGCCCATCGATCGTCCCTTGTGAAAAGCTCTGCCACTGGCTGGGCTCAAAACTGTCGCTGCCCTGTGTAACACCTTCATCACGGCGCAGCGTGACGTTTTCACCGAAGCTTTCGGCACTACCTACCTCACCCAGCGTATCGACCGTTTCACCGTTCGGCCCGGTCAGCACCAGCGCATCGTCACCGTTGAAGTTGGTCACGCCGGAGACGAGATCGGCCCGTGCCAGTAGCGCGTCACTGGCCTGGCTGTGCGCAATCACCAGCGTTTCGCCAGCGCCCAGCGTGCCGTACTCGCTCAGGTCGAGCGTAGTGTTGGCTGAGGTATTGGCGTTACTGTAAAGCGCCACCTGATAGCCCGCGAGAGATAATGCCTCGCTACCGGTATTGGTCAGCTCAAGAGCCTTGTCGTAGCTCGCGCCTTCCACATACTCGGAGAAGATCAGCCCCCCCTCTATCTCGGGCGCCTCCGGTACTTCGGGTTCTTCCGGCATCTCAGGCTCCGCAGGAGACTGAGGACTGCCATCAAACAGTTCATCAAGTCGCGCGCTGATACGTTCAAACAGCTCAGATACGCCGGCGGGTTCATTGCCGTGCAGCACCTGCACGACTGCCTGGTAAAGCGTATTGAGCTTGAAGTGCAGCGCTTCATCGATAGCGCTGATGAAGCCATTTTTGTCTGTCAGTGCCTCAAGGTCGCCTTGCTTGAATTCCTTGCTTACTGTCGTTGTTCTCATTTTCCTTCTCCATGGTGAACCGTGACAATCGCCGTGCATGACGTCATGTCATGTCGGTGCAATGACCACAACATGCGGTTCAAGCGTCACCGGAAAACGTGTCAGGAAAATTAAAATTAGTAGAAATTAATGGAAGAAGGCACTTTTATTGGTGCAGGTCATGATTCACACGTAATGATGCCGCTATCCCTTCGTCTATACGCCAGCCTAGCGCCAAACGACTGAGTGCTTTACCGTATAGTGAAGTCTTCTCAATGAGATGCTCGTCATGTCAAATACCGCCACGCAATCGATTCCCGCAGCCGCCTCATCGACCAGCGACACGCTTTTCGACGCGCATTTCCATATCATCGATCCTCGCTTTCCCCTCGCCTCTGGCCAGGATTACTCGCCGCCGACATTTACGGCCCACGACTATCATCGCCGGGTCGCGCCGCTGGGCATCGCTGGCGGCGCGGTCGTCTCCGGCTCGTTTCAAGGTTTTGATCAGCGCTATCTATGCGATGCCCTCGACCGGCTCGGTGCAGGCTACGTGGGCGTAACGCAACTGCCTCCGGAGGTCAGCGATGAGGAGATTCGTGCATTGAACCAACGCGGCGTACGCGCCGTACGTTTCAATCTGCGGCGTGGAGGCTCGGCAGGACTCGAGGTGCTTGAAGAGATGGCGTTACGCGTGCATGCACTGGCCGGCTGGCATGTTGAACTTTACGCCGATGCGCGTGAGTTGAGTGCTCATCTCCCTGTGCTCAAACGCCTGCCTCAACTCGTGATCGATCATCTGGGCCTGTCACGCGAAGGGCTACCCACGCTGTGCACGCTGGTCGAGCATGGCGCCAAGGTCAAGGCCAGCGGCTTCGGGCGTGTATCTCTCGACGTACCGCAGGCGCTGGCAACTATTGCCGACATTGCGCCCAGCGCACTGATGTTTGGCTCCGATCTGCCTTCGACGCGTGCCCCGCGCCCGTTCAACACTCAGGACATTACGCTGATCCATAACACGCTGGGTGAGCGTAACGCGCGGCTGGCGCTGCATGATAATGCCGTTGCACTCTATCGTCCCCACCGGCTGCCACCGGTCGCCTAAGCCCTCTGGGCCTGAGCCTTGGCGCTTACGTCTGGACTGCCGTGACGCCCAGCCCTGAGCCAAACGGGGTCAATGCCAATTTCATTGTCTGATGCCATCGTCACCCGGCGATGCGTTTCAGACCGTTATTTTATCGCTTCGCTGGAGAGCACCTGCCGTGCCTGTTGCCCGACCTTCGCCTGTATTTTTTGACAACCTGCCTCGCTGGCTAGCGCTGATTGTGAGTTGCGCTGTCATGAGCCAGTTACTGAAGTGGTTACATATGCCAGCAGGGGCATTCATCGGGCCGATGGCAGTGGCGATCGTGTTCGGGGTACGTGTTGGTGGGCTGCGCCTGCCTAAGCGGCTGTTCAAGCTCGGCCAGGGTGTGGTCGGCTGTTTGATTGCGCAAACGATGACCGTGGCAGTCATGCTCAAGATTCTCGATGGCTGGCCTGTCATGCTGCTCGCCACTGCTATCACCCTGTTGCTGAGCTTGATCGTCGGCATCATTTTAGTGCGCTATGGCGGGCTACCCGGCACGACGGCCGCCTGGGGCACCACGCCAGGCGCGGCGGCAGCGATGGTCGCCATGGCAGAGGAAGCCGATGCTGACCCGAGAATCGTCGCGGCGATGCAGTATGTCCGTGTCGTCTGCGTCGTGCTGGTCGGGGCGCTGGTCAGTCACTGGCTGGGTAGCGGCGCGTCCGGTACCGAGCAGCAAAGTGAAGCATTAACATTCGATCTCACGACATTAGGATCATTTCTAGCGACGCTGGCCATCATCGCTTCCGGGGTGTGGCTGATTGATCGGCGCATGCCGGCGGGTGCCCTGCTTGGGCCGATGATCATCGGCACTCTTCTGCACGTCAGCGGGCTGGTCGAGATCGTCCTGCCGCATGTCATGCTGGAGATCGCCTACGGTGTGATCGGCTGCTATGTGGGGCTGCGTTTCGACCGGGAGACAGTGCATTACGTACTACGTGCATTGAAATGGATGCTGCTTGCATCAATGATGCTGATCGCGATGTGCGCGCTCTCCGCCTGGCTGCTTGAATCGCTGATGGATACCCATTTTCTCAGCGCTTATCTGGCAACCAGTCCGGGCGGGCTGGATTCGATGACGATCATCGCCATCGATACCCATGCCGACGTCGGACTGGTGGTGGCGCTGCAGGCGCTGCGCCTGTTTACCGTGGTACTGGTGGGGCCGGCAATGGCACGCTTTATTGCCCGCTTCGCGCGCACCACATAGGCGTATCTCCTGTCACCATTTATCGCGTAGAAGGTACCCACCGCCGACAATAACCGCCTGTCCGGCGATGTGGATCAGTTGCGTGCCGCTGTCATCGTACTCGACTTCAGCCTGGATCAGGCTAGGCCGGCCCATCTCGATCCCTTGCTCAATCGTGTACGTTGCCCGCTCGGCGGTCTTCTTCGCCCGGGAGAGATAGCCCGCCAGCGGCGCCGCGGCACTGCCTGTCGCCGGGTCTTCGGCAATGCCGAATTCCGGGGCGAACATTCGCGCACGCACGTTGCCGCCGCCCAACTGCACATAGCAGTACAGATACCCATCATCGCGTCCAGCGAACAGTGCCTTCCAGAGCGCCATATCCACGGCGACACGCGCCAGCATGTCCAACGACGTCAATTCAATCAGTTGATAGGGCACACCGCAGGAGGCCAGCACAGGTGTTGGCGTGATGCCGTAAGACGGCAGACTTAGTAAACCGGCGGCCTCATCGCAGCTAAGCACACTGCCCGTCAGCTCGAGCGGGCAAGCCGTGGTCAAGCGCGCCCAGTTATCGTGACAGGCAACAACCACGTCGCCCACGCCCTCTTCCAGCACCAGTTTGGCAGCATCGCTTGCCATGCCGCGCTCAACCAACAACCTTGCTGTACCTACCGTAGGATGTCCGGCAAACGGCAGCTCGCATCCCGGCGTGAAGATGCGCACCGGAAAGCGATTAGGTTCACTTGGTGGGCCAACAAATACCGTTTCGGACAGGTTCAGCTCACGCGCGATGCGCTGCATCTGATCAGTCTCAAGATGGCCAGCCTCCAAAAATACGGCCAACGGATTGCCCGAGAAGGCGCGATCGGTAAACACATCGAGCAGCACGTAAGGCAGCGTCGAGGAGGCTGTAGACGACGGATCAGATGAAGTCATGACAGATGTTCCAGATTAGAGAGGGCTTTAGAACAAGCATAAGCCGCATGATGCCGACGTTACAGACGCCATAGTGACTTTCGTACCCTTTTTACGCATCTCTTTTGCATGCTCTCCTTTGCATGCACCCCCGTATAAAAAAAGAGCCCATCAAGGGCTCTTTACGTAACGCTGGAAATATCATCCCCGGGCCGGGAGTATTACAGATTACCAATACTGCCTGTTCCGCCCGGGCTGCCGGAGCTCTGATCATCGCCGATCTGAGCATGATCAAAGCCGTGCGCCTTGGCATCCTCAACGCATGCCTCGCGGCTGGCAAAGCCTCGCGAGGTGGTATGTTCACTCTCCTCGGGCGCCTTCCAATACCACTGGCCGTCGTCGCCCTGATAAAACTCCCACTCGCTTCGCATCGTCATCGCTAGCTCCTCCCTGGCATTCGCGTTATTCACACCCAAGCATAGCCCTGCAACGGCTTCCCCGCGACTACGATACACCGTAGGTGTTTTTCCTATCTCACCACGACGCACATCGCGCAATGCCGCCCGTGACCGGCTATTCTGTCATGACGTATCACGCGCCTTTCATTCCCTCCTGGAGCCCATCATGGCCGATATCCTTCATGTCGTTGCCGGCTGTCTGCTCAATGCACAACAGCAGCTACTGGTCGTCAGAAAACGTAATACGCCTTGCTTCATGCTACCGGGAGGCAAGCATGAACATGGCGAGACACCAGTAGAGACGCTGGCACGTGAATGGCATGAGGAGCTGGGCTGCGAACTCAAAAAGAATGATCTGGTTCTGCTCGGCCGTTTTCGCGCGCCTGCGGCCAATGAGCCCGATACGGAAGTGGATGCCGATGTCTTTGTCGTCACCATGGACATGCCAACGCTGCCCCAGCCGGGCGGAGAAATCGAAGAAGTCCGCTGGCTCTCACTGCCCTTCAAAAAAGACGTACAGGTGGCACCGCTGCTGGAAAAAGACGTGTTGCCGGCATTGCAAAGATGGATATGAACATCCTGCCATACCGGCAAACCATTACTGAGACCGCTTAATAACCCACCGTAAAGCGCTCGCGCAAATGGGCGGGATGCTCCAGTTCATCTACCAGAGCAACGGCGTAATCCTCAAAAGAAATCAAGCTGTCGCCGTTGCTGTCGATCAGAAGATGGTTGCTATCCAATCGGAACTGGCCGGTACGCTCGCCAGCATAGAATTCAGCAGAGGGGGAAAGGCAGGTCCATTCCAGCGTTTTTTCCTTGCGCAGTAGATCGAGAAAGACGACGTCATGAGCCGCTTCAGCACGATAGGCTTCAGGAAACCCTTCTGTATCCATCAGCTGCTTGCCCGGCTTCACTTCAAGGCTACCCGTGCCACAAACGGCAAGATAGCGCGGCACATCCGCATCCTTTATCGCCCCAATTAAGGCATTAGGATTGGTTTCCACGAACTTAACGGCGGTAATGACGGCATCATGGCCGCGCAACAATTGCGCCAGCGCCTTGCGATCGTTGGGACTACCTTCTTTGATCGTAACGTTATCCCGACTCTTGAGCTTATCGGCACTACGCACAATAGCCGTCACGCGGTGGCCGCGGTCAAGGAGTTCGTCGAGAATACGCGAACCGGCATTACCGGAAGCACCCACAAGAGCAACGTTCATAATCATTTTCCTTAAACGGGCATGCTCTTGTTAACGTAGCGCTTTTTTGCGAATGACTCCTACCTTTTAATGAGTAAGACTCATAAATCCTTGAGCTTTTAACTATTTTTTATCTTCAGGGCACAACATCCGCCCTACCTTTACTCTCGCTAGATCACGCCGAGTCGCTGCAGGAGCAGGCCTCCCCACACCAGCCCGGCAAAAAAAGCAGACATCAACACCGCAGCCGACCCCATATCCTTGGCGCGCCCGGAAAGCTCATGATGCTCGCTGCCAATACGATCGACAATCGACTCGATCGCGGAGTTGACGAGCTCCACGGCCAGCACAATCAGTGCGCTGCCAACCAGCAAAAGCCACTCGACGAAGCTGCGCCCCAGCCAGAATGAAATCGGAAACAGCACGACAGCGAGGACAATCTCAAGTCGGAAAGCCGCTTCATGGCGCCAGCCGGCCAGAAAACCCTGCCAGGAGTAGCGGGTTGAATGAATAAGACGGACAAAGCCTGTATGGCCGGGTTTCATCGAAAAAGGCCTCGTTGATGAATAGCCAGATCAAAAGCGAATCACGACGTTTAAGACAAGCAAGCCTCGATCTTACCAAAGGCGATTGCATTAGAGCTACGCCATATCTGCTTTGGGATTGACGCTCTTCGACAGTACAATCACGCTTGGCAAGATAGCGTTTACCGTCCGTTCATACCAAGGAATCCTGCCATGCCTCGTGTATTGATGCTGCGTGACGACACTCCACCTGCCCGTATCGAGACGCTCGATGACAATGATCTGCCCCAGCTCGGCGTGACGCTGGATATCGACTTCTCGACATTGAACTATAAAGACGCGCTGGCGATTACCGGCGCGGGGAAAATTGTACGCAACTTCCCCATGGTAGGCGGAATCGATGCCGTTGGCACGGTCGCCCACTCAAATGATGCACGCTACGCCTCTGGACAGCGGGTTATTGTTACCGGCTGGGGCGTAGGCGAACGTTACTGGGGCGGCTTTGCCGAACGCCAGCGTTTCGATCCCGACTGGCTGGTGCCGTGTCCCGACCCGCTGTCACCGCGCCAGGCCATGCTGCTCGGCACCGCCGGCTTTACCGCAATGCTGGCACTGATTCGGCTTGAAAAAGCGGGCTTGACGCCCTCAGCAGGCCCCATTGTCGTCACCGGTGCCACCGGCGGTGTCGGCTGCTGGGCAATTCAACTACTGGCGCAGCAGGGCTTTGAAGTACACGCCGTGACCGGCAAGCCTGACAAGGCCCAATGGCTCAAGACACTTGGTGCTCATACACTAATTGATCGTCACGAGTTCATCGCGAAGGTGCGTGCACTCGACAAGGCGCAATGGGCCGGTGGCGTGGACAATGTCGGCAGCAGTACCCTCGCCGCACTGCTGTCGCGTACCCAGGACAATGGCTGCGTCGCTGCCGTCGGACTCGCAGGTGGCATGGATCTGCCCACATCGGTGGCCCCGTTCATTTTGCGCGGCGTTTCTCTGCTTGGCGTCAACAGCGTCACCGTCCCTTACGCACCGCGCCTGGAGGCGTGGGAACGTCTGGCGACGCTACCCGAGGCGATGTTCGAGGCGATTGAAACCGAAACTATCGGCCTCGACGCTCTGCCCGACAAAGCTCGGGCCATGGTCGATGGAAAAACCCACGGCAAGGTGCTGATAGACCCGCATCGTTGAAAACATCTGAAAGCTTCAGGCCGGCTAAATGCCGGCCTGAGGTCATCTCAATCAATGGAATGCCTGATAAAACGGCGCGCCACCTCACTGGAACATGGGGATCAACAGCAAAAGCGCGCCCATCGCGATGCGATACCAGCCGAAGACGGAAAGGGTGTGAGACTCAACAAAACGTACCAGCGCACGCACCACCACCAGAGCACTGAAGAAGGCAGCAACGAAACCGACGGCGATGGTCAGCGCATCATTAGCGGTAATCAGACTATGGTTTTCCCATAGATCGAGTGTCGTTGCGCCGAGCATGGTCGGAATGGCAATGAAAAACGAGAACTCGGTAGCCGTCTTGCGAGAAAGCCCTGACAACATCCCGCCGACGATCGTCGCCCCCGAGCGTGATGTTCCCGGAATCACCGCGAAACACTGTGCAATACCCACCCCGAGCGCCTGGCGCCAGGTAATATCATCGGTGCCCGACGTGACACGTGGTTTAGCGAAACGTTCGACCAGGATAATCACTACGCCACCAATAATCAGCATATAGGCCACGATGCGCGGATCGAACAGCACCGCCTTGATCTGGTGGATAAACAGCGCGCCAATGATCGCCGAGGGAATGAAGCCGATCAGCACATTACGGGCAAACTGCAGCGATACGGGATCGCGCGTGAAGACCCCACGCACTGTCGTTGTCACCCGCTGATGATAGACCCATATCACGGCGAGAATTGACCCTAGCTGGATCACCACCTCGAATACCTTGCTGGCATCTGACTCGAACCCTATCCAGCTCCCCACCAGAATCAGGTGCCCGGTACTCGATACCGGCAAGAATTCAGTAATGCCCTCGACAATGCCCAGCAATAACGCCTGCAACAGATGAACAATATCAATCGTCATGGTGCTACGCGCTCCTCGTCGTGGCCCATGAAACGATTGCAATCAACAAAATAATGCATGAATCAAGACTCTCCATAAGTAAAACGTGCCGTACTCGTCCCGATGAGTGCGGATGCAACAGCCTAGCGGCTACACATTAAGGCGTTATTATCCGGCGCTGGTGGATCGTGTCGCTAGTCAGATGTGGCGTTACGTCGTGCCCCGCGCCTTTCCTGATCATCGTCATTGCATCAGGCTTGGAACAACCAACACTTGAACGCATGCATCGGCACATTGAAGTGGCGATGCATGGGGGTAAACAGCGACAGCCTGCCGGGGCTCTCGAGTTCCAGCGGCAGCGCTTTGACCAGAAGTCCCTCACGCAGTTCAAAATCAAGCAGGCTTGTCCAGCCTAGCGTGACGCCTTGCCCAGCCAGAGCAGCATTCATCAGCAGCTGATAGCTATTGGCATAAAGGGGGCGCCGCGCCGACTGCCACGCAAGCCCCAGAGCATCGAACCAGGTGGGCCAGGTCATCCAGTCGTGATAATGATCCTCCAGCATCAGTATCACGTGCTGGTTCAAAAGGGCCATAGCGTCACCTATTGCCCCCTCTCGCGCGAGATAGGACGGCGCGCAGAGTGCCGCAATCATTTCCTGGGCGAATACCGGTTCGGCAGTCATGCCCGGCGGATCGACCTCTCCGGCTAAGTGGTAGTACAGGCCAAGATCGAACTCGGCCAGATCGAGCCGGTAAGGATCTTCCACAATCAAAATACGGATCGAAATTTCAGGATGGAGGCGTTGGAAATCGGGCAGCTGACGCGCCAACCACAGCGAGGCAATGGTTGGGCTGGATGCAATGGTGAGCTGCTGTTCGCCCTGATGGCGGCGCAGCTCGAAAGTCGCCTCGCTGAGTTCACGCAATACTCGCTGCACGACAAGAAAGTAACCTTCACCCGCAGGCGTAAGGCGCACACCGGTAGCACTACGATCGAACAGCAGGCGCCCCAGATCGTTTTCCAACCGCTTGATCTGACGACTGATTGCACTTTGGGTGAGGTGTAATTCTTCCGCCGCCCGTGTCACGCTCAGGTGACGCGCCGCTGCCTCGAAGGCGCGCAGGCAATTAAGCGGCGGCAGTGAGTGGCGATCATGGTTCATGAGGCTATCCTCGGGCGTGGACGTCCCGAGGATAGCATGAGTAATGCGTGTGACCGGACTATACCGCGTCGCGGGCGATGCGCTTCCACCAGGTTTTGGTGCTGACAATAGCCTCACGTTCCCGGGCGATCTGCTCGGCCTCGAGGTAGAAGTTCTCCTCATCACAGCTCAATCGATAACGGCTTTCGACCTCGACGGCAAACGCCGCACCATCGCCCACGTCACGTCCGGCCTTGTAGTGCCAGGTGATGTCGGCACAGGTGCGCGTGGCGTCACTGGGATGACTGGTATAGACCTCACGCGCACGCTGATCGACCCATAGACCATGATCGAGAAAACGCATCGCGCCCATGTCATCCTCGACAATCACTCTGACTTCGCCGCTGGCAACATCCTCACTGATCGTGCGCTTGGGCGCGGCCGGACGCAGCGTTTCGAGACGGCATGGCGTCGCGGCCTCCGGCGGCTCAAATGGCATGTCCACGTAAGTTGCATGTGATACCGGCAGCTCAAGGCGTGGCGCACCGGCCAAGAGCGTCAGATCCGCGCGTTTTTTCGGTGACCATACCAGCGGGAAGTTGGCACTCGATAGTGCCACGCGCAGGCGATGCCCCTTAGGCAAACGGTAGCCGATCAGATCGAGCTTGAGCGTGATATCCAGTGGCGCGCCGGGAGTCACAGGCGAAACCCGTGCCGGGTCGTCACGCAGCAATAGGTTAAGCGTACCGTAGGTAATCAGCGCGCTCTCGCCGCTGGGCGAGACATCACACAGGCGCACATTGAGCTGACCGCAATCGGCCGCGCTGGCGAGCTGGGCTACCAGCATCGGCTGACCGAGGATATCGAGGCCATCCTCAAAGGGTAAGGAATCAAAGGTCAGAGCCAAGCCATCATCACGTCGCTGATCCGGCGGGAAGTCGGCGCCATACCACAAGCCGATGTACTCCCCCTGCAGTGCTCCGGCCGTCAGCGGTGATGTGATCGGCTGCGGCGCGGTCAAGCTGGTCTCGGCCGTCAGCCCCCTATCGGACAGATTGAGATGGCGTACTTCGATCGAGTCCTCAGGCGCCGGCCAACCGGCTGTTTGTACCCACTGCCCGGGACGCACATCGTATTTGGGTGCCGGTGGCAGGCCATCCTGCAGATAGAAGGTGCACTCGGGTTCGGCCATGATGCCGGTATCGATATCCTTCAACCAGTAATCCCACCAGCGCAGCGCCTCCTGTAAAAAGCCGATCGCCGGATCAGGAATAGCAAAATGTGGATACTTGTGAATCCACGGCCCGAGCAGCGCTTTCTTGGGACACGTCAGCCGCTCCATCATGCGCGGAATCGTATTGATATAGGCATCGCCCCATCCGCTGATGCAGTACACCGCCGCCTCGATATCAGCGTAGTTCTCACAGATCGAGCCATGGCGCCAATAATCATCGCGACGCTGATGTGAAAGCCAGGTTTCGGCCAACAGCGGCATATTGTCGAGGCGCGTCTTCCACATCGCGTGCCACTCTTCACCGACCAGCGCGGGGTCGGGCACTGCTGAAGAAAAGCTGAGCATCGTTGCCGCCCAAGCCAGATTCTCCAGCAGCATGTTGCCGCCCTTGTAATGAATATCATCGGCATAGCGATCATCGGTCGAGCACAGCGTAATGATCGCCTTCAGCGGCTCAGGACGCAGCGCCGCCACCTGCAGGCTATTGAACCCGCCCCAGGAGATTCCCATCATGCCAAGCTTGCCGGTGCACCAGGGCTGCGCGGCGATCCAGTCAATCACCTCCAGCGCATCCGCCTGTTCCTGCGGCGCGTATTCATCCTCCATCAGGCTATCGGATTCGCCATTGCCACGCATGTCGACGCGTATGCATGCGTAGCCGTGGCCGGCCAGATAAGGATGGGTCAGTTCATCACGCACAGCCGTGCCATCGCGCTTGCGGTAAGGCAGATACTCCAGAATCGCCGGCACGGGATGCTGCTCGGCGTCTTCTGGGAGCCAGATTCGAGCGGCAAGCCGTGTACCATCGGCAAGCGTGATCAACGTATGTTCAATGTGGCGAACGGTACGAGGAAACTCCTGCTTTATACGCATCATGCGGCGTCCTTGTCGCGGGCAGAAGATGATATGGAAGCCTTATGGCCCATAAGCGGCGGAGCTGTCAGCGCTGTCGGGTCGGCAATCCAGCGCCATAGCGAGGCGCTGGCAATGAGCACGATGATCATCGCCGGTAGCCCGCCCAGATTGGAAAGCATCTTGACCCCGTCTATGCCGACGAAGCTGACCATGACCCATGAGACAATGCCGATGGTCAGCCCCCAGACGATCTTCATCGGTAATGCACTGTTCATATCTGAGTCAGCAGTCAGACCGCGCGTGCACAGGTTGCCGATAGCGTCGGTATTGGAATCCGCCGCCGTGACGTAGGAGATGAACGCCACGAACAGCAGCAGCGGCACAGTCACGCTGCTAAGCGGGAACTGGGCAAAAAAGGTGTAGAGCACCTGTTCGATACCGCTGTCATTGAGAACGCCATAAAGCGGGGCGTCGCCCTGGATATCGAAATAGAGTGCACTGCTTGAGAAGATCGTGATCCACACAATGGCGAACAGCGACGGAAAAATCATATTGACGTTAAGGAATTCCCGTACCGTGTAGCCGCGTGCGATGCGGCCTAGAAACAGCGCGGTTACCGGCGCCCAGGCAAACCACACCGCCCAGTAGAAAATGCTCCACGACTGCGCCCAGCTATCGTTCGCTGCCGTACCGGTATAAAGGCTTTTACTGAAGAAGTTATCGAGATAGTCGCCCAGCGACTCGGCACCCAGCCCGAGCATATAGAGCGTCGGCCCGAAGGCGACGACGAATATGCCCAGCGCCAGCAGCAGCCACGTATTGAGCGAGGACATACGCGCAATCCCGCGTCTTAACCCTGTGGCCGCCGAGATGACGAATGTGGTTACGATGACGGCAATCACAATCGCCAGCTTCCACGGCGTAGTCTCTCCGCCGATGTAGCCGTTGAGCCCGCCGGTGATGGTCAACGCCCCCGTGCCCAGCGAAGACGCCATGCCGGCTACCAGCGCATACAGGGCAATCGCATCAATCAGTCCACCGATCTTCTTGACGCGCACAGCGCCGAACAGCGGTTCGAACAGGCTGGCGATGGAGAAGCGCTGGCGACGATTGTAGAAAATCAACGCGAAGGTCAACGCCGGTACGGCGTAGATAGCGTAGGGCGTGAACGTCCAGTGCAGAAACATGGTCGACATCGCAAACCGCTCAGCAGCGGGCGACTCGGCCGCCAGTTCCAATCCTGTTGGGGGCGAGTGGTAATGGTACAGCGGCTCGGCGGTCGTCCAGAACAGAATACCCACGGCAAGCGTGGTACACAGCGTGATCATGAACCAGCGCAGCTTGGGCAACAGCGGCTCGGCATGCTCGCCGCCGATCCGTATTCGCCCCAACGGCGAAACGTAAACGATTAATCCGAGGATCAGAAGGTAAAGACTACCCAGGCTGAACAACCATGAAAAATGATTAAGCACAGCGGTATTGAGTGCGCTGGTGACGGCCAGAAACTTGTCAAGGTCGATGAAACTGGCGACTACGGCAGCCAGAAGAATCAAGAAGGTTGGCCAGAATACCAGCGGCCTGATCGAGTGTGGCATAGGGTTATCCCTGCCTTTTATCTTGTTGTAGTGCCTGAATGAGCGCTTAGTGCCATGTTCATAGAACATGGCATGATGTCATCTAAACGGCAGCAAGCCCTTCATCGCAAGCGCTCTCTACGCATGAGGTCATGACGTCAGGACATGAGCACCGCGATGCCGGAGACAACACCCACCGGCTAAAGATGCAGGGAGAGGCTAAGCTATGGTGAAGTCAGCCATTCGATGAAGGGAGAGCGATATGCCGCACAATCCGTTTCACGATACCTCGATGCCGATGACATCGGTCAAAAGTGGCTCGGGCTATGAGGTAGTCCCTGACGTTTACTGTCTGACCGTCCAGATCGTCAACGTCTATTTCGTTGGCACGCCTGATGCTCCCAAGGACTGGGTACTGATCGATGCTGGCATGCCCCGGTCTGAAGAGATGATCATTAACGCGGCAGAAAGACGCTTCGGCGCGGGCTGCCGCCCTCGGGCGATCATACTCACCCATGGGCACTTCGATCATGTCGGCGCGGTAGTTGAATTGGCTGAACATTGGGACGTGCCGGTCTATGCCCACCCACTGGAGTTGCCCTATCTGACTGGCGCGCAGGCTTACCCACCGCCCGATCCCTCGGTAGGTGGCGGCATGGTGGCTACTCTGTCACGTTTTTTCCCCAATGATCCGATCGATTTGGGGGGGTATGTCCATCCCTTGCCCGCCGACAATACCCTTCCCGACATGCCCGGCTGGCGCTGGCTGCATACTCCGGGCCATGCCTACGGCCACGTTTCCCTGTTTCGCGACCAGGACCGCGCCCTGATCGCGGGTGATGCCTTTGTGACCGTCAAGCAGGAATCGCTGTATCAGGTCATCACTCAGCACAAGGAGGTCAACGGTCCGCCGAGCTACTTTACGCCGGACTGGGACGCTGCACGGGAGTCGGTCAGGACACTTGCTGCGCTAAAACCGCAGGTAGCCATGGCCGGCCACGGTATGGCGATGGAGGGCGATGCGCTGCGCAAAGGGCTCGATGCTCTGGCCGTTAATTTCGATGTCACCGCACGACCGCAGCACGGCAGGTATGTGGACGACTAACACTGACGATCGCGCGCCACATGAGGACTGATGCCATGACGACCTTGCCTAGCCTCTCATCGTATTGTTGTGGACTGAGCCTATTAATGACGATGAGCACAACGGGTGTCTTCGCCGCTGAGCGCTTCATCTGCGAAAGTGCCGGCAGTTCGTCACTCTCCTCGACTATCGATACAGACTCGGCCGCCAACGCGATTGCCAACACCCGCAGCGGTGCGTTACGCCCATCGCTCGGCATCGGCTATGGTCGGGACAGTTACGGGCATGGCGTTGGTTTGGGCTACGGCGTTGATCGTTTCGATATCGACCACCTCGCCACCAGTTCAGCGAGTGCCAATCGCGAGCTGCTCAAATTGATCATCGATCTGCAACATCAGGTCGAGGCACTGTCGCAGCGCGTCGATGCGCCGCAGTCGCTGATCTGTCGGCCGCTCTCGGACGACGAGATACAACGCCTCGATAGTGGCTCACACGCATCAGTGGCGCCCGACGTGCAAGCGCACACAGGTCAGCCTCGTTATGCTCGTGTCGATTTCGTTGAGGTATTCAGCGCCCCGGCAGCCGGCGCACGTAAGGTCGACACGTTGCGCCAGGGCGATGCGGTACAGGTCTTTGAACAGCGCGACGACTGGCTACGCAACACGCCAGACGGCGTGTTGCCCGGCTGGGTACGCGCAGGGCTATTGAGCAATGAGCGTTCACCATCAGTACCGTGACGTTTCTCAGCGCCAGCAACAGGCGTGCTTACTGCTGCCCCCACCGCCCACTGCGCTTCATTAGGAGACCAGCGCAACGGCTGATCGCGCTACCAGCCAGCCGTTGTAATAAGCGTATAGATTGTAAATTAGTGCAGAGGAAATGAGGTAACCGTATCGGATTCTGGTTCGGCGTTGGAGAAATCGAGCCCCGAAGCATCGGGCGCGGGCGGCGGTGCAACCTTGGCACTTATCAGCCGCATGATGAGCGCATCGACGCTCTGCTTGAGTCCCTGACGCAGACCATTTTCCAGCCGCCGCGCCGGGAGCAAATGCCCGCCGATCTGGCCCGTGCCGTGAGCATCGAACGCGAGCGGCTGCATGCGCGTCTTTGTCTCCCGCGCCGTGAGCACGTAGTGCATGGCGACATCGATCATCGCTGCATCATTGTCTTTTCGCTGCGCACCGACCAGTCTGGCGTCGAGTACGTAACCAGCATCGCTGCCCCCCTTCAGTCCGGCGCTGCTCAGGGCACGCTCGAGCAACGCCTTGAGCTGATCGTTGCTGATCGAGGCCGTGTCCAAAAGCGCGACATTGCCACCACTTACAGTGCCGATGCTGATGTTGTCGACCAGCAATGGCGATGCGGGGCTTTGGCTGGCCGGCGCGAAGCTGAACTCATTCGCTTCCATGGTGCGCTGCGCGCAGCCTTGAAGCCCTACCATCGCGATAATCAAAGACGTCGCCGCTAGAAGCCTTTTCATACTCATGATCCCAATCCCAGGTTAACCGCCATCATCGGATCGCCTCTTATCGGCCGGTGGTGTGTTTCCTGTATAGCAATGGACAAGGCATGCACAGGAGCGACTCAAGGCAAGCTCAACGCGGCCAACGGGCTTCTTCAAGATCATTTTCCTGAAGGGTAGTCACAACATGACTATGCTCTATCTTATCGTTAGAAGAAAAATTAGTCGTTTAAAATGATCTACCTAGCACGCGGCTTACACATCGCCATGTTCATTTGCATCTAACCCAGGGATCAACAACAGAAGATCATCAAAAAAAGACGTCCAAGACTAAAGGAAAGAAAATGCCACCCGATATAGACGATAACGAAGAAAAAAAAATGAAGGACTTCCAAGACCAGAAGGGCCCACGGCGATAATCGATACCGATTATGTTATTGGTCAGGACAACATTTTTCCAAAAGCGCTTGGCATCAGCTTCGACCTTCACGGCAAGGTTTTTGCGATATCTTCACTTGTCATCCTGTCGTTTGTCATTGTGACCCTAGCACTTCAGGATCAAGTAGAGCCTTTGCTAAATGGGACACGTGACTGGCTCACCGGCAATCTCACCTGGTTCTTCCTCCTCGCAGGAAATATCTTTGTTCTGGTCGCTCTCGGCTTGATATTTTCACCATTGGGCAAGGTCAGGATCGGAGGTCCTCACGCCAAGCCTGACTTTTCTTATATGGGCTGGTTCGCCATGCTGTTCGCGGCAGGTATGGGGATAGGCTTGGTATTCTATGGCGTTTCAGAGCCCATGAGCCATTTCTCCAGCTCGCTTGCCGGGACTACGGCAGGAGCCGATGGCGTGCGGACTGACTGGGCACCGCTGGGAGGCGCCGAAGGCGATGAAGCCGCGGCATTATCGCTGGGCATGGCAGCCACCATTTATCACTGGGGGTTTCATCCTTGGGCAGCCTATGCGCTTGTTGCCCTCGCACTGGCTATTTTTTCCTATAACAAGGGATTGCCACTGACCATGCGCTCAGTGTTCTATCCCCTGCTTGGCGAGCGGGTATGGGGCTGGCCCGGCCACGTCATCGATATTCTGGCGGTCTTTTCCACGCTCTTTGGCCTCGCCACGTCTCTGGGCTTCGGTGCTACCCAAGCGACTACCGGGCTCTCGTACCTCTTTGGTATCCCCAATAATGACATCACCATGGTTATCCTCATTGCGGTGATCACCCTGGTGGCGCTTGGGTCTGTAATGGCCGGGCTGGACAAAGGCGTTCAACGCTTGTCGATGATCAACATGGCCCTCGCCTTTGTGCTTCTGGTTTTCATTATTCTGGTAGGCCCGACGCTACTCATCGCGAAAGAGTTCTTCAGCAATACTGTATCTTACCTGCAGTACATTCCTGCCTTGTCAGTACCTTTTGGCCGCGAGGATGCCAACTACACTCAAGGATGGACAGCAGTTTACTGGTCCTGGTGGATCTCCTGGTCACCTTTCGTGGGCATGTTCATTGCGCGCATCAGCCGTGGGCGGACGGTACGTGAATTCCTGGTCTCAGTGCTGCTTGTTCCAACCTTGGTATCAATCCTGTGGATGACAGCATTTGGTGGTACCGCCATCAATCAGCTTGTCGTTGATGGTTATCAGGGCGTGCAGGACGCGGCCCTTGAATTGAAGCTCTTTGCCATGCTAGGCGAACTGCCGCTGGCTACTATCTCGTCCCTGGTGGGTATCGTGCTGGTCATCGTATTCTTCGTGACCTCATCGGATTCCGGGTCGCTGGTCATCGACTCCATTACCGCCGGTGGCAAGACGGATGCTCCCAAGGCACAGCGTGTTTTCTGGGCCATCATCGAAGGCGCCATCGCCATTGCCTTGCTGCTTGGGGGCGGACTCGGCGGGCTCCAGGCGGCCACTGTATCGACCGGTCTACCCTTTACCGTAGTATTGCTCATCGCTTGCTACGCCGTCGTCAAGGGTCTCATATCGGAACTGCACTCGGCGCGAGCGGCACAGCGCTAGCATGACGACAAGGCGCCGGCGGTTACCGCATTACCGTCGGCGCCCCTTCCCTCTCGATCCACTCCCTTCCCGTTCCCCATCCAAGCATCGTAGGTTCCGTTTCATGGCTGGCATGCCATGAAACTACCGGCTCGGTGGAGGACGCTTGCGTCAATGCGCCTCGATCAATGCGGTCATGTCCCGCGAGACCGCATCGAGCACAGTCGGCCATTGCAGATAGTTGCTCGCACTGCGGCTGTTGACCATCACGGCAAATGCTCCCCAGCGCCCCGTTTTGGTCCGGAAATAACCGGAGATTGCCCGCACCGGCACCGGCTGGTTCAGCGTTCCGGTCTTGATCATGAC
Source organism: Phytohalomonas tamaricis (assembly GCF_003012345.1). Classification (GTDB taxonomy): domain Bacteria; phylum Pseudomonadota; class Gammaproteobacteria; order Pseudomonadales; family Halomonadaceae; genus Phytohalomonas; species Phytohalomonas tamaricis. The sequence continues at coordinate 195,545 of NZ_PVRV01000019.1, forward strand.
ATGGCTCTGGAAGGTTTCGCTGCCACGCCGGATGAACCTCATCGGGCCATTGGTCGGCACCTGCATTCCGGCAACCAGCACTGGAAAAAGTGCCGGACGGTGATACATCGCATCAAGCAAGCTAACCAAGCCATGCGCACTGGTCTTATTTTCCGGCGTTAGCCCGCTGCCGCTGTTAAGCGTGACCGGCCCGTGATCAGGCACCGAATCGGCGACAAAGCGCTCAAGCGCGGCACTGGCACTAGCCAATGTCGCAGGCGTTGTTGCGGCAAGATCGAGCGCCAGCGTATCGGCCATGAAGTTATTTGAATAGTTCATCATCCGCAGCAGCAGTTCTTGCAGCGGCTTACCTTCGACAAAAGCGTAAATATGCGCAGAAGATGGAGGCTGTAGCTGTGTAGTCGCACTGCCACCGCTGACCTTGATCCCTTCACGATCGAGCAGGTCCTCAAGCGTGGCCGCACTCTGTGCTGCAGGGTCGGCGCTGCCACGATAGACAGTACGTGGGAAAGTATCCCGCGCCACCTGCCCCGACAGAACCAGCGTATCGACACCATTCGATGTCGTTCTCTGCGCGGCAATCGTTGTCCGCTGCCCCGCGGCTACGGTCTTGACCTTGTTGCGTACCTGCGTCAGGGGCTGGTCGCCGAAGCAGCCCATCACGCGTGCTTCTTGCCCCACGTCGGCGCTCGGCATGACACGAGCGCACCAGGTGGCGAAATCTACCGCTGCCGAGGATAGCTGGGCATCGTAGGCATGGCGTGTACTCGTCAACGCCGCGCAGCGGTCCTGTGTCAGACATTTGACCGGCCCGAAGCGCCATTGACTGATCAACAGCCGGCCGTCGATGCGCTTGATACCGTACTCCTTGAGGCCTTGCACCAGCGTCCAGTAATCTTCGGACGTCAGGCCCGGGTCGCCGCTGCCATCCAGGATCAGATCCCCCTGCAGCGTGCCCTGACTATTCACCAGCGCTGACGAGACCAGGCGCGTCTCGAAACGCTTCTGCGGCCCCCAGCGATCCAGGGACGCCGCGGCAAGATAAACCTTGGAGAGTGACGCTGGTGTCAGTTGCATCGAAGGAGACAGCGACCCGATCGTTTCATCGCTATCGAGCAGCCGCGCCTCGGCCCCGACCAGAAAGCCTTTGTCGGCCAGCTTTGATGCGGCTTCAAAGCCAGCGGCCGGGGCCAGCGATGCGAAACACATCAATGCAGCGCCAAGCCCCATCCCCAACCTCAAAGAGAGATGCGCTTGTGTACGTCTCAAGCGATTGAATATCTGTCGCCGTTGCCACATGAACCCCACCTTATGCCTTTGTCATTGACTTAATACACCTAGCTTAATGGGCATTCATATTCGAAAACAATTGTATGACGATGACACCAGCAATAATCATGGCAACACCCAGCACGGCGGCCCAATCCGGACGCTCACCGTAGACCACCATTGCAGAGATCATGACCAGTACCATGCCCAGCCCCGACCAGAGCGCGTAGGCGAGCCCTACCGGTACGCTTTTGAGTAGCTGAGCGAGCATGTAGAAAGCGATCGCATAGCTGATCACCGTGATCGCACTCGGCCCCAGCCGGGTAAAGGAATAGGAGGATTTAAGCGCCGTCGTGCCGACCACTTCAGCGGTAATGGCACAGGCAAGATAAAGATAGGACAACCATGTCATGATCAATATTCCTTTTGCAGACGACTGTGTGACCGGCCAGACACGCCCTGATCAGAATGAGGGCAATGCGTATTGCGCTTGTTCAACGTGGAAGTAAAGCAGGCCGATGCGGAAGCTCACAGGTTAGTCGCCACAGCCGTTGACCGCTTTCAGCGTACTTGCGCTCAAAAGGGGTTAAATAGCCGCCCTCGGGTGAGAAATTTTCCAATGTGGGCCGTACCTTTGCTGCCTGTGTCAGAGCAAGGGCAAATTCTTCGGCATAGACCGACCAGTTCGAGCGCAACTCCAGTTGCCCACCCAGCGCCACAATGGCAGGAAAGACAGGGTGCCCTTGCCAGCGCCGCTTCAGCTGCGCTGCCTTGGGGTAGGGATTGGGATAAAGCAGGTAGTGTCGTACCGGCTGCCAACCGGCATCTAGCGCCAAGCGCCAGAAATCGACCAGGTCAGCACGTACCAGCAAAGCGTTATCGGGGAAATCACCGTACTCGCGTGACAGATCACGTGATAGCCGATCGGCGCTGCGATCGATGCCGATCACGCTGTGGTCGGGGAAGCGTTCCGCCAGGCGCCGTGTAGACAAACCAACACCACATCCGGCATCAATGATGACCGGCAAACCTCGCGCCTTGCGCCAGTGCTCGGCGTAGTCAAATGCCTCCTGAGTGTGGTCGGCGACAGGCTTGCGCCAGGGCGTATCCAATCCGCGCGCAACGCGGCGCGCCAGATCTTCATGAGGGTGAACTTGAGACGTGACGATCGGGGATGAATTGGCGTGCATAGGAAGTCTGGACAATACTTAAGCAGATGAATAGTAAACGAACAATCGTAAGGAGCCATGAATGGAAGAGTGGGCAGCCGAGGCGCTGACCGCGACGGGATACTATGGACTTACGGCCTTCATGTTGCTGATCAACCTCTTCCCGCCCCTGCCCGCCGAATCCGCCATTCCGCTTACGGGCGCGTTAATCGAGCATCATCAGCTGACACGTATCGGCGCAATTGGGGTGGCCACACTGGGCCTGGTACTGGGTACACTACCCTTTTACATCGTGGGCCGAGTGATTGGCGAAGCGCGAATAAAACAAGCCCTGTCTCGCCACGGTCACTGGCTAGCCCTCTCGCCTAGCGATATTGACCGCTCTGCAACATGGTTCAAACGCTACGGCCCGATCATGATCCTGATCGGCCGCGTCATTCCCGGCATGCGATCACTGGTCTCTATTCCGGCTGGTTTCTATCGAATGCCTATCGGCACGTTTTTGCTGTACACCGCGCTAGGGTCGGCACTATGGGCTACGTTACTGATATGTCTTGGTAACTGGCTGTTCGATCGCTTTCCGGCCATCAATGGCTATACCGTCGTTGGCACGATACTCGCCATTTTCATCGGCCTGTACGCTACAAGATTGACGCGCCACTACATGAACCGCTCAAAACGCCGATAAAACACTATCGCATCGGTACGAGCCTATAGACCAGCGCGCCACGTGCAGCTCGGGATGACGGGTTGAGCGTCTATAAGGAGTGCAATGGCGAGAAGGTATAAGACACAACCTTTACCGCCTCGCATGACGGGCCCACCGAGGCAATGCTATCATCTTTTGAATAAGCTAGGCGGAGCCATCAACCGACGGCCCACCATTTTTTAGAATGTAATGCACAACGAGGTACGCGGCTTGTCACAGTTACCGGTGATTGTCGGCATGGGCGGCGTGAATGCTGCCGGCAGAACCTCAGGCCATCAATCCTACCGTCGCACGGTAATTGATGCCCTATCGGGTCATCATGAGCAGGAAACCCTGCTTGGGCTGGCATCGCTGATGAGGTTAGCTCACCGCGACGAGAACGGCCAATGGCATGATCAGGAGGGTAAAACCTGGGAGGCGGCCGATCTCGTCAGCCATTATCGTGAGTACATTCTCAAGCACACCTTAATCCGTCGCAACGAGCTTCCTCACTTCAATGAGGCTGGTATTACGGCGAACCGTCAGGCAACGCTGGCACTTGAAGTGCCGCTGACGTTCACGCTGCGTCGACGCCATCTGCCTGAGCACCCGCCCGAACAGTGGCAGATCAGGGATATCGATACGCGTCATGTCGAAGTCACTGTGCCTGCTGGCAGTCTCGATGCGCTATTGCCCGAACGCCGTGAGCCTCTCGTACACGCTGCGGCCCAACTACCTACTGGGTTTGAGCCTAATCAGTTTTATCACAGTGTGCACCACCCGCGTGCGCTCTCGATGACTATATTTGGCGCCTCTGATTGTATCGGTCAGAGCGGTTTCGATTGGCAGACGCTAAGCGATAGGCTTGATCCGGACCAGATCGCCGTCTATGCCGGCAATTCGATCGGTCAGTTCGATCAGGAAGGCTGGGCCGGACTGATGCAGAGCTACATCAGTGGCAATCGTGCCACCTCCAAGCAGATGCCACTGGGCTACAGCCAAATGCCGGCTGACTTCCTCAATGCCTATGTGCTCGGCAGCGTGGGTAGCACCGGTGCGTTGCAGGGGGCCTGTGCGACCTTTTTGTATAATCTGCGTCTCGCTGTCGACGATATCAAAAGCGGCCGCTGCCGGCTGGCGATGGTGGGCACCAGCGATGCGCCGATAACGCCTGAAATTATCGAAGGATTTCGCGTCATGAGCGCGCTGGCCGACGATAACAGTCTCAAGGCGCTCGATGCACTTGAGTTATTGACTGACGAGCACTATCAGCGTGCCTGCCGTCCATTCGCGCATAATTGCGGATTTACCATGGCCGAAGCGACCCAGTTCGTGATGGTAATGGACGACAGCCTTGCGCTTGAAACCGGTGCCGATATTCTCGGCTCGGTACCTGAGGTGTTCGTTAATGCCGACGGCTGGAAGCGTTCCATTTCCGCGCCCGGCATTGGCAACTATTTCACGCTGGGCAAGAGCGTAAGCTTGGCCCGTGCGATCCTGGGTGATGATAGGGTGCGTCAGCGTAGCTATGTTCATGCTCATGGCACTAGCACGCCCAAGAATCGTACTACCGAATCCCATGTTCTCGATGCAGTCGCCCGTGCCAATGGCATCAAGTCGTGGCCGGTCGCCGCAATCAAGGCTTATCTTGGCCACTCCCAAGGCAGTGCAGCTGGCGATCAGATCATGAATGCGCTGGGAACCTTTCATCATGGCCTTATCCCTGGCATTTTCACACTTGATGCCGTGGCCGAGGATGTCTTCGCCGAGCGGTTGGACTTTTTCCGCGAGCATCGCGAGTTCGAGGCGGATGTCGCCTTTATCAACTCGAAAGGTTTTGGCGGTAATAATTCCAGTGCACCACTGCTTTCTCCTCAGGTGACCGAACAGCTGCTGACGCAGCGTCACGGTGAAAAGGCAATGACGGCCTGGCGCAAGCGCCGTGAAAAGACCCGTGAAAACGCAGCGCACTATGAAGCGCAGTCGCTGAGCGGCCACTTCGCGCCTGTGTACCGCTTCGGACACAACGTGCTTGAAGGCCCAGAACTTGATGTGACTGCAGACGCCATCACTATTCCGGGCTACGCCAAACCGATGTCGCTGAAAGTGACAAACCCCTTCGGCACATTGACATAAGTTCAGCCTTGCCTGACATGACGCCTGGCCAAGCGCTTCACGTGAACGCGTGACTGTCCTTAGCCGCTCATTGTCACTACGCTGTAGATACGAACGAATTGTCGGAGCATGCGGGTTTCAGGTATTCTACGCGCCGGTTAGTGCCTGCCCGGCGCGTCTGAACATGGTATGCCGAGCGCAAGGCGACCTACCACGTTCATGAGACCCTCTCAGTCAGGAACCTCACATGAATATCGTGGTCTATCCCGGGACATTCGATCCGATCACTAACGGTCACATCGATCTTATCGAACGTGCCGCACAACTGTTTGACAAGATCATTGTGGCTATCGCAGAAAGCCCACGTAAGCAGCCCACGCTTTCGCTCGAACAGCGTGTGTCACTGTCAAAAGACGTGCTTGAAGGGCTGACTAACGTTGAAGTTGTTGGCTTTAGTGGTCTACTGACCGAACTGCTTGAACAACACAGTGCGCGGATTATTCTGCGCGGGTTGAGAGCCGTTGCCGATTTCGAATATGAATTGCAGCTGGCGAATGTTAACCGTGCTCAGGCACCTGGTGTTGAAAGTGTTTTCCTGACACCCGATGTTCAGAATTCTTATATCTCTTCGACCATCGTTCGCGAAATTGCGCGACTCGGCGGCGATGTTTCGAAGCTGGTACATCCCAAGGTCGCAGCGGCGCTGAAGGCTCGTTTCTCATCCTAAGCCCCAGCCACTGTGCCCTGACGCGTTTCGCGTTTGATACGAGGTAATTGCCCCATGTCCTTGATGATTACCGATGAATGCATCAACTGTGATGTCTGTGAGCCGGAATGCCCCAATAATGCTATTTCACCCGGTGAGGAGATCTACGTCATTGATCCTCACCTTTGTACCGAATGCGTGGGTCATTATGACGAACCGCAGTGCCAGCAGGTTTGTCCGGTCGACTGTATTCCGCTCGATCCCGGCCACGAGGAAAGCCGCGATCAGTTAATGGAAAAGTATAAGCTGATCACTGCAGCCTGAAAGCCTGCCATCGTGATGTTTGTCATGCCAAAAGCCCCAGTTCAGGGGCTTTTTTACTTTTTTATTAGTGGGTACTGCGCCTAGAACGTGTAGGTGGCGAAAACCTGAAACAGCTGCGAGGTATGGTCGGTATTGAAGGTCTGCTTGGCGCCACGATCAGGAAAGGCCACACCATAGACCCCTGACAGTGCGAAGCTGTCGGTCAGATTCCAGTCAGCGTAGAGATCGACTTCCTTGGCGAAGTCACGGCTGGTCACGCTGTCTGGCGTGTCCTTGTAGCGGAAGCGATAGCCGATGACGCCGGCTTCCAGGCTTTCATTAGGTTGAATTGACGCCCGGATCATATCTACCTTGAGATTGGAGTTGAACAGCATGTACTCGCCGACGATCTCGCCCATGTACCAGTTGCCCCAACCACCGGCGAAATCGTAGAACAGGGTGTCATAGTTTTCGCTGAACTCGGCGTAGCGGTACATCAGCTGCGGGGTCCATTTCACATTGCTGAAGGTATAGGTCGCCTGGGCGTACCAGCCGTCGTCGTTGATGCCTGCCTTGCTGTTATCCTCATGAACGTACTGCCCGCCCAGTGACAGGTCAGGAATCGCTTCGAACGGCACGCCCTTGGCGCGCAAGTTGTAGACGTCCATGCCCTCACGTGAGGCAGTATCGGAATGGTAGGTATGGACGTAGGCTGCGCCAAACTTGGCTCGCCCGTCCCAGGTGTAATCGACATTGGCGCCGTTGGCGTAGGTCTGCTGATCGGAGCCGCCCTGAACATACTGATCCTGCTTGAGATGAAACAGATCACCATGCCAGCCGTGGCTATCAATCGAGGCCACCACTGAATTCTGAAAGCCTTCACTCGGCCCGATGTAATAGCCGGCGTACTTTCCGGTATCGGAGTAACCATCGCCGACCAGAAAGCCATCGCCGAACTCGAACTTCTGACGCCCGAAAGAAAGGCTAAGGGCATCCTCACCAAGCGAATCGGCGAGCAGCGTGCCGCTGTTCCAGCCGAGATAAGCCAGATCGACACGGCCATGTTCGGGATGGCCCGGCGTGGCACCGTCGATGTCACCATACTGGTTACCGCGCGTCATCGATAGCACGCCCTTGACACCGCCAAACAGCCGACTGCCACCGGGCATGTCCGCCTCACCGGTCAAAATCGGCACCAGCGACGCCTCCCACCAGGCGGGATGACGCTTGGTGGTCGCCCCGCCGATGCTCTCGCGAGCGCCGAAGTTGGCGTTGCGCGTCACCGCACCGTAACCGTAGAGCGACAGCGCGCCATTAAGGCGGATGCCGCTTTGCTCGTTGTTGTAGAGCTCAATATCGGCAGGCGGCAGCTGGATGCCGGCATTAAGATAGTCGATATCGGTTACCGTCGTCAGTGCGTGCGCCAGCGGTGCCATACCACCGAGCAGTGATATTGTCAGCGTCCCTCCTAGCCACCCTCTTGAGTGAATCATGGTTATTCTTTCCTCTTATTCCGGCACTCAGTTACTCGCCTGTGCTTAGCAGCCACCATGAACATTTCTAATCCACAAACGCTAATCCTCTGAGGCATACGGCCCCATTACAGTGCATGGCATTCATATTAGTCGCCGTCTCGCCTGGAAGCCGGATTATCTAAAACAAGGCGGGTAATGTATGCACGCCGGCCACTTATCAGATGAAAGAATGAACCTTGCAGGGCAAGTCGTTATCATGATCTGTTTTTTAGCGACTCTCGTACCTTTTTAGTTATTTACTGAGCGAGCCCGTTTTGAGCGACACCCCTACGCCCTACGCCCAGATGCCTGCTGTCTGGCGTCTCTCCTGGCCAATCATCCTGTCCAACATCACAGTCCCGCTGCTCGGTCTGGTCGATACTACCGTGATGGGACATCTCGATGACACGCGCTATCTTGCTGCTGTCACGCTGGGCGCCACGCTGTTCAGCTTTCTGCTCTGGAGCTTCGGATTCCTGCGTATGGGGACTACCGGACTGACATCACAAGCGTTCGGCCGCGATGATCATCAAGCAATACGCACCTTGCTCGGGCAGTCGCTAATTATTGCACTGAGTATCGGGGTCGCTCTGGTCATCTTCGCCTCGCCGCTGATCGAGGCAGGCATATGGTTGTTGAAGGGTGATCCACATACCCAATTGCTGGCCTCAAGTTATGCCCATATTCGCATTCTGTCTGCCCCGGCAGTGCTGGCCAACTATGCCATCATCGGCTGGTTTCTCGGTCAGCAGAACTCACGCGTCACGCTGGCGCTGATGATGCTGACCAATAGCGTCAATATAATTTTCGATTTGATCTTCGTGGTCGGTCTATCCATGACCAGTGACGGGGTCGCCTGGGGCTCGGTGATTGCTGATTACACGGCACTTATCGCCGGTCTTTTCATGCTCACTCAGCGGCTAGGCAAACTCGAAGGTCATTTCCTGCTCGAGCCGCTGAGGCGACTAAGCGCCTACACGGAGCTCTTTCGCGTTAACCGGCACCTGTTTGTGCGCACATTGTGCCTATTGTTTGCTATGGCCTTTTTCACCTCTCAGGGCGCACAGCTAGGCAACGATGTACTGGCAGCCAATGCCGTACTGATGCAGTTCGTGATGCTGGTGTCCTATGGGCTCGACGGGTTTGCCCATGCTGCCGAGGCCCTGACCGGGCGGGCAGCTGGCCGACGCGACTGGACCCTTTTTGCTGCCTCAGTGCGGGCCTGTGCGATCTTCTCGATCATCATGGCCTGTGCCGCCTCACTGTTTTTCGCCTTCGGCGGCGATTGGTTGGTCGCCTTGCTAACGGATATTCCCGAAATACGCGCAATTGCAGCCCGCTATCTCGATTGGCTGACGATCATGCCGTTGATTGCCGTATGGAGCTATCTGCTCGATGGCGTATTCATCGGCGCGACAGCCACCAAAACGATGCGCAACACGTTGCTGCTCGCAGTCGCATGCTATCTACCGACCTGGTACTTCACCCAATCACTGGGCAATCACGGTTTGTGGCTGGCATTCACCGTCTTTACCTGTGTACGTTCGCTCAGCCTGGGATTGGCGTATCGCTATCGTCGGCGTCACGTCTGGTGCACCGAGCAGACAGCCCATACGTCATGAAATAGCACTAGATTTGTCATTTGTTAAACGCTTTACCGCAGGCAGTCCTAAATAAAATAGGTCTCCTATTTTATTGAAAGATTAGAAAAACCACATATCAGGGTCGATTTCCAGCTTGCGAGCTATCATCAACGGGCGCAGCGGCAAATTGCTGCTGAGCCTGATGGTGATATTGCTTTCGCTCATGGCCTTTCCCAACTTCGCTATCTTTCAGTCGATGACGGAGTACCTCGGCCTCCACTCGCTACTTGAGCTACTCTCGATTGTCGTCGCGGTGCTCGTCGCGTTATCGGTATTTTATAGCCACGAGAAAACGATACCGAGCAGTTACGCCATCACGGGCTCGCTATTTCTGCTCTCGGCGCTCTGTGACGCCCTGCATGTGTTCAGCTATCCCGGCATGCCCGACCTTGTCTCGCCGGGCACGATGAACAAGGCGGTATTTTTCTGGCTGATCGGCCGCAGCTGCGCCATTGCGGGCTCTTGTCACTAACACTGATGCCGCGCCATGCCTGGTCAAATAATGTCTCGCTATGGTATGGCGCAGTGACTGCTCTGCTGGCCGTGGGTATCGCCTGGTTAGGGCTGTGGCAGCTTGAGTATTTTCCTGCCCTATTCGTGCCGGACAGCGGTCTGACCACATTCAAGATCAGCTACGAATGGGTACTGGCCCTCTTAAGTATCATCGCGGGCTATCGCCTACTGCATATCAAGAGCCTACCGAGCGGTATCAATACCCAGACGCTCGCCGCCGCCGCTTGGATAACCGCCCTCGCCAAGATCTGCTTTACGCTTTATAACAGTCCCTATGACGAGTTCAATGTCATCGGCCATATCTACAAGGCGATATCCTATGCACTCGTCTTCCACGCCGTGTTCATTGCTCGCCTGCGCCAGCCCTACCGTCAACTCGAGAAGGTGCAGCACCAACTGGCGCAAACCGAACAACGCTGGAAATACGCGCTCGATGGCTCCGGCACTGGCGTCTGGGATCTTGATATTGTCCACCACCACCTTTTCGTCTCCGACCAGCTGATCGATATGCTCGGCTATCGCCCTGACGAACTAGGAAAAGACTCACGCGAGTGGTGGGATCTGATCCACCCCGACGATCTTGACAGCGTCAAGGCCAGCTTAGACGCACATCTGCGGGGCGATATTCCCGAGTGGCATGTAGAGCACCGCATTTTATTGCGCAACGGTCATTGGCGCTGGGTAATGACCCACGGCAGCGTCATGGAACGTGACCAGGAAGGTAATCCACTGCGCATGTTGGGCACTCAGATCAACATCCAGAAGCGCAAGGAACAGGAACAACTTCTACTGTCCAACAAGGCACGATTGCGCGCTATCTTCGACGCCGCACCGCTGGGCATGGTATTGATGAATGATGAAGGCACCATACTCGGTCATAATGCCATGCTGCCAGCGCTGATCGGCTCCAGTGAAATAATGCTGGAAGGTAGCAACCTGTGGCAGTGGGTCATCGCGGACGATGCAGCGGCTGCCCGTGCGGATTGGCAGACCTTCCTTGACAAGGTTCGCGATGCGTCGCAGCTCACGGACTTTCATAAGGAATACCGCCTCGAATGCAGCGGCAATGGCCAGCGCTGGATGGAATGGATTGTTACACCGCTGCCCAGTGAGCGACTTTACCTTGGCTTGATTGAAGACATCGACGCCCGGAGACATTCAGCCGAACTTCTCGAAGAAAACGCTCAGCTCTATCGCAGCATTTTTGAAAGTAACAACGTCATCAAGCTGTTGGTCGATCCGCACAGTGGGGAAATTATTGATGCCAACACTGCCGCTGCGGACTATTACGGCTATTCACTCGAAGCGCTCAAGCGCCGGAATATGTCCACTCTGAGAAGCACGAGGGCAACCCCATTACAGGAGCGCCTTGCACAGATCAGGCAATCCACTGCTGTACACCACTCCGAAAGTTGTCATCGGCTGGCCGACGGCACATTGCGTGATGTTGAGGTGTTCACCGGCCCGGTCGTACTGGGTGGAAAGAACGTGCTGTACAGCATCGTTCACGATATTACCGATCGCAAGCAGGCCGAGCAGGCCGAGCAGGCACTCAATCTTGTCAACATGCGCCTGCAGCGCCAAAGCGAAAGTCGCCAGCACCTCAACCAGCTCGGCGTACTGCTTCATGAAGCAGAAGAACCTGATGACATTGTTGCTCTGCTCAAGGAACACCTGCCCTCCTGCTTCGACGGAGCCCAAGGGGAGTTGCTGCTGACGCTTGAGGAATTTTCCTATGAGCCGGTGAGCATTGCCTGGGGAGAAGACTCGTGGGACATGACGCCCTTCCGCCACGTCGAGGCGCTGCGCGTCGGCGCCGCTACGTTGGGCCAGTTGACAATCACGGCCTCACTCAATGGCGCCGAGGAGTGTGAACGCTTCGAACAGCTCGCCAGTGAATGTGCCAAGATGATCGCACTGATGCTGGTCAATCTACGCCTGCGCCGCCAACTGACCCGCCAGGCGTATCGCGACGCTCTGACAGGACTCTACAATCGTCGCCATCTCAATGTTGAGTTGCCGATCTTGCTCGCCAAAGCCAGCGCGGAGATGCCACTGTCACTGGCGCTGCTCGACCTTGATCATTTCAAGCGTCTCAACGATACCTACGGTCATGATATCGGCGACGAGGTGCTGAAAGCTCTGGCGCACATCCTTGAGAACTCACTACGTTCAAGTGACATCGCCTGCCGTTACGGCGGCGAGGAGTTCGTGGTCGTCATGCCCGGCGCCAACGCCGAGATCGCCTTGAATCGTCTCAATCACATCCTTAAATCACTGTCAGCATGGCACTTTGATGCTAACGGTGAACGCATCGAACATCTGACCTTCTCGGCCGGCCTGATTGAGGCACCCCGTCAGGGCTCACATGTATCCAGCCTGATTGAGCACGCCGACCGTGCCCTCTACGCGGCCAAGCATGCTGGACGCGGACGTGTAGTTTGCGTTAGCGAGATACCCGCCTTGTAACGCCACATCTCGCTTTGCACGTTCTAAAACATAAAAACCGCCTGCAGCGGCAGACGGTTTATGGAACTAATCGCTTTATCAATAAGCTGTCAGTAGATCATACCGGCTTATCAGGACGATAGGCGGGAGGATCACTGGCAGGAAAGCTCTCGTCGGAAGCCTCGTCAACCTTATCTTTACTGCCCAGATCAAGGCTTGGATCGACACGTTGGATACGTGACTGTTCATCCGAACCTTCTTCAGCAACCATTACACCGTCATCCTGCTCACGCACGATACTCATGGGTATCCAGCGATGCTGACCGTCGTCATTGACGACTTTCATGTAATTGGAATCAGGCGCTTCAACCACCTTACCAATGCGCGTGCCATCAGGCGTTCTGATCTCAACGCCAACCTTTGACTCGCCTGTCATAACGCTTCTCCTTGATCAGTGGTAAGACGTGATGCGCTACGGTGGCACATCCTAAACAATTGTTATCTCCTGCTACCCTAGTGTAGACCAGGAGTCGAATATTCCTGTCTTTACTCTAGTCTATTCACGACATATGCCAATCTGTTGCGCAAGATGGACACCTTGGCCCCAACGGGCGTGCGCGCTTACTCATCACGCACTATTCTCTGGGAAGCCTTGTAGCAATCCTTCTCTAACTTTAAAGATTGTCATTTAACAGAGGCATTTCAAGGCGAGGAACGCCTTTACGTCATCAAGATGCTTTTAAAGGAGCAAGCGCAATGGATATGCAAGACATCATCACGTTCATGGAAGACAATGAGATCATTCTGGCCACTGCAGAATCCTGTACCGCAGGATTGATCGTATCGGAAATTGCCAGCATTCCAGGCACCGGGCAACTGCTGGACACGGGCCTTGCGGTCTATTCACCCGAAGCCAAAAACCGCTATCTCGGCGTCAGTTTCGACACCATTGAAAAGTACAACCTGACCAGCGAAGAAGTGGCGATCGAGATGGCCCGTGGCGCGCTCAAGAACAGCGGCGCCAATCTCACGATTTCCAATACCGGCATTGCCGGCCCCGGCTCAGGCGATGGCGATATTCCCGTTGGAACGGTCTGCTTTGCCTGGGCCTTCAAGCAGGAGGGCGAACCTGAGGTGTTCAGCGAAACCAAACGTTTCGATGGTGATCGCAACGAGGTACGTCTCGCCGCAGCCCACTACAGCCTGGAGCGGATTCCCGCCTATTACGCACAGTTGACCAGCAAGCCACCGGCAGCCAAGAATCCTTGAAGCTGAAGTTGTATTAAAGCAATACATCAAACATAAACCGGCCTGATCCGGTGTCCTGTTGTCTTACTAACAGCACTAGGCGTTGCGCCTAGTGCCTAGCGTTTATATCTATTCCTGGCCTTTTCAGGTGCCCCGCTATCCGCGTTCGTTCCCATGTTAGTTGATACTATCTCTGAATATTTCATGATCATGTCACTGCTCTGCTCAAATCAGTACTGTTCCGCTACGCTTAGCAGTAACTCATCTCGCAAGGAGGCTCGATGAATAATGCCCAGGGCCGAAAACAACAGAGCCCTTCTTCAACCGACGACGCGCTACACCGTGATTCGCTAGGAGGCCAGCGCCGTCGTCGCAGTGAACGCTACGCACCACCGCCAGTGTCACCTCAGCGCGAACGTGCCCATCTGATATGGGATTTCTTTATCATCGCCCTGGTAGCCATCAACCTGGCGCTGATTGTGTTTGATGCCCTCTATGCACTGACGCCACTGCCGCGTCTGATGGAGGCGATCTCGCCGGCCATGAACGCTGCTTATAATGACTATGTTCATGCCAACTTCTTCACTATCGATCTGTGCTTCGTCGCGATCTTTGCGCTCGATGTCCTTGTCAGCTGGGCGGTAGCCATTGCTGAGAAGCGCTATCATCGCTGGTTCTTTTATCCTTTCGTGCATTGGTACGACGTGCTGGGCTGCATTCCGCTGGCTGGTTTCCGCATTCTGCGTGTTCTGCGCGTGATCGGCCTGATCGTACGCTTGCAGCGCTCCGGCCTGATCGATATCCGCCAGTGGGCGATCTACGATTTCTGCGACAAGTATTATCAGATCCTGCTCGAAGAGCTGTCTGATCGGGTCATGGTCAAGGCGCTGACTACCGCGCAGGAAGAGATTGGCGACAATGGCCAACTGACGGCACGTATTACCCAGGATGTCTTTTTGCCGCGCAAGGAGCGGCTGATTGAGGATATCTCGCAGCGTCTGCAAGGCATGATCGACCACAGCTATTACCATAACCGCCAACAGATCAATGACTATCTGGGCGATCTGGTTCATAACGCCATACACGAAAATCCGGAAATTCGACGCATCAAACGCATGCCGTTTGGAGACAGCATTGTGCAGACCATGGACAGTGCGCTTAATGATGTTATCCGCCGCACGCTGCATGAAGTGGTGGAAGGCATGCACACGCCCGGGTTCAAGCAAATGACCTCCAGCCTGGCCGACAGCGGCTTCGATGCGCTGCTCAGTAACAATGCTCACGCCAATGCTGAAATCGAGCGGGCCCTGGTGGATACGCTTGAAGCCATCAAGGCGCAGGTTCAGGTACGGCGCTGGCGGGAGCGTTACGACGAATAAGAAGGGCAGCGGTCTTCTTCATGAATAATCTGAATGTTCAGCATGAGCACGTTGCAAACAGCTCATAAGCAATAAGCGTTATAGTGACGCCACATTCCAGCGCCTAAAGGCGCTCCCCTTATTTTAATGTCCGTTGGAGTTCTCCATGGCGAAAGTTAATCCTCCGTTTCGTGCCGACCACGTTGGCAGTTTCCTGCGCCCCGCCGAGCTGCTCGAAGCGCGTAGCCGCTTCGCCAAGGGCGAAATTGATGCTCAAGCGCTGCGTGCCGTCGAAGACGAAGCAATCGCTCATATAGTCAAGCAGCAGGAAGCCGCCGGGCTCAAGAGCATCACCGACGGTGAGTTCCGTCGCGAATACTTCCACCTCGACTTCCTGCAAAAGCTCGATGGCGTGACCGTCACCGGGTACATCGGTGACAAGAAGGCCACCGACGGCTTCTCACCGCCGCAGCTCTCGGTAACCGGCAAGCTCAAGCACGCCCGCCCGATTCAGGTCGATGACTTCAATTTCCTCAAGTCACAGGTCAGCGAAGGCTCCGTGCCCAAGGTCACGATCCCGTCACCGACCATGGTTCACTTCCGCGGTGGCCGCGCCTCGATCGATATTGAGTCCTATCCTGACATGGATGAGTTCTTCGAGGATCTAGCCCAGTGCTACCGTGACGAGATTGACGCGCTCTATCAGGCCGGCTGCCGTTACCTGCAGCTTGACGACACCAACCTCGCCTACCTGTGCGACCCCAAGATGCGTGAGGCGGCCGTCGAGCGCGGAGAAGACATCAATGCACTGCCACGCCGCTACGCCGAGCTGATCAACGCTGCCATCGATGGTCGCCCGAACGATCTGACCGTTGCCATTCACCTCTGTCGTGGCAACTTCAAGAGCCAGTGGTTTGCTGAAGGCGGCTACGAGCCGGTCGCCGAGGTGCTATTCAACGAGCTGAACGTTGACGCCTACTTCCTTGAATATGATGACGAACGCTCTGGCGACTTCGCGCCACTGCGCTTCGTGCCGAAGAACAAGACCATCGTCCTCGGCGTGATCTCCTCAAAGATCGCCGAGCTCGAAAGCAAGGAAGCGATCAAGACGCGCATTGACGAAGCAGCCCAGTACATGCCGCGCGAGCAAATGTGCCTGAGCCCGCAGTGCGGCTTCTCCAGTACCGTACACGGCAATGACATCACCCCTGATGACCAGTGGGCCAAGCTCGGCCTCGCTGTCGATATTGCCCGCGAAGTATGGGGTGACTAAGCGTCCGTTAAGTCACTGACGTATAAGGCCACGCCATCATGGCGTGGCCTTTTTCTTGCACTGCTTATTCTTCGAACGTCAGCACCGTATAAAGCGCTTCATTAGCGTAGCGTTCGTCACGCTCGAGTATCTTGCCCAGGCGCATTTCCCGATCGTTGTCATAGACGACAAACAGCTGCCGGGCATCAAGCACGGCTAGACCCTCGGCCTTATGTTCGAACTCCAGTGCACCGCCCTGCTCATCTTCTATCAGGCTGGGCGCTCGGCCAGCAGCAAAATCGTCAAGCGACACTACCCACAGATAGCCACCGATAACCTCGTCACTCTCGAAACTGGTCAACAAGTAGAGCTGCTGGTTATAGGCATCGTATTCCAGACTCGACAGCCCACACTCGTAACGTACCGCCGGGAATGCGCCGGGATCGAAAGAATAATAGTGACGAAATTCGTCGAGAAAGGTCAGCTCACCGTGTTCATCAATGCGGTAATGCGCGCCGACAACGTCACAGACGTAATTGAAATCCGCATACGTCTGCCCCGCTTCACGTACGCCGAACAGCAGCAGACCATCACCTTGCTCGGCGGGAATCGCGGCCAACCCCTCGATCTTGTAGTACGGCGTACCGAGAACAGCGTTTAGACGCGCTCTCAGCCCGATCGAGCCCTGCTCGTGGCCACCCGACTCGGCCACACGCGCCCGTTCGGGCTGATCGACCGGCCAGACCAGCAGGTTGTTGTAATGGTTCATCTCGCTGGTGGCGTGATGGATACGGTCAAACCCCGTAGTCGCCAGTATGTAACGCTCATCAACGGTAAGTGCAAAATCTTCATACTTGGTCGCCTGCCGGATCACGTCGGCGGTAAAGTACTCGGCCTTCGACTCGTCGGGCCCCTCCGGCGTATAGGGCAATGCAAACACCGCCGAACGATGTGCACCGGGGATCGGCTTGTCGCTGGCAAGTATCAGCCGCCCACCGACATAGACCACCGCTGAAATTTCGGCGTTGACCAGCTCACCAGCCGAATCGGTCAAACCGTGAGGAAAGCAGCAGATGGCGCCCTGTGAGACGATATGTGCACGCGACATTATGGCTCCTTACGGTAAAGAAAAAGACAAAGGTGCAGGACGGTTCGTCCCTATCGGCGCAGCCCGAAATGGCGCTTGAGCAGTGCCTCCCGTAACGCCATCGGTAGTAGCCGCTCCAGCAGCGGAATCAGCTGTCCACCTCGACCAACCTTGACCACCCGCCGGCGCGGCGTCTGCTCGACGGCGTTCAAGACCGTATGCGCCATCGCGCTGGCCGGCGTCGAGGAAAACGCATTGGAGGAATTTGCGCGCTGCTCGATACGCTCACGCCAGGCCCGCCACGGCGAATCGTCATGCAACCGTGTGCCGAGCCCCGCCCGCGCACTCTGCCCAAAGCGCGTCGCCACCGCGCCGGGCTGGACAACGATGACATCAACACCGAACGGCGCCAGTTCCATGCGCATCGCTTCTGAAAGCCGATGCAGCGCCGCCTTGGAGGCGCAGTAGACACCACCAAACGGCGATGCCATTAACCCGGCAACGCTGCCCAGATTGACGATCACGCCGCGGCGTTTACGCAGTAGCGGCAGGCAGGCGCGAGCCAGCATCAGCGGTGCAAACACGTTAGTTTCGAACTGCGCGCGCAGCGTATCGCGATCGAAGTCGAGCGCTGGGCCCATTGCGCCGAAACCGGCGTTGTTGATCAATACATCAAGTCCGCCCGCCTCGGCCGTGAGCCGTTCAGCCAGTTGTGTAATAGCATCATCATCAGTGACATCGAGCGCGCAGACATCGAAGCCGGCCGCCGCGAGTTCAGCAAGATCTTCGTTGCGACGCGCCGTGGCGAAGACGCGATAGCCTGCGCCGTAAAATGCGTCAGCCAAGGCGCGGCCGATGCCGCTGGAACAGCCAGTGATCAGTACAGTCCGGGACATCTCATCTCCTTGGGCTATTTCACAGCATTCATAGCGTGTGTAGCGTGGTCAACGGCGGCGACTCTAGCCCCTCACGCAGGCATTGTAACGCCCGTTCGAGTGCAGCGCGGTCGTGTGCAGCGCTGATACACAGCCGGATCGCCTGTGGCGCGGGCTCGCTGCCCACACAGAACGGCTCGCTGCTGGTAACAACGACGCTCTGGCGGCCGAGCTGCTCGATCAGCGACGCGGCACGCCCCCCCGGCGGCATCGGCAGCCACAAGTGAAACCCGCCGCGACGGCCGCTCCAGGCGAAACCGTCAAGCCAACGCTGGGCCAGATCAAAGCGTGCATTCATCTCCTCGCTCTGCCACGCCAGCAGCCGGTCGGCGTCACCCGAGACGATCCACTGACAGACCAGACTCGCCATCAGCGTCGGAGGCATCCAGCTCTGAGCGCGGATTGCCGCTGCCAGCCGTGTGCGCAGCGCCTCGGGCACACGCATCACGCCCGAGCGTAGCCCGCCGCCGAGTATCTTCGAGGTTGAGAACAGGTAGATCGTACGCTCCGGGGCGAGCCGGTAGAGCGGCGTGCCACGACGCGCCTCGGGCAGATGGAGCACACCGTCTTCAAGCAGCCAGAAATCACGAGCGCGGGCCAGCTCAACCAGCGCGTGGCGGCGCGCCTCACTGAGCTGAGCGCCGCTTGGATTGTGCTGCTCAGGCATAAGGTAGACCAACCGGAACGGCTGCTGTGCGTGCAGACGCGCCAGCGCGGCGACGTCGATGCCCTCTTCGTCGAACGGCACTGCCGTCATCTTGAGCCCGAGCTGCTGGGCGGCGCTGATCGCGCCGGGATAGGTCAACGCCTCGGCAGCGAAGCGCTCGCCCGGTGCCAGCAGCGCCGCCAGGCTCAGGTAGATGCCATGCATCCCCCCTTGATTGATGATCAGCTCATCGGCCTCGACCGACAGGCCGAGCCGGGTCATCCAGCCAGCCAGTACCTCGCGATGCGGCGCTAGGCCGCATTCGGGCTGGTAATCAATTGCCGCCTTAAGCAGTACGGTATCGCTGCGCACAGCATCCATCGCCCGCCCCAGTCCCGCCGCGCGTTCGGGACTGGGCGGCGGCAGTGACAGGCTGAGGTCGATAGTGTCGTCGCTTGCCCTGTCACTCAACTGCGAAAAGCGCGCCGCGTCTTGCCTGGCACCGCGTACATAAGTGCCGCTGCCGACCCGCGCCTCGAGCAGCCCGCGCCGTTCCGCCTCGGCGTAGGCACGAGTGACAGTGCCCACCGTTACGCCGAGCGCATCAGCCAGCCGGCGCTGTGGCGGCAGCCGGTCACCTGCGCTCAGTCTACCGCTGCTGATCGCAGTGTCGATTGCATCGGCCAGCGCACGGTAGCGCGGCCCCTCGTCACTCAATGTCGGCACCCAAATTGTCATGGTGACAATAAATCCGTTGACGCTTATTTAAACGTCATTATGCTGACAATAGCGAAACAATCAATGTGAAAGTCGAAGCAATAACCATAATTGCATCCATACAAAAGGATGATATACATGACCACGCTGGCCTTTCTCGACGATGCCTACCTGCAGCAGCTTGCTACCGTCATCACCGTCGTGGACGGCGCATGGGTCGAGACCGAAGCCACCGTGTTCTACGCCATGGGCGGCGGCCAGCCTGGCGACAGCGGCAGCTTCACCGGCGCGGCAGGCCGTCAGCATCGCGTCCTCGATACGCGCAAGGGCGAGGCTGGTCGGGTATGCCATCAGCTCGAGGACGACCACGGCCTGCGGCCCGGCGATACGGTCATCCAGGCCCTCGACTGGCCGCGCCGCTACGCTCACATGCGCATGCATACTGCGCTGCATCTACTCTCGGTGGCGGTGCCGTTCGGTGTCACCGGCGGCCAGATTGGCGCCGACAAGGGCCGGCTCGATTTCGACCTGGGCGAGACGAGCCTCGACAAGGAGCAACTGAGTTCTCAGCTTAATGCCTTGATCGCTGCTAACCACGCGGTCAGTGCCGGGTGGATCGGCGAGGCCGAACTCGACGCCAACCCCGAACTGGTCAAGACCATGGCAGTCAAACCGCCGCGCGGCGCAGGACGTATCCGCATGGTCACGATCGGCGACATCGACTATCAGCCGTGCGGCGGCACCCATGTGGCGCGCACCGCCGAAATCGGCCCAATTCGGGTGCTCAGCATCAAGAATCGCGGCGCGCGCAACCGCCGCATCACGCTGGGCTGGGATGAGGAGACAACATCATGACGGAGACGCTCGCCTGGCTGGTTTCACTCGCCCTGTTCGCGGTGCCGATGACCGGCACTCCCGGTCCCAACAATGTCATGCTCACTGCATCAGGCGCGCTATACGGCTACCGGCGCACACTGCCGCATATCTTTGGCATCCTGTGCGGCGGCATCGTGCTGTTCACGGCACTGGCGCTCGGGCTGGGACTTGTCTTTCAACGTTTCCCCATGCTCCAACTTGGCCTCAAACTGGTCGGTTCACTCTATCTGCTCTATCTGGCCTGGAAGATCGCCCGCGCCGCACCGCCCGACTTTGCAGCCAGGAACGACAGTAAGCCTTTAACCTTTGGCCAGGCGGCGCTGTTTCAGTTCATCAATCCCAAGGTATGGGTAATGGGGATGGCACTGGTCGCCGGCTTTATGCCCAGTGACGGCAATATCGTGATCAATGCCTTTCTGCTGGCGCTGCTGGTTGAGGTGATCGCTTTCCCATGTATCTCGGTCTGGGCCGGCTTCGGTATGGCGATTGGACGCACGCTCAGAACACCGCGCGCCTGGCGCATCTTCAATATTACGATGGGCGTCATGACGGCAGGCTGCGTCGTCTTTATTCTTCGCTAACGCATTGCCCCTGCGCCAGCGCTGCGTCGTTGCGCCGAACATGACTGCGTGGCATAGATGACGGCAAGGCCTTCAACACTGCCAAACGAATAGCTACAGCACCAAGCGGAGCATAGAAAACAATGAAACAGCCCTCCCTCATCCCGCCGACTTATGACGACATTGCCGCTGCCGCGCGCCGTCTCGACGGCGCCGCCCACCGCACACCGGTGCTGACCTCGCGCCAGGCCGATGCCATCGCCGGTGCGCACCTTTTCTTTAAAGCGGAAAACTTTCAGCGCATCGGTGCCTTCAAGTTCCGTGGCGCCTTCAATGCCATTGCCCAGCTCGACGCGTCACAGCGCCGCGCCGGCGTGCTTGCCTACTCGTCCGGCAACCATGCCCAGGCGATCGCTTTGGCCGCCAGCCTTGAGGGCATTCCAGCGACAATAGTGATGCCGGAAGACGCCCCAACCTCCAAGATGGAAGCGACGCGCGGCTACTGCGCCGAAATCGTCACCTATGACCGCTACCGCGAGGACCGCATGGCGGTCGCGGATAAACTGGCGCACGAGCGCGGCCTGACATTAATCCCACCCTATGATCATCCCGACGTGATTGCCGGCCAAGGCACAGCGGCCAAGGAGCTGTTCGAGGAGATCGGCGAGCTCGACACGTTATTGGTCTGTCTCGGTGGCGGCGGGCTAACCGCCGGCTGTGCGCTGGCCGCCCAAGCACTATCACCGCACTGTCGCGTCATCGCAGTCGAGCCCGAGGCGGGTAATGATGGGCAGCGTTCATTGTCCGAAGGGCGCATCGTTCATATCGAGGCGCCACGCACTCTGGCTGACGGTGCCGCCACCACTCATCTGGGTGACTACACCTTTCCCATCATTCAGCGCCTGGTCAGTGAAATCGTCACCGTCAGTGATCAGGCGCTGGTAGAAACGATGCGCTTTTTTGCCAGTCGGATGAAGATCACCGTCGAACCAACCGGATGTCTGGCAGCAGCGGCAGTGCTGCAGGGAGTAGTACCAGTCAAGGGTCAGCGGGTCGGTATTCTCATCAGCGGTGGCAACGTCGACATGCCGCGCTTCGCCGCACTACTTGCCGGCAATTCAGTTGAGCTGTGAGCAGGCTAAAAGAGGCCTGCTGGCACGAACAAACAACATTGATACCCAAGAAGTGAGAACACAAAAAAAGCGAGAGGCCAATGCCTCCCGCTTTCGTATATACATCTTGGCAAACTGACTGCTGCACCGTCCATGGTACTGGGAACATCAACATCCTCAAACCTTGCTGTCAATATATCCCGCTGTAAGCCTACCTAAAATGCTATCTTATTTACGACCGCCGCTATGGCTATGCTCGCCACCTTTCTTACCGGCTTCTGACGCCTTTTCACGATCGTTGGCGAAATTACCGCCACTATTTTCACCACCTTTCTGGCCGGCTTCGGAAGCACGTTCCGGATCATTGGCGAAGTTGCCGCCACTATTCTGGCCGCCTTTATGGCCAGCTTCGGCAGCACGTTCCGGATCGTTCTTGAAATTACCGCCGCTGTTTTGGCCGCCTTTATGGCCGATGTCCTCGTAGAACTCCTTGCCATGAGTTTCGGAAGTGGCTTCACCACCTTTTTTGCCAGCTTCGCTTACAGACATCTTGTCATCACGCTTATCAGCCATGAGAAAACCTCCTGGTTCTTTAGTGACAATCCCTATCGGCTTATACCGACTTGAAACTGCCAAAGAGTAAAAAATCCCTTCATCTACTCTTTCAGGCCGTCCAACCTTCAACCATCAATATCATGTTATCGGGCGGTCCTAATAAAGTACTCACTTACCACAGCACTGATTATTAGGAGCTGCGGCCACCGTGACTATGTTCGCCACCTTTTTTCCCGGCTTCAGACGCTTTTTCGCGATCATTAGCGAAATTGCCGCCACTGTTCTGCCCACCTTTATGGCCAGCTTCAGCTGCACGCTCCGGATCATTCTTGAAGTTGCCACCGCTGTTCTGACCGCCTTTATGGCCAGCTTCGGCAGCACGTTCGGGATCATTGGCGAAATTACCGCCACTATTCTGGCCACCTTTATGACCAGCTTCAGCTGCACGTTC
This sequence comes from Phytohalomonas tamaricis, assembly GCF_003012345.1. Lineage (GTDB taxonomy): Bacteria > Pseudomonadota > Gammaproteobacteria > Pseudomonadales > Halomonadaceae > Phytohalomonas > Phytohalomonas tamaricis. The sequence continues at coordinate 218,710 of NZ_PVRV01000019.1, forward strand.
TGGATCATTGGCGAAGTTACCGCCGCTATGCTCGCCGCCTTTCTTGCCAGCTTCAGATGCGCGCTGAGGATCTTCCTTGAAGTTTCCGGATCCACCACGATGTTCTGCCATCATCAACCTCCGGTAAGTCTCTGGAATAAATCTAGTCAAGGCAATAGAGACTATAAATCAAAGCCTTGCAACTAACAGATCAAGCGACCTCCTTGGTCGTCATCAATCTTGCCTTATTCAAATTAGTCATGATTTTCGGTGCTGCAAAGGTAGATTTTTTTGCAGCTCGTTATGCTGTGTAATCTAGGTTAACAATCGCTGTTTTAATTAACGTATGTTGTTTAAATCATCATTTATAATTATTCCTGGTTACTAGCAATTCCGCCTAAATAGCTAAATATTTTAAGGATTGGTGTAGCGTAAACGTTTGCTTTGCACTTATGACCTTACGCCATCAGGCGTAAGGAACTTGTCCTCACGCCTGCAGCACAGCAGATAAGGTGAAATTTCGGTAACGTTGAGAGGTTTGTATACTTGCTCTTGAGTTGAATAGGCGTTGCCTTAGAACGCTATCGAGACTTCAACGCCAAGCGCCATGTCATCAACACAGCCGTTCGCAGCGTACAAACAGCAGGAGAAAGACATGATTTCCATTTACGGCGATTACCGCTCAGGTAACTGCTACAAGGTTCAGCTTCTATTATCTCTGCTGGACATCCATCATCGCTGGTTTGATATCGATCTTTTTGCTGGTGAAACGCGTAGCGACGCCTTCATTGCCCGCAATCCCAACAGCAAGATCCCGCTTCTGGAGCTTCATGACGGGCGTATGCTGGCAGAGTCCAACGCCATTCTTAACTACCTGGGTTGCGATAGTGAATTCATACCACAAGGCCCTTTTGAACATGCTCGCATGCTGCAATGGCAGTTCTTTGAGCAGTACAGCCATGGCCCCAACATCGGCGTTGCGTGCTTCATTGCCAGATATCTCAACCGCCCTGCCGAGCGGGAGGAAGAATTTCAGCTCAAGCTCGAAGACGGCTACAAAGCACTCGCCGTAATGGAAAAAGTATTGGCCGAGCAGGATTTCCTTGTTGGAGAACACTACACCTTGGCCGATATTTCGCTCTACGCCTATACCCATATGGCACGAGAATGCAGTTTTGACTTTGATGATTTTCCGCATATTCAAGCGTGGCTTGGCCGGATCGAATCTCATCCGCGTCATATACCGATGGGGATACCAAACTGATTGCTCAGAGTAACCATAAATAAAAGTATTAAAAGAAAATCACTTTTTAATGAATTTTTTGGGCTGAATGCCGATTAGACTCAAGTTAGTTATCAGGTGGTCCAACGCAATGGAGAGAGGGTGCTGCATCATGACCATGATGTCCTGCACACCCGGAACCAAGATCAATGACAACGCCACGCTCTCATACCGTGCTTTATGCACGTCAGCCTATCTACGACAGACAGCGCGAGCTGGCCGGTTTCGAATTGCTATTTCGTGATCGCAGCGGCCAGAACAGCGTGCCTGCCGTATTTGATGGTGATCTTGCCACCAGTCAGGTGTTGGTCAGTGCCTTTACGGAAACCGATATTGAAGAGGTATGCGAAAAAAAGCCTGTTTTCGTCAACTTTACTGCCAACACCTTGAAAGGAGATATTCCCTTTTCACCAGACACTCTGGTGGTTGAAGTTCTTGAATCGGTAGAGCCCACAGCCGGCGTGGTCGCTTCACTAGTGGCACTGCGCAACGAAGGCTACCGCATTGCACTTGATGATTACGATCTCAAGGATGCCAGTCATCCATTGTTGCCTTTGGCCGATATCGTCAAGCTCGAATATCCGGCATTTACCCCCGATGAACTGATCCAGGTGGTGACCCGGCTCAAGCTTTACAACCGTAAATTGCTGGTTCTGGCTGAGAAAATAGAGACCTACGAGGACTTCAAGCACTGTCGAGTGGCCGGTTGCGATCTTTTTCAGGGCTATTTTCTTGCTCGGCCACAGCCCGTACATGGCCGACAGATTCCGACCAACCGCCTCATCGTGCTACAGCTGATTTCGGTGCTGAATGACCCTTACTGTGGTGCGCGTGAAACGACCAAAATTGTACGTAACGACCCGTTTTTGAGCGTCCGGCTTCTACAGCTTGCCAACTCGGCATTCTATCGGCGTGAATCGGAGGTCACTTCGCTGCATGCCGCAGTACTAGTGCTTGGAGCCCGCCGCATTCGCAGCCTTGCCAGTTTGATCGCACTGGCGAAATTCGACGATAAACCCCATGCTCTGCGAAAACTGGCGCTGACACGCGGCTACTTCTGTCAGGAGCTGGCTGCCAAGCGTCTGCCTGATGGCTATGAGATGGGCTTTCTGGTCGGCATGTTTTCGTGCCTGGATGCGTTTTTCGACCAGCCCCTTGAAGAAATCCTCAAGACCATGCCGCTGCACATTCATATCCGCAGCGCCCTGCTTTCTTATCAGGGCGACCTGGGATTGATCTTGCATACTGTTCTGCAGCATGAGCACAACCGATGGGATGATATACGCTGGGAAAAACTCGCGGAACTGGGCTTCGGGCCGGAGCAGATCATCGAGTCATTCGAGCGCGGACTTGCCATTGCCAATGATCAGCTTTAATAACTGACATTATGGGCACGGCTATACACGTGTCCTCGTGGTTGGCAGCATTGAATGCGTTAACATTGTTCCGTGAGTCCTCGCGCCATCCTGTCGTTCATCATGTAAAGATCCGTCATGCTTTTGCTTCTGTTGCGTCCCTCGCAGCTACCTTTTCCGATGTCCTGTGCGCCGTAGAGAGAACAGCCGGTGAGCGCTGTTTACTAGCATTCATTACGCCGATTACTTTAGAAAGGCCCGTAGGATGCAAACGACAGCGTCCGACACATGCCGGGCGCTGTTTCACTGAGCCAAGTCGTCAGCCACAAGCGAACTTCGTGATCGTGCCGCGTTCATCAAGCGTGATATTGAGCCGTTGCGCGTTGTGGTCCATCGTCTGCATCATGCCCGGGCGCAGCATGCGATACTGCTGGGCCTGGCTTTCATCGACAATGCGCTGCTTGACGCTCTGTGTCAGGGCTTGGCCTACCAGATTATCGAGCCGGCGTGCGCCACAGCTATCCTGCGCCGCATTGTCACCGTCCTGCTGAACAGCCAACTGCGTTTTATCCCCAGCACTATCATCGCTGCTATTGCTGCCCCATAGCGAACATCCGCCGAGCAGCCCGGTCACCGCCAGTACCCCTATCAGTGAACGTCTCATTCCCACCTCGTCATTCACTCAATAATGAAGCGTTCACGATAGCGTATTCAGCGCGCGCGACGCACACCCGCAGCCAGCTCGCGGGTCAGGTCGTGCACCGCCTCGATCGCATCACGCGGTGTCGCGGCACGCTCGATGCATTCAACTAGCGCGGTGCCGACCACTATGGCATCACTGAAACGCCCGATTGTCGCCGCTTGCTCGGCGCTACGAATACCGAAGCCGACCGCAATCGGCAACTGGGTATGCTCACGCAGTTGCCCCACCGCCTGCTCGACACGCTGCGGCGTCGGGGCCTGGCCGCCGGTGACACCGGCCACCGAGACGTAATAGATGAATCCCGAAGCGTTTTCGATGACTTTAGGCAGTCGCTTGGCATCGGTAGTCGGCGTGGCGAGACGGATAAAATTAATGCCGTGTCTCGCCGCTGGCAGACACAGCTCCTCGTCGTGCTCGGGCGGCAAATCGACCACAATCAGCCCGTCGATGCCGGCGCTGGCAGCATCACTCAAAAAGCGCTCGACGCCATAGCGATGAATCGGGTTGTAATAGCCCATCAATACCAGCGGCGTGTCCTGATCGTGCTGACGGAAGGCACGCACCATCTCAAGCGTTTTGGCCTGGGTCTGGCCAGCTTCGAGGGCACGCAATGCCGCCTTCTGGATCGCCGGGCCGTCGGCCATCGGGTCGGTGAAAGGCATGCCAAGCTCGATCACGTCGGCGCCGGCAGCTGGCAACCCCTTGAGAATCTCAAGCGAGCTTTCGAAGCTGGTATCGCCAGCGGTAATGTAGGTCACTAACGCCGGGCGGTTTTCTGACTTGAGCGCGGCAAAGCGCTGATCGAGACGAGAGACAGTATTCATGCGGTTCTCCTGGGCAGCGCTCATTTGAATTTGTCACCAAGATAGTGGGCAACACTCAACATATCCTTGTCGCCGCGCCCGCTAAGATTGACCACCATCAGGTGATCGTGCGGCAGATTCGGGGCCAGCTTGGCCACTTGCGCCAGAGCGTGGGCCGATTCGAGTGCGGGGATAATGCCCTCTTGGCGGCAACACAGCTCAAACGCCTCAAGCGCCTCGTCATCGGTGATAGAGACGTAGTCGACCCGGCCCTGTTCATGCAACCAGGCGTGTTCCGGGCCGATGCCCGGGTAATCAAGCCCCGCCGAGATCGAATGGGCATCAATGATCTGACCGTCCTCGTCCTGAAGCAGATAGGTACGGTTGCCGTGCAGAACACCGGGAACACCGCCATTCAAACTTGCCGCATGTTTGCCCGTCGCGACGCCCTTACCCCCCGCCTCGACGCCTATCATCTTGACCGACTCATCACCCAGAAATGGATGGAACAACCCCATCGCGTTCGAGCCGCCGCCGATGCAGGCGACCAGCGAATCGGGCAGTCGCCCTTCCTTTTCCATGATCTGGTCGCGCGTCTCACGACCGATAACCGCCTGGAAATCGCGCACCATTGCCGGATAGGGGTGCGGCCCGGCCACGGTACCGATGATGTAGAAAGTATTGTCGACGTTGGTGACCCAGTCGCGCAGCGCCTCGTTCATCGCATCCTTGAGCGTGCCGGTGCCGGCCGTGACCGGAATCACCTCGGCACCCAGCAGCTTCATGCGGAAGACATTGGGCTGCTGGCGCTCGATATCGGTCGAGCCCATGTAGATCACACATGACATACCGAAACGCGCCGCCACGGTAGCGGTTGCCACGCCGTGCATGCCGGCGCCGGTCTCGGCGATGATGCGCGTCTTGCCCATCCGCTTGGCGAGCAGAATCTGGCCAATGCAGTTGTTGATCTTGTGCGCGCCGGTATGGTTGAGCTCCTCGCGCTTAAGATAAATCTTCGCACCGCCGAAGTGCTCAGCCAGCCGCTCGGCGAAATAGAGCGGGCTGGGCCGGCCGACATAGTCGCGCTGAAAGTAGGCGAGCTGATGCTGAAATTCAGCGTCCTGCTTGGCGGCGTCATATTCGGCCTGAAGCTCAAGAATCAGGGGCATCAGCGTCTCGGCGACGAAACGCCCGCCGAAGCTGCCAAAGAAACCGTTGTGGTCAGGCTGCATCGTGTTCTGAGTCATGTGCTACCTCGAAGGCGCCATAGGAAAAGAGGATGATTGAAAGATTAACGAAGACACGCCGGACAAAAAATCGATAAGATTGCAGCAACCTGTGAGTAAAAGTCACTTATCATGAATTACGATACGCTTCCGCTTAATGCGCTGCGGGCATTCGAGGCAACAGCCCGGCTAGGCAGCGTTACCGCCGCAGCGCAAGAGCTCAACGTCACCCACGGTGCGGTCAGCCGCCAGCTGCGCACGCTTGACGAACACTTCGGCGTGGCCCTGTTCGTCAAGGTCGGACGCGGCCTTAAACTCACCGATCACGGTGCGCAACTACACTCTGGCGTCGGCGAAGCTTTTACCCGCCTGCGTGACAGCTGCTTGAGCCTCAAGCGCGAGGTTGAGGGTGCACCGTTTACGTTGGCCTGCCCGGGCAGCTTTCTGGCGCGCTGGTTCATTCCCCGCCTTGACCGCCTGCATCGCGAGCTGCCGGAACTCAGACTGCACGTTTTCTCAAGCGAGGCTGAACTCGATCCTAGGCGTGACGATGTCAGCGCAACACTTACCTTCGCTGCACCGCCGTGGCCAACCGATATGACGGTAATCGAGCTCGCGCCCGAGCGTATTGGCGCTGTCATCAGTCCCCACCTCGCCTCGCAGTTGGACGCCACGCGTGCGGATACGCTTTTTGCCTGTAAATTGTTGCATACCGCCTCTCGCCCCCAGGCGTGGCCGCAGTGGGGACACGCACAAGGCCTCGACCCAACGCGTCTTGCCCACGCGCAAGCGCAAAGTCAGGGCTTTGAGCATCTTTATTACTTGCTGGAAGCGGCCGTGGCCGGGCTTGGCGTGGCGATCGCACCTCAACTACTGGTTGCAGATGATCTACATAATGGTCGGCTTATCGCGCCGTGGGGGTTTATCGAAACCGATGCCCGGATTTGCCTGTGGCTTCCACGTCATGTCAGTGACCGACGCGGTCAGCGTCTTGCCGATTGGCTGGTGGCAGAGCTGGGCGGCGATAATGGCTAAATCGTCATCCTCATCTCAACCATGGCTTGATGACAACTGTTGCGGCGCTTCCCGCGGCGGATGGCGCACGAGAGCTGCTTGCTCCAGCGCATAGGCGAGACTCAACAGCCGGCGTTCGCTGAAGGGCCTTCCCAGCAGTGAAACGCCAATAGGTAAGCCATTGACGGTATAGCCTGCTGGTAGCGTCAGTTCAGGGAAGCCCGTCACCGACGCCAGATTAGCACTGGCATTGGGATTTTCCGTCGTGCAGCGATAGTTCGGCGCGTTATCGCGTTCAAGCGGTGGCGGCGGGCACTTTGATGAGGGAAAGAACAGCGCATCGAAGTGGCCCGTATCCATGACGTTTGCAATCTTTGCACGCATCGCCGGCATCTTGTAGGTCACCGCATCCAGATAAGCTGGTGAAGCAATGGAGTGATCAGCGAGTGCGCTTTTCATACCTCGGATACGGCTGGGGTTGACCGGATGTTTGCCGCCGGTGCGATTATTGGCCTCGCAACGGGCAATCAGCGCCTCAAGCGTGCGAGGTGCGTCGTCATTTTTAAGCTTCGCCAGATAGCGTTCGATCCCGGGCTTGAATTCGGCGTTCTGCACCGGCGCGATGATCGAATCCCATAGGGTGCCACAATACTGGGGCAGCGTGACGCGTTCGACATCAGCGCCCTGATCGCGCAGGCGTTTAACCGCTTGGCGCATTACCCTCTTCACGTCAGCATTTGCCGCACTGAAGTTGGTGACTACGCCGATACGGGCCTTATCCAATGCGTGAGCATCTAGTGCATCGGCATAGTGTCCGATCGGTTTGCTGGCGCTGAGCAGCGTTGCGTCATCCTGCTTATCGACGGCCTGAAGCGCATCAAGCACGCGGGCAATATCTTCTACCGTTTTCGCCAAGGGACCCGGCGTATCAAAGGATGTCGCCAGCGGGAAAATACCGCTGCGGCTGAGCAGACCAAGCGTTGGGCGAAGTCCGACAAGACCGTTGACGTTAGCCGGTCCACGGATCGAGCCCTCGGTATCTGTGCCCAGCGAGAATGCCGCCATGTTGGCCGCTACCGCTACTGCCGGGCCGCTGCTTGAGCCTGACGCGGTATAGCGAAGGTCGTAAGGGTTGCGCGCGGCGCCATCCAGCGAGCCATAGCCTGGCCGACCGAAAGAGGTCGCGAATTCGGTCATGTTGGCCTTGCCGAGCAAAATTGCGCCGGCATCGAGCAGACGCTGAACGACGAACGCGTTGCGCTGGGGATAGACCTGCTTCAACGCGACCGAGCCTGCCGTGGTTGCAAAGCCCACCACGTCCATGTTGTCCTTCACCACGAACGGAATGCCGTGCAGCGGTCCACGCGGGCCCTTGGTACGCCGCTCCTCGTCGAGCGCCTGCGCCTGTCGCCGGGCATCCGGGTTAAGCGCTACAAAAGCATTGAGATCAGGGCCTTGATTGTCGAGTGCTTCAATGCGTTCAAGGTAGTAATCGACCAGTTGTTCGGAACTCACGTCCCCATTATTGAGCGCTTTTTCGAGCTTGCCGAGCGTCTTGTCAAAGGGATCAAAGGTCGCGTTGCTGGCGGCCGCGCTGGGGACCATGATGAATATCAGCGCGAGCGAGGCGATCCATTGCACCAGTCGCGCGGGAATGTTGTCTCTGTGCATGGCTGTCTCATCGTTCGCTTAGCACAAGTCATGTCGCGTTAGCGTACCGGGCAACAAGAGGAAGAAGAAAGCGCATGATTCAACAGCTTTCAACGCAATAAGCATCCAGACACAACATCACATACACAAACACAAGGAGCGTGCACGATGGAACGCATCGGATTTGCCGGATTGGGACTGATGGGTGCCGGTATGGCGAGCAATATTCTTGCCAAGGGCTACCCGCTGACGGTCATCGCTCACCGCCAACGCGAGGCAGTGGACAGGCTGGTACAAGCGGGTGCCACAGAAGTGAAGACGCCGCGCGAACTGGCCGAGCGCAGCGACGTGGTCTTTCTCTGCGTTACCGGCGCGCCGCAGGTCGAGGCGCTGGCAGAAGGCGATGATGGCCTGTTGGCCGGTGCGCATCCGGGGCTGGTAATCGTCGATTGCTCGACATCACTGCCGGAGACGACACGTCGCCTCGCCGCCCAGCTCGCAAACGTGGGGGCCGAGCTGGTCGATGCACCGCTGGGCGGCACGCCAACCCAGGCTCAGGCTGGCGAACTGCAGGCAATAATAGGCGGTGATGAAGCGACTATCGAACGGCTGCGCCCGGTGCTTGCCACCTGGACCAGCAAGGTGGTGCACGTCGGCCCGACCGGCGCAGGTCACACCATGAAACTATTAAATAACTTTCTGGCGATGGGCTACGGCGCGATTTTTGCCGAGGCATTGACGATCGGCGCGCGGGCAGGCATTACCCCGCAGACTTTCGACTCAGTGATTCGCGGCAGCCGCATGGACAGCGGCTACTATCGCACCTTCTTTCAGTACGTGCTGGAGCGGGACCGCGATGCGCACCGCTTCACGCTGAGCAATGCGCAGAAAGACATGGACTATTTAAACCAACTTGCCGAAGGCGTTGAGGTCGATGCTCCTGTCGGACGCGCCATTCGCGACCGCTACCAGGAAGCCGTAGACGGTGGCTTCGCCGAACATTTCGTGCCGGAGCTCTCCGACTTTATCGCTCAACGTTACGGTATCGATCTGAGTCAGCCGTAAAGTGTCTACCAGCGAGGGGAGGTTTCAAACCTCAACGGGTCTGGAAAGGGTCAATGTAAGCCCCGGGCTCTTGCCAGAACGCGCCTCGGTTGCCAGCCAGCCCTTGATTTCCAAAGCGACCGCGGCGCGGCGCACCAGGGCATGCTCAACCTCGAACTCACGCGCCAGCTTGCCGGTATCGAGCGGCTTTTTTGACTTCTCCTGCGCAATTGAAAGGGCAACGAGAATCGCCGCCTCAAGCGGGGCAAGGTTGGGATGACGACACAACAAAGACTCGATGTGTTCAAGCATGGTGCTACCCCTGGCTCAGCAGGGTCAGCCGCCGCCCACGGTGGCAGCAGATTAAATTAAGACCACACAGCCGCGCGATATCAACGGCTAGATTGGAGGGGTGAGACAGCGTTGCCAACGCCGGGATATCTGCGCGCACTGTCTTTTGTACCAGTTCGAGACTACAGCGGCTCGACAGCAGCACAAAAGCCGGACGCTCGCCTTTGCCATCGTGCTTCATCAGGCTCGCACCAATCAGCTTGTCGAGGGCATTGTGACGGCCAATATCGACGCCTACACCGAGCCGTTCACCGTGCATGCCAAGCCCCAATGCGACGTGCAGCCCGGCACGGCCTTCCTCTTCAAGCCAGGCCAGTGCTTCCCGGACATGCTGAGCCGTCGGTGGCGTACGTTTGGGCAAACGCTTCAGGCCTTCGAGCATCTGAGCTTCTTCAGCGCTGCCGCAGCGCCCACAGCTACTTGATGCTGAGGTTACCCGACGATTTTCTTCAGCCAGCCGTTCGACATGCGCCGGTACGGCAAGACGTACACGCACGCCGTGACGCAAGCGATGGATAGTGATTTCCCCCACCTGCGCTGCGCGAGTGATCATGCCTTCGCTATAGGCGAATCCTACCGCCCAGGCCTCAAGATCATCAGGCGTGGCCAACACCGAAGCATAAGCAGTGTCATTGAACGACAGCGTCACCGGCAGTTCGGTCGGCCCCTTGAGCTGCTCGCTTGGCGTATCGACCGCGAATTCGTAGTCGTCGAGCTCTGGCCTGAAATCGTTGTGCTGAGACGTCCGCATAGGGTCACCTGTGCTGCTTGTCGGAATACAGGAATAATCGGGGCGCATGATGATCACTTTCCATCATGCGCCCCTTTCCTGCCTGTGGCTAACGGCCGTCTGCCCGCTTAGGCAATCCGCGTACTCGGTACGATACGAATCGCCACCGACTTGGAGTTCGGCGTATTGCTCTTGAAGCCGACGCTGTCGAGCGGAATCAGCGGATTGGTCTCAGGATAGTAGGCCGCCGCGCAGCCTTCCGGCGTATCGTATTCGACCACGCGGAACGACTCGGCGCGGCGCTGCACGCCATCGTCCTCGATACCGATCAAATCGACCCACTGGCCTTTGGTCACGCCGAGGCGTGCCATGTCGGCCTTGTTGAGGAAAACCACTCTCCGCTGGCCTTCAACGCCGCGGTAACGGTCGTTATAGCCGTAGATCGTCGTATTGTACTGATCGTGGCTGCGCATCGTCTGCAGTGTCACCCAGCCCTGCTTTTTGGCGAGCTTCTGATGCAACACGGCGACCGGGAGCTGTGCGGCGAGGAAATTGGCCTTGCCGGTCGCGGTCGGAAATTCGCGACGTGCCCCAGGATTACCGAGCCAGAAGCCTCGATGCTCTCGCACTCGTGCATTGAAGTCATGAAAGCCGGGAATGATCTGGGCGATGTGATCACGGATGCGGTCGTAGTCCTCAGCCAGCCATGTCCATTTGACCACGTCGCTGCCCAGCGTTTGCTCGGCGATGCCGGCAATGATCGAAGCTTCGGACAAGAGCTCCTTGGAAGCCGGTTTATGGATACCGGCGGAGCCGTGGACCATGCTCATCGAATCTTCGACGGTAATCAGCTGTGGCGAGCCGTCGGGCTTGGCGTCGATCTCGACGCGGCCGATACACGGCAGAATCAGCGCATCCTTACCTGTCACCAGATGGCTACGGTTGAGCTTGGTGCTGATATGTACAGTCAGGTTGCAGCTTTCCAGCGCCTGCTCACAGACGTTGGAATCGGACGTCGCGCGAGCGAAATTGCCTGCCAAGCCGATAAACACCTTGCACTTGCCGTCACGCATCGCGCCGATTGCTGACACGGTGTCATGGCCGTGGTCACGCTTGAGCGTGACGCCGTAGAATTTTTCCAGCGCGGCCATGAACCACTCCGGCGCCTTCTCGTTGACGCCCACGGTGCGGTCGCCCTGCACGTTGGAGTGCCCACGCACCGGGCAGGTGCCGGCGCCGGGCTTGCCAATGTTACCGCGCAGCAGCAGGAAGTTGACGATCTCACGCACCGTCGCCACCGAATGCTCGTGCTGAGTAATGCCCATCGCCCAGCAGATGATGGTCGCCTTGGAGCGAATGTAGATCTCGGCGGCCTGGGTGATCTCATCACGTGTCAATCCAGATTGTGATTCGATCACCTCCCAGCCAGTCGCTTCGACCAGGGCACGATACTCGTCAAACTGAGTGGTGTACTTAGCCAGAAACTCACGGTCAAGCACATCACCATCACGTGCGTCACGCTCGAACACGACCTTGGCCATGCCGCGAATTGCCGCCATGTCGCCGCCCAGCTTGGGGCACAGATACATCGAACTGATGCGGTGACTGCCACGGCGTGCCATTTCGAACTTCTTCTGCGGGTCGGCAAAGCGTTCGAGACCGCGCTCCTTGAGCGTGTTGAACGCGACGATTTCACAGCCGCGTTCAGCCGCTTCACGCAGCGTCCCCATCATGCGTGGGTGGTTAGTACCAGGGTTCTGGCCAAAGGTGAAGATCGCCTCGGCTTTTTCAAAGTCATCAAGCAGCACGCTACCTTTGCCGATGCCCAGCGCTTCGATCAGGCCGGTGCCGCTGGCCTCGTGACACATGTTGGAGCAGTCAGGCAGGTTGTTGGTGCCGTACAGCCGGGCGAACAGCTGGAAAAGATAGGCCGACTCATTGCCTGCCTTGCCCGAGGTATAAAACAGCGCCTGGTCAGGATCGTCGAGCGCCTTGAGATGCTGGCCAACCAGCGCGAAGGCGTCGCTCCAGCTCACCGGTTCGTAGTGGTCGGTAGCCCGGTTGTAACGCATCGGCGAGGTCAGACGGCCCTGGTCTTCAAGTCGGTAATCATCCCACTGTTTCATCTCGGTGACCGAATAACTCTTGAAGAACTTGGGCGTGACACGCTTGGCGGTAGTCTCCCAAGTGACTGCCTTGACGCCGTTTTCACAGAATTCAAATGACGAGCCGTGCTCAGGGTCGCCCCAGGCGCAGCCCGGGCAGTCGAAGCCGTCGGGCTGGTTCATTTTCAACAGCGAACGCACGTTGGAAAGCGGCGCGCCGCTGTGCTTGAGATGAATACCGACCGCTTTCAGCGCGCCCCAGCCAGCAGCGGGATGATGATAGTCATAGATACGTTCTTTCGACATGGGAACTCCAGAATAAGACGTGCATGCGACACGCCTCGATACCGCGTAGCGGCTGTCTGAGCGCAATGCGCATGACGATACTCAGACGGAACCCTGGCGCGATAAATGCACTGACACGCGCGGTGTTGATTGAAGCATGTGATATCGGCAGCGACAGCGAACGACACACCTACCGACAGAAATCCAGCGCGTGATCAATACGTCGCGCAGCGCGATAAACACAGGCAATCGGATTGGGGATCATGATAGTGCGACGTAAGGTCGCATGGATAATGAAGGGTACCGATAACGTCATAGAACGCGTCTATAAAAACGCAGGCTAATACTCGGGTATAATTTAAGAATCATTTCAGCGATGCTCGTCGAGCCAGTCAAGCGTGGCGCGCAACCGGCGTGAAACCGGTCCGCCTGCACGCCACAAAAGGCCTACCGGAGCGCCTGCATCGTGCGCAGGAAGGCAGCGCACCATCAGATCATCGAGCAACATCGTCTGTTCAAACGTGGAAGGGACTATGCCTACGCCACATCCTTGCGCAATCAAGGCTGCCAATACCGCCATCGAATCTGCCTCGATCACGGCATCAGCACTCACCCCCGCACGTTCGAGCAATACATCGATGCGATGACGCTGCTGCATTTCAGGTGTCAGCAAACATAGCGGATAGCCCTTGAGCATGGCCCAGTCGAGGCCAGCAGGCAGTTCAAAATGCAGGGCTGAGCTCAGGGCTGAATAGCGCTCGCGATAGAGCGGGCGCGCTGCGAATGGCTCGGCGGCGGGCACATCGAGATAGCCCACGGCAAGATCGAGTTCACCGTCCATCAGCGCCTGCATCAAGGCAAGTGTCGAGTACTCGCGCAGTTGAATGTGCAGTGATGGAAAGCGCTCACGCAAGCGTGGCACCCAGCCGGTAACCTCGCCCAGTGCCGCAGGGATAATGCCAATACGCAGCCATCCGCTGGGGCCGAGTGCTGGGTCGAGTTCACTTTTCAGCTCGTCGAACTCCGCCAGGATGCGCCTGGCATGGGTGAGCACCCGCTCACCCTCCGGCGTGAAGCCCTCAAAACGCCGCCCGCGGACAATCAACGACGTGCCGAGCTCTTCCTCAAGCTGCTTGAGACGCGCCGATAGCGTGGGCTGGGTCACGTGACACGCCTTGGCGGCATGGCCGAAATGACGCTCACGGGCAAGCGCGGTCAAAAAGCGCAGCTGACGATGATCCATGCGCGCTCAATATGTCCTAATCATTGCGACGAGTCATTGAGACGGTGACGCTCGATCCACTCGATCGCCTGCTTGAGATCGGTGGCCGTGTACACGGTGTCGCTGAAATCATGCTCGACAGAGTATTCATTGGGTACTGCAATAACCTCGATGCCCGCATTGCGACCGGCCTTGACGCCATGTTCGGTATCCTCCATGACCAGACACTCCTCGGCACTCAGGCCAAGCTGCTCCATCATCTTGAGATAGCACTCCGGGTCGGGTTTGCTGTTCTCGACATCATTACGGGTAATGATGAACTCGAAATACTTCTCCAACTCATGATGCTTGACCGTCGGCATCAGTTCGTCACGTCCACTGCCGGTCACTAGCGCCGTACGCAACCCACGGTCCTTGGCCCACTCAAGTATCTCACGCGCATGGGCCATCAGCTCGACCGGTTGTTCACTGAAGTGTTTGACCGTGCGCTCGACCTTACGCTTGACCAGTTCATCACTCTCAATCGGCAAGTCATAATCCTCGACCATGCGCTTGGCCCCGGCGGGCGCCGGAATGCCGGAATAATTGCTTTTATAGGTCTCTTTATCGAGCTCGACGGAAAACTCAGCGAGGATATCGTTCCAGACATCACGGTGACCGTTTTCGGAATCGGCCAGCGTGCCATCAAAATCAAACAAAATGCCTTTGAGGCTCATAACAACATCCTTGTCAGTAAAATAAATGGCGTGTTCCTACTATACATGACCTATCAACAGGCCATGCTCCATCATCAGGCAACATTAGCTTTTTCAGCGTGACGCTTGCCGCTGGCCCAGACGAGCAATGCACAGAGGACAAACCCGGCGCCTAAGGCACAGGTCGCACGCCAACCCGCCAGCTGATAAAGCCACGCCGAACTGGCCGAGCCGAGTGCCCCGCCGAGGAAATAGCAGCTCATGTAAGCGGTAGTGATGCGGCTACGGGCATCGGGGCGCAACATGTAGATGCGGCTTTGATTGAGAATCTGAGTACCTTGTACGCCGACATCGAGAATGATGATGCCCACACAGATCGCCAACAGTATTGCCGGCCACGCGCCCATCAGCACAAAGGCGACAACGACACAGGCCATGCTGATACCCGTGGCCAGGTGCGAATGGCCGCGATCATGCAATTTGCCCACTTGGGAAGCACACAATGCCCCCGCCGCGCCCAGCAGCCCGAAGGCACCGATGAGGCTCTCACTGTAGTGATAGGGCTCGGTCGTGAGCAGAAACGGCAGCGTCGTCCACAGCACCCCAAAAGCGGCAAAGATCATCGCCCCAAAGAAGCTGCGCCGGCGTAATATCGGCTCATCGACGAGTAACCTGAGACTTGAGATCACCAGATTGGGATACCCCATACGCATCTGCCCAGGAAGATGCGGCAGGCGTTTACCTAGTAGCAACGCCTGCAGGACCATCAATCCTGCCGAGCACCAGAACACTGACCGCCAACCGGCGATATCGCTCAATACACCGGAGAGCGTACGCGCCAGCAAAATCCCCAGCAGCAACCCTGTCATCACTTGGCCCACCACACGGCCGCGACTCTCCGGTGCGGCCAGATGCGCCGCAAATGCCACCAGAATTTGCGCCACTACCGCACAAACGCCCAGTGCCAGCGACGCCAGCATGAACACGGTGAAGTTCGGTGCCAGCGCAGCCGCTCCTGAAGAAAGCGCTGCAGCGGCACTGATCAGTGTGACCAGTGGCCGGCGGTCAAACAGATCACCCAGTGGCACCAGCAGTAAAATCCCCAGCGCATAGCCAAGCTGGGTCATGGTAATGATCAGCCCGGCGCTGCCATGATCGACACCAAACGCCGAGGCCAGCCCATCAAGCAGCGGCTGCGCGTAATAGATATTGGCCACCGAAAGCCCGCAGGCCATGGCCATCAACCAGACTAACCCATCGTTGGGCGCGAGCACGACGTCAGTACTCGATGCAGCGGCATGAGCCTGTCGAGACATAGGATTTCCTGAATGTGATTAATCGAAAAAATGCGGTACCCATATGAAAGGTTGCAGGTACGCCGCGCCTCATCATAGCTGTGTCATGAAAAAGCGGCCATGACCACGCCTGTGCCGGGTACCGGAATGCACCCGACAAAATAAAACTAAATGTTTTTGATAATGTTTCTCAATATCGTTAAGATTATCTCGCTTCCGCTAGCGTTTCAGCGTGCGGTGCCGCGTCATCCCGACATAAGGAAAGGTCTGATGAACCCCATCCTGCCGCCCATGCCTGGGGCGTCCACCGATGCAGCTGCCCTGCATCTGGTAGATATCTATGCCCATAGCGACATTCTCTTTGCGTCGCCTCATATTACCCTGCTCGGACGTGGCGTATTCAAGGCCATCACACCGACGGCGAATACGCTGAGCCGTGACGTCAATGCGCTACTGATATCTGCACGCCAGGCGGGCCATGAATATCCTATCGTTGCTGGCGCAATTCCCTTCGATAGTACTCAGCCGGCATGCTTGATAGCTCCGGCACAACTCGATGTCGCCCCCGCCCTAGGGGCCCAGGCTGGCACGCTAAGCGAGCGCGCACTGGGCATGGGTGAATGCATGCCAAAGCCCGTTCCCGTGCCGCAGCGCTACTGTCAGGGTGTGGACGACGCCCTGGCACGCTTTGCCCGCAAGGAGCTCGATAAGGTCGTGCTTTCCCGTGCACTCGATATTGAGGCTAATGCCGATATCGATATGAGCGCACTGCTCAACAACCTGCTGCGCCAGAATCCGCACGGCTATACCTTTGCCATCCCGCTTGGCAATAAAACGGACTATCCGCATGTGTTTACAGGCGCCAGCCCCGAACTTCTGGTACGGCGCGAAGGTAACCGAGTCATTGCCAATCCACTGGCGGGTTCGGCGGCACGCAGCACTGACATTGCCGAAGATGAACGGCGCGCGGCGGCACTATTGAGTTCCACCAAGGATCATCATGAGCACGCTATCGTCATTGATGCGGTAAGTGCGGCGCTGCGTCCGTTCTGCACTACGCTTAACGTGCCGGAAGGCCCCGAACTGACCAGTACCGAAACGCTCTGGCACCTGTCGACCACGCTGGTAGGCGAGCTCAAGGACCCTGAAACCACCTCGCTCGACCTGGCATTGGCCATGCACCCTACTCCGGCAGTGTGTGGTCACCCCACCCGGCAGGCCTTCGATGCGATCGGTGAAATCGAACCCTTTGAGCGAGGCTTCTTCACCGGCATGGTGGGCTGGTGTGATAGCGAGGGTAACGGCGAATGGGCAGTTGCCATCCGCTGCGCCGAGATCAAGCAACGTCGGATGCGCCTATACGCTGGTGCAGGCGTCGTTTCCGGCTCGACGCCCGAGAAGGAGCTCGCCGAAACCGGTACCAAGCTGCGCACCATGCTCAATGCCATGGGTATCAAGGATGCTGACGTCAATAGCGCTATCGAGGTGTCTCAGCACACTAACGCCTACAAGGATGACGCTCGTAAGGACAATGCACCGGAGAAAGCATGACCGATCACACCATCACGGCCACTGAAGACCTTAGCCGCTACTGCCCCGATTGGCCTGCGGCATTCGAACAACGTTACCGTGCCGCCGGCTACTGGCGGGGCGAAACCTTCGGCGCCATGCTCCGTGAGCGTGCCGAGCGCCTCGGTGAGCATATCGCCATCGTCGATGGTGACACGCGCCTGAGCTATGCCGATCTCGACCACCGCGCTGACCGTCTCGCCGCTGGCCTGCATCGCCTGGGTATCAGCAAGGGCGAGCGTGTCGTAGTGCAGCTACCCAACCGCCATGAGTTCATTGTCACCTGTTTTGCGCTGTTCAGACTCGGCGCACTGCCGATCTTCGCCCTGCCCGCCCACCGCCAGTTCGAGATCGGCCACTTCTGTAACTTCGCCGGGGCCAAGGCACTGATCACTGCCGACCGCGTCGACGGCTTCGATTATCGCGCCCTGGCGCGCAGCGTCCTGGCTGAAGCAACGACACTTGAGCATGTGATTGTGCTGGGTGATGCCGAGGAATTTGTCTCGTTTGCCTCGCTTGATCAGGAACCGCTCGACACGCTGCCGGAGATCAATTCCCGCGAACTGGCCTTTTTCCAGCTTTCCGGCGGCACCACCGGTGTGCCCAAGCTGATCCCGCGTCGCCACGATGATTACATCTACAGCCTGCGGGGCAGCGTCGAAATCTGCCGGAACGACACGGATACCGTCTATCTCGGCGTGCTGCCGCTGGCGCACAACTTTCCGATGAGCTCACCGGGCTTTCTCGGCGTGCTCTATGCCGGCGGGCGCATCGTTATCGCGCCGCGGCCGAGCCCCGATGTCTGCTTTGAGCTGATCGAGCGCGAGCACGTCACCATGGCCGCCCTGGTGCCGCCGCTGGCGCTGGTATGGCTCGACGCCGCACAAACCACGACGCGTGATCTATCGAGCCTTGAAGTACTGCAGGTCGGCGGTGCCAAGTTATCGGCAGAAGCAGCACGTCGCGTACGTCCGATTCTCGGCTGCACGCTGCAGCAGGTGTTCGGCATGGCCGAGGGACTGGTCAACTACACCCGTCTCGACGACCCCGAAGACGTCATCGTCCGCACCCAGGGCCGGCCGATCTCGCCGGATGATGAAGTGCGTGTGGTCGATGATGATGACAATGATCTGCCGCCCGGCCAGCCCGGCCATCTGCTGACGCGCGGCCCCTATACCATTCGCGGATATTTCAATGCCACCGAGCACAACGCCAAAAACTTTACCGAGGACGGTTTCTACCGCACTGGCGATGTGGTGATGCTGACCGAGAACGGTGACCTGATCGTCGAGGGGCGCGACAAGGACCAGATCAACCGTGGCGGTGAAAAGATCGCCGCCGAAGAGGTCGAGAACGCCCTGCTTGCGCATGAAAGCGTTCACGATGTCGCTGTAGTGGCCATGCCCGACAAGTATCTGGGTGAACGTAGCTGCGCGTTTGTCATCGCTCGCGGTACGCCGCCCAAGCCGCATGAGCTCGCCCAGTTCGTGCGTGCCCGGCTGGCCAGTTACAAAGTGCCCGACCGTATCGAGTTCATAGACGCCTTCCCGCAGACCGGCGTCGGCAAGGTTAGCAAGAAGGTGCTTCGCGAGGTGATTCGCGACACCTATTTTGGTGCGGGCAAGAAGCAGAGCACCACCGCAAAAGAAACCGATACGCCGTCGAACCCTGAAGCTGCCTCCTGACACGCCGCACTGAACACGCAAGGATTTTGTAATGGCTATACCCGCAATCACCTCCTATCCAATGCCGAGCGCCGAGGCACAGCCCGAGAATCGCGTTGATTGGGCCCCTGAGCCCCATCGGGCCGTGCTGCTGATTCACGACATGCAGCAGTATTTCCTTAACAAGTACGATACCGGGCAGGCACCGATCCCTGAGCTGGTTGAGCACATCGTGCGCCTGCGTGAGGCAGCTAATGCTACGGGTGTGCCGGTCATTTATACCGCGCAGCCCACCGATCAGCCTGATGAAGATCGCGCCCTGCTCAACGACTTCTGGGGGCCGGGCCTACCCGGCGCACCTGAGCAGTATCCGATTATCGATGCGCTCGCCCCAGAAGACGGTGATACCGTGCTGACCAAATGGCGCTACAGCGCGTTTCAGCGCTCACCGCTGCGCGACATGATGCGTGATCAGGGCCGTGACCAGTTAATCATCTGCGGCGTCTACGCTCACATCGGTTGTATGGCGACCGCGCTGGAAGCCTTCATGCAAGATGTTCAAGCGTTCTTCGTGTTCGATGCAGTGGCCGATTTTTCGTCCGAGGAACACCTGATGGCCGGCAACTATGTTGCGCAGCGCTGCGGTGTGACCACCACGACGGCGCAGGTTTGTGATGCTCTAGCCACCGGATCATCTTTCACCACATCGGCTGATAGCGCTTTCGGAGCGGCTAACGCCGGTGCAGCCGGCTTCGGTATCAACGAGTTGCACGATGAGATCGCAGAGTTGATGGACATGCCCATCGCTGACGTACCCCGTGATGAGAATCTGCTGTTCTTCGGCCTCGACTCGATTCGCCTGATGAGTCTGGTCGAAAAAATGCGCCGTAGCGGCATCGATGTCACCTTCGTCGATCTGGTCGAAGCACCGACGCTTGCCCAGTGGGAAGCGTTCATCAATGAGCATACGTCGATGTAACAGGCACTCAAGGTAGACGAAAAACGTCAGCAAAAAAGAAAATGTACAAGAAAGCCATTTGACAATACGTCTCATTAGCCAAATTGTTGTATGGTGGATGTACGTTAAATCAATGCTTGGATGGTTACCATGAATGCGCCTGCTGCGATGATTGCCGCTCCCAAGAAAACCAAGAAGCAGACCCCTCGGATGCTTGAGGTGGTACGTTCCGAACGCATCACGCCGCATATGCAGCGCATCACGCTCAGCGGCGAGCAGCTCGTCAATTTCCCCGACGACGCTCACGGTGCGCATATCAAGGTATTTCTGCCACGTGCGCATCAGCGCGAACCGCAGCTGCCCACGGTTGGCCCTGATGGTCCCATCTGGCCCGATGCCAATGACAAGCCGATCACGCGCACCTACACCGTTCGTCGCTTCGATCCGGTCAGCCGCGAGCTGGAAGTCGACTTCGTTGTTCACGGTGATGAAGGCCCTGCCTCGCGTTGGGCCACCCACGCGGCTCCCGGTGACAAGATCGGTCTCGCCGGCCCCGGTGGCCCCAAGCCTATGCTTGGCGAGGCACAGTGGTATCTGCTGGCCGGTGACATGACCGCTCTGCCTGCCATCAGTGCGCTACTTGAAAAGATGCCGGCCGACGCGCATGGCCAGGTATTCATCGAAGTTTCCGATGAACAGGAATGCCAGCCGCTTGCCCACCCTTCAGGTATCACAGTGACTTGGCTTTATCGCCGGGTCACCGCGCCGTGCGAGTCGACCCTGCTATTGGATGCGGTATCACACCTTAGCTGGCCTGCCGACCTTGCCACCTTTGCCTGGATTGGCGGCGAAAATAGTGCGGTATTGGCATTGCGCGACTATGTCAGGCGCGCCCATGGCCTCAGCAAGGCCAACCTCTACGCGGTGCCCTACTGGAAGGACACCTATAATGAAGAGCGCTACCACCAAGAGCGCCATCGCATCATGGACGAATTGGAATAAAGATGACGGAACCACGCCAGGATCAGCGCGCAAATGTCGAGCAGACGCCAGTGATGAGTGAGTTCGAGGATCGCGTCGTTGTGGTTACCGGCGCTGCCCAAGGTATCGGCGAAGCGCTGACGCGCAAGCTGCTCGCGGCCGGTGCGCGCGTGGCGGCGCTGGATGCGCAGCGCGACAAACTCGCCCTGCTCAATAAAACCCATAATGCGGGTGAGCGTCTGAGCGTGCACGGTGTCGATGTCAGCGACGCCGAGGCGGTCAATAACGCCATTGCCGCCGCAGAAGAGATGCATGGCCCGATCGATTACCTCGCCTCGGTGGCAGGTATCTTGCAGATGGGCCGGGTTACCGAACTCAGCGATGAGCAATGGGCACGCGCCATGGCGGTTAACGCTACCGGGCCTTTCAATGTCGCCCGTGCGGTAGGCAAACGAATGATCGAACGCCGCCGTGGTGCGATTGTCGTGGTCAGCTCCAACGCTGCCAGCACGCCGCGCATGGCAATGGGCGCTTACGCGGCCTCCAAGGCTGCTGTCTCGCAGATGACCCGTTGCCTCGGGCTGGAACTGGCGGAATACGGCATCCGCTGTAATATCGTGTCGCCGGGTTCAACCGATACCGACATGCAGCGCGGCATGTGGAGTGACGCCTCATCAAAGGATCGGGTCATTGCCGGCTCGCTTGAGACGTACAAGGCCGGTATCCCGCTCGGCAAGATCGCTACGGCCGATGAGGTCAGCGAAGCGATCCTGTTTTTGCTATCCGAGCGCGCCAGCCATATCACCATGCATGACCTACGCATCGACGGCGGCGCCACACTCGGTACCGGCTAAGCGCCTGAAGTCGCCGCACGGGCACTTACTTAGCCTTCCTGTATGGCACAGCGGCGACGCTTACCTTCGCTGTGCCGTTTCAGTATCGGCTTCGAAGCGTACCGCTATTGCCCTACCTGCCAACCGACCCAAGCAATAACCATCACTACCGCTACCGCCCCAAGCACGTGCTCATTACCGCGCCATAATCGCTTGGCCCGCTCACCGAAAGAATGTACCAGCAGGGCTAGCCCAAAATAGCGCGCCCCACGGGCCAACAGCGCTGCCAGCATGAACATCAAAAACGAGTAGCCGGTACTGCCAGCGACCAGCATGGCAATCTGAAAGGGAATCGGCACGATGCCAATGGAGACGATGGCCCAGAAGCCGTGCTCAGCAAAGCGCTGGTCAAAAGCCTGATACGCCTGCTGCCCACCGAATAGACCAATGAGTTGATCGCTGAAATGGCCCATCGCCCACGCACCGAGGCCATAACCGATAGCAGCAGCCAACAGGTTGCCCGTCAGCGCGATTGCCGCCAAGCGCCATAACCGGGCGGGGCGAGCCAACATCCACGGGATCAGAATCGTTTCGATAGGGATCGGCAAAATCAGCGTTTCAAGCATCGACGCGATGAACAGCAACCAGGGCGCACGCCGGGAATCCATGAGTTGCTTTAGATGCTCAATAATATGGGCTTTTGTCTGGTTGATACTCATCCTGGTCCCTTGTGTGGAGTGATGTTCTTAATGGCTCAGCCACGACCACAGTAGCCAGCCCCCTAGAGCCACAAGCGCCAGTGCAACGATGATTCTAGCGTGACGATGCCAGACGTTGAGCGCTTTCTCGCCACCCCACCAGATCAACAGCGCCAGACCGAAATAACGCAACCCTCGCCCGACAAAGCACGCCAGGAGATAGAGCACAAATGAGTAGCCGGTCGCGCCCGCGCCGATCATGGCGAACTGAAACGGTATAGGTGAGAAGCCGACGATAGCGATAGCGAGAAAACCATGCTGCTCGAAACGCTGCTGAAAATCAGCGTATCCCTGCTGTGCACCGCTTATGGTACTGAACAACCAGGGCCTGATGTCATCAACAGCCCAGACGCTCAAAAGGTAACCGATACTGGCACCGACCAGGTTACCCGCAACAGTCACCGCCGCCAGCTTGAGCCCCGTCTTAGGCCTCGCCAGCATCCATGGAATTAAAATCGCCTCCAGCGGCACGGGCAAAATCAATGATTCAAGAATCGAGATAACAAAAAGCAGCCAATAGGCATGGGGCCAATCAAGCAGGTGCTGGAAACGCTCGATAAGCGTCATGCGGGCCTGGTGAAGGGGAACTTTCGGGTTCAAGACGCTCTTCCAAATTCAATAAATGAACGATGACCAGCCAAACAATGCAGCGTGTTCATGAAAGCCAATACCAGCCGGCCCATATCCCCAACGCCACACACATCAGTATCAGTATGGGCCGGGTATGACGTCGCCAAAGCGCCAGCGCGGCGTCTCCCCCTAACAGAATCAAGAGAGCTACGGAATAATAGCGCAGGCCGCGGCCAAGCAGAGTAGCCAGCAGGAAAAGCAAAAAGGAATAGCCCGTTGCCCCGGCCCCCAACATGGCCAGTTGGATCGGCAGCGGTGTGATCGCAAACACCAAGATGGCAACGAAGCCGTTTTCATTGAAATACTGCTCGAATTCAGCGTAGCCGTGTTCGCTGCCGAAAACGGTAATCAACAAGGTGCCCAGATGCTCCATCGCCAGCGCACCCACCAGATAGCCCAGCGCCGCGGCGACAACGTTGCCAGCGACAACAACCGAGGCGAGACGAAAGCTGCGCTTGGGCTCAGCCAGCATCCACGGCAGCAACACCATGCTAACCGGCAGTGGCACGACCAGCACATCCAATGCAGCAAAAATGAACAGTGCAGTCAGCGCCCCGGGGCGCTCGGAGAGCCGGCTCAGCCAGACGGCGAGACGCTGCCAGCGTTGCTGTACCGATGCGGTGAAACTCACGTTGCGATTATCCTTCGACCAAATGAACAAAGCGCCGCAGCAGCGACGCCCTTCCAGCATAGCGATACTTTGTCATCATGAAAAAACACCCCCGGTTTGAGCCGGGGGTGCTTGATCGGATGATGCGCTCTACGAACAGATTAGAAGTCGTAGCGCAATGAAGCCACCACGTTGGACGGCGCGCCGTACATGTTGAAGGTACTGACAGAACCGACACGCTCAAAGTAGGTCTTGTCGAAGATATTATTGAAGTTGAGCTGGCCCTTGAGGCTATCGGTGAAGTCGTAGCCGACCATGGCATCGACCACGGCATAGCCCGGGGCATTGACACGAGGGGAGCTTGAAGTATGGAAATCACTTAGCGCGGTTACACCACCGCCGATATGGAAGCCATCGAGCATGCCACCCTCGAAGCCGTACTGGGTCCAGAGGTTGAACTGATTCTTCGGCATCAGCACGAACGCTGTATCGTCCGTTCCCTCACTTCTGATGTCGATATCAAGATAAGTGTAACCAACGATAACGTCCCAGTTTGGCAAGAAAGTGCCTGTCAGCTCGAACTCAGCGCCCTGCATACGTGTTTTACCTACAGAGGCGTAAACACCGCTCACCGCTGTACCGTTTTCTACTACTTGAGCGGCCCGGTTTTCATCATACAAGCGGAAGGCGGATATACGCGCGTTCAGATCGCCATTGAAGTAGCTGCCTTTTACACCGACTTCATACTGCGTGCCTTCACGCGGCTTGAGCAGCCCACCGTTGGCGTCAGTATAAGTCTGTGGATCAAATACCTCGGAGTAACTGGCATACAGAGAATGGTGATCATCAAGATCTAGCACCGCACCGGCATAGGGCGTAAAGCGGGAATCGTCGCTACGTGAGCCCGACGTATCGTTGAGGTAGTTGGTAGTACGTACATCATACGAACTAACGCGGCCGCCAGCGATCAGTGCCAAAGGCTGAAACGGGCGGAAAGTCAGTTTGGAATACAGTCCATACTCTTCCAAGGTATTGCGGTTATTAGTTCTTGTATAGGCAATATCAGGCTCGTCAAACTGGTCTGAACTGTAGGTGTTGACATTGATAGTTCCCAGCCTGGACACCCCCTGACGTGTCTCAGTTTCATAGCGCTTGTAGTCGCTTCCTACCACAAACTCACTGACATTACCGAAGGTTTGGAACGGCTGACTATAGCTGGCATCGACAGAAGTCGACTCCTGATCAACCTTACCTCCCAGAGCAACCATGCTGGCTTCGTTATTGGCGTCCACCCCGCTGAAGGTATAGGCATACTTGTAGTCTGCATTGCGCTTGGAGTAACGCGTAGCGATACGTCCATAACCACCGTTGTCGAACTGGTGGGTCAGTTCAGCAATCCAGTCGTTGCTCTGGCTCTCGAAATTGTTCCAGTCGGCGCCAAAGTACTTGGAGCGGCGGAAGTCGAGTAGATTGCCGTCCGTATCGGTCGGCACGCCGTTACTCGGAGTGATGTCCCGATGCTGGCGCAGATAGGCGAGCGACAGCATGGTGTTTTCGTCGAGGTCGATGTCGAGCGCACCGTAGAAGGTCTGATTGGTGTTCTCGTTATGGTCGACGTAGCCGTTGGTGTCGTCGTCGCTGATCACCATACGTCCACGGATGCGGCCAGCGGCATCGATCGGCCCGGAGATATCGGTTTCGAGGTAGTTCTGATCCCAACTGCCGTAGCGGCCGGTGACGTGGCCCTGGAAGTCGTAGGTCGGGCGCTTGCGCACCAGGTTGATGATACCGCCCATTTCGCTGGTGCTGTTGAACAAGCCCGACGGCCCGCGCATGATTTCGACGCGGTCGAATGCGGCCAGGTTGGGCACCGAACCATTGATACTGGTCATGGGTGCCGGCAGGCCGTCGATGTTGTACTCGTCGTATTCATAGCCGCGCGAGTAGATCGAGGAACGGCCGCTATCGTTGGGCAGCACGCGCATACCAGGAGTGCGCTTGGCCATCTCGTCGAGGGTATCGAGATTCTGATCTTCAATGGTGTCACGGGTCACTACGCTGATCGACTGCGGAATGTCACGCAGCGCTGCTGGCGTCTTGGTGCCGACGGTGGCGGCGTCGACGGTATAGCCGCCGCTCTGCTCGGAAGCCACCATCTCATATAGACGGTTGCCTTCAATGGTCAGGGTATCAAGACGCGCATTCGAGTCCTCCGACGCAGAGGAAGCAGTAACGTTAGTGGCATCTGACGTGCTCTGCGCCAGTACATAGGGTGAAGCGTGCAGCAGCGCCGCGCCGATCATCAGCGATGACAGCGGTTTCAAACTCATAGTTGCTGACCGCTTCGAAGCCATTTTTCGCATCAACGTTATCCTTCGGTGACCCTGATATATTCTTTATTTCTTAGCGCTCGAGCGAAACTGCACGCAGTCCACGCCGGCAAGCCAAACGCAGACAAGATAAAAAGAATGATAAACATTATCAAGTAAAACCGGAACTCATTACGCGTTGCGCAATCAAAGTCGACGTTTTTACTAGGGCTCTCATCGGCGGGGCATAAAAAAGCCGGGCTTTCGCCCGGCTTCACACTGACATGCATAATGGCATTAAGATCAGCTGGCAGCGTCCTGTACGGCCTCACCGCCCTTCTCGATATCTTCACCAGCACCGCCGATGGTATTGCAGGCGCTCAGCGCCGACATGGAAAACAGAGCCAGAAATGTAACGGCGAAAAATCTTTTCATGAATAGCCTCCTTGGCATTTATCATCGTGTCAGATGCGTAGCATTCTGAACGTTATCGCATCGTAACCACTTTCAGCGTAGCAACGTTGCAACAAAACGACACCCTCAATTGGCAATCTCATCCTTTCGTCTGGCATCGTGGGCTATCATCACCCCTCGTTTTCGCTCTGGAGATGGATATGGCCCCTTTCGAACTTCACTCCCGCCTTGCCGCTGATACCGCCCCGATCGCTTCGTTGCCACTGTGCCACGTGCTGTTGATGAATGATGCCCGCTACCCGTGGGTGATTCTGGTACCGGCTGTCGCTAACATTCGCGAAATCTATGACCTGACACACAGCGATCAGACAAAACTGTGGCAGGAAATTACCGCCGTCGGCGAAACCCTGATGACGCACTTCAACGGTGACAAACTGAACATCGGCGCACTCGGTAATCAAGTGCCTCAATTACACGTTCACGTCATTGTGCGTTTTGGCGATGACGCCGCATGGCCCGGACCGGTCTGGGGCCAGGGACAGGCAGTTCCGTATGATGAGCCACTGCTTTCGCAGCGTGTCAGCGAATTACGCCAGCGTTTCGAAGCGTTAACGCTTTAATACGTGCACAGCTAGCCGAGAAAGCTCGGCGGTGGCGCTGAGCCACCGGCAAAGAGCAGACCAATGCCAAGAGCAACGATGACCAGACCGCCGATCAGTGCTATCGCTTGCGTGGCATATCCCATCCAGCGCCGCTCATGCGACGCCAGCCGACGCATCCAGCCACGCGCCACGACGGACAGCGTCGCCAGTGTAGCAATGGTGATCGCCGTACCGGCGGACATCGCCATTACCGCCAGTACTCCCGCGCCCCAATGGCCAAGTAGCGAGGCGGCGCCCAGCATGAGAATAGCGCCGCTGCAAGGCCGCAGCCCGATCGCCAGCACAGCGACCGCCGCGTCGCGCCAGCTATGGCCGACGCTGGCCGGATCGATATGATGGGCATGACCGCAGCCGCACATGGCATCATGAGTATGATCGTTAGTGACACCAAAGGCAGGACGTGGCGAGGTAGCCACCGAGAAAGTCAGCGCCTCGCTGCCGGACGCCGGCAATACCTGAGCGGCCGGCGAGTCACCTCGGCTATGGCTGTCGCGACGCTGAAGCTGCCATAACTGGCGAAGCGCACGTACGCAGAGCCACACGCCAAGCACCACGACCATGACGAAGCTCGCCTGCTCCACCGGGCGCACACTACCCATTGCCTGGCGTGTCAGCCAGCCCAGCCCGAAGACCAGCACGCTCATGATGATCACCGCCATGAAGCCCTGCAGCAGTGCGGCAGCAATCGACATGGCGATACCGCGCCGTAGCGCCGCCCGCTGGGTAAGCATGTACGTGGTCATTACCGCCTTGCCATGACCCGGCCCGAGGGCGTGAAAGATACCGTAGCCGAAGCTGAGTCCGATCAGGCTCAACCAAGTAGAGGAGGTGGCCCGCTCGGACAATGCCATCATCGCCATGGTCAAGCCACGCTGGAAATGGCGCTGCCATTCCAAGAGTTGACCAATCAGCGCGCTCCACAGCGCATGGACTGATGCCGTTTCAAGCGTGACAAGTATCAGGCTTCCCAACAACAGCGCCGCGCCCAGCGAAATCAGGTAGCGGGACATGTGACGACTCCGGTATCGGCGAAGTAACTGCCCAGACCGTCCGGTGCCTGAGCGTCAATATCGATGGCCGAGGCCTTGGCGACCAGCGCGGGATCAGGGTCGGCCTTGTTGATATGCCCCTCACAGCCTTCAGGCGCATTGATCAGCCGCAGCGGCGTCTTGGCCTGATCATCATGGAGAAATTCAATGAAGTAGGTCGCATCATAGATGCGATAGCGCAACGGTTTGCCATCGAGCGCCAGCGGCTCGGCCAGTGGCAATACATAGTCGAATTCAATGCGCTTGCCGTTTTGCATCACGTTGTACTCATCTACTTGGCCAAACGCGAGATCGTGACCGTCGTGCTTAACGTGCGAGAGGTAATGTTCCTGCTTGAGGTTGGCGAGAATTTCCGCACCGAGCGCATCAAGGCGCTGGTTCATGTTGGTGCCATCCTTGACCTGCGACAGCTCTTCAATCAGCGTCAGGCTATAAAAAGGGTCCATCATCCACGCCTGTTCCAGCGCGATGACCCGGCCCTGGTCGTCAAAGCGCACGCCAACGCGCAGGTCAACCCAGCCGTGAGGATGAGCATTAACCGGTGAGGCCGTGAATAACCCCACCAGCAGTGCAATCCCCAGCCATTGACTCCTACGTCCAGTCGCCGCTCTATCGTCTCGCATATCCGCATCCTTTTTTGCTACCGATGCGCATACGCAGGTCATCGGCGCATCAGGGTATCGCGGGCGACGCTAACCGATTTTGCAAGCTCATCACAAGTGAATCGAAATCACCCGGCGCCAATACGCTGCTGCCGCGCCGTCCATTCAGCACAAGCTGCGTGCCGGCGGGCACAGCGCTGGCCTGAGCGCTGATGCGCCACGGTGGTCTGGCTGCATATTCAGCATCGAGCCGGCCCAAGGCCTGATCACCATGAACGATCACGAACCCCTGTTCGGCAAGTGTGACCATCATAACCTGCAGAACGCGATCAGGTGATGCCGAGAAGGTTTCGGTGCGTGGCTTAGAGGCGACCGGCGCTCCCGCGCATCCTGCCAGCAGCACAACTAGAAGTACCGTGACGCCTTTTTGCATGATGCCTTTGGCATGGCGGGTCACATCAAGAAACGAAGTAGTGGTGAAAATACGCATCAGGGTCTCTCCCGGCGGGAAACCGATGAATCCAGACGCGAGCGCAGTGCAGTAAATACCGCCTGGCAGAAAGGCACGGTTGCCGCAGCGCGGGCCTGAATATCAAAACCATCACTCTCGGTCACTGTCTCGCCTCGCGTGACAATGAGCCGATGACCATCAGCCACAATCGATACACGCTCAGTGCGCACCGGATCGCTGCGAAAGACCCACCATGGATCGGCCAGCCCCTCGGCAAAATGGCGCCGATTGTAATTCCCGTACCAGCTGCCTCGCCACGCACTGTTGATGGC
Source organism: Phytohalomonas tamaricis (assembly GCF_003012345.1). Classification (GTDB taxonomy): domain Bacteria; phylum Pseudomonadota; class Gammaproteobacteria; order Pseudomonadales; family Halomonadaceae; genus Phytohalomonas; species Phytohalomonas tamaricis. The sequence goes on from NZ_PVRV01000019.1 coordinate 248,271, forward strand.
TCCCAAGCCCGGCATCGAGCTGACGCGCTCAGCACTTATCAGTCCCAAGCGCGTTTCAGTATCTCTAAGGGTAAAGCCCTGCTGCTCAAACGTGGCCGCAGCCGCACGCATCCAGACGACTCTATCGACATTACCGATCGACTGCACGCAGACCTCGGGCAGCGTGGAGACTTCCGGCTGCTGCAACGGGTTCGTCGCCTGAAGGACGCTACAGCCAGAGAGAAACGCAGCAATAGTCACTACTATTGCAGAAGAATACCCGTGTCGTTGTCGATTCATTATTACCTACCCTCCTGCAGGTGACTGGCCTGCTTACTTACAGCATAGGCGGTCACCTTGATTGCGTAGCGATCCAAACGTAGGGCACCGTAAGCGACTCATAATGTCAGCTTGGCGACACACTATCTCATCGCTCAACGTTAGTCCTGTTTCCGATACGGCGGGCTACGTTACATTGATAAGAGCTTATCGGTACACCTCGCTGGACCACGTACCGAAGGCCACCATTAACAATCACAACGCGCTATCACCGCTTCGAGGACGCTTAGACATGCATATCCTGATTGCTCCGGACAGCTTCAAGGATTCACTTTCCGCGCGCGATGCCGCAAGCGCCATCGCGCGCGGTGTACGCCGTGCCCTACCGGATGCCGAGATTACCGAGCGTCCCCTTGGCGATGGTGGCGAAGGTACGCTTGATGCCGTGCTTGCCGCCACGGGCGCTGAAGCGCGGCAGGCAATGGTCCAGGACCCGCTCGGCCGTGAGGTAAGCGCCACTTGGGGATGGATTGCCCCGCGACGTACCGCCATTGTAGAACTCGCCGAAGCGAGCGGGTTGCAGCGTTTGAACCGCGCAGAGCGCAACGCCTGCACCACCACCACTTATGGTGTTGGCCAATTGATCAAGCAAGCGCTCGACGCCGGTGCCGAACACCTGATTCTGACCCTGGGCGGCAGTGCCATCAACGATGGCGGTAGCGGCATGATGATGGCGCTGGGGGCGCGCTTTCTCGATGCGGATGATGTACCGCTTCCTCCCGGTGGTGCCGCGCTGGCTCAGCTTGCGCGCATCGATACCTCCGGCCTTGATGGGCGCCTTGCGCAGCTCACTGTTGAAGCTGCCGTCGACGTCGACAATCCGCTGTGTGGACCGCGCGGCGCGAGCGCAGTATTCGGTCCGCAGAAGGGAGCAACGCCGGATCAGGTGGCACAACTTGACCAGGCGCTATCGCGTCTGGCCGATGTTGCGGTCAAGACCTTTGGTAGCGACCATCGTGACATCCCCGGCGCCGGTGCTGCCGGTGGCATGGGCTATGCGGCGCTGGCATTTTTTGATGCCACGCTACGCCCCGGCATTGCGCTGGTCATGGAACAGGTCGGCTGCCTTGAGGTAATGAGCCGTGCAGATTTGGTGATCACCGGGGAAGGCCAGCTCGACGGACAAAGCCTGTCCGGCAAGACACCGGTCGGCGTGGCACGTGCCGCACGCGAGCATGGCGTTCCCGTCGTCGCCTTGGTAGGACGACTAGGTGAGGGCTGGCAAGCGGTGTTCAATGAAGGCATCAACGCTGCCTTTGCCCTTGCCGATGGTCCGATGACGCTTGACGAAGCACTGCCGCGTACGGCTGAGCTGCTGGCCGATCGCACCGAGTCGGTTATTCGCCTGTGGCAGGCCGGGCATGCCAAGTGACAACACCAGGCCACAAGGGGCATCTCTTGAACCTGTACGTCTCATCCCCATATATAGTTAAGCAGCGCCTGTATATTTCGCCTACGCTAACAATCACGTTTAACGTACGTATATGCTCTCAAGGAGGAAGATCATGTCCGAGATGAATGCCATCGGAATGCAGACATCCAGCGCTAGCACACTGGCTGACAAACTCAACGAACTGCTGGCCAACTACCAAATCTTTTATATGAATGCGCGTGGCTTTCACTGGAACGTTCGGGGGCCGCAATTCTTTGAACTGCACAATCAGTTCGAGGAGATTTATACCTCCTTGCTGACCAAGATCGATGAAGTCGCCGAACGTATCCTGACGCTGGGCTTCACTCCGCTACATGCCTACAGTGATTACGCCAAGACCAGCACCGTCAAGGAAATCACCAACGTTCATAACGGTGATGAATGTGTACGCGGCATGATTGAGGGTTACTCCACGCTTATCAAGATCCAGCGTGAAGTGCTGGTCGCCGCCAACGAGGCCAATGACGAAGGTACTTCCTCGCAGATCAGTGACTATGTTGGCGAGCAGGAAAAGACCGTGTGGATGCTGTCGGCCTATCTGGGTAAATAGTACGGCCTCAGTCAGAGACGTTATGAAAAGCCGCTGCCTTGTGCAGCGGCTTTTTTTCATTCGAATCAGGCATCACGGCATCATATGCGGCATGTTCCTGAAATTTTTCCTAGGCTTGAACATAACGAAACGCCGTAAATCAAGGAGCACCATTGGATCATCCCAGCGGTAATGCCCAGCGCCTGGTAACGTTGGCAGCACGGCTCGGCTATGTTGCCAAGGGTATCGTTTACGTCATGGTGGGATGGCTTGCGGTGATGGCGGCAGCCGGCCTCGGCGGGCAGCGCGGCGGCACGTCTGCCGCCATCAATGAGCTTGCCGGGCAGCCCTTCGGCAGCGTCATGATCGGTCTGCTCGCCGCTGGCCTGTTTTCCTACATGGCTTGGCGCATTATTCAGGCTGTCTTCGATGCCGAGCATAAGGGCCGAGGTCTGCGCGGCATTGTTGTACGGCTCGGCTTTCTGATCAGTGGCTTGATCTACGGTGCGCTGGCACTGCATTGTATCCAACTTCTGATGGCCGATGCGTCAGGAAACAGCTCCACCCGTGGGCGCACCGCAGAGCTCATGAGCCACCCTGGCGGCATCGCTGCAGTATTAATCATTGGTGTAGTGTTCGGCTTCGTCGGTATCCGCCAGATATGGAGGGTCTGGCATTGTAGCTGGCGTGCCAATTGGCATACCCATGAGATGCCCGCTCATCACCTGCGTATTGCCGATGCCATTTCACGCTGTGGGCTAACGGCACGGGGAATTGTCTTTCTGATTATTGCCGGCTTTCTCTGTCTCGCTGCTATCAATACCGACCCGAACCAGGCCAAAGGTTTGGGAGGAGCACTTGTCACCCTCGCAGCTCAACCGTTCGGCCCGTGGCTGCTCGGCGCAGTAGCGTTAGGGCTTATCGCCTATGGCGGCTACTGTTTTGTCAACGCTCGCTACCGTAACGTCGATGCTTGATGACACCGGCTTCGGCGCATCCGGTCACCAGCTCAATGGTTTGAATAGGGGTCAACGTCACCGACTTCCGGTAGCTGTTTCTTCATTCTTATTCCCAGTTCATTGAGCGTCCTCGCCTGGCTCACCAGACTCCCCTGCCCCGTGCATAACCGGTTCATCGCCTGACGATGGCTGCCGGTGGCACGTTCTAAGTGCGTACCTACTTCTTCCATACTGGTGACGAAGCCGTGAAACTTGTCGAGCAGCTTTTCGGCACGCTCGGTGATCGCCCGCGCGTTGTCATTCTGCTGCTCAATCCGCCACAGGCTGGCGACGGTACGCAGGCTGGCAAGCAGCGTAGTGGGCGTAACGATCACGATGTGGCGGGCAAACGCATGGTGAAACAGGTGATCGTCATGCTCGAAGGCCACGGCGAAGGCCGGCTCGATCGGCATGAACATGAAGACCAGATCGGGCGCGGAAAGGCCATTGAGGCGCGGATAGTCCTTGGCTGATAGTGTGTCGACATGGTTGCGCACCGAGCGCAAGTGCGCCTTTAGCGCCCGCTCGCGCACATCGTCCTCGCTGGCATTGACGAATTCGCTGTAGGCCACCAGCGACACCTTGGCATCGACGATCAAATGGCGTCCTTCGGGCAAATAGATAATCGCATCCGGACGGCCACGGCCCTGCTCGCCCTCAAGCGCCACCTCACGCCGGTATTCGATGTTCTTGCGCAGCCCCGAGCGTTCAAGCACCTTCTCGAGGATCAGCTCGCCCCAGTTGCCCTGCATCTTGGTGTCGCCTTTCAGCGCGCGGGTCAGATTGGCAGCGTCCTCGCTCATCTGGCGGTTGAGCCCGGCAAGCTGCTCCAGCTGGGCGGAAAGTCGTGTACGTTCACGCATCTCCTCGCCATGCAGCGCTTCGACACGCTCACGAAACTGCCCAACCTGTTCACGAAACGGCTGCAACAGCGCTTCAAGATTATGCTGACTCTGCTGCGTGAAGGTGCGATTGCGCTCGTCAAAGATACGCCCGGCAAGATGCTCAAACTCGGTCTTGAGCTGTCCGCGTGCTGCTTCGAGCAGCGCCAGCCGCTCGGCGTGATGCGCGCTGTCCTTGTCACGGATCGTCTCAAGCTCAACACAACGTGCCTGCCAGTGCTGCAACTCATCGCTCAGACGTTGAAATTGACGATCGCGCTCACTGAGCTGACGCGCCTGTTCACCGCTGTGCTGGCGTTCGCGCTCCAGCAGGACATCACGCTCGGCCAGCATGCGCTCAACCTCCACCCGTGCGCTCTGCTGCTGCTCATAGCGTTGTTCGAGCTGCTGGCAGTCATGCTGGTAGGCGTCACGCAGGCGCGCCAGCCGCATGCGCATGATTAACGCAGCGCCAAGCGCTCCAAACAGAAAGGCAATCAGCACCGCAGCAATGAGCGATGACTCCATGGGGCGCTCCGTTAAGCGTTGACAAGAAATTGATGTCGCTAGCTTATCCGATCAACGCGCCGTTTGATGCTTCAAAAAGACGGCTTGATTGCACCAAAGATTGGCCGAAGCGCCTTTAAAAACACCCATCATTGGCTAGTCTGGAGACACGAGACATCACTAGACGGCTAATTATTTGCTCAATTGCGTGATGCAAAGCCGAAACGTTCAGACCAACAGGGACGACAACCGTATGGAAACCATTGCACTACCTAATAGTGATTTGAACCCCAGCCGTATCGCCTTGGGCACCTGGGCGATAGGCGGCTGGATGTGGGGGGGCACCGATGAACAGCAGTCGATCCGCACTGTACAAAGCGCCGTCGAGCGCGGCATTACATGCATCGATACGGCGGCCGTTTACGGCTTTGGCCGGTCGGAGGAACTGGTTGGACGCGCGCTCAAAGAAGGTGGGCTGCGCAATCAAGCGGTGGTGGCCACAAAATGCGCCTTGAACTGGAACGATAACGGCCCCTATCGCGACGCCAGCCGCGCGCGGATCGAACAGGAGATCGACGACAGCCTGCGTCGGCTGCAGACCGACTACATCGATCTCTACCAGATTCACTGGCCCGACCCGACCCGCGAGATCAGCGAAGCCGCCGAAACGATGCGCGAGCTCAAGCAGAAGGGCAAGATTCGCGCCGTGGGCGTCAGCAACTTCTCGGTCGAGCAGATCCGTGAATTCGAGAAGGTCTGCCCGCTCTCCGCCGTACAGCCGCCCTACAACCTGTTTGAGCGTGGCATTGAGGACGAACTGCTGCCAGCGCTGCGCGAGGACGGTATCGGCACGCTGACCTACGGCGCGCTGTGTCGTGGTCTGCTGTCCGGCAAGATGAAGCGCGATACCCAGTTCGAAGGCGACGACCTGCGCCAGAGCGACCCCAAGTTCCAATCGCCGCGCTATGAACAGTATCTCGACGCTGTCGAGCAGCTCGACCGCTATGCGCAGGAACATTACGGCAAACGTATCTTGCACCTGGCACTACGCTGGCTGCTCGATCAGCCCGGCGTATCCGTGGCGCTATGGGGCGCACGTCGCCCTGATCAACTCGACCCCGCTAATGAAGTAATGGGCTGGTCACTCGATGAGAAAGCCAAGCAGGACATCGACCGCATCCTCAAGGACACTGTCAAGGACCCGGTTGGGCCCGAGTTCATGGCTCCGCCGACGCGTAGCGAAGTGTAAGGAGCCATGAAGGTGTTATGGAAAGCCATGGCTCCGCCGACGCGCAGCGAGGTGTAAAGAGCCACAAAGGTGTTGCGAAAAGCCATGGTGCTATCAGCACGTAATGATGTGTAAGGAGCTGTGCGACACCACAAAAGAGTGTCTACGCTTTTAGAACGTTTCGATAAACATGGTCTGGATTAGGCCATCAAGGATCGTGGCAGCAGTGATTTCTGCGGGATGGCCTTATCGGCCGCCGCGATCCTTTACGAAGCAGTCAATTTTGCACGTACTCGATAAGACAAGGAGTCCATCGATATGAGCCAGCAACTTAACGGAACTCGCGTCGCTATTCTCGCCACTGATGGTTTTGAAGAAGCCGAACTCGCCTCGCCGCGCAAGGCGCTTCAGGATGCCGGTGCACAGATAGATATTGTAGCGCCCAAGAGTGGCACCATTCGTGCCTGGGCCAAGACCGAGTGGGGCGGTGATTATCCGGTTGACCGTACCCTCGACGAGGTCAAGTCAAGCGATTATCACGCGCTGATGCTGCCAGGCGGGGTGCTCAACCCGGATCAGCTGCGTCAGAACGATCAGGCACTCAGTTTTACACGTCAGTTCTTCAAGGATCACAAGCCGGTAGGCGCCATCTGTCACGGCCCGTGGATTCTGATCAATGCTGACGTCGTTGAAGGTCGCACCATGACCTCCTATCCGTCCATCGCTCAGGATCTGAAAAATGCTGGCGCCAACTGGGTCGATGAGGAAGTAGTCGTCGACAGCGGCTTTGTCACCAGCCGCAAGCCGGACGATCTCGATGCCTTCAATGCCAAGCTGATTGAAGAGATCGACGAAGGTAAGCACAGCAAGCAACACGCTTAAATCTGTCTTCGCGCAGGGCATCTTGCTTGGCAGGCCCATTTAGCAAGATGCCTTGCTTGAAGCGATACACCTGTTGCCTTTTATGACATGCGACCACGGGAGAAACATCATGGATTCGATCGATCTTCCCGGTACAGACATGCGTTCTAGTCGCTTTGCGCTAGGCACTTGGCCGATTGGCGGTGCCATGTGGGGGGGTAGTGACGAAAAGGAATCGATTTGCACTATCCACAAGGCGCTTGAATGCGGCTTTACCTGTATTGATACCGCTGACGACTACGGCTTTGGCAAGGCCGAGGAGACCGTCGGCAAGGCCGTCAAACAGGCCGGTCTCCGCGACAAGATTTTGCTTTCCGACAAATGCGCCCTCAACTGGACCAGCGACCAGCAACTTTATCGTGACGGTAGTCGCAAGCGCATTCTTGAAGAAGCTGAAAACGCATTACGCCATCTGCAGACCGATTACATCGATCTTTACCATGTGCATTGGCCCGACCCGAGTACACCGATGCAGGAAACGGCCCAGGCGATGCAAGAGCTACGTGACAGTGGCAAAATCCGTGCAGTAGGTGTCAGCAATTTCACGCCGGATCAGATCAATGAATTCGAGCAGATCTGCCGAGCTGATGTCATCCAGCCGCCTTACAACCTGTTCGAGCGCGGTATTGAAGAGGAATTGATTCCCTTTCTGGAAGATCGGGATGTCACGGTCATGACGTTCAGCGCGTTGTGTCGCGGCATGTTGTCCACGTCATCTCTGGATGACAAGCAGCAAGACATCTTTGTGCGCTCCGCCGATCCTAAATGGCAGGAGCCGCGCCTTACCCAGTACCGCAGCGCCCTGCATATGCTTGAGGATTTTGCCCGCGACAATTATGGCAAGCACGTTGTCCATCTTGCGCTGCGCTGGTTGATCGACCGCGAAGAAACTCACCTGCCCATCTGGGCTGCGCGTCATCCCGAGCAGCTGGATGTGGTTACCGAGCTGTGGAATTTCTCGCTTGATGACGCCGCCATGAAAGAGATCGATCGTATCCTGCTTGACACCATTAAAGATCCGATCGGCCCTGAAAGCTTCATGGCGCCGCCTTTACGCAATGAATTAGAGCAGTAAGTTGGCAGAGTTACCGTAAGAATTTAAGGCTATCAGAAAGGCCAATAGCAGAACTCAGGGCCGAGTTAATGGTCCAGTAATAGGTAGAGTGTTTAAGTTTAAATCGACGACATGGAGGACGTTGAAATGAGTTTACAAGGTACACGCGTTGCAATCGTGGCAACACATGGCTTTGAAGAAGCCGAGCTGAGTTCACCGCGCGAAGCGATGCAGGCGCAAGGGATTGAAGTGGATATCGTTGCGCCAGAAGGCGGCGAGATTCGTGCTTGGGCGGAAACCGACTGGGGCGATAATTACACTGTCGACAAGACTATTGACGAAGTCAGCGAAGCCGATTACGACGCACTGATGCTGCCAGGCGGTCATTTCAATCCGGATGTACTGCGTACCAACGAGAAAGTTTTAACTTTCGTTCGCAGCTTCTTCGCAGCGCATAAGCCTGTCGGTGCTATCTGTCACGCACCCTGGATTTTAATCAATGCTGGCGTAGTTGAAGGACGTAACATGACGTCCGTGCCATCCATCTCGCAGGATCTCAAGAATGCCGGCGCCAAGTGGGAAGACAAGGAAGTAATCGTCGATAGCGGCTTTGTTACCAGCCGTACCCCGAAGGATCTTGAGGCATTCAATGCCAAGTTGGTCGAGGAGATCAGCGAAGGCAAACATCGCAAACAGCATGCCTGAACTGTCTTCTAACGTTGCCGCAACGCCAGTTCAAGCGTAATCGGCAGTAATCGATCACTTGCTATATAGCACATTATAAAGCTCGGCTACCTGACCGGTAGCCGAGCTTTATGCGTTGCCAACACTACCCTCTATGCGGCCACCAATATCTGCCTTTCAGTTTGCCAAGCAAAATTCAGAAGATGTAAAGACAAAGAGCGATTGAATATAGTAATAATAGTCATAAAAAAAGTAAGGCAAAAACTGTCATGTGCCCATGCTACGCTCTAGTAGCCAGAATTGTTTTGTGACTAGTCATGGATGCCCAGCCCAGCATGTTCGCTGAGCGTCCGCACAGGAGTGAGATATGGATAATAAAGATCGGGTCCTGACTAACCGTCAAGGTCACCCTGTCAGTAACAATCAGTCCCAGCGTACGGTCGGCAGCCGTGGCCCAGCAACGTTGGAAAACTATCAATTCCTCGAAAAGATCAGTCATTTCGACCGCGAGCGTATTCCTGAGCGTATCGTTCACGCGCGCGGCTTCGTCGCCTACGGCGAATTCGAAGCGACCGGCATGATTGGTGACGAGCCGGCGTCTAAGTACACCCGCGCCAAGCTGTTCCAGGAAGCAGGCAAGAAGACCGATCTGGCGATTCGTTTCTCAACCGTTATCGGTGGCCGTGATTCTTCCGAAGCCGCCCGTGACCCACGCGGTTTCGCGGTCAAGTTTTACACGGAAGAAGGCAACTGGGATCTGGTCGGTAACAACCTGGCAGTCTTCTTCATCCGTGATGCCATCAAGTTCCCTGATGTCATCCACTCCCTGAAGCCCGATCCGGTCACCTTCCGCCAGGAACCGAACCGCATACTGGACTTCATGAGCCAGACGCCGGAATCGATGCACATGCTGACGCACCTGTTCAGCCCGCGCGGCATTCCGGCGTCCTATCGCCATCAGGAAGGTTTCGGCGTCAACACCTACAAGATGGTCAATGAGCACGGCGAGACGGTCTTGGTGAAATACCACTTCCACCCGCGCTGTGGCGTTGCCAGCCTGACAGAGGCTGAAGCCGCTAAGGTGCAGGGGCAGGATCTCGGCTCCGCTTCCAAGGATATGTATGACGCGATCGAACGCGGTGACTATCCGCAGTGGGACGTGTTCGTACAGATCATGGAAGACCATGATCACCCCGAACTCGATTGGGATCCGCTCGACGACACCAAGATCTGGCCGGAGAATGATTTCCCGCTGCGCAAGATTGGCGTGATGACGCTGAACCGTAACGTTCAGGATCATTTCAACGAGAACGAGCAGATCGCCATGGGTACGGGTGTACTCGTCGACGGTCTCGACTTCTCCGATGACAAGATGCTGGTTGGCCGGACCTTCTCCTACTCCGACACCCAGCGCTATCGCATCGGTGCTAACTACCTGCAGCTGCCGGTCAACCAGGCGAAGAATGCCCGGGTGGCGACCAACCAGCGCGGTGGGTCGATGGAGTACTACGTCGACAAGGCGCCGGGCCAGAATCCGCACATCAACTTCGAGCCGTCCATTCATAATGGCCTGCAGGAAGCCGAGCGTCGTCCTGAGAACCCGCCCGAGATCAGAGGCCAGCTGACACGCAGCGTGATCGAACGCCGCAATGATTACGTTCAGCCGCGCGCCCGTTACAACACTATGATGGACTGGGAGCGCGACGAGCTTATCAACGTGCTGGGCGGAATGCTGCAGCAGTGTGAGCGCGATGTGCAGGAACGCATGCTGTGGCACCTGTTCCTGATTCACGATGACTACGGCAACCGTATCGGCCAGATGATCGGCATGAGCGCCGACGACGTGCGTCATCTCGAGCCGTTGCACAGTCAGGTACTGACGGAAGAAGACAAGCAGCGCCTCGCCAAGCTCGGCAACAACGGCGACAAGATCGATCCAACCGTCTGGGGCAAGTGGACCAGCTCGGTCGAGAACCGCCCGGCGACTGCCGAAGAAGTTCTGAGCGGGATGATGGAATCGAAGCAGACCTATCCCGGTCAGTAAAAAAGCACGCCACCGGTGAAGTAATGCCGACGTAGAGAGTGGCTTGTTGCTACATCGACAATGTCACTCACTACGAGGGGTCCGGATGCCATCAGGCATCCGGATTTTTATTGCTGCACCTTTTCTATCGCCGATGCCACGCTTGGACGTTTCATCACTTCATCGACCTGTTCAAAACTGCGCTAACCGGTGGCGGTACATCCGGCATCCACCATTAACCTTTCCTCATAAGATAAAACAACGTGCCCCGTACCCTGGGGACGCTTTCATCAACCTCATCACACCGAACAGCACCCCGAGCGCAAGTCATCAGGCAACGATGGCACTTAGCGGCTAGACTGATCACTACGCAGCATGCCAGGAGGTATTCATGACCCCATACATTCGAACAGTGGCTCTCGGTGCAGTATTTGCCGTGTGGCACATCACCCCTGCCCTTGCCGATGACTGTAGCGCTCAGCGTCAGACAATGACCAACAGCGCTGCGCAGGCCCGCGCCCAAGGCGATGATAGCCATGCCGCACAGCTACGCAGCAGAGCAGAGAGCGCTCGTACACGCTGCCTGGGCAACAAACAGCAGGAACAACGTACCGAGACAATTCGCGAACGTGCCGATCAAGTAAGAGAACGCCAGCAAGAACGCGAAGAGGAACGACGCCTGCGGACGCAGCGTCAACAGAACGATCAATAACCACCTTTTGAGAAACGGACTAGAAGTGAAACGGGGTCTGCTCGGGAGATGGGGCTGAGCCATTTCCATGCTGGTTGTCATCAGCCGCACGCAGCCCCAGCCAGCGCGCAATCACGGCGACGACATACGCCTGCTCAGCCGCGCTCAATGCGCGCCCCTTGTCGAGGCCATGCCATTTAGCCAGGCAACTGCGACAGCACGTACCGGTGGCGTGCTGGGCAATGAACACTGGATGGCCCCGCCACGGCGTCTGCTTACCATCATTGGGTGGCATCGCCGGCGCCAAACGCCGGGCGATAAAGTCATAGGCATGCGCAGCAATCAGCGCATCGCCCTTGGCGTCGAGATAGACCCGCTCCTTCGCGCCAAGGCGGAACTTGCGCCGAAATGCAGAATCCTGCAGTCGGGTGAGCACCTCATCGATACGATCCATACGCTCGGTCATGCCTTCAGTATAGAAAAGACGCTGACCACGCTCCAAATGGTCAGTGCCTTTCATTTATCAATATCGTCTCAGAAGCGCCGCGCGATGGCAAAAAAGCGTGCGGTGACATCAGCCGAAGCCGGACGCGTCTTAAGCGACACCGCTACGAATACCGGCAGGTTAAGCATCAGTCCCCAGAAGCCGGCGTGGATACCGAGCGGGTTCTTGAACACTACGGTGAATAATACCGTCAGCGCGAAGCCCGCCACGATACCTGCCGTAACGCCCACCTTTGAAGCGCGCGGCCAGAAGAACATGCCAATAAATGCCGGCAGCACCTGAGCGGCAAAACCGAGCCCGATCAGCAAAATCATAATCAGATTGGCCGGCTCGGTGATCGCCACCGGTGCGACGATCAGCGCCATGATCGGAATCAGCAACATGCGAGCCAGCCGGCCAGTAGCGGCATTGGAGAGCTTGAATGCCGGCTGGAGGATATCCTTGGCATAGGTCAACGCCGCTGAATGGATGAACGGCTCGCACGATGACATCGCCGCCGCCAGCGTGCCGGCGCCGAGAAGCCCCGTCAGCACCACCGGCATCGAGGCCAGCGCCATCTCCAACGCGACAGTATCGGCACGGGCCAGATTAGGCAGGCTGAACACGCCAATGAAGCCGACCACCACCATCGGCAGAATCACCACGTAGTAGGTCGGCAGCCAGGTCGCACTGGTGCGAATGGTCTGCTTGGAACGCGCGCTCATCCACTGGGTCCATACCGGAGGCATGAACGATAGCATCGAGACGATGATCGAAGTGGTCCAGAATGCGAAGCTCATGTCGCCGCCAGCGCCGGGCAGCGTTAAGAACTCGGGCCGCTCAGCCTTGAACCGTGTGAAGATGTCGCCGAACCACCACTGCCCTGTAAACGCATGGGTTGCCCACAGCCCGATCGCCCAGGCCACCATCAGCATCAGCGCGCCCTGAAACGCGTTGGTCAGGCCGATGGCGCGCTGACCGCTGACGTAGAGATAGATCGCCATCACGCCAAGCACCAGCGTAACGCCGGCCCACACCGGAATCTTGCCCCCACTCATCACGTTGAGGATGTAGGCCGAGCCAATCGTCTGCAGTACCGCGTAGGCAAGCGTGCCGATCGACATCACGAAGGCAGCGAGTGCGCCGAGCGCGGCGCTTTCGTAGCGGTCAGCGATGGCACTGGCTTGGGTGACATGGCCGAAGCGTGCGCCGAACTCCCATACCTTGGGACCGAAGTACCACGCAACGATGGCGAGATAAGAAAGATAGATCACCACGTAGAACACCGGCACGCCCTTGCTGTAGGCCCACCCCGGCGCGCCCATGAAGGTATAGGCACTGATGCTGCCAGCGCCGATCAGCAGGTAAAGCACCACCGCGTTCATGCTGCGCCCGGCCACGCCCCATTCTTCCAGCGCCTGCATCGAGCGCCCGCCGCGCGCCCTGAGGCCAATCACCAATGCGATGACGACATAAGCCAGCGTGATCGCCAGCGGTATGGCGCTAGTCATGACTGTCCTCCCGCTCACCTGCGCCCAGCAGACGGTTGGCGATCACCATCAACACCACGCTGGCCAACACGATCGCGTAGGCCCACACGGTGATCAGTGGCAAGCCGAACACCACGCGGGCATGGTTGACCAGCGCAATCAGCGGCCAGCAGCCGGCGGCGATCAAGGCGATGAACAGCACAAACAATACCCAGCCACGCCGGGTGGTCGGCAGCACGATGCCCTGCTTCATGACAGTTCCCTATCCAAGATAAACGATAAACGGAGGCAATCATGGTCAGTTAATTGACCGAGAAGCGATTGTACATGGCAGGGCAGCGGAAACGGCAGGTTACGCCTCTGCGTTTTTGTCTTTCTCCTTCAGCGGCCGGCGCGTCGAATCGCGCACCATCAACTCGACCGGAAATACCTGCTGCTCGCACGGCCGCTCGGGGTGCTCCAGAAGATAATATGTACCTCGATATGGTCAAAGTACACCGGTGGTGAAATGCGTAACGGTGATAGAGATCAAGAAGTGCCGTGGCGGAGGGGTCTGCAACGTCGGCCTTAATGCCTGGTTGTTATTTGTGCTGCTACACGTCGGCTTATTTAGTTGTGGCAGCGACCCGATTCGTCGGATATCGATACCGGAGCCCCGGAATAACCGCTTGGGTTACTCCGGGGCTCGGTTTCACAGGGCTTTGTCGACTCTGACGATACGCTCGGACTGGGCCATGCCCGCTGGCGTCCCGGCTTCATCCAGAGCGGTGAGATGAGCAATCAACGCTTCGAGATCGGAAATACCCGTATCGCGATGCGTCTTGGCGTCCTTCAAGACAGAAAAGCCGTCGCCGCCTTCGGCTAGAAAATCGTTGACTACCACACCATAGAGCTGCTCCGCATCGACCGGCTTACCCTCGATGCGCATACTTCCGGGCACCACACGGTCATCTGTCGGTCGACCAGCATCCCAACGATAGCTGAAGCTACTCGACACCTGCAAAGGACTGAAGCCTCCATCCTTACGCCACTGCTGATTCAACAACTCTTGCAGCTGAGCACCCGTCAAGGTGAGTAGGATCAAGCTGTTATTGAAGGGTTGAATACTGGCCACCTGCGAATACGTCAGGTACGTCTGTCCAGGTTCGAGCATGAAATCACCACGAATTCCGCCGGGATTCATAAATGCCACTTGCGCCCCCATGGGTTTGACCGCAGCCAATTGAGCGTCGGCAATCAGGTCTCCCGCCTGTGCTTCACCCGCCTGATTCGTCTCGTGACCAATCCGTTTACCCTGGATACGGGCAATGGGCTTTTGCAGTATTTTTCGACTTTGCGACTCGATTTCGGCCTGCAATGCGGCAAGCTTGGGATCTGCCACGTAGCGCTTGGGATCTGCGATCAGGTTCTCGGCTTTGACAACCGTCACCTGATGCTCACCCGGCATTACGCTCAGAGTAAGGTGCGTTAATACATGCCCGTAAGAATCCCCTTGCGTTACCGTCAGGCGTCCGACACGGCAAAGATACCCTTGGTGCGTATGCGCGGAGACAAGCACGTCGACCTTTGGCGACAAACGCTGAGCGATGTCTACGATATCGCCTTGCAGATGCTGACAGTCGGGCTTGTCGAACGGCTCTGGCGTGCTGCCTCCTTGATGGATGACGGCAACAATGGCGTTGACGCCCTGCTTATCAAGTTCCGGGATCAACTTGTTGATCGCTTCGGCCTCATCAGTGACTTTTAATCCTTCCATGCCGCTGGGTCTGACGACTGACGCCACATCACGCAGTACCGCGCCCACAAAGGCCACCTTGACGCCGTGCACTTCCTCGATGCGATAAGCTGGCAGCAGGCTGTTGCCTGTCTGCGTATCAATGACGTTCGCGGCTAAATAGGGAAAACCGGCACCGCTGAAATTGGCCTTGAACGTACAAGCCTTGTCCTTGCGAACAGACTCGCAACCTCCTCTAATCTGGCGGAGCAGCTCCTCCTTCCCGGCATCCAGCTCATGGTTACCTAGCGCCGATAACTTCAGCCCCATCATGGTGAAGGCTTCAATTGTCGGCTCATCGGCCCACATCGCAGAGATCGGTGGACTCCCCCCGACCAGATCGCCTGCGCTGATAAACAGGAGTTGTGGATCCTGCTCACGAAAAGTGTCCAGCATGCCGCCGAGAGTAGCGATGCCGCCAGCATTGACCGTACGGACACCGTCCGGTGCCGTCGGATCAGGGTAACGAAAAGGATTCGCCTCGATGTAACCGTGAAAGTCATTGATGGCCAGGATGTTGACGTCGACGGGCGTACGCTGCGGGCTTGCACACCCGGGCAGTACCAGCAGCATGCAAACCGCCAGCCAGCGTCGCGATGACCTATTTTGAAACATGGGTAAGCTCATCATCACGTTAACCGGACTGAATGAGCGGGCGTTGCCTCCCTCTCTTGCTGAAAAGGCGTGTCCATGCCAGCACGCAGCAGCAGAATCTTCAGATGATCCGTAAGCTTCTCGATACGGTCCTGAAAATGGTTATGGAACACCATGCCCATCAAGGCGACGGCAATGCCCAGTGCCGTGGCATATAGCGCCGTGCCGATCCCTCTTGAGACTTCACCGGGATCGGACACACCCGCCTCCGCAAGCACCTTGAACGTGTCGATGATGCCAAGAATCGTACCCAGCAGTCCCAGCAGCGGAGCAGCAGTGACCACCGTCTCGAGGATCCAGAGCCCCGACGTCAATCTGCTGCGCGTCGCGATATAGATTGATTCACTCAAATCTTCCAGATCCTTGTGCGTCGTCAGGCCCCGCTTCTGCTCAAATAATTGGCGTAGCAATTCCAGCGGCAGGCTTTTACGGCGCACCAGCTGCTCAGGCAATTCCTCGATGCTCTGCGTCTGAGGATTTAACGCCGTTTCGAGCTTGACGGCCTGACGCAGATTAAAGCTGAAGAAAACGCCTCGCTCGACGATGACGAACGCCGCCAGGGCTGCCGCACCGTAAAGAATGTAGAAGGTTAAATCGTGGAGCAGGTCCATGTTCATGGTGAAACCTCAATAGCCGTACAAGGGCATCGGCTTCGGCAAGAATACCGAAGCCGACAGATTCATTTAGAAGGTTGCTTCGAGGGAGACCACCGCGGTGCGCTCTTCCCCCACGTTGTAATAGGATGTGTTGGAGCTCAGCCCGTTGTATGGCTCGGCATTGAAGCCGATACTACTTGCGGAACTGAGATACTCCTTGTCGAAGAGGTTGTTGATGGAGAAGCGTATGGCTGCGCTCTTGAGCATCGTATTGTCGACAGGTAACCTGACTCCGGTATTCAGATCGAAGACTGTCCTTCCAGAGATCTTTTCATCATTGGTAAGGTCGCCGTAGTAGGAGCCGACATACTTCCCGACGATATTGCCGTAGTAGCGACCATCGTCGTAACCAACACTCAGGTTGAACATGTTCTTGGGAACGTTAGCGACCTGCTTGCCCTCCGTCGGCAGCTCAACGCCACGGGTAGTGATGTTGTCCTGCTGCTCCGACTCCGTGTAGGTGTAGGAAGCGTAATAATTGAAGTTATGCGGCAGCAGTCCGCTCCACTCGAGCTCCAGACCCTTGTTCACCACCTCCCCCACGTTAATCATCACGTATTCGCCATCAGTATCGCGACTAGAGAGCTGGCGGTCCTTGAAGGTCAGATAGAATGCCGTGGCGCTGAGCGCCATGTCGTCCCGGCTGAAGCGCCAGCCAAGCTCATGGTTCCAGCTGAGCTCGGGGTCGAGGTTGATTGAGTCCCCGGTGTTATACAGCACGTAATTCTGCGGGGTACGCATGTTGCGCGTGACGTTGTAAAACGCCTGGTTGTCCGCGTTGATCTGGTATTTCGTACTGAAGTTCGGCAAGAACTCGTGGTAGGTCGCCTCGCGCTTCTCCGGCTCGTCATAAAGGCTTTCGCGCTTACTGCCCTTGCGCTCAACGTACTCATAGGAAAGCCCAGTAGTGAACGTCAGATCCGGCGAGAAGTACCAGGTATCCTGGGCCCAAAGCTTCTGGGCAGGCGTAACCGTGTAATAGTTCCGGCCCTGTACGGTTTGACCATTCGCATCGACGACCTGATTGGATGACTCGTAATCGGCCCAGATGTCCTCGGGCGTGCCGTCCTCATTAATTGCGATATACGGTTGGCTCTGGCGTTGGCGCGCGCGTTCATACCAATAGCCAAAATCCAGGCTATGCGCCTCGTTGAGGTCCCACCTCATCTTGGTCGTGATACCCGAACGCCAGGTTTCGGTCCAGGACGGCCGGTAGTAGGTATTTGAGGACAAATTGCTCAGATCGTAATTGCCAGCCTGATCCGAGCTGCTGGATAACGTGGAAGCCGAACCAGAACTGAAACTACCGCCATTGGCCCAGTAGTAATAAGGCTGCAGGGTCAGAGTAAGGTCATCACGCAGTTGGAGACGCTGGGTCAATGACGCCGTTAGATTCTCGAACGGGTTGCGATTCAGCTTGTAATAGTTGGTGATCTGCCCGCTGCTGTTGCGCTGTGGCGTTTCCGCATAGTCGTAATCACGCCCATAAGTCTCGAACTGCTCCTTGCTAATCGTCATGTAATTATAATTTTCCTGACGATGGTACTTCACGATTGCATTGGTGGAGTTGCCGTTGCCGTCTTCGAACAGCGCATTCCACTCGACCTTGTCGGCCTTGAGGCTACCTTCCCCTTTCCATTTGTCTGCCTCTTCATGGGAGGCAGAAAGGTAGCTGCGAAACCCGTTGTATTCACCCGTATTAAGGCGGGCGAATGTTTTCTTCAGGTTATTCGAACCCACCGTCTGTTTGACAAAGACATTGAAGTCATCTGTAGGCCGCATGGTCACCAGACCGATGTTACCGCCGCTGGAACCGATATGCGGGGCGTCGGCTTCCGAAGACCCCTGCGTGACGAAAATCTCGCTGAGGTTTTCAGGATCGCCCAAGAGGTTAGGGTATACGGCGTAGTTACCCGAATCGTTGATCGGAATACCGTCCATCGACAAGCCGACCTGGTCGGAGTTCATGCCGCGCATAGTGAAATTGGTACCGCTCAGCCCCGTGGAATCAGCGGTGGTCACGTTGATGCCAGGCGTGTACTTGAGTTTATCCAAGGCATTCGCGGTAGGCGTCATCTTGTCCAACGCCTCCTTAGTTACGGTGGAGCGTGCCTTGCCGCTGTCTTCCTGTACCATGAGGCCGTTGCCCAACGTCTGACCTTGGACGTTAACCTCGCCGACATCCATCGTTTCCTGACTGCTTTCGCTAACGGTTGATTCTTGATCGCTATCAGTAGCCGTTGCCTCTTGAGCTAACGCATAAGGTGTATATCCCGCCATGCTGGCCGCCAACAACATTGCATGAGGCTTACTTAGTTTCACTGTCCCGCTCCCTATGATTATTAATATGAAAAACGGCTATCGCCTTGCTGTGTAGTTAAACGTCACGGTGAATCTTTGTTTTTCTTTTCCCGAGAATGCCTCGGCTGGGAAAGGTGAGACTTTCTTCATCCGGCCCAAGCTTGTCATTGCGGCTCTGTTCAACAACATGTTTCTGGTTTTCGTCTCGATCCCTGAATCGATAACGTTTCCGCTTCGGTCTACAATCAGCCACAGTACAACGGCACCTTCAGGACGTTGCAGAGATGCCTCTCGCCCCCGAGGGTATTGCTTATAATTTTCAAGTTCCCGACGTAATTCCTCGGTATATTTATTTTCCAAAACTTCAGCATTATTGGCCGTTGAGGCTGAGGCAGCCTTGTGTAATGACGCTGATGGCGTCGAAGCATTTTTCGCCACATCTGTCACAGGTTGCGGTTTATTTGGCTTCACGTCGGCCGCAGGCTTCACCTCCTTTTTAACCACTTTTGGCTCGGGCTTTTCCTGCTTCTTCGGCTCAGGCTTGGGCTTTTCCTGCTTTTTTGGCTTTGGCTCGGGTTTGGGTTTGGGTTTGGGTTTGGGTTTGGGTTTGGGTTTCGGAGGTTCGACAATCTCCGCCTCTTCAGCCACAGGGAGCGGCGGCACCTCGGCTTTGACAAGATCTGGCTCTGGCTCTGGCGGCACAATATCCGGTACCGGTTCGGGCTGTGGCGCTAGCTCCGCTGAATCTATCAAGGCCAACTCAACCGTGCTTTCGTCATATTTCGGCTTTATTTTTAGATCTTCATGCGTGGCCGAATAAGCCATGGCTGCCAGAAGAAAAGCCGAGGGGACACACGCAATTAGCTTGCGAGCCTTATAAATAGCGAACATGTTTTTTATGATTTTCTAGTGGCAATTGAGACAGAAGAGAAGCCATTGCGCTTCAATTGATCCATAACAGAAACAAGCCGTTTGACTTGAACACCTTGATCACTATTTATGATAATGGTCAGTTTATTATTATCATCTTGAAGGTCCTTCAAACGAATCATCAATTCAGATTCGCCAACATCCTCTCCATCTAATTGCATTTTATCTTCAAGACCTAACGTGATAATGGCCTTGTTCTGCGGCTTAAGTTGTTGTGACTGGCTGGCTGAAGGGAGCTGAGTTTTAATACCCAAGGCAGGAATAACATTGAGACTTATCAGCACGAAGAAGACTAATAGAAACATCATTACATCAATCATGGGGATGATTTCTATATGTACTTTTTTCTTCTTATTCACTTCCCAGTTGCGCATAACTTCTCCATATAGCAGCCATAACCTAGGCAGGCTTTCCTGTCCATTACCTTTCGATGTCGAAAGGAACGAGGCCATATAATCGTTGGCATTTGTTACGAAATAATGAAGAATTTTTTTATTACTTACCGGGAGTGTCATGCCAAATGGAAAAACGTCTTCTCGCTAAAGAGCAACTGGACATCCCATGCCCTTGCGGCAGCGGACAACGCTACGCCGCCTGCTGCCATCCCTACCACAGTGGCGAGCACGCTGCGCCGACGCCAGAAGCCTTGATGCGCTCACGCTATAGCGCCTTTGCCCTTGGCGGGCTGGGTGACTATCTGCTTGCCACTTGGTACGAAGACAGCCCAAACAGACCCGACGTCACTCCGGCTGAGCTCGACCAACGCGATACCCAGTGGCAACGCCTGGAGATAATCAACAGCATGGCTAAGGGCAGTAAGGGAGAAGTGGAGTTCAAGGCGCATTTCGTGGAAAACGGCCTGCCCCAGGTGCTGCATGAACGATCACGCTTTACCAAGACGGGCGGGCGCTGGTACTACGTTGATGGTGTGGCAGATCCCCGCTCGGCACCTAGCGTCGGCCGAAACGATCCCTGCCCATGCGGCAGCGGTAGGAAATTTAAGAAGTGCTGCGGTGCTTGAAATGCGTCAGTAATTGACTTCAAGCCGGCTGTCTCAGCATTGACGATTTTGAGTTCGCCGATTAACGCAACGTGTGCGGCAACACGCTCGGCCAGATAGCGCAGCGCCTGCTCGGCATAGGCACGTGGCGTGTCGCTTATCGGGTTCGATCACGCACGTCAGCGTTGGCCTTTCCTCAATACTTTTTGGAATACATCAGAACCCATACAGCCGCGCCGGATTATCGAAGAAGATACGATGGCGCATTCGCTGGCTTGAAAACCACTCACCGATCAGATTACGCATTCTTCCGGTGTTGGGCATGCCGTTGATACCAAAATACGGCGGAGCGATATGAGGCCAGTCGCTGCCGTAAAGCAGCCGTTCCGGGCCGACCTTGGCCAGAGCCTGGGCGAAAGCTTCAGCATGCTTGTAGTGATCCTGACCCGCATCGATGCGATAGGCACCCGACAATTTGACCCATGCGCCATGCTCAACCACAAGCTCAAGCAGTGCCTGGAAACCGTCGGACTCAGTGCCCAGACCGGCGGGCATGTTGCCCATGTGATCGATGACCAGCGGCACGTGCAGGTGGGCCAGCAACGGTAGCATCTCCGGCAAATGGCGCGCATCGAGCAGCAACTCCATGTGCCAGCCAAGGCGCGATATCTTGAGTGCCAGCGTACGCAGGTCGGTAACCCCAATGTGATGGTTGAATAACATATCGACCCGGATGCCGCGTACGCCGAGTGCGTCCATACGCCTAAGCTCGGCGTCATCCACATCAGGATCGACAACGGCCACGCCGCGCAGCATGTCGGGATGTCTCGCCAGAATGCCTAGCATGTAGCGATTGTCACTACCGTAGGCACGGGGTTGCACCAGTACGCCGCGCATCATGTTCGTTGCTATCAACATGCCTAGATAATCCGCCTCGGGGGCAGCCGGCGGCGTACAGGGGCGCGCGGCCACCAGCGGGTAGGCATCGCGGTCATTACTGAAGGCATGCGCATGACAGTCACATGCACCACTCGGGATATTGAATGTCGGCAGATCGACGCGCGGATCAGGTGGCGGACACGGCTCGTGCGGGGAAAGGTTACTGAAGGCCATGGCCTGCTCCGTACAGTACTTGCTAAAGGAAAGTGCGTTCAGCCTAGCGCATGCCGCTGGGCTTATCTAAGCCCGCGGGCATTATTCACGAACAGGTGCCGCCCCGTCAGCAACGCTAACGGGGCGGAGACAACGCATCAGCTATGCGGTTAGCTCACGAGCCTTCGCAGAAATAGCCGCGCGACGATAAGCGACCAGATCCTCAATCGCCAGCAGCGGATAGGCGCGTTCACTCGCGAATACCTTAAGCGATTCAAGTTGCATCATCGTACCGTCATCATTCATCAGCTCGCACAGCACACCGCAGGGCGTCAGACCAGCCAGACGCATCAGGTCGACAGTCCCCTCGGTGTGGCCGCGCCGCTCCAGCACGCCGCCATCCTGAGCGCGTAGTGGAAAGACGTGACCGGGACGGGCCAGATCGTCGGCAGCAGCATCCTCAATCACGGCGGCACGTACCGTCACGGTACGATCATGAGCGCTCACCCCAGTCGTCACGCCATGCTTGGCTTCGATCGAAACGGTAAAACCCGTGCGATAACGGCTTTCATTAGCGGTTACCATCGGTGGCAGGGCCAGCCGATCAGCATGAGCATTGGTCAGGCACAGGCAGACGATGCCGCTGCCAAAACGAATCATCTGCGCCATTTGCTCGCTTTGCAGCGAGGCGGCAGGAAAAATCAAATCACCTTCATTCTCACGATCAGCATCATCGACCAGGACCACGCCGCGCCCTTGCTGCAACGCAGCCAAAGCACGCTCGACGCGCTCGGAAGAAGACCCGTACTCACTTAATAGATCGGACATGAAACACTGCTCCTGTGTCGTCATCGGCGCGAGACGAAATTCAAGAACAGGGCATAAATGACAGGAGGCCACAGGCAGTCGGGGATAAACCCAACACCTGAGGTTAGCCATACAGAAGCGATCCTCTCCCATCCGGACTATGACCGTCGGCACTGGAATCTCACCAGTTCCTGCGCAGCAGCGCTCGCGGGCTTGTTCCGGCGCCATTCGGCGCACGGACATCACCGCCGGTGGGGACTTTCACCCCGCCCTGAGGATATGCCTGCTGTGGTGCACCGCAGCAGGCTCCAAGAGGCTACCGTGTCGCGCCACAGCAGGCAAGCGGCCGTTACTGTCCGGCAAACTCGGCATAATTCAGGCCATAAAAAACGCCGGGGCCTGAGCCCCGGCGTTTATCAATCACTACCGTGATGCGTGGTGAGACGCTTAGCGACCGGCCTGGGTAACGAAGCGAGTATCAAGATAAGCGTCAATCGCTTCGCTGCCACCTTCCGTGCCGTAGCCGGAATCCTTCATACCACCAAATGGCGTCTCCGGCAGGCCGAAACCGATATGGTTGATGGTCAGCATGCCGCTTTCGATATCACGCCCCAATGCGGTGACCGTGGCGTTGGCACGCGTGTAGGCATAGGCAGCTAGCCCGTAAGGCAAGCGATTGGCTTCCGTGACCGCCTGTTCATAGCTTGAGAACGGTACGATCAGCGCCAGCGGTCCGAACGGCTCTTCGCTCATGGCCCGAGCCTCCATCGGCACGTCAGCCAGTATGGTCGGCTCGAAGAAGAACCCCTTGCCTTCACGACGCTTGCCACCCAGGCGCACCTTGGCCCCCTTCTCGACGGCATCGTTGACGAAACGTTCAAGCGATTCCAGGCCGCGTTGATGCGCCATGGGTCCCATCGTCGTGCCTTCTTCCAGGCCATCACCGACCTTGATATCGCGGGCAGCGGCAACGAACTTGTCAATGAAGGCATCATAAACGCTTTCATGGACCAGAAAACGCGTCGGTGCGATGCAGACCTGACCGGCGTTACGAAACTTGGCAGCGGCCAGATCCTTGGCGGCGACGTCGAGATCGGCGTCCTCGAACACGATCGCCGGCGCATGGCCGCCGAGTTCCATCGTCGCCTTCTTCATGTGCTGACCCGCCAGCGCGGCGAGATGCTTGCCGACAGCAGTCGAGCCAGTGAACGAGATCTTGCGAACGGTCGGATGCGGAATCAGATATTCGGAAATCTCCGCCGGCACGCCATAAACCAGATTGACGACGCCCGCCGGTACGCCGGCATCAGCGTAGGCGCGGATCAGTTCGGCCGGCGCGGCGGGGGTATCTTCCGGTGCCTTGACGATGATCGAGCAGCCCGCGGCCAGTGCGGCAGATAGCTTGCGCACCACCTGATTGATCGGAAAGTTCCACGGCGTGAACGCCGCTACCGGGCCCACCGGGGTCTTGATCGCCAACTGCTGGATGTCAGCCTGACGTGACGGAATCACCTGACCATAGGTGCGCCGCGCTTCCTCGGCAAACCAGTCGATAGTATCGGCAGCTCCCAGCGTTTCCATCCGCGCCTGAGCCAGCGGCTTGCCCTGCTCGCGGGTCATGATGTCGGCAATATAGTCAACGCGCTCACGTAAAAGGTCAGCGGCGCGGCGCATGATCTTGCTGCGCTCGAACGGCGCGGTTTCCTTCCAGGTCTTGAAGCCGCGCTCGGCCGCCTCCAGCGCCATGTCGAGATCGGCCTTTTCGGCATGAGCGATCTGACCGATGGTCTCTTCAGTGGCTGGATTGATGACGGGGATTGTCTTGCCGGCGAGAGCATCGCGCCACTCACCGTTGATATAAAGCTGGACGTCAGGATACATGGGTGTCCTCTCTTACATGGAGTAATGCACGAAGAAGCGAGCAAGGCATGCCTTGGAGCGGGCTTTACGCGGCAATGATCACTATAGTTAGGCTGTTAATTATTTTTTTCAAGGGAAAGTGATCATCATATGGCGCTGTTTGATGAATGTACCTCTATCAATAAGGCCCAACTGGAGGGGGTCTGTCAGCGACATTAACTAAAACAAAAATTCATATAAATTTAATTTCTTATGCTCAAATCTCAAGATCAAGATAAAATAGATCCATTACATCCTTCATGACAGTGGACTAGGAATCATGATGAATATCAGAACAATGCTGGCCGTCTTTACTCTCGGTGCTACCACGCTGCTAGGCGCCCCGCTCGCTCAGGCGGATACGTTGCGTGTCGGCATGTCGGGCAACTACTTCCCCTTTACCTTCGTGAAGCAGGACAAGCTGCAGGGCTTCGAAGTGGATGTCATGAACGCCATCGGCGAGCAGACGGGCGACGACGTCGAATTCGTTACCGCCCAGTTCTCGGGTCTGGCCGGCATGCTCGATACCGGGCGCATCGACACCATCGCCAACCAGATCACCATCACGCCGGAGCGGCAGGCCAAGTACGTCTTCACCCAGCCCTACGTCTATGACGGCGCCCAGGTGGTAGTGAAAAAAGGCAACGATACGATTCACGGTGTTGAAGATCTCAAGGGCAAGACGGTAGCGGTCAATCTTGGCAGCAACTACGAGCAACTGCTTGAAGCGTTGCCCTATGCCGATCAGATCAACATTAAAACCTACGAATCCAACGTCGAGCAGGACGTGGCGCTGGGCCGTGCCGACGCTTTCGTAATGGATCGCGTCAGCGCCACTCAGGTCATCAAGAAGACGCCGCTGCCGTTACAGCTCGCAGGTGCGCCCTTCTCGCATATTGAGAATGCGCTACCATTTCGTGACAACGATGCCGGCCACGCCCAGCGTGATCGGGTCGATCAGGCACTGACCACGCTCAGAGAAAATGGCACGCTAGCCAAAATTTCCGAGAAATGGTTTGGCAGTGACATCACCCAACCCTGAGCTATAGCTTGTCATCCCTCACAGACGAGGACCGTAAGCCGTGAACGGACTCGATTACGATTACATGATGGGCCTGGCGCCCATCCTGCTTAAGTATCTGCCGCTGACGTTGGAAATGGCCGCAGCGGGCATGCTCTGCGCGTTAGTGCTGGCATCGCTATTGGCGATCATACGCGTGCTGCGCATTCCTGTTCTTAACGGCGCGACGCTGCTTTTCATCTCGTTTTTTCGTGGCACGCCGCTGCTGGTGCAACTGTTTCTCTTTTACTATGGCCTGCCGCAAGTACTTGCCATCCTGACCCAGGTCAACGGTATCACGGCGACCATTCTTGGCCTGACCCTGCACTTCTCGGCTTACATGGCAGAGTCGATCCGCGCGGCCATTGTCGGCATTGATCGCAGCCAGACCGAGGCAGCCTTGTCGATCGGCATGACCAATGCCCAGCTGATGCGAAGAATCATACTGCCTCAGGCTACCCGCGTTGCCGTGCCGACGCTGATGAACTATTTCATCGACATGATCAAGTCAACCTCGTTGGCCTTCACGCTGGGTGTTACCGAACTGATGGGCGCGACACAGAAGGAGGCGTCAGGCAGCTTTCTCTACTTCGAGGCCTTCCTGGTAGTGGCGATCATCTACTGGGTGGTAGTCGAAACGTTGTCATTACTGCAGCGCTGGTTGGAAAAGCGGCTTAACAAGGCGTTTGTACGATGATCAAGGTTGAAAAGCTTATCAAGCGTTACGGCGCCAATACGGTGCTCAACGGTATCGATCTCAGTATCGAAAAGGGTGAAATCATCGTCGTGA
This sequence comes from Phytohalomonas tamaricis, assembly GCF_003012345.1. Taxonomy (GTDB): domain Bacteria; phylum Pseudomonadota; class Gammaproteobacteria; order Pseudomonadales; family Halomonadaceae; genus Phytohalomonas; species Phytohalomonas tamaricis. Next base: position 274,474 of record NZ_PVRV01000019.1, read on the forward strand.
TCGGCCCGTCCGGTACCGGTAAATCGACCCTGCTGCGCTGCATCAATTTTCTGGAATGCGCTGACAGCGGTCGCATTACCCTTGGCGGTCTGAGCGTCGATGCGGCCCGCGCCAGTAAACGGGACATCCTGACGTTGCGCCGCCAGACCGCATTCGTGTTTCAGAACTATGCGCTTTTCGCCAACAAGAATGCGCTCGCCAATGTCGCCGAGCGGCTGATTATCGTCGATGGCTGGCCAAAGGCGCGCGCCCATGCCCGAGCACGCGAGATTCTTGAACGCATCGGGCTTGCCGACAAGGCCGATGCGTATCCCGCCGCGCTTTCCGGCGGGCAGCAACAGCGCGTTGGTATCGGCCGTGCGATGGCGGCTAATGCCGAATTGATTCTATTCGACGAACCTACCTCGGCCCTTGACCCCGAGTGGGTCGATGAAGTGCTCGGCCTGATGAAGGCGCTCGCCGCCGAGCGCCAAACCATGCTGGTGGTCACCCATGAGATGCAGTTCGCCCGCGATGTCGCCGACCGAGTCATCTTCATGGACGGTGGCCGCATTGTCGAGCAGGGCCCACCTGACAAGCTATTCACCGATCCGCAGGACGAACGCACCCGCGCTTTTCTACGCAAGGTGCTGGCCCAGCAACCCTCGCTCGCCCCCTAAGGCTCATGGCAGCACCTGTGGCCTCTGGAAAAATAAATGTCCCGCTATTTAGCGGGGCATTTACATCTTCAACCGTGCTGGAGGCGTCACGGCAATCGTTACGACAGCAGAAAATCAATGTCGTCCTTCTCGTCCATCAACGCCAGTATATCGTCGTAAAGCGTCAACAGATCCAACGCCAGCGGCTGACGCACTTCGGACGGAAAATGCGCCATGGCCTCCTCTTCGCGCCGGCCATCCTTGATGCAGCCATGTAGATAGGACGCCAGATGGAGCACGGCGGCGTAAGGAGAAAAAGGAGTACGCGCTAGCGGATCGTTCTGGTAGGCGATAGCGATGCATAGCTCTTCGGGAAAACGCCAGCGCCGCAGCAGCTCGGCCCCGGCCTGGGTGTAGTCGTAGCCGAACTCATCGTGCTCGAGCGGCTCGCGCTCGGCGCCCTTCTCGACCTGTCGGTCGATGTGCTTCATCGGCTCGGGATGGGCAATATGCATCAGGGTCGCGCCAATGTTATGTAGCACGCCGCAGGTGAAAGCCGTCTCGGTCCTGGCATACGGGCTGTTACGTGCAATCAGACGCGCGATGCTGGCGACCATGAAGGAATCACGCCAGAACTGGCGGGGGTCAAGCCCTTCAACTACTTTGAGCGCACCGACCACACCGGAGGCGATCACCAGCGTCCTGACGCTGTCGAAGCCGAGGATTACCACCGCATCATCGATTGAAGCGACGTTGCGGCCGGCGCCATAGCGAGTCGAATTGGCCAGGCGCAGCACCTTGAGCGTCAGGTTGGGGTCTTTCTTGATGTTGTTGGCGACGTCACTGACGTGCAGATGCTCGTCGTCGAAGCGCTCGATCAGCGCCATGACCACCGCCGGCACGTTGGGCAGATGCTTGATCTGGTCGAAAAGCTGCTCTATGGACATGGCCCTGAATCCTTCGGCACTACGGCCTTTTAGCTACACAAAAATATTATTCTACCCGCTGCGGCGTGCCTTGAGGTCATTGATCCAGCGCTGCATGCGCTCAAAATGGCTGCCCTGCCAATACACTTGAGCGCAGCGGTCGCATTGCCGGAAGTGTTCGAAGTACCGCCTGGTCTTGGGCTCGAGCAGGTCAATCACGCTCTCCTTCGCCACCTCATGCAGTATCCCGTTGCAGCGCGTACAACGTTGGAACGCCGCTATCTCATCAAAGAGTTCCCAACGCACGCAGACTTCTTCAAGCTGCCGCATCGGTGCGTCAGCCCGTACGAAATAAGCATGCTCAATGATACGTCGCTTGAGCAGACTGCGATCTCGCGACAGCAGGATACGCCCTTCACGGGCGGAAATCTCGGCCAGCTCGGCGTCACCGAAGTCGTTGCGATAGTCGCTATCGAAACCCAGCAGGCGCAGATAGCGCGCCAGCCGTCCGAGGTGAGCATCAAGCACAAAGCGCGGCGGCCACGGCGGTGGCAAACGCAGCATGTACGGCGCGATACCCTGCGGCAGCGCCTCATGCGGGTAGACGTCGATGTTGCCGTCATCGTTTAGCAAAGCGTCGAAGCCAACCGCGTAGCCATCCACGACGAGCGCCGCCACCTCGGTATGAGGCACGCCAAGCGCCTCGACGGCGTCCTTGATCGAAGCACGCCGCTCGAAGGTATAGATAATAGGTGCGCCCCGCTGCGCGCGGGGCAGGAAATCATTGAGCGAATGATGAAAGTGAAAACATGCGGTAGCCATGCACGACACGCTTGGGCCGGTGAGTGAACTACCGCCGGATATCGTTGCTCGCTCCGGCGGCAGGGGACTCCCGTAAGACTAGCCTAGCGATCCGGCTTGGGTAAGCGCTGCTCCCCTGTCACGCTCAGGCAGCATGCCACGTTCGATGATGAAATCGATGATCACCTCAAGCCCGACGCCTTCATGCAGGTTGGAAAATACGAACGGCCGCTCGCCACGCATCTTTTTGGCATCGCGCTCCATCACGGCGAGGTCAGCGCCGACATAGGGGGCGAGGTCGATCTTGTTGATGATCAGAAGATCCGACTTGGTAATCCCCGGCCCGCCCTTGCGCGGGATCTTGTCGCCGGCGGAGACGTCAATGACGTAGAGGGTCAGGTCGGACAGCTCGGGGCTGAAGGTCGCCGAGAGGTTGTCGCCGCCGGACTCGACCAGCACCAGCTCAATGCTCGGATGACGCGCTTGCAGCTCATCGATGGCGGCGAGATTCATCGAGGCGTCCTCGCGAATCGCAGTGTGCGGGCAGCCGCCGGTCTCGACGCCAATGATGCGATCGGCGGCAAGCGCCTCGTGACGCAGCAGGAACTCGGCGTCTTCGCGGGTGTAGATGTCGTTGGTGACCACGGCGAGGTCGTAGTGCCCGCGCAATGCCAGGCACAGCCGCCTGAGCAGTGCGGTCTTGCCTGAACCGACCGGGCCGCCGACGCCGACGCGCAGACAGTGTTGTGATGTCATGTCGTTTGCCTCAATTGTTGTAGCGTCTAATCCGCTCAGCTTCTGAATAGGCGTGAATATTGCGTTTCATGCCAGGCACTCGCCAGCGCCAGTCCCGGCAGCGCCGGGCCCAAGTCATTATCTTCCCATCGTTCAGCGTCATCGATAGCAGCCACCAGCCGGGGCCGCAACTGCTCGATCAGCCGCTGTGCCGCACTCTGCCCGAGTGGCAGCGCCTTGCACGCCACGGCAAGCTGATTTTCCAGCCACGCCCAGCCAAAGCCGAGCATGGCTTGTCGCGCCGCCACGCCCCGCGCCTGCGCCGTGTAGGCAAACATTGTCACGTAGGCGGGCTGCGCCATCAGGCCGTGCGCGGGTAGCATGTCGAGCCCCTTGAGCAGACGCACCAGTGCCGTGCCGAGCTGGACATCCTCCTCGACCAGCTCGCGGGTCTCGCGATTGGCGAGCAGCCAGGCATTCCATTGATAGAGCAGCGCGCCGTCCTGGGCCTGCCAAGCGGCATGCTGACGCGCAAGCACCGGCAGCTCAAGCCTCGCCAGTCCGTCATCGAGCACGCCGGCGAGCCACGCGCCGAGGCTCGCCTCGTCATGCACCCAGCCGAGTTCGAAGGCACTCTCAAGGCCTTGCGACCAGGCGAAGGCGCCAATCGGCAGCGCCGGGCTGACCAGCTGCAACAGTCCCAGCAAGCCAAGATCAGTGTTCATGGGTGTGCTTATGCTCGTTATGGTCGTGTGTATGATGACCGTGAGAGTGACCTTCGCCAGCGGCGTAGGCGCCCGGCTCAGGGTCGAACGGGCCATCGTGACGTTCGAGCCTCGCACCAAGGCGTTCGGCCAACGCTTCAAGCACATGATCGGGCTGCAAGCGCACATAGCCCTGACCGTCCTCTGTTTCGCCGATCGCCAGCGGCACGTGCCGGTTACCCAAGTGATAGCACAGTCGCGCCAGCGGCAGCCCAGAGGCGACGTAAGCGGTTACTACCGGCTCGGCGGCGGCACGGATCACCACGATCTGGCTATCCTCGGTGGCAAGGCAGTCGCCGTCGCGCAGCACCGGCCCGCGGTCGAGAAACAGCCCGATCTCGCTACCACTGTCGCCTACTGCCCTGAGACGGCCGCGCTGGCGCTGCTCGAAGGTCAGCGTCAGGGTATCGGCCAGCGCGCCGGCGCTGTCGCAGCCGGCGCCGAGGCGTTGAATCGCTCTAAGCATGAATACATTCTCGCAGGCGTTAAAAGAGATGATAGCGCTGCGCCAATGGCAGCTCCCGCGCCGGCTCGCACACCAGCAGTTCGCCGTCGGCGCGCACTTCGTAGGTCTGGGCATCGACCTCGATCTTTGGCAGCGCGGCGTTGAGCTTCATGTCACCCTTGCGCACGCCGCGCACGTTCTTGACCGCGCTCAAGGTGCTGGCCAGCCCGAGCCGCCCGGCCAGGCCGGCGTCGATCGCTGCCTGACTGACAAACGACAGCCGCGTGGCGCTGGCGGCGCGGCCGAAGGCGCCGAACATCGGCCGGTAGTGGACCGGCTGCGGGGTTGGGATCGAGGCGTTGGGATCACCCATCGGCGCCATCGCGATCATGCCGCCCTTGAGAATCAGCGCCGGCTTGACGCCGAAGAAAGCCGGCGACCACAGCACCAGATCGGCGAGCTTGCCGACCTCGACCGAGCCGACCTCGTGGCTGATGCCGTGGGTGATCGCCGGATTGACGGTGTACTTAGCTACGTAGCGCTTGGCGCGGAAGTTGTCGGCGCCGAGCGCGACGTCGCTGTCGAGCAGGCCACGCTGGGTCTTCATCTTGTGCGCGGTCTGCCAGGTGCGGCAGATTACCTCACCAACCCGGCCCATCGCCTGAGAGTCGGAGGCAATCATCGACAGCGCGCCGAGGTCGTGGAGGATATCCTCGGCGGCGATCGTCTCGCGGCGGATGCGCGAGTCGGCAAACGCCACGTCCTCGGGAATGTTGGGGTCAAGGTGGTGACACACCATCAGCATGTCGAGGTGCTCATCGATGGTGTTGATGGTGTAGGGCCGCGTCGGGTTGGTCGACGACGGCAGCACGTAATCGTAGCCGCAAGCGGTAATGATGTCCGGCGCATGGCCGCCACCTGCCCCTTCAGTGTGATAGGTGTGGATGCCGCGCGCCTTGAATGCGGCGATGGTGTCCTCGACGAAGCCTGACTCATTGAGGGTATCGGTATGGATCGCAACCTGGATATCGAAGCGCTCAGCCACGTTCAGGCAGTTATCGATCGATGCTGGCGTGGTGCCCCAATCCTCGTGCAGCTTGAGCCCCATCGCACCGGCGCGGACCTGCGCTTCCAGCGCCTCGGGCAGGCTGGCGTTGCCCTTGCCGAGAAAGCCGATATTCATCGGCAGGCCATCGACGGCCTGCAGCATACGTGCCATGTGCCAGGCACCCGGCGTACAGGTAGTGGCATTGGTGCCGGTAGCCGGTCCGGTGCCGCCGCCGAGCATAGTGGTAACGCCGGAGGCCAGCGCTTCCTCGACCTGCTGCGGGCAGATGAAATGAATGTGGGCGTCGATACCGCCAGCGGTGAGGATCTTACCCTCGCCAGCGATCACCTCGGTGATCGGCCCAAGCGGGATGGTCACGCCCGGCTGCACGTCGGGATTGCCGGCCTTGCCGATCGCCATGATCCGCCCGCCCTTGATCGCCACGTCGGCCTTGACGATGCCCCACCAGTCGAGGATCAACGCATTGGTGATTACCGTGTCAGGCACACCCTCATCGCAGCGCTGGCTTTGGCCCATGCCGTCGCGGATTACCTTGCCGCCCCCGAACTTGACCTCCTCACCGTAGATAGTGAAGTCCTGCTCGACCTCGATGAACAGCTCGGTATCGCCCAGGCGTACACGGTCGCCGACGGTCGGGCCGTACATATCGGCGTAGGCGCGGCGTGAAATCGTCGCCATGGTTATTCTCCTTGTCCGTCGAGGCTATTCATCACCTCGCCGCGAAAGCCGTAGACCTTACGCTCGCCGGCATAAGGGATCAGCGCCACCTCGCGAGACTGGCCAGGCTCGAAGCGGATCGCCGAGCCGGCCGGCACATCGAGGCGAAAGCCGCGTGCTTTCGCGCGGTCGAAGAGCAACGCCGGGTTGGTCTCGGCAAAATGGTAGTGGGAGCCGACCTGCACCGGCCGGTCGCCCGAGTTGGCGACTTCAAGCGTGACTCGCTCGCGCCCCTCGTTTAATTCAATATCGCCGCTGCGCAGCTGGTACTCACCGGGAATCATGATTGTTCTGCTCCGCAAATTGATAAACGCTTGACCTTTTCTGAGCAGGCGGAAATGAGCGAGCGAAGGCCAGGCCGGGCCGCGTAGGCAAGGCGGCGAGCAATAAAAAAGCGGAGTTGACTGTAGTCAATGAGCGTTTTTTATTGCGAAGCCAACACGGCATGGCCGAGCGCAGCCATTTCATACCCCCTAAACGATTGGGTTGTGGACGGTGACTAATTTGGTCCCATCCGGGAAGGTCGCCTCGACCTGCACCTCATCGACCATCTCGGCGATGCCCTCCATCACTTCATCGCGGCTCAGCACCTCGCGTCCCAGGCTCATCAGCTCAGCGACACTCTTGCCGTCGCGGGCACCCTCAAGAATCTCGGCGCTGATCAAGGCCACCGCCTCGGGGTAGTTGAGCTTGAGACCACGCGCCTTACGGCGCTCGGCAAGTAACGCGGCGGTGAACAGCAAAAGCTTGTCCTTGTCGCGGGGTGTTAGTTCCATGGCATGTCCCTTATCGATTCATTATCAGGTAAACCAGATCCGCGGCGGGCAGGCCTCGCGCCCGGCCAGTAGCGGCCTTAGCAGTGCCCACGCCTCATGGCACAGCGCGCGCGCCTCGTTGAGTTCATCGCCGAGATAGCGCAGCAGCAGCACATCAAGGCGCACCGTCACCGCCCAACGCGTGGAGGGGGCGATATGTTCGCGCAGCGTCTCGACGGCCAATTTCATGTCGGGCAGGCCGACCGCCCACAGCGTCGCCTGTACGGCGTGGCCGCCCTGGCCCCAGCGACCATGAAAGCGTGGATGGTGGGGGTCAAGCGGCTGACGCTCGATCCACAGCGGTCGACCGTCGCGGACGAGGCGGAAATGTTGCTCGATGCGCCCGCTTTCAAACGGCAGGCGGCTGGCCGGCCGGCCCAGCGCCATCGCCTCCCACCCCAGGCAGCGTGCGTTGCCGCTCAGCGCGATTTCGACCGACTGCCGCCCCTTGGAGCCATCGAAGGCGATCGTCTCCTGCGGCAGCCATTCGAGCAGGCCACCGTCCTCGACGTCGAGCCGGGTATGCTGCTGCCAGGCGACGCCGTGGCTGTCGGCACGGTAAAGCTTGGCCGCCGCCGGCGTGGTCAACAGCGCCTGGGCACCCTCTGCCACGTGGGCAGAAATCGCCAGCCGGTCGCCGCTGACCAGCCCGCCGGGCGGATGAAGCAGATAAACGTGGCAGACCTCGCCTTCGGGGTAGAACGGGCGCTGGACGCGCAGCGGACCGTGATGATGACAGCGCTTGAGCCGTGTCGCGCCGCCGCTATGGATGAAGCCGAGCTCGAGGCTAGCGTCCCAGCGGCGCGATGCGTCGAAGCGATGGCCATGGTCGGTGTTCAGACGTTCTGGCAGCGGTGCCGTCATGCGTAATTACATCCTCAAGCGTTCAAACGGTGAGATGCGTCTTGACCAGCGCGTCCGAGAGCTCACCAATCGCCCCGCCGGCCACCTGGCGGCCGCGGTCGAGCAGCGCGAAGCGGTCGGCGAACTTGCGCGCGAAGGGCAGCTTCTGCTCGACCAGCAGCACCGTCAAGCCATCCTCCTGGTTGAGCCGCCGGAGCACCGCGCCGATCTCGGCGACGATGTTGGGCTGGATGCCCTCGCCCGGCTCGTCGAGGATCAGAAGCCTGGGATCGATCACCAGCGCGCGGCCGATGGCGAGCTGCTGCTGCTGGCCGCCGGAGAGATCACCGCCGCGCCGGCCGCGCATCTCCCTGAGCACCGGAAACAATTCATAGATGCGCTCGGGCACGCTGCGCTTTTTGTCCCGGCGCGCCGGCAGGCCGATACGCAGGTTTTCCTCGACGGTAAGCAGCGGAAATATCTGCCGGCCCTGAGGCACATAGCCGATGCCGAGCGTCGCACGCGCCTCGGGGCGGCGACGGACGATATCCGTGCCATCGAAGCGAATCGCCCCGCTCGCCACCGCGACCTCGCCCATGATCGCTTTCAATAGCGTGGTCTTGCCGACGCCGTTGCGCCCCATCACGCAGGTGCACTGCCCGGTCGGCACTTCAAGATCGAGATCCCATAGGGTGTGGCTCTCGCCGTAGAACTGATTGACCTTTTCGACGTTCAGCATCACGCCATCTCCTCCTGCGGCGCGCCCAGATAAACCTCGACTACCTTGGGGTCGTTGGATACCTCGTCCATCGAGCCTTCGGCGAGCACGCTGCCCTGATGAAGCACGGTGACGGTGCGAGCGATGGAACGCACGAAGCCCATATCGTGCTCAACCACCACCACGGATTGCTGGCCCGCCAGCCGGGTCAGGAGCTCGGCGGTGCGCTGCATCTCCTGCTCGGTCATACCAGCGACCGGTTCGTCGACCAGCAAAAGGCGCGGGCGCTGCATCAGCAGCATGCCGATCTCGAGCCATTGTTTCTGACCGTGGGAGAGCACCCCGGCCGGACGTCGGTACTCTTGAGCCAGACCGATAGTGTCGAGCACCTCGTCGATGCGTCCGCGTGATTCAGAGTTGAGCCGGGCGGTAAACGTCGCCCACACCCGCTTGTCGCCGGCCATGGCGAGTTCGAGGTTCTCGAATACGGAAAGCGCCTCGAACACGGTAGGCTTCTGGAACTTGCGGCCGATGCCGAGGCGGGCAATCTCGGGTTCGCTCAGTGAGAGTAAATTATGGCGCGAGCCGAACCACGCCTGACCGCTGTCAGGGCGGGTCTTGCCGGTGATGATATCCATCATCGTGGTCTTGCCGGCCCCGTTGGGGCCGATGATGCACCTGAGCTCGCCATCATCGATGGTCAGGTTGAGGTTGTTGATCGCCTTGAAACCGTCGAAGCTGACCGAGACGTCCTCGAGATAGAGGATCGGCCCATGACGGGTATCGACCGGTGACTCCTGCGGCACCATGAAGTCAAAGACCCGGTCGGGACGGGCAAGCTCGCGCACCCGTTTCAGCGTCGCGTTCACCTTGTTCATGCCTTGGCCTCCTGGCGTGAAGCAGCGGTGCGCGCCTGCCCTTGTCTGAATCGGAGCAGCCCAGCGATGCCCTTGGGTAGCGCAACGGTAACCAGCACAAACAGGCCGCCCAGTGCGAACAGCCACGCCTCCGGCATCACCCCGGTGAACACCGTCTTGAGGTAGTTGACCACCAGCGCGCCGATGATTGCGCCGTACAGGGTCGCGCGCCCGCCCAGCGCCACCCATACCACCAGCTCGATCGAGAACAGCGGCGAGAACTGATCGGGATTGATGATGCCGACCTGCGGCACGTAGAGCGCGCCGGCCACCCCGGCGAGCATCGCCGAGACGACGAACACGGCAAGCTTGACGTGCTCGACGCGATAGCCGATGAAGCGCGTCCGCGCCTCACTGTCACGCACCGCCACACACAGCCGCCCGAGCCGCGAGCGGGTAATCGCCCGGCAGATCAAGTAGCCTGCCGCCAGCGCTACGCTGGAGGCGATGAACATCGTGCGGCGCGTATCTTCGGCCCAAACGTCGGCGCCGAGGATTTCCTTAAAATCGGTCAAGCCGTTGTTGCCGCCAAAGCCCATCTCGTTGCGGTAGAACGCCAGCATCAGCGCATAGGTCAGCGCCTGGGTAATGATCGAGAAGTAGACCCCGGAGACCCGTGAGCGAAACGCCAGCCAGCCGAACACGAAGGCCAGCGCACCCGGCACCAGCAGCACCATTGCCATTGCGAAGGGGAAGCTTGAAAAGCCATGCCAGTACCACGGCAGCTCATGCCAGTTGAGAAATACCATGAAGTCGGGCAGCTCGGGGTTGCCGTAGACGCCGCGCGCGCCGATCTGGCGCATCAGGTACATGCCCATCGCGTAGCCGCCGAGAGCAAAGAAGGCGCCATGGCCGAGACTGAGAATGCCGAGATAGCCCCATACCAGATCAAGCGCCACGGCGAGCAGCGCGTAGCACAGGTACTTGCCGAGCAGGCTGACGGTGAAAGTCGAGACGTAGAGCGGATGGCCCTGCGGCAGCAGGTTAGCCAGCGTCACCGCAACGGTGACGACCAGCAGCGCGCCGAGCACCAGCAGTGTCGAGCGCTCCTTGAACAGCGAGGTGGTTTGAACGTCCTGCATCATTCTGCGGCCCTGCCCTTTTGCGGAAACAGCCCGCGCGGGCGCTTCTGGATGAAGAGGATGATGAACGCCAGCACCAGGATCTTGGCCAGTACCGCGCCGGCCCACGGCTCGATCACCTGATTGACGATGCCCAGCGACATACCGGCCACCAGGGTGCCCCATAGATTGCCGACGCCACCGAACACCACCACCATGAACGAGTCGATGATGTAGCTCTGACCCATGTTGGGGCCGACGTTGGTGAGCTGCGACAGCGCTACCCCGGCCAGCCCGGCGATGCCGGAGCCAAGCCCGAAGGTAAGAATATCAACGCGCGCCGCCTTCACGCCCATCGCGCGCGCCATGGTACGGTTCTGGGTCACGGCACGGACCTCGAGCCCGAGCCGAGTGCGGCGCATGATTATCATCAGGGCGGTGAACACGATCAGGCAGAAGACGATCACCGCCAGCCGATTCAGCGTCAGTGCCAGAGCGTCGTTGATTACCAGCGAGCCCTGCAGCCAGTCGGGGGTGACCACGGAGCGGTTGAGCGGCGAAAACACGCTACGCACCAGCTGCTGCAGGATCAGGCTGATGCCGAAGGTAGCGAGCAGCGTTTCCAGCGGCCGACCCTTGAGAAAGCGGATCACGCCGCGCTCAATGGCGATGCCGAATGCCGCGGCGACCAGAAAGCCGGCCGGAATCGAAAGTCCCAGCGCCAGCCCCGGCTGGCCGGGCAGAAGCTGCTGGATCACGAAGGTGGTGTAGGCGCCGAGCATGATCAGCTCGCCGTGGGCCATGTTGATCACCCCCATCACGCCGAAGGTGATCGCCAGGCCGATCGCGGCGAGCACCAGCACCGAGCCCATGCTGATGCCGAAGTAGAGGGTCTGCAGCCAGCGGTTGAACTTGAGTTTCTGCTCGATGCCGTTAAGCGCCGTGCGCGCCTCGTCGGCGAGCGGGCCGTCGCCGGCCGCTATCGGGCGCAGCGCGTTGCGCACCGCCGGGTCGAGGCTGCCACGGAGCGTGTCGATGGCGTCAGCCTCGCCCTGTTCCAGACGATAGAGGCCCAGCGCGGTGCGCAGACGCGCTTTGACGTCGCCGTCGGTTTCCTGCTCGAGCCGCACGGCGACGGAATCTGCCGTCGTCTCATCGACCTCGCCGATCAGGCGTTTGGCCGCCGCTTCGCGCCGCCCGGTATCAGGGGAATCGAGGTCGGCAGTAGCGGCCAAGCCCTGAAGCTGGCTGCGCAGCTGATTGTTGATACGCACCTTGTCGAGATCGCGACGGGTGGCGGTGCCCAGCTCCTCGCCGCTGATCGCATCCTTGATCGGCCATTCGCGGCCCTGGTCACTTTCGACGATGACAAAGCGGCCGCCGTCCTTCTGACGTTGCAGGCGGCCGTCGCGCAACGCTTCCAGCCATTCGCCCTTCTGGGGCAGATCACTCTGGGCGAGCTGCTTGATTGCCTCGCCCTTGGCGTCATAGCTGCGCACATCAAGCGCTTCGAGCAACTGCTTGGCCTGGGAAGCGTCCGCACTGTCCTCGGCATGGGCAGCAAGCGATAGCGCCATGCCCAACAGCAACAGCACGCTGAAAAATGTATGGATGAGTTGGCGTGAAATCATGATGGGCTTTTGCCTCTAGGTGGCGCGGGCCACTGCAGACCCGCGCCTTTACTGCCTGGGTAGCGCAACGAGGTAGAGCAAATAGACGAGCGAAGGCCAGACAAGGCAAAAATTGATGAGAAAGCGCAGTTTACTTGAGGGTAAATGAGCATTCTGACCGGGCTCGCGCACGAGTCAATTTTTAACGCCGTCTGGCCGAGTGCAGTCATTTGCCTACGTCAGCACCGCCGCACTTCATTGTTTCTACATTCAAGTTTCCGCAGGAAAGCGGCTTGCGCCAGTCACTGATCAGATCCTTCGAGCCGGGCAGATAGTCAGACCAGGCATCCCCGGCCACGGTGGAAGGCGTCTGCCATACCACGTCGAACTGACCATCGTCCTGGATCTCGCCGATCATCACCGGCTTGGTGATGTGGTGGTTGGGCATCATCGTTGCCGCGCCGCCGGACAGGTTGGGCACGCTGACGCCAATGATCGCGTCCTTGACCGCATCGACGTCGGTGGTGCCGGCCTTTTTGACCGCCTCGACCCACATGTTGAAGCCGATGTAGTGCGCTTCCATCGGGTCGTTGGTGACAACGTTGTCGTCCTTCTTGTAAGCGCGCCAGGCATCGATGAAGTCGTAGTTGGCATCATTATCAACGCTCTGGAAGTAGTTCCACGCCGCGAGGTGACCGACCAGCGGCCCGGTGTCGATACCAGAGAGTTCCTGTTCGCCGACCGAGAAGGCCATCACGGGAATGTCGGCGGCGTCGACGTTCTGATTGGCGAGTTCCTTGTAAAAGGGCACGTTGGCATCGCCGTTGATGGTCGAGACCACCGCCGTCTTCTTGCCCTGGCTGCCGAAACGCTTGATCTGGGCGACGATGCTCTGCCAGTCGGAATGGCCGAACGGCGTGTAATTGATCATGATGTCGGCATCGGCAACGCCGTGCTGCTTGAGGTAGGCCTCGAGGATCTTGTTGGTGGTACGCGGATAAACGTAGTCGGTGCCGGCCAACACCCAGCGCTTCACGCCGACCTCGTTCATCAGGTAGTCAACTGCCGGAATCGCCTGCTGGTTGGGCGCCGCACCGGTGTAAAAGACGTTCTGCGATGACTCTTCGCCCTCGTACTGGACCGGGTAGAACAACAGGCCGTTGAGTTCCTCGACCACCGGCAGCACCGCCTTGCGCGACGCCGAAGTCCAGTTGCCGAAGATTGCCGCGACGTGATCCTGGCTCAACAGCTGACGCGCCTTCTCGGCGAACAGTGGCCAGTTCGAGGCCGGGTCGACCACTACCGGTTCGAGTTTCTTGCCGAGCAGTCCGCCCTTCTCGTTCTGCTCGTCGATCAGCATCAGCATCTCATCTTTCAGCGTCGATTCGCTAATCGCCATGGTGCCGGACAGCGAATGAAGAATGCCGACTTTGATGGTGTCATCCGCGGCGTTCGCGGCAAACGGAAATACGATGGATAAACTGAGGCCCAAGAGTGCCTTGCGTAGCGTTCTATGTTGGCTCACGGCACGAATTCCCTTGTCATGATTTGTCGTTGTAGGACAAGGCGCACCGTCATAAAGCAGGCAAGGCGCCTCGCCTGCTTTTGTATACAAAAGTCATGCCAGCCAGGCCGCTTTCCACCTTCTATGCCTATTTTTACCCGCTCGTTGCCGCACAACGCCGTGTCTCGAATGGGGTAAATCCTGCAAATCGCACCATGATGGCGCACCAATGCAGCACCATGGGCAGTTCGCACCAAAAAGATACGCTGCGTCTCGTTTGGCTGTTATCACCTTCTGTTCCATCTTAAATGGGGACACAACCTTTCAGGAGGCCGTCATGGCAGAGCTACCTTTTACCGACCGTGTCGAGGCGGGGAAGGCGCTGGGCGAGGAGGTACTACGCTTCATTGGCGCTAATGCTGGCGATATTGTCGTGCTGGGTCTGCCGCGTGGCGGCGTGCCGGTAGCGGCACAGATCGCTCGGGCACTCGACGCCCCGCTGGACGTGATGATCGTGCGCAAGCTCGGTGTGCCTGGTCAGGAGGAATTTGCCATGGGCGCACTGGCGAGCGGTGGCGTAACGGTGTTGAATCAGCCGTTGATCACGCAACTCGGCATCAGCGATGATGATGTGCAGCGCGTCACTCTGTCCGAGAACTATGAACTGCAGCGCCGCGAAGCGGCCTACCGAGGCGAACGACCCTATCCTGATCTGCATGACCGGCGCGTGATTCTCGTTGACGACGGCATCGCCACCGGTGCGAGCATGAGCGCCGCGGTGCAAGCGCTGCAAAAACTGGGCGCACGCGAGATCATCATTGCCGTGCCGCTGGCCCCCGCTGAGACGGTCGCTGAGCTTGAGCCGCAGGTCGATGCGCTGATCTGCCTCGCCACGCCGGTGCCGTTCTCAGGCGTAGGACGCTGGTACGCCGATTTCGCGCAAACCAGTGATGAAGAAGTAATCGGCTGCCTCACCCATTCATCTACCGTCATTGATAATCGTAATGAGTGATTCCCAATCTGAAATGCCATCGATGGCGCTCCCTTGTCTCGAACGTGATTTTTATGCTCGCCCGACCTTGGATGTCGCCCGCGATCTGCTCGGCCGCCATTTGGTCCATGAAATCAATGGAGAGCGTCTGGTCGGACGCATCGTTGAGACTGAAGCCTACGGCGGCATCTTTGATACCGCCTGCCACGTTGCCAAGGGACGCACGCCGCGTAATGACGTCATGTTCGGCCCGCCAGGCCATGCCTATATCTATCTGATCTATGGCATCTACAACATGCTCAATATCATCACCGAACGTGACGGCGAGCCCGGCGGCGTGCTGATCCGCGCCATCACACCGGTGGAAGGAGAAACGACAATGATCGCCCATCGTGGCGGCAAGCGCGGCCGCGAACTGGCCAACGGTCCCGGCAAGCTGACCCGGGCGATGAACATTACCCTAGCTACGTTCAACCGCCACGACGTCTGCACGGGCGAGAAGCTGTGGGTGGAGCCCGGCATAGCGGTCGATGATGCACACATTATTGCCGGCCCGCGCATTGGCATCGACTATGCCGAGCCTAAGGACCGTGACGCACCGTGGCGGCTGCGCGTCGATCCCAATTTTTTGAAGTAAGCACACTGTTCGGTCCGAGAAGAAATGTGCAATAAGTGCGAAGTTTTCGAACATTGTTTGATAAACAATTGGCCAGCTCGCTAGACTGCAAGCGGAACTGCAGGGGTAGATACTTGATTAGAGGAGATCACTCCATGCGTAAAATGATTGCGGGACTCATTGCGGTAAGCGGGCTAGCCCTCAGCAGTGCGGCGTTGGCTGACCCTCCCGGCAAAGATGATCGTCACGGCGGGCCGCACGGCCATTGGCGAGATAACCCACCCCACGCCCAAGGACACGGCCCGCGCTTTGACCACGGCCATGACCGCCGGCGTGATGGCCCACGTAATGTCATAGTGGTGCGTCAACCGGCCCATGGCTACTACGCGCCACCACCACCGCCGCCTCCCGTGTACTACGCCCCACGCGTGCCAGTAGTCAGCATACTCGGCGTACCGGTCGTCACCTTCCCCTGAGGTGAGATCATCGTTTTTTCGGCACCTGACGCACCAACAGAAAGGACGGCCCCAAGGCCGTCCTTTTTTCATGTCTTCCGTCGTTCAGATCAATCTTGAGCGAGATGCTCGACCGTCGCCTTGAGCACGGTGTAGAACTCACTCACCGAATCGATCTCGACACGCTCGGTCGGCGAATGGGCACCAAGGATGGTCGGCCCAAACGAGACCATATCGAGCTCGGGATATTTGGCGCCGATAATGCCGCATTCAAGACCCGCGTGAATAACCTTGACCTCGGGCGCAACGCCGACGGTCTGCTCATGCACGGCGATGAAGCGCTTGAGCAGCGGTGACTGCGGCGCCGGCACCCAGCCGGGATAGACCCCATCAACGCTCGCCTCGATACCCAGCAGCGAGAACAGCGCGACGATACGATCGCACAGCGCGAGCGCGGCGCTGTCACGCAGCGAGCGCACCATCGCGCCAAGATGAAAGCGCCCCTCTTCAAGCCCGACCACGCCAAGGTTGTTGGACGTCTCGACCACACCCGGCAGCGCCACGCTCATGCGCTCGATGCCGTAAGGCGCAGCGAGCATCGTCGCGACCAGACCACGGCTTGCTGCCAGCGTCAGCGCCTCTTCTGCTGTAGCCGGTGCAATGCTGAGCGTTACCCCTTCATCAACGCCGGCCAGCTCATCGCGCAGCACGCGCTGCAGCTGTTCGACGCGTGACTTGAACGCCTCTTCACCGTCGAAAGGAACAACCACCGTGGCGTACGCCTCACGGGTAATCGCGTTGCGCATTGTCCCGCCATGATAATCCGACAGGCGCACATCGAGATCATCAAGCAGGTGCAGCAGGCGGAACATGATGCGATTGGCATTGCCCCGTCCCGTAGCGATATCGAGCCCGGAATGACCGCCAACCAGCCCGGTCACGCTGATGCGATAGCCGCGCTCAAGCGAGGTCAACTTCTCGGTAGGAAAGAGCGTATCGACCTGCACATCGGCACCGCCGGCACAGCCGATATAGACCTGACCGCGCTCCTCGGAGTCAAGATTGAGCAGGTAGCGCCCCTGCAGCCAGTTCGGCGCCAGGTGAGTTGCGCCAACCAGTGATGCCTCTTCCTCAACGGTAAAGAGCGCCTCAAGCGGGCCGTGGGTGAGCGAGTCATCTTCTAAAATTGCCAGCGCCGCCGCCGCGCCGAGGCCATTGTCGGCGCCCAGTGTAGTGCCACGGGCGCGCAGCCAACCGTCATCATCGACCCAGGTCTCGATCGGATCGCGCGTGAAATCATGAGGCGTGTCGGCATTGGCCTGAGTCACCATGTCGAGATGCGACTGCAGGATCACTCCGGGTGCCTGCTCAAAGCCCGGGCTTGCGGCCTTGCGCACCAGCAAATTACCCGCCTCGTCGCGCTCGCAGGTAAGCCCGCGCGCTTCGGCCCAGGCCGTAATCTTGCCAATCAAGGGCTCTTCACCGCCGGAAGGCCGCGGCGTTTCGCACAACGTTTGGAAATGGCGCCAGACAATGGTCGGTTCTAAGGTTTGCAGGTGTTCGTTCATACCTTTTCTTCAGCTCTGTGGGCGATGGCTTTTGCTATAAGGTCGACGAATTGCCGCCAAAAGCCAAGCGCTACCGGCCATTTTGATCATGAATTGGCTTATTCAGCCAAGCTAGCCAACCGCGTCCGCAACGCCTGTTCCGTCTGGGCGCGCCCGTTCAAGCCCAGCCGAGTCGCAGCCCAACTCAGGCTTCGCCCTTGAAACAGGACGCCCACAAGCACCGCGGTACTTTCTTCCGTTAGCGCTTTTGTGTGCACCACAAGATAACGCTGCAGCAGCGCTCGATACGGCGTAAGCGGCGCGCTTCCATGCAGGTAGCGTTCAAGCGAGCCATATTCATCTGCCGTGAGCGGCTGTGAAGAAATAAACGTCAGCAGACGCGCCGCCAGCGTCGCCTCGACAGTGCACAGTTCAAAGGCCAGCAGCAGCGGCAGGAGGCTTGCAAATGACTGACCCAGACGCGCCCGCAAACGCTGCCCGGACGTCGATACACCGCGCACCATCATCAACGTATGCTCGCCGCTCGACGCCTCGACGCCAAGCCCTAGCCGTGCGGGAACAAAACCGGCTTGCGCCCAGAAGTCGATCAAGCCGCGTTCAGCGCCAAAACTTGCCCCGAGCAGCTCGATACCATCACGACGTGCTGCCTCGGCTACTGCCTCAGTCAGGCGGAGGCCAAACCCATGGCGGCGGCAGGCGGAATGCACGGCAATGCGCATCACTCGGCGCAACCGTGCCTGGGCGGCCTCGATGACACCGCCGTGCAGTGCCAATGACTGCGCTATCAGATGACCGCGTGGCCGCCGCTCGCCACAGGTGATGGCCTCAGCAAGCGCATCATCGAAGCCGCCCTCGTCGATAGTCACCGCTACGCCAAGCAATATCTCTCCGGCCTCCAGTACTTCAATGTTCACCCCCGGCCCGTCCAGCAGCAGACGTAAATCGGCCGGTGCGGTGCGGTAATGCGCCTGAACCAACAGTCCAAACAGCGCATTGAGCTGGGGCTCGTCCTCGGCTAGTGCATCACGTGACCAGCGCCGCAGGTGAATCGGCCCCCTCGCTAGCGCCTCGATAGCATGTTCGTCACTGGCCGGCTCGGCATCGAGACACAGCAGTTCACGCGTGGTCGCTTCCAAGGGGTCATGTGCTGCCCAGCGAATGGGGGCCTCCAGCTTGATGCCACGCCAATCGGGAGCGATCGCGTCGAGACGTTCACGAAAACGGACCGCAAAGCCGCGGCCGGTTCCTTCATAGCCGTGCACCGTGGTGGCAAAGGCGATGCGCGGAAAAGCCTCCAGCCAGCGCGTCAGCAGCGGCGCGGGCAACGCTGCCGCTTCATCGACGAACAAGGTGGTACCGGGCCCACCCTCTCCCGGCCCCTCCTCAGGCAAGAGCGCATCGGGCGCAACGAAGCGCACCTGGCGAGACGTCCCGTCAGGCTGAGGCCAGCGAAACAGATTGCCATCACGTCTACCATTTGGACACAGCGCTGCCAGGCGCTCGAACAGCGGCTCGACAGCGCCGGGGCGAGGTGCGGTTACCAATAATTCTTGCTCACCGGCCGCCATACGGCGGGCAGCAGCAATGCCCAGTGCAGCACTTTTACCCCGCCCGCGGTCGGCGATAATCACCAGCGGCCGGCGGCGCTTGAGCTTGACCAGTCGCTCAACGGCCTGAGCCTGATCGGGGCTCAAGCAGGCATCATCACCCAAGTCATCATCTGGCGGGGCAACAGCTAATACAGGAAATCGAGGCCATGAGTCGCCTTGCCGCCATAGCGCAATCGATGAAGACGCCTTTAGAAGACGTGCCAGACGTGCCAAGTAGCGAGCACTGAGCGCCGCGGCCTCATGCGGCCAGTCGGCAAGACGGTAGTAATCGCCATCAGGGCCGCTACCGAAGCTCTCATCGCTGAGCAGGATCAGCAGGCCACCGGCCCGTACCGTGCCTGCCAGAGCGCCGAAGGCATCGGGGTCGAAGCCATCATGGGCATCGAATACAACTACGTCGTGCTCGTGCCCCAGACGCGTGACAGCCTTGCGCATCGCCAGCGCTGTAATATCAGCAGGTACAGCCCCACCGACCCACAGCACCTCATCGGCTCCGCCAAACGCCTGCTGAGCATGCTCCCGCGTCCAGGCGGACTCACCACGCAGCCACAGCAACCCCCTATGGCGCGCAGAGGCGAGTTTCATTCGGAAATTCGCTATCACGTTGACCGGCGCAGACGAATGGGTTGCGGGTAAAAGAGAATCAGGCATGGCACCCATCGAAGCGGTGAAAACTATCATCTTAACGTGTAGCACTTCGTTCGGCTGCCGTGCGGCGCAGCTTCTGACCATAATCTTTATCATGAAAACGAAAAGACCGCCCTAAGGCGGTCTTAACGTCACTATGACATAAAGTCGGTAGTTAGAACTCGGTCCAATCATCGTCACTGGTCACCGCCACCGTAGACGATGCTCGTGCCGTGCTCCTTGACGAGGAAGAGGCGTTCGACGCATCTTTCTTATCATTTGCCAAGCCGCCGCTGACACTCATTACCCTTTGCTTGACCGGTGCCGGTATCTGTTTGTCCGATAGTTGATGGGATGGCGACCAAGCCATCGCCTCGCTGGCATTAGTGCCATTGGCGTCAGCGCTCTTGAAAAACGAGACGTCCTTGAGCAACGCTGCGGCCTGCTCCTGCAGCGAACGACTGGCGGCGCTCGACTGCTCGACCAGGCTGGCGTTCTGCTGGGTTACGGCATCCATCTGCGACACGGCGATGTTGACCTGATCGATGCCCAGCGCCTGTTCCTTGCTAGCCACGGCGATTTCACTGACCAGATCGGTGACCCGCTTGACGCTGTCGACGATCTCCATCAGCGTCTGGCCGGAGCGGTTGACCAATGCGGTACCGGATTCGACCTTGACCACGCTGTCCTCGACCAGCCCCTTGATCTCCTTGGCAGCGTCAGCACTGCGGCTGGCCAGATTGCGCACTTCACTAGCGACTACTGCAAAGCCACGGCCCTGCTCACCGGCCCGCGCTGCCTCCACCGCGGCGTTGAGCGCCAGCAAGTTGGTCTGAAAGGCAATCTCGTCGATCAGGCTGATGATGTTGGCTATCTTGCGACTGGACGTGCTGATTTCAGCCATCGCGCTTACGGCCTGCTGGACAACTTCACCGCCCTGCTGCGCCTGACGGCTCACGCCCTGGACAAGATGATCGGCCTGTACCGCGTTATCAGCATTCTGCCGCACCGTGGTCGTGATCTCTTCCATCGACGCGGCAGTTTCTTCCAGACTGGCGGCCTGCCCTTGTGTACGTCGATTGAGATCTTCATTGCTCTGGGCGATCTCGTTTGAGGCGAAATCGACCATTTCCGCGTTACGTCGCACCGAGCGCACCACGCCGGAAAGCTTACCCTCCATCGCTTTCAGGGCACGCAGCATGTCGCCAAATTCATCCTTGCAGGTGATATTGATCGGCGTGTCAAGCTGGCCATCGGCCAGCGCCGTGGCGAGGGCACGCGCCTTGCCCAGCGGAGTCATGATACCGCGGGTCAGCCAAGTGGCCAGGCCCAGCGCCAGCAGCACGGCGAAGACGATCACACCGATAACAACGTTGCGCATCACGATGTATTCATAACTCGCGGCGGTATAGTGTTGGTCAGCCTGGGCGACGCTAGCCTCGATGACCTGATCGAGATCATCCAGCAGGACCGTGTAGCCGTCTCGCACGACAGAGCCCATCACTGCCGAGGCCTGATCAAAATCGCCCATCGCCGCCAGGTCCTGAATCTTCTGCATCTCGCTGCGCAGCGGCGCAAGATGCTGCTCGAATGCTGTGGCACCGGCCTTTTCGGCGGCGTCGGGAACGCTGATCTGCTTGTAATTCGCCCAGTGCTCATCAATCAACTGATTGTTGACTGATACTTTCTGGGTGATCTGCTCAATCTGGGACAAGTCACGGTCGATCAGCATGCCGTTCAGCGCGATCCGGCTCATCAGCAGGGTTGAGCGCACCTCAGCCAACACCTTGATAGATAGCAGATTGTGTTCATAGGTACGCTCGAGCTCGCTCTTGGTCAAACTGGAGCTGAAAATGCCGATCGTACCGACAATGATCAGCAGAGCGATACACGCGCCAAGACTTACCGCCAAACGTCGTTTGACGCTTTTCTTCAGAAACATCATAACAATGATCCTTTCCAATCCTGCCTGTACACCCGTGTTCGGAACGAGTGACCGTTTTTAACTTTCGAAAAGAGGCCCGCCATTCTTGGTCTACACTACCCACCGCTCCCTTTTGCCGAACGCAATACTTCTGTTATCGGCGCACCTCGTCCAAGAAGTGAGCAGCCGAAGCGCCAAAATGGTGAATAATTTTTTATTAACCTCATTAATTTAGCTACCACAGAAAGGCCGCCCGAAGGCGGCCTGACGGGAATAACCACTCGGTCAAGATTTTAGAACTCGGTCCAATCGTCATCACTGACAGCAGCAGCCTTGACTGGAGTACGCATGGTGGGCTTGGAAGGTGCCGATGCCGGACTTGATGCCGTTTCCCTGACAGCCGGCTGGGCAAGGGCAACGTTTGAAGACTTTGAAGCGACTTGTTTAGCCGCTAGAGGCTTGGCCTTTGCCGCAGCAGGCGTGGAGTCACGATGCGGCGGTGACCATACCGGTTCGTTAAACGCCTGTGCACCTTGCGTATCCGCGCTCTTGAAGAACGATATTTCCCGCAGCAGCGCATCGGCCTGTAACTGCAGTGAACGGCTGGCAGCGCTCGACTTCTCGACCAGGCTAGCGTTCTGCTGGGTCACCGCATCCATCTGCGATACGGCAATGTTGACCTGGTCTATGCCCAGCGCCTGTTCCTTGCTGGCAACTGAGATTTCACCTACCAGATCGGTAACCCGCTTCACACTATCAACGATTTCCAGCAAGGTCTGCCCGGCGCGGTCGACCAGGACGGTACCCGACTGAACCTTGGTGACACTTTCATTGACCAGCCCCTTGATGTCCTTGGCTGCATTGGCACTGCGGCTGGCCAGATTACGCACTTCGCTGGCGACCACCGCGAAGCCGCGGCCCTGCTCACCGGCCCGCGCCGCTTCTACCGCTGCGTTAAGTGCCAGCAGGTTGGTCTGGAAGGCGATCTCATCGATCAAGCTGACAATACTGGCAATCTTGCGACTGGACGTACTGATTTCAGTCATCGCGCTTACGGCCTGCTGGACGACTTCACCACCCTGCTGCGCCTGACGGCTGACGCCCTGAACCAGATGATCGGCCTGCACAGCATTGTCGGCATTCTGACGCACCGTGGTCGTGATTTCTTCCATCGACGCGGCAGTCTCTTCCAGACTAGCGGCCTGCTCCTGGGTACGGCGATTGAGATCATCATTACCCAGAGCGATTTCACCTGAGGCCAGGTTGACCGACTCTGCGTTGCGGCGCACCGAGCGCACCACGTCGGAGAGCTTACCCTCCATGATTTTAAGGGCATTCAGCATGTCGCCGAATTCGTCCTTGGAAGTGATGTCGATAGTATTATCAAGATTCCCATTAGCCAGCGATTCGGCCAGCGCACGCGCCTTCGACAACGGCGTGACGATGCCGCGAATCAGCCAAACAGCCAGCGCCAGCGCCAGCATCACTGAAAATGCCATAGCCCCGAAAGACAGGTTGCGCATCGTGGCGTACGATTTGTTCCCATGAATAAAGCTGGCATCAGCCTGGGCAACATTGGCTTCGATAACCTGACTGAGGTCAGCTATTAAAGCTCCGTAACTTTCTCGTACGGATGACCCCATCATGAGCGTCGCCTGATCAAAACTTCCTGCCGCCGCCAACGCCTGAACCTTACGTATCTCATCGCGCAGAGGGTCTATATGCTGTTCGAAACTTGCTACGCCCGCTTTCTCCGCATCGTTGGGCACACTGATCTGCTTGTACTTCGCCCAGCTCTCATTAATTTTCTGGCTGTTGGCAGCCATTTCCTGAGTGACCCGCTCGACTTTGGAGACGTCACGATCGATCAGCATGCCGTTCAGCACGATGCGATTCATCAGCAGGGTAGTTCTCACTTCACCCAACGTCTTAATTGGCAGCAGGTTATGGGTATAAGTCTTTCGAAGATCGTCTTGCACTCTGCTGGCACTGAAATTCCCCAACGCGGCGACGATCACCAGCAACGCGATGCATACCCCCAGACTTACCGCCAAGCGCAGCTTGACACTCTTGTTCAAAAACATAGCCATGGCCCTTCCTCATCCTGCATGTATGCCCGCCTGTACGGACGCCGCTTTGTCGCTTTTCTCATGCCATTGAGAAAAAGGCGCCCAGACTCGTCGGCATTTGTTATCGGCCGCTCTTTTTAGTTGTCAGACGCATTGCCGGCTATATCGGCACGCTATATAAAAAATGTTAAGAATAACTGGCTATAATAATGGCGACTTTAAGCATGGCCTCAGACTGGATGGGCTACCGCTAGACAGAAACCGCGCCTGATGGAGGCATAGCCATAGAAAGGAACTGGCCGATAACAGTACCGGCCAGCACGTTTGGAAGGAGTTGCTCAGGAAGGACGGCGCTCAGGGAAGATAATTTTCTGGAAAAAAATGGCGCTCGATCAGCTCAATCAGAATATGCAGTACCTTGATATGCAACTCCTGCACACGATCGGCATATTGCCCGCCCGGGGCGCAGATCTCGATATCTGCCAGGGGTGCCAGCGGTGAAGCGGGACGGCCCGTCAGGGCGATAACATTGACGCCGAGTTCACGCGCCTTGGTCGCAGCATTGAGGATGGTCGGGCTTTTGCCACTGGTACTGATCGCGATCAGGGTGTCGCCAGCGCGGCCGTGGCTCTCAAGATAACGGGCAAAGATCTGCTCGTAGCCGAAATCATTGGCGACACAACTGATATGGCTGGGGTCACTGATCGCGATGGCGGCCATGCCGGGACGGTTGCCACGGTAACGCCCGGTCAGTTCTTCGGCGAAATGCATCGCGTCGCACATCGAGCCGCCATTACCACAGGAATAGATTCTGCCGCCGTTTTCCAGCGTGGCGATCAGCTGGCCAGCGGCTCGCTCAACGGCGGCGAGCGCTGGCTCATTGGCAATAAAGGCATCCAGCGCCGATTGCGCTTCTACAAGACTATGTTTGATGGATTCGATCACTACGGCTCTCCAAGCGATGGCATGCGCTATCGTAGCAGTGTTCTCTACTGCACTTCTTCATGAAATAGACGCATCTCAGTAAGCTCGGCAGATGGGCTATTACCGGGCACGTCCTGCTGGTTAAGCACGATGATTCAGGGCATGCTGGCGATTACCGGTTATGCTTAAGCCTAACGATTGCAGACGGCGCCCGCCGATGGAGTACGCCATGACTTACTCTTCGAGTCATTTATCATTACTGCGACACCTCAATGTAAGCGCAGTGCTCAGCGTCATACTCGTATGGTCGTTGACTGCATCCGCCGAGACAACCATCGCCACTCCCGTACAGCCGGCTCCGCCCACGCCGCCGGTGATCGCGCAGCCTCAGCCTGTCCAGCCGCGTCCGGTGCAACCGCGTCCCGTTCAGCCGAATCCAGTTCAACCCCACCCCGTACAGCCGCGCCCGATTCAGCCCGGCCTCGATGTGGATGTCATCGTCGCACCACAGGTCGCGCCGCAGACCGAACACTGGCCCTCGAACTACGTACCCGATAACTATCAACTGCGTGGTTATGGCGGCAATGGTGCGGCAAGCGACAGCGAACAACAGAGAAATGGCAAACAAGTCTGCCATCACGCTGATGGCAGCACGACCTGGTCGACCAGTGGCGTGCCCTGTCCTGACGATCGCGGCGACCCGCCCGGTACCAAGACCTGGTCGACCAAGTAAGCGCTATTTTCGGTCTATCGTGCACCATGAGGAGGAGATCCGCGCGCTCCTCCTTACGGCTTTCACTCTTTTAAACACGGGTGACCGCGAAAACCCGATCAACCGGCGCACCAATCGTTTCCGAGCAGTCTATGCGGCAGCGAACCTGGCCAGCACGTACCTACGGTAATGCCCCTTTCTGCTAGGCTCGAACATGTCATGGTAGCCCTCGACCCAGGAGAAATGCATGCTCAGTAAAGTAAAGACCGACGTCGCTCACCGTAAGAGTGGCGGTCGTCACGCCGACCACCGCTCTCGCCTGCGCCGAGCCGTTGCTGGCGCCGCGTTCTGTACCCTACCCCTCACCCTGCCTGCCATGGCGCTTGGCGCGCCAGCGGCTCAGCATGACACAGCGATGGCCGACCTCGCCCATGAGCACATCCTCGGTGAGCTCTCGCCTGTTTTCCTGTTCAACGACCAGATGCCAACCGGTGTCACCGTCAGCGCCGAAGGACGCATCTTCGTCAGCTATCCGCGCTGGGAGAATGGCGTCGAATTCACCGTGGCTGAACTGAAAAATGGCAAGGAAATTCCCTACCCCAACGCCAAGATCAACGCGCCGGACGTCAAGCATCCCGAAGCATCACTGATCAGCGTACAGAGCGTGGTTGCGCCGGGTGACGGCCACGTCTGGCTGCTGGATACCGGCCGACTGCCCGACTCGGGCTATCAAGCCAAGGGCGCCCAACAAAACGGCGCCAAGCTGGTCGCGGTCGATCTCGCCTCCAACCAGATCGACAGAACCATCGTCCTGCCTGACGATGCCGCGCTCGACTCGACCTACCTCAACGACGTGCGTTTCGACTTCAGCCAAGGCCAGGGCGGTGTTGCCTATATCACCGACTCGTCATTCGCCGGCCCCGGCGCGATTATTGTGGTCGATCTCGCCTCAGGCGAGGCGTGGCGCAAGTTGAGCGGGCATGCGTCGACCCAGGCCGACCCCGAGTTCGTGCCGATCGTCGAGGGCCAGCGTCTGACCCTGGCGGGCACGAAGAAGGAGCAGATTAATCGCGTGCCCGCCGATGGCATTGCCCTTTCATCCGATGGCGCCACGCTCTACTACTCTGCGCTTTCCGGACGCCATTTCTACAGCGTACCGACGCGTCTGCTGCTTGACAGGAATGCCAGCGACGACGACACCGCCGCCGCAGTCAAGGATTTAGGGGAAAAGGGGGGCGCCTCGGACGGCATGCTAATGGACGCGAGCGGACGGCTCTATACCACCGACTATGAGCACAACGCCATTCACCGCTACGATACCGGCAGCGGCACATGGGAAACACTGGTCCATGATCCGCATCTTCTATGGCCGGATACACTGTCGATCGGGCCGAACGGTGGGCTCTACGTGACCGCCAATCAGCTCGAGCGTCAGGCCAGCTACCAAGGTCAGGACAAGCGTCAAAAACCCTACGTGCTGTTCAGACTCAATGTTGATGCCCAGCCGATCGGCACGCGCCGCTAACGGCAGACGGCGCCCATAACGGGCGCCGTTCACTGTGCTATCAGCTCAGAGCATGAACGCGGCGGTGAAGAATCAGCTTCTTGCCGCCGAACACGACGATGCTCATCGCGACCACCAGAGCGACATCGACCAGCCAGCGGATGAAGCCGTTCCAGGCGAGCGAGAAGTCGCCCACGACGATACCGATGCCCACCACGGCCATGCTCGGAATCAGCGCCAGGGTAATCATTACTCCCACTGTCATTACCCCGCGCTGGGCGCAGATGATGACTGCGCCGGCGATCCCACCGAAAATGGAAAGCAGCACACCCGGAAAGCTCACCGATGACCAGTAGGTCATCCACTGCTGCTGGGCCAACCCCGGTGGTGCCCCGCCATTCCACAACTCGAGAATCGAGGTAGTCAATGCCGCGCCCGCAGCAAGGCAGAGATAGCCCGCCGCTACCGAGGCAAACCCACTGGGAATGAGTTCCTTGGCCCTGGTGATCATCCCGAAGGGGATACGCACCAGCGGCTCGAAGGCCGGTGCAATGATCATCGCACCGACAATCACGTGCAGCAGGTCGGTCCATAGTCCGCCAGCGGCAACCGCGCCGGCCAAGGTCATCGCGGCCAAATAGTTGAACGAAAGGTTGGTGTCGCGGCGCAGCAGAAACGCCATCTCATCCCAGACGGTCTCGTTGGACTCCTTGCTGATCTGCTGTTGTTGCCCAGCGGACATCAGACTCGAGGATTCGCTCGTATGGACTGAGCCCTCGGCCGCCACGTCAAAATCGGCCAGAATGGTGATGATCGGTCGTGTTGCTTCATTGGTCAACTGGATGGAGAGCACATCGCCCGGTGGGGTAAGTGATGCGCCCCTGTGGCGCGCCAGGCTCACAACGCCTTCGACACCGTCCTCTTCGATACGCCGCAGGATGGCATCGATTCTCTCCGAGGTGGTACTAACTTCTATGGAGCGTGGCATTAAAGCCTCCTTGATCTAACTTCCCTTGATTATTCTTGCTTGAGTATGGTCGATACATCGTGCTTGAGCAGGCCTGCACAGCGGCTGTTTCGGCCAGCGCCGAGGCAAGCGCTGATCATGCTTGCCTTCCGCATCAAGATTCCAGGTCGCTCCGCATGTCCATGTACGAGCTGTCGTTTAAGGTCCGATACACACCTGCAATGTTCAGCGGTAGCCACTCTTCGTAAATGGCCAGGTCACTATAGTCATCGAGATGAATCTCTTCCTGCAGCGTCTCCAAAGATTTGCCCTGCAGCATGCCGTCACGAACAGCGGCGTATAGCGCTTCCAGATAGCCCAGGTAGTGCTCGACATCCTCACGCGTTCCGGCGTTGGCATGGCCGCCCACCAGCAGATCGAAGTCCATGTTGAGCACCTCACGGGTGGAATCGATCATGCCGTGAATGTCATACCCCTTGAGATCCTTGTAAGGCATGCGTCCCAGCACGATCCAATCCACCACATAGAGCACCCCGGCGGGCTCGAATGTCATGCTGACCGAACCGCGGCCATTGTTGGTGCCGTGGTAGTGCATACGCACTTCGCTGTCGCCCAAGTACACCGACATCGTATCGTCGAATACGAGATCAGGAATTTGGGTCTCCGCTCGGGTGCGCACCAGGTCTTCCCGCGCCAGACGATGGGAGATGAAGGTCACCCCTTCAGCCGCAAACTCCTGTCCGCCATAGGTATGATCAAAATGGTTATGACTGTAGGCAACATAGCGTATTGGCGTATCGCTGAAGCGCTGGTCAAGTTCATCACGCAGCCAGGCGGCGGCATTGTCATTGATGGGGTCGGTCAGGAAGATGCCGGCATCGGTCACCATGAATACCGAACGATAGTGACCGGCAGTAAGGCGGTAGACGTTGTCCTTCATCTGCTCGATCTGGTATTGCGGTTCCGCTCGGGCCGGTGAAGTGACCAATACCGTTAGCAGTAGAAGTAATAGCCATGACCGTCGCATCATCATCTCCCCTATTCCCTAGCGGCAAAACCAACGGTCCTAGACCGTAGACCGTCGGCTTTGCGTTTTTCGCTACAGCTTATGCCTGCTGCGCCTGGGGTACGTCGTCCATCAGCTTATCCATGGTGATCGGCAGTTCGCGAATGCGTTTGCCGGTGGCGTGGTAGACGGCATTGGCCACCGCAGCGGCAAGCCCCGTGATGCCAATTTCGCCGATACCACGGGCGCCGAATTCGTTGAACTTGTAGTCGGGATAGTCGAGCAGAATGACATCGACTTCGGGCTGATCAGCATGCACCGGCACGAGGTATTCGGCGTAGTTGTTGTTGACCGGCCGGCCGTTGCGGTGGTCATACTCGGTCTGCTCGAACAGCGCCATACCAACGCCCATCACGATCGCGCCTTCGACCTGGTTGCGTGAGGTCAGTGTGTTGACAGCGCGGCCGACGTCGATGGCGCTGACTACCCGCGAGACACGCAGATTGGAAATGCCCTGATCCCAGCGCACCTCGACGAAATGCGCCCCGAACGAGCGGAAGGCATATTGATCGGTCGGCGCGCCGCCGGTGTGCGCCTCGCCATCGGCACTGGCCAACTTGCGCTGCTTGAGCACCTCGGCAAAGGCGACCGTCTTGCCGTCAGCGCTCTTGAGCTGGCCGTTCTCGATGCTGAGATCATCCGCCTTGGCACCGACAAACGCGCCGCGTTCTGACACGGCGTAGCTCTTGAGTTCTTCAAGCGCCTTGCGTGCCGCTGCCGCGACCGCCGGTAGCGCCGTGGCCGTCGCCCATGAGCCACCAGAAATCGGCCCCGAGGGATAGGAGGAATCGCCCAGTTCAACTTCAATTTTTTCCAGCGGCAGGCCGGTCACCTGGCTAACCGCCTGTGCAACGATGGTGTAGGTGCCGGTGCCGATGTCCTGGGTCGCACAGGAAGCGTAAGCCGTGCCGTCGGCGCGCAGCGACACGCGGGCATCGCAGGGGCGACGGATCGCCTCCCAATTGCAGGTCGCCATGCCCCAGCCGACAATCTCATTGCCGTCACGCATTGAGCCAATTTCAGAGTTGCGCTTCGACCAGCCGAATTTCTCGGCGGCCTGATCGTAGGCCTCGCGCAGCTTGTTGCTCGACCACGGCAGCCCCTTGCTCTCATCAGAATCGGCATAGTTGCGACGGCGGAATTCGAGCGGATCGAGGCCGGCCTCGATCGCCATCTCATCCATTGCCGATTCCAGCGCGAACAGCCCCGGCGCCGCACCGGGGGCACGCATCGAGGTCGGTGTGCCACGGTTGGTTCCGGTCGTTGAGTGGGTGACCAGCAGGTTTTCGCAGGAGTACAGTCCTTGGGTCATCTTGCCGCACGACTCGACATAGGGGTTGTTGCCCTGATCAATAGTCGAGGTGGTCGAGATCGACTCATGGCGCAGCGAGACCAGCCGGCCGTCATCGTCGGTAGCCAGACGCAGGCGCTGGCTCGTTTCCGGACGATGGCCGGTCGTGGTGAACATCTCCTGACGCGGCACGACCAGCTGCACCGGCCGCCCCACTTCCCGGGCGGCGGCGGCAGCGGCAATCGCATGGGGCCACGGCCACAGCTTGCTGCCGAAGCCTGAGCCGAGAAACGGCGTGATGACCTCGACGCGATCCGGCGACAGGCCAAACACCTTGGCATAAACGTTGCGCGCGTTGACCACGCCCTGGGTGGTGTCATACATGGTGAGCTTGTCACCGCTCCAGGCCGCGACCGTGGCGTGCATCTCCATCGGGTTGTGGGTCTCGACCGGCGTCACGTAGGTGAAGTCGATCTTGTGCTGAGCGCTCTGGAAAGCCGGTTCGGGATCACCACGCGAATTTCTGCTGTCCTGATGCAGCTGGGTGCCGTTGACCTTGACCGCCTGGGCCAGGTTAGCGAGTACCGGCGACGTCTTGTAATCAACCTTGACCTTGTAGGCCGCGGCGCGGGCATTCTCGAAGCTGTCGGCGACCACCAGCGCGACGAACTGGCCGGCGTAGTGGACTTGATTGTCCTCGAACGGCAGGCGTTCCTCGTCGACCTTGTTTTCCTGCTCCATGCTGCTGGGCGTACGGAACAGCTGGGGAAAGTGGTCGTGGTGGAAAATATCGATCACGCCCGGCGACTGCTGGGCCACGCTGAGGTCGATGTTGGTCACTTCGCCACTGGCGATCGAGCTGAATACGCCATAGGCGTAAACCATGTCATCGAGAAGATTATCGGAGGAGTATTTTGCCAGGCCGGTCAGCTTGAGCGGGCCGTCAATACGCGGCTTGGCGGCGCCGATGATGTTGTCACTCATTGCAGTGTCCTCGTTCGGGATGCTCTCAAGCGGTCAGGGTGGTCAGGTTGCGGATAATCGCCTGCTGACCGAGCGGAATCTTGAAGGCGTTATGCTTGTAGCCCTTGGCATCCTGCATAGCAATTTGCGCCGCACGGGCAAAGGTTTGCTCGGTGGCGGGCTGGCCCTTGAGAGCATCCTCGGCCTGCTTGGCGCGCCATGGCTTGGTTGCCACGCCGCCCATCGCGATTCGAGCATCTCGAATGGTATTGCCGTCCAGCGACACGATCACCGCGCTGGAGGCGAGCGCGAACTGATAGGACGAGCGGTCGCGCAGCTTGAGGTAGGCCGACTTGGCGCCCTGAATCGGTGCATCAAGCGTCACGTGGGTGATCAGCTCGTTGTCCTTGAGGGCGAACTCCTCCCACGGCTTGTCGCCGGGCAGCAGATGAAAATCGAGGAAGTCGATTTCACGTGAACCGTCGGGGCCGGTGACGCTGACGGTGGCACCGATGGCCGCCATCGCCACGCTCATATCGGAAGGATAGGTGGCAATGCATTGGTCGCTGGTGCCCAGTACGGCATGGACCGAGCGGTTGTAGCCGCCAATCGCTGAGCAACCGGAGCCCGGATCACGCTTGTTGCAGTCCGACACGCCGTCACGGAAATAGGGGCAGCGTACCCGCTGCATCATATTGCCGCCGGTGGTCGCCTTGTTGCGCAACTGGGTCGAGGCACCGGACAGCAGCGCCTCGGACAGCACGGTGTAATCCGCTTTGACCGTAGCATCACGCGCCAGCGCGGTGTTGGTAACCAACGCGCCTACCCGCAGACGCCCATCATCGAGCGTCTCGATGTTGTTAAGCCCCAGCCGGTGGATGTCGACCATCAGCTCAGGGCGCATGATGTCGATCTTGACCATATCGAGCAGGTTGGTGCCACCGGCCAGAAACGACGCCGCATCAGACTGTGCATAAGTTGCCACTGCCTGATCGACGCTGTCGGCGCGGCTGTAATCGAAATGACGCATGTCATCGTCTCCTATACGTTCTTCCGCGCCGTCTGGATCGCGCTGAGGATGTTCTTGTAAGCGCCGCAGCGGCAGATGTTGCCACTCATCGCCTCACGTACTGCGGCGTCATCGCTGGCAACCTCGGCGTCGTTGAGAATCGCCACTGCCGACATCATCTGCCCCGGTGTGCAGTAGCCGCACTGGTAGGCGTCATGATCGAGAAAGGCCTGCTGTATGGGATGGAGCTTACCGTTCTGCCCCAAGCCTTCGACGGTGGTGACCTCGTCGCCATCGTGCATCACCGCCAAGCTCAGGCAGGAATTGATTGATACGCCATTGACGTGCACGGTGCAGGCGCCGCACTGGCCGATATCGCAGCCCTTCTTGGTGCCGGTCAGCGCGAGTTGATGACGCAACACGTCGAGCAGCACCATGTTGGGGGTAACATCGAGCGTATGCGCCTGGCCGTTGACGTTCAGCGTGATGCGCTGCGTGCCCTTGGCCGGGGCTTCGCCTTCGTCGGCGCGCTTGTCCTGCGGTTCTTGCTCGTCGTGGTTGACGTAGCCGACCCGCGCCCAGGCCGGCGCAGTCGCTGCCGCCAGGCTGGTCGCACCGACCGATTTGAGGAAATTGCGTCGCGAGGGCGCGCGGGCGTCGTGAATTTCGACGCCGCGCGCACGCCCCTTACCCTGATCATCGTGGTCAGGGCGCTTATCATCCTTGTCTGCCATTGCCAAAACCTCATCGTCTTACCGCCGCCGCTCAGGCGTCGATAGCACTGTTGGGTAGCAGCGCGCTGCGCTGCGTAAGTCACGATAGTGATGGGATAATCATGAAACGGAACCGAGCGTACGCTTTCACTGTAGAAAACACAGCCAGTTCCATCAAAGCTTTCTAATGAAAAGGGGATGCGACAGTGCGCATCCCCATGGTCCGACTCATCACATTCTCAGTCGATCAGATCGGCGATCTTGATCGGCATGTCGCGAATGCGCTTGCCGGTGGCGTGGTAGACGGCGTTGGAGATCGCTGCGGCCATACCGGTGATGCCGATCTCGCCGACGCCGCGGGCACCGAACTCGTTGAAGTTGTAGTCGGGGTTATCGAGCAGCTCGACCTCTATGTCGGGAATGTCGGCATGAACCGGGACGACGTAGTCGGCATAGTTATTGTTGTAGATGTTGCCCGCCGGATCGTATTCGGTCTCCTCGAACATACCCATGCCCATGCCCATCACGATCGCCCCTTCGACCTGGTTCTTCGCGGTCAGCGGGTTGATTGCTCGGCCGATGTCGATGGTGCTGACCACGCGAGACACCCGCAGGCGCGAGATGCCCGGATCCCAGCGGATCTCGACGAAATGGGCACCGAACGAACGAAACGAGAATTTGTCCTGCTCATCGCCAGGTGCGGCGCTGGCCTCGCCCTCGACCATGCCGCGCGGCACGGCGTTAAGGATATCGACGAACGACACTGAACGGCTGCCATCGGATAATTCACCGTTCTTGAACTCAAGCGAATCAGCCTCCTTGCCAGCGAAAGGCGCGCCGTCGGCGATGGCGATCTGCTTCAACTGCTCGATAACGTCGCGCGTGGCGCCAGCCACCGCTGGCAGTACGGTGGCAGTCGCCATTGAACCACCCGACAGCGGCCCGGCCGGCAGCATCGAGTCGCCCAGCTTGACCTCGATGCGTGACAGCGGCACGCCGGTCAGCTCGGCGGCGGTCTGGGCGACAATGGTGTAAGTGCCAGTGCCGATGTCCTGAGTGCCGCAGGCGACCTGCACCTTGCCGTCGGCACGCAGTTCGACACGGGCCTTGCAGTGGCTGCGCATCGCTTCCCAGGTCGCGTCCGCCATGCCCCAGCCGATGATCTCGTGACCGTCGCGCATCGAGCCGATTTCAGGATTACGTTTCTCCCAGCCGAAGCGCCGCGAAGCATCATCCCAGCATTCACGTAGATGATTGCCCGACCACGGCAGGTCGGCAGTAGGATCACGCTCGGCAAAGTTCTTGCGGCGCAGTTCGAGCGGGTCCATGCCGAGCTCGATCGCCAGCTCATCCATGGCGATCTCCAGCGCGACGCTGCCCGACACTTCACCCGGGGCACGCATCGAGGTCGGCGTGCCGTGGTTGACCTGGACGCGGCGCTGCGACACCGAGACGTTATCGCAAGCGTAGGCACGCGGCGTGCCGCTGCCGATCGACTCGGTGTAGCTGTCGATAAACGAGGTCTCGTTCTGGCTGTCGTGCCGAATCGACAATAGCTTACCGTCGCGGTCGGCAGCCATGCGGACATGCTGACGCGAGGCCGGGCGATTGCCGGCGTTGCAGAAGTTCTGCTGGCGCGACAGCACCGTCTTGACCGGACGACCGACCATCCTTGATGCCACCGCGGTCATTACCGCATGAGGCCACATGAACAGCTTGCTGCCGAAGCCCGAGCCGATGTAGTGCGCGATGACGGTGACCTTCTCGGGCGGTATACCGAATATCTGCGCCAGCGCGTTACGCTGGAACACTACCCCTTGGGTGGACTCATAAATGGTCAGACGATCATCTTCCCAGGTGGCGATCGAGGCGTGCATCTCCATCGCCATATGAGTTTCCATCGCGATGGTGTAAGTCTGATCAAGCTTGACCGGCGCCGTTTCATAGGCACCAGCGGGATCACCGCGTGACACCGCCTCGTCGCCCGCTTCTTCCCCCTCATCATCGGTGGAAAACAGGCCCGGTACCGCCTCATGCACCTCGTAGCGCGCTTTGACCAGACGCGCCGCGGCGCGAGCGTGCTCAAACGTATCAGCGACGACCAGGGCAATGTATTGCCCCTCGTAGTGGATACCGTCGTCCTCGAACGGCAGGCGCACCTCGCCTACCTTGTTCTGCTCCGCCATGGTGCTCGGCGAGCGATAGAGCCGTGCCGCCGTGCCGCAGGCCGGGTTGTTATCCGAGGGCTGCAGCTGCGGGAAGTTGCCACGGTGGACAATCTCGATCACGCCGGGCGCCTGGCGGGCCTCGTCGATATCGAGTTCGAGCAGCTTGCCACAGGCAATCGTGCTCGGCACCGGGTAGCCGTAGGCCTGATTGGGCAGGTTGTGATCGGAAGTGTAATCTGCCTTACCGGTCAGCTTGAGCTCGCCGTCGACGCGGGTCGTACGGTGGCCGATAATTGTTTCTGTCATGCTAGAGCCTCCTGCTTGAAGTGCCTGTGCTTGGCCATATGGCGTTAAAACCTTCCTCAAGATGCTCATTTACAGGCGTAAACTCCGCTCTTTCGTCAGTTTTTGCCTTGTCTGGCCTGCGCTCGTCGACTTCAAATCCTTGTTTAGCGAGTCACCGTAGAAAGGGCGCGGACGATGGCCTGCTTGGCCAGCGGTATCTTGAACGCCGCGTCGCGATGCGGTACGGCGCCGGCCAAAGCCGCCTCGGCCGCCTGCTGAAAGGTCGCCTCAGTTGCTGGCTTGCCTTTCAGTGCCGCTTCCGCCTCATGAGAGCGCCACGGCTTGGTGGCAATGCCGCCCAGCGCAATGCGCGCCTCGCGGATGGTATCGCCGTCCAGTGCCACTACAGCAGCGCAGGAGGCCAGCGCGAATTCGAATGACATCCGATCGCGCAGCTTGAGGTAATGGCTCTTCGCACCTTCGATTGGTGCGTCGAGGGTGACGTGGGTGATCAGCTCACCATCACGGAGATCATGCTCGCGCTCGGGCGTATCGCCGGGCAGCAAGTGATACTCCTCGAAGGGGATTTCGCGCGGGCCGTCAGGCCCTTCCACCGTGATGGTCGCGCCCAGCGCCTGCATACCCACGCACATGTCGGAGGGATGCACGGCGATACACTTGTCGCTGCCGCCGAGCACGGCGTGGTTGCGGTTGATGCCATCGAGCGCACCGCAGCCCGAGCCGGGCTCACGCTTATTGCAGGGGCGTGATGGGTTGCGGAAATAGGGGCAGCGGGTGCGCTGCATGACGTTGCCAGCGGTAGTGGCAACATTGCGAAGCTGGGTTGAGGCACCGGCCAGCAGCGCCTCGGACAGTACCGGATAGCGTGTGGTGACACGCTCGTCATAGGCCAGGTCGGTATTGGTGACCAGTGCGCCGATCTTGAGACGGCCGTCGTCGAGCTCTTCAATTTCAGTCAATGGCAGCAGATTAACGTCGACCAGACGCTCAGGGCGCATGATGTCGAGCTTGACCATATCGATCAGGTTGGTGCCGCCGGCAATAAAATCGGCGCTGTTGTCGTTGCCGTGCAGGGTGTACGCCTGAGTGACGTTGCCGGCACGCTGATAGGCAAAATTACGCATGCTTAACGTCTCCTCAGACTTTCTCGCGCGCGGACTGCACCGCGCTCAGAATGTTCTTGTAAGCGCCGCAGCGGCAGATATTGCCGCTCATCGCCTCCTTGACTGACGCATCATCCGTGCCGATGCGCTTGTCATTGAGCATCGACACCGCCGCCATCATCTGCCCAGAGGTGCAATAGCCACACTGGTAAGCATCGTGCTCAAGAAACTCCTCCTGAACCGGATGGAGCTGACCATCCTTGGCGAGGCCTTCAACAGTAGTGATCTCGCTGCCTTCATGCATGACGGCCAAGGTCAGGCACGAGTTGGCGGAGTGACCGTTGATCAACACGGTACAGGCGCCACATTGACCGTGATCGCAGCCTTTCTTGCTGCCGGTCAGATCAAGGCGTTCACGCAGCGCATCGAGCAGCACCACGTTGGGCTCAACCTCGAGGGTGTGCTTTTCGCCGTTGATGGTCAGGGTAATCTGCTGCGTGGTTGCCGCCGCGTCGGCCCGGCCAGCAGGGCCGGTGCGTTTGGCGACAGTGGTCTCGGCCTCATTGAAGCCGGTCCGCTGCTCGTGGGTGGTAGGGGTGTCTGCCATGACAATACCTCATCAATAGGATGCCGCCTCGCCTGCTAAAGACGAAACAGCCTTGGTGAGCGCGGCGCTCAAGGCCGCTATCCATGTTGTTGCTGATTGGTACAACTGTTCGAGTCCGCGCCCTGCCAAAGGATAGGGAACTCGAACCGCTATTCAGGTCTGTTCGAAACTTATCGTTTTATAAGAGCTGCCAACACCAGGCGCGTCAGCATGCCGTTCGCATCTAAACGGCTTTTTCAGCGTAGACAACAATCGTGAAGGGCGCGATCACTCCTGATGGGGCATTTCAACTGCGCCGCAGAAGAAAGACGACCGGAAAGATCAGAAAATAGATGAGGCCAAGCCATAAGAAGATATCGTTATAGGCTAAAACGTCCGCCTGCAACTGGACACGCTGTACGATGAGCTGAATCGCCGCGGCATGCGGATCACTGACAGCCCCAAGATACTGCTGCTGATACTGGGTGAGTGTGGTCACCACCGTCTCGCGCCCTTCATTGATAGCGGGAATGAGTTGATTCCAGTGATAGTCCTCGCGCCAGTCACGTACCGTATCGAGCAGTGCCAGCCCCACCGCGCCACCAAGGTTACGCATCACCGAGAACATGCCGCTGCCATTGCCGATCTGCTCGCGCGGTAGCATCCCCAACGCAACGCGTGAACTCGGCACCAGGCACATGATCATACCCACACCGCGCACGATCTGCGGCCAGAAGAATTCCCAGAAGCCGGATTGGTCGGTGAGGTTGGCATTCATCATCGAGCCGATCCCGGTCAACAGCACACCGCAGCCGATTAAAAGACGTAGGTCGATTTTGTCACTCAGGATGCCCACTGCCGGCGCGGTCAGGAACATTGCCGCGCCGGTAACAAACATCACCTCACCGATCTGCAGGCTGCTAAATCCACGCACGGTGCCAAAAAACAGCGGCATCAAATAAACCAGACCGTACAGGGCGATGCCCAGCACAAATACCAGACCAATGCCGACCGCGAAGTTGCGCTCAGCGAACAGACGCAGGTTGATAATGGGATGCCTGGCGGTAAACATGCGAATGAAGAACAGCGCTGCCGAGATCACCGAAATCAGCGCCATGGATAGAATCAGGCGGCTATCGAACCAGTCATCGTCAGGCCCTTCTTCAAGCACGAACTCGAGCGTGCCGAGAAAAAGTGCCATCAGTATCAAGCCGAAGATATCCAGGGTGCGCACCACTTTTAGATCGGCTTTATCGATGTCGAGCAGCCGCCATACCGCCAATGACACCAGCACCCCCGGCACCGCATTGACCAGAAACAACCAGTGCCAGCTCATGTATTCGGTAATGTAGCCGCCAAGCGTTGGCCCGACCGAAGGCGCCACCGTCGCCACCAGACCGATCACCGCCTGTACCGCCCCCATCTTGCGACGCGGAAAGATGGTGAAGCTGACCGCCTGAGTGATCGGGATCATCGCCCCGCCCATGAAGCCCTGAATGGCGCGCAGCACAATCAGCTCATTGATCGTGGTCGCCATCGCGCAGCCCAGACTTGCCAGCGTAAAGCCGACACTTGAGATCACGAAGGCCACGCGGGTCGACAATATTCTCGTCATTACGCCGGACAGCGGGATCATGATGATCTCGGCGATCAGATACGCGGTCTGAATCCATGAGATCTCGTCCTGACTGGCGGCCACGCCGGCCTGAATCTCATTGAGCGAACTGGCGACGATCTGGATATCGAGAATCGCCATGAACATGCCAAATACAGCCGCAACGAAGCCTAGCCGCAGACGCCAAGAGGGCATCGCTTCAGGGGCATCAGCACTCACTGCTCAGACCTCAGCGCTGAGCGTGGGGAGTATCATTGTCTGTCCTGTCGTGGCCTGCCCCACCATCCGGCGCGACATACAGTGACTCGCCTTTACCGCGCGTGTCGATCCGTGGCTCGACGGAAAGCCCCGCACGTAGATAGTGCAACGCTTTCTCTGGCCCAGTCAGACGAATCCTGACCGGCACCCGCTGCACGATCTTGTTGAAATTGCCGGTGGCGTTGTCGTTGGGCAGTAGACTGAACTCGGTACCGGTGGCCGGGGCGAGGCTATCGATCACTCCCTCGAAGGTGATACCGGGATAGGCATCGACATGAATATCAGCATGCTGGCCGATGCGCATGCGCTCGACCTGGGTTTCCTTATAGTTGGCTACTACGTAGAGGGCATCAATCGGTACCAGGCTCATCAATGCCAATGATGGCTGGGCCAGGGTGCCGCGCTCGACATTGACGTTGCCAACCACGCCATCAAAGGGAGCGTAGAGATGGGTCTTGGCGAGTTGGTGTTCGGCCTGGGCAAGCTCAGCACGGGCTGTCTGCCGCTGCGCTCGCGCTTCATCGACCGCCGCCTCCTGTACGTCGAGCTGGCGCTGGGCAGAGACCAGTGCCGCACGGTCGGCAGCCAGGTTGGCCTTGGCGACATCAAAGTTGGCTTGATCCTCATCGAGCTGCTGGCGCGAGGCGAAGTCGCGCTGTGCTAGTTGACGAGAGCGCTCAAGCGTCTGTCGGGCCTGCTTGAGCTGGGCCTCTGAGGCGGCAATCTGTGCGCGATTCTGCTCGATGGTGGCTTGCTGCAGGCCGATGTTGCGCTCAGCCTGGATGACGCTGGCTTCGGCCTGGGCGAGTTGGCCATGCGCCTGTTCGAGCTGATCCCGATAGTCGGTTTCATCGAGATCGACCAAGAGATCTCCAGCGGTGACGCGCTGGTTGTGTGCCACTGCGACACGCGTGACCCGGGCACTGAGTTCGCTACGAACCGAAACGATGTCACCGCGTACATAGGCATTATCCGTTTCCTCGAAGAAGCGACCGGTGTAATACCAATGCATGCCCCAGAAGATAGCGGCCACTACCACGGCAATCAGGAGCGTCACGACCACTAGTCTCCTAAGCCATTTCTTCAACAGATTGCTCATGGCTGGCTCGTTTCACCTGCGATTTGAAAAATGAAAGGTAGCATACGCTACGCATCCTTCATGCCCAACCCGCAACCGTAAAGCAGCCTATGTCCCCTCCTTCAACTTGAGTACGCATCAGCCTGCCGTGTATCCGGGCGAGATGATGACCTGCTGTTCAAACCCTGGCTGGGCTAACCCACTGTTTGATGAAACAGCCTTCATCGCAAGACGAAAATAGCCACATCTGAAAAACTTAATTTAAATTAATTTAAATTACTCATTCTCATCTACTTTGACATGTTTCATTAACGCACTACCTTCAATATACGAGGTTTGAATATCGAATCGATGAAGGGAGAGCGCTTTCACTCGCAGACGATCAATAAAGTAATGTGAAAAAGCCCAGCTGATTTCTTCTAACGCACTCAACATAAAAGGATTTCTGTCATGAGTGAATCGGACAAACATACAACATCAGGCACATATACCAGCAACGCGTCCTCCTCTGGGTCCGGCGATACGAAGGAGCAAGGCAAGAAGGAGCAAGGCAAG
Source organism: Phytohalomonas tamaricis (assembly GCF_003012345.1). Lineage (GTDB taxonomy): Bacteria > Pseudomonadota > Gammaproteobacteria > Pseudomonadales > Halomonadaceae > Phytohalomonas > Phytohalomonas tamaricis. The sequence goes on from NZ_PVRV01000019.1 coordinate 314,715, forward strand.
CAGCAGGCGAATCAGGCCAAGGATCAAGCCAAGCAGGCAGCAGGACAGGCGAAAGGCCAGGCCCAGCAGATGGTAAGCGAGGCGCAGCAACAAGCGAAGCGCATGGCCGATGAGAAAAAGGGCATGGCGGCCGATCAGGTGAGCGGCGTCGCCAAGGCGATGCGCAGCATGGCCGATCAGTTCAAGGAGCAGGAGCAGCCATCCTTCGCCAACTATACGTACAAGATCGCCGATCAGACGGACTCCTTTGCCGGCTCAATCCGTGACAACGACCTCAATCAGCTATGGCAACAGGCGCAGGAATGCAGCCGTCATCGGCCGATGATGTATCTCGGCGGTGCCGTCGTGGCGGGTATCTTTCTGTCACGCTTTTTGAAGAGTGGTAGTTCTTAAAGCTTATCGAATTGGACATTGTAACGCCTACAGCTTCGTAGTGTCGGGTATGGTGGTAAATGTCGATGACTGCGTAGTATCTATGCAATTGACAGGGAGGTAATAACGCATGGAATCCAAGAACAGAAATGAACGATTGGATCCACTCGATCCTGAAGCCATAGAAGAAGAGCGTGGCAATACGGCGGCCAAGAAGGGTGATTCCTCGACGTCGTTCAGCTCGCTAGTTTCTATGCTGATGCAGGATGTTTCTACCTTGATTCGGCAGGAAGTGCAGCTGGGCAAGACAGAACTTTCTGAGAAGATGACTCAGATCATGGCCGCTGTCGGGTCGATTGTAACCGCCGGTGTCGTGGCCCTTGGAGGTTTCCTGACGCTTCTGGCCTGTGCCGTGTTGGCGCTGAGCAATGTATTAGAGCCTTGGCTTTCCGCGCTTATCGTGGGTGTGATCGCGCTAATTATTGGCATGATCATGGTGCAGGCCGGCCGCAAAAAACTTAAAGCTGCCAGCCTTATGCCGCAACGCACAATGAATAGCGTTCAACAGGACCAGGCGCTGGCTCGTCAGCACGCCAAGGAGTATAAGGAGCAGAAGCAATGAGCAACGATAACCAGGATACCCGCAGCCCCGAAGAGATCGAATCCGATATCGAGAAGACACGCTCGCATCTGGATACCACTCTGCATCAGCTCGAAGATCGCTTTGCGCCCGATCAGATGGTGAATACTGCGCTCAATTACGTGCGCAGCAGTGGCTCGAAGGACTTTTTCACCAATCTCGGTGAAACTGCCAAGCAGAATCCGGTTCCCGTTGCACTGATGGGGCTGGGCATTGGCTGGTTGATGTATTCCAATTCCAGCTCGAAGCGTAACAAGGGCAGCTCTAGCACAGATTCTGCGCCTATGGCGTCATCTGAAGCACCGGCGACGGTATCGGCTGAAACAGTACCTGCCACGCGGACCACAGTGCCATCAACTTCAGTGGCGACAGGGTCACCCAATGTAGCGACTTCCGGTAGCACCACAGCGACCACGTCGACTCCAGGCATAAGTGGTAGCAGCGATAGTCATTACACTGATACGTCCAATTATTCCAACGATTATCGCTCGCACCATTCTAACGGCGGGCTACAGCAGGATGGTTCGCAGTCGGGCAGCAAGCAGGGTCGTTTGGCCTCGCTGAAAGGAAGGGCCAGTGGTTTGCTGGGTGGTGGCAAGAAAAAAGCAAGCAGTACTGGAAGCAGTGGAGGTGGTATGCGAGATAAAGTGGGCAACATGAGAAGCAAGGCGCAACAGTCCATGCAGGGCATCTCACAAAAGAGCCAAGGCTCGGGTTCGCAGACCACCGACTTCATCAAGGAGCATCCTATCGTCGTAGGGGCTTTGGGCGTTGCCTTGGGTGCAGCCTTGGGGGGTATGCTGCCTTCCACGCGCGCCGAGCAAAAAGCAATGGGCAGCACACGCGATGACGTGATGAACAAAGCCAGTGAAGCTGGCCATGAACAGTTCGATAAGGCCAAGGCCAAGGCTAAAGAACAGGCTAATAACATGGCACACCAGGCAGTAGATCAAGCCATGGGTAATGATACTAGCGCTGATTCTGATGGCTCTGATTCTGGTAACAGTGATACTGGCAAGGCTAAAGGTGCGGATTCCTCCTCCTCCACCTCTTCGGATAGTCAGCGCGGTGGCAGCAGCTCGACAACTGCGGGTGGTGCCGGTACGAACCCAACTTCGCCGACGACAACGTCAGCTGGGATTCAGGGCACGCGCAGTGTTTCCGCTTCTCCCTCGAGCTATACCGATTCGAAGAAAGACGACAAGCGTTAATTTATTGATGTAGATATAAATTAACTGTCGTTAAAAGCCAGGTGCCTTGCACCTGGCTTTTTTTATGGGCTGAACCCATAAATCCCCGGCTAAACTGAGTTCAGCCGGGTAGGCATTTTACACGAAGCCGACCACTTCATGCGGGACGTAAGGCGCTTCGAGCCGCTCGATTTCGTCAGCGCTCAAGGAAACCTCCAGCGCACCGAGCGCCTGATCGAGATGATGCGCTTTGCTGGCACCGATAATGGGGGCCGTAATCCCCGGCTTGGCCAACAGCCACGCCAATGCCACTTGAGCAGGCGAAACGCCCTTCTCCTGTGCCACGGCCTGCAGTGCGTCAATGACTGGATTATCACGCTCAAGACCGAGTTTCCAGTTGCGCATCTGCTCATCGCTCTTGGCCCGCGTCGTCATGCCTTCACTACCCACCGGCTTGCTACCGGCGAGAATGCCTCGTGCCAGCGGGCTCCAGGGAATTACACCTACCCCCTGATCGATGCACTGCGGGATCATCTCGCGCTCTTCCTCGCGATAGATCAGGTTCACCATCGGCTGCATGGTAGAAAACTTGGTCCAGCCGTTTTTCTCGGCGACATGCTGCGCCTTGGCAAATTGCCAGGCATGCATGCTCGACGCACCGATATAAAGCGCCTTGCCCGCTTTCACTACCTCATGAAGCGCCTCCATCGTTTCCTCAATGGGCGTGTCGTAATCCCAGCGGTGCGTCTGATAGAGATCGACATAGTCAGTACCCAGCCGCGTCAGCGAGGCGTCAATGGCGTGGTGGATATGCTTGCGCGACAGGCCACGCTCATTGGGCCCTTTATTGCCGGTCGGATTGTAGAGCTTGGTGGCAATCACCACTTCTTCACGACGCGCGAAATCCTTGAGCGCACGCCCTACCACCTCTTCAGAAGCCCCGTCGGAATACATGTCGGCCGTATCAAAGAAGTTGATTCCCTTCTCGAGCGCAGCCTGAATGAATGGCCGGCTCTGCTGCTCATCGAGCACCCAATCCCGCCACTCAGGGGTGCCATACGTCATGGTGCCCAGACACAGCGGTGAGACCTTAAGGCCAGTACGTCCCAAACGTCGATAATCCATATCCCCTCCTGAGTCGATAAATCCAATAGCAGCCTAATAGATTGGCCGACACGATGCGAATGCAGGCATCAGCACAATACAACTTCACATTTCAGTCACATTAAGTTTCAATACAGATTCCCGCGACAATTAGCCACATTAACGTTAGTCGCTTAATTAACGTATCTGCCAATTCTTTTCGGACCATCGTAAGATCATGTCTCTCTATTCTCCCCAAGAAATTGCCGCGCTGACCGTCAGCGCTGGTGAAAAGAAAAGCCAGACCCCACTGCTACCGCTGCTAGTGCTTGGCTTCCTGGCCGGCGCCTTCATCGCCACTGGCTTTCTGCTCGATATCCACGTTATTGCCACGCTTCCCGCCGCATGGGGCTCGCTGGCTACTTTTCTCGGCGCTTCCGTGTTCCCGGTCGGCCTGATTCTGACGATTTTAGCCGGTGGAGAACTGCTGACCGGTAACATGATGGCGCTGCCGATGGCGCTGTTCGCCCGGCGTATCGGCGTCGGTGCAGTGATCAAGAACTGGGTATTGATTACGCTTGCCAACTTCGTCGGCAGTATCGCCGTGGCCTACTTCTTTGGCCATTTCCTCGGCATGACCGAGGGGGCCTTTCTGGCCAAAACCGTGGGCATTGCCCAGGCCAAGATCAGCGCCGACTTCTGGCATGCCTTTGTATCCGGCGTCGGCTGCAACTGGCTGGTATGTCTAGGCGTGTGGCTCGGCTTTGCCAGCAAGGACGTGGCCGGCAAGATTCTCGGCATCTGGTTCCCGGTGATGGCCTTCGTTGCCATCGGTTTTCAGCACGTTGTTGCCAACATGTTCGTCGTACCAGCAGCCATCTTCGCTGGCGCCGTGACTTGGGGGCAGTACCTGCCCAATTTCGTTGCCGTGTTCCTTGGCAATGCAGTAGGCGGCGCCCTCTTTGTCGGCCTGGCCTATCATATGGCCTACCGCCCGCAGGTCACCGCAGCCGCTACGGCAGCCGTCAGTGCCAACACGTCCGCTAACAAGCTGCACCAAAAAGTCGCTGCCACTACCGACACCAGCGACAAGCAAAACGTTGCTGCAAAGCGTTAATTCAACGCTGAAAGCTACGATATCCTACCGCCCCGGCCTAGCCGGGGCGGTGCCGTTCAAGCCAGGTAAAAACGGATACGCCTCTACTCATCGCTTGCCAGCATTCGCCTTGCCAGTTCGATAACCGGCGCATCGACCATCTTGCCGTCAATCTGAAATACCGCCTCGCTGCGTGCGGCGAGCTCAACCACCCTCCGCGCCCAATCAAGTTCGGCAACGGTAGGGGCAAACACCTCATGCACCGGCCCGAGTTGAGCCGGGTGAATGCACAGCATGCCGCCGAATCCCATGTCGCGCGAGCGTCGCGCCGTCGCGGCAATCGCTGTCTTGTCATCAATCGTCGGCAGGGTACCCGCCAACGGCGAATCGAGGCCGGCCAGACGCGACTGCATGATCAACGCATAGCGCGCCTGATCAAGTACCGCCTCGCCACCGGATGTGTCCAGCGTCACTCCCAGATCAAGCGCCAGATCAAGCGGGCCGAAGCTCAAGCGCTCGACTCCCTTGGAAGAGGCGATTTCTTCAATACGTGACAAGCCGCGAGCACTCTCGATCTGTGCCCAGATCGGCCGTTCACAGCGTGACAGCACGGCACGCAGCGCTCCGCCGCTCTCTGTCTTGGGTACGACAAGCGCAGCAATGCCTGGATGCCGGGCGCATAGCGCAAGATCAGCGTCACACTCCTCGCTTTCAGGCGCATTGATCCGCACGGCGATAGGCACGTTACCGTCAAGATAGTGAGTGAGCGCTTCATCCAGCGCCTGGCGAGCCTGGCCTTTGCCGTCCTTCGCCACCCCATCTTCCAGGTCGATGATGACGACATCGGCCCCGCTGGCAAGCGCCTTGGGAACGCGCTCGGGACGAGAGGCAGGGACGAACAGCGCAGAGCGAATGAATGATCGATACATGAAAACGGTCTCTTTTGTCGATAGGCGGTCAACCGGATATTGCCTACAGCATAGCCGCTCAACGACCAATCAGTAGGTGTGACGCGACACTGAGCGAATTAGTGCGAAGCGCGCGAGCTCAAGCGCAGGATGCGGTACAAAAGCCATAGCACCGGAACAAGAAAGAGCCGATATAGCCAGCACGCCACAGCCAACAGGGGCATTAAAATCATTGCCCAAAGCGCAAATTGCATCAGCTTGACCGGCAGCCCTGCCCATTGTGCGACGTTGGCACCTAATGCGCTGATCAGGCCGGGATGGCGCACGATGACGTACGTTGTGGCGCCCACAGCAGCTAATCTGGCACCTCGTGACAACTCAGAGAAGCGCACACCTGCGGATATTTCTCCTCCAGCAACCGTCTGTGTCCCGGTGCGGACGCTCTGCGCCTCGATACTACCCGCGCGCAAGGTACGTCCAGCTCGCAATAGCTTCACTGCACTTGCCATCACCAGTAGATCCATACCCGCCCAGGCGGCATCGGCTACACCAATGTCATCATTCTGGCGCCATTTACTTTCCAGATCGCGGATACCACGGGTAAAGAAATTACTCAGGCTGCTCACGACGCGCTCACTCTGTAACCACCGCACGTCACCTTGCCGATCGACCACGAACTGACCTAGAAAATCGTGGCCCTCGGCGTCGAGGTAGGCGATCGCGTAATCACCGCGCTGGTGCGGTGTCAGCGACGTGTTGGCAGGCGCCATCTCATCATTAAGCTCATCATTGGCTGGCGACGCGTCGTCCGTTCGCCACCACTGCGCCAATGAATCGCTGGCGCGTTCATATTGGCGGCTGGCCCAATGCCGGGCGCTGAGCGCGTCAATCTCGTGGCGATGGAAATAGGCAATCGGCAGCACGACATCAGCGCCGAAGCGTGCCAGCACACGCTGAAAGGCAGGATCGAATTCGTACTCGCTCAGCACGGTGCGGGCCGTGTCTCCGTAGCGCACCAGCGCCAACCGGGCGGCAAGCCACAGCGCCTCGTCATCGGCGTAGGCGAGAAACAGCGCGTTGAGCGCATCCGATTCGCTGGCCAGCTCATCGGCCAGCGCCGGCAGGGCGTGGGCCGCCTCGACACGTATCAGGCGCTGCTCGAAGGGGGCGCTCGAGGCCAGCGCGGAAAGAATGGCGGCACCGCCAAGCGCCGCGAGCAACAGCAGAAAGAAGCGTTTCATGACGTAACGGCTCGTCTCGACAGAACGTGCCCTCAGTGTCCCATAACTTGCGCCGCGATGACGGCATCTCTGCGTTGGATGCGTCCATGACCAGAAGGCGAACGCCGGGTGGCGAAAGGCCGCCAAGCCTTCCACCACACGGCTGGGCCTTGGCTCCGCCGGTTACTGGCCGCTGGCGTTGGCCTGCTCGGCCGCCTCGATCAGATCGGCACCAATCTCGTCTTCGAACTGCTGCCATACCGGGCGCATCGCCTCGCGCCAATCAGCGCGCTGCTCCGGAGTCAGCTCAATGATCTCGCTGGTACCGGCATCGGCGATGCGCTGCCTGTCGTGCGCGTTCATCGCCCGCGCCTGCTCGTTCACCTGGTCGGTGACCTCGGCGAGGATCGTCTCAAGCTGAGTGCGCACATCGTCGGGCAGGCCACGCCAGAACTTGGCGTTGGTAATCACCATATAGTCGATGATGCCGTGATCGGACGCGGTGATGTAATCCTGTACCTCGTGCATCTTCTGGCTGTAGATGTTAGACCAAGTATTTTCCTGGCCGTTGACCACGCCGGTCTGCAAGCCCTGATAGACCTCGGAGAAGCTCATCTTGCGCGGCACCGCATTGAGCTCCTTGAACTGCGCCTCGAGCACGTTGGAGGCTTGGACGCGAAACTTGAGACCGCGCGCGTCGCGCGGCTCGCGCAGCGGCTTGTTGGCGGAGAGCTGTTTCATACCGTTGTGCCAGTAGGCAAGGCCGAGGATGCCGTTGTCCTGCATCGACTCGAGCAGTCCCTGACCGGCAGCGCTGTGTTGAAAGCGGTCAACGGCAGCGATGTTATCGAACAGGAACGGCAGATCGAACAGCTGGATACCCTTGCTGTACTTGTCGAACTTAGCCAACGACGGCGCAAGCATCTGCACATCGCCAAGCAGCAACGCCTCCATCTCCTTGCCGTCACCGTAGAGCGACGAGCTGGGATAGACCTCGACCTTGACGCGATCGCCAAGGCGCTCCTCGACCAGCTTCTGGAACATGCGCGCGCCCTGCCCCTTGGGCGTGTTGTCGGCGACGACGTGGGAGAACTTGATGACGATGGGATCGGCGGCCAGCGCCGGCGCGGACAGGGCTACGGCGCAGCCCAGGGCGCAGACGAGCCTGATGACAAGACGATTGAACATGGCGAGCCTCACTTCGATTGTCTGAGTTATTGTGGCGTCGGCCCACGACTCAACCGCTATTCGCAGGCCTGGTGTGAGCGTGCAGTGTCGTTGTCAGTAAGTGGCATACCTCCTGGTCGGGATGGGAATGTGCTTCAGATACCCGGCGTCAGCCGCCGCGCGCCAGGATACGCCGCGCGCGGGCGATGATCGGTGCATCCACCATCTGGCCATCGACCGAGAAGGCACCCTGCGCACCGTTGTCCGCAGCGATAACGCGGTGCGCCCAGGAAAGTTCCTCCGGCGTGGCGCTGAAGGCACGATGCACCGGCTCAAGCTGAGCCGGGTGGATGCAGAGCATGCCGCCGAAGCCCATCGCCCGCGCGCGGCGTGCGGCGCGAGCAATGCTGTCAGTGTCGCTTATTTCGGCTTCGACGCCTGCCAGCGGCGCGGCCAGCCCGGCCACCTTCGATTGAATGATCAGTGCATAGCGCGCCTGATCGAGGATCGCTTCCGCGCCCTCGTGCCCGTCGAGCAGGTCGAGATCAAGCGCCAGATCGAAGGCGCCGAAGCTCAGCCGCTCGACGCCATCAACTGCGGCGATCTCCGCGACGTTCGCCAGCCCACGGGCGCTTTCGATCAGCGGGCAGAGCGGACGGCGTGGGCAGCACGACAGCGCACACTGCAGCGCGTCGGCGCGCTCCGCCTTGGCGACCACCAGCCCAGCAACCGCCTCGTGACGGGCGCAAAGAGCGAGATCGGCCTCGTACTCGACGCTATCGGGCGAGTTGACGCGCACGAACAAACGCGCCTCGGGATGGTGGGTCAGGAACGCTTCCAGCGCATCGCGCGCCTGCTGCTTGGCATCGGCCGCCACCGCATCTTCAAGATCGACAATCACCGCATCGGCGCCGCTGGCCAGCGCCTTGGGAATCCGCTCAGGGCGAGTGGCGGGCACGAACAGCGCCGAGCGGACGGGACGTGAACACATGGTGTTCTCCTGTGGTTGAGTGTCAGACGACGCCGTCGCGATGAAAAGCGGCGATGGCTGTCTCTGTATAGCCGAGTTCGGCAAGGATCGCGTCAGTGTGTTCACCCAGCGCCGGGATGGCGTCCATGCGCGGCGTGAAGGCGCTGCTGCGCCCCGGTGGCAGCAATGCCGGCAGGCGCCCGACGGGGCTGTCGATTTCACGCCAGCGCCCTCGCGCATCAAGCTGGGGATGGGCCCAGACGTCATGCATGGTATTGACCTTGGCATTGGCGATACCGGCAGCGTCGAGACGTGCGCCGACCTGTTCGGCACTGAGCGTGGCGAAGGCCTCATTGATGATCGCACCGAGCTCATCGCGCGCCGCGCTGCGCTTGGCGTTGGCATCGAAGCGCGGGTCGTCGGCCAGCGCCGGCTGCATCAGCACCCGCTCACAGAACGCTCGCCACTCGCGCTCATTCTGCAACCCCAGCATCACCGTGCCGTCCAAGGCAGGAAAAGGCCCATAAGGATAAATGGTGGAATGCGACGCCCCGGCGCGCGGCGGCGGTGGCGCACCGTCGAAGGCGTAGTAAAGCGGATAGCCCATCCACTCGACGGTGGCTTCGAGCATCGAGACATCGATGTGGCTACCCTCACCACTCTTGCCGCGCTGCAGCAGCGCGGCGAGGATATTGGAATAGGCATACATGCCGGCGGCGATGTCGGCGATCGAACAGCCCGCCTTGGCCGATGCTTCCGGCGTGCCGGTGACGGAGAGAAAGCCTGCCTCGCTCTGGATCAGCAGATCGTAGGCCTTTCTGTCGCGGTAGGGGCCATCGTCACCGTAGCCGGAGATATCGCAGACAATGAGGCGCGGATAGCACTCGTGCAGCACGGCGAACGACAGCCCCATGCGCTGGGCGGCGCCGGGCGCAAGGTTCTGGACCAGCACGTCGGCCTCGCTGAGCAGCGCGTGCAAAGCGCCCTGCGCCTCGTTGGCCTTGAGATTAAGTGTCAGGCTCTGCTTGGAGCGGTTGGTCCAGACGAAATGCGAGGCGAGCCCGTGCACCCGCTCGTCGTAGGCGCGGGCGAAATCACCGACGCCGGGACGCTCGACCTTGATCACCCGTGCGCCGAGATCAGCAAGCTGGCGGGTGCAGAACGGCGCGGCGATGGCGTGCTCGAGGCTCACCACGGTGATGCCATCGAGCGGGCGGGATGAAGTAGCGTTATCCATAAAGATTCTCGTCAAAAGGAGCGCGGCAGGCCAAGCACACGCTCGGCGACGTAGGAAAGGATCAGGTTGGTCGAGATCGGCGCGACCTGATAGAGCCGCGTTTCGCGGAACTTGCGCTCGATGTCGTATTCATTGGCGAAACCGAAGCCGCCGTAGGTCTGCAGGCAGGCATTGGCCGCTTCCCATGACGCCTTGGCAGCGAGGTACTTGGCCATGTTGGCGCTCGCGCCGGCATCCTCGCCGCGATCGTATTGTTCGCAGGCGCGCCAGCGCATCAGATCGGCAGCCTCGAGTTCGATATGCGCCTCGGCAAGCGGAAACTGCACGCCCTGATTCTGACCGATCGGCCGGTCGAAGACGACACGCTCGCAGGCATAGCGGCTGGCATGCTCGATAAACCAGCGACCGTCGCCGATGCACTCGGCAGCGATCAGGGTGCGCTCGGCGTTGAGTCCGGCGAGGATGTACTTGAAGCCCATGCCCTCCTCACCGATCAGGCTGTCGAGTGGCAATTCAAGGTTATCGAAGAACAACTCGTTGGTCTCATGATTGACCATGTTGGCGATCGGTTGCACGCTCAGCCCGTGGCCGATCGCCTGATGCAGATCGACCAGAAAGATCGACATGCCCTCCGACTTCTTCGTCACTTGATTGCGCGGCGTGGTGCGCGCCAGCAGGATCATCAGATCAGAGTGCTGGACACGCGAGATCCACACCTTCTGGCCATTGATCACGTACTTGTCGCCGCGCTTGACAGCAGTGGTCTTGAGTTGGGTGGTATCGGTGCCGGTGGTCGGCTCGGTCACCCCCATCGACTGCAGGCGCAGCTCGCCGCTAGCCAGCCGCGGCAAAAAGTGCGCTTTCTGCGCCTCGCTGCCGTGTCTGAGCAGGGTGAACATGTTGTACATCTGGCCGTGTATGGTGCCGGAATTGCCACCGCAGCGGTTGACCTCCTCGAGAATCAGCGACGCCTCGGCCAAGCCAAGCCCAGAACCGCCGTACTCTTCGGGAATCATCGCCGCCAGCCAGCCGGCCTCGGTCATGGCGGCAACGAACGCCTCGGGAAAGGCCTTTTCCGCGTCGAGTTCGCGCCAGTAGGCATCGGGATATTGACTGCACAGGTCGCGTACGCCTTCACGTATCGCTTGCATATCTTCAGGGTCGAGCATCACGGTTTCTCACGTTCAAGGCCATGGGCATGCCGATTCAGGGTTCGAACTCGAGCGTGGCCTGATGGGCAACGCCGCGATCGTTGGCTGCCCACAGCGAGGCCTGCCCGTCCGCCTCAATGCGACCGGCAACCGTAAACGGCTCGGGAACGGTCAGCGGCATCTGGCCGCGATAGGTGAACCGTCGAAGGCGTGCCTCGGGATGTGCCGTCTGGAAGGCATCGAGCATTAGCGTGGCGATCATCGGGCCGTGGACGACGAGGCCGGAATAGCCTTCGCGCCCGGTGGCGTAGGGCTGGTCGTAGTGGATGCGATGGCCATTGAAGGTCACCGCGCTGTAGCGAAACAGCAGCACCGGCGTCGGCGTGACGCGCCTCTGCCACTGAGCCTCGGGCGGGCTGTCGCCGCCACTCGTCTTGGGTGGTGCCGGAGCGCGGTAGACGATGTCCTGGCGTTCGCTGATGGCTGGATCGTCGCGCTGCGTATCGCCTTGATGGTGCTCTTGATAATAATCATGACGCACGGTGAGGAAGGTCAGCGCGCCGCTGCGGCCCTGCTTCTGCTCAATGTTTTCGAGCGTCGAGACACGCCTGGCCGGCAGCCCAAGCATTAGTGGGCGGCGGAATTCAAATTCGCCGCCCGCCCACATGCGCTGGCGGCCGTTACGCGGCGGCAGGAAGTCATCATCTTCGGGATGGCCGTCCTCGCCCAACTCGGACTCGAAGCTTGGCGTCTGGAAAAAGGCCCAGTGCCATAGCGGCGGCAGCGCCGCCCCGGGTGGCGGTGGCGCGTGGCCGAACAGCGCGGCGAGGCGCTGGATCAGCGCTTGATCGAGGTTGTCATCGGCGGTCTGTTGACGACCGCGCCACGCATTATCGTCTTGCTGTCCGGCTTGTTGCGTCATAAAGGCTGACATCCGCTGAATGTGATCGGTCATCAGCATGGAAAGGAAAGCATACGAAGGGAATTCTTATTTTTAAAAACCGGCATTCGGCTGGCGTGAACGCCGCCTGACGAAATACTCTACGGAAAATGAACGTACGTGCGTGGCCGACAGGCTTCGAGAGATCACTGACGCGGCGAAAGTCGAAGCGACGAATCGGCCCGAGTGTGGTTGATTGACGGCTGCGCGATGTCCAGTTTCAAGCTGCGGCCATTCAGCCGCTTTCACCCCGAGGAGCGCCGCATGCACTTCGACCTGGCCGATTTACGCCTGTTCGTCCATGTCGCCGAGGCGCCGAGCCTGACACAGGCAGCACGTCATGCCTGCCTGTCGCCCGCCGCCGCCAGCACGCGTATCAAGGCGTTGGAAGGTCAGCTCGGCTGTCGCCTGCTCTACCGTGACAGCCGCGGTGTCGAACTCACGCCTGCCGGTCAGCGCCTGCTCCATCAGGCGCGCCTCGTACTGCGCCAGGTCGATCATCTCAAGAGCGAATTCGCCGCGCAGGGCGCCGCCAACGCCGGCCACATCCGCATCTTCGCCAATACCACTGCGGTGACCGAATTCATGCCCGAGGTGCTGGCCCGCTTTCTCGCGCAGCGCCCCGAGGTAACCGTCGATCTCAAGGAGCGCCTGACGCATGACATCGTTCGCGGCGTACTCGACGGCAGCACTGATCTGGGCATTGTCGCCGGTCCGGTAAACACGCCCGGTCTCAAGGCGCGGCACTTCAGCACCGACCGCTTGGTGCTCGTGACGGCGCCCCGCCATGAGCTGGCACGGCGGCGTCATATCGTGTTCGAGGATCTGCTGAGCTTTCCTCATATCGGCCTGCATGAAGGCAGTACGCTGCTCGCGTTTCTGCGCGAACGCTTCGCGGCGTACGGAATCAAGCTTACGCTGCGCATCCAGGTCTCCAGCTTCGAGTCGGTGTGCCGCATGGCCGAGGCCAACGTGGGCATCGGTGTGATACCCGAGTCCGCCGCGCGCCGCCATCAGCGCACCATGCGCCTGCGCATCGTCGAGATCGACGAGCCTTGGGCGATCCGCGAACGTCAGCTGCTGGTCCGTGATCAAAACGCCCTGCCCGGCTGCGCCCAAGCACTGATCGATGAGCTGCTCGCCTACCATACCCAACGCCAGGCACCGCGCTTGCTGCCGGCCTGACGGTTTCTGCCACGGCTACCGTCCCGCATCAGGCTTGGACGACCAAAGTGCAATCAATATAAGTAGTTGATTTTAAAGTAAAATAATAAAATATCATGATGATTGGATTTTTGATGGATGGCTAAAGCCACACATTGGTGCAGTCTATCATTGCCGTTCTGTAGCGCCCTTTCCGCATGCTGTACATCAATTAAAAGGACTGCCCCATGGTGAGGAAAGACCCACGCGACCTGATCAAGTCGGGCTCGATGACACCGTTTCAACTCTGGATTGTTGCCTTCTGCACCCTCATCGCGGGCCTGGATGGGTTCGATGTGCTGGTGATGGCGTTTGTCGCACCCTCAGTCGCTGCCCACTGGGGTCTGTCGGGCTCGGCGCTCGGTGCTCTGTTCAGCGCCGGATTGCTTGGCATGGGCATCGGCGCCTTCCTGGTCGCGCCGCTCGGTGACCGCTACGGCCGCCGTCCGACAGTGCTGTTGTGTCTATCGCTATTGCTGGTATCGATGCTGTGGTCGGCAATGACCGGCAGTGTCTATGAGTTGTTTGCAGCGCGTTTGCTCACCGGCATCGGCGTTGGCGCCGTGCTGGCGACCATCAATATCGTCGTGACCGAGTATGCCAACCAGCGGCGGCGCAGCCTGTGCAATGCGATCATCTCGCTCGGCTATCCTATCGGCGCTACCCTTGGCGGGCTGATTTCGGTCTTTCTGATCGACGCTTACGGCTGGCGCGCACCATTCGTCTTCGGCGGTACGGTCGCACTGGTCATGCTGCCGCTGGCATGGATGAGCTTTCCCGAGTCGCTCGATTTTTTACTCGAGCGGCGCACCGACAATGCCTTGAACCGCGTCAATCGTATCCTGCCCCGGCTCAGACAAGCTCCGCTGGTCGAGCTTCCTCCTCGACGCGAAGTGATAACGGTGACCAAGACGCGGCCGCTGGAACTGCTTACAGGTGAACAGCGCGTGCCGTTCCTGGCCGCCTGTGCGATCTACTTCTGCGTGATGATGACCTTTTACTTCATGGTCAGCTGGACGCCGAAGATACTGACCGACGCAGGGCTGAGTCTGAGTGGCGGCATTTCCGGCTCGATGCTGCTCAGCATCGGCGGCGCAGTGGGCTGCTTGCTCTACGGCCTGCTTGCTAACCGCTACGGTGCACGCCGCCTGGCGGCAGGTGCCATGATTGGCCTGTTCGTGATGATGATGCTCTTTAGCGTAATGTCCTATGAACCACTTTTACTGATCGTCGTGGCACTGACGCTAGGCTTCTTTCTCTACACCACGATCGCTGTGCTTTATGTTGCGATTCCTGTCGTCTTCCCAGTCACGTTGCGCAGCACCGGTACAGGATTGGCAATGGGCATGGGGCGTATCGGCGCGGTAGTTGGCCCTTACGTGGCTGGAGTGCTGATCGAACTCGGCTGGGAGCGCTCATCCTATTTTCTGGTGCTGGCATTACCGGTGCTCGTTGCTGCACTGCTGTTGAGCGCGTTGCGCAACGGTACGCCAGCGACCATGACGACGATCAAGCCCACTGCGGAAGCGGGCGGCTGAGTTGCGCGGCAGGAAAAAGCTGCAATAACATCGCCCGCCGAAAGGCGGGCGCTTTGCATCGTCAAGTCGCGCCGCGGGAGCTTACTGCACCATTTGCAAGCGCGGCATGACACCGCGCTCCACCCCAGTTTCCTGCCGCTGCAGCCAACGCTGACGCATGCGCTTGAGTACGCACAGCGCCAGCACGGCGGTGAGAATGTCGCAGCCGATCGCAATCGAGAAGATTGGCGTCCAACTGCCGGTGTACTGGTGCAGCAAGGCCGCTGCCGGACCGCCGATGATCGCGCCGATCCCCTGCGCCATGTACAAAAAGCCGTAGTTGGTGGTGGCGTGGCGCGTGCCGAAGGTATCGGTCAGCGTTGACGGGAACAGCGAGAATATCTCGCCCCAGCCGAGGAAGACGATGCCGGACAGCAGCACGAACAGCACCGGGCTGTCGCTGGTATTCAGCCACACCATCATCGCGATGCCTTCGAGCAGAAACGCCAGGCCCATAGTGTTCTCGCGGCCGAAGCGGTCGGAGATCCAGCCGAACAGCGGCCGGGTCAGACCGTTGCAGATCCGGTCGATACTCAGCGCCAGCGGCACCGCTGCCATGCCGAAGATCGCCACGTTGGTCATGCCGAAATCCTCGGCGAAGCTGGCCATCTGCGAGATCACCATCAGGCCGGACGTCGACATCATGGTGAACATGGCGAACATCAGCCAGAACACCGGCGTCTTGAGCATCTGCCGCGGCGCGGTATCCGGCACCGAGCTGGCCTTGGCGGTCACGGCGGGCTGCTTTTCCTGCAGCGTCCTGGGCGGCATGCGCAGGCACTGCGAGGCGACCAGCCCCACGATGCCGATGATCAGGCCGAAGGTGATCAGGGTCGACTCCAGTCCGGCGGCGCTCAGGCTGTGGCTGATCGGGAAGGTGGTGAGCATCGCGCCGAAGCCGTAGCCCGCAGCAACGGCGCCGACGGCAAAACCGCGCCGATCCGGAAACCAGCGCACCATCAGGCCGACGGTGCCGATGTAAACGATCCCGGTGCCCAGCCCGCCCAGCAGGCCGTAAGTCAGATAGAACGCCGACAGTGAGGTGGCCTGACTGGCTAGCATCCAGCTCAGCCCGGTCAGCGCACAGCCGATGGCGATCAGGCGGCGCAGGCCGAAGCGGTCGGCCAGGTAGCCCTGCAGCGGCGAGAAGAAGGTCTGCAGGACGATGAGGATGGAAAAGGTGACCTGAATCTCGGCCAGCGAGACGCCGAGCTTTTGGGTCATGGGCCCGGTAAATAGCGTCCACACGTACTGCGGGCTGGAAATGGCCATCATGCAGATGACCCCAGCGGCCAGTTGGGTCCAGCGCGTTCTGTTCAATCGGGTCGCGGCGACACGGTGGGCAATAAGATCACTGCTCATGCAGTTGGCTCCAAAGGATGGCTACTATCATTTATTTTCCTCAAGCAATCCCCGTGCCAATCCAGCCCTACCTTCGTACACGTTATGCGGGTACAAAAAAGCCCCGCCGTGGCGGGGCCTCTATGAGACATGATGGGGCAGGGCCGGTTACCAGCTTCTATAAGGCAGGAACTTGCCGTTCATGGTGATCACTACCCGGTCGCCCTTCGGGTCCGGCTGGCGCTCAACCTCCATGGCGAAATCGATGGCGCTCATGATGCCATCGCCGAACTTCTCCTGAATCACATCCTTGAGCGTGGGACCGTAGACGCCAACAATTTCGTAGAGCCGATAGATCAGAGGGTCCTGCGGAATCGCCTGGTCCCAGGTCTTGGTCGGAAAGGCTTCCAGCGCGGCGACCACATTGTCGTCGAGTTCGAGCGCCGCGGCGATCCCGCGCGCCGCCTCGGGTGGTGCGCTGTTCATGCCGTAGCAGACCGAGGCTACCCATACCGGCGAATGGCCAACAGCTTCGCCCAATGCGTCCCAGCTCAGCTTCTTGCGGGCCTTGGCAGCCAGCAGGGTGTGATGCATTTCAAGTTTATCCACGCTTCGACTCCTGGGTATGAGAGAGAACTGAACGGAAAGGGCATCAAGCCAGATTGCGCCTGGGACCGGTTTTGACATGGGTGGCATAGATGGTCAGGCCGGTAAAGGCGAGACCGCCGACCAGATTGCCCAACGCCGTGGGGATCTCATTCCAGACCAGGTAATCCATGACCGAGAAGCCGCCTCCCATGATCATCGCCGAGGGGAACAGGAACATGTTGACCACGGAGTGCTCGAAGCCCATGAAGAAGAACAGCATGATCGGCATCCACATCGCGAGTACTTTGCCACTCACCGAGGTGGAGATCATCGCGCCCACCACACCCATCGACACCATCCAGTTGCACAGCATGCCGCGAATGAAGATGGTTACCCAGCCGGCGAGGCCATACTGCGCATAGCCCAGCGTACGCGATTCGCCTATACCGGCGATTTTCTCGCCGACAATGCCCGGATCGGTAGAGAAACCGAAGGTGAAGACGAACGCCATCATGAAGGCGACGGTGAGCGCACCGGCGAAGTTGCCAACGAAGACCAGCCCCCAGTTGCGCAGCACCCGTTTGACGGTCACCCCGGCGCGGCCGTCCAGCAGCGCCAGCGGCGTCAGCATGAACACGCCAGTGAGCAGATCGAACCCCATCAGATAGAGCATCACGAAGCCGACCGGGAACAGCACGGCCCCGAGCAGCGGCACGCCGGTCTGTACCGTGACGGTGACAGCGAATACCGCCGCCAGCGCCAGGATGGCGCCGGCCATGTAGGCGCGGATCAGCGTGTCGCGGGTCGACATGAAGATTTTTGATTCGCCGGAATCCACCATCTTGGTGGCGAACTCTGCTGGGACGAGATAGGACATGGCCAATTTCCTGTTGTGCTTATGATGGCTGAAGCTCAAGACCTGCAACCTCTGCAGGTCAACCGTTGCGTGTCGATGACTGAGCGACTCGGCGCCGTACGCAGTTCATATTAGGCATACAAGCTAAAAAGGCGCCTGATGATACGAAGCACGCTTCGCAGCATCAGGCGCCTTTGCCTGCATTCACACGACGGCTGTCATTCGTGAAAGCGCTTGGTGCACCACCATCGCCACGGGACATAACATCATCCTGTGCCAGGCTACGCCGGCGTCGTTGCAAGCGTTGCACTTCGATGAACGGGAGCACTCACCGCTGACCGTCGTTTCAGCTTTAGCGAGCGCCGTGCCAACGGCAAAAATTTCCAGACATTTCAGCGCCCTGATAACTCATCCTGTCTATCGAAGTACCCCGATAGCCTCCGGGAAGCGCCACCTCGGTGCAAAGCGGATACGTATCGCACCAGCGCGTATCATTAATGGTGGTCAGAAATCAAAAAGCCCCGCCGAATGGCGAGGCCTTTGCATTGCGACAATCTTGCTCAATCAGACAATAACAAGATCAGCCTTCCAGCCACTCAGTGTGGAAGATGCCTTCTTCATCGATACGCTTATAGGTGTGCGCACCGAAGAAATCTCGCTGGGCCTGGATCAGGTTAGCCGGCAGCTGCTCGGCGCGGTAGCTGTCGTAGTAAGCCATCGCTGAGGAGAAGGTCGGCACCGCAATACCGTTTTGTACCGCATGACTAATCACGTCACGTACCGCCTGCTGGTAACGCGCCGCGATGTCGGTGAAGTACGGCGCCATCAGCAGGTTGTCGAGTTCCGGATTATCCTGATAGGCATCGGTAATCTTCTGCAAAAAGCGCGCACGAATGATGCAGCCGGCGCGGAACAGTTTGGCGATTTCGCCGTAGTTGAGGTTCCAGTCGTAGGCAGCGGACGCGGCACGCATCTGCGCGAACCCCTGGGCGTAGGAGGTGATCTTGCTGAAGTAAAGCGCCTTGCGCACGTTCTCGATAAACGTCTTCTCGTCGATGGTCAGCGCCTTTTTTTCCGGCCCCTTGAGTACCTTTGATGCTGCGACGCGTTCATCCTTGAGCGACGAGATGAAACGCGCAAACACCGACTCGGTAATCAACGGCAACGGCACACCGAGATCGAGCGCGCTCTTGCTGGTCCACTTGCCGGTACCCTTCTGCCCGGCAGAGTCAAGGATCACATCCACTACATCCTTGCCGCTCTTGTCGTCACGCTTTCTGAAAATCTTCGAAGTGATCTCGATCAGGTAGCTGTCGAGTTCGCCCTCGTTCCATTCGGTGAAAATATCGGCGAGCTGAGCATTGGAGAGCCCGAGAGTGCCCTTGAGGATCGCATAGGCTTCGGCGATGAGCTGCATGTCGCCATATTCGATGCCGTTATGCACCATCTTGACATAGTGGCCGGCACCGTCCGGACCTACATAGCTTACGCACGGCTCACCTTCGGCCGTGGCCGCGATTTTCTCAAGGATCGGTGCGACCAGCTCATAGGCTTCCTTCTGACCACCCGGCATGATCGACGGGCCCTTGAGCGCGCCTTCTTCACCGCCTGAAACGCCAGTACCGATGAAGTTGAAGCCTTCCTTCGACAGTTCCTGGTTGCGACGAATAGTGTCCTCGAAGGCTGTGTTGCCGCCATCAATCAGGATATCGCCTTTGTCGAGATAGGGCTTGAGTGAGGCGATGGTCCGGTCGGTGGGCTCACCGGCCTGCACCATCAGCAGGATACGGCGTGGAGACTCAAGCGAGTTGACGAACGACTCGAGATCGTACATCGGCACCAGCTTCTTGTCGGGGTTTTGCGCTATGACTTCGTCGGTCTTTTCACGCGAGCGGTTGAAGATCGACACCGTATAGCCACGGCTTTCAATGTTGAGCGCCAGGTTGCGCCCCATCACCGCCATGCCAATCACGCCGATTTGCTGTTTGCTCATCTGAATCTGCTCCATATTCGAAAATCGACCGCCTCAAGGGGCGGTCGTTTACATGCGTCCGGTAAATGTAACTCACTCTGGGCGCGCAAGCTTGTCCGATGCGTTATTCGATCAATAATCGCCTGGCATCATCAATGCGCTTCGTCCCAATTATCTCCGACATTGGCTTCAACGATGAGCGGCACATCGAGATTGCCCGCCGCCTGCATACGCTGCTTAACCTCTTGGATAAAGGAGTCCACCTGCTCGGTCTTGACCTCGAATACCAGCTCGTCATGAACCTGCATCACCATCAGTGCATCCAGTTCGCCGCTGCGGCGCTTGGCCTGCAACCAGGCATCGACCTGGATCATTGCACGCTTGATGATATCCGCCGCAGTGCCCTGCATCGGCGCGTTGATTGCAGTGCGCTCAGCGGCCTGGCGGCGGGCGTGGTTGCGTGAATTGATCTCCGGCACGTAGAGGCGGCGGCCAAATACGGTTTCAACGTAGCCATCCTCAGCGGCCTGGGCGCGAATGGCGTCCATGAAGCGCGCTACCCCGGGATAACGCTCGAAGTAACGCTCAATGTAGATCTTGGCCTGCTTGGCCTCGACGCGCAGCTGCTTTGCCAGCCCCCAGGCGCTCATACCGTAGATCAACCCGAAGTTGATCGCCTTGGCACTGCGACGCTGATCGTTACTGACCTTCTCAGGCGCGGTGCCGAATACTTCGGCCGCGGTGGCGGTGTGGATGTCGCGATCATGGGCGAAGGCATCGAGCAGTCCCTTGTCACCGGACAGATGCGCCATGATGCGCAACTCAATCTGCGAATAGTCGGCCGCGACGATGCGGTAGCCCGGCGCTGCGGTGAAAGCACGCCGGATCTTGCGGCCCTGCTCGGTGCGCACCGGAATATTCTGCAGGTTAGGGTCTGAGGAAGACAGCCGCCCGGTCGCGGTCACCGCCTGATGATAGCTGGTGTGGATGCGGCCACTGATCGGATCGAGCAGCTGGGGCAGCTTGTCGGTGTAGGTCGATTTGAGCTTGGTCAGACCGCGGTGCTCCATGATCACCTTGGGCAGCGGATAGTCGAG
Source organism: Phytohalomonas tamaricis (assembly GCF_003012345.1). Lineage (GTDB taxonomy): Bacteria > Pseudomonadota > Gammaproteobacteria > Pseudomonadales > Halomonadaceae > Phytohalomonas > Phytohalomonas tamaricis. The sequence continues at coordinate 335,323 of NZ_PVRV01000019.1, forward strand.
CGCAAGCTCCTCAAGCACGGCTTCAGCAGTACTCGGTGCGCCCTTGGGCGTTTTCTTGAGCACCGGAATTTTCTGTTCTTCGAACAGAATTTCGCCGAGCTGCTTGGGCGAGCCAAGATTGAATTCACGACCGGCCAGCTCGAAGGCATCACGCTCGAGTACGCGGATACGCTCGTCGAGCTCGCGGCTCAATTCACCGAGCTGTTGGGTGTCGATGCGCACGCCGGTACGCTCCATCCGCGTCAGTACCGGAATCAAAGGCAGCTCAAGCGTATCGAGCACCTCGCCCAGCCGGCCTTCATTGTCGATGCGTGGACGCAGATGGGCATGAAGACGCAGAGTGACGTCAACATCTTCACAGGCGTAGGGCATAGCCTGTTCCAGTGCGACCTGATTGAAGGTGAGCTGCTTGGCGCCCTTACCGGCGATGTCCGTGAAGCTGGTGGTCTTGTGCCCGAGATACGCCAGCGCCAGCGAATCCATGTCATGGCGCGTTGCGGTCGAATTGAGCACATAGGACTCGAGCATGGTATCGGTCAGTGCCCCATTAACGGCAATATCGTAGCGCGCCAGCACCTCGATATCGTACTTGAGATTCTGGCCGATCTTGCCGATCGAGGCGTCTTCGAGCAGCGGCTTGAGCGCGGTGAGCACCTCGTGGCGATCGAGCTGTGCAGGTGCATCGAGATAATCGTGGGCGACGGGAATATAGATCGCCTCGCCCGGCACGATCGCCAGGCCGATACCGACAATCTCGGCCTCCATGTAATTGAGGCTGGTGGTCTCGAGATCAAAGCAGAATTCACTTGTCGCCTTGAGACGCTCGAGCCAGGCATCAAACACCTCGCGTTCAAGTACCGCCGTATACTCGTGATGCTCGGAGGCCAGCGCTGACGCTTCGCTGTCTACCGTATCGCCCGCACCGTCATCGGCACTGCCTTCGCCGACGGGCACATCGGGCGTGCCCTGCTCGCCTTCACCGGCGTCAAGCAGCTCAGCTAGCCAGCCCTTGAACTCGAGGCGGCGATAAAGCTCAAGCAGCGCCTCGCGATCAGGCGCGGCGAGCCCGAGCTCGTCGAGCCCGACCGGCAGTTCGCAGTCAACCTTGATGGTAGCGAGCTTGTAGGAGAGAAACGCCTGTTCGCGATGCTCTTCGAGCTTCTTGGGCATCGATTTGGCACCGCGAAAGCCGAGAGTGGCCACGCGATCAAGATCGGCGTAGATGGCGTCGAGCCCACCGCCAATGCCGTTCAACAAGGCCAGCGCCGTTTTCTGACCAACGCCGGGTACGCCGGGAATGTTATCGACGCTGTCACCCATCAAGGCCAAGTAATCGATAATCAGATGAGGCGGAATGCCGAACTTCTGCTCAACGCCGGCCACATCCAGCGTCTCGTTCTTCATTGTGTTGACCATGGTGATGTGCTGGTTGACCAGCTGCGCCATGTCCTTGTCGCCGGTCGAGATGATCGCGTCACGTCCCGCCTCGGTGGCTTGCCGCGCCAGCGTGCCGATCACGTCGTCGGCCTCGACCCCTTCGATGGCGAGCAGCGGCAATCCCAGTGCACGTACGCAGTCGTGCAGCGGCTGGATCTGTTCACGCAGATCATCCGGCATCGGCGGACGGTGGGCCTTGTACTGCTCATAAAGCTCGTCGCGAAACGTCTTGCCCTTGGCATCGAACACTACTGCCATCGGGCTATCGGGATATTGCTTGATCAGGCTCTTGAGCATCGCGACCACGCCACGCACCGCGCCGGTCGGCTGACCGGATGAGGTGGAAAGAGGTGGCAGCGCATGAAAAGCGCGATAAAGATAGGCAGAACCGTCGACGAGGACGATCGGGGCAGCGGCGGCCTTAGACGGCATGAACAGAACACTCCGGCGATATTTCATGAATAAACGGGGAATAGCGCCATGATACGCAAGCCCGCACCGGGCTGTCAGGCCTCATCATCAATAGTAGCCTGTGGGTAGTGACAGCAAGCCTGGCTTTGCACCCTGTACTGCATCTCAACGCTATTAAAGCGTCTCTGCGGTTCGGCCGTTATCACAGCCACATATCTGGCCACAGGTCTGCCACGCGGGCATCTGTTACGCTTATCAATGGCCCCATGAATCATAGGCCTTACACGTGCGTATGGTGGTTTACTCTGGTGCCATTCGCCCGCGCAAACATCATATTGCAAAGCAGATGCATGACGTTACGGTTCGACATAAACTGAGATCACGCCCGCTACTGCTGAAAGGAGGAAGTCGCTATGAAACGTGCGCTTTTTATCTTATCGCTTGTACTGCTTGCACCGCTTGGCAGTCACCATGCCATGGCCGAGAGCGATCAACAGGCTGCCGAACCGGATATCACCGTACGTCAGGAAGATGACCGGATGATCCGTGAATATCGTGTCAACGGTGAGCTTTATGCCATTGAAGTCGTGCCCAAGGTAGGCAAGCCCTATTACCTGGTCGATAGCGATGGGGACGGCAACTTCGAGCGCTCCAATATCGAAGGGCAACGTATCAAGGTGCCTCAATGGGTGCTGTTTAAATGGTGATGCCGGTTAAACGGTGATATTTGGTTTTTGCCTCCAAACATTCAGTTTGAGTGCAAGCAGGCGACTATCAGATGATAAACTCTCGCCGGCGTGCGCCGTGAGTACGGCGGCTTAAATTTATGCGGCGGGAGTGTTATGGCGGTTTTTACCCCTTTAAGCGACGAACAAGTCGCGTCCTTTTTACAACGTTTCGATGCCGGACAACTCGTTGAGCTTGCAGAGGTATCCAGCGGTACCGAGAATTCAACGTTTTTTGTCACGACCGATCGGCACGCGCTGGTCCTGACCCTGTTTGAGCAGGGCGAGCAGGAGGAGCTGCCGTTTTTCGTCGAACTGCTCGACTATCTGAGCGCTCGCGACCTGCCGGTGCCGGGACCGCTTCATGATCATGGCGGCGTCGCGTTGCAACGTCTGGCCGACCGCCCCGCCCTGCTTTTCCCACGCCTACCCGGCAGTCACCCCGACCAGCCGAGCCTGGCGCAGTGCAGTGCGATTGGCGCCGCCCTCGGCCGACTGCACCATGCCTCGCAGACATTTCCCGGCCATCGTCCCAATCCGCGTGATCTGCGCTGGATAAAAGCGCGTCATGCCCAGGTAATGGCTTACCTGTGCGATAAAGATCAAACGCTGATGCTCGATGAAGTCGATGCTTATCATGCTGAGCTCGGCCAGGATACCGGTCTGCCTCAGGGTGCCCTGCATGGCGATCTATTCCGCGACAACACCCTGTTTGACGGCGATGAACTCGGCGGACTGATCGATTTCTACAACGGTTGCACGGGCGATCTGATCTTCGATCTGGCGATCGTGATCAATGACTGGTGCAGCCATGCCGACGGCAGCCTCGACCAGCCGCGCTATGATGCGATCATCACCCACTACGCCGCTGAGCGCCCATTCAATGCCCGTGAGCGCGAGCTATGGCCGATGATGGTACGCATGACGGCGCTGCGTTACTGGCTGTCACGCCTGCTGGTGGTCTATGTCGACCCGCCCGCCCATGCGCTGACACCGAAGGATCCCCATCAGTATCGCGACATCCTGCGTGCGCGTATTGCCAATGGTGTACCGGCACTTCCCGCATGAGAAAGAAAAAGACGCACGCGAAAGGAGCACACAGGATCAAGGAGAGCTAGCGCTATTATGAAGAGCTAAAGTGGCTTTATTATTTTCTTCCCCGGCTAGCGGATGGTCCAAGTTATCTACTTGCTTAATTATCCCTTAAGTATTTAGTTACTACACTAAGCAATCTCTTAAATTTCACGGTAGCTAGTGATGTCCTATCGCCCTGAATTTTCCGTCCTGATTCCCGCCAAGGACGAGGCCGGCAACCTGCCACGCCTGCTCCACGAAATCGAGCAGGCCTGCCGCGACATCGACTACGAAGTCATCGTTATCGACGATGGGTCCAGTGATGCAACCTGGAGAGTATTAAGTGAGTGTGCAGCACGTGATGCCCGCTTGCGCCCGTTTCGTCATGAGCGCAGTGCAGGGCAGAGCACCTCAGTATGGCAAGCTGCATATCAGGCGCATGGAGAATGGCTGGGCACGCTCGACGGTGACGGTCAGAATGACCCCGCCGATCTACCGGCCATGCTGGAGCGCGCCCGCCAGGGTGACGTCGCCATGGTGGCGGGCCAGCGCGTGCAGCGCAATGACGACTGGATCAAGCGAGTCTCGTCGCGCGTTGCCAACGGCGTACGCGCCTGGATGCTCAAGGACGCCACTCCCGATACCGGCTGCGGGATCAAAGTCATGCGTCGTGACGTCTTCCTCAGGCTGCCTTACTTCAACCATATGCACCGCTTTCTGCCCGCGCTGGTCCGCGCCCAAGGTGAAGGCTGTATCTCCTGGCCGGTCGGTCACCGCGCGCGTCAGGCTGGCGTATCGAAATATGCCACTTGGGACCGTCTCAAGGTTGGCGTTGTCGACCTGTTCGGCGTTGCCTGGCTGCAGCGCCGCAGCCGTCTACCCGCACCGTTGCTCACCCCGCAGAACAGTACGCCCAGTCAAGAGATGGAGTCCTCGCCGCAGCACACTACCACCCCGCATGTCATGGAGCACAAGGCATGACGGCAGAAACGCTGTGGGTAATGATCGGTTTTTTGGGTCAGGCGTTATTTTCAGCACGCTTCATTATCCAATGGCTGGCCAGCGAACGCGCCAAGCGCAGCATCATGCCCACTTTGTTCTGGTACTTCAGCCTGGGCGGCGGACTCACCCTGCTGGCCTATGCGATCTACCGTCGAGATCCTGTCTTTATCGTTGGTCAGGCTTCGGGCCTGTTCATCTATCTGCGCAATCTCGCGCTGATTCGGCGTGAGCAGCGCACCAGCGCCTGACCCGAACGCCTCCCGCTGCTCTTATCGTCACAGGATATTACTCGCCATGCCCCGTGCCGGATCCCCTACCTTGCCCTTTACACACTGGTTCGCTCGCCACCCGTTGCCCTGGGTGCTACTGCTGGGACTGATTATATTCAGCATCGGCATTGGCTGGCGTGCGCCGTGGCCCGCCGATGAGCCTCGCTTCGCGCTGATCGCTCAGGAGATGCTCGATACCGGCCAATGGCTGATTCCGCACCGCGCGGGTGAACTCTACCCTGACAAACCGCCCATCTTCATGTGGGCAATCGCGCTGGGGCTATGGCTGACCGGTAGCCTCAAGGTCGCTTTTTTGTTGCCGTCGCTACTTGGCGGACTGGGCGCGCTGGCAATGGTTACGGATCTTGCCAAGCGCATGTATGGGCCGCGCATCGCCGGCCTGACCGGTCTGGGGCTGCTGTTGACGGTGCAGTTCACGCTGCAGGCCAAGACCGCTCAAATCGACATGCTGGTAACCTTCTTCATCACCCTCGGCCTCTATGGCGCCCTCCGGCACGCCCTGTTAGGACCGGCACGCGGCTGGTGGTACGTGGCGTGCGTGGCGATGGGGCTTGGCATTATCACCAAAGGCGTCGGCTTCCTGCCGCTGCTGCTGCTGCCTGCCTGGTTTCTGCCCCGCCTTGTCAAGCGCATCGCCCGTCCAGGGCACTGGCAGGTCTGCCCGCTGGCCTGGCGTGACCTTGGCGGCGGGCTAGCCACATTGGTCGCCACCATCGCGCTATGGGGGCTGCCGATGATTGTGTATACCGCGCTGAGCCATGACCCAAGCTTCGATGCCTATCGCAACAATATCCTGTTCAAGCAGACCGGCCAGCGCTACACCGACTCCTGGCATCACCTCGAGCCGTTCTACTATTACATCCTTGAAGTGCTTCCCTGGGCCTGGCTGCCGCTGAGCCTTGCGCTACCGTGGGCGGTGCCTAACTGGTGGCGGCGCATCAAACGCAGCGACCCGCGCCTGGTGATGCCGCTGTCATTTGTGGTGTTGATGGTGGTGTTCTTCTCGTTCAGCCCGGGCAAACGCGGCGTTTATATGCTGCCGGGTACGGCGATGTTTGTGCTTGCCATGGCGCCCCTGCTGCCGGGGCTACTCAAGCGGGTATGGTTCAACCGGCTCGCCTGGGGATTGGCCGTCCTGCTCGGCGCCCTGCTCGCTATTGCCGGCGTGCTTGGCGCTTTCGGTCTGCCGGCACTGGCGCGGCTGGCCGAAGAACACGGTTTTGCGCCTTGGGCATGGTGGCTGACGATAGGCGTGCTGACCGCAGCCATGGCGTATTGGCTGCCGCCGCGCCGAGGCCTGTGGATGCTAGGCACCTGGCTTACGATGTTCTGGCTACTGTGGTCAAGCTGGGGCTATGCATTGATGGATGACTCGCGCTCGATGCGGGCATTGATGACCGATATCCATGCTCAAACCGGCGACGCACCACTGGCGCTGCCCAACTTCAGCGAAGCAATGGTGCTGCAGGCCCGCCAGCCAGTGGTGCACTTTGGTGATGACACGCCGGCTGAGGCGCAGATGAGGCGCATGTTTGCCTGGCTCATCAAGGCGCCCACTCAGCGCTGGGCGCTGCTGAGCGAAGGGCAACTCAAAAAATATCCCTGCATCACTACCGATCAGACCCATGCGTTGAGCTTCAAAGATCGCGTCAACTGGTATCTGCTACCCGGCACGGCGGCCACTCAATGTGCCGGCGATCCTGCCGCCGCGCCACTTTATCGCGCCCCGACTACTTGGCAGAACGACAGGAATTTGCCATGAAAATATTAGTGACCGGTGCTGCCGGCTTTATCGGCTTTCATCTTGTCCGTCGTCTGTTAGATGACGGCATCGAGGTGGTCGGCGTGGATAATCTCAATAGCTACTACTCCGTGGCGCTCAAGCAGGCACGTTTGGCCATGTTGCCCGAGGCGGCCTTCCGACGTATCGACGTTGCCGATCGCGACACGCTCGAGGCGCTGTTTGTCACCGAGGGCTTCAGTCACGTCATTCATCTGGCCGCTCAGGCCGGCGTACGTCATTCCATTACACACCCTTATGGCTATGGCACGAGCAACCTAGTGGGCTTTTTGAATATTCTGGAAGCCTGCCGCCATCATGATGTCCGGCATCTGCTCTACGCCTCATCAAGTTCAGTATATGGCCGCAACGACACTCTGCCATTCAAGGAAAGCGATCGGGTCGACCAGCCCGCCTCACTGTATGCCGCAACCAAGCGCGCCAATGAGCTGATGGCTCAGAGCTACGCCGATCTTTACGGGCTCAAGAGTACAGGGCTGCGCTTTTTTACTGTTTATGGTCCATGGGGCCGGCCCGACATGGCACCTTGGCTATTTGCTGAGCGCATCCTGCGCGGCGAACCGATCGACATCTTCAACAACGGTGAGATGGCGCGCGATTTCACTTATATCGACGATGTGATCGAAGCCATGGTCAGACTGGTAATGCAATGTCCTGAACAGCAGCCGCCTCATCGGATACTCAACATCGGCCGCGGCAAGCCGATGGCACTGCTCGACTTCATCACCACGCTTGAGCAAGCGCTGGGACGTGAGGCGTACAAAAACTGGTTGCCCATGCAACAGGGCGACGTCGAGCGCACCTGGGCAGACACTTCAGCACTTGAAGCAGTGACAGGATTTGTGCCCAAGGTGTCGTTAGCTGAAGGTGTCACGCAATTTGCCAATTGGTTCAAGGCAAAAGGATACGCGGATACACCCCGCCCCACCTGGCAACATTCAGCGCAGCTGACACGCTGAGATGCCCGCAAGGCTAAAAAAAAGCATGCGATGAAAAAATACGGTGTTCTCTTATAAAAAGAGACGGAATTTGTGGGAAATTAATCAAACTTTAATTTTGTGCTTGCATAGTAAGCTGATCCACTGGCGATGAGGATCACGTTATGTCACTCAGCCTTACCCGTTTTCTCCCTGCTTCCCGTATCCTGGCTCGCCACCGGGACACTCTGTCTCTGCTGTTGGCCTGGTGCCTTGCCCTGGCGTTCTGGCAGCCCTTCGAGGCACTTGAAGACGTACTGTCATTGACCGCGCTGCAGCACTGGGCCGTGTTTGAGCCGCTTGAGCATCAAAGCACCTTCGTCGCTATCGGCTTCCCGCTCTCGATAGCTGTCGGCGCAGCTCACTTCTATCGCATCGCGCGCCGCATGGGCTACATGAGTCGCTATGCTCAGCGTGCGGCACGGATATGGACACTGCTGCTGGCATTGACGCTGACCGGCAATATCGATGTTTTTGATACGCTGCTGATCGCCTGTGTATTAGGTGCCATCGCCCCGCTGGTGCGTGGCGCCGTCACGCCACGCAAGGCCATCAAGAGTGGACTGTGGCTGACGCCCGCACTCTGGCTGTTCGGTCCGGGAGCCCTGATGATGATGCTTACGGTGGTACTCGCCGCACCGCTGTGGCGGGCCACTCACTTTGGCGCTACCGGCCGGCGGCGTATCTTCACCGCCTGCACGCTTGCCTTCGGCAGCTTCGCGCTGATGAGTCAGTTTCTGTAAGCTATCGTCTATACTAGAAGCCGCCTCGAATGGTTAACCATTCGGGGCGGTCTGCTTTTGGGCAGATTTATCTTGCTAGTCATGCGGTTGTTGCAACGCCATACTTGCGCTTTGCCTTCAGTTGGTTTCAATTTCAGTCGTTTTCAGTTCGGAGCGCGCCATGTCGTCCACTTATTCTGATGCCCGTTCTCTTGTCGAGGCACGTCGCACCTACAATATCGATCAGTGGGGTAGCGGCTATTTCGATGTTGATGACAACGGTCACGCCGTGGTTCGTCCGCACGGTGAGGCAGGCAGTCCTGCGCTTCCGCTCTCGGGGCTGGTCAAGGCACTGCGTCAAGCCGGCTTGCGTCTACCGGTATTGGTCCGCTTTACCGACATCCTGCATGATCGCGTCGAGCAGCTTTGCGCTGCGTTCGACACTGCCATTGCCGATGTGGATTACCGTGCCAGCTATACCGCCGTTTACCCTATCAAGGTCAACCAGCAGCGCCGCGTAGTCGAGGAACTGCTCGCCACGCCGGAGCGCGGTCGCGGCCGTGTCGGCCTGGAAGCGGGCAGCAAGCCGGAGCTGCTCGAAGTGCTGGCGTTATCATCAGAGGCGTCATCGCTGATCGTCTGCAACGGTTACAAGGATCGTGAATACGTTCGCCTGGCGCTGATGGGCGAGAAGCTTGGCCATCGAGTTTATCTGGTGGTAGAGAAGAATTCCGAGCTCGAAACCATCCTTGAAGAGGCTAAAAACCTCGGCGTCTCACCGCGTATCGGCGTACGCGCCCGCCTGATGTCGATCGGCAAGGGCAAATGGCAGAATACCGGAGGTGAGAAGTCCAAGTTTGGCCTGACGGCTGGCCAGGTGCTGGGTGTGGTCGAGCGCTTGAAGCAGGCTGACATGCTTGATGCGCTGCAGCTGGTGCATTTCCATCTCGGCTCGCAGATCGCCAACATACGTGACATTCAGCGCGGCCTGAAGGAGTGCGCTCGTTTCTACCAGAGCCTGCGTGAAGCAGGGGCACCGGTCGCCGTGGTCGATGTCGGTGGCGGTCTGGGCGTCGATTATGAAGGCACCCGCTCGCGCAGTTTCTGCTCGATCAACTATTCGATGGCGGAATATGCCAACAATGTCGTTGCGGCCTTCCATCAGCTGTGCGAGCTGCATGACCTGCCCCACCCGCATATCGTTTCCGAGTCTGGCCGCGCCATGACCGCCCATCATGCGGTGCTGATCGCCAACGTTATTGACGAGGAGCGCCAGCAGGTTGATGAGCTGCCGGTGCGCAGCAGCGAGGAAGGCAGTGATCCGCAGCTCGATGTGCTGTGGCGTACGTTTGACTGGCTCAATGATCCCGCCGAACCCCGCCTGCTGGTCGAGTATTACCATGACCTTTTGCAGGCAATGAGCGATATTCAGGACCGCTTCGTGATGGGAGCCGCCTCACTGGATGTGCGCGCCGAATCGGAGGCCGTCTACTTCGCGGCTTGCCAGCGTCTACGCACGCGCCTCAATGCCCGCAACCGTGCCCATCGCGAGATTCTTGATGAGCTCGACGAGAAGCTCGCCGACAAGGTATTCGTCAACTTCTCACTGTTCCAGTCCGTGCCAGACGTATGGGGTATCGATCAGATATTCCCGGTCATCCCGCTAACCAACCTCAATCAGCCCCCGACACGGCGCGGCGTGATTCAGGATATCACCTGTGACTCTGACGGCCGTATCGAGCAGTATGTCGACGGCCAAGGTGTCGAGACCACGCTGCCGCTGCCGGAGTGGGACAAGGACGAAGACAAGCTGCTCGGCATGTTCCTGGTCGGCGCCTATCAGGAAATCCTCGGCGATCTGCATAACCTGTTCGGTGATACCGATTCGATCGACGCCAGCCTCGACGAAAATGGCCAGTGGAAGCTGGGCACACCGATTTTCGGCGATACCGTCGCCAACGTGCTGCGCTACGTCAACTTTGATGTCGATAAACTGCGTGAACGCTTCAAGCGCCAGATGCTGAGGAGCGAGCTGTCTTCAAGTGACCGGGCCATGTTCCTTGAGGAACTCGAAGCGGGGCTTGAAGGGTACACCTACCTCGAACACTGACATGCCTTCACCATAAGCCTTCATCATAAATATGGCCCCGGCGCGTTTGCGTACCGGGGCCATACTTTATCCAACGCTCTTCTATCGCAGCCGACGTTATCAATGTCTCCGGTCACTCGAGCACGTCAAGACGCACCGGCACCACGCCGCGCTTGATCATGTCAAGTTGGCGCGCCGCCGCAGGAGACAAGTCGATGATTCGCCCTTTCGTGAACGGACCGCGATCATTGATGCGTACCACCACCTGACGGCCGTTGTCGCGGTTGGTAACCCGCACCCGTGTACCGAACGCCAGGGTACGGTGGGCCGCTGTCATCGCACCGGCATTGAAACGCTCACCGCTGGCCGTACGTCGGCCGTTGTACTGCTTGCCGTAGTAGGCGGCCAACCCTTCACTGCTGCTCGCCACGTTATTATTGACGCTCTGCCCCGCACATCCCGTCAGCAACAGCGCCACTACTGCCAGCGCCAACAGCCCCACACGCCGCGATGATGCGTAACATGAAGAACCCAAGCCCACTACGGCAGATCTGATTGACGTCACCCCAGTCATGACACGCTCACCTTCTCAAGCTCGACAAGCGCTCTACCCTACCACTCATGCCCGCCGGCCGCTGGCGTGTGACATGCCTTAAGTGAGGCATCCCTCACACCGTGCGGCTCTCAACGTGGAGATAGCCTTCGATGGCTAGATCCAAGCGCGCGCCAGTGGGCAACGGGCCAACGCCTTTGGGGGTGCCGGTCAGCACCACATCGCCAGGATTGAGAGTAAAGCTTTGGCTTATCTCGGCGATCAGCGCAACGACGGGGAATAGCATGTCGCTGCTGTGACCACGTTGGCGGGGTTCGCCATCGAGATCGAGTGAAAAGCGCACGTCCTGCCAATCGACAGCGTGGCCATCGACCGCCACGAAGTGCGACAGCGGACAGGCACCGTCGAAACCCTTGGCTAGCTCCCACGGGTGGCTCTTTTCCTTGAGTCTGGCCTGAACGTCGCGCAGCGTCAGGTCGAGCGCCAGCCCCATGCCGATGATCGCTTCGCGCGCCTGCGCCTCGCTGGCGCGGGTCAGCGGCTGGCCGATTAAAATGGCTAACTCGGTCTCGAAGTGAACGTCGCCACGCTCGACGGGCACGACGATCTCCTCCTCCATCGCTACCGCGCTGGTCGACGGCTTGATGAATAATAGCGGCGTTTCGGGCACTGGATTGTTGAGTTCATGGGCATGTTCAGCGTAGTTACGTCCAACGCAGACGATCTTGCCCAGCGCATGGTCAACTGTCTTTCCGTCGCTAAAACGAAGGGTAAATGCCATGACGACCTCCTCAGGATGAAACGCTAGTCTAGCGTCTCGATGACAGAGGGCGAATAGACCCGCCTCTTTTTTACATCGCTAAAAAAGCCGGCCGCCAAAAGTAGCGACCGGCTTATATTGACAACGCCTATCGGGCATCACGCGAACAAGGTCACGAACGCCACTGACCGTCCGGCGTATGCGCGAGGAAATCAGGGCGATGTTTACTGGCGGCAAACGGCGCCTGCATCGCATTGTCACGGCGGTTGAACACGAAAAAGATGTTACTGCGCGGATCGGGGGACATGTTGGCGTTCGAACCGTGCAGCGTATTGCAATCAAACAGCAACAAGCCACCGGCACGCCCCTTCGGCGCCTGGATGCCGTGCTCGGCGACCAGCTTTTCCATCACCTCACGACTCGGCACGCCCAGTTCCTGCTTCTTGAGCGACGCCTTGTGATTATCGTCCGGCGTCTCGCCGAGACACGGTACGAACACGCGGTGCGAACCGGGGACCAGCATCAATGGGCCGTTGAATTCATGATTATCGGTAAGAATGAGCGAGGCGCTGACCGCATTCATGCGCGGCATGCCGTCTTCGGCGTGCCAGGTTTCGAAATCGGAGTGCCAGTCGAACCCCTTGCCTTCGAAACCGGGCTTATAGTTGATGCGCGCCTGATGGACGTAAACATCCTCACCTATAAGCTGTTCGACCGATTTGACCAGCCTTGGGTCTTCAGTCAAGCGACGAAACTTCTCCGAGAGGAAATGCACCGCAAAGATTGAACGTATCTCGTCGCTGTGCGGCTCGGTGATGGTGAAATCCTTGTCACGGAAGTCGTCACGCTCAAGTAGGGCATTGAGTTCGCGGGTATAGTCGGCGATCTCATCGCTATCAATGAAATCGGGGATGAAGAGAAAGCCGTCACGCTCAAAGCTTTCTAGCTGCTCCTGGCTCAGCGGTCCCTGAGCGGGGCCGCGGATCACTTCTTCCTGACGCGCAAGCCACGGCTCTTCCAGCGGTTCACGCAGGCGGGTCGGATAGGGGTCTCGTTGGGTTATTGCGGTATTTTCGTTGTCGAACTCGTTACGCTGATAGTCGCGTCGTTTAGTAGCGTGCACCTGTACCATCCATTACCTCCGGACGTTCATGATCAGTGGTAGCGTTCTACCGCTTGGGTCTCCAAACATGGTCAATTTTTTTGTAGTGTCCCCAGCGTAGAAGCTTATGCATCATTTACAACCCTACTTTTGATAACGTGTGATTAGCCAGCGAACACGCGGCGACAGCGGTAATTTACCTCTATTAGCTGCGCCGCTACGGTGGCACATGGCACGTTTACATCTGTTAAATATCTTAACCACCCGTACGGTTTCGCAGCTTTCTCTTGTCTCGTCTCGGCAGACCGTCATACTGCATGGGATATGCTGCGACCTTAGTCTAACCCCCCTTCTCCGAGTCATGACATGAATCTGAATCCGACCCGCCTGATCGAACGCATTGGCCTGATCGTGATACTGCTGGCGATCATAGCTGCCGTCATTCTCAAGCTGGAGGTCCTGTGGCAAGCACGCGAAATTGGGGTTGCTGACCTGCTCTTGCTCTTCATGTATCTGGAACTGGTAGGCATGGTTCACATCTACTGGCATGAAGGCCGGCTTTCGGTGCTGCTGCCGCTTTATATCGCAATTATCGGCATTTCTCGTCATCTATTGGCAGAAACGCAGGAAGTCGAAGAGAGTCACCTGATTACCGGCGCTGTCGCTATCGTGCTTCTGAGTATTTCGATCCTGATGCTCTCTTACGGACAGCGCAAATTTCCCTTTACGCGGCCCACAGCCCAGGACGACTCTACCAAGCACGATTAATCCCTAAACGGCTCAAACGGCCCACGCCACACTCCCGCCTGTGTTTGCCTGAACAGGACAAAACGGCAACCTTCATATGTTCTGTTCGTTTCAAACGTTAATTTAATCGCAGCTTAAAACGTTTTTTTCGAACATCACCTCAGTTTAATTTCACTTTACCGGCCGGGTCAGCCCTCGTAATTTGCTTCGTATCGACGTTCATCTCCTCACTAAAAACGAATAAGCAGGACAACAGAGAGAAACGATCATGTGGCGCAATACAACGCAGCATTGGGGAAACATCAGCATCGTCTTGCACTGGCTCAGCGCACTGGCTGTCATCGGCATGTTCGCAAGCGGCTGGTGGATGACCACACTGACGTATTACGACGGTTGGTATCATCGTGCGCCCTGGTGGCATAAATCCTTTGGGATCACCCTGTTGATTGTCACCGGGCTGCGCGTACTGTGGCGCATAGGCTCAGCAACCCCGCTGGCTCACGGCCACACTCATGAAAAGCGCGCCGCGCTAGCCGGTCATCTGTTGTTATATCTGCTGCTGTTTGCAGTGATGGCTTCGGGCTATCTGATTTCCACCGCTGAAGGCAAGGGCATTGAAGTCTTCGGCTGGTTCAGTGTTCCGGCATTGTTCACCTCGTTCAACGACCAAGCGACTATCGCCGGCGCGGCCCACTGGTACTGTGCCTGGGCGCTGATCGTACTAGCCGCCGGCCATGCGCTGTTTGCGCTCAAGCATCATTACCTGGACCGTACCAATACCTTGACGCGGATGCTGGGCGTCAAGGCTCGGCCGTGATCCATCATCCACCTGACCTAACGTCGCCGACTTTTCACCTTAAAGGAAACGTAGCCATGTTAAAAAAGACCCTATTCACTGGCCTGACCGCGCTTGCCCTGGCCACCTCGGCCCATGCCGCCGACTACAAGATCGATACCGAAGGCCAGCACGCCTTTATTCAGTTCAAGATCCAGCATCTGGGCTATTCCTGGCTACTGGGTGAGTTTCGCGACTTCGAGGGGAACTTCAGCTATGACCCGGATAACGTCACGGCGTCCAAGGTCAACGTGACGGTCGATACGACTAGTCTTGATACCAACCATGCCGAGCGTGACAAGCATCTGAAAAGCGATGAATTCCTCAATGTTCAGAAATATCCGCAAGCGACTTTCGTTTCGACCAAGTTCACACCGGATGATGATGACAATAATGAGGGCGAGCTTGAAGGTAATCTGACGCTGCATGGCGTGACCAAGCCGATTACCATTGATGTCGAACACATTGGTGGCGGCGACGATCCGTGGGGCGGCTATCGCCAAGGGTTTGAAGGCGAAACCACACTCAAGCTGGCCGACTTCAACATCGACCCCGACAATCATCTCGGCCCAGCGTCTGAGGAGTTGAAGCTCTACATCTCTTTCGAAGGTATTCGTCAGTAGCATGCATTTGACGTCGTAATGACAAAAAACCGCTGACCGGAAAGTCAGCGGTTTTTTCTGGCGGCGACATCAGGCCAGCAAAACATCCTTACGTTGACGCCTCCTCAGCCGAGCAGGCGATACCCTCCAGTTCACCCCAACTGTGCACCACCCCACTTTCACGGAAATGGTCGATTAGCGCCTGTGTAGCCTGCATGGCATAGGCTTTGTCACTGCCGCGTTCCAACTCCTTGTTGCGCTCAATTTCCGTCAACAGTTCATTAGCGCTGTCCATGCCATCGATCCATTGAACGGCATCGGCCGCCGCCGCTTCAAGCGTATCGCCAGCCCCGTAGATGGCAGAACCACACGCGATGATATAGCCGGCAGGTGTCATCGTCATGGCATCAGTCCTCTGGTGAGTAGTGCCGATAGGCGTCAATGATAGTGATCATTCAGTGTAGCTCTTTTCTCATCATTGCCTGCATGCCGATTCCTGTTGAAGGCCGTGTAATGATCGACGTTAAAAAGCCAGCTACGCTTTTGTTGTTTATTTGGCTAATCATCTGTTCTGCGGACTACTGTCCCGGAAGAGATCATCCATAGCAAGGAGGCCACATGAAGAAAGTAGCACTCGGGACGTCCAGCATCGATATTGCCCCACTGGTGTTCGGCGGCAACGTGTTTGGCTGGACACTTGATGAAACGCAGTCGTTTGCGATGCTCGATGCTTATCTCGATGCCGGATTCGACTGCCTCGATACCGCAGACGTCTACTCGCGCTGGGCCGAAGGGCATCAGGGTGGCGAATCAGAGCGCGTGATCGGTAAGTGGCTGGCACGTTCGGGCAAACGTGACCGCATCGTTCTTGCCACCAAGGTCGGCATGGACATGGGCGAAGGCAGGAAAGGGTTATCGAAGGAGTACATCATTGCTGCAGTAGAGGATTCGCTCAAGCGTCTGCAGACCGACTATATCGATCTTTATCAATCGCATACTGACGATCAGAACACCCCACTGGAAGAGACGCTTGAGGCCTATCAGCGCCTGATAGAACAGGGCAAGGTGCGCGCCATCGGCGCATCGAACTACTCGGCGGATCGCCTTGATGAAGCGCTCCAACTCAGTCAGCGCAAGGAGTTGCCCAGCTACTCAACGCTACAGCCCCACTACAACCTCTACGACCGCCATGAGTTCGAACACGAACTTGAAGCGATTTGTCTGAAATATGGCCTGGGCGTGATTCCCTACTTTTCGCTGGCCAGCGGCTTTCTGACCGGCAAATACCGTTCTCGTGAAGACGCCAAGGGCCGAGCACGCGAGCAGTTCGTTAACCAGTATTTTGATGCCCGTGGTGAACGCATCCTCTCAGCCCTTGATGAGGTTGCCAACGCTTACGACACAACACCTGCCGCCGTATCACTGGCGTGGCTATTATCACGTCCGGCCATTACTGCGCCCATCGCCAGCGCCACATCGCAAAGCCAGCTTGAACAACTTATTCAGGCAACACGACTGGAACTGGACCAACCTGCTCTTGACAGGCTCGACAATGCCAGCGCCACGGAATAGACGCGCCAAAATTAATACTTTTTTACTATTTCCAATGAAATAGTTTGTTCGCCTTAAACAACCGCTTAATCATTGATTTAAGCGGTTGTTTATTAATTCAACCTGATTGTCACGCCCTCATGGCCGTGTACAGCTCATAGCGACACCTTCGCCCTCTTCCCCCATAAGTATTACCTGATTAATACTCTCCTCATCAGCCAAAAACAGTCAATCGCAATTCACCCGGCTTTCATCTAGCGGATCATTCAACTGCCCTAAAAAGGGGCCTTTGTGAGAAATAATTTAAATGAAAAGATGGATACCACTTGCGCAGTTCATCGCACCGACTTACCCCGCCATTGGCCGGGCCCTGCTGGGCCCCGCCAACTCGCTTATCGGGCAGGTCCTTGCAAATACATTAGGGACGGAGGATAACCCTGAAGCGATACAACACGCCCTGGCTGCAGATCCTGAGCTTTTTAACAAGTTGGAGAACATGGAGCTGGAGATCCACCAGGCCGAGATGATACGCAACCTGAAGACGAACAACCCTATGCTGACTAATGGATTAAAAGCGTTAAGTTTTACCTACTGGTTTGCCGCCGCATGGTCCATTTTCGCGATGAGCTACATGATCGGCATTACCTTTTTCCAGATTAACCCTGATAGCGTACGTTTCGCCGATACCACGCTCGGCTTCATCCTCGGCACGATTATTTCAACCGTTATTCAGTTCTTCTTTGGAACGACACACTCCACGGAGGAGCGCAAGAAAGTCGAAACGATCCGCGCCATGACCGATGAGCGCGAGCCGTAGCCTGACAAGACAAGCAGGAATAAAGTGATGAATGATCGATCAACTCAGGCAGGGAAGCCTGAACCATTTCTCTTCATATCGCCCCCCCCTTTTCGCCTCACCTGAAAAAATCTTCCTGACACCATTAAGCCTCCCTGAAATATCCCGATATCAATAGAGTTATTTGCCAAAAATCGGTTTGGCCTATGACACGTTAACATCATGGCGAATGCATCAACGTCACCATGTTCTGTTGATAAAAAGGGAATTCAGACACGCCAATGGATATTCATTTAATGCATCGCTCATAAGCTTTAATGCGGGAGCAGCGACATCATGTCAGTCAGAATAAGTTTCGAAGAGGCCTATAATCCCAACGCGCTCAATGAGATGAAGATCAAGACGCTGTCGCGCGTACCGACGCAGGGTGAATATGTACGCTATGAAGGTGTCACCAGAATTGTGATCGAAGCAATTCATACGCCGGAAGAATATGACAGCAAAGGACATCTTATCGATGCTCATATCGTGCTCGATGAGCAGAACGCTCCAACCAACAAGCTGTTCCAGCAGTAACTTGTGAGTGACATGCGGTTCAGCCCCGGCTAACGCGATTTCCTTCTCCAAGGGCATTCGGCCGAGCAGGCAGTATCGCCTCCTGTAGCCGCCGCGCGGCAGGGTGATTAAAACGCAGCGTTGCCGCCGGGCAATCCTCGACGATTTCCCCCTCGTGCATCACGACTACCCGCTCGCACAGCCGGCGAATCAGACGCAGGTCATGGGTAATGAACAGCATCGCCATATTAAGGCGTTGCCTGAGCCCAGCCAGTAGCTCAAGAATCTGAATCTGCATGACCAGATCGAGGTTGGATACCGCCTCGTCGAGCACCAGCAGGGCCGGTTCGACGGCTAACGCACGGGCAATGCAAACCCGCTGTAGCTGACCGCCAGAAAGCTGGCCCGGCAATTTATTCGCCACTTCAGGCCCTAGCCCCACCTGGGCAAGCAACGTATTGATACGTTGCCGACGCGCCGCCTTGGCAAGCGTCGAGAGATGACGCAACGGCTCGGCGATAATCCGTGCCACGTCATGACGCGGGTTGACCGCACTCATGCTGTCTTGAAAGACAACCTGCACGGCACGGCGGTAGGCGCGATAGTCCGCGCCCCGGAGCGCAGCGATATCATTATCGCGAAAGCGCACGCTGCCGCTGCTCGGCGCCTCCAGCCCCAACAACACCCGTCCCAGCGTGCTTTTGCCCGCCCCGCTCGCGCCGACCAGCGCCACGCTTTCACCGGGTTCGAGTGCCAGCGTCACGCTACGCAGCACCGCGCCGCCCAATGCACCGTCAAAACTTGAGTTCGCATAGCGCTGGGTGACGTCATCGGCGATGAGCAGCGTCATACGCAGCTCTCCGAAGCATAGTGCGGCGTGTCCACTGTCGGTTCTTCATAAAGCGATAGATGAGCCGCTACCAGCGCCTGCCCCGGCACGCTCTGCGGCGCGTCGAACAGGGCATGCACTGTGCCACGCTCGACAATCTGGCCGGCGTGCATCACCGCGACGTCGTCGGCGATGCGCGCCACCACGCCCATGTCATGGGTGACGAACAGCACGCCTAGCCCACGCTCATGCGTCAGGTGCTCGATCAGAGCAAGAATACGCGATTGAAGCACGAGATCGAGATCAGTGGTCGGCTCGTCGGCAATCAGAAACGGCGCCTCGGACAGCAACGCCAGCGCAATCATCATGCGCTGCAACATGCCGCCGGAGAGTTGAAAGGCGTAGCGCGTCAGTACATCGCGACTCAATCCAACCTCGACGAGGACCGCATCAATCTGCGCCTGCGCCTCGCCCGCCTTGATACCGCGTACCGCCAGGGTCTCACGAGCGTGATCGGCCATCGTCAGCAGCGGGTTAAATGCGCTGCGTGGCGCCTGCATCACGGTGGCGAGCTGCCGGCCGCGCAGCGCAGTGGCCTCGACACAGTGACTATCAAGCAGCACGCGGCCACCGTGACGTACTACGCCGCTGGGTACCATGCCCTGCAGCGCCAGACACGTCAGCGACTTGCCCGAACCGCTCGCACCGACCAGCGCCGTTACCCGCCCTGCCGTGACAGTAAGATCGACACCGCGCACCAGCGGTATGCCGTCGCGTGCGGTGAGGCTCAGGTCTTTCAGCTTTAGTGTCCGTACCGTCATGTTCGCTGCTCTCGCCACATTACCCAGTATTCTGCGTTAGTAGTTTCGGCATTGATCAGTGCCCCTGCTCGGCCTGGGTCGGATCAAGCCGGTCGCGCAGCGCGTCCCCCAGCAGATTGAAGGCCATCACCGTGACAAAGATCATCATGCCCGGCCATACCATAAGCCCTGGCTGGGTCCAGATGAACTCACGAGCATCATTGATCATCACCCCCCATTCTGCCGTCGGCGGCGCCACACCCAGACCGAGAAAGGAGAGCCCGGCGAGGTGGAGAATCATGTGACCGATGTCGAGGGTGGCGAGGATCATCAGCTGCGCCAGCACGCCAGGCAGCAAGTGCTCACGAAAGATCGTCAGCCGTGACGCACCAGCGACCCGCGCCGCCGCCACGTAGTCGCGCTCGCGCATCGACAATACCAGGCCGCGTATCAAACGCGCGTACCAGGCCCAGTGTGACAGCGCGATGGCGATCACCACGTTGGCCATGCCGGTGCCGAGCACGCCGACCATGAACATCGCTAGCACAAAGGTCGGGAAGGTCAGGAAAGCGTCGCAGCCGCGCATGATCCATTGATCGACGCGCCCGCCGATGAAGCCAGCGATGCCGCCGATGGTGATCCCTAGCGCCAGGATCAAAACGATGATGACCGCCACTGCGCCGAGCGAGACACGAGCGCCATAGATCAGACGCGACAGCATGTCGCGACCGAGATGGTCGGTGCCGAGCCAGTGCATCGCACTGCTACCTTCGAGTCGCTGCATGATATCGATGGCGTTGGGGTCAAAGGGCGCGATCAGCGGCGCGGCCAGCGCGATGATAGCCAACGCGATGACCAGCACCGCGCCAATGATCACCGTCAACTGCGGTCGACGGCGCATCGATGAAGAGCCTGCAACAGCCAGCGGCGAGGCCGTTTCGAAAACGTCGCTCATGCTGCCCCCTCCCGGCTAGCGGTTGTTTCCACGTCGCGCTCGACGTGGGCGTAGCGAATGCGCGGATCGAGCCAGGCGTAGAGAATATCGACCAGCAGGTTGCAGAGCACGAAGATCAGCGTCATCACCAGGGTGAAGCACTGCAGCACCGGGAAATCGCGCTCGTAAATCGCGATAACCGCAAAACGCCCCACCCCCGGCCAGCCAAAGATACTCTCGATCACGAAGGTGCCACCAATCAGCTCACCCACGTACATACCGGTCGCCGTGACGATGGGCAGCAACGCATTACGCAACACATGGCGGCGCGTGATCTGGACTTCACTGACGCCGCGCAGCCGTGCATAAAGCACATGACGCTGGCCAGCCACCTCAAGCATGCTGGCACGCAGCAGCCGAGCATTGATTGCCGTTGTCATTGCCGAGATGGCCAGCGCCGGCATCACCATGTGAGCAACACCGCCGCGACCCAGCGGCGGCAGCCAGTTCAACCACACCGAAAAGCACAGCACCAGCAGGAAACCGAGCCAGAAGTTGGGTACCGACACGCCGATGAATGACAGGGTACGCACCAGATAGTCAGGGATACGGTCGCGATGATGCGCCGACCAGATGCCCAGCGGCACGCCGATGAAAAGGGTCAACAGGAGCGCGACACCGCCAAGCTGCAGCGTTGCCGGCAGATAGTGAAGAATCTCGTCGAGCACCGGGCGGCCCGTGACAAAGGAGGTGCCGAAATCGAGATGCAGCGACTGCCACAACCAGTGCAGATACTGCTCCGGTACCGGACGATCGAGCCCCAGCAGGGCATGAGCCTCGGCCACAGCACTGTCGGTGGGCGGAATCTGTGACAGACGCAGATAATCAAGCGCCGGGTCGCCACGGCCGAGTCGCAGCAGCAGGAATACCACCACTGAGACAATCAGCATCAGCGGGGGGATCAACAGCAGACGGCCGACGATGAAACGCAACATGATTGTTCTCCGTTGCTCTTGGTTACGGCGTGGCCGGATGCATCTGTTCGAATGGAATCTCGTTGATCGTCGCACCGAAGCCAACGCCAGCCACTCCGGGCCGGCTTACCGAGATCGCGGTGATGTACGAGATCGGCACGTAGACCGCCTGTTGGTGCAACGTGGTAAGGATGTCACGATAGAGTGCCTGACGCGTATCTTCATCCGTCGAGGTCAGCACCTCACCAATCTCGCGATCAAGTTTCGCCTTCATCGGCAGGCCGAGTTGGGCCTGATAATCAGCGTGGGACGGCGCCCGCATCGAGCTGACATAGGAGTGTGGATCGTATGGCGCGCCCCAGGTCTCGCTGAACACCATGCCGAACTCACCGCTTTTCTGGCGCGCACTGATCGAGTTGGCCTCTTCACCCGCCAGCCTGACATCAATCCCGACCCGCTTGAGCTCAGCCTGGACAACCTCAGCAATCGCCTTCTGCTGGGCATCGCTACCCACGAAGTAAAAGCCGATCTCGAGCGGCTGGCCGTCCTTGTGGCGGATACCGTCAGCGCCGCGCATCCAGCCGTCCGCCTCAAGCAGACGCTCGGCCTCGACCGGGTCATAGCGGTAGGGCGCAAGACCGAGATCGGCGTAGGGGAAGCTAGGCGCGAACAGGGTATCGGCACGCGGTTCGAGACCGTAGAGCAGCTTGGCGACGATGGAGTCCTTGTCGATGGCATGCTCGATTGCCTGGCGTACGGCAAGATCACGGGTCGGGGCGCGCTTCGAGTTCAGCGTCAGCACTCGCGTCGCCAGTGGCGGCGAAACGGCCGTCTTGAACTGGCCACTCGCCTTGAAGCGCTCAAAGGTATCAGCGGAAATCTGCCCGTCGGCGCCCTGAACCAGATCGATCTGGCCGGTCTGCAGTGCGATGGCCCGAGTATTGGCATCGCCGATCACCTTGACCTTGACCGCCTCATAAGCCGGCTTTGGCCCCCAGTAATGCGGGTTACGCGTAAACAGATCAAATTCGCCACGCCGCGACTCGGCCAGCTGCCACGGCCCGGTACCGACCGGCGCGCTGACGTGGCCGTCCGCCTCCAGCACCTTGGGCGAGGCGAAACGCAGCGGACGGATCAGCGCCAGCTCCTGCAGCGTCGGGTAGTAAGCGTGCTTGAGCACCAGCCTGACGGTATGCTCATCGACCACCTCGGCGCGATCGATCTGGGCCACCAGTTCGAGCCAGTCGTGGTGCTTGCGGTTAGCCAGCACCGCGACAATGTTGGCCTTGACCGCCGCAGCGTCGAACGGCGTGCCATCTGAGAAGGTGACGTCATCGCGCAGTGTGAAGGTATAGCGTTTGCCATCGGCGGAAATCTGCCACGCCGTCGCCAGCCACGGCGCGATGGTGCCGTCAGCGCGGTAGCGCACCAGCGGCTCGTAGAGCATCGCCTGGGCATACATCTGATTGGCGCCATAGCCCTGCGGGTCGAGGGGGCCTGCGTTACTCGGCCACGAATAAGTTAGGATTCGTGCCGCGTCCTGCGCCGCTCGTGCGGGCGGGCTGATACCCAGCGTCATTGCACCCAGCGTCAGGCTCACTATTGTCATTGCCAGACCGGTCAAAAGCGTGCACGCCCGCGCCATTGATGTGCTCCGAGGGAATCAAAAAAGAATGGCCTCAAAGCCTAACGGGCCGATAGTATGATGTCTAGGCAAAAAGATCATACCCAACGGGACGGAGCGCAATGCAGCGAGTAACCATCACCCTCGACGATGACTTGATGAAGGCTATCGATGAGCGGGTAGCGACGCACGGCTACCAGGGACGCTCCGAGGCGATTCGCGATCTGGCACGCGCCGGACTGCTCGAATCGAAACGCGAACGGGAAATGAGCGGCAGTTGCATCGCCACACTGGTGTACGTCTACGACCACGCCGCCCGCGAGCTGACTCGGCGACTGGCCAATATCTTTCACGACCACCATGAGCTCTCCCACACCACCCTGCACGTTCATCTCGACCATGACAGTTGCATGGAAATTTCGGTGCTCAAGGGCGACGTTCAGTCGGTGCGCGGGCTTACCGAGCGTGTCATCGCCGAACGTGGGGTGCGCCACGGCAAGGTATTCATGGTACCGACCGAGACCCGAGTCGAAACCCACAGTCACGGTGAACATGGCCATCACGGTCACGCCGTGCCCCACGAACACCTGCACGTCAAGAGCGGCGGCTGAACGCGCCACGCTCATGCACGCGTCAGCGTCATCTCGATCACTTCAAGCGGGCGACCCTGATCATCACGCGGCCGGCGTCGGGTCACGACGAAACCGAGCCGCGTATAAAACGCCACCGCGCCCTGATTGGCAGAGTAGACCTCAAGCGTCAACACGCCTTTTAGTGCATAGGCATACATGACCAGCGCACGGCCTATCCCACAACCATGCCAGCACGGATCGACGAACAGGCCGCCAATGTAGCCTGCGATCATGCCAATGAAGCCGACGATCTCGTCGTCGTGCTCGGCGACCCAGTTCTCGGCGTTGGGAAGATAGACGTGGCGCAGCTCACCGCTTTTGGCTACCAGCTCGTCAATTCCGAGGAAAGGATGGCCGACGCGCGACGCTGCCAGCCAGATCTCGACCAGGCGGTCCTGATCATCTTGTTGATAGGCACGAATGCTCGCCATGCCAACACATCTCCTGCTGCACGTGCTTCGCAAAAAATAGATAGCAGGCTAATATAGTGCTCATTTCTATCATTGAGCGCCTTATATGAACGACACCATCGAATTGCTACAGAGCCACTTCAGCCAGCGCAGCTTCAGCGATCAACCGGTCGATGAGGCTATCCTGACCGAGATAGTCAAAAGCGCCCAGGCCGCACCGACCTCGATCAATGGCCAGCAGATTAGTCTGGTAGTAGTACGCGACCCGGCGCGACGCGCCAGGATTGCCGAACTCGCCGGTGGTCAGGCGTGGATCGCCAAGGCGCCTGTATTCATCTGCCTGGTCGCCGATCTATCAAAGACCCAACTCGGCATGGAACTTGCCGGTGAAGAGCAGGTAGTGCAGGACACCGCCGAAGCGGTATTGGTGACCTCTGTCGATGCCGGCATCACCCTGGCGACACTGTCTACCGCGGCGCGCTCATTCGGGCTCGGCTCCGTCTCGATTGGCGGCATCCGCAGAAGCCCAGCGGAGATGATCGAATTGCTCGAATTGCCGCACCTGACCTTTCCGCTGGTCGGGCTGAGTGTCGGCCATCCTGAGGGCGTCACACCAGTCAAGCCGCGTCTGCCGCTTGAGACTTATTGGCACAATGAGCGCTATTCACTCAATGGCGATGAAATGCGTGCCGCGATCAAACGCTACAACGAGACGCTGCTTGAACATTGGCGTACCACCGGCCGCACCGATGGTGATAGCTGGTCGGTAAGTATTTCCGGCTACTACCGCCGCAACTATTTCCCCAAGGTCAAGGACGCGCTAGCCCGCCAAGGGTTCACCTTTACCCGTTGATAGTCTTTCGTTTAGCGCTCACTGCGACTTAGGTCGATGAAGCACTTTTTATACGTACTGCTAGCTTCAAACTGTCGCCCTACAGGAGCGTTCGCCATGTCCAAACTCGACAAGACCATCAATAAAGCCACCAATGCCGTCAAAAACGCCACCGGCCCAAAGACCGGCGGCACCACCAAGCCAGGCGCCGAAGGCGCGCGGCCTGGCGCCGGCCACGGCAACGCGCCGTCCCGTAATTCAGGTACCCGCAATTCAGGTAAAAGTGCTGCGGTCGACAAGGTTGCGCGAGAAGTGAAAAAACGCATTAAGTAGTGTCATTGCAACCTGTGCCCCGCCCTGCTCCGTCAGGGCGGTTCTGTTTTGACCAGACGATTAACAAGCCGCTTGATACACGCCATGCGGCTTGTAGGTGTCATCAGTAACGAGGGGGATGCGCCACTTGCCCGTCGGGCCTGCGGGCTGCGACGAGTAATGACGCATCCGCCGGCCTAACAGAGGGGAATTTACGAGCGCTCCACCAGCGGCCCTGAATGGATCTCACCGAGCACGCTGCGAATTTCATCGGCCACGATATCGGGATGATCCTCGGGATTGAAGTGACGCGCACCGGGAATACGTCGGACCGGCGGTGCGGAAAGCAGCGTCGCTAGCCGTTCGGCTGAAGCGATATCCAGCGGGTCGTCTTCGCCCCAGACAATCCGTACAGGCAGATCGTCCCGATTGGGCAAATGCGCGGCCGCAGCCAACGTATCCTTGGCGCTCATATGGCGTGCCTGGTTGGCAAAACCTGCAGCACCAGTTGGGCGTGCATACGGCTCCCACAGCAACGCCGCCGACTCAGCGCCCCGTCGGGCATCGTCATGGCCCAGCTCGCTGAGGCCCGCATGGAAAATTGGCTTGAGCATCGCCGGTGGCAGCTTGTCGATTGCCCAGTTGAACTGACGCGCCGTTTTCATTGCCGCGACCGGCCAATTATCGAACGCGACCACATCGGTCAGTACCAGCCCGGCGAACAGCTCCGGCCGCGCCGCCAGCAGCGCCTGCACCACACCGCCGCCGACATCGTGGCCGACGAACACGGCACGCTCGATGCCCTGCGCCTTCAACCAGGCGGCCAGGTATTCAGCCTGTTTGGGGATGGAAATATCGCGTCCTAGGCCCTCATCAATTGACCAGCCGAAGCCGACCAGTTCCCAGGCAAGACACTGCGTCCCCGTACTGGTCAGGTGGGGAATCACATACCGCCAGATACGCGGATTGGTGGGGATGCCATGCACCATGATCACCGGTGGTTGACTGGAATCCCGCTTACCGTGCTCCTCCCAGCGCATCAGGATGCCATCGATCATGGCACTGCGTGACAGCTCGGGAGCGACCGGCATGGAACTGCTCGAACGGCGCGCCTTGAGTGCCTGCTTTTTTTGAAAGGCGGCATAGGCCATCCAGGCGGCTGTACCGAAAATGGCCAGCCGGCCAAAATTGCGGGGCTTACGAGAGCGCTTGTTATCCATAACGATTCCTGAGTCTTGAAAGCCATCGACATGACTGTAGGGACATCATCCGTTCATGCACAACGCGTGTTATGCATTATTTCCTGATCATTACCCAAGCATAGACTTCGACTATCGATACGCAAGGAGGCCACGTCGCTTACGCCTGCAACGTGGCCTCCCTGGATGCGCCGGAACGCGTTTGAAATAGCGTGGGTCAGAAAGGGTAATGACGCGGCCCGGTCTGCACCGTCATCCAGCGCAACTCGGTGAACTCGGCAATCCCCGCCTTGCCGCCGAAGCGCCCATAACCGCTCGACTTGACCCCACCGAACGGCATCTGCGGCTCGTCGTGCACGGTCGGTGCATTGATGTGACAGATGCCCGATTCGATCCGCTTGGCCACATTCATTGCACGGGCAAGATCGCGGCTGAACACCGCCGCCGACAGACCGTATTCACTGTCGTTGGCGACGTTGATCGCTTCCTCCTCGTCCTTGACTCGCACCATCGCCACCACTGGGCCGAACGACTCCTCACTGTAAAGCCGCATCTCCTTGGTCACGCCGTCGATGAGGGTCGGCTGCATTACTACACTGTCGGCCGGGCCACCGCTGGCCAGCCGTGCGCCCTTGCCGACGGCATCGTCGATCAGCGCGTTGAGCTTGGTCACCGACTCCCGATTGACCAGCGTGCCGAGCGCTACGCTTTCATCGCGCGGGTCACCGGCGCGCAGGCTTTTCGCCTTCTGGGCCAATTTCTCGGCGAAGATATCGGCCACTGCATCGACCACCACCAGCCGCTCGGTGGACATGCAGATCTGACCCTGATTGAAAAAGGCACCAAAGGCTGCCGCGTCGACGGCGGCGTCAAGATCGGCATCTTCAAGCACCACAAACGGCGCCTTGCCACCCAGTTCAAGTAACACCGGCTTGAGCTGATGCGCCGCGCGCTCAGCGATGATCCGACCGACCTGGGTCGAACCAGTGAAGTTGATGCGTCGTACTGCGGGATGATCGATCAACGCGCCGACCACCTCGCCGGCCTGTTCGGGGGCGTTGGTGATGATATTGACTACGCCGTCGCCCAGTCCGGCCTCGTTGAGTACGCGGCCGATCAGGTGGTGGGTGGCAGGGCACTGCTCGGAGGCCTTGAGGACCACGGTGTTGCCGCAGGCCAGCGCGGTCGCGATGGCTCGCGTGCCCAAAATGACCGGCGCGTTCCACGGCGCAATACCCAGCACCACGCCGCATGGCACGCGTACGCCCATCGCCAGACTGTCGGGCACGTCGGACGGGATCACTTCACCACCAATCTGGGTGGTCAGCGCCGCCGCCTCGCGCAGCATCGATGCGGCGATCGTCACGTTGAAGCCGGCCCAGCCCGGCGTAGCGCCGGTCTCGTCGACCATCAATGTGGTGAATTCGGCCTGGTGCGCCTCCATCGTGTCGGCGGCCTTGAGCAGCCTGGCGCGCCGTTCACCAGGGCCAAGTGCTGACCAGGCGGGAAAGGCGGCCTGTGCCGCTTCGGCAGCACGCTCGGCATCGGCAACAGTGG
Source organism: Phytohalomonas tamaricis (assembly GCF_003012345.1). GTDB lineage: Bacteria > Pseudomonadota > Gammaproteobacteria > Pseudomonadales > Halomonadaceae > Phytohalomonas > Phytohalomonas tamaricis. The sequence goes on from NZ_PVRV01000019.1 coordinate 363,455, forward strand.
CCGCAGCAGCTTGGGTCACCGCCTCACCACTGAGCGGATTATTACGGGTGAAGGTCTTGCCGCCCGCCGCCGGACAAGCCTGCCCGGCTATTAAGAGTTCCAGCGTATGCATACGGCGTTCCTCGTAGGATGATCAACGGTACAGATGAGAGAACCAAGCGTTCTGTTTTCCCTGAAACGCGCCATCATCGCAATTGCCATTTCGTTTAACGAACTTTTGTTCGCATCGTTTTTACATTGTCAGTGCGGCTCGATTGTCGTGGTCGGTACCTCGATCAGGGTTGGCTTGGAGGTATCGGCCAGCGCGGCGGACAAGGCACGCTCGAATGCTTCGCGGCTGTCAACCGCCACCGCGTCGACGCCGTAGCCCTTGGCAATGGCGCAGAAGTCGAGGCCCGGCACGTCAAGCCCTGGCGCGTCTTCGGCCTTGAGCATGCGCGAGAACCAGCGCAGCGCGCCGTAGGTGCCGTTCTTGAGGATCACAAACACCACCGGTATCTGGTACTGGGCGGCGCTCCACAGTGCGGTAATCGCGTAATTGGCCGAGCCGTCGCCGATCACCCCGATCACACGCCGTTCGGGCTGGGCCAACTGTACCCCCACCGCAGCGGGCAGGCCGAAGCCGAGCCCGCCGGCGGCAGGGAAGAAATAGCTGCCGGGGAGTTTCATCTCGACCCGCTGCCAGAAGGCGGTAGTGGTCGAAGTAGACTCCTTGACGTAGATGGCATCTTCGGGCGCCAACGCATTCATCACATCGAATACCGTCTCCGGCGTCAGCATGCCCTCCGGGTCACGCTGCGGTTCGGGCAGAGGCAGAGCCTCGGGCATGGCGCGTTCGCTCTGCGTGACACGCTCCAGCACGTTCTTGAGCATCGCGGCGATATCGCCGATCAGTGCGTCTCCCATTGGCGCCCGCGCCGCCTCCTGGTAGTCGCAGGTCAAGTGAATCAGGCGCGCCCCGTCGGGCAGATAGCGGCCCGGTGCGTACTGGTGGTAACGGAACACCGGCGCGCCGATCACGACGATCAGATCGTGGCCTTCGAACAGGCTGGTGATGCCCTGTATTGCCGCCGGCAGCACACCGCGGAAGCAGGCATGGCGGGTCGGAAATGGGCAGCGCGACGCCGACGGCGCGACCCATACCGGCATTCGCAGCCGCTCGGCCAGCGCCACAGCCAGTGCGTTGGCGCGATAGGCGTCGACATCGGGGCCGAGCACCAGCACCGGATTCGCGGCACCGTTGAGCTGCTTGGCCAACGCGTCGAGCTGCTCCTCGGACGGCAATCCGGCACTGGCGACCTCGCGCTCACTTAGTAACGCTGTTTCATCACTGACTTCGCGTGCCCAGTCGTCATGCGGGATCGACACATAGACCGGGCCGCGTGCTGGCAGGTTGGCGGTATGAATCGCCTGACTCAGCGCACGCGGCACATCCTGCGGGCAGGATGGCTCGTAGCTCCACTTGACCAGCGGTCGCGGCAGCTGCGGCGCGTCGACGTTGGCCAGCATCGACTCGACACCCATCATCTCACGCGCCTGTTGACCGGCGGTCAGCACCAGCGGCGAATGGGAATACCAGGCGTTGGTCAGCGCGCCCATGGCATTGCCGGAGCCCGCCGCAGCGTGGAGATTGACCAGCGCTGGCTTGCCGCTGGCTAGCGCGAAGCCGTCAGCCATGCCGACCACCACACCTTCATGCAGGCCAAGAATGTAGCGAAAGTCTTCGGGAAAGTTCTTCAGAAACGGCAGCTCATTGGACCCGGGGTTGCCGAATACAGTGGTCAGCCCCTGATGGCGCAGCAGCTGATAGGTTGCAGAATGAACGGTCGGCATCTTAGGCGTACCCTCTTTTGGTTGCATTCATGCCACGCTAAGCGCTTCGCTACAATTGAACAAATCAATAGTTTTTCTATCTAAAATAAAACTGGCTTATATTGGTAACGCATGCCTATGCCGCACATCGACCTTAATCTGATTCGCACCTTCGTCACGCTCTATCACACGCGCAGCGTCACCGCCGCGGCAGAGCGCCTGCATGTGACCCAGCCATCAGTCAGCTATGCGCTATCGCGACTGCGCGTGCTGCTTAATGATCCTTTGTTTACGCGCACCCGTAACGGCATGGCGCCGACCTTTGCCGCGACCCAATTCTATGCCACCTTCCAGGAGGCGCTGGCGCGTATCGAGAACGCCATCGACAGCCATCACCACTTCGACCCGGCGCGCTCGGAAAAACGCTTTCGCCTGGCGCTGACCGATCTGGGCGAGATGTCGCTACTGCCATCGATTATGCAAGCGCTTCATGCTCAGGCGCCGCTGATCGAGCTGGAAGTCTGGCCGCTGGAGATCGACAAGGTGACGCAGTGGCTGGCCACCGGCAAGATCGACGCGATGATCTGCAGCCGTCCGATTACCGGCCCGGGGGTGGAACGACGAGTGATCGTTTGCGAGCGCTACGTCTGCCTGCTCAATCGCGATCACACCACCATCGGCGATCATCTGAGCCTTGAGCAGTTCGTGGCGCAAAAGCATGCCGTGGTGGCTCCGACTGCCGGCCATGGTCTGGCTGAAGAAGTGCTCAGCGAGATGGGAATCCAGCGCAAGATCAGTCTGGTGGTGCCTCATTTTTCGATTCTGCCTCGCCTCATCGAGGGCACCGATCTGCTCGTCATCTTGCCGGTGCAGATCGCCACGTCATTTGCCGCGCAAGCCCGTCTCAAGGTGCTGGAGTTGCCCTTTGCGGTGCCAACCTTCGAGGTAGCGCTTTACTGGCAAACCCATGGCGGCGACTCAGCGCCTCAGCGCTGGTTCTGCGACAGCATCATCAAGGCAGTCGCGAGCAACACAGCGGATCTGACGTAGCGCCTTGTGATGCCTACCGGGCGCCTCCATGATGGTGCATATCTTCTACAGTCACTTCGCCACTCGCGAAATAGCTGCTTTCAACCGTGCTGTGCATACGCTCAGTAAGTGATGCAACAGACTCGTCACGCAAGAGATGCCATGCCGATACCCGATTATCAGACGCTGCTGCGACCGCTGCTGGTGTTCGCCTCAAGCGGAGAGGAGCGCCGCGTACGCGATGCCTACGATGTCCTCGCCGATGCCTTTGAGCTGAGCGAACAGGAACGCCAGACGCTGGTGCCGAGCGGACAGCAATATCTACTTAACAACCGTGCGACGTGGGCCGTCAGCTATCTGCGCAAGGCGGGCCTGCTCGAATCACGTGGTCGAGGGATCATTGCGATCACCTCGCGTGGCCGCGATGCATTGGCCACCGCCGAGCGCATCGATCTAGCCTATCTGATGCGCTTCGAGGAGTTTCGTGACTTTCGACGTCAGGCGGCCAGTGGGCGCTCGGCAAGCGGCGCCGACAGCCTGATTCAGAAAGTCTATGCCGCCTCGGATGAATCGCTCACCCCTCAGGAGACGCTGGAAGTGGCCTGGCGAGCGATGCGTGCCGACCTGGAATCCGATTTGATCGACAAGATGCGGCAAATCAATCCGGCGCGCTTCGAGCAGCTGGTCATCGACGTGCTGATCACGATGGGCTATGGCGGTGATCGCCATGACGCCGGGCGGACGGTAGGCCGCAGCGGCGATGGCGGCATCGATGGCATTATCAATGAGGATCCCTTGGGGCTGGATACCATCTATCTACAGGCCAAGCGCTGGGAAGGTAGCGTAGGCCGCCCCGACGTGCAGAAGTTTGCCGGCGCGCTGCAGGGCAAACGCGCCCGCAAAGGGGTATTCATCACTACCTCAACGTTTACCAAGGAAGCGGTCGAATACGTGACGCTCATCGATACGCGCATCGTACTGATCGACGGTCAGCAACTGGCCCGATTGATGATGGACCATAACGTTGGCGTGTCAGTGGCGAGCACGTTTGAGATCAAGCGCATCGATAGCGATTACTTCCTCGACGACTAATTTCTTGCCCTTCGCCACGACAGTCGATGCCTTAACGTCGCCGCCTTCACGGGGCTTGTTCTTTCTCGGCAAGCTTCCTTGCCGTCTTCCTCTGCCGGTCGAGCACGCTCATCAATGGCCCTGATGACACGCCGTGGAAGATAATCGACACAAGAACGATAAAGCTGACCAGGGCCCAGGCGGTATCTATCTGTCCAAACTCCTCTTCATTAACCGCATAGGCCAAATAGTAAAACGAGCCGACACCGCGAATGCCAAACAGGCTGACCATGGCTTTCTCATTACGGTGCATCTTCGAGCCGAGCAGCCCGATCATTCCCGTGACCGGTCGAATGACAAACAAAATCACCAGTCCGGCGATGGCCATTTTCCAGGTCAAACCATCAAGCATAGGGCCAGCGAGACTACCGCCGAACAGCACCAAAAGTACCATCATCAACAGGCGTTCAATCTCTTCGGTGAAATCATGCAGCCGAATATGATAATCGTGTTTGTCTTCCTGAGCGCGCAGTACCAACGCGCAGACAAATACCGCGATGAACCCGTAACCATGAATCGCCTCGGTACCGGCGTAGGTGATGAAGGTTCCCCCCAGCGCCGCGAACCCCTGCCCGGTCATCGCCAGCGACATCCGTCCAGTGCGGAACATGAGCACACCCAAGAGCCAGCCGAACAGGCAGCCGGCAGCAGTACCCGCCGCAATGCGCCATAGCACGTCCATGGTGAACCAATGCCATGTCCACTCGCCGATCATCGGCCCATTAACCACCATGGCAAGCGCCAGAAACGTGAACGGAAACGCCAGACCATCGTTGAGTCCTGCTTCGGAGGTCAAGCTGAAACGCACATCGTCGCTAGGCCCTGAGCGCGGCGGCCCGACCTGAACATCAGCGGCCAGCACCGGGTCGGTTGGTGCAACCACCGCGCCAATGAGCACCGCCGTTTCCCAGGGCAAACCAAGATAGAACACCGCAAGGGCAGCAATGGCCACAATGGTCAGCGGCATAGTGATGCCAAGCAGCCGCCGCGTATTGGCCCACACCCGCCATTTAAGCGGTTCATCAATTCTAAGACCCGCACCGGCCAGCGAGATGATCACCGTCAGCTCGGTAAGAACCTCGGTCGTCCCGGGATAGTCGCGTGGCTGTAATCCGCCCTCCCCAATGAACGAGAAGAAGGCGAAGCCGATCGCGATACAGATGATCGGCAATGACAGCGGCAGGTTTCTGATCAGAATGGGCACCCAGGCGACCAACAGAATCAGCAAACCAAAACCGCCCATAAAAATGATATGAGGTTCCATCAGGCATAACTCCCTATGCCATCTGACCGGGTTCCTTCCCGGCACCAACCGATGCGATGGCCAAGTTAATTCGCAGGCAAAATAATTATCCGTTAAGCGTAGTGCAGAAACACTCATGAGTGGCCCACCGCGCTGACGCCTTAAGCGATAACACAGCGAGCGACAACCTGACACGCCTCGTTCGTAATCGAACAGGCACAGGCGGCGCTATAGTATGAACCCCGGGCTATACGTGCTTTTTCAGCATTGAGATTCCGGCTCAATCAGCTCAGCGGCCGGGCAACAGATATGGCCCCGGTCGTTGCTTTTTTGCTCAGCGACGCTTCAGGCTGGCTTTGCGGCGTCAACATTCCAGTCGATGACGGCATGCATTCGCATATCCTCGCCACTCAGCACGGTCTCTAAACACAGCCGAGCGGTACCATATGACATAAAAAGCCGCCCACAGGCGGCTTTCATGTATCTATCCTTGGCGTTAGGCGCAAGCTCACGCCCAAGGCATGTTAGCCCTGTTAATACCTGCCAGGCCCACCACCTTGACCGCCGCCATGAGCATCGCCGCCATGTTCGCTACTGCCGTGGTTATTGCCACCGTGTCCACCCCTCGGCCCTTCATCATCATGGTAAGGAAAGAACATGCATCCGCTCAGTGTCAGCGCCATTGCCAGCGCCGTGAGAGAAACTATTCGCTTTACCATACGGGACTCCTTGTACCAGTATTTTCGATAGCAGGATAACGGTACATCGTGCAGAAAATATGAATGACACCGCTTATGTTGTTACCGAGTAGTTAGTGCATGTCACCGTGTTCACAACACTTTTTTCCTGTATCCCTCCCTGTACCAAGGCCACCTATCAAGCTTTAGCACTGCATGGCCGATAATTCTGCGACGCCACAAGATGATCATCGCGTTATATCGTGGCCGTGCGGGCGTCAAAGACAATAATCACTCTGGCCCCTCCCCCTCCATGGGGGGCGGTCACGCTGGGGAATGCCATCCAATGCGTAGGAAAGCATGATGAAACTACTCGACAACATGACTGTTCGTGTCAGTTGGACCCTGGTTCTGGCGGTATTCTTTGCTCTGGTGATAGGTGTTAGCGCAATCGGGATGTACGCCATTCATTACAGCCAGAACGCCCTGCACCGGCTTAATCAGGTCAATGTAGAGCAGCACGCCTCGCTCAACAGGGCGGATATTCAGTTATTGACGTTGCGCCTGGCCATGGCGAAGCAGTACATCCAGATGACAGCGTCTCCCGCCGCTAACGTAAACAGTGATGTCGAAGTGCAGACGCTAAAGCAGGCGTTGGAAACGACCCAGGCAACGTTTGAACGAGTTCTGTCACTTCCGGCCCTGCCGGAGTACAAAGATGCCCTCGCCGTCATCACCACCGATTTTGCAAACCTGGTAGAACAAGGGCTTACGCCGCAGCTAAACGCACTGGGAAGTGGCGATCTGACCGCTTATGCCGCCAGAGCGGCGCAGGTGGAGGCGCTTAGTGCCAAACTTCACGACGATGCTGAAACGTTCTTTATCGCAGCCGAAGACGACGGCCGCCGTCTTTATCGTGACGTCAATGGCATGGTGGCGCTATTCAAGCTAATAATGGGCGCAGCAATAGCGGGGGCCATCGTGGTGAGTGTCATCGTAATGTGGGGAGTGACCATCAATGTCATCAATCCACTCAAGCGCATCGTGGGCTATTTCGAGCGCATGGCGAGCGGCGATCTCTCGATGGTGAACGAGCAGCGTGGCAACAACGAAATTGGCAAGCTGTTCGCGGCCTTGTCACGTACGCAACAAAGCCTTGCACACACCGTCAGCACCGTCCGCGCCAGCAGCAACCACATCAACGGAGGAGCGCGTGATATCGCCAAGGACAACATCGACTTGTCCGCCCGCACCGAACAGCAAGCGGCTTCTCTGGAGCAAACTGCCGCCAGCATGGAGCAGCTAACCGCTACGGTACAACAAAATGCCGAGAATTCCCGCCTAGCCAGCCAACTGGCGTTGGAGGCTTCCACCACAGCACAGCGCGGCGGTAAGGTTATCGGCGAAGTCATGCACACCATGCAGGGCATTACCCAGGGTGCCCACCAGATGGGCGACATCATCAGCGTTATCGACTCGATCGCCTTTCAGACTAATCTGCTTGCCTTGAATGCCGCTGTAGAGGCAGCCCGCGCCGGTGAACAGGGCAAGGGATTTGCCGTTGTCGCCAGCGAGGTGCGTGCCCTGGCCAGCCGTTCAGCGGCAGCAGCCAAGGAAATCCGCGTGCTGATTGATGCCTCGATGACCCGTGTTGACAGTGGCTCGACACTGGTCAATCAGGCCGGCGACACCATGAATGACATCGTTGCCGCCGTGCAGCGTGCCACAGAAATCATGGGTGAGATTGCCGCCGCTTCGCAGGAACAGAGCAGTGGCATCAGCCAGGTCAACCAGGCCATTACGCAAATCGATCAGGTCACACAACAAAATGCCGAGCTGGTCCAGAACGCCGCGCAGGCTGCGAAAAATCTGGAACAACAGGCAGAAACACTACGAGCATCGGTAATGGTCTTTCAACTGCCGGACATGGTTAGCGAACCCGCCAATCAGCCGGAACATGCCTTGCAGCGCCATCCGAAGGCCCAACCGGATAGTGACTCTTTGGCCACGGCCTCCCAATCTGCACACCCGCAATCACCTGGCTCTCCTGCGCTGCCGTCTGACAAAAAACACACACCGGCTCAGCAGAACGGACCGGCACACACACCGGCCAAGGCAAAACCCGTCGTCGTTCATGATGATGAATGGGAAACCTTTTAGTTCTCTGACACTACAACGCCCATGCAAGCATGGGCGCTGTAGCTAATGAACACACGCGTCTCGTCATGTCTCAGGTGAGTTAGCCATTTCATCAATTGAGCAGACCCCGTTTGCAGAAAAGTGTCCTGTCATCCCGTTGTCGGTCACGCAATCCTCACCCTCCTTGGAATTGGCCTTATCGCAGCCCGTCACCACGACGAGCGACAATAGCCCTGCCAGCAAAATTGCCGATACCTGCATAACGCCTCCCTGCGTTAGTACTTATAAGAAATTCTCACCAGCGTCACATTAGCAGCATCTATTATACAAACCCGATCTACCATGAAAAGCCGCTTATGCCGGATTGATCAGGCTATCATCTTCATCATTGCCAGGCCGATTCACCGAAGTACTGACCGGCCAATGTTCAATCCGCTCAGCCGCCGGCGGTTGAATCAGTTGCCGCACCGTTTCCTTATAGGTCAGACCACTATTGAGCCAGTCGTCAATGCAGGATTCATCGATTGCCAGCGGCATACGGTCATGCACCTCCCGGGCACTACCTTCGGCGTCACGAGTGATAATCGCCCCCCTCAGCGTCGTACCATCAGCACGAGGCGCTGGGTGGACTCATGAACGCTCAACGGGCGGTGCCGAGCGTCTCCCGGCTGCAGTTGGCGGTCTCTAATAGCCAGTCGATGAAGCGCGCAACATGGGGAGGCGCCTCGCCGGTGGCGGGGGTCAGCAGATCGTAGGTCATGGGAGAGGCGAGGACATGCTGCCCGCCGAAGGGGCGAACGAGCACGCCGCTTTCCAGCCGGTCCATGGCCAGGGGAGGACTTGCCAGCATGATCCCCCGCCCAGCGATCGCCTGATCCATGGCCAGACCGGACATCGAGTAGCGACGCTGCGGCGCTGCCACCCGGTCGGCAACGCCGGTAGCATTGAGCCATGTCTGCCAGCCCGGGAAGTCAGCGCCCTGCGGTGAGTCCCAGGCGACTTCCAAAAGGGGATGATGGGCCAGATCGGCCGGCGTCATGGGACAATCGTATTGCTCCAGCAGGGAGGGCGCACAGACGGGAAACAACTCATCGCCGAACAGGCGGTGACTGTTCACCTCCGACCAGGGGCCGCGACCATAGCGGATCGCCAGACGCGCGCCATCGCCCTGCCAGGCGGGCACCGTCAACGACTCGCTGGCCTCCAGTGAGATATCGAGACCGCCAATTCTGGCGTCAAAGTCTGCCAGGCGCGGCAACAGCCACAGCTGCAGAAAGGAAGGCAGGACGCTAAGCGTCAGCAGCGGTGTTCGGCGCGCGCTCTCCCGTGCCGTTACAACACCCGCAGCGATGCGCTCGAGCCCACTGTCGATGTCTCTGGCCAGCTGCCGTCCTGTTTCATTTAACTGCACGCCGTTGGCGTGCCGAGCAAAAAGCGAGACGCCAAGCCTGTCTTCGAGCTGCTTGATCTGCCGACTGACCGCGCCGGGGGTGACACCCAACCGGCTGGCGGCGTGCTTGAAGCTTTCCGTGCGGGCTGCCTCAGCAAATGCCCGCAGCGCATTCAGAGGAAGGCGTTCGATTTTCATGGAATGAGTTTTCCTGAGCCTAGATATCCAGATTAATCGTTTGGCGACGCCGTCGGCAAATGCTCAACTTGGCGCCTATTACTGCCAGGGGGGCGATATGCAAAACACCAGACAGTCGAGCCATACCACATCAGCAGCATTGGGCGCGTCACGCCGTCACTTGGACCTTCAGGGCAGTGCCCTGATGGTGCTGTTTTGCCTGGCGCTGGGGGCTCAGCAGGTGGCGATCAAGATGGTCGCGGCGGATATCCCACCGCTGGCCCAGGTGGCATTACGCTCATTCATGGCGGCGCTACTGGTGGCGGCGCTGGCCTATTGGCAGGGTATTCGAGCGACCGATATGCGGGCGCATATCGGCCCGGGCATTCTGGTAGGGCTGAGCTTTACGGCGGAATTCGTCTTCATCGCGTGGGGGCTTAGCTATACGCTGGCCTCGCACATGTCGGTGTTTCTCTACACGGCGCCGGTGTTCACGGCTCTGGGGCTGCATCTATGGGTGCCGGGAGAGCGGCTGACGCGACGTCAGTGGCAGGGCATCGGCCTGGCTTTCGGCGGCATGGTGCTTGCCATGGCCCCGTCGACGGATATCGACAATGCCGGCGATATCCTGCGAGGGGATCTGCTGGGGCTGCTGGCCGGGCTTGCGTGGACGGCAACCACGCTGGTGATCCGTCGCTCCTCGCTGTCCGAGGCGCCCCCGGTACAGACACTGTGCTACCAGCTCACCGTTGGCGGCCTGCTATTGTTGCCCGCGAGTGTACTGCTGGGCGATCTCGGGCGCATCCAGCTCACCGGCGTCGCGGTCGCCAGTCTCGCCTTTCAGACGCTGGTCATCTCTTTCGCGGCACTGCTGCTGTGGTTTACGCTGCTGCGGCGCTACCTGGCCTCGCAAGTGGGCATCTTCTCGTTTCTGTCGCCGGTGTTTGGCGTGCTGTTCGGTGCGGCGGTGCTGGGTGAACCGTTGACGGTCGGTTTCCTCGCGGGCGGAACGCTTTTACTGGTTGGGTTGCTGGTGGTGACGCGTTAGTGGCTTTGCCTTCCAAACACTGATTAAAATCGGGGTGGAGTGAATACAGTCCCCGATGTATCGGCGCGCAGCGTCTCGGTATATCGGGGACTATCGGGTTCGCCAGCAGGATCTTTTGATCATCCCACACCACTGCCCTACCTCATCGCCACGCTGACCTGCTCGCCAGCTTCTACTCACACGCTCTACCCCACGGTGTACTCCTTGAGCCCGTCCAGACTGCTGGAGCGACCAAAGCCACCGAAAAGCGACATCACGCTGATCGCCTTATAACTGGTTTCTCACCAGCGTCACATTAGCAGCATCTGCTATACACCCCCGACCTACCATGAGAAGCCGCTTATGCCGGATTGATCAGGCTATCATCTTCATCATTGCCAGGCCGATTCACCGAAGTACTGACCGGCCAGTGTTCAATCCGCTCAGCTGCCAGTGGCTGAATCAGTTGTCGCACCATTTCCTTGTCGGTGAGATCACCATCGAGCCAGTCGTCAATGCAGGATTCATCGAGCGCCAGCGGCATACGGTCATGCACTTCCCGGGCACTACCTTCGGCGTCATGAGTGATTATCGCACCCCCCAGCGTACCATCAGCACGAGGCGCAAAAATGCCCGCCAGCCAGACCGGTTGGCGGTCGTCGCGGGTCAGATAGTGGGGTTGCTTGCCGTGGTCGGTGGGCAGCCACTCATACCAACCATCGGCGGGAATGATGCAGCGGTGACGAACAAACGCGCCGCTATAGAATCTTGAGCTTGCCACCTTTTCGAGCCGCGCGTTGATCGGCTGGGGAGCCTTTTCGCCAGCCCAGTGAGGCCGATAGCCCCACCATATTTCCCCCAGCGCAACGGGACATTCAGGCTCGGCGCGATAGGCCGCCAGAATCCAGGTGCCTGGGGCTACGTTGTAACGCGGCTGTAGCGCTTGCTCAGGCAGGTCGAGGTGAAGCTGCTCGGCGGCCTGGCGCTTGTTGAAGAAAGCAAATCGTCCACACATATTCGTAGTGTAGCGCTTATTGCGCGCTGTACCTGACACAGCGATAGCGATATTGGCGTGCCATCGAGCATGATCAGATCAGCGCTTGAATCTATCGCTTATAGCGCCAACGCTTAACATGAGGCCGTGTCGCAAGATTCGGCATGGACAGCCAAGGCGAAAATGCCCCACCTTCATTAAGGAAATGACTATGGAAAATCCTCAGAATTTGCGCTTCGTCACCCTGCTCGGCAGCCTACGCCGTGGCTCTTTCAACCGTATCATTGCCAATGCACTACCAAGCCTGGCCCCCGAAGGCGTGACCATTGAACCTCTCGGTTCGGTGGGCGACCTGCCCCACTATGATGCTGACCTGCAGGAACAAGGCTTCCCAGCGGCCGTGCTGGAGATGGGACGCGCCATTGCCGCAGCAGACGCCGTCATTATCGTCATGCCGGAATATAACTACTCGGTGCCTGGCGCGCTCAAGAACGCTCTGGACTGGCTCTCACGCCTGCCCGATACGCCCATGTTCGGTAAACCCGTCGCGATTCAGACTGCGTCTCCCGGCATGATTGGCGGCGCGCGGGCCCAGCATCAACTGCGCCAAGTGCTGGTCTATCTTAATGCTCAGGTGCTGAACAAGCCGGAAGTCATGGTCGGCCAGGTCGCAGACAAAGTGAATACCGTCAGCGGCGAGTTGACTGATCAATCAACTCGCGAGCATCTCGCTGGCCAGCTTGTAGCGCTCGCTCAGGTGGCACAACAGCAGCGCCAGATTATGGCGTCAGGTAGCGTCCAATAGCCCCTGACAGCATCGCGCAACACCCGCAGCGACTGCGAGACACCGTCGCTGCGGGGTCAGGTCTGACGATCAGAGGGATGATTGGCCCCGTCACTCCAAGGAATTTCACCAAGATCGCGTGGGTTGATACCGTAAATATTGCCAACGTTGATACCGTATTCGCTCGGGTTCGAACGTCGTCGGTGATGGGTATAGATTCCACAAGTCTTGCAGAAGTAGTGCTTGGCTGTCTTTGTACCCCACTCGTATAACGCCAAATGCTCTGCTCCTGAAACCTCAAGCTTTTCAATCGGGACACTGGCCGCGATTGCGCCACGTCGACGGCAAAATGAACAGTCACAGCGGCGAACAGAGGTAAAATCTTCTAGCGGAAACCGCAGCGTCACGGCACCGCAGTGACAACTGGCTATGCGCAACGTCATCGGAGTACTCCTTGCCGGTAGGCCTGGTAGCGATTAAACAAGCGCCCTCTTGTACACCTATTATGTCCTGCCCCAAACAATTGTCCTGCTAGCATTGGCATCCGTGCTCACCCTATCGACAAGGTGTCGCCACATATTGCAAAAAAAGCACTAACCTGCGCAAATAGCGCCCATCTCCTTTGCCTATCTGCCCATACCGATGCCCCACAATACCGCCATAAAAGAAAACGACAGCAAGCAGATGCAGCAACTCCTTGCCGAATTGATCGAAGGCGTCATATTAATCAATCCCAACGGCACGCTTGTATGGGCCAACCAGGCCGCGCTGGACATGCATGGCGTCGACGACATCGCGGGATTGGGAAAGGATCGACAGCAGTACAGTGCGCGTTTTACGCTGCGTTATCGCAACAACCACCCCGTCGAGAAAGGCAGCTATCCGATTGACCGTGCAGTAGCGGGAGAGGACTTCAGTGATGTAATCGTTGAGGTATTCCCAGCCGGTCAGGAAGACGTCTACTGGGTCCATCGTGCTCGCGGGTTGACGCTGCACAATGCCCAGGATGAGCTCGAATATGTCGCCCTGGTGCTACAGGACATCACCGACTGGGCCAATGCCGAAGCGCGCTTCGAAAAGACCTTCAACGCCAATCCGGCACCTGCGCTGATCTGCGGTGTCGGTGACCTGCGCTTTATCAAGGTCAACCGGGGCTTTCTGGAAATGACCGGATATAAAAGCGACGAGGTCATCGGCCGCTCGATTTACGAAATCGACGTCTTCGAAAATGCCCTGCACCGTACCAGAGCGATCAGCCATCTCTGCGAAGGGACAACCATTCCGCAAACGGAAGCCACTCTGCGCTTGTCCGAGGGCGATACCAAGCACGTCATTGTTGCCGGACAGCCGTTGGACGTCTGTGACAATGCCTGCATGCTACTTACCTTTACCGATCTCGAGCCGACCCGCAAAGCCGAGCAGGCGCTCACGCAGAGTGAAGAGCGTTTTCAAAAGGCGTTTCGCATGTCTCCGGTGGCTAGCGCAGTGGCTACCGCCGATGAGTTCGTCCTGATTGATGTCAATCAAGCCTTCATCAAGGCTACCGGTTACAGTGCCGATGAGTTGCAAGGCCAATCCACGCGTACCCTTGCCTTGTGGCCGGACAGTGAGTGCAACCATATACGCCAAAGGCTGAAGGAGTCCGGCAGCCTCAAGGATAGGGATATAAAGCTCCAGACCGAAGAGGGTGAAGCCCTGGATTGCCTGCTCTATGCCGAGGCAGTCGTCATCAACGAGCAAGATTGCGCACTCATCTCTCTGATGGACATCACCGAGCGCAAGCGCAGTGAAGGTGAGCTGCTCCAGGCGATCGAAACCGTCATGCAGGACACCTCCTGGTTCAGCCAGACATTGCTTGAGAAGCTTTCCAATGTACGCCGCCCTGCGGATGCCAGCACCGGCACCAACTTAGACGATCTTACCTCGCGTGAGCGTGACGTTTTCTCGCTCATTTATCAGGGGCTGTCCGACAAGGAAATTGCCAAACAGCTCGATATCGCTCCCAATACGGTACGTAATTATGTCTCGGCCATCTATGGCAAGCTCAATGTACACAGCCGTGGGGAGGCCATTGTCTGGGCACGTGAAAGGGGTATGCGTCTTTAATGTTGAGCACCGCAACGCCAGGCAGGCATTCCTGCAAATGCACTAGGTTACCCAGTGCATTTAGGCCTATCAGCACGAAAGGTTTCCCTTTAAAGTACACCTCAAGTCGGCGGGGATACATGGATGTATCACAACCTGTCAGGATAAAAGGATTTGTCCTCCGGCCTCCTTGTATGCGGCATTAAAGGGCAAGGCAGCTTGCCCTATCGAAGGGACAAGGAAGATCTCTTCACTGAATGCTTGACGGCCATGGATGGCCACAGCCAGACAAGGCAAAACGGCTACTCTCCCTCACGGGAAGTAGCCGTTTTTTATTTATCTGTCATCGTTAGGCGATAACACGTAGAAGTGACTCAGTGAGACACCATTTTCTGCTTGAGCGCACTGACTGCTTTCACCACACCCAGCACTACGGCACCGGCGACAACGCCGAAAATAACATTGAAAAGCGTTGAGCTGAGCGGTTGGATAACCACACCTACGCCGGGAATATCGCCTGATATCTCGGCAAAGCTCTCAACAGAGTGATGAAGGAAGGGAACCCCATGGGTAAGAATACCGCCGCCCACCATAAACATCGCCACCGTGCCGATGATGGAAAGGCTCTTCATCAAGTAAGGCGCTGCGCTGACAATACCATTGCCTATGGCACGCGCCGCAGCCGCCGTCTTATTGCTCAGATATAGGCCCAGATCATCCAGCTTCACAATCCCTGCCACCAGGCCATAGACCCCGATAGTCATGAGAATAGCAATGGTGGCCATCACGATAATCTGCTGCGTCATGCTGGCACCGGCTACGGTACCCAGCGTAATGGCGATAATTTCCGCAGAAAGAATAAAGTCGGTGCGCACCGCGCCTTTGATCTTCTCTTTCTCCAATGCGGTGACATCGACATCGGAATCAGCCATCGCCTGAGCATGTTCGGCATGCTTATCCTTATCCGTCTCGCCGCGATGCAAAAACTTGTGCGCCAGCTTTTCAAAGCCTTCGTAGCATAAAAAAGCCCCGCCGAGCATTAACAGCGGCGTCACCAACCACGGCGCAAAAGCACTGATCACCAGCGCCGTTGGCACTAGAATTAGCTTGTTTAGAAATGAACCCTTGGCCACGGCCCAGACCACCGGCAGCTCCCTATCGGCCTTGACGCCGGTTACTTGCTGCGCATTCAACGCCAGATCATCACCGAGCACGCCGGTCGTTTTCTTGGCCGCCATTTTTGTCATCAGCGACACATCATCGAGAATCGTGGAGATATCGTCGATTAGGGTAAGTAAGCTGGCACCTGCCATGTAATAAACCTCCGCGATAGTTTCTTCATCCAGCTTAGGCTTTAGGCGAAGCGCCGCTTGATATCTTCAGCAACAAAAAAGATTCCTCTTCTGGCGAGCCCGACAAGAGTGTCCTAGATTAATCTCGATCAATTATTCAATGCATGACAAAGGCAGAAGATGAAAACGCTCACTACGTTAATGATGGCCCTTTTCACAGCCGCTGCGCTGACAGCCTGTGTTGATCAATCCGACGATGAACAAGGCACCTCTGACAACCCCTCCGAAGGCGCTTCAATTCAGATGCAGGACAAGGCTACTGACCCTGTTCAGGATGAAAGCGACAGCACTAACTAAAGAATATGTAAGATGAAGCGCATTGGATGAGCGAGAGAACGCTGGCGGTGAACGATCCTTACATGGATGTTCATGCTGACTGCAACGGCCCTCTCGTTCACTCCATAGCGACCGTATGGTTACTTTAAACTGCTGCCTCCTTATCCAAGCGATACACATCTTTCTTTATTGATTCCGACCCACCTGGCGCTCGCGTTGCACTTTCTGCCGGGATGCAATAACCATCTATCGGCTGGGCGAATACTGCAGCAAAATAACAGTGCGGCACCGCTTTAGTGTGCCGTTGGCACAGCAATGAGCGGCACCGATGCCCAGAAAGACATCAGTACCGCCCATCACGACATAAAGATTAACTTATTTGTCGCTTGCTGCTTAGGCAGAAGGCTTGAGGATTACTTTGGTCCAGCCGTCGTCGCGATTATCGAAGTGCTTGTAAGCCTCGGGCGCTTCATCGAGCTTCAGACTATGCGAGATGATTTGTGAAGGCTGCGCCTTGCCAGCATGAATCAAACGCGCCAGCTTGCGGTTATACGCTTTGACGTTAGCCTGACCGGTACGAATGAACTGGCCCTTGAACCAGAAGCTGCCGAAATCAAAGGCCATCTTGCCCTGCTTTGCCAACTCATCTGCACCACCGGGGTCCTGCGGTACGAAAACGCCGACAGCACCGATGCCACCCGTGGCACGCGTGGAAGCCACCAGATTGTTCATTGTCAGCGAATTGTCTTCATGGCCGTGGTGGTCACAGCACTGATAACCAACGCACTCACAGCCCCGATCGGTGCCGCGTCCGTCGGTAAGGTTGAGAATCTGATCGACAGCATCGCCTTCAACCGCATGGATCGGCTTGGCCCCCATCTTCTCAGCAAGCGCCAGACGATCGGGCTGGTTATCGATGACAAAGACCTCTGAGGCACCCTTGATGATGGCTGAATGCGCTGCCATCAGCCCTACCGGTCCGGCACCATAGATGGCAATGCTTTCGCCTGCCTGCAGGCCGGCCAGTTCGGTAGCATGCCAACCGGTGGGGAAAATATCGGTGAGCATGACATAGTCGTTTTCACGTTCGACCGCGTCATCGGGCAGTACCAGACAGTTGAAATCGGCATAAGGCACGCGCAGCAGTTCAGCCTGTCCGCCTGAATAGTCGCCCATTTCCGCAAAACCATAAGCCGCGCCGGCACTGCCGGGGTTGGTGGTCAGGCAGAAGCCGGTCAGGCCCTTCTCACAGTTCTCGCAAAAACCACAGCCAATGTTAAAAGGCAGGCTGACATAATCGCCTACCTTAACCCGATCGACACCGGCACCGACTTCAACGACTTCACCCATGTTTTCATGGCCGAAGATACGCCCCTGCTCAAAGCTGGTGCGCCCCTCATACATATGCAGATCAGAGCCGCAAATATTAGTGGTAGTGACGCGGACCAGAACATCGGTAGGTTTTTCGATCTTGGCATCGGGTACATCTTTCACGCTGACGTCACGGGGTCCGTTATAAACGACGGCTTTCATCGGTGTCCTCCAGAGATGGTGGATATGCAATTCAGTCCTGTTGCGTGGCGTGATATTTTTCGCAATTTGATCGCAATTTCCCGATTCTTCGATATTCACGCCTGCAACACTAGACCTGACTCATATGATCGCTTGGCGGCATTTCCCGGCACTTCTGATCATGGCATGGATAACAACATGAGCGATTGTGAACTCTCGGGGCTAGCAGCTGCTCGGGTTAGCCTGAAAGTTATAGATTCAAGCCGAACCTGCCGTGATATGCCGATGCGCCATGCAATCAAGTTAGAAGGGATATCCCATAACAGCAATGACGAGGCTGTCTGATTGCCACTTTATTTACGGGTATGAAATTTCTAGATAGCAAAATAGGGTTAAGCAGCGCTTGTCCATCAAACAAGCCACACGAAGTGTAGATTTTTTTAATCCATAAGAATTAATCATTTCGAACGTCAACACACTAAATAACACTTCATGCATCAATAAAAGCAATTGTTATTCTGTAATAACGCCTTCTTTATCTAAAATTAATTTCCTAGGCAGACTGTGGAATATTATTTATATCAATTGGCAGGACAGTAATAAAAATCGATCATATTCATTTAAACTATTATAATACAAGCATAGCCAAGCCTGATTCAAAAGTTTGAAGTATTAAAAAGAGGCCAACGTTGATTGATCGTACAGCATGGAACGTTATTCTAGTTCTCGCCTTTTTCATCGTGGCGTATTACACCATCCCTTGGAGCAACACCTGGTGGGCGTATGTACTGATCATCCAGTGGCTTATTCTAGCGGGTGAAGCTTTGACCCATGCAATGAAGGCATTAAAGTGAATGGCGAGCGTCACCATTCACGCTATGTTTGAGGATAGGGTAGTTTGCTAATGCCTAAGCCCAATGGCCGGCCCACATTCGCCCAATGCAAACAAAAGATCTTCCGTGCGGCCTAAGTACGTCAGGCACCGTGCACAACAGACACGGCCATCTTCCTTCATCACGCCACGCTCAATAGAAAAAAACCGACTGCCACACATAAAGCACTGGGGTGACTGCAGTTGGGCTTCTGAACAAAAAGAATCGGCATCGATCATGGGATAGCTCAAAAAGGCTTAACTTAAGCTAATCTTAACCTAGATACTGCTATGCAAATTTTCAAATATTGTGAATTTTTTCCCTCTTTTCTTCGTTACCCATACCTGCAGCATCCGCGATCAGCCTTAGGCTCTGTTTGCAAATGGCCTGTGCTCACTCATGCCGCATTAGCAACTGGCGCAAATCACTTATTCACTCTACAGTGAGAGAGCTTTTCTATTATCCAATTGATTTCTCTAGAAAATTTATTCAAGAGCTGGCCGAAACCAAAGGGTTTTTTACTCAGCGTTCCTTATAGAAAGAATCAATCTGAGCCTCCCTATTACAAAAAAGTAACAACCTATATCAATGACGATTTCATGACATCATAATATGGAGTGTTATATAAAATAAAAACTTATTACATATCATTAACTTAAATGCGCGGCATGATTAATACTATAAGTACAACTATTTACCCCTTAATTCTAGCTTATATGCTTACAGAGAGGCTATAATTTAACCTAGATAGAATACTAGGAAGGATTTATATGAATTATCGAAGCCTGCATGACCTCTCCTGCTTAAGCACATGGTTCTCCAGTAAAGTCACTCGAGACGTTGATCTTATTGTGGGCATTCCACGAAGCGGCATGCTGTGCGCGAGTATAATTTCTCTAAAAATGAATCTTCCTGTAATAGATCTTTATTCTTTCCTTCGTAATGACGAAGTAAAGAGAGGGAGTACGCGTGCGTACAAAAACGCTGAGCTTGTAACGCCGTGGTCTGCAAAAAGAATCTTACTGGTAGATGACAGTATTGATTCCGGCGGATCAATAGAAGCAGCTTACGCCAAGGTCAAAGAAGTATTTCATGGTGAAATAGTGACCATGGCTGCTTTCGCCCACTCCGGAAACAAACACAAAGTCGATTTTTTCTTTGAGTTGGTAGAGCATCCGCGAGTGTTCGAATGGAACATCATGCACCACCCCATCATGTCTGAGTCATGCCTGGATATCGATGGCGTACTCTGTGAAGACCCCACACCGGAAGAGAATGATGACAGCCATCGTTACATAAACTTCCTGAGCAGCACTAAACCACTGTTCATACCGACAGTAAAAGTTGGCCATCTCGTCACCAGCCGCCTTGAGAAATACCGTGCGGAAACTGAAAAATGGTTACAGAACCAGGGCGTGCAGTATGGGAAGTTGCATATGCTCGACCTTCCCACTGCAGAAGAGCGGCGGCGCCTGAACATGCATCATCAGTTCAAGGCGAGTGTCTACGGCAATCTTCCAGCCCGGCTATTTGTTGAAAGCGAAAAGGCCCAAGCCATAGCCATTATGGAAGCCACAAAAAAGCCGGTGTATTGCATTGAAACTAACGAGATGTATGAGCATGGCAAGGCATCATCCATAAAATTAAATGCTAAATACGGCACCCAAACATTGAAGGATATGCTGCCACCAAGACTCAAGAATGTGCTACGCGGTTTAAAAACAAAACTCAAACCCGCCCACCATTAATCATTTCTTGGGGTAATTGCTATCAACGTGAGCCCCTCTAAGAGAGTGGGGAATAAAGAGGCGTCAAGGGCGATATTACTCGCCGAGATGGAGAACATAATAAGCTCATGCCATCTACAAACAAAAGAAAAGGCTTAGCGCCATTTAACGCTAAGCCTTTTTCATTCATACAAAGTCAGTGTTTGGTATAACCAATGCACCAAGAATGTAGTATTAACAACATTGCCAATAATAGCCGAGCCCATAGTGGACTATTCTGCCGACCCCCGTTTCAAGATCAGTAATTATAGCCCTTAACTCCCTAATTAGACTTACCCTTTACGGTAAGCTCCTCTTAGCCGCTTCTCTAGTACAAGCACTGTTCCGGGAAAGACTCTACCTATATCTTCGTTAAAGTAATGCTCGCAGTTTGCAGGAAAAACGTAAGCGTAAGCTGTTTGCTTACCTGCTAGCCTTTCGAACCCCGCCATCGACTCAAGCCAAGAGTTCACTGCCTCACGAACCTTTCTCGGCTGAATCTCACCATCCTCACTAGCTTGGCTAATCGGTATAGAGGGAACAATGAAAGTCGCTGCTATTCGAGTGTCAGCTTCGTAGTTATGCAGCTCGCCGACATCTTGCCATGCTTTAGCTAGAGCCCTATTAACATCGAGATCACCAGTAGTCTTGTTTCCTATCGGCTGCCAAGCCTGCTTGGCCTCAAATGCAAAGGACTCATCTTGGTTAGTAATGTATAAATCGCACCGACCATTACGAATACTACCGCTATCAACCCCTTCAACTCTCTCCCCGCGCTTGCCAGTGGAGAATTCTTCCAAGGCTAACCATCCTTTGGCCCGCCATGCAGCTCCAGCAAGCACGCTAAGCGAGGCGCGCTCGTTATACCACCAACAATTATCAACGAAGTCATGCATCTTACAGTAAGACATGACAGCTTCAGTCCAAGACCGCAGTAGAGGCTCCAAGGAAGAATAATCTTCGGCGGCATTGATATGAATTAGGTCTGCTACGCGGCTCATCTTTTCTTCTCGCATGGTCATGTTTGTAATTGTCTTTATCGTCCAGAATACACAGATCTGAAATGCATCAAAGCGCAACAAAAAAACGATGTCTAAAACCACTGTGCAGCCCAAATTGTGCCTTGTCTCGATCAGGGCGCAACATTGCATTAAAACCTACCCATTTAGCGCGCAGGCGAGGCAGGGAATCGACGGCGGGCCCAAGCCTCTACAGGAATTTTGCGGATAGGGCGTCGATAGCTAAGAGGTTCCAGAGCTCTTGAAAAGAAGCAAGAGAGTCTATATAAAGCTTGTCCCGGCTCATGCCGATAGATTCCGAGACACGCTTTTGGTGGTCTAGAATGCCTAGCGCACTGAAAGAATCTGTTGTAGTGTGAATCACACAGCGTGACGTCGAACACGAAACCGCAAAGCGATCGTGGAACGCGAGCGAAACGCCTTAACAGGAAGGGAGACAATTTATGATCACCGTCATCGCCGCTTACGCAAGCAAACGCATCAAAGACGAGAACGATGGTTACTGATAGCCGGTGACCGATATCGATTCATGTCCATCATCTCTCCCGAAAAGGCGCCTTGAGCGCCTTTTCTGCGTCTAATCAAGGCCATAGCAAATGGATGACACTGCTCAAGTAGTTTGGACGGCCCCTGAGATAGTGCGTACAGCGCTCATGGCACTTGCGGTCCTCGTTGCCATCGTCTCGGTCTTGAGCGTGAAGAATACCGCCAAGAAAAAGCAGACGGCCGACCTGCTCTTCAACGTGCGTTCTGATGAGCGGCTGATTCGCGCAACTCATGCCCTGCTTGAGCTTCACGAATCGAACGAGAACATCCGGCTATGGGCCGATCCGGGCCGCAAGGGGGAAGAGAAGGTTCAGGACGTCCGCTATGTGTTGAATCACTACGAGCGACTGAGTGTTGGCTTGCAAGAGCGCATCTACCATGAAAGGATGCTAAAAAACTCTCAATACACAATAATAACAAAGACTTATGCATGGTCTAAGCCATTCATCGAGGGCGTCCGCGAGAAAACCGGTAGCGAAACTGCATTCCAAGAATTCGAGTGGCTAGCCACGCGCTGGCAAAAAAGTCCCCTCAAGAAAAAGCGTTCCTGAGCATCCAATTCGATCGACGCCCCGCCTAAGCGGGGCGTTATCGTTTCCACATGGAGTAGCGCCAGGCGGAAGAGAGAGCTGAATTCCGACGCAACCAACTCATACGGCCCGAATCGCCACCTGCTCATTGATGAGGTCGTTAATCTGTTCGAACACTGCTGGAGCGGTTCGAGCTAATTGGTGACGAACACCTGTGCTGCTTTCTCGATGTCACTAAACCCATCGGTATTGTTGGGGATAATGCTCCTTAACTGCGGCGATACCCAGTACACGACCAGCGAGATGGCATGCGTGCGAGGCAATTTTTTCAATCAAATTTCAATTTAGCTAACCCTTTTTAAGATCTTTGTCACTTTAATACCTAGAACCCAAGTTAGCGCATAGAAAGAGAACGCAAAATAAATAATAATTCGAATATTGTCATTTCTTATATAATAAATACTGAATGCAAATAAAATAATTGCAATGATCTCAATAGTAAAAAAACTTATCTTAAAAAAACAAGAAGTCCAGCTGCATACTGCCAAATTAATAAGCATAAAATACAGATCGAATATTCAAATAAGATCTGTTCCCAACTCTCTTTTATAAGGAAATAAATGCAACTTACTAAACCAAACCCAAAAGTAGATGACAGAAGGCCTAAGCTAGTATTCCAGCAATAAATAAAATATGAATTAAGTCTCTTAAAAGGACCAAGCAATGAAAAAAATAATCCATAAATAAAAACAAGAAAGGAAAATAAAAATGAAACATTTGAAAAATATGCCTCGTTTATTAGCGAGTCAATTAGTGACTAAAACTTACTAGGATGACCACTATCATCATTAACACACCATAAAATTGCCCCGATTATAAAAAATAACAAAATCCAATTAAAAGATTTCTCACACCCTTATCTTTGCATTCCAAGACTTCGAAAAGGCTTTCTGATTTTTTCATCGGTTTATTATCCAAATTTTTATTTACTAATTAAATTATCATTATTTTAAAGGAGGCAAAGCATTACTTACTTATAATATTATTTACCTAAAAACTCAATATGGTAGAACACTTGTCCCACAATTCCCACCGAGCCCAGATCCTGCGTCAGGATCGACAGTCTTGATCGCTCATTGCGGTAACTCTTCTTGTGAACGGAGACTTCACGTTCATAACGCACCAAGGCGTCGGTAATCTTTAACGCATCGGCTTCTTGCGTATCTACAAAGCGAGAGCGAGACATATCGGCTCAATCTGCTTTACCCAACGCTCAGTCTCAGCTTTTGTGTCAAAGGTTGCAGTGAGCGTATCGTATCCCTTGCGACGTACCAAAGCACGCCATGAGCTACCCCGTTTTTGGAAGCTGGTCACGTTCTTTTTTCCTCAACAGATGTACCAAAAATGTACCAAATGCACCGGAAAATAAAAAAGGCCTAGCGCTTCTTGACGCTAAACCTTTGATTTAATTGGTGCCGGTAAGTGGACTCGAACCACCGACCTACGCATTACGAATGCGTTGCTCTGCCAACTGAGCTACACCGGCAATACGCGTCGTATTTTAGCGGCTCCCTCCTGATCTGAATAGTCCCGCTCCCGTTGCGCTGTGCAGGCTCATCTTTAGCCTGACTGCTATCATTAGCGTTTCTTTTTTCGGTACATTCTTACGACGGCAATGGAGCTATTGCGCTGTGGCCTACCTCTCGATTACCGCTTTATTTATTCTCACCGCGTTGGCCGAGATTTTCGGCTGCTATCTGGTTTATATGTGGTGGCAGCATAACGGCAGTGTGTGGCTACTTGGGCCCGCTGCGCTATCGCTGGCAGCGTTCGCTTGGCTGTTAACGCTGCACCCCGCGGCGAGCGGGCGTATTTATGCCGCCTACGCCGGCGTTTATCTCGTCACCGCGCTGGCTTGGCTGGGGCTTGTTGACGGGCAGAATCTAAAGGTGAGCGATTGGCTCGGGGGCGGGCTGGCTCTGCTTGGCGCGCTGATCATTGCCTCCGGCTGGGAATGAGCAGCTACGCTCAATGAACCACGCCACATAGGAGCTTCATGATGCGCCTTTCCGTACTCGATCAATCCACTGTCTCGCAGGGACAGCCGCACGACGCTGCGATTCGCGACACCATCGCCATGGCTCAGCATTGCGAGCGGCTCGGTTATCACCGTTTCTGGATGTCAGAACACCATGCCTTGCCCACTATCGCCGGCTCATCCCCCGAGGTATTGATGGCGGCGGTGGCTAGCGTGACTTCACGGATTCGTGTCGGTTCCGCAGGTGTGCTGCTGCCCAACTATTCACCTTACAAAGTTGCCGAGCAGTTCCGGACGCTGGAAGCGATTGCACCAGGGCGCATCGACATGGGGCTGGGCCGCGCCCCGGGCGGTGATATGCGTACCGCGCAGGCACTACACCCCAACGTATCGCTTAACGCGCAGAACTTCCCTAATCACGTACGCGATCTGCTGGCCTGGCTGCGTGATGAGGCGCTGCGCCCTGGCCATCCACAGTACGGGCTACATGCCTTTCCGCAAACACCTAGCGCACCAGAGCCGTGGATGCTTGGCAGTTCCACCGGTGGCGCCCGCATGGCGGCCGAACTGGGTATTCCTTACTGCTTCGCTCACTTTATTACCGAAGGCCAAGGTGTACATGAAGCGCTTGAGCTTTATCGTCATTTCTACAAACCGAGCGCACAACACCCCGAACCCAAGGCCACAATATGTGTCTGGGCATTAGCCGCCGATAGCGAAGAAGAGGCTCACTATTTGTTTAAGACCCGCGAACGCGCCCTGCTCAACCGTAACCGTGGTCGCTTCGAGCCACTAATGTCTCCCGAAGATGTCGAGGCCCAGCCTTACAGTCCACAGGAACAGCTCGCCGTCGAGAGGTATCGCGAACAGGCCCTGCTGGGTGATGGCGCGCATGTGGCCAAGCAGTTGCGCAGTCTGGCGGGTGAGTTGGATATCGAGGAAATCGCTGTACTTACCTGGACCTACGATATCGAAGCGCGCAAGCGTTCCTATGCCCTGCTAGCAGCAGAATTTGGTCTGAGCGAGCAGACATGAATCGACGATTGTTCGCGTTACACTAGCGGCCGCTCCGTAATCATGAGACGACTTGAGTGAAAGACGAAAAATCCAATAGTTATCAGCCCTACGATCGCCGGCGCATGCTGCGTCTGCCTACTTGGCAGCGTGAAGGGAAGGCACCTGATTACCGCTTCTCGCTTGCCAACGAGCGCACCTTTCTGGCTTGGATTCGTACCGCCCTGGCGTTTCTGGCCGGCGCGGTGGGCATCGATCAGTTCGCACCCGATCTTGCCCCACCGCCTGTTCGCGACGGCGTTGCGGTGCTGCTCGCCCTGGGAGGCGCCGCACTGGCACTGGCAGCCTACCGGCGCTGGGCCAACAATGAGCAGGCGATGCGCGGAGAGCGCGAACTGCCGCATACCTCCATGTTAATCATGATCTCGATTGGGGTAGCGCTAATCGCTTTAGCCCTGTCGCTGCTGGTTATCTTCTGAACGTGTCAAAGCCCAGCCTTAACGCCAACACTTCGAAGCCATCACGTGATCCCGGCCTGCAGCCCGAGCGTACCGGGCTTGCCTGGTCGCGTACCGCGTTTGTGGTATTAATCAATGCCGTGCTGATTGCACGCTCTGGCCTAACGCATCACGAACTCATCGTCACCGCGGCGGGGTTCTTAATGCTGGCCGCAGCAGCAGCCATGTATGTGTATGGCAGTGTTCGCACCCATCATCTCGCCCGGCTTGATATACCGGTCACGCCGAGCTCGGTCACTGCCATGCGGTTACTCACCGCGCTTGTGATATTAGGCTCTGGCGCAGCACTTTATATGGCGATTGGCGCGCTGGCAGTCCGCTTTCTATAAACGTGTCGCGCCACACTCCGCTCATCTCATGCCCGTCTCATCGTCACGACTCATCATCCGTTAATGCCGCCTGATCGAGCTTGGTATGCACACTGATGACCATGCAGTTGGCAATGTGGGTGACCTTGTGTGAAACGCTTCCCACGATCAGACCACTGATATCACTGAGGCCACGGCTGCCCATGACAATGGCATCAACGCCGAGCCGATCCGCTTCCTTGACGATAACGCGAGCAGGCGAGCCCATGCGAATCAATGTCTGTACCTCACCTGGGTAGGCGGCAATGGTCTCTCCCGCCTTATCAAGTAACGCGCGCCCTTCCTTTTCCGCCGCTTCTGGCGAGGCAGCGTGAATCGCCGCCTCAACGCTCATCGCGCCGTGCTCATGCAGCGGTGGCAACAGTTCTCGAACGGTCAATAGATAAAGCATCCCCTCGGCAGCAACCATCTGACTAGCCACTTCCAAGGCTTTTAATGCGTAATCTGACCCATCGATGGGAACAAGCAGCGACTTGAACATGGACACCTCGCTAGACAACGGCCGGCAGCGGATAACTAGAAATGAGGAATAAAGCCACATCGTTAACTTATCAGCTTTTAGCGCCTGGAGAAGCTACTCAGGCGGGTCAGATCGTCGCATTTTGACCATTAATGAAATGCCCCGCCTTTTACGGGCAGACCGCCTGACCATCAACCATACTCCAGCAATGACAACACGCAGGATGTTCTCGTTTTATGTCAGGAGCCTTGACGCCTATGCCACAGATCCCTGAAGAAAAATCATTGGAAAGCACCCCGCACATGCTACGCGAGGGATATCTGTTTATTTCCAACCATTGCCATCAGCATCAGGCCGATCTCTTCCAGGCGCGGCTGCTGTTCGAGAAAACACTGCTGATGCGCGGTGAGGAAGCGGCTCGACTGTTCTACAACGCTGATTATTGCAAGCGAGAAGGCGCCGCCCCGGTTCGGTTACAGAAAACCCTGTTCGGGGTTGGCGGCGTGCAGGCGCTCGACGGCGAGCTTCACCACGTGCGCAAGCAGATGTTCATGTCACTGATGACGCCAGAGGGCATCGACCGTTTGGTCACGCTGACCCGGCAGGTCTGGAACGATTACCTCGACAGATGGACCGCCATGGATCGGGTCGTACTGTTTGAGGAAAGCAAGGAAATTCTCTGCCGCGCCGTCTGTGCCTGGGCGGGCGTACCCCTTGCAGAAGAAGACGTCCGCCAACGCACTGAAGATCTCAATGCCATGATCGAGGGTGCAAGCGCCATAGGCCCACAGCACTGGCATGCTCGGCTGGGCCGCAAGCGTGCCGAGCAGTGGATCGGCGCACTTATCGAACAGGTACGTGACGGGGAGCTGTCGGTAGCTGAAGGGAGTGCATTGCATACTGTCGCCACGCACCACGACGCCAACGGCGAAAAGCTTGATACCCATGTCGCCGCCGTCGAGGTTCTGAACCTGCTGCGCCCCACGGTCGCGGTGTCTCGCTATATCACCTTCGTGGCCCATGCGCTGCATGAACATGGCCACTGCCTGGCACCGCTGCAGGGTGAACACCGGGATGAATATGCCGAGTGGTTCGTTCAGGAAGTGCGCCGCGTCTATCCGTTTTTCCCCTTTGCCGCGGCACGGCTGCGCGATGATGTCGATTGGCGGGGCTATCGGCTACCCAAAGACACCCGCGTGCTGCTCGACCTGTATGGCACCAACCATGACGCCCGGTTATGGGACGATCCGGAAGCGTTCCGGCCGGAACGCTTCCACGGCTGGGAAGGTAACCCCTACAGCCTGATCCCTCAGGGTGGCGGCGATCATTACGCCAACCATCGCTGTCCCGGCGAATGGATCACCATTGCACTGATGAAGATGACGCTGAATCTGTTGACCAACAGCATGGAGTACGACGTTCCTCCTCAGGATCTGAGCATCAGCCTGACGAAGATACCGGCTCTACCGGAGAGCGGCTTCGTGATCAGCAATGTGCGCCACGTACCGCTGACGCCAATGGGTTAATGGCAAGGTGAGCATTAAAAAAGCGCCGGCTTAAATGCAGGCGCTTTTATATATGACGTGCCGATAACGGTCATCTGCTCTTCTTGTTGATCTCCTTCTCTGACTTGACCGTGAACAGCACAAGCACCACGACAGTAGTGGTCACGACCGAAAAGGAAATGACCAGCAACTGGGGCGGCAGCGGCCAGGTCACGAAGTGGAAGTTCTCTTGCATGATCGCCCCGACCAGATAGCCGAACAGCAACACCATTGCGCCTGCCGTGGCAGCAAGCGTGAGCTTATTGATGATCATGGCGCGTCCTTAATCAGTAGCCCTTTTGCTCTACTGTAGGCCAATCAAGACGCAAGAGCCTGCTCAAAGGGCGCACCTATAACTAGCCTTACAGGACTAACCTTACGGCTCAACCATACGCGGCCGCCCAATCAGGTAACCCGCGCCACCCTGGGCCACCAGTAATATCAGCAGGAAGGCGAGCGAGGCGTGCCAGTTGCCCGTCATGCCCTGCAGCGCCCCGAAAATCAAAGGCCCGCTGGCGGCGACTAGGTAGCCGATGCTCTGCGACATACCAGATAACATCGCTGCGTGATGCGGCTCACGGGTGCGTAGCACGATCATCGTCAAGGCCAAGCTGAAGCAACCGCCCTGGCCGATGCCAAGCATCACCGACCACAGCAGCGGTGAGAACGTTGGTGCCAGCCATAACCCGATCACCGCTATCGCCACTATCCCCGTCAGCCCGACTGCCAGCGCGCTATGGCGCTTGAGCTTGGCAGCAATGCGTGCGATTGCATAGCTGGCCGGAATGGTGGTCAGGTTAACCAGCGACAGCATGCCGCCGGCAGTGGCGTCCGGCACGCCGGCATCGTTTGCCACCTTGGCAATCCAGGTTTGCAGCGTGTAGTACTCAAGCGACTGCATGCCCATGAACACGGTCAACGTCCAGGCAACCGGATTTTTAAACAGCGCAGTGATCCGTGACTTATTCACCGCCCCGCCGGTCGGTGAATGACGGCGGGCAATCACAGCCCAGCCAATCGCTGTCACCAGCGCTACGCCTGCCCATAGCCAGATCGGCACCGACCAGTTACCCGCAAGGTGCATCAGCGGCACCGCTGTGCCGGCGGCAAGCGTTGAGCCAATTCCCAGCGTTACGGTGTAGATCCCCATCGTCGCGCCGATTCTGTCGGGCCGGTCGCGCTTGACCAGGCTCGGCATGAACACGTTGCCGCAGGCGATGCCTGCGCCTACCAGCAACGTCCCCACTATCATGACAGGCAGCATCTCAACGCCACGTAGCACGCCGCCAAGCGCGATCAATGCCAGCACCAAGGCCAAAGCACGATCAAGGCCAAGACGGGCGGCAAGCCCCGGTGCTAGCGGTGACAGTACACCGAAGCAGACAATCATTGCCGCCGTGAACAGACTCGCCGTACTCGCTCCGATAGCCAGCGTATCCATGATCGGTTCAAGGATCGGGCCGATGACGACAATCGGGGCACGCAGATTGACAGCGGCGAAGGCGAAAGCCAGCAGCCAGAATGCTGCGGGTAACGAGGACTCACCTGCGCTCGCCGGGCGATGATGTGAAGGAGAAGTGGGCATCGGTAGGGTTAACTTGTTATCAGATGAATGAAACGGTGTAAAAACGTCTGGCCATGCGCCAGTCGGCTAGTTTACCACTCCACTGCCTTGATGAGGCGCGGCAAACGTCTAATAGCCCCCTGCTCGTCGCGTTCTACGACTTATGTCATGGCAATTTAATCTGCACAGCCCATAAGGCGTTGCTACGCTCTATGGATACCGTTCGTTCAAGGTCATAGACCGCCCTTACCATCCGCACACCAGTAAACAGGAGGCAGCGCCATGGATAATACGGCCCGCCATATCCGCGAAAATACGCTCGACACTCAGCATACCAAGGAGTGGCTACGCCGCTTTCAGCGCGTCAGGGCCATGTCCGAAGCGATCTGCGCACCGCTGCAAACGGAGGACTATGTCGTCCAGAGCATGCCGGATGTCAGCCCGCCCAAGTGGCATCTCGCCCACGTCAGCTGGTTCTTCGAGGCCTTCCTGCTGACGCCCTACCTCAAGAGCTACAAGACGATCGACCCCGCCTACGACTTCCTGTTCAACTCCTACTACGAAACCCACGGCGTACCGTTTCCACGCAATCAGCGCGGCAATATTTCACGTCCGACTGTCGCTGACGTCTATCGCTTCCGCGCCCATATCGATGAGGCAATGACACAACTGCTCACCGAGCCGTCTGCTGAGCATATTGACGAGATCATGGAACTCGTCGAGATCGGGCTCCATCATGAGCAGCAGCACCAGGAGCTGCTGGTCATGGATATCAAGCATATCCTCGCCCAGAATCCGCTTCACCCCGTCTACCGCAGCGATGCCGCGCCCGCCTCCAGCGCAGAAGCGCCCGCCCTCACTTGGCAACGCTATCCCGGTGGCGTACGCCATATCGGTGCCGACTTCGGTAATGGCTTCGTATTTGACAGCGAAACGCCGCGCCACCGCCAGTACGTCACCGACTTTGAGCTCGCCGATCGTCCGGTCACCAATGGCGAATTTATCGATTTCATTGAGGATGGCGGCTATTCACGCACCGAACTGTGGCTCTCCGATGGCTGGCACCTGCTGCATAAGACCGGCTGGCAGGCCCCGCTGTACTGGGAAAAGCATAACGGTCAGTGGCACCACATGACCCTCGGCGGCCTCAAGCCGGTCGACCTCCACGCGCCGGTCTGCCACGTCAGCTTCTATGAAGCCGATGCTTTCGCCAACTGGGCGGGTGCACGCCTGCCTACTGAAGCAGAATGGGAAATCGCCGCTGCCGACAGCCTCGTCGACGGTAACGTTCCGGCCGGTAATTTCCTCGATGACCAGCATCTCCAGCCGCTAACCGCCACGGTGACAGGCGACCGTCCATGGCAGATGTTCGGCGATGTATGGGAGTGGACTGGCAGTGCCTACCGGCCCTACCCCGGCTTCAAGAAACTCGACGGCAGCCTGGGGGAATACAACGGCAAGTTCATGTCGGGGCAGATGGTACTGCGCGGTGGCTGTTGCGCCACGCCACAGGATCATATCCGTGCCACCTATCGCAATTTCTTCCCGCCGCATGCGCGCTGGGCCTTTTCCGGGTTCCGACTGGCCAAGGATGTCTAAGTCAGCATCCGCAAGGATTTCTCAGCACAGGAGATAGCCCATGGCGCTTGCCGTTCGCTTTCATGATCAGCAACACACCATTGATGCGTCACACTCGTTTTTCGACGACACTCTGGCGGGGCTCAGCGCGAGCCCCAAATGGGCATCGCCGAAATATTTTTATGATCTGCGCGGCTCCCAGCTGTTCGACCAGATCTGTGTGCAACCCGAGTATTACCCGACCCGTACCGAAGAGGCGATTCTTGAGCGCGCCGCTGACGATATCGCCGCCATCGCCGGACGCGACGCCACGCTGATCGAGCTGGGCAGCGGGGCCAGCCGCAAGGTACGGCTGCTGCTTGAATCGATGCATCCAAGCCATTATCTCGGCATCGACATCTCCAAGGAGTTTCTGCTCGACAGCACACGCCGTCTGGCGGCCGATTATCCGTGGCTTGATGTGCATGCCGCCTGCGCCGATTTCTCCCATGCCATGACCCTGCCGGAGGCACTTGACGATGCTCGCCCGGTGGCTTTCTTCCCCGGTTCAAGCATCGGCAACTTTGATCCCGCTGCCGCCGAGGCCTTCCTGCTCGGTCTTCACGCGCTGCTCCCTCCCGGCAGTGGGCTCTTGGTCGGTGTCGATCTGGTCAAGGACAAAGACGTGCTGGAAGCGGCCTATAACGATTCGGCTGGCGTCACGGCGGCGTTCAATCTCAATCTGCTGGAGCGTATCAGGCATGAATTGGGCGCTGATCTCGACCCCGCACGTTTTAGCCATCGCGCCTTCTTCAACGAAGAACAGTCACGCATCGAGATGCACCTGGTCAGTGATATGCCGCAAGTCGCCAATCTCGGAGGTAAACGCATCGCCTTCCAGGCTGGCGAAACCATTCACACCGAGAACTCCTACAAGTACAGCGTCGAAGGCTTCCAGCAGCTCGCTGCCCGTGCCGGCTTCAGCGTCCGTGCGCTGTGGACAGACGCCAACGATTATTTCAGCGTGCACTATCTGGAACGAACGTAATTGGAAAGGACCTAGTTGAAAAGAACGTAGCTGAAAGTACCTAGTGTCAGGCACCGACTCACCCCTCTGACACGTTCATAATGCAAACGCCCCGGCACATGGCCGGGGCGTTTTTTTACACACCATAATGGCGATCAAGGCGCCTGACGTCGCTCCTCGACAGTCTTGGCGTCCAGTTGGCCTTCGACTTCACCGAAATGCTCCAGCACGAAGTTGCTGAGTTCCGCCAGCTCCTCGTTCGAGTAAGCCTCACCGAAACTTGGCATGACATAGTTGCCGTTAGCGGTATGCAGCGCATCGCCGTCGAGCAGGATCTGAATCAGGTTGAGGGCTTCGGGGTCATGCACCGTGCGCAGCCCCTTCAGCGCTGCATAGGGCGTCTGCCGACCATTGCCGTCCCAGCTGTGGCAGCTGACGCAGGTATCGGCGAAGAGCTTGCGCCCCAGCGGATGATCCGTCTGCTGCGGCACGGAGGCCTCCAGTTGCTTGAGCGGCGGGCGCTTGATCCCCTCTGACTGAGGCTCTACCGATTTCAAGTAGACCACCATCGCATTGATGTCCTCAGGCGTCAGAAAGCGCAGGCTGTGGTTGACTACCTCGGCCATCGGCCCACCGGCGACGCCATAGCCTTCGGCATGACCGGCGGAGAGATAAGAGGCCAACGCCTCGTCCGGCCAGGCACCAATGCCATGCTCATCGTCGGAGGTAATGTTCCACGCCTTCCAGCCCTGAATTTCCGCACCGGCCAGCGCCTTGGAACTGTCGCGCGCCTGGAACAGGTTACGCGGCGTATGGCACTCACCACAATGGCCGAGCCCTTCGACCAGATAGGCACCACGATTCCACTCTGCAGACTGTTCGGGGTCTGGCTTGAAACGCTCGTTGTCGTTGAACATCCAGTTCCAGAACATCATGCCCCAGCGCTGGTTGAACGGGAAACCGATATCGTTGTCGCGATTGGGTTGATGCACCGGCTCGAGGCTGAACAGATAGGCCTTGATCGCCAGGATATCCTCGCGCGGCATCAGCGTGTAGGAGGTGTACGGGAAGGCCGGATAGTAATGCTTGCCATCCTTGCCGACGCCCTTTTGCATGGCGTTGACGAAGTCGTCGTCGCTCCAGTCACCGATCCCGGTTTCCTTGTCAGGCGTAATATTGGGCGAATAGAGCGTGCCGAACGGCAGCTCGAAAGCGAGTCCACCGGCGAAGGGTTTGCCACCTTCGGTGATATGGCAGGCAACACAGTCGCCGGCCCGGGCCAGGTATTCACCGCGCTCGATCTGGCTCTGTTCAGCGTCCTGAGCCTGCGCCGGCAGCACAGCCGCCGCCCATAGCGAGAGCATACCGCCTACCAACCCGAACAGACGTGACCGAGAGAGCAGTGAAGAATATCGTTGAGTGTTCATGGTCTGCTTTCCCTTAAATCACGTGAAAACCGGCGCGTGCCAGCGGCAGGCGACGGAAACGCTTGCCGGTCGCGGCATGCATCGCGTTCATCAATGCCGGCGCGATCATCGCCGTGCCGGCCTCACCAATACCGCCGGGCGCCTCGGTGCTGGGCACCACAAACACTTCCACCGGCGGTGCATCGCTGATGCGAAGCTGACGGTAGTCGTTATAGTTGCTCTGTTCGACGCGGCCGTTCTTGACGGTAATCTCGTTGTAGAGCGCTGCCGACAGGCCGAACAAGGTGCCGCCCTCCAGCTGCGAGTGGACCGAGGTGGGGTTGGTGACAATCCCGCAATCGGCAACGCAGATCAGACGCTTGATGCGTACGCCGTTGTTAGCGTCGATCTGCAACTCAACGACGGTGGCAAGATAGCTGCCGAACACCTCCTGTACCGCCACACCGCGGCCCCGACCGTCCGGCAGCGGCTGGCGCCAGTTGGCCTTTTCCGCCGCTAGCCTGAGTACTGCCTGAGCACGCGGATGCTGATCGCCCAGCAGTTTCAAGCGGTAGTCGACCGGGTCCTGCTTGGCGGCATACGCCAACTCATCGACGAAGCTCTCGACCACATAAGCGCCATGTAGCGGGCCCACGCCGCGCCACCAGGAGTTGAGGATCGCCTTCGGTGCTTCAGGTACGTAGCGCACCCGCAGATTGCTCAGTGGATAGAGCGGATTGGCCGAGTTTTCCACCGCATCGCTATCAAGGCCATTGGGTGGCACCGCGTCAGGCGCAAAGCGGGCCAATACCGAAGCGCCGACAATCGTCTGCGACCAGCCGATTGGCATGCCATCGGCATCGAGCGCAGCGGCGAATCGGTCGATGTAATGAGGCCGGTAGAGGTCGTGCGTAGTGTCTTCCTCACGAGTCCAGACCAGCTTGATGGGATAATCAACCTGCTTGGCGATAGCAGTCGCCTGAGTGATGAAGTCGGTTTCCAGCCGACGGCCGAACGCACCGCCAATCCATTGATTATGGATGATGACCTTTTCCGCCGGCATCCCCGAGGCCTTGGCCGCCGCCTGCCTGGCGAAAACCGGCGCCTGTGTGCCGACCCACAGCTCACAGGCATCGGCGCGTACCTGCGCCACGCACGTCATCGGTTCCAGCGGCGAGTGGGCGAGGAACGGCATCTCGTATTCCGCCTCGATCTTGCTCTCGGCGCCATCGAGCGCCTTGTCGATATCGCCGACATCGTTGGCGATGGCACCGTCACGTTCGAACGCGTCGCGCAGCGCCTGCTCGATCTGGGCTTGATCAATGCCGCCATGCGCGCCGAAATCCCACTCCACAGATTCTTCCAGTGCCTCAAGCCCCTTGATTGCCGCCCACATATGATCGCCGATTACCGCCACGGCATTGTCGAGCTTGATTACCTCAACCACGCCAGGCACGGCACGGGCACGGCTTTCATCCACCGCCACCAACGTGCCGCCTACCACCGGGCAGGCGCGGGCGGAGGCGATTTTCATACCGGGCACGTGCAGATCGATGGTGAACTTTGCCGAGCCGTCGACCTTGGAAGGCGTGTCCAGACGCTGCGCCGGCTTGCCGATAATCTTGAAGTCTTCGGGCTTCTTGAGCGGCACGTTTTCCGGAACGGTTAATTCAGCGGCGGCCGCAACCACCTCGCCATAGCCGAGGCGGCGATCACCGGGGCCAATCACCTGACCGTTCTCGGCGCGGCAGTCGGCGGCAGATACTTGCCATTGGTTGGCGGCGGCCTGGATCAGCATGATCCTTGCGGCCGCTGCAGCTTCACGCAGCGGCTCCCAGTTACTGCGCGTCGAGGCCGAGCCGCCGGTAGCCTGGAAGTTGAGAATGGAATCGCTGTACAGCTCTGGGTTCGGCGGTGCTTCTGCAACCGAGACCTGCGACAGCGGAACCTCAAGCTCCTCGGCGATCATCATCGCGAAGCCGGTCTGCACACCCTGGCCCATTTCGATCTTGGGTGAAATCAGCGTGATATGGCCGTTATGGCCGACGCGCAGGAAAGCGCCCAGCGCTGTGGGCGGCTGCAGCTCGTGATCCTCAGGCTCTTCCTCGAGTCGCTGGATGGCGAAGCTCTTGGGCACCATCGGTGGCAGCCAAGTTGCAATCAACAAGCCGCCCAGCGCCACGCCGCTGGCCTTGAGCATTCGGCGCCGCTCAGGCGATACCGGAGCTGATGAATTCTTGTTCATGGGGATTCCTTTCAGGCCTTGGCTACGCTCTTGATCGCGCCGCGAATACGGGTATAGGTACAGCAGCGACACATGTTGCCAGCCATGCCCAGATCGATGTCGGCATCATCAACGTCGGGAACCTTCTCCAGCAGCGCCACGGCGGCCATGATCTGCCCCGATTGGCAGTAACCGCACTGCACCACCTCATGCTCAAGCCAAGCCTGCTGGACGCGCTTGCCCAGCGCCGTCTTTCCAATCGCCTCGATGGTGGTGATCTTGTTGCCCGCCGCCTCGCTTACCGGCAGCACGCAGGAGCGCACGGCATTGCCGTTCATGTGTACGGTGCAGACGCCGCACTGGGCGATGCCGCAGCCGTATTTGGTGCCGGTCATGCCGAGCACGTCGCGCAGCACCCATAAAAGGGGCATATCGTCAGGCACGTCGACCTCAAGGTCGACGTCATTAATAGTGAGCGTAAGCATGAAGCCTCATCCTTCGTCAGGGGCATACACAGCGGCCGATAGATCGCCGCCGCGAGCCGGTGTTCTCTGACACCGTTCAATAACTGGCAAATAGTAAGTTTAACGCCTTCGGCGTCTCAATGCCGCAGCACTCCATCGTCAGGAAGTGTCACGTGTAGCGGCAATGGCTTGCATAAGCAGTGCAGTATAAAGGAAAGCGCGGTTTAATTAGCATGATAAATGTTTAATCGAACCAAGTTATCGTCGCAGGACAGCAGCGCAGCCTTCTGTCAGGCAGCGTGCCTTTCCCTCCCTTGACCAGTGGGGTCAGAACACCCAGTTGGGCAGCGCCAGCGTCAGCGCCGGCACGTAGGTGACCAGCAGCAGCACTGCCAGCAGCAGCAGCCAGAACGGCATCACCGCGCGAATGAAATCGGGCACCTTGACGCCGGTGATGCTGCAGGTAGTGAACATTACCGTGCCCAGCGGTGGCGTGATGGTGCCGATTGTCGCGTTGAGGATGAAGACAATGCCGAAGTGGACCGGATCGACGCCGAACTGTGCAGCGACCGGTGCGAGCAGCGGCGACAGCACGATCAGGATCGCGTTTCCCTCGAGGAACATGCCCAACACCAGTAGGATCAGATTGGCCACGAGCAGGAACGCTGCCGCGCTGGCGACCTGGGACGACAGCAACGTAGTGACCGCCTGCGGTACCTGCTCCCAGGTCAGAAAACGTGCGAAGCCCGAGGCGACGCAGATGATGAAAAGCACGTTAACGGCGGCGAGCAACGACTCGCTGGTCGCTTTCGCCACCGTTGAAGGTGTCATCTCCCGGTAGACGAACAGACCGACGATCAGCGCATAGGCGACTGCCATCGCGCCGGCCTCGGTCGGCGTGAATACACCAATGCGAATCCCGCCGATCACCATTACCGGCAGCAGCAGCGCAATGATCCCGGCGCGGGTCACGCTGATCCATTCATGGCGGCTGACCCGCTCGCGCCGCGGCGGCTGATAGCCGCGTCGGCGGCAGATGATCGACACCATCGCCATCAGCAGTGCCGCCATCAAAAGCCCCGGCACCACGCCGGCAAGAAACAGCCGGCCGATCGAGACGTTATTGACGTAGCCGTAGACGATCAACGCGATACCGGGCGGAATGGTCGAGGTCACCAGCGACGAGGCCGCTGTTACGGCCGAAGAGAACGGAGGTGGATAGCCCCGCTCACTCATCTGCGGCACCAGGAGCTTGGCGTTCATCGCCGCATCGGCAATGTTGGAGCCCGACAGCCCGCCCATGAAGGTGCTCAGCAGCACGTTGGCCTGGGCCAGCCCGCCGTGAAAGCGGCGCGTACACAGCTCAGCGAGATTGAGCAAGCGCACGGTGATGCCGGAGTGGTTCATGAATACGCCGGCCATGATGAAAAACGGAATCGCCAGCAGCGACACCGAATCAAGCCCGCCGGTGAGCCGCTGGATCAGCATCACCATCGGCTGGTTGGCGCCGATCAGAAAATAGAGCGCGGTCGAGAGAAACAGCGCGAAAGCGATTGGGGTACCGACAAAAAACAGCAAAAACAGGGCGCACAGTGCCACGCTGACGGCCATCGCAAGCTCCTTAGCGGGTCGAGAGCCTTCGCAGGCTGTGAATGATCATCATGGCAGCGCTCACCGGAATGGCGAGATGCACCCAGTAAAAGGGAATGTTGAGCATCGGCGTGCTGCGAAAGGCGGAAAACGGCAGCAGCTTGATGCCCCAGAACAACATGATCGCGGCGCAGATCAGCACCACACTGGTGTTGAACAGCCGTTCATTCCACCTGGCCCAGCGCGGCGGCAGCTTGTCACTGAGGAGCGAGATCAACACATGCTCGTTGCGCCGCACCAGCGCACTCGCGCCGAGGAAGGTCGCCCACATCATCAAAAGCTGCAGGACTTCCTCTGCCCAAGCCAGCGGCATCGAGAAGAAGTAGCGCATCACCACGTTGGCCAGCGCGACGACAAACAGCGCAAACAGCGCCACGCTGCCCAACACCTCGTCAATGCGCATGACACGATCGAACCACATCAGGGCGGTCTTCTTCATGCAAGCACTCCGCTGCGGAGCGGCGCTCGGCCGCTCCGAGTCCACTCAGCCGTTGATGATACCGAGCACCTTGTCGAACAGACCGTCCGACCACTGCGGGAACGAGGCTGGAATCTGCTCACGCGCCTGTTCGCGGAAGGGCGCGATATCGACCTCGTGAACGGTGACACCGGCCGCCTTGAGACGCTCGATATCCTCGTCGTTGCGCTCGCGGATCAGCTGCGAGGCGTAATCGGCGAAGCGCGCCCCGGTCTCGGTGAGGATGTGGCGCTCGTCGTCGCTAAGCTGCTGCCAGAACGCCTCGCCGGTGACGAAGGGTGCAATATTCTGCATGTGGTGAGTGAGGTTGAGATTCTTCACAACCTCATAGAACTTGCCGCCGTAGAGCACCGCCGGCGGGTTCTCGACGCCGTCGACCATGCCCTGGGCCAGCGCGGGATAGACATCGCCGAGCGCCATCGGCGTCGGCACCGCGCCCATCGCCTTGATGGCTGCCACGTACATCGGCGAGTTCTGGACGCGAATCTTGACCCCGGCCAGATCCTGCGGCGTGGAGACCTGCTTTCGCGCCAGCAGCTGGCGCTCGCCGTAGGCGACGTTGGGCACCACGATGCGGTAGCCGGCGGCGTTGAGCTTATCGTTCTGCTGCTTGAACCAGTCGGAATCGAGCAGCTTGAACTTTTCCGCGAAGCTGTCGGCGATATAGGGCGCGTCGATCACGCTCAGGTCGGGCACCGAGTCCATGAATTCGCTGTAGGCAGCGATGGTGATGATCGCCGAGCCGAAGCGCGCCTGTTCGATCATCTCTGTCTCGGAGCCGAGCTGGCTGGCGGGAAACGCCTGCAGTTTGAGATCGCCCTTGCTCTCTTCATCAACCCACTTGGCCCACTGTTTGACCGCCAGGTCAATCGGCTCACCCGGCTGGTTGCCGTAAGCGACCCTGATCGTGGTCTCGGCTGCAGCGGGGCCAGCCAGCAGCGTGGCGAGGGAGAACGAGACGAGTGTGATACCGAGCCAGCCCATTGTCTTTTTGATCGTCATGATGTTGTCCTCGGGTGAGTGGCATGCTTCGCAGAGCTGTTGTTATAGGGTTTTATTAAATAATGAACTCGATGTCGTCTAACCGCCGTAACCGGCCACGCAGGCGGTCAATGTCGGCACTTCGATGCCTTGCTCGGTGGACAGCGCAAGTACCGGTGCCAGGCGGCGCTTGACCTTCTCCTCATGATTGCCGGCGATGTCACTCAAGCGGTGGTCGAGGAAGGGATTCTCGAAGCGCTCGAAGGTCGTCGCCTTGTAGGCGTCGAGATTAAGCTCCGGATAGGCGGCGGCGAGCACTGGGATGACCTCATCGTCGAGCAGCGCCTCAAGCGGCGTGCGCAACTTTGGCTCTGCCATCGCCTCGCGCACGTAAGTGATGCTGTCTTCGAGCCCTTGGCGACGCCATAGATGGATCAGATAAGTGTGCGACAGATTGAGGATGTGCAGCTTCTGCTTCTCGAATGGCGTTAGATCCTCAGCCACCGTCACGTCGGGATGACGGCATGGCATCTCAAGCCCCGGCTGAGACTTAACCGCCCACAGTGCGTAGGGTTCGGCGACTGCGCCGACCGGCTCGAGCGGCTCCGAGACGATACGGTCGACCAGGCTGTCGACCCATAGGCAACGGCTCATCAGCCAGTCATTGAAGTCGGCCTCGTCGTAATGACGCATCGCCAGCTCAAGGACCAGCCGCTTGAGTACCTGACCGTTATCGACCACCAGCTCGCACGGCATCAGCGTCACGCCGTCACGTCCGGCCGTGAATCGCGCATGCAAAAGCTTCAATAGTTTGCACGGAAAGCTGGCCGGCACCTCATGATGTGGTGAATCATCATCCGGCACCTCGAAGCCGCGATCGGCGGTATTGGAAACCACGTGCGTCGTTGTGCCGATGAACAGTTGTTCGAGTTCCGGCCACTGCTCGGCGGCGATCAGGCAGCCGGCCAGGCTGGTGACGGTTTTCTCCTCGTCAATGTCTTGGCCGTCACGGCGACCACGGATGCGTAGCGGATAGTGCGGATGGGCGGCGAGATGGCGCGCCTTGTCGCGCCCTTCGGGGCGATTCGAGGTCTGCACCACCATGATCTTTTTGTCGCTGGCGCCGCTTGCCAACGACTCGCTGACGAAGGCATCGACGTGGGCGAGCAGGAAACGGCTGGTGCCGAACTGCAAAATCTGCGCGTTCGCTGTCGTTGCACTCATAGCGATACTCCCCGCTTCCATGGAATGAAGTCCTGCTGGTTGAGGCGCATCGCGCAGCTCGCATAGCGCCCCGAGGCGGCGTCGATACACAGGCCGAGCAACTCGTCGGCGAGTTCGTCGATGGTGCGGGTGCCCTCGATGATCGGCCCGGCATCGAAGTCAATGACATCGAACATTCGGTTGGCCAGCTCGCTGTTGCTGGCGATCTTGAGCACCGGTACCACCGGGTTGCCGGTCGGCGTGCCGAGCCCGGTGGTAAACATGATCAGGTTGGCACCGGAGCCGGCCAGTGCGGTGGTCGATTCGACATCGTTACCCGGCGTGCACAAAAGGCTCAGGCCCGGCTTGGTGAGCGGCTCGGTGTAATCGAGCACGTCGACTACTGGACTGTCGCCGCCCTTCTTGGCTGCGCCGGCGGATTTCATTGCGTCGGTGATCAGCCCGTCGCGGATGTTCCCGGGCGAGGGGTTCATCGCGAAGCTCGCCCCGACGTTGGCAGCATGCTGGGTATAAGCATCCATCAACTGCTGGAAGCGCTGCGCCACCTCGCGGCTGGTACAACGCCGCTTCAATTCATGCTCGACACCGCACAGCTCGGGGAATTCCGCCAGCATGCCCGCACCGCCAAGAGTCACCAGACGGTCCATCACCGCACCCACCAGCGGGTTGGCCGACAGCCCCGAGAAGCCGTCGGAACCGCCGCATTCGACACCGAGTACCAGTTTGGAGAGCGGTGCCGGCTGGCGCGAGACCTGGTTGGCCGCCTTGAGGCCATCAAAGATTGCCGTCAGCGCTTCGCGCATCAGGCTCTCCTCATCGCCAAGCGCCTGCTGCTCGAAGTAGTTGACGGTACGCGTACCATTAGGGTCGCGCGCAGCGATAGCGTCTTGCAGTAACTTGGCCTGGGCGTTCTGACAACCAAGGCTGAGCACGGTGGCACCGGCAACGTTGGGGTGGCAGATGTAGCCGGCAAGCAGCTGACACAGCGCCTGAGCGTCTTCGCGGGTACCACCGCATCCCATCGCGTGGGTCAGAAAACGCACGCCATCGACGTTGGGAAACGGCCGCTCGATGGCCGGTGCCTGCTCTTCCTGTGCGCCCTCCTTCTCTCCGCGCAGCAGCGCGCGCGCCAGCTGCTTGTAGCGACGGTGCGGATCATCGCCGAGGGCGTCGCTGACACACTCGCGCAGCACCTCGATGTTGCGGTTTTCACAGAACACCAGCGGCACCACCAGCCAGTAGTTGGCGGTCCCGACCGAACCATCGCCGCGGTGGTAACCGTCGAAGCTGCGCCCTTTGAAGGCACTGACGTCGGGCTTGTGCCAATCGTCAGGCGCGACATCTTGATCAATGTAGCTGCCCGTGGCGTGGGCGACGTTTTCAGTGGTGATTACCGCGCCGGCGGGAATGGCATGCGCGGCACGACCGACGGTGACGCCGTACATGATCACCGTATCGCCCTCGGCGAGCGGCGTCAGGGTGAACTTGTGCTTGCGCCGGACCGGCTCGACCAGCGTCACGCTCCCCGTTTCATCGTCGATCCGGGTCCCGGCGGTCAAATCGGTCAACGCGACGCGCACATTGTCGAGGCGGTGAATGCGCAGGCTGCTGCGTGTCGCACTCGTCGCGATCATCTCTGTCATGACTGCTCCTGTGTCGTGGCGGCCTCGGCGGCGTGCCGCGCAAAGCCGTTGACCTCGATCATGCCCTTGATCACGCCGCTGCGCGGATCGCACCACTGCGCCATGATCTCGGGCATCGCCTCGAGCGGGCTGCGGTGGGTAATCATCTCGCGTTCGTGAAGCTGGCCCGCCTCCATCAGCCGCGCCACGGTGACGAAGTCCTCATGGGTGGCGTTGCGGCTGGCAAGCAGCGTGATCTCTTTTTTATGAAAATCGGGGTCGTGGAAGGTGATATCGGCCTTGACCAGGCTGACCAGCACGTAGCGGCCGCCGTGGCCAACGAAGTCAAAGCCGCGATTCATCGCCTGGGCATTACCGGTGGCGTCGAATACCACGTCGGCAAGTGCACCGGTAGAGAGTGCCGTCAGCTCGGCGGCGATGTCCTGAGTCGCGGCGTTGATGACTGTCTCGACGCCCAACACCTCGTGGCAGAACGCCAGACGCTGGGGGTTGGTATCGACGACGACGACGCGTGCACCGCGGCTCTGGGCGATCTGGACCACACCCATGCCGATCGGCCCGGCGCCGATCACCAGCGCCAGTTCACCAGCGTCGAGCTGGCTGCGGCGCACCGCGTGAGCGCCGATCGCCAGGCACTCGACCAGCGCCAGCCGTTCCGGTGCCAATATATCGGAGGTGACGAGATGGGCCACCGGTACGACCAGATAGTCAGCCATGCCGCCGTCACGATGAACGCCGATCACTTCCATGTTCTGACAGCAGTTGGTCTTGCCGCGCTGGCACGCCGCGCATTTACCGCAGTGCAGATAGGGAATGACATAGGCGTTGTGGCCGATCAGGGCGCGATCGGCGTCGCTGCCGACCGCCTCGATCCGCCCGGACAGCTCATGGCCGAGCACGCGTGGGTAACTGAAGTAGGGCTGATTACCACCGAAGGCGTGAATATCGGTGCCGCAGATGCCAACGTAGCTGATCGCCACCAGCGCCTCGCCGGGCCCGCAGCGCGGCTGCTCGACTTCCTTGACCTCCATTTGCCCTGGGGTGGTACAGACAAGCACTCGCATAGCATCTTCCTCGGCGTTGTACATGGCCTGCCCCGATCCTTTTCATTCGCCAGGGGCGCCAGTATCGTTTGGTTTAAAATATCAATGGTCAGGCCTTTGACCGTACAATGACGAATGCCTCGTTAAAGCTCAATATGCTTGGTGCGCTTTCTGGCTACGACATAAGTCTGAGCAACACGGTACCGGCCAACCTACTGAGGCAGGCATGCGGCAACGTCTGTGGCAAAGGGAGCAAAGGGGACAAACGCAAAAGGCAATGGAGCCGAAAACAAAGAAACCGTCCGGAATGGCTGAAGCCTGCCCTTGTAAGGTAGTGAGACCGCACAAGAGCAGAGCAGATGATGTTTAGTGATTATTAGACTGGCATCACTTGTACCACAGGATAATGCCCGGAAATGCGATGAACAGGCCAAGCAGAATCACCAGCGTCAAGTAATAGGGCAACAGGCTGCGTGAAAGTTTTTCCATGCTGACCTTACCGACCCCGCAGCCAACGTACAGTACCGTTCCTACCGGCGGAGTGATCAAACCGATCCCTAGCACAAATGACATCAACACCCCGAAATAGACCGGGTCGATGCCGAGTTTGACGACCACCGGCGTCATCAGCGGGGCGAGAATCACCATTGCCGGCGTCAAGTCCATGAAGAAGCCGACCAGCAGCAGAAACAGCGTGATGATGCCCAGCATTGTCAGCCTGTCCTCGGTCAGTGACGTCAGTGTGACCACGATCTGCTGGGGCACCATGTTGGCGGTCAGAAGCCATGCCAGAACGTTGGCAAATGCCAGCAGCAACAACACAAGGCCGGTCAGGTTGCCCGTCGTCATGCAGAGTTGAAACAGCTTTTTCAACGACAGGCTGCGATACAGCAGCATCGAAATAGCGATGGCATAAATCAGCGCTATCGCTGAACTTTCCGTAGGCGTGAACATTCCGCTCAGAATGCCACCGACGATAATGAATGGCAGCAGCAGCGCCGGTAGTGCCGACTTGAATGAATCGATAACCTCACGAAGCGAAAACGATTGGGCCTTACCGCTGGCGCGCGACGTGAAATACGTCGTCATCATCAGTCCGGCAGTAATCAGTATGCCCGGCACGATACCGGCCATGAACAGTTGGGAAATTGAGGTGTTGGTCACCACGCCGAACAGAATCATCGGGATCGAGGGCGGAATG
This sequence comes from Phytohalomonas tamaricis, assembly GCF_003012345.1. Classification (GTDB taxonomy): domain Bacteria; phylum Pseudomonadota; class Gammaproteobacteria; order Pseudomonadales; family Halomonadaceae; genus Phytohalomonas; species Phytohalomonas tamaricis. The sequence continues at coordinate 408,220 of NZ_PVRV01000019.1, forward strand.
ATGATGCCTACGACCGAGGAGGCGACGATAATCGCTGTAGCCGCCGGGCCCGAATAGTGATGCTTTTTCATCGGATCGATCAGCATGCTACCGATCGCCGAGGCATCGGCAACCGCCGACCCGCTGATACCACCGAAAAACATCGATGTCAGTACTGCAACCTGCCCGAGCCCACCGGCTACGAACCCGACCAGCGAACTGGCAAATCGAACCAGCCGGGTAGCGATACCGCCGTGGCTCATGACTTCGCCGACCAGGATGAATAGCGGAATCGCCAGCAGCGGAAACGAATCCAGCCCGTTGACGGCCTGCTCGATCACCGGGGCCAAACCGTAGTCGTAATGATAAATCAGATAGATACTGATCGCGGCCAGGCCAATCGAGATCGGCACGCCCATGACAATCAATGCCAGCAGAACAATGAGCATGAACAGCATGAGCATGTTATTTCCCTCTCTTCATGCTGACCATCAGCCGCAGCAGATCGGCCGTATTGGCAAGAAACATGAGCAGCGCCAGGACCAGCATGGCGACATACATATAGGTTTTAGGAATGCCCAGAATTGGCGTGAAACTTACAAACCCCGAGGTGAGATCTCGGTAGGCGATAAAGATAATCACGCAGACGAGGTAAACCACGACGATCTTTACCAACTCAAACAGTTTGGAGACAGCATTAGGGACGGCGATCTTCAGGAAATCGACGGCAATATTTTCATTGTTGAGACACCCGACGCCGGCGCCGAGCAGCACCATCCAGATAAAGAAGAAACGTGACATTTCTTCGGCCCAATCATAGGACTCGTTCACAACGAAGCGGCCAAACACATTAGCCGATACGCAAAAGAATACGGCGATGGCCAGGCAGCCCACGACAAGAGCCAGTGTTTTGCGTAAATAACCGATGTACTTTTCCAGGGTGACGATAAAACCCGACTTAGCAGATATTTCGTTATTCATATCGGCCCTTCGCTGATCTACCCATTAAATCTGGATTGCGCACTTCGCCATTACTCCAATGTGGCGAGTGACAATGCGCCTCCCGACCAACCTTATGAATTACGATAATCGGCGCCCATAATGGACGCCGATATTACATAAATCCGTATCATCAGTTGGCTTGGTCGCGGCCTACATCTTTCATGACCGAGCTAAAAATGGGCTCGCCTATCTTCTCTCTGTAGGCTTCATATACTGGCTGAACTTTTTGTTTGAATGCCTTGAGCTGCTCAGGTGTCAACTCGGTAATTTCCAGTCCTTCTTTTTTAAGTTCAGCCTTGGCCTGGTCATTCATATCGCGACTAACCTGACGCTCGTATACGCCCATCTTGGTGCTGGCATCCTGAATAAGTTCCTTATAAGGCTCAGGCAAACGGTTCCAATACCGGGCCGACATCAACGTGATAAAGGGTGTGTAAACGTGGTTGGTTTCCGTCGCATTGGACTGTACTTCATTGAATCTTGAAGACAGGATCGTGATCCAGGGGTTTTCCTGACCACCGACCACGCCCTGATCCAACGCGGTAAACAGCTCGGCAAAGGACATCGGTGTCGGGTTGGCCCCCAACGTACGCCAGATATCCAGGTGAATCGGATTCTGCATGGTACGCACCTTGAGACCATCGAGATCGGCTGGCGTAACGATGGCGCCCTTGCTATCCGTCAACTGGCGATAGCCGTTTTCAGACCACCCAAGCGCTACCAGACCGTTATTGTCATCGGTGATTTTTTTCAGCAATTGCTGACCTGTGGGGCCGTCGAGCACCTTATCCGCCTGCTGCGCATTGTCGAACAGAAAAGGTAAATCAAATACGGCAAGCTTGGGCTCCATGTTGACCAGAGGCGACGTGGAAGGTGACGTCATCTCGAGCGTGCCTGACTGTAGAGCACTGGTCATTTGTAAATCATCACCCAGTTGAGCACTGGGAAAGATGCGTACGGTTATCTTGCCGTTACTGCGTTCCTCCACGATTTTCTTGAAATATTCGACGCCTCGGTACTGGGCACTTTCTGGTGCCAGACCAATACCGAACTTCAACACATAGTCCTTGTCATCATCGGCACTGACCTTATCACCTGTTACTTCAGGGAATGGTGGAAACTCCAATGCTTGCGCCGTGGCACTTAAAGTTCCCAGCCCAACGGTAAGCGATAAAACAAATGATTTTACTAGTGCGAGTTTCATTGGCGTCTCTCTGATGCATTGTTTATAGCTTCGTCGAGTTAATGCATACCAGGTATGCTTCATTTTTCTTGAATTGCTTTAATTGTTAATAGCCAACCCTCTCTATACTTTGTTCTTTTTTTATTATTAATTCTTCTTTCCTTTAGTCGTACTACTAAATGATATTAACCCCATTTCACCCCTTATTAAAAAGACATCTTAAGCATATTAACTCCCGTATCTATTAATTTATTTATCGTTAGTTCTAAGAAATTGCATGCCTAACAAGAAAAAGGCCAAGCCGCCTTCTTCAAGCGTCTTAGCCCTCTGTAGTGCTCCGCCTATGTAGTCAGCCAACTCGTGATCAGCTGCGCCTCACGCCTGGACAGTGCGCTGACATTGCTCGCCGAGACCCTCAATGCCCAGCCGCATTTCCTGGCCCGGTTTGAGAAATACCTTGGGGGTCTGTCCCATGCCGACGCCCGGCGGCGTACCGGTAGAAATTACGTCGCCTGGCTGCAGACTCATGAAGCGGCTTAAATAGGCGATCAGCTGCGGTATTTTGAACACCATGGTCGCGCTTGAGCCATCCTGATAGCGGTGGCCATCGACCTCAAGCCACATCGCCAGCTTATGCGGATCGGCGATTTCGTCCGGAGTGACCAGCCACGGGCCGAGCGGACCAAAGGTGTCACAGCCCTTGCCCTTGTCCCAGGTGCCCCCACGCTCAAGCTGGTATTCACGCTCGGAAACGTCATTGACCACACAGTAGCCAGCAACGTAATCCAACGCCTCAGCCTCGTCGATATAGCGCCCTGGCTTACCGATCACTACACCCAGCTCGACCTCCCAGTCCGTCTTTTGCGAACCACGCGGAATCTCGACGTCATCATTGGGGCCGCAAATCGCGCTAGTCCACTTGTTAAAGATCACCGGCTCCTTGGGGATCTCGGCGCCGGTCTCGGCGGCGTGGTCGGCATAGTTAAGACCGATGCAAATAAACTTGCCCACCTGCCCGACGCAGGGACCGATGCGTGTTCCTTTTTCAACAATTGGCAGGCTGTCGAGATCGATGTCCTGCAGGCCCGCAAGACGCGTGGGTGTCAGCGCCTCACCGGCCAGATCATCAAGATGCGCCGACAGATCGCGGATCGAACCATCTTCGGCAACAATGCCCGGCTTCTCATACCCCTTTGTACCAAAACGCAGCAGTTTCATGCACTCGCTTCCTCGTTGGTGTTCTTACTTAGTCTTCACGTCCCTTCTCATGTGAGCACGCGTGGACGCGTATCGAAGGTGATAGACGATCGCGCTCAGTTCGACCAGCCGCCATCGACCATCTGGCTGGTGCCGGTAATGAACGCCGCTTCATCGCTAGCCAGAAACGCCGCCAGCGCGGCAATCTCCTCGGGCCTGCCGAGGCGCCCCATTGGCTGGCGAGCGACAAAATCGGCATAGACTGCTTCTTCACTGCGCCCTTCCTTATTAGCCTGGGCGCGTACGCGCTCACGCAGCGAGGGTGAATCGACCGTGCCGGGGCAGATCGCGTTGCAGCGCACGCCTTGAGTCATATAGTCGGCAGCGATCGATTTAGTCAGCCCGATCACCGCCGCCTTGGTCGTGCCATAGGCGAAACGGTTGGGAATGCCCTTAACGCTTGAAGCGAGTGACGAGACATTAATGATGCTGCCACCACCGCGGCTCAGCATGCCGGGTAGAAACGCACGCGACATGCGGTACATCGAGGTGACGTTGAGCGCCAGCGAGAAGTCCCAGGCCGCCTCGTCGCAGTCGAGTAGCGTGCCGTGATGAACGAAGCCTGCACAGTTGAACAGCACGTCGAGACCGCCGCATTCCTGCTCGATCTTGGCGGCGAGCGCCGTGATCGCCGCGCCATCGAGTACGTCGAGTGCATGCGTCGTCATGCCGTCTAGTCCGGCGAGCTTTTCACCATCAAGATCAGTGGCAATAACGCGTGCCCCTTCGGCCTGAAAACGCAGCGCCGTAGCACGGCCAATGCCCTGCCCCGCGGCGGTGACGAGCGCGATCTTGTCATGCAAATTCATGGCAGTTTTCCCTGGCGGCGGCAAACGGTAGTGCCGCGATTAAAGCAGAATTGCCAATGGCCTGACCTTTAAACGATAGTAGCGAGGCGGCGCAGCCTGTACTGACGCTGGACAGGCGCAGCGGAATGTTAAACTTTCGGCTACTGCCTTAGCCCGACTCATTTTCTCAAGGGAGACGTCATGCCGATTCAGGCCATCCGTACCCAACGGCTTTATCGCCAAATCGCCGACCAGCTGCGCCAGCTGATCGAGCGCGGCGAATTCCCTCCGGGCACGCTGCTGCCGCCCGAGCGCGAGCTGGCCCAGGCGCTCGGTGTCAGCCGCGCCTCGGTACGCGAGGCGCTGATCGCACTCGAAGTCGTCGGACAGGTAGAGGTGCGCGTCGGCCACGGCGTGGTAGTGCTGGAGCCGAAGTCGTCGAGTGTCCTGCCGGTGATGAGCCAGGCGGCACGCCAGCAGCCGTGGGCGCTTGACCCTGAATTCAGCGATGAGACGGCTCTCGATTTCGAGGAAGAAATCCCGCCCTACGCGTTGCTTCAGGCGCGTCGCCATGTCGAGCCCGAGGCGGCGGCACTGGCCGCTGAGCACGTCACCCCCGAGGCGTTGGAAAGTATTCGTGAAGCGTTCACGCGCAACGTCGAGGACAATCACCGGGTGCAAAAACGTGGCGGCGGGGGACGTCCCCACAGCCACGCCGGTGATCGTCTGTTTCATATGCGCATCGCCGAGGCCTCGGGCAACCCTGCCTATGCCCTGCTGATCAAGCATTTGCTGGGCCACCAATACGGGGTGATGTTCCGCCGCCTACAGGATCTCTACATGACCACCGACATGTCGGACCGTTCCCAGGAAGACCATCAGCGCATCCTCGACGCGCTGATAGCCAAGGACGCCAACGCCGCGCGGGCGGCGATGGCAGATCATCTTGACTATGTCCTGGAGACGTTCTTTGCCGAGGCGGAGTAGTGTAAACGCCACAGAACATGCTCACCACGACTGAGCAGCGGAATCCTCGATATGGGCGCGTACGATCGTCTCAAACGAGTCATCAGGAGCAAAACCAAGCGTCCGGGCACGGGCAGCGTTAACCCGGGTGGGCCAGCTCTCGACGATACGCTGAATCTCGGCATCGGGTCGCCACTCGATCAATTCAGCCGTAGCGGCACCAGCGACACGGGCCAACGTGGCGACCATCTCACCCACGCTGAGCGTGATGCCCGGCAGCGGGATAATGCGATTGTCACCCAACGACTCGCTACTGAGGCACATCGCATGCAGCAGCGCGACTTGGGCCTGTCGCGGCGACAGCATATAGATCTGCGTTGTGGCCGTGACTGGGCAGAGCGCCGGTTTACCGGCCAGCGGCTCGCGGATGATTGAGCTGACGAAAGTCGAGGCGGCCTGGTTGGGCTTGCCGGGACGCACCACGATGGTCGGCAGACGCACCACGCGGCCGTCAATGAAGCCACGCCGGCTGTAATCGGCGACCAGAAGCTCGCCCACCGCCTTCTGCATCCCGTAGGAACTCTGTGGTGTCGGCGCCGTGTCATCGAGGACGCATTCCGGCAGCGTGCCACCGAATACGGCGAAGCCGCTGGTATACACCAGCCGCGAGCGGCCCCCGTTCGCCCGCAACGCGTCGAGCAGCACGCGCAGCCCGTCGATGTTGACGCGCATGCCGAGATCGAAGTCGGCTTCTGCGGCGGAGCTGACCACTGCGGCCAGATGCCAGATCAGGTCGGCTTCGGCGGTCAGAGAGGCGATCAACGTGGCGTCACATAAGTCGCCCGTCACCACACGCAGACGCGGATCTTCAGGCAGTCCTTCCACTGCGGCATTGTCGAGCAACACGATCTCATCGATAGTTTCGAGCGCAGCGCCCTCAAGCGCGAGGCTGCCATCGTGCAGCAGATGCTGGGTCAGTTGGCGACCGATGAAGCCGCCACCCCCGGTAATCAGAAGGCGCATGGCTACTCCCCCGCTGGCGCAAGATGATTGTGACGACGAATCTCACGAATCAGGCCGCTGTGGTCGAGCTCGCCATCACCATGGTCGACCATTGCCTTGAACAGCGCGTCGGTCTGGCGCAGTAGCGGCAGCTCAAGCCCCAGCGTCGTGGCCAAGGCGAGCGCTGTCGTAGTGTCCTTGAGCTGATATTTAGCCGGACCGCCGGGAGCGAAGTCGCCTTCGATCATACGCTGGCCGTGCTGGCGCAGGATGGTCGAGTCAGCGAAGCCGCCGAGCAGCGCCTCGCGCAGTGCACGTGGATCGGCGCCGCCGCGCTCAGCCAGGGTAAAAGCCTCGGCGATCAAGCCGATGGTACCGGCGACAATAAGCTGATTGGTCAGCTTGGCCAATTGCCCGGCACCGGCCGCGCCGACCCGTGTCGAGCGTCCCATGCATTCAAGTAGCGGCCGGGCCGCGTCGTAGTCGGCAGTAGGCCCACCGACCATGATCACCAACGTGCCATCGCGAGCGCCCTGCTGTCCGCCCGACACCGGAGCATCGAGATAGCGCACCGCTTTCGCCATCGCAGCCTCGGCCTGGCGACGTGCGCTCTCAACCGGTATCGAACTCATCACGATCAGTGTCGCGCCGGGTGTCATCTGTTCAATCACACCATCTACGCCCAGCAGCACCTCATCGCAGACCGGGCCAGAGCTGAGCATGCAGATCACGACGTCTGCCCCACGGGCTGCCTCGGCAGCGCTCGCGCAGTGCCGCGCACCAGCCATAATCAGTGCATCCAACTTATGCGCCGAACGGTTCCAGACCTGTAGCGTGTAGCCCGCCTTGAGCAGATGGTGCGCCATCGGCTCGCCCATGATGCCGGTCCCGATAAAGCCCACGTTCTTCATGCGCATACATCCTCCTCTGCCAGCGGACCTGAATGAGTAGCGTCCCGCCACCGGGTCCGCCTCGCCAACCCTGTCGCGCTATCAAACACCACGCCGCACAGGAAGACTGTCACCCAGCCGACAGTTGTGACGAGAAAACCTAGGCCATGACCGCTACACGCCCAAGGCCGCATTGCCACCCTGCACGATATGTTTTATGACTGGAGTTGAACCCACGCCTGGCTGCGCTGATTTATCTTGATGACTTCGATGACCATGTCTGCCGGTTTACCGCGCGCGCTCAGTTCGCCCCACAGGTGTGAAGACGCCATCATTGGCCTACGCTGTGACCCACTGCTCGCTGCACTATCCACATCTGCGCGCGAGGCGCTGCTGACTTGCGGCCAGATACGCCACTACCACACTGGCGAGCGCATCCACGGCAAGCATGACCGCTCAGAGCATCTATACCGTATCCTCTCTGGTGCGGTGCGCATCAGCTCGGTATCGCCGGAGGGCCGTGAGGCGATCTTCAATTATTATGGCCCGCGCGACTGGTTCGGCCTGATTGGGCTGCTCGACGGTGCGCCGCGCACCCATGATATCCATGCCTGTGGACCGTGCACGCTGTTCATTGTGCCCCGTCACAACTTCCAGGCGCTGGCCGCTGACTATGCCGAGTTCTATCGTGTCTTTGCATTGCAGTTGTGTCGCATGATGCGGCGCGCCTACACCATGCTTGAGGATCAGGCCACGCTCGGCCTGTCATCACGGCTGGCCAAGCAGCTCATCAATCTTGTGGATGCCTATGGGACGCCCCACGAACAGGGGCGGATGATTGATCTTCACATGTCCCAGGAGGACCTGAGCCTGCTGCTGGGCAGCACGCGTCAGACGATTAACAAAAAGCTCGCGCAGTGGGCGCGGCTAGGCTGGATCGTGGTGAACTACAGCGAGATTGTGATAGTTAACCGCGAGGCGCTGTGCCAGCTCTACGCGCCTTGATGCAAGAAACGCCCTAATACAATAAGAGTTCGGCGCGTAGCTCGGCATCAATATGTCTGTCTTACCCATAGGCTAAGCGCGCCTGAAGATAGCGCCGCCGCTTCAACAGCGCGACGCCAGCGACTCGCCATGGAAACGCCAGGTATTGCGCCCGGCGCGCTTGGCACGATACATCGCCTGATCGGCGAAGTGCATGGCTTCCTGGATAGCATCAGTATCCACGCCCAGCAGTGCCATACCGATGCTCACGCCCATGCGGATCTGCACCGCCAAGAATAGAAAGCCCATCCCCAACAGTCTCATGATCAGCAAATGATGATTGCAGTGCGTAGGGCCAACCGGATACGAAACAGCGTAAGCAGACGGTTCATGATGATTACTCGGGCAGCACGAGCACGACGTGCATCTCAGGCGTCACACGCGCGGCATCGACGTAGCTCAGCGCACTAGGGTTGTGCACCACAAGATTGATGACTTCGGCCGCCGAGTCGGCCTGCTGGGGCGGCGAACCCTGGCCGGAGAAGACCAGGCGCGCCCAGTAAGAGTTGATTTCGGCGAGATCCTTGTTGACCAGTGAATGGTAGAAGCGTGCCTTCAGGGGAGCCAGATCGATCGGCAGTGCCAGCGCCCCGTTGGGCAGTTTACGGTAGCGCCCCATGAAGATATTGAGGGCTTCGCTCTGACTCAGCTGATCGATGCCGTTATCGGCATTGGTGACCATGGCGATATCGGCCCGCGCAAGGCCGGTATTCAGCAGCAATGCCGTAATGACAAGATAACGAATCCGTGGCATGGCCTTACTCCTAGAACACGAAGTCCAGTCCGAGACTGACCAGCGTGATCCGTCCGCCATCCCAATCGGCTTCGGTACCCCGCCACAGCAGCCCCGATCCGAGAACATGGACTCGATCCAGTTGAGTCTTAAGAGCAAGATTGCTGGCCACGTCGTAGCGCAGGCCGAGTGACCAAGTCTGCTGATCAAAGCTTTGGCCTGCTGGCAGCTCGGGATAACGGATCCAGACTTGGGAGTACATGACATAAGGCGTAGTGGGGCCTACTCGATAGCCGGCAGAAGCAAAGCCTGAATCAATGACAAGATCATTATCGGTTTCGCTCCGATTGAGCATGGCTTGTAACTGCCAAGCGCCCGGATCATAAACCATGCCCAAGGAATAGAGCTGTATATGGCTGAAATCGGTTGCTTTTTTGATCAGATGATTAAGATACAATGCATATAGATTGTCCGCCCCACCGGTATAGCTAAAGGAAAGATCCATCTCGCTATCACCCTGGGCATAGCTCGCCCGAAACTGCCAGGGTCCGGTGGCATAGTTGAGATGACCGCCATAAATATGGTTGATATCGATTCCAGCAGATAGGTCGTCTGTCAGTACAACATGACTTTTCGAGCGGCCAACAAATAGCTTGGCCCAGGCCAGACCATTACCGAGCGGGTGGCGGTAGGTGGCATCGACTCCTTCAATATAATCCAGCTGCAGAATTCCAAAATGATCTACCGGCGGACGTAGCCACGTATAGGCATAACCGACATGGCGGGAATCGGAGAGTAGATACGCGTCCCAGCCCAGCCGGCCAGCGCGCAGTTGCCAATCGGGAGTGGGGTTGTAGCTCATCACGGCCCGGCTCAGCTCGGGGCGGAAATTACCAGTGTAATGATAACGGCTGATCCCCTGCATCGTGATGTCGAGCTGATCATTCAGCTTCAGCCTCGCCTGAGCACCGAGCAGCGTATCAACCCGGGCGCTCCACCCCTCGCCCGCCCCTTTCGGCTGGCTCAGGTCACGAATAAAATCGGCCTTGTCACTGTTGTTGTGCACCACACCTAACGTGCCGAAGCCGCTGAAGGTGAACCGATTACTGTCAAGCCACGTCTGCGCCCACGCCGAAGCGGGCAGCAGCGCCAGCAGACAGACCATTAGATACCGCAATGACATCATCGCACGAACCCCGACCACCCACGCGCTGTTGGACATTCGCCGTCAACCAAGCGAAATGCCACAGGGAACCGGATGGCATAAAAATTAAAATGAGAAGAACAGCTTTAATGTCGGCTGAGCGGCGTTTCTCTTTAAATTTCTGAATAACCCCGTCGAAAAGAAAGACATGAAGTGACGAACACCAACGGCGTAACGGACGAGAAGAAGAGGGGTCTACGGGATAAAGATCTGCCGGCGGGTTATCGGCCGGCAGGCCAGCTCATGGCTCAGCGAATGCGCACCTCGCTCTCAGGGTTGAAGGCAAACGGTGCCGACTGCCCCACCTCGACTGCCGTGCCCGAGCGCATACGGGCATTGACTTCACGTCCTCCGAGCATCGTCACGACATAGGGATCGGCGCCGGTCGGCTCAATAATCTCAACGTGCCTGCCTTACCCATGGGCTAGTCGCGTCTGAAACCAGCGATAACGTTTCAACAGCGTGACGTCAGCGACTCGCCATGGAAACGCCAGGTGTTGCGCCCGGCGCGCTTGGCGCGATACATCGCCTGGTCGGCGAAGTGCATGGCTTCCTGGACATCGTCAGTATCCACGCCCAGCAGTGCCACACCGATGCTCGCACCCATGCGGATCTGCACCGTGTCATCGATCATGATGGGGTCGTCCAGCAGTTCAACAAAATGCGTCAGCAGCGTGGCGACCTGCTCGCGCCGCTCCTGCCTATCAAGCACTATCACGAACTCGTCACCGCCTAGCCGGGCAAGATAGTCGCGCTGCGTGATCAGACCGGAGAGCAGGCCGGCGACATGTTCGAGCACCGTGTCACCCGCTTGGTGGCCGTAGGTGTCGTTGATTGACTTGAAATGATCAAAATCGAGCACCACGAAGGCGTGATGACATTCAGGATGGAGACGATGATGACGGGCAATTACCGCCAGCCGCCGTTCTAGCCCGAGGCGGTTGCCCAAACCGGTGAGCGGGTCGGTCAGTGCCAGCCGCTCAGCGGCGTCGGTCGCCAGCTTGCGCTCGGTAATATCATGAGCCACCCCCTGCAGGCGCCCCTCCTCAAGACGACTCAACAAGATGTTGACCCAGCGCTTAAGCACGCCGCTGCCGAGCGCCATCTCCCACTGTCGCGCCCGCCCTGCCTCGCTATCACGCGCAGCAAGTTCTTCGAACGTCGGGCCTCCCTCGCTGGCGAGTTCACTGAGCACCACCGCCTGCTGGTGCGGATCGAAGGTATCCTCCAACTGAAATAGCCGCCGAAACGCCGAATTGGCGACAATGACCCGCCCCTCGCTGTCAAGCTCGAAGATGCCCGCTTCGACATTGTCGAAAATGGTGCGGTAGCGACGTTCCTCTATCTCGCGCTCCAGTCGCAGGCGGCGCTCCTCACTCAGGCTGGTCATCAAGTGATCGATCATGGCATTGACACTGGCCACCAGTTGACCGATCTCATCATGATGATTGCCGCGAGGCGCCTGCAGCTTGTGACCGGTTTCCACTTCCAGTTCGCTCAAGCGGTGAGCAATACCGGTAATCGGACGAGTGACGAAACGTACCACGACCACGACTACGCACAGGCCCAGTCCCGCCAGTTGCAATAGCAAAACCATAGCCAGAAAGCGCGACGCCTCAGAGACAATCGCATCAATGCGCTGCTGATCGGGAACCAGCGTAATCTGACACAGCTGAGCGTTGGCCTCGAACGGCGAATGCACAGCGCGCATGATCGATTTAGCCTCCTGAGAGTCGCTGCTGGAGCGACTATCGGCAAGCACCTCTCCGCTATTTTGAACGATGCGCACTTCACTAACGATGCGATTGCTCAATAGCCCGTCAGCGACCTCGCCGGCAAGTTGGCGGTCGCCTAGAAAACAGGCGATCTGAGTGGTGCGCTCTACCGTGGAGAGCAACTCTTCGAGCCGGGTATACTGGACCCGTTGCTCGCTGCTAGCGCGCATCTGCACCGCCAGGAATAGAAAACCCATCCCCAACAGTCCCACGATCAGCAAAATGATAGTTGCCGTGCGCAGGGCCAACCGGGTACGAAACAGCGTAAGCAGACGGTCCATGATGATTACTCGTGCAGCACGAGCACGACGCGCATCTCAGGCGTCACACGCGCGGCATCGACGTAGCTCAGCGCACTAGGGTTGTGCACCACAAGATTGATGACTTCGGCCGCTGAGTCGGCCTGCTGGGGCGGCGAACCTTGGCCGGAGAAGACCAGGCGCGCCCAGTAAGAGTTGATTTCGGCGAGATCCTTGTTGACCAAGGCATGGTAGAAACGTGCCTTCAGGGGAACCAGATCGATCGGCAATGCCAGCGCCCCGTTGGGCAGTTTACGGTAGCGCCCCATGAAGATATTGAGGGCATCGCTCTGACTCAGCTGATCGATGCCGTTATCAGCATTGGTGACCATGGCGATATCGGCCTGCGCAAGGCCGGTATGCAGCAGCAGTGCCGTAATGACAAGATAATGAATCCGGGGCATGGCCTTTCTCCTAGAACACGAAGTCCAGCCCGAAGCTGACCAGCGTGACATGACCGCCACCGCTATCCCAGTCGGCTCCGGTATCCCGCCACAGCAGCCCCGGTTTGTGAACATGGACTCGATCCACTTGAGTCTTAAGGGCGAGATTGCTGGCCACGTCGTAGCGCAGGCCGAGTGACCAAGTCTGCTGTTCAAAACTTTGGCCTGCTGGAATCCCCGGAAAACTGGTCCAGACTCGGGAGAACATGACATAAGGCGTAGTGGGGCCTACTCGATAGCCGGCAGAAGCAAAGCCTGAATCGATGATGCCATTCTCGTCGGTCTCGCTCTGATTGCGCATGGCTTGTAGCTGCCAAGCGCCCGGCTCATAAATCATGCCTAAGGAGTAGAGCTGCATGCTCCTGTAAACAAATGCTTGTTTAATCAGTTGATAGGTAAGCAATGCATAAACATTATCAACCCCACCGGTATAGTCACCGGAAAAATTTGTCTCGCTATCAGACTTGGTATAGCTCACTCGAAACTGCCAGGACCCGGTGGCATAGTTGAGATGACCACCATAAACATGGTCGATATCGATTTCAGCAGATAGGTCGTCTGTCAGCACGACATGACTTTTCGAGCGGCCAACAAATAGCTTGGCCCAGGCCAGACCATCACCGAGCGGGCGGCGGTAGGTGGCATCGACTCCTTCAATATAATCCAGCTGCAGAATTCCAAAATGATCTACCGGCGGGCGTAGCCACGGATAGGCATAACCGACATGGCGGGAATCGGAGAGCAAATAAGAATCCAAGCCCAGGCGGCCAGCGCGCAGCTGCCAATCAGGCGCAGGGATGTAACGCACAAAGGCCCAGCTCAGCTCGGGGCGGAAATTACCAGTGTAATGATAACGACTGATCCCCTGCGCCATGATATCGAACTGCTCATTCAGCTTCAGCCTCGCCTGAGCACCGAGTAGCGTATCAACCCGAGCGCTCCATCCCTCGCCTGCACCTTTCGGCTGGCCCAGATCACTAACAAAGTCGGCCTCGTCACTGTTGTTGTGCACCACGCCTAGCGTGCCGAAGCCGCTGAAGGTGAGCCGATCACTATCAAGCCACGTCTGCGCCCATGCCGAAGCGGGCAGCAGCGCCAGCAGACAGATCATTAGATACCGCAGTGATATCATCGCACGAGCCCCGACCACCCACGCGCTGTTGGACATTCACTGTCAACCAAGCGAAATGTCACAAGGAACCGGATGGCTAAAAATTAAAATGAGAAGAACAGCTTTAATGTCGGCCGAGCGGCGTTTCTCTTTAAAGTTCTGACTAACGTTGTGGGAAAAGAAAGATATGAGGTGACAAACACCAGCGGCGTAACTGGTCGAGAAGAAGATGGAGGGTAGGGGTAATGACCTGCCGGCGGGTTATCGGCCGGCAGGCCAGCTCATAGCTCAGCGAATGCGCGCCTCGCTCTCAGGGTCGAAGGCCACCATTCGCGCCACGTCGAAGGCAAACGGTGCCGACTGTCCTACCTCGACTGCCGTACCCGAGCGCATGCGGGCATTGACTTCACGTCCGCCGAGCATCGTCACGACATAGAGATCGGCGCCGGTCGGCTCAATAATCTCAACGTTCAGCGCAGCTTCGTAAATGATGCCATCCTGATGGTTGGCACTGCGCGAGTCGGTAATCGCCTCGGGGCGCAGGCCGAGAATTACCCTGCGTCCCGCATAGGCGCCAAGCGCTTCACGGTCGCGCACTACCGGCAGCTTGAGCCGATCATCAGCCGTTTCGACCCAGGCCACCAATTCCTCGCCGTCTTTTTCGATACGCGCCTCGATCAGATTCATTGACGGCGAACCCATGAAACCGGCAACAAACAAGTTGTTGGGATCATCGTAGACATCGTGGGGCGTGCCGAGCTGTTGCAGCTCGCCGCCACGCATCACCGCGATACGGGTGGCCAGCGTCATCGCCTCGATCTGGTCGTGGGTCACGTAAACGATGGTCGCCTTGAGACGTTGATGAAGCTGCTTGATCTCGGTGCGCATATCGACACGCAACTTGGCATCGAGGTTGGAGAGCGGTTCGTCGAACAGAAACAGCTGCGGCTCGCGCACCAATGCGCGTCCCATTGCCACACGTTGGCGCTGGCCGCCGGAGAGCTGAGCCGGCTTGCGATCGAGTAGCGATTCGATCTGCAGCATCTGTGCGACGTTCTTGATGGCCTTTTCACGCTCAGGCTTGGGCACCTTGCGCATCTCCAGGCCGAAACCGATGTTGCCTGCCACCGTCATGCTGGGATAGAGCGCATAGGATTGAAACACCATCGCGATGTCCCGCTGCGACGGGTGGACATGACTGATCACTTCACCGTTGAGGCGCAGTTCGCCTTCGCTGATTGAATCGAGCCCGGCAATCATGTTGAGCAGCGTCGACTTGCCGCATCCCGACGGCCCGACCAGCACCAGAAAATCACCCTTCTCGATGGTGATATCGATCCCCTTCAGGACGGTCGTGTCACCGAAGCGTTTCTTGACGTTATCAATATGCAGAAAACTCATTTTTATTCGCCTTTGACCGAACCCGACGTTAACCCTTGACCGACCCGGACATCAGTCCGCGTACGAAATATTTACCCGCCAGTACATAGACGACCAACGTCGGCACGGCGGCGAACATTGCCGCGGCCATGTTGACGTTATACGCCTTCACGCCGGTGGAACTGTTGACCAGATTGTTAAGCGCCACCGTGACCGGGGCGTTTTCGCCCGAGGTGAAGGAGACGCCGAACAGAAAGTCGTTCCATACATTGGTGAATTGCCAGATCACGGTCACCACAATGATCGGCCCCGATGCCGGCAGCAGAATGCGAAAGAAAATAGTGAAAAACCCGGCACCATCGAGCATCGCGGCACGAATCAGCTCGTTGGGAAAGGTTTCGTAGTAGTTGCGGAAAAATAGCGTGGTAAAACCAATGCCATAGACGATATGGACCAGCACCAGCCCGGTCGTGGTATTGGCGATATGGAGCACGCCAAGCACCCGCGCCATCGGCAACAGGATGATCTGGAACGGAATGAAACAGCCGAACAGGATCAACCCGAACACGATCTTATGACCCCGAAAACGCCATTTGGTCAGCACATAGCCATTGAAGGCCCCGAACAGTGCCGAAATGACGACCGCCGGAATAACAATCTTGATGCTATTGAAGAAATAACCGCTGATACCGTCGCAATCGAGGCCGATACAGGCACTGCCCCACGCTTCCAGCCACGGCGTGAGCGTCCATTGTTCAGGCAGCGCCAGCATGTTGCCCTGTTGAATCTCGGCCAGCGTTTTGAACGAGGTGGTCAGCATCACGTAGAGCGGCATCAGAAACAGTGCCGCGAACACGATCAGTACTGCATAGAGAACAATGCGCGGCCACATGCTGGCGCGCGATATTGGAGCCGTAGTGCTCATGAACGTGGCCCTCGCAGTTCAGAATAGAGATAGGGCACGATCAGTGCAGCGATAACGGCGAGCATGAACACTGCGCTGGCCGCGGCAATGCCCATCTCGTTACGCGAGAAGGCATAGGAGTACATGAAGGTTGCCGGTACCGTGGTGGCATTGCCCGGCCCGCCGCCCGTCATCGCCACAATCAGATCAAAGCTCTTGATCGCCAGATGTGCCAACACCACTACTGCACTCAGAAATACCGGACGCAGCTGAGGAATGATGATACGCAGATAGATCTTCCAGACTGGCGCGCCGTCGATCTGGGCGGCCTTGATCATTTCGCCATCGATGCCGCGCAGCCCAGCGAGGAACATCGCCATTACGAAGCCGGTTGCTTGCCATACTGCCGCGATCACCACCGTATAGATCGCCATGTCGGCATTGATCAGCCAGTCGAAGCTGAAACTGGTCCAGCCTAGCTCATGCATTGTTTTCTCAAGCCCCAAACCGGGATTCAGGAACCACTGCCAGGCAGTACCGGTGACAATGAACGAGAGCGCCATCGGGTAGAGATAGATGGTACGCAGCAGTCCTTCAGCGCGGATGCGCTGATCAAGCAGGATAGCCAGCAGCAGCCCCAGCAGCGTGCAACTGACGATATAAAGCAGGCTGAACACCCAGATATTGTGCAGTGCAATGCCCCAGGTCCATGAGCCCCAGAGACGCGACCACTGATGCGTGCCGACCCAGGTGTAGTTGGGCAACATGTCGGAGGCGCTGAATGAGATATAGCTTGTCCACAGAATGAAGCCGTAGACGAAGAACAGGACGAGTGCGAGCGACGGCGCCAGGACGAGCTTGGGTAACCAGGCCTGCCAGCGTGCGCGCGCACTCATCTCCCGCTTGGAAGATGAGTGTGACATGACATTCTATCCGTGACGTGAAGTGAGAAACCCCGCCGTCGCGGGGTTCAATACAACAACAACTAGGCCTTTAGGACTTGGCGCCCTGCACCGCGCGGGCGAGCTGCGTGGCGGCCGTCTGGCTGTCCATATTGCTGTTCACGAACGAAGAGACAATGTCGAACACGGCATTCTTGACCGAGGCAGGCGCCGCATAGCCGTGGGCGAGACTGCCCATCAGCTTGTCAGCGTCGGCGGCCTGTTTGACCTGCTCATAACCCTTCTGCGAGCAGGCATCGAGCTTGTCGGCGGAGAGGTCCATGCGCGCCGGCACCGAACCCTTGAGTTGACTGAAGGCAATCTGGAAGTCAGGCGACATGATGGTCTTCGCCATCGTTTCCTGGTACTCCTTCTGCTGCGGATCATCCGTCTTGAACATGATCAGTTGGTCGCTGTTGAAGGTTACCGCGCCCTGGGTACCTGGCGTACGGAAGCAGACGAAGTCCTGCTCAGGCTTGAGCCCCGCATTGTCAAACTCACCCTTGGCCCAGTCGCCCATGATCTGAAACAGCGCTTTGTCGTTAATCACCAGGGCGGTGGCCAAATTCCAGTCACGGCCCGAGGAGTTGCTATCTTTGTAGGTCAGCAATTCACGCAGTTGATCGAAGGCCTTGACCATGGTGTCCGACTTCAGCGCATTCTCATCGAGCTCAATCAGCGCTTGGCGATAGAAGTCCGCCCCACCAGACGCCAGTACGACGTTTTCGAAAACCGTAGCGTCCTGCCATGGCTGTCCACCATAGGCCAGACCGATATAGCCGGCATCCTTGGCTTTCTTGAGCGCGGCGAGGAAGTCATCCCAGCTCTTGGGCTGCTCGATACCCAGCTTATCCATCAACGCCTTGTTGCCCCACACCCAATTGGTGGAGTGAATCTCGAACGGCGCGCCGATCCAGTGGCCGTTGTACTTGGTGAATTCCTGCAACGCCTGAGGCAGCACCTCGCTCCAGTTCTGCTCCTGGGCCACCTGATCGAGATTGGCTAGCGTGTCACGCTGGGCCCAATCGCGGGCATCAAAGCCTAGAATCTGGGCCGCTGTCGGCGGATTGCCCGAGGCGACGCGTGAGCGCAGCACTGCCATCGCATTGGTACCCGCCCCGCCGGCGACCGGCATGTTTTTCCAGCCGATTCCCTTCTCGGCCAAGTCATCCTTGAGTACGCCGAGCGCCTTGGCTTCACCCCCGGATGTCCACCAATTGAGTACTTCTACATCGGCGGCATGCGCCGGGGCAGCCAGCGCGAGAGGGAAAAGCACACAGCCAAGCCCTTTCACCACGTTAGAAATTACTGTCATACCCATGCTCCCAATTTGTTTTTATTACGATAACGTCGAGCGTTGGCCACCCACTGTCATCGCAGCCCTATGTTAAATGTACTGGCCGTACTATTGCGGGAACCGGAGTAGGCGACAATTCAACCAACGTCCTTTGAACTAAAGTCCTTTTGACTAAAGTCCTGTAACCCAAGTGTGCTCTGGCACACCCTGAAACCGATATGAAAAAGGCCTCCTGTCAGGAAGCCTTTATCACTCACACACTACCGCCAACGCCGTAAATATGACGCTGACCGCGGGCAGAACCTCAGTCCTGACTCATCACCATCATCCACAGGGGTAGCGTAAACGCCGCTAGAAGCGTCGACAGGAAAATACTGCCGCCGATGGTCCGCTGTTGCTCCGGTGTCATCGCGAAGGCGAGGACGTTGACACCAATGGGATTAGCCGCAGCAAGTACCAGCACGTGCCGAGCCAACGGTGACAATCCGGGAACCAGCGTGCTAAGCCCCCAAACAATCAGTGGAAAGGCGATCAGCTTGAGTAGACACAAACTCCAGATCACCGGACTCGAGCGCAGCCGATGGCGGGTCAGTCCAATGCCCAGCACGATCAGCGCACACGGCAATGCTGCACGCGATAGCCACTCAAGCATTTGCCACAGCGTACTGGGCAGAGGTAGATCGCTTACGTTAACCGCCACGCCGAGCAGCAGACCGATCACCAGCGGGTTGGCAAGATTCTTGAATAACATTTTAAGGCCCGGCCGCTGTTTACTACCCAGTCCTAGCGCCGCATAGGACGACTGGATCGAAAACAGGATCAGGCTATGCACTGCCAGCAGAGCAAATAGATAGACCAGGCCATCATGTCCGAACAGCGCCGTGATCATCGGAATGCCCACCAGCACATTATTGGAATAGCTGCCGGCCAATCCGAACGCGGTTGGCCCACCTGAGGCGCGGTGGGCGAAGATGTTGATCAAGGCGAAGACGAGCAGCGCCGGCACGAAATAGACCAATAGCAGCACGGGCGAAAGCGCATCTCCCAGCGGCGCCTTGGCGATGCCGACGAACAGCAGACAGGGCATGAACAGTTTGAAGGTGATCTGCGAAAGGCCGCCAGCACTATCGGCACTCAGCCACTGCCGCCAACCGAGCAGGTACCCTAGAACGATAAGGCCGAAGATCGGCGCTATCGCCAATATTGCCGCCATGGTCGAAACCTCCTGAAGCGCGGCGTGATCGGTTCAGCGCCGCTCGCAGTTGTTATTGAATCGACGTACGCTACCATTACTGCCATGGCCTAAGACGTATTGTAAAACGCCTCGGAAGTCCGAGGCGCTTTGCAGACGATCATAGCGTGCGTTCAGGCAAGCGTCAGCTCTGCAGGGAGACTGTCTGTGTCATGCTCGACGTCAAGCGGCTTGCTTGCCACACGCTGGCTAGCGTCACTTTCCAGACGGAAAAAAGCCATCTGCGCCAACAGCGCACTCGCCTGCCCCGTCAGTAACTGACTGGCGCTGGCGGCATCGTCAACCAGCACCGCGTTGCGCTGTGCAATATCATCCAACTGGGTGATCGCGGTATTGACCTGCTCGATACCCGAGGACTGTTCACGGCTCGCCACGGCGATTTCCGAAATGATGGACGAGGAGCGGCGAATACTGGTGACGAGGCTTGATAGCGTCTCCCCTGATTGACGCACCAGCGCCCCACCATTCTCAACCCGTGTCGCACTGTCATCGATCAGCGTTTTGATTTCCTTGGCAGCGCTACTGCTACGTTCGGCAAGTTGCCGCACCTCGCCTGCCACCACGGCAAAGCCACGGCCCTGCTCGCCGGCACGTGCCGCTTCGACAGCGGCATTGAGCGCCAGCAGATTGGTCTGGAAGGCAATGCCTTCGATGAGCGAAACGATCGAGGCGATCTGCTGGCTTGACGCGTTGATCTCCGCCATCGCCGCGACCGCCCGCTCGATGACATCGCCGCCAGCGACAGCCTGATCGCGCATGCTGGTAGTTAGTTGATCAGCCTGATGGGCATTGTCGGCATTCTGGCGGACAGTAGCGGTCATCTGCTCCATCGACGATGCTGTCTCCTCCAGACTGGCCGTTTGCGTCTGGGTGCGCTGGGCAAGATCGCTGTTGGCACTGGATAGCGTTAGAGCGGCACTATTGACCTCATGGGCACTATGGCGTGCCTGGCTGACAATGTCATAAAGACGACTATTCATCGCGGAAAGTGAGTGCAGCATGTCGCCGAACTCATCACGCGCATGAATTTCAATCTGGCCATCGAGATGGCCGTTGGCGATCCGGTCGGCAAGATATCGCGCCTGCTCAAGCGGCCTGAGGATACCCCGCACCAGCCAAGTGCCTACGATGATCAGCACGATCAGGGCAATCCCAATCAATGAAAAGATCGCGAGCCGCTGCAACTGATAATCCTGCTGTCCTTGCTGGTAAGCCGACAGCGCCTCACTGCGCTGCTGCTCAACCAGTGCGTTGAGATCATCGCGCAGCCTTTCCAGTTGGACAAGCAAGGTATCATCATAGAAGGCGCCGGCATTGAAGTACTGCCCGCCACGCAAATAGGTCATGAACTCGTTGACGCCCTCATTGAACGCCTTATGATCTGCCTGGAGCTGTTGGGCTTGCTTGCGCTCCTCTCCTGCGGCGGGGATCATTTCCAGATAGCGTTCCCATAGGGACTCGTTGCGCGCCTGGTAGTTACTCACCTCTGCCTCGAGACGCTCGACCTCACTGGGTGAGGGTAACCGGATCGGGTCGAGCATCCGCGCGCTTAGTTCAAGTGCCGCGCTGCGCAGCGATGAGACCACCTCCATTGGCAGAACATTATTTTCGTAGACTTGTCCCAGCGCCCGGTTGGCACTGCCGAGTCCCCAGGCGCCGATTGCGCCGATTACGCTTATCAATATCCCACATACCGCCAGCGTAAACGTCAGCCTCGCCTTGACGCTTTGTTTCATCATTGCCCTGATTCCCTGTCGCCAAGCACAGCGTGGCTAGCCAGCGACGGCAGGCCTTCTACGCCATGCTCATATTTATTGTCAATGCTGTGGGTGGCGTGGTTAATGTATGCTCGCCATCGGACGCTATCGGCTGTTACCAGCAAAACCTGAGCGTTTTAAGTCTCTTTTCAGGTGTTTTTACCCACTTTTAGCATGCTAACAGGGGAGGTAAGCTGGAAGTCTTAGCGTTATCAGGATTCGGATAGATTTTTTTTGCAGTTTGTAACCAAGAAACTGTATGTTGACGATACCCCGGGGCAAGCAATAGCGATAACGACCCCAGGATTCATCGGCACCTCAAGGCAATGCGGCATTCATGACAAGCATGTGCCAGCCGATAGCTCATATTCCACTAATCAAAAAAAGAGACTCGACCCATGAAGAAACGTCACGCACTTACCGGCCTGCTGTCAGGGCTCGGTATGATGATCGGAGCAGCCGCACTATCCGCACCTGCACAGGCGCAGGATAAATTCATGACGATCGGCACTGGTGGCCAGACGGGTGTCTACTACGTGGTCGGTCAGTCGGTCTGCCGTTTCGTCAACCAGGGCGACAGCGGTTATAAGTGTAATGCGCCTTCTACCGGCGCATCCGTTGCCAACATCAACGGTATTCGTAACGGCGATCTTGACCTGGGCGTGGCCCAGTCCGACGTGCAATACAATGCCTACCACGGCGAAGGCCAGTTCGAGGGTAAAGCGTACGAGAACTTGCGCGCCGTCTTCGCTCTCCATGGCGAACCTCTGACACTGGTGGCACGCAGCGATTCCGGCATCAAGGCGCTGGATGATCTCAAGGGCAAGCGTGTCAACATCGGCAACCCCGGCTCGGGCAACCGCGCCACCATGGAAGTCGTGATGAAGGCCAAGGGCTGGGACAAGAACACCTTCTCGCTCGCCTCTGAGCTTGATTCATCTGAACAGTCCTCGGCGTTGGCGGATAACAACATCGATGCAATGGTCTTTGTAGCCGGTCACCCCAATGGCTCGATTCAGGAGGCGACCACCACGACGGATGCTCGTCTGATTCCTCTTGACGGCCCGGTTATTCAGAAGCTGGTTGAAGAACGTCCCTACTACAGTTTCTATACCGTTCCCGGCGGCATGTACAAAGGCAATCCCGATGACACCAAGACCTTTGGTGTTGGCGCAACTCTGGTCACCTCCAGCGATACCGATCCGGACTTGGTCTATGCTGCAGTAAAATCGGTATTCGAGAACTTTGATCGCTTCAAGCGTCTGCATCCTGCTTTCGCTAACCTCGATCCGCAGACTATGGTAAATGAAGGGCTTTCCGCGCCGCTGCACGAAGGCGCCAAGCGCTACTACAAAGAACGCGGCTGGCTGAAAGACTGATCCCGACCTCTCTCGTTGAAACGAGACAGCGGTAGCTGTCTCGTGACGCGGCGCCTCTGACATCCAAAGGCGTCGCGTTGTCGATTACGGGTGAGCGCGATCCGTCTGCCCGAGGACTCTCGATATGAATGACACCAACACGTCCAACAACGCCACGCCAAATGCGCAGGATCTCGCTGCCGCGGCCGACACCGGTGGCCGCAAGCTGCATGGTTTTCCGCAGCGATTATTGCTGTGTATTGCCTGTGCCTGGTCACTGTTTCAGTTATGGATTGCCTCGCCGTTGCCTTATATGGCCGGATTTGGCGTATTCAGCGCTACCGAGGCGCGCTCGATTCATCTGGGGTTTGCCCTGTTTTTGGCCTTTCTCGCCTTCCCGGCGATGAAACGCTCCCCCAAGACACGCGTCCCGCTACCGGACTGGGCGCTGGCATTTGTTGCCACTTTTGCAGCGCTTTATCTTTATTTTTTCTACGATCAACTGTCGCAACGTCCCGGCAACCCGATCACTCAGGACGTTATTGTCGGCATTGCCGGCTTGGTCTTGCTGCTTGAAGCGACTCGCCGCGCGCTGGGGCCGCCGTTGACCATTGTTGCGCTGGTGTTTCTCGGCTATTCGCTGGCCGGCCCTTACATGCCGGGCATGCTGGCCCACCGCGGCGTAGGCTTTGAGGCACTGGTCAATCATCAATGGCTGACGACGCAAGGCGTGTTCGGCATCGCACTGGGCGTTTCTACCAGCTTCGTGTTTCTGTTCGTGCTGTTTGGCGCCTTGCTGGAGAAGGCCGGCGCCGGTAACTATTTCATCAAGGTCGCCTTCTCAGCGCTGGGCCATTACCGCGGCGGACCGGCCAAGGCTGCCGTGGTCGCCTCGGGCCTGACCGGGATTATCTCCGGCTCATCCATTGCCAATACCGTGACTACCGGCACCTTTACCATCCCGATGATGAAGCGCGTCGGGTTTTCTGCTGAAAAGGCCGGTGCCGTAGAAGTCTCTTCTTCTGTCAACGGCCAGATCATGCCGCCAGTAATGGGTGCGGCGGCGTTTCTCATGGTCGAGTATGTCGGCATCCCTTATGTGGAAGTCATCAAGCATGCGTTTCTGCCCGCGATGATTTCCTACATCGCACTGCTTTATATCGTTCATCTGGAAGCGATAAAAGCAGGCATGGAGGGGCTTAAAAGCAGCAATCCGCCGCGGCCGCTACTCAACAAACTGCTTGGCTTTTTGACCGGGCTGATCGGCCTGATGGCGCTATCCGCGATCGTCTACTATGGCCTTGGCTGGCTCAAACCGGCGCTGGGCGATTCGGCCACGTGGGTAATCGCGGTACTGCTGATGGTGGTCTATGTCGCGCTGCTCAAGCTCGGTTCACGCTATCCCGAGCTCGAACACGACACCCCTGATACCGACATCACCGTGTTGCCACAGACTCGCCCCACCGTGATGGTCGGATTGCACTATCTGCTGCCGGTAATCGTACTGGTATGGTGCTTGATGATCGAACGCCTGTCGCCGGGACTAGCAGCGTTCTGGGCGACGGTGATGATGATCGTAATCATGGTCACCCAGCACCCGCTGAATGCGCTGTTCCGCGGCCGCTCCAATCTTGGTGCCGACATTGCCGAAGGGTTCAGTGACTTGTGGTGGGGGCTGGTCGACGGCGCACGCAACATGATCGGCATCGGCATCGCTACGGCAACTGCCGGGATCATCGTCGGTGCGGTTTCGCAGACCGGTGTCGGCCTGGTGCTTGCCGATCTGGTCGAGACGCTGTCGATGGGCAATCTACTATTGATGCTGATATTGACCGGCGTGCTGAGCCTGATCCTCGGCATGGGCCTGCCCACCACCGCCAACTACATCGTCGTCTCGGCGCTGCTAGCCCCGGTGATTGTCAGCCTCGGCCAGCAGAACGGCCTGATCGTGCCGCTGATCGCCGTGCACCTGTTCGTGTTTTTCTTCGGCATCATGGCCGATGTGACGCCACCGGTAGGGTTGGCCTCGTTCGCCGCCGCCGCAATTTCCGGCGGTGACCCGATTAAGACCGGCCTACAGGCGTTCTACTACAGCCTGCGTACTGCACTGCTGCCGTTTCTATTCATCTTCAATACTGACCTTTTGCTGATCAACGTCGATCTGTGGCACGGCATAGTCATTTTCATTGTTGCCACCGTAGCGATGCTGATTTTTGCTGCCGCCACCCAAGGCTGGCTGGTAGTGAAGAATCGCTGGTATGAAAGCGTGCTGCTATTGCTGGTTGCCTTCACCCTGTTCCGCCCCGGCTTCTGGCAGGATCAAATCGTCTCGCCGTGGCAGGATATTGCGCCGGCGCAGTTCGAGCAGGCCTACGGCGAGCTGGAAGAAGATGAATCGTTGCGGGTAAGGATCGAAGGGCTTGATGACTACGGTGCGCCGACCAGCTTTGTGATCGACGTGCCGGCGGTTGAGGGCGCGACCGGTGCAGAGCGACTCGACAACCTCGGCCTGATGCTGATGGAACAGGACGACAAGACCATGGTCGACATGGCAACGTACAATAGTCAGGCCAGCAAGCTCGGCTTCGATTTCGACCAGACCATCGTCGCGGTGCGCGCCCCGGCTGAGCGCTGGGCCAAGGAGTGGCTATGGCTGCCGGCGCTGGCACTGTTTGCATTGGTCGTCATGCTTCAGCGACGTCGCCGCGGCAAGATGACCGGGCAACAAAGCCTGGCCTGATCTTTCTTTCACCTCTAACGACCAACGCCCCGCAATAAGCGGGGCGTTGGTCGTTTTATTGGTAACGCTTTACATCAATATCGATCGATCCTATGTCATTTGGATGCTTTATCTGCGCCGTTGTTACAAATGCAAACGTACGGTCGAGCAGATCAACGCTGGGCAACTGTGAATCCACGACATATTCTTCACCCTCTGCGTTATTGAAGGCATAAGCCTCCTCTTCTTCTTTGGCCTCCGGCTCGGCATCCTTTTTATCAATCTTGATAAAATACTGCGCCTCTTCAGGTCCAGGCAGGGAATCATCAAGTTCAAAGACCAACGTCATCGTCCGGCTGGGGTAGACATCGTAATAGGCTCGGGTACATAACGATTCGCTGCGTCCATCAATTTCCACCTTGGTTTGAAAGTCACAAGGATCGGAGATAACCGAATAATCGAAGCCTACATCGAAGCCGGTAATGCGCTCAACGCCATAGTATTTCGCCATATTGGCATCAATAAAATCACCCCAACCGTCCTGTTCCTTTAGTACAGCGCGATTGAAATAGTGCGGAATCTCCACATGGCGCTCTCCGTCCTGTTTCGCCTCGGCAATGACGGTTTTACTGATACGGTCCTGGATATAAAGCGACTGGTAATCGACGTAAATCAGATAATAGGAAAAGGCAAAGATGGGCAGAAGCACAAGGGCAATACTTGCCACGGCAATCAGGCGATAAAGGCGGAGCAGGAAATACAAAGACGCGGTAATAAAGCAGAGCAAAAAAACGAACTGCGCCGTCATTGCCCTTGGCGGTAGCGGAGGCGTTACCAAGGCAATGGCATTGGCGATAAAGAACCCAGCCAACAAAATGGCGGCTACAATATAGGCGCTTTTATGTTCTGACGCGGTATGGCTTCTTCTCTGCACGGCATACAAAAGATAAATAAGCATGGCCGCAAAAAAGACATATAAATTAGCCGCCAACATATCCGGCACGTACTTGATCAAGAACCTCGCCACACGCACTAACAGCCCATGAAGACCATCATGCATATAGCCTGTGCTCGCGGCCCGGACAAAGTTACCAGGCGCCAGCACCAGCAATAACGTACCGATCAGATTAAACGCCAAGCTGCCAAGCAAATAACGAGGCAATGTCCTGTTACGATAAAACGCAGCACCCACAAACATGAGAGTCATGAACAAGACGGCCATGCTTGCGACTTCATTGGACCAGCCGGCGAGAAAAGCGGAACCAAACAGAAGGCTTAACTCGATACCTTTCTTTTCAATGCCATATACGTAAGCACTGATCAATCGACGCAGGTAAAAGACGATAAAGATGACAGGCCAGATATAGTTAGCCGCGCCCACCACCCAGAAAACAGTGTCCTCCATTGAGGGGTGGGATATCCAGAATAGAATAAAAACGACAAACAGAAATAATGCTGTAGTGATATTGCTGACTGAACGATCAAAGGCCTTGGGAATCGCTGCAATATTATAGACAAGCAGCATATTACCGAGAGAACTCAACGTCACGATAACCCAGCGGTTCTGGATTCCCGTCATAAATGACGCAATATAATCAGCGATGAATCGACCGCTCCACATCATGTAGTGGTTGATATGAGATTCAAGCGATAAACCCAGCAAATAATAAGAATAATCATCACCCCGCATCGGAACAAAGCGATAGATATTTAGAAAAAGCAGGAAAATAATGGCCAACATCAATGGCATTATAAATCTATTCAACATCCTGCTCATGCTTCATTCCTCATATAATACTCGTTTTCAATGAATAGTTTTTAAAATGCTATAGCTTTATAGAGCATTCCACTTATAAATAATTAATAGTTCTAAACTAAGTTAATAATCAAAATCAGTTCAAAAAACCTCATAAAATAACGCCGTATCATTATTTGATCGTCGTAATTATTCAGGGCAACAATCCATCTTTTGAAGTGCAGTACATGAGGGGCGTTTGTGCAAGCTATATCAGTGTGGTGATGCTGAGAGGAGGAAACCGATCACAACGCTGCCTTAGCAGAAACCATAGTCATCTCGTTGGCTTAACGGTGGGATATGGCCGGCTCCCGTTGCCGGCCACAGAGGACCTCAGAGGGTATAGGGAGGAGTGACTAGGCTTACGCCTTGTCCCACCATGCAAGGATCGCCTCAGCAACATCATCAGGAAATTCTTCATGCACCGAGAGCCTGCCATGTGGCAGCCTTGCCGTCTCGACATTGGGCAGCTTGGCAAGCATCTCCATCTCGGCACGCGAACGTGGCGGCATGCGCTGAGTCAGGATCATCAGTGTTGGGGTATTGGCCTCTTCCAACGCCGCGACGAATTGAGCACGCTGGGTAAAAGGATCGAGCCCGCCGGTAACAAAGCGCACCGAGGCATGGCGGGCGCCTTTGGCATGAGTCACACGCCGCTTGTCACGCAGCCGCTCACCGGAAAGCCACTGCCCATCCTCATAGACATGTCCAGAGGTCATCCGCCTGATCATCATGTCGCTGATGTTGAGACGGTAAATGAACCGCCCCACCAGCGGCCGGTCAACCAGATAACGCAGATGGCCGAACCACGGCTTGCGCTCGCCGACCGCGGTCGGCAGCGGGCCGCGCCAGGTCGGTGCGATCAGCACTATTCTGGAAGCGCTGCCGGGATTCACCTTCAGATATCTGAGCAGAAGCCCAGCACCGTGGCCTGCCGCAATGATCGCGTCAGGCATGAAGATGACATCGTCGAGCAGAAAGGTCAGAAATTCGGTCAGCACCGCCGCATTCCAGTCGACGAAGGGGCGTGGCCGATCACCGAAACCGGGCCAGTCAATGGTGATTACCTCGAAGCGCTCTGCCAACCGCGCCTGAAGTACATCCAGTTCGTGACGCGTCGAGATGGTAGACAACGCCGGTAGCAGCAGTACGGCTGGCCCTTGGCCCTGACGCGTCATGCCAAGCTCAAGGGTATTGCCCTGCCATTTCCATTCGATGACCTCTTCCTGCGGCTCGCCAGCCTTCACGTCATGCTGTGTCATGTTACCTACTCTTGTCAGAAACGATTCGCACCGATAGCGGTACGTGTACCGTCGGTGTCCTGCCAATAGGAGTGATGTTACGCCAATACAGGCGGTGACATGACCAACCCATGTCACCAATACGCAAGGAAGGGAGCCAACAGAGCGCCGCCAATCATGCTAGCGGCGCTACATGCGCCTCACTGCTGCGAGGCTGGAAAGGAATTTACTCTGTCGCGGACGCCGGAACGGAGCTGCCCCACACGCTGGCCAGTGAACCCAGCAAACCGGAGGAGACACCGTTGCCGCCGAAGTAGTTGAGCATGATCGGTGCAAACTGGGTCATCATCGAGCTATCCATACCCAGCATCTTGAATGCCGAGTTCACCATTGAACTGTCGCCGCTTGTGCTGCTGGAAGATGAGCCTGAGATACGTGACAGCAGTGAACTCGAGCCCGAAACCGCGCTGGCACTCGACAGCAGTCCATCGATGCCAGGCGCCTGATTGGAAAGCTGATTGAACTGAGTATCGCCCAATTGGCTCTTGGCCAGTGCCAGCATCGCGGCGGAGCCGCCGATCGCCTGTTGCTGAGTCACACCGAGCTGATCGCTCAGCGTACTGACCAGGTCAGAAGCCTGCGAGAGATTACCTGCGGTAGTGCCCAACACAGTAGCCTGCTGCGCGGTAGTGGTGGCCTGCGTGCTCTGCTGAGTCTGCTGATTGCCCCCCAGCGCGCTTACCGCTTTATTGACATCGCCGAGGCTAAAAGCCAGTACCGGTGTGGCAGCGATGCTCATGCCGAATGCGGTCGTCATGGCAATAACAATCTTCTTCATGGGTCTATCCTTGAATCCTGATGGGGAGCGGTTAACACTCGCTGGTTGAATCCTTCCATCCCTGAACGCTACGTATCCTGTCGCTGCTTTGCAATGCCTGTGTTGGCACATTGCAAGCGCGTTATCGTTATCACAGTGCCTGCCGCCTTATGCCACAGCATGGCCAGAGACACCATCGCTTTAGATTAGCCAATGCACGATTCTTGATCAGCCAATGCATAGCCTCCAGCACGTTCGCCGCAACTATCCTGGCAAGCGTGTTTAGTGCCGCTTGCGGTATGGCGGCAGTATCCACCAGAAAAAGGTCATCAATAAAAGAAAGCCGATCACACCACAGGCACCGATGATATAAGGCGCATACTTCACCTGTGGCGGCGTCGCACCGCCCTGGCGCAGCTCTGCGACACGCTCGGCATCGACCTCGCCTGCAGCATGGCCGAACTGCGTCATTACATAGTCACCGAGTGTAGCGATCTGCTTATTCGACAGCGTCTCGCCGAAGGCCGGCATATTCATGCCACCATGGGCGTCGCTGATGCCATTGAGCATCACCATGACCAGATTGTCGGTATTGATTCGGCCGAGAATGGTGGTATTGACCAGCCCTGGGATATTGGCTTGTGACCGCCCCGTACCGTCGGTCTGATGGCAGCCGGAGCAGTAAGCGTTGTAAAGCTGTGCGCCATTCATCTCACCCGGATCGGCAGCCGACGCTTCGGCGCCCGATGCTTCGGTGGCCTGAGCGTTATCCTTGGCGGGGGCTCCCCAGGCGTAGGGTGGTTGAGTATCCGCCGCGTTGTGGACCGCCGGTACCTCCTTCAGCCACACCGTGAGAGCATGCAGATCCTGATCGCTGAGATGACTCAAGCTATGTTCCACGACCTCGGCCATCGGGCCTACAGCCTGCGCCTTGCCGGGTGCACTGCCGGTCTTCATGTAGGCGGTGAGCTCGTCGATGCTCCAGCCGCCGATGCCGCTGTTGACATCCGAGGTGATATTGGGCGCATACCATGTGCCAAGGCTATTACCGGCCAAGGCGCGGTCTCGCTTCTCGCCCATCAGCAGATTACGCGGCGTGTGGCATGTGCCGCAGTGGCCCAGCGCCTCGGCGAGATAGGCGCCACGATTGTACTCGGCACTTTTCGCAGGGTCAGGCGTGAACGGCTCGGTATCGAGAAACAGGCGGTTCCACAACGCCATCAGCTTGCGATGATTGAATGGAGCCGGCAGCTCAGTCACCGGCGCCGGCTCGTCGACCGGCTCGACCGCATTCATGAAGTAAGCGTAAAGCGCGGCGATATCGTCATCGCTTAGCTTGGCATAGGCTGGATAGGGCATCGCCGGATAGAGATAGATGCCAAAGGGCTTACGTCCCTCGCGCACCGCCTGGGCGAATTGCTCAAGAGTGTAGTCGCCAATACCGTCCTGCCACGACGGCGTGATATTAGTGGAGTAAATCTTGCCAATCGGTGTGGCGATCTCCAGTCCCCCGGCGAATGGCTTACCGTCAGGCGCCGTATGGCAGGCCATGCAGTCACCGGCGCGGGCCAGATATTCACCTCGCTGGATCAGTTCAGCCTCGCTATCGGTATTGCCATACGCCAGCGTGGTCATGCCCAACGCCAGGCATATCAGCGCGTAACGCCCTTTGCGTAGTGCTTGGGTCCAGCTCATCCTTGTCATCTCATCCGTTGATGGCAATCGTCGTTTCAGGCGTGAGCGCTCTGGTCTCAAGCGCTCGGGATACGCATATTAAGTTGCACTTCAGTCAGCAGCAAATCATCCTGCTGAAAGTCGCAAGAGTGCGGGCTCACTAATCTTCCCCACGACAGGGCAAGCATTGCGCTAGTCTAAGCCCTGTCTGAACACTAAAAATCGGCGAGCGATGATCAGGCAGGGCCTGGAGCGCTCGCTCAATAGATAAGGGTGAAGAAGCTGTGACAGACCGCAACGCCCGCGATACGCGCCTTCCCTTTCTGCTGGTGGCCTTCGCCTTTCTGATCGCGATGCTCGGCACCACGCTGCCGACCCCGCTTTATCCCCTCTATCAGCAGCGCCTCGGCCTCTCCGAACTAATGATCACCGTGATCTTCGCCGCCTATGCGGTCGGCGTGATCGGGGCGTTGCTGACAGTGGGCAGCTGGTCCGATCAGCTCGGGCGCAAACGCATGCTGCTCGCCGGGCTGGCACTTTCCGCCGCCAGCGCCGCGGTGTTCCTGACCAGCCACAGCCTGACGACGCTGCTACTCGGCCGCGTGCTATCGGGACTTTCGGCCGGCATTTTTACTGGTACCGCCACGGTCGCCGTGGTCGAGCTCGCACCCAAGGCGTGGCAAGGTGTGGCAACGCTGATCGCCACCGCAGTCAACATGGTCGGCTTAGGCCTCGGGCCGCTCACCGCCGGCGTGTTGGCCGAATACGCGCCATGGCCGGTGCGACTACCCTTCGCCGTCGATCTGGCCTTGATTGCCGCCGCCGCGCTGGGAGTCTGGTTCGCCCCCGAGACAGTCGAGCGTCCCGACAAGCCGCGGCTGCGATTGCAGCGGCTAAGTGTGCCGTCCGAGGTGCGTGGCGTATTCATCCCGGCAGCGATTGCCGGTTTTGCCGGCTTCGCCGTACTCGGCTTTTTCACCGCCACCGCACCAGCCTTTGTCGGCCGTGTACTCAATCATGCCAACAGCGCACTGATCGGGCTGGTGGTACTGATCCTGTTTGTGGCCTCGGCGCTGGGTCAACGTATTCAGTCCTCACTCGGCGAGCGCAGGCGCATGCCGCTGGGCTGCGCGGCGCTGGCCGCAGGCGTAGCGCTGATCGGGGTCAGCATCATGCTGGCCTCGCTGCCGTTGTTGATGCTCGGTGCGGTCATTGCCGGTCTGGGTAAAGGCGTGACCTTCCGCGCAGGAATGGGCGCGATCACGACAGCGAGCCCGGCAGAGCGGCGCGCCGAAGTCGCCTCGACCTTCTTCGTCGTGCTCTATGTCGCCATCTCGCTGCCGGTGGTGGGGATCGGCGTTGCCGCCGACCTGATCGGGCTGCGCAGCGCTGGCATGATATTCGCCGCGCTGGTCGCCGTGCTAGCGCTGGTCGCCCTAGGGCTTTTGCGCCGCCGCCAGGGCAAGGCATCATAGTGCCCATGTTCTCTTCTCAATTTCGATATCAGGCCACTGTATAGCCCTATGCCCAGCGACGCCCTCCATGCTCTCTATCCCACGCTCAAACGCGTTTTCGGCTACGACCAACTGCGCCCCGGCCAACAAGAGGTCATCTCGGCAATAGTTGAGGGCCGTTCAGCGGCGGCAATCTTCCCTACCGGCTCGGGCAAGTCGCTGTGCTACCAGCTGCCAGCGCTGCTCTTGCCCCACCTCACCCTGGTGATCTCGCCACTGTTGGCGCTGATGCAGGATCAACTTTCATTTCTAAAACGCCGTGGCGTAGCCGCTGCTAGCATCGATTCAGCGCAGAGCCGCGAAGACGCCAGCGCCGTCATGGCAGGGGTACGGCGCGGTGAGATCAAGGTACTGATGATTTCGGTCGAGCGGCTCAAGAACGAGCGCTTTCGCCAGTTCATCGCCCAGGTGCCGATCTCGCTGCTGGTGGTCGACGAGGCGCACTGCATCTCGGAGTGGGGCCATAACTTCCGCCCCGACTATCTCAAGCTGCCGGACTATCAGCGTCAGTTTTCGATCCCGCAGGTGCTGTTGCTGACCGCTACCGCCACGCCGCAGGTCATCAAGGACATGCAGGCGCGCTTCGCCATCGCCGCTGACGACGTGATTGCTACCGGCTTCTATCGCCCTAACCTCAATCTACTGATCGAGCCGGTGGCGAGTGAAGAGAAGGAGCAGCGGTTGGTCGAATGGCTTACCCCTCGCCTGCAGACGGGCAATGAACAGCCGAGCATCGTCTACGTCACTCAGCAACAGAGTGCCGAGCAGCTCGCCGCCGTGCTCAGCCGCCGCGGGCTCAACGTCTGCGCCTATCACGCCGGGCTGCCTTCCGAGCGCCGCGAAGAAATCCAGCGTCAGTTCATGGCCAGCGAGGTTGCCTGTATTGTCGCCACCATCGCCTTTGGTATGGGTATCGACAAGGCCGACATTCGCAACGTGGTGCATTTCGACCTACCCAAATCGGTCGAGAACTATAGCCAAGAGATCGGCCGCGCCGGGCGCGACGGCAAGCCTTCCGACTGCCTGGTGCTGGCCAACCGCGACGCCTTGAACGTGCTCGAGAACTTCGTCTACGGCGACACGCCGGAGCGCGACGGCATCCGGCGCGTACTCGAAGAGATCGCCGGGGTACAAAACGGCGGCAGCGAGCGGCGCTGGGAGCTGATGCTCAACGCGCTGTCCCAGTCCAGCAACATCCGCCCGCTGCCGCTCAAGACGCTGCTGGTCCAGCTCGAGCTGCGCGGCGTGATCGCGCCGCGCTTTTCCTACTTCGCCGAGTACCGCTTCAAGTACCTGCGTGAACCCGAGGCGCTGATAGCGACGTTTGAGGGCGAGCGCCAACGCTTCGTGCAGTTGATCGTTGACAATGCCAATCGCGCCAGGACGTGGTGCTCGCTCGACTTTGATGTTATCTATCGGCGCGGCGGTGAACTGGACATCAATGCCGAGCGTAGCCGTGTGGTCAGCGCGCTGGAGTACTTCAACGATCAGGGTTGGATTGTGCTCGAAAGCAAGCAGATGACCGAAGTCTATGCGGTCATGGATGCACCGCTCGACGTTGCCGCGTTGAGTGATGAGCTGCATGGCTACTTCAAATCGAAGGAAGAAAGCGAGATTGCCCGGCTCAACGCCATGCTGGCGCTGTTCGAGAGCGACACCTGCCTGAGCCGGCGCCTGGCGTGTTATTTCGGCGACGAGCGAGCACCCGAGCGCTGCGGTCACTGCTCGGTATGCCTGGGGCATGTTGCTCGGCTGCCGCCGCCTGCGCCGTTGCCAACGCTTGAGAACCAGCCATTCGCCGCGCTCTGCAGTGAGATGATTACGCGCTACCAGACGTCATCCGAGGGCCAGCCACCCAGTATCGAGCTCTTGACACGCTTTCTGTGCGGCATCACTACGCCGCTATTTACCCGCCTCAAGGCACGTCAGCTTGAAGGGTTTGGCAAGCTCGAAGCCTACCCCTACGCCGAGGTGCGACAGTGGGTCACGGCTCATCTGGCGGGCCAGTTCTAAACAATGCGCCTGCCGCTCGTTTATCATCCCGGCTACACCATCGCCTGGCCCGAGACACATCCGTTCCCGATGGCCAAGTTCCGCGCGCTGCGTGAGCGTCTCACCACGCTCGGCTTCGATGATGATCCAGCGATCACGTGGCTAACACCGCCCCCGGCGACCAGTGCGCAACTGCTGCGTGTGCATAGTCATGACTATTTGCAAACGTTCTATCTCGGCGACAGCGACCCCAAGGCGCGAAAGCGCAGCGGCTTTCCGTGGTCACCGGCACTGGTCGAGCGCACATTGCGGGAGGTGGGCGGCACGCTGCTGACGGTGGAGATGGCATTGGAAACGGGGCTGGCCTGCAATATGGCCGGCGGTACCCATCACGCTTTTGCCAACGGAGCGAGCGGCTATTGCCTGTTGAATGATGTAGCGGTCGCCGCCCGCGAAGCGCTAGCGCAGGGTTGGGTGAAGCGTGTAATGATCGTCGATCTTGACGTTCATCAAGGCGACGGCACGGCTTCGATCTTTCAAAATGATCCAGCGGTTTTCACCTTCTCAGTTCACGGCGCGGAGAACTTTCCCTTCACCAAGCAGCAAAGCGATCTCGATATTGCTCTGCCGCGCGGCATCGATGATGACGCCTATCTCGTGGTGCTAAAGACTCATCTGCCTCGGCTGCTCAACGCGTTCCGCCCTGAGCTGGTGATTTATGATGCTGGTGCCGACGTTCATGCCGGCGACCGGCTCGGCCATCTCGAGCTCAGTGATGAAGGCATCTACAAGCGCGACCGTTATGTCATTAACACTTGCCGCACCGCGGGCGTCTCCACTGCCTGCGTGATCGGCGGCGGCTATGACCGCAATCTCTCTGCACTGGCTGGCCGTCACGCTTGGCTGTTCCAGGCAGCGCGGGATGCACAGCAGGCTGTCACCTAGAGAATTAGCCCCATACGTTGATTAAATTTTTTAACACCGTATAAGAAAGACTCAACCTGATTTAATTAATGATTACTAATTAAACAAGAATGGATTTATAGTCTGCTCGCCAGCGCCAGATGCGCGCTGTATCGCGACAAAAAAAGACACAATCGAAGCAACCCAGACAGGAGTCAGGGTCATGGCGAAAAAAACGAGTAACGGTCAAAATATCTCTGCTTATCTTCATGATTCAGAATCTGAATATCAGCAGTTCCCAGGCAACAGTCAGACCGGTCTGCAGCGAGCGCAGCTAGCTATTCAGCTTGCCAACGAAAGACAGGCGCAAAACGACCAGCCTGATATCCCGGGCACACCGGAAATTCCTGACACCCCTGAAGTACCCGAGACACCTGCCGAGCCTGAACCTGCCGGTAATGACATCGTCAAGATGGGCGGCTTGCACTATGTCTACGAAGGCAATATCGACAGCGTTGATAACGGCTCATTTTACCTCAGCGATACCACTACCTGGGATCAGGCCGCGTCGAATTTACAAACCTATGTTTTTCTGGCCAAGATCGATACTGACCTGAGCTGCACCAAACAGGTATTGATCAATAGTGATGATGAGTTAAGCCAGGCGAGTTTTGGCGATGCAGCCGATGGCGGTGTAGCAGTCATTCACGATAGGCATCAGCTGACACTGCTGGATAGCGATCTGGACCTGAGCTACTCATTTGATAGTGGCTATTATACGACGCTAACCGCTACCGATGCCGGCAGTAACGATAGAACCATAGTGGTTGGCCAAGCCAATGGTGGCGGGGTTTATGCGGCTTCGATCAATGGTGACGGCAGTATACATGCCGAATCCACTTTCACGTTCAGCGACCCTGATAACAGCGGCTACAGTACGTCACTTTCCGACGTCCTCGTGCTTTCTGATAACAGCATACTGGCCTGGAACGATGACCAGCTCTACAAGTTCGACGAAGACCTGACGCTGCAAAAAGCGCTCGATTTCGATACCTCTCTGGAAAACATCGTCGAGCGGCCGGACGGTAGCCTGCTGGTGCTAGACGACACCATGCAGGATGTCTTCAGGCTCGATAGCAACCTGGACGTCACCGATGCCTGGTATGGCGAGCGTAATTTTGGCCCCGGCCAGTTCAATATTTTCCCCGGCAACGCCGATTTCAGTGATGGCGAGCTTGTCATTAGTGCAGGCCGTTCCTATCAGTCCGACTACTCGCTGCTGACCTTTGACCTGGATGACTTCTCCCAAAATGGCGGAGATATCCAATCCAGTGATGCGAAGGCCATTGACTCGACCTTTATAAGCGCTACCAAGGCATTAGGTGGGCGCAGCCTCTCATTTGATCGGTCTGAAGAGACGCTTTATGTCACCGATTCTCGCGATGACGACGCTTTCAGTTCATCACGAGGCAGCATTGAGGCCAGCGACTTCACTTACACCATGATGGCGCTTGATGAAACGGATGATGCTTATCCTGGCGTGCAGGCCATAGAGTGGAGCGCCGACACGGTTAGTCTTCTAGGAATAAGCGAAGATACCGTGACTCATGTTACCGGGGGTTTGACGCTTAGCGCTTGATAGCTCACCAAGAACTATCGCACCCAGCGATTCTGATGACGGCGAGAAGTTATTCTCGCCGTCATATTGCTGGTGTAAGGACTCTTTTCTGAGCGCTTCCCCACCCCATATCAACGCCAAGGCTTTCCATTCTCGATTAACCTCGCTAGCCTAACCATTCCCTATTTTGCTCTACGCGAGCCATTCATGCCTTCAGATGTGTCTTCCGCTTCATCTGTAACCGGTACCAATCTCAAGATCGTCTCGGTCATCAGCTCCACGTTTATCAGTTATCTATGCATTGGTATGGCCCTGACCGTGCTACCTGCTTACGTACACGGACAGCTAGGCTTCGATGCCGTGATTGTTGGCGTTACCATCAGCCTGCAGTTCGTCGCCACGCTGTTATCACGACCCTTTGTTGGCCCGGTCACCGACCGCGTCGGCGCCAAGCAGGTCGTTATTACCGGATTGGGTGGCTGCCTGCTAAGCGGACTTCTGGTGCTGCTCTCGGTGATAATGCAAGGCATGCCCATCTTCAGTCTGGCCATATTACTGCTGAGCCGGGCGGTACTGGGGCTATCACAAGGTATGATCGGCACCGGCTCACTGAGCTGGGGGATTGGTATCGTCGGCTCTGATCTGACCAGCAAGGTCATTTCATGGAATGGCATTGCCGGTTACGGCGCTCTCGCCATCGGCGCTCCGCTCGGTGCGGCGCTGATGGAGACATCAGGGTTATGGAGTATCGGCCCGACAATGGCCGTGGCGGCCGCTATCGGCGTCATTCTGTCGTGGCGGCGCGAGGCATCACCGGTGATTGCTGGCAAGCGCATGCCGTTTTACCAAGTCTTCGCCCGCATCAGTCCGTTCGGACTGGGATTGGGCCTGAGCTCGGTCGGCTTCGGCGTTATCGCCACCTTTATCACCCTTTACTACGCTAGCCAGCATTGGCCCAATGCTGCCTGGTGCCTGACCCTGTTCGGCGCTGCCTATATCTGCGCACGCCTGTTTTTCGCCGGCACGATCGATCGCTTTGGCGGTTATCAGGTCGCTATCGTGTGTCTGCTGGTCGAGTCGCTTGGCCTTGCACTGCTATGGCTGGCCTCCACACCGCTGATCGCCTTGCTCGGCGCAGGTCTGGCGGGCTTCGGTTTATCACTGGTCTATCCCGCGCTGGGGGTTGAAGCGGTGGCGAAAATTTCATCGTCCAGCCGCAGCGCTGCGCTTGGCGCTTATTCACTGTTTCTCGATCTCGCCATAGGCGTGACTGGCCCGCTGGCGGGCTGGATCGCGGGCCGCTTCGATTATTCTGCCATCTATCTCTGCGCCGCCCTGGCCGCGTTATTCGGCGGGATATTGACCATACGCCTGTTTCTACACGCCCGGCAGTGATCAATTCTCGCTGACGCGCTCGCTTGCACAGCGTATAATATGCGCCTTTTCGATATTTGCCCGTCGAGCGTCTGTCCCAAACGCCACGCTAATCATCGTCATCCCTATATTCTTATTCTTCCGCACCCTTTCTGGTGCACAAAGGTTCAGTCGTGATCGCTACTGCTAATATCACCATGCAATTTGGGGCCAAGCCCCTGTTCGAAAACGTGTCCGTCAAGTTCGGCAACGGTAACCGCTACGGTTTGATCGGTGCCAATGGCAGCGGCAAGTCAACTTTCATGAAGATTCTTGGCGGCGACCTTGAGCCCTCCGGCGGCCAGGTGATGATCGAGCAGAACATTCGCCTGGGTAAGCTGCGTCAAGATCAGTTCGCCTATGAGAATGAACGCGTCATCGATACGGTCATCATGGGTCACGCCGAACTGTGGCGCGTGGCTGCCGAGCGTGAGCGTATCTATGCCCAGGCCGAGATGAGCGAAGAGGACGGCATGGCCGTCGCCGAACTCGAAACCCAGTTTGCCGAGATGGATGGCTATACCGCCGAATCGCGCGCGGGTGAACTGTTGCTCGGGCTGGGCATTCCGCTCGAACAGCATTTCGGCCCCATGAGCGCCGTTTCCCCCGGCTGGAAGCTGCGCGTCCTGCTCGCCCAGGCATTGTTCGCCGACCCTGACGTGCTGCTGCTCGACGAACCGACCAACCATTTGGACATTAATACGATCCGCTGGCTGGAAGATGTGATCAAGGCGCGCAATTCGACCATGATCATCATTTCGCACGACCGTCACTTCCTGAATAGTGTCTGCACTCACATGGCGGATCTTGATTATGGCGAGCTCAGGCTGTTCCCCGGCACGTACGATGAGTACATGATCGCCGCCACGCAGGCGCGCGAGCGCCTGCATGCCGACAATGCCAAGAAGAAAGCCGAGATCGCCGAGCTGCAGACGTTTGTCAGCCGCTTCTCGGCCAATGCCTCCAAGGCCAAGCAGGCGACTTCACGTCAGCGCAAGATCGATAAGATCCAGCTCGAAGAGGTCAAGCCATCAAGCCGCATCAGTCCGTTCATCCGCTTCGAACAGAACAAGAAAATCCCCCGTCATACGTTGACGGTGGACAATATCGCCAAAGCGTATGATGACAATACTCTGTTTGAACGCTTTGGCATGCAGGTCGAAGCGGGCGAGCGCATCGCGATCATTGGCCCCAACGGGATCGGCAAGACTACGTTGCTTAACTGTCTGGTCGGCACTCTGGCACCAGACAGCGGCGAGGTGAAATGGACCGACAGCGCCGAGGTCGGCTATTTCGCCCAGGACCATGCCGATGATTTTGCCAACGGTGAGACATTGTTCGAGTGGATGGGGCAGTGGACGACCGGCGGAGAACAGGCGGTGCGTTCTGCACTCGGTCGCATGCTGTTTTCCAATGATGATATCGGCAAGTCGGTCAAGGTCATCTCCGGTGGCGAGCAAGGCCGCATGCTGTTCGGCAAGCTGGCGCTGCAAAAGCCCAACGTGCTGGTCATGGACGAACCGACCAACCACCTCGACATGGAATCGATCGAGGCGTTGAACCTCGCGTTGGATAACTATCCTGGCACACTGATTTTCGTCAGCCACGACCGTGAGTTCGTGGGCTCACTGGCGACTCGTATCATCGAGATGAAAGAGGACGGTATCGTCGATTTCAGTGGCAATTATGACGACTACCTGAGAAGTCAGGGCATTTATGGCTAACGCTTGGCGCTTATCTTGTCGATAGTTCGAAGCCGCGCTCAGCGCGGCTTTTGTATTTTCTATCTCAGGGGGTACGCTCTAGAGTATGGAGAT
This sequence comes from Phytohalomonas tamaricis, assembly GCF_003012345.1. Taxonomy (GTDB): domain Bacteria; phylum Pseudomonadota; class Gammaproteobacteria; order Pseudomonadales; family Halomonadaceae; genus Phytohalomonas; species Phytohalomonas tamaricis. Next base: position 448,288 of record NZ_PVRV01000019.1, read on the forward strand.
AGGCTGGCGAATGACCAGCGCCGTTGCGCTTGATCTGACTTCTCATTAAACCGCGCATTTCCGTCAGGCGGGTTGACGCTCTATAACCGTTAGTGGAACAAGGATGACTCATGCTCGGTATTATCGATCTCCCAGTTTTCCTGCTTACGGCGCTGACCATCAGCCTCCTGCCTGGCCCGGATATGCTTTATATCGCCACCCGGAGCATGGCTCAGGGTCGCAAGGCCGGTATTGTCTCCGTCCTGGGCATTAGTACAGGCTCGATGTGCCATGCCACTGCGGCGGCGCTCGGGCTGTCGGCTATTCTCGCCACCTCAGCGATCGCATTCACCACAGTTAAATGGCTGGGCGCAGCTTATTTACTGCTCATGGGGCTGCGGCTCTTGTTTCAGAGAAGCCCGGCATCGTCACCATCAGCGCTCAGCGTCGTGTCACTGAACCAGGTCTATTGGCAAGGCATGTTGACTAACCTGCTCAATCCCAAGGTCGCACTATTCTATCTGGCTCTGCTGCCCCAGTTCGTCGATCCTGCTGCACCCTATCACACCGCTGCCTTGCTCTTGCTTGGAGGCCTATTCATTGCGATGGGCACCTTGTGGTGCTTGATGGTGGCCATTTTTGCTGCCGCTATTTCATCTACTTTCCGCCGCACATCTCTCTCACAGGGCCTTATGCAACGTATATCCGGTGTATTATTCATGATGCTTGGCATCAAACTGGCATTGGAGAAGCCAGTATGAAGGTGAACGCTTGCCAACCCGGGTGATGACAACAGCTCACCTAGCTAATCGCCTATCCGCTAGATTGAAAATCGCAAACTGACTTTGTGCTTCGGCTGTGCGACTGTATCGCTACAGGCTTATGCATACGCTGTTAACAATGACCGTGAGGGAGAATTCAATGGCAGAGCACCCCAACGATGCACAGACGGGCACGCCGGAGCTGGATGATGAAATCATCAACTTCGCAGCCAAGGTCTTCAACTGCGCTCGCAGTGGCGATAGCGCTCAGCTCAAGGAATGGCTTGAGCAGGGTCTTCCGCCCAATCTGCGTAATGACAAGGGTGACAGCGTGCTGATGCTGGCCAGCTATCACGGCCATCATGAGGCCACACGTGTGCTGCTGGAGCACAGCGCCGACCCCAATACCCACAATGATAATGGCCAGAGCCCGCTTGCCGGTGCCGCTTACAAAGGCGATCTGGAGATGGTGAAGCTGCTGGTGACAAAAGGCGCCGACGTCAATGCAGCAGCCCCGGACGGCAGGACGGCGCTGATGTTCGCCGCGATGTTCAATCATACCGAGATCGTCGATTATTTACTGGCCAATGGCGCTGACCGCCATGCTACGGGGTCGCGTGGCATGACAGCACAACAGCTCGCCGCCGCTATGGGTGCCATGGACACTGCGGCCCAGCTAAGCGCACTGGATGAATAACACTGGGCGCGTGTCTGGCTGACGTAACTGCTTAAAAACGTGCATATGTGATTCGCATGCCCGCCCGCGCTGGCGGGCGGCGTGCTGCAGTGGCCATCAGCGTGCGCAGGCTTTGCCTGTAAAGCCAGGAGACGTTACTGGCGCTCATAGTCCTGTTGGGAATACGACCGCGCCTGCTCTAAACACCCTGAGCCCACCGTTTCTGCACCTGGTACAGAAACAGTGCCAGGCTCCAAAGCGTCGCGCCTAGTTATTTTTCTTATCGTGCGACCAGAGACATGACCACTCCCAGCCATCCTTTTCCACATAAGCCTTGAGCAACCGCTGCCGATCCAGACTTTGCAGATAACTCGCAATGGCGGTAGGCGACTCATGGCAGAAGGGTAGTTGCTTGTAGTGTTCGAGGTCGGGGATTTCAGGCGCTTGAGGAGAGGGATAAACGAAAGCGTTTTTCAAAGTATCTTGGAATTTTGTCAGTGTTTTTTGGCTAACCTGCAGTTGCGTACGGGATGTCGATGGCATATTCGGGCAGGCAAAGAGCGCTATCGTCAATGCCTGGTCCAGCTTGGCCAGAGCAAGGGGCAATACGCTGTCTTCTTCAGCGCTGTGATAATAATGCAAGAGCGGATAGGCCAGATGCTTCTGCGCCAAGCCAAGCAAAGTCAAATTCAAAGACTGCATCTGCTGGGCAAGGCTTTCAAAACTTCCCCCGTCAGCGTTCACCTCGATAATACGATAAGGCGTTTCACCCATGGCATTGATTGCCTGAGCCATCTGACGCGTCTCAGAAGCTGCCGAGACGACGGAAAGGATGTAGGTAACCGACAGGGTCAGGACAAAAAATCCATTAATGGCAGCAACGATGGCCAGTAGCTGCCACAGCGCGGCGCCGGGGGCAAAATCGCCGTAGCCCAATGTGGTAATCGTGTAGCCGACGAAGTAAGCGCGCTCGACCAGGGTGGCACTTACCGAGGTAGTGGAGTTCACCACCGCATCAGATGCGCTACAGAATAGTAAGAACCAGCCCAGCCACTCCATGGCGATCCAGCACAACAGTAACAGCAACGTAATGCCGGGGCCCGCAATCTTGAGCATATTATGATTGCTGCGCAAACGATGGATGCCTAGAAGTAGCGCCCAGACCATTCGCCCCAGCTGCTTGGTTATTGGCCCCGCATTGGACGCCGATAGTGTCGTACGCACGGCGTCGTAGTTGGCAAGCGTTATTATCACTACCCCGATGATGCCTAACAGGGGCTGTCCACTCATGGGTTCGTCTCCCTTGTTTACGGACCTATCCTTGGTTGAGTGCTCTTAAGCGTAGACGACCATGACACGCGTACCTGTCGAGAAACGTGGTAGTGGCGGGAAATCTTGCATAGGCTGGAAGGAAACTGATTTGATTGTTCGTTTCGTCAATTGCCGATGACGTAACGTGTTAAGGAAAACCCGCGTTGAAAAGTTCAGGACGTTCAAACAACCGTTTGCTCGAAGGCCCCATTCTTGGCTCGTTGCTCAAACTCTCCGTACCGATCGTGCTGGCCAATGTGCTTCAATCAGCCTACCAGCTCATCGATGCCTTCTGGGTCGGCCGGCTTGGCGGACACGCTGTAGCCGCCGTATCGGTCAGTTTCCCGATCACGTTTTTGCTGGTCGCACTGGGTTCCGGCTTTGGTGTGGCTGGGTCGACGCTGGTGGCCCAATACATGGGCGCCGGCAATACGGCCATGGTCAATCGCGTAGCCGCGCAGACGCTGCTTATGGTGGCCGCCGTGTCGCTTTTGCTTTCGGCCATTGGCTTCGCGCTGGCGCCTTCTATACTTAATCTGCTCGGTGTCGCCCCGGAAGTGTTCCGCGGTGCGCTGACATTTCTGCGCTTCTCGTTAGCCGCCATGCTCTTCACTTTCGGCTTTGCCATGTTTCAATCATTGATGCGTGGTGTAGGTGAAGTGAAAGTGCCGCTCTACATTGTCGCTGGCACCGTACTGCTCAACCTTGTTCTTGATCCGTTACTGATCTTCGGCCTTGAACTTGGTGTCGGCGGTGCCGCATTGGCGACACTCATCACTCAGGCGCTGGCATTGATTATCGGGTTAAGTCTGTTGTTGAACGGTCGCTGGAAAATAAAACTCTCAGTGTCAGCGTTTAAACCCGACCTGGCTTTCATCCGCCGTGCATTCACGCTCGGCTTTCCCGCGTCAATCGAGATGTCCGCTCGGGCGCTGGGGATGAATGTAATGATTTTTCTGGTCACTAGCTTCGGTACGGTGACGACTGCCGCCTATGGCGTCGGCATCAATGTACTGAGCTTTATCGTCATTCCGGCGCTGGGGCTGTCAATGGCAACGGCGGCGTTGGTCGGCCAGAACATTGGCGCCGGTCAGATGGCACGCGCTGCCCGCATAGCGCGCCTTGCTGCGGCAATCGCCTTTGTCAGCCTCTCGCTCGTAGGTGCTCTGGTATTTACTTTCGCGTCTGAACTGGTGGCCTTCTTCGTGCCTACCGACGATGCCGTCATTGCGACCGGCGCACGCTTTCTGCGCACCGTGTCACTGACGTTCGGCTTTATGGGGCTGCAGATGGCACTGACTGGGGTATTTCGCGCCTCGGGTAATACGCTGGTCGCCATGGTACTGACACTGGTTTCGCAATGGGTGTTGCAGTTCCCGCTCGCTTTCGTACTGTCACGTGACTCGGTGCTCGGCCTTAACGGCCTGTGGTGGGCTTTTCCTGTCACGAATGTCCTGATCGCAGTGGTCACAGTCCTATGGTTCATGAAAGGCGACTGGATGAAACGACACCTAGCTAATGAGAGCGACCCGTTAACCGAGCAGGTGACAGATGAGATGCTGATTGAAGAGCGTACGGCCCGCTAGGCGGTATGCTGGCGACGTGTCACTATAAAAAATAATGTCCAAATTTAGTGGGGAAACCGTGATGTCTATCGAGTCCGCTCGTTTTCAACGTGCCATTGAGCAGTTGGATGCTGCCCATGGCGAAGACCCACGCCGCGAAGAAGTCGAGGGTGTCAGCCAGCCATACGAATTACTCTATGCCCAGCGCATGAGTGCATGGCTGGAGCGTGTCGCACCACAGGCATCCGAAACGCTGCGCCTGGCTGTCCGCGCCCAGCATCTACGCCGCTGGGCACTACCGCGCGATCAGTATCCCATGACACGCCCGGGCTATCATGCCTGGCGCACCGAACTGAAAATTCGCCAGGCCGAACAGGCCAGTACCATTTTGCGTGAGGCCGGCTATGACGAGGCCGAGTGCGAACGAGTTGCTCAGTTGATTCGCAAAGAAAATTTGCGCCGTGACTCTGATGCCCAGGCGCTGGAAGATACGGCATGCCTGGTCTTTCTTCAGTACTACTTTTCAGCGTTTGCGCTAGGCCACGATGAAGAGAAAATATGCGGTATCGTACGTAAGACTTGGAAAAAGATGTCGCCGCATGCCCATGAACTGGCAGCAGAACTTACGTTATCACCCGAGGAGCAAGCACTAGTACAGAAAGCACTGGCTTAAGCCAGCGCACGATTCGACTAGCGCCAAGGCCAGTATCAACGGTCCTGATACGGCTTTGGCTTTGCTCTCCCGCGTAAGTTCTCTTCTCCTGTTTAGGCTTGGTAGCTCTTGCTGGCCTTGCTTCTGCATCCTGCCCCGTTTTTCAACGCTCAGCAGCCCACCGAATGACATTCCCGCCGCAAGAAGGCACTAATTCGATTAGTTTCTACTAAAAATAATTAATCCTGCAAACTAGTTGATTAAAGCTTTACCAACATACCGAAGTTGCAAAACATAAAATTAACTTAAAATGTAACCTTCCCCCCCTACGCCCTCCTCCATTTAGTCACTTCTGCACAATATCCAGCGATAAGTAATGACAATATGAAAATATATTAATATAAAAAGTAACAATCACTCCTATAAATAAAATCATTAACTAATAGGCAATTTCCAGAGCTAGCGCCCTGTTTACCAGAAGTCTTGTCGCAAAAGGGGAAGCACCGTGCCGAACAGGGAATCTAGTGGGGAAGCATTCTCTTTACTAGCGCACTACCGGTCTCCTTCTCATCGTATATCATTTGGCAAAAAGCAAAATTTAATGCACGTAGTACGCAAAAAGATAACGCGGAAAATCCCTGATAAGCTTTGTATTTCGTTTGCCTACTTACGTACATTCGGTAGGCTTCCCAATCTTACCTACCCTAAAACGTTTAACGAGAAGATATGCCGTCGCAGGCTATATCCTGATCCTGTATATTCAATTTTAAGTGACAAGGTCCGAGTCAGAGACTATGTCGAGCTGATGATAGGCAAGAAATACTTGTTGCCGCATTACAACACATGCCGAAACTTGTCAGTAAAGACATATGAGCAGCTGCCTGAAAGCTTCGTCATGAAATGCAACCATGGCTCAGGATATAATCTAATTGTAAAAGACAAATCGAGATATTCTTACGCCACTCTCTTTAATAAAAGCACCGAATGGCTAGCCAGTAATTACTATGCATCCAGCCGAGAGTTACATTACAAAAACATAAAACCTCAACTCATATTTGAGAAACTTTTGCTCGATGAACAGGGGAATGTGCCCAAGGACTATAAGTTCTACTGTTTCAGAAAGCCCGGCGAGACACCTGTCGTCTTTATCGAAGTAACACACGACCGTTTCTCTCATTACAAGGTCGATTATTACGATCAAGATTGGGAGCTGGTCAAGGTGGTCGAGGATCGCTTTACCACTGGCAAGAAAATAGCGAAGCCGGATAATCTTGATGAAGCTATTACACTCGCATTGAAACTCTCCGAAGGATTTTCCTTTGCTCGCGTGGATTTTTACATGCTGCAGAATCATATCTATTTCGGGGAGATTACCTTTACCCCAACCGGGGGGCTCAAGCATTTCAAATCCAGAGCGATCGACAAGCAGTGGGGAGCGCTTTTCGATCGTTAGTTAGTTCCCATGCATTCATTGCAAACAGCTGTGACGGCATTGGCCTGATGACATTAAGTTGACGCTTCGTCTGGTCAGGCTATGTTAAATGAGCGCTATCTCTGTTCCTGACAGACCGAGACGCCCTGAGCTGATCCGAGACAGACGATCATGTGTCTCTCATGCAGCACAGGGTGCGCGTAAGCGAAGCGCGTATTTCAAAATAACGTCAACGTCTGGACATATCCCGTCACTAGCTGATGCAAAAGGAACGCTATCATGCCAATGGATGCCATTGAGCTGCTCAAGGATGATCATGTCAAGCTGCTTGATCTACTCGACCAACTTTCGAAAACAACCGAGCGCGCCAAGAAAACCCGCCCCGAGCTGCTTGAGAAGATCGCACTGGAACTGCACGCCCATACCTTTTTAGAAGAAGAAATTTTCTATCCCGCCTTCAAGGACAGTAACGGTAAGGAAAACGACAAGATGTACTTCGAAGCCAAGGAAGAACATCGTGCTGTCGAAGACCTCATCATTCCCGACCTGAAGAAGACGGACCCGGCCAGCCTGCAGTTTTCCGGCAGGGCTAAGGTACTTAAGGAACTTCTTGAGCACCATATCGAGGAGGAGGAAGAGGAGATGTTCGTCCAGGCCCGCGATACCATGTCCAGCGAGGTGCTAAGCGAACTTGGCGTACAGATGGCCGCCAAGAAAAAAGAATTAATGAAACAAGGGCAATATAAAGCATAGTGCCTGGCGATCGAGCATGCACGCTTCCATTGACGGTGTAATCTTCTCACCGCTTATATAAAGCCAAAAAGCCCACGCCTGCCTGGAGCCATGATTCAGCGCAGGCGATTTCCTTCGTTTATCCCTGATTACCCCCTACTCGTCGCTTGCATCCATGGCAAATAATAGGCCGTGGTGAAGACTACTCTTGGTAGTCTTCATTTTCATAAACGATCTGGAGTAGCGCAATGAATATAGCTGGCTTGCGTACCGTGATGGCTGGATTGCTGGCCGCGACCCTGATAATGCCCGCCTATGCGGGGCCTAGAGATGGCCATGGTGGTCCCCGAGGACCCGACCACTATCAAGGCCCCGGTCCACGCCACGGGCATGGTCTACCCAACTTCGCTCGTGAGCTGTGGATTGGCAGCGCGCTATATTTCATTGCGGCGGGCACCTACTACTTATGGAATGCCAATACACAACGCTATGAAGCAGTGGCCCCTCCACCTGCCGTCCAGCAGAGCGACCCCAACCGCTACGATGTTATAGCCTACCCGGCCCACGGGCAGACCCAGGAGCAGCAGAGCAAGGACCGCTATGAATGTCATTCATGGGCAGTCTCACAGAGCGGCTTTGATCCAGCCAGTGCGCAGCAGGCTCCGGCCGCCACGGTTGCAGATACCTACCGGCGCGCCTTGTCGGCCTGTCTGACCGGACGCGGTTACAGCGTTAATTGACACTCATAAAAGAAGGCGCCCCGAGGCGCCTTCCAAAACCAACCAGACCGCTTCACGACGGGCTAGCGTGTCCGCTCGCTCGGCTGTGGCAGAGCCGGCAGCGACTTGTCTAGCAACTCGACACTCTTGCGATAGTAGAGCTGACTCTTGTTGTGATCGCCCAGATTGGCATAGAGGCGAGCCAACTCGGCGCAGACAGTACCACTCGGGCGCTGGCGATGACTGGCTTCGAAGTATTCCTGCGCTTTACCCCAGTAGGCGTTGCGCAGCGATAGTCTGCCCAGCGTAAGCAACAGCTCGGCGTCGTTGGGCCGCTCCTGTAACCACTTCTCGGCATAGGCAAGCTGACGATCAGCATCAATATTGAGCAGTCCATAGCGCAGCAGCAGACGTGCATCCCAATGATCTTTCAAGGCTTGACGCAGTAAGCGTTCGGCCTGGGCTTCATCCCCTGCCTGCACCAGCGCTTCCGTATACAGGATGACCAGCTCGACATCGCTACGCAGCTCATCGGGCATGTCAGTCCATAGTTCACGTACACGCTCGATATCCTTGCGATCGCGCGCTGCATGACGAATCAACGCGATATAGGTACGCCGTTCCAGCACATGCCGTTCATCCTCGGAGAGCAGGTTATAGCGTTCAAGTCTCGGCAGTATACTGCGAATGCCGTCCCAATCATTGACGCTGAGATAAGCCTGCTTGAGCAGTTTTAGCACCTGCGGATGTTCTGGGTGCTGCTTTTCAAGCCGCGTCAGGGTCGCGAGTGCCTGCTCGTGCTGCTGACGATCAAGCATCAGCTGCGCCTGCACCAGCCCAACGGCAGTATCGGCCCCCTCAGTGCTGTAATGCGCCTGCTTAAGCAGCGCCTCGGATTGGTCGTAACGTCCTTGATAGTGCGCGGCGAGAGCTGCCGAGAGATAGTTCACCAATGGCGTTGAGGAATCATGGGCGGAACGGGTGAGTGAGCGCTCGGCCCGCCGCCAGCGTCCCTCGGCCAACGCGACAAGACCGCGGACGGTACGACGCATTGCCTGGCGGTTGCGTGTCCGTGAGTTCCATATCTTTAGCCGGCTGATCGGGCGGCGCATGCGCATGAGCACACGCAGCAAGAAATGCATGACCAGAAACAATGCGATCAGAATCAGCAAGCCTAGCCAAAACGAGGTCTGGATAGAGGTATCACCGACGCGGACCAGCCAGTAGCCCGGCGTAGACAGCATGAGCTGACCCAGCAGTGCCCCCACTGCCAGGCCAACGATGATGAACAGGATAAACTTTCTCATAGGGTTTGGGCCTCCTGTTCGCTGGCATCTTCACCCTGAGCCTGTTCAGCGTTTTGTTCACTCGGCGCAGGCTGGCTCATTTCATTAGTGCGCTGGCCGCTCTCACCAGAAGGAGCATTGCCTGTCTGCTCGGCATTATTCTGTTCACTGCTGTTAGAGCTGTTAGAGCTGTTAGAGCTGTTAGAGCTGTTAGAGCTGTTAGAGCTGTTAGAGCTGCCATTATTCTGGCCGCCAGCCGCTGGGCTACTAGTCTGATCAGTCTGATCGCTTTCCGGGCTGGAGGGTACCGAACGCTGACTGTCAGCCACTGAACTTGCACTGTTGCTGCCCTGCTCATTGCTGCCTTGTTGCCCCACCACGCTGGTTCCCGTACGGTCTGACACCACCTCACGAAGCTGCGTGAGCGAGGCACTGATATCAGGCAACTTGGGCTGGATGTTTTTACCAGCCAGTTCATTCAGGCGCTTCAGAACCTTTTGCACGCCATCGTTGTCAGTCTTGTAATAGTTCTTGACCAGCTCACTGGCGCGCTCAAGACTGGTGCGGAAGACCTTGGGCTCTCCTTTCAACATGGCCAGCTGGGCCTGTTCAAGTAAAAGCCGCACATTTTGACGCAAGTAACCTTCCTGCTCAGGCGTGATCAAGGCCTCCAAGACTTTATCGTGATGACGCACGGTGACCAGATCCTTGAACTGGTTACCTACCCGCGCAAGCTGCTCACGCCAGCCGCCTGAGTAGCTAGAGCCATCATCAACCTGCGCTGAAAGCGCCTCAGTATCTTGTGACAACGGTAGCTGGGAGAGCTGTTCAGCTTCAGCGGCAAGCTGGAGATAAATGCCGGAACGGTCAACGTCAGGCACGGAATCCAGAGCCGCCAGTTCGGAGTGGATCTCACGTCGTACCGGCAGGAAGGCAGGATTATCCGCGCGTTCAAGACGCTGATCGGCACTCTGCAACAGCGCCTGGGCACCTTCGACATCGCGCTCAAGCTGTAGACGTTGATTGGCCAGACGCAGCAAATACTCGACCTCGGCATAGAGCCATTCCCGCGCATCCGTCTGTTGCGTAGCGGCAAGCTCCTTGAGGACACGATCCATGTCCTGATCAACGCTATCAAGCCGATTACTGAGCGAGGCGGTTTTCTGCTGGCTGCTCTGCACCTGGCTCTTAAGCGCTGAGGTATTCTGCACCTGCTGTTTAAGCGCATCGATGTCACGCTGCTGATGCATGAACTTCATGGCGCCCCAGGCCAACGCGGCCAGCAGGACAAGCAACAAGATGACCAAGAGGGCTAGGATCAGACCACGGCTTTTTCCCTTGGAGGACTCACCGTTACCACCAGTGCCATTCCCGCCAGAATTGCCATGAAGTGGCGTTTCTGCCTTGGGCGCTGCATGAGTCGTCGTTCCCGTCGCACTGCTCCCCGGCCTGGCCTTGCTGCTCGTAGCGCCGTGGACAGTGGAGCCAGATACTGACGCCCCACTACTCGTCGCTCCTTTTCCTTTTGTATCGGTGCCCGTCGTAACGTCAGCCGCAGAGGACGTCTTGTCCGTCGTCCTGTCGTGCAGCGTTGCGTCGTCACGGGTAGACGCGGCGCCTCCCAAGGCCGCGCTATCTGCGGCATAGGGTGAATGTGCATCGCCTGAGCGTGATTCAGCAGGCGTACGGGGCGCGTCATCATGCGAAGTACCACCTGTTTGCGCAGTGGTCTTATCGTCCTTGTCGTTTTCGTGCTTGCTCATGTTCGCTAGCCTTATTCTTCATGGAGAGGCGGAAGCCGCCTTGCTACAAGCGCTCGCCACCGTGGCGCCAAGAGTGGCCGGCGTCGCGTCGCCGGCAATGCTAATGCGTGAAAAACCATAGGTTTGTGCCAGTGTAGCTAATCGCTGGCTGGAGACGATAAGCACTCGCCTTTTTGCTGGCGCACCGCACCACTGCGCCAAATGATCAAGCTGCTCGGCGCTGGTCACGATTAGCGCCGCAAAACCACCGTGCTGCAGTTGCATGAGGCCTTCATCATCCGGGGCATGCAGACGCCGCCGATAGAGCGGCAACGTGGTCACAGTGGCACCGCGTGACTCAAGCGTCGTGCGCAGCAGATCGCGCCCTCCCTCGCCGGAAACAATCAACACTTGCGCTGCATCGACCTCACGCAACCTGCCAAGCGACAGCAGCGCTTCGCTCGCACTGCCACTGCCCGGCGCGGGACAATGGACGCGAACACCAAGACGTCCGCCAAGCACCTCCGCGGTACTGATGCCTGTAGCATAAAAAGCCACGCCGATCGGCAACTGGGGCCAGTACGTTTCAATACTGTCCGCCAGGCACTGTGCCGCGAACGGGCTGGTACAGATCACATGGGCGTACATATCCAGATCATACAACACGCCACGCATCTTTGCCGTTGGCTCAAGAGGTTCCAGCGTCATCACGTTCAGATGCTGCACACTAAAGCCTTGGCGCTCGATAATATCGACCAGCGCTTGAGCGCGTGTGCCAGGGCGCGCAATAAGTACAGGCAGGGCGGAAGTGGTCATCGTGCCGTTTATTCTCTCACCTCATGTCCAACCGCGAGGGCCAGCCACCATCAGCGCGGCGGACGCTCATCAGCATAAACTGCTTCCAGTATGTCGCGCGCACCGCGTGCAAGCAGGTCTTCTGCGACTTGAACGCCAAGCTGTTCAGGCGCCTGTGCCGGTCCACGCGCTTCGGCACGCAGCACCTGAGTACCGTCGGGAGATCCCACCAAAGCACGCAACCATAGCGTTTGATCGTCCTCCTCAAGTACCGCATAGCCCCCTATCGGGACCTGACACCCTCCTTCAAGCCGCGTATTCATCGCCCGCTCGGCCAGAACCTGCAAGGTACTGCGTGCATCGCTGAGCGGTGCAACCAAGGCCATCAACTCTTCATCATCCATGCGACACTCGATGCCCAGCGCCCCCTGACCACAGGCAGGCAGGGAAATCTCGGGCGCCAGCTCAGCAGTTATACGTTCCGTCAGCTCAAGGCGCTGTAAGCCCGAAGTGGCAAGAATGATCGCATCGAACTCACCAGCATCGAGCTTACCCAGCCGTGTCTGCACGTTACCGCGCAGGCTGATCACACGCAGATCGGGACGTGCTTCACGGACCTGCAAAGTACGACGAAGGCTCGAGGTACCGACCACAGCGCCTTCCGGCAGCTCATCGAAACCAGCGTAATGATTGGAGACAAAGGCATCCGTCGGCGCGCCGCGATCCATGATGACCGCGAGGCCGAGGCCTTCGGGGAAATACATCGGAACGTCCTTCATCGAATGCACAGCGATGTCGGCAAGCCCTGCCAGCATGGCTTCCTCAAGTTCCTTGACGAACAGCCCCTTGCCACCCACCTTGGCCAGTGGCGTGTCGAGAATCTTGTCACCGCGTGTCGACATACTGACGAGTTCAACCGAAAGGCCTGGATGAAGCGCTTCCAGACGAGCCTTGACATGCTCTGCCTGCCATAGGGCGAGCTGACTTTTACGAGTCGCGATCTTGAGCGTAGTTCTAGCGGGCACGGGCGCTCCCAAAGGTAAGCAAGGCGTTATATGCGTGAAAAATCAACAATGCCGTCATGCCGCACTTGGCCTAGCATGGCGATCAATGGATATATCATAAAGCAGAGCCTGCCCGGTAAAAACCGCTGCTGCAATCATCGATGCGTTTTGACAACGCGTTTGGGCAGAGCCAAGCCCTCGGAGTCTGGTACACTCGGGCATATTGTTCACTAATTATTCATGCAGGATAGCCAAGCCCGATGACTCAACAGACCAACCAATCGTGGGGCGGGCGCTTCACCGAACCCACGGATGAATTCGTTGCGGCGTTTACCGCCTCGATCGGTTTCGATCAGCGCCTCTATCATCATGACATCCGCGGCTCAATCGCCCATGCCACCATGCTGGCGCGAGTCGGGGTATTGACCGAGCAGGAGCGTGACGCCATCGTCAATGGGCTTCAAGAGATTGAAGCTGACATTGAGCGCGGTGAGATCGAATGGTCAGTGGCACTTGAGGATGTTCACATGAACATCGAGGCGCGCCTGACCGACAAGATCGGCATTACCGGCAAGAAGCTTCATACCGGCCGTTCGCGCAACGACCAGATTGCCACCGATATCCGCCTTTATCTCAGAGACGAAATCGACATCGTCGCGGAAGAGATCACCCGTCTGCGCAAGGGCATGATCGAACTCGCCGCGCAGGAAGCCGACACCATCATGCCGGGCTTCACCCATTTGCAGACCGCGCAGCCGGTGACTTTTGGTCATCACCTTCTGGCCTGGCAAGAGATGATCGCGCGTGATCATGAGCGTCTGCTCGATTGCCGCAAACGTGTCAATATCATGCCGCTGGGCGCCGCTGCATTGGCTGGCACCACCTACCCCATTGACCGTCACGTCACTGCCGAACTGCTCGGCTTCGAGCGTCCTGCCGAGAATTCTCTCGACGCCGTCAGCGACCGCGACTTCGCGATCGAATTCACCGCGTTCGCCAGTATCCTCCTGATGCACCTGTCACGCATGAGTGAAGAGCTGGTGCTATGGACCAGCGCGCAGTTCGACTTCATCGACCTGCCCGATCGCTTCTGCACCGGCTCCTCAATCATGCCGCAGAAGAAGAACCCCGACGTACCCGAACTGGTACGCGGCAAGACCGGGCGTGTCTATGGCCACCTGATGGGCCTGCTTACGCTGATGAAGTCGCAGCCGCTGGCCTACAACAAGGATAACCAGGAGGACAAGGAGCCTCTGTTCGACACGCTCGATACTGTCAAGGGCTGCTTGCGTGCCTTTGCGGATATGGTTCCGGCACTGCGCGCCAAGGCCGACAACATGCGCGAGGCGGCGAGTCGTGGTTTTGCCACCGCCACCGACCTGGCCGATTATCTGGTCCGGCGCGGCGTTGCCTTCCGCGATGCACATGAAATCGTCGGCAAGTCAGTAGCCTACGGTATTGCTCAAGGCAAGGATCTCGCCGAGATGTCGCTGGATGAACTCAAGCAGTTCTCCACCATGATTGATGACGATGTGTTCGAAGTACTGACCCTTGAAGGCTCGGTAGCGGCACGTAATCACATTGGCGGCACCGCGCCCGACCAGGTAAGCGCGGCAGCACAGCGCGCGCGCGACGCGCTTAGCTCATTGAATGCTGTCAACCCTTCGGCCCAGGGAGCCTGACCATGCGCCGCATGTTTGCCCTTTTCGCCTGTACATTGGTTTCCTCCACCCTCTTGGCCGGCTGCGGCCAGAAGGGTCCACTGTACATGCCCGACGACGAAGCATCGCGTGAACGATACGATCCGACCAATGAATATGGCGATCAGCAGCAGCGCGATGAACAACAGCAGTCTCAGCAGCAGGATAATCGTCAGACCCCAAGCAGTGGCGAGGGGGTCGGCACGGAGCCGGGCGAAGACGTCCCGCCGACGCCCGGCGATAGCGATGCCGTCAATTTGACGCCGGGCGGCGCGACATCGACACACAGTGCACCGGGCAGTATTCCGACCACCACTTCGACCGAATGAAGGACGCCATGACGACGCCTTTCGCAATCCGTAGCGGCGTACTCCACGCCGAAGACGTTTCGCTGATCGATATTGCCGAACGCTTCGGCACGCCTTGTTACGTCTATTCCAGAGCGGCCTTTACCGAACACTATCTGGCCTATGCGCGCGCGCTTGAAGGATGCCCGCATCTGGTCTGCTACGCCTTGAAAGCGAACTCGAACCTGGCCGTGCTCAACCTGTTGGCAAGGCTTGGCGCCGGTTTCGATATCGTCTCTGTCGGGGAGCTGGAACGCGTGCTTGCCGCTGGCGGTGACCCGGCCAAGGTGGTGTTCTCCGGTGTGGCAAAGAAAGCCGATGAGATGGCACGTGCACTTGAGATCGGTATCAAGTGCTTCAACGTCGAATCATTGCCGGAGCTTGAACGTCTCGATGACATTGCCGGCCGCCTTGGCAAGACCGCACGTGTCTCGCTGCGCGTCAATCCTGACGTTGACGCCGGGACTCATCCTTATATCTCGACCGGTCTTAAAGACAACAAGTTTGGCGTACCGATCGCCGAGGCGCTCGACGTCTATGCCCGTGCCCACGCTATGGCGCATATCGAGGTGGTCGGCATCGACTGCCATATCGGTTCGCAGCTGACCGAAATCACGCCATTTCTGGATGCGCTTGACCGACTGCTTGTCCTGCTTGATCAGCTGCACGCCAAAGGAATCGAGATCAAGCATATCGATCTCGGCGGTGGTCTCGGCGTCAATTATCAGGGCGAAACACCGCCTGACCCTGGCAGCTACATCGATGCAGTACGTGACCGTCTTGCTCAGTGGGATAGCGCCCGCCAGCTTGAGCTGATTTTCGAACCCGGTCGCTCGATTTCTGCCAACGCTGGCCTGTTACTGACGCGCGTTGAGTACCTCAAGCCGGGTGAAACCAAGAACTTTGCCATTATTGATGCCGGCATGAATGACCTGATCCGCCCTTCGCTCTATCAGGCCTGGCAAGCGATCGAGCCGGTCGATACGCGTACCGCACGAGAAACGGATACTTTCGACGTGGTCGGTCCCGTCTGTGAATCAGGCGATTTTCTCGGCAAGGAGCGCGATCTGGCGATTGCCGCAGGCGATCTGCTTGCCGTACGCTCAGCCGGCGCCTACGGCTTCGTGATGGCCTCGAACTACAATACACGTCAGCGCCCGGCCGAAGTGATGGTCGACGGTGGACATACGCATGTGGTCCGCAAGCGTGAGCCATTGGAAATGCTATGGGCGGATGAAGCCTTGCTACCGGAAGATGCTGACGTTTAACAAAAACCACGATTAGTTCGATACATGGTGTGCACCGGAGAGCGGCTGATGCTTTTGCACTTCACCAAAATGCACGGATTGGGTAATGACTTCATGGTCATTGACCTGATCACGCAGCGCGCCCGACTGGACGAGACGCGCATTCGCCAATGGGCTGACCGTCACTTTGGCATTGGCTTCGATCAGCTATTGCTGGTCGAGCCACCACGCAACCCGGATATGGATTTCCGCTACCGAATATTTAATTCCGATGGCAGCGAAGTCGAGAATTGCGGCAACGGGGCGCGCTGTTTTGCACGCTTTGTCGTCGATAATGCGCTGACAACCAAGCGTGAGATCCGTGTCGAAACGCAAGGCGGTCCGCTCACCCTCAAGCTCACCGCTGATGGTCGTGTGCGCGTGGACATGGGCGCACCGCGCTTTGAACCGGCGGCTCTGCCGTTCGATGCCGAAGCGGATCTTCCCGTACACCGCATTGAAATCGACAATGAAGCGGTCGAGTTTGGCGTCGTATCAATGGGCAATCCTCATGCCGTGCTGGTAGTTGATGATGTCGACAGTGCCCCGGTATTGACGCTCGGCCCTCGCCTAGAAGCTCATCCACGTTTTCCCAGAAGGGTCAATGTCGGTTTCCTGCAGATCGTCTCCGCCCATGAAGCCCGGCTGCGCGTGTTCGAGCGTGGTGTCGGCGAAACACTGGCTTGCGGCACCGGTGCCTGCGCGGCGGTGGCCAGCGGCATCCGTCGTGGCCTGCTCACAAGTCCGGTCGATATTGATTTGCCCGGCGGAAGGCTAACGTTGGAATGGTCAGGCGGCGATGACAGCATGATCATGACCGGCCCGGCTGAACGGGTCTTTGACGGTCGTGTTGCCATTTGAAGCGGACTATTATTAGGCGTGTCATGGCACGCCTGCTACCCAGACCGACGTTTTCGGAGGAAGGCGATATGTCTCGAGCTTCGGCTATCGAACCGCGCCGCACACTTGACCCTGAGCAGGTAGCGCAATGGTTAGTGCGTCACCCCGATTTCTTTGTCGGGCGCGAGGGTCTGCTCCAGCAACTGAAGGTTCCGCACCCTGAAGCACGGGACGGCGCCATCTCGTTGCTTGAGCGTCTGGTGCACGATCTGCGCCATCGGGCCGACGGTGCCGAGCAGCGCCTGAATGCCCTGCTGGATACCGCGCGTCATAACGAAGCGCAGTACCAGCGTGTCCGTGAGCTCATTCTCGTCCTGCTTGAGACGGATAGCCGCGACGCCATGGCCCAGACGCTGGCGACGACGCTCTCCGAACGCTTCAAGGTTCGTGCCGTCGCGCTGTGGCGCCCCGTATTGCCTGGCGACCCACCTGCTGAAGCGCTGCAGCCTCCAACGTTCGCTCTCAACGATACGATATCTATGCGCCTTGAAGCCCTGCTTGATGGCCATCATAGCCGCTGCTGCTCGCTTGACGCCGATAGCTGGAGGCATCTTCTGCCCGTCTCGCCTGAGGGACTATCGCATGGATCATGTGCGGTCACTCGCCTGGCGCTCGGTACCCGACAGGGCTATCTAATTATCGCCAATCCCGATCCTGAGTATTTCCGCGCCACGCTCGGCACATTATTTGTCGATTATCTTGGCGATGTGGTGGGCCGCCTGCTGATAAGGAACGCGGCGTGAATGGTACTGCCAGTGAGTCGTCAGCGGCATTGCTTGAACCGCTTGAGATATTCCTGAACCGTCTCAGCGAAGCGCATAGCCCAGCCACGGTAGATGCGTACCGGCGTGATTTGGCCATCGTACTCGAATTTGTCGTCGCGCAGGGCATGACGCATTGGTCGACACTGGATGCAGCGCTAGTGCGCCGCTTCCTCGGCCACGAACGCACCCGTGGGCTCGCGGCACGCAGCCTCGCTCGGCGTCAGGCTGCGTTGCGTCGCTTTTGCGATATGCTGGTCACTCAGGGAATTCTGGCACGTAACCCGGCACGTCTGGTTGACACCCCCAAACTGCCGCAGCATCTGCCGCGCCCTGTCGATGTCGATCTGCTAGCGCGTTTTCTCGATACACCGCATGACGGTTCGCCGCTCGCGCTGCGCGATCAAGCCATGCTTGAGCTGCTTTACTCTTCCGGACTGCGCTTGGCCGAACTGGTCGCGCTCGATCTGCAGAACCTGCAGGCCCAGCGGGTGCGGGTGTGGGGTAAAGGAGGAAAGCCGCGTCAGGTCCCGGTCGGCACCCGCGCCCAGGCAGCGCTCAAGGACTGGCTGGCTATTCGTGCCACGCTGGCGAGCACTGATGAGCCAGCGCTGTTTCTCAGTCAACAGGGCACCCGGCTAGGTCCGCGTGCAATACAGCTACGCTTGGCTAAACTGGCACGTGAGCGTGGCCTGCCCGAGCATCTTCACCCTCATCGGCTGCGCCACAGCTTTGCCAGCCATCTGCTCGAATCGAGCCATGATCTACGCGCTGTGCAGGAGCTGCTGGGACACGCCCATCTTTCGACCACACAGGTTTATACCCGTCTCGACTGGCAGCATCTGGCCGAAACCTATGATGCTGCACACCCCCGCGCCCGGCGGCGTAAACCGAGCTGAGATAGATAGCACGACAGCATCTCTGCCCCAAGGATTACTATGATCGACGTATTAACCTTCGACCTCGACGATACCTTCTGGGAAAACTATCCCGTCATGGCCCGCACTGAGCCTGGCCACTATGAGTGGCTTGACCGTCAGATCGGCCACGCCGCCACCTTTCCGCTTGAAGAGTATCAGCAGCGCCGGCTTGAGTTCGCCAAACGTCACCCCGTACGGCGCGGCGATTTTACCTGGGTTCGCCGTGAGACACTGCGTGAGATGCTGATCGAGTTTGGCCTACCCACAGACGAGGCTGCCCGCTGGGCGAGCGAAGCGATTGAGCACATGCTCGAGTTAAGACATGACATCATCGTGTTCGAGGAAGTGCCGGCCATGCTCGTTACGCTGAGTGGTCAGTACCGCCTGGGCGCGATTACCAATGGCAACGTCGATCTCAGACGACTCGACATCGGTAAAGCATTTGACGTGATCATCAATGCCGGTGAATTTCTTGCTCCCAAACCTGATGCACGCGCGTTCCTGTCCGCGCTAGCGCGCATGGGGCATACGCCTCCGTCACGCGCCATGCATGTGGGAGATTCATGGCAGGAAGATGTGCTGCCCGCCTATCGGCTCGGCATGAAGGTCGCCTGGATCGATGCCAAGAATGAGCATCACTCCTGTCCGGAAGGGATTTATCGCCTCACTCATATCCGTGAGCTGCCCGCCCTGCTCGAACGTATCGATCACGCCAATTAAGCGCATTCCAATATCAGGAATTGCGGTAAAATAGAACTATTATGGACTTCAAACCTCTCTGCGGATAACACCATGCGCCCGATCGATCTGTTTAGCATCTCTATCGTGCTGTGCGCGCTGGGCATCGTGTTGCTAGTCCCGGAGTTGACGCTTCGCCAGGTGACAGATGCGTCCCGCCCAGACGCCGCAGGTACATCGTTGCAACTGCGTTATCCCAACAACCTGGACGAATCGAGACCCGTTCTACCGGCATTCTCAACACAGCAGGACGACATCGTCGCCATGTTGCAGACCCGCCTGCATGATCACGACAAGGCCAGCGACCAGACCGATGATGCGCCGGCCCTGCGCTACAACTATCCCATCAGCAAACGCATCTATTCCTTCTAGGCGCACTTACTCTTTCTAGACAGCCAAGGTAAACACGGCCCAAGCACGCGCTCTTCTAAATATCGGCCTTCTCGAGCAACCAGCTGTCCAGCCGTGCCGAAAGTTCATCGACGCCCTGCCGATTATGCGAGGAAAACAGCTGTACGCTGACGAGATCCTCCCACTCACGCATGGCGCTGCGTACTTTCTGCAACGCGCTCATGGCTGCACCACGCTTGAGCTTGTCGGCCTTGGTCAATAGCAGATGCACCGGCATCCTTTCATTATCGGCCCAGCCAAGCATCATCTGGTCGAACTCGGTCAACGGATGACGAACGTCCATGACCAGTATCGTGCCCTTGAGCGAACGGCGGCGGCGTAGATAATCGGCCAGATGGCGCTGCCATTCCAGCTTGACCGATTCGGGCACCTTGGCAAATCCATAACCGGGCAAATCGACCAGTCGCCGCTCTGCTGTTGACCCCACCGTAAAGAAATTGATCAGCTGGGTACGCCCTGGTGTCTTCGACGTGCGGGCCAGCGCATTTTGCTGAGTCAGGGTGTTAATCGCACTTGACTTGCCTGCGTTGGAACGGCCAGCAAACGCGACTTCTGCGCCGTCATCGGCAGGACAGGTCGCAAGCGTCGGCGCGCTGATGAGAAATTTGGCCGTATGGTAATTGAGGCGCTCGGCGTCCTGCATGGTTCGGTTCCTGAAACATCGAAAAGAGGATAGATACGAATTCTCAGCCGGTTATATAGACCACTTTACAAGGGCACCGGCAAGCTACTGCAGATTACGCTATCTATATAGTGAAGCTAGTGTAACACCGTGTCCGTCATGCCAGCATAACTGTGACGCACTCTATGGCATTCTTTACCCCAAGATGCTGCAATGCATGTGCCACCCGCTCAGCGACAAGACAGGTATCGCCTGAGCGGGCTGCAACAGGTAGGATGGATTTATCTTTGCCGCTAACGGAACCTTTCTTTACCCCTCAGGTTCCAACTCTTGCCGGCAAGCTAGCCGCTATCGAATCATGCCAGGAGAATGAGAGTAATGTTGAAGTCGTTGATCGCTGTAGTCGCGGGTCTCGGATTGTCGACACTAGCCATGGCCGCTGCCCCTGAAGCGGGAAAGGACTATCTCGTACTGGACGAGCCGGCACAGACCCATGTGCCATCAGACAAGATAGAAGTTACCGAAGTCTTCTGGTATGGCTGCCCTCATTGCTATGCCCTGGAAACCCCACTTGAGCAGTGGGTCGCTCAGCTACCTGATGATGTGGTATTTGATCGCCTCCCGGCCACAATGGGGAAAACCTGGGTACGTCACGCCACGGCGTTCTATGCGGCAAAAGAACTGGGCATTCAGGAAAAAATGCATAGCGACTTCTTCGATGCCATCCACAAGCAGGGCAAGACGCTTACAGATGATGAGGATATCGCTGAATTCTTCACCCAATACGGTGTTTCCAAGGAAGATGCGCTCAAGGCGCTTAACTCCTTTGGCGTCAAAAGTGAGATCAATAAGGCCCATGCCCAGATGCGTGCCTACAACCTGATGGGTGTACCGGCCCTTGTCATTGACGGTCATTATGTCATCACGCCACAGAGCGCTAATGGGCTCGACAATATGCCAAAGATTGCCGATGCGCTGATTGAAAAAGTACGCAACGAACAATCAGATCAATAAGGATCGTTCGTTCTGGAATGACCAGAGGTAGTTATGCAACAAGGTAAGACGTCTGAGGCGCCACACGTACTGAAACTGCTGACGTTCAACCTGCAGGTAGGCATTCATACACATGCCTACCATCACTACTTCACGCGCAGTTGGCAGCATTTTCTGCCCAATGCCGGTCGTCAGCAGCGGCTTGATCTGATGGGCACGCTGTTTCATGAATACGATGTGGTGGGACTTCAGGAGGTTGACGGGGGCAGTTTTCGCTCGGGCAATATCAATCAGGTGGATTATCTGGCGGCCCGGGCCGGCTTTCCCTACCATTTTCAACAGCTCAACCGTAACTTCGGACGTTTTGCCAAGCACAGCAACGGCCTGCTCAGCCGCTACCCACCGGGGAAGATCGAGAACCATCGCCTGCCCGGGCCTCCCGGTCGGGGCGCCATTCATGCCCGCTTTGGTGAGGGCAAGGATGCGTTACACATTTTCGTACTGCATCTCTCGCTGGGGCAACGCACGCAGGCACGTCAGTTCGATTATATCTGTGACATCATCGAGCCCTTGAAACATGTCATCGTGATGGGTGATCTCAACTGCACGGTTGAGCAGCTCAGTGCCCATCCGCGCTTCTGTCAGGCTATCGACCTGAGCCCCCCCAAGGCGCTTTTAAGCTATCCCGCCTGGCAGCCGCGTCGGGCACTCGATCATATTCTGCTGTCGAGTTCACTCAAGGCCTGCAATCCGCGCGTTCTGGACCAGATGTTCTCGGATCATCTGCCGATTGCCGTCGATGTTCAGCTACCTGACGTCTGCGCGCGCGCTATCGCCCGTACGCCGCGCGGTGGCGATACGCCGACCAGTGCAATGGTATAGCGATTGTTGTTGATATAGCCTCATGAAGAAGGCCTCGATCGTTTCCGACCGAGGCCTTCTTCATATTCTCCACTGCTTTTCCAATATCGCTACCCGGCGGTAATCAGCGTAGCACTTCTTACCAGCGAAATGATGGGCTGCGGGTAGATGCCGATCACAAGCACGGCAAGCGCGAGCAGCAGTACCATCACCCCACCCGAGCGCTGGCCCCAGTTAGCCGTCGCGTCGCGTCGGCTCTCGCCCGGCTCGTGCAGGTAAAGTGTGACCATCACACGAAGATAGTAATACAGGCCTAGTGCGCTGCCGATAACAATGCCTGCCACCAGCCACCATAGGCTCGACTCGACGCCGATCGCCAATGCATAAAACTTGCCGATGAAGCCTGCGGTGAGCGGAATGCCTGCCAGTGACAGCATCATTAACGTCAACACCGCGGTCAGGTAAGGGCGACGCCAGAATAAACCACGATAATGATAGAGCTGGCCGGCATCGGGCCCTTGATAAGGGCTCGACACCAGCGTCACCACGCCGAAGGCACCTAAGGTTGTGGCAACATAGGTGATCAGATAGATACCCGCTGTCTCGATGGCAAGGCCGTCACTGGCGACAATCACCGTGAGCAGATAACCGAGATGCGCAATCGAAGAATAGCCAAGCAGACGCTTCAAGTTGTTCTGGGTCAGCGCCAGCAGGTTGCCCACCAGCATCGACAAAAAGGCAATGATTGCAATCACCGTATGCAGCCAGCCGTCACCGGTTGCCGGTGCCGTCATGAAAAAGCGCAGCAGTACGGCGAAAACGGCAATCTTGCTGACGGTCGCGAGAAATGCCGAAACCGGCGCCGGTGCGCCTTCATAGACATCCGGCGTCCACAGGTGAAACGGGGCCAGTGAGAGCTTGAAGCCCAAACCGATCACCATCATGCCCACGCCCATCAGCGTCCAAGCACTGCTCAGCTCACCGCCGCTCATGCGTGCACTTAGCCCCGAGAAGCTTAGCGTGCCCGCTTCCGCGTAGAGCAGCGCCATTCCGAACAGCAGAAAGGCCGATGCCATCGCCGACAGCACCATGTACTTGATACCCGCTTCAAGCGACGTTCTATCCCGATAGGTGTAGGCCGCCATACCGTAAATCGGTACCGACAGTAATTCGAGACCGATGAACAGCGAGGCCAGATGCTGGCTCGATACCAGCAAAAGCCCACCCATCGTCGCGCACAGGAGCAACATGTAGAACTCTTCACGCTGATCGTCCAGGCCCTCCAGATAGGCATGAGCCAGCGTTGAGCAGGCCAGCGAAGCAACCAGGATCAACGCCATATAGAGCACGGCGTATTTATCGACAACGATCAACGGTGTCACTTCAAGAGGCGTAACATTTAGTACTGCGAGCAACGACAGCAGCGCAAGATTGAGCCCGATGACCGTCACCGTTGCGCTGGCAACATGGTGACGGCGCCATGCGACACCCAGCATGACAACGATAACCGTGGTACCGACGATCAGCAGCGGCAAAAGCGCGATCAAATGTGACGTGGTCAGATTCATGGCGGCTCAGCCTATTGCATCATCAAAGAGGAAACGGAAAACCATTGCTGCACCTCGGTCATCGCGGTATTGGATACAGAAAGCACCAACTGCGGGAAGAAACCGAGCAGTACGATCAGGAACAGCAGCAGCAACAACATGCAGAATTCACGAGGATCAAGGCCGGCCAATGCCCCCTCACCCTTCGGCGCACCGAAATAGACGCGGTGCATCAACACCAGCGAGTAGATCGCCGCCAGCACCAACCCAAAGCTGGCGATCACAACAACCCATGGCACCACTTCAAAGGCACCGAACAGGATCAGGAATTCACCGATGAAGTTGCCAGTGCCAGGCATACCCAGCGAGGCAACAATAAAGGCCAATGCAAACCCGGGCATCGTCCCAATCCGTCCGAACAAACCGCCCATCTCACGCATATCGCGGGTCTTCAACCGCTCGTAAAGCTGACCGCTGATGATGAACAGTCCCGCTGCGGAAAAGGCATGAGCAACCATTTGAATGATGACGCCCTGCAGCGCGATCAGCGTGCCTGAATAAATACCGATCAGCACAAATCCCATATGCGAGATACTGCTGCAGGCGATTAGACGCTTTATATCCGTTTGTGAATAAGCCAACACCGCGCCGTAGAAGATACCGATCAAGCCGAGCACCATCGCAACTGGTGCAAAATCAGCCGACGCTTCGGGAAACAGCGGTATCGCGAAACGCAACATGCCATAGGCAGCAGTTTTGAGCAGAATGCCGGCGAGATCCACGCTGCCCGCCGTCGGTGCCTGGGCATGGGCATCGGGCAGCCAACCGTGAAACGGCACCACCGGCAGTTTGACCGCAAACGCGATGAAAAAGCCAAGCATCAGCACATACGAGAGCGGACCGGATAGCGGCGTCTCACGCAGCACGGCGTAATCGAAGGTAAATACGCCGGTTTGATAGAAATGAGCGAATACCAGGCCGAGGATCGATACCAGCATCAACAGACCACTAGCCTGGGTATAGATGAAGAACTTGATCGCCGCGCTGATGCGTGAATTGCCCTTCGACCCGCTGTGTCCCCATAGCGCGATCAGGAAGTACATTGGCACCAGCATCATTTCCCAGAAGAAGAAGAACAAAAACAGATCGATGGCGAGGAACACGCCTACGACACCGCCGATGATCCACAACAGGTTGAGATGGAAAAAACCGATGCGTTTTTCGATCTCCTTCCATGAGCAGGCCACCGCCAGCACGCCCAGAAAACCGGTCAGTGTCACCATGATCAGTGACAGGCCGTCGAGAGCAAGGTGAAAGGTAATCCCGAAGCGCTCGATCCAGCCAACGCGATATTCCATCTCCCAGTGCGGCGTATTGCCGATGGCGTTAGCAAGGTGATAATCACCGCTCGCCCACAGCCATAGCGCCAGAAAGAGTTCCAGCAGCATGGTGACCAGTGCGATCACGCGCGGCACTTGCGGCCCCATGCGCTCCGTCTGCCAACACAGCAGGCCGCCGATAAAAGGGATAAATATGAGCCAAGGCAGGATCATGACGTTCACGGTTCCTTATTCGTTATCCCAACACGAGCAGTACAAGCAAAACAGTCGCACCGACGCTGATCGAGCCGGCATACCAGCGCAACCGGCCATTCTGAGTTGTCGCCAGCCCCCAATGGAGCACTCTGGCCAGCCCCGGCACCAGATTGACCAGAGCATTGACCCAATCAACGCGGTGCAACCAGGCCAGCCCCAGATAAGGCTTGACGAAGACCTTGTCGTAAAGCCAATCGAAGCCCCAAGCGTTATGGAAGAAATGCCACAGCCGCATGCCGGTAGGCGTGCCAACCGCCGCATTGACCAGGCGTCGCTTGCCCAGAAATAGCCCGGCTGCGATACCCACGCCGACAATCGCCACGATGGCCGACAATACCTCCAGGACGTACTGCATCGTGCTCCCCTCGACCAGATCCTCGGTCGGCAGCACGTTACCCAGCGGCGGATGGATCAGCGCACCGACAAAAGTCGACAGCACCAAAAGCACAATCAGTGGCAAATGATGAGCAATGCCACGTGCAGGATGAGCATGAGTATTTTCCTTGCCGTGGAAAACGATGAAGATCATGCGGAAGGTATAAAGCGAGGTCATGAAGGCGCCGAACAGCCCGGCAACCCACAGCACGGTATGCCCATTGGCGAAAGCCAGCCATAGGATTTCATCCTTGCTGTAGAACCCTGCGGTGACCAGCGGCAGCGCCGCCAGGGCTGCACCGCCGACAACAAAACAGGCATACGGCAGCTTCAACGTGCGCGAAAGCCCGCCCATCTTGAAGATATTCTGCTCATGATGGCAGGCGATGATTACCGAGCCCGAAGCAAGGAACAGCAGCGCCTTGAAGAAGGCATGAATCATCAAGTGGAAGATTGCCGCATCCCAGGCACCCACGCCCAGCGCCAGAAACATGTAGGCAATCTGGCTCATGGTCGAATAGGCCAGTACGCGCTTGATATCCGTCTGAGCCAATGCGGCAAAACCCGCCACCAGCAAGGTGATCGCACCGATGATACCCACAAGGCCGAGAGTGAACGGTGCCAGCTCGAAAATGGTATGGGTGCGCGCAATCAGATAGACACCCGCCGTCACCATGGTCGCGGCATGGATTAACGCCGAAACCGGTGTTGGACCAGCCATCGCATCGGCCAGCCAGGTCTGCAGCGGCAGTTGAGCCGATTTACCCACCGCTCCGCCAAGCAACATCAGCGCCGCCAGCTCAACCATCAGATCGCCGCGCTGCCACATATCCGGCGCACGGGAGAGAATTTCCTGCACATCGAGGGTATGGAAAGTAGCGAACAGGATGAACATGCCGATCGCCAGAAACACGTCACCCACGCGGGTAATGATGAACGCCTTGAAGGCCGCCCAGGCATTGGCCGGTACCCGGTAATAATAGCCGATCAGCAGATAGCTGCACAGACCGACGCCTTCCCACCCGAGGTAGATCAACAGCAGATTATCGCCCAGCACCAGCAGCAGCATGCTGAACACGAACAGGTTCATGTAGCAGAAGAAGCGGGTGTAGAGGTAGCCGGTCTGCTCCTTGAGATCCTCACGCATGTACCACGAAGCGAACAGGTGAATCAGAAAACCGACGCCGACGACTACGCTGATCATCGTCACCGTAAGACCGTCGAGATAGAGCGCGAAATCCTCAGTGAACGTGCCCACTGCCACCCACGTCCATAGCGTCTGGACGAAAGGTGTCTGGTCACCGGTCAGAAAAGCAATATCGACCCACGCTGTGGTCAATGCCGCCAACCCCATCGAGCCAACGCCCACCAACGCTGCTAGATTGACCGGCATGCGCCGAAAGAACGCCAGCGCAAGCGCACCGAGAAGCGGGAATACGGCTATCAGAAATAACAGGTTCATCCTTTCATCTCGCTGGCAGCATCGATATCGAGAGTCTTGAAGCGGCGATAAAGCTGAATCAGCAGCGCCAGTCCAATGCTGGCCTCGGCAGCGGCGAGTGTGATCACCAAAATGAACATGATTTGCCCATCGGGCTGGCCCCAACGCTGCCCGGCGACGATGAAGGCTAGTGCAGTGGCATTCATCATCACTTCAAGACTCATCAGCATGAACAGGAAGTTGCGACGCACCATCAGACCAACAAGGCCCAACACGAACAGGACAGCCGCCAGCGCCATACCGTGTTCAATAGGAATACCGTTCATCGCTCGCCTCCTTGTTCGAGTTTCGACGGCTGGCGTACGCTGCCATTGAGGTTGCGCAGCGGCTGCTCGCGACGGCTATCGTCACGGCCGATATGCGCCGCCGCAACCAACGCCGCCAGCAGCAGGAACGAAGCCAGCTCGACGATCAGCAGATACGGCCCGAACAGCGCAATGCCGACCTCCTTGGCCATCAGCGTTTCACCGCTGACGGTGCCGATACCGCCGCCATCGATAAAGGCATAGGCGAATACTAAAATCAGCACCGTGGCCATGATCGACGGGCCGATCCATAGACTCGACTGCAACCATTGACGTTCGCGGTCAACGGCGGCACTGCCCAGGTTGAGCATCATCATCACGAATACGAACAACACCATGATCGCGCCGGCATAGACGATGATTTCGAGTGCCGCCGCGAACGGTGCGCCCAGCGCAAAGAACGCCATCGCCACGGCCAAAAGCGAGACCACCAGATAAAGCAAGGCATGCACAGGGTTGGTATGCGTCACAACCCTGAAGGTAGCGAAGACGGCAACGATCGCCGCGAGGTAGAACGAGATTTCCACGAATGCTCCTTACACCGTCACGGTAACAGAGTCTTGACGTCTATCGGCTCGGCCTCGTTCTGCGCGGCCCCTTTATCCTTGCCAGCAATCGACAGCCCGGCCACCCGGTAAAAATTATAACTATGGTCCTTGCCGGGACCGGAAATCAGCAGATCCTGCTTTTCGTAGACCAGATCCGAGCGCTTGTACTCGCTGAGCTCGAAATCAGGGGTCAGTTGGATCGCCGACGTCGGGCACGCCTCCTCACAGAAGCCACAGAAGATGCAACGCGAGAAATTGATGCGAAAGAATTCCGGATACCAGCGACCGTCTTCCTTTTCGCCCTTCTGTAACGAAATGCACGACACCGGACAGGCCACCGCACACAGGTTACAAGCGACACAGCGCTCCTCACCGTCGGGGTCGCGGGTCAGCACGATACGTCCCCTATAACGCGGCGACAGGTAAACCTTTTCTTCCGGATACTGTAGCGTCTCGCGCTTGCGAAACGCATGCATGAACACCATCCACAACGTGCGCAGCTGGGACCAGGTGCCGGTCACTACCTTCTTGATCATGACGTCTTCCTTCCCCGATCAGGTCGTCGCCGACGCATGGAGCAGAATCACCGCTCCGGTGGCCAGCAGGTTGAGCAATGTCAGCGGCAAGCAGAACTTCCAGCCGAAGTTCATCACGGCGTCGTAACGTGGGCGTGCCAGCGCAGCGCGAATCAGCACGAACAGCATGATGAAGAAACATGTCTTGAGCAGAAACCATATGAACGGCGGTAACAGAGGGCCGTGCCAGCCGCCGAAGAACAGCGTGGCAATCAATGCCGAGATCAGTACCACGCCGACATATTCACCCACAAAGAACATGCCCCACTTCATGCCGGAGTACTCGACGTGATAGCCGTCGGCAAGCTCCTGCTCGGCCTCGGGCTGGTCGAAGGGCGCACGGTGAGTGACCGCGATACCGGCGATGATGAAGGTACAGAAGCCAAAGAACTGCGGAATGATGAACCACACGTCAGTCTGGGCATTGACAATGTCACGCATGTTGAACGAGCCGGTCATCGCCACAATACCCATCAGCGACAATCCCATGAATACTTCATAGGAGAGCGTCTGCGCCGAGGCACGCATCGCACCGAGCAATGCGTACTTGTTGGCACTGGAGTAACCGGCAAACAGCACCGCATAGACGTTGATGCCCGCCATCGCGAAGAAGAACAAAATACCGATATTGAGATCCGCCACGCCCCAGGTCGGTGTGATCGGAATGATCATGAACGACAAAAGCAGCGAGCCCAACGCAATCGCCGGGGCCAGCACGAACAGCTTCTTGTCGGCGAAACTTGGAATCCAGTCTTCCTTGAAGAACATCTTGAGCATGTCGGCGGCAAGCTGCAGCGAGCCGAACGGCCCTACGCGGTTAGGGCCGTAGCGATCCTGCCAGAGGGCTAACAGGCGGCGCTCGACAAAGCTCAAGAACGCACCGGCCACCACCGCAACGAGCAAGATGACAATTGCCTTGAGCACCGCAATGATGATGTCGACCGCGAGCGGGGATAACCAGCTCATGCTTTACCTCCCATGCTGATGCGGGCCCAGCCGCTGCGGGCATCGGCAGGAATGCCGGGTAGACCGACCGGCACCCCGAGCGTACCGCGCGGCATTGCGGCGCTGACCTTGAGTGGCAGCTCAAGCATCTTGTCGTTGATGCTCACCTGGAGCGAGCTGCCCGCTTCGACGCCTAACGCCTGAGCGTCTTCACGGCTTAACGCCACATAGGTTGCCGACATGCGCTCTCGAATCGGCTCGGCACGGGCTGACATCTCATCGCTGCCAAACAGATGGTAGAGCGGCACAACATGCCATTCGTTAGCGCGGGGCTTGAACGGCTCAGGGATCACATCGAAATAATCGAGTTCACATCCCGGATTGAGTTCGATCAACCGGACACCAGGGTCTCCCGCGCTGAGATGGCCGCCCACTTCGTCCTGAAACTTGTTCCAGGCCTGCGGCGAGTTCCAACCCGGCGCCCAGGCGAACGCGACTTCAGAGCGTGGCTCACCGAAACCGTTGTAACCTTCCATCGAGAAGGAAAACGGCGTATCGACATCCTGCGGCGTGCGCGGCTCGTGGACACTGATGTTGGCACGCATTGCAGTACGCCCGCTTGAGCGGTGCGGCGAGCGTGCCAGTTTCAGCCCCTTGACGCGGAAAGACGCGCTTGGTGCAGCATTGCGGATACCGGCCAACTGGGGATGAGCATCGGCGCAGGCATGAGTGACCTCATCCAGCGTCGTCCAGTCGACCGGGCGGCGCTCCAGCGTGGTGTGCAGTGCATGCAGCCAGCGCCAGCTCTCGTGGGTCAGCTCGCCGGGACGATAGTAGGCCGGATCATAGACTTGAAAGAAACGCTGAGCGCGCCCTTCCTGATTGACCAACGTACCGTCGCCTTCGGCAAAAGTCGCCGCTGGCAGTGCGACGTGGGCACGCTTGAAGGTTTCAGTCTGCTGATGATCGAGCACGATCAGCGTCTGGGCATTATCAAGCGCCGCATCGACACGGCCATGCTCGGCGCGGGTATAAAGATCATTTTCGAGCACGACCAGCGCCGTACCGTCGCTTTCGCTTAGCATATCGAGCGCCCAGTCGAGCGATTGGCCGCCAAGCATGGTGACCCCGCTGCTGTTGGCCTCGCCGGTAATCAGCGTCAGCGAGCCGTTCTTCTCGCGCCGCTTGAGTGCGCGGGCCAGATTAGCGGCGGCATGGAGAATAGCCTTTGAACCAAGTGAACCGCCCGAAACGATTAATGGTCGATCAGCAGTGATGAGCGTTTCAGCAATAGTCTCAACGAGCTGCTGAGCAGCAGCATCAAGACTATCGACCGCCGGCGCATCGCTATCAAGCGCATGGGCGATAGCGAAACCAAAGCGGGCAATATCGTCCGGCGTACCACGGAAGGTACCGGCAGCAATGTCATCAAGACGCGTCTCGGCCAAGCTGGTAACAAACACCGGCAATTTGCTGCCTTGAGCCAGCGTATTAGCGGCGTTGACGTTCCACAGCGGAATCTTCTGCGCCTCGGCCAGCTTGCCGCCCTTGGCGTTGGCAACTTGGCGCACCGCCAGCGCGACGCGGGCCGCGGTCTGGGTCAGGTCCTCACCCAGCACGATTACCGCGTCGTGATCCTCGATCTCGCGCATCGACGGCGTCGGCAGCGCCCCTTCGCGCTGGATCCTGAGGATCAGCTCGAGCCGTTCGAGCTCGTCGGCGGCGATGCCAGTGGAGAAATTCTCGGCACCGACCATATCGCGCAGGACATAGTTGCTTTCCAGGCTGGCACGCGGCGAGCCGATGCCGATCACGCGCCTAGCGCTACGCAGCAGGTCGGCGCTGCGATCCAGCGCGCCGTCGAGGGTCAGCATCATGTCGGCGTCTGGCGCGAGCAGCGAGGCGTCGCCCGGCGATTCGCCGGCTGACGCCTCGCGCCACAGCGGCTGGCGCGGCCGATCGGCGCGATTGACGTAGCCGTAGCCGAAGCGGCCCCGGTCGCACAGAAAGTAGTGGTTGACGTCGCCGTTGTAGCGATTCTCGATCCGCCGCACTTCACCGTAGCGCTCGCCGGGGCTGATATTGCAGCCGCTCGAGCACTGATGACAGATACTCGGGGCGAACTGCATGTCCCACTTGCGGGTGTAATGATCGGAGTGGGTCTGATCGGTGAACACCCCGGTCGGGCAGACTTCGGTCAGGTTGCCGGAGAACTCGCTTTCCAGCACGCCGTCGGTGGTACGGCCGAAGTAGATGTTGTCGTGGGCACCGAAGGCGCCGAGATCCTCGCCGCCGGCGTAGTCCTTGTAGAAGCGCACGCAGCGGTAGCAGGTAATGCAGCGGTTCATCTCGTGATTGATGAACGGACCGAGGTACTGGTTCTTGTGGGTGCGCTTTCTGAAGCGATAGCGCCGCCGGTCGTGGCCGGTCATCACCGTCATGTCCTGGAGGTGGCAGTGACCGCCCTCCTCGCACACCGGGCAGTCGTGGGGGTGGTTGGCCATCAGCCACTCGATGACGTTGGCGCGGAACTCCTTAGCCTCGTCATCGTCGATCGAGATGTAGCTGTCGTCCTTGATCGGCGCCATGCAGGACATCACCAGCATGCCGCGGGTGTCATCCTTGTCCTTGTACTGCTTGACCGCGCACTGGCGGCAGGCACCGACGCTGCCCAGCGCCGGATGCCAGCAGAAATAGGGAATATCAAGGCCCAACGACAGGCAGGCGTGCAGCAGGTTGTCTGCGCCGTCGACCTCGTAATCCTTGCCGTCTACGTGAATGGTAGCCATGCTGCGTCGTCTTTCCCGTCATCGTGCTCGGGCAATACCCGGGCGGCATTGAGTCACAATCTGTTGTCGCATCTGCCTCGTTTGCGCAGATGTCGGGCGCTATACCCTACCTGCACCCGCAGCCTATACCTGACCGAGCGGAATCGGCTCGGCCTGGGGCTCGCGGTGCGGGTGGCTGATGCCATGTTCGAATTCTTCGCGGAAATACTTGATCGCGCTGCCCAGCGGCTCGACGGCTCCCGGCGCGTGGGCGCAGAAGGTCTTGCCGGGGCCGAGCTTGTGGACCAGATCGATCAGCATCTCGATATCGCCCTGCTCACCCTCGCCCTGCTCCAGCGCACGCAGGATCTTGACCGTCCACGGCAAACCGTCGCGGCACGGCGTGCACCAGCCGCACGACTCGCGGGCGAAGAACTCCTCCATGTTGCGCAACAGCGCGACCATACTGATCTTGTCGTCGACCGCCAGCGCCAGCCCAGTACCCATGCGCGTGCCGACTTCGGCGATGCCGTTGGAGCACATCTGCGCATCCAAATGCTCGGGCAGCAGAAAGCCAGTGCCAGCGCCGCCCGGCTGCCACGCCTTGAGGGTGTAACCGTCGCGCATGCCGCCAGCGTAATCTTCGAAAATCTCGCGCGCTGGCGTGCCCAGCGGCAGTTCCCACAGCCCGGGGTTATTGACCCTGCCGGTGAAGCCGAACAGCTTGGTACCACCGTCTTGGCTGCCATCGAGGGCCAGATCGAGGTACCACTCTTTGCCGTTGGCCATGATCGACGGCGCGTTGCACAGCGTTTCAACGTTGTTGACCACGGTCGGCTTGCCCCAGGCACCGCTCTGACCCGGAAACGGCGGCTTGGAGCGCGGGTTGGCACGTCGTCCTTCCAGTGAGTTGATCAGTGCGGTCTCTTCGCCACAGATGTAGCGCCCGGCACCGGTATGCACGGAAAGCTCGAAGTCGAAACCGCTACCCAGCACGCTGTCTCCGAGGATGCCGGCCTCGCGCGCTTCCGCGATGGCGCGGTTGAGGCTGCGCGCAGCGTCGACGTACTCGCCACGCAGGAAGATATAGCCACGCATTGAATTGTTGGCGTAGGCGGCAATGATCATGCCTTCGATCAGCAGGTGCGGCTCCTGCTCCATCAGCAGGCGGTCCTTGTAGGTGTTGGGCTCCATCTCGTCGGCGTTGCACAAGAGATAGCCGCGCGGGATCTCGTCGCCCTTGGCGGTCAAGCTCCACTTGACCCCGGCCGGGAAGCCAGCGCCGCCTCGGCCCTTGAGCCCGGCCTCCTTGACCAGCGCAGCAACGTCGTCCGGCGTCGATTCAAGCGCCTTTTTAAGTCCTTCATAGCCCTGCTTGCTGCGATATTCATCAAGCCAGATTGGCTCGCCATCACCACGCAGCCGCCAAGTCAACGGATGGGTCTCGGGCAGGCGGTCTGCAATCAGATTAGGCGTGCCGAACGATACGAAACGAGTGCTCATGCGTAGGCCTCCAGCAGCTTGATCACGCCCGCGGCGTCGAGATGACTGTGAGTATCCTCATCCACCATCATCGTTGGCCCCTTGTCGCAGTTACCGAGACAGCACACCGGCAGCAGAGTGAAGCGGCCATCGGCGGTGGTCTGGCCCGGCACGATGCCGAGTTCGCGCTTGAGCGTGTCACGAATCTCTTCATAACCGTTGATGTAGCAGGTCATGCTGTCGCACAGCAGAATCACGTGGCGACCGACTGGCTGCCGGAAGATCAGGCTATAAAAGGTCGCTACGCCCTCGACATCACTCGATGGAATACCCAGCACGTCGCTGATCGCGTAGATCGCGCCGTCCGGCACCCAGCCGCGGCGCTTCTGAACGATCTTCAGAGCCTCGATCGAGGCCGCGCGCGGATTCTCGTAGTGGTGCATTTCGTGCTCGATCGCGGTGCGCTCTTCGTCGCTAAGCACGAAACCGTCGTCGGGACGGTCAGAGGCGATCAGGGTGTCGTGTTTGAAAGAAGTATCCATGCGACTTAACGGTCCACGTCGGCCATGACGAAATCGATACTGCCCAGATGCGCGATCAGATCCGGCACGAACCCACCGCGCATGACGGCGGGAATCTGCTGTAGATGAGGATAGCTCGGGGTGCGAATCCGGGTGCGATAGCTCATGGTGTTGCCATCGCTGGTCAGGTAGTAGCTGTTGATGCCCTTGGTCGCCTCGATCATCTGCTGTGATTCGTTGGCCTTGAGCACTGGTCCCCAGGAGACTTGGAGGAAATGGGTGATCAGCGTCTCAATGTGCTG
The DNA here is from genome assembly GCF_003012345.1 of Phytohalomonas tamaricis. Lineage (GTDB taxonomy): Bacteria > Pseudomonadota > Gammaproteobacteria > Pseudomonadales > Halomonadaceae > Phytohalomonas > Phytohalomonas tamaricis. The sequence continues at coordinate 482,945 of NZ_PVRV01000019.1, forward strand.
CAGCATCTTCTCGCGCGGCGGCGGCGTGGTCAGCGGATGATCGGCCTTGTAATCACCGGCCGGCATGTTATCCAGACACTGCTGCATAATGCGCAGGCTCTGACGCATCTCTTCGATGCGCATCATGCCGCGGTCAAAGGCGTCTCCGTTGTGGGCAACAGGGATCTCGAATTCAAAGTTTTCATAACCGGAGTAGGGCCGTGCCTTGCGCAGGTCAAACTCGAAACCAGTAGCACGCAGGTTAGGCCCGGTCACGCCCCATTCGAGCGCCTCGCGAGTGGTATAAGCCGCCACGCCCTTGGTACGCTCGCGCACCACAGCGTTGTCCATCATCGCGCGCTGGTACTCGTTGAGACGCTTTGGCATCCAGTCAATGAAGCTCTTGACCTTGCCTTCCCATCCCTTGGGCAAGTCCTGGGCAACACCGCCGATGCGGAACCAGGCCGGATGCATGCGAAAACCGGTGATCGCCTCGATGACTTCATAGGACTTCTGCCGGTCGGTGAAGGCGAAGAACACCGGCGACATCGCGCCCAGATCCTGCAGATAGGTGCCGAGGAACAGCAGGTGGCTGCTGATTCGAAACAGCTCTGCCATCATGATGCGGATCGTCTCGACCCGCGCGGGCACCTTGATGCCGGCCAGCTTCTCGACCGCAAGGATGTACGGCAGGTTGTTCATCACCCCGCCGGTATAATCGACCCGGTCGGTATAGGGGATGTAGCTGTGCCACGACTGACGTTCGCCCATTTTTTCGGCGGCGCGGTGGTGGTAGCCAATATCAGGTACGCAGTCGACGATCTCTTCGCCATCAAGCTGCAAAACGATGCGGAACGCACCGTGGGCAGAGGGATGGTTGGGACCGAGATTGAGGAACATGTAGTCCGTTTCCTCGGTGCGCCGCTGCATGCCCCAGTCCTCGGGATTAAAACGCAGCGCCTCCTGGGCCTTGTCCTGTCCTTCCATCGTCAGCGTGTAAGGATCAAACTCGGTAGCGCGGGCGGGGTAATCCTTGCGCAGCGGATGGCCGTTCCAGTTCGGCGGCATCAGAATCCGCGTCAGGTGCGGATGGCCGGGGAAGTCGATGCCGAACATGTCGAACACTTCGCGCTCGTACCAGTTGGCGTTGGGCCAGATGCCAGTCACGGTTGGCACCCTGAGATCCGCCTCGGAAAGCGCCACCTTGAGCATGATGTCGCTGTTACGTTCCAGCGACATCAGCTGATAGAACACGGTGAAGTCGGCCTTCGGCAGCCCGTCGCGATGCATGCGCAGCCGTTCGTCGACGCCATGCAGATCGTAGAGCATGACGTAGGGACGCGGGACGCCACGCAGGAACTTCATGATATCCAGTAGCTGCTCTCGGGCTGCCCACACCACCGGCATGCCGATAAGGGTAGGCTGAAGCGTGAACGCTTCGGCGCCGAACTGAGCATACAGCTCAGCGACAATGCCGTCCTGGGCCACGTCCTGGGATGAATTCGACAAAGCGGTATCAGCGGTCATGGTTTCTCAATCAGCCCTGCACGTTCGGTCTGGCTGGATGACGTAGCGGCGCAGCCACACGCCACGGCGTCATACTTCATCAGGCGTACGCAGGTTGGTCACCTGAATGCGCTCTGCGCGACTTTTCTCTTTCTGTGAAGGCATTTCGGCACGATAAACGCCTTGATCGCCGACTACCCACGATAGCGGCCGACGCTCCTCCTGCACCGAGTCCTGCAGTAATTGCAGTCCCTGCAGGAACGCCTCGGGACGTGGCGGACAGCCAGGAATATAAACGTCAACCGGCAGAAACTTGTCGACGCCCTGAACTACCGAGTAGATGTCGTACATGCCGCCCGAATTAGCGCATGACCCCATCGAGATCACCCACTTGGGCTCGAGCATCTGATCGTAAAGCTGCTGGATGACAGGCGCCATCTTGATAAAGCAGGTGCCGGCGATCACCATGAAATCGGCCTGACGCGGGGACGCGCGGATAACTTCGGCACCAAAACGCGCAACATCATGAGGCGCGGTAAAGGCCGTGGTCATCTCGACGTAGCAACAGGAGAGGCCAAAATTATATGGCCACAGCGAATTCTTGCGTCCCCAGTTGACGCCGGCATTGAGCACGTCTTCTAGTTTGCCCATGAAAACGTTGCGGTGAACCTGCTGCTTCATGGGGTCATCGACATTGCCTCGCTGACCAATCGGATATTGCTGATCGGTCGGCGTGTTGGGGTCGATACGCGTCAGTTTGTATTGCATGGCAAAACGCCTCGATTAGGTCTTTTCAGTCTCTCGCTTGATCCGCTTGCGAGGCGCCCAGGTCAGCGCGCCGATGCGGTTCAGATAGACCAGTCCAACCAATAGCACAATGATGAAAATGCTGGCTTCGACAAAGCCGGCCCAGCCGCTTTCACGCACCGAGACCGCCCAGGCGAAGAGATAGAGGGCTTCTACATCGAAGATCACGAACAGCATCGCGACCAGATAGAATTTGACGGAAAAACGCTGATGGGCATCTCCGGCGGGAACGATACCGGATTCGTAAGGGGTGTCTTTCTTGTGGCCCCAGGCACGTCCACCCAGCAGGCTCGCAGCGCCAATCATGAAAGCGCACAGACCAAATACTGCCAGGACAAAAAGGGTGATGGCCCAGTGTTGGGCAACCTGCTCCACTATCATAGTGACTCACTCATCAACGGTGACGTGCCAGTCGGGTCGTTTTCGGCCTCTTTTCCCCTATTGCCTTGTCATGTCAGGCATGAGCTATAAGCAACAAGACCTCGTTACCCACCTTCATTAAACATAGACAACTAATGTTCAGTCTGACCACCACACAACAGCACAATTATTACAATACAAGTGTGTGAAGCCGGATCTGGTATGACGAATACATGGCCAGTCATTACTGAACAGTGGAACAGGCATGTACTTCGCATCTCACCCGCTGGAAGGACTCTTCAGGTATCAAGCGGCTGTACGGAGACATATCAACTAACTGGCATCACTGTAAGTAACATTAGCAACATAAACGCCTCACTCACCTAGAATCCCGCTTGTAAATATAATTTTCAAGCGCCTTCCGTGGTAAATTGACGCACAAAAAACGTGTGGGTATATCTTAAACTTCATTTCAGGCAATGAACAATAGTTTGCACGCTTTCAATAACCATAAATTTCATGCACCTATTGGCTATCACGGCTACCCATGGCGTAAAGCACTGAAAAGAAATATCTTCTCTTCATGCCAGGATTTCTTGAGAAGGATTCATCTTCAATGCGCGCCCCCAAGCTCCTTACGATTGCCGGCACGGACCCCAGCGGTGGTGCCGGTCAATCCGCCGATATCAAGACGTTCTCTGCGTTGGGTGCCTATGCGACCAGTGTCGTGACGGCAGTGCTTGCTCAAAACACCTGCGGCGTTCGTGACATCCTGCCGCTGCCGGTGGAAATGATCCGTGCCCAGCTTGATTCGGTGTTCGATGACATCACCATCGACGCGGTCAAGATCGGCATGATCGGCGATCTCGCCACTGCACGTGTGGTGCGTGACGCTCTCGAACGTTATCAACCGCGCTTCGTCATCCTTGACCCCGTCATGGTCGCTAAAAGCGGTGATATTCTGGTTGATCGCGATGGACTGCGTGCCGTACGCGAGGTGCTGATTCCGATTGCCGATGTCATCACGCCCAATCTTCCTGAAGGTGCCGTACTCCTCGACACAGACACGCCGGAGTCCTACGTCGAAATGGAAGCCATGCTGCCGCGGCTGGCCGAACTCGGTGCCGGAAACGTGCTGCTCAAGGGCGGCCATCTGCGTGACACCCGTGCCGATGACATACTATGGACACCGCAAGGCACCCATTGGATCGGCGCCGAGCGCATCGCCACCACCCGGCTGCACGGCAGCGGCTGCACGATGGCCTCAGCCATTGCGGCGCTACTGCCTCAGCGCGATACGCTGCTCGAAGCAGTGCAGGATGCCAAGCGCTACATGAACGAAGCACTTCAACAAGCTGCTCGGCTGGATGTCGGCAAAGGCAAGGGACCCGCGCATCATTTCCATGCCTGGTGGTGACAAGGTTACGCCGGCCTGTCAGATGATAATGTCGTCATATCCATGTTGAATAAATTCTCGCACCGCACCATGCTTGTGGTCACATCACGCTCCTGGCTGATGCGTGCCTGACGTAATGACATTACCGATAGGCAACGGACGTCTTGAAGCGCTTTAAACGATCTATCGCCGATAAGCGGGAGGATAACGTCAATGCCCCGGACGCTACTGCTGGCTTCTGATCTTTCCCGCGAATGCCGTGCGGCCTTCGCTCGTGCGGTACGTCTTGCCCATGAAAGCGGCGCACGTCTCGACATCATTCACGTGCTTGATCCCTACTTGCCGCGTCACATTCTCAAACCGCTCGAAGACGCCATTGTCGATGAGATCAGCAATACGCTGAACGATGTCTGCGAGGCGCAGGGCGTACCGCGCCCGCAAGCATTGATCCAGACCGTAACGGGTGAGCCGTATGCCGAAATCATTCGCGAGGCCTATGAGCGTGATGCCTCGCTGGTCATTCTCGGCACCCACCGCAAGCATGGCCAACCGGATCTGATCGGTGGTACGACACTGTCCCGCGTGATGCGACGCGCACCCTGTCCAGTGATGAGTATCAGCCATAGCGCCGAACTGTCCTGGCAGGATGTGCTGGTGCCGGTTGATTTCTCGCTTGCCTCACGTCATACGCTCAAGACGGTGCTTACGCAGTTCCCTGATGTCCGCCTGACGCTGCTTCATGCCTGGGACATGCCCGTATCACAGGAGCTGGCCTCGGACCCGGGCTATACGCGCTGGCGCGCCCAGGAGCGCACTCGGCTGCGCCAGCAGCTTGAAACCGAAACCGAGCGCCTGATGAGTGAGATCGGCGCCGTACCCGATCTTGAATTAGTCCTCGAACAGGGCGATCCCGCCGATGTACTTGTCCACCGCCTGCGCCAGCAGCCGCCTGACCTGCTCGCCATGGGCAGCCATGGCCGCATCGGCATCGGCCGCCGGGCCAGCGGAAGCCTGCTTGAGCGATTGATCACCGACACGCGCTGCGATCTGATGCTGTGCCGCACCTGGTAATGCCCGAACGAGCTACGGCCATGCTACGCTCGTCGGCTATCGCTTCGTAATTCAAGGAGAACTCATGCGCGCGCTCATTCAGCGTGTCCGCCACGCCGAGGTTCGTGTCGAAGGTGACGTGATCGGGGCGATTGATCATGGCCTGCTCGCCCTGATCGGCGTGGAAAAGAACGACGACGAAGCCCGCCTCGACAAGCTGCTGCACAAGCTTCTGAACTACCGCATATTCAGCGACGATGAAGGCAAGATGAACAAGAGCCTCAGCGATGTCGACGGGGGACTACTGCTGGTTTCCCAGTTCACGCTGGTCGCCGATACAGGAAAAGGTCTGCGTCCAAGCTTTTCCAGCGCCGCTGCTCCCGCCGATGGCGAGCGCCTCTTCACTGAACTCGTCACTCGTGCCCGTGCTGCCTGGCCCAAGGTCGAGACAGGAAAGTTCGGTGCCGATATGCAGGTTTCGCTTACCAATGACGGTCCGGTCACGTTTCTACTCGAGACCTGAGCCGGGCAGTACCATGTTCCATCATGAGGAGCCTCCCATATGGCCCAGCGCGTTGCGCTTATCACCGGCGGTGCCCAAGGCATCGGCCGAGGCATTGTCGAGTATCTGCTGGCCCGCGACTGGCGCGTTGCCGCCCTTGATCGTGATGATGAAGCGTTGAAGGAACTAGCTCAACAGTACAGTAGCGAGGCGCTATTGACCCTGTCGGCCGATATCGGCAATGAAGATCAGATCGACGCGGCATTCGATCAACTGAAGCAATGGAGCCCGACGCTTGATGTACTAGTTAATAATGCCGGGCTCGCCGGTCCATTCTGCGGACCGCTGGAAGAACTGTCGCTAGAGGGGTGGAAGCGCTGGGTCGATGGCCACCTGACCGGTGCCTTTCTGTGCTCACGTCGCGCCATCCCGCTGCTGCGTGAGCGTCGCGGCTCGATTATCAACATGGCCTCGACCCGGGCACTACAGTCCGAGCCGGAGAGCGAAGCCTACGCCGCCAGCAAAGGTGGCCTGCTGGCCCTGACTCACGCCATGGCCATGAGCCTTGGCCCGGATATCCGCGTCAATGCCATTTGCCCCGGCTGGATCGAAGTGGGCGACTATCAGAAAGCGGCCAACCGCGTTGAGCCCGAGCATCGCGATATTGATCGCGACCAGCATCCGGTCGGACGCGTTGGCACGCCCACCGATATCGCCGCCACAGTGGCTTTTCTTGCCAGCCCTGAAGCAGGCTTTATCACTGGCCAATACCTGAGCGTCGATGGCGGCATGACCAAGAAGATGATTTACGCGGAATAACCCGGACTGCTCGCACCGAAGACGCCGACGCCCTGCTTCGGCGTCTTCGTTCATGTGAAGGCGGGAGGCTCATGACGTGTCACAGCATCAACCGATGCCGTGAGTGGTTTATTTCAGGTTCTTGTATTGAAACGCCAACGCTCTGTCAGCCAAGAACTGCGCCTGGACATAGCGCTGCTCACTACCCCACATGCAATTGGCGGCGCCCATCGCACCGTCACAACGCACCGGACGACCAATAATCTCTTCAACCTTGCTCCGTGCCATACCTGCCTCAAGCTTGTCGAAATTACTCATCGTCAAGCGCTGGCCAGCGCAGCCGCCTAACAATATAAACACGGCTAAGCTGCTCACTATCGCTATCGTTACGCGCCGCACTCCATGGTGCATACCGCCTCCTTGTTTGCCGCACGGGGTCAAGAGTCGGCCAGTAATTCCGCCTCAAGCGTCTCGAGCGCTTCTTCAGCGTCGAGCCACTGCTGCTCGTAGTCTTCAAGCTGACTCTTGAGTTCGCCCTGCTGGCGCAGCAGTTCGGTGAGATCACTCTTGCGTGACGCTTCATAGAGATCGCTGTCACCCAGCTTCGTTTCGACCTGTTCGAGTCGAGCTTGCGTCTCAGTCATTTTCTTTTCCGCCCGGTCGCGCTCCTTCTTGAGCGGGCGCAACCTGTCGCGAAGCTCAGCGGCGGCTTTGCGCGTGGCCTTACGGTCACTTTTGGCCTCACTGTTGGAAGCCTCCGTCTCGTCACTGCTACGACGCTCACGCTCCAGGCGCGCTTTCAACCAGGCACGGTAATCATCGAGATCACCGTCGAAGAGTTCCACACGACCATCGGCGACGCACCAGAAATCATCGACGCTGGCACGCAACAGGTGACGATCGTGAGAGACAATCAACACGGCGCCGTCAAACGCGGCCAGAGCCTCGGTCAACGCTTCACGCATTTCAAGGTCAAGGTGGTTAGTCGGCTCGTCGAGCAGTAACAGGTTGGGTTTCTGCCAGGCAATCAACGCCAGGGCCAGACGCGCCTTTTCACCGCCGGAGAAGCTGCCTACCTCACCGAAGGCGTCATCGCCACGAAAACCGAACCCGCCGAGAAAATTGCGAATTTCTTGCTCGCTGGCCTTGGGCGACATGCGCTGTACGTGTAGATGAGGGGTTGCCTTCATATCGAGCGCATCGACCTGATGCTGAGCAAAATAACCCAGTGCCAGATGTTCACCGGCAACACGCTTGCCATTCAATAATTCAAGCTCGCCCGTCAACGCCTTGATCAGCGTCGACTTGCCCGCGCCGTTAGGGCCAAGCAGACCGATGCGCTGCCCCGGCGCCAGTGACAGACGCACACCGCTCAATAACGGGGAATCGGCATAGCCAATATCGGCCTGATCGAGCGCCAGCAGCGGATGAGAAGTCTTGTCGGCGGAGGGCAGACGAAACTGGAATTGCGACTCGGCACGTAGCGGCGCGATATCTTCCATCCGTTCAAGCATCTTCAACCGGCTCTGGGCCTGCTTGGCCTTGGTCGCCTTGGCACGAAAGCGTCGCACGAAATCTTCCATTTCGGCGCGCCGCGCTTCCTGTTTGACCCGTTCGGACTCACGCTGCACGAGCCGTTCAGCGCGGGTACGCTCGAAGGCAGTGTAATTACCGCGATAGAGCGTGAGCTGACGCTGATCAAAATGGACGATATGTGCACATACTGCGTCGAGAAAATCACGGTCGTGGGAGATCAGCATCAAGGTGCCGGGGTAACGGGTCAGCCACTGTTCGAGCCACAACAGCGCATCAAGATCAAGGTGGTTGGTCGGTTCGTCGAGCAGCAGCAGCTCGGATGGCATGAACAATGTTTGCGCCAGATTGGCGCGCATTCGCCAGCCACCGGAAAAGTCCGCCAGCGGGCGGTCGAGATCCTGCTGGACAAAGCCGAGCCCGACCAGAAGCTGCTCGGCACGGGCGCGGGCACTGTAGCCATCGAGCGCCTCTAGCTGGCCGTGCAGCTCTGCCTCTCGATGAGCGTCACCGGATGCCTGCGCCGCGGCGAGCGCCTGCTCAGTGGCGCGCAGGGCGTGATCACCATCGAGCACATAGTCGGTCACACCGCGGTCGAGCGCGACAATTTCCTGCGCCATGTGCGCGATACGCATACCACCAGAGAGTTCCACTTCGCCGCGGTCAGGCACAAGCCCGCCAAGCACCAGCCTGAACAGGCTCGACTTGCCGGCACCGTTAGCCCCTACAATGCCAACCTTATAGCCATCATGCAGCATGAGGTCGGCGTTTTCGATTAGCGGCGTACCGCCGCGTTGCAGCGCAAGTTGGCGAAATGCAATCATGGCCAGAACCCCATACGTTTGGAATGTCGTTTGTTGGCGATGCCGCCCGTGACGTTACACGTCACTTGGCGCCGCCACATAGTAAAAGGCGAAACAATGACCGCGCATTTTACAGAATTATGGCCGTTCGCGCTGCGTCTCTACGCACGAGAAGGCGTTAGTGCAGCCTGTGTACGCTTGCAGGATGAAGGCGGCCTTGATGTCTGCGAGCTGCTGTGGCTGTGCTGGCTCGCGGCCAATCACCATACGCTGGCTGAGCCGGACAATGAGTGGCAGGAAGCGCTGGGCGACGTGCGTCACTGGCAGCGCAGCGTCACCGTACCACTGCGCCAGCAGCGTCGCTTGCTGAAACCTCTCACCGAGCAGATGCCTCGTCTGGTAACGCTGCGTACGCACATCAAGCAGGCCGAACTTGAGGCTGAGCGGGAAGCACTGACCCGTCTCGAAACCTTGGCTCGTCAGGGCAACGGCGTGCGCCCCGCCAATGGCACTGCCGATCTCGACGCTACGCTCGCGCACTGGGCGGGATCACTTTCTGCTGACCTTATGGCCCTATTGCTGCATATTGCTCATGCCGCAAGAGCAGATGCGGAACCTACCGAGGCCTGATAGAGTCAGAGCACCGGTAGGCGCATCGGCCGCTATTATTGGCCATCAAGCGCTGCTTATGTATTCCAAGGAGAGTTCATGAAAAGATTGGTAAGTGCCGTAGCGCTTGGCGCTGTATTGGCATCCCCGGCCTGGGCTGCAGATTCCAGCCTCGACTCCGACAATGCCAAGCTGAGCTACGGCATTGGTGTCACCCTGTCACGCAGTCTTCAGCAGGATGTGGATGATCTCAACATCGATGCATTCACACAGGCCATTCGTGATGTCTACGGTGATAAGAAGCTCAAGATGAGCGATGAAGAAGTCACTCAGACACTGACGCAGTATCAACAGCAAAAAGTGGCTGAGCAGCGTGCTGCGGCGCAAAAGCAAGCCAATGACAACAAGGCCGCTGGTGAAAAATTCCTCAAGGAAAATGCCAAGAAGGATGGGGTAAAAACAACCGACTCCGGACTTCAGTACAAAGTCCTGAAGTCCGGTAAAGGGACACAACCGAAGGCGGAAGATCAGGTCAAGGTCAACTACGAAGGCAAACTGCTCGACGGTACTGTCTTCGATAGCTCTTACGAGCGTGGCGAACCCGTTACTTTCCGCGTCGATCAGGTCATTGACGGCTGGCAGGAAGCGTTGAAGATGATGCACGAGGGCGATGTCTGGATGCTCTATGTACCCTCTGATCTGGCCTACGGTCAGGCCGGCACTGGTGGTCCCATTGGCCCCAACCAGACGCTGATCTTCAAGGTCGAACTGCTTGATGTCATGGCCAAGGGCGATGACAGCAAGAGTACCGATCACAAGAAGTAACCGTAGCAGACAATAAAAAGCCGGCGTTTACCCGCCGGCTTTTTATTTAGTGTTGTTCCTCTCGAGTAGCCTACATATCACCGCGTTCTGATATTTGCATGCACGTCGCTTAGGTACCTTTTGGCGCCCACCCCGCTACGAGTGATTGGCGTGGCAAAACCAACTTCTTCCTGTGGATAACTTTGTGGAGCAACTGTTCAAGACCCGCGTATAAAACGGGGATAAACGATTTATAACTGCATGTGGCGGTGCTTATACAATTACTCTCAAGACTATATCATAAAACAACAAGTAACTGTTTTTATTATATATTTTATGAATACATGATGCGCTTTATGATTATTTAAATTACTTCATTTTTTATCTACACAATATAACCATCGGCGCGCGGCTATTTGTGGACAATTAATTATTCGTGCCTCACTTCACTACTATTTATAGCCCTACTGAGTGATATAAACTTAATTGATCCAACCAAGTTTGTTCTGATTGTTGGCATAAAACGTCTCACAATTATCCACTGTATTATATTACCGCTCTACGCCACTTGTTATGACTGCACAGCTCACAGTTTTCCTTCACTTTCGCATTATCGTTTAACAGCGCACCACAGTTCCCACAGACATACGTTTCATCGGCCTGCATTTTCTCTTCGATAAACTCCTGGTCCCAATCAGGAATAATAACCAGACCGGGTTTAGGATCTGGCCGATTTAAAACGGAAAAACCACCGCCTGACTCCATATATAACCGCTGCACTTGTCCCAGATTATAAATACCTTCAGCGCGCAGCTGCGCAAATACACGCTCACGCGACATGCCTACTCTGGACATGGACTTCAAATCCAGACAACCATCACTGACTAGAGTATCGAAATCGCCCTGTGTAATGCTTTCAAACTTCTTACTTTTCAGTGTGGCTCTAGCCACTGTGCGCTGGACTAAAATCACCACACTAGCCGTGACACACGCGGGTAATAGCCCTTTGCTAGGGTCCTGCAGGCCTATCCCCGTGGCAGCGGCCAGTGATACCAAGGCCGCCACTTCGTTTCTACTCATGGTAGAGGCCATACGACGCCCCATCAGGCGCATTGAAACCAAGATCAGAAAGTACAATACAAAAATGCGCAGCATGACTTCAGGAATGAAGGTCCAAGGGATATCTGCGCCAATAAGCAGTCGATGTAAGTTATAGACGTCTTCCGGTTTCATAATCGTTATCTTTACGCTTGAAAGAGGAGTCAGGGATTTATTTCTGCAGCTTTAAACTTTTTTTCATGGTCATTAACCGCCTGGTCCCAGTCATCCTTGCCACAGTGGGTACACGCTTTTCTATCCGTTGATTTAAATACAGCCACGTATCCACAATTCTTGCAGGCGCAATATCCTCGACTTCTGCCTTCATTGTGATAAAGCGATTTATCCCTGGCCGGCAATACGGAAAGCCCGGGCTTGGGTTGCTCCTGAGGATAGATACTGAAAGAACCGCTAGATTCAAGATAAACTCTTTTCACCTGTCCCAAGTGCCTGACTTTCGCCCCTCGCAGGTGAGCAAACAACTGTTCATGAGAAAGCTTGCCCCGCTTTAGCCCATCAATATCGATAATGCCATTTTTGACCAGAAGCCCTGGGGTTCCCTGGGTGAATGCCTCTACTTTTCTATATTTGTAAGTAAGCCAGGCCAGCGTACGGTGGAAAACAATCACACAGCCAAGAATCACGACGCCGGGCACCATGCCTCGCTCCGCCGTTTGCATGGGTACAGACATGATGGCACCCAACGTCAGCATGACGCCCATTTCAAAAATGCTGACATTAGCGCTCATTCTCTTACCCAACAGACGCATGCCCACCAACAAGATCAGATACATGATCACTGATCTCATCAGTATCTCAATCAAGAAATCCCACGGTGCGTTGCCTACCAATATGCGGTGCCAATCACTTAGATTGATGTCTTCCTTGTTCATTCACAGCCTCGAATTCCCTTCGACAGTCTTGAATGTAGCGCTATATGGAGAAGAAGGTGAACTTGGGTAGACACTGCCGCGCAAGTCGGCAAAGGAATCATTTACTACTGATGAGCATGCGAGCTGTAAATGACGCCTTCATAAGCGCGCCATGAAAGCAGCCGTTATAAGGCCGGGCTAGCGGTGGGGGCACAAGGAATGTCGAAGTCGAACCAGCTTCCCAGCAGCCCTTTGGGAGTATGAGCAATCACCTTGGCCCGCCATCGCGTGGCCGAGACTGTGCACAGACTATTCAGCCCCTCGCCGGTAAAAACACCATTGCCCTGAGGTGCCAGGGTGATCCGCTCGGTGCCGCTGTATTGCGCACGGCCTTCCAGCACAATATCGACCTGACGTGCTTCGATGCCTTCAATAGCGACCCTGAAAGATGGCGACGGTGAGGCCTCAGGGCTATCGATGGCAAAGCTCATCGTTCCGAAACGGCCAAGCTGTGCGGTACAGACGTCCTCAGGCACTTCGCAGAACATCTGCGCTGAAAACCAGGTGGGTTTACCCCCGTTCCCCGCGCTCAGGTAATAACTCGCCAGATAACCTAGTGCCACCACCACGGTAATCAGCGTCACGATAATCAAACCGTTGAGCAAAGGTGGTCGCACATTATCTTCACTGCGAAATTTTCCATCCGACATATTGAGATACCGTTCAGATCCAGCGGTAGTGCCGCAAGAGGCTATTGTTTCACATCCTCGCCAGCAGCCCTACCTTGCCCGAACCTGTATTTCCCACTGATGTTAAGCATTTACCTCACGATCCGGGGCAGTCACCACCAAGGCGTTATTGCAGGAGCTGCCCGCGGCGAAACAGATCAAATTCTCCAGAGTGACTTCCGCGATTTCACTCAAGGCCTCCGCCGTAAAAAATCCTTGATGACCAGTAACCAGCACGTTGGGGAATGTCATCAAGCGCTGAAAGATATCGTCATCAATGATTTCCGAAGAGTGGTCGAGAAAAAAGATGCCATTTTCCTGCTCGTAGACATCGATGGCGAGCGCGCCGAGATGGCGCAGTTTCAGCGCACTGATCACCGCTCGTGTGTCGACAAGCCCGCCGCGCGAAGTATTGATCAACATCGCTCCTGGCTTCATCTGGCCCAGCGCCTTCACATCTATGATGTGTTCAGTGGCAGGTATCAGCGGGCAATGCAACGTGACGATATCGGACTGTTCCAGCAGCACCTCAAGGTCCACGTACTCACCGATCTCCTTGAACTCTGCCGAGGTCATCGGATCGAAGCCCAGCATGCGGCAGCCGAATCCATGCAGGATGCGGGCCGTTGCCAAGCCTATCTTTCCGGTTCCCACTACCCCTACCGTCTTACCGTGCATGGTCATGCCCAGCAAACCGTCGAGTGCAAAGTTACCTTCACGCACACGGTTATAGGCACGATGAATGCGTCGATTCAGCGTCATCATTAATGCAACGGCATGCTCGGCAACGGCTTCTGGGGAGTAGGCAGGCACCCTGGCAATGAATAACCCGAACTGCTTGGCTGCCTCAAGGTCGACATTGTTGAAGCCCGCACAGCGCAGCAGCACGCCCCGTACGCCCAAGCCATGCAAGGCTTCTATCGTATCGGCATCGAGCATGTCGTTGACGAAGATACAGACTGCGTCGCATCCTTCGGCAAGCGGTACGGTCTGCGCGGACAATGCGACCGGATGGTATATCAGCTCAAAGCCATGTGATTTGAACGTGGTCCGATTGGCGGCATCGAAGAAGCGCTGATCATAGGGCTGAGCACTGAAGAACGCGACCTTGGTCATCTTCCCTCCTTCTTAAATGCAAAATATTCTCATTTTTACTTGACGGGTCAAATGAGAATGCTTATCTTTATCTCACGATGTTAGCCAAGCATCGTGGCTACCAGCGAAGTGTCAGGCTTCGTCGGTGGTTATCTCCTCATCAAGCTAGTCACGGTCTTTAAGCCGCTCACCCGGGCGGCTTTTTTTATCTAGCGGAACAAGTCTGATCACGTGAACCCCTCAAAACCACATAATCAATAAGGCCATATAACGCTACTTTCGTTTTGACCGCCAAGCGGCGCAATGTCGCAGCATCCAAACCGAACAGCTAATGCCTTACTTCAAACGTCTTTATTTGAATCATCGAGGGTGCGACAAAACGTCCGCAAATATCACTTTTAATAACCACAAAATAATTGGTAGTTTACGCATGCAGCGCTTGGTAGCGCCGCACGCCAGAAAGCGAGACGTGTTTTCGTTGATGGTATCTCCTCATCACGTTAGTCGCGGTCTTTTGATCAGCCACCTCAGGTGGCTTTTTTTATGGAAACATGACCGGTAATGCTCAGCTCTGCTGAGCGACTCGACGCAGCTCAGCAGCTGTCAGCGGCGCTCTGCGCAGCCTCAGCCCGCAGGCATCGAACACGGCATTGGCGATTGCCGCTGGAATGACGGCAGAGGTCGCCTCTCCCGCGCCCAGCATCGGCTCGCTGGGCCGATCGAGCAATACGATGTCCACCTTGGGAATCTCGGCGAATGTCAGCAATGGGTAGGCCCCCCACTCAAGGCTGGTCACGCCCGTGGTGTTAAAACCAACTTCTTCCTTGAGCACGCGACTGGTCGCCTGCAGCACATTCCCCTCGATCTGATTTCTCAATCCATCAGGATTGACGATCTGGCCGCAATCGTGGGCAACGGTCACCTTTTCGACGCGCACGCCTTGGCCGCTAACGGCAACCTCGGCAATCGCGGCAACATAAGCACATTCATTTTCATACTGAGCAAAGGCAATACCACGGCCGTGGCTCGCTCTGCTGGCCTCGTACTGACCGTTCGGCTGTTCGCGTGGTTGCCAGCCGCTGCGTTTGGCTACGGCCTCGATAACGGCCTTGGCGCGTGGGTCATTGAGATAACGAAGCCGCACATCAACGGGATCAAGACCTCCGGCATAAGCGAGCTCATCAAGAAAACACTCGTTGGCAAACGTATTCTGCATCGCTCCGAGCGTTCGCAGCGCTGAAGGACGCAGCGGTGAAGACTCGCTGGACAACCAGTGTGTGGTAACGCGCTGATGGGGGAACGTGTAAAGCGTCCGTGCGTTGCGGTTACCGCCAACAGTGCCGCTGCCCGGCGTCAACCCATGCGCCAGCTGTCCCGCCAATACATTGGCAGCACCGTCGTCAGCGTTGGGGCGGGTAGTATGGGTCGGCGACCAATTCTCGAATGTCCAGGCGGCAATGGCATTTGATGCATCGAGTGCGCCGGCCATCTTCATCACCATCGCCGGTCCTTTCGGCCCCCAGCCGTGCTCATCGGCACGCGACCACTGCACCCGCACCGGACGGTTCACCGCCCGGGCAAGCAGCGCCGCATCGGCGGTGACATCATCGGCGCCGTTGTGGCCATAACATCCCGCCCCTTCGGCATAGATGACATGAATCTCATCCTGCGGCAGTTCAAGCAGATCGGCTAATGACGCCCGAAGCGGATAAACCCCCTGCGTCGCCGACCACGCCGTCATCCGCCCCTCATTGACCTCGGCGACCGCGCAGGACGGGCCGATCGAATCGTGAATTTGATAGGGCCAGCGATAGGTAGCCGTAAGCGGCGCCTCAGCCGCAGCTAATCGAGTGTCGACATCGCCCACATCAATGCCTACCTCTTCATCGCCAGGCATGGCTTCAAGCGTATCGAACAGCGCCTCCATGCGCGGCAGGGTTGGCGCGTACCGCCAGCTTACCTTGAGCGATTGAGCAGCCTGCATCGCGCCCCATTCGGTAGGCGCGACCACACCGATAAACGCGCCCTCCACGACGACTTCGACCTCGGCCGCCAAATGGCGCCGGTCGATATGCTCGGGCGTGGCCGTCATCCTGGTCGCGCCGATAGTCGGTGGCCGTACGACGCGTCCATGCCACATCCCGGGCCGTTTAATATCGTGCACGTAGGTAAAATCGCCACTGACCTTGGCAGGAATATCGATGCGAGGCGCCGAGCGGCCTACCACGCGAAAATTCTCAGGCGCGACAGTATCGGCCTGATCATTGACGGCCGTATCGAAGCCGGTTCCGATCAATTCGGCGTAGCTTAGCCGCTGGCTCGGTGACATCGTGACCACCACAGCACCGTCGAAGACCGTCAGCCCTTCGACCGGCACACCAAGATGTTCACTGGCACGCCCCAGCAGCACGTGTCGCGCCGTCGCTGCCGCACGTCGCAACTGCTTGCCACCAACTTGCAGCGTCTTGCTGCCCGCAGTGTATTTCTGATCGGGGGTCAGTTCGGTATCGCCCTGAATGAACTCAAGCGCGGTGGGCGCTATCGCCAGCTCCTCAGCGACAATCTGGCGAAGGGCTGTCGCCACACCCGTGCCGAGTTCGACCTTGCCGCTGTAGAGAATCATTCGTCCATCTCGGGTAATCACCAGCCAGGCGTCGACCCGATCCCCATCGACAACGCGCTTGTTGATACCGGCGATGTCATTTTCAACATCGTCTGTGATGCGCGCCGCAAGTGCCGTGAGTGGATGGCTCATGGCAAAACCGACCAGCAGCGCCCCTGTACCCTTGAGGGCACCGGCGAGCACGTCACGGCGCGAGACTGGTGCCGTCATGCCGAGCCCTCCCTGCTATCGATCGGGGTTTCACGCATTGTGCTTGCCGCACGCTTGATCGCCCGGACGATACGCAGATGGGTGCCGCAGCCGCACAGGTTTCCCGCCAGCGCCCAGGCAATATCCTCATCGGAGGGCTCAGGATTACGGTCGAGCAGCGCCTTGGCGGACATGATCATGCCGGGAATGCAGTAGGCACACTGCGCCGCCTGTTCATCTATGAAAGCCTGTTGCAGCGGATGCGGATTTTCCAGTGTACCCAGCCCTTCCAGCGTCGTGATCGTACGGCCGGCCAGGGATGCGGCCGGAACGATGCAGGCGCGCAGCGGCTTGCCATCGGCCAGTACCGTACAGGCGCCGCATTCGCTCAATCCACAGCCAAACTTGGGCCCCTTGAGGCCAAGCCCGTTGCGCAGCACGTAGAGCAATGGCTCGCCGGCCTCGACGTCAAGTTCCTGCGCGGTGCCGTTGATATTCAATGTCAGCTTGGCCATGGCATTCTCCTGGCGATATCCGAGCTTAGTTGCGTTGCGCCGCCACATCCTCTGCGCTGAAATCAGCCTCATGGCCACCGAAGTGGTAACCGATATAGTTGGCCAATGCAGCGATCTGCTCATCGCTGAGCAGGTCGCGATAGGCCGGCATGAAGACATGCATGTCGCGGCCCTGGCGGTCGATGCCCTCAAGCATCACGCGAATCAGGTTGGTGCCCTGCGGATCGCGCACCACGCTATGCGCTTCAAAGTTGGAATAGGCCCCACCCGGCCCGCTACCATCGGGATAATGGCAACTGGCGCAATTAGCCATGAAAAGCTGTTCACCCTGCTTCATCGTCTCAGCCCGGGACGTCATGTCTTGCCTGCGTTGTGATTGCATGTCACGCACCTCAGCGATGGTGGGCACGTCGCTGGGCTGCGGTGGGATCTGGCGCAGATAAGCGACCATTGCGGCAATATCCTCATCGCGTAGATGACGCAGGCTGTCAGTCACGACCTCCGCCATCGGTCCCGCCGAGGCATACTTGTTAGGCACATGGCCGGTAGTGAGATACTGGGTCAACTCATCGTCGGACCAGTTACCGATGCCATCCGGGCCCGAAGTGATGTTGAACGCCTTCCAACCGCGCTGGGTAGCACCAGCGAATTTGTGATCATTGTCGAGCCCCTGGCTCCAGGTACGCGGCGTATGGCATTGCCCACAGTGGCCCAGCGCCTCGCTCAGGTAGGCGCCGCGCGCCACCGTTTCGTCCCACTGCGGCGCAGTTTCGAAGCGCCCCTCATCGAAGTTGATCATCTTCCAAAACCATAAAAGCCGGCGATGGTTGAAGGGAAACGTCATCTCATTGGCAGGTGGCTGATAGTCGATCGGCTCACGTGTCTTCAGATAGGCATGGATAGCCAGCACATCGTCACGCGACATCTGGGTGTAGTCGGTATAAGGAAAGATCGGATAGAGATGCTCCCCCTCGCGACCGATGCCTTCATGCATGGCACGCAAGAAGTCCTCGTCACGCCAGGCGCCGATGCCATGTTCATCGTCGGGGGTAATATTGGTGGAATAGAGCGTGCCGAATGACGTCTCAAATGCCACCCCACCGGCAAAAGGCTCACCGTTATCCCGGGTATGGCAGCTGATACAGTTGGCCGCGCGGGTCAGGTACTCACCACGCGCCACCTGATCAGCCGGAGCCGACTCGACCGCATACGCCGGTGCCTTGGTGATCAGCAGTAACGCAGCGATCCCGACTAATCGGCAGGCCACGCAACAACAAAGCCGCAATGCACGGTAAACAAGATGGCAGTTCAGGATCATCGGCAGGCACTTTTACGTTGTCGCGAGGCATCGCCTCGCCCATCAATGAAGTCGTTCAATCCTGAATAAAGGCTAGATGCTTTATTGCGCCATGCCTAATTTACACTGAACCGAAGTATTGCCATCCTTTCCAGCCGCAGTGCCGCACCGGCGTCACAATAGGAAACAAAAACATTTGAGAATGACTTGACGCCGCAAATGAGAATGATTAAGTTTAAGTCGTGGTGTTAGCCAAGCATCACCGACCAATCATGGAGTGTCAGGCTTCGTCATTGGTTATCTCCTCATCAAGCTAGTCACGGTCCTTATCGCCGCTCTCCCCGGGCGGCTTTTTTATTGAGGCCAGTGTCGCTTAATTAAAGGCCACACCACCGCCTCTTCCGTTCATAAAAAAGCCCCGCACATGGCATGTGCAGGGCTTTTGCGGCCACCTAAGCGGCTTTCGCTTACTCCGTACGGCGATAGATCAAGTCCCATACGCCATGTCCCAGCCGTTCTCCACGCGCTTCAAACTTGGTCAGAGGGCGAAACTCGGGACGCGGGACGAAAGCACCCTGGGTGGAGGTATTCTCAAAGCCCGGGGCAGCTTCCATGATTTCTGCCATGTGCTCGGCATAGGCTTCCCAGTCGGTGGCCATATGAAACTGGCCGCCGGGTTTCAGCCTTGAACGCACCAGCTCAACGAAGGCCGGCTGGACGATACGCCGTTTATGGTGCTTTTTCTTTGGCCACGGGTCGGGGAAAAATAGCTGTAGCGTGTCGATTGACGCCTCGGGAATCGCCTCCGCCAGCACACGTAGCGCATCTTCACGATAAATACGCACATTAGTAAGGCCATGCTTGTCGAGCTCATCGAGCAGTTTACCCACGCCCGGCGGATGCACTTCGATGCCGATGAAATCGGTCTCGGGATGGTTTTCAGCTTGAGTAAACAGCGAGGCGCCCATGCCAAAGCCGATCTCGACCACGCGGGGCGCAGCACGGCCGAACAACGCATCAAGATCGAGCCGCCCAGCCTCGAGCGACAGTCCAAGGCGTGGAAAGACCTCTTCGAGGCCGCGCGTCTGGGCAACGGTCATGCGCCCGCTTCTGAGCACATAGCTTTTGACACCGCGGCGCGGTGTGTCCTGGGGCTCGGCAATCGAATCTTCCGGGCGAGGGGTATCTTGAGTCATGGCAACGAAATCGGCGCTCAGGCGAAATTAACGAGTGATAAGCCCTTCGCTGGGCGAAGAGGCATTGGCATAGGTCTTGCGCGGCATGCGCTCGGCGAGATAAGCCTCGCGGCCGGCCTCGATGGCCTTTTTCATCGCGCCAGCCATCACCACAGGCTGACGTGCATGGGCAATGGCTGAGTTCATCAGCACGCCATCGCAGCCGAGCTCCATCGCCAGCGCAGCATCGGAGGCCGTACCGATACCGGCATCGACCAGGATAGGCACACCGGCATTTTCAATAATCAATGAAAGACTATGCGGATTGAGCAGACCGTGGCCTGAACCGATCAGCGAGCCGAGCGGCATCACCGCGCAGCAGCCCATGCTTTCAAGCTCTTGGGCGACAATCGGGTCGTCGCTGGTATACACCATTACGTCGAAACCATCATCGAGCAAGGTACGCGCTGCTTTGAGGGTCTCGATCACATTGGGATAAAGGGTTTTCTCGTCACCCAGCACTTCAAGTTTGACCAGATTATGGCCATCGAGCAGCTCACGCGCGAGCTGACAGGTGCGTACCGCGTCCTTGGCGTTATAGCAGCCGGCGGTATTGGGCAAAATGGTATAACGATCCGGTGAAATGATATCGAGCAGATTCGGCTCGTCCGGATTCTGGCCAAGATTGGAACGACGCACCGCAACGGTGACGATCTCCGCGCCGCTGGCTTCAATCGAGCGGGACGCCTCATCAAAATCGCGATACTTGCCGGTGCCTACCAGCAAACGCGAATGATAAGTGCGTCCGGCGATGGTCAACGGTGTATCGATCCGGGTATCAACGGTCATGGCGACCCTCCTGCAAGTAATGGGGTGGCGAATCACCAGAGGCAATGCGACACCTGAATAGGTCAACGGCTTCTGGCGTATCAACCGCCACCAATGGCATGCACAATTTCAATGCTGTCACCGTCATTGAGCGCGGTCTCGGCATGCCGCGTGCGCGGCACGATCTGCTCGTTGAGCTCGACGGCAATGCGCTTGCCGCGCAGGCCCAGCGTCTCGATTAGCTCATCAACCGTCGTCACGGCGTCGAAGCTGCGCGGCTCACCGTTCAACTGAAGCTGCATGGCGGCTCTCCTCTGCACGGGTTCATTCACTCGCTCACGGCATGACAGATGGTAACGGCCATGCCTGCGGCGCCCCATATTATACGGATTGAACCAGGAATGCGGCACATGTGTAGACAGGTAATCGATAACAAAACGGGACGGCAGTACTGCCGTCCCGTTCATGTTGGCCCTTATTTTCAGCTCAGTCCCATACGCCTTTCTCGACCTGCTCGGGACGCTTCAATACCCTGGGATCGAAAACAGGTTCCTTGACGCCCTCCTTGCGCTGGCGCTCGTAATCACGCAGCGCACGCACCGCAATCGGTGAGAGCAAGAGGATGGCAATCAGGTTGGTGGTCGCCATCAATCCCATCGCAAAGTCCGCGAAATCCCACACGAAGGTCAGCTGCGCCACCGCTCCGATCATCACCATCGCCAGCACGCATAGGCGCAGCACATGGATCGCGACCTTGCTGCGACGCTTGAAAAGATAGCCGATATTGATCTCACCGTAAGCGTAGTTGCCAATGATCGAGGTGAAGGCAAACAGGAAGATGGCGATAGCAATAAAGTAGGTGCCAAACGCGCCAAGGTGATCGCTCATCGCGTCTTGGGTCAGCTTGATCCCCTCGATATTAGCCCCCGGCGAGGTGGTCATCAGCGTATCGTAGACGCCGGAAAGCAGGATCACGACGGCCGTGCAGCTGCAGATGATCAGCGTGTCACAGACCACGCCGAACGACTGCACCAAGCCCTGTGCCGCAGGATGCTTGACCGTTGCCGTCGCGGCCGCATTGGGTGCCGAGCCCATCCCCGCCTCGTTGGAGAACAGGCCACGCTTGATACCATTTTCCATCGCAATCTTGATCGAATAGCCCGCCGCACCACCGATGGCCGGGCCATAGCCAAAGGCGCTCTTGACGATCAGCGCCAGCATGCCAGGCACCTCACCGATATTGACGATCAGGATATACAACGCAACCAGCAGATAGGCGATCGCCATGATCGGCACGATCTTTTCGGCAGTACGCGCCACTGACTTGATGCCGCCATAGATGATCATTGCGGTCAGAATCACCAGAACAACACCCGTCAGCCACGGCGGCACGCTGAAGGCCTGATTCATGCCTTGGGCGATGGTGTTGGATTGAGCACCATTGAAGGCCAGCCCGTAGGCAATCAACAGGAAGATAGCAAACAGTACGCTCATCCAACGCTGACCAAGGCCGCGTTCGATGTAATAGGCCGGACCACCGCGGAAGGCGCCGTCTTCATGGCGCACCTTGTAGATTTGCGCCAGCGTCGATTCGATAAACGAGGTCGCCAGACCGACCAAGGCCGTCATCCACATCCAGAAGATAGCCCCCGGGCCACCTACCCATAACGCGATCGCTACACCGGCAAGGTTCCCCGTCCCGACCCGCGACGCCAATGATGTCGCGAACGCCTGAAATGCACTAATTCCCTCACCGGCGCCACGGCCACCGAAGGTGATCCGAGCCATATGACCCAGCAGACGAAACTGCATGAACTTGGTCGTGACGGTAAACAATATACCGGCACCGATCAGCAGATAGACCAGGATATACGTCCATATAAACCCGCTGATCGGATCCATCACGGCGTGCGCCGCATTTTCGAGCGTGCTGACAAACTGCTCCATGATGTCATTCTCCATGAGGGTCATCCGTGCTCAGGCGTGGTACGAAACAGGTCACGACCCAGCAGTATCGTACGGCGTCTGAAAACGGAGCGACAAAAGCCATTGAGTTGGCATTGATTATTTAGACGGGGGCGGAGTGTACACCATGAAAAACCGCAGCGGGTGAAGAGTACATTCAACGCCACCTCAAGCGCTCAATATTGCCCTCTTTGCCACATACGGCATATAACGCGTTGGCCGTAGTTGAAAACGGGATGGCATTGGCCACCCCGTTGGAACATAGACGACGACAGCCGATGCTCAGTCCCATACCCCCTTCTCGACCCGTTCGGGGTGTTTCAATATCTTGGGATTGAACACAGGCTCCTTGACGCCCTCCTTGCGCTGACGCTCGTAGTCCCGCAGCGTGCGCACCGCAATCGGTGAAAGCAAAAGAATCGCGATCAGGTTGGTCGTCGCCATCAATCCCATCGCCAGATCGGCGAAATCCCACACGAAGGTCAACTGCGCTACCGCACCAATCATGACCATGGCCAATATGAGCGCGCGCATGATCGAGACTGCTCGTTCGGCATGGCGCGGAAATAGATATTCAATGTTGATCGCGCTGTAGGCGTAATCGGCCAGAATCGAGGTGAAGGCGAAAAACAGTATTGCCAGCGCAATGAATATTTCACCGAACCGGCCGAGATGATCCCCCATTGCATCCTGTGTCAGCTGAATTCCCTGAATAGCGGCGCCCGGCGAGGTGCTCATCAGGGTATCGTAAACGCCGGAAAGCAGGATCACGACGGCCGTGCAGCTGCAGATGATCAGCGTGTCGCACACCACGCCAAACGACTGCACCAATCCTTGCGCAGCGGGATGCTTGACATTTGCGGTGGCTGCCGCGTTGGGTGCCGATCCCATGCCCGACTCGTTGGAAAAAAGGCCTCGCTTGATGCCGTTTTCCATTGCCAGCATGATCGAGTAACCTGCGGCACCGCCGATTGCCGGCCCGTAGCCGAAGGCGCTCTTGACGATCAACGCCAGCATGGCTGGCACGTCACTGATATTGATGATCAGGATGTACAGCGCCACCAGAAAGTAGGCGACGGCCATAATCGGGACGATTTTTTCTGCGGCGCGGGCGACCGACTTGATACCGCCATAAATAATCAGCGCCGTCAGGCCCACCAGCACGACCCCGGTAACCCAGTTAGGGATGGCAAAGGCACCATTCATCGCCTGCGCTATGGTGTTGGATTGCGCGCCGCAGAAGGCCAGCCCAAACGCGAGGATTAAAAACACCGCAAATAACATGCCCAGCCAGCGCTGGCCCAGCGCACGTTCGATATAGAATGCCGGCCCGCCGCGAAACACGCCGTCACGATGATTGGTCTTATAAATCTGGGCTAATGTCGATTCGATAAACGCCGTTGCCAGTCCGACCAGCGCCGTGATCCACATCCAGAAAATAGCGCCGGGTCCACCGACCCACAGTGCCAGCGCCACCCCGGCAAGATTGCCGGTCCCCACGCGCGCCGCCAGTGACGTCGCAAAGGCCTGAAAGGCGCTGACACCCTCTCCGCCGCTCTGGCGAGCGAAGGTAACGCGCACCATTTGCCCTAGCAGGCGAAACTGCATGAACTTGGTCATGACGGTAAATACCAGCCCTGCCCCGATCAGTAGATAGACCAGGATATAGCTCCATATAAACCCGCTTACAGGGTCCATCACCGCATGCGCCGCGTTCGCAAGCGTACTGACAAGCTGTTCCATAGTGTTATTCTCCGTCGGCGTCGCCCATGCTCAGGTAGCGTACAACACGCACATACAGCATTTGCTGTTGTCGCAATTTGGCTTGAATGTGACGTTAAAATCATAGTGTTAGCGTTAAAAGCTTAGACGGAAGCGGAGTGGACGCCATGGAAAATCGAATCGGGTGGGCAATGGTTGCCTTCAGCGGCTTTATTGTCGTCGCCGCGGGCGCCTTCGGCGCACATGCACTTACTGCCAGGCTATCTCCCGAGCTGCTTAATGCCTTCGAGACCGGCGTGCGCTATCAGGCCTGGCATACGGCCGCCCTGCTCGCGGTCCTGGCTTGGCGCAGCAGCCAGCCTATTCCCGGCCAAAGATTAGCGATGCAGCTCTGGGGAATCGGTATCGTGTTGTTCTCCGGCTCGCTTTATGTTCTCGCACTTAGTGGCGTGCATTATCTCGGCATCATCACGCCGATTGGCGGCGTCGCACTAATGGCGGGCTGGTTGACCCTGTTGGTCAGCGCATTGAAAGCTCGCTGACGCGACCACGCCGCAAGAGACACGCAAGGGCGCTCATCGTGCCCTTGGTGCCTATCTCTCCGTGGGTTCTTATTGGCTGTGCTGGCTTAGCTTAGCCTTGCGCCTTGGCCTTCTGACGCCAGGCGTGCAGCAGCGGCTCGGTATACCCGCTGGGCTGCTCACGTCCCTTGAAGATCAGGTCGCAGGCGGCCAGAAACGCCGGTGAACTGTCGAGTCGCCCGACCATCGGTTGATAATAAGGGTCGATGCTGTTCTGACGATCAACCACGCCTGCCATGCGTGCCAGCGTCTTTCGTACCTGCGCCTCATCGACGATTCCGTGATAGAGCCAGTTGGCAATGTGCTGACTTGAAATGCGCAGCGTGGCGCGATCCTCCATCAGCCCCACGTCATGAATGTCGGGCACCTTGGAGCAGCCCACGCCGTGCTCGACCCAACGCACCACATAGCCGAGGATGCCCTGAACGTTGTTATCAAGTTCCTGCTGAATCTCATCATCGGACCACGCAGGCACAGTGACAACCGGCACACTCAGCAGATTGGCCAGCAACGCATCATGTTCCTCCTGCGTTACTCCCTGCATTTCCAGGCCACGCTGCACCTGGTTAACGTCAATCCGGTGGTAGTGCAACGCATGCAGCACGGCAGCTGTCGGCGAGGGCACCCAAGCCGTGTTGGCACCGGCCTTGGGATGCACCACCTTCTGCTCGAGCATTGCCGCCATCAGATCGGGCATCGCCCACATGCCCTTACCAATTTGCGCTCTGCCGCGCAGGCCGCAGGCCAGCCCCACCTCAACGTTGTTGCGCTCATAAGCGCTAATCCAGGTGGCCGACTTCATTTCGCCCTTGCGTACCACCGGACCGGCCTCCATTACGCTATGAATCTCATCGCCGGTGCGGTCAAGAAAGCCGGTATTGATAAACACGACCCGTGAGCACGCCGCCTTAATGCATGCCTTGAGATTGAGTGACGTGCGTCGCTCCTCATCCATGATGCCGATCTTGAGCGTATCGCGCGCCATCCCCAGCAGATCCTCGATCGCACAGAACAGCTTGTTGGCAAACGCCACCTCATCCGGCCCGTGCATCTTAGGCTTGACGATGTAGACCGAGCCGCAGCGGGAATTGCCCTGTTTCTCCCGCTTGAGATCATGAATGGCGATCAAGCTGGTAATGACGCCATCGAGAATGCCTTCAGGAATTTCCCTGTCGTGTTCATCGAGTACCGCCGAAGAGGTCATCAGATGTCCGACATTGCGTATGAACATCAGCGAGCGCCCCGGCAACGTCAGCCTGGCGCCATCGGGAGCGCTATAGTCACGGTCAGGATTAAGACGCCGGGTGATGGTGGCATCGCCTTTGGCGACACTGGCTTCAAGATCGCCTTTCATCAGGCCCAGCCAGTTGCGATATACCAACACCTTGTCAGCATCATCGACGGCGGCCACCGAGTCTTCGCAATCCATGATGGTAGTGATTGCCGCCTCGACCAGAATATCCTTGATCCCCGCCTTGTCCTTCTGGCCAATCGGATGGCTGCGGTCAATCTGTAGCTCAAGATGCAGACCATGGTTGCACAGCAGAATCGCCTCGGGCGCATCGGCCTTGCCACGATAGCCAGCGAACTTCTCCATCGAGGCCAGCTTCGTTTCTTCCCCATTATCCAGCGTGATGATCAGCTCCCCATCGCGCACGGCATACTGCTGCGCGCGCGTATGGGAGCCCGTCGTTAGCATGGCTACATGATCGAGCAGTCCACGACCATAGGCGATGACCTTGTCGCCGCGTCGAGAGTTGTAGTCAGCGCTGAGCTCGGCGCCCCCCTCCTCACTGATCGCATCAGTGCCATAAAGGGCGTCATACAGGCTACCCCAGCGTGCATTGGCGGCATTGAGCGCATAGCGCGCATTGGTAACCGGGACGACCAACTGCGGCCCGGCCTGCTGAATGACCGCGCAATCGACGCCGGTCGTCGTGATCTCCACTTCGTCAGGTTCGGGGACGAGATAGCCAATTTCCTCAAGGAAATTACGATACGCCGTCGTGTCCTCGATCGTGCCGGGATGCTCCCGATGCCAGCGGTCCAATTGGTCCTGCAAGCGCTCGCGCTCGGCGAGTAATGCACGGTTCTCGCCGGCCAGATCATGGATCAAGGCGTCCAGGCCTATCCAGAACGATGCGCTATCGACGCCGGTGCCCGGCAGCGCCTCTTCTTCTATGAAACGATGCAGCTTGTAAGCCACTTTCAAGCGGTGGCATTCGACCCGCTCTGTCATGACGCGTTCCTCATCGGTCCATTAATCATTGGCAACGGCGTCCACACCCGCCTTTGCCGCACGCGCATCCTGCGCAGCCTGCACACCCGATACTCCCACCGCGCCGACACACTGATCATCCACCATAATCGGTACCCCGCCCTCGAGCGTGCCCTGTAGCAAGGGGACACTGAGAAAGGCGGTTCGCCCGTTATTGATCATGTCTTCGTAATTTTTCGACTCGCGCCGCCCCAGCGCCGCCGTGCGTGCTTTCTCAAGCGCGATATAGCCGGAAATCGGTGCAGCTCCGTCGAGACAGCGCAACCCCAACGGATGGCCGCCGTCATCGACGACCGCAATCGCCACCTGCCAGCCTTCGGCATCTGCCGCCTGTTGCGCGGTGTCCAGCACACGGTTCACATCAGCAAGACTCAGTACAGCCTTGGTCCGCATGGGTGCTCTCCTTGATTGTCATTATCGTTATCCTTATGGCTACCACGGTGATTCACTACAGATTCCTTAGTATAGGCGTCGGGCGCCGCATTGATTGCCCGATCGACCAGCTCTAGCCAATGGCTCACCGGTCGCTTGCTCGCACCGCCCAGATGCATCTGACAGCCGATATTGGCCGTCACGATCGCCTCCGGTGCGCCTTCCTCCAAGGCAGCGAGCTTGTCATCACGCAGTCGACGTGACAGCTCAGGCTGAGTGATCGAATAGGTGCCGGCCGAGCCACAGCACAGATGAGCATCACGTACGGGTGCCAGGGAAAACCCAAACCGGGTCAGCACGTTCTCTACCGCACCGCCGAGCTTTTGGGCATGTTGAAGTGTGCATGGGCAGTGAAATGCCAGCCGACGCTGGCCCACGTAGCGCTCATCGACTGCAACACGCTCAAGGTTTTCGTCTTTCAGTATCTCGACCAGATCCTTGGCCAAGGCGCTGACACGGCGGGCCTTGGCCGCATAATCAGGATCATCCTTGAGCATCTCGCCATATTCTTTAATGAAGGCCCCGCAGCCGCTGGCGGTCTGAATGATCGCCTCGGCGCCATCTTCAATCGACGGCCACCAGGCATCTATATTACGGCGCATCCGCTGGCGGCCCACCTGCTGGGCATCGAGGTGGTAATCGATCGCACCGCAACAGCCCGCTTCCGGTACTGCGGTGACACCGATCCCGAAACGGTCGAGTACCCGCATCGCAGCCGCATTGGTGTTAGGTGACAGGCCCGGCTGCACACAGCCGTTGAGAATCAGCATCTGACGCGTATGCCGACGCGGATCGGGACGCTGACCCATCGCTACTGCCCGTGGCGGTATCCTGGCACGCAGTGTCCCGGGCAACACCGCCCGCAGTGTCTGCCCCGCCTTCAGCAATAGATTGAAGCGCTCAGAATCGGCCAGCATAAAGCGCAGCCCTCGACGCAACGCTCTCTCACGGGGCGTGCGACCCACCTGACGTTCAAGCTCCGGCCGGGCGATGTCGAGCAGTGCATGGTACGTCACGCCAGACGGGCACGTTGTTTCGCAGTTGCGACAGGTCAGGCAACGGTCAAGATGAACCTGAGTGCTGCGCGTCACGTCATGCCCTTCAAGCAGCTCTTTCATCAAATAAATGCGTCCGCGAGGGCCGTCTCGCTCATCACCCAATAGTTGATAGGTGGGACAGGTGGCATTGCAAAAACCGCAATGCACACACTTGCGCAGGATCGTATCGGCCTCGTTGCCACGCGGCAGCGCTCTGGCGCGCTCGCTCAATGTCGTCTGCATGAGGCATGTCCTCTGAAATGTACCGGCAAAGAAAAGCGGTATTACAACTCGGCATAGAGCCGGCCAGGATTGAAGATTCTCGCCGGGTCAAGTTGCGCCTTGAGCCGCCTCTGATGCTGCAGCAGTACCGGCGCCAGCGGCGTGAAAGGCTCACCCTGACCGGCAGCAAAACAGCTCGCATGGCCACCCACGCGCAGGGCAGCGTCACGAATGACGTGCGGTTCGGCATCGCTTTTCAACCAGCGCTGCATACCCGCCCAGTCGATCAGCCACTCACCATCCAGCGCAAGCGGTGGCGTAGCGGCCGGAAGCGATAACCGCCACAGCGGGCGCGGATCGGCAAAGAAGGGTAAGTCGTGGTTATTGAGCGCCGTCCAGTAATGCTCGTTATCTCGCTCGCCCCCGAGCCGTTTCACAGTCGCCGCCACCGAGCCTTCGCCGCCTTCAAGGCGTATATGCAACGCCGAACCGTCATGGCATGCCGCCGATAACGGCAACGGCTCACGCCCCCACAGGGTTAGCTGCTCAAGGGCAT
This sequence comes from Phytohalomonas tamaricis, assembly GCF_003012345.1. Lineage (GTDB taxonomy): Bacteria > Pseudomonadota > Gammaproteobacteria > Pseudomonadales > Halomonadaceae > Phytohalomonas > Phytohalomonas tamaricis. The sequence continues at coordinate 512,305 of NZ_PVRV01000019.1, forward strand.
GATCAAGTGGCATTTCCAGACGCAAGCAGGCACAAGCCTGCGGGCGCGGAAGCACCTTGAATGACACCTCAAGCAGCACACCCAGCACGCCCTGTGCGCCGACCATCAATCGTGAGACGTCGAAGCCGGCAACATTTTTCATCACCTCACCGCCAAAGCGCAGCAGTTGGCCCTCACCACCGATTACGCGCATGCCGAGCACAAGATCACGCACCGCACCGGCCCAGGGGCGCCGCGGACCGGAAAGTCCACAGGCAACCATGCCACCCACCGTTGCCGAGCCACCGAACGACGGCGGTTCACACGACAGCATCTGCCCATGCGCCTTGAGTTCAGCTTCTAGCTCACGCAAGGGCGTACCGGCGCGAACCGTGACCACCAGCTCAACCGGGTCGTAACGGACAATGCCGCGATACCCCGTAGTATCGAGCGGCGTTCCTGCAACGCGGCGCCCATAAAAGGCCTTGCTTCCCCCGCCGTTGATCTGCAAGGGCGACCGATTGGCCCGCGCGTCACGTACCTGCCTGCAGAGCATTTCTGCATAGTTCTGAGCGTAATCATCAGCTTGGTTATTCAGCGGCGACAGTGCATCCATGCGCATAGGCTTTTCTCAGAATCGCTCAAGCTCGGGGAACGGCAGTGCACCGTGGTGGATATGCATCCTGCCGTACTCGGCGCAACGTGCGAGGGTAGGAATGTTCTTGCCGGGATTGAGCAACCCGTACTCATCAAAAGCATGTTTTACGGCGTGAAACGCCGTGATCTCGGCGGGATTGAACTGCACACACATCTGATTGATTTTTTCACGGCCCACACCATGTTCGCCGGTGATGCTGCCACCCGCCGCCACGCACAGTTCGAGAATACGTGCCCCCAACGCCTCAGCGCGCTGAAGCTGGTCGCCTTCGCTTGCATCGAACAGAATCAAGGGGTGCATGTTGCCATCACCGGCGTGAAAGACATTGGCAACGCGCAGCCGATACTCAGCAGCCAGCTCGGCAATACTGCGCAGCACGCTAGGAAGCTCACGGCGCGGAATAGTGCCGTCCATACAGTAATAATCCGGCGAGAGTCGGCCCACGGCGGGAAAGGCCGCCTTGCGCCCGGCCCAGAAACGCGCCCGCTCAGCGTCATCGCGCGCCAGTTGAATGTCGGTGGCGCCGGCAGCCTTGAGCACGTCGCGCACACGTTGACAGTCGGTGTGTACATCGGCCGCGATGCCATCCAGCTCGCACAGCAGGATCGCTTCGGCCTCGACCGGATAGCCGGCGTGGATGAAGTTCTCGGCGGCCTGAATGGCAAGCTTATCCATCATTTCAAGCCCACCAGGCACGATACCGGTGGCAATAATGTCACCTACAGCGCGGCCTGCCTTGGCGATATCGTCAAAGCTTGCCATCACCACCTTGGCCATTTCAGGCCGGGGTAACAGCTTTACGGTAATTTCGGTGATCACACCGAGCATGCCTTCAGAGCCATGAAACAGCGCCAGCAGATCGAGTCCCGGCGCATCAAGCGCCTGGCTGCCCAATGTCATGCACTCGCCCTCGGCAGTCACGACCTCAGCGCAAAGCACGTTGTGTACGGTCAGGCCATATTTCAGACAGTGCACACCGCCTGCGTTTTCAGCGACATTGCCACCAATTGAACAGGCGATCTGCGAAGATGGGTCGGGCGCGTAGTACAGGCCAAACGGCGCAGCGGCCTCGGAAATGGCAAGATTACGTACACCGGGCTGGACGCGGGCGACACGGGCTGCAGGGTCGATAGCCAATATTCGCGTGAAGCGTGACATAACCAACAGCACGCCTTGCGTCAGTGGCAGTGCCCCACCGGATAGTCCCGTGCCCGCGCCACGCGTCACGACAGGTACGCCCCTGACATGGCAGATCTTCATCAGCTGCTGTACCTGCTCGACGGTCTCCGGCAGCACTACCAGCATTGGCAGGTTGCGGTAGGCAGCCAGCCCATCGCACTCGAAGGGGCGAAGATCCTCTTCCTGATGAAGAAGCTCGAGCTCGGGAACAAGTGCCTTGATTTCGGTGATCAACGCATTGCGATCAACCAAGGACAGCACACCATCGAGGCGTTCATCAAAAGCGAAAGTCATGCCATGCCTCTCCCGTTCTGCATCGTGGCCCCATGACTCCCGGCTGTCATGTAAGTGAGCCTTCACTGATCAATGTGATCGGCAACATGGACCGCGTCCATCAATCATTAGTACGGGGCCGGACCGGCAATGCCATTACGCCACGGCCGGAACCGACTTGCCCCGCTCATTCAGACGTCAAATTCAGCGTCATAGAAGGGTCGCTGACGCCTAACACATAAAAAGCGAACAACCCCAGCAAGCCCACGGCTATTACGTAGTAAAGGGTGGGCAGGATCGTCTTGCGCAGCGTAATACCCTCGCGCCCCAGCAGGCCGACGGTCGCCGAGGCGGCGACGACGTTGTGAATGGCGATCATGTTGCCAGCCGCTGCGCCCACCGCCTGCAGGGCGACCATCAACGCCCCGGAAAGCCCCAGCACGTTGGCGACATTGAACTGAAACTGGGCGAGCATCAGGTTGGACACCGTATTCGAGCCGGCAATGAAGGCACCAAGCGCACCGACGGCAGGCGCAAAGAAGGGATAGACGTGGCCAACGCTGTCGGCGACCAGCTGTGCCATGGCGACCGGCATCGAGGCCAGATCCGCCTCGTTGACGCCAGAATTGATCAGAATCCGCACCATCGGGATAGTGAAGATCAGCACGAAGCCCGCCCCCATGATGGTGCGCGTTGACTCTGAAAACGCCGCGCTGACCTGGGCGGCACGCATGCGGTGCAGCACAATGGTCAACAGCACCACGAGCAGCATGATCCCGCCGGGCAGGTAGAACGGTTCGATGCTGCCCGAAACGCCAGCCTCGCCGAAGATATTGCTCCAGCCCAAGCTGACCGTCATCAAGGCTTGCTTCACCTCGGGCACTGTTCGCGATATGACCAGCAAAACAGCAAGCAGCACATAGGGTAACCAGCCCATGACCACCGACAAGGGTTTGCGCGTCACATCCTGCTCAAGTTTGAACTCTACATTGCCGACCCACTCGGCGGGCCATGAACCGCGCTCGGGAAAATCCCATGGCGTGCGCGGCAGCAAGAAACCTCTGCGTGCTGCCGGCACGACAACAGCCAACCCGACCAGAGCACCAATCATCGACGGGAATTCCGGGCCTAGAAATACGCCCGCCAGCACATAGGGCACCACAAAGCAGATACCGGCGAACAGTGCAAACGGCGCCACTTCAAATCCCTCGCGCCACGAGCGCTTAGCGCCGAAGAAACGTGCCATTACCACTACGAGAAACAACGGCATCACTACTCCGACGATACCGTGCATGATGGCAACTTCTGACGTGATCAGCCGAAAGAACGTCTCCCAGCTCGACCCGGCAGCACTGAGCTGTGCGCTTATCTGGGCTTGATTGACGCCTCCCGTGACGCCAACGATGATCGGCGTCCCCACCGCTCCGAAAGATACCGGCGTCGACTGAATCATCATGCCCACCACGACGGCCGCAAGCGCCGGGAAGCCCAGCGCCACCATCAGTGGCGCCGCGACAGCAGCCGGCGTGCCAAACCCTGACGCCCCCTCGATGAAACAGCCGAACAGCCAGGCAACGATGATTGCCTGGATGCGCCGATCCGGACTGATGCCGGAAAACCCCGTGCGAATCGCCGCGATCCCCCCGGAATATTTCAAAGTGTTGAGCAGTAGAAGGGCCCCGAAGATGATCCACAGGATCGCCACGGTCAAAATCAGGCCCTGCATGGTCGAAGCAATTACCCGTGCCACGGTCATGTCCCAGATCAGCAGCGCAATCAGTACGGTAAGCCCGAAGACAATGGGCATGGCGGTTTTCGCCGGCACACGAAACCCGATCAGCAATATCCCAGCCAGGACCAGAGGAGAGAAGGCAAGCAACGACAGCAGAAGCTGACTCATGTTGGCACCCTTAATATTCAACCCATAGGAGGGGCATCAGCGTCACATCGCGCCAGCTGACGTCTTGCCGCTAGCATAGCCAGCTATCTTGGATGACAAACAGTAGGGGGTAGCTAAGGTCTTATAACGAGGCAAAGCGCTTCATGAACAACAAAAGCGCTTTAAAAATAGAAGGTTAGCGAGAAGTTAACGCTTATCAGCGGTTTACAGTCCTGTACACCATTAAACTAATGCCATGACTGTGTCATAACACTACCGTAATGGCGCCAACTCTGATGCAGTGGCTGCTCAGTCATCACGGTCAGGCAAGGCGTAGCTGGCCGTCACCAGCGCCACTGGTTCATCGTCACCGGCGCTGAACAGCTGCACCTCACCGGTCGCCAGGCGCTGGCCGAGCTTGACGATGTGCGCGTTAGCAATGAGATCGCGATCACCGCGTGCGCGACGCAGGAAGTGGCAGTTGAGACTGGCGGTCACAGCGCCTGGCTCGGGCCCGACCTGGGCAATTACGGCAACGAATAAACAGATATCAGCCAACCCCATCAAGGTAGCACCGGAAACGCAGCCGCCCGGGCGCAGGTGCTCATCCTCGATGGCAAGGCTCATCGTGGCACGCATGTCGCTTACCCCTTCGATAGTACCCAACCGGTGGGGATAAACATCATCGAGAAAATCCTCGATAGCCACAGCGTTCATCAGCGTCATTGCGCACTCTTCTCCGAGACGGTTTGCATCAAGATAGCCTATCAGGGCCTTTCTCAGCACTACTGAACGCTTATCCAGCCAAAGCGGTGATGGGCACCTGATCGATAGTGTTCATATCCATTTTCATAACATGACTGCAGTTGTGCCATGATATGACAAGACGGCATTCTACTTAGGAATAATATTCGGTAGTTATGCTTACTGGGCTCGAACTCGGCTGGCTACGTTAGCTTACGCTTGTGCCGTGCCAGCAGGACCCCATTCATAGGTAAGCGCATGAATGGTGATCACAATTTGTCGTCCCCGTAGGCAGCAACGGTTTCCACTTTCTACAGTCAGGCGCGCCATATCCTTGGCGCTCATGACTGTGGCATCAGCATGGCCAAACATGAAGACCACGACTCCCGACTTCAGCGCATTACTCGAGACAGGAGAACTCAAGCCTGTCATGGCGCCTGTTGCTGCGCCCTTAAGCTACTACATGGCGCACTATCAACTTGATGCGTTATTGGATCAGGGAGCTTCGTTGCACGCCGGGCATCTCCACGCACACGGCTATCGGCTCTGGACGCAGATATGGGCACCTGCGTATGACAGGCCCGCTCAAGGCACAGCCTTCGTTGTACACGGCTATTTCGATCATCTTGGCCTTTACACGCATCTGCTCAAGACCCTGCTCAAGGCGAACTGGCGGGTCGTACTGTGGGATTTGCCCGGTCACGGCCTATCAAGTGGGCCACGTGCCTCAATCAATGATTTTTCCGACTATGTAGGCTGCCTGCGCGAGTTACAGCAGCAGTTGGTGTCGCAAGACCTCGCTCCTGGTCCCTGGGTAGGCATTGGTCAGAGTACCGGCGGCGCGATCCTGGCCACCGATGCGCTCGAACGCCGTGAACCAAATTGCCCCTGGCAGGGGCTCGTACTGCTCGCCCCGCTGGTGAGACCGTGGAAATGGCAGCAGTCACGCTGGATTCATACGATGCTCAGCCCGTTCATACGCACCATCAAGCGCACCTATCGGGCCAACTCGACCGATGAAGCTTTCGCTACGTTCCTGCATCACCACGATCCCCTGCAGGACAACCATATCGCCGTGGCCTGGGTCACTGCGATGCGCAACTGGATGCCGCGCTTGCACGCCTATGCCCCCGTCCATCTGCCGACGCTCATTTTACAGGGTGAAGAAGACCTGACCGTTGATTGGCCCTATAACCTTGAGTTGCTCAGCACGCGCTTCCCCGAGGCGCGCATCGTGCGTCATCCCGAGGCGCGCCATCACCTGGTTAATGAAGCGGAGCCTATTCGCACCCGTCTGTTTGATGAAATGACGAATTTCATGGCTGAGCTGCAGCCGGATGGTCACCCCCACACTACTGCGGAGCTTCACTCGTGAGCCGCCTTGTCGCTGCCCTTTTCATACTCATTGTGCTGGCCTCTCTATCGAGCTGCGCCAGTGTCAATGACTATGCACCATCACAGACGCGCCACCCTATTGCCGGCCTGGGCAGCTACGCCGCCAGCCAGATCCTGGCGAGCCCTGACCTGGCGCATCAGGATGATATCGTCCTGCTCGTCGCCCCTGTACGTGTTGATGGCGCGCTGCCGGTGGCCTCGGATCACTTCCGGGAGGTGCTGACCCGCGCACTGCTGAGCCAAGAGAACGCGCCGCAGGTCATCAGTTGGGTTCCCGAACAGGATGGCCAGATGCTAGGTGCCCATCAATGGCTATTGAGCGCACAGCTTGATGCGTCCTTTGCGCCACTCGGCCTTACTGATCGCACACTTTATCCCTATCAACTGACACTGGTTCTGCATCGTCCCGGCGATGAGGCGCCACGCTGGCAGACAATCATCGAGGGCGCCTTCGATAGCCACAGCCTCGATAACAGCTAACGTTACCTAACGACGCAGGCAATCCCGCACTTATCTGTCACTGCCTGCCTCTTTAAGACCACATCTCCACGCAACGCCGTAAGGAACCGGTATGTCCAGCACTGCATCACACCTCAACCGCGAAGGCCCCTTTAATCCGTTTCCTGGCCTGCGCGCGCTCGAACGCCGTCTCGGCCGCGAGCTTTCTCACCAGCTCGGCTCCAATGAAGGCCTCGACATGCCTCACCAGGCGCTCAAGGCTCGTCTTGGCGATGATGTTGCCCGACTGGCGCGAGGCTATGGCGATGCGGAAGCCTTCGGAGTAAGAACCCGCCTGCGCCAGCGCTTTGATATCCCCATGGACGCCCTGCTGGTCGATGCCGGAGCCGACAGTCTGATGGCACTCGCGTTGCGCACGCTGTGTGATGTTGGTAGTGCAGTCATCACCAGCGCCGGCACCTACCCGACCTTTCGCTATTTTGCCGAGGGCCAGGGATGCCGACTGGTTGAAGTGCCCTACCTCAGCGAGGCGCAGTACCTGGCGCCCGACCTCGATGCGCTAGCCGATGCCGCCCATCATCATCATGCGCGCGCGGTGTATCTCGCCAATCCCGACAATCCCAGCGGCCATCTGCACAGTGATGCCGATATCGACACGCTATGCGCGAACCTGCCCGCTGATTGCACGCTGATTCTCGACGAGGCTTATCACGACTTTCGCCCGCAAAATGCCGAGAGCCGTGTACGTGACGGTGTAATACGTCTACGCACCTTTTCCAAGGCGCACGGTCTGGCCGGCTTGCGGATCGGCTATGCCATCGCCCCGCCGGGCATAATCGCGATGATGCACAAGGTACGTATTCATTACGCGGTATCGTCACTGGCGCTCGAAGCCGCCGAGATCGTGCTGGATCACGATGAGGAAGTGCAAACTCACATTCATGATGTGGTGGCACGGCGGGAGCAGCTGGCGGCTCAGCTTCGTGCGCTTGGTGGGGACGTGCCGAACAGCGCGACCAACTTCATCGCGATTCGCATGAATGATGCCGACACCGCCGCAGCCGTGCAGAAGGCGCTACTTGATGAAGGTGTGCTTATTCATCGCCCGCCTCACCCGGCATTGGGCCATGTGCTGCGTATCAGCGCGGTTGAAGATGCGCTAGTGCCGGGCCGACTGGCCGCGCTAGAACGTACGCTGACACGCTGATCGGTTATGACACATCGTGCCTGTTGTGTGCCGTTTCAGGCCATGGCGGGCACACTTTAGGTAATAAAGGCCATAGCGCAGCGCAACATAACCCACCACCAACGTGGCGATCACCACTTCGATATCAGCCAATACCTGAACCTGAGCCACGTAGTGGCCTGCCATGCCCTGCGCCTGCATCCAGGCTGCCGTTTTGGCTAACGCGGTGGCGCCAATCACCAGCGGGAAAGTGAAAGCGGCATAGCCGGAGCTGTAAGGCAGCCGCAGCAGCTTGAAAAAAGCGAGGTAGATCACAGCGGTCATCAGTACGGCAATGCCTGCCAACAATGCGACCAACAGCGGCGATGGCGATGGCACCACCGTCAGATAGCCCGTCAATGACAGACTGGCGGGTGCGGCCATGATCGCAATGGTCGGTTTGGCCGCATCGGGAATTTCAGCGGCGAATAACAACCGGTAAATCATGGCAGGCAGCAGCAGCGCATACAGCAGCATGCCAAGATAGAGCAGGCCCAGCGCGAGCGGCTGCAATGCCGCAACGCCCGGAAAGGTAACGTCAGCGACGATAATGCCTACCGGCGGTACGAACCAGGCTGGCACCATATGATGCAGCTCGAATGTGCGCAGCCGATGGCACACAAACATGACCAGAAACAGGAGATGAAACGCGACGGCGATCAACCACAGAGCAATACCGATATCCGGCCAGTGCAGTCCCACCGCTTTCGCCACCACCATGGTCGTCATCGCAAAGGTCGGCACCACACTGCCCACGACCGGATGCGCCAGATCGTCCCAAAGCAGCGCCGGATGAAGCAGGAACTTACCTGTCAGGATCAGCAACAGAGCCGATGCGATAACGGCACCGCTCAGCTGAGCCACCCCGCCCAGCGGGGCGAAACTTTCCCAGCACCAGCCCAGGCTCGCAACACCCAGCGCTAAACCCGCCATGGGTGTGGGCGCATCTTTTACGATTCGCCGGATCGTTCTCGTCATTGCATTGTCCTTCTGCTGCATTGAGCAATAACAACACGTTAAAACCATTTAACGTATAATTATATTTTAACGTTTTTACCGGTATGTTTAATTTTAGTTAACGATATGGCGATTACCTTCAAACAACTCCGCGCTTTCGTTGCCGTTGCTCACGAAACTACGCTGACGGCGGCATCCGAGCGGTTATTCCTGACCAAGCCTGCAGTGAGTCTCGCGCTGGCAGAGCTTGAGCGGCAATGTGGCCAGCGGCTATTTGATCGTCATAACAATCGCCTTTATCTCAATGAGCAGGGTCGTCGTATGCTGCCGCTCGCCGATGAACTGCTGCAGCGCGGCGATGACCTTGAACAGCTATTCACTCACCAGCAGGCGCTGACCGGACAACTGCGAATTGGCGCCAGCTACACCATCGGCCATCAGGTACTGCCCTACCTGCTGCGCGACTTTCGCCGTGACAGCGGCCATCGTCAACAGCAGGTCACCATTGCCAACAGTACCGCCATCTGCACCGCACTGGAAAGATTCGAGCTGGATATTGGCATGATCGAAGGGCGCACGGAACATGACGCCTTGATGATCACGCCCTGGTGCGTGGACCGCATGCTGATCGCCGCAGCCCACGACCATCCACTAGCTGGGCTGGGCCGCATTCCTCTCGATGCACTCGATCATCAGGAGTGGGTATTGCGTGAGCAGGGCTCCGGTACTCGCGAACAGTTCATGCGCTTTGTCGCGCCCCGCCTGGAACACTGGCATGTCACGCTTGAATTTAACTCAGCCGAAGCGATCATCAATGCCACCGCCGCCGGGCTGGGGTTGACCTGCGTCTCCGAACTGGAAGCACACCATGCGCTGCGTGACGGCCGCTTGGTAGAAATCGACGTGCCGCTTGTTATGCGGCGTCGCTTCAGCCTGGTCACTCATAAAGAAAAGTACCAGAGCCCGCTGATGCAGCGCTTTCTTGCGTTCTGTCTCGACCAACCGATAGGCGATCAGCGCGGATAATAAATCACGTTATGAAACGTGGCACTTGCTGTGCTGCGGTTACGGTATCCGTGCTCACGGTCGGCGGCAAAACGCACGGCTTCACCACGCTTGAATCTTTGCCAGCTACCGTCGATCAAGACCTCAAGGACACCTTTGATCACGATGACATGCTCAATCACCCCCTTGGCGTGTGACGTGGCAAGTCGACAGCAGCCCGGTTGAAGTTCAACGACGAGTAGCTCAAATCGGGTCTGCGGATCGAACGGCAACAGCGGCGCCACATTCATCATCGTATCGGGATCACTGAACGTGGTGGCACGTACCGCAGGATAACGGATACTGCTTTCAGGCTTTTCCTCCGTCATCGGCCAAAAACGTGAGAACGACACCTCAAAGCCGCTGGCGATTTTCCATAAGGTTGCCATCGTGGGGTTCGACTCCCCGCGCTCGATCTGCCCCAGCATCGCCTTGCTGACCCCCGTTACCTGCGCTGTCCTCGTCAGGCTCCAGCGTCTCTCCTCGCGTAGTGTTCTTAGCGTTGCCGCAATGTGGGCATTGAGCTCAGCCGCCTGGCTATGTGTGTCCATCCCGCTCCCTTCACGTTCATGTTGTGCGCTATAGCGCACAATGGTAGGTTCACACTACTGTCGTGCGTTATAGCGCACTACAACGGGGTTTTGAAACGTCTAAGGCCTGATGGCACGTACCGCCAGCCCAGTTATAACAACATCAACATGAGCAGCACCATGAATATTCCTGAACGCACGGAAAAGACTGCATTGCACCACGATATCTCCTTCAGCGCCGTCGTTGCGGGTTTTATTGCCGTACTGGTGGGTTACACCAGTTCGGCCGTCATTATTTTTCAAGCGGCGGAAGCCGCCGGTGCCACACCGGCCCAGACCGCGTCATGGATGATTGCGCTGGGGCTCGGTACGGGAGTTACGTCGATTGGGCTGTCACTGCGCTATCGCATGCCCATTCTTACCGCCTGGTCAACGCCCGGCGCAGCATTGCTTGCCACCAGCCTGCCGGGCGTGGCGATGTCAGAGGCTATAGGTGCATTTCTGTTCTCGGCGCTGTTGATCGTGCTGTGCGGTATTACCGGCGCATTCGAACGGATCATGCAGCGCATCCCTCATGGCATCGCTGCGGCCATGCTGGCTGGCGTGCTATTGCGCTTCGGACTTGATCTTTTCAGTGCCATGCAGACCCATTTCATCATGGTGTTTGTCATGTTCATAACTTATCTGGGCACCAAGCGATTGCTGCCTCGCTACGCGATCATTGCCGTATTGGCGGTAGGCATTGTGGTGGCAGCCACCCAGGGGCTACTGCACTTTGATACGTTCAAGATCAGCATGGCGATGCCCGTATTCACCATGCCGACCTTTTCATTCGCCACCCTGATTGGCATCGGTATTCCATTGTTTATCGTCACCATGGCATCGCAGAACGCCCCCGGCGTAGCGGTGATCCGTGCTTCCAATTACACGCCGCCGATTTCACCGCTCATCAGTTGGACAGGACTCGCCACCCTGTTACTTGCGCCCTTCGGTGCCTACGCGCTCAACCTCGCGGCCATCACTGCCGCCATCTGCATGGGCAAGGAAGCGCACAACGACCCGAACAAGCGCTATACCGCTGCTGTCGCTGCTGGAGTCTTCTATCTCATCACCGGCCTGTTCGGCGCTACCGTTGCCGCGCTGTTTGCTGCCTTCCCCCAAGCGCTGGTGCTGGCAATCGCCGGACTTGCCCTGCTCAGCACCATCGGTACAAGCCTCGCCAGCGCGATGGAGAGCCCCCAACATCGCGAACCGGCGCTGATCACCTTTCTGGTCACGGCTTCGGGCTTCTCATTGTGGGGTATCGGCGCTGCCTTCTGGGGACTCATCGCCGGTGGCGCTGCATTGATGCTTTTAAACGGAAGACCCAGCGCCGCTCCATCACGTTGAACTCAGCTTAACGCCAGGTCGTAATGATTCGGTGATCTCAGGCATGCTGGGACATGTTGGCGCTGCTGTTCACTTGTCGCCTCGGCGCTTAGCGTCATTCCTCTCTCTCCGCGCCAGCCACACACCACACTTTCACCTTCCTTTCGATCACTACACAACGTGATCCTCGTTTACACCGCTTAATTTCAAACGCTTTTTGCCGTTAATGAATAAATATTTAAGAAAACTTTAAGACTTAAGATAAACTTAACTACAACATAGTTAGCAGCCTAAGAAGCCCGCCGACACGGGCATTTACCTTATTGCGGAGTATCGCTCTGATGATCGCTGACACAATAGCGACGGGGAGACATGCATTCAGGCCGCGTTTCCTGAAAACACTGTTCATTGGCCCCTTCGTCTTTTCCGACTCCGGCTGGCAATGGTGGCTCTACGACAAGAGCGCCGAGCCGGCCGCTCGCCTCATGGACCGCCATCAGCTCAACGGTAGCGACGACAGCGTCGTCACTCTCAGGCACTACAAGGGCCGCCACGCTTTTCGTCTCGATACTGGCATGGCGAATTACTTCGCCAAGGAAGTTGAGATGACCTCGCTGCGCACACGGCTCGGCGCCCTACTCGGCAAGAGCAACCCCCTGCTGCGCTATACCCACGGCACAGCGGAGACCCGACACAACCTGATCGTCGATGATCACACCGGCTACGGTATCAGGACTTTCGCCCTCGGCGAGTATGTCCGTCATGGCCTGCCACGCCGCCAGATCCTGATCCACGAGTATCTCGACGGCTGGCGCAGCCTCGGCGATGCCTGGCGCGAAGCATCGGGCCAAGCGCAGCAGGCGGCACTGCTGGCGCGCCTCGAGCGACTGCTGGCCGCTCTGCATGCCAACCGCATCTGTCATCTCGATCTCAATGCCAGCCATATCATGGTGCCCCCCGACGGAACGGCAGCGCTGCGCGTCATCGACTGCGGCAAGATGTGCACGGAGGTCAGAAACCCACTGATTGCCACCGCGCTGCACGTTGGCAAGATGATGCGCGACCTCAACGGTCATACCTTGGATGAGCCCGTCCTGGGTGAGATGGCACTGGCATCGTTTCGCCGCATCGTTGGTGATGCGGCCGACTGTGCCAAGTCACGGCAGATCGTGCTTTTGGCCTGTCGTTACCGCTTGGGCAAGAAGATTAGCAAGCGTCACCTGGTAATGAACGCCTCGCTCAAGCATCTCAATGTTGCCGCACTCGAAGCTCGCGCTCTCACTGACCACAAGAACCGTAACCGCCTGGCCACTCCGCCGCGTCTCACAGTGCCTGCCAATACTGTCGGCAAACCTCCGCTCTGCCACTCTGAACACGATGCAACGGCACACCCCGTATCCGCGCTGAACGCAGTCCGAAGCGTCAGATACATGCCGCTAGAGGAGGTACGGCAAATAGGCGGCAAAGCAGGTTGAGCTGACCGGCAGTGATGCTGCACAGTATCAAGACGGTCGAGTGCTGTGTCAGGTTGATCAGGCAGGAAAGCGGCGTCCAGCGGCACGGCGGAGAAACTGACTAAGGTGGACATTCCTCGGGCTGCGGGTAATCCCGCAACCCCGTAAGCGATGCGGCGTCCAGTTCGCCTACATCGCTATCTTCACTCATCATGTAGATTTGCCTTCCTTCTACTGCTGGCGTTGGCGCTATTCACACCATCACCAATGCGGCGCCCAGGCCATAAAGGGCCAGAATGAGGACACTTTCGAAGCCAATACCGCCCCAGTTCTGCTCCTCGCGGCGAATCAGCCCCAACACCAATACGCTTGTCATCACGATGGTAATCGCGATCCACAGCAACACATGATCGGAAACAACGTGGTAGATCGAGCCATCGCGATACGCGATATCCGATGCAGCGGCAAATAGGGTGTCGAAGGCGTTACCGCCGATGATACCGCTGACAGCCATGGTCAGCGCGCCGCGCCGTACCGCAGCGATTGACGTCACCAGCTCCGGCAGTGAAGTGGCTATTGCCGTGAGCAGTGCCCCGACCGCTGTCGCTGACAACCCCGTGTCATTGGCGATCACGGTCGCCGTGCGCTCAAGCACCAGCCCGGTCACGGCCAACACCAGCGCCAGCAGGGCGAAACGCACCCATAATCCGCTTAGAGACTCGTGCGAGGAAGCTTCTTCCGGCTCATCGGCGAAGGTCTCCCGCGTCTGTGTAGGTGCCCACATGGGGTCTTCCTGCGCCCCGCGCACCTTGAACAAGCCGTAGATATAGCCGGCAAATAACAAAGGTGTCACCGGATGCACGCCGAAGATAGTGACTGGCGGGGTATAGACGCCGACCAACAGCAGCGCGAGCAGACAGATCAGCAGGCCGCTCTGCATCAAATTGCCGATCGACGGCGCAGCGTGTTCGAGATTAGCCCGGCGATAGGTCACGTCGGCCAGCGCCAGAAATGCTGTCTGTACGGCGATGCCGCCCAACGCGTTGCTCATTGCCAGCTCTGGCAGGCCTCGCCAGGCGGAAGATACCGACACGACAATGCCGGGCAGAGAGGTCGTGGCACCGAGCAATAGCGATCCGGCGATCGCCTCACCGAGCCCGGTACGGTCAGCCAAGCGGTCGGCCACCCCGGCCAGATAGGTACCAGCGGTGCCGATGACAAGCGCGCAGAAGAGAAAAAGTCCTATCGCCAAAGGCAAGGACATGGCGGAAAAATCAGGGAGCACGGCTATTCCTTTAGCTGAGCATTGAATGACCAGATGATCCACGGCAAACGTCGCCGTGGCTCTATAAACGCTAGTCGCTCAGGCGCACTCCGGCCAGCAGCACGTTTCAGCTCGCTCCACCCCGCCCCATCATGCGATCGAGTTGACGATAGCCAATCGCTTCCATCAGTTGCTTTTTCTCGACGCGTGTTTCGTCATTCAGATCGGCAATGGTCAGTGCCACGCGCAAGACGCGATGATAGGCGCGCGCCGAGAGATTCAAGCGATTGAGCACATCAGAAAGCCAGGCACGCTCCCCTTCCTGAAGGTCACAGGCCGCTTCAAGCTCACGAGGGGCAAGGTGTGCGTTCAGGTTGCCCCGCTGGCGCTGGCGTTCCCGTGCGGCGAGCACTCGCGCTCTCACCGTCGCGGACGACTCGCCCGTCTCCGTTGAGGTTAACTGCGCGGCGGGTAGCGCCGGTACTTCAACCTGTAGATCAATACGATCAAGTAGCGGGCCTGATAGCCGCGCTTGATAGCGTTGAACTTGGTTGGCCGTGCAATGGCAAGGCTGGCGCGGGTCACCGAGGTGCCCACACGGGCATGGGTTCATGGCGGCGATTAATTGAAATCGTGCCGGGTATTGGCGCTGATGGCTGGCACGTGCGATATGAATCTGGCCCGATTCCAATGGCTCACGCATCACTTCCAACACCTTGCGGTCGAACTCGGGAAGTTCATCGAGAAACAGCACACCATGATGGGCCAGCGATATCTCACCCGGGCGCGGCTTGGATCCTCCGCCAACCAGTGCTGCCGCGCTGGCGGTGTGATGCGGCGCACGGAATGGCCGCTGCCCCCAACGTTCCAGAATCGGTAGACCACAGACTGAGCGTACCGCTGCCACCTCCAGGCTTTCATCGTCATCCAGCGGGGGAAGAATACTGGCCAAACGGCTCGCCAGCATGGTCTTGCCGGTGCCGGGAGGGCCGGCAAACAGCAGGTTATGGCCTCCGGCGGCAGCAATTTCCAGTGCGCGCCGCGCCTGGTGCTGACCACGCACATCCAGTAGATCCATTTCGGGTAGCGAGGCCACAGGTGGCGCACCGAGCTGGTGCGGAGAAATAACCCGCTCCTTGACCAAGTGGGCGACAACATCAAGCAGATGCACTGCCGGTAATACCTCAAGTCGCCCGGCCAGGGCGGCTTCATCGGCATTGTCCGCCGGGACGATCAGGCGGTGCCCGGCCTTGCTTACCGCCATCGCGGCCGGTAGCACCCCGGTGATTCGGCGCAGCTTGCCATCAAGTGCCAGTTCGCCCAGGCATTCAAGCCCGTCAACGGCTTCTTCCGGGATCTGCCCTGAGGCAACGAGGATACCTAGCGCAATCGGCAGATCGAAGCGTCCGCCCTCCTTAGGCAGATCAGCAGGGGCAAGATTGAGGGTGATGCGCTTGGCAGGAAACTCAAAGCCCGCATTGATTAATGCACTTCGCACCCGCTCGCGGCTTTCCTTGACGGCCGCTTCGGGCAGGCCAACGATGGCAAGCCCAGGTAAGCCGTTGGAAAGATGGACTTCAACCAGGACTTCGGGAGCATCGAGCCCCACGCTGGCGCGCGTTCGGATGATGGCAAGCGTCATGTGCACTCTCGTTGGCAAGTAATAAGAGCCTGCCATGCGGCACATCACGGTGCACAGATGTCAAAACGGCCCGTGTACCCACGAGCCGTTTCAAACTGCCATTGTGCGACGCATATATCAGGCTTTTTTATCGGTATCCTTCTTATCATCGGCCGGCTTGGCAGAGACTTCAGGGGCATCCTGCTCGTTCATCTTGCGCTTGGCGTTACGCGTGGTCGTCTTGGGTGATGACGTTGTTACATCGTCGTCCTGCAATTCGCCATCCTTGCTTTCCTTGATCGGCGCGACGGAAGCATGCGTCGTACTGTCTGTATCTTCATGACCTGCCTTGCCCTGATCACGTTCAGACAACGCCTTTTCAAGCGTGATGACCTGCTTTTCAAGGGCCTCGACACGTGTCCGGGTACGCTGAAGAACCTCCATCATCACGTCAAAATCTTCACGTGAGACGAGATCAAGGCGATCAAAGGTGCTGCGCATTGCACCTTGGATACTTTTCTGTACATCACCGGGCGCCTGAGAAGCATCCTGTAGACGCTCGCCGATTTGCTGGGCCAGTCGGCCGAAAACATCGCTTCTACCCATGAGTTCACCTTTAGATTGTCGCGAGGGTTATTTACAGGATACGCAAGCCAGCGCACTTACGCCTAATGCAATCCGCTAATTTGCTCCAATGCACGCATATGTGTCATGCCAACGCTGCCTCTGAACATTTCTGAACTGTCTTTGAAAATACCTGCACTTTATAAGTGCATATCAAGCCCTTTCAAGGCATCGCAATGTTCACTAATGGTGCATCAGTTCCTGTCAGATGAGTGCTTAACCGTCTTCACTAATGTAACCGTAATGTTAACTTATTGTTTAATTTGATAATTATTCGCCTTGGCATGATGCCTGCCCTAGAGGAGAGCAGGCGCAAGCCAACAAGGAGAACATCAAAATGAAACTTGTCACCGCTATCATCAAGCCATTCAAGCTTGATGACGTGCGAGAAGCCTTGGCGGACAACGGTGTGCAGGGCATCACCGTCACCGAGGTAAAGGGCTTTGGTCGACAAAAAGGCCACACGGAACTCTATCGCGGTGCCGAATATGTGGTCGACTTCCTACCCAAGGTCAAAATCGAAGTAGCAGTAGATGATTCGCGGCTTGACGGCGTGCTGGACGCCATTCGTCAGGTAGCGAACAGCGGTAAGATCGGTGACGGCAAGCTTTTCGTCACCCCGCTTGATGACGTTATCCGCATCCGTACCGGCGAACGTGGCGCCGACGCGGTTTAATGCGGTCTGAGGCAAGGAATATAACGAAATGAACGAACTGATTGAAGTCAAGTACGCCCTCGATACTTTCTACTTCCTGGTGACAGGTGCGCTCGTACTGTGGATGGCGGCCGGGTTCGCCATGCTCGAATCCGGGCTGGTACGCGCCAAGAACACCACAGAAATTCTGACCAAGAACGTCGTCCTGTTCGCGATCGCCTGTACTATGTACCTGCTGGTCGGCTATCACATCATGTACTCAAGCGATGCCGGTGGCTTTTTGCCCAGCCTGGGCTTCTTGATTGGCGCCGAGCATAGCGTTGACGATGTGGTCGCCAGCGGTGGCGATGTCTATTACTCTGCGCGTTCGGACTTCTTCTTCCAGGTTGTTTTTGTCGCTACGGCGATGTCGATTGTTTCCGGCGCCGTGGCCGAGCGTATGAAGCTGTGGGCCTTCCTGCTCTTCGCCGTGGTCATGACCGGCTTTATCTATCCGATCCAGGGCTACTGGAAATGGGGCGGTGGCTTCCTCGACGCAGCCGGCTTCCAGGATTTTGCGGGTTCGGGCGTTGTGCACCTTTGCGGTGCGACAGCGGCACTAGCCGGTGTACTGCTGCTTGGCGCACGTAAGGGTAAGTACGGAAAGAATGGCGCCATCTATGCGATTCCCGGCTCTAACCTGCCGTTGGCCACGCTGGGTACTTTTATCCTTTGGCTGGGCTGGCTCGGCTTCAACGGCGGCTCCGAACTCAAACTTTCTGATATCGGTGAAGCCAACGCAGTCGCTCAGGTCTTCGTCAACACCAACGCGGCGGCCTGCGGCGGCGTGATCGCGGCGCTGGTGCTTGCCAAGCTGTGGTTCCGCAAGGCAGACCTGACCATGGCCCTTAACGGCGCACTGGCCGGCCTTGTGGCTATCACTGCCGAGCCGCTGGCACCGTCTGCGCTGGGAGCTACCCTGATCGGCGCGGTAGGCGGCCTGCTGGTCGTCTGCGCCATCGTTACCATCGACAAGCTGCGCGTTGATGACCCGGTCGGTGCCATTTCCGTACATGGCGTGGTCGGTATCTGGGGGCTGCTGGCGGTGCCGCTATCCAATAGCGATGCCAGCTTCGGCGCTCAGCTACTGGGTATTGTCACGATCTTCGCCTGGACCTTTATTGCCAGCCTGATCGTCTGGGCTATCATCAAGGCAGTGATGGGGCTGCGCGTGACCGAGGAAGAAGAATATGAAGGCGTGGACCTGGCCGAATGCGGCATGGAAGCCTACCCTGAATTTATCGGCAGCAAGAAATAAGCATTACCCCAGAATAGTTGGCAGCGTGAGCAGGCTGCCCATGGTGTGAGCTGGCGTGCTCCCCTGGCACCCTTCGGGGTGCCTTTTTTAATTCTGCCCCACGCGCCCAAAAATGCGGTACTTTGTTCAATCCTGTAGGCGCGTTGTATGCTTAGCACAACTGAGCTGTTACCTTTCGGCTATCTTTTGGAATAAGGCGAGGAGAGCAACAATGAAATTGATATCCGCTATCATCAAACCTTTCAAGCTCGATGATGTGCGCGAGTCGCTTTCCGAAGTGGGCGTGCAAGGTATCACGGTCACTGAGGTCAAGGGTTTTGGACGTCAGAAGGGCCATACGGAGCTTTATCGTGGCGCTGAATATGTAGTGGATTTCCTACCCAAGGTAAAACTTGAAGTCGCGGTTGATGATGCTATGGTCGAGCAGGTCATCGAAGCGATCACGACGGTTGCCAATACCGGCAAGATCGGTGATGGCAAAATCTTTGTATCCCCACTTGAGCAGGTCATTCGTATTCGTACCGGTGAAACCGGCAAGGATGCAGTCTGAATCACCGCTCCGGCTAGCAACTAATGTCAAAAAACCCGCCATGACGCGGGTTTTTTATTGCCACACTCACATGCAACGCATCACATCATAGTCGAGGCCATCAGGCGGAAATCAACGCGTCGATCTCAGCCTTTGCTTGCTGCTGCGCGCCGCTCGCAGCCTCTTCGCCCATGGCCAGCCCCTCGGCATAGATAAACTCGACATCGTTAATGCCGATGAAACCAAGAAAGGTCTTGAGATAAGGGGTTACCAGGTCCGTTGCGACGCCCTTGTGCATGCCACCACGCGTAGTCAGTACCACCGCACGCTTCCCTTTGACCAAGCCTTCCGGGCCGTTTTCGGTGTAGCGGAAGGTGACGCCCGCACGGGCAATGAAATCGAAATAGTTTTTAAGCTGAGTCGGGATGTTGAAGTTATACATCGGTGCGGTCAGCACAATCACGTCATGTGCCTGCAACTCATCGATCAACGCATTGGAAAGATCGAGCGCCTCCTGCTGACGATCGCTCAATGTTGCATCAGAAGGACGCATTGCCCCGACCAGTTCACCATCAAGCACAGAGACGGGCGTCGTGGCCAGATCGCGAATGGTGACATCATCGTCAGGATGCTTGCTACGCCACTGATCAGCGAAATAATCCGCCAGCTGACTGGACTGGGAATAAGTAGACAGAATGCTCGATTTCAGAACCAGTACCTTACTCATGGCCAACTCCTATGTTGTTGGTATCTTCATGGCGGAGCTCCGCCGTATGCAGACCACTTTAGCGTCAATTTACTCAACGATTAAGCGCATTGTTTGATGCGTATCTTTCTATTTTTTAGAAGCAGCAGGTTAGCTCGATATAAAAAACGCCAGCGCTGAGGCTGGCGTTTAATGCATATCTGGTACATAAGGCGCAGAGCAAAACGTGGTTTATTTCTCGACAAAGGCCCGCTCAATCACATAGTCACCCGGCTCGCCCATGCGTGGCGAGATAGTCAGCCCTAACTCATCGAGGACTTCAGAGCTTTCTTCGAGCATCGCTGGGCTGCCGCAGATCATGGCGCGATCCTGCTTAGGATCGATAGGTGGCAATCCGGTGTCCTCAAATAGCTTGCCACTGCGAATATGGTCGGTCAGTCGTCCCATGGTGTGATAGTCCTCACGCGTCACGGTCGGGTAATAGACCAGTTTGTCGCGAACCTCTTCACCCAGGTACTCATGCTCAGCCAACTCCTTGGTGATGAACTCCTGGTAGGCCAGTTCGTTGACGTTACGCACACCATGAATCAGTACAACCTTCTCAAAGCGTTCGTAAGCCTCCGGGTCCTGAATCAGGCTCATGAACGGTGCCAGACCCGTCCCGGTCGACAGCATGTAGAGATTGCGCCCCGGCAGGAGGTCATCAAGTACCAGCGTGCCGGTCGGCTTGCGGCTCACCAGAATTGAATCGCCGACCTTGAGATGCTGTAGACGCGAAGTAAGCGGGCCATCCTGCACCTTGATCGAGAAGAATTCGAGATGATCTTCGTAATTGGGACTTGCCACCGAATAGGCGCGCGTCAGCGGCTTGCCGTCGACTTCCAGACCGATCATCACGAACTGACCGTTCTTGAAACGCAGTGTCCGTTCACGCGTAGTGCGGAAGCTGAACAGCGTGTCATTCCAGTGGTGGACGCTCAGGACTTCTTCGGTTGAAAACTTGCTCACAACGGCATCTCCAGCATGATAGTGGAACGCATTCGCGCTATTAAGGGCTGGTGATAGTTTAGAGCGCCGCATATTATCCGTTAAATGAATTATCTGGATAATCCTTATCTGCTAAACAGATAAGCGTTCCCCTTCAGGAGCAACGATGAAATATACGCTGCGCCAACTTGAAGTCTTTGTTGCTGTCGGTCAGAACGAGAATGTCTCCCGTGCCGCAAAATCGTTATCGATGTCGCAGTCGGCGACAAGTACCGCACTGGCGGAGTTTGAACGTCAATTCGATTGTCGCTTGTTCGATCGCATCGGCAAGCGGCTCAAGCTCAATGCACTCGGCTTCCAGCTGTTGCCCAAGGCAGTCGCCCTGCTCGACCGCGGTGAAGAGATCGAAGAGCTGCTGCGCGGCCAGACCGGCATCGGCTCACTGGAGGTAGGCGCGACACTGACGATCGGTAATTATCTAGCGCCGCTATTGATCAGCGACTTTATGCAGCACCATCCTGAAAGCCGCGTGCGCCTTCAGGTCCGCAATACGGCAACCATCATCGAACGCGTCGTGCATCATGCGCTCGATCTTGGCTTGATCGAAGGCGACATTCAGCATGAAGACATCGTCATGCAACCGTGGGTCGCTGACGAACTAGCCATCTTCTGCTCGCCGCGTCATCCGCTTGCTGAGCATGGGGCAGTCAATATGGAGCGGCTATTGCGTGAAAGCTGGATCATGCGTGAAGAGGGTTCCGGCACCCGTCGCACGCTGGAGCAGGCGATGCGTCACCGTCGCAACCGCTTCAAGATTCAGCTTGAGCTTGAGCACACCGAGGGCATAAAGCGCGCCGTCGAATCGGGGCTAGGCATCGGCTGCATCTCGCGCCTGGCGCTCAAGGACGCTTTTCGGCGCGGCAGTCTGGTCCCGCTTGTGACACCGGATCTTGATCTCAAGCGCCAGTTCTACTTCATCTGGCACCGCCAGAAGTATCTGTCGGCCGGGATGCGCGAGTTCCTCAAACTCTGCCGGATGATGACCGAAGGGGTCATGCGCAGCGATGAGATCGAGCTGCCGAGCGTACCGTAAAGCCGCCAACATCAATCATGGCCGGTCGGGACGTACAGCATCGATAGTGCTTTTACCCATATAAAAAAGCTGACGACGCTCGATATGAGCGAGGCCAGCGTACAGGTCGGTGTAAGGTGTCCTACAGCGATAATAGGCGGCAGGTTTTCAGCGGGCGAGACGGAACTGGCCAACGATCTCGGCCAGACGCAGTGCTTCCAGACTGAGCGACTGCGCCGCGGCGGCAGTCTCCTCGACCATCGCCGCGTTCTGCTGCGTCACGCTATCGAGTTGCGCCACGGCCTGGTTGACCTGGCCGATACCGAGACTCTGCTCGTCGGAAGCGGTACTTATTTCACTGATCACCGCAGTAACGCGGCTCACACGCTCGACGAGTTCCTTCATCGCCTTGCCGGCGCCTTCCACCAGAATCGCACCCGACTCGGTCTTGACGCTGGAAGCATCGATCAGCGCCTTGATGTCCTTGGCCGCCTGGGTGCTGCGATTGGCGAGCGAACGCACTTCCTCGGCGACGACGGCGAAGCCGCGTCCCTGCTCGCCGGCCCGTGCCGCCTCGACCGAGGCGTTGAGCGCCAGCAAGTTGGTTTGGAAGGCGATCGAATCGATCACACCGATGATGTCGACGATGCGGCTGGAGGCGTCGCGAATCTCGCCCATGGTAATCACCACACGCTCGATCTCGCCGCCGTTATGCTCAGCAGACCGCGCTGCCTCGACTGCCAACTGACTGGCCTGACGTGCCGAGGCTGCTGATGTCTCGACCGTACCGGTCAATTGCTCCATTGACGCCGCCGATTGCTCGAGACTAGCCGCCGTCTGTTCGGTGCGCTGCGATAGATCATTGCTGCCCGAGGAGATTTCCGCTGCAGCGAGTTTGACCGTCTCGCTGCTGTGATGCACTTCCAATATCACCCCGTTGATCTTGGCGATGAAGACGTTGAACGCCTGGGCGATCTGGGAAACTTCGTCACGCCCCTCGGCCGGCAGACGGCGGGTCAGGTCACCTTCGCCGGAGCCAATGTCGATCATCGCATCACGCACCCGCTCAAGGCCGCGGAAGGCACGTGTCAGCCATAGACCCAGCGCAGCGGCTGCCACCAGCGCGACAATGATCAGGGTGATGAGCGACGACTTGATGATTGCCCGCATCCCAACGCTGGACTCGGCTTCGTCCAGCGCCACGCCCAGCTCCCAGTTGGTGCCAGCGATAGGCACAACATCGAGATGCTTCGCCCTGTCGTTCAAGGTGATACGCAACCAATCGTTGCCGCTGCGCAGCTCCGCCATGCGTGCTGGCGTTAATTGCTCAGAGAGTCGGGTCAGCGGTTGCTTGACCAGCGTGGCGTCGGGATGAGCAATCAAGGTGTCAGTACCGCTGCTCAGGAAGGCGAAGCTAGACGGCGTCGGCCGAATGGCTTCCACGTCAGCGATAATGTTATCGACTACGATATTGCCGCCGATTACCGCTAACAGCTCACCGTCGCGCATCACTGGTGCCGAGAAGCTCACTACCGTCTGCCCCGTTCCGGCATCGGTGAACGGCTGCGAAACGACCACATCGCCCTGCTTGACCGCAGCAAGGTACCAGGGACGCTGGCGAACGTCATAGTCTGCAGGCGGCTTGAAGCCGTCGGAGGAGATGAGCACATTACTGCTGTAGCCGAGGAAAGCGGTACGGAAGCCGCCGGATGCGGCTAACTGCTCAAGCGTCGATAGCGGCGGCTCAGCCCCGATCTGATCACGCGCAGCAGTAATTATCGCGCCGCGCGTCGCGATCCATTGCTCGATAGCCTTGGCATTACTGGAAGTCACAGTATGCAGATTGTCATCGATCGCCTCCTGATAGTAGGAGTTGACCGAGAAATAGCTCACCACAGCGCCCAGCGCCATAGCCAGAATGACAATGGTTACACAGGCAAGTTGAATACGGCGTTTCAATGAGGACAGCATACGAGTCACTCTGTCAGATGATAAAAATATCGTGGCACTGACCCGTTCGGGTTTTTGTCAAGAAACGCAGCGGTAGCACCTATGGCGGAGTTATCGACGTAGATCGGTAGAAATTGAGCGACCGGCGCCATTCATTAGTCGAATGTGCAGCCATCTTAAGCTTGGAACAGAAGAAAATACGGCCCGCAGGCGCACGAGCCGTATCGGAGAGTTACCGCACAGGAGAGGAATTAATCATGCGCAAGCCTGAATGCGCCAACCGCGGCGGCTAGCCGCTCGGCTTCCTGGCGCAGTGATTCAGCCGCCGCTGCGGATTCTTCAACCAACGCTGCGTTCTGCTGTGTCACGTTATCAAGCTGCGCCACGGCCTGGTTGACCTGGCCAATGCCCAGACTCTGCTCATCGGCAGCAGCACTAATCTCACCGATCACGTCGGTTACTCGCCGCACGCGAGCTACCAGATCGTTCATCGCCGTACCGGCATTTTCCACCAGCACCGTACCTGTCGCTGTCTTAGCGCTTGAGGCATCGATCAGCGCCTTGATGTCCTTGGCCGCCTTAGTGCTGCGGTTGGCCAGCGAGCGCACTTCCTCGGCGACGACCGCAAAACCGCGGCCCTGCTCACCAGCCCGCGCCGCTTCAACCGAGGCATTGAGCGCCAGCAGGTTGGTCTGGAAGGCGATCGAGTCGATGACGCCAATAATGTCGACGATCCGATGCGATGCTTCACTAATCTCACCCATGGTAGTTACTATGCGCTGAATTTCGCTACCGCTGCGCTCAGCGGACTGTGCTGCCTCGACCGCCAACTGACTGGCCTGACGTGCAGATGACGCCGAATTTTCAACCGTACCGGTCAGCTCTTCCATGGAAGCTGCCGATTCTTCAAGACTTGCTGCGGTCTGTTCGGTACGCTGTGAAAGATCATTACTGCCCATGGATATCTCGGCAGAAGCGAGCTTGACCGTTTCACTGCTGTCACGTACGCCTAGCATGACATGATTGATTTTGCTTGCAAAAGCATTGAACTGCAGGGCAAGTTCAGCGATCTCGTTGCGTCCATTGACCGGCAGGCGGCGTGTCAGGTCACCGTCACCAGAGGCGATGTCACGCATGCTGTCGGCCAGGTAACGTAGCGGACGGGCAATGCTACGGCCTACTATCCAGATCGCCACCAGCCCCAGCGCGGCAACCAGCAGGCCAGCCAGCATCATGCCGGCGATATCGGCATTACGCTGCGCCTGTAGGTCACTCTGCAGCACCTGCAGGTCGGCCAGTACCGCGGCTTCAGGTAACTGAATCAAGAGGGTCCAACGTACGCCTGTATCACCAATCTCAAACGGAAAGTAAAGCTGGATCAGGCCATTGGCTGCATCATGCTTGTTAAGTGCATGACCATCGCTTAACTGACTGAGGTTCTCCGTCACATTCTGGCCCAATACAGCAGAGGCTGGTTGACCCAGTTGGGTGCTGTCGCGGGTATAGGCGACTAATCCACCGCGCGGCGCAATCAATGCCATCTCACCCGCACCCTTGTAAAGGCTCTGGTTGGCCTCATCGAGCAACTGTTGAATAAAATCGACCGATAGATCGGCGCCTGCACTCCCGCGAAACTCACCATTGACGACAATCGGCACGTTGAACGAGGTGACCATCACGGACTTGCCGTTGTAATCATAAGGCGCTGGATCGATGATGCAGGGACGCAGGGTCTCGCGTGTGCAGAGATAGTACTCGCCTTCACGTACGCCGGAAGGCTGGCGCGTTTCGCTCTCCATGGTATCGCCTAGCGGCAGCACGGCGACCTTGCCATTGGCGTCGCGATACCACCACGGCATGAATCGTCCATCAGAGCCGTAACCATCGCTTTCATGTCCGGCATACTCGCTGTCGTTGCCGAAGGCGTTGGGCTCCCAACCGATAAAGGCATCAAGGAGCATCGGATGGCTCAGAACCGTCTGGCGCACCATGTTCGACAATTCCTCACGGGTGATTTGCAACGCAGGTGCCTCGCCCTCCCCTCCCTCTGCCATCATGGCGCTGCTTTGCGCCAACATTTGAGCGATAGTCAACGGCGCTTCCAGTTGACGCTGAATCTGGCCGGCCTCGGCAGAAGCCAATGCCGCCAGCCTTTCGTCAATGACCTGTTCGAGCAGTTCTGCTGTCCGAGTCTCAACTGTCGTCTGGGTACGTGAGGCACTGAACAAGGCGTAGAGTACCAGCACGGCCACCACGGCAAGAATGCAGGCACCCGCCAGCGCAACGATAAAAGAACGAATGGACTTGAAATGCATGATTGAGACCTGCGGTTAAATAGAAAGCCTGTGCCTTCCGGCATTGCAAACCTCCTCTGCAATGCAGATCCACGTTTTACGTCATGCCCGACATAAATATTTCAGGCACGCTCTGGCTGAGCGGCTGCGCCCATATCGAGCCAGAGGAAGGCATTTGCTTCAGGATAACGACGCCAGCGTCCCAACCTTTAATCATGCTTAAACTACAATTTAGCGTTTAAAGCCCATAACTCACCTTTACCCGCTCCATCAGTTATCGCGCCTGATCAGGGAATCTCTCCCTACGACGATTACGGCATGGCTGCAGCCTTTCCTTGCCTCCAGAATGCTACTGCTGGCGTATAAAAAATCCCCTCATTGGCAGCAGCATCGCAATGTTAAATCGGCTAGCATACGTCGGCGGAGCAGTGCGCTTCGCTTCTCCAGCATCTTCGACATTCTTTTGCAGGATTTTTCATGCGCAACTTCTTTCTGCCCTATCGGCCACTGCCGCGTAAGGTCATCGCTGCGTGTCACTTTCTTATTCAACTCGCCGTGCTCGTAGCCGGCAGTTACTGGCTGACACGTGACGGCTTTGAGCAGCCGTGGCAGCATTGGGCCACGGGCGGCGGCACTATAGTGGCCGCACTGGTCGTTGTACGCCTGCTTGGGGAGTTTTGGATGTTGCCACATTACCTGTTAGCCCAGCAGTCGGCGGCTTCCGGACGCAATGCCATCATTACCCGCTCATTCGATAAACGCCCCGGCACCCGACTTGAGCCTGATGATGCTATCGGTTCAGCCCGCGTCGTTCAGCAGGACACGCCGACCACAAGAAGCGAGGCGTCACGAGAGACGCCCCACGAATTCGGCAATAAACGTGAAGCGCCAGCCTCATCCCGTGGGCCGGGACGAGGCCGGCATGAAAAGCCCGAGCGCACCGAGCCCAAGCTGTAAACCCGCGTTGAACCTAACGGAGTTGAAGCCTTCAACAGGGCTTATCGGGGACACGGCACGTCGTGTCCCCGATAAGCGACTGAGTTCACGCCTCGCCAGCACCCTGCTGAGGCGGAATCCAGGCGATCATGTCGACCTCCACATCCGCGCCACCCGCCAGACCGGTCACGCCAACGCAGGTCCGGGTTGGCAGAGGCTGATCGAAGTAGCTGGCATAAACGCCATTGACCTCATCGAAATGGCCCATGTTGGTAATAAATACTCTCGACTGAACCACGTATTCAAAGCCGCTGCCCACCGCGTCGAGGATGAGCGACAGATTCTGCATTACCCGGTGCGTCTGCTCGGTGAAGGTACCCAGCAGCATCTCATTGGTTTCGGGCACCGTGGGCATCTGCCCGGTAATAAAGACTAGATCACCTACCCGACACGCATGCGAAAAAGGCCCGATGGGCTGAGGGGCGCGTTCAACGAACAGTTTTTCAATCGACATAGACACGCCTTGTAGTGATGATTTTAAGCTTAATGCCCCAGAATCTGGCTCAGGAAGGTCTGGGTGCGCAGTGAACGTGGATTATTGAAGAATTCGTGTGGCGCGTTCTCCTCGATAATCTGGCCTTCATCCATGAAGATCACCCGATCGGCCACCGTCTTGGCGAACCCCATCTCATGGGTGACGCACAGCATCGTCATGCCTTCCTGGGCCAACTCGACCATGACATCAAGCACCTCCTTGATCATCTCCGGATCAAGTGCCGAGGTCGGCTCATCGAATAACATCACTTCAGGCGACATGCACAGTGATCTGGCAATCGCCACGCGCTGCTGCTGACCGCCGGAAAGCTGGCCCGGATACTTGCGTGCCTGATTGGCGATCTTGACCCGCTCCAGGTATTCCATCGCCGTTTTCTCGGCTTCGCGACGCGGCTTCTTCTGCACCCAGATTGGCGACAGACAACAGTTCTCAAGCACGGTGAGATGAGGAAACAGGTTGAAGTGCTGAAACACCATGCCGACATTGCGCCGAATCTGCTCGATGCGCTTGATATCACGGGTCATCTGAATTCCGCCGACCACAATCTCACCTTGCTGATGCTCCTCAAGATGATTGATACAGCGGATCATTGTCGATTTTCCCGACCCCGACGGCCCACAGATGACAATACGCTCGCCCCGCTTGACGGTCAGGTCGATATCGCGCAGTACGTGAAAGTCGCCGTACCATTTATTGAGCCGCTTGAGCTCAATCATCGGCGTATTGTTGCTGATCGCATTGGCTTCGCTCATGACATCTACTTCCTTGATCAATAGTGCAGCGCAGCGCGCTACTTGTGGCCTGTATTCAAGCGGTTTTCGATATATTGGCTGTAGCGCGACATCGAGAAGCAGAACACCCAGAAGATCAACGCGGCGAAGACATAGCCTTCAATGGCAAAGCCCAGCCAGTCTGAATCGGTCAGGCCCGCCTGGATAATCGCCAGCACATCGAATAGCCCAATGATCAATACCAGCGAGGTATCCTTGAACAGCGAGATGAAGGTATTGACGATGCCGGGAATCACCAGCTTAAGCGCCTGAGGTAACACGATCAGCCCCATCCGCTGCCAATATCCCAGGCCTAATGCGGCGCCGGCTTCGCTCTGCCCCTTGGGGATCGCCTGCAACCCCCCACGTACCACTTCGGCCATATAGGCGCTCCAGAACAGCATGATGCCGATCAGCGCCCGCAGCAGCTTGTCGAACTCCATCTGTGCCGGGACGAACAGCGGCAGCATTACCGAGGCCATGAACAGCACGGTAATCAGTGGCACGCCGCGCCAGAACTCGATAAATACGACGCAGACGCCCTTGACTAGCGGCATCTTCGAGCGACGCCCCAATGCCAGCAGAACGCCAATGGGCAGCGAACCGACAATGCCCACTGCGGCAATCGTCAGCGTCAGCATCAACCCGCCCCAAAGGCGCGTCGGCACATGGTCAAGGCCGAACATGCCACCCAACAGCAAAATCCAGGAAACGATCGGGAACCCGATCAATGCAAAGATACCCACGCTCTTCTTGGCCGGCAGTTTCGGTACTATCAGCCAGGCAATCAGTGCGGCAAATATCGCAAATACGATATCGACTCTCCAGCGCAGCGCCTCGGGATAGAAGCCGTAGACGATCTGATTCCAGCGCGCGGAGATAAATACCCAACAGGCCCCATCGCTGGTGCAGGCCTCGCGGGAATTGCCGACCCAATCAGCCTCGATAAAGGCCCAATCGATGACGGGCCACAATAAGCGTATGGCAATGGCAATCACGATCAGCGAGATGATGCTATTGATCGGACCGGCAAAAAGGTTGGTGCGAAGCCACCCGATGACACCGCGACGCTGGTCCGGTGGCTGACGCTGAGCAATCATCTGTTCACGAAAGGCTGTCATCTCAGCGCTCCTTGATCGCAACGCGGGCGTTGTAGATATTCATCAGAAATGACACCACGAGGCTGATGACCAGATAGACCGCCATGGTCATGGCGATGATCTCGATCGCCTGCCCAGTCTGGTTAAGCGTCGTGCCAGCAAATACTGCAACGAGGTCGGGATAGCCAATCGCAGTCGCCAACGATGAATTCTTGATCAGATTGAGATACTGACTGGTCATCTGCGGCACGATCACGCGCATCGCCTGGGGAATGACTACCTTGCGTAGCGTCACGCCGCTGGACAGGCTCAAGGCGTTCGCTGCCTCGACCTGACCATGGGGCACCGATTGAATGCCCGAGCGGACAATCTCGGCAATGAATGCGGCGGTATAGACCGACAGCGCCACCCACAGGGCCAACAGTTCAGGCAGCACCTGCACGCCGCCGCGGAAATTGAAACCGGTCAGCTCAGGTACGTTCCAGTGCAGAGGCGAGCCGCTGAGCACGAATACAACGGCAGGCAACCCAGCAATCAGTCCGAGCCCGATCCAGCCCACCGGTAGGCGCTGGCCCGTCTGCGCTTGGCGGCGGCGATTGAAGATGACCAGCCCAATGGTCACCACAATGGCAATCAGCAGTGCAATCGGTGTTGCCGAGAAGCCCGCCTGGGTTTCAGGCCCAGGCATGACCATGCCGCGCACGTTGAAATAAAAGGCATCGAACAACGATAGGCTTTGCCGCGGCGAAGGCAATGAACGCAGTACCGCGAAATACCAGAACAGAATCTGCAAAAGCAGCGGAATATTGCGAAACAGTTCGACGTAGCAGGTTGCCAGCCTGGACAGCAGCCAGTTCGGTGATAACCGTGCGATGCCGACCGCAAAACCGATAAGCGTGGCGGCCACTATCCCTAATGCTGATACCAGTAACGTATTGAGCAGGCCAATGAGAAACGTATGCCCATAGGTACTGTCGCTGGTGTATTCCAAAAGCGCCTGGGAAATCGGAAACCCGGCCCGCCCTTCGAGAAAATCGAATCCGGTACGAATGCCACGAGCTTCTAGATTAAGTAACGTGTTGTGAATCAGTAGCCCAATGACCAGAGCCAGAACAATCAGCAGCACCGCCTGCGCGACCAGCGCACGAATCGCCGGATCACGCCATAGCGGCCCGCGACCGCGACGCGGAATGGACGTGGAAGGACGTAGCATAATTTTTCGCCTGAACAGGATAACCTTATGCGCCGCGCCCGACAGGGCGCGGCGACGGGTACTTAACGTACCGGCGGGGCGTACATGATGCCGCCGTTATTCCACAGCGCGTTCAGGCCACGCTCGATCTTGAGTGGCGAATCGGCACCGACAGTCTTGGCGTAGACCTCACCGTAGTTACCCACTTTCTTGATGATCTGGTAGGCCCAGTCGTTGGATAGTCCTATCTGCTCACCGAAATTACCGTCCTTGCCGAGCAAGCGGGCCACATCGGGATTGGGCGGGTTATCACGCATTTGATCGACATTGGCACTGGTGATACCCAGCTCTTCGGCATCGACCATGGCATAGAGACTCCACTTGACGATGTCAAACCACTGGTCATCGCCTTGGCGAACCACCGGGCCCAGCGGCTCCTTGGAAATACGCTCAGGCAGGATGACAACGCTATCAGGGTTCTGCAGTTGCAGGCGCAGCGCGGCTAGCTGGGAGGAATCGGAAGTCAGCACGTCACAACGGCCGCTGTCGAAGCCAGCGGCCGTCTGACTCGACTCATCAAAGCTGACCGCCTGGTACTGCATGTTGTTGGCACGGAAGTAATCGGCAAGATTGAGCTCTGTGGTCGTACCGGCCGCTACGCAGACGGAGGCGCCATCGAGTTCCTTGGCACTGCTGATGCCGAGATCCTTGCGCACCATGAAGCCTTGGCCGTCATAGAACGTGACACCAGTGAAGTTCAGGCCCATCGAGTTATCGCGTGACGCGGTCCAGGTGGTGTTACGTGACAGCAGATCGACTTCACCTGACTGCAGCGCCGTGAAGCGCTCCTTGGCCGTCAGCGGTGCAAACGCAATTTTCTTCGGATCATTCAGTACGGCGGCGGCGACCCCGCGACAAACTTCGACATCGATGCCTTGCCAGGCACCGTTAGCGTCCGGGTTGGAAAAACCGGCAAGACCGTCACTGACACCGCAACGTACCTGGCCGCGGCTTTTGACCTCGTCAAGCGTGGCAGCCTGAGCGGCTTGGGTGATGAGTAGTGCCGCCGCTGTGCCGGCCAAGAGCGCAGCACGTGAAAAAATTCGTTTGTTGTTGTTGCCCATGTGATACCCCAGCGTGGTCCAAGAAAAACGTATGCATCAGGCATATGCGTTAAAACGTGGCAGTTTTCTCTGCACGCTCCTGTCTTGCAAAGGCTGTTCCAAATCAGCGCAACATCTCTACAAGTGCTTGTTTTAATTAAATTCAACGCTTTTATTTACGGACGGCTGATCCATTGAAACGAGATGTAACAAGTTGGCTGCTGCCCCCGCTTGCGCCACAAAATCGATTTCAGAAGACTTCACCTATATTTACGCACCGAAATAGCGCAATCCATGCTACCCGTTGACCTACCCACCAGCAGCTACACACAAAAAAAGCCGCCCGGCATGGCCGTGGCGGCTTTGATCAAGTTAAGCGGTGTCAGAGTGTGGGGATTAGCGCTCCAGTAAACGCTTCATGAACGGTGGCAACACCAATGCGCTTTTATGCAACGTGGCGGAATAGTACTCGAGAGCGAATGATGCCTGCTCGGCATCCTGTTCACGGAATTGCTTGACGTCACACGCCTTGCCCGCAAGCGTACAGCTCCACCAGCCGGAAGGATAAGTCGGCTGAGGAAACGGTAGCGTAGCGACACTGTCGAAACCGGCCTTTTCCATATCTTCACGTAGCTCGCGGATAATCGAGTCGGTGTGATAAAGCGGCGACTCACTCTGCTGCACCATTACACCGCCTTTCTTGAGGATGCGGTGACAACGCTTGAGAAAATCGGTCTTGAACAAGCCTTCGGCAGGACCGACCGGGTCGGTGGAATCGATAATCATCACATCGATACTTTCATCGGCACAGTTATCGACCCACTTCACGCCATCCTCGAACTTGAGGTCAGCACGCGGATCATTATTGGATTCGGTCAACGTCGGGAAAAAGCGTGCCGCGGCCTTGGTCACTTCCTCGTCGATATCGATCTGAGTGACCCGCTCGACGCCGGGATGCTTCAATACTTCGCGCAGTGTGCCGCAGTCACCGCCGCCAATAATCACAACATGCTTGGGATCGGCGTGGGTGAACAGCGCCGGATGCGACATCATCTCGTGATAGAGGAAATTGTCACGATCCGTCAGCATTACGCAGCCATCGAGCACCATCAGGTTGCCATAGGTCTCGGTGGCATAGACTTCAAGGTGCTGATAGGGCGAAGTTACGTCGTGCAGCTTCTCCTTGACCTTGAGCGAGATGGCGCTGCCTTGACGATCGAAAATTTCTGTAAACCAGCCATCAATGGGTTGCTCAGCCACTGAGATGTCTCCTGTTCGAGCCCGGCCACAGCCGGATAAAGATCAAAATGCGCGCACCATAGCCGGCCCAGCCGACAAAGAGAAGCGCCATATATTTAAAAGATATTCAAAAAATAGGGCTAACGCCGCCGCATCGTCAGATACAGCGCCACGATTACCGTAGCGATGACAATGCCCAGCAGGGCACCTAGCGTATTGGCAAGAATATCGGCCCAGTCTCCACCCATCCGCCCTGGTGCCAGCGTCTGGGCATATTCGACGGCCACGCCATAAACGAACACCATTATTAACGTTTTAAGCCGTGTCACGCCTGTCAGGCAGGTCAGCAGCGCCAACATACCGTAGCCGGTAAGGTGCTGGAGTTTATCCCATGGCATCTGCTCGGGCAGCTCCTGCGCCGGCATGAGGCTGCCTACCGCAATAGCCAGTGCCATGAGCACAGCCAGCACAGTCCAGAACCGGGCGAAGGGACTACGTTTATGGGGCATCGGCTATGTCCTGTGGCAAGCCCAGCAGCCGGCTCTCTTCTACGGTCAGCATTTCTCGCATCCTGTCATGGCCCTTGGACCCAAGCTCGTATGGCGGCACCCATTGGCGCCGGTAACGCCCGATGATGCGATAGACACCATCACGCAGCGGCATCGGCAAATAGCGGAGATGACTGACGTTTGACCATGGCGAGTGTAATCCTTCACTTATACGCAGCATTGCCTCGCTGCGCATATAAAGCCGGCCTTCACGAATCAGCCATACGCTTTCGAGCTGATGGGGATCAACGCTGAAATACGTCCCCAAACGCTCCGCCAATGGTGACTGCAGCCGGGCAAATAGTGTCTGAGGAGACGTCTCATGACGCAGTAAAAACGCCACCGAGCGTCGGCATAGTGAGCAAGACGCATCGAAGACGACGAGCTGGCGCCACCCATACTGACGTTTACTGGTGGTAGGCCGGGCTGAGTTCATGGAGTGCCTCCAGAAAGGCAGTGACATTCTCGGGCGGCGTAAACTGTGAAATACCGTGGCCGAGATTGAACACGTGACCTTCACCGTGGCCGAAGCTTGCCAGCGTACGTGCGACCTCGGCACGAATCGCCTGAGGCGAGGCAAACAGCACGTTGGGATCAAGATTGCCCTGCAGCGCGACCTGATGGCCAATACGCGCACGCGCATTGCCAAGCTCAGTCGTCCAGTCGAGGCCGACGGCGTCGCAGCCGGAAGCGGCGATCTGCTCGAGCCATTGGCCGCCGTTTTTGGTAAATAAAATCACCGGCACATGCCGACCATCATGCTCACGGATCAAGCCCTTGACGATCTTTTCCATATAGGCGAGCGAGAATTCACGATAGGCCGGCGTGGAGAGCGTCCCGCCCCAGGTATCGAAAATCTGTACGGCCTGAGCGCCGGCGCGAATCTGGGCATTAAGGTAATCCGTCACTGCTGTTGCCAAGAGATCAAGCAGATGATGCATGGTCTGCGGCTCGGCATAGAGCATGCCTTTGACATGACGGAAGTCCTTGCTTGATGCGCCTTCGACCATATAGGTCGCCAATGTCCATGGACTTCCGGAAAAACCGATCAGCGGTACGCGGCCGTTCAGTTCACGGCGAATGGTAGAAACAGCATTCATGACATAACCGAGATCACGTTCGATATCAGGAACGCTCAGTGCCGCGACCTCCGCTGCGCTGCGCACCGGCTTACGGAACTTCGGCCCTTCGCCGGTCTCGAAGTACAGCCCCAGTCCCATCGCATCGGGAATGGTCAGGATATCGGAAAACAAGATCGCCGCATCAAGCTCATAGCGCTCAAGCGGCTGCAGCGTGACCTCGCAGGCCAACTCCGCGTTCTGGCACAGGTCCATGAAACTGCCTGCATGGGCGCGGCTCGCGCGGTACTCCGGTAGATAGCGCCCCGCCTGGCGCATCATCCATACCGGTGTACGATCAACGCGCTGTCCGGCCAGCGCACGAAGGAAACGGTCATTTTTCAAGGCCATGCAATCAAGATCCACCCGTGAATTTGTCTTCATTGTAACGGATGAATGCAGGCTCGCTCGAATAACACATCAACTATTGCCTTCGTAGGCATAATCCATCGTGAGCCTACGCACTTGAGCTGATAGAATAATGCCCCCTGTTAACACGGATGCTGTCCACGCATCACCGAGGGCTCGACGTGACAATCCGATTCATTGCCTCATCCAAGCTGCCCACCTCTTGGGCGACGTTTACCATGCACGGCTTCGAGGACGACGAAACCGGCAAGGACCATATTGCCCTGACGCTCGGTACCGTCGATGACGGTGTACCCGTGCTCGCCCGTGTGCATTCCGAGTGTTTGACGGGCGATGCGCTGTTTTCAATGCGCTGTGACTGTGGCTACCAACTGCAGGAAGCGTTGCAGCGCATCGCTGAGGAAGGCCGCGGCGTCCTACTTTACATGCGCCAGGAAGGCCGTGGCATTGGCCTACTTAACAAGATTCGCGCTTATAATCTTCAGGATCAGGGTGCTGATACCGTTGAAGCCAACGAAGCACTCGGCTTTGGCGCCGACATGCGCCGTTATGACATCTGCGTGCCTATGCTCAACCATTTGGGCATTCATTCGCTCAAGTTGATGACCAACAACCCGCGTAAGGTCGAGGCGCTCAAGCGCGACGGCGTGGAAATCGCTGAACGTCAGGCGATCACCACCGGACTCAATCCACATAACGAGCAGTACCTGGCGACCAAAGCCGGTAAATTAGGTCACATGATGGCACTTGATGAGTTTACTCAGGCCGACATCATCGACGGTCATCACCCCCGGAAATAACCTAAAAAATGCTTGTTCACCGTTTGTGGAGGGTGTGATGTCCCTCCGCATGGATGATCTGCCCAGCCACGGAGAGCCTCCAATGACCAAGCAAACCTCATCGGACAAAGCATCATCTATTGAGCGGTATATCGACGAAGGCTACTCGCCCCTTGAGGAGTGGCTGCATAGCATCAGCCACGCTATCGGCGCGGTACTAAGCCTTGCAGGAATGGCACTGCTAATCGTCATGGCCAGCGTGCCGGCTCACTTCGACCCATGGAAGATCGCCAGCGTTACGCTCTATGGCATCTGCCTGATAACGCTCTACCTTGTCTCAACGCTCTATCACAGCGTTCGACGACCACGCCTCAAGTTCATTTTTCAACAGCTTGATCATTGCGCGATCTATCTGCTGATTGCCGGTACCTATACGCCATTCGTTCTAGTCAACATGCGTGACTCTGTCGGCTGGCTGCTGTTTACCCTCGTCTGGGCATTGGCGGGTATTGGCATCGGTATGAAAGTGCTTTGGCCGCACCGCTTCGAACTGCTGCGCGTGTCTATCTATTTGCTGATGGGCTGGCTGATGGTGTTGTTCGCAGACGATATGGTCGCCAGCCTCTCACCACTTGGCGTTACACTGCTTGTAGCTGGCGGTATTACCTACACCGTTGGGGTCGTATTCTACGCTATACGGGCAATACCTTTTCATCACGCCATCTGGCATCTGTTCGTGATCGGTGGAAGTATTTGTCATTACCTTGCCATATATTATGCTGTGGTCCCTTATGAATTGAATAAAGGCATGTAATTGTTATTAATAAAAAAGCGCTCACACGTTAATGTGAGCGCTTTTTTATTGATGACCATTACTGGCATGACGATCCGGGGCAGCAAGATAAAGCTATAATGGGGATAACTTACTGTTATTAAGGAGAAATAGTTACTAGCTTCATTCAACTTGGCCAAGGCTCAGCCACCCCTTCACCATTTTAATGGCTAATTTATTGCCATACCTAATTAATAACTAAGAAGAAAAATCAAAGAAACTTTTATTCAAATTGTATCTAATACGTTAATATTCAGTAGCTTTAGCCGTTACGCCACCATCTAAAAGGCTTAATCCCGATCCTCTCTCGGCGCAACCCGCCAGGATTTCCTTTGACTCAGATAGTGAAGACGATGACAGATACTCTTACTACCCTTCTTGGCTGGAACAAACGCGAGCGAAGTTACGCCCGGCTGAGCAGAAGAATATCTCTCTTTCCGTCTTCATGCTTGTTACCAGCGTCTAATGTCGTTGAGACAGGCCTTTCTGGGCAAATATGGTAATGGGCCAAGGCCTGACACGATTGATCCTGGCGATAGCGCTATTGGTAGCCTGTCCTTTAGCGAGCAGTGCTACGGACGTCCCGATTGTTCTCATTGCCAACCCTAACGTTCCGATAGATTCACTTACTCGTGAAACGATACGTGCCATCTTTGCCATGCGCCAGCGTACGCTTCCTGACGGGCAGGCCGTGCATGTTTTCGTTCTACCGGATGAGAGCCGTGTCCACGCTCGATTTGCCAAGGAATATTTGGGAGTTTATCCGCATCAGCTGCGCCTTTCCTGGGACCGTGTCGTTTTTTCCGGAACAGGTCAAGCGCCTAATCACGTGGATTCGCAGGCCGAAATGGTTGAGCGCGTGGCCACCACGCCGGGTGGGATAGGATACATTGAACAAGGATATTTAGATGATCGTGTCCGCCTACTACCGCTGCAGTAGTGCTTGTACAGGCTTAACAATGGCTCTGATCGCGGCAGCATGTAACGTAGCTCCGGCCAGAGCCGAAGGCATGCTGGATACGGTACAGGTACATGGTTTTCTCAGTCAGGCACTTATTGTCACTGATGAGAATAATTTTTTTGGCCCTAGCAGCCACGACGGTGGCAGCCTTCAATACACGGAAATCGGCGCCAATCTATCCTTTCGACCACGTCAGGATGTGCTTATTGCCATACAGGGCATCAGCCGCAGGGCAGGTGCTGACGACAGTGACTTCGAACCGGACCTGGATTACGGCCTGGTAGACTATCAGCTTTTTTCGAGCGTTGATCGCACGCTGGGAATCCAGCTCGGCAGAGTCAAGAACCCGTTTGGCTTTTATAACCAGACGCGTGACGTGGCGTTTACTCGACCTAGCATCTTGCTACCACAGTCGATCTACTTTGATCGTACTCGTTCTGTAGGACTTGCTGGAGACGGTATCAGTATCTATGAGCAAGAACGCTTGCCTAACGGCACGCTTTATTTCCAGGCCGGCATCGGGAAACCCCAAGTCAATGACGATGCTGAAAAAGCCCTGTCGACAACTGAGCCGACACTTGACGGGCAAATATCAATCATCAGTCAGATACGCTATGAACACGACGGTGGACGCATTATAGCCGCCCTTAGCGCCGGCAGAGCCCAGTCACGCTATGAAGTCGACAGCAAAGATAGTGACAGTGGCACCTTCGTTTTCCAGCCTTGGATTCTGTCGCTTCAATACAATGAAGATCTTTGGAGCCTCACCGCAGAATACGCGCTGCGCAAGCGTTCTCTAAGCGGGCTTAATAATGCGCAGCACAACTATGACATCACCGGTGAAAGTTGGTATTTGCAATATACCCGCCGCTTCCAACGCGATTGGCAGTGGCTGCTGCGTTATGACGTATTGGTCAACGACCGTAACGATCGTTCGGGACGTAAGTTGGCTGCCACGGGTGCCGCTCCAGCCTACTCTCAGTTTGCCAAGGATCTAACGACCGGCGTGCAATGGCGCATCCATCCGCAGGTATTGCTCGCCGCCGAGTATCACCATGTTGACGGTACGGGCTGGCTGACGATTGGCGACAACGAGGGCGAGACGGACCAATACTGGAACATGCTGCTGTTTCAAGCATCACTGCGCTTTTAGTCGCTTGTCGTTATTGCCGCTCGCTCTTGCCAAACCGAGAAACAAAATGCGTCGCAGCGTTATTGAGCCCGTCAATATAAGCGCCAGCCACGGTCAGGGCGCCGATGAGAAAACATGTTAAAACGAATCACGGCAACACTACTCCACTCATCCGCTGGGCACCGTATGATCAGCCTTAAATGGCGGGCCATTGCCCTCACTAGCTTACTGCTGCTCAGTCTTGCCTCCCTGTTCACCTTCATTGGTCACAACAACCTGACGCGACAGCTCAGCCGCATGCAGAGCGTGACGTATGCCCGTCAGGTCAGCGAAATCGAGCAGGCCCTAGCGCGTTCATCGGATAATCTTCGTCAGCTGGCTAGCCTGACAGCAGCCTCGACCGCGCTGGGAGAAGCCGTTAGAGCGGAAAATACCGAGGCGATCAGAGCAGCACTCCAGTCCCAGTGGCCGACGATGCAGTTGGACGCTGGCATCGATGAAGTTCGTGTTTTTGATTCCGATAATCAGCCGTTAGCAGCATGGGGCCAGGCTCAGGCAGACGATAGCGTTTTGCTGCTGCGCCAGTGGCTAGCACGGGTCAAGGAAAGTGAGGCGCCGCTTAAACAACTGTTGTGTACAGATGACTGCCGTCAGTATGTGCTGGTGCCCATTCTGGTCGATGGGACAAGCGTGGGCCAGGTCATGGTCTCCCGCTCGCTGGCCGATGTCATCCACTACGCCCAAAGCAGTTTGGGCAGTGACATTGCTTTGCTGGTCAAGGACGGCGATAAACAGGTTACTCAGTCGTCCGGGCACTACTTTCCTACTTGGCATGTAACATTAGCCGCGCTGACGCATCAGCAGACGAGTCTTCCCATCCTTGAAACAGCCATCGCCAAGGTAGATCTCGCCTCCTTTTTGCACCATCCACTACGTCTGGATATTCAGGACCGCCATTTTGAAATGCGCGGGATTGCCCTTGATGAGGCAGACGTCTCATCGGGCAGGGGCTACTTCGTATTGATTACCGACATTACCGAGCAGATTGATACGATAGCTCAGAATACCAAGACCATTTTGCTGGTTGCATTGGGCGGCTGGCTTGCCGCTGAAATCATGTTGCTGGTCATTCTGTGGACACCCATGGCGCGACTGCGCCGGTTGGCTGACATCCTGCCAGAGCTTGCGGAAGGAAGATTCGATGCCGTCCGGCGCCAGATAGTCCCTCTTCCCCAGAGCCGTTTCACGGATGAGATCGGCGTGCTCGACCGCACGACACTCGAACTAACGGACCAGTTGGAAGCTCTGGAAGGAGAAGTCCATGCACGCGGAGAACAGTTAACGGCCCGGCTCAAGGAGCTGGCCCGCGAACGCGACTTTATCAAAGGACTCTTGGATACCGCCCGCGTCTTTATCCTGACTCAGGACAGTCACGGCCGCATTGTCCAGCTCAATCATTATGCGCAGGCTGTCGTGGGGCTACCGGAGCACAAGCTGCTTGGCAGAGCATTCACAGACATCTTCATGTCCGGCCAGAATACCGACGAAGGCGCCTTAGACTGGACATCTCAGCAAGAAGGCAGGGTGCTGACTCAGGCCAATGAGCAGCGCTTTATTGCCTGGTCTCATGCGCCATTGCCCGATGATACTCAGGATGCCCAAGCATTGATTTCTGTCGGCCTAGATATTACCGAGCGCAAGGAGGCTGAAGAGCGCTTGGCTTGGCTGGCACACCGTGATCCACTCACCGAGCTTTATAACCGCCGTTTCTTCCAGCTATCACTGGAGCAGGCCATATATCCCGATGCTGATGGTGCAGTGCTTTATCTCGATCTCGATCAGTTCAAGGAAGTCAACGAGCTGAGTGGTCACCACTCCGGCGATCAACTGCTGCGACTGGTCGCCGAAGCGCTAGAAAACGAGTTAAAAGACGAAGCGCTCATCGCACGCCTAGGCGGGGACGAATTTGCAGTCCTGCTCAAAAATGCCAGCGGCGAAAAAGCCATTGGCGTTGCAATGCGTATCGGACAGGCCTTGGAAGAGATCAGTTTTTCCGTCAATGGCCGACGCCATCCAGCGGTAGCCAGCATCGGTATTGCCCAATACCCAGCCCACGGTGACAATCCTGTCGATCTGATGGCCAGTGCCGATCTAGCCATGTACAAGGCCAAGGAGAACAGTACCCAGCGCTGGCATCTGCTGTCAGCCGTCAGCCATACCAAGGAGGAACTGCAGCAGCGGGTCTATTGGATAGACTGCATACGCCTTGCCTTGCAGGAAAACCGCTTCGAACTTATGGTGCAGCCCATCCTCTGCCTGGAGGATCACAGCATCAAGCATTACGAAGTTCTGGTGCGCCTGAAGAACGAGGAAGGTCACCTTGTTGCGCCCAGCCTGTTCATCCCCGTCGCCGAGCGCAGCGGTCAGATCATCGAAATCGACCGCTGGGTACTGCGTGCCAGCTTACAACTGCTGCGCTCGGTACAGGACGAGGGCATCTGCCTAGCGGTCAATCTTTCGGGCCACTCACTCCACGATGCGGGCCTTGAGCATTTTCTTGCCCAAGAGTTTGCCGCCAGTGGTGCCGACCCACATCACCTTATCCTTGAGGTGACGGAAACCGCTGCGGTGACTGATTTTGCGACGGCGCGGGGTGTCATGCAGGGCATACGCAACCTGGGCTGCCAAACGGCGCTTGACGATTTCGGCGTTGGCTTCAGCAGTTTCCATTATCTCGGCCAACTGCCCGCCGACTACATCAAGATCGATGGCTCGTTCATTCAGAACCTGCTGACTAGCCATGAAGATAGACTTATCGTCAAAGCAATTGCTGAAATTGCAGCAGGATTCGGCAAGCAGACGATTGCAGAATTCGTCGACCAGGCGGCTATTTTGCCGATCCTGAGAGAATATGGCATCACCTATGCCCAAGGCTATTATCTGGGCCGGCCGGCACCGGCGAACACGATATTAAAGAGATGATCGAATGGATCATCACCGCCCAGACCTTAAACAAATAACAAGGACTCGACATGAATCATTTTGAACGCTTTGCAGATGACTTCAGCTTTCGGATCGCCATTTCCGAGCAGGACAGGAACCGAATCTATGCCACGCGTCACGAGGTCTACTGCCAGGAGTTCAACTATGACATGGGGGAGGACAAGGTTCGCCAGCTTGAAAAAGACATTTATGACGATGCCGCACTGCTTTGCTTTATCGAACATAAAAGAAGCGGTATGACGGCAGGGTGCTTACGCCTGCTCATGCCACTCGATGGCCAGCCCGCACCGCTGGGCAAGCTTCAGCTAGAGAACCACTTTGGTGCCAGTCTGAATCA
The DNA here is from genome assembly GCF_003012345.1 of Phytohalomonas tamaricis. Lineage (GTDB taxonomy): Bacteria > Pseudomonadota > Gammaproteobacteria > Pseudomonadales > Halomonadaceae > Phytohalomonas > Phytohalomonas tamaricis. The sequence goes on from NZ_PVRV01000019.1 coordinate 554,423, forward strand.
CCCTCTTCTTCATCCGGCCAAGCTGCCAAGAGATCGCATCTGTGAGCTATCACGCATGGCGATTCCACGTTATTTCCGCTGTCATGGCAATATGTCTAAAACGGCACTGGATCGCGACGTACTATTATTTTCAGATGATGATGCGCGCTCTTTTCCACTGATCAATCTCGGTCTTTTTCTTGCTGCCACCGCGCTGGTTGGGCTTGCCGAGCGCTATCACGTCTTCATGTTCATGGTCCCGCAATTCCCCCGTCTGGCCGCACGCTATGGCTTTACATTCAGTCGAGTGGGCGAGATGCTTGATTTTCACGGTAGACGTGCCGCCTTTCACATTGATTATCGCCATACCGTTCCCAACATGCATGCGAACTTGAGCAGGCTTTATCACCACATCCAGCAAGAACTCGCGGCTCAATACGATGACGTCATTGCCAATCCGCCGCTATGGCTCGCCAAGCCCAGCACGCCCTGCCTCATCTAACGTGGGATATGTGGTCAGGAACCGATAGCGCATCATCCAAGTGCATTACCGGCTCCTGATTCTTATCAAGGCACAAGCATCGCCAATGTCTTAGCGTCCATCTCCTGAGCTACCACGTGACCATGTCCATTGAGTAATTTGCGGCAGGTCGTCGAAGTGCTCGCGGATGTAGCGGTGATGCTTGTCGAGCAGCGCCTCCAGATGCGTGACGATACGCGCCCCGCCTTCAAGCTGACCGGGCACGTAGCGCAGCACATCGAGACATAAATGGATACGGCTCATGCGGTTGAGCACCACCATGTCGAACGGCGTCGTGGTCGTACCCTCCTCGAGATAGCCGCGCACGTGGAAACGCTCGGTGCTGGGCCGGCCGTGCAACAGCTGATGAATCACGCCGGGATAGCCATGAAAGGCGAACAGTACCGGCTTGCCTGACGTGAACAGCTCGTTGAAGTGCGCCTCGCTGGCCCCGTGCGGATGGCGATCGGGCGGTGGCAGCATCATCAGGTCAACAATGTTGACCACGCGCACCTTGAGCGCCGGCAGGAACTCGCGCAGCATGTCGACCGCCGCCAGCGTCTCCTGGGTGGGAATGTCGCCGGCACACGCCATCACGATATCGGGCTCGCCTTCTTCGTCGTTGCTCGCCCACTGCCACACGCTGCCGCCACGGGCGCAATGTTCCTTGGCCTCGTCGAGACTCAGGTACTGCAGCTGCGGCTGCTTGTCGATGACGATGGCGTTGAGGTAGTTGAAGCTCCTGAAGCAGTGATCGGCGACCGACAGCAGGCAGTTGGCGTCGGGAGGCAGATAGATGCGCACCACCTCGGGCTGCTTGGTCAGCAGGTTGTCAATGAAGCCCGGCCCCTGGTGACTGAAACCGTTATGGTCGTTGCGCCAGCAGGTCGAGGTCAGCAGATAGTTGAGCGATGGGATCGGCTCGCGCCACGGGACGCTGCGTGCATGTTCGAGCCATTTTGCATGCTGGGAGGCCATCGAGTCGATGATCATGGTGAACGCCTCGTAACTGGCGAACAGACCGTGGCGCCCGGTCAAAATGTAGCCTTCCAGCCAGCCGTGGCAGTTGTGTTCACTGAGCACCTCCATCACCCGCCCCTGCGGCGAGACGTGCTCGTCTTGCGACTCGATCGCACTGACCAGGCAGCGATCGCTGGCCTCGAATACCGCACCCAAGCGGTTGGAGTTGGTCTCGTCAGGGCAGAACAGGCGAAAGCTATGCGGGTTGTCGCGGTAGATGTCGCGCAGGAACTCGCCCAGCACCTGAGTCGAGCCGTGGCGTTCGCGGGCGCGATTGGCGTCGTTCACCTCCAGCGCATAGTCGCCGTAATCGCGCAGTTCAAGCGGCACGCTCAGCCTGCCGCCATTGGCGTGGGGATTAGCCCCCATGCGCATTTCGCCTTCAGGCACCAACTCGTTCAGTTCGGCCGCTGGCCGTCCTTCAGCGTCAAATAGCTCCTCAGGGCGGTAGCGCTTGAACCACTGTTCGAGCATCTTCAAGTGCTCGGGATTGTCCTTGACGCCTGAAAGTGGCACCTGGTGGGCGCGGAAGCCACCCTCAACCGGCTTGCCGTCGACCTCGTCGGGCCCAGTCCAACCCTTGGGCGTACGCAGCACGATCATCGGCCATACTGGGCGCTGCGTCAGACCCTGTTCGCGGGCGCTGCGCTGGATGTCGCGAATCTCGTCAAGCGTCTGTTCCAGCGTCGCCGCCAATGCCTGATGAACCGTCATCGGGTCGTCGCCCTCAACGAAGCGCGGTGCGTAGCCGTGCCCCTCGAACAGCTTGGTCAGCGCCTCGTCTGATTCTCGTGCCAGCACGGCCGGGCCTGATATTTTATAGCCGTTGAGGTGCAGGATCGGCAGCACCGCGCCGTCGCGTTCGGGATTGAGGAATTTGATGCCCTTCCACGAGCCTTCAAGCGGCCCGGTCTCGGCTTCGCCGTCACCCACCACGGCGGTAGCGATCAGGTCAGGGTTATCGAACACCGCCCCGAAGGCGTGCATCAGCACATAGCCGAGTTCACCGCCTTCATGGATTGAGCCCGGCGTCGGCACGCTGACGTGGCTGGGAATGCCGCCCGGTGTCGAAAACTGCCGAAACAGCCTGAGCATACCAGTCTCGTCGCGGCTGACTTCGGGAAAGTGCTCGCTGTAGCTGCCTTCGAGCCATACGTTGGAGAGCAACGCCGGGCCACCATGGCCGGGGCCGGTGAGGTAGATCATATTGAGGTTACGGGCCTTGATTAGTCGATTGAGGTGAACATAAATCAGGTTGAGCCCCGGCGAGGTACCCCAGTGACCAAGCAGACGCGGCTTGATATGCTCCGCCTTGAGCGGCTCACGCATCAAGGGGTTAGCCTGCAGGTAGATTTGTCCGACTGAAAGATAGTTGGCGGCGCGCCACCAGGCGTCGATGCGCTTAAGCGTCTGTGAATCCAGCAGTTGCAGTGAGTTAGCCATGAAGTACCTCGTTGCGTTATCGAACCTAACACTTGTTCGTCAGCGCCTTACACGGTCAAGTCAGGCTCGGTGCATTTATCCTCGTCTACATATTTCTGTCTACATGCGAGCCGCGCGCCACAGCCGCCAGGTATGCTCGGCGAGCATGCCTTCCTCGTCGGTAGGTATCACCCGCACCTGGACACGACTGCCCTCGCTTGAGATCAGCGCCGGATCATTAGCCTGATTAGCGGCGTCATCAAGGCACATCGGAAACAGCGCTGCGAGCTTATTGACGATTGCCCTGCGTATCGGCGCGGCGTGCTCGCCGATCCCGCCGGTGAACACCACGCCATCAAGGCCGCCGAGCGCGACGGCAAGCGCGCCGAATGCCTGCGCCGCACGATAGACGAAGAAATCAATGGCGCGGCGGGCACCCTCCTCGTCGCTGGCGAGTAGTTCCTCCATGTCGCTACTGATACCTGATAATCCCTTGAGCCCCGACTGTTGATAGAGCAGCGCCTGCAGCTCGTCGTCACTTAGTTCATGCTGTTGCTGAAGAAAGAGCAGCGCGCCCGGATCGAGTGCGCCACAGCGCGTGCCCATCGGCAGACCATCCAGGGCGGTGAAGCTCATAGTTGTCTCGACGCTCTTGCAGTTGTCGAGTGCGCACAGGCTGGCGCCATTGCCAAGATGGGCGACGATGACCTTGCCGCGCGCCAGCGCGGGATCGATCTCGGGCAGCACCTTGGCGATGTATTCGTAGGACAGGCCGTGAAAACCGTAGCGGCGCAAGCCTTGCTGATAGTAGCGATAGGGCAGCCCTGTCAGCTGGGACACTTCGGGGCGGTCATGGTGGAAGGCATTATCAAAGCAGGCGACCTGCAAAATATCGGGGGCAATTTTGCTGACCGCGTCGATACCGGCCAGATTGTGCGGCTGATGCAACGGTGCCAGCGGAATAAGCGCCTCGAGCTGCTCGCGTATCGCGCCGTCGATCGCCACCGGCTCGCTAAATGTCATGCCGCCGTGCACGATCCGATGGCCCACCGCCACCGGTGTCATGTCCTCAAGTTCTGCCTTGATGACTTCGCGCACCTTGCCGTAGGCCGCGTGATGATCCGGCACGTCCTGCTCGGAAAACTCCTCATTGGCGATATTGGTCCCGTCGGCCAGTTGGGCGTTCAGTTCGGGATGACTACCAATACCTTCGAGTTTTCCATGCGCGGCCAGCCGGGGTGACTCATTATCAGATAGCGTATAGATCGATAGCTTGATACTGGACGACCCTGCGTTGACAACGATGATGACCGGCTTTTCTGATATCGACATGACTACCCCGCCTGGATCAGAACTGGACTAAAAGACTGGCTTCAGGCGCCAGTCTAGAAGCTGGGATGTAGTGTGCTGGCGAAAAGTCACATTCGGGGTTGCCTTGGTCCTCACTTCGGCGTGGCAGAGCCCTGTTTAGCTTATTGCCCTCACATACCCAGAATTCCTGACTAGAGTGTAGTGTAGCTGCCTCAATCCGGGCGTGAGGCGCTTCGACACACATCAGTGATGGTCTGTGCAGGGCTTTCATGTATGTTCAGGAAACCATTATGTCATCATCTAGTACAACGTCCGCCACGTCTGATCTTCGTCGTTCTTTAATCGCGGCGGTATTGATCGGTGTGGGCTTCATGGCCGCGCTTGATGAAATCATCTTTCATCAGTTGCTGGCCTGGCACCACTTTGTCGAGTGGGGTACGCCCGCCTTCGCACTGTTCTCCGACGGTTTGCTCCATTCAGCTGAACTTATCCTGCTAGTATTCGGCTTTTTCATGCTCGCTGATCTACGCGCGTGCAAGCTATTTTCATGCGCCTACGGCTGGGCGGGGCTTTTGCTCGGCATGGGGGGATTTCAGCTGTTCGATGGCATTGTCGATCACAAGATTTTGCGCCTGCACCAGGTCCGTTACGTCGACGATCTCTGGCGTTATGATCTGGGCTGGAATGCTGCAGGGCTGTTCATGCTGGGGATAGGCGTCTGGCTGCTTCGCCGGGCCAGGTCACGCCATGGCGTTCGTTAGCACCATGCTGATTTCCGATACCTTATCGCCAAGTGTCGGCACCGGGGGTGTCTTTATAATACTTATCGCCTTACTGGCGTTGTACTTGCAGGCGCATTACCGGTTTCGCCGTGTTCTTTCGCCCTGGCGACCTCTGAGCTTTACATTGGGCATTGCCCTGCTCTTCATAGCGTTCTCGCCACCGCTTATGGTCTTCGCCCATCATGATTTACGCGGCCACATGCTTCAGCATTTGCTGCTCGGCATGTTTGCCCCGCTGGGATTGATTCTTGGCGCTCCAGGCACGCTCTTGCTGCGTAGCGTACCTGTCAGCATGGCACGGCGTCTCGTCGCGCTGTTGGCGACCCGGCCGGTACGCATCCTGATCCACCCCGTGAGCGCGGCGCTGCTCGATATCGGGGGCATGTATGTGCTTTATCTCACTCCCCTTTATGCACTGAGCATGACCAACCCCGTGATTCATGGGTTACTGCACGTGCATTTTATTCTTTCCGGCTGTCTGTTTACCTGGGCGATTGCCGGCCCCGATCCTGCGCCACATCGACCCACGCTGAAGCTGCGTCTAGCTGTGCTGTTTGTCGCCACGGCAGCTCACGCCACGCTTGCCAAGGTGATGTACGGTTTTGGCTTCCCCCGCGGTGTTGCTTCCACATCAGACGTTCAGGCAGCCGCCCAATGGATGTATTACGGTGGCGATGCCGCCGAGCTCATATTGATCATTGCCTTCTTTACAATCTGGTTTCGAAGGTATCCGCGCCGCACAACGCCTCGCTCTATATCAGCTTGAAGGGGAGAAAATACACGGTGGTCGTCTTTTATCACCGTTCCGTTCACAATGGCAGGGATACAACAATAGAGGCGCGCCGCACGTATGGGCGCCGTCCCGGCTTGATGACAGGACATTCAATGGACACTCCACGCCACGAACTCAGCATGACGGTACTGATGACACCGACCATGGCCAACTTTTCCGGCAACGTGCATGGCGGCACGCTGCTGAAGTACCTTGATGAGGTGGCTTATGCCTGCGCCAGCCGCTGGGCAGGTCGCTATGTCGTGACGCTATCGGTCGACCAGGTGACTTTCCGCCAGCCGATCCACGTCGGCGAATTGGTCACGTTCCTTGCTGCAGTGAACTATACCGGACGAACATCGATGGAAATCGGCATCAAGGTTATCGCCGAGGACATTTGCGAGAGCCTCGTCCGTCACACCAACAGCTGTTATTTCACCATGGTGGCCGTCAACGACGAGGGCAAGGCCGTCGAAGTGCCTCCTATCGAGCCTACCGACGCGATCTCGCGTCAGCGCTTCGAATCAGGATTGAGGCGGCGTCAATTGCGCCACGAAATGGAAGCACGCTTCAAGGAGATTCGCCGACAGGAAGCCAGCGAATAACCTATACGGCGAAACGATGGCCGGCCACGTTACACGTGGCCGGTAGCCACTTTCATCATCAGGCGCTTGGCGAGGTTAAAACGATTGGCACTGCCCAACCCGCGTCCGGCGAGGTTACGTAGCGGTGCAAAGGGCAGCGTGAAAATATCATGCAACTGCTCGACCGCCATGACCATGGCCGCATTGCGTGGCCATTGGTGGCGTTCATAGGCCTGCAGCGCCTCGCCACCTCCGGCATCGCCATGGGCAATACGTTTTTCGATCTGTCGGCCTAACGCCTCGACATCAGCCAGGCCAAGATTGACGCCCTGACCGGCAAGCGTATGGATACCGTGGGCGGCATCGCCTACCAGCGCCAGACGTGGCCCGACATAACGTCTGGCATGTTGACGCCGCATCGGAAAATGACCATGACCGAGGATCTGCTCGATCGGATCGAGTCTGGCGGGAAATGCCTCGGTAATGGCAAGACGCAGCGCGTCGTTATTCAGGGCCATCGTGCGCTGAGCCGTTTCCGGACGATCGTACCAGACCAGCGAGGCCTGACGATCGTGCAGCGGCAGAAACGCCACAGGCCCGTGCGGTGTGAATACCTGCCACGTGGTGTGTGGTGTCGACATGCGTTCAAGGCGCACATTGATGACCATCGCATTTTGCGCATAGTCTCGCTGCATGCTGCCAATGCCAGCGCTATGACGCACACACGACTGGGCACCGTCGGCGCCGATCAACAGTTTCGCCTTGAGGCTGCGGCCATCCTTGAGTGTGATGTGCTGATTATCATTCTCCAGGCGCTGCGTTACCGGGCTTGTTTCACTTTCCAGCGTGACACGGGCATGGGCGTTTAAGCACTGCCATAGCGCAAAGCGCAGGCGGTCGTTCTCAACGAAGATACCAAAACGCTCAAGGCCAATCTCGGCAGAGGCGAAGCTCAGTGCGGCAGGATTACGCTCATCGCCGGCTTCGAGGCGGTCGAAGAAGGTCTGGCGCGCAGCAGGAATATGCGAGAGTGCACCGACACGCGTCAGCAGCGCTGTCGCACCTTCATTAAGCGAGGTAGTGCGCAAACCTAACCCATCACTGGACGCTACCGGTGCCGGCGCATTGTCGATAACCGCAATGGTAAGTCCAGGCTGGCCGTCGATGACTGAACGGGCATCAATCTCTCCCAAACGGGCCGCCATGGCTAAACCGACGATACCGCCACCGACAATGATGACGTCGTAGTGCTGCGTGTGTCGTTCTGTCATGACGTAGTACCCGCTGGTGAAAGTGAAATTCGAACTGACGCGCAGTATTAGCGCTCAGATCGCTTCAAAAGGTTATCGATTCAACCGCGGCGCCGTTCGATCGCGGCCACAATACCTTCAACATCTAATCCGCACTCGCTGAGCAGCTCAGCCGGTGTTCCCTGCTCAACGAAGCGGTCGGGAACGCCAAGATTAAGGATATCAACCACGACGCCTGCAGCGGCGAGTAACTCATTGACGCCGCTACCGGCACCACCAGCCACCACATTCTCTTCGAGCGTGACGATCAGCGTGTGATGGCGAGCCGCCTCAAGCACAGTCTCACGATCCAGCGGTTTGACGAAGCGCATATTGATGTGGGTCGCATCGAGCCGGCTTGCCGCTTCTTCAGCCGGGCCATTGAGACTACCGAAGGCGAGTAAGGCGATCTCCTTTCCCTCGCGCCGTACTTCGGCGCGGCCAATCTCCAGCGTATCGAGCTCAGGCTCGATCGCCACGCCAGGGCCGGTACCGCGTGGATAGCGCACCGCCGCTGGCCCTTCGAATCGGTAGGCCGTGGTGAGCATACGACGGCACTCGGCCTCGTCAGCCGGTGCCATGATCATCATGTCGGGCACACAGCGCAGGTAGGACAGATCAAGAGCACCGTGGTGCGTCGGGCCATCCTCACCCACCAGACCCGCACGGTCGATGGCGAAGGTGACGTCAAGATGCTGCACGGCAACATCATGAATCAGCTGGTCATAGCCGCGCTGCAGGAAAGTAGAATAGATCGCCACTACCGGCTTCATTCCCTCACACGCCATACCGGCGGCCAGCGTCACGGCATGCTGCTCGGCAATGGCCACGTCGTAATAGCGCTCGGCGTACTCCTGGGAAAAACGCACCAGATCCGAGCCCTCGCGCATCGCCGGCGTAATCCCGATCAAGCGTTCGTCTGCGGCAGCCATATCGCACAGCCACTGACCAAAGACGTTGCAATACTTCTGCTTCTTGGCCTTAGGCGGCGGCGCAAACCCTTCTGGCACTTGGGAATTAGGCGAGGTCTTGGCCGGTTTCTCTTTTTCGAGTTTGGTAATCGCATGGTAGCCGATCGGGTCCTTCTCGGCCGGGACGAAGCCACGTCCCTTACGGGTCACGACGTGTAGAAACTGCGGCCCTTGTCGGTCTTTCAGACTGTTGAGCGTCTGCACCAGCAGAGGCAGATCGTGGCCATCGATCGGACCGACATAGTTAAAGCCCATTTCCTCGAACAGCGTTGCCGGGCTCACCATACCCTTGACGTGCTCTTCGGTACGCCGCGCAATTTCCAGCGCCCCGGGCAGATGCGACAGTACTCGCTTACTACCCTCCCGGATCGCCATGTAAGGGCCGCTGGCCAGCATTCGCGCCAGATAGGTCGCCATACCGCCGACATTTTCCGAGATCGACATTTCATTGTCGTTAAGTACCACCAACATGTTGGCATCAACGTGCCCGGCATGGGCCAGCGCCTCGAATGCCATACCTGCAGTCAATGCGCCATCACCGATTACCGCACAGACCCGGCGCGGCTCGCGCTTGGTACGCGCCGCCAGCGCCATGCCCAAGGCAGCGGAGATCGAGGTGCTTGAGTGACCGACTCCAAAGGTGTCGAATTCGGATTCACCACGCTTGGGAAACGCAGCCAAGCCACCATATTGGCGGATGGTGCTCATCTCGTTGAGGCGACCAGTCAGCACCTTGTGCGGATAAGCCTGATGACCCACATCCCAAACCAGCCGGTCATAAGGTGTATTCAAGGCGTAATGGAGGGCTACCGTCAGCTCGATGACGCCGAGGCCAGCCCCGAAATGACCGCCGGTACAGCCCACGCTGTAAAGCAGGTAGGCGCGCAACTCATCGCTGAGCTGGCGCAGCTTTTCATCGCTGAAACCCCGCATGGCCTGTGGCGATGTGATGGTATCCAGCAGCGGCGTTCTAGGACGCTCGGTCGGTATAGTGTCGAACAGCTTCATAGGCGTTAAGTCAGCAACCAGTCAATGATCGCGTTCAATCATGTAGCGGGCCAGATCAGCGAGTGGGCGTGCGTCATCACCCAAGGATACCAGGGCGTCAAGCGCCTCATCCAGCAGTGCCTGGGCCTTGCGCTTTGCTTCATCGAGACCGAGCAACGCGGGATAAGTGGGCTTGTTGCGCTTGGCATCGGCACCTTGTGTCTTGCCAAGCACATCGGTGGAGCCGGTCACATCAAGAATGTCGTCATGAATCTGGAAGGCCAACCCGATCGCTTCACCATAGCGGGTCAATGCCTCAAGCCGCGCATCGCTCTCGTCAAGCGTTACCAGCGCGCCCAAACGTACCGAGGCGGTAATCAAGGCGCCGGTCTTGTGACGATGCAGTACCGAGAGCTGCTCGGCATCGGGACGATTACCCACCGCAGCGAGATCAAGCGCCTGACCTCCGGCCATGCCACTGCGTCCCGAAGCGTGGCCGAGCGTACGAATCAATGCGCCAAGACGCGGATGATCAGCGCTGGCCAACACTTCGAAAGCGAGGGCTTGCAACGCATCACCCGCTAGAATCGCTGTCGCTTCATCAAAAGCACGGTGACAGGTGGGCTGGCCACGGCGCAGGTCGTCATCATCCATGGCGGGCAGGTCGTCATGCACCAGTGAATAGGCATGTATCAGCTCGACCGCAGCCGCCGGAGCATCAAGCATGGCCATGTCGGCGCCCACTGCTCGACCGGCCGCATAAACCAGTACCGGACGCAGCCGTTTGCCACCGCCAAGCACACTGTAGCGCATCGCCCGCTCAAGGCGGGAATCGGGGCAGGGTGCCAGGGTAAATGCTTCAAGCAGCACACGCTCGATACGCTGCTGCCCCTCATTGATCAAAGCTTGGACACTCAACGGACTGGACCTCGTCGACTGGCGTTTTCTTCATCAGCGGCATCGAAGGGTACCTCATCGAGACTGCCGTTCGCCTGCTCAAGCAAGGCTTGCACCTTGAGTTCGGCATCATCAAGCCGACGCTGAGCATCTCGCGTTAGGCGAATGCCTCTTTCAAAGGCCCCTAACGATTGCTCAAGCGTCAAGTCACCGGATTCCAGGCGGCCTACCAAGGCCTCGAGTTCGGAAAGTGTCGCTGCAAAATCCTGAGGGTCACGCTCATGGGCCTCACCGCTGTCTGGCCCCTCGTCCCGCGGCGCATCCTGCTCATCCATAAAGTCTTTCGCCATAGGTCTCTCGCATTTGGCCTGCCCGATGCGCTGCGGCATCGCTCAAACCATGTCATGGGTGACGCCTTCCATGTCGCATCATTATACACGTCGTGTCCGGCTTGTATGTTGCCTCTTGCAGCATGGCGTGTGCTAGCGTTGCTGTGCATCATGCGTTGTGCTCAGGTTCAACGCGCAGCATTTTCAACCGCAGTGGTATGAGCTGTGTTAGGATAGATGCCCTGTTGCTGCCGGGCTTTCGTGCCATTTCATGGCCACTTCGAACGCTGTCGTTAGGGTCGCAACATGACCGAAATACTCCCAGACGCAGTGCATCTCATCATAGGCAAACGTCGGCAATGCCGATAAAAGGGTTGAAGCGATAATGGCTAAAACGTCCCTGGATAAGAGCAAGATCAAAATCCTGCTGCTTGAGGGCGTCCACCAGTCCGCCGTGGACAATTTACTGAACGCCGGTTACACCAACATCGAGCATCTCGCGACCTCACTATCTGAAGAGGATTTGATCGAGAAGATTCGCGATGTGCATTTCATCGGCCTTCGCTCACGCACGCAGCTCAACGCCCGCGTGATCGCCGCGGCCGAAAAGCTCACCGCAATCGGCTGTTTCTGCATCGGCACCAACCAGGTCGATCTGCCGGCGGCGCTGGAACGCGGCATTCCCGTCTTCAACGCGCCTTACTCCAATACCCGCTCGGTTGCCGAGTTGGTATTGGCCGAGACGATCATGCTGATGCGCCGTATTCCTGAAAAGAATGCTGCAGCGCACCGTGGCGGCTGGGACAAGTCAGCCAAGCATTCGCATGAAGTACGTGGCAAGACGCTCGGCATCGTCGGCTATGGCAGCATCGGCGCGCAACTTTCGGTGATTGCCGAGTCGCTCGGCCTCGACGTGATCTTCTACGACGTCATCACCAAGCTCGGCATGGGTAACGCCCGTCAGGTGGGCAGCCTCGAAGAGCTTTTGGCACGCGCCGATGTCGTCACGTTGCACGTGCCTGAGTTGCCTTCCACAAAGTGGATGATGGGTAAAGAGCAGTTCGCGCAGATGAAAGACAACGCCATCTTCATCAACGCCGCACGCGGCACTACCGTGGTGATTGAAGATCTTGCCGAGGCAATCAAGAGTGGCAAGCTGCTCGGCGCGGCCATCGATGTCTTCCCGGTCGAACCGAAAGGCAATAGCGAAGAATTCGTGTCACCGCTGCGCGGGCTCGACAACGTCATTCTTACCCCGCACATCGGCGGCTCGACCATGGAAGCTCAGGAGAACATCGGTATCGAAGTCTCCGAGAAGCTGATCACCTATTCCGATAACGGCACTACCATCACCTCGGTCAACTTCCCCGAAGTGGCGCTGCCTTCTCACCCCGGCAAGCATCGTCTGCTTCATATCCATGAGAACGTACCCGGCGTGCTGTCGAGTATCAACAGCGTGCTGTGTGACAACGGCATCAATATCTCCGGTCAGTATCTGCAGACTAACAATCAGGTCGGTTACGTCGTCATCGATGTCGACAAGGCTTACAGTCAGCAGGCGCTCGATGCGCTGCGTGAAGTACCGCATACCCTGCGTACCCGCGTGCTTTACTCGGAAGCGGATTACGATTAAGCCTGACACGCCGATATGAAAACGCCCCGCGGCTCCGGGGCGTTTTTCTTTTTCTGCCGTTATATTTAGCCTGAACCATTCAGCTTGCGCCCTTGCCCCAGTACACTTGCCCAGTCACTGCATTAGATAAGACGCAATTAACGGAATACATCAGGTATGGAAATATTCATTGAGCGGCTTATTTACGCCACGCGCTGGCTGCTGGCGCCGATTTATCTGGGCTTGAGTCTCGCGATCGTCGCGCTGGGCCTGAAGTTTTTTCAGGAACTCTATCATCTGCTGCCGCATGTGTTTGCTGCCACCGAAACCGATCTGGTGCTGGTAACGCTGTCGCTCATCGACATCGCTCTGGTCAGTGGCTTGATCATCATGGTGATGTTCTCGGGCTATGAAAACTTCGTCTCTCAGCTTGATCTCCCCAAGGAGAGCGAGAAACTCAGCTGGCTGGGTACGCTTGATACCACTAGCCTCAAGAACAAGGTCGCCGCCTCGATTGTTGCGATTTCCTCGATCCATCTGCTCAAGCTGTTCATGAACGCGGCGAATATCAGCAATGACAAGCTGATGTGGTACGTCATCATCCATCTGACCTTTGTGCTCTCGGCCTTCGCGATGGGTATCCTCGACAAGCTCACCAAGAAAGGTAAAGGTGACAAGGGACAGTACGATCAGAAATATTGACGTGGTGCGTCCATGTCAGCGCTTGAGTAATTTCAGCCATTCAAGCGCACCCTGTCCGGCGACACGTCCGCTCGCGAAGCAGGCAGTGAGCAGGTAGCCGCCGGTCGGCGCCTCCCAATCGATCATTTCACCAGCGCAGAAGATGCCAGGTAATCGTTTAAGCATTAGCCGCTCATCGAGTACGTTAAATGATACGCCGCCGGCGCTGCTGATTGCTTCATCAAGCGGTCGCGTCGCTACCAGTTCAAGCGGCAGCGCCTTGATCGCCTTCGCCAGGCGGGCCGGATCGCCAAATACTTCAGACGATGCGAGTTCGCGCAGTAGCCCGGCTTTTACCCCCTCAACACCGGCACGCATGCGCAGATGATTAGCCATCGATTTACGCCCACGCGGCTTGGCCAAGGCAGCGGTGAGCGCCTCGGTAGACTTGTCGGGGCGCAGGTCGAGCGTCACCAAGGCCTTTCCGTTACGTTCGATCTGCTCTCGGATGGCCGCCGAGTAGGCGTAAACCAGGCTTCCCTCGATGCCATAGCGGGTAACCATCAGTTCGCCGACTCGCGGCGCAGCTCTCTCAGCGCCGCAATCCAGGCTCAGCGCCACCTTTTTCAGCGGCACACCGGCGAACTTCTGCGTAAACACATCGGTCCACGCCGTCACCTCAAAACCGCCATTGGCAGGTTTGAACGCAGAAACCTCGACACCGCGCTCCACTAACCAAGGTACCCAAGCGGCATCGGCGCCCAGCCTTGCCCAGCTGGCGCCGCCGAGTGCCAGCACCACGCAATCGGCGCTTATCGCTTTCTCGCCATTTGATGAGGCGATACGCAGACTGCCATCGGTATTCCAACCCAGCCAGCGATGACGGACATGGATAGTGACGCCCGAGGCTTGCAACCTTTTGAGCCACGCACGTAGCAGGGGCGCGGCCTTCATGTCGGTAGGAAATACGCGTCCGGAAGAACCCACGAAGGTGGCAATACCCAACGCATCCAGCCAGGCACGTAGTTCATCAGCACCAAACGCTCCCAGCCAGGTGCTAATCTGCTCACGGCACTCGCCGTAGCGCGCCACGAACACCTCGCTCGCCTCGGAGTGGGTAATGTTCATTCCACCGACGCCAGCCATCAGGAACTTGCGGCCGACGGTAGGCTTGGCCTCGAACAGATCGACGTTCAGACCCGACGCGCTCAACACCTCAGCAGCCATTAATCCGGCCGGGCCCCCGCCGATGACAACGGCGCGAGGGCCAACGTATCTGCCATCATCACTCATCAATAACCTTACCTGTCTTGACCATGTTTAATCGCGAGGACTTTGTAGATGGAACCCAAATGAGAGGCCAGCTGGAATGACGTGCCAAGCGTAACGTACCCATCACTGGCGTAACCTGAGTTAATGGCCCACGCTTTTTGAATCAACATTCCATCACTCGCAAGCGACCATTATATGTCGTGTGTGGGTTTAATGGATTCAATAGGAGATCATCACCATGGATTTAGGTATCAGCAACAAGGTAGCCATTATCACTGGCGCTCAGGGCGGCATTGGTTTCGCTACTGCGCAGCAGCTCGCCAAGGAAGGCGTCAAGCTGGTGCTTAGCGATCATCAGACGCAAGAGCTAGAGCAGCAGGCCCAGGCACTGGGCGTCCCCTATCTGTGTGTCGAGGCAGAAATGACCCGCCAGGCTGACGTAGATGCGCTGGCCGAGAGAGCGCTTGAGCGTTTCGGGCGCATCGATATCGTTGTGCATGCTACGGGTGTCACCGGAGCCAAGGGTGATCCACTCGATATGAGTGACGATGACTATGAGGATGCCTGGCAGGTTGATTTCATGTCCGCAGTACGGATTGCTCGCGCTACGTTTCCCAGCATGCGCAAGCAAGGCTGGGGACGTTTTGTCTGTATTACCTCGGAAAATGCGGTCCAGCCCTATTCTATTGGGAAGAGGCGGTTTATAACGTCGCCAAGGCGGGACTGTCAGCCTTCATCAAGAATCTCTCTTACCGTGAAGCACGCCACGGAATTCTGTGCAATACCGTAGCGCCGGCATTTATCGAGTCGCCCATGACCGATTCGATGATGAAGCAGCGTGCCGAGCAACTTGGCGTCTCGTTCGATGATGCCATCGCCAGCTTTCTCGACGAAGAGCGTGCCGGGATCGTCCTCAAGCGTCGCGGTCAGGCTGATGAGGTTGCCGCCGCGATTGCGCTGTTGGTATCCGAACGAGGCTCATTCATCAACGGCTCGAACCTGCGCGTCGATGGCGGCTCGGTACAATCAGTGCAGAGCTGAGCAACGACCCTAACTTGCTCAGTATCGCAACTCATTTTCCTGCCAGCCGTATCATAACGTAATAATGCCAACTTTTTACGTAACTAATTCCGGCGCTTTTTTCGACACCTGTACTCGATTTTGACCTGCGATCAATTTGTAAGACGTTGCTTGGCCTTTGCTTAGTCTGAAAATATAACTAGGCTGCTTATTATTTTTACCGTGGAGATTTCATATGGCTAACTCACCCGTTGTCGCCGTGCTCGGCCTTGGCGCCATGGGCCACGCCTTTGCCACCAACCTGCTCAAGAAGAAATTTTCCGTCCGCGTCTGGAACCGTACCTATGAGAAAGCTCGCTCACTGAGCGAAATCGGTGCCACGGCATGCGAGACACCGGGGGAGGCGGTTGAAAGTGCCGATGTCATCATCACCATGCTGCCCGACGGTGACATAACCCGTGACGTATTATTTGGTGAAGCCAGTGCGCTAAAGCAGATACCCCAAGGCGCTGTATTGGTACAGATGGGAACCCTTGGCGTCGATGCGACAACACAATTGATCAACGACGTCGCTCAAAAACGCCCCGATATTACTTATATTGATGCCCCGGTCTCCGGCACCAAGGCGCCTGCCGAGCAGGGACAAATCGTTGTGCTCGCCAGCGGCGATCGTAACGCCGCCCCCTCCGTCGACGTAGTATTCGATGCCATCGGCAAGGCGACTAAATGGCTGGGCGAGGCCGGTGCCGGTTCACGAATGAAACTGGTGATCAATGCCTGGCTGATCCACATGATGGAAGGCGTGGCTGAAACGGCTCATTTGGCCAAGCAACTTGGATTCTCCACCGACGATCTTTGGCAGACGCTCGAGGGCGGACCGCTGGCGGCACCCTACGTCAAGGTCAAGCTGGATATGATCAAAAGCGGTAATTTCGATGCGCAAATGGCGCTGGAATGGGGACTCAAGGATGCCAATCTGGCGCTTGAAGCCGCAGGCGATCTTCCTATGCCAGCGCTTAGGGACATTAGCGAGACGTGGACCAAAGCCGTCGATGCGGGCCATGGCGACAAGGATATCTCCGTTATTTATCGCTACTTGAATACTAACCAGTAAGGCAATTTATTATCTGGTAACAGCTGATAGTTGCTTTGCTCTTTAATAAAAAGGTCAGGTAATAAAGGGCTTAGCCTAGACATGACTGAATATCGCTGTCTGCCATGGCTGGTGACATATCATTAAAATGGCGCCCTTGTGGGCGCCTTATAACACTATGACAACTGCAAATTTTTGCTTACCCATTAACGATCATGCCGCCATTGATATGCAGCGTCTGGCCGGTCATATAGGAAGACTCCTCACTGGCCAGATAAACATAGCCTGGGCCCAGCTCGGCAGGCTGGCCAACGCGTCCCATCGGCGCTTGACTGCCGAAGTCGTCCACCATGTCAGGATCGAATTGACCCATCGTGGATGGAATCAGCGGCGTCCAGATTGGGCCTGGCGCGACCTGATTTACCCGCACCCCGTCAGATACCACCATTTTTGACAGCGCACGAGTAAAGCCGGCAATGGCCCCCTTGGTAGAGGTATAGGGCAGTAGCGTCGCATGGCCTGCAAAGGCGTTGACCGAGGTCGTATTGATGATGGCGCCCTTGGTCTTTCTAATATGCGGCAGTGCTGCCTTTGCCATATAGAAATAGCCATGGATGTTGATATCAAAGGTGCGCACCCACTCTTCATCTGAAATGTCGACGGGATCATCATGCAGCACCTGTTGCGCAGCATTGTTGACCAATATGTCGAGCTTGCCGAAGGTATCAACCGTCTTCTGCACCGCTGAGCGGCAGAAGGCAGACTCGGCCACATCACCGGCAATCAGCAGGCAACGGCGGCCTTCTTTTTCCACCATCTGCTTGGTCGCCTCGGCGTCTTCGTGCTCGTCGAGATAAACAATGGCAACATCAGCGCCTTCACGCGCAAAGTGCACCGTGGCAGCGCGGCCTATCCCGCTGTCCCCACCGGTCACAATAGCGACTTTATCTTTCAACTTATCGCTACCGCGATAGCTGTCTCGAATCCAAAGCGCCTGAGGCTCCATCTCTTTCTCGATGCCCGGCTGACGATCCTGTTTCTGTGCACTGGGTTGCGGCTTATCCATTACTAACCTCCTTGTCTATTAGTGACATTGATAAAAGGCACCTTTCATTTAAGCGCTAATTATCAAATGCGCTCACCTTCTTACGCTGCTTTTTGGCCTTCTACGCATACGCCTTCTCTTCGATCAAAGTAGAAGACTAACCATAGGGTGCAAAATAAATTCTCCGCTTAAAAATAGCAGCTAACGCATATTTATATTTTACGTAATTACGTTAAAATGCCGTACATTATAATTAGATATTACTAATTAATTATGAGTGATAGCCATAGCATGCTTATATATAGCGCGATATAAACGATGAAATTCGGATAAAAAAACAGCAGGATTTTATACGGCGTAACACACCTGACAATCATCAGTGCCCTAGCAATCGCCTGCCAGAGATAAATAAAGCAATGGGGCCCATACGCTTTTCTGCAAAGGGCGTCGCTGCCCAGCTTGAAGAGCACAACGATACTAAGACGAAAAAAAGCCGAGCGCGGTATCCCGCACTCGGCTTTTTTGCGCTCGATCTATCCTCAGGTATTGAGTATCACACCACCGTTGAGATGGATCGTCTGGCCGCTCATGTAAGAAGACTCCTCACTGGCCAGGTAAACATAAGCTGGCCCCATTTCCGAAGGCTGTCCGGCGCGGTCCATCGGCACCTGACCACCGAAGCTTTCGACTTTCTCTTCCGGCATGGTGGCAGGAATCAACGGCGTCCATACCGGGCCAGGCGCTACAGCATTGGCGCGAATGCCTTTGGAAGCCAAGGATTGCGCCAGCGAGCGGATCAGGCCTTGAATCGCCCCCTTGGTCGAGCTGTAATCAATCAGCGTCGCGTTGCCCTTGAACGCATTGACCGACGAGGTAGCAATGATCGTGTCGCCCTCGTTCATGTGCGGCAATGCGTACTTCACCATATAGAAATGGCTGAAGATGTTGGTCTGGAAGGTACGCAGCAGCTGATCTTCGGGGATCTGCGTGACATCATCCCACTCATGTTGTTCAGCGGCATTGTTAACCACAATATTGATCTTGCCGAACTCGCTAAGGGTTTTATCGACCACCTCACGACAAAATGATGAATCACCTACGTCGCCGCTGAGCAGCAAACAGCGCTGACTTTCGGCCTCGACCAGCGCCTTGGTATCTTCGGCATCACCGTGCTCTTCAAGATAAGCGATCGCGACATCAGCGCCTTCACGTGCGTAATGCACCGCGACCGCACGGCCGATTCCGCTGTCACCGCCGGTAATGATGGCAACCTTGCCCTTGAGTTTGTCCGTCCCTTGGTAGCTGGCGCGGATGAACTCAGGCTCCGGCTGCATTTTGTCCTCTTCGCCGGGCTGCTGCTGAGCCTGAGAAGGGAATTTTTGATCTGACATGGTGCAATCTCCTTTTGCGTTTTGGACAGCGCATGCCTTTATCGTGCGCATGCCTTCTTCAACCATAGGAGACTATGAGAAGCCTTCAAGCGTTGATTACGTGTGAATGATCACACTGCAACGGGTAAACTGTCGCCCGTCATGTTTCGCCCCCAGTCCAGTGTCAGTGAGGCCACCGCCCATGAGTCCGCATCTGTTATCCGTCGATACCCTTTCACGCGACTACATCGATCATCTCTTGCACGTGGCTAAGCGGATGGAGCCCATCGCACAGCGGCGCAAGATCACCCGCGTGCTGGAAGGCGCTGTGCTAGGCAACCTGTTCTTCGAAGCCAGCACCCGCACACGTATCAGCTTCAACGCGGCCTTCTGCCGGCTCGGCGGTACCGTCTGTGACACGACAGGGTTCACGTTCTCCTCGATGGCCAAGGGGGAATCACTCTACGATACCAGCCGCGTCATTGGCGGCTATGTCGATGCTATTGTCATGCGCCACCCCGATCAGGGCTCTGTCGCTGAGTTCGCCAGTGCTACTAATGTACCCGTCATCAACGGTGGCGATGGCCCCGGTGAACACCCCAGTCAGGCGTTGCTCGATTTTTATACCATCAACAAGGAGTTCACGCGGCTCGGCAAGCCACTGGCCGGTGCACACATATTGATGACCGGCGATCTGAAGTATGGCCGTACGGTTCACTCACTGATCAAGCTGCTGGCGCGTTATGAGCCGATGCACATTACCTTGGTCGCTCCGCCAGGCCTTGAAATGCCAGTTGAACTCATTGAGCTGGTCGCAAGCCACGGGCACCGCATCGAACAGCGCGACAGCCTTGATGAATCGTTCGAACCGATCGACGTTGTCTATGCCACGCGTATCCAGAAGGAGCGCTTTACCGATGAAATGCTGGAGAGCGTGTCGGGATTCACACCCACGTTCAATGTCGGTCGTCATTTTCTCAATAGCCGCTGCACGCCACAAACGATTGTCATGCACCCGCTGCCCCGTGACAGCCGTCCTGGCGCCAATGACCTTAACGTTGATCTCAACGGCGATCCGCGTCTCGCCATTTTCCGACAAACCGATAATGGCATCCCGGTCCGAATGGCGATCTTCGCGACACTTCTGGGCGTCGATCACCTGATCGAGAAGGATATGCGTGATGTTGGCTGGAAGACACCTACCCGTGTAGGTGTGGATGACGCTGATTTCTGAAGCAGAAGGCTTTATGGTCGCCGCCGGGCAAGAGCCACGTGAGCATGCTACTCCTCGGCGGCATTAAACCAGCTTTCAAGAATTAACTCTGCGGCAATACCGTCGACGCTCTCCTCACGGTAATTGCCGCGATGGCCCTGCTCACGGGCAATAGCCTTGGCTGCACGGGTCGAACCACGCTCGTCAACCATCTCGCATGGCTTGCCGAAGCGACCGAACAAGCGCTTGCCGAACTTGCGTGCCCGCAGACTCATTTCCGATTCACTGCCATCCATGTTAATCGGCAGCCCCACCACGAACAGATCGGGTCGCCATTCATCGATAAGACGGCTGACCACGTTCCAGTCTGGTATGCCGTCACGTGCGGCCAGCGGATCGAGCTGTGAGGCCGAACCGATCATCTCGTTGCCGACGGCCACACCGATACGGCGCGAGCCGAAATCGAATGCCATCACTAGTCTTTGGCCCGGCTCAGCCATGACCGATCTCACGCGAAAGCAGCGTCAGATCGACGCCCAGATGGCGTGCTGCGGCCTGCAGGCGCATTTCAGGTGGGGTTTCGAACAACACTGCAGTGGTGGCTTCTACCGTAAGCCACGTATTTTCCTTGAGCTCCTCGGTGAGCTGATCGGCTTGCCAGCCGGCGCACCCCAGACAGACGATAAAATGCTCGGGGCCATTCCCTTCAGCAATAGCGCGCAGAATATCCATTGAGGTCGTCAAGGCAATATCGTCGCTGACCTGCAGGCTTGAATCCCATGGCGCTGTCTGGCCACGGTGAAGAATAAAACCACGATCCTGATGGACCGGCCCGCCAAACAGCACGGGCATTTCGAGATGACGACATTGGCTGGCATCGATATCGAGTTGATCGAACAGCCCGTCGAGGGTCAGTGACAACGGTCGATTGACGATGACACCGAGCGTGCCGTTATCGTCGTGATCGCAGATATAGCTCAATGTCCCCTTGAATGTCTCTTCTTCAAGATGGGGCATCGCTAGCAGAAAATGATCGCGCAAGCTTTGCATGAACCTCCCGGGCGTTACTGAACGCCGAAACTATTACCTTGGCCGAACTGCCAGGTACGCGTGATCACCAGACGCTGACGGTTGTCGCCCATGCCTGAATCGAAAGGCCGATAGGGCGCCGCCTCGCGCACGGTGGAAAGTGCCGTCTGATCGAGTTCTGGGTATCCTGAGGATTGTATCACTTCTACTGATGCAAGCTCGCCGTTACGCAGGATGACGGCACGGATGCGTAGCGTGCCTGACAGGTTCGCGGGGCCGTTATGGAACTGATTGCCATAGCGCTCGACGCTATTCGTCCATGCTCTGATGTAGCGGTTTATGGCCGCACGCTGGGCGCCATTCACCGGCGCCCGGGTATCATTCTCGGGTTGTAGCCCAAAAGTATTCGATCGCGCCCGCGACGTGGCCTGAGCCAACAGATCGCTTGCGCTGGGTGCCGCCTTCTTTTCGCTCTTCTCGGCCCGCGACGATACCGCTGAGCGCTCACTTTTTTGCGTTTGTGGCATGGTGCTCGCCTGCTGAGTCGGCACGGGCTTGGTCACGCGATCAACCGGGCGCTCAGGCTTGGGCTTGGCTTCTTCACGCTGCTGAGCTTTCGGACGGGAGACCTCATTTTTTAGAGAGGGCTGTACTTCGTGCGCCTTGGGAGCCTTTGCAGAAATAGCCGATTGCGCCAGCTGCCGTGCTGGTGTTGGCGTCTCTGGTGCTGCAACGGCGTTTGCCGATTCATCTTGCGAAGCCGTGGACGGTGCCTGGGTAAGCGTCACATCGAAGGTAACCGAGCGCGATGACTGCCCGGGCGCAGGCGGCCAATCGATAATACTGAGCGCGCCTAGTGCGCCTATATGCAGTGCAATAGCAATACCCCACGCCGACCAGACAACGGGGCGGCGCGTCACATGATCAGCATGCCTGGCGGCCGACAATTTCATGACTTAGTCGAAGCGGGAAGCAATGGCGTCCATTAACTGGCCGGCGATATCGGTCCCGCATTGAGCATCGATTTCACGCACGCAGGTCGGGCTAGTGACGTTGATCTCGGTGATGTAATCACCGATTACATCAAGGCCGACAAAGATCAGACCCTGCGCCTTGATCGATGCCTTGACCTGATCAACCAGCCAATAGTCACGATCCGTCAGTTCGCGCGCCACGCCACGGCCGCCAGCGGCCAGATTGCCACGCACCTCTCCGCCAGTGGGAATGCGTGCCAGTCCGTAGGGCACTGGCTCACCATCAATCAGCAATATCCGCGTATCACCCTGCTGAATCTCGGGGATATAGCGCTGCGCCATGATCTGGCGTGTACCGCCGAAGGTCAGCTGCTCGATCACCGCACCGATATTGCGACCATCGGGGGCGATATGAAAAATTCCCGTCCCACCCATGCCATCAAGCGGCTTGAAAATAGTATCGCCCTGCTCGGCGTGAAAGGCGCGCAGCACCTTGTCGTTACAGGAAACTACGCTCGGCACCAGGCACTGCTGAAACTGCTGGGCATAAAGTTTCTCGTTGCATTCGCGTAGCACCTGCGTGGGGTTAACCACCAGCACGCCTTCACGCTCGGCGAATCCCAGCAAATGCGTGGCATTGAGAAATTCATGATCAACCGGCGGATCCTTGCGCATCAGGATCACATCAAGATCACCTAGCGCCCGAGCTTCAGCGTCACCGAGGCTGTACCACTTCTCGGGATTCTCGAACACCTCAAGCGAGCGCATGCGCGCCATGGCGCGCCCCTTATCCAGATAGAGATCGCTCTGCTCCATGTAATGCAGCGACCAGCCGCGACGGCTGGCGGCCCACAGCATGGCCAGCGTGGTGTCCTTTTTGTAGGTGATATCGGCGATGGGGTCCATCACCACACCCACCTTCAATACGCGATCAGTCATGAGCGAATCTCTTAAAAATAAAAATCAGCAGCGTTTGCAGCGAGAACGATGCCGTTCTCGCTCAAAACCATAAAGCAAGTATGAAGCAACCATGCTGATCGGGCCAAGCTACCTTCGAGCCCCTTGAGCATTTAGCGAGCAGAAACATGCGTGCCGAATGGATGTGACCTGACTTGATGTAACGCCATATGGTTCTACAGTTATTAGCAGCCTATTTTTATCATTACGCTGGTTTCAATCTTACTAATTCAATATAAGGGGAATATCTTGGCTTCACTTTTTGAACCCTACGATCTCGCCGGTCACCGTCTCACCAACCGTATCGTCATGGCGCCCATGACGCGCTCTCGCGCTAGAGAAAATGATGTTCCTAACGAAATGGGCGCACTTTATTACCGCCAGCGTGCCTGTGCAGGGCTGATCATTTCAGAAGGCACGCCGATCTCGCGTGAAGGCCAAGGCTATCTTTTCAATCCAGGCATTTACGGGCCTGATCAGATCGAAGGCTGGAAAAAGACGACGCGTGCCGTTCATGAGCGAGGTGGACTTATCTTCGCCCAGACGTGGCACGTGGGACGTGTATCCCACACCTCGATCCAGCTCAACGGCCAGGCGCCAGTCAGCTCAACGGCGAAGCAAGGTGGCATGGCCTTCGGTTATAACGACGAGGGCCGCCCGGACATGCTGGCCGCTAGCACACCGCGTGCGCTGGAAACCCATGAGGTCAAGCGCGTGGTAGGTGATTTTGCTCAGGCCGCTGTCAATGCGCGCATGGCCGGCTTTGATGGCGTTGAAGTTCACGGCGCCAACGGTTATCTGTTCGAGCAATTTCTCAATGCCGAACTCAATGATCGCAGCGATGAATATGGTGGCTCACGCGAAAACCGTTGTCGCCTGTTGCTGGAAGCCATCGATGCCTCGATCGAAAAGATCGGCGCTCACCGCGTAGGCGTGCGTATTTCACCTTATGGTCAGCTGTTTGACATGCCCGCCTATGATGATACCGAGGCGACCTATTTGCATCTTGCCGCAGAGCTGAACAAGCGCCACTTGGCCTATGTTCATATCATGGATCAGGGTGCTCAGGGGCAGGAGGCAATGCCACGTGAATTCCTGCGCAAGTTCCGTGACGCTTACGAAGGCACATTGTTGTTTGCTGGTAACCTGGACAAGCAGGAAGCGCAGAAGCTGGTCGATGAAGGCACCATCGACTTGCCAGTCTTTGGCCGTCCCTTCACGTCCAACCCCGACTTGGTCGAGCGGATGAAAAACGATTGGCCGTTGACGCCTTTCGATCCCGATACGTTTTATGGCGGCGATGCCCGCGGATACGTGGACTTTCCTACCTATCAGGAAGAACAGGAACGGCGCGCACGCTTTGGCGAAGGTTAAATCGTTTCTCGATATTAAAAACGCCCCGACACCAAAGGTGTCGGGGCGTTTTTAATGGTCCATTACTCTGGGAACGTCACCCTCGATACACGTTGATGTCAGGTGTACTTAACCGTTGAGCAGCCCGCTTAGTTCAGATCACCAAAGCGATACTGCAGCACACTGAGCGCCACAATCGGCGCTGTTTCCGTGCGCAGAATGCGTGGGCCGAGCGTCAAGGCTTCAAAGCCAGATGCGCGGGCACTCGCTACCTCTGCATCGGTAAGTCCGCCTTCAGGACCGATAAGCAACGCCGCGTCACGAGGAGGCTGCATCTGTTCAAGCGAGCCTTCGCCCGGATGAAGGACCAGACGTAGCGCTTCGTCACGCCGCGCCAGCCATTCAGTAATCGTCTGGGGTTCACATATTTCCGGCACAACCGCACGACCGCACTGTTCGCAGGCACTGACCGCCACGCCACGCCAGTGGGCCAGCTTCTTGGCGGCTCGATCACCTTTCAAGCGTACCTCACCACGTTCGGCATAAAGCGGGGTAATCGCGCCAACGCCAAGCTCAACGGCTTTCTGGATGGCAAAATCCATACGTTCACCCTTGGAGATCGCCTGACCTAAATGCACTGCCAGACTGGATTCAGGCACCGGCTCGCGAAGATGCTCAACGACAACATCGACACGCTTGCGATCAACGCTGGCAATCGATGCCAGTGCCTCGTTGCCCCTACCATCGAACAGGACCAACGGCTCGCCTTCACCCTTACGCAAAACGAGCCCTACATGGCGCGCCGCACTATCTGACAAGGTCAGGCGCGCCCCGGCAACAAGCGTGGCATCAAGATGAATGCGCGGTGCGCTCATGCTGAATATCCAAGCCCAGTCATTACTGCTGCACCCTGTTAGGCATCAGCATTTTGTGCCTGCATTTCACGCTGCTTTCTTTGCGCAAACATGGCATCGAAGTTGACCGGTGCCAGCATCAATGTAGGGAAGCTGCCACGACCGACCAGACTGTCAATACATTCCCGCGCATAAGGAAACAGCACGTTAGGACAGAAGGCGCCCAGCGTATGCTCCAGCTGCTCTTCAGGCAGGCCTGCAATAGTGAAGAGTCCGGCCTGTTCTACCTCGGCAAGAAAAGCGGTCGTCTGCTCTTCACCGTTGTAGACCTGAGCAGTGACCTTGACCACTACCTCGTAAAGGTTCTCACCGACCTGTTCGGCATGGCTATCGACGTCCAGATTGACCTTAGGTTGGAACGCCTGCTGAAAGATCCTCGGTGAGTTCGGCGCCTCGAAGGAAATATCCTTGACATAGATGCGCTGCAGCGCAAATTGAATATCACCTTGCGCCTGATTGGCTGCGGTAGTGTTGTCTTCCGCCATTGCTGTGTCACCTTGCTTGAAAGTGGGAGAATGAAAACGAACGGAGGCCGAGCCTCTTAGCGTTTAACGGTCGGCAAGCTATCGGCCTGCCATTGCTCCATACCGCCCTTGAGCTTGGCGGCACGGCTGTATCCTTCCTTCTTGAGCTTCTCGACAATGATGCCGGCTTTCTGGCCTGTCTTGCACACGACGATAACCGGCTTGTCCTGGTGCTTCTTCAGCTCGTTCATACGCGTATCGAACTTGCTGTTAGGGATATTGATGGCCCCTGCAATATGGCCCGCCTTGAACTCATTGGCTTCACGGATGTCGACAATAACACCGTCTTCGCGGTTGACGAGCGCTGTCGCTTCCCCGCTGGTTACGCCGGTATTGCTGCGTTGAGCCTCATAAGCAAGCCAGGCCACCAGCAGCACAAGAAAGGCGCTGACCAGCAGCAGGTGATTCTGGGCAAATTCGAAAAGCTGATCGATCATGAGATTGTCTTACTCTTTTCGGATGAATCTATGCTTGTTTCCATACGGAGATATCTGTCAGGCCGGCAGGCGATGATCAGACGATGCCCAGGCAGGATAAACGTCCGGCATGCTTATCACCGCAAGGCGGCGCCCAGTATACACGAGCGTGCCAATAGCGTCCGGCTGACGCACTCCTGAGCGTAGGTTATGATGCCTGAAGCAGATGCTGTCGCGAATGGGACATTTGACGGCATGTTTTTACCGCGTCCCAGCATGTCAGACAATCAAACTCATGATCCAATAACGAGGCGAGTCCATGTCAAAGGAACAGACGTCGCGCCCCCGTCCGGTGGCGCTGATTATCCTCGACGGCTACGGCTGCAATCCCTCTGCTGAAAACAACGCGGTCGCCAATGCGGCCACGCCGGTAATGGATGAACTGCAGAAGTCGTACCCCCATACCCTGATCCGCACTGATGGTGGCAATGTCGGCCTGCCGGATGGCCAGATGGGTAACTCCGAAGTCGGCCACATGAATCTTGGGGCAGGACGCATCGTCTATCAGGATTTCACTCGGATCACCAAAGCCATCAAGGATGATGAGCTACAGAACATCGAAACGCTGACCAAGCCGATCGATAGTGCCGTCGAGAAAGGAGGTGCCGTTCATCTGCTCGGCCTGCTTTCGACCGGCGGCGTTCATAGCCACGAAGATCACATTCTGGCGATGGCAGACCTCGCCGCGGCACGTGGTGCAAAGAAAGTTTATATTCATGCGTTTCTCGACGGCCGTGATACGCCGCCCAAGAGCGCACGCGAATCGATCGAACGGGCCGATGCCAAGTTGCAACAGCAGGGTGTGGGCTATATCGCCTCGATTATTGGCCGCTTCTATGCCATGGACCGTGACAACCGCTGGGAGCGCGTTGAAGCCGCCTACCGGTTAATCAGCGAAGGCGTCGGCGAGCATACCGCCAAGAGTGCTGAAGAAGGTCTTGACGCGGCTTACGCGCGTGACGAAACCGACGAATTCGTTACCGCGACCAGCATCCGCCCCGACGGCAGCGAGCCGGTCACCGTAGCGGAGGAGGATGCGATCATTTTCGTTAATTTCCGCTCCGACCGCGCCCGTGAATTGACCCGCGCCTTCGTCAACAAGGACTTTGATGGCTTCGCCCGCAACACCCCGGCCCACGCCAACTTCGTGACGATGACGCAGTACGCCGACGACATTGACGCTCCCATCGCCTTTCCACCCACGGAGCTCAACAACACGCTGGGCGAAGTGGTTGCCGAGCGCGGGTTTACTCAGCTGCGCATCGCCGAGACCGAGAAGTATCCTCACGTCAGTTTCTTCTTCTCAGGTGGCCGTGAGGAGCAGTTCGAGGGCGAGGAGCGGATACTCGTGCCTTCACCCAAGGACGTTAAAACCTACGACCTGAAACCGGAGATGAGCGCGTACGAGCTCACCGATAAACTAGTGGCAGCGATCGATGCCGGTAAATTCGACTTGATCATCTGCAACTACGCTAACGGCGATATGGTCGGCCACTCAGGCGATCTCACCGCGACTACCAAGGCAATCGAAACCGTCGATACCTGCCTGGGGCGTGTCGTCGAAGCCATCAACCGTGCCGGCGGTGAGTGCCTGGTGACGGCTGATCACGGCAATGCCGAATTACTGGTCGATCCTCAGACAGGTAATCCGCATACGTCGCATACCACTTTCCCGGTCCCGCTGGTCTATGTCAGCCCGCGTAATGCTGCATTGCATGAAGGCGGCCGGCTATGCGATATAGCGCCGACCCTGCTGGCCATGATGGGAGAAGAAGCGCCTGATGAGATGACGGGCAATGTACTGATCGACTATCGTTGAGCCTTTGGGGGCCTCAGGCCACGCTGCATCATGTACGCCCGATTAATATGTAACGATAGGGATTAACGCCGACGTGTCATCGCGTTCAAGCCGATTTTCACGTCGGTGTTTCATTTCAAGTCTCTCGCTAGCACTTACCGTGCCGGGGTTGTTGCCAGGCACGGTAAGCCATGTGTCAGCCGAAGACGTCTCGCGCCAGCAGCTCAAGGCCATCAGCGCTGATATCGAAGCGTCCGAAAAACGCATCCATGACACTGGAAGTGAGCGCAAGAGTGCGCAACAAGCGCTAAGACAGGCGGAAGCAGCGCTAGCCGAAACGTATGCCCGCATCGATCAGTTGCAGAGCGAGCGGGAAAGCGTCAACGCTCAGCTTCAAGCGCTGAATGGCCGGCATGACCAGCTCGTCGATGAGCGCAATGCGCAGCAGCAGGCGTTGGCGACGCAGCTTGCCGCGCTTTATCGTCTCGGTGAACAGCCTCAACTCAAGCTCTTGCTCAACGGCGGCGACCCGACCAAGCTCGAACGCTATCAGCACTATCTAAATCGTATCAATGAAGTGCGTCGGGAGCGGCTTGACGCCATTGCCGCACTTGATCGTGATATCGATGATAACCGCACGCAAGCAAAAGAAGAGCGCGAGCGTCTTAATCAGCTTTTAGATGACCTTGATGACAGGCGTCAGCGTCTGGCTGAGCAGCAGGACGCACGCGAGCAGATTGTAGCCAAACTTAATACCCGCTATGCCAACGAGCAGGCTCGCCTGGAGGATTTGCGCAGCGACCGCGCCCACGTCGAGCAACTGCTCAAGCAAATGGAGCGCGAACTGGCTCAGGCCAAGGCCAAGCGCGAGGCTGCCTCCCAGCAGCTGACAGAAGATGAGCGCAGTGCAGAGCCTACCCGTAGCGCATCGTCGCGCCAGTCGCACGACACTTCATCAACGTCCGCAACGACACGCACCAATGTGCATCGCGCCGATAAAGGCGCGGCCAGTTCGAAATGGCCGGTTAATGGTCGGTTAATCTCACGCTTCGGCCAAGGTGAGGGGATTGATCGCAATGGCGTATTGCTCGCCGCCAGTGCTGGCACCTCGGTACGTGCCGCAGGCAGTGGCCAGATCGTCTTTGCCAACTGGATGCGTGGCTTCGGCTACCTTGTGATCATCGATCACGGCAAGGGTATCCTGACGCTTTACGCCCATAATCAACGTCTCACCGTTAAGGCTGGAGACAGCGTCGAGCGTGGCGCGATCATCGCCACTGTCGGCAACAGTGGGGGACGCTCAGGCCCTGCGCTTTATTTCGAAGTGCGGCGCAGAGGACAGCCCATCGATCCCAACCGCTGGACCGCTTCGCGCTGACCACGAATGCGCTATGGGCCAATCTCACGCCAAACTCGAACGCTGTTCGCTGGATCGTGAATGGAACATGTGGGTATGCTTGGCACGTCGCGTGCTCTTCATTCACGCCCTCACACTTGTGTTCGAAGAACAAGGAGATTCCATGCGCGCAGGTCGTGTCATGATGCTGTTACTGATGGCCGGCGCCGCGCTACCGCTTGCGCCGCTCGCCCTGGCCGAAAACGATACGCCGGATGTCGCATTGTCCAGCGCTCAGGCCAGCGCCACCTTGCCGATCGAAGACATTCAGACATTTGCCGAAGTCTTCGAGCGCATCAAGCGGGCCTATGTTGATGAAGTTGATGACAAGACCCTGCTACACAATGCGATGAAAGGCATGCTTTCCGGTCTCGACCCGCATTCAGCCTATATGGATGCCGAGGCATTCCGCAGCCTTCAGGAAGCCACACAAGGCGAATTTGGCGGGTTGGGCATCGAGGTGGGCATGGAGGATGATCGCCTGACGGTAATCGCGCCGATCGATAACACGCCGGCCGCAAAGGCAGGCCTGCAGCCACACGATACCATTCTCAGTATCGACGGTACGTCAACCGAAGGCATGTCGCTCGAAGAGGCTGTCAAACTGCTGCGCGGTGACGCTGGCACGCAGGTTAAGCTGAACATCTACCGCAAAGGTAACGACACGCCGCAGGAATTCACCCTGACGCGAGCCAATATCCGCAACGAGAGCGTGTCATCCAAGCTGCTCGACCCGGGATATGCTTACCTGCGCATCAGTCAGTTCCAGACCCGTACTGCAGAGCAGGCCCGCGCGGCGATTGAAAAATTCAAGCGCCAAGCACCGCTTAAAGGGTTGGTGCTCGATCTGCGCAACAATCCTGGCGGCATTTTACAGGGCGCAGTCGATGTCTCCGATCTGTTTCTCGACGACGGTTTGATCGTTTACACCAAAGGACGGCTGCCCGACAGCCAGATGCGCTTCTCAGCGTCACAGGCCAACAGCGTTGACTCACAGGTACCGATGGTCGTACTGATCAACGGTGGTACGGCATCGGCAGCAGAGATCGTCTCAGGAGCGCTGCAGGATCATCATCGCGCGATCGTGATGGGCACTGACAGCTTCGGTAAAGGCTCGGTACAGACGGTACTCCCGCTCGACAACGGTGAAGGGCTGAAGCTGACGACTGCGCTTTATTACACCCCCAGTGGCCGCTCGATCCAGGCTGAAGGGATCGAGCCCGATGTCGGCGTGCAGCGTGGCCAGCTAACGCTGGAGCCAAAAGAGAGCTGGATGGTGCGCGAAGCTGACCTCGAAGGTCATCTACGCAACGCCGAAGCCAGCCAGCAGCAGGGAGAGGCACCGCGCTCCTCTCCAGTCGCCGCCCAGGATTATCAGCTTGGCGAGGCACTCAACCTGCTTAAAGGCTTGAACGTTATTCAACGTGCTTCACAGCAAACGCCTTGATTGCATCCTGACTGCAAAAACGCCCCGGCACACAGTGCCAGGGCGTTTTTCATTGGATGATACAGGTGTTTATAGGCTTACAGATGAGCCTTGATCCGCGCAGGCAGATCACTGCGCTCCCCCAATGCCTGCCGAGCCAGAAAACGCTTGATTGGCATCGTTCCGTTGACGCCTCGCATCCCCAGGTTACGTGCCAGACGCACTAACGGTATGTCGCTGGCGAATCCGACTCGAAACGCGTCCATCAACGTGAGCATCATGGTGTTATCGAGACGGCGACGGCGTGAGTAACGCGACAGAATGCGCAGATCATGCAGCGGTGCGCCGCGCTGCTTGGCCCACGCCAGCTCTTCCGCTAGTACAGCAGCATCCATGAGTCCCAGATTGACCCCCTGGCCCGCCAAAGGATGAATGCTATGCGCGGCATCGCCGATAAGGGCAAAGCCTTCTTCAACGTAGCGCTGGGCGTGGCGCTGCGTCAGCGCGAAACTGTGACGAGGCTCGACTGAAGTGATCGCACCAAGGCAATGTTCAAACGCGCTGGCCAGCCGGGATGAAAACTCGGCGTCATCAAGTGCCATGAGACGTTCAGCCTCAGCGACATCCGCCGACCAGACAATCGAGGAATAGCGGCTATCGCCATCGATGACTAACGGAAGAAATGCCAGTGGCCCGGTCGGTTGGAAACGCTGCTGCGCCGTTCGCCCATGGGAATGTTCATGGCGCACGGTAGTGACAATCGCGCAATGCCCCGTGTCATGGCTCGAGACCTCTATACCAGCCAACTGCCGCAGCGTCGAACGCGCGCCATCGGCGGCGACCACGACGTTGGCCTCAAAACGACGCCCATCGCTGAGCGTCACGCAGCGGCCAGTAGCTAGTGGTTCGAGCGCCTCGATGGTCGCATTATCAATGCACTGGACATGATCGAGCGCTTCAAGACGCGCATACAACGCGGCCAGAATTGCACTGTTTTCGACGATATGCCCAAGCTCCGCCACGCCGACATCTGCTGCGGAAAAAACAACCTCGCCTGATCCTTCACTGTCCCAGACACGCATACCGGTATACGCACTGGCACGACGCGCGATGATGCCGGGCCAGACGTCCATTGATGCCAACAGGGCGCGTGACGCCGCCGTAATTGCGCTGACGCGTGCATCGATGCTGTTCGCCTGCCAGTCGACATTGAAGCTGCGTGCCTCCAGCAGTGTCACGTTAAGCTTGGCCTCGCCCAGCAGTACGGCGAGGCTTGCGCCTACCATGCCGCCGCCCACGATCACTACATCCTGCATATTTCCTCCCGCCCTTAAACGTTGCTGCGTTAGCGTTCCAACCCCATGGCGTAACGCATCAGCGTTCGCTTGAGCGGAGGGGCCAAATTCAAACCGATCAGTCCCGCCGCGCGAGCATGAGAGAACAGTGGATTATCGATGCCAAAGAGCCGGATCAGTCCATCGCTGAAACGGATCACCTGATCACGATCGCGTGCACGGCGCGATTCAAAATCAGCCATTGCTCTGGCGCCGCCCAGTTCATGCCCCTCATCGATTGCGGTTTTTAGCGAGGCGCATAAATCCATCACGCCACGCAGCGCCAGATTAAATCCCTGACCCGCGACCGGATGCAGCGCGTGAGCAGCATTACCCAGCACGGCCAGATGCGGGCGCGTCTGTTCACGCGCCTGAATAAGAGACAGTGGATAGGAAAACCGCTTGCCGACACGCCGAAAACGCCCGACACGATCCCCGAAATGATGCTGAATAGCCCTCAGGAAATCACGATCATCAAGCGCAAGCGTTCTTTCCAGCGAGTCATGCCTATGTGTCCAGATCAGCTCCATGCGCTGCCCAGCGAGCGGCAACAGGGCCAGGGCACCTTGCGGCGTAAAACGCTCGAAGGCCTGCCCACCGTGTTCTCGCCCCATCTCGACATTGGTAATCAAGGCATATTGAGCGTAGTCCTCGACCACGCTTTCGATCCCCAACTGTTCCTTGAGGCCCGAACGCCCCCCATCGGCCAGCACCGTCAGTCCGGCGTCCAGCACGTCACCATTATCAAGCACAAGGCGATGACCGCTTGGCTTCGGTGATATCTCGGTAACCCGCGCAGGACAACGCCAGTCGAGGGATAACTGCGCCAGACGATCCAGCAACACACGACCGATCCAGGCGTTAGGTAACACATAGCCCAGTGCATCAAGGCGAACGTCATTAGCATTTAGACGCGTAGCGCCGAATCGGCCGCGTTCGCTGATATGAATGTGGCGTATAGGGCTGGCACGCTCGCGCAGCGCCGTCCAGACCTGTAGCTGCTCGAAATGCAGCCGCGAGCCATAAGCAATGGCGCTGGCACGTTCATCGAAGCTTGGTTGATAACCTTCGCTGTTATCGGGCAGCGGAGCTGCTTCGATGACCGCAACAGAGAGATTGTGGTGTTCGATCAACGGCGCCAACGCACAGGCAAGACTGGCCCCGACCAGTCCACCGCCGATAATGGCAACATCCACTCGTTGATTAGCCATCGATCACGCTCTCACCATGATCGCTCGAGCGGCTAGCCGCCATTAGCGCCTCGATGTCATCCATTTCCTTGGGCACAGCACCGGTCGTGACTTCTCCGCCGTCAACAGTGACAATCACATCATCTTCGATGCGGATACCTATACCGCGAAACGCTGCGGGGATGTCATCGGCATCAGGAATGTAGAGACCAGGCTCGATAGTCACCACCATGCCGGGCACAAGCGGGCGCGGCACATCGTCCTGCTTGTAGTCGCCAACATCGTGGGTATCAAGCCCCAGCCAGTGCGACGTGGAATGAAGGTAGAAACGTCGATAGCTACTGTCGTCGATACACGCCTGAACATCTCCCGCGAGCAGGCCCAGCTCGATCAACCCCTGAGTAAGATCACGCACCACCCCATCGTGAATGGCGCTCAGTGTATTGCCAGGGCCAACGGCGGCAACGGCGCGTTTCTGAGCGTTGAGCACGATCTGATAGAGTTGACGCTGAGCTGCGGAAAAACGGCCATTGACAGGGAACGTCCGGGTAATATCGCCAGCATAAAGATCAAACTCACCACCGGCATCGATCAGCACCAAATCGCCCTCGTCAAGCCGGTCATTATTTTCCACATAATGCAGCACGCATGCGTTGACGCCACTGCCGACAATCGTGCCATAGGCAGGTGATCGCGCACCGTGCCAGACGAACTCGTGTTCGATTTCGGCCTGCAGATGGTATTCACACAGCCCCGGACGAGAAGCCTGCATGGCGCGCCGATGGGCAAGCGCCGAGATATACCCGGCATGGCGCATCAGCTCAAGTTCCGCCTCGCTCTTGATCAGGCGCTGCTCATGCAAGACAGAGGTGATATCGGTAAAGGAACGGGGCGGCTTGGCCCCGCGACGTACGCGTGCCTTGAGGGCACCACGTACATCACTAGCGATCATCAGCGCCTCTTCATCATCAAGGGCGAAGCAGAGCGTTTCACGTCCGTCGAGCAGCTCCACGAGCAACTCATCACGTACATCGTTGTCATGCGCTTCGTCAACGCCAAAGCGCACCACTGCGCCTTCGGCCCCGATACGAATGCCGGTCCAGGCCTCCGCCAGTGGGTCCTTGGGCTGACAGAACAATACCGTCTCGCCCTCGGCGCGCCCAGGCAGTAGCAGCAACAACGCATCCGGCTCGGGGAATCCGCTTAGGTAATGGAAATCACTGTCCTGGCGAAACGGATATTCGCCATCACGATTGCGTGGCTTAAGCGTCGCGGCGGGTATCAGTACGGCGGCATTATCCGGCAATGCTGCCATCAAGCGGACACGCCGGTCGCGGTATTCGTCCAGTGAAATCGCCGCAGGACGCGGCAAGGGGTCACGCTGCATCTTGGCTCCCGACTTTATTTAGTGGCTAATGGCGCGTCTGTTGAGCATCTTCCTCAGATGACGATACTTGCTCAACCTGAGGCTCACCAGGATGCTGCTCGGTGTACAGCAACATTGCGGCCATACGCGCGTGCTCAGTCAAGGCGAACAGATCATTTTCGTTTTCCGAGCTTTCTTCAATGTCGGTGGCGATCGTCACCAGCGCCTCGATATCTTCGAGCGCCTCCTTGAGTGGAGCCGACCATCCGGCGCGCACTTCTACATCGTACTCGAAAACAGCCTCGGTGAAGCCTTGGCTCCATTCCTTGAGCCCCTGGGCACGCTCACTCAGTGAAAAAAGTTCATCTGGCAACAATGGCTCATAACTCATCTCGGCCGCTGAAAGGCGCGCCTCAGTACGCCGACGCCATTCCAAAAGGACTTCGGCATCCTCACGTGAACGTGGCTCCTCTACGCCAAGCGTGGCGCACACTGTTTCGAGCCACGTACTGGCATCGATATCAGCCAGTGCCAGTTGAGCACATAGCCGACCATCGAGAAACGCCGGTGCTTGAAGGCTACCATGGGCAAGAAAGATATCACCGATAGTGGCGAAATCGATCGGCTCATTTACTGTCGACATGAAATATCCCGGTTGCTGTATATATGCGTTGATGGCGGGCCCGACCTTCGGGTAACACTGACCGATCGATACAAAAGATCGAATACGGCATGCGTTGACCGGTTTCTTGGGGCTCTCTATAGTGGCTCACAATAAAGACTATTGTTGTCTTTCACTATATCGTATCGCCCCCGATTGGCCCGTGCAGGAGCAATGATGTTATGAGCGAGGCCCCCCGCCAGACCGCTGAAATTAATTTGCTAGGCCAATCCTATGTCATCAGCTGTGGCACCGATGAATATGACGCGCTGATGCGTTCCGCGGAATACCTTGACCGGGCATTGAAAGGAATTCAGTCACGCAGCAAGGCGATGAGCAACGAAAAGGCAGCATTGATGGCGGCACTCAACATTGCCCACGAGCTGATGCGTGAGGTTGAGGCCCGAAAGGAAAGTGAGTCACGGCTGGCCGCGCTTACTGAGCAACTCGATAAAGCGCTCATCGATAGTCCTGTCACGCGTTAACAAGCAATTTTAACGTGTGAATTTTGGGCGAAGTGCGTCACTTCTGTTAGAATGGAGATGTTCTCTGGGGTGTACGCCAGTTGTTAAAGTCCCTCGAGCCTATGCGCAATGCCCAGGGGACCTACGGCAAACCCGTGTGCATGTCCGTGCGTCGGAAAGCCTAACGGTTTGCTTGCGGTCACCCACCTGAACCAGTAGGTTCAGGGCCAGAACAACAGCGGCACTCTGGAGAACTCTTTCATGTACGTTTCTACCGAGACACCTTCGGTCGAGACGCTAAGGCAACGCCGCGCGCTGCGTCAGACACTTCGTCACCAACGCCGTGCATTGACCCTTGCCCAGCAACGTCTCGCCTCTCTTGCGCTATGTCGCAAGCTGCGTCAGCTTCCCGAAATTCGTCGAGCCCGTCATGTGGCGCTCTATTTACCCAACGATGGCGAAATTGATCCCACGCCGCTAGTGGCTTGGCTGCGTCGTCGTGGCACGCAGGTATATCTGCCAGTGCTACGTCCACTGGTGGAGAATAGATTGTGGTTCGTAAGGTTTAATGATGCTACACCCATGACCACCAACCGCTTCGGTATTCAGGAACCTGATACGCGCTTTGGTGCTTACAGGACAAGGCGCTGCGCGCCTTGGGCACTGGATGTGGTGCTACTACCGCTGGTCGGCTTCGACGACCACGGTCAGCGTATTGGCATGGGCGGCGGTTTTTATGATCGAACCTTTGCTTTCGCCCATACTCAGCATGGCCCGCGCCCCCGGCTAATGGGCCTTGCTCATGCCATACAGCGCGTTGAAAAGTTACCCAGCGCGCACTGGGATGTACCCCTTGATGCTATCGTCAGCGATCAGGATGTCATCCGTCCACGCCACAACTTCACGCGCGGCATTCATAAACTATCTGCCGAGTGAATGCGGTGCTATCAATAAATCGAGTACTGGTCAGCTTGAAACGCGTCAGGAACCTATGACGGTCTGAGCATAACTCGTGGCAACGACCCCAAAACCAAACAAGAAAACTAAAGTAAAAACCAGATCGGGCTTACGTCTCATTATTGCTCCGAAAATACGTTATCCACCGCCACCCCTGACGGCGGTACGACTATAGGACCGGGCGCCTTTAGTCGCAATATGTGTACCAGCTCTTTTTGTGAAAAAATTAAACCTCTAGTAACAATATCGTTCAAAATGACAATACTTTTAGGCTACATGAATTCCTGAACCTGCTGCTTAGAATAATCTAACCTCTCACACACTTTTCATTTCAATAAAAAGGCCGCTTTATAGCGGCCTTTTTACAATCATGTTCTGTTACTTCCCTTACGTGCCGTTAGTTAAGCCATGAATAATCGATAGGCCGGATTTTCCGTTTCCTTCCAGTAGCGGTAACCAATCTCATCGAGATGGCGCTCCAGGCCAGAACGCTCGTTAGTAGGCACTTGCATCCCCACCAGAACGCGGCCATAGGCAGCCCCATGGTTACGATAGTGGAATAAAGAGATATTCCAGCTCTCGGGGAGATGAGTAAGAAATTTCATCAATGCACCGGGACGCTCCGGAAACTCAAAGCGATAGAGTTCCTCATCGAAAGGCATCGGTGGACGACCACCGCCAAGATGTCGAATATGCAGTTTGGCCAGTTCATTATCCGTGAGGTCTTCGACAGGGTAATCCGCCTCGCGCAACTTGCGAATTACTTCCTCTCTATCTGTACCACCCGGCTTAACCTGTACGCCGACAAAGATATGAGCATGACGCTCATCGGCATAGCGATAATTGAATTCGGTAACCATGCGCCGGCCGATAATCTTGCAGAACTGCTTGAAGCTGCCGGGACGTTCAGGAATCGTTACTGCCAGGATTGCCTCGCGCTGTTCGCCAAGTTCGGTGCGCTCCGCAATATGCTGCAAACGATCAAAATTGATATTGGCACCTGAATTGATACATATCAGCGTCTCGCCCTCGGCCCCTGTCTGCTGGACATATTTCTTCAGGCCAGCCAATGACAGCGCTCCGGACGTCTCGGAAACGGCACGGGTATCCTCGAAAATATCTTTTACCGCTGCGCACATCTCATCAGTATTTACCGTAATGACGTCATCGACATGATCCTTGATCAATTGAAACGGTGTCTCACCGATTTGCGCCACCGCCACCCCTTCGGCAAATAGCCCAACCTGTTCAAGTACCACGCGGGAGCCTGCCTCAAGCGCGGCCTTCAGACAGGCCGCATCCTCAGCCTCGACACCGATCACCTTGATTTCGGGACGTAGATACTTCACGTAGGCAATCACACCGGCAATTAGACCGCCACCGCCGACGGGTACGAAGATGGCGTCGATATGCGCGGAGTGCTGGCGCAGGATCTCCATCGCAATGGTGCCCTGCCCGGCAATAACATCCGGATCATCAAACGGCGGGATATAGGTATAGCCGTGCTCTGCGATCAGTTCGCGAGCATGATCAAGCGCTTCACTGAATGCATCGCCTTTAAGCACGACCCGAGCGCCACGCGCACGTGCCGATTGAACCTTGATATCGGGCGTAATCCTCGGCATCACAATGACTGCCTTGACCCCCATCTGCTTGGCCGCCATGGCCAATCCCTGAGCATGGTTGCCAGCGGAGGCAGTAATGACACCCTTGGCTTTCTGTTCATCGCTGAGCTGCGCCATTTTGTTATAGGCACCACGCAGCTTGAAGGTATAAACCGGCTGCAAGTCTTCACGTTTGATGAGAATGTGGTTGTTAAGTCGCTTCGACAAAAAGGGTGCCGCAGACAGCGGCGTTTCGATAGCAGCCTCGTACACCCGGGCCTGGAGGATTTTCTTGACGTACTCTTCCAACATTCTCGTGTCCTGAGGTGATCTGGTAATGGCGCATCGGCGCCTATGGAGCGGGCAGGACGACAGCATCGCAGCGAAGCTATCGCGAACGGTAAACAGCTATTGGTAGCAGAGGATAGCTGGTGACGTCTACAGCCGCGCTCATGTTGCTTATAATGGCGCCTGAATCGGGCGCTTTCGTCCTCTTTTGCATCCCGCCTCTCTTCGCTGGAGATATTGCATGGCTACTCCCCCTAGCTCAGCCCAAGACACATTGAAGCGCGCCGTTGCTGCCGCGGCTGTCAATGAGCTGAAACATCTGCTCGACAGCAGAACCGTGATCGGTGTGGGATCGGGCTCAACGGTCAACTTTTTCATTGAGCAACTGGCCGAGATCAGGCATGACTTCGATGGTGCAGTGGCCAGCTCGGAGGAGACCGCAGCCCGCCTGAAAGCACACAATATTCCCGTATACGATTTGAATGGCGTCGGCACCGTACCTTTTTATATTGATGGTGCCGATGAAATAAATGAACGCTTCGAGATGATCAAGGGAGGCGGCGCGGCCCTTACTCGAGAGAAGATTGTTGCCGCCTGCGCCCAACGCTTCATCTGCATTGCCGATCAATCAAAGCGCGTCAGCGTGCTCGGCGGCTATCCGCTCCCGATCGAGGTCATTCCCCTAGCACGTTCTTATGTCGCCCGTGAAATGGTCAAGCTTGGCGCCGACCCGATGTACCGTGACGGCGTCGTTACCGATAACGGCAATCAGATTATCGACATGTATAACTTCATGATCGAAGACCCGTTAACGATGGAAGAGCGCATCAATAACATCACCGGCGTCGTGACCAATGGACTGTTTGCGCGCCGTGGCGCAGACGTACTGTTGCTTGGTACACCGGAGGGCGTTCAGCGTATCGAGCGCTAACGCATCAATAACCGCGCGATGCCGGCCCGGGTGCGCTCAAGTGCGCCCCGGTTGGCATCGACAACCGCCTTGCCGGCCTGACCCAGATGGTGCCTTGCGGCATCATCTTCCAATAGCCGCATCAGTGCGCGTACCAGCGTATCGGCGTTGACAATATCGATCAGGGCATCCGCTTCACGTAGAGTCGTGGCAATCTCACTGAAATTGTTCAGATGGGGGCCTGACAGTACCGGCACACCGAGTGCTGCGGGCTCAAGCAGATTATGACCGCCTATCTCGACTAGGCTGCCCCCAACGAAAGCAAGATCCGCGGCACCGTATAGCGCCATCAACTCCCCCATCGTATCGCCGAGATAGACCTGCGTGTCGGTCGTGACCTGATCACCGGCGCTGCGGCGCGCCACATGGAAGCCACGTTCCTGACACAGCGCAGCGACATCATCGAAGCGCTGCGGGTGACGCGGCACCAGAATCAACAAAGCGTCGTTAAAGCGCATCGATAGCTGGGCATGCGCCGCAAGAACCTGTTCATCCTCACCGGGATGGGTCGAGGCAGCAATCCACACCGGGCGCGTGCCGAATAATTGACGTAAACGCTGACTCTCATCAAGCGCCGCGTCATTGACGCTCAAATCGTATTTGAGTGAGCCGGTCACCGTAATATCGCGTGCCTCAAGGCCCAACGCGCGAAAACGCTTGGCGTCGTCTCCGGATTTGGCACCTACCCAGCGTACCCAGCGCAGCGCGTCGCGCATCAGCGGGCCAAGCTTGAGGTAGCGCTTGAAGGCCTTAGGCGACAGACGACCGTTGACAATGATGGCCGGCACGCCCTGATAGCCACAGGCACGCATCAGGTTGGGCCAAATCTCGGTTTCAACAATGATTGCCAGTTCAGGATTGAGACGGGTAATGAAGCGTTTCGTTGCGCGCGGAAAATCCAGTGGCACGAAGTGATGGCTGACCTTATCCTCGAACAGCGCACGGATACGCTGTGCGCCGGTCGCCGTCATGGTCGTGACGACCACGCGATGATCGGGATAGTCATCGATTAGGCTGCGGATCAAGGGTTGCGCGGTCAGCGCTTCACCGACCGATGCGGCATGCACCCAGACGATGCGTTCATCGCCATAGTCAGGTATGCGTCCTAGGCGCTCACGCCGCGGATGGGTGGGCAATGACTCACGCCACACACGGCGCCAAATCAGCGGAGATAGCGCATAAAGCAAGGAAGAGTAAAGCCTACGACGCACGCGATTAAAGTTCCCGGTCGAGGATGGAGGCGATCATCGCCGTTGTCGAGACACCGTCCTCGAAGCCGAGCACCTGAACCTCGCCGCCATTAGCCAGCACGGCCGCGCCGCCAGAAATATCGTCAACCTTGTAATCGCCACCCTTGACCAGCACATCCGGCAGCACGGCCTCGATCAGACGCTGCGGGGTGTCCTCGCTAAAGGCCACAACCCAGTCGACTGCTGACAGCCCGGCCAATACCTGCATACGGCGCGCAAGTGGATTGATGGGCCGCTTGGGCCCTTTCAGGCGTGTCACCGAGGCATCGTCATTGACGGCTACGATCAGGCGAGTACCGAGCCGCTTGGCCTGCTCCAAATAAGCGACATGACCGGCGTGAAGGATGTCAAAACAGCCATTGGTCATCACTACGCGTTCACCACGCGCCTGAGAAGCCCGTACTGCCGCAATCAGCGTGGCTTCGGAAGTGGCGCCATATTCCGCCAGCTTGTCACCGTGCAGTGCCGTATAGAGTTCGGCGACCGAGAGCGTCGCGGTACCGGGCTTGGCCACCACCAACCCGGCGGCGAGGTTGGCCAGCATCATCGCCTCGGGCAAGGCGTGCCCCGACGCCAGCGCCAGTCCGAGCACACCAATTACCGTATCGCCCGCCCCGGTGACATCGAAGACTTCACGGGCATGCGTCGGCAGATGCAGCGGCGCGAAATCTTCACGAATCAACGTCATGCCCTTCTCGCTGCGCGTTATCAATAGCGCCTCAAGCCCGAGTTCGCCACGTAGCTGTTCGCCCTTCTCTGCCAGTTCTTGATCACTTCGGCACGGACCGACTACCGCCTCGAATTCGGCTAAATTAGGCGTAATCACATTGGCGCCACGATAACGCGAAAAATCCTGCCCCTTGGGGTCGACCAGCACTCGCTTGCCCGCCTGGCGGCCGAGTGAGATCAATGTCTGGATACGATCGAGCGTTCCCTTGCCATAGTCTGACAAAATCATCAGATCACAATCTGGCAGCGCTGCTTCGACCTGCTCCACCAACTCAGCCGTATCGACATCAGCCAGCGGAGACTCGAAATCGAGACGGATAAGTTGCTGGTTGCGGCTCATCACGCGCAGCTTGGTGATCGTGGGCACGTCCGTGCCATATTGAAAGCATGTACTGACATTAGCGGCACTCAACTCATCGTTGAGTAACGTCGCGTTATTGTCATTGCCCACCAATCCCGCCAGCGTGGCAATGCCCCCCAGCGAGGCGACATTAAGCGCGACATTCGCCGCGCCACCGGGCCGGTCCTCGCACTGCTCAACCCGTACCACCGGCACCGGCGCCTCCGGAGAAATGCGTGAGGTGCCGCCATGCCAATAGCGGTCGAGCATCACATCACCCACTACCAGCACTCGGGCGGATTCGAACGCGGTCAGATCGAGTTTCATCTATGAATAGCCTTTGTTTGATCAGCGCTTGAGACGATCGGCAGTATGCTCAACCAACGTATCGAGGCGCTCGATGACATCTTCGCTGCGAATCAGGGACATCGCATCAGGATGACGCACACGTGTCCCCCAGGTGATGTCATCGAGCGATTTATGCAAATACGTGCGTACAGCATCAGGGTAGCGGTTAGCGACATAGTCCTGCCAACAGTACGGTGCAGCACGCTCAGGATTGGTGGTGGCAAAAAGCCCGACCACAGGCGTTCCCAGCGCATTGGCCATATGGACCGGCCCGGAATCCGGAGCAATCACGACACGCGCGCGCTCGATCAGGGCCAAAAGTCCCTTGAGAGAAGTCTTGCCCATGACATCGATCGGTTTGGCCTCGACACATTGCGCCATGATCTGGGCAGACATCTCGCGCTCCTGCATACTGCTGCCGCCAGTCAAAATAGTAGTCAGGCCGTGCTGCGCCCAGGCATGCTCGATCACCGCCGCATACCCTTGCGCCGACCAGTTGCGGAAATTACGCAACCGTGGGTTGGCGCACGGGCTGATGACGAGTGTCTGACGCCCCGCCATGAACGTCTCGGCCTCCTGATAGGCCGTGTCGGGAATCGCCAGATTCCACTCCAATGCGGTATCGGTCACGCCAAGTGCGCGAGCAAAATCCATGAACGACTCAAGCACATGCGCTTGGGGGTGCGGCGCCAAACGATGATTGGTAAACCAGGTCTGCCAATCCTTGGCGCGCGCTCGGTCGTAGCCGATACGCACCCCAGCGCTAAGCCCCAGCGAGAGGATGCTGGCACGAAGCGACTGCTGCATGTGGAGTAGCACATCAAAGCGCGTGTCACTGAGGTCACGCCACAACTGGCGCATGCCCTTGAAGCCTGTGGCCTTGTCATACACCACGAACTCGACCCCGGACAATCCGGTCAGTAAACTGTGTTCCCCTTTACCAACGATCCAGGTAATACGGGTCTTGGGCCATTGACGCTGCAAGGCTCGTACCGTGGGTACCAAGTTGCAGACATCGCCTAGAGCGGATAACCGCAGCACACAGATATGCGTGGGGCTAGCGGGCAGAGGATGCTTCATGCGGATGGTTATGTCCCGAAAAGCGAATGTGCACATTCTATATGATGCGCATAGTTTATGTGATGCCGATGGCCCCCCACAAATTTGCGCCGAATGGTTCACTGCTGCTTACTGGCGAGAACTCCATGCCATCGTCGGTGAGGCGCCGGGGCGCGGTGCCAGTATCTTTATCGATGCCACGGCAAGCGGATCTGCTTCACCCAACCAACAGTGGACGCTAAGGCCCTATCGCCGCGGCGGGCTGATAGAGCATCTGAGCGAAGACCGCTACCTGTGGACTGGCGCTGATCAAAGCCGTGCCTTTCGTGAATTCAGGCTGACTGCTCGTCTTCACGATCAGGGCCTGCCCGTACCGCAGCCGGTCGGTGCCTGTGTATGGCGCCAAGGCATCTTTTACCAAGCCGCTCTGATGACGGTACGTATCCCCGGTGCCCGTGCGCTGGCCGACCTGCTCGCCAACGGCAGCGCCAGTGATGAGCTTCTTGCCGATGTAGGCAGGCTCATCCATCGTTTCCACGCCGCCGGGCTTGATCATGTCGATCTCAATGCCCGCAATATCCTCGTCGATGCCCAGAGTGAACCGTGGCTGATCGACTTCGATCGTTGTCGTCTGCGTGCGCAAGGTCAGTGGCGCCAGCGCAACCTCGACCGTTTAAAACGCTCTATCGACAAGTTTGCCCCGCAACGGGCGAATGACTATAGCAAATATCTCCTTCAAGGATACGCAGCCAGCTAACGCCAACCATGAAACTATCGAACGATACCCGACGCTTCCGGCTTCGTGCCGCCGCCTTCTTTGCACTGATCAACCTCGTGCTCGTATGGGCCATTGCCCTACGCTACGTGCCCTACCTTGATGTTCCAGTCGACTTCTGGGGCTTAAGTTATCTGCTGACGACCTGGCCCGGCCATTTTGGTCTGCTTGTCGAGCTTGCTTGGCTGCCACTGGCGCTGATGGCGCTCGTACTGCCCAAGCGCGGCATGATTATTCCCGCTGCGCTGCTCGCCAGCGCTGGGCTATGGGCACTGGCACTTGATACCGTGGTCTACGGCCAGTACCGCTTCCATCTCAACGGTTTCATGCTGTCGCTGTTC
Source organism: Phytohalomonas tamaricis (assembly GCF_003012345.1). Lineage (GTDB taxonomy): Bacteria > Pseudomonadota > Gammaproteobacteria > Pseudomonadales > Halomonadaceae > Phytohalomonas > Phytohalomonas tamaricis. Next base: position 599,115 of record NZ_PVRV01000019.1, read on the forward strand.
CTCAATGACAAGAACGGCGAAATCTTCAGCTTCTCAGTAATGACCTGGATAGTCGGCATCGCTGTCATTATCGCGCTGGTGCTGTTTGAGCTATGGCTGGCATGGCGCATTTTTGCCCGTGCCAGAAGCGTGCGCCTGCCGGTATGGAAAATCTTCGCGGCACTGCTGGTGTTAATGGTCGCAAGCCACGCCATCCATGTCGTCGCCGATGCGCGTTACAAGCGCTCAGTCACACAGCAGGTAGGCATCTACCCCCTGCTGTTTCCTGCCACCGCCAAGGATTTCATGGAAAAACACGGCTGGCTCGATCCACGTGCAGCGCGTGAAAAGGGCCTCAAGCTCAACCAAGGTGGCAGCGCCAGCCTCGATTGGCCCAAGGCGCCGCTTCAGTGCATGCCCGGCGAGGATGCGCCCAATATCATCATTATCACACTGGACTCTTGGCGCTTCGATGAGTATGACCAGAAGACCGTGCCCAACATCTACGCAGCGATGAGCGACGGCACACGCTTCCTGGATCACATCAGCGGTGGCAATGCGACCCGCAATGGCGTCTTCAGCCTGTTCTATGGTCTGAGCGGCAACTACTGGGAAGCTATGGAGAACAGCCAGACGCCAAGCCTGTTTATTCGTACGCTTCAACAGCACAACTATCCACTCGGCCTGTTCGGTTCGGCGAGCTTCGATGGCGTCGGTTTTGATCGTACCGTATTCGCTTCAGTGCCTGATTTACGCCTGCGCACGCAGGAGGGTTCAACGCCCGCCGAACGCGACGCCAACATGACGCAGGATTGGCTCGATTGGCAGCAGGAACGGCGTCAACAGTCACCCGGGCAGCCCTATTTCGGCTTTTTGTTCTATGACGCGCCGCACGGTTACAGCGTGCCGCAGGATGCCGAGAAGCCGTGGCAGCCCTCCGCTAGCGAGATGAGCTACGTCAATCTCGGCCCAGATACCGACCCCACGCCAATCCAGAACCTGCATCGCAACGCGGCGCATTTTGATGACACGCTGATCAAGCGTGTCATTGACGATCTCAAGGCAGCCGGCGAATGGGACAACACGATTCTGGTCGTCACCTCCGACCATGGACAGGAATTCAACGACTCGCACCACAACTACTGGGGGCATAACAGTAATTTCACCAAATGGCAGACCCAAGTGCCGCTGGTAATCCGTGGCCCGGGCGTCGCGAAGGGCGAAAATCACGGCTTGACCAGCCATCTTGATGTCGTGCCCACTCTGATGACGCATGGCCTGGGATGCAGCAACCCGCCTGGCGACTACAGCATGGGCCAGGACCTGCTTTCAGGCGCACTCGATCACAACTGGGTGATCTCGAACAGCTACCTTGATTACGGCATCATCGAGGATGATCGCATTACCGTGGTTCAGGACAGCGGCGACTGGGACGTCTACGATCCGCAGATGGATGAATTGCCCGAGCAGAATTTCTCACCCGCGGTATTCGATGCGGTCAATGCCATGAAGCGCTTCTTTAAATAAGGAGGGCCCTATGTCCACCCAAGCAGCGCCTGACGCAGCAAAACCTGCCATCACCGGGGTGGTAATCACGCTCAATGAAGCTCATAACATCGAGGCCTGTCTGGCCTCGCTGTCGCGGGTCTGCAGCGAGCTGATCGTCGTCGATTCCGGTTCAACGGACGATACCCGCGAACGCGCCGAACGCGCCGGGGCGCGAGTGATCGAGCAGCCCTATCTCGGTGACGGACCGCAGAAAAATGTCGGTCCTGGCCAGGCCAGCCACCGCTGGGTATTGTCACTCGACGCCGATGAACGCCTTACTGACGAAGCGGTAAAGATTATTTCCGCGCTCGATCTCAATGCGGATAACCACGACGCCTATGCCCTGCGCCGCCGTAACTTTATCGGTTCGCGCTGGGTAAAGCGCTGCGGTTGGTATCCGGATTACTGCATCCGTCTTTTCGATCGTGAACGCACCGCGTTTTCCGACAGCCGCCAGCACGCCTCGGTACAGGCGAAGAATCCGAAGCGCCTTGATGCCGACCTTGAGCACTATTCCTTTGCCAACTTGGGCGAGCTATTCACCAAGGCGAGCGGGCGCTTTTCCAATCGCGCAGCCAAAATCATGTACCTCAAGGGCAAGCGTGCCAGTGCGCTGTCGCCGCTGACCCACGGTGCCAACGCCTTTGTGCGCAAGTATGTGTTCCAAGGGGGCTTCACCGCCGGTGTCGACGGCCTCTCAGTAGCACTGTCGGCGGCGGTCAACGCTTACCTCAAATACGCCAAGCTGCTCGAATTTCAGCGTGACGCCAAAGTGCGTGACGCCGAGAACTTCGACAAGGTCTGGTAAACGTCTGCTAACGGTGGGAACAATGAACACGCCCTTGCATATTCGCCACGTCAATCTGGCCCGTGGCTTTCGTGGTGGCGAACGGCAGACGGTCTTGCTCATTCAGGCGCTGGCGGCACTGGGTCTGAAGCAGAGCTTGGTATGTCGTCGCGACTCGTGGATTCCTGCCGAGCTTGAAAACGTGGCGGTCAGTATCATTCATGCCGATCATCAATTGGCCGGTCATTTCAACGGTGGCCGTGCCGACCTGGTGCATGCGCATGAAGCCAAGGCAGTGCACTGGGCTTATGTGCATCAACGTCTTCGCAGCACACCGTACCTCCTGACTCGGCGCGTCCCCCAACCGGTCAAGGACAAGTTTTTCAACCGACGTACCTACGCCAAGGCACGCTGTACAGTAGCCATTTCTTCAGTGATCGAAACTCACCTCTGCCAGCGCAACTGGGGTGAAACGGCACGTATCCCCAGCGCGTTGGCTCACCTTCCCGCCAATGCCGAGCAGGTTGATGCGCTCAAGGCCCGCTTCGCCCACCGTTTCGTCGTGGGTCATGTCGGTGCGCTGGTCGACCGCCACAAGGGGCAGCGATTACTGATAGACGCTGCACGTCAGCTTCATGACAGCCATCCTGAGCTACTGTTTCTCTTTCTTGGCGAAGGTGAGGACGAGGCGGCACTCAAGCGTGAAAGTGCCGACCTCGACAATGTCGTCTGGGAAGGGTTCAAAAAGAACGTGGGTGATTACTTGGAGGCAATGGACCTATTCGCCTTTCCATCGCGCAACGAAGGGCTTGGCTCAATTTTGCTCGATGTGATGGATCATGACGTCCCGATTGTCGCCGCTGCCGTCGATGGCATTCCGGATATCGTCATCGACGACGACAGTGGCGTATTGGTACCGGGCGAAGACAGCACGGCACTCGCTCAGGCCATCGCTGAGCTTGCGTCAGACGCCGCAAGGCGCGAACGCTTGGCTTCAGGGGCAAAGCGCCGTCTCGGTGCTTTCACGCCCGCGGCAATGGCCAGCGCCTATCTAACACTTTACCGTCGCTTATTGACGCGCTAATACGTCACGATTAGCGGGTGTACCCGCCACAATAGCCTGATGGAGCCGTTCAGGCATGATGTGCTTCAGGCAGTTATTGTGCCCCAGGGGACAGGTGCGTTCGAAACATGGCGAGCATGCCAGGTTCAACCAGTGAATTTCAGCATTATCGCTAAGCGGCGGCGTGTAGTGCGGCGAGGTGGAACCGTAGACGGCCTGAATGCGTGTGCCTACAGCAGCGGCGACATGCATCAGACCCGAATCATTGGTCACCACCTGCTGGCACAATCCAAGTACGTCGACCGCATCGGCAAGCGAGGTCTTGCCACACAGATTGAAGGCGTGAGGCAGCCCCAAGGCGATCTTTTCACCTGCTGCTTCATCCTTGGGCCCTCCCAGCACAGCAACAGCGTAGCCTGCATCGATCAGGGTCTCGGCCAGCAGCCGGAAATAGTCAAGCGGCCACTGCTTGGAAGGACCGAACTCCGCACCCGGCATCATACCGATCAGCGGCCTATCCGAGAGACCGTGCGCCGTAACCAGTTTTGCCTGGTTGTCAGGATCAACACGTAGCTTCGGCTGCGGAATACGTTGGGGCGGATAAGCCTCGCCCCGTGGCAGGCCGAGTGAGACAAAACGCTTGACGGTCTGATCAAGAATCTTCTTGTTGAGTTGGCGGCGCCTATTGAGAATCACAAAGCGCTGCTCACCGATAAATCCGGTCCGGCTCGGTACGCTGGCCATAAACGGCACCAGCGCCGATTTCCACGAACGCGGCAGAACGATAGCGCGATCATATTCACCGCGCAGTTGACGCCCCAGTCTCCAGCGTGCCTTGAAACCGGTCTTGCCATGTCCGACATCAAGCGTCAGTGCACGGCGCACTTCCGGCATGCGCGCGATGATGGGCAATGACCAGGCGGGGCCCACCACATCGATCATACATCCGGGCAAGCGCGCCTTGAGCGTCATGAACAGACTTTGCGCCATGACCATGTCACCTACCCAGGACGGGCCGACGATCAGAATACGTTCGCCGGTCACTGTACGTGCTTTAACGCCGCCTCGGGTAGCAGACGGGTCATTTGATCGCGTTACCATCGGCTCAGTTGGACTCACGATTAAGCCATTCGAGATAGGCCCAAACGCCTTCGGCGACCGTCTTGAGATCACCGTTATAGCCAGCCTCACGCAGGCGCGAGATATCGGCACGTGTGTAGCTCTGGTAACGCCCTTTCAAGTGATCAGGAAAATCGATGTAGTCGATCTGGCCCTTGCCGTAATACTCGATGGCCGTCTCGGCGATGGTCTTGAATGGCTCGGCACGGCCGGTGCCAAGATTGAAGATGCCGGACTTGTCCGGATGATCGAGGAACCACAGGTTGACATCGACGACATCACCCACGTAGATGAAGTCACGGCTCTGCATGCCCGCCTCATAACCGCCATAGGCACCGAACAGCTTAGGATTCTCGCCGTTTTGGACCTGCGTATGGTGATGGAAAGCGACGCTCGCCATGCTGCCCTTGTGCTGCTCGCGTGGCCCATAAACATTGAAGTAGCGAAAGCCCACCACCTGCGTCGTCAGCGTGTCCCAGCGCGCCCGCACGTACTGGTCGAACAGAAGCTTGGAATAGCCGTAAACGTTGAGCGGCTTCTCGAACTCACGCTCCTCCTTGAATACTTCACTGCCGCCATAGGTTGCTGCCGAAGAGGCATAAAGGAAGGCAATCTGATGAGCCTGGCAGTAATCGAGCAATATCTTCGAGTATTCGAAGTTGTTCTCGAGCATGTACTTGCCGTTCCACTCGGTAGTCGCCGAGCAGGCGCCCTCATGAAAGATCGCCTCGATCTTCGGCAGGCCGCTGTCAGCGCGCACGCGGCGCAGGAAGTCATCCTTGTCGAGATAGTCCTGGATCTGACAATCGGCCAGATTGATGAACTTCGTACCATCCGTCAGGTCATCAACAACGATGATATCTTCGCGACCGCGCTCATTTAGTGCCTTGACCAGATTGGCACCAATAAAGCCGGCTCCACCCGTCACTACTATCATCATCTTCTCCTGTCCGATCATGACGTGCCTGACCGGAATCGTCTTACTATCACTATTGCCGACACATACCACATATGGTCACGGTCCGGCCCTATAACCCGTTAACCGCTAATTGTATACTTGACGGTCTTCGAATTCATGAACTCATGGGCCAACGGGATCCCGTCATATGTCACAGCCCCAAATGTCATCGTCGCAACCCGACGTGAAAACCTTTCAGGGCCTGATCCTTGCCCTGCAACAGTACTGGGCCGAACAGGGCTGCGTAATCATGCAGCCGCTTGATATGGAAGTCGGCGCAGGCACTTTCCACCCAGCGACATTCCTTCGCTCAATCGGTCCCGAGAGCTGGAATGCTGCCTATGTTCAACCTTCACGTCGCCCTACCGATGGGCGCTATGGGGAGAACCCCAACCGGCTACAGCATTATTATCAGTTTCAGGTAGTGATGAAGCCCTCACCGCTTGAGCTGCAGAAGCTTTATCTTGGCTCGCTTGAACGCCTCGGTATCGATCCGTTAGTACACGATATCCGCTTCGTCGAGGATAACTGGGAATCGCCCACTCTCGGCGCCTGGGGCCTAGGTTGGGAAATCTGGCTCAACGGCATGGAAGTGACGCAGTTCACCTACTTCCAACAGGCAGGTGGTATCGAGTGCTATCCCGTCACCGGCGAGCTGACCTATGGCCTCGAACGTATCGCCATGTACCTTCAGAATGTCGATAGCGTTTATGACCTAATCTGGACCAAGGCACCGGACGGCACGGTCGTGACATATGGCGATGTCTATCTGCAAAATGAACGTGAGCAGTCAGCCTATAACTTTGAACACGCTGACGTAGCGACACTGTTCGCCAACTTTGATTATTACGAGCGTGAGTGCCAGAAGCTGCTCGGCTTTGAAACGCCACTGCCCTTACCTGCCTACGAAATGGTGCTTAAGGCCTCTCACACCTTCAACCTGCTCGACGCCCGCCACGCCATTTCGGTCACCGAGCGCCAGCGTTACATCCTGCGCGTGCGTACCCTGGCTCGCGATGTAGCCAATGCCTACTACGCTTCACGCCTGGCCGCTGGCTTTCCGCTGGCACCCCAAGCGCTGCGTGATGAAATACTCGCCCGCGAATCACAAACGCAAGAGGACAACGTTTGATGGCATCCGAACATACGTTTCTGGTAGAACTTGGCGTTGAGGAACTACCGCCGGATGCCCTGGCCCCGCTTGCCGAAGCATTTGCCCATGGTATAGAGCAGGGGTTGAGCGACGCGGACATCTCCTATCTCGCCATCCACGCTTATGCGACGCCAAGACGCCTGGCCGTGCAGATCGAGCGCCTTGCCGACCGCCAACCCGATCGCAACATTGAGCGCCTCGGCCCAGCGGTCAAAGCTGCCTACGACAACGAAGGAAACCCGACCAAGGCCGCCAGCGGCTTCGCCGGTTCAGTCGGGGTCGATGTCAATGAACTGATTCACATCGATACCGACAAGGGCGAGCGTATCGGTTATCGCTACACGCAGTCCGGAGAAGCGACGATAACTCTGTTGCCGGAAATTGTTTCTCGTGCCGTTGATGGCCTGCCAGTACCCAAGCGCATGCGCTGGGGGGCTTCACGGGTCGAATTTTCACGGCCCGTACACTGGCTGGTAATGCTCTACGGTGGGGATATCGTGCCCGCCAACGTACTCGGTCTCAGTGCTAACCGCATCACCTTTGGTCACCGTTTTCACCACCCCGAAGCGATCACACTCAATCACGCTGACGAATATCTTGTACGACTTGAAGAAGCCAAAGTACTTGCTGACGTCCCGCGCCGCCGTGAAGAGATTCTGCGTCAAGTGCAGGCTGAAGCCGCACGTATCGACGCGACCGCCGTTATCGATGACGATCTGCTCAGTGAAGTCACAGGATTAGTGGAATGGCCGGTCGCATTGACCGGGCGCTTTGATGAACGCTTTCTGGAAGTGCCGGCGGAATGCCTGATTTCGTCGATGAAGGCCAATCAGAAATATTTCCACCTTCTTGACAGTAATGGCAAGCTGCTGCCGTCGTTCATCACCATTGCCAACATCGAGAGTCGCGATGCCCAGCAAGTCATTGAAGGTAATGAGCGTGTTATTCGTCCGCGTTTAGCTGATGCAGCGTTCTTCTTCGAGACTGATCGCAAGCATTCGCTTGATGCGCGCCGTAGCGAACTCAAAAATGTCGTTTTCCAGCAGCAGTTGGGTACGCTGGCCGACAAGAGCCGTCGCGTCGAGGCGCTAGCGCGTCACATCGCCTCCCAGATTGAGGGCAACGAAGACGATGCCGGGCGTGCCGCTCAGCTCGCCAAATGCGATCTGGTCAGCGAAATGGTGCTTGAGTTCCCGGAGCTGCAGGGCATCATGGGCGCTTACTATGCGCGCTTCGATGGCGAACCCGAAGCAGTCGCCAAGGCCATCTATCAGCAGTATCTGCCGCGATTCGCCGGCGATGCTATACCCGATGAATCTGCAGGCCTCTCGCTGGCGTTGGCCGATCGCCTCGATACGCTGACCGGCATCTTCGGCATCGGTCAACGACCCACCGGTGCTAAAGACCCGTTTGCGCTACGGCGCGCCTCGATAGGCATTCTCAACATCCTGATCAAGGGAGAGCTGAACCTCGACCTGCGTGAATTGCTAACTTTAGCCGTTGCACAGCATCAGTCATTGCCAAGAAATGAAGGGCTGGTTGATGAGGTGCTTGACTATATGCTCGACCGCTTTCGCGCCTGGGCCCAGGACGAAGGCATCAGCATCGAAGTCTACCAGTCGGTACGTGCCCGCCCAGTTACACGTCCGTTCGACTTCGAACGCCGCTTGCGTGCCGTGCAGGCCTTTGCATTGCGCAGCGAAGCACAAGCCTTGGCAGCAGCCAATAAGCGTGTCGCCAACATTCTCACCAAGCAGGATGGACCTGTACCCAGTGAGGTCAGTCCTACCCTGCTGCAGGACAAGGCCGAGCAAGCACTCCATGAGCTGGTCGAAGCCCGCCGCGAATCTACAGCACCGTTGATCGCAGCCGGGCGGTATCAGGACGCTCTCGATGAGCTTGCATCGCTCAAGGAGCCGGTCGATGCCTTCTTCGATCAGGTAATGGTCATGGCTGAAGAAGAAGCCGTTCGAAATAATAGACTCGCCCTGCTGGCCAACCTGCAGGGGCTTTTCCTCGAAGTGGCGGATATTTCGCTGCTGCAGCAGTAACGCTGCTACCGCTGCGTTGGGGTCAAATAGAGCCGGGACTTTTAAAAGTCCCGGCTTTTTACATTTGTTTCACGTGAAACAAAACGCTTTTGCTCCGTTGTTATGGGGCACGTCTTCGTTGGCCTGCTAATATTTTTTTGATCAGCTACGCTTATAGTATTCAGTCATTTAACCTTCTCAAGGAGACGTTATGTCATCTTCTATGGTTGCGCTAGTCGCCGGTGCTAGCGGTATTATCGGCGACGCGGTGTGTAATGAACTCAAGCGACAGGGTGCGCGTGTACTGGGCCTCGCTCGCCAGCCAATAGACGGCATCGAGACCATCAGCGCCGATCTGACCGACCGCGAGGCCTCGGCTAAGATATTGGCAGAACAGGCGAGTGAAGTGACTCATGTATTTTACGCAGCCCTCAACCCTGACGAAGACCTTTCGATAGAGGCGAAGCGTAACGCCGAGATGCTGGGGCATTTGCTCGACGGATTGGAAAATGCCAAGGCACCACTTGAGCGTGTAGTTATTTACCAAGGATTCAAGATTTATGGCATCCATCTTGGTGCCAAAGTGCCAACCCCGGCGCGTGAAGACGACCCCAGCCACATGCCGCCTAATTTGTATCAGGCTCAGGAAGCGATGCTTTCGTCACGTGCAGAGAAGGCCTCATGGGATTATGTTGCCCTGCGTCCCGATGTGGTTGTTGGCGATATCTATGGCAATCCGATGAACATCGCCCTTGTTGTCGGTGTATTCGCTGAGCTGTCGCGTGCTCTGAACGTCCCTCTGCGCTATCCCGGTAGTGAAACGGCCTATCGCGTCTTGATGCAATTTACCGATGCCAACCTGTTAGGACGCGCCAGTTACTGGGCGGCAACCAAGGAAGGCATAGGCGGTGAAGCGTTCAATATTACCAATGGTGACGTATTCCGCTGGGAGCGGTTATGGCAGGATGTGGCCGACCATCTTGACTTACCCACTGGTGCCCCCGTACCGCTTGATCTGGCCAAGCATATGGCCGACAAGAATGATATCTGGCGGGAACTGGCTGAACAGCACAATCTGGTCGAAGCGGATCTTTCCAAGGTCGTTGGCTGGGACTTCGGCAACTTTATCTTCAACACCGAAACCGACGTCATTTCAGATGTAAACAAGATCCATCGTTACGGCTTCACCGAAACTTGTGATGCTCGTGAAACGCTGCTTTCTGCTATCGACCGATTGAAAGAAAAACGTATTATTCCCTAAGCAAGCAAAAGTGTTTCACGTGAAACATACGTGGAGCGCTGCTTTTTTATATAGGATTTTTCTTCGATACGCATACTGGGTTTGTCATGTTCAAACCGTCTGTACAGGCCAAACGATGAGATATTGCAAGAGGGTGAATATGAACTTAAGTAGATTGCGGGCATGACCAAGCTTGTCGTGCTTGACCGAGATGGCGTCATTAACGAGGACTCCCCTGATTTCATTCGCTCCGTCGATCAATGGACGCCTATTACCGGTGCAATAGAAGCCATTACACGTCTTAGCAACGCAGGCTGGACCGTGGCTGTTGCAACCAATCAGTCCGGTCTAGCTCGGGGCTATTTCGATGAAAGCGCTCTTGCTGCCATGCATGACAAGATGATTACGCTGGTCAATGATGCAGGAGGGAGAATTGCACATATCGCCTACTGTCCACATGGCCCCGATGAACGATGCCAGTGCCGAAAGCCGCTTCCTGGCTTGCTTTATCAGATACGCGATGCCTTGGGCATAGAGACACTTGCGGGCGCATGGATGGTAGGCGATAGCTTACGTGACCTGCAGGCTGGCCAGGCTGCTGGCTGCAGGGTGGCACTTGTACGTACAGGTAAGGGCCGCATTACGGAAGGCGGTCTCGATCAGCTTAACGACACGGCCAGCATTCTTGTGGCCGATTCGCTGGCTAACTTCGTCGATAAATTGCTGAACATGGATAGCGCCCAGCGATGTTTCACGTGAAACAAACAGCGTAGACCCGTTTTGCGCTGAACCAGGCTACCTATTTGTGACCACTGCTAAAAGGAATTTTCATGCCACGCCATATCGTCTTTGATATAAATGAAACACTGCTTGATGTCGCTGCACTCGATCCTTTTTTTATAAAGCTCTTCGATGATTCTCGTACACGTACTGAGTGGTTTCTCACTCTGGAGGAAAACTGGCTTACGGCCACCATTCTTGAGCGCTATAAACCTTTTGGCGAGCTAGCCCAGGCAGCGCTTGTCATGGTCGGCCAGCGGCGTGGCATAGAGATTGCCGAGGAGGTTCAACAGGAACTGGCAGAACGACTCAAGCAGCTTCCTGCTCACGAGGATGTACACGAAGCGCTTAAAATACTCCGTGAAAGTAGCCTGCCTCTCGTGGCATTGACCAATGGCACGCTATCGGCTGTTCAGCAGCAGTTGCAATCGGCGGGCTTACACGATTACTTCGTAGCGATCATGTCGGTCGATGAAGTTCAACGTTACAAGCCTGCTCCGGAACCCTATCAGATGGTGGCAAAGCGTATGAACATTGCTACTAGCGATATGCTCATGGTAGCGGCCCATGCCTGGGACATTGCCGGCGCAGCCAGCGCCGGTTGCAGAACCGCTTTTGTGACCCGTCCCGGCAAGGTACTCAATCCAGCAGGTATCCTGCCCAATCTGAAGGGAGAAGATTTAGTCAATGTTGCTCGACAGATCGTAGCTCAGGAAGCTGGCTAGACTTATTGTTAACGTTTTCACTATCCTCATTCTAGCAAGACCATTAATCTGCCAACCATCGCCGCTTGCCCATATAGTAAGCGGCTTTTGCTACTCCCTACTTCCTCTCGAAAGCCATCATCGGGTGCGTTCGGGCGCTGTTCTGGTCACAAGGCTAGCTACAACTTCGAACAGTCCGAGAATGACATGTGGCCAGAAGACACGATCAGCAAAGCCAAAGAGCCACGGCGAGATAATGAAGAAAAGACCGCTAAGAGCATCCAGGCCGAGGTGAGCCGGCATCGGGATGAGACGAAAAAGCCCTAATTCATAGCGAGTAAGAAGACTGTAGAGTATTGCGCTAGCACCAAGCAGCATGGGTATCCACTGCGCTGCGGTACCATCAGCGAAACCGAACAAATAGGGAACAAAAATAAGAAAAACACCTACTACGTAATCGATTATTCCATGTACACGTGTGGGTAGAAAGCGCATAGCTACTGCCTCGCAATGCAGATCGATAGTAACACCATAAAAAAATAAGATATGTCAGCGCTGTGATCCAACCTTTTATGACCAATTGTGACTCTATAAAAAAGGCATGTGCCTGAGTGTGGCATCATGCCTTTTGCTGCTACTTGGCTACTATGGATATAAAGGCTTTACTCGCAACGTTCTTATAAAAGCCCTGACTCTTTCTCTGGCGTGAACTCCGCCCACATCGGTGGATAAGCGCGCATATTAGCTGGCACCTCGAAATCACTCGCAGCACCATGCATATCTGCTACCAGCCGATAAAAGCCGCTGCGGTCACTATAGTCATACACCATTGAGGAAGGATACTTGTGACGCTTATGCAGTGCTTGCGCGCAATAGAGATCAGCGGCACATGTCACCGCAACAAATGTCATTGCCAGTTCTACATTATGCTTTTGCGGATTTTCGTCACGCAGGCCTGGCGTCAAGGCGGCAATATCTAGTGCATCCCCACCGACCCGACTCCAGATCGCTGGTGTCGGGTTATCGGAAAGTGCGCCTATGCCACTTATGATCTGACGCATGCCACAAGCGCGGACTAACGTTTCCTTTCCTTCCATACCAAGTGCATGAGTCAGTGTCCGTGGCGCAAACAGCTCAAACAGCCCCATGCCTACACTGAACCAGCCAATACCCCGCGCCAGTTTATCCGACGTTCCAAGTGACTGGCTCATGGACGAAGATGTCTTTCCCGAATAGCTCATTATCTTCACCTTTGATTAACCATTGGTCTCAGGGCTTAAGCACTACCTTGACGCAGCCATCCTGCTTTTCCCGGAACGTTTTATACATTTCAGGCCCTTGATCGAGCCCAACGGTGTGCGTGATGACGAAGGACGGATCGATCTGCCCCTCTTGGATGCGATTCATCAAGTCATCGGTCCAGCGTTTCACGTGTGTCTGGCCTGTGCGTACCGTCAAGCCCTTGTTCATCAAGGCGCCCATCGGGATCTTGTCAACCAGCCCGCCATAAACGCCGGGAATCGACAATACTCCTGCCGGCCGACATACATAAATCATCTCACGCAACACGTGAGCACGATCACTTTCCAACATCACCGCTTGTTTGACCCGATCATAGACAGAATCAAGCGAACGCGTGGCGTGTGCCTCGAGACCAACAGCGTCGATACATTTCTCCGGCCCTTTGCCATGTGTAAGCTCCTGCAGGCGTTCAAGCACGCTCTCACTATCGAAATTAATAGTGATTGCTCCTCCCGCCTCCGCCATTGAGAGACGCTCGGGCACATTGTCGATACAAATGACTTGGCGGGCACCTAGCAGGACAGCGCTGCGGATACAGAACTGACCTACCGGGCCGGCACCCCAGATGGCTACGGTATCGGTCGGCTGGATATCGCACTGTGCGGCTGCCTGCCAGCCCGTAGGAAAGATATCGCCCAGAAACAGCACCTGCTCATCGGTGAGCCCTTCCGGCACCTTGACATGAGTCTTGTCAGCAAAAGGTACACGCACATACTCGGCCTGGCCTCCCGCATAGCCACCCGTCAGATGCGAGTAGCCGAACAAGCCGGCACCGGCATGACCGAACATCTTGTCAGCTAACGACTTGTTGCGGTTGGAGCGTTCACAGACCGAAAAATTACCACGACGGCATTGTTCACATTCACCGCACGTGATGGTGAATGGCACAACGATTCGATCACCTACTTTAAGCTCTTTATTTTCGGCCCCCACCTCCATGACCTCGCCCATGAATTCATGACCAACAACGTCACCTTTTTCCATGGTAGGAATGAAATGATCATAAAGATGCATATCGGAACCGCAAATCGCACAGCTGCTTACCTTGATGATGGCATCACGCCCATGTTCAATTTCAGGATCCGGAACGGTATCGTAGCGAATGTCATTCTTGCCGTGCCAACAAAGAGCCTTCATGGTCTACCTCTCTACCATCGAGTTTGATCGGCCGGCCCTTTGCCGACCCCGTTCAATAACTGTTGCGTCCCGTACATGTTCTTCTCGATCCTTTCTGCGTGTGCCTGAGAAGGACCTTCTCAAATACTAGACCATGACGTAGTTCTCTTCCGGCATAACCAGAGACTTCGTTTATTCGACTTTCTGTCCTACACGGTGGGCAACAGTCGATATCCGCCCGCGATAGCAAATGAGAAAATAAAAGCATGAAAAAAGCGACCTTTCGGTCGCTTTATATGATTCAGGCTCGTCTGTCGTTAGTTAGGCATGGATGTTTCACGTGAAACATTAAACATTAAACATCCAGATTGGCAACCAACGCATTCTGCTCAATGAAATAACGACGAGGTTCAACCTCATCGCCCATCAAAGTATTGAACATCATGTCAGCCGCAACGGCATCTTCGATCGAGACGCGCAACATGCGGCGAGCATCGGGATCCATTGTAGTTTCCCAGAGCTGATCAGGATTCATCTCGCCCAGCCCCTTATAGCGCTGGATACTGAACCCGCGGCTCGCTTCGCCCATCAGCCATACCAGCACCTCATGAAACGAGTCTACATCCTTCTTGCGCTCACCGCGCGAAACGTAGGCTCCCTCTTCCAGCAAGCCAGTCAGTTGCTCGCCAAGCGCTACCATCGCCGCATAATCTGCAGAACGGAAGAACCCCATGCCCAAGCTGTAGTCAGTCGAGACCCCATGAGCAGTCAGCGTCACGCTCGGCAGATAAAGGTTGCGCTCTTCATCCTCACCAAGGTGGAAGGTGTAACGCGGGCCACCTTCATAGGCCAACAATGCATCCATCTCGATCTGCAGTGACGCAATCCATTGCTCCATCGCACCACGGTCGGCAAGTGTCGTTTCACTGATCGGTGCCGCATGAATGATCTTTTTGAGCACTTCCGCCGGATAGACACGCGCCAAACGGTCGAGACGCTTCATCACGTTACGATAATGGCTGACCAATGCTTCGAGTTGCTCACCGCCGATTCCCGGCGCATCACGGTTAACATGCAACTTGGCGTTATCAAGCGCCGTAGCAGTGAGATGATCTTCAAGCGCCTGCTCATCTTTCAGATACATCTCCTGCTTGCCACGTTTGATCTTGTACAGCGGCGGCTGCGCGATAAAGATGTGACCGCGCTCAATCAGCTCCGGCATCTGACGGAAGAAGAAGGTCAGAAGCAATGTCCGGATGTGCGAGCCATCAACGTCAGCGTCTGTCATGATAATGACTGAGTGATAGCGTAGCTTGTCGGGATTAAATTCTTCACGACCGATACCGCAGCCCAAGGCGGTGATTAGAGTCCCCACTTCAGCAGAAGACAGCATTTTGTCGAAGCGTGCCTTCTCAACGTTAAGAATTTTACCCTTGAGCGGCAAAATCGCTTGAGTGCGGCGATCACGTCCCTGTTTGGCACTACCACCCGCCGAGTCACCCTCGACCAGATAAAGTTCGGAGCGTGAAGGATCCTTCTCTTGGCAATCGGCCAACTTGCCCGGCAAGCCAGCGATATCGAGCGCGCCCTTGCGACGCGTCATCTCACGCGCCTTGCGCGCAGCTTCTCGTGCACGCGCCGCGTCGAGCATTTTATTGACGATAGCCTTGGCGTCATTAGGATTTTCAAGCAAGTATTCGCCGAAGCTACGTCCCATTTCTTGCTCAACCGCCGTCTTGACCTCGGATGAGACCAATTTTTCCTTGGTCTGCGAGGAGAATTTAGGATCGGGCACCTTGACCGAGACAATTGCTGTCAGTCCTTCGCGCGCATCATCACCTGATGTGGCCACCTTGGACTTCTTCTGCAACTCCTCGGCTTCGATATAGCTATTGAGGCTGCGCGTCAGTGCGGCTCGGAAGCCTGCCAGGTGCGCCCCGCCATCGCGCTGTGGAATGTTATTGGTATAGCAGTAAATGTTTTCGGTATAGGTATCATTCCACTGCATTGCCACTTCGACAGAAATTCCATCTTCGCGATCAACGTTGAAATGAAACACTGGGTTGAGCGTCGTACGATTGGTATTGAGGTGATCGACAAACGCTTTAAGCCCACCTTCGTAGTGAAAAACCTCTTCCTTGCCTGAACGCTCATCCGTTAAGCGAATAGCCACGCCCGAATTTAAAAACGACAGCTCGCGCAAACGCTTGGCAAGAATATCGTAATGGAATTCAATATTGGCGAAGGTGTCTGATGAAGGCGTAAAGGTTACTTGAGTGCCTGACTTTTCCGTCTCCCCGACCACTTTAAGAGGCGCCTGAGGCACGCCATGGCGATAAATCTGCTCATGGACTTGGTTCTTGCGCCAGATTGTCAGTTTTAACTCTTCAGAAAGAGCATTGACGACCGAGACACCAACACCATGCAAGCCGCCCGACACTTTATAGGAGTTTTCATCGAACTTACCCCCAGCATGAAGTACCGTCATGATAACTTCTGCTGCCGACACGCCCTCTTCATGAAGATCGGTAGGTATACCGCGCCCGTTATCGGAGACGGTTACAGATTCGTCGGGATGAATGACGACTCTGATTTCGCTGCAGTGCCCCGCAAGCGCCTCATCGATAGAGTTATCGACAATTTCAAACACCATGTGGTGCAAACCGGTCCCATCATCGGTGTCACCGATATACATGCCAGGACGCTTACGTACAGCATCCAATCCCTTGAGTACCTTGATACTTGAAGAGTCGTAAGCGTGTTCGCTCATTGCCTGCTCCGTCTGTCGTGCCGTGTGCGCTTATCCAGCGCTCAGCTGGCCGTGTTTCACATGAAACCTTTCCACCTGAGTCTCAGCCTGCCAGTCATGGTTCAGTGCACGCTGGTTTATTCCGGTCAGGAAGGTCTGGCAATTCAGTTGTTCGAGTAAGTGACAAAATCCACGGCAGTGCTTGTCATCGAGCTCTGCGGCAAGATCGTCGATTAAATAAAGGCAAGTACGATTTGATGTCTGCTCCAGCAAAAGCCCCTGCGCCAGTTTCAAAGCGCTAACGACCAGCTTCTGTTGCCCGCGTGATAACACCTCAACGGCAGGGTGCTTTCCAACGCGGAGCCTGAGATCGGCTCGCTGAGGCCCTTGCTGGGTGAATCCCATCTGGCGATCGGTGTTGGCGCTAGCCGCAAGGATATCGCTAATTTCTCGATTGCGATCCCAGCCGCGATAATAGCGGAGCGACAAATCGGGGATGCCCAATAATTCTGTCAACGTTGTCTCAAAAATGGGTACGAATTGCGTCATGTAGTCGCTTCGCATCGCATCAATCCGGTCTGCCCAGCGTGCTAATTCAGCGTTCCATGGCTTTAGCGTTGAAGGGTCTATTCTATCATGTCTTAGTAATGCATTCCGATGTTTCAACGCCCGCCTTGCTCGCTGCCAGACATCGAAAAAGTCATGTTTCACGTGAAACACTCCCCAATCGAGAAACTCCCGGCGTGCCGCAGGTGAGCCCTCTACCAGCCGAAACGTATCAGAGTTAATGAGCTGTAGCGGTAGCGCTTCTGCAAGCTGCGCAATACGTTCCACACGATCACCCGCCATTCGCATGCTGATCGAGTCACTATCGCGACGCCGCTCGACGCCTATCGGTATAGGAGGATCACCTTCAAGCCGGCCGAACAATGTCATTGCTTGTTTATCATGACCAATGGCATTTTTGAGATGCCGTGTCCGAAATGAGCGTGCCAGACCGAGAATATGTAATCCTTCGAGCAGACTGGTCTTGCCACTACCGTTATCGCCAAAGATAAGATTGATATGACGGCTGGGGCGAAGGCTGACTTCACCTAAATTGCGGAGACCTTGAAAATTAATTCGATCGAGAGGCATCAATTATTGGCGACGGTAGGAGGCGGGTGCTTGATACACCCGCGACAGGAAAAGGCCGGAATCAAAGCCGCATCGGCATAACGACATACATGGCATCACCGCCACCCGGCTCTTCCAGCAGCGCGCTACTATTGGCATCGGACAGCGTCATCTGTACCTGTTCAACATTCAGTACGTTTAACACATCCACTAAATAACCAACGTTAAAGCCAATCTCTAGCCCACCACCCGAATAATCGATCGCAACATTTTCTTCAGCTTCTTCTTGCTCGGGATTATTAGCCAGGACACGCAGGTTGCCTTCTTCAAGATTCAGGCGAACTCCGCGGTATTTTTCGTTTGAAAGAATCGCTGTACGTGACAGCACCTGACGAAGCTCGCTTCGCTCGGCGGTAAAATGCTTATCTCCACCTTTAGGCACGACCCGCTCGTAATCGGGAAACTTGCCGTCGATCAGCTTCGAGGTGAAGGTAAATGCGCCCGTACGCGCACGTAAATGATTCGAGCCCAGAATCAGCGTTACGGGCTCATCACTATCATCAAGCAAACGCACTAATTCCAGCACACCCTTACGTGGCAAGATCAGCTTGTGAGGATTATCGAGTGCAATATCAGCACTGCGTGAACATACCGCCAAGCGGTGACCATCGGTGGCCACGGTGCGCACCAGATGGTTACGCATTTCAATTAACATACCGTTCAGGTAATAACGGACGTCCTGCTGTGCCATGGCGAAGCTGGTGGCATCAATGAGATGCTTGAGCGTCCCGCGAGGTAACGTCAGTTCCGTCTCGCCCTGCCCTTCATCGATATTAGGAAACTCAGCAGCAGGCAACGTCGACAACGTGAATCGTGATCGCCCCGCACGTAGAATCGCTCGTCCATCCTCGACTATAAACGTGATTTCCGACTGATCTGGCAACGACTTGCAAATATCCATTAACTTACGGGCCGGAACGGTTGCCGCGCCGGGCTGATCGACATTGGCGAGTTCCACTCGGCCGACTAGCTCCACTTCCAGATCAGTACCGGTTAATGACAACTGCTGGCCGTTGGCCTCGATCAGCACATTGGAAAGTACCGGCAAGGTCTGACGCCGCTCGACGACACCAGCTACCAGCGTCAGAGGACGCAGCAGGGCTTCACGCGAGATGGAAAATTTCATAGGGCTCCACTCTTGTCCTAAATCTAAACATGGCACCGCCCTAGTATCTGCATCGAAACCGGACGGTTGAAATCAGTTTGGTCAGCTGGTCAACAGGCGCAGCAGATTCTTGTAATCTTCACGGATATCAGCATTTTCTTCCTGTAGCGCCACCACCTTACGACAAGCATGTAATACCGTCGTATGGTCACGGCCACCAAAGGCATCGCCAATTTCCGGCAGGCTGTGATTGGTCAGCTCCTTCGCCAGCGCCATTGCGACCTGGCGAGGCCTGGCCACTGAACGCGAACGTCGCTTGGAAAGCAGATCCGAAAGCTTGATCTTGTAATATTCGGCGACTGTACGCTGAATATTGTCTACGCCCACCTGCTTATCCTGCAGCGCAAGCAGATCTTTCAGCGATTCACGTATGAATTCCTGATTGATGGGTTTACCCATGAAATGCGAGTCGGCAATCACCTTCTTCAGCGCCCCTTCAAGCTCACGTACGTTGGAGCGAATCTTTTGCGCAATGAAGAATGCTGCATCGTGTGGCAAATCAACCTTGGCCTGTTCGGCCTTCTTCATCAGGATCGCGACACGGGTCTCAAGTTCGGGCGGCTCAATCGCCACCGTTAATCCCCAACCGAAGCGCGATTTTAAACGCTCCTCGACACCGCTGATTTCCTTGGGATAGCGGTCAGAAGTCAGAATCATTTGCTGACCGCCTTCAAGCAGGGCATTGAAGGTATGAAAGAACTCCTCCTGGGAGCGCTCCTTGCCAGCAAAAAACTGAATATCATCGATCAATAATGCATCGACGCTTCTATAGAAGCGCTTGAAATCATTAATGGCATTGAGCTGCAACGCCTTGACCATATCCGCGACGAAACGCTCGGAATGCAAATAGACGACCCGTGCATTATCACGCAGCCCAGCTAAATGATTGCCCACCGCATGCATCAGGTGTGTCTTGCCTAGCCCTACTCCGCCATATAAAAAAAGTGGGTTGTAGGCGCCGCCAGGATTTTCAGCTACCTGTCGAGATGCAGCGCGTGCCAGCTGGTTGGACTTACCTTCGACGAAGGTTTCAAACGTAAAGTTGGGATTCAGTCCACTTTGATGCTTGAGGCTACCTTCGACTTGTACTTGGCGTTCATTACTATTACCACGACGTGGCGTATTTCCACTGCCTTGGCCATCCGAATCGGATGTCTCATTACCATTGAAGGACGTGTTACGTGGCATTGATCCATGCCCAGAGGCTGTTGGCATACGCGGTGGCGTCTGCGGCATGGTGGGTAACGTGTTGGGCGTATTGGTCACACGCGGGTTCGACACTGTACGCCGGCTACCAATCCCCAAGCTGACTTTAGGCGGCTTGCCTGGTGCAAGCTCTCTGAGCAGTTCATTGATGCGCTTAAGATACTTATCATTGACCCAGTCGCGTACAAAACGATTAGGCGCCAGCAAAGATAGCTCGTTGCTGTCACCCACCGTTTCAGCTTGCAAAGGACGGATCCAAGTATTGAACTGCTGCGAATTCAATTCGTCCTGAAGATATTCAAGGCATTGCTGCCAGATTGCGATCGACACACGCCCTCGCCATCAAGATAAGCAAAGGCGTTATTGTAGCGATGAAGGCAAAGGTTATCCACACATTAGGCACTTCTATTTCCCCTTGTGGAAAACCTTTACTTCCTACTAATAGCCGGATTATTTCACCCGCGGCATTATGGTTATCACCGCTTTTCGCTCAGCTTATCCATAATGTTATCCACAGTAGCCGCGACAACGTCATGTCCTGTCAAAGCGGCCTTTAGGCCCTATATCAACACTCGATAATGGGGCGAACCTACTGCATTAGCACACCATTGATTAAAGTAACGGCTGATGCCTTGCTCGAGCCAGGCATTTTAAAATGCTTATTACGTCAAGAAAAATTGCACAGTGCAGGCGAATTCTCTAGAATTCCCGCTCTTGACTAGAGCCAGCCCGTTGAAAGGGTAGCTCTGCGACCGATTTATCATCTTTTCATCTGGGAAATAGCAGCTATGAAACGCACATTCCAACCCAGCGTTCTGAAGCGCAAGCGCGTCCACGGCTTTCGTGCCCGAATGGCCACTAAAAATGGCCGTCAGGTGCTGGCACGTCGCCGTGCGAAAGGCCGTAAGCGTCTGAGCGCTTGATCGGGTCTCTCAATGGCCCATCAGGGATTTCCCCGCGGTCTAAGAATCCTGACCGCCGGGGAATACCGGCACGTCTTCGATAATGCAAGTTTCAAGGTCCACGGCAAGGGCCTATTGGCGCTCGCCTGTCCAAATACGCTGGGCCATGCCCGTGTCGGACTGGTGTTCAGCAAGAAGAACGTACGCCGCGCCGTCGACCGTAACCGTCTAAAACGCCTGACACGCGAATCCATCCGCCTCGGTCAGCATCGCCTACCTGCCGTAGACATTGTAGTCTTGTCAAAACGCGGAGCAGGAGAGCTGGATAATGATACTGTGCAACGTCAATTGCATGGTATGTGGCGGCGCCTGGAGCAGGAAGCGAAGCGTCATTTGGCTGCAACGCAGTCCATCGCTTAAGGCTTTGGCGCATGTCTGGTGTTGTACCGGCCGATAGGTGAGCACGCTGCTTGCAGGTGACGCCCGGCCGGGATTTAAAGCGACCCGACACACTCCCCACCGGGCACAACAACATGGATCTGAAACGACTCCTTTTAGTGATTCCATTGGCGATCCTGGCTTATTTACTGGTGATCCAATGGAACCAGGACTATAACCAGCCGCATAATGAGCCTGACACCCCGGCTTTTTCCAGTCAGGGTAGCGACGCACCACAACCCTCCGGGCTTCAAGCACCTGATTCCTCACAAGAGCGTGCTTCTACTCCGTCCACGCCAGACACTCCGAATCAAAATACTCAGCTGATTGCGGTCAATACCGATGTGCTTGATGTGCGTATCGATCCGCGCGGTGGCGATATTGTCTATGCCGCACTGCCCCAGCAGAAGCAAACCCTTGAATCGGATCGTCCTTTTGTACTGCTTTCGGACACCAACACACGAAGTTATGTCGCCAAGTCCGGCTTACAGCTAGAAGGACATCAGGGCCGCATCGTTTATCAGGCCGAGCAGACCGCATACCAACTGAGTGACGATCAGAAGCAGCTGACTGTCGATCTCACCGCTAATGTTAATGGCGTTGATATCATCAAACGTTTCACCTTCAGTCGCGATCACTATGCGGTAAAGGTCAGCTACCTGATCGACAACGACAGCCAGCAACCTGTCAGCGCACGATTCATCGGCCAGCTTGCTCGTGATAACAGCCCCGATCCTACCAGCGGAGCAGGTGTCGGCATGCATTCCTATATGGGTGCGGCATTCTCGTCACCAGATAATCATTACGAGAAGATCAAGTTCGACGATATCAGTGAAGGCAAGTTCAACAACCGTGACGTCCGCGGTGGTTGGGCAGCCATGATTCAACACTATTTCGTCTCGGCCTGGATTCCCAGCCAAGACCAGCAGAACCTTTATTACGCCGACATCGACTCGCACAAGCGTAATGTTGCTGCATTTGCGGGGCCGACGCAGACTATCGCTGCAGGGCAGAGCGCCGAACTTAGCGCCACGCTGTATATCGGTCCAAAGATCAAGAAACTGCTGGCAGAAACCGCGCCGAATCTTGAACTCACCATCGATTTCGGCTGGCTGTGGTTCCTCGCAAGCCCCTTGTTCTGGCTGCTTCAGCATATCCATGCGCTGATTGACAACTGGGGCTGGTCGATTGTACTGCTGACCGTATTCGTTAAAGCTGTCCTCTTCCCGCTTTCCGCTACCGCCTACAAGTCGATGGCCAAGATGCGCAAGATGGGGCCCGAGATGCAGCGCATCAAGGAGCAGCACGGCGATGATCGGCAAAAGATGTCGCAGGAGATGATGAAGTTTTACCAGAAGGAGAAGATCAATCCTCTGGGCGGCTGTCTGCCGATGGTCATTCAGATGCCGGTCTTTATCGCTCTGTACTGGATGCTGATGGAATCGGTAGAGCTACGCCATGCACCGTTCATGCTATGGATTCATGATCTCTCGGCTCAGGACCCGTACTTCATCCTGCCGATCATCATGGGGCTTACCATGTTCCTGCAGCAGCAGCTCAACCCTACTCCGCCCGATCCGACTCAGGCGAAGATCATGAAGATGCTGCCGATCATCTTCACTTTCTTCTTCTTGTGGTTCCCGGCCGGCTTGGTCATCTACTGGATTACCAACAATACGCTATCGATCGCGCAGCAGTACTTCATCACTAAACGCATCGAAGCAGACGACAGCAAGAAAGCCAGTACCGCTAAAAACTGATTTCTGCTTGAGCTAAAGCACCGGACCCTCGCATTTTGCGGGGGTTCGGTGTTTTGTGAGCGACTAAAATGCCATAGTTCGTCTTATGCCCGAACGGTAGAGAATCGAATCATGAACACATTTTCAAGCTTCGACCAGGATACTATCAGCGCACTCGCCACGCCTCCTGGACGCGGCGGTGTCGGCATTATCCGCATTTCCGGTCAGGCCGTGTCCTATATCGCCCAAGCCATGCTCGGCCATCTGCCGCGCCCTCGCCACGCCTACTACGGCGCTTTTCTCGATGAGCAGGGCCAGGCGCTCGACGAAGGGATCGCCCTGTTCTTTCCCGGGCCTAACTCCTTCACCGGCGAGGATGTCCTTGAGTTGCAAGGCCATGGTGGCCCGGTATTGATGGATATGTTGCTAGCACGGACCGTCGCCCTGGGCGCCCGTCTGGCACGTCCGGGCGAATTTTCCGAGCGTGCCTTTCTCAATGACAAGCTTGATCTTGCCCAAGCTGAGGCAATTGCGGACCTGATCGACGCCAGTTCACAAGCCGCAGCGGAAAATGCCCTGCGTTCGTTACAAGGCGAATTTTCCACACGCGTACATGCCTTGGTGCAACGACTGATCGAGCTGCGAATGTTTGTTGAAGCGGCCATCGATTTCCCTGAGGAAGAAATCGATTTCATCAACGACGGCAAGGTGAGCACGATGCTTGCCGCTATCCAGGCAACACTGGTCGAGGTGCGACGTGCTGCAGCTCAGGGAGCACTGATGCGTGAAGGCATGAGCGTAGTGATCGCCGGGCGTCCCAACGCCGGTAAATCTAGTCTGTTGAATGCATTGACCGAACAGGATACCGCCATCGTTACCGATATTGCCGGCACGACACGGGACGTGCTGCGTGAACATATTCACCTTGATGGAATGCCACTGCATATCATCGATACCGCCGGGTTGCGCGATACACCGGACGCCGTTGAAAAGATTGGTGTACAGCGTGCCTGGGCGGAAATCGAAAAAGCTGACCGTGTATTGTTATTAGTTGATGCCGCCGAAACGCAGGCCAATGATCCAATGCAGATCTGGCCGGAATTCGTCTCGCGCTTGCCCGACCCGTCACGACTGACCTTGATACGTAACAAGATCGATGAAAGCGGAGAAAGTGCTCAAGGCGATTTATCCACAACCCCGCCGCTGCTTCGCATTTCTGCCAAAACAGGAGTGGGTGTGGATAACTTGAAAAGTCATCTCAAGTCGGTCATGGGCTTTCAATCTACTGCTGAAGGACGATTCTCGGCACGACGCCGGCATCTTGATGCGCTCGACCGTGCGGAGCAAGCACTCGCTAACGGGGCAACGCAGTTACATGGCGCCGCTGCCGGGGAATTGCTGGCTGAGGATCTACGCGCTGCGCAGGACGCGCTTTCCGAAATTACTGGAGAGTTCAGCGCCGATGATTTGTTAGGAGAGATTTTTGGCAGCTTCTGCATCGGCAAGTAAGCACGGCAATGCCCCGTCGGGGTGGCATTTGAGCTCAACTATACTGGCGACACCTAGCCAAGATAACTTGTACCGATCGGAATATTGCTTATGGCGCTGTGGCGTATCCTGAATGATTTTTTCGCTCGTCATCGTATCGCCTATCTTGGCGCGATTATCTGCCTTTTCGGCGTCGGCCTGCTCAATCTGGCCCTGCCGTGGTGGATCGGTAACACCATCGACGCCCTACGCGCCAACGAGATTACCCGGGAGGTCCTGTTCAATCGTATTGGCCTGTTGATCGCCGTCGGGGTCGGCATGTATGTGCTGCGTTATTTATGGCGCGTTCAACTGTTTGGCACCTCCTATAAGCTTGGCATTGAGCTGCGAGATCGCTATTACGCCAAGCTTACCCGACTCGATCCCGGCTTTTTCCAGTCTCACCGCAGCGGCGATCTGTTGGCCCGCGCAAGCCAGGATATTGATGCTGTAGAAACGGCTGCCGGTGAAGGGGTGCTCTCCAGTATTGATGGAGCGATGACGTTGTTTCTGGTGCTGGGGGTAATGATCATCGGTATCGATGCGCCACTTGCTCTGTTCGCCCTGGTACCGTTTCCTTTTATGGCATGGGGATTTTATCGGGTCGCCAAGCGCGTGCAGCACGATTTCGGCCAGTCTCTGCAGCGTTTTTCACAACTCAATGATCGCACTCAGGAAGCCCTGGGCGGACTACGCATGCTGCGACAGCATTCGCTCGTCGAGGCGGAAATTGCTGATTTCGAAAAGCGGGCAGAAGCCGCGGCACAGGCCGATTTCGAAGTCCAGCGGATGGAGGCGCGCTACGATCCAGTCGTTTTCCTGGCATTAGGCGCGGCAACGCTGCTGACCCTGTCAGTGGGAACGTGGCGCTACCTGGATCAGGCCATCACGCTTGGCCAGTTGACCAGCTTTACACTCTATCTGGTTCAGTTGATCTGGCCGATGTTTGCGCTGGGCTGGTGTCTTAACATCCTGCAACGCGGCGAAGCGGCAGCCCGCCGTTTGGATGATTTTTTTACCGAACATGAAATTATCGCCGATCACGGCACACGCCAGCATGTAGATAACAGCGATATTGCCTTTGAGGTGCAAGCATTCACTTATCCACAAAGCACTACCGCTACGCTGGAACATATCAATATTATTGTGCCTGCGGGTCAGACGCTGGGCATTGTCGGCACAACCGGAAGCGGTAAAAGCACACTGATTCGCCTGTTATTGAGGCAATATGCCCTTGCACAGGGAGAAATTCGGCTAGGTGGGCATGCCATAGGTGAGTACACGCTTACCGCCTTGCGAACGGCTTTCGCCTATGTGCCGCAGGATCCGTTTCTCTTCGCAGCGACACTAGGCGAGAACGTGGCACTTGCTCGTCCGCAGGCGTCGCGCGATGAGATTCTGCAAGCATTGGAAGATGCCGCCTTTTCCACCGATCTGGCCGAACTTCCCCAGGGTTTGGAAACGCAAATTGGCGAGCGCGGCATAACCCTGTCAGGTGGTCAGCGTCAACGCGTCGCATTGGCCCGAGCGCTGCTCTCCAATGCCCCCATATTGTTGCTTGATGACACGCTTTCAGCGGTGGACTACGCGACCGAGCAGCGCCTGCTGACTACGCTCAGCAAGCAGCGAGCACGCACCTGCCTCATCGTCAGCCACCGGCTGTCAGCGGTCGCTCAAGCCGATCGGATCGTGGTACTTGAAGAAGGCCAGGCGATTGAATCTGGCGATCATGCATCGTTACTTGCCATGAAGGGTCACTACGCCGGACTCTGGCAGCACCAACAGCTTATGGCTAGCCAGTATCAAAATGGCTTATCTGACGATGCCTTCATTTCTCAATTCGATGAAGAAAATCGCCATGCTTGATCGCCGCCTGCTGGCATTATTACTGCGTCCCGTCATTGCTGATCGTCGTCGCCTGCTTATGGCACTACTGATTCTGATCGGTGCGACTGCTCTTGATGTTATTGGCCCTTGGCTGACGAAATATTATCTCGACAGCTTTCTGGTTCCAGGTGACTTGCGTCCGACGCCGCTAGTCATCCTGGTTACCCTGTATCTCGTGACCCAGTGTCTCGCCGCTCTCGGCCGTTATTTGCAAACGCTGAGCTTTGCCCGTATTGCACTCGATGCCGTGCTCGATATTCGCAAGCGCCTGTTTCGACACGTTCTGCATTTACCTCAGCATGTGCATGATGCCACGCCTGTTGGCGAGATGATTTCACGGGTCACCAATGATACTGATGCGCTGCGTGAGCTTTACGTGGCCTTTCTGGCGACCGTGCTCCAGAACGTTGTTTTGCTCGTCGGTATATTGATCGCTATGGCAGTGATGGACCTGCGACTGATGGCCGTTGCCGCAATGTTGATTCCTGCCGCTCTGGCAGTGATCTGGTGCTACCAGCGACTGAGCGGCCCTGCGGCGATGGAAGTACGCCGCTTGCGTGCCGAGCAGAACACTCGGATCAATGAAGCGATCAGTGGCATGACGGTATTGCAGAGTTACAATCAGATCGGGCGTTATAGTGAGCACTTCCACACCATCAATGCCTCACAATATCAGGCGCGTATGCGCACGGTACGCATTTCAGGATTGTTCCTACGCTCAGCGATCGATTTGATCGGGGTAGTCATTCTGGCAGGATTGTTACTCGGTTATGGGCTGGATCATCTCCAGGGGGCAGGAGAAATCGGCGTCCTTTATGCCTTTGTTACCTATTTGGGGCGGGTATCAGAGCCACTGATCGAGATCACTCAGCGATTTAACATTTTTCAGCAGGCCAGCGTGGCCGGTACACGTTTGCTGGCATTGTTCGACCAGCCGCAGGCGACCCTTGGTGGAGACAGCCGCCCCATCGTAACGCCTCATTATCATTTAAATGAGCTAAGCTTTTGTCATTACGGTGCCGATAAGTATACGTTGCATGACGTCACGCTCGATATCGCCCCGGGCAGTTTCATTGGTGTGGTCGGTCCGACCGGTAGCGGAAAATCGACACTGCTTGATCTGCTTTCAGGGCTCAAGCCCGCCACAAGTGGCACGCTGATACTGGATAATCGACCCATGGCCAGTATTGCTCCTGCCACGATAAATGATGCCGTCGCGACCGTACCTCAGGAGCCGTTTATTCGCTCGACGACACTGCGCGATAACCTGCTGCTTGATCGTGACATTGACGAGACGGCGCTCAGACAGGCCCTTGATGACGCTCAACTGAACGATTTAATCGCCCGGCTTCCTGAAGGGCTTGATACGCGTCTTGGCGAACGAGGCCTGACGCTATCCACCGGTGAACGACAACTTCTGGCACTGGCCCGGGCGCTGTTGCGCCAACCACAAATTCTGCTACTCGACGAGGCAACGGCTAGCGTCGATAGTGCTACTGAAAAGCGGCTGCAACGCGCGCTCGAAGCATTGCGTGGCCGTGTGACTCTGATTGTAGTGGCACATAGATTATCGACGATTCGCCATGCCGATAGCATTATTGTCATGGCGGGGGGTCGCATCGTCGAGCAAGGTCATCATGAGACTCTTCTCACGTACCGCAATGGCTACTACTATCGATTATGGCACCATCGTATACAGGCGCAGGCATAAGGCAGCAAAAATGATTACGCGACAATACTCTAGACGGCCTTTTCATATTCATATCTGCGCTCAGCTGGCTGCCTCATGTTGATGTGGGAGAATTCCTATCGCTAAGTCGAATGTCCAGCTCCGTGCCTGCTCCGAATGCGATCTGATCAGTGAGCTCCCCGAGATTTCTCCAGGTGAGGCGGCCCACTGTCCACGTTGTGACCACACGTTGATCACTCGTCAACGTCAGCCTGTTCACCACGCTCTGGCATTAAGCATCAGTGCCCTGATCGCCCTCATGATGTCGTTGCCCTTCCCCTTTATCTTCTTCGAGGCCAACGGAAACCGGGAGACCATGGCATTGCCCGATGCCGCAGTGACATTGCTGGAGCAGCATTACGGGTTCATCGCGGTCATCTTCTGGATGGCCATACTGTTGTTGCCCACGCTTTTTCTTTTAATGGTGTTCTATCTTCACCTCAGCATAGCCATCAACAAACCATTTCCCTGGCGAATACTGATCGCACGCAGTCTCAGCCGACTTCAGCCATGGATGATGGCCGATGTATTTCTGATTGGCGTGCTGGTCAGCATGGTCAAGATCATTTCGCTGGCCAGTATCGGTTTTGGCTGGTCATTCTGGGCCTTCTGTGGGTACGTCATACTGTTATTAAAAACGTCAAAGGACCTCGATGGCGATTGGCTGTGGCGTCATATTGCTGACGAGGCACAAACGCCAGAAACGCTGCGTGCGGGACATACCGCCCTCAGCCAACGGATGACAGGATGTCATGCCTGTGGCCAGATCAATGCCATCGATGAGCACGGCCGCGGACTGTGTAGCCGCTGCCACGAGCATCTTCATGTTCGTCAGCGCTACAGTGTGCAGGCGACTATTGCGCTACTGGTAACGTCAGCAATTTTATATATACCCGCCATGGCGCTGCCGATAATGACGATCGTCAGCCTGGGTGATACCTCACCGCAAACGATCATCGGTGGCGTATTGATCCTAATGGAGACAGGCGACTATCCCGTAGCGCTGGTTATTTTCGTTGCCAGTGTCGTAGTGCCGATTGCCAAGGTAATGGCGCTTGCCTGGTTGTGCTGGAAAACGCATCAGCCTCACCCTTGGCGCCCTGAGGTCAGGCTGCGCTTATATCGTATGACGGAGTTCATTGGGCGCTGGTCGATGATCGATGTGTTCGTCGTTGCCGTACTAGTGTCATTAGTTAGATTGGGCAATTTAATGTCCATTTATCCCGGCCCTGGTGTCATCGCCTTTGCCGCAGTAGTCATCATGACCATGCTGGCTGCCATTAGTTTCGATCCCCGCTTGATATGGGATGCCGCAGATAATCAACAGGAAGACAGTGATGAGCGAGTCAACGCCCAAGGCTCAGCGTAAGCCGCAGCGTCATATTTCACCGATCTGGCTGATCCCTGTGATTGCCGCACTGATTGGCCTTTGGATGATCTACCAGACGCTGAGCACAAGAGGGCCGGAAATTACGCTGGTGATGGAAAACGCCGAGGGCATTGAGGCTGGCAAAACCTTGATCAAGGCACGCAATGTTGAGGTAGGCCGCGTCGACTCGGTCACCTTGTCGGACGATGCCTCACAGGCGATCGTCAAGGCTCGCCTGGATCAGGGCACCGATGATCTATTACATGCGGACACGCAGTTCTGGGTGGTCAAGCCGCGGATCGGTCGTGAAGGCATCAGCGGACTGAATACGGTGCTTTCAGGGCCCTTCATCCAGCTTCAGCCGGGCAATGCCGAAGAAGAGAAACTTCGGTTTGACGTCCTCGAAAAGCCCCCCGTCGCCCCGCCTAACGCCGAAGGACTGCGTCTTGATTTGACCAGCACCAATGCCAATTCCTTGAATGTTGGTGATCCGGTCGTATTCCACGGTTTCACGGTCGGCCGCGTCGAAGATACCAATTTCGATCCTTCAGATCGGCTCATGCACTATCGGCTTTTCATCTATCAGCCCTACCGCCAGCTAGTGACGACCAATACCCGCTTCTGGTCTGCTTCTGGAGTACGTTTCGAACTTACCTCTGAAGGCATGAACCTCGATCTGGCCTCACTGGAAACCCTAGTGAGCGGCGGCGTCACTTTCGGCGTGCCGGAGGATATTCCTGCAGGTACGCCAATTACCGATAGCGATAATATGGATTTCGCTCTCTACAGCGACGAGGAAAGTGCTCGTCAGGGTAGCTTTAGCTACTACCTGCGTTACGTGCTGTTAATTGACGATACTGTCCGCGGCTTGAGCGCAGGGGCACCGGTCGAATATCGTGGTGTGCGAATCGGTACTGTGGATACCGTTGCGTTCAACATCAATAGACTCAAGGACAATTCCCTAACCAACTTCAAGATCCCTGTACTGATCCGAATCGAGCCGCAGCGTATGCAGGCCCAGGTCAATGCAGAGACTATCAAGCAATGGCAGCAGCGCTTTGATCGCTGGATTGACGAAGGCCTATGCTCATCACTGAAGATCGGCAACTTCCTGACTAGCCAGATGTTCGTTGATCTTTCCTTCCAGGACAGCTGTCCTCGTCCAGAAATTGCCAAGTTTGAAGATATCCCCGTATTTCCGAGCCAGGCGGGCAGTTTCGCCCAGATTGCTCAGCAGGTGTCCTCACTGCTCGACAAGCTGAACGACCTGCAGATCGAGCCGGCGCTGAATCATCTAGACGCCACGCTGCAGAGCTCTGATCAACTGCTTAAAGAGTTGAACACTACCACCCAGCAGTTGAATGCCGTGCTTGCTGACCCTGACACGCGTGGGTTGCCTGAAGATGTCAAGGGCACGCTGAATGCCATACAGGATACGCTGCAGAGTTACTCAAGCGATGCGCCGGCTTACGGCGAACTGACGTCAACGCTCAAGCAGCTCGAGCAGCTTATCCGTAATCTGCAGCCTGCCGCACGCACGATCAGCGACAAACCCAATGCTCTGATATTTAATCGGGGTGAGATTAACGATCCGCAACCAAGGGCTCATCAATGACACGACCACTATGGATAGCCGCGGTGACCAGCATCGCTCTGCTGACCGGTTGTGCCGGTCAGCCCGCTGAACTCCACCGCTATACACTGCCGGATGAAGGCGGACTGATGCGCACGACTCAGGCGGCAACACACACGTTAGCCGTTACGCCGATTCAGCTTGCGTCATTTCTGGAAAGCTCCGGCATGGTGTATCAGACCAGTGAGATCGAGGTAAAGCAGGCGCAAGGCCATCTGTGGGCCGATGATCTTAGTCACCAACTCGAACGTCAGCTCAGAGCCGAGTTATCGCGCCAGCTTTCTACCTATCGGGTGCTCCCGGCGGGTAATCATGAAGATATTGATATGAAGGTGGCCGTCTCGCTTGAAGAATTTCAGGGACGCTATGATGGCAAAGCCGTTATAGCCGGCCAGTATCAGTTACGCGATGGCCGTAATCGCTTGTTGAAAGCAGAGCCTTTTCGTATCGAGCGTCCACTTACCGAAGATGGCTATCCGGCTCTGGTCAAAGCGTTGGCCGAAGGATGGCGAGAAGCCGCAGACCAGATGGCACAGAGCGTCTCGCAATATAGTGAACAAACAGGAGACTCAGCGGTTGGCGACAGCTCAAGCGGTGCCGATATTGACGTCAATATAGATCACTAATATCTGAGTCATTCAGGTGACCACCAGTCCTGGTGGTGCGATGCGTGCTTGCCATAACACTCGGCGACACGTGTCAGGCTTGCGCTCAATCGTTCCGGTAATTGCCAGGGAGGATTGAGCAACAGCAATCCCGATCCATACATGCCTCGTTCCCCCTCTGGCGCATGATGAAGCAACTCACTGCGCCAGACCTTACGCAATCCAGCCGTTCTTATCCCTTCCAGCAATGCTTGATGACGTGCTTCCGGCAAGAGGGGATACCATACCACTATCACTGCATGACGTACCTTGCGCGCTACATAACCCAGCGTCTCGGCAACAGCTTCGTAGTCACTCTTGATTTCATAGGAAGGATCAATCAATGCACATAGCCGCGGCGTGCTTACCGGCACATGTGTCTTGAATCCCTTGAGCCCATCGGCCTGATAGCGCTTGATATTTCCGGTAAGCGGCGCCTGTGTAAGATGACGATGCTCACCAGGATGTAATTCATAAAGATGCAGCTTATCCTGCCGACGCAATTGCTGTTCCAGCCACCAGGGCGAGCCAGGATAATGGCTCATCTGGTCTCCCGGCTTCTGCAGGCGTGCCAAAGCAATTAGCCATTCATTTAACAGAGCGTCGTTGGCGAGCGTCTTACGCTTCTTCCAGAGGGGCAGAATACCTTCTCGGTACTCACCACGTTTCTGCGCTTCAGTAGTATCTAACGGATAAACGCCACGTCCGGCATGTGTATCAATGTACGTAACGGAAGAATTCTTACGTAACAACTCAGTACACAGCGAATATAATGCGAGGTGCTTATGCACATCGGCAAAATTGCCAGCATGGTAAGCATGTTGGTAAGCGAGCACGTGAACTCCATTACGCACAGCGCGTAGTGATGACAGATGAAGAAAATAAAAAGCGCCGGGTTACCCCGGCGCCATGGAAACAACATTACATTCTAAACGCAGATAATGCTCAGCTACCCTGAGTAGGCACCAGCGTTACCGTGACACGCCGATTTTGAGCGCGCCCTTGTGCAGTATCGTTGCTGGCAACAAAATTACTCGCACCATAGCCCGTCATGATCAGGCGGTTGAAGTTGACTCCGCCTCGGGCCAGATAGTTACCCACGGACTGGGCACGCAGTTCAGATAAACGCTGGTTGTATGAAGCTGTACCCGTAGAATCCGTGTAGCCCGCAATATTGACCATGGTATCGTCATACTCCTTGAGTACGTTGATTACCCCATTGAGCGCTGGATAAATTTGCGAAGAGAGTTCGCTTGAATCGCTGGCAAAGGTGATCGCACTCGGCATGTTGAGCTGGATCTGGTCGCCTACACGGTTGACGCTAACGCCTGTTCCCTGCATTTCCTGGCGCAGTTTAGCTTCCTGGGCATCCATGTAATAACCGATCCCGCTACCCGCCGCTGCACCTACTGCGGCACCGATCAAGGTTTTATCGAGCCTGTGATTGCCACTTTTAGTCGCGCCAGCAACACCACCGACCAGAGCGCCAATGCCTGCCCCTTTGGCCAGACTCGAGGTCTGCTGCTCGCCAGAATAAGGGTTTGTTGTACTACAACCCGACAGTACTACCGCTGCTGCCAGAGGAAATGCCAGGAAAACCTGCTTCTTGATGCTCTTCATCTTCTACCTCATTACATCGACGCCTGCCTTGGCAGGAGCAATGAATTTTCAATTGACTCGTCGCAAAGTGCCAGCAAGTCATTTAAGAATAGCAAACCCTGTTCACTCGCCTGCACCCGGTTCGTTATCTCGCCAAGAAGCCCCCGGGACCGAGCTTTCTCAGTGCATACCTTAAGTATTTCAAGTTCGAGGCCGGTATATTCGCGCCATAATTCGATGGGGACACCCTCGACCAACCGTAGCGTATTCATAAGAAACTCAATCGGCCGTTCGCTAAGCGCAATTTCACGTTTCCCCGCTATAAATCCTCGTGGGTCCTCACGTCGGCTCAGATAAGCATCAGGCTGGCGAGTCTTCCAGCGTCTTTCGATATAAAGCGCACCGTCCTCCATAACCCGGCTCAGCTTGCCATGCGCGCCGGCACCGATGCCTAGATAGTCACCAAAACGCCAATAGTTGAGATTATGACGTGAGCGCCGTCCTGTTCGGGCATAAGCGGATATCTCATAGCGAGTAAAGCCTTGCGCCTCGAGCCGTGCATGTCCGGCATCCTGAATATCGTAGAGAACGTCTTCATCAGGCAACTGCGGCGGACGCGAATGGAATTCGGTATTAGGCTCCAGCGTTAGCTGATACCACGACAGGTGCTCCGGTCCCAGAACCAATGCCATTTCGATATCAGATAAGGCTTTCCTAACATCCTGTGCGGGTAGGCCATGCATGAGATCAAGGTTGATATTATCGAAACCGGCAACACGTGCCGCTTCAAAGGCTCGCTGAGCGTCGTCTCCGCTATGAATGCGCCCGAGTACCTGCAGTGCTTCACTATCGAAACTCTGCACGCCGATGGATAGTCGATTAATGCCTACCTGCCGATAACCTTCGAAACGGCCACGCTCTACTGTCCCTGGGTTGGCTTCCAGTGTGATTTCAATATCGTGTGTAAAGCGCACTCGTTCGCGCAGCGCATCAAATAAACGTGCATAGGCCTGGGCCGAAAGTAGACTTGGCGTTCCGCCACCAATGAAAATACTCTCTATCGCTCGCCCTTGAACCCATGTCAGTTCAGCTTCAAAATCAGCGATCAGCGCATCAATGTATTCTTTTTCAGGCAGTGTCTGATCACGCCCAATACCGTGTGAATTGAAATCACAATAAGGGCACTTACGAACGCACCAGGGTACATGGATGTAAAGCGATAACGGCGGTAAAATCATGTCACCTTCAAATGGTCGATCAGCGTGGTCAATGCCCGCCCACGGTGACTGAGACGATTCTTTTCGCTGGCAGAAAGCTCCGCCACGCTCATTCTCTGCTCGGGCAACCAAAAAAGAGCGTCATAGCCAAAGCCTCCTTCACCTCGTGGCAAAAAAAGGATCTCACCGCACCAGTCTTTTTGTACGACAATCGGTACTGGATCTTCCGGATGCCGCATATAAACAAGAACGCACCAGTAACGTGCGCCACGCTTACCTTCAGGTACGTCACGAAGCGCTTCGAGCAATTTGCGATTGTTCGCCTCATCGTCACTTGGCTCGCCAGCATAACGGGCCGAGTATATACCGGGAGCGCCATGCAACGCATCGACAGCCAGACCAGAGTCATCGGCCAGCGCAGGTAAACCACTGATTCGAGCGGCTTCGCGCGCCTTGATCAAGGCGTTTTCAATGAATGTTAAGCCTGTCTCTGAAACGGCCGATATAGCATGATCAGCTTGTGACGTAATCTCGAAGCCCAGTGGGTTCAGGAGTTCACGAAACTCCTTGAGCTTGCCAGCATTACCGCTCGCGATAACAAGGGGGCGTGAGACAGACATAGAAGCAGTCCTTGAGCATGTGAAGCGATATTCTAGGTTGCTTTAAGTTCGGAAGAAATGACTGAATAGAAAGCGCCGGCCATTCCCATAGCGAAATGGGCTTGATTCATTGTTGATCGATCAAATTCAGCACTATTCATAGCGCTGAATTTAATCGATGTAGGGCCCTGTTTAGACAAAAACGAACAAGCAGATAATGAGGAATTTCTAATCCTATATTATTAATTATTTAGGGTTAGGGATATTCCAAAAATGAGCGCCAAACATTATAGTTTCTGAATGTTACTCATGTTTACATGGTGGCATCAGACTTAACATCAATTAGGACCAGCCTCCCATCAACATCACTGATGTAGAGGCCTTAAGGGGGCTATGTGGATACCGAAAAAGACGTAACCGTGTTGCTCGTGACGGAGATCAATCCGCAAAGCGAGCTTTTCATGCAATATGTTCGTGACAAACTAGGCTGTCATGTCGCAACGGTTGCCCCAAAGGATACCCTTCCCGACAATACCGAAACGCATCAGGTTGTTCTGCTGGATGCTGATCATGTCAACGAAAAGGATATGTATCACTGGGAAGAAGCCGCTTCTAGCGAAAATATGAGCATGACGCTGGCGGCATTCAACCTTGTCGATGAAAGCCAGGCGATTGGCCTTGCCACCACTTTCAGGCTGCAGGGAGTATTTTATCGACGTGACAGTCTGGCCTTGATCTGCAAAGGCATCGCCAAATTGATGAACAATGAGCTGTGGATGTCTCGCACGCTGATGACACGTCTGATCAAGTTCTATCGTCGCCAGCAGATCAATGCCTATCGCCCGGCATGTGGCCTTACCAATCGCGAGTTGGAGATATTGCGGTTGTTGGGTACAGGCGCCTCCAATACTGAGATCGCAACGCAGTTGTTTGTCAGTGAACACACCGTTAAATCGCATCTTTACAACATCTTCCGCAAGCTCAAGGTACGTAATCGTATTCAGGCTATGAATTGGGTGCGTCAGAATCTAGGTAGCCCGTCATTGGTGCCCAGTCAAAGCGCTCGCCGCTCTAATGCCAGCTAGCCGAGGCCGATTGCAGCACCTCTATGCATTAGGCTGCTCGTCATGCGCCCGATAAGTATGTCATGTCGTAATCAGCAAGAGATGTTAAAGCGAAATTTTTCATGTGTATTCTTGAGCAGCCCCGTTGAAAGCGAAGCCGTAACGGCTTCGCTTTCACACATGTTGAGTAGCACCTTCAGGCGAACCTGGGACTAGGTGACACCCCAGGAAAGGTCGCCGAGAGCCCATCAACCGACTTGAGCTCGACAGTAACATTCGACTGCTTCGAAGCCTGAATGAAATTATTAATGTCTTCCTGAATATCCGGATCGATGAAGTTCGCCTCGGTCGCATCAATGATCACGAAGCTGTCATCAGGCACTGCATCGAGATAACCACGCATCTCCTCGCGATTGAGAAATGAAACATCCTTGTGGATGCGTAGCAGACAATGGCGTCCATGCTTGGTAAACGAGATAGCCGAACGGAAGCTCGAGCGCACAAGAAAATAAAGGCTGCATAGCAAGCCAACGATAACGCCCTTGAGCAGATCCGTCAGCATGATTGCCACGATCGTGATGACATAGGGAAGGAAACGATTCCAGCCTTGACGATAATGTGCGATGAACAGTGCAGGACGAGCCAGTTTATATCCAGTATGCAACAAGATAGCCGCCAGACAGGCGAAAGGAATAAGCTCGAGGGCCACCGCAAAGAAGGTCACGCTAGCCAGTAGCAATATGCCATGAACGAAGCTGGAAAAACGCGTACGGGCACCTGCCTGCACATTAGCCGAACTGCGCACGATTACCGCCGTAATCGGTAGTCCGCCCACAAGGCCAGAGCATAAGTTACCTACCCCTTGTGCTTTAAGCTCACGATGCGGTGGTGAATGACGCTTGAAAGGGTCGATTTTGTCGGCGGCTTCAAGGCTGAGCAAGGTTTCCAGACTGGCTACCAATGCTATCGTCAATGCCATCATATAAACCTGTGGATTGAACAGCATGGCAAAATCTGGCAGATGGAGCTGACTGAAAAAATCAGCAGGCCCCTCCAAGCCGGGAAGCGTAATACGCTGATCTGAAGTGAGCGGCGATAAAAAGCTGCCCTGCAAAGCAATACGATCGATCACAACCCCTGCGATGACTGCTAACAAAGGGGCCGGAATCATCTTCAGCCATTTGATTCGTGATATAAATGCCGTATCCCAGAGGATCAAGATCAGCAGTGCGATAAGCGCAATTGAAAATGCCAACGGTGATGCGTGCTGCAGCATAGCTATCGGCTGCGTAAATCCTGGCGCATTTTCTTGAGGCAACCCCAACGCTAAAGGGATCTGATTGAGAATCAAGATCAGTCCGATGGCTGTAAGCATACCTTTGATGACAGCCGAGGGAACGAAAGCGCCTATCTTTCCCATCCGCAAGTAACCGAAAGCAAGTTGCATAGCGCCAGCTAATGCCGTGGCGAGCAGCATCCCTTCGAAGCCGATGGCCTGAATAGCGCCTAGCACGATAACGGTCAAGCCCGCTGCAGGCCCACTCACACTGACATGCGAGCCACTGATTAAAGCTACGACGAGTCCGCCTATGATACCCGCGATCAAGCCCGACAGCGGTGGTGCCCCGGAAGCCAACGAAATACCCAGACATAACGGAACAGCGACCAGAAATACAACAATACCGGCAGGTATATCCTGCGGCAGTGTCTTCAACCACGACATCGACGTACGCATTACGCAACTCTCCCTAGTGCGTCATAACTCTGTAAAAAGCCAGCAGTCAGCCATTTTCTTACGCTGACGCCTGCATGACAGTTTCGTCACCTTCCCTGCGGACGATTTCACGCAGCAAGCCTTCTTCGAGCGCATAGACCATGCCGTGCAAGGAGGGGCTTCGATGTGCCATCCACGCCTCCTGTATGATTGGCATACCTGCCAAGCATTCAATTTGATCGCAAACATTAAGCTCGACAAGGCGATTGATTCGGCTTAATTCGTCAGCCAAGGCAGCTAACTCCTGAGCGTGACGATTCCGTGTTTCACGCACATTCACGAGGTGATAATCAAGATGAGGCAGTCCACATTCATCACTTGTAAGCGCTGCCTTGATGCCACCGCATTGATGATGCCCACATACAATGATGTGATTGACCCTCAGCTCAGTTACTGCGTACTCCAGTACGCTCATGAAGCTGGATTCCTGCAGACAAACCATATTGGCGACATTGCGATAGATAAATAAGTCACCGGGTTGGGCATTGCATATCTGTTCGGCAGGTACACGGCTGTCAGAACAGCCGATCCAGAGAACATCAGGAGTTTGTTTAATGGAAAGCCGTTGAAAATATCCGGGCTCGCGTAGACACATCTCATGCGCCCATGCCTGATTTTCAAGGAGAATACGTTCGTAAAACTTCATCGCTCAACCTTTTTATCCATAAACTGCAAAGGGTGGTTTCACGCGATACGTAATCTACATAGGAGAGGGATACAAAATGACAGGATTCGAATCATGTTGTGCACAATGTGCCATTTTAATTAACACTTCTGTCTTCTCCCTCTCATTAGCGCTACGTTCGTCGTATAATTGTGACTCCCTTCGAAATTCCCTGATCGAGCGGTACGTTTTTTTAAAACATTGTTTTATAAGGGGCAAAAAAGCACTAATTGCCTGATTTTTATTGTTATACGATAGTCGAAACAACTTAAATAAAGTTGAAAGTGTAATTATTTTTAATTCATGATTATTAAGAATCGTTTAAAAAATATTAGTCATGAATTAATCGAAATACTTAAGCCTCACAAGAAGGCATAACTAAAATTAATGTATGACGCGGAGAATAATATGTATGCCGAGGATAATTTCTGCTTAGGGCCAACTCATGGAATTAACTACTGTGAAAATCGTCATGATGACGAAGAGCAGCCCCCAAAACGCACTGTTTTTAGATTATTTACATACGCGTTTAGGCTGCCAAGTATCGAGTATTCTGCCAACGGATGTTCTGCCTTTACCTGAGGAAACACCCGTTCTTGTCCTGCTTGATGAAGATCATCTCAGGGAATCAGACACCAAGGAGCTG
Source organism: Phytohalomonas tamaricis (assembly GCF_003012345.1). Classification (GTDB taxonomy): domain Bacteria; phylum Pseudomonadota; class Gammaproteobacteria; order Pseudomonadales; family Halomonadaceae; genus Phytohalomonas; species Phytohalomonas tamaricis. The sequence continues at coordinate 638,621 of NZ_PVRV01000019.1, forward strand.
TCTGAAAAATTTCAAAACAACAAAAATCTTATCCTTGCTGCATTTAATATGGATAGTGAAGATCACGCTATGGAGCTGATGCTTCGTCTTCCTCTGCAAGGAGTTTTTTATCGTCAGGATTCCCTTGAACATATCAGCAAGGGTATTAAGCGCCTTTTTGATGGCGAAATGTGGCTATCACGCTCATTGATGGAGCGCCTGCTTACGGCTTACTGGAGTCGCCAGCGCAATGATTTCACACCGCTTTCATCGGTCACCGCGCGCGAATGGGAAATTCTCAATCTCTTGGATACAGGGGCAAGCAATCTTGATATTGCAGAGCGTCTCTCGATCAGTGAGCACACGGTAAAATCACATCTCTACCATATATTCCGCAAGCTCAAGGTACGCAACAGGGCCCAGGCACTGAACCTGCTGCGTCAGTACTCCGACACGACACCCAAGGATATTTAACCACAATGCATTGAGTCTCGTGCCGACATGCCAGGCTCAGGAGGATAGCCGCAGATGAGCGCGAATCAGTGCCACCAGCGTTAGATTGGCATCTTCTGCGGTAGTATCAAGATGCACTAGTTGAGCCAGTTCTTCATCGGAAAAAGGCTCGCGTGAAGCGAGCTGACGTTCCAGTACTTCAAGCCCCGCTTCCGAGACTTCATCACGCTTCAGGCTTCGCTTTTTAATGCGCGCCTTGAGTGTCTGCTCGTCAGCCTCAAAACTTATCAGCATCGATGGCAAACCCCGAATTTCGGCCTCGTGCCTCAGACGATCGCGTTGTGCGCGCTTCAAGCATGTGGCATCGACACTTACAGAATAACCGCTTTCAAGCAGCATACCGGTAAGTTCGGCAAGACGTTCATAGGTCCGCTCCGTCGCCTCAGAGGTATAGATTCCACTATCGACAGAAGAGGAAGATTCACCTAACGCGTCCAGGCCAAACAGACGCTTGCGTTCAACGTCAGAGCGTATGCGTACACCGCCTAATTGACGAACGACCTGTTCCGTAAAACGGCTCTTGCCACTCCCTGAAACACCGACAGAAATCAGTAGATACGGGAAATGGATTTCGCTGTAACGCTCGGCCAATCCCACATAGCGCCGATAATCGGACAGCACTGCGTCACGATCGGCAGGATGCAGGCCAGGTTGCTGTAAGCGCAGCATGGCTACTTTGGCACGCACCATGGCGCGATACGCTTTGTAGTAAGGCAGCAAACGCACCAATCGGTAGTCACCGCTGCGCTCCAGATAACGGTCGAGCACATGGTGTGCCAGGCCTTGCTCTCCGCGCGCCTCAAGATCCATCAGCAAAAAGGCCAGCTCGCAGCAGACATCGTTCCAGCGGAAGTTATCATTAAACTCGATGCAATCGAATATTAACGCTCGTCCGTCATGCATCACCGCATTGCCAAGGTGAACATCGCCATGCGTCTCACGTATGAATCCGTCACGTTGGCGTCGTGCCATTTCTGGTGAAAGCCGGGCAAATGCTTCATCCGCCCAAGTTTCCAGCGCATTCAAACGCCGAATATCCTCAGCATCATCAAGAAGCGGTCGTAGCTGTTCGAAATTTTCCTTTACAGGCGCATGAACCGCTGCGGGAGAACCAAATGAACTGGTTTCATCAACCTGATCGGCATTCTGGTGAAATGCTACTAGCTGCCCGACCAGGTCATCCATCAATGACTGGGTCAGTTGCCCGGTGGCCTGCATCGAACTGAACAGGCAGGTATTGTCGAATTGCCGCATGCGTACGGCGTACTCGAACGGCTCGCCTTTTCCTCCCATCTGAGGTTGCTCGGGTGTTCCCGTAATAGGCACTGTTTCAACATAGAGGTTATCGGCGAGGCGAGCGTTCAGACGCACTTCCTCTTCACAGAAATGCTTGCGCTTGGCGAGTGTCGAGAAATCAAGAAAACCGAAATCGAGCGGCTTCTTGATCTTGTAGGCGTACTGTCCCGTCAGTACGACCCAGGAAATATGCGTTTCACGAATTTCGAGCCCCGCTACGGGATGATCGTAGCAAGCGTCATTCTGTAATGCGTGAATCAGTGACTGACTCAACGTCTCGCTCCTTGGCGTAGAAAAACATAGCGGCAAGTGTAACGAATGTCGTCACCTGAACCCACTAGGAAACATTAGTCATGACCGGCAGCCGCTACTAGGCAGCTGCCGCTGCAGTTTGTCAGAACGTGGCGAAAGCCGCTTCGGCTGCATCAAGCGTCGCCTCGATATCTTCATCACTGTGCGCGTTCGACATGAAGCCAGCCTCATAGTTGGAGGGCGCCATATATACACCATGATCAAGCATGGCGCGGAAAAAACGCCGAAATGCGTCAAGGTCGCAGCTTGTTGCCGCCGCAAAGTTACTGACTCTGTCAGCGTCGGTGAAGAACACCCCAAACATGCCGCCGGCACGTTGCGTGATAAGTGCCACCCCCGCTTTTTGCGCACGCGCTTCCAACCCGTCACAGAGTGTATTGACCCGACGGCTCAGCTCATCGTGGAAACCTGGCTGGCGGATCTTTTGCAGCAGGGTAATACCAGCCGCCATCGCAAGAGGGTTACCGGACAGCGTACCGGCTTGGTAGACCGGTCCAAGCGGTGAGATATTTTCCATGATATGGCGCTTGCCACCGAAAGCACCTACCGGCATACCGCCGCCGACGATCTTACCTAGGCAGGTCAGATCGGGAACGATGCCGTAGTGCGCCTGAGCTCCGCCCAGGGCAACACGAAAACCGGTCATGACCTCATCGAAGATCAGTACCGCCCCGTGGGCATCACATTGTTCGCGTAGCGTTTCAAGAAAGCCGGGCTCTGGCGGGATGCAGTTCATATTGCCGGCTACCGGCTCGACGATGATGCACGCGATCTGATCGCCGATGCGCTCAAAACACTCACGCACCTCGTCAATATCGTTGTAAGACAGCGTCACGGTGTGTTCGGCCAGCGCCGCCGGCACTCCCGGCGAGCTTGGCTCACCATGTGTCAGCGCGCCTGAACCAGCCTTGACCAGTAGCGAATCGGCGTGACCGTGATAACAACCTTCAAACTTGACGATCTTGTCACGCCCGGTGTAGCCGCGCGCCAGGCGGATCGCCGACATGGTCGCCTCGGTTCCGGAGTTGACCATGCGCACCATATCCATCGAAGGCATCATCTCGCAGATCAGATCAGCCATATCGGTTTCGATTGCCGTGGGCGTACCGAAGGACAGGCCATTGTCGAGACGTGCGCGAACAGCCGCTAACACATCGGGATCAGCGTGACCGGTAATCATCGGCCCCCACGAGCCAACGTAGTCAATGTAGCGCTTGCCCTCGACATCGAACAGATAGGCACCTTGTGCCCGCTCGATGAAAACCGGTGCCATATCGAGCCCCTTGAAGGCTCGCACCGGCGAATTGACACCGCCAGGGATGTGGCGCTGCGCTCTGTTGAACAACTCAGAAGATGTGGTCATGTCAGCCTTCAAAACCAGATGTGGATAAAATATGTCAAAGCTTAGCCTATCAGGCCCGCCTTTAATGTTTCGACCGCAGATTTTGGATCGTCATGACCGAACACCGCGTGCACGACAGCAACAAGTTCAGCGCCTGCGGAAAAGGCCTGCGGCGCATTGCTTGCACTGATGCCGCCAATGGCGACGCGCGGTAACCCCAAATAACCTGCTTCACGCAACACTGAAAGTTCAGCCGGCGGTGCATGAGGCTTGGTCTTCGAGACAAAAAAACGCCCGAAAGCAAGATAGCTGGCACCTTCCCGCGCCGCCTGAACTGCCAAGTCGAGTCTGGCATGGCAGGTCGCGCCGATAATCGCATCAGGCCCGAGCCGCTCACGCGCCTGTGCGATCGAGCCGTCTTCGCGCCCCAGGTGTACCCCCACGTTTAGCTGCTCGGCCAGTACGACATCATCATTGATGATTAGTGGCGTACCGTAATCACGGCACAGTACAGCCAACGCACTCGCTTGGCGTCGACGCTTGACTGCATCATCGGATTTGTCTCGGTATTGCAGCAATGCCAGTCCGCCGGCAAGTGCCGCCTCGGCACGTGATAGTAATATATCGTCATCAGGTAAGAGAGCGGCATCCGTCAGCGCATAAATGCCTTGCTGCCAGTCACTATGTACAGGATCAATTACGTACACTGTCTCTCTCCACATGATAACGAGCGGGCAACGCTTGACCGTAGCCAAGACGATGCGCCCTCACAAGACTTTGCCAAGTAAAGTGCTGCGCACGCGTACAAGCCTCTTCCAATGTGTTGCCCTTGGCAAGCTCGACAGCGCAGGCCGAAGCGAGTGTGCATCCTGAACCGTGATAGCTGCCAGCCAAACGAGGCCAGCACCAAGCTCTTTCCTCACGATGCGTAAACAGGGTGTGGATAATCTCATCTGCGGGGGCCATACCGGGAACATCGGTACCTGTAGCAAGTACCGCAGCACATCCCATGTGGATAAGTTTCTTGGCACGTTGAGCCGAACGACCCTGATCAGGGGCCAAGCGTTCAAGTTCAGCAAGATTAGGCGTAAGCAGAGACGCATGAGGTAATAATTGACGTCGAAACGCCACGATTAGTGCTTCAGAGGAAAACTCATAGCCCCCTCCTGCCTTGAGTACCGGATCAATGATTACCGGTACGTCGGGAAGACGACTGCAAATCTCCGCAATAGCCTCCAATGCTTCGATGCTTGCTATCAGCCCGATCTTGATTGCTGCGACAGTAAAATCGCTAAGCAATGCCTCTGCAGCGGCAACAATATGCTCGCCAGGACAAGGCGTAACGACCTGAACGTCCAAAGTCGTCTGCACCGTAAGCGCCGTCGGAACCGTAAGTGCCCACCCTCCGAGGGCGTGGATGGCCTCGCTATCGGCAACAAACCCTGCCCCGCCGGTAGGGTCATGACCGGCAAAGACAAGAACAACCGGCAGGGATGACATGATCAGAAGGGCTTGACGAAGGAAAGAATTACTATGGCGACCAGAATGATCGTTGGCACTTCATTAAAGACGCGATAGTAAACATGGCTGCGCGTATTGGTGCCGTTGACGAAGCGTTTCATATGGGCCAGACAGATATGATGATAACCAATCAGCACTACCACCAGCGCCAGCTTGGTATAGATCCACCCTTGGGCCATATAGGCGGAAAAATTGAGTGCCAAAAGCCAAATGCCGAACACCAGTACCGCAATCATCGAAGGGGTCATGATGCCGCGATAAAGTTTGCGTTCCATGACCTCGAAACGCTTGGCACCGCGTTCATCCCCTTCCTTTAGCGCGTAAGTGTGATAGACGAACAGCCTCGGCAGATAAAACAGCGCTGCAAACCAACAGATGATCGCGATGATATGCAGCGACAGAATCCACGGGTACATAATTACTCCTTGATATACAAACGCTTCACGGATGATAGTTATATGCTGTTAGCTTTCATTGACCAGAAGCTAACGTCTATAGCGGTAATAGTTTTCAATCGCCTCACGCGAAATGATACCCGAAATCTTGCGGATCATCGGGGCAGTAGTGTGCTCGACATAAAGAGCATCCGTTCCGTATTCGTTTAACTGATCATAAGCTTCCGAGAGCGTGGCCTGAAGATTTATCGGTGCCAGATCAAGGCGTTTACCTGGAATATCGAGCAAATCGATGGATTCCATATTTTGATAGTGTTCATCAAGAAGCAACCGGGCCAAATCGGCTGCGACTAGCGCAACCGGTTCCTGACCCTCATTGCGGCTAATTATCAGCCAGACAGGATTGGCATCGAGCAACTTTTGCGCCTGAGCGCGCGAGACTTCGGCCTGGGTACGGACGATGGCACGCTCCATCACTGCAGGCACAGCTATACGTGACAGCGCCTGCATCAATGGCTGCTGCAACGGATGCATTCCCTGCTGGGCGAGTGTCGAAATAAAAAATCCTTGGCAATGCCAGAGTTGTCGGCTCGTCAGACCTGCTATCACTACTGCCAACATACCGTAAAGAATGATATTGGGATTATGGGTCAACTCGATCAATGCCATGATTGCTGCCAAGGGTGCCTGCAAAACGGCCCCCATCATTGCCGCCATACCCAGCATGGCATAGAGATTAGGATCCGCGCCCAGCGCTGGTAACAATGCCACGCCAGCGATGCCACAAAGCGCACCAGCAGACGCACCCGCCACTAGAATCGGCCCAATAATGCCGACCGGCACGCCACACGCCAAGGTCAGCGCCGTGAGTATGAGCTTGGCCAGCGCCACGGCAAACAGCATATCGAGGGCAGGATGGCCATTAAGGGTCACCTCTACGCTGTCATAGCCAATTCCCTGTACTTCGGGGTACCACCAAGCCACCATACCGGTCAGCGCACCAATACCGGCTAACCTGAGCCACCACGGATATCGATCAAGTTGCTTCGCCAGCCCCGCCAAACGGATGAAGCCTCCTGCCAGCATGCCAATCACAAGAGCCGTCACGGTAATCCATGGAATATCAACGAGCCGGCCAATAATTTGGGGCGGGACAGCAAAAGCCGGCTCAGTACCATAAAACAGTTGGGACACCATAGCCCCCATGGTCGAGGCCAGAATCACCGGCATGAACCCCGTCAGGGTATATTCCATCATCACCACTTCCATGGCGAAAATGACTCCGGCGATGGGCGTATTGAAGGAGGCCGAGATACCTGCCGCCGTACCGCAGGCAACCAGCACCCTCAAGCTGTTATGAGGCAATCGCAGCTGTTCACCAATCCAACTCGAAGCTCCCGCTCCAAGATGAATTGCCGGGCCTTCGCGGCCAGCAGAAAGTCCACCGAGCACTGATATAACCCCCACCCACCACTGGTTGAGCCAGTTGGCCAGTGGCAGTTGCCCCTGATGATTGGTCAGGCGTTCGATAACATGACCAATACCCAGCTTCTGAGCACGCTGTGGCTGCAGGACATAAAGTCCTATGCCAATAATCATCACTGCAATCAACGGCATGGTGGCACGCCAATACGTGGGCATGGATTCAAATGCTTCAGAATACCCGCCAGGCATGAACAGCCATGCGCCAAAACTAATCAATTGTCGAAACAGCACCATCAATATGCCGGTCAGAAGCCCGGAAAGGACACCAAGAAGACAAAGCTGTGGCAAGGCATCGACGCTAGCAAGCTGACGGCGAAAGTTATCGAGATTGAAAAGCGAAGCACTCAGACGGCGGCGCGGCAAGGCGGACTCCTGGAGCACAAGGTCAACAGCGTTAAATATAATAGTATAAGCGGGTAAGCACTGATCACGTCCAACAACCTGCTACCCTACAGCAATAGTTTCCTTGCTAATGCGGCATCAAGCGCATTGCTCAATCCACTGATAGCCGGTAACGATTACTGCAATTCAGAAAAAAGTGCTTTATTTGACCGAAATAGTGGGGTTTGCCGATAATGGTCGGTACTTCAACCAAACATCTTTACAATATCTTCTATAGGAGGCTGCGATGAGCGGGGCTGAAACGTTCGTCCCGACACCGCTCATCTTCACCGATGCTGCTGCGAACCGCGTTCGCCAGCTAAGCGTTGAAGAGAACAACCCAGCACTTAAACTGCGCGTTTATGTGACCGGTGGCGGATGTTCGGGCTTCCAGTATGGTTTCGACATTGCCGAAACCATCAATGACGATGACACCATTATTGAGAATGGCGATGTGTCTCTGGTTGTTGATCCATTGAGCTATCAATATCTTGTCGGCTCAACGGTTGATTTCGAAACAGGACTGATGGGAGCACGTTTCTTGATACACAATCCAAATGCCACCACTACTTGCGGCTGTGGTGCGTCGTTCACTGTTTGATCAGTTCAATCTGAATAACCGCTTTTACGCCCCGCCTTCTTGTGGGGCGTTTTCATGTCTATACCTATCTTTCCTGATGCTTCCATGCGCATCTGTACCCGTTGGTGATGACAATTAGCCGACGTATTGGGTGTAAAACCGTCTCAGGCGCATAAAAAATATTTTTTGTGCCTGTGGATAAATTTTTCCTGCTGCCCCTCTTTTTAACGCCATAACCCGCGCTATCTCCCGCCTGCCTTCTTTTATTACAAACGTGCACGACTACGGTAACAACTGAGGTATGCATTTCTTAACAAGCTATGGAAAAATACGCTAGTGGATAAATGCGCATTTCATCCACAGCCTGTCCTCTCTTACTACGCAGGCTATGCAAGCTATTTATACATAATTGTGAACAGCCCAACATAATGTTAATAAACAACTAATTTTTCTTTTCCACAGTTTTCAGTCTCCCTAATAATCACTACAACAACAAAACTTCTTTTAAATAAAACTATTTCTTTATTTATTAGTAGTTAAAAAAGAGTTGTGGAAAACCACTGACGGTTACCCACAGGCACGTTATAATGCCGGCCTTTCTATTCCTCTTTATCCCCAACACCGTCGTGTTTCCGAGGTACAACGTGGATTATCCAAGCCGCTTTGACGTTATCGTCATCGGCGGTGGTCATGCAGGAACCGAAGCCGCACTTGCCGCCGCCCGCATGGGTTGTCAGACCCTTCTTCTGACACATAACATCGAAACACTTGGTCAAATGTCGTGTAATCCCGCAATTGGCGGCATTGGCAAGAGTCATCTGGTTAAAGAAATCGATGCACTTGGTGGCGCAATGGCGCTGGCAACTGATCATGGTGGCATTCAGTTTCGTGTTCTGAATGCCCGTAAGGGGCCAGCAGTACGCGCCACTCGTGCTCAAGCCGATCGTGTGCGTTACAAGGCTGCAATACGTGGGATGCTGGAGAACCAGCCTAATCTGACGCTTTTCCAGCAGGCAGCAGATGATCTCATCGTTGAAGGCGATACCGTACGCGGCGTTGTTACCCAGGGTGGGATAAGGTTTAAAAGCGAAACCGTTGTGCTATGCACGGGCACTTTTCTAGGTGGTGTAATTCATATTGGCCTTGAGAAACACATTGGTGGGCGTGCAGGCGATCCTCCTTCGAATGCCTTGGCAGCACGATTGCGAGAACTGCCCTTCAACGTGGCAAGGTTGAAAACAGGCACACCGCCTCGCATCGATGCCAAATCAGTTGATTTCTCGGTCATGGATGAACAGGCTGGTGATACACCGCAGCCAGTGATGTCTTACCTGGGCAATCAAGCGATGCATCCCGCTCAGGTAAGCTGTTTCATTACCCATACCAATGAGCGAACTCACGATATTATTCGTGCCAATCTTGATCGTTCACCGATGTATACCGGGGTCATCGAGGGTATCGGTCCACGTTATTGCCCCTCGATTGAAGACAAGATCCATCGTTTTGCCGATAAGCAGAGTCATCAGGTCTTTATCGAACCGGAAGGGCTTGATACCCATGAGCTCTATCCCAACGGTATTTCGACATCGCTGCCGTTCGATGTGCAGCTTGAAGTGGTTCGTTCGATCGGTGGCCTTGAAAATGCTCATATCACACGGCCAGGCTATGCGATCGAATATGATTTCTTTGATCCACGTGACTTGAAGCATTCGTTGGAAACAAAATTTGTCCACAACCTGTTTTTTGCCGGACAAATCAATGGGACTACCGGTTATGAAGAAGCTGCAGCACAGGGACTTTTAGCCGGTCTCAATGCCGCACGGCGTGCCAAGTCTCTCGATTCATGGTCACCGCGTCGAGATGAAGCCTACATTGGTGTGATGGTTGATGATTTGATTCGAATGGGAACGCAGGAACCTTATCGAATGTTCACCTCACGCGCTGAATACCGGCTCCTGCTGCGAGAGGACAATGCCGATCTGCGTCTGACCCAGACTGGACGGGATTTGGGCGTGGTCGATGATGTACGTTTCGCCGCCTTTGCCTCCAAGCGTGAGGCGATCGTCAAAGAAACTCAAAGGCTCGAAAGCATCTGGGTTCAGCCCAACAGTGCAGCAGCAAAGCAACTGACCGGTAAGACAGGACCCCTGACGCACGAATATCGCCTCATGGATCTGCTGCGTCGTCCTGAGCTGGAATATGCTGATATCGCCCCGCTTGCAGATGGGGCAACCGATGATGAAAGCATTAGTGAGCAAGTGCAGATTCAGGCCAAGTATCAGGGTTATATCGAACGCCAACAGGGTGAAATCGATAAGTTGCGCCGCCATGAGGCCACACGGCTTCCGGAATGGCTCGATTACGATCGTATCGACGGGCTGTCGAGTGAGATTCGTCAGAAGCTGAAAGCGGCCCGGCCTGAAACGTTGGCTGAAGCGGGACGTATTTCCGGTGTCACGCCGGCAGCAGTGTCATTGCTGCTGATTCATCTCAAAAAGCGTGACCGTGGTAACAAAGTACGCGTGGCGAATATATGACCCCTGCGTGTGAACGTTTGCTCGATGAAGGCTGCGCAGCACAGGGCATCACGCTTGATGCCCTGGCTCGAACGCGGCTACTCGATTTTCTGGCACTGTTGCATAAGTGGAATCGCGCTTATAACCTCACCGCCGTGCGCGACCCGGAGACAATGGTTTCACGCCATCTGCTCGATAGCCTGTCGATAATGCCATGGGTTCACGGACCAAGGGTGCTTGATGTTGGCGCGGGCGCAGGCCTGCCCGGCTTGGTACTTGCGATCGTTATGCCCGAGCTTGACATCACGCTGCTAGACAGCAATGGCAAGAAAGTACGTTTTCAGCGCCAAGCCACGTTTGAGCTTGGATTAAAGAACGTTACCCCTTTCCAGGCACGTGTTGAGGCCTTTGAAGACCCTCAAGGATTCGATCAGATCCTTAGCCGGGCATTTTCATCTCTTGATACCTTCGTTTCGACTAGTCGTGCACTGATCAAGCCCCAAGGTGAATGGTTGGCGATGAAAGGACGGCTTGAAGGTGCTGATGTTGCCATGCCTCAGCAAGCACATCTCGTTGATACTATCGTGCTTAACGTACCAAATGAGCCCGGCCAGCGTCATCTTTTACGCCTCGTCGCCGAGCACTGACTTGTCATTTTTCTGACCGTCCACAACAAGGAAGGATACCTTTCGTGACCCGGATCATCGCGCTGACCAACCAGAAAGGTGGCGTGGGCAAAACCACAACAGCCGTTAACCTGGCCGCGTCTCTGAGTTCGCTCAAAAAGCGTGTGCTCCTCGTCGATCTCGACCCACAAGGCCATGCCACCATGGGCAGTGGCGTCGATAAGTATGACTTATCGAAGGGGGGAGCACTCGAGGTTCTACTTGGCGATAAACGTGCCGATGAAGTAATCATCAAATGTGGGGAAGCCGGCTATTCGTTGTTGCCGGGCAATGGTGATCTCACCGCTGCTGAAGTCGACTTGCTCTCACATGAAAATCGCGAACGCTGTCTCGATGATGCAATCAGCGGAGTGGCCAACGATTACGATGTCGTTTTGATCGACTGTCCACCCTCGCTTAATATGCTCACGGTTAATGCCTTGGCTGCGTCGCATGGCGTTCTGATCCCGCTGCAGTGCGAGTTTTACGCACTTGAAGGATTGTCCGCGCTGCTCGATACCGTTGAACAGATTCGCGACAGTATCAATCCTTCCCTTGAAGTCTATGGGATCGTGCGCACCATGTTCGATAACCGCAACAGTTTGACGCGTGATGTTAGTAAGCAGCTATCGGACTATTTCGGTGATGTGCTGCTGAAGACCGCTATCCCTCGCAATGTACGAGTAGCCGAGGCGCCAAGCCATGGCCTGCCCGTGACCAAATATGCCAAGCTATCCCGGGGTAGTCATGCCTATCGGGTTCTGGCCAAGGAATTGGTACGTCGCCTGTCGCTGTAAAGCGTAAGGGACTGTCTTTTAACAGTAGCCGATCGGTTTCATCATGCCGCAATCGATCGAAGGGTTTGGTTGAGGAAACGTCATGACGCGTAAACGTGCATTAGGACGAGGTTTGGATGCCTTGATCGGCGCAGGCGCCAAGCAGCGCACGGTTGCACCGGTAGCGATTGAAGATAAGGCCACCTCTACTCGTGATTCCAGCGCCGATGTCAGTATTCCTGACGCGCCTGGCTTTGGAGGTGAAGTGCTGATGCGATTACCGCTCGGCCAGATGACACGTGGCAAGTACCAGCCACGGCGTGACATCCAGCCGGAACGGCTTGAAGAACTCGCCGCTTCGATCCGCGCGCGTGGCGTAATGCAGCCCATTGTGGTTCGTCCTATCGTCTCCTCAGGTAACAAGCCACGCTATGAAATCATTGCCGGTGAGAGGCGCTGGCGTGCCGCGCAGCTAGCCGATCTTGACGTCATCCCTGCGGTTGTACGTGAGCTCGATGACGAAACCGCGCTGGCAATGGCGCTAATCGAGAATATTCAACGTGAAAATCTCAATCCTATTGAGGAAACGCTAGCGCTCAAACGCCTGATGGACGAATTTGAACTAACTCAACAGCAGGTTGCTGATGCTGTTGGAAAGTCACGCGCCCAGATTGCCAATTTGTTGCGCCTGCTCGCACTTGAAGATGAAGTCCAGACGCTTCTGGAACGGGGCGATCTTGATGTGGGGCATGCCAGGGCTCTGCTGGCGCTGAAGGGCGTACGACAGCGGCACGCGGCACGCGATGTCGTGGCCAAGGATCTGACTGTACGTCAAACCGAAGCGCTAGTGAAACGGCTGACGCAGGGAGAGACAAAGGGGGGAGAAGTATCTCCTCCTGCTGATGTGGGGCGCCTCGAAATGCAACTGGCGGAACTTTTAGGTGCACAGGTCAAGATTGATCATGGCAAAGCAGGAAAGGGCCGTTTGACGATCCGTTACACAAGTCTCGACGAGCTTGACGGCATTCTTGCCCATATTCGTTAGCCATGCAGGTTATCAGGCTTAATTGTTGTTTAAGAAAGCAAGGCGTGATCGTGACAAAATGCCGCACTTTACTGCATGTTAGTCACGCTTTGGTCGCAAACCGGTGAAAATACTTAAAGTTTAGCGCATCCGCGCATTGATGCTTCAATGCTGCTCTCTTATAATCCGCCGGGCTTCCCCGCTGTGGGGTAGTGGCAAACCATAGGCGCAACAATCCGCAATCCGATGCATTACTCGACACCGGCGGCGTTGAAGCGCCCTCATGTTTATCGCTTGCTTATAGTTCAATTGGCTGTAGCACTGGTATTGACAGTCATTAGCGCCTTAACTCAAGGCTATGGAGCGGCACAGTCAGCTTTATTGGGCGGACTGGTTTGTCTGCTACCGAATCTTTATTTCGCATGGCGTGCCTTTCGTGTTCAGGGTGCGCGTATGGCTCGACAGATCATTACTGGTTTCTACAAGGCAGAAGCCGGAAAGTTCGGTTTGACGGTGGCGTTGTTTACGATCGTTTTCATCACAGCGCCGCCTTCAAACCCAGCTTTCTTTTTTGGCGCTTACGTGGCGGTTCAACTGGTGCATTGGCTTGGACCATGGCTAGTGCTCAAACGATCGTCCACCTAGATCCGAGGCAGCATAATGGCAGGCACTACTCAAACAACCAGCGAGTATATTCAGCACCATCTTCAGAATCTGACCTTTGGTCTACATCCTGAAAATGGCCTATCGTTCGCACATAATGCACAAGAAGCCAGCGACATGGGTTTCTGGGCAATTAATGTTGATACACTGGGCTGGTCCATCGCGATGGGCGTACTGTTTTTGTGGCTTTTCCGCAAAGCCGCCCGAGCAGCCACTACGGGAGTTCCTTCTGGCCTTCAGAACATGGTCGAAATGCTTGTTGAGTTCGTAGACAACTCAGTTAAAGAATCGTTCCATGGTAAGAATCGGCTGATTGCGCCTCTATCTTTAACTATTTTCGTCTGGATATTTCTTCTCAACCTGCTCGATTTGGTGCCGGTTGATTGGCTCCCGCAGCTTGCGCAGGAAATTGGCGTATCGTTTTTTGGAGCAGATCCTCATCACGTGTTTTTCCGTGTTGTACCTACCACGGATATCAACGCGACACTTGGACTGGCGCTGTCGGTGTTCGCTCTGGTGATTTTCTACTCGATCAAGATAAAGGGTTTTTCCGGTTTCATCGCCGAGCTCACCCTGCATCCGTTCTCGAGTTCCAACAAGTTTGCGCAGGTATTGCTGATTCCGATCAATTTCCTGCTTGAAGCAGTGACGTTACTGGCCAAGCCAGTTTCACTGGCATTGCGTCTGTTCGGTAACCTCTATGCGGGCGAATTGATCTTTATACTAATCGCGTTGCTTGGCCTGTGGCAGCTGCCGCTGCATTTTGCCTGGGCAACATTCCACATCCTCATCATCGTGTTACAGGCCTTTATTTTCATGATGCTGACGATTGTGTATCTGAGCCAGGCTAGCGAAGAGCAGCATTGAGTCTCAGCGCTGGCACCCCTTGACTAACCCTTAACCATAACTTGATTGACTGAAACTGGGAGTACACCATGGAAGCACAAATTCTGGGTATGACTGCAATCGCCGTTTCCCTGCTGATCGGCCTGGGTGCCTTGGGCACCGCTATTGGCTTCGGCATTCTCGGCGGCAAGTTCCTCGAAGGCGCTGCACGTCAACCGGAAATGATTCCGCAACTGCAGGTCAAAATGTTCATCGTGGCCGGTCTGCTCGACGCTGTCACCATGATCGGTGTTGGTATCGCGCTGTTCTTCACCTTCGCCAACCCGTTTGTTGGTTAAAGCATCACCGTGGCCGTATGGCCACCGGTATGCAACTAACCACGAACTTGTTAAGCGAGAGGTGCTGGCGTGAATCTGAACCTAACTTTGATCGGTCAGTCCATCGCCTTTGCAGTCTTCGTATGGTTTTGCATGAAGTACGTGTGGCCACCGGTCACTCAGGCATTGCAGGAACGACAGAAGAAGATTGCCGATGGACTTGACGCTGCCAGCCGTGCTCAGCGTGAACTCGAACAGGCTAATGAAGAAGCCGAGAAGACGTTACGCGAAAGCCGGGATGAGGCAGCTAGAATTATCGAGCAGGCCCGGACGCGGTCAAATCATATGATCGAAGAAGCGCGTGACAATGCGCGAGCTGAAGGCGAGCGCATGATTGAGAATGCGCGTGCTGAAATCGATCAGGAAATAAATCGCGCGAAGGAAGAGCTGCGTGCCCAGGTTGCCTCGCTTGCCGTTATTGGCGCTGAGCGCATTCTGGAAACCTCTGTCGATGAGAAGACACATCGTGTGCTTCTCGACAAGCTCGCCGCTGAGCTTTGAGGAGGTAACACATGGCGGAAACGTCAACCTTTGCCCGACCTTACGCTAAGGCTGCGTTCGAGCTGGCGCGGGATGAGAAGGGTGGCTTCGATAGGTGGTCAGCAATGCTGACTACCTTGGCTCAGGTTATTGAACACGAGCGTATACAAACGTTGCTGCACGATCCGCGTTTGGCTGACGACAAAAAAGCCGAAATCGTGATCGAGGTGTGTGGCGACGCGCTTGATGAGCATGGCCGTAATTTTGTGCATGTATTGGGTGAACAGGATCGCTTGACCCTGCTACCTGAGGCAGCCGAGTTATTTGAGCATGAGCGCGCCGAGTTCGAGCGCCGCGTCGACGTCACGCTTATCTCCGCCTATGCGCTGGATGACGAGCAGCAGGGCAAGCTCGCCAGTGCGCTTAAAAAGCGCCTGAATCGCGAAATCTCTATTACCACTCAGGTGGACAAGTCGCTTCTTGGTGGCGTCATCATTCGTGCCGGGGATACCGTCATCGACGGATCCGTGCGTGGACGATTGGCCCAGCTGACCAGCGCCTTGAACGTCTGAGGTCGAGGGACATGGCATGCAGCAACTGAATCCTTCCGAAATCAGCGACATCATCAAGGGCCGTATCGAGAACCTCGATATGGCTCAGGAAGCCCGCAACGAGGGCACCATCGTCAGCGTTGCCGACGGTATCGTCCAGATCCATGGCCTCAACGACGCCATGTTCGGCGAAATGATCGAATTCCCGAACAGCATTTATGGCATGGTCATGAACCTCGAGCGTGACAGCGTCGGGGTGGTCGTACTCGGCGATTACATGCAGCTCGAAGAAGGCATGACCGGTAAATGTACTGGTCGCATTCTCGAAGTGCCGGTAGGGCGCGAACTGATTGGTCGCGTTGTCGATGCACTCGGTAGTCCGATAGATGGTAAGGGCGATATCAATGCCCAGCACACCGATGCGGTAGAGAAGATCGCACCGGGCGTCATCTCTCGTCAGGGTGTTGATCAGCCGGTTCAGACCGGTTTGAAAGCGATCGACGCGATGGTGCCGATTGGCCGTGGCCAGCGTGAGTTGATCATCGGCGACCGTCAGATCGGTAAGTCGGCGATCGCCATAGATGCGATCATCAACCAGAAAGGCAAGGGCATTACCTGTGTCTATGTTGCCATCGGTCAGAAGCAGTCGACCGTTGCCAACATTGTACGCAAGCTCGAAGAGCACGGCGCGATGGAACATACCATCGTCGTTGCCGCCGGTGCGGCTGATCCTGCTGCAATGCAGTTTCTGGCACCCTACTCCGGCTGTTCGATGGGTGAGTTCTTCCGTGATCGCGGTGAAGATGCGCTGATCGTCTATGACGATCTGACCAAGCAGGCTTGGGCCTATCGTCAGATATCTCTGCTTCTGCGTCGTCCGCCGGGCCGTGAAGCCTATCCAGGTGACGTATTCTATCTCCACTCTCGTCTGCTTGAGCGTGCCTCACGTGTCAATGCTGATTATGTGGAGAAGTTCACCAATGGCGAAGTGAAGGGAAAGACAGGCTCATTGACTGCCTTGCCTCTCATCGAGACCCAGGGCGGCGATGTTTCGGCATTCGTTCCGACTAACGTGATCTCGATCACCGATGGCCAGATATTCCTTGAAACAGGCCTTTTCAATTCGGGCGTTCGTCCGGCCATCAATGCTGGTCTGTCGGTTTCGCGTGTAGGTGGGGCAGCGCAGACCAAGATCATCAAGAAACTCGGCGGTGGTGTTCGTCTGGCACTTGCTCAGTACCGTGAGCTGGCCGCGTTCTCACAGTTCGCTTCCGATCTTGATGAAGCTACTCGTAAGCAGCTCGAGCATGGACAGCGCGTTACTGAATTGATGAAGCAGAAACAGTACTCGCCGATGTCGATTGCCGAGATGGCGGTATCCTTGTATGCCGCTAACGAAGGTTATCTTGCTGACGTCCCGGTTGATAAGGTACTGGATTTCGAAAGCGCGCTGCTGGGCTTCATGAAGTCCGAACACAGCGATTTGCTTGAAAAGATTAACCAGACCGGCGGCTACGACAACGAGATCCAGCAGGGCCTCAAGGCGGGCGTCGAATCGTTCAAATCGACCCAGAGCTATTGAGGTAGGTGGCCTGGCAGTGCCGGGCCACATTTCTTCAAATGGGTTCCGAGTCGTTCGAATAGGACAACGCTATGGCAGCCGGAAAAGAGATTAAAGCCCAGATCGGCAGCATTAAGAATACGCAGAAGATCACTAGTGCCATGGAAATGGTGGCAGCTTCAAAAATGCGTAAGGCGCAAGAGCGCATGGCCGCCAGTCAGCCGTATGCCAGGCAGATACGCCAGGTGGTTGGTCATATTTCTCATGCCAATCCCGAATATCGTCATCCGTATTTCGAGACACGTGATGTCAAACGTGTCGGCTATATCGTGGTGTCATCCGATCGTGGTCTGGCAGGTGGATTGAACGTCAATCTGTTCAAGGCCGTTGCACGGGACGTCAAGGCATGGCGTGAAAAGGGCGTAGAAGTGTCATTCTCTACGCTCGGTACCAAGGGCAGCGCCTTTTTCCGTAAATATGGTGGCAATCTGATGGCTGCCAAATCGGGACTGGGAGATGCACCCTCGGTGCAGGACCTGATTGGTAACGTCAAGGTCATGCTGGAAGCTTTTGACAATGGCGAGCTCGACCGTCTTAACGTGGTCTATAACGAGTTCGTCAATACCATGACTCAGAAACCGGTCGTCCGTCAGCTCTTGCCCCTTGCGGATGACAATGCTGAACAAGACCGTCCCAATCTATGGGATTACCTGTATGAGCCGGATGCCAAGACCCTGCTCGACCAGCTGCTGGTGCGCTACGTCGAATCACAGGTCTATCAGGCGGTAGTTGAGAATATTGCCTGCGAACAGGCCGCGCGCATGATTGCCATGAAGAATGCCACAGACAACGCGGGTGATCTGATCGGCGAGCTTCAACTGGTTTACAACAAGGCGCGTCAGGCGGCGATCACGCAGGAAATTTCCGAGATCGTCGGCGGGGCTGCTGCGGTCTAGGGTCTAAGGCGAAACAGGTTTTTTTGCAGGTTAAGAGGAACCAAGATGAGCGGACGTATCGTACAAGTTATCGGTCCGGTAATTGACGTCGAGTTCCCGCGGGCGGAAGTGCCCAAGGTTTACGACGCACTGAATGTAGTCAATGCCGAGACCGTACTGGAAGTCCAGCAGCAGCTGGGCGATGGCGTCGTACGCACGATAGCTATGGGCTCTACTGAGGGCCTTAAGCGTGGCGTCGACGTTGAAAATACTCATGCGCCGATTTCCGTGCCAGTCGGTACGGAAACGCTAGGCCGCATCATGAATGTACTCGGCGAACCGATCGATGAAGCAGGTCCGATTGGTGAAACCCAGCGTATGCCAATCCACCGTGCAGCGCCGACCTATGCCGAGCAAGCCAATTCCAGTGAGCTGCTTGAGACGGGTATCAAGGTCATCGACCTGGTTTGTCCGTTTGCCAAAGGCGGTAAAGTCGGTCTGTTTGGTGGTGCCGGCGTGGGCAAGACCGTCAACATGATGGAATTGATCCGTAACATCGCGACTGAGCACAGCGGTTATTCCGTATTCACCGGGGTGGGCGAGCGTACTCGTGAGGGCAACGACTTCTACTACGAAATGAAGGAGTCCAACGTTCTCGATAAGGTATCGCTGGTCTACGGTCAGATGAACGAGCCGCCGGGCAACCGTCTGCGCGTTGCGCTGACAGGCCTGACTATCGCCGAGCAATTCCGTGACGAAGGTCGTGACGTGTTGTTGTTCGTAGACAACATTTATCGTTACACCTTGGCGGGTACCGAAGTATCGGCACTGCTCGGACGTATGCCGTCTGCGGTGGGTTACCAGCCGACGCTGGCGGAGGAAATGGGGCTGCTTCAGGAGCGCATTACCTCGACCAAGACCGGTTCGATCACTTCCGTACAGGCCGTTTACGTCCCTGCAGATGACTTGACCGACCCGTCACCGGCAACAACCTTTGCTCACCTTGATGCGACTGTTGTTCTTTCGCGCTCCATCGCGGAACTGGGTATTTATCCGGCGGTTGATCCGCTTGATTCCACATCGCGTCAGCTCGATCCTTTGGTCGTCGGCGATGAGCATTATGGTGTTGCGCGCAATGTCCAGAACGTCCTCCAGCGTTACAAGGAACTCAAGGACATCATTGCCATTCTGGGTATGGACGAGCTTTCCGACGAGGACAAGCAGACTGTGGCGCGAGCGCGTAAAATTCAGCGTTTCCTGTCACAGCCGTTCTTTGTCGCCGAGGTATTCACCGGTGCACCGGGTAAGTATGTCTCGCTCAAGGAAACTATCCGTGGCTTCCAGGGCATTCTGAGCGGTGAATACGATGATCTGCCCGAACAGGCCTTCTACATGGTCGGTACGATCGACGAAGCCATCGAGAAAGCCAAAGGCATGAAGTAACGGCTCCGGTCGAAGAGGACAGCACCTATGGCAACAAGTGTCCAGTGTGACATTGTCAGTGCAGAAAAAAGCATCTTTTCCGGTAAGGTTGAGCAGATCGTTGCCGCCGGTAGTGAAGGTGACCTTGGCATTCGCCCTGGACACGCACCGTTGATCACGATGCTTTCGCCTGGCCCGGTACGTGTGTACCGGGAAGGCGGCACGGAAGAGATATTTTACGTTTCAGGAGGCTTTCTCGAGGTTCAGCCTGATACGATCTCTGTACTGGCCGATCATGCTGCACGGGCGCGTGATCTCGATGAAGCGGCTGCTGAACAGGCACGTGATGAAGCGCGTCGTACGCTCAATGGCAATGCCTCTGAGCTCGACCACTCACATGCCTTGGCTGAACTTGCGATGGCAACAGCCAAGCTACGGACGCTGCATCAGTTGCGTGGTCGGCGCTGATTACTTCTGCGCAAATTCCTGTGCGAGCAAGGCAAGACAAAAAGAGCGGCTAACAAGCCGCTCTTTTTTTATGTACTCAGCAACGACTAGGTAGCAATGTTCGCTACTGACAAACTATCGTTCTCTTCGGCTGATAGAATGAACAGTAATTTTACCATCGCAACAAGGAGTGCGTGTTTAATGACCACTGATGTCGTGATCCTGGCTGCCGGTCAGGGTAGCCGTATGCGTTCGCAACTTCCCAAGGTGCTCCATCCCCTAGCGGGTAAGCCGATGGTGCGCCACGTGATTGATGCCGCCAAGTGCTTTACCGATGCGCGGCTTCATGTGGTCATTGGTCATGGTGCTGAACTTGTTCGAGAAGCGCTGGCGGATGAAGACGTCACATTTGCGGTACAGAGCGAACAGAAGGGCACTGGCCATGCCGTTGCCCAAGCATTGGACAACGTAGGTGAGGATAAGGTGCTGATCCTTTACGGTGATGTACCGCTGATTAAGCCGGGAACCCTCACTGCACTGCTTGAGCAGGTCGATGAACATCATCTTGGACTGTTGACAGTTACCATGGCACAGCCCAAGGGATACGGCCGCATCGTGCGTGACGCCGAGGGTCGCGTCAGCGCCATTGTCGAAGAAAAGGATGCTACTGAAGAGCAGCGGCTTATCAAGGAATGCAATACCGGCATCTTGGCCACTACTGGCGCGCAACTCAAGCGCTGGCTGCCTGCCCTCTCTTCCAACAATGCCCAGGGCGAGTACTATCTGACCGATATCATTGCCATGGCGGCAACTGAAGGAATTTTGGTGGCCACCGCCGAGCCGGCTACCAGTACCGAAGTACAGGGCGTCAACGACCGTGTGCAGCTCTCCGCGCTTGAGCGTGTCTACCAGTCCTGGCAGGTCGAAGCGTTGATGCGTGAAGGGGCCAGCATCGCTGACCCTAAACGCGTTGATGTGCGCGGCCATCTTGAGGTCGGACGCGATGTTCTCATTGATGTGGGCTGCATCTTCGAAGGCGATGTTACGCTTGAAGACGGTGTCTCGGTGGGGCCATATAGCGTGATTCGTAATTCTCGCATTGGGGCGGGAACGGTGATTGAAGCTTATAGCTTGATTGATGGTGCGGAAATCGAAGGCGAAAGTACTGTTGGCCCCTATGCACGGCTACGTCCGGGAACGTCATTGGCGCGCGGCGCCCGCATTGGCAATTTCGTCGAGACCAAAAATGCACGCATTGGTGCAGGCTCGAAGATCAATCATCTCAGCTATGTAGGCGATGCCTCACTCGGGCAAGGCGTCAACGTTGGTGCAGGGACGATCACCTGTAACTATGATGGCGTCAACAAGCACCACACCGAGATTGGCGATAATGTTTTCGTCGGTTCCAACTCGGCGTTGGTTGCACCTGTCAGCGTAGGCAATGGGGCGACCATCGCCGCTGGATCAACGATCACTGATCGGGTGGAAGATAATTCGCTGGCAATAGCACGCGGTCGCCAGGTTCAAAAAAGCGACTGGGTACGCCCTTCCAAGCGTTAATCCTGAGCTTATTGGCATCAACGTAAAACGGCGGTCTTGTACCGCCGTTTTTTATAGGATTGCCCAGCCGCTGATTGTGCATAAATGTGCAACTTGAAGCATAACACTTGACGACCTTCGTCTAATAAGTTTTGATTTGCTCAAATTAACTTTCAAATCGAAACTTTTAAATTTCATGTCGAAGCGCAATACGCCACAACGGCGCCATGCGATCCTTGCCTATATCAATGAGCACGGTGAAGTCAGTGTTGATGCGCTGGCACGTCATTTCGCCACCTCAGAAGTCACGATCCGCAAGGATCTGGCAACGCTGGAAAAGAGTGGTCTATTGATGCGTCGCTACGGAGGCGCAGCGCCGCTTCCTCAAGAAGTACTCAGCGAGCCAACTTCGCAAGTATCTGCCCGCAAGCGTTTAATTGCACAGGAGGCGTGCGCACGCATCCGCGAGCACAATCGCATTATTATCGATAGTGGCAGCACCACTGCAGCACTGATTCCTGAACTGGGTGGCAAGGCCGGACTGATTGTGATGACCAACTCGTTGTCTGTGGCCAATGCACTGCGCGAACTTGAGGATGAACCTGTACTGCTGATGACGGGTGGTACCTGGGATCCACATTCAGAATCTTTTCAGGGACAGGTCGCCGAGCAGGTGCTGCGTTCCTATGACTTCGATCAGTTATTCATCGGTGCCGACGGCATTGACCTTGAACGCGGGACCACGACGTTTAATGAACTGCTGGGACTGTCACGAGTCATGGCCGAGGTCGCGCGGGAAGTTGTCGTCATGGTTGAATCCGACAAGATCGGCCGCCGTATTCCCAATCTGGAGCTGCCATGGAGCAGCATCCATACCCTGGTGACCGATGATCATTTGTCTGACCAGGCACGACAACGTATTGAAGCTCATGGCGTCACCGTGATATGCGCGGCCGTAGCGGACTGAAGCGAAAAAGAAGCAACATCCGAATCGAATATCAAGGAGGAATATATGTGTGGAATCGTGGGCGCTGTCGCTAGTCGACAAGTACAGGGCATCCTTTTAGAGGGGCTTAAACGGCTCGAGTATCGTGGTTACGACAGCGCAGGCATGTCGGTGCTATCCGATGAGGGTCGTCTCAATCGTCAGCGGGCCGTAGGCAAGGTTGTCGCGCTAGAAGAAAAGCTTGAAACGGCGGCGCTCAAAGGTCATCTCGGTATTGCTCATACCCGTTGGGCTACGCATGGCCGGCCTACAGAACAGAATGCTCATCCGCACCAATCCGGTGAAAGCCTTGCGGTAGTTCACAACGGCATCATCGAGAACTACGAAACGCTCAAAGCTGAACTTGAGGCGCAGGGTTATGTGTTCACCTCCGAGACCGACACTGAAGTCGTCGCCCATCTGCTGGCACGTGAATATAACAAGTCTCAGGATTTATTGAGTGCGGTGCAGAGCGCGGTCATCATGCTCAAGGGGGCCTATGCCATTGCGGTAGCGCATGTCGGTCAGCCTGATCAGATCATTGGCGCACGCAAGGGCAGCCCCCTCGTGGTCGGCGCCGGTATCGGTGAAGCATTCCTCGCATCGGACCCGCTGGCTCTCTTGCAGGTCACGGATCGTTTCATCTACCTGCAGGAAGGTGATGTAGTGCGCCTGTCCCAGGAAGGCATGATCGAAGTCTTCGATTATGAGGGACAAAGCGCCGAGCGGGCGATTACCGTATTCGAGCATGGCGATGGTGCCATCAGCAAGGGTAACTATCGCCATTTCATGCTCAAGGAAATCCATGAGCAGGCTCAGGTCGTCGCGGCAACGCTTGAAGGGCGTCTGGGTGAAGGCCATGTGCTACCCCGAGCCTTTGGCGCCGATGCCGAAGCGCTGCTCGATCGCGTCAAGCATATTCAGATCGTTGCCTGCGGCACCAGCTATCATGCGGGCATGGTGGCACGCTACTGGATCGAAAAGCTGGCCGGTTTACCCACCCAGGTCGAGGTCGCTTCGGAGTATCGTTACCGCGATGTGGTGGTCCCTGACGGCACGCTATTTGTGACGCTCTCACAATCTGGCGAGACCGCCGATACGCTGGCGGCGCTACGTTACGCTGCTGACAAGGGCGGATATCTGGCCAGCTTGGCGATCTGTAACGTGCCGGGCAGCACGCTGGTACGTGAATCGGATCTTAGCCTGATGACACAGGCTGGTCCTGAAATCGGTGTTGCTTCGACCAAGGCCTTCACCACCCAACTGGTCGCAATGATGTTGTTCACGCTGGCACTGCGCCGTGTCCGTCAGGGCGATGATCCGATACAGCATCAGATCGTCAACGCCTTACGTCAGCTGCCGCAAAGCATCCAGCAGGGGCTGGCGCTGGATGGGGCCATCGAGAAGCTATCATCTGCCTTTGCCGAAAAGCACCATGCGCTGTTCCTCGGTCGCGGCACGATGTTCCCGATTGCGTTGGAAGGGGCCCTCAAGCTCAAGGAAATCTCCTATATCCATGCTGAAGCCTATCCGGCGGGTGAACTCAAGCACGGCCCGCTGGCGTTGGTTGACAGTGAAATGCCGGTCATTGCAGTAGCACCCAATGATGAGCTGCTTGAAAAGCTGAAAGCCAATCTGCAGGAAGTGCGCGCACGCGGTGGTGAGCTTTTCGTGTTTGCCGATGAAAATGTCAGTCTTGCCGAAAGTGAAGGCGTACATGTCCTGCGCCTGCCGGCAATCGATGAATATATCGCGCCGATCATCTATACGTTGCCGCTGCAACTGCTGTCCTATCATGTCGCCGTACTAAAAGGGACCGACGTCGACCAGCCGCGTAATCTGGCCAAATCGGTAACTGTGGAATAAGCCACAAGCCGCTATCAAAAGCGTCTCGTCGCAGGCAACGCCTGTGGCGAGGCGCTCTCGGTGGTCATGTCGCCAAGATCCGATGTCGTGGGGATAGGGCAACAGTGGTTGTCGTAGTACGTTTCTGACCTGCTTCAGGTCATCATGGCCAGGCTGTAAGATCATATGTGTGCTGCGGTTCTTACGTGTCACATATCACTTTCCCGTGCAGATATCATGACCCAGATACTTTCGATTCAGAGCCATGTCGCTTATGGCTATGTGGGCAATCGCGCCGCTGTCTTTCCGCTGCAACGCCTTGGCATTGATGTGACGGCGCTCAATACGGTGCAATTTTCAAACCATACCGGTTACGGTGAATTCAGCGGTGAGATCTTCTCTCCGAGCCAACTGCAAAAAGTAATGGATGGCATAGAAGCACGCGGCGTGCTGCCTGCCATGCAAGCCGTGCTTTCAGGCTACATGGGCGATGAAAGGGTGGGACGTGTCGTGCTCGATGCTGTGGCGCGGATTAAACAGAGTAATCCACAGGCTGTTTATTGCTGTGATCCAGTGATGGGTGATGTCGGGCGTGGTTTCTTCGTTCATGCTGGAATTCCCGAGTGGATGCGTGATCATGCACTGCCAGCCGCAGATATCGCCACGCCCAACCAGTTTGAACTGTCTTATCTCACAGGTCGGGATATTCATTCGCTTGCTGACGCCATCGACGCGGCGGCAGCACTACGGGCCATGGGCCCAGGGACTGTACTGGTAACGTCGCTGACCCGTGATGATGCGCCTGAACATACTATCGAGATGCTGCTCGATACTGCTGCAGGCAGCTGGCTTGTCACCACGCCGCGCTTTGATTTTGCCACGCCGCCCAACGGGGCAGGTGATTTCACTGCGGCTGTTTTTCTGGCGCACTATTTGCAGGGCCTTGCTCCGCAACAGCAGCTTGAAGCTACCGCGGGGGCAGTCCATGCGCTGTTTACGCATACGTTCACTGCAGGTACGCGCGAGCTGGCGCTGATCGCCGCGCAGGATGATTTCGTCATGCCCGACGTTATTTTCCCCGCCGAGCGCGTCAGGTAGAGGATAGATATGCCGGACCTCGTAAAGGCAGCACGACCGCTTCATCTCGGCTTGGCCATGTGGGCCAATGCCGACTGGCGCGGCTCGCTCTACGGCCTGCATAGTGCGACCACGGAAGTCTTGCCTGACTACGCTCAGGTATTTTCATGTGTTGAGGGTAACACCACGTTCTATAGCGGTGCGCCCAAGGTGGAAACCGTGGCCGCCTGGGCTGCTCAGGCACCAGATGATTTTCGTTTTTGCTTCAAGTTGCCGAGCAGGCTGACTCATGAGCAGCGTCTTAATGGTATTGAAGCGGAGTTCGAGGCGTTCATTGAACGTTTTGCGCCGTTACACGATCGTCTTGGGCCTGTTATGGTGCAATTACCGCGTGATTTCGGCGCTGCAGAGCTTCCTCAACTTGAGGCGTTACTGAAACGCTGGCCGGCCAATATTCCCTGCTCGGTCGAGGTGCGTGCCAGTGAATTTTTCCATAAAGGAGACGCTGAGCGAGCGCTCAACCGATTGTTGATAACTTATAACATTGACCGAGTCATGCTTGATGTGAGAGCGCTGTTCTCAACACCTGCGGGTGTGGATACGGCATTGGAACGGGCTCAACGTGAAAAGCCCAAACGTCCGCTACATGTGCTCTCCACGGCAGAACGACCTATAGTGCGCTTTATTGGACACTTCGACGATACGACCAACGATCAACTTTTCACGCCTTGGATTGAACGTCTTACCCTGTGGATAAAACAGGGGAAAACCCCTTTTCTATTTGTGCATACTCCAGATAATCGTCAGGCGCCACAGCTGGCAAGACGCTTCTATAAACGGCTGTGTGAAGCGACATCTCTGCCCCCGCTGGCGGAATTTCCTGGCGAGTCCCAGGTACAATTATTCTAATGGGCGACAAAGAATGTCATTGCGACGTTATTTGGGCGTTTAGGTCATTGTGCGCTGCACGTATACTTCAAATATAAAGGCGTTTACCGTCTTTTCATAAGCGTTTCGTACGTCACGCTTTTCACCACGAAGCACGACGTAGATTAATGGTTAACCCATCGATCTCAACGATACGCGTCATGCGCTGAAAGCGTCATGAGATCCATGACCGTCACGTCTGGCACAACAAACACAAAAGCCGTTCCGAAACCGATCGTTTCGGAGGTTAAGCGACGATCCCAGGGTAAGCTGATGTCTCAAAAATCACATTCACATGCGCAGTGGTCTTCACGCCTTGCGTTCACGCTCGCGGCCGTTGGGTCCGCGGTCGGGCTTGGCAATATCTGGAAGTTCCCCTACATGGTCGGCCAGAGTGGCGGCGCGGCATTTGTTCTCGTTTATCTCGTCTGCATTGCACTGATCGGTTTGCCCATCTTGATGTCCGAATGGCTGTTGGGACGATTGGGTCAGAAAAATCCCATCGCGACAATGAGCGAGATATCACGTCGGCTGAAGCGTTCCAAGGCGTGGACGCTGGTTGGCGTCGGTGGGGTTTTAGGCGCCTACCTGATCCTTTCGTTCTATAGCGTGATTGGCGGTTGGGCATTGATATACACCGGCTACAGTGCCAGTGGCATATTCACCGACCTGACCAGTGATAGCGTCGGCAATCTGTTCAGTGGGCTGCTGGCGAGCCCGGGTACGCTGCTGCTGTGGCACAGTGTCTTTATGATATTGACCATCGCCGTGGTGATGGGCGGCGTTGCCGGTGGGCTGGAACGCGCCGCCAAGACGTTGATGCCAGCGCTCGGGATTTTGCTGGTCGTGCTGGTGATCTACGCCGCGACCACGCCGGGTTTTGCCGCAGGAGTTAATTATCTGTTCAACCCGGACTGGTCGAAGTTGAACGGCGAAGTCGTGCTGGCGGCGATGGGCCATGCCTTCTTCACGCTAAGTCTGGGTATGGGCATCATGATGGCTTACGGCTCGTATCTCTCCGATGATGTCAATATTGGCCGCACCGCGCTGACGGTAGTGGTGATGGATACCGTCATTGCGCTGCTGGCGGGGATGGCCATCTTTCCCATTGTGTTCAGTAACGGACTCGATGCGGCATCCGGCCCGGGCTTGATCTTCCAGACATTACCCTTGGCATTTGGTCACATGACGGGAGGCAGTGTCTTCGGCGTGCTGTTCTTCCTGCTGCTGGTATTTGCGGCCTGGACTTCAGCAATCTCTCTGCTTGAACCGATTGTGGAATGGCTGGAAGAGCGTTCCTCGCTCAACCGTGTTGGTGCGACACTGGTGGCGGGCCTTGCTGTGTGGCTATTGGGTGTAGCTTCTGTGCTGTCGTTCAACCTGTGGTCCGGTGTGGCACCGCTGGGTATCTTCGCGCATTTTGCCGGCATGACGGTGTTCGATCTGCTCGATTATGTCACCAGTAAGGTCATGCTGCCGCTGACCGGGCTTGCTGCGGTTATCTTCGTGGCCTGGAAAATGGGTCGAGATGAAGTACGTAGCCAGCTCAACATGAGCGACGGTGCCTTTTCTCTGTGGCATTTCATCGCACGGTTTATTGCTCCGCTGGGTGTACTGGCCGTCTTTGTGTCTGGTCTGTGGATCTGATAAAGCGATTTTTGTTCAGTGCTTTCATGCTAGTGATAACAACAAACGTTGTTGTCACTAGTATTAATACGTAATAACCAATAACGTTAACTTCAATTTATTTCTGTTTACCGTTTACCTGAACTTAAGCATCAGACTACAGTTCTTGCCTACCCGTCCGCTGAGATATAAATATTATGGCTAAGGAATCTTTGGAGTCGGACGCACGTTCGACGTCGCAATGGCGTCCCGCCATGAATCCTTCGACCCTGATCGGGATTATTGCGAGCGTCCTGCTGCTCGCCACCGTAGTGTTGTTTACTGCGCAATCACCGATGAGCTTCATCAACCTGCCGGGGCTTGCGATCGTTATCACGGGAACCTTGGCCGCGACGTTCATCAGTTATCCGTTACGTGAAGTGGTGCGTGTCGCCAAGCTGGTAGGCATTATCTTTCGTCGTGAAAATTTCTATACCCAAGAAGATATCCGTGAGTTGGTCGCCATGTCACGGCTATGGTTCCAGGGCGATGCGCGCGCTGTCGAACAGGCGCTGGAACACACTCGTAATCCATTTCTGCGTACCGGCATCAATCTGGTCATTGCCAACGTCAAAGAAGAAAAAATCATTGAACTGCTGCGCTGGCGCATCATGCGGCTCAAGGCTCATGAGCGCGCCGAGGCGCAGATATTTCGCACCATGGCCACCTATGCACCGGCCTTCGGGATGCTGGGCACGCTGGTCGGGCTGGTGAATATGCTGGAGATCATGCAGGGCGGCGATCTGGCCGTGATTGGCCCACGCATGGCGGTCGCGTTGTTGACTACCTTCTATGGCATCCTGCTCGCCAACCTGATTTTCAAGCCGATTGCGGTCAAGCTGGAACGGCGCACTGAACAGCGTCTGATCGCGATGAACATGGTATTGGAAGGCATTTCACTGATCTCACGTCGTCATCTGCCCTCGTTCATCGAGGAAACGCTGCAATCTTTCATCGCTGAGTACCAAGATGAGATTCGTGATCAACATGGAGGCGCTGAGGATAACGCCGCAGCGCAGACAAAATGAATGATATGTCGTCACCGCCATCGGCTTACCGCGTCCTAGATGAAGATGACCCTATTGTCGAAGACAGCGAAGGGTGGTTGATCAGCTATGTTGATGTGCTGACGCTGCTGGTGACGCTATTCGTGCTCTTGCTGTCGATTACGGGAGCCAATATCAGTACAACGGATGAATCGGAGCCGCAGGCATCAACAACGCCGTCCACTTCTGCACCGCTGGTGCTAGGCATTCCCAGTCCGATATCGTCTCCCCAGCAAAAGCCGCAGCCCGCCCAACAACCCCAAGCTCCACGACTGTCGATGCAGGCGATTGCTACAGCACAGGAAGTTGTTCAACCGATCACTGAGCAGCCACCCGTTGCTGAAGAGCAACACGGCATCATGCCTGCTGCCAGTGGTATCCGTCCGATGATCGACGGGGTAGCGGTGAGCGAAAGTCCACGCGGGCTGACCTTTCGCATTGAGGACCGCCTGTTGTTCGCCAGTGCAGAAGCGGATCTCACCGAGTCAGGGCGCGAAGTGCTGAAAACGCTTCTACCCACATTGGAGCGTTTGCCCGGACAGATCTCCGTAGAAGGACATACCGACAGCCAGCCGATCTCCACCGAGCGTTTTCCGTCCAATTGGGAACTGTCCGGTATTCGCGCCAGCGCGGTACTGCGCTATCTGCAAAGTCAGGGCATTGAAGCTTCTCGGTTAAGAGCGATCGGTTATGCTGATACCGAGCCGTTAGCAGACAATGCCACCGCGAAAGGCCGCGCCGCGAACCGTCGTGTTGAACTGGTCGTCCAATCACAAGACGACGCACTGTTGCCTTGACTCATCTGCCAGATCCGCCTTGGATGCTGAAATAGAGATACAAGGCGGACGCTGGTTTTCAGTGCCTAGTGGCTACCAATGACCGGTATACTGGGAGGGTTTTCATCGAGATAGCTGGCCAGACGTTTGGATTCGATATGTTGCTCAATTCCGCGTCGGGCACGTGAATAACGTGTAGCGGCGGTTTTCTTTTGCCTTTCGAATGCTTCGGCTTCGATAGTCATGGCGATATCCAAGATTTGCGTTTTCAGTGAATTAAGCCGTTGTGAATTACGCATACCCGAGACTCCTGTACTGTTGCCCGCAGTCGCTTACTTGTTGGGTGGCAGTGTTTCGTCATGTGGCAATACTGAGCGGACGCTGTGGCATAACATAAAGTCATGGCTACTGTTATTCTTTGCCGCTATAACAGCATCGGCGCTTTGATTACCCGCATGGTCCGATGACAAGTTACTACATCCTGTTTGACAGAAATGTGACGTGAGCGCTTATCTGCGCTTAGCGTACGTTTAAGGAAGACCCCGTGAGTCGTGCCCTGTTTGATGATTTGAGAGAACGGCTAGCGAATTTCCGTCGTTCAGAACAAAAAGTGGCACGCTTCGTGCTGCGCCATCCCGATGATGTCATTCATATGCGCATCGTCGATCTGGCGGCCAAGGCAGGCGTCAGCGAACCGACGGTGATTCGCTTCTGCCGCGCACTGGGCTGCGAGGGGTTTCAGGATTTCAAGCTGCGTCTGGCACAGATGCTGGCTACCGGCGCGCAGTTTGCGCAGTTCTCGATGGAGGAGAGCGATAGCGTGGCGCAGTTTTCATCGAGCATCTTCGATTCGACCGTCGGCACGCTGTTATCGGTACGCGACCGTCTCGATGCGGTCGCGGTCGGCAAAGCGATCACCGCGCTGGCCGATGCCAATCGTGTTGAGTTTTATGGCTTTGGCGCCTCGGGGGCGGTCGCTGTCGATGCGCAGCACAAATTCTTCCGCTTGCAGATTTCAACTGCCGCTTATAGCGATCCGCACATGCAGCATATGTCGGCGGCCACGCTCGATGAGGGTGATGTTGTCGTGGCAATCTCGCAGACCGGGCGTACCACGGCGCTGTTGTCGAGCGTCAAGCTCGCCCAGGAGGCCGGGGCTACAGTAATTGGATTATGTCCTCGTGACACGCCGCTGGCGCAGGAAGCCACTCTGCCTATCCTGATCGATGTGTTTGAAGATACCGAAGTCTACACCCCGATGAGTTCACGCATTGCCCATCTGGTGGTGATCGACATTCTCGCCGTGGGCGTAGCCAAGACACGTGGGCCACGCCTGGTCGAACAGTTGCAGGCAGTAAAGCGCAGCCTGTCACCGCTGCGTACCCAGGACCGCTAGCCAGGCAGGCATACTGGCAGACACTCAAGGGCACGGGCAGGGCATATGTGGTAAGCTAATGGGCCTATTTCCCGACCTCGTGTGACCCTTTCCATGGACGCTTCGCCTCTTCTCGAATCGCTCAATGCGGCGCAGCGCGACGCTGTCGGCGCCCCGCAGGGCAATCTGCTGGTCCTGGCTGGCGCCGGTTCTGGCAAGACGCGCGTGCTCGTGCATCGTATCGCCTGGCTCTTGCAGGTCGAGGGCCTTTCGCCGTACTCGATTCTCTCTGTGACCTTTACCAACAAGGCCGCGCGCGAGATGCGCACGCGTCTTGAAGCGCTGCTCGACGTTTCGCTGCGCGGCATGTGGGTAGGCACCTTTCACTCCATCTCACATCGTCTGCTGCGCACCCACTGGCAGGATGCACGTCTGCCCGAGCATTTTCAGATCATCGACAGTGACGATCAGCTACGCTTGGTCAAGCGCCTGCTCAAGGATTACAACGTCGATGATGAGCGTTACCCGCCCAAGCAAGTGCAATATTTCATCGGTAGCTGCAAGGAAGAAGGCCTGAGGGCGCATCAGGTCGACGCGCACGGCGATGCTTACATGATGAAGATGGTCGAGCTTTACGATCTTTATCAGCTGGCCTGCGAGCGTGGCGGGCTGGTCGACTTCGGTGAGCTGTTGCTGCGCAGTCTTGAGTTATTGCGCGACAACCCGCGTCTTTTACAGCATTACCGCGAGCGTTTCGGCCATATCCTGGTCGATGAGTTTCAGGATACCAATACGCTGCAGTATGCCTGGCTCAAGTTGCTCGCCGGCGAGCGTCAATGTCTGACCGTGGTCGGTGATGATGACCAGTCGATCTATGGCTGGCGCGGGGCGCGGGTCGAGAATCTGCAGCGCTTTCGCGACGAATTTCAGGAAACTCAGGTCGTCCGACTTGAGCGTAACTACCGCTCGACCAGCGTGATTCTCGACGCTGCCAACGCCTTGATCAGCCACAATGCCGGGCGGATGGGCAAAGAATTGTGGACCGATGACGATGCTGGCGAAAAAATTTCCGTTTACGCCGGTTTCAACGATCTCGACGAAGCGCGATTCATTGTCGATACGCTGCAAAAGCATGTGCGCGAGAGTGGCAAGGCGCGCCGCGATATCGCCGTTCTCTACCGTTCCAATGCGCAATCGCGGGTAATCGAGGAGGCGATGATTCGCGCCGGCGTGCCCTATCGCATCTACGGTGGGCACCGCTTCTACGAGCGCCTCGAGATCAAGAATGCCCTGGCCTATCTGCGCCTGTTGGTCAACCGCGAAGACGATGCCTCGCTTGAACGAGTAATCAATATTCCAACGCGCGGTATCGGCACGCGTACCGTCGAAATACTCCGTGCCCGCGCTCGCGACGAAGGTACTTCGCTGTGGCAGGCGCTGCACGACGCACGCGGCGCAGGCATATTGAAAGGCCGTGCCGCCAGTGCGTTACAGGCGTTTGCCGATATGATCGATCAGCTCGATAACGACACGGAAGGATTGATGCTGCATGAGATTATCGATCATGTGATCAAGGCGACCGGGTTGATCGAACACCATCAGGCCGAAAAAGGTGAGAAGGGTCAGGCCCGGGTTGAGAACCTTGAGGAACTGGTCAGTGCCGCGCGCGCTTATGTCCAGGCCGACCCGTTCACGCCGATCAACGAGGAGAGCGTAAGCGGTAATGCGCTCGGTGATTTCCTCGCCGAAGCATCGCTCGATGCCGGTGATCATGAGGCTGATGAGTTCGAGGACAGCGTGCAGATGATGACACTGCATTCGGCCAAGGGCCTTGAATTTCCGATTGTGTTCATTGCTGGTGTAGAAGAAGGGCTTTTCCCGCACCGTATGTCGCTCGAGGAGCCAGGACGCCTCGAGGAAGAGCGGCGGCTATGCTACGTGGGAATCACCCGTGCGATGGAGCATCTCTATCTGACCCATGCCGAGACACGCCGTCTGCATGGCAAGGAGACCTACCAGCGCCCGTCGCGCTTCCTGCGTGAGTTGCCGCCTGAGCTGCTTGAAGAGGTGCGTCTGCGCGGCCAGATTTCTCGCCCGGTGTCGCACAGTGCCCCGGTCAGCGGGTTGTCACAGCAGTCTCAAGTTTCCGGTGAGGGGCTACCGACCCTAGCGCTTGGTCAGCGTGTCCGTCATCCCGTATTTGGTGAGGGCGTGATCCTCAATGCCGAAGGAGAGGGGCAGCGCGCACGCGTTCATATCAGCTTCGAGGATAGCGGTGATAAATGGCTGGTCCTGGGATTTGCCAAGCTCGAACCGTTATAGACCATACTTTAACGCGCCGGTATGCATGACGCGTCGCGGTCCGTTTGTTGCTTGATAACTTCATGGACAGGCCGTGACGCGTTGTGTCATCGATTCGTCATCTTGGTGACGTAATCTGCGCGTATGATGACCGATTCGCCTGATCTGCGAAGCGGGATGACACGTTGTGGGGCAAATGCCTCAGGGGGACTCTCATGGATATCACCAACGACCGGCACAGCCAGCACATTTCTCGTCAGTTCAATCAGGAGCTGGATGCGCTGAAAACGCATTTGCTTGCCATGGGAGGTTTGGTCGAAAAGCAGGTTCAAGATGCCATCACATCGCTGCTCGAAGGCGACAGCCATACCGCTGAGCAGGTGCGTGA
Source organism: Phytohalomonas tamaricis (assembly GCF_003012345.1). Lineage (GTDB taxonomy): Bacteria > Pseudomonadota > Gammaproteobacteria > Pseudomonadales > Halomonadaceae > Phytohalomonas > Phytohalomonas tamaricis. The sequence goes on from NZ_PVRV01000019.1 coordinate 672,612, forward strand.
CAATGACCGGGCGGTCAACGACATGCAGCTCAAGATAGATGATGAATGCACGCATATTCTCGCTCGGCGTCAACCTGCAGCGTCCGATCTACGGTTGGTGCTGGCAGTCATCAGGGCAACCTCGGATCTTGAGCGGATTGGTGATGAAGCCAACAAGATCGCTCGCAATGCCTTGCTGCTGCTCGAAGAAGGCCACAATATGCATGGCTTCGTCGAGGTGCGTCATATCAGCCAGCAGGTACGTGACATGCTGCGCAACGCATTAACGGCCTTTGCCCGTTTTGACACGCGTCTGGCGGTAGCGGTACTGCATCAGGATGAATCAGTGGACAGCGAGTATCGCAGCGCCATGCGCTCGCTGGTGACCTTCATGATGGAAGACCCGCGTTCGATCAGTGCGACGCTCAATATCATGTGGGTGCTGCGCGCCCTCGAGCGGATCGGTGATCATGCCGATAACCTGGCGGAATCCGTGGTTTATCTTGTCAAGGGGCTGGATATCAGGCACGTTGATGCCAAAGGGCTTGAGGAAAAGGATCTTGACAAGATTTAGCACTTTTCTTTGAGCGGTAAGCATACAAAGTGAACAGAGGCCCAACAGGGCCTCTTTTTTTATACTTACGCTTTTGGCGTCAGTGACTTGCCAAAACGTTATGTTAGCCTTGGTGGCATTATGTGAAGAGGAAGTGAACGATGATCGAGGCGGTGGATGCCCTCAGCCGTGGAACACGGATGGTATTGAGTGCCGGGTTTCGGCGCTATGTGTTTGTTCCTCTAGCGATTAATCTGGCACTTTATGTGGCCACGATCATGCTGCTTGTCTCACGCTTTGACGGCTGGATGGCGTACTGGATGAGCCAGGTTCCAGGCTGGCTTACTTGGCTTGAATGGTTGATCTGGCCGATGCTGGTCGTCAGCCTGATTCTGTTTGTGTTCTTCACCTTTACGCTGGTGGCCAATCTGATCGCCTCGCCCTTTTATGGTTTTCTGGCCGAGAAAATTGAGCGTGGACTGAGTGACGCCGAGTGGTCGGATGAGCGCAGCCTGTGGCGTCAGGGCATCGATAGTCTCAAGCGTGAAGTGCAGAAGCTGGCCTATTTTCTGCCACGTATAGCGTTTTTGTTATTGCTGGGTTTTGTACCGGCGGTTAACGTTTTTGCACCGCTACTCTGGGCGTTGTTCTCAGCCTGGAGCATGGCGATCCAGTATCTCGACTATCCGATGGACAACCATCAGGTCAGCTTTGCCGAGATGCGCCGCCGTCTTGGCCAGCGTTGGTGGCCTACGTTGACGTTCGGCGGGGTAATCATGGCGACGATCTGGATTCCGATCGTCAACTTGCTGATCATGCCAGGTGCCGTGGCGGCAGCGGTAATGATGTGGCAACGCCATTATCACAGCTTGCCCGCACCCAAGTCATAACCTGTCCGTCAGCCCAATAAATTGCCTTACCCTTAAAAAGCCTGCTATTTCTTCAAATGGCAGGCGTTTCCGTTCTCTATACTGCTTCGCTTCGCCCATCTGATGTTAAGCCACCATGTTCAAACCTTTTGCCATCGTTCTTGCCGTCTCCATCGTGTTGGCTGGCTGCGCTACGCATACCTCCGCGCCTGTGACTTATGCGGCTTCTGAAAATGCTATAGCCGCCGTTCATCTGCCGGAGGACTTTGACACGCCGGTGCTTCAGGATGCTGAGCCGCCGTTCATCTACACGCCGGCCAAGGGCAGTGCTCTTGAGCAGCGTGCTGGCTATGCTATCGACCATAGCGTGGCGGCACAGGCAAAAAACAATCGCATCCGCCATCTGGTGCTGCATTATACCGGCGGTGACGATGCCGCGGCCTTCAAGGCACTGACGGGGCGCACGGTGAGTGCGCACTATCTCGTGCTAGACCGACCCGGTGAGTATCAAGGGCGTCCAGTGGTGCTGCAAATGGTCGATGAAAACAAGCGCGCCTGGCATGCCGGTACGAGCCACTGGAAGGATCGCAGCAACTTGAACGATACATCAATCGGTATCGAGATCGTCAATCATGGCTTTAATACGGGGCCGGAAGGACGGGTATGGGATCCCTTTTCCGAAGCGCAGATCGCGCTGGTGATTGCCTTGAGCAAGGATATTGTCAGGCGCTACGGTATTACGCCGACGAACGTAGTGGGTCACGCCGATATCACACCGGGGCGTAAGCTCGATCCTGGCCCTTTCTTTCCCTGGCAGCGCCTGGCCGATGCGGGTATCGGTGCTTGGCCGGAGCGTGCCACGGTGGCGAAATATCTGGCACGTTTTCAGACGCGTCCGCCGACGCTCATGCAACTGCAGCAGGGTCTGGCAAACTACGGTTACGGTCTGACGCCGAGCGGCATGATGGACGATGAGACACGCAAGGTACTCAAGTCGTTTCAGATGCACTTCCGCCCGACCGAATATTCAGGAACGGTGGATGACGAGACGGCGGCCATCCTGTTCGCACTGCTTGAGAAATATCAGGGCAGTGGTCAGGTGCGCGATATTCTTAACCCATGAACTAACTTATCCACACCCGGTTTAGGGCGCGCGTAGATCAGCTTGCAGTCTTGAGACGTGATTCGGGAAAGACACAGCGAAACAGTGTGCCCTCGCCAATTTCGCTTTCAATTTCAAGCTTGGCATCATGGCGCAGCAGGACATGCTTGACGATCGCCAGCCCAAGCCCGGTACCGCCGCTGGCGGCAGAACGGCCTTTGTCGATACGATAAAACCGTTCGGTCAGCCGTGACAGATGTACTTCAGGGATCCCTTCGCCGTTATCGATTACCTCAAGGGCAGCCCCCTTATGATAGGGGCGATAGCATAGCGTGATCGTGCTGCCGGCCGGGGTGTAGCGCACGGCGTTGAAAACCAGATTAGAGAGCGCGCTTCTGATTTCCTGCTCGTCGCCGAACAGGGCGCGTGATTCTTCTATTACCAATTCAAGGGTATGACTGCCGTTGGCCAGCGATTCGCCATCGGCGCGCACCTGCGCGCACAGCGCGGCGATATCGATCGGGCGGTCTTCACTTTGACGTTCACTGGTTTCGAGCCGTGACAGGGTCAGTAGATCCTCGACCAGATTGCGCATCCTCGTCGATTGCTCCTGCATCTGGCCCAGGCCGCGCATCATGCGCGATGGCAACGCGTCGGGGCATTCCTGCGCCTGATCGAGATAGGTTTCAAGGTAACCGGCGATGACAGTCAACGGTGTGCGCAACTCATGGGAGACATTGGCGACAAAATCACGGCGGGTCTGCTCAAGGCGCACTAGACGGGTCACGTCGCGAATGATCAGCAGGCACTCATCGTCACCGAACACGGTGATCTGGAACTCCAGCATTCGGCCGTCGAGAATCGGTGACGGCAGCGTCAGCGGCTCACGGTATTCACGGCTGGTGTAGTACCTGATGAAACGTGGGTCACGCATGAGGTTAGTCAGATGCTGGCCACGATCCTTGCCGGCATCGAGCCCCAGCATGCGCTCAGCGGCATCATTCCACCAGTCGAGCGCGCCGTGGCGGTCAAGCATCACGACACCGTCGCGCAGCGCCTCGGAAGACTCCTGAACGCGATTGAGGACGCTACGCAGTCGCCCTTGCATGTGGCGCTGGGTTTTCTGATAGCGGTAGAGACGGTCGAATAGATCACCCCATACGCCTTCACCGACCGGCGGCGCCTGGTCGGCGGGGGCACTTAGCCAGGTATAAAGCTTCTTCAGATGGCGCAGCGTGAAGGCCATATGCACAGCAAGACCAAGCGCTACGCCCCAGCCGGGCTGGCCGAGCAGAGCGCCAAGTACGCCGAAGCCGATCACCAGATAAGAGAGTCGCCACAGTTCATTGGTCCAGTAATGCACGCGCCCGTTTCCCGTAAGCGTTGTCGAATCAGGCTCGGATGGAGAAGCGATATCCGGTGCCGCGTACCGTCTGGACCAGGTGCTGGTGATCGTCGCCCAGTGCCTTGCGTAGCCGGCGAATATGGACGTCCACGGTACGTTCTTCAACATAGACGTTTCCTCCCCAGACCTGATCGAGTAGTTGAGTACGCGTGTAGGCACGCTCCTGGTGAGTCATGAAAAACTGCAGCAGGCGGTACTCTGTCGGCCCGATATCGAGTGCCTGCCCGTGAGCGGTCACTCGGTGGCTGGCAGGATCGAGCGCCAGTCCCATAACCTCGACCGTTTCCTCGATGCCCTTGGGCGTGGTACGGCGCAGTACGGCCTTGAGGCGGGCAACCAGCTCACGCGGTGAAAACGGTTTGGTGATGTAATCGTCGGCACCGCTTTCGAGACCCTGAATCTTGTTATCTTCTTCGCCCTTGGCGGTGAGCAGGATAATCGGAATCTCGCGTGTCGTTTCTTCGCGCTTTAAGCGGTGGGCAAGCTCAATCCCACTGGTACCGGGCAACATCCAGTCGAGCAGGATCATATCGGGCTTTTCGTCAACGATAAGGGCATGCCCCTGTTGAGCATTGCCCGCTTCGAGCACGTTAAAATCAGCCATTTCCAGCGCGATAGCGATCATTTCGCGAATGGCGGGCTCGTCGTCGATGATCAGTACAGTCTTGGACATTTGCGCATATCCCTTGGGCAAACCGGTTGTCTGCACACAGCAGGCGGCGATGACAGGACAGTGACGATTTAAACGCAGCTTTATGACAGTCCGATGACAAAGCTTGCGCTCAAACTGGCCAGGTAGTCAGGGCGATACCGCCAAAGAGCACGATGCCTACCCAGTGATTGTTGAGAAAAGCCTTGAAGCAACCTTCACGCGAGCGCGAAGCAGTGATGTACTGCTGATAACCAAAGATAATGGCGATCACTACCAGTGCCGCCCAGTAGAAGCCGCCGAGACTCGCCATTATGCCGGTAATGGCAAGCAGCACCACCACCAGGGCCTGTAATAGACCAATGATCAATAGATCGTGGCGGCCGAACAGCACGGCAGTCGACTTGATGCCGATCTTGAGATCATCGTCGCGGTCGACCATCGCATATTGGGTATCATAGACCAGCGTCCAGATGATATTGGCAAAGAACAGCCACCACGCCTCGGCCGGTACGTGGGCAAGCTCGGCACCGAAGGCCATCGGGATTCCCCAACCGAAGGCGGCACCAAGCACCACTTGAGGGAAATGGGTATAGCGCTTCATGAACGGATAGAGCGCTGCCAGCACCGCGCCGCCCAGTGACAATACAATGGTGAAACCGTTGGTGAAGCAGACCAGTACAAAAGCCAGTACCAGCAATATGGCGAACAGTATCAGCGCTTCACGTCCACTGATGCGCTTGGTTGCCAACGGGCGTTCGCGAGTACGTTTGACATGGGCGTCGAAATTGCGATCGGCATAGTCGTTGATCACACAGCCCGCAGCGCGCATGACGTAAACGCCGGCGATAAAAATGATCAGGTTGCTGCGTGAAGGTAGCCCATCGGCCGCCAGCCACAGCGCCGCCAGCGTTGGCCACATTAAAAGCCAGGTCCCGATCGGTCGGTCGAGGCGCATCAGGCGTAGGAAATCGAAAATGCGTTCGAAGGGCGATGCGAGTGGCGACGAAGACGGCATGAAGCCTCCAGACTGGAAAAAGACCGATTCAGACGACAGCAGTCTAACCGAAACGTCCGGTTTGTGATGAGGGTAATCAGGACGGAATCCAGAAAGCTAGCGCATAACCAGAAAATGCTAGGCATTGACCTTATCATGTCAGGGCCAGGCGGCATGGCAGGTAAACAGTCACCTATGGAGGCCTTGTATGCGGTTGATAAAGTGGCTATCTATCGCTATCGCCCAGGGAAATTAAGTAGGACAGCAGTGTCTTCATCGACTCAAGGAGGAGCAATTATCGATGCGTACGATCATGGTGACAGGTGGGGCTGGCTTCATTGGCTCTGCCTTGATTCGCCACATCATTCATCACGGCAGTGAACGGATCGTCAATGTCGATTGCCTGACTTATGCTGGGAATCTTCAGGCGCTTGCATCGGTGAGTGATAGTCACCGTTATTGTTTCGAACGAATCAACATCTGTGATGGTGAGGCAGTCAGAGCAGTGTTGGCACGCTATCAGCCTGATGTCATTGTTCATCTGGCCGCTGAATCGCACGTTGATCGCTCCATCAACGGGCCGGCGGTATTCATTGAAACCAATATCGTTGGCACTTATACGCTGCTTGAAGCCGCGCGTGACTTTTGGCAACAGCTACCCACGCTGCGGCGCGATGCGTTTCGTTTTCACCAAGTATCCACCGATGAAGTGTTCGGGGATCTGGGCGATACGCAGGAGGCTTTCCATGAGCAATCGCCTTATGCAGCGAACAAGGCTGGCGCTGATCATCTGGTTCGCGCCTGGCATCGTAGCTATGGCTTGCCCGTCATCATCACCAATAGTTCCAACAATTACGGGCCCTATCACTATCCTGAAAAATTGATTCCGTTAACCATACGCAATGCGTTGGAAGGCAAAGCCATCCCACTGTATGGCCAAGGTACGCAGCGCCGCGATTGGCTTTACGTCGCGGATCACGCCGAAGCGCTTTATACCGTGATGCAGCGGGGCAGGGTCGGTGAAAACTATGCCATAGGCGGGCGTTGCGAACGACGTAATATAGATGTTGTTAATGCAATCTGCACTGAACTTAATGCGCTCGATATCGCCCGGCCTGAGGGAGTTACTGACTATCGTGAATTGATCACGCACGTCGAAGACCGCCCCGGTCACGATGTTCGTTATGCCATCAATTGCGCAAAGATCGAGCAAGAATTGGGTTGGAAGCCACGTGAAAGCTTCGAAAGCGGACTGCGCAAGACGATCCGTTGGGCTATCGATCATCCGCGCTGGTGGCTAAGGGATACTGACGGGATTGGTACAAGTCGCTGATGTATTCAGGTTATTCAGGCAGAAGGATATGAGTTTGCTGCATTAGTTGAGAAGATAATGATGAATTACCGAGCCTACGCTCATAGCGTCGATGCTGCAGGCAAAAAGTCGTACTGGCGCGATGGGCAGAGCCATTGCTAGGCTAGGCTCTGTTCGAACACTGTTCACAGTGGTTTAATCGCGCTGTGGCGCGGCGCGACATGTCATGAAACAATGAGCAAAGCTTGTTTGTCATGCATCGTGCAGTGCTATCGAGCAAGGTGATTATCGTCGATACCACGTGTGTAGACATTGAAGTGTCATACAACAATAGTGTGCGGCTGTAGCCGTCATAATTATTGCTCGCCATATATCATTGGCAAACCCAGGAGGCATTATGCGTAAGCCAGAACTCGCCGCTGCTATCGCGGAACAGGCGGATATTTCTAAGGACAAGGCCAGCCAGGTGCTGAACGTGATTCTCGATGAGATCGCCAGCAACGTGGCCAAGGGGAACGACGTTAATCTGATCGGTTTCGGCTCCTTTACCATTCGTGAGCGCGCCGCGCGCACGGGTAAAAATCCGCAAACCGGCGAGCCGCTGAATATCCCGGCCAGCAAGACCGTTGCGTTCAAGCCCGGTAAGGGCCTCAAGGATGCGGTCGCTAAAGGCTGATTGGCCTTTGGCACACACACCGGCTGCTTGCAGCCGGTGCTTATTCCGAGCGATACGCCTCCCTGTCTTAATTCTCCACTCTACCTTTCTTGCTCATGCTATCAGTGGGCCACTGATGCTAGACCTGGCCATAGCGATTAGCCTTGTCGCCGAGCCAGCGCCGAATCAGCGGCTCGACGCAAGCAGGCGATTGTGCCAGCAACGCCGTGGACAGTGCCTTGACCGGCTCAAGCAGGTTACGGTCACGTTCCAGATCGGCAATCTTCATGCCGACCAGCCCTGTCTGGCGCGTACCCAGCACTTCACCCGGTCCGCGTAGTTCCAAATCCTTTTCGGCTATACGAAAGCCATCATTGGTTTCTCGCATCACTGCCAGCCGTTCACGTGAGTGCTCCGACAGCGGTGGATGATAGAGCAGCACGCAAAAGCTCTCGATGCGTCCTCTGCCAACACGGCCGCGCAACTGATGAAGCTGGGCCAGCCCCAGACGTTCGGGATTTTCGATGATCATCAGGCTGGCATTGGGTACATCAACCCCTACCTCAATCACCGTGGTGGCTACCAGAAGATCAAGTTCGCCTGCCTTGAACGCGGCCATGATCGTGGCTTTTTCCGCCGATTTCATCCGGCCATGGACGAGGCCGACCTGAAATTCAGGCAGCGCCATGACCAGTGCGTCACGTGTTGCTTCGGCGGCCTGACACTGTAGCGCTTCTGATTCTTCGATTAACGTACATACCCAATACGCCTGACGGCCATCGCGACAGGCATTTCTGATTCGTTCGATCACTTCGCCACGTCGCTCGTCGGCCACTGCGACCGTCTTGACCGGTGTACGCCCTGGTGGCAATTCGTCGATCACGGAAAGGTCGAGATCAGCATAGGCACTCATCGCCAGCGTTCTGGGAATCGGTGTGGCGGTCATGATCAGCTGGTGCGGCGTAATACCCGCGCTCTCGCCTTTTTCACGTAGTGCAAGGCGTTGATGAACCCCAAAGCGATGTTGCTCATCGATGATGGCCAGGCCAAGGCGGTGAAAATGAACATCTTGCTGAAATAGCGCGTGGGTACCGACGATGACCTGGGCCCGGCCATCGGCGATGGCGGCTTTGGTATCGAGACGTGTCTTGCCCTTGAGCTTGCCCGATAGCCAGGCGACATCAATGCCCAGCGGCTCGAACCAGTGCTTGAAGCTTCGAAAATGCTGCTCGGCCAGCAGTTCGGTGGGTGCCATCATCGCCGCTTGATAATCCCCGGCAATGGCCTGCAGTGCCGCCATCGCGGCGACCACGGTCTTGCCCGAGCCAACGTCTCCTTGTACTAAGCGCAGCATGGGAACACCGCTGACGACATCACGACCAATCTCGCTGAGTACGCGATGCTGGGCGCCGGTCAACGCAAAGGGCAGGCCAGCGAGAAAACGCGTCTGTAGCGAGGTGCCGGCTGGCAGCTGCGGTGCGCTATCTTCACGAATACGCTCTCGAATCTGGCGCAGACTCAGCTGGTGGGCAAGCAGTTCCTCAAGCGCGAGACGGCGCTGTGCAGGATGATGACCGTCAGCCAGCATATCCAAAGGTGCATCGGGCGGTGGTTGATGAAGAAAACGCAGCGATTCGTCCAACCCGGGCAGGCGAAAGCGCACGCGTAGCGGTTCGGGAATCAGTTCTGGCAACTCATCTGGATGGGCTTCGAAGCGCTGGAGCGCCTGAAGGATAAGCCCGCGCAGACGGGGTTGGGCGAGTCCTTCAGTAGTAGGGTAGATCGGCGTGAGGGTCTCTTCGACCGGCGCGTCTGGATCGTTGAGCAAGCGATACTCGGGATGATAGAACTCAAGCCCCGTGCTGCCGGCTCGCGCCTCACCGAAAAAACGTACCCGAGCCCCCCTCGCGAACTGCTTTTGCTGGGCGGGGGCAAAATGGAAAAACCGCAGCGACACAATGCCTGAGCCATCCTTGATACGCACCAGTAGGCTAAGGCGCTTGCCTTTGATGACGTCGGCTGCAGTGACTTCGCCTTCCACCACCGATTCCAGGCCGCTTCTCAACGCAGCAATCGGGGTGATGTGGGTACGGTCCTGATAGCGCAGCGGCAAATGAAACAGCAGATCGGCGATCGAGACTATATTGAGCCGTGCCAATTTCTCAGCCAGTGCAGGGCCAACGCCGGCGAGCTCAGTAATACTCGCCTCGAGCCTGGTCATGCGGCTGCGTCACCCTGTGACTGGCACACGCTGATGGCGCGGATAAGCACATCAATGGCTTTAGGACGTGGAAAGCTTGCCCGCCATGCTAATGCGACCATCCGGGTCGGTGCCGGTGCCTTGAACGGCCGGCTCGCCAACATGCTGTTTTCGTACTGACCGGTACCGGCCGCTGAGCGCGGTAGTACGGTAATACCGAATCCCGATGCCACCATATGGCGTATGGTTTCCAGTGAGCCGCTTTCGGCAATCAGTGTGTGGCCTGGCATGTGAAGTTGCGAATTGATTGCCGGACACGCTTCAAGAATCTGATCGCGGAAACAATGGCCCTCGCCGAGCAGCAGCAGTTGCTCATCGAGCAGCTCATCTCGGTCGATTTCCGTCTTGGACGTCCACGGATGGTCGTGAGGCATCAGCACGTCAAAAGACTCTTCATAAAGGGCTTTGGTCAGCACGTCCGGTTCAGTGAATGGCAACGCCAGAATAAGTACATCAAGCTCACCTGAGCGCAGCTTGCGGCGCAGTTCACCGGTAAAATTCTCTTCGATGTACAAAGGCATCTGCGGTGCCTGCTGGGCAAGTTCAGGGATCAGATGGGGAAAGAGATACGGGCCAATCGTATAGATGGCGCCGATACGCAGCGGACTGGAGAGCTGGTCCTTGCCCTCACTGGCCAATTCCTTGATGACACTGGCCTGTTCGAGCACGCGCTGCGCCTGGTCGATGATCTTTTCGCCCAACGGCGTGACCTGTACGGTAGACTTGCTGCGCTCGAACAGCGCAACGCCGAGTTCTTCTTCGAGCTTCTTGACCGCCACGGAGAGTGTCGGTTGTGAAACGAAGCAGCGTTCTGCGGCGCGGCCGAAGTGGCGTTCCTGCGCCAAGGTTACGATGTAGCGGAGTTCTGTTAAAGTCATGTGTCAGTCCACGAGGCATCGCATGAATGCAATAGTGTGTGGTCTTTCCTGCCAAGGACCGTTTTGTAAGCAATTGCAGTTATAAGTCTTGCCTATCAAGGACGTTTTACCAAGGAGTGGCGGAAAGGTGAACAAGACGTGTCTTATTCTCGGTTGTGGCGATGTAGGAAGTACATTGGGTATCCGATTACTTGCCAAAGGATATCGTGTTATCGGCGCCCGGCGTAATGTCGCCGCGCTGGCCGGTACGGGTATCGAGCCATTGGCGCTCGACGTCAATGCAGAGGACGCGTTTGATGCGCTGCCTCATGCCGACATCGTAGTATATGCTATCAGTGCTGATCGTTTTGAAGAAGAAGCCTATAAGGTGGCTTATGTTGACGGTCTTGCTCGTACACTGAAAGTGCTTGAAGCACGTGATGTTCCGCCTGCGCATGTTTTCTTCGTCTCGTCGACCTCCGTCTATGGTCAGCAGGACGGTGAACTGGTCAACGAAGAGAGCGAGACGGCGCCGAGCGGATTTTCCGGTCAATTGATGGTCGAAGCCGAGCAGCAGCTGCTCAACAGTCCGCTGCCGGGTACATTGGTACGCTTTTCGGGGATCTATGGCCCGGGGCGTGATCGCCTGATCCGGCAGGTCAGGGATGGGCGCATCGCGGCGGCCAATCCCGTGATGCATTCCAACCGCATTCACCGCGACGACTGTGCCGGCGTATTGGTTTATCTCATTGAACGGGCCATGAACGGCGAGCCGATCGCTGATCGTTATTTAGCCAGCGATTGTGAGTCGGCGCCGATACACGACGTTATGACCTGGCTGGCCAAGCAACTCAAGGTTGAGTCGCATGAGACGATTCAATCGCCGCTACGTCGGCGTGCCAGTAAGTGCTGCGATAATACTAGGCTTGTTGAGCTCGGTTATCGCTTTGAGTATCCCACCTTTCGCGAAGGCTACCGGCAGGTGCTGAAAGAGGCCGGCATCGTAACTGTGGAAACAAAGTGACGAAGTAAACGCGTGTGGTATCGCAAGGTACACGCCTAAAAAAAGCGAGAGCCACGGCTCTCGCTTTTTTTATTCATGGACTTGAGACGATCAAGCGCTCAGTCGCCGATCACCATCACGCCTTCCGCTTCGAACTGACTGCCTTTGGGCAACGCCTTGACGCCGACCGCGGCGCGAGCCGGGTAAGGCTTACCGAAGTAGCCTTCCATGATCTGGTTGACCTTGGCGAAGTTGTCCAGATCGGTCAGATAAAGGTTGAGCTTGACGATATCATTGAGGGAACCGCCCGCTTCTTCACAGACCGCACGCAGATTGGCAAATACCTGATGAGCCTGGACTTCGATATCGCCACCGACCAGTTCCATGGTCTGGGGATCGAGCGGGATCTGTCCGGACAGATAAATGGTGTTACCGGCCTTGATGGCCTGAGAGTATGGGCCGATAGCGGCAGGGGCGTTGTCGGTATGAATCGCAGCGCGATTGCTCATATTGTGCTCCTTGCGTTCAGTTATAGTAGTGGCCAATCGTGAGTGACAAGCGCACTCGCTCTGCGTGACGGTGCGCCATTAAAAACATGACCGCCGGCCGTTGAAATCCGGCAGACGGTCAATAAATCGATATCAGTTCTTTACGCGGGTAATCTTGCTGACATGATGCAAGTTACGGATACGTTTGATGATGCGTGCCAAGTGAATACGATCCTTGACGGCAAGAATCAGGTTGATGATTGACAGGCGAGCATCACGCTCTTCAATCCCGATGCGTTCAATGTTGGCCTCGGCGTCGGTGACCAGACTCGCCAGCTCGGCCACAAGGCCACGGCGTGTCTCGATTTCCAGGCGCAGCGCAACGGGGAAGTCGCCTTCGATAGTGTTGGACCATTCCAGCGGGAAGCATTTTTCCGGATCGCTGCGACAGTCATCGATATTACGACAATCACTGCGGTGCACAACGATGCCCTTGCCGACACTCATGTGTCCGGCGATAGGATCTCCCGGCAGTGGGTGGCAGCAGCGGGCGAAGCTGATCATCATGCTGTCGGCGCCACTGATCGCAATCGGCCCCGTGGTATTGCTTGTGGGCTCTTCGGCAGCGGCAGCGGTATCGGTAAACACCAAACGTCGCGCCACGCTGTAGGCAACCTTGTTGCCAAGCCCGATCGCATCGAACAGATCATCTTCTCCGTCTAATGCCATCTCCTCAAGCAAGGCCTCCATGCGACCCTCTGGCAGCGTTTCAAGACGGGCGTCGAAGGCGTCCAGCGACTTGTTCAACAGACGCCTGCCCAACTGGACCGAATCGCTGCGCTGCTGATGCTTGAGATAATGACGTACTGCCGAACGGGCCTTGGCGGTGACAACAAATGAAAGCCAGCCGAGGCTCGGGCGTGCCCCAGGTGCTGTGATGATTTCTACCGTCTGGCCGCTTTCGAGCGGGGTCGACAGCGACGCCAGATGGCGGTCAATGCGGCAGGCAATACAGCTGTTGCCGATATCGGTATGCACCGTATAGGCGAAATCGACGGCCGTCGCCCCATGGGGCAGCTCCATAATGTCGCCCTTGGGCGTGAAGACATAGATATCATCGGGAAACAGGTCGTTCTTGACGTGCTCGATGAACTCCAGCGGGTTGCCGGCGTGGCGCTGCATCTCAAGCAGACCGCGCACCCACTCGCGCGCACGCGCGTGACTCCCCATGGCAATCGGCCGGTCGGTCTGACCCGCCTTGTAGAGCCAATGCGCGGCGATGCCGTTGTTGGCCATCGCTTCCATTTCACGCGTACGGATCTGCACTTCGATGGGAATCCCATTCATGCCGAACAGCGTGGTATGCAGGCTCTGGTAGCCATTGGCCTTGGGAATCGCGATGTAATCCTTGAAACGTCCCGGCACGGGCTTGTAGAGGTTATGCACTGCCCCGAGGATGCGATAACAGGTATCGACGCGGTCGGTGATGATGCGAAACCCGAATACATCCATCAACTCACTGAACGATTTACGCTGGTCACGCATCTTGTGATAGATCGACAGCAGATGCTTCTGACGACCGATCACCGTACCGGGCAGCCCTTCATCATCGAGGCACTTCTGCAGCGTGCTCTGCACGTGGCGCACCATCGAGCGACGGTTGCCGCGTGCCTTGACCACTGCACGTTGGATGCGCTCGGCGCGCATGGGATGGATCGCCTGGAACGATAAGTCCTCAAGTTCAACACGAATCGTGTTGATCCCTAAACGGCTGGCGATACGGGCGTAGATTTCCAGCGTCTCGCGGGCAATACGGCGCTTCTTGTCGGGCCTGAGTGCCCCGAGGGTGCGCATGTTATGCAGACGATCGGCGAGTTTGACAATGATGACACGGATATCGCGCGACATTGCCAATACCATCTTCTGGAAGTTCTCAGCCTGAGCGACCGCCTTGTCCTCGAAGGTGATCTGAGTCAGCTTCGACACGCCATCAACCAGCTCGGCAACTTCATTGCCGAACTGCTTGATCAACGCTTCCTTGGAGACACCCGTATCCTCGATCACGTCATGCAGCATGGCGGCCATCAGGCTTTGATAGTCCATGTGCATGTTGGCGAGGATATTGGCGACCGCCAGCGGATGGGTCACATAGGGTTCACCCGAACGACGGCGCTGGCCGTCGTGGGCTTGCTCGGCGTAGTAGAACGCACGTTTGACCTGGCATATCTCATCAGCGGGCAGATAGCCACCGAGGCGGTCGGCGAGATCATCAATCGTAAACATGGCGTGCGTTTCCGAATCGGACAGGCGCTAACGGGCGCGCCTGTCTCAGCCCTCGTACTCTGCTGGATCACGACGCGGACGCGGCGGTAGTGCTTCTGTGGGCTCATCGAGCACGCTTGCGTCGATGTGGCCTTCGGCGATTTCACGCAGAGCAACAACCGTGGCCTTGTCGTTTTCCCATCCCACATGAGGATTACGCGTGCCGCGTGCTAGCTGACGTGAACGCTTGGTCGCGATCATGACCAGCTGGAAGCGGTTTTCAACATTTTCCAGACAATCTTCAACGGTTACTCGCGCCATGAGTCGGTACCTGGTCGTTTATCGGTTAATCGATAGTAAAAATGAGGATGACTTGATGTAAATCTTCGGGGGGATATCGAGTCTACTCGACGTCCTCCATATGTGACAAGAGGTCATGCAAAAGCGCGCCATGTCGAGCACGTACGCGTGACAGGCGAAGACGTTCGGCGCTGATCAGACTTCTGAGCTCACCGAGCGCCACGTCGAAATCGTCATTGACGATAACGTAGTCGTATTCGTCGAAATGTGACATTTCACTGACGGCATCACGCATCCGTCGGGCAATCGTCGCTACGTCGTCCTGACCGCGGTGGGAAAGCCGCTCGTTAAGCGCTTGCCAAGAGGGTGGCAGAATAAAGATCGAGACGGCTTCCGGCATCTGCAGGCGCACTTGTCGGGCTCCCTGCCAGTCGATTTCCAGAATTACATCCTCACCGGCATTCAGGCGTTTTTCCACCTCGATCCGTGAGGTGCCGTAGTGGCGGTCGAATACCCACGCGTGCTCAAAGAATTCGCCGCGCTCGATCAGCAGCTCAAACGTAGCTTCGTCGACGAAATGGTAGTTCACACCATCGGCCTCGCCAGGGCGCATCGACCGCGTGGTATGAGAGACCGAGACGCCTATATTGGCGGTCGACTCGATCAGGCCCCGCACCAGGCTGGTCTTGCCGGCACCTGAGGGGGCGGAAATGATGTAGAGAGTCCCTTGCATGGCTAGCGTTCGCATTCGCAGGAATATAAGGCACGTCGTCAGGACGCAGGCTTATGAATATGAGTGGGGCCGCATGACCAAGGTCAACAGACCGATTGTGGTCATTATCGCACAAATCTCCTTGGCAGGAAGGTGGATGCTGCTTTACCCGCAAGGGCAGGTTTCATTCGTTGTCCCTGGCATGAGCTTCTATGCTGCTTAACAGGCTAACGGACCACTGATACATAGCATCGCAAGGAGAGTGACTAATGCAAACACGAACGCTCGGCCAGTCACTGACCGTATCCGCGCTCGGCCTGGGCTGCATGGGGATGTCCGAATTCTATGGCAGCCGCGACGAAAGCGAAGCCATTGCCACCATTCATCGCGCTCTCGAGCTGGGCGTCACCCTGCTTGATACGGCCGACATGTACGGCGTCGGCCACAACGAGGAATTGGTGGGTCGCGCTATCCGCGATCGCCGTGATGGCGTCGTGCTGGCAACCAAATTCGGCAATGTACGTGGCGAAGATGGCAGCTTTCAGGGCGTCAGTGGCCGTCCCGAATACGTACGTCAGGCCTGCGAGGCGAGCCTGAAGCGGTTGGGCGTCGAAACTATCGATCTCTATTATCAGCACCGTGTCGACCCCAATACGCCCATCGAGGACACCGTCGGTGCGATGGCCGAGCTGGTCAAGGAGGGCAAGGTACGCTATCTCGGCCTGTCCGAAGCTGCTGCGGAGACGGTTCGGCGCGCCCATGACGTTCATCCCATTGCTGCGTTGCAGACCGAATATTCGCTATGGACTCGTGATGTCGAAACCGAGCTGTTGCCCACCGTGCGCGAGTTGGGCATTGGCTTCGTACCTTACAGCCCGCTCGGACGCGGTTTTCTGACCGGTCAGATCAAGCGCCGCGAGGACCTGCCGGAAGGCGACTTTCGCCGCAATGCGCCGCGCTTTCAGAGCGACAACTTCCGCCGCAATCTCGACCTGGTCGCCGAAGTGGAAAGCATTGCCATGAAGAAGGGGTGCACACCGGCGCAGCTAGCACTGGCCTGGGTGCTGTCACGCGGCGAGGATATCGTGCCGATACCGGGCACCAAGAAACGCCATTATCTAGAACAAAATCTCGGCGCGCTTGAGGTTGAACTCAGCACGGAAGAGCTGAGTCGCATCGAACGGGCGATGCCCCTGGGTGCCGCTGCGGGGGAACGTTATCCTGAAGCGCAGATGCAGGCACTCAACCGTTAGATGACAGGCATTGCACGTCACGCCAACGTGACGCTATAAGTGAGCGATGCGGCGTGATCCTTGTCACGCCGATCGCCAGTGGAGTAGAGCATGGAGCAGAAGGTCGTCATTCTCACCGGCGCGAGCCGCGGCATCGGTCATGCCACGGTCAAGCGTTTCAACGCCGCTGGCTGGCGGGTCATCACCGTATCGCGCCACGCCTTCGCGTCGGAATGTCCATGGCTCAGCGGCAAGGTAGACCATGTCCAGTTCGATCTGAGTGATCCTCAGACACTGTCGGCCGGCATCGAAGAGATCCGCTCACGGCTCAAGGGCGGCAAGCTGCATGCGCTTATCAACAATGCCGGTATCTCGCCCAAGAATGAAGAAGGCGGACGTCTTGGCGTCCTCGGCACTGATTATGCCGACTGGGTCAGCGTCTTCAACGTCAACTTGTTCTCGACCGCGTTGCTGGCCCGTCATCTGTTCGATGAACTCAGGGCAGCGGGTGGCGTAGTGATCAACATCACTTCGATCGCCGGTAGCCGCGTTCATCCCTTCGCCGGTGCCGCCTACGCCGCGTCCAAGGCGGCACTGGCAACATTGACCCGTGAGATGGCGGCCGAATTCGGCCAGTACGGTGTGCGGGTCAATGCCATCTCGCCCGGCGAAATCGCCACGGCAATTCTCTCGCCCGGTACCGACGAGATCGTTGATCATGACATCCCAATGAACCGGCTGGGGCGGCCCGAAGAAGTCGCGGAGACGATCTATTTTCTTTGCACCGACGCGGCCTCCTACGTAAACGGTGCCGAGATCCATGTCAACGGTGGCCAGCACGTCTAGAGCCCGTCAGGACACAAGGCTGGGCGGTAACGCTTCGCCCTGCTCCAAGGCCAGCAGCGCCTGCTTACGCGTCAGCCCGCCGGCGTAGCCGGTCAGCTTCCCCTGGCTACCGACCACACGGTGACACGGCACGATGATCGAAAGTGGATTGCGGCCGATTGCGCCGCCCACTGCCCGCGCAGCGCCCGGTGCCAGCCCTAGTCGGCGGGTGATATCGCCATAGCTTGCGCATTCGCCATAAGATATGTCCTGCAGTGCCTGCCATACGCGCTGCTGGAACGGCGTGCCGCGCGCCGCTAGCGGCAGGGTAAACGACAAACGCTCCCCGGCGAAAAAGGCATTCAGCTCTTCTGCGGCCTGATCCAGCAGGCGGTGATCGTTACCAGTGGTACGCCACGCCTTGGGCAGCAGCGGGAAATAGCGCTGCCCGGTAAAGAATACGCCGCTGAGCGCGTCATCCTCGACGCGAATGACGATCTCTCCCAGTGGGCTATTGATCGTGGCATAGTGCATTGTCATCACTTTTCTCCTGCTCGCTCGCCGACGATAGCAGGCACTGCTTACCGACGGCGTGTTGTCGCCATAGATGCATCGCCGCATAGGCGCGCCACGGCGCCCAGCGCACCAGTAACTCCTTGGCCGGCTGCGGATAGTGCGCCAGTTGCCGCTCTAGTGCCCAATCACCCTTGGGCCAGGCATCGGGCCAGCTGAGTGCGCGCATCGCAATGTACTGCGCCGTCCACGGCCCGATCCCCTTGATTGAAAGCAATGCCGTTAGCGTCTGCTTCAGCGGTGCCTCTGGCGTCAGGCATAGCCCGTCCTGATGAATCGATGCAGCGAGGCGTTTGAGTGTTGCTGCCTTGGTATACTCGATACCCACCCCGTGCAGAGTTTCGACTGACTGTGCGGCAATGCTTTCGGCATCGGGAAATAGCCGCTTCAGACCGGACGGCGCGGTAGCAAGCGGCCGGCCGAAGGCCGCACTAAGATAGGCAAGCTGATCGCGGGCGCGGGAAACGGATATACGCTGGCCGATCACCGCACGCACCGCAATCTCGAAGCCGCTGTCACCACCGGGGACACGGATACCGGGCAATTCATTGGCCAGCTCGGCGAGGTGGGCATCGATCAGATCGGGCCGGCAGTCGAGGTCGAACATGCGGCGCACATGCTGGATAAGCGCCATGCTGGCCGGCGCCAGGCCTGCGGGGAAGGTGACGCTCAGGGCATGGCGTCCCGGCAGCGGCGTTACGCTGATCCAGCCGTGCAGACCATTCATCGTGACGCTGCGCTGATAGCAGTTATCAGCAATATATTCGACGCCGGTGATAGCGCGTTGAGTCAGATAATCGAGCAGCGCTCCCCAGGCCAGCGGTGGGCGATAGCTCAGCGTGAAGGTCAACGTTGCGGCATCGTTACCGGAATTTTTAGCGCGCAACTGCTGCGGACTGAGCTGATAGCGTTCGTGAAACAGGGCATTGAAGCGTCTGACGCTACCAAAGCCAGCGGCGTAGGCGATCTCGGTCATCGATAACGTACTGTCGACGAGCAGACGTTTGGCGGTCAGCAGCCGCTGGGTCAGCTGGTAGTCGAGCGGTGAAACGCCAAATTCAGCCTTGAACAGGCGATTGAGGTGACGCGGCGAGACGCCAATCCTTGCCGCCAGCGCTGCGCTGTTATCGTTGTTGAGTGCGCCTTGCTCGATCAGCCGTGCCGCGGCCTGGACCAGTGCGCGCGCCATGCCGTGGCCGAGCAGTGCATGCTGACCGTCGCTAGGGGCGAGTTCGGGACGACAGCGCAAACAGGGGCGGAAGCCGTGCTTCTCGGCTAGTGCCGCATGTGAGAAGAAGCGGCAGCGGTCGAAGCGCGGCGTGCGCGCCGGACAGACCGGCCGACAGTAAATTCCGGTCGAGATCACGCCGACGAAGAAGCGGCCGTCGAAGCGGGCATCGCGCGCCTGAAGGGCCGTGTATAGGGCCTGAGGAGTCTCGTTCATAGCGATATCCTAGCCCGAGAAGCGAGGCCGGGTTGGCCGGATTCGGCCATCAAGATGATCTCCACCATGCAACGCCGTGATTTTGGCTTCCGGTCCGGACGCACTAGGATTAGGGAACATGTCAATTATAGAGAACGCGCGTATATGCCTATCACTGATTGGGACACCGCCTATTCCAACCGTCTTGCTGTCACAGACTCCGCTGCGCTGATCGCTGCCTGGTCGACCCAGAGCGAAGCATTTGCGCGTCAGCACGACGCGCGGCTCGAACGCGATCTTGCCTATGGGCGCGAATCTCGCGAGGCATTCGACGTCTACCATCCCGAGGGTGACGTCAACGGCACGTTGATCCTGTTTCACGGTGGCTACTGGCGCGCCCTGAGCAAGAATGATCACCATCACTTCGCCGCCGGTGCGCTGGCGCGCGGCTGGCGTGTGGTCATCGCTGATTATCCGCTGTGCCCCACGGTGCGCATGAGTCACATTGCCTCCTGTGCAACCCAGGCCATTGAAGTCGCAGTCACCCATTGGCATGACGCGCCGGTAGTGCTTGCTGGCCACTCTGCTGGCGGTCAGTTGGTCAGCTACGTGGTCAGCGAGGCGAGTGGGCTGTCGGATGCGGCGCGCCGCTATATCAAACGTGTCGTCTCGATCAGTGGCGTTCATGATTTACGTCCGCTGCTCAATACCACCGATCTCAATGACGCGCTGCGTCTCGATGAGCAGGAGGCGATTGAGCTTAGCCCGGCGCTGGGCCGGCCAGGGCATAGCTTCGAGCTGGTCTGTGCCTGCGGCGGCGGCGAACTGGACGAGTTCCGCCGCCAGAACGCACTGCTTGCCAACGTCTGGACCGGTTTCGGCCTCGATACGCGTGCCATCGAATATGCCGGTTATCACCATTTTAGCGTGATGGACCTGCTCGCCGACGCCGAAAGCGAATTGACGAGACAGGTGACGCTGGCAACCTGAGCGGGTGGGCGCGGATTATTCGGCGAGAAAATCGAACCGATCACGCAGTTTTTCCCAATTTTCACGCGAGCTGGCGGCGAGCATACGTCCCTCGTGGATTGCCGGGCTATAGGCGCGGCCGTCGAGCAGCGCCGCATAGCCGCCAGCTTCCTGATGGATCAGCACGCCGGCGGCATGATCCCACGGCATCAGCTTGGCCGTGAGCATGAAATCCACGTGCCCGAACGCCATGGTGCGGTACTCATGACAGGCGCAGCCGAACGACATGATGCGGTTGAACTCCGGAAACAGCGCGGCGAGCTGGTATTGCTGCGGTTTGGGAAACAGCCGGATCGAGGTCGACCCGACCATGTTCTCCATCTGTGTGGTATCAGAAACCTGCAGCCGACGTTCAGTGCCGTCCGGGCGGCCATAGTAGGCACCTTCGCCGCGGCGGGCGACGATCCAGTCATCCACTACCGGGTCATAGAGCAGGCCAAACACGGTCTCGCCCTGACTGGCGACGGAGAGAATCACGCCGAACTGATTGAGGCCACGCGCGAAGTTCCAGGTGCCGTCGACCGGATCAATGATTACTGCCATCTCGGCGCCGGCAATGTTACCCAGCAATGACGCATCCTCGGCAACGGCTTCCTCGCCGACGATGGTGGCATTGGGAAACGCCTTCGCCACCTCGGCGGTAATAATCTTCTCTGCGCCCTTGTCGGCGATCGTCACCAGATCGTCGGGGCCGCTCTTGGTCTCGATGGCATCGGCGTCGAGGTTGCGAAAACGCGGCAGGATCTCCGCCTTGGCGGCACGGCGAACGATGTCGATGAGCTGTTGTGTAGCGGTCTGGTCGAGGGTCATGGATAGGCTCCTTGAGGATGTAGGAACACGGTATGCCCTCATTGCAGGCTGCACAAGGTGCTGCAGATCACTCCATTCGGCAGCAGTGCCGCATGGTCTGCCACTGGTTTCAGCCGGGAGTATTCTCGACGCGCACTGATTGTCGATTTCTGCCCGTTGTCGATGGTGGTCTGTGCCGATCACCGTCGTGGGTGGTCAAGACCCGTCCCGATCGATATGTTGCGAACGGGGTAGGACAGTATTTTTCTGTGTTATCAATTCCCTCTTTCTGCATGAAATAGATAATCATTACCATGTAGTAGTGATTTGCAGTACATTTCTTTGGCCATCGCGTCCATTTCATAAGCAGGGAGAGCAAATGCATGCATCAGCATCACGTCCTACGTTCGGCCACCTCCGCTATTCGTCGCACCATGCTGGGGTGGGGAACGGTCAGCGTTGTCGCTCTGACCTTCAGTCCGTTGCTATTGTCGAGTGCCGACGCAGCGAATGCCGCACCGAGTGCAACGGAGCAGAGTGAACAGCACAGTTCCTCCTGGCACGTTGCGCAGCAGGCTGCTGTGGCCGATGGCGTCTATGAATTGGTCTGGAGTCCATCGTTAAAGGCGCTGTTCGCAGCGGCGGCGAATGGCTTCGAAAATGAGCGGGGTGGCACGGTCTACCGGCTCGATCCGCAGACGCTGAAGATCGAGCAGCAGTGGACGCTGCCGCACAAGGCGTTCGGATTGACCTTCGATGAGCGCACTCCCACGCTGTTCGTCGGCCATACTCTCGACCAGGCGATCAGCGCGCTGAACGTCGACAGCGGCGCAATCAAGACACTACAGCTGGTCGAACCGACGCCGGAGCCGGTCGAGGGCGAAGAGAAGCCGTTTGGTCCCAACCCGCGTGAGATGACGCTCGATCCCGTCACCGAGACGCTCTATATAAGCGGTGTTGGCGACGACAGCGTCGTCTGGGCGATCGATGCCAAGACGCTGACATTGAAGAAGACGCTGCCTGATTTCGGTGTCTGGGCCACCGGCATCGTCGTGGACAGTGCTGCTCAGCGCTTGTACGTCTCGACCTACAAGGACAGCAGCGTGCGGGTGGTGGATACGAGCAGCGGCGAGATCGTTGCGCGCTGGGCGGCGGGCGGCGAGAACCCTCTCAATCTGGCACTCGATGCCAAAGGCCATCGCCTGTTCGTGACTCACGCCAAGAGCGACACGGTCAGCGTGATCGACACGCGCAGCGGCAAGATCATGCACCAGCTTGATGCCGGTGCGAGCAGCTTGGCGGTGAAGTTCGACGCCCATGCGCAGCGGCTCTATGTCACACAGCGTGACGCCCACCGTGTGATGATTTTCGATACCGAAAACTACCGGCGCGTAGGCGAGCAGATGTTCGAGACCATGCCCAACAGTCTGGCCTTCGATCCGGACAATGCGACGGTATGGGTCTCGCTCAAGCAGCCATTGGACGACAAATATCAGTCCAAGGCTCCGGACGGCATAGCGCGGCTGGTGCCGTAACTTCAGCGGCTGGTCCGTAGCGGTCCTGCTAGGGGTCATCGGCCGGGAAAAGGTCTTCTTCTCAATGTTCTTGTGCGTAGTCTCGATGCGTCCAGCATCGTCGCGCTGGGCACCTTCACATGATGACCCAGGTCGGATCGGCTGGACATGTCGACTTCAAGGTCGGCGATATCGTGAAGATGGTCGAGACGCTGCCCTCCGGTTTAGATGTCATCTTCGTCGGCCTGGGGAAGAATCTTTTTGCGCCCTGCTTAGAGGATTTTTATCCTAAGCTAAATCCGGGCGTGATTATTGTCGCTGACAACATGCTGCGCCCTGGCAACGAAGAGGTGAAGCACTATGGCGGCGCTATCCGCGCCAGGCCGGCATTTCGAGCGTGATATTGCCGGTGGGCATCGGCCTCGAAGTCAGCCGGTCGAGTCGGATGCCTGAACCCTCAATGCTTGGCTCTTCGGTGCCATGTTCCTAGGAAATCGGTTCCCGAACCGAAGAGTGGTTGTTGCCACAGCACCGCTAGCATGGCGTCGGGCGTCGAAGCGCACATCGGAGTTTGAAGCGCTACTAAACTCTGCTTGCGTTCTTGCTTCGGTGCCGTACCAAGCCAGCATCGCTACGGAAGTCGGGTGTCTAGATTCGATTCAAAGGAGATAGCAACCTCATGTCGCAATATCGATCGCAAGCACTAGGCGCGATAGTGCTTTGTGCAGCCTCACTTGTCGGGCTCGCCATTGCACTTTATGCCTATTTCACACCGTTGACCGGCGTCACCGGCACACTCGGTGCGCTGGCCATCATTCTGGTGAGCATCCTGTTGGCTGTTCTGGCGCTTGTTCTGCCGGCGCTGAAAGGTCGTGGCGCGCGCAATGCGCTACGCATTCTGATCCTGCTGGAGCTTGCCGGCGCCTGCTTCGCAGGACTCCTTCTGCATCAGTGGTGGTTTTGCGTTGCCATGGTCGTCGGTCTTGTCGGATTGATCATTGACATGATGCGCCCCCATCACGCCCACCGCACCGCCCATTCATGAGGAGCCGCTCCATGGCGATACTAGTCTCTACCTCGCGCGCGCGACGCTTCGGTACGGCTGCGGCGCTCACGCTGTTCATTACTCCCGCACCGCTGCTGGCACAGGATCAGCCAACCACACAGAACGAGCCGACCGGACAGGAGAGCAGCACAGCGGGAAATGATTCCGTCCAACCACCGATCCCCCTCGTGCCCGAAAATCCGACCTGGGACAGTTTCCACGGCCAGCTCAACGCGCAGAAATACAGCCCGCTTAAACAGATCACTGCCGACAACGTCGGTAAGCTGGAAAAGGTCTGGGAATTCCATACCGGTGACGTCTCGGACGGCTCGGGCGAAATACCCGCAACCGTCTGGTCCGCGACGCCTGTCTTTGCCAACGACACGATGTATGTCGGTACGCCCTTCTATAGGCTGATCGCGCTCGACCCCGGCACCGGCAAGGAGAAATGGAGTTTCGACACCCATTCCAAGCTTGAAGCGCTGACACAGCCCGTTCTGAAAAACCGTGGTGTCTCCTACTGGCAGGCGGACGATCCGGTGGCGGGCGAGCCCTGCCAGAAGATCGTTTACATGGGCACGATGGATGCAAAGCTTTATGCACTGGATGCTGATAGCGGCGAACTCTGCAAGGGCTTTGCTGACAACGGCGTACTCAATATCAACCAGTGGAACGATACCAACGATAAGTGGCCGCTGTCCGTGCTGCAGCCCCCGACTGTCGTCGGTGATCATCTGATTCTCGGCTGGGCCGGCATGGACTGGGCATACGAGCAGGCACCGCCCGGCACCGTATTCTCGATTAATGCACGTACCGGCGAGCGTGAATGGGCATTCCAGGCGCTCTCCGATGACATGCGCCAGAAGAGCGGCACCGCCAACGTGTGGACGCACATGTCGGCTGATCGGGAACATGGCCTGGTTTATCTGCCGGTGTCGTCGCCATCGCCCAACTACTGGGGAGGCAATCGTACCGAGAGCGTGCCGCTGGGCACCTCGACCACCGCACTTGATGTCAATACCGGCAAGGTGGTCTGGTCGCGTCAATGGGTCCATCACGATGTCTGGGATTACGATATCAATGCCGCGCCGACGCTAATGGACATCACCGTGGACGGCAAGCAGATCCCGGCGCTGGTGCAATCAACCAAGCAGGGCTTTCTATTCGTGGTCAACCGTCTGACTGGCGAGGATGTCTGGCCGATCGAGGAGCGCCCGGTGCCGCAGGGTGACGGCTCCGTTGAGGGCGAAGTTTACTCGCCGACGCAGCCCTTCCCGACTAAACCTGCTCCGCTGCTCGATCAGGCCGAGAAGCCGGAAGTCTGGGGATTGGCCGATGCGGTGGGCTTCGGTCAGTGTTCGAAGCTGTGGGACAACCTGGATTATCGCGGCATGTATACCCCGCCCACCACCAAGGGCGAGGGTGCGCTGACCTATCCCGACAGCTCAGGCGGCGTACAGTGGGGTGGAGTGGCCTTTGACCCGGAAAGCCAGACAGCTATCGTCAACACCTCGCATATCGTGCAGTACATCAAGCTTTATGACCGTGAAGCTTACGAGAAGGCCGACAGCGGCTCAGGCAATGAGAGTGGCTTTGCCCCACAGGAAGGCGCGCCCTATGGCATGCGGCTGATGGTGGCGCGCAACTGGCTCGGCATGCCGTGCTGGGAGCCGCCCTTCGGTGAGATCGTGGCGATAGACATGCACACCGGCGATGTGAAGTGGCGCCGCCCGATAGGCGCTTCGCAGCAGTATGGCTTCTTCATGCCTGAAAGCTGGGGATCACCCACCATCGGCGGTGCGGCAGTAACGGCCGGAGGCGTCGTATTCATCGGTGCCTCGATGGATGCCAAACTCCGCGCCTACTCGCTCAAAACCGGCGAAGAGTTGTGGTCGGATCAGGCCGAGGCTCCTGCCGTGGCGAATCCCTCGGTTTACGAGTACAAGGGTCGCGAGTATGTTGCTTTCGTCGCCGGCGGTAACACGATCTTGAAGGATCAGGTCGGCGATCAGATCGCGGTCTACGCACTGCCGCAGAACGACGACTAAGCCTTCAACGGCTGGCAGTGATACGGGGCGGGCCACAAGGTCCGCCCCGTTTTAGGTTGTATCGCAGGGGGTGGATGTTTTGCAGGTCAAGGTGTTGCTGTGTTCATCCTGCTGGCTTCGGCGGAAAAAAACAAAGCTGCCTGGAGCGCATCCGAGCTTATCCAACGCTTCACCAAGCCATTCTAGCCGCGGCGTTAAGTGGGAGGTGACGAATGATGAAAAAAATAGGCCATTTCAATGATCTCGAAGAGGAGTCTCAGTATGTGAGTGCTTCATCACAGCTGGCAGTATTCGCCACCGCCCTAACTCGCCCAAATCTTACTCACCTGAACGCGTCTTCAAGCGCCAGATAATCCCCGCTCTGTTCCTGAATCTCCTGCCCCAGCGTAGCTACTTCCTCACTCACTGCTTTGAAGTGTACCCGTTCGGCCACGCCTCCCAGCCACGCGCTCACCTGTGGGTAGCCATCAAACCGATAGCCTGCTGCCTTGATCTGGTAGAGCTCGCAGCCCATGGCGAGATCAGCAAGGGTGGGGTGTTCATCACCCAAAAGCGTTGGTGGATGGGCACCGTTTTGCTGGCGCTCAAAATGGGCTTCCAGCGTGGCCAGTCCCGGCTTGAGGTTTTCCTGTAGTGGCTTGAGTAGCGTGGCCTGAATCTCACGCTTGAGCATGGGCAGCGTCAGCTGCAGGTTCATGATGTGGTGAAACATGTCGAAGCGACGCAGGTTGTTCTGATACCAGGCGAGCCACTGATCGATTTGTGCTGCGCGCGTCACATCCTGATCGCCGGGATACCACCGCTGTGCGGTCTCCCGATCAGCGACCGTGCGGCACAGATACATCATGATCGCCTGGCTTTCACCGAGCGCGAGCTTCTCCCCTTCAGCATCGGTAGCCACTAGCGCGGGCACGGTCTGAAAGGCGTTGATATCGGCAAACCACTCGGTGCGGGTTTCTCCGCCGGCAAAATCGACTTCATGGAAGTCGTAATCAATCGAGAGTTCACGCAACAAAATCTCGACGGCGCGAGAGGGCTGGGAAAGGCGGTGGGCATAGAGCGTGATGGACATGAGCGCTTCCTGAGCTGGCATCAACAACGTTTATTGGTGACCTTCAGCGTAGCGCATGAGAGGGAAGGTAGCGGGATGCGCGTCGGCATCCCGAAGATGGGCATATCACTCAATATTCTGAATCTGCTCACGCATCTGCTCGATTAGCACTTTCAACTCCACCGCGCAGCGGG
Source organism: Phytohalomonas tamaricis (assembly GCF_003012345.1). Classification (GTDB taxonomy): domain Bacteria; phylum Pseudomonadota; class Gammaproteobacteria; order Pseudomonadales; family Halomonadaceae; genus Phytohalomonas; species Phytohalomonas tamaricis. The sequence continues at coordinate 699,738 of NZ_PVRV01000019.1, forward strand.
TGGTGTCGGTGACCACGGCCTTCGATGACAGCGTGTTCGCTTCGCGGTTGAGTTCCTGCATCAAAAAATCGAGGCGACGGCCGACCGGGCCTTTTTGCTTGAGTTGGCGCGAAACTTCCACGACGTGCGTTTCAAGGCGATCGAGCTCCTCGGCGACATCGGATTTCTGCGCCAGCAGCGCCAGTTCCGTTTCTAGCCGGTTAGGGTCGAGTTCAGTGCGTACCGTTTCAAGCCGTTCGAGCAACTGGGCGCGTTGACGCTGAAGAATGCCGGGAAGATGCGCGCGCACTTCGTTGACCTGCTGACTAACACCGTTCAGGCGCTCCTGAATCAGTTCGGCGAGGCGGGCACCTTCACGCTCGCGGCCAGCGTTGAGATCATTGAGGGCAGTGTCGAATAGTTCGAGTGAGGCAGCTTTGATGATTTCGAAGTCGAGCCCTTCACGGTGCAGCACGCCGGGGTAGTTAAGTAGCGTCAGGGTATTGGGAATGCCCGCTTCCGGTATCTGCAGCTGGACCTCGCCTAATGCAATGGCCAGCGCTTCGAGCCGCTCACGATTGACGCTTAACGTTTCACCGCCTTCGGCCGGTTCAAAGCGCAGCGTACATTCGACCTTACCACGTGACAGACGGGTGCGCAGCTGTTCGCGAAAGGGTGTTTCCAGATCACGCAGCATGTCGGGTAGACGAAAGTGCAGATCAAGATAGCGCTGATTGACGCTGCGTAGCTCAAGTTGCAGGCTGCCCCAATCGGCTTCCAGCGTTTCACGGGTGAAGGCAGTCATGCTCCGGACCATGGGGTCTCCTTGCGTGCGCTATGCAAAAGCGTCAACGAGTCTTTGGTTAAGCTATTTAGTGTACCCGATCAGACCATGCATGCGGATGGCATCGTGTAGAATGGCGCGCTCACGCTGCCGTGCGTGCACAGATGAAGCGCACTGCGGTAGCTACCGATTTCGTTTTTTGAATATTTTATAGGTCATGAGCTGATATGCGCCCAAGTGGACGACAACCCGACGTTTCCCGTGAGATTCGACTAACGCGTGAATACACCCGCCATGCGGAAGGCTCAGTGCTGGTGGAGTTCGGCGATACCAAGGTGCTGTGCAACGCAAGCGTTGAAGCCGGCGTGCCGCGCTGGCTACGTGGCAAGAATCAGGGCTGGATCACCGCTGAATACGGCATGCTGCCGCGTGCTACCCATACCCGTGGCGGCCGTGAGGCGGCGCGAGGCAAGCAGGGCGGGCGTACGCTTGAAATTCAGCGCCTGATCGGGCGTTCTCTGCGCGCCGCGGTCGATCTCAATAAGCTGGGAGAATTCACCATTACGGTCGACTGCGATGTAATCCAGGCTGATGGCGGCACCCGCACTGCCTCAATCACCGGCGGCTGTGTGGCGCTGATCGACGCGATCCATTACCTGCAACGCAAGAAGATGATCAAGACCGATCCGTTCCAGCAGCTGGTCAGTTCAGTGTCGGTCGGGGTCTACAAGGGCACGCCGGTGGTTGATCTTGATTATCTCGAAGATTCCAGCGCCGACACCGACCTCAACGTGGTGATGGCGGAAAGCGGTGGACTGATCGAGGTGCAGGGTACGGCGGAAAAAGCGGCTTTCTCGCGCGACGAGCTCAACGCAATGATCGATCTGGCTGAAAAGGCCGGCGCCGAACTGTTCGCCCATCAGCGCGCCGCGCTGGGCATGGTCGAGTAGCCTTTTGTTGGCGTGATACAACAACGCCGGCCTTGTGTTAAGGCCGGCGTTGGGGGTGCGGGACCGGGGCACCTCAGATTTCGAGATCGTACTCGACAATCAACGGCGCGAACTCGGAGAATCTGGCTTCAGTATCGATCCAGGCATCCTTGATGTTGCGCTGCAGGTTGGGGCCGACGATCTGGTAGTCGAGACGCCAGCCATCCTGACGATGACGCTGTACTTCCTGGTCGAGCTTCGGCCAGTAGGTGTACTGCCCGGCGTCGCGGTCGATCTCACGGAAGGTGTCGATGAACCCCATCGGGCCAAATACCTGATCCATGAAGGCGCGCTCTTCCGGACGGAAACCCGGCGTGCTCTGATAATCGGACCAGTTGGCCAGATCGATCGTCTTGTGAGCGATGTTCCATGTTCCGCAGATAATGTACTCACGGCGCTTGCGGCGCAGCTTGTTGAGATACTCGCTGTACTGGGCAATGAAGCGCTGCTTGGCGTGCGGGTCCTCAGGCATCAGGAATGAGGCGACGCTGAACTTGTCATAGTCGGCCTGCAAGAAGCGTCCTTCGTTATCGCACTGCTCGAAACCCAGGCCGTACATGATCGCCTTGGGTATCTGACGGCAGTAGAGCCCGACACCGGCGAATCCGTCCTGTTCGGCATCGAGGAAATAACCTTCATAGCCTTCGGGGTAAAGAATGTCGTCTTCTAGCTCGAAGCTCTTGGCTTTTAAATTTTGTACGCAGACGACATCGGCATCCTGCTCACCCAGCCAATCGAGAAAACCTCGTTCAACCGCGCCGCGGATGCCATTAACATTGATGCTGGCGATTTTCATACATGGTCCCTTGTTTTTCGCGCGTGTATGATACCCGAGCTTGAAACATTTTGGTAAATGCCGACCCATAAAAAAGGTGTTAGGGATGTACGACTATCAGCGCGAGTTCATTGAATTCGCTATCGCTGAAAAAGCGCTGTCCTTTGGTGAATTCACGCTGAAATCCGGGCGTGTCAGCCCTTATTTCTTCAACGCCGGACATTTTCACAGCGGCCGCGCCCTGGCGACATTAGGGCGTTGCTACGCTGAGGCGGTCGTACGTGCCGAACTCGATATTGATGTCGTGTTCGGTCCCGCATATAAGGGTATCCCCCTGGCGACTACCACCTGTGTGGCACTTGCCACGAATCATGACCGCAATTTGCCCTATGCGTTCAATCGCAAGGAAGCAAAAGATCATGGCGAGGGGGGCAGCATCGTTGGTGCCACCCTCAAAGGTAATGTGTTGATCATAGACGACGTGATAACGGCAGGTACGGCAATTCGTGAAGTGATGTCCCTGATCGAAGCATCAGGCGCCCGCGCCGCCGGTGTCGTGATCGCGCTTGATCGGCAGGAACGCGGCCAGGGCGAGCAGAGCGCCATTCAGGAAATCGAATCACAGTATGGCATGCCGGTTGTGCCGATCGTAACGCTAGATCGTATATTGGAATATCTCGAAACGCACGCTGGCGAGTCGCTCAAGGCACACGCGGATGCGATCCGTGACTATCGTGCACGCTATGGCGTAGCGTCTTCTACGGCAAAGTAAGATTTATTTAAGGAAGATCATCATGAAGAAGATCGTTTTTGCGCTTATCGGTTCAGGCATGGCGCTGGCTAGCGCCAATGCCATGGCATTGGGCCTCAGCGCCACCGGTGGAGAAGACTCCGTCAGTGTCGAAGCCACTCAATCGCTGCTGCCAGGCTGGCAGGCTGGGCTGGGTTATTACAGCACTGACGACAGCGGTCATAACACCAAGGCCTATTCCGGCTCACTGATGTTCTCTCCCTGGCTACCGGGGGTCGATCTGAGCGTCGGCGCACGCTATCAGTATCTCGACAGTGATTATTACGGTGATGGCGGCGGCCTCGGTCTGGGCGGTTCAGCCTATGTTGGCACACCAATTCCGCGTGTCTCGGTCGGCGGCTACGGCTTCTATACGCCGGAAGGCCTGACCCACGGGGATGTCGATGAAAGCTATGAATATGGCGCACGGGCCCGCTTCCATATCATTGGTGGCAGCTATGTCTACGCCGGTTATCGCTATTACCACGCCGACTTTGACGATCACGGCGGCGAAACACTCGACAGCGGTCCAGTACTGGGTGCCAGCGTAGGCTTCTGATTGTACGCGCCATCACGTCGCGCGAGGATCATGTAGGCGTCAAGGCCGTAAGCCAGACGCCGGATGTCAGCAAAAAAGGACGGTATCCGTCATCAGGAACATATAACCCCGCATGCTAGATATCGTCCTTTACGAGCCGGAGATTCCGCCCAATACAGGCAACATCATTCGGCTATGCGCTAACACTGGTTTTCGTCTGCACCTGATCGAGCCGCTCGGTTTTGCACTTGATGACAAGCGCCTGCGCCGCGCTGGACTCGACTATCACGAGTGGGCGCGGGTCAGCCGCCATCGCAATTTCGATGCATTTGTCGAGGCTGTCGCACCACAGCGTATATTCGCGGTGTCAACGCGTGGCCGCACTGGCCACCACGAGCCGGCCTATCGCAGCGGCGATGCGCTGGTACTTGGCCCCGAGACGCGCGGTTTACCGCAAGCGATGATTGATGCCCTGCCGCCTGAGCAGCGCATTCGTATCCCGATGCTGGCTGACAGCCGCAGCCTCAACCTCTCCAACGCCTGTGCGGTAATCGTGTTCGAGGCGTGGCGGCAGTTGGGGTTCGAGGGTGCCGCAGCGCTGTAAACCAAGCTGCCTGTTTCTTCTCGTCGATAGTTTCGCGTTCACGCCGCCTAGCGGTGTGAGCGTAGTCAATACCGTTTCCGAATACCGAGTAAACGTGCCATGAACGATATTCGTGATCGCCTCGCCAAGCTCAACCCGCGCCAGCAGGAAGCGGTAAAATACATCGACGGCCCCTGCCTGGTGCTCGCCGGCGCCGGTTCCGGCAAGACCAGCGTGATCACCACCAAGATCGCTTATCTGGTACGCGAATGCGGGATGAGCGCGCGGCGCATCGCTGCGGTGACCTTCACCAACAAGGCCGCCCGCGAGATGAAAGAACGCGTCTCGCAGCTCCTGCCGGGGCGTGAAGGGCACGGCCTGACCGTGTCGACCTTCCACACCCTGGGGCTCAACATCATCCGTGCCGAACTCAAGACGCTTGGGCTGCGCCCGGGCTTCTCGCTGTTCGACCCTGAAGATGCCAAGGTGCTGCTGCGTGACCTGATGAACAAGGATGCGCAGGTCGATGCCGATCAGATCAATCAGGTGCAGAGCACGATATCGAGCTGGAAAAACGACCTGATTCTGCCCGGCCATGCGCTCTCTCACGCCGCCAATGAGGATGAGGCCTATGCCGCACGGCTTTATGAGCATTACGTGCGTCACTTGAAGGCTTACAACGCGGTCGATTTTGATGATCTGATCATGCTGCCGGCGACGCTGTTCGAGCGTCATCCCGAGGTGTTGGCCAAATGGCGCAAGCGCATCCACTACATGCTGGTCGATGAGTATCAGGACACCAACTCAAGCCAGTATCAGCTGGTGCGCATGTTGATGGCCGAGCGCCAGACCTTCACCGTGGTCGGGGACGATGACCAGTCGATCTATGCCTGGCGCGGTGCGCGGCCGGAAAATCTGGTGCAGCTCGGCGAGGACTTCCCACGCCTCAACGTCATCAAGCTCGAACAGAACTACCGTTCCACCGCAGTGATTCTGCGCGCTGCCAACACCCTGATTGCCAATAACCCACACGTTTATGAAAAGACGCTGTGGTCGGACAAGGGGCTCGGCGAGTCGATTCGCGTTGTGGTCAACCGCAATGAGGAGGCCGAGGCCGAGCGTGTAGCGAGCGAGATATTGACGCGGCGGATCAAGGAATCGGCCAAATGGAAGGACTTCGCCGTGCTCTATCGCGGCAACTTCCAGGCCCGTCTGCTCGAACTCAAGCTGCAGCACTATCAGGTGCCCTACAAGCTTTCCGGTGGCACCTCGTTCTTCTCACGCAATGAGATCAAGGATGCGATGGCTTACCTGCGGCTGCTGATCAACCCCGCTGACGACAATGCCTTTTTGCGTATCGTCAACGTGCCGCGCCGCGAGATAGGCCCGACCACGCTGGAGAAGCTCGCCAACTACGCCAGCGAGCGCCGCATCAGCCTGTTCTCTGCCTGCAGCGAGCTGGGCTTGGCTCAGGTGCTTAACGAACGCGCCGTTGACCGACTGGGACGCTTCAATCACTTCCTTGAAGGCATTCGCCGCCGTATGGATCAGGGCGACGCGATTGCGGCGATCCGCGCCATGTTCGGTGAGATGGACTATGAGTCGTGGCTCTATCAGAACGCCAGTGCGCCGATCATCGCTGAGAAGCGCATGGCTAATGTGCATATCCTCATCGACCAGCTTGAGAAGTCGATGCACCGCGACGAGGAAGAGGGCGACGAGGGCAGTGAAGAAACCGACGATGTTGAAGCGGCGATCTCGCGCTTGGTACTGCGCGACATTCTCGACCAACAGGCCCAGGAAGACGACACCGACAAGGTTCAGCTTCTGACCCTGCACGCCTCCAAGGGACTCGAGTTCCCGCACGTTTACGTGATGGGACTGGAAGAAGAGTTACTGCCGCATCGCAATTCGATCGAGAGCGGTACTATTGAAGAAGAACGCCGGCTCGCCTACGTCGGCATTACCCGCGCGCGCCAGACGCTGACCCTGACACTAGCGCGCCAGCGCAAGACCTATGGCGAAATGATGGAGTGCGCACCGAGCCGTTTCCTCGATGAGCTGCCGCCGGAAGATCTTGAGTGGGAAGGGCGTGCCGACAAGGAAGACCCGGACAAGAAGCGCGAGCGTGGTCAGAGCGCGATCAATGGGTTGAGGTCACTGCTGGGATAACCTGGCGTGGTGAGGTGATGTCGCCATCAACACTCCTGACAGGCCGGATGGCGAGACGCCCGGCGCATGGCGCGGACAGCCTTGCGCGAACTGCGTGCCCATCGCCTGCGCTGGTGTAGGGTAGATACGGAAGCCACTATGGCGACCACGACCAGGGCAATGATCAGGCGCGCTTTCACACTTCCCTCCTTACGCTATTGCTGACTAAACCATCATTGAAAGCGCCGCCCTTGATCGGGCGGCATTTATAACCTGGTCGTAAACCCCGGTTTACCAGCTAGAGGAATGCCCCAGCGAGTTCTGCTCGTCATAGTGGCTGTCGAAATGGGTCGCGACGCTGGTCTGGCTGGCGATCTGAGCGAGCGACTTGTCGGCGGCGGCACTGTGGCCTTCGTTATCGCTGACCGTGACGCTCCGCGCTTCGCCGTTATAGCTGACAGACTGTGTGTCGAGCGGTTGGCTCAACTGGCTGAGCGCTTCGGCCTGCGCGTCGCTGTGACTTAAACGACTGTAAACGTCATGGTCGATCAAGCTGGCATTGGCGGCGGCAGGTAGCGCAACGGCCAAGACCAGAGCGGCAATAGTGCGAATACCCAATACGTTTTTCATGATCTCTTCCTTGCTTGAATCAGCGAATTCTTTTGCTGCCTGTGACCTAACTCGACTTACCAGCTAGAGGAATGGCCAATAGCGTTCTGCCCGTCGTCATTGTTGGTAAAGTGCGTCTCGACATCAGTCTGGCTAGCGATCTGATTAAACGATTTGGCAACGGCGTCACTGTGGCCTTCGTTGTCGCTGACCGTGACGTTCTGTGCTGTGCGCTCATAGTGGGCAGACTGTGTATCGAGCGGCTGATTCAGCTGGCTGAAGGCTTCAATCTGCGCAGTGCTGTGACCTGAGCGGCCATTGCTGTCATGAGTGACCAAGTTGGCTTGAGCGGCAGTCGGCAGCGCGGCGGCTAGAGCGATGGCGGCGATGACGCGAGTGTTAAGCAGGTTTTTCATGTTCGATTCCTCGTGGAGGTTTGAGGTATTTCGGAGGGCTCCCGTGAGCCGATGTGTGCATTCTGGACCTGTAACGGGAGTCAAACGAATCGAACGGAATAAAGGTAACTATCGATAGAAATGATAATGAGATGGCGTGTTTTGATAGTTTCCAGCGATAGATGGCTCGACGCCACATTGGTCAGACGGGGCAAGAAATGAGCATGTCTCGATAAGCGTAGCGTCCGATGGCAAGTGGATCAGAGGCTATCTGGGTCGCCAGCGAACATCTGAATGCGCGAACGCAGCCAGCGCTCCGCCGGGTCGTTATCCTGTGCGCTGCGCCATACCATCGACAGCTCAAAGACAGGACTCTCGAAAGGCACCTCTTCATCGCGCAGCCCACCGCCGGCACTGAGCGCGGCAGCGGCGTAATCCGGCACCGTGGAGATAATGTCGGTGCCCGCCAGCAGCGTGCCCAGCCCATTGAACTGCGGCACCGCCAGCACGACGTGACGGCTACGGCCGAGCGTGGCGAGTTGCTCATCGACATAGCTGCTGAGATCCCCGGCATGGGAGACCATCGCATGAGGACGGGCACAGAATTCATCCAGTGACAGCGTGCCGGGAACGCTGTCGGCGCGCAGCACGCGTGGCCGGCTGCGACGCAGAATGCGGCGTTTGGCGTTGGCGGGTAAATCACGGGTGAAGGCTACCCCAACCGAAATCTCGCCGGTACTGAGCAGATGCGGCATCAGCAGATAATTGGCGCGCCGCACCACCAGCACAATCCCCGGCGCTTCAGTACGCAGCCGCTTGAGCAGCGCCGGCAACAGCGCGAATTCGACATCATCGGAAAGCCCGATGGTGAAGACGTTCTCACTGGTGGCCGGGTCGAAGGTACTGGTATTGCTCAATACGCCGGAGATCGCATCCAGCGCGGGCTGCAGCTGAATGAAAATCTCTTCGGCGCGGCTGGTCGGCTCCATGGTGCGGCCGGTACGCACAAACAGCGGGTCATCGAATAGATCACGCAGGCGGGCAAGGGCGGCGCTGGTAGCGGGCTGGCCCAGAAACAGGCGCTCTGCGGCGCGTGACACGCTGCGCTCCTGCATCAGGGTCTCGAATACGACCAGCAGATTGAAATCTATACGTCTTAAATCGCCGCGATTCATGCCTATCTCCCTGGCGGACGGAACTGACAGCGCCTGGCGCCGTCAATAACCACTATCAACCGGAGTTATAGCGACTATCGATGCCAGTGCATAGTGTTCGCCATGCAGGCCGGATAAAGTCAGGATAATTGAAAGCCAAGGGTGAAGTGTCTCATGTCTCGTGTAATCCGTTTCAATCGGTTCGGGCCGGCCGATGTGCTCGAATACGTCGAACGGCCCGACCCTCAGCCCGAGGCGGGCGAAGTACTGCTGGCTACCGAGGCGATCGGCGTGGGCTGGCACGATGTGCTATGGCGTCAGAATCTGGCCTCAACGCCGGTGACACTGCCAGCGGGCATCGGCACGGAAATGGCCGGCCGGGTGGTAAGCGTCGGCGCGGGTGTCGATGATTTATCGCCAGGCGACCGGGTCGCCGCCATTCCCGCTTACGATCTTAACCGTTACGCGACCTACGGCGAGCGTATTGTGCTGCCGCGCGAGGCGCTGGTCCGTTATGCGCAGACGCTGACCGCCGTCGAGGCGAGCGTTCACTACCTACCTCTACTGACCAGCTGGTTGGGGCTGCGGGAGCTGGCGGGGATCGAACCCGGTGAGAGCGTACTGATCACTGCCGGTTGCCAGATTGGCGGGCCTTATGCCGTGCAGCTGGCGCGTGCGCTGGGCGCGCACGTTTTTGCGACCACCACGCGCGCCGATAATGTCGAGTTTCTCAAGCGCATGGGCGCCGAAGCGGTGATCGAAACCGAATCGCAGGATCTGGTGACCGCGATCGACAAGCTGACCGACAAGCGCGGCGTCAACGTGGTGCTGGACGCCCAAGGTGGCCCGCAGATGAGCCTGCTGGGTGATGTGCTGGCGCCGTGTGGCCGGCTGGTGCTGTACGGTTTGCAGGGCGGCAATCAGACCGCCTTTCCCGCGCAAGCGGCGTTTCGCAAGAACATCCGCTTTTACCTGCACTGCCTGTCCAACTTTTCCGGCCGACCGGAGCTTGGCATTGCGCCCAACGGCGAAGCGATGAAACGTGCTATCGATGAGGTCAATCGGCTGACGCTGGAAGGCGCGGTGGTGCCCGTAATCGATAAGGTGTTTGGCTTCGATGAGGTGGTGGCTGCCCACCGCTACATGGACAGCATGCGCAGTCATCATGGCCGCGTGGCGCTCAAGGTTGGCTGATTTTATCACCCGTCTGATGGCAGGAAATGAACGCCCGCTAACTCAACGGACGTCTTGTTTGGCATGGGTGGTGTTACCGAGAGCGGATCAGGAATCGGTGACGGGGGCGACAAGGTAATCGACTGCGGCCTTCACTTCAGCATCGGAGAGCGCAGGGTTGCCGCCCTTGGCCGGCATATCCTCATAGCCCTCGATCGCGTGGGTATAAAGCATCGGCATGCCCTTGTCGAGCCGTCCGCGCCAGGCATCTTCATCACCGCGCTGGGGGGCACCACCGTCAGAATGGCACTTTGCACAGCTATCGCTGTATACCGCCTCACCATTGACTTCGGCCATTGCCGGCGAGGCGGCCAGAAGGCCTGCCACCAGTCCCAGTGTCGCCGCGCCGGTCGAATGCCATGCTTTGATCGCCATGATTATCTCCTCGTGCCGTATAGGTATTTTTTCGCTGCACGTAGGTAGTGTAGGCCGTCTGACACGTACTCACGATTGGCCATTGCCTGCAGGCAGCTGACACAAACGCCAACAGGGAACGCAAGGCCTAGTTTCGTAGCGTGGCTATTCATAGCGCGACCACAGGCGAGACTCAGTCGGCGGAATGGACGAGATAATCCACCGCCGCCTTGACCTCTTTTTCTGATAGCGAGGGATCGCCCCCCTTGGGCGGCATGCCGCGATAGCCTTCGATGGTGTGGGTATAAAGCGTCTCGATGCTCTTGTTTTCCAGCGCGCTGAGCGTGCGCTTGTCACCGAAGCGTGGCGAATTCATCACCCCCACGTTATGACACCCCGCGCAGGTTTGTTCATAGATCTTCTTGCCCAATGCCTGATGATCAGCGTTCTGAGCGGGCAGTTCGGCGGCGCTGGCCTGAGCCGCGAGCCCAGTGGCAAACAGCAGCGTAACGCCTAGCAGCTTCGTTATGTTATCCACAACCACCTCATCACAGTTTTTATGCACAGGCGCTTGGCCCGTGATGTTGATGGGCAGTATAACGACACGCCTCACTGACGAAAACGCCGCGTGACGCGGCGGTTTGTCGCTCGTCGCCCGGCGCGTCGCTGGACAGTAAAACCGCGAGCGGGTAGGATAAGCCCCGCTGTATAGGTACTGCGCGCCTGTAGCTCAGCTGGATAGAGTACTGCCCTCCGAAGGCAGGGGTCTTGGGTTCGAATCCCAACAGGCGCGCCATAAAGTTTATTAAAAACCGCCACTTACGGGTCATGCCGGGTGGCGGTTTTTTGTTGCTGTTCACTTCAGGTCAGGTGCATATAGGTGACAGCCGCCTGGTCAGGCCTTGAGTGTGCCGAATACGTAGCGTAATCGGCTCACTTCCTACCTGAAAAGGCTGCGGGCTGTTTTGTCCCGCGTATGGTAGCTGCCTTTCCGCCTAGCCGGTGTGGCGTCCCTTGAGCTTGTCCATGAGCCTGTCGACCATGCCAACGCCCGGCCCGACACTCTTGTGGAACAGCTCGGAGTGCGGCGCACTGGGATGCGGGCGAGTAGGCGCCAACTTCTTGGCATTTTCTACCTTGCTGCCCATATCGACGAGTTGCTCGCTGGAGAAGTGAGCCCGCAGCTTGGGAAACTGATCGGACTCCTCGTCGTCCGCGTGGTGGTCCAGCTGCTTCTTCAACTCCTTGACCAGTTCCATGAACTTAGGGCTGGAGGCGTCAACATCTTCCAGTTGCTTCATCACGCGGACGATCTCGTCGTGCTCCTGCTTGTCGTGCTCGACTTCCTCCGTGCCGTTCGGCAAATGCTTTTCCATCGCAGGGTAGACATACATCTCCTCGGCGACGGCGTGACGCATCACCTCCGCGATTGCGGTCTCGACCAGATCCCTGCGCTGATCTGTATCTGTCGTACGCTCGGCCTGACTGAGCAAGTCCAGCATCTCGCGGTGATCAGTGGTGAGGATGTCAACGACATCCGAGCTTGAGCCTGCACCTGTTTGAACGGTCATTAGGTTCCCTCCTTGGGGACGTTATTCTAAGTATATGTACAAGGTTCAACGTAGTACCGCGGCGTGGCTATATCCATGGCGAGCAGAACATCGGCACAATTATCTTTGTGCAATCAAGAGGCTGGAGGACATATTACAGGTTACTTGATACTCAAGATGATTGGCCTGGATGAATCGGCCAAGTGCATGTCGGCCATGGCGATGAGCAATTAAATCAAATGACATCGCCACGCTGTGCCGAGACACCCCGCTGCCTATCAACCTTCTAGCACGCGAGGGCTTACCCATCCCTTGATGAACTAAAAAGCCTTGGCATCAGACGACCCCAGCGCCGGATCAAGCATTGCCAAGTTTCTTTACAGGGCCATGAACACGCTGGCGCGCAGCTTTCTGGATAGCGGCCAATTCGACACGCAAAGCTTGAATGCCTTTAGCTATCTTTGCGCTACCCGCCCGAGCCGTCGACACCTCGCCCCGACATGTACGGGGCGTTTTGCATGCGTGCACCTTGCCTTCCGGCGTGCACCGTCACGCCTAGCCCGCGCTAGTCCATGCGACTTATGTCGCCATGATATTAGCTGTACTTCATGAAGTGGCCGCAGGTAGAGTAAGGCTATTGTGTGGTTTACGTTACGCAATAAGGCGGCTTGTAAGTAAGCCCTCCGCAACGAATCGCATTAGCCACAGGAGTCAGTGACGGCATGACTACCAGCGGAAGTCCCCTTGTGGTGCTTCTGGGGCGGTAGCGTGGGCCAGCGCTCGGTGGAGTTGCCTTTACTATCCGCCTACCTGTTCTTCCCCCCCCCGGCGCGCTGTCGACTCCCCGCTCCGCCTGCGCGCTAAACCTGTCGGTTTTGATGCACTGTTGCACTTGGCTCAAAGCTGGGCCACGGCACGGTTTTTCTTGGGTAAAAATGTTGCGAAATGATGCATATTTCATGTGGGAGAGAGTATTGATGCAGAACGATTCTAAAGTATGGCTAAATCAGACGACCCTCATGTTAATGAGGGAGTTCTCAAGCATTCCTGAGCAAACGTTAGTAGTCATATTTAATTGATAAAATGATATAAAACAACTTAGTGCAATCAACGCATGGGACGGTAGCTTACCCTCTTTCGCAGAAGATTAGCTCTATCGCCTGCTTTTCCATTCTTCCTTTTGGCACTCTATCGACAACCGTCCTGTCTCGTGTCAGTTTTGGCGATTTTTTGCATCTATCACGAACCATGTCATTAATGACGGCGGATGAATTTTAATCAATTAATGATAAAAGTAACTGTTAATAAGATACTCGATAAATTAGAGTAATTAAAGGTTGGGTTATGATTGAAATACCTTACACAGTAAGTAAATTAGCGGGCTGCGTCGGTTACAAGGACGTATACAATAATCGAGATCTTTCTAAAATTGAGAATAAAAAAGAAGAAGCGAAGAATGCACTGCGTCTGATAGAAAACGGTAAAATATTCTTGAATCCTCTTCGACCAACTATTATTAGGCAGAAGCCTGCATTTACCTTTAACAATTTAAGCTCTGAATTGGTTTCTCGACTGATAGGGAAAAATATTAGAGTCAATTATAATATAAGACAATCTGACCGGCAGGCGATTATAAGCAATTTAGCTAGCCTATTATATGAGGGTACGCCTTTCAATATTTACCGGCTAGATATAAAAAATTTCTATGAAAATATAAATAGGAAGCTGTTAATACATCAGCTTTTAGAAGAAGGTAAGTGTTCTTGGCAAACTTTAGAGCTTCTATTTTCCCTTTTTAATAGTTTTGACTCTCATAATATAGTAGGTTTGCCGCGGGGGCTTAGCATTAGCTCGATTCTTTCCGAAGTTTATCTTACAGATTTTGATATTAAAATTAGAAAAAAAAGTGGCGTGTTTTTTTATGCCAGATTTGTTGATGATATATTGCTTGTAGTTTCGGAAGATGTAACTAGAGCAGATCTAGATGGCCAGCTAAAGAACATACTCCCTGTAGGTTTGGAATTTCATAATGAAGGTAAAAGATCATTTTTGTCACTTCCTAAACTCCAAAATAAACAAGATAAATTTTATTTCAATAGCTTCGATTATCTTGGTTACGAATTTAAGGTTTTTAATATTTTTGATAATGAATGTGGCTATAGAAAAAAACGTAAAGTTTTAATAGATATTTCATCTGTAAAGGTTGAAAAAATAAAGTTGCGCCTCATTCATTCTTTTACAAATTATTTATCGAACGGTCGCAGCGAAGAAAGTTTTAACTTACTTAAAAACCGCATTAGAGCCCTGACCGGCAATTTCACAATTCGTGATCCTATGACTGGTTTGAAGATAAAGACAGGAATATATTTTAATTATTCACATAAAAATAATTTTGAATATTGTGCCCTTTTAGAACTCGATAAATTTTATAGAAAATTATTGTTTTCAACAAAATATCCTTTGTCATGTCGTATTGCTAGGAAGCTATCCACCTCTCAGAGGCGATCTTTAGCAGGTTATAGCTTTATGAGTGGATTCGCATCTGCTCGCCATCACTCGTTTAATTACGGGACACTAAAGTCAATAAAGGAATGTTGGAGAAAATGAGGAGGAATCTTAGACGGGTAAGAAAAGAGGACTTTGAACGAATTGTTTTAACAGAGACATGTCCTTATGAAGTTCCTATTATATTTAGCAATTTTGGGCTCTACAGCCAGCTTAAAGCATTAAAAAATAACAAGTTTAATTTTCCAGAATTGTTTAAGTACCTGCTTCATAAAGATGCTGATAGTTATACAATACCTTTGAGTTATAAAATTAGGAAAGATGAGGATTCATTTAGAACTCTCTCATTGCTTCATCCTGCTGTACAAGCTGAGTTCGTTGAGTTCTATAAGGCATTCGATTTGCAAATCCTAAGCGCTTGTTGTAAAAGTAATTTTAGTATAAGGGCGCCTAAAAAAGTTGCAAGTAAATACTATGTTAAAAATAAGCAACAAGATATTCAAGAATTTAAATCTAATCAAGTGTCACTTTATAGGAGTGAGTTTAAAAATAAATTCCTAACTTCTTATTTTTCATATCGTGGCTACACAAGGCTGCATAAATTTTTTGACTCTTATGAATTCTTGGATTTAGAAAGAAAATATTCTTCTTTCTGGTCTCTTGATATATCAAAATGTTTTGACAGTATTTATACTCATTCTTTGACATGGGCTTTAAAAACAAAGCCATTTTCAAAAAAACATAGAAATATTGACAATACACTTGGAAGCATTTTTGATCGTTTAATGCAGTCCTCAAATTATAATGAAACTGCAGGTATAGTAATTGGGCCAGAAGTTTGTCGTATCTTTGCTGAAATCATATTTCAAGAAATAGATCGTGAGGTTGAAAGTAAACTAGAGGAGGGAGGGCTGAAATTTGGTTTTCATTATGAAATAAAAAGATATGTTGATGATATTTTTATATTTTCTAAGAAGGAGGCGCATTCTGAGCAAATCGCATTAGTGATAGAATCAGTTATAGAGAGATATAACTTATATCTTAATCGTACTAAAGCGATTAAAGCCGCGAAGCCTTTCGTAACCCAGAAAACAAAATCCATACGATCTATAAAAAAAATCCTGCAAGAATTAAAAGATAACTTAGTGCATGTTGTTCCTAATACTGAGCTAGGAGTTGATAAATGGTCGCCTAAACGTGTTCGTAATAAGAAAAGGCTTATAATTGATTTTGTCAACGGTGTTAAGTCTTCATGTATCGACGATCAGCAGTCATATAGCATGGCATGTGGCTTTTTAATTACTTCCCTGACTAACTTACTGATAGTTTTTTCAAAAAAGAATATAGATAAAGATCTTTCCGAAAAACCCTTCAGAGAATATGAAGATTTTTACTCCATTGTCATAGAGCTAATCTTCCACTTTTTTACTATAATTCCCAGCCACCGGGGGGCTGTTAATATCTGTAAATTGACCTATATGTCATGTGAATTTTTTAGTAAACACTATGTGGATGAGGCTAATTTTGTTAAAAGCTTAATTTATACAATGAGTTTGTCGTTCTTCAGAAGTAGCGGTTTCGCTAATTTGAAGTCAGGAAGTGATGGTTTTGCGTTGTTAGAATCATTAAATTTATTATTAGCAATTAAAGAGTTGGGGCCAAACTTCTTACTGACAACAGAAGATTTAACAAATATTATTAATATATCTTCTTCAAGAGATTTTTCGTATTTTGAAATAATAGCAATTTTATTTTATATAGAAGATATGCAAAATTATGCAAGGATAAAAAAAACAGTTGAAAATAAAATTAGAGATAATCTAGAAGACTTGAGAGATGTGAAGGAAAATACCTTTAAGGCTTATTTGCTCATGGATGCTATTAAATGCCCATTTGTCAGTGAAAAGCTTAAAAATAAAATACTGGAAAGGTATTTTAAGCAAGTCTATTCGCGTAATGCTAACTCACAGGAACTTTTAGAAGCAAAGTCTGACTTTCAGAAATCTCAATGGTTTGTATCATGGGATCGGACAGCCTTGCTGAACTCATTGGAGAAAAAAGAGTTGCTGAGAGGCTATTGATCTGAAATTATTATTGTACAAGGTGGTCGGCTAGCTTGACGGCATTTGCCGGATGGTCAGCATGAATCAGCTCCAATTGCTCATGGAGAGCTCTTGCGTGAAGAGGAGTGAGGCCGCGTTCGCTTTGATAGGAATGGCGGTTATAAAAACCGCACACACTATACTAGCCGGCACACCTTGTACTTTACTAATTGCAAATGAATGTTCTACTGCTATTTAAAATTCTTTCTCAATGTCGTCTAAAAACTACTGTTTGTCGTTGATTATGGTTGGCTCTGTACGGGAATAGTAATAATGTTATTAGCAGCGTTGACATATAGGTAGTATAAACGCTGGTATAAATGAGGGTATATTGAGAAAGTATTCAGGTATATAATTCCATATAAAACAATAGCTTGTTGAGAGATTTCGAATCCCAACAGCCCATAAAGTTTATTAAAAAAACCGCCACTGACGGGTCATGCCGAGTGGCGGTTTTTTATTACCTGTTGTTTAGGTGCCCTGTAGTTGCTGCTACCTGCCCAGGCCTTGGCGTGCCGAGAGTTCGTGACGGGTCTCAGCCACTGCCAAGGGACTAGACGCTCAAACCTTATCAGGCCGATGCGTACCTATTGTTAACAGCGCTTAGAAGGCAACTTTAGCCGTCATCGTCACTTCTAGAGGATCACCGACCACCACACGTGTGCTACCGCCGCTGGAAGGATAATACGTGGTATCGAACAGGTTCTTCACGTTGAGCTGAAGATGCGTCGTTTTACCTATCCAGTGCGTATCCAAGCCGATAAAGGCATCTGCCACCGTGTAGGCATCCAGGCTGAAGCTATTGCTGGAATCGCCTTCTCGTTCGCCCACATAGCGTACTCCGCCACCTAGGCGCCATGTGCCAAAAGACGGAGTAATCGCCAAATCACGCGCCAAGTACAGGCTTGCGGTATGGCGCGCCGCATTGGGGAGGCGGTTGCCTTCGGTGTCGGCGGTGTCTTTAAGCACTTCAGTATCGGTATAGGCATAGGAGGCCAACATGGTTAGCTGGTCACTGAGTTGACCAGACAGGTTCAGTTCAAGCCCCTGTGATCCCGCTTTTCCTACTGTTCTGGTGACGCCGTTGTCGGAAATCGCCACGTTATCCTTGCGAATGCGGAACAAGGCCATGGACAGCGCAAACTGGTCATTCCACAGATGCTTGAGCCCGATTTCGCTGCCTTTGCCATGCTCAGGGTCGAGACTTTGCCCGCTATCACTGTCGACACCGTTGGGGACGAATGACTCGCTGTAGTTGGCATAAAGCGACGTTGCGGCGGTGAGCCGATAGAGCAGACTCAGAGAGGGCAGGAAAATACTCTCTTCGCTATCCGGGTCGGCAACATAAGGTCGGCCCTGTCCGCTGGACTGCTCAAAATGGGTGTAGCGCCCGCCGACTCCGACTATCCAGTTTTCCCCTACATGCCAGCGGTCATTGGCATACAGGCCCGTGGTATTGATCTCGTCGAGGCGATTGCTGCGCGTGTTGTCGAGGCTGTCGCTGTCAAGAGTGAGGTCACCATAGTTCATGTCATAGATGTTGGCATCGCTTACGGTACTGCTGCGATAGACGTCGGCCAGGTAGTCGTGGCGGCGCTCGTGATCCAGCCCGATGACGAGGTCGTGGCGCATTCCGCCCAGAGTGACTGCGCCAATAGTATCCAGGGACGTGTACTGTACCCGCCTATCGTAGCCGAGGTTGGCATCGGCACGGCGGGTAAGTGCCCCGGTACTCTCGTCAACACTCATGACGCGGGGTTGGCCGTCGCTATATTGACGACGATTCCAGCCATAGGTCAGCTTCACTGACCAGTCGGGACTGAGGTCCTGCTCCCACCATGCTGTCACGGCTTGGTCATGTCCCCAGATATGCGACCAGGACTCATCGAGGCGACGTGTGCGAGGAATATCGGCGGGTTTACCATTAACGATGACAGTGCCGCGGTCGAGTGGTAGGTCATAGTCGCGGTATTCGTATGACAACTGCGCCCGGCTGTTTTTACCTTCCCAACGTAACGATGGCGCAACGATCGTGCGGCGCTGCGAGCCGAAGTTACGCCAGTAGTCTTTGTCCTCATGATGAAGGATAAAGCGAAAAGCGAAATCGCTGTCGGCGATCGGGCCGGTGATATCGAGGTTGGCATTGCCGCCGCCAAAAGAGCTTACTTCGCCCTCTATGCTGCGCTGCCATTGGTACTGAGGACGTTTAGTGACCAGGTTTATAACCCCGCCGGGCTCCTGCTGACCATGAAAGAGCGATGCCGGCCCTTTCAGAACCTCGACGCGTTCAATTGTCGCCATCGAGTAGGTGCCGCGAGACTGGCGTATGCCATCAATCAGGATTGAACCATCTGTATTACTCCCAAAGCCGCGCTTGATAAAACCATCTTCCGTGCCGCCCATGGTGTTGCCCTGGGTGACACCGGTCGCGAAGATCATGGCTTCGGTCAAGCTATCGGCATCGTTATCGGCCATGACCTGGGAGGCTACCGTGTCGACCGTGTGGGCTTCATCGAGAAAGTTCACAGGCCGCTTGCTGGCCACTGTCGATTGCTTGGCGCGGTAGCTGTGCGGCGCAACGGTGGAAAGTCGGTCTGATACCACCACCATAGTATTCGCCGTGGTTGTGCCTGCATCTGCGCTGGCATTTTGTACACATATCAGCGTCGGCATCAGGGCCAGCAGGGAGGCGGTAACATTGCGGGGCGTTAAGCGAAGCGCGCACTTTTGCAGTGAAACAGGGGTGAAGCGAGAAGCAACGGTCATAGTCATCAATCGTGGCTGGATGGAGTATGGCTGGATGCGGTCTGGGCAGGCAGTGAAGCCCAGAAGCGGCCCGTAGGGGTTAACGGAGTCGTTGTGCTCAGTAACGCTTTAAATGTTTCTTCGGGCTGGAGGTCGCTGAAAAGGTCGGGATGAAGCCATTTTGCGATTTGCTCAAGTGCGACTATGGCGAAGGGGCCCTGATGAAAACCGTGCCATAGCGCATAAAAATGGCCTTGTTTTACCGCGTCCAACTGTGACCATCCCGGCAATAATGACGTCAGCGCGTGTAGATCAGTTTCAATCTCTTGTTCATCGACGTCGATGCCGGCTCGGATACCGCCGCCGGCTGACCACAGCCCGGCGGTATTGATAATCGTGTCTGGCGCATGAGAGAGCACCCATTCCGTACTGAGCGTGACGTTCTGGGCCGACACCAGAGATGCCGCCGCGTTGTGCCCGCCTGCACGCGCCACCAGGTCAGCAAGTCCGGTCGACAGATTGGTACGGCAGCAGTCAATTTTCAGGCCCGGTGCCACATTGATCAGCACGTCAGGGCGGTCCGAAACCGTGGCCAGCCGTTGATCGATAAGGGCAAGGTGACGTCCGATCAGATCAACGGCGCTATCGGCCTGAGCTTCGACGTCCAGCGCCCGGCCAAGCAGCATTAGGCTTGCCGGGGTGTTTTCTAACGGATGCTGGTTAAAGTCGATGAAAAGATAAGGAATGCCCAACGAATTGAGCGTGGTCGCCAGTGAGGAGTTCTCTACCGATGAAAGGCTCGTTAGGTCAAATAGCACCAGATCGGGAGCCAACGAGATCAAAGCCTCGTTGTTGATGCCGGAGGCTGTCGTTTGGCTCAGGGCGGGAAGTTTCTCCAATTCAGGCCACTGGCGCGTGAAGAGCTGCGTTGCCGCCGGGTCGTAGACATCGAGTGGATATGCCCAGCCGGCCAGGCGCTTAACGGGATCTCGAAGCAGTATCGCCAAGGTATATAGCTGGCGAGGCTGGGTCAGAAAAACACGTGTCGGGCGGTGTTTGAGGGTGACGTGGCGGCCTGTAATGTCCGTGACAGTCCGTGGGTAACCCTCTTCATGCAGCGCATCGGCTTTACACATGGGAAGCGCGAGGATGCCGAATACCAATATCCCTATCCCGATCAGTGCGCGCATAGCGATGATCCTTGTTTATTTTTTTAGCGTAGCGGCAAATCGATATGCGTCTGAGACCCCATTAGCAGGGCCGAGACGCCTGACGGCGAAACCACGATGTCATGGTGTATCGAGAGTCATGTCACGGTGAGGCTGCCTCAATGCGCTTAGTGTTAACAATACTCTAGTGCAGATGATAATAAATATCATTATTAGGTTAAGCGAAGCATAACCGTCCCGTCAACTGCGTGTTATCCAGGCCATTGAGTGGCTGATCTCTGGAACTCACGCTGTAACGTGACAGAAATGCTTAGGTAAAAATCAAAGCGAATTTGCAGGAATGACGGGGTGGCCTGGCGTGGGGATATCGGCAGAGGAAAATCGGCTGTGTGCCATAGCGCGCTTATGCGGCAGTACCTTCTTTCAGGTGAAGGTAGCGAGGCAGATGAAGGTAGTGAGGATCAAACTTCCAGATGAAGGTAGTGAGGATCAAAATCACCCGCCTTCTTCAACTTTTCCCAATCGGGAATGATTACCTGCTTTTTCTGGGTCTGGATCAAGCCATCAGCACGAAGCGCCTGGAGAATCCGGTTCATGTGGATCGGGCTGGTGCCAATCGTGTTCGCCAGCTCAATCTGGGTCATCGGCAGGTCAAAGGTATCATTCTCAACAAGCCCCACCACCTTCAGGCGTATCAGAATCTCGCAGAAAAGATGGGCTGTCCGAGCGTAGGCCGTGCGCTGCCCGATGCTAAGCAGCCACTCCCGAAAGATCGCGGCGTCCACCAGCGTTTCACGCCAGAAGGCGGCGGTGATGCGAGGGTAGCGCTCGCACACATTGCGCAACGCTTCATGCTGAATGAACCCGACCGTGCAGGGGCTGATCGCGGCAATGCTGTTGTCCATAACCTTCAGATGCAGACTTTGCAGGTCGGGGATATCACCGGGCACATTCAAGGCCATGATCTGGCGCTTGCCCTCGGAGGTTAGCTTGTAGACGCAGGTGAAGCCCTCTAGGATCAAGCAGCACCGGGAAGGGCGGTCGCCGAGGCGCACGATGTCCTGACCGGCCTCGAGGGTTTTGACCTGTACGGGCAAGTCCTGAAGCGCCTGCTTCTCCTCCTCGGAGAGAGTGAAGATGCTTTCCAGACCGCGAATCATCAGAGTATTGGGGGAGGTAGGGAAGGTAGACATGCTTTGCACTCCGTGTCTGAGACAGGAATGTAGCCCCACGCCACAGTGTCTCTGCTCGTTTGATTTGTATAACTTCTCTATTTCAGGCGTTGAGTATGATGCACATCCGGATATACAACCAAACGGCTAACGTATACCGAAGATACACCGGCTCAGCGCTATTCAAGGGGCCCGGCAGATCGCACCGTTGAAAGGCGAAATCCAATCGAACTGGTCTCCGGCGAGCCTCTGGTATTAAGTAAGGACATAAACGAAGACAACGTTCAATGGCCTACGCCAACACAGCGTGTAACGCCACGACGCGCCACCCTCGCTGCACTGACCGCCGAAGGCCAATATTCCCTTGCCGTATCCTTCCATCACGTCCCCTCGGCGTCATACATTGCTCGTGGGTACGCGACGAACAAGGAACAGGATGCCATGACAACGTTGGATAATCTATTTCACGACCTGCATCGGGAGGGATTGCTGGTACTGCCCAACGTGGTCAACGCAGGCGAAGCCCGCCTTGTCGAGGAGATTAGAGAGAGCTTGTTAGAAAATGTCAGTTTCTTAGTGATATCTGATCGCTATGGTAGGACAAATTTTTTAAGGAGTTATCTTTTGCAATATTGGGATAGGCTACCTTAAAGGGTTGGTTATTTTTATTTTGGAAGAATAATAAATGAGGGGAATAAGTCATTTATCCGAGTTGAGGAAGTGACTTAAAAAATATTAGAGATAGAGTTTTGTTTTGTTAGGTTTTAGTGTGGTTTGTTAGTAATGGTAAGGCATGATTAGTGATATTAATGCTGCTGGTAGTGAAAGCTTTTTAATTTAGCTGTCTATATTTTCCTTGAATGAGCTATTTGTTAAGCTTGTCTAATGAAATTATGGCTATTTGAAAAGGAAGGATGAAGAATGATTGTCGGCGAATATCTTAATTCATCTAATAGACATAAATATTTAAAATATTGTCAGTTATTAAGCCATAAAATTAAATGCATCCTTTGTATCCGTTATTCCTTCCTTACTGCTTCCCAGTCCTAGTGTTTACCACCTTTATACCCCTAAGTATTTAGTCACGCTTCAATTAATCAACAAGCCTCTGAACGTAATACTTAGTTAAAAGTCAGCATGCTACTTTTTAAAAGGTATTTATTTAGATATTGTTAATAATGAGACTTTAGTCGGTTGTTTTTATTCAAAACCATCAATAAATATGCTGATTTAACCTTTGTCTTCTCATGGATTTGACGCCTTCCTTCCATAAGATAACTATAGCGGGACAAGAAAAAACGGGCAGGAAACGGAATGAGCGCCATTTAATTAAATATGGTGTGGGCAACCTGCCGCGCGCGCTAAGAAAGCGCTGAGCACTACGCTGATCGTGTTGATGCGCCACACTAAAACGCCCCGCATATCGCGGGGCGTTTTAACGCGTAATGTACACGGCAAAGGTTATTGATTGCCGATATCACCGCCGCCACTGTCAATGCTGGTGACAAGCTCGTCGTAGCGCACCTCACCTGGCGTCATCATCGCCGCCTGTAGCCGCGTCAATTTTTCTTCATTGAACTGACTGGTATGTACGTAGCGGCCACCAATGCCGCCCGGCACGGAAAGCACCGGCCGGCCTTCGGCGTCAAGATTGTCTTCCATGGCGCTTACCAATCCGATGACTTCGGCATCGCGTACCTCCCAACAGGCTACCGGATGCACCAGTGCGTTTCCTTGCGGCCCTTTCTGAATCAGATACCAGCCTGACGAAGCCGTTATCACTGAGTTCCCCATTGCTTGCTCTCCTGTGGTTCAGCGTTCATGAATTATCTTCGTCTAAGCGTGGTCGCAATCGTGGCTTCCGTCCACTGAGCGCTCAGCGCGCCATAGCTGCGTTTAGGGGAACTGCTAGCGGGAAGGGCTGTGCTGGGCAGCGGCCCAGCACAGCATGACGATTACTTCGTCAGTTTTTCAGCAACGACTGGGTAGTTATCCCACACGCGCTGATCACTTAATGAGCGCACCAGTTTGACGTATTCGGCATGAGACCACGCCAGCGGTGTGGCGGAGTCGGTGCCTTCGCCCTTGGTGTAGCCGTGGCGCTCGTTGTTGCCAACGCCGTCCCATATCTGCTCCGGCAGCATGTAACCTTCGTTGGCGAACAGCTCCATGGCCTTGACGTAGGTGCTTTTGATCTGTTCCAGCTGCTCGGCGCTCAACTGCTCTTGCCCTGCGGGGAGCTGGGCCTTGGCCAGCGCCAGGGCGTAATGCCCGCGCTCACCGGTGAAGATCGGCCAAACCCGGCCGCGCAGGCCTGAGTTCATGACCGGCGATTCGGTCGCCGGATAGTTGATGCCGCTGGTCTCGCTTTCGCCGTAGCCATCGTTGCCGTAGCGCCGCCAGCCGGGGAATTCACCTTCGACGCCCGGGTAGGTGAAGGTGTACTTGACCTGCAGGTTCTCGGGTAGCGTCTGACTGTCGAGTTCTTCAAGGCTATCGGTGATATGGGCATCGGTGGCGGGGCGGACGCCGTAACGCACCAGCTCCAGATAGCCGGCGTCGAGGATCTTGTCCTCGGCCATGCCGGGGCGGCTGTTGTTGTCCTGCAGCTTCTCGCCATCGTTGGGGTTGTCGTTCTTGCTGATGCGCAGGTAGTAGTTGCCATCGCCGAACTCGCCACTGTCGGTAAAGGTGGTGGCTTCGACCCGGTCAGAGTAGCGCTTGGCGGTAATCAAAAAGCGTTGTGCCGCGTCATTGTCGTCTGCTTGCTGGGCAATCTCGGAGGCAGCGACTAGCCCGGCAATCACGGCGGCCGTGGTGGAAGGTGAGTAGCCTGGCTGTTCTTCCCAGCGCTCCTGCTGGGTCTGCGGCGGCTTGACCTCCCAATTGTTCCAGTCGATATGTACCTGCCCCCCTTCGACCAGAAACTCCGCGGCCGGCTTGAGCATGTCGCGATACCAGCGCTCGATCTGCTCATCACTTAGCACGCCTGCCTGCCAGAGCTTATAACCCAGCATGATCGGCATCGCGGTCTGGTCAAGCTGTACGCCGACCCATTCGATCTGCCCGTCTACATGGGTTTTCTGCAAGAACCAGCCGGTGGCGCCGGTAGCGGTGGTATCTTCCTCGTTCTCGTCACCCTGCTTTTGTTCATGAATGTAGGCGGAGGTGTCGGCCTGCATGGTCGGGGTGTCTTCCGTGACCTGCACTTTCTTGAGGTATTCAAAGGCGACCTTGGGCGTCTGTTGGTCACCGAGGGCGAGCAGCGCCATCGCACATTGATAGAAGTCACGCGGCCATACGGCTTTGTAGCCAGTGGTGCCTTCCTCTGCCGGTACGGTTTCCCCCCAGGGATTGGATAACGACGCGATCAGGGCGCCGGTATTGCTCTTGTCTTCCTGCGCCTTGAGCACCATGGCGCTGACGTTGAGCAGCTTGCCGCCGTCCGTTGTCTCGGTACGCATGTCCGGCAGGTGGGAAAGGGAGGCGAGATAATCCTGCCAGCCTATCGCATCGCCTTCGCCGTTATAGTCGGCCAGCACCTGGTCATAGCCGCGCTTGAGCGTGGCATCGGCGGCCTGATCGGCGGCGCGGCGGTCCTTGCCGAAACCGAGGACCAGATCGAGCGTGGTGGTGTTGCCCCTCTTGGGCAGGCGCGCCAGCATGGCGACGTTACCCGGTGTGTCGCCGGTGGTCAGGTAACGATGATCGAGCTGACCGTCATCGCGCAGATCGCTCAGGCCATCGGAGGTGCCTACAAAGCCGACGGTGGGAACTTCCAGCGCGCGGTTGGCCTTGACCACCAGTGTAGTGCCCTTCTCTTGAGCGTAGAGCGCCTGCTGTTCGGTGAAGGCGCTATCCCCGCTGCCGCTGTTGTCGATGGCGGGGTCAACGTACACGTAGGGGTAAATGTCGGGTTCGTCACTACGGAAGATGACCCGTATCATCAAGGCGTTTGAGTCGGGGTCCGTGAAGATATGCTTCTCGATCTCGTAACGCCCCTCCTTGTCACGATTGATAATCCGGTAGGCGAGGGAGTTGGGTCGGCCCTCGTCGTCCACCGAGAGATAGCTGATCTCGCTTTCGGTATCCTTTTGCTCGACATCCACGAAGTCCGGGCCCTGGATAACCAGCTGCAGTTGCCTGAGCTGGGCTTCATGAATCAGGCCGAACATGGTTTCAGTCAGGATGCCGTTAGCGAGAGAAAACCATACCTTCGAGACGGCGCCGGTAGCTGCATCAGACGAGAAGTGCCCGTTTTTGTACTGCTCATAGGACGTGCCGATGCCAGTCTTGCCGGAATAGGACCAGAACGGCGCATCACCCGGTGCGCCGGGGGCGACCTGAGCGTTGCTTTCGGCCTGGGAAGAAGGCGTCGCGGCGGCATGGGCGGGCATGAGCGGAGCCGCCATGAGCGTGGCGATCGTCAGTGTCAGTAGACGTTTTTGGAACATGGAATATAGGAGCCTTCCGTGGTGTCGTAACGATAATAGCGCTTGGCACGTGCCGCGTCGGATAGGCGCGTATGGCAGCTATCCATAGGGCTTCGTTACGCTAGGGCAGGCGAAACGCGCTTTCAATTGGACCATGAGCGAATGGTGATATAGGCATCGGCATGTCTGGCAGGGCGGCGTTTTTATGCTGTCACAAACAAGAAAAAAGGCCGCGCATTGCGCGGCCTCTGTTCAGATCTTCGAGCGTTGAGTGCCTAAAGCGGCGCGGTGCCGCCGGTGGCGCCGTATAGCTCGCCGGTGACATAGCTCGACTCTGCCGAGGCGAGCTGTACGTAGACCGTAGCGAGTTCCGCCGGCTGGCCGGGGCGCTTCATCGGCGTGCTGGAACCGAAGCTCTTGAGCTTGTCCGGCGAGGCGTTGCTGCACACCTGCAGAGGCGTCCAGAACGGCCCGGGGGCTACGGCATTGACGCGGATGCCGCGGTCGATCATCTGCTTGGCCAAGCCTTTGCTGAAGTTCGCTATGCCGGCCTTGGTCATGGCGTAGTCGAGCAGGCTTTCCGAGGGTCGCCAAGCGTTGACCGAGGCGGTGTTGATGATCGCTGAGCCCGGCGGCATATGCGGGATGGCAGCCTTGCTGATCCAGAACATGGCGTAAAGATTGGTCTTCAGCGTCCAATCAAAATACTCGGTAGTGATGTCGAGGATCGAGTCGTGACCGTACTGACGGGCGGCGTTGTTGACGAGGATATCGAGGCCGCCGAGCTGGTTGACTGCCTGGTTGACGAGCCGATTACAAAATTCTTCGTCACGGATATCACCCGGAATAGCGACTGCGTTGCGTCCGGCCTGGCGAATCAGTTCGACGACTTCCTGAGCGTCGGGCTCTTCCTCGGGCAGGTAGTTGATCGCCACGTCGGCCCCTTCCCGTGCATAGGCGATCGCCGCCGCACGGCCGATGCCTGAGTCACCACCGGTGATCAGCGCCTTGCGCCCAGCAAGACGATTGCTGCCGCGATAACTTTCTTCACCGTGGTCAGGGGGAGGATTCATCTTGCTGGCCAGTGCAGGCCATGGCTGCGACTGGTTCTCGAACGGTGGCTTCTTGTAACGCTCTTGAGGGTTGACCAGCGGTACCGGCGCTGCGGCCGGCGTCGTGCCCTTGGCACCCGATTGTGCAAATGCCGGCGCGGCAGCAGCGGCGGCCAACGTCAATCCGGCACTCTTGATGATCCTGCGGCGTGAGGCATTCGGCTCGTTCGAATCCATGTGGCTCTCCTCCCTGAGGGTAAGCATTAATGGGTGACGCGGCGGGTGCCGACGTTGAAAAAGCCTAGACCGTTTTTTGCTAATTAACCCAGGAGAGGGCATAGAGGAAAGGGCCTCGGGACGGAGATAAACGCCGTGGCGCTACGCGTGCCCAGTCGTGAGGGTTTGGTAGTCCGTCGAGCGTTCTTCTATCTTTAAGGCATTGCCCTTGGCGTATCAGGACACGCTCGGGTGCGCCATCCCAAGGATTACACGCGACGTACCATACGTCTTGCCGTAAGAAGCGCCATAATGAGTGGGCACACGCCGTGCTTATCACGCGCTTCGTTATCAAGGCGAGTAGACGGGCCTGGATAACATCACCCGTAATGAATAACGGCTATCAACTCATGTCTTAATAAAGGAATAACGTGACGTGAAGGTTCCTTTCGGTGTGATAGCAATAATCGTTCTTCTGCTATCAGGCTGCACCTCGCAACCACAGTCGCAATACAGTCAGAAGCTGATTGCCAACGAGCGTGACGTGGCGGCAGAGCAGGCAGAGAAGGAAGACGACGATTCAGCAGGGGTCAGAACGTTTAGCCGTACCTGTCACGCTGCCAATTCCTACACCCGGGCGGAGCGGTGGTTTACGTATGTCGCCATGGGGCTCGCCGATTTTTTCGTGCCCTCCTATAACGGCAATGATAGCGATCTACCGGAGCCGATTGGAGATAACTGGGACAATAATCCATTAAAGCCTGATATTGTTTGCGAGGATTGATCTGGCGTTTAGCCGGTTGCCTATCTGTTGCTGTGCCATTCTCCTCCTTCGGTTTTTCATTTGGAGTGCAACGTCCTAGCGGCACTTCGTCTATTCAATGACAAGAGATACGCCTTGCACATTCAGGAGAGGTGAATGATCGGACCGCTGATCAAGAAGCTAAACCATTACATGGATATCTCTGATAAAGAGACGCAACTACTGATTGATTCGATTACCCGAACCATCAGCATAAACCGAGGTGAAAACATCATCACCGAGGGAAGCAAGCCCGGTGAGACACACCTTATGCTGGAGGGATGGGCCTGTCGTTACAAGCTGATGGGGAATGGCAAGTTTCACATCATGGCTTATCTCATCCCCGGGGATTTATGTGATGTGCATGTGGCGATCCTCGATCAGATGGATCATTCGATTCGTACGCTCACGCCCGCCACGGTGGCCTGTATTCCCCATGAGAAGATCGACTACATCATGGAGCACCACTATAGGCTCGCACGTGCTCTGTTCTGGTCGACCCTCGTCGACGAGGCGATTTTGCGGGAATGGCTGGTCAGCACGGGCCATCGCTCTGCTGATCGACGTCTGGCGCACGTATTTTGTGAACTGCTGGTGCGCTCGCGTTCAGCCGGGCTCAGTGATGACAATAGTTTCAACCTGCCGCTGACACAGGAAGAGCTGGGCGACTCGATGGGCATGACGGTGGTACATACCAACCGGGTCATTCAGAAGCTGAGAAGCGAGGGGCTGATTACGCTGCAAAACAAGCGCTTGGTGATCCATGATTGGGAGCGCATGGTGGCCTTCGCTGAATTCAACCCGAACTATCTGCATCGTCAGAAATCGTATTGAGCTTGGCCGTGCGTGAAGGCGGCTGAGTCACGTCCCGAATTCGGAAAAGCCTAGACCGTTTTTCGTTAATCAATCCAGATCAGCTGATCTTGGGCAGTATCACGCTGTGCACGAACGTTCTATAACTATCGGAAAGGCGATGTCCTGGCTGTTGGCAAATCGCCCGCCACGGTGGCAAGCGAGCTTGGCTTCGCTGACCAGAGCCATCTTGGCCGTTGGTTCCGCCGTGCTTACGGACTGACGCCAGCGCATTATCGACGCCGCTGCACGAACCTTCCAGACGACACGGTAGCGCACGCCTCAGACTGAAGTACCATCGTCTTCAGGAGTCGTTGTACATGAGCTTACTCATCGCTTTCATCTCTTCCTCGACGTGCGGCTTCATCGTCAGCGCCACTGTCTTCAAACGGTGGAGGTAAGCAATGCAGACGCTCGTCTCCTTCATGCTGTTCGCTTTCGTGGCTTCGATCACGCCCGGGCCGACCAACCTGCTGGTACTGGTACAGAGCCTGCGCCACGGACTCAAGGCCACGCTGCCCCTCGTCGTTGCCGCCTGTCTGGCGGCGGCCGCAATTGTATGGCTGGTGGGCTGTGGTCTCGGTGGGTTACTTAATGCTCATCCATCTTTCCAGACCGCAATGGGCTGGCTCGGCGTTGCCTGGCTGAGCTATCTGGCCTGGCGCATCTTCGTCAGTGCTCCGTCCGGTGTTGATATTGACGGTGAGCAGGCCAATGCTGTGCGCTTTCGTATCCGCGACGCTGCCGGTCTGCAACTGAGCAATCCCAAGACATGGATGATGGCACTGGCGGTAGTAGGCGTGTTCGCTGGCCATGTCGGTGATCGAATCGAAGAGGTGACGCGGCTTGCGTTACTCTTCTTCGCTATTTCCGTGCCGTGTCTGAGCGTGTGGGCGCTACTGGGCACGGGCGCAGCTGTGCAACTCTGCACGGGCAATGATGTGGCTGAATCGGCTCATGGCCATGCTGTTGCTGGTCTCCGCCTGGCTAAGCCAGCTAGCGGCGTGAACAGCACAAAATGACTCCCGCCTCGCTGCTGGTTCTTCTCTTCTATGTCGGGCCTTGTGTCGGGTCTGCTTCGGCCGGTGATGATGCGAGTCTTGAGCTATTGGGCGTCTCGATCAGAATGCTCAAAATTTTTTCAGGCGGCGAATAAATTGCTCACGGATTGATTTATAACTAGGCGACACGCGCAATGCCTGTGCGCGGTTACCGCATGATCCAACGGCAAACAACAACAGGAACCAGCAGCATGGTCTTATCAGATTCCATATCGCCCCTTGACGCAGGGAATGCCATTTCGCCACAGGGCGATTTACGCGTACGCGAGGCCAGTGACGCCGACATGGCCATGATTCAGGCTATTTATGCCTACCATGTCCTGCACGGTTTGGCCTCATTCGAGGAGGTGCCGCCTGCTCTGGCGGAGATGCAGGCTCGCCGTGCGGCGGTATTGGCCGCCGGATTGCCCTATCTGGTGGCCACGCTGGGCGATCAGGTGGTTGGCTATAGCTACGCGACGTTTTATCGGCCGCGTTCCGCTTATCGCCACACCCTTGAGGATTCGGTCTACGTTGCCCACGGCATGGGCGGTCGCGGCATTGGCAAGGCCTTGCTGGCGGCGCTGATTGGACGTTGTGAGCAGGGACCGTGGCGGCAGATGCTCGCTGTGATTGGCAACAGCGGCAACGCCGGTTCGGTTGCGCTGCACCGCAGCCTCGGCTTCACCCATGTCGGCACGTTTAAATCGGTTGGTTTCAAGTTCGGTGACTGGGTCGATACGGTGTTGATGCAACGCTCACTGGGCGAAGGCGACAGGACACTACCGTCTGAGCGGTAGTGGAGAGTAGATAACCATTAGGAACGGCGCATCAGACTAGATGCGCCGCTTTTATTGCGGGAGGTTTACTCGTCACGGTCAACGGCGAAGGGCGCCCACGCCTGACGCGTCGGCATTACTTCAAGCAGATTGATGTTGATGTGATCGGGTAGCGTGGCGACGTAGTACATCTGCTCGGCAATATCTTCGGCGTTAAGCGGAGTGGTGCCGCGGTAGAGCTTGTCTGATGCGGCCTGATCTCCCTTGGTGCGCACCAGCGTGAATTCGGTCTCGGCCATGCCGGGCGCAATGTCGGTAACACGCACACCGGTGCCGAGCAGGTCGCTGCGCAGATTATAGGTGAATTGCTGAACAAAGGCCTTGGAGGCACCATAGACATGGCCGCCCGGGTAGGGCCACCGACCTGCGGTCGAGCCAATGTTAATGATACTGGCCCCGGCGCCAGTCTCGATCAGCGTCGGCAACAAGGCATGGGTGACGTTGACCAATCCGGTGATGTTGGTATCGATCATGGTATGCAAGTCGTTGAGTTCAACGTTCTGCGTGGGCATCGGGGCCAGGGCGAGGCCGGCATTATTGACCAGACACCTGATTTGGCGAAACTCGGCGGGAAGGTCGGCCACGACCTGCTTGACCGCCTCGGCGTCACGTACGTCGAGGGCGGCGATGTGTACCGGCACCTGACCTTCCAGCTCGCTTTTGATTTCATTCAGGCGTTCCTGACGCCGCCCAGTCAGCACCAGTGACCAGCCGGCCTGGGCGAAGCGCCGTGCGGCGGCACGGCCGAAGCCCGAAGTCGCGCCGGTAATGAAGACCACATTCGTCATTGTAAGCTCCTGTTGTTATGACTGTTGTGACGACACATGCATGAATAACACCTTATCCCATTGCTGCGCTGCTGTCCGTCCATCTGACAACGCGCTTACCGTTGGCATGACGCTACTTTAGGAAAACACCTGTCAGCGGAATAGGGCCAGATGGTGACAACAACCGGGACATCCTATCTGCCTGCGTCTGTCCAATGCGCCGGTTCGTTCTGGCTCTATCCGGCGCCGCTCGGTTTTCTCTAGGCTGATCCCATTCCATCGGCTCCGGCACATGCACTCTCGTGGCGGCGCGGTCTGATAGCCGTGTCGCGGGTTCACTTACCATCATCCTTTCAGGCAGGCACAGCGGACATGCAAAACAAAGAATCGAACGACTACGTCTTCCAGCTCGACCGCGACCATGTCTTCCACTCATGGTCGGCGCAGGGTGGCCTCAGTCCACTGGTGATTGCCGGCGGCGCAGGCTGCAAGCTGTGGGACCACGCAGGCAAGGAGTATCTCGATTTCAGCAGCCAGCTGGTCAATACCAATATTGGTCATCAGCATCCCAAGGTTATCGCTGCGATCAAGGACCAGGCCGATGTGCTGGCCACCATTGCCCCGGCGCACGCCAACCTCGCTCGCGGCGAGGCGGCCAAGCGTATTCTGGCGCGAGCCCCGAGCCACTTTCACAAGGTGTTTTTTACCAATGCCGGTGCCGACGCCAATGAAAACGCGATCCGTATGGCGCGCAGCTTCACCGGCCGTGACAAGATTCTCTCCGCGTATCGCTCCTATCATGGCAATACCGGCGCGGCGATCGCCGCCACCGGTGATTGGCGGCGGGTACCCAATGAATTCGCTCGCGGCCATGCTCATTTCTTCAATCCATTTTTGTACCGCAGCGATTTCTGGGCAGATTCCGAAGCGCAGGAGTGTGAGCGCGCCCTGCAGCATTTAAGGCGTGTGATCGAGTGCGAAGGGCCAAAAGCGATCGCTGCCATCCTGCTCGAAAGCATTCCCGGCACTGCTGGCGTCCTCGTGCCACCCAAGGAGTATCTCAAGGGCGTGCGTGCGTTGGCTGATGAGTTCGGCATCATGCTGATTGTCGATGAGGTCATGACGGGCTTCGGCCGTACCGGACGCTGGTTTGGCTTTAACCATTTCGAGATCGAGCCCGACCTGATCACCTTTGCCAAGGGCGTCAATTCCGGTTACGTGCCGGCCGGCGGGGTGATCATCTCCGAACGCATCAGTCGCCATTTCGATGAGCGTTTCTTTCCCGGTGGGTTGACCTACTCCGGCCATCCGCTGGCGATGGCAGCAATCGTTGCCACCCTCGATACGATGGAAGAGGAAGATATTGTCGATAACGCCGCACGGGTTGGCGACGGCGTGCTCGCCACGGGGCTCAAGGCGCTGAGTGAAAAGCATGCGCTCATCGGTGAGACTCGCGGCCTCGGCGTGTTCCATGCGCTTGAGCTGGTCAGCGACCCCGTGACGCGAGCGCCGCTGGCCGGAGCGGTGATGAACGACATCAAGGCCGCGCTGCTGGCGCGGGGGCTGCTGCCGTTCGTGGTCGAAAACCGCATTCACGTCGTGCCTCCCTGCATCGTCACCGAGCAGGAAATCGCGCAGGGGCTGGCGATTCTCGATGAGGTGCTGGGTGAGTTCACGATCGGCTGATCACATGGCTTGAAAGGCCTGTGCCAGCTGTTTGATGCCGGGCGCGATGCGCTCGGCATCGATAGCACCGAAGCCGAGGCGGAAATAGTGACGTGGTGGGGCGTGATTGAAGAAATGTTGAAAGCCTGGCTCGATCAGTACCCCGGACTGCGACGCCAGCCAGGCAAGGCGCTGCGTGTCGAAGCTAGCAGGCGCTTCAAGCCAGAACGCACTGGCGTATTCATCACTGATGCGTCGACAGTCGGGCAAATCACGTGTCAGGGCGGCATTGAGACAGTCCCAGCGCCGTGTCGATTCCAGGCAATAGTGACGCAGATAGCGGTCGTAATGGCCCTGGGCGAGAAACTGAGCAAGCTGCTGCTGAATGGGTGCGGGCGGATGGCGGTACATCAGCCGGCGCAGGGCGCGTAATTCATCGATCAGCTCGGCATCAGCGACGATGTAACCCACCCGCAAGCCCGGTGACAGCGATTTGGAAAGACTGCTTATATAAATGACACGTTGATGAGGGTCATTCGATTTAAGCGCGGGGTGGGCGAGGCGGTCGAAGTTGATCTCGGCGTCATAGTCGTCCTCGATCAGGATCTGATCGTGGAGGTCTAGCTGGGCCATAAGTGCGCGCCGCCGCGGTGCACTCATGCTGACCCCGGTCGGTACCTGATGGCTGGGGGTGACGTAGAGATAGTCACACTGGCGTGCGCTGTCATCGAGACACATCCCCTCGCTATCGACATCTTGAAGCAAGAGCTGTGCGCCGCGCATTGTCGTTACGCCCATCGCATCGGGATAGCCCGGATTTTCCATCGCCACCTGAGTGCGCTCGTCAAAAAGCAGGTGGGCGACCAGAAACAGGGCATTCTGCGAGCCGAGGGTAATCAGTATTTCATCGCGTTGCGCCGCGATGCCGCGCTTGGGCAGTACGCGGGTGCGTAACTGCTCGATCAGTGCCGGGTCGTCCTGGTCGATGCGATCGCTGATCCAGCAGCGGTCACGTTCAGCGCCGAACATGCGTCGCGCTGTTTCACGCCACTGTTCAAGCGGAAACAGTTGCCTGTCGAGTTGTCCGTAAATGAACGGGTAGGGGTAATCCGCCCAATTGCTGGGTTTCAGCGCGACCTGGCAGGCACTGGGACGGCATCTGAAGCGTTTTTCCCACGCTGGTGCATGGGCGTTTTCCGCGCGCTGTGATGCGGCATCGCCGAACGGACGGTGGGCACGATAATGCGGATGCAGGTAATAACCGCTGCGTGGCCGGCTGATCAAATAGCCGTCGTCGAGCAATCCTTCGTAGACCAGTGCCACGGTATTGCGTGACACGTTGAGCTGACGCGACAGCTTGCGGCACGACGGCAGAGACTCCTCAGCGGGAAACAGCCCCGTCAGAATGGCGTCGATCAGCGTTTCGCGTAACTGTTCCTGAAGTCCTCTTTGCGCGGCAAAGTCGAGCTGAAAGCAGTGATAAGCCATGCGGTATCCTCGAAAACAAGCTGTCTCATCAAGGAATAAGCAATATCTGTGCCTTGTAAGCGGGCTTTGCTTCTGGCCAGCCGAGCGCCGCCAACTGGCTCTATCAAAAAAATGCACTCCCTCTCTAAGGTGTAATCAGCACGCCCAAGGTGCAGGCCACCATCATGTAGACCACAACCACGTGGATGGCGCCGGTGATGGGCAGGCCTTTGGCTTTACGGTAGCCGAGTCCTTGCCATCGGCCGGTTTTAGCACCTTGTCCAAGGCTTGTTTCCAACAACAATGAGGGGCAAGACGATGAATATTTCCTCCCTGCTGTGCGGTAAGCGCAAGGTGTTGACGGCCAAGGCGCTGTTATTGAGCGTGGCCGGTAGTCTGCTCTCCCTGTCCATTGCCACAACAGTTCACGCTGCCGATCTGGCCGAGATCGAAAAGCGTGGCTATCTGAGCGTGGCCACCGAGGATGACTACGCCCCGTTCAATTTCATGAACAACGGCCAGACGGACGGCTTCAACAAGGACATGCTCGACGAAATGAAAAAATACGCCGAGTTCGAGATCCGCCAGGACATCTTGCCGTGGACCGGGCTCCTGGCCTCGGTTGCCAACGGCCAGTACGACGCCGCGCTGACTGGCGCGTCGATCACCGACGACCGCCTGCGGGTATTCAACTACGCCACGCCGATTGCGTCGGCCCAGCACTATTACATCAAGCGCATTGATGACGACAGCATCGAAAGCGTCGCCGACTTGAGCGGCAAGGCCGTCGGCGTGCAGGCCGGTAGCGCAATGCTGGCGCGCCTGCCCGAACTCGAGAAGATGCTGGCCGATCAGGGTGGCAAGCTCGGTAAGGTGGTGCAGTACCAGTCCTATCCCGAGGCCTACGCCGATCTCGCCAATGGCCGGGTTGATTACGTGATCGACTCGATTGTGCCAGTCAATGCGCTGATCAAGTCGCGGCCCAACGTTTTCGCCAAGGGGCAGCCCGTTTCCGGCGGCGGCTTTGTCGGCTGGCCAGTGCCGAAGAAAAATACCGAGCTACTGACCTATTTGTCCGATTTCATCAACCATATGAAGGAGACCGGCCAGCTCGCCGAATTGCAGCAGAAATGGTTCGGTGAGTCGTTCGACGATCTGCCCAGCGAGCCGATCACCAGCGTCGAGCAGTTCCACAAGCTGGCCTCGCTCGAATAAGCCTTGGGCAAATGAAGCGAAGCGGGCATGCCTGCCTGCCCTGGCGGCAGGCATGTAGCGTGGCGATAAACCGCAATCGTCATCAACGGGTTGGCGCTGGAGTCGCACTATGAATGCTCAAACATGGTGGCTGCTGCTCGAAGGTGCCTGGACGACTGCCTGGATATCTGGCGTCGCGATCGCCATCGGTGTGGTGGCCGGGCTTGCGATCGCACTGGTGCGTATGGCGCGCATTCCCGTCATTGACCAGGTGCTAGTCATTTATATCAGCCTGGCGCGGGCAACACCGCTGGTTACGCTGGTGCTGTTCATCTTTCTGGTCGCGCCGACCTTCGGCATCGTCATGAATCGCAACATCGCCGGAATCATGGCGCTGACGCTCAATACCGCGGCCTTCAATGCCGAGATCTGGCGCGCCGCCTTCCTTAGTTTCTCGCGTGAGCAGAAGGAGGCGGCGTTGGCCTGCGGCATGACCAACGGTGTCATTTTCCGCCGCATCATGCTGCCGCAGATGTTCACTACCAGCCTGCCCGGACTGGTTAATGAGATGTCGTTTCTGATCAAGGGCAGCCCGGCGATTGCGGTGATCGGCATCGTCGACCTGACCCGCGTGACCAACCGCATCTCGGCGGTAACCTACGAGCCGCTGCCGCCGATTCTGGCCGCTGCCGCGCTCTACATGATCATCATCAGCATGCTGCTCAAGCTGCAGGACATGGCCGAGAAAAAGGCCAACCGCTTGACGATGTAATCTCACCAGGGCGATCACTATGACGGAATGGGACATCATCTGGGCCGCGCGGGACGATTTTCTGTACGGCTTTGCCAATACGCTCGTGATCTTTGCGCTGTCGGCGCTGCTTGCTTTCGTGCTGGGCTGCGTCATCGTCTACCTGCTCGAAGGGCCGAAAAGCGGGCCGCGTACGCTGCTTCGCTGGCTGATCAATATCATGCGCACGCTGCCGTTTCTGATTCTCGCCTACCTGCTCTACTACGGCCTACCGACCCTCGGTGTCAGGCTCGATGCCTGGACGGCCGGGGTCGGCGCGCTGATCGTCTATCACGGAGCCTACTTTGCTGAACTGCTGCGAGGTGCCCGCGTGGTGCTGCCGGGCGGCACGGTCGAGGCCGCCCGCGCTTATGGCTTCACCACCTTCACCATGTTCATGCGTATCATCCTGCCGCAGCTTCTGATCCGTACCCGGCCGCTAATCGGCAATCAATTGGTGATCTGCCTCAAGGACACCGCCTTTCTAACCATCATCACCGTGCAGGAGCTGACGGCGGCGGCTAACAGCGTGCAATCGACCTACTTCATTCCGCTGGAAGCGTTCGTGGTCGTGATCGCACTTTACTGGCTGATCAGCATCTGTCTGGAAGTCACTATCAAGCAGCTGGGCCGCTTCGGTAAAAAGAGAGGATTCGAACATGCCTGACCTGCCCGCTGTCGCTATCGAGCGGCTGTCGAAGAGTTTCAATGGCATCGAGGTGCTGCGCGACGTCGATCTTACCGTCAACAGAGGCGAGGTGGTCAGCATTCTCGGCTCGTCGGGCTCCGGCAAGTCGACGCTTTTACGCTGCATCAACTGGCTGGAGCAGCCCGACCGCGGCGCCATCCGCATCGGCGGCCAGCGCATCGGCGTTGACGACAATGGGCGGCGCATGCCGGCACGTGAGCTCGCTGCGCTGCGTGCCAAGACGGGCATGGTGTTTCAGAGCTTCAACCTGTGGCCGCATCTGACCGTGCTGCACAACGTTACCGAGGCGCCGATCCACGTCAAGGGCGTGGCCAAAAAGGAGGCAGTGCGCACCGCCCGCGAGCTGCTCGACAAGGTTGGCATGGCGCACAAGATGGAGGCCTACCCTTATACCCTCTCTGGCGGGCAGAAGCAGCGTGTCGCCATCGCCCGAGCGCTGGCGATGAGCCCCGAGGTGATCCTGTTCGACGAACCCACTTCAGCGCTTGACCCTGAACTCGTTGGCGAGGTGCTCGGCGTGATGAAGGATCTCTCCGCCGAGGGTTACACCATGGTAGTCGTCACCCACGAGATGGAATTCGCCCGCGCTGTCTCCGACCAGGTGGTGTTCCTCGATAAGGGCATCATCATCGAGCGCGCCGCACCGGAGCAGTTCTTTACCGCACCCGAGACTGAGCGGGTCAGGAAATTCCTTGAGCTCAAGCAGTGAAACCGTGCCGCCTCTTCCTACACTTGAGTCTTATCTTTCAGCAACAGCCAGCAACAGGAGAAAGGACGGCATGGACAAGCTAGGCATCTGTACTTGGACGCTCGGCATCGACGATCTTCACGCGCTGATGTCCAAGATCAAGACGCTGGGTCTGGACGGCGTACAGTTCTGCGCCGATGGTCGCCAGTATCAGGCGGAGGAGCTGCGTGCCTGTGTCGATGAGCAGGGGCTCGAACTGTTCGCGATAGACCCGTTTGATTGCGCCCCCGACGATCCTGAAAAGGCCAGCGCCGAGGGGGCGATCGCTTATTACCGTGAGGTGATCGATTTCGCGGCGGCGTCCGGCGCGCCGGCGGTTACGCTGCAGGGGCTGGGGCAGTGGACAACCAACTGTGACAGTGACGATGAGGCTTGGCAGCGGCTGGTGGAATGCTGCAAGGCGTTGGTGCCGTATGCACAAAAACATGGCATCACGCCGATGTATGAAGTGGTCAATCGCTACGAGATGCCGCTGATTCGTACCGCTGCCGAGGGGCGTCGGCTGGTAGCCGAGGTTGGTGACGAGCTCGGCCTGATTCCCGACAGCTTCCACATGAACATCGATGAGGCCGACCCGTGCCAGGCGCTGCGTGACAGCGCCGAGTGGCTGGTCAGCTACCATATCTCCGACTCCAACCGCGCCGGTATCGGCAGCGGTCATATCAATTTCCCCGCCCAGCACCGCGTACTGCGCCAGATCGGCTTCAGCGGCCCGGTCATGATAGAGCCTGTGTTGCCACCGCTGACGCCGACCACCACGCCGCGCAGCGCCGCTGAGCGCGACGCGCTTGATGACGAGATCCACCGCAGCGTTGCGACCTGGCGCGCACTGGGCTGAGCATCACTACTGCGTGTCGCCGCCGTTGGAGATTGATGCCGAGCCAGCTATGAAGCGCTCCACGCGATTTAAATGCAGCCCAAACGCAAGAACCCCGCCATTGCTGGCGGGGTTCTTTCTTTCACCGCTGGGCCGATGGCCCGGCAACGTTATCCTAACGACTAACGCTTAGACCGTAGCTTCAGCGTTGACAGATTGCTCGATGTTGCTGGCAGTCTGATTGCTGAGGCGCGGTTGGGCGCTCTGACCGTTGATCTGGATCTGGCGCGGCCGTTGCGCTTCCGGTACGACGCGCAGTAGATCGATGCTCAGCAGGCCGTTTTCAAGCCGTGCGCCCTTCACTTCGATGTTCTCATCCAGACGGAACGAGAGCTTGAAAGTACGCTGGGCAATACCGCGATGCAGATAGGTAACACTGTCATCGTCGGCCTTGTCCGCCTTGGCGCTGCTGATGGTCAGGACGCGGTTTTCGACATTGACGTTGAGTTCGTCTTCAGCGAACCCCGCCGCGGCCACCACGATGTGGTAGTCGTTTTCGCCCCGCTTCTCGACGTTGTACGGAGGATAACTGGGCGTATCGCTTTGCATCGCATATTCGAACAGGTCATTGAGACGATCGAAGCCGATGCTGCGACGGAAAAGCGGTGAGAGTGACATAGTATTCATAATCATATCCTTCCTGATAATCAGCGAAGTTTAACGGTTGGCAAACCCACATCGAGTGGCGTTTGCATCGATCACAACCCTGTCTGTGACACGGGCAGCTTCGATATTATGTTAAATAGGATCGACGCTAAAAAAATTCAAGGGCAGCGCTGAAAAAATTTTCTGACTAATTTCAGCGCCCCTATCTTCACGGCGACAACGGCTAAATGGGGATGGCGGTAGGCTTTTCAAGCGGCTTGGTTAAACGCTTTTTTTAAAGCGGCCCGGCCTGTTTTCGACAGCTAGTGATGGCTATGGGAAATGCGCATAGGGTATTGATTTTACTTGAACTTAAGCGCCTGGAGATGGTGCTCAAGAGCAAATACATGTTCATCGTCATGGCCGAGTTCCCTCAGGGCGTCAGCAAGATGAAGCAGGTAGTCCCGGTTAGGGCCGCTGGGCCCATGCGAATGGGCAATCTGGCGGGCAATGTCACGCTCCGGCGCCGGCCCTAGCCACGCCTCGTTGTCCTCGCTGGCGATGTATACCACCCCCTCCGCTTCACCACCCCCATCAAAGTGCATGGTCGTGACCACGCGCAGGTAGCCGTTCTTTTCACGGATATCGAGCTGCTCGAAGGTTAATGGCGTAATGAGATAGGCCATGCCGGTGCATATGCTGTCGTGCTGCGCGACCAGGGTGGCGACACGGCCTGGAGCTTCAGGCGTGCCCCTGTGATCGTGGGAGCCTTGCCAGAAACGCCGTGTCCAGCCGGTGATGCTGGCCGGGCGTCGTTCAAGGTAAGGAAAATCAGCTTTATAAATCAGTGAACCGTATCCGAACAGCCAGACCTGATCGTGGCTGTCGAAATGATTCATCAGTTTGTTGATATCGATAGTGTTGACGGACATGCAAAGACTCACATCTGACATGATTTAAGGCATTTTAGGGCGTGAAATGCGACTCGCCGCTTGGACCGACGCGTATAAAAACACAACCGACGTTAACCTGTAAGTTAATGTCCTACAGTACTAACAGGTAACGTTATCGAAGGACTCCTTCTCCTCCAGAGAGAGGGGCAAACGTAATCAAGGATGATTTGCCATGACACAGAGGGTGACAAACCCCGTCCGGGAAGAGGGCTATGCAGACCTGGAAAGCTATGCGGCGCTGGGTAACGGGCGCTCCGTAGCCCTGGTCGCCGCCGATGGGTCGATTGACTGGTGGTGCGTGCCGGACATGGATTCACCGCCCTTATTCGACCGTATCCTTGAGGCCGAACGAGGCGGCTTCTTTTGCCTCCAACCGGTGGAAGAATACCGCATTGAGCGTTGCTATCGTGACAACAGCAACGTGCTGGAAACTATGTATATCACGGCATCAGGCAGCGCCAGGGTTACCGAATCGATCAATAGCAACACGGCGGGTCGCCTGCCTTGGGAGGAGCTTGCCCGTCGGATCGAGGGCATCGAAGGCAGCGTCGAGTTTACGGTCTGTTTCCGTGCCAGCACGCGTGACGATGCCGTGAGTCCGTGGATACAAGAAACCCCGATGGGTAACGTCATCGTTGTGGGTGACCTGATGACCATGTTTCGTCACTCCGATGACCTGCTTGATGTGCAGTGCACTGACCGGAAGGTGACGGCGCGTCTTGAGACCTCGAAGGGGTCACGTTCGTTGGTGGCGATCCTTGCGACTCAGGGTGAACCGCTGGCAGTGCCGCCGATCGAGGCGATCGATGAACGCATTGAGGTCAGCCATACGGCGTGGCGCAACTGGGCCGAAAAATTGGACTATGACGGCCATTATCGGCCTTGGGTTATCCGTTCAGCGCTGGCGCTAAAGTTTCTGATCTATTCCCCCAGCGGGGCGATCGTTGCGGCGCCCACTACGTCGCTTCCCGAACGGATCGGCGGCGACAAGAATTATGATTATCGCTATGCCTGGATAAGAGATGCCTGTCTGACCATCAAAGGGCTATTGCATGCCGGCGCACTGGAGGAGTGTCAGGCGTCATTTTCGTGGCTGACGCAGACCATCCTCAAACATAAATCGAAGTTGCACGTCTGCTATACGCTGCGAGGCGATCGGGTGCCGGAAGAAGGTTATCCCCACCTTGAAGGATACAAGGGATCAAAGCCTGTCCGTGTTGGCAACCGTGCCACCGGGCAATTTCAACTCAGCCTGTACGGTGATGTGCTGGCAACGGCTTCGCTATTTGCCGATGCCGGGCATGTTATCGATATCAGAACGGGCCGGCTTCTGGGCGATCTGGCTAACCAGTGCGCCGACCGCTGGCGCCAAAAGGATGCCGGTATCTGGGAGTTGCCCGAAGAACAGCACTATACCCATTCAAAAATGGGCTGCTGGTTGGCTCTGGCCCATGCGGTCAAGCTGGCCGAGGCGGGGCATATCGAACCGACCTGGGCGGCGCGCTGGCGCCGTGAGTGCGAGCGTATTCGCAGCTGGATAGATACGCATTGCTGGTCAGAGGCCCGGCAGGCCTACACCTTCTATGCCGGGACGGAACGGCTGGATGCCGCTCAGTTATTGACCCATCGCTTTGGCTATGACGGCAACCGTGAACGCATGCTATCGACTTATCGCGCGATTCGTGAGGAGCTGGGGCGTGGGCCGTTGCTCTATCGCTACTCAGGCGTGGACAGTGAAGAAGGCGCTTTCATCGCCTGCTCATTTTGGATGGTGGAGGCGCTGACGGCGTTGGAGTGCAAGGAGGACGCCGAAGCCGTGATGGATGCGCTGATCGGTAAGCTTGATGGCAATCTGGGTTTGCTGAGCGAAATGGTCGACCCGGCCTCGCATAAGGGGCTGGGGAACTTTCCTCAGGGCCTCAGTCATCTTGCGCTGATCTGCGGCGCAAATGCGCTGTCCGGGGGTGGGATCGAGGAATATCACCGCTGATATCGGCATAAACTCAAGGAAAACGCCGCATCTCGGGATGCGGCATTTGTGTTCAGGCCGTTTTTACGAATACCGTCACAACGGTATTAAAGACCGCTCGCCAGCCCCTGCGCCTCATCGCCACCCAAATGAATGTTCATGCACTGCACCGCTGCACCGGCAGCGCCCTTGCCAAGATTATCGAGTCGCGCCGATAGCACCACGCGCCCTTCGCCAGCAAACACGAACAGGTCGACACGGTTGGTGTCGTTGCATCCTTGAACGTCGAAGAAGCCACCGTCGAGGTTGGTATCGTCACTTAACGGCATGACGCGGACAAAACGCTCGTCGGCGTAATGGTCACGATAGGCGGCGTGAATGGCTTCGGCACTGGCATCCGAGGCGAGATGCGACAGGTGCAGCGGTACGGTAACGCTCAGCCCCTTGAGAAAGTTGCCCACTACCGGCGTGAATACCGGTGCGTCGGCCAGTCCGCCGTGGGCACGCATTTCCGGCAAGTGCTTGTGATTGAGGCTCAGCGCGTAGGCGCGCGGGCTGGTGAGACGGTCGTTACCGCCAGCCTCGTATTCGGCGATCATCTTCTTGCCGCCGCCGCTGTAACCGGTCAGTGAGAAGGCCGAGAGAGGGTAGTCGGGCGGCAATAAACCGGCATCAATCAAGGGGCGTACCAGCAGCACGAAGGCGCTGGCATGGCAGCCGGGCACTGCGATGCGCTTGCTGGCGCGCAGCCGCTCGCGCTGACCTTTGATTAGCTCGGGCAGGCCGTAGACCCAGTCGTCACTGGTACGAAACGCCGTGCTGGCATCAATGATGCACGTGTCCGGATTGTCGACCAGCGCCACCGCTTCGCGTGAGGCGACGTCGGGCAGGCACAGAAAGGCGACATCGGCGGCATTCAAAAAGCGTGCACGTTCGGCGGGGTCCTTGCGCTTGTCCTCGGCAATGCGCAAAAGCTCGATATCGGTGCGGTCAGCCAGATAGTCGAGCAACCTGAGCCCGGTCGTGCCTTCCTGCCCATCGACGAATACCTTGAATGTCATGACGCCTCTCCTGAAGTCTGATGCCTGTCATTGTGCTATCGGTACGGCGGTGGCGCAAAAAAATAAGCATATGAGGCGAGTGTCAATGGGTACGCTCTGTCATCAAGCTTAAGATCACATGCGCCATGACGGTGATGACTGGCCGAGCGCAGTAGCTTTTCTATGCTGAACGGTATGTTTTGCCGGGCATCGATTGCCGGGCATCGATTTGCCGAGTATCGAGACGCCTGCCGTTTCCTCTCATCAAGGAGTGCTCGCATGCGCACCGCTCTGACTTACGCCACGCTCTCTGCCTTTCTCCTCTGCAGCGAGGCCGCTTTTTCCCAGTCGCAGGATAAAGCGCCTGTACCCACGCCGCTGCCCAACGTGCCCAGCCAGGAACCGGCCTTCGAAGGCCAGACCCGCGCGCCGCAGATCGATTCGAACGTCACGCTCGATCATATGGTTGTCGCCGATGGGTTCGAGCACCCGTGGGCGATCGAGTTCATGCCCGATGGACGCATGCTGGTAACCGAACGGGCCGGGCGGTTGCGAATCGTTTCGCCCTCCGGTGAAGTTTCCGATCCGGTTAAAGGACTGCCCCGATTCGATACGCGCGGTCAGGGCGGGCTGCTTGATGTCGTGCTGGGGCGCGATTTTGCCAACGATCGGAAGATCTATTTCAGCTACGCCGAACCCCACGAGAATGGCAAGA
The DNA here is from genome assembly GCF_003012345.1 of Phytohalomonas tamaricis. GTDB lineage: Bacteria > Pseudomonadota > Gammaproteobacteria > Pseudomonadales > Halomonadaceae > Phytohalomonas > Phytohalomonas tamaricis. The sequence goes on from NZ_PVRV01000019.1 coordinate 744,028, forward strand.
CGAATACCGCAGTGGCGCGCGCGACCTTGGCTAAGGACGGCAGTACGCTGAACGATGTCGAGGTGATCTTTCAACAGCAACCGTCATGGGATTCGACCAAGCACTACGGCTCGCGGCTGGTATGGGACAACAATGGACATCTCTATGTGACGCTGGGTGAGCGTGCGCTGCCCGAGTCGCGCCAATTGGCGCAACAGCTTGATAATCATCTCGGCAAGGTGATGCGTATCAACCCCGACGGCTCGGCGCCGGAGAATAATCCCTTCGTTGATAAGAACAATGCCAAACCGGAGATATGGTCGTATGGCCATCGCAACATTCAAGGTGCGGCACTCAACCCAGGCAGCGGCGCGCTTTGGACGATCGAACACGGCCCTCAGGGGGGGGATGAGATCAATATTCCCGAGGCGGGCAAGAACTACGGTTGGCCGGTAATCACGTATGGTGAAGATTATTCAGGTGAGCCGATCGGGGAAGGCATCACTGCCAAGCAGGGGATGGAGCAGCCCATCTACTACTGGGATCCGGTGATTTCGCCCAGCGGCGTCGCGTTCTATCAGGGCAACATGTTCCCGAATTGGCAGGGCAATCTGTTGATTTCCGCACTCCATCCTAGCGCGCTGGTGCGTCTTGAACTCGACGGCAATCGGGTGAAAGGCGAGGAACGTCTGTTGACTGATGTCGGTCGTATTCGCGATGTCGCCGAAGGCCCGGATGGCGCGGTGTGGGTCATCACTGACAAGGACAATGGCGAGCTGATCCACGTGACACGCGGCGATTAACTGTCTCTTCCTTCTGGTCGTTCTTCTGGGAAGTCGCTCTTCTGGAAAAAAGGCGGCGCGGCCTTTCAGACCGCGCCGCCTTGCGTTGCGAGCGTATGAAAGCGCTTATTCGTCGATCCAAAGATCCGTTACCGCACCTTGCGACGCCGAACTGACCGTGCGCGCATACTTGGCCAGCACTCCGCGCTTATAGCGTGGGGCAGGCTGCTGCCAGGCGGTGCGGCGTCTGGCGAGCTCGTCATCGCTGATATTGACCGTAATGGAGTCGGCTTCGGCGTCGATGGTGATCTCATCGCCATCCTCGACCAGCGCAATCGGTCCGCCATTGAACGCTTCGGGGGTGATGTGGCCGACCACAAAGCCGTGGCTGCCGCCGGAGAAACGTCCGTCGGTGATCAACGCGACGTCGTTGCCCAGCCCACGACCCATGATCGCCGAGGTCGGGGTGAGCATCTCGCGCATGCCGGGGCCGCCTCTCGGGCCTTCGTAGCGGATGACCAGCACGTCGCCGGCGACCACCGTGCCGTCATTGATACGTGCCTGAGCCTCCTCCTCTGAGCCGAACACCCGCGCCCGCCCGGTGAAGCGTACGCCTTCCTTGCCGGTGATCTTGGCCACCGCGCCCTCGGGCGCAAGATTACCGTAGAGGATGCGCAGGTGGCTTTGTGCCTTGATCGGCTTGTCGAGCGGCGCGATGATCTGCTGATCATCGGGGTACGGTTGTACCTCGGCGAGGTTTTCAGCCAGCGTCTGGCCGGTGACGGTCAGGCAATCGCCGTGCAGGAGCCCGGCATTGAGCAGATTTTTCATCAAGGGCTGAATGCCACCGATGGCGACCAGTTCGCTCATCATGTAGTGACCGCTAGGGCGCAGGTCAGCGACCACCGGCACGCGCTTGCCGATCTCGGTAAAGTCATCCAGAGACAGCTCGACGCCAACGGTATTGGCCATTGCAATCAGGTGCAGCACAGCGTTGGTCGAGCCGCCAAGGGCGATGACCATGGTGATCGCATTCTCAAACGCCTTCCTCGTCATGATGTCAGACGGTTTGATATCGAGTTCGAGCAGTTTGAGCACCGCCGCGCCGGCGGCTCGGCTGTCGGCGCGCTTGTTGTCAGAAACCGCATTTTGCGCCGAAGAGTTGGGCAGGCTCATGCCTAGCGCCTCGATTGCCGAGGCCATGGTGTTGGCGGTGTACATACCGCCGCATGAGCCGGGGCCGGGAATGGCCGTTTCTTCGATCTGCTTGACGTCAATCAATGATAGATCGCCACGCGAGTGGGCGCCCATCGCTTCGAACACCGAGACGATGTCGGTATGCCCGGCGCCGGGCAGGATGGTTCCGCCATAGACGAATACGCTGGGGCGGTTGAGCCGCGCCAGACCCATCACGCAGCCGGGCATGTTCTTATCGCAGCCGCCCACTGCCACCAGACCATCGAACCCCTCGCAGCCGGCGACCGTCTCGATAGAGTCAGCGATCACTTCGCGCGACACCATCGAATACTTCATGCCCTCGGTGCCGTTGGCGATACCATCGCTGATGGTAATAGTGTTGAACACCACGCCTTTTCCTCCGGCGTCATCAGCGCCGCCGCTGGCTTCGTCGGCGAGGATATTGATGTGGCTGTTGCAGGGGGTGACGCGACTCCAGGTCGAGGCGATACCGATCTGCGGCTTGTGGAAATCATCATCATTGAAGCCTACGGCGCGCAGCATGGCACGGCTGGCGGCCTTGCCCGGGCCATCGACTACTTGGCTGGAATAGCGGCGGCGCTTGTCCTGTTGCGGATACTCATCACTCATGGCATCGGTCTCGTGCGTTATATTGGTTAAATCGTCCAGTGATTCATTTTTCAGGGAAAGGTGGTGACCTGAAAAGAGAAAAAGTCACTACGATAGTGGTCGGCAGAGGCTGACGATGCAACTTCCTGAGTCTGCTTAGGGTTTATTTATAACCGCTGGCACTGATCTTCAGGAGGGCGTATCAACGTGGCTACTACGAATGAGCGCAAAAAAGGCGTATAGTGGTGCGCACTAGGCATGCCCCTTCTCATGATTTCCCGGATTGTTCGGTGAGATTGGCGGGATGCCAGTCATCCCAAGCCATTCTTTCGCCCGAAACCAGCGTGCTGGTGGGGCGCCGTGAGACAAAATATAGATGTCATTTTCTTCCCTCGGGCTCAATGCTGAGCTGCTCCGAGCCGTAGCCGATGCCGGTTACAGTGAACCTTCACCGATTCAGGCCAAGGCGATTCCCGCTTGCCTGGAAGGCCGCGACGTGCTCGCCGCTGCCCAGACCGGGACCGGCAAGACCGCCGGCTTTACGCTACCGATTCTGCAGCGCCTGTCGGCCAATCACTACGATCGCAACCGCCCGGTGCGCGCCTTGATTCTCACTCCGACCCGCGAGCTGGCAGCGCAGATCGGTGAGTCGGTCGACAAGTACGGCAAGTACCTCAACCCGCGTTTGAAGAGTGACGTGGTCTACGGCGGGGTCAAGATCAACCCGCAGATGATGCGTCTGCGCGGCGGCGTCGATATTCTCGTCGCCTGCCCGGGTCGTCTGCTCGATCTGGTTGGCCAGAATGCCGTCAAGCTCGACCGTGTCGAGACGCTGGTGCTCGATGAAGCCGATCGCATGCTCGACATGGGCTTCATGCGCGACGTGCGCAAGATTCTCAATCTGCTGCCGAAAAAGCGTCAGAACCTGCTGTTCTCGGCGACCTTCTCCAAGGAGATCCGCGAGCTGACCTCGACGCTGCTGTCCGATCCGGTCAGTATCGATGTTGCACCGCGTAACACCGCCGCCGAGACGGTCTCCCAGTCGGTCTACAAGGCTGACAAGAAGGTCAAGCCGGCACTACTGATTCATTTGATCAAGCAGCACAACTGGCGTCAGGTGCTGGTCTTCACGGCGACCAAGCACATGGCCAACCGCGTTACCCAGCATCTGCAGAAGGCTGATATTACCGCTGCAGCGATTCATGGCAACAAGAGCCAGGGGGCGCGTACCTCGGCGCTGGCCGGCTTCAAGTCAGGGGAGATCGAGGTATTGGTCGCGACCGACGTTGCCGCACGCGGCATTGATATCGCGCATTTGCCCAACGTGATCAACTTTGAATTGCCCAACACGCCGGCTGATTATGTTCACCGTATCGGTCGTACTGGCCGCGCGGGTGCGTCAGGGCAGGCGGTATCGCTGGTTGCTCCTGATGAGCGTGATCAGCTGCGTCAGATCGAACGGCTGATCTCCAAGTCAATCAAGGTCGCCGAGGCCGAAGGTTTCGACCCCAATGCCGGTCACGCCGAGATGGCCGATTCCCGCGCTGGCACACCGCCGCCGCGGGGCAACCGCAACGGTGGGCCGCGTCGTGATAGCAGAAGCGCGGATGCCGGTGACAAGCCAGCGCGTCGTCGTCGCCCACGCAGCCGCAGTGCTGGCAGGTCTGAGTAACACAGCGCTTTTAAGCGTTAAGAAGTAGTCGGGAAACGCGGCGGCTCTGCACCATGCAGAGCCGCCGCAGTCGTTTATGTGGCAGTGCGGTAATAAAGCAATATCGCGTATATCCGCATCGTTGAACTAGGCTTTTAGTAATCTCATGAACGCTATCGATTAATCTTTCGGATAAACCACCATGTCTTACCGCCCGGCACATACGTTCAAGTCCGGTCTCAAGAAGCTGATGCGCATCGCGGCCAAGCCGATGAAGTCCGAGCGTGCCCACGGTGGCCGTGTGATTCACACCTATAGAGGTTACGGTTCCCACAAGGAAGCGTTTCTGATGGGGCGAGTATTCAGGCAGCCTGGCTTCGGGCTCTCGCTGGCAGAAGGGTCAACGCTTCAGGATATCGTCGATATCGGCCGGCGTACGATCCGTTGGGGGGTGAAGAATACTGATGTCACGATTACGCTGGGCGCATCACGCACAGTGGTAACAACGGATCGCGACGGCTATTTCCATGCGCATATCGCGCTTGATCATGCCCTGCCCACCAATGTGAACTGGCATATTGCCGAGTTGGAAACGGTCTCCCGTCACGGCACCACCACCACGGCAACCGCTGAAATCTATATTCCTCCCGCGAGTGTCGATATCGCCATAATCAGTGATATCGATGACACGGTGATGTACACCGGCGTCGCCAACAAGCTCAAGATGATGTACCGGCTGTTTATCGAAAAGGCCGATCAGCGTACGGCCTTTCCCGGAGTGGCGGCGTTCTATCAGGGGCTTTATGTCGGCAGGGATGGAGACCGCAAGCGGCCACTGCTCTACGTCTCTCGCGCCCCGTGGAGCATTTATGAGGTGCTGGAAGAGTTCTTTAACGCCAACAATATTCCCGTCGGACCGGTGCTGTTTCTTAGAGAGTGGGGATTAACGCTACAGCGCCCGCTGCCGCCTCGAGCGGAGGACCACAAGGAAACGACGATCAAGAAAATGCTGGAACTCTACGCCGATCTGCCCTTCGTACTGATCGGCGATAGCGGCCAGCATGATCCCGAGATTTATACCCAGATCGTCAAGGATCACCCCGGTCGTATCACGGCGATCTATATCCGTAAGGTCGATAACGATGCCGTACGCGACGAAGCGATCAAGTGTCTTGCCAATGAGGTCGCCGGGACCGGCTGTACGCTGGTGCTCGCCCCCGATAGTGCCACCATGGCCGAGCACGCCTTTGAACAAGGCTATATTTCGGCGCAGGCATTGGAAGACGTGCGTCGCGAGTGTTAGACCCTGTCATGCGCGTGCTAACACCACGCTTATGTTATTGGCCGGCATGGTAATGACCTCCTTCATCATCAAGCGGCACTGTGCAGCCAACGGTATGAGGTCATTTTCCAGATCACGTATACCCCACTGAGGATGGCGGGCACGCAGGCTCTGATCAAATTCCCTGTTGCTAGCCGCGGTGTGCTCGCCATTGCGCGTGAAGGGACCGTAAAGCATCAGCACGCCCCCGTGGGATAAGCGCTCACCGGCTTCTGCCAGCAGCGCTTCAGTGGCCTGCCACGGGGCGATATGGATCATGTTGCAGCAGACAATCGCATCAATCTGACCAATCTCATCCGGCCAGGGCCGTTGAGTGGCATCAAGCAGCAGGGGCGGGCACACGTTGGTCAGCCCTTCATGGGCTGTCCAGGCTGCAATCGAACGCCTTGCCTGTTCGCTGGGGTCACTGGGCTGCCAGGTGATACCGGGCAATGCGCGGGCGAAATGCACCGCGTGTTCGCCGCTGCCACTGGCGATTTCCAGCACGTGCGCCTGCGCGGGTAGTAGTGTTTCCAATACCTTGAGGATAGGTGCGCGATTGCGCTGTGCCGCTGGGCTGAAGAGGCGCTCCTCAGGCGAGCTGGAGAGCGTTTCCATGGTGTCCATTCGGCTATTCTCTCGCGATGTTTGGCGCCCCCTTGAGGAGCGCCCGTGTGTATGGGTTATTCCAATGGTCCGCTCAGAATGGTCTTGCACATGCCGTCGATAATGTGATGCCCATCTTCCACGGCGAGTTCCTCATACCACTGCTGGGTCTGTTGCGGGTTCTTGCCATGCGTCGTCTCGGCACGCTTGCGTGCGCGCGTGATAATATCGGCGACACGCTCGCAGCGCGCAGCATCATAGGCGGCCAATGCCTGATTGATGGTGTCTGTTGCGCTACTGCCTTCGGCGTTATCCAGGCAGCGTGCCAGTACCCAGGCATCTTCCATCGCCTGACAACCGCCCTGGCCGAGATCCGGGGCCATGCCGTGCCCGGCATCGCCGAGCAGCGCGACGCGATCGCTGACCAGCGTGGGCAGCGGGGCGATATCGTGAATCTCGACGCGCGCCATTGTTGCCGGGTCGAGCCGCTCGATCAGACGCTGCACGGGCGCTGCCCAGTCACTGAAATGGTGGCTGAGTTCGTCGCGGTAGCGGGAAGGATTATTGTCGCTTCCGGTGGGTTGAGGGACATCGAAGAAGAAGTAAAAGCGCTCCTCTCCCGCTGCGCCGCCCATCGGCATCATCGACACACGCTGATGATCGCCGACGTACTGCACCCAACTGGTTGCCGGGGCCAGGTCTTTCGTGGCCGGCACGCTGCCGTTCCAGTTGACGTACCCGGCGTAACGGCGTTCGACGTGAAAGCCGACCACCTTGTCACGCAGTCTGGAGTGGGTGCCGTCGGCAATGACGAGCAGATCACCGGTTGTCTGGCTGCCATCCTCGAAGGTGGCCATCACGCCTTCAGGCGTCTGGTTGAAATCAACGCAGCTCATGCCGAGATGAACATGCTCTTCACCGACGGCGTTGAGCAGGATGCGCTGCAGTTCGGTACGCGCAATAGGATACGCGCGCTGTTCGACCTGGGTGTAAAGCGGCTCAAGACTGAAGTCGGTGAGCAGATTGCCTGCTTTATGGTAGTAGGCCATGCGGTCCATCTGACCGCCCGCCGCGGCGATAGCATCACCCAGGCCCAGTTGATTGAGAACCTTGATGCCGTTGGACCATACCGATATGGCCGCACCGGCGGGGCGCAGTTCACTCACGCGGTCATAGACTTCAACGTGATGCCCGGCCTGGCGCAGGGCGGTGGCGGCACTCAGCCCGCCCATGCCGGCCCCGATGACGATAATATTTAGCCTTTTCATGAGGTCATTCGTTCCTTGGACGCGTCGCTATTGCTGTTATGTGAGTCGCTGCTGTTATGTGAACAGGGCGCTGGCGGCCTTTAGCAGAGGTGTTGTCATTGTTATGGGTTACTAGTTCTACCTTATCCTTATGGATGAGGCCAATGCTTGGTTGACCGATCGGATAGGTTTTTTTCGTTCAAACCAGCGGTGGGAATAAAAGGCATAAAAAAACCGCGCTCGAAAGCGCGGTAACCATCACGTATAACCGTTAAAAAACAGACACTCTGCGATTGGCGCAGAAATAAATAACCGCAGTGTGTCGAATTCTGGGCTGTCCCTGTTCAGGCACCCACTCGTCAACCCTATGGGGACGCTAGGTCGGTATCCTATCAAGCTTGCCATGTCTTGCTATGACAACGGTTTTGCCCATAAGTTGCAGCGGCCCGTGTCTTTAGCGTTTCGATGCCTTCAAAGCGTAGCGGAAAGAATCGGTTGGTGTAGTAAAAAATCATGAAGCCAGCAGTATTAGACGAAAAAAAGCCGCGTTTGCAAGCGCGGCAAGCTACATGTTCAACCGGGTATAACGGCGCAGACCGGCAGGTCCAAGCCACCATGTGTTTAGTAGGTTTACTCGGGCAGGTCAAACAGCAATATCTCGGCGTCTTCGCCGTTTTCCAGCACAATGGCGGCTTCCTGATTCACTTTCAGTGCATCCCCACCGCTTAGATATTCCCCATTGATGACCGCACTGCCTTTTACGATATGAACATAAGCCTGACGGCCAGCAGCGAGGGAATGCTCGATGCGCTCCGTACCGTCAAGCAGGGTGGCAAAGAGCCGTGCATCCTGATGAATCAACACCGCGCCGTCACGGCCCTCCGGTGAGGCAATCAAGCGCAACTTGCCACGCTTTTCCTCATCGCTGAAGTGTGCTTCTTCATAGCTTGGCGCCAAGCCCCGGGCATCAGGCGTGATCCATATTTGCAGAAAATGGACCTCGTTGTGCTTGGAGTGGTTGAACTCGCTGTGCTGCACGCCGCTTCCAGCGCTCATGCGCTGTACCTTGCCTTGACCCAATATCGAGCCATTACCTAAGGTGTCCTCGTGAGCGAGTTCTCCATCCAGGACATAAGAGATAATCTCCATATCGCTGTGGGCATGCTTGCCAAAGCCATGGCCGGGGGCGACGCGGTCTTCATTGATTACCCGCAGCGGTCCGAAGCCCATGTGGGCCGGATCGTAATAATTGGCAAACGAAAACGAATGGTAGGAGCGTAGCCAACCATGGTCGGCATAGCCGCGACTCTCTGCGGATCTGAGTATGTGCATGGCAGTCTCGTTAAATAATGGGCTGGTGACAGCGTGAATGGGCATTGGCGAGCATTCTAACGTTGCGACCCTATCCGCTTGAAACGCAAAAAATCCGTGGCTGGTGTGCAAAAAAACGAATGAATGAGTACGAATAGTTGTTGTCAAGCCTAACCATCACAACATGATATCCTTTAGATAAGCTTCTTTGAGAAGAATCTGGAAACAATTTAAAAATAAATGATGGTATTTTTAATTAATACTGAAAAAATGGTTGGTTTTATTTAAATGGTCATTTTGTCTGCCAGATGATGCATGTTTTGTAAGCGGCATTCAGAGCTAAAAATATAGCTCGTAGATATCAATAGGTTATTAAGGTAAAGATATTTAAATTGCCGAGAAAATATAGGTTAAACGGGGTGGTCTAAATAATTAATCCATATTTTTAAATTATTTATTTAAGAGGTGGTATTTTGCCCATAGGCTGGGTGAGAAATAAAAACAAACAGCAATGGCTATGCATATAACTATTAATATATCTATTTGTTCTGCTTTGTTACTGTTAAATTTGAATAATAAATGTCAATAAAATGGCCGTTTATGGCAAGTAATTATCTGATTATCAGGGCGTCATGTGTTCTTGTCTGATAATGCTTTGTGCGGCATGAACAAGGAGATACGTTCATGACTAAAGACAACAGCAAGGGCTATGTGGCCATCCTCGGCTGGAGCCTGAGCGCGATTGAAGCGATTGACCGTTTCGATCGGCGCTATGTCATCGTCGCGCCCGAGTGGGCCCAAACGTATTGCCAAGAACACAATATTCCCTACATTCCGTGGAATTTTGAGCGTCTGAACGATCGCTCCATGGAAATTGCGCAGCAGCTCAAGGATATGGGCGTGGATGTCGCGATTCCTCTGTTCGAGGAAACGGTCGAGTGGGCCGGGGCAATCAACTCCGTGCTGCTTGATAGCTTGATAATCCACGACTGTTCGGGCAATCGATCCTGTTCCGCGACAAGGCGTTGATGAAGCGTCGCGCCCAGCTTGGCGGGATCCGGGTCGGCATTTTCGAAGAAGCCCATGACAAAAGCGATGCGATTCGCTTTCTCAAGCGTGTCAACCAGACACTGCTCAAACTCGATGGTGATCCCAACGACCCTATCCATCTGAAGGCCTTCGACAAGGCTGGTTGTTTAGGGCACCGCGTGATTCGTAGTCCCGATGAAATCGACACGATTCCCGATGAGGAATTCCCCGTGCTGATGGAAAGCCACCTGGATGGCTGGGAGTTCGCCGTTGAAGCCTGGATTCACAACGGCAAGATCCGCTTTCTCAACATCTCCGAGTACGTGACGCTGGGGTATTCGATGTTCGTTCCTGCAACACCGGAGCTGGAAAAGTACCGCCCGCAGATCACCGAGCAGATCGAAAAGCTGATCAAGGCCTTCGATATCCAGTTTGGCTTCATTCACCCGGAATACTTTGTCACCAGCGATGGGGAAATGTACTTTGGGGAAGTGGCCTATCGTCCCCCCGGTTTTAAGGTGTTCGAATTGCTCGAACGCGCCTATGGTTTTAATGCTTATCAAGGCATGGTGCTGGCATTCGACCCCAAGACCACCGAGGAAGAGATCGAAGCCTTCTTCCCGCGTGAGGTAGTAGATGCCAAGGGCCATGCGGGTTGTTTCGGCGTTTATCCACGCTTACATGTGGTGAGCCGGCTGGAAATACCTGAAGAAACGGAGCAGCACGAGTACTTCGAGTCCCGTGAGTTGACGGCACCGCTGGAAGAAACCGTCACCAAGCGTACGGCCTTCGGGACACATTGGGGACTGCTGTACTTTTTCGATGATGATCCGCATCGGGCGAGTACTCGACATGGCGCGTCGGGCGCTGATGATGGAGGGGGGATTCGAGGCCATTGAGCAGCGAATTCCCGCCTTGGAAAAGGCCGGCGTTTTCGATGGCTCGGACTGGGCCAAGCCCGATCTCCTGCTGCCTGGGCTCGTACCCGGTACGCTGCGTAGCGGCGAGGCTAATCTGGTATTGCTTGAATGTCTCAGCGAGTTGCGCATGCTGGCTGTTGCCCGCGGAGCGTACTCGCATTCGCTCATTTCAATGGAAGAGGCTCAGCATTTCCTGACGCAGGTTCTGGCGCTGAACCTGGAGCTTTTATTCTCTCCGCCCAGCGAGGCTGAGCGTGTTCAGCAGGGTAATCTCGCGCTGCTGACGCGCTCGCTTTATAAGTATCTGGCCGAGGGGGTTGGCTTCGAGAAAATTATCGACCGGCTGATCGATGAAATCTGGCGCATCTTGCAGCAGCGCCCTATTCAGGTGAATTCGATCAAGCAGATGATTACCCAGATTGCTATCTGCAGAGCCCGACCTGACGTTGACATGGGGACGAGCGGACAAGGTGCGGATCGGTTGATCAGCAGCCTTTACGGTCCTACCCATGCCAGTCGCGAGGACCCGGGCATCGCCGTCTATCTGGAACGGATCGGGATGATGGACAATGCCGCCTTGCAGCATGAGGCGAAAGGCTTTGCCCGCGCCATGCATGACACCGGGCTGGTATCGCCCTATCACCCGATTTTGCTGCGTCATCTACTGGGCCACAGTGAACATCTGCTGAATGAAGCGCTGGGGCTGAGCAATACCGGGCGGGACTGTCTGCTTTGCTATCAACAGTTGATTCACGCGCTGATTCAGGACGTGGCGTATCCGGAAACCGCTCAGGCCATCTTTGGTCTTTCACTGCTGCTGGAGCGAGGCATTCTCTATCAGCCTCCGGTTGCGCCGGCGCTGTGGCGTCAGCTTTCGCTGGTGTTATCTCCTCAGGCGGATGCACGATTACGGCTAGGTTTTGGCGATAGCCCCTCGCCCAAGGCGCGTCTGCTCGAAGGGGTGCTTTGCATGTTAGGGCTGCCGCTGGGCGTGGGTCAGGGCAACAATCCTACCTGTCAGTCCGCTCGGGCATTGTCCATGTGGGCGTACAACGATCCCGACTATCTGTTGCAGATTGTCGTCTGGGCCGCGCGTGATGAAGAAGTGGTGATTCATTTCGAAGGCCAGCCCGTTTCCTCGCGTGAATTTGGGGAGGGGCTGCTATCGGGGGCAAGTCTGGATCTTGACCCGTTATCTCTGCTGGTAGTGCCTCATCTGGATCGTATCTACGCCGAAATGGGACGGCGCTGCAACGATCGGGGCGAAGATCCGTACCGCTGGGTCAATCCTGAGTTTCATGGCTGGTGGGCTGGGCGCGGGTTTCGTATCGTGGTGGATGTTGCCACCGGTCTTCTGCAGGACACGGAAGAGTTCCTGCGCTATTTCTATGCCAGCTATCACCCTTACTACAATGGCAACCAACCCCTTATTCATCCGCAGCCGGCAGGCATTGCCGTAACCGACAGCGCAGCGCGGTTCATCGGTTGGCACGCCATCACCCTGCTGCGCGTCAGTCTCGATCCACAGCAGATCATGCGGATGTATTTCTATAACCCCAACAATGATAGCGGTCAGGACTGGGGCAACGGGGTGGTGGTCAGTACGGCGGGTAATGGTGAGCGTTTCGGCGAAGCTTCCCTGCCTTTCGAGGCGTTTGCCTCTCGACTCTATATCTTCCACTACGATCCGCTTGAGCCCAGCACGCCTGACAGCGTTGACGAGCAGGAGATCCACATGGTCATGGACATGATTCACCGCAGCTGGGGAAAGGACAGGCTGCAGGCGCCGGAGCAATAGATCTACGAGGCCACAGAGGCCGAGGGGATTGGGGCAGAGACTGGAATGGCCGGCGGCGTTTACATAGCGCCGCCGGCCATTGAGCGAAGTCCAGGAAGAAGTCTTAAAGCGGCAGGAACTTGAAGATCGTCGTCTGGCTGTAGGGCTCGCCCGGTTCAAGGCGGGTGGAGGGGAACTTGGGCTGGTTGGGTGAGTCGGGGAAATGCTGAGTTTCAAGCGCGAAGGCGCCCCAGTGTTGGTAGCTGCGGCCCTGCTTGCCCTTGATCGAGCCGTCGAGGAAGTTGCTGCTGTAGAACTGCAGGCCGGGCTGGGTGGTGTAGAGTTCGAGCTGGCGGCCGGAGTGCGGATCGGTCACGCGTGCAGCCAACGCCATGAGCTGACCGGGATTGTCGAGCACCCAGTTGTGATCATAACCGCCCTGTTCGGGTTCAGCGCGGTTGAGCTGCGGATTGTCATTGCGGATGCGCGCGCCGATCGGCGTCGGTTGACGGAAGTCGAACGGCGTGCCCTCGATCGAAGCAAGCTCGCCGGTGGGGATCAGGTTCTTATTGACCGGCGTGTAGCGTGAGGCGCTGATCATCATCTCGTGATCGAGCACCGTGCCATTGCCAGCGCCGGACAGGTTGAAGTAGCTGTGGTTGGTGAGATTGACCACGGTCGGCTTGTTGCTGAGTGCACTGTAGTGAACGCGCAGCTCGTTGTTCTCGTTGAGGGTATAGCGCACCGTCACGGCCAGATCACCGGGAAAACCCATCTCGCCGTCGCGGGAGAGATAGCTCAGTTCAACTCCTGCCCAGTCGTTGCCCTTGAGCGAATGGGCATGCCACAGCTGGCGGTCGAAGCCCTCCGGACCGCCGTGCAAGGCGTTATCACCATCATTGGTGGGGATCTGATAACGCTGACCGTCGAGTTCGAAGCTGCCGCCGGCAATGCGGTTGGCGTAGCGTCCGATCAGCGCGCCGAAGTGGGGATCACCGTTCTCAAGATAGCCCTCAAGATTATCAAAGCCGAGCACCACGTCGGCCAGCTCGCCATCCTTGTCGGGTACCTCGATGGACTGCACCACGCCGCCGTAAGTGATGATGCCGACCTTCATGCCGTGGCTGTTGGTCAGTGTATATTTCTCGACCTGCGCGCCGTTGGGCATCTTGCCGAAGGGTGCGTGATCGACTGTGGCGGCATGGGCGACAGCTCCCAGTGGAGACATCAGCCATAGTCCCAGCAGGGGCGTAGCAAGTTTTGATGTGAGCGACATGGCGGACTTCCTTTTCTTATCTGCGCTGAGTGTGACCTGTACAAGACCGGGTGTGCCGAAGAAAAGAGCACTGATTGAACATTAGTTCACTCAGTTTCAGGCGCAAGCAGGCGTGCCCGATCCGGTCTGTACCAGAGGAGCAAACATAAAAAAGCCGTGTCATAACGACACGGCTTTCACTACTTCATGCTAAAAAACGAATTATTGGTCTGCGAACTTCTGTTGCAGATCCTGAGCCATTTGCAGGTGCTCTTTCAGCTTAGGCAGTGCATTGGTGGCATATTGCTTGAGCTCCTGATCCTGCAGCTCATTGGAAGCACGTTCAAAGAATGCGATGGCTTCCTTGTGTGCAGTGACCTGCAGCTTGGCAAAGTCAGCGGCGAATGACTTACCGTCTTCCACCATCAGTCTTGGTGCGCTCGCCATACTGGTCATGTTGGCCGTGGCGGACATGTCGAGATCTTTACTCTCGGCGATCTGCTTCAGCTTCTGGTTGGCCTGGGTATGATCTTTCTGGATCTTTTGGGCCACCTGCTTCACTTCGGGCGGAACATCCTTATCGTCATCCAGCGCCATTTCGACAGCGTCGAGTTCACCCATGTTGATCGCTGAAGCACCATCGACAAAGTTCTCCGGCGTCATCTCTTCATCATTTTGCTGCAGCTGAGCATCGCTATTGGCGGTATTGCCCTGATTACCCTGCTGTGCGTGGGCAAACGGCGTAAGCGCTGCAAAGGTCAGTGCGAAAGCACCGGCAAAAAAAGTATTGCGTTGTGTGAGCATATGAGTCTCCTTGACGTTTTTACGTTCCCTGATCAGGCCATACAACGTGACGCATGAAGTGAAATAAAAATCCGTTCCATGCGTCATATCCTAGTTTTCAGCCTTGTCTAATATGGTCGAGCTGTCAATTTTCTGACGGTATCTATTAGCCTGACTTCAGCTGAGCGGAGAGTGGGGAAAGGGGAATGCCACCCATTCTGAATGGGTAAGTGCCGCTGCTCACCGCGCTCACCCGCCAGATGACATTGTCGACACGTCGGCGACCAGTAGTGAGTAGTGGACCCTGCTGGCCGATGGCGAACAGTTGAGATGAGCGCAGACAATCAAGTTATGCGTAACGGCTTATGTATAGTAGTTAGTGAAACATGAGGGAGGGTATAACGGTCATACTCTGGTTGGGTAATGCAGCTCAACCCAATTGCTGAAGCGCCTTGCTGGATATGTGGCGGCCATAGTCTGCTCTATGCTGCTATAGGTCATGTTTTGGCCGATAGTTAACCAAAGACATTACCTCTGACTTGGCGATACCCTTTTTGCTGTGAGCATACCTTGGGTATCGCGATAACTCGGTACATTCATGACCCACTTCGCTTTCGTCATGCCTCCTTTTTCCAGCCACATCCGTGCGATGGAGGCGCTGGCGATCACATTGATAGCGCGTGGCCATCGGGCAACTTTTATCCATCAGGTAGACATGGCGGGCCTGGTGCAGGCAAGCGAGATCGCGTTTGAAGGGGTAGGACTCGACACGCATCCTCCCGGAACCCTTGAGCGCATTGTGCAGCGGGCTGCCCATCCGCGTGGTCCGCTGGGGCTGTGGCGAACCATTCGCGATGTCGCCAGCACGACTGACATGCTGTGCCAGACGCTGCCCGAAGCGCTTTTACGCATCGGTGCTGAGGTGGTGATTGCCGATCAGATGGAAGCGGCGGGCGGGTTGGTGGCGGAGTATCTTGGCCTACCCTACGTGTCGCTAGCCTGTGCATTACCCATTAATCGAGACCCATTAGTGCCGTTGCCGTTTCTACCCTGGGGTTATGATGCCTCTGAGCGGGGCATCAAGCGTAATCGTGGCGGTGAACGTGTCAGCGATATATTGATGCGTGCTCATGCGCGAGTCATCCTGCACCATGCACGCAACTTCGGTCTGGCACCGCGAACGTCGCTGGCCGATTGTCTCTCGCCCTACGCCCAGATCAGCCAGACGGTAGCGGGTTTTGACTTTCCGCGCCGGAGCCTACCGGCGCACTTTCATCATGTTGGGCCACTGCGTCTGCCAGGCAGTGACACGTCACCTTTAGAACTGGCGCTCGACCCGCAACGCCCCTTTATCTTTGCCTCACTTGGCACGCTGCAAGGAGGAAGGATGGCGGTGTTTAAGGCCATCGCCAAGGCCTGTCAGGCGCTGGATGTTCAGTTACTGATCGCCCACTGCGGTCTGCTGGACGCACGGCAGGTCAGGACGCTTGAAAGCGACGGTGCCACCTGGGTTACTGATTTCGCGCCCCAGCGAGCCGTATTGTCGCGTGCCACATTGGCGATTACGCATGCCGGAATTAACACTGCGCTTGATGCACTTAGCTGCGGCGTGCCGATGCTGGCGCTACCGATTGCCTTCGACCAGCCCGGTGTGGCAGCGCGCATCGAACATGCGGGTGCAGGGGAAAGACTCAGCCCACGCCGGCTGAGTGCCGCCAAGGTCAAAGAAACTCTTGAACGGCTGCTGGGGGACAACCGCTATCGCCTGAGCGCACGGGCGCTAAGCGAGGAAATTCGTCATGCCGGAGGCGTTACACGAGCAGCGGATATCGTCGAGGCCGCTGTACAGGCTGCTCCGCTATCGACGCCGCTACCGCGTATCGAACATGGTTGAAAAAGCGGGGCGCTAGATATTCTGGTGGGTCAGTTTTCAGCCTTGATGTTAAAGTGGGCTTATAAAGCGTCTTGTCTGCTCAAAGATAGTGATGAGAGGCAATAAATTTCCATCCCGATCCTCTTCACAGTGACCAGCGGAGCCTGATCACTTTAACGCTGCCCCTATGATGAATGTCTTCGATAAGCCTCAGCGCGTCGGTGCCGCGTCATTACAACGAAAACTACTTGTGGAGGTTTCATGATCACTCCATTGATTTACAAGCTTGAACGATTTCGTCCGCTCTCCGACGCGGATAGACAACTGCTGGCAGACGCCTTCACCCACGCGGCCGATATCCCCAAGCATCAGCACATTATCACCGAGGGCGAGCAGGCCAACGAAGTTCATCTTCTGGTCGAAGGTTGGGCCTGTCGCTATAAGCTATTGCCGAATGGCAAGCGCCATATAGTGGCCTATCTGATGCCCGGCGACCTCTGCGACATTCATGTCACGCTGCTCAAGCGTATGGATCACTCGATCATGACGCTGACGCCCGCCAAGGTCATGGCTATTTCGCACGACAGGATCAATGAACTTCTAGATACCAATCCGGCGCTTTCCTGCGCCCTGCTCTGGTCGACGTCAGTGGATGAAGCGACGCTGCGCGAATGGCTGGTCAACATAGGCAGTCGCTCGGCTGAGCAGCGCCTGGCGCATCTGTTCTGTGAGCTGATGGTGCGCTCGCGTGCGGCTGGCATCATCGAAGATAGCTGTATGACACTACCTCTGACTCAGGACGATATGGGCGATGCCATGGGGCTGACAGCAGTGCATACCAATCGGGTACTACAGAAGCTGCGTCGGGAGGGGTTAATCGAATTAAAGGGGCGACGGCTGATCATACATGATTGGGAACGTCTGACAGCATTCTCCGAATTCGACCCAGCATATCTGCATCTGGAAAGTTATTAATTTTGCATATATAGATAACTAAGTTTCAGGTAATAAGTAATGTACGCTTCAAGTTTAAAATCATCTTTTTTGTAAGTAAGGCGCACATATTAATATATATTGTGACAATGTGTTTGCTGTCTTCTAATTAATAATTATTCGTCAATTTGTAATTGTTTGTGTTTACTAATAATTGTTAGTTATTTATCCGCAAGAGGCTCGTATTATGGCGACATGGTAAGGAAGCCACCGGGCCAAGGAACAGGTTCGGCACGACATGATGTCGTTAGCACAGGATGTGCATGGTGGGCAGGATGCCCAGCAGAAACCAAGGGAAACGGGATCGACAGGATGTCACCCAGCGCCAGGAAAGGTGCGAATATAACAGCGGCCACGTTCTTGATCATTATTAGTTCAGGCGTGAGACCGCTGTTTCCTTTTATTATTTCCCCTCATTCTTTTTCCTCTCTGTTTTCAAATTGACATTCGTCATTTGACCCACGGCATGTTGGCGGAATCTGCTTGCAGATTGGTTGAACCGTTCGAAGCGAACTAGGCTTAATCGTGTGTCTATTTATCAAGGAGCGATGACATGGAAAATTCCGGGCTCAAGGAGATAACGCCTGAAATGATTGAGGCTGCACACGCTGCCTGGCCGCGTGTAGAAGATGACCCACAGCAGGCCGATAGCGGTGATGACGCGCTTTATAATCTGGGCCAGAAGTTGCTGCCCTTTTTACGCGACGGTTTTGTTGTGGTCGATATCGCGCGTGAAATAGGCGCGCCGCAAGACTTGGTTCACGCCGCAGTTATGCACGCGGCGCGCTTGGAACCGGGCAGTCGCGATGTATTGCGCTGAGTAAGTTGGATATTTAAAGCGTTTTACGAAGGCAGTTGCGATAAGTGGTGTTCGCCCTGCTGGCTACTTAAAGGGCGGGCACCGTTTTCATGGCGTGTTGAGACTAAAGATTTGCTTACGACTCAAGCGATATATGAAGAAATATAAGCCCTCCTTGGCCAAGTACAGCATCCTGCTTATCCCCACCTTTCGGTGACCCTTCCTTGGCACTATACGACAGTATTTTCGTCGGTGGTCTTCCTTGTTTTTGTGGTCGGCCTCCTGCCGACAATGCCTGCCTTGGCTGCGGCTATCGACATCCTGTCGCCGTTCATTCCTTGAGGCACTATGAAAAACGATTTGAAAAAATGATTCATTATTATAGGTAAATAAAGGCACGCTAAGGTTCTATGAGAGCGGTTTGCTGGGGCTTGATTTATAAATCCATAATCATTATCTGCGTATCATTTTGTAAGTTTACGTGTATATGACGATAACAAGAAGAAAAAACTTGCCGTGGATTAACGAAACTAATATTTGTTATTTCCAAATATGGCGCCATAACCAGATGATTATCTCGCACGTTGCCCAAATAGAAGCGGGGAACATAATTATTACTAATAAAGATATGTAAGAGGATAGATATGGGCTGTAATGAGAGCTGTATCATTCATAACTTTGACCGATTTATCACTCTTACCGAAGATGAGAAGGCGTTGCTATCGCATCTGGAAAAAGAGCCAACGCACATTAAAAAGAAAGAGCGGGTCTGGGAGGCGGGTACACTTTCCGACCAGCTTTATACCCTCAAGTCCGGCTGGGCTTATTCTTACAATCATTCCGGCAACGGTGATGTCAAAGTACTGGAAATATTTCTTCCCGGTGACATCATCGGGCTAAGGGAGTTTACCTATAAGTACCGTTTGTCCGGTGTCAGGATGCTGACGGGGGGCGTTCTCTGCCCTTTTCCCATCCAGTGCGTCCTTGATATCTTCGACCGCTCACAGACGTTGACTGCCGTGCTGTTCGCCGCGTCCTCACGCCAACAGGCACTGCTTACCGAGCGAATGCTCAATCTGATGCAGTGCAGTGCCCGGACCAAGGTGGCGCACTTCATCGTGGAAATTTACATGCGCTTGAAGCGGATCAATCCGTCGGTCGGACATACGTTTGCCTTTCCCATCTCCCAGCAAATGATAGGTGAACTGCTCGGGATCAGCACCGTGCATGTCAGTCGTACACTGACGGATATCGAGCAGGATGGCCTGTTAAAGAAACATCGCCGTACCGTTGAGATCTTCGATATGGAGCGCCTGATTGATGAGGCCGAGTTCAAGACCGATTACATGAACGATGATCTTGGTCGGTTGTTAAAGCGTAATTAATACGCATATGGTATTTGCCATGCCGAAAGGCTAAGGCGTATTTGACTGCCTCATCGGCATACGGTCGATGGTATCGAAAATCTGCTGGGGGGCAACAAAGCCCTTAAGTTCAATCTTCTTGCCACCATCCTTGCCGATCAGAATCACGCTAAGCGGGCCTTGGGCGTCTAGGTTCAGATCTGAAAGCAGAGCGTGGGTCTCGTATTCGGTCATCGCGTTGCCGTCACGTTTGCCATGCCCATTAACGACGGTGTAAAGCACCATATCGCGCTCATTCATCTCGGCTGTACTGTCGGCCAGAATGCCGCGCATGCGCTGATAGTCGCTGTCTGCTTCGCTAGGAGAGACTACGATGAGCGGGCGTGAATGCCATGCGTCACTGACCAAGGGGTTGGCCGGGTCGGCGGCCGAAGCGGCACTGGTGATAGTGATCAATGCACAGGCCACCATCCGCTGCACACTAGGCTTCATGGCAAACTCCTTACCTATCAATGGCGTTTCTCGACGGCAATGCTCCTGTCGCGAGCATTGTTGGCCTCATCGGTCTTCTGGGGTTTATTGCTGGCCTGCTCCAGAGTCCGCTTTCCCTGCTGGGCAAAAAGATAAGGGCTTGTCGTAGCGTCTCGAGGAGATGACACCTCCAGCGACAGCGGCCCCGAATACCCCGTGACGTTCAAGGCGGCGATAAAGGCATCGAGTCCCAGCATCCCCATGCCAGGCAGGCAACGATGCTGTCCGCTCCAGTCGATCATGGTTATATCGTCATACCAGAGGGCATCGGCGAGCTGGACAAGAAATATCTTCTCGGCGGGTAGCGTCGAGAGGGTATCCAACGGCTCACGGCGTACCTGTGCATGAAAGCTATCAAGCACCAGCCCCAGCGCGGGGTGATTAACACGTTGGACAATATTCCAGGCATCGCGGTAATCATGAATATGCGTGCCCCAGGCCAGCGCTTCAAAGCCGATACGGTAACCACGACAATGGGCACGTTCGGCAATGATGCGTAAATCACCGACGGCACAACGGCTGTCATCCAGCGTATGACGTGATGTATTGCTACTGATGATCAACAGCCGGGTACCGAGCGCATTCATCAACGCAAAGCGCATTTCGAGACGATCAAGCTGACGCATCAAATTGCCGCTGGCCTCGACATCACGAAAGGGCTGTAAAGAGATGATCTCAAGGCCGAGTGCACGGGCCCGCCGGCCAATCTCACGCGGAGTGGCGCGGCTCTCGTGAATATCCGGTTCAAAGATCTCAACACCATCAAAACCTGCAGCAGCAATAGTGACGAGCTTATCGATCAGGTCTCCGTTGAGAGAGACGGTCGCGATGGCATGCATGTGCGCTCCCGTATTAATACTTTATTTAAGTTAAGTTTAGTCCATTGCCTCCTCATGGGGAATTTTTATTGTGGTCAATAAGCACAAGGGTGTCAGGGCCGCTCGCACGATTAAGCCAAAAACAACGGCGATGCGGCGTCGGACAAGGCGAGCCCGACGTTTGCAGGGTGTGATTATCTCGTGATTGTTTAGCTTTCGACCAAGCCTACCCCCAAGGCATGAACGCAGCTCTTGAGCTGAGCGTGGAGCTGATGGCGTTCTTCTGCATCAAGCTGAGCGAGCATTACCGCCTCAAGCCGGGCCACGGCCTCGTCGCTGCGCGCCAGCAGTTCGCGGCCGTGAGCAGTGACGCGAATGTGGATGATACGGCCGTGGTAGGGGTCCGGCTCGCGCGCTATCAGTCCCTTGCCCTCCATCGCTTTGACCATCTCGCTGGTGGCCTGCGGTGTCATGAATGAGCGCTCGGCGAGCTGAGCGTTCGACAACTGCTCACGACTGGCCAGTACTGACAGCGCCGTGTATTGCTGCATGGTCAGGCCGAACGGACTGACTGCCTCGCCGATATGGCGGCGTAGGGCGCGGTCAAGTCGACCGATCAGATAGGCGACGCGGATGGGGGCTACGACATTGGTCTCGTTCAGTGCGGTCATGGTGGCAGTCCTCTTCCCAAGCGGTGGGCTCCAGATTATGCTGGCCAAGAAGAATGTCAACCTACCTGATATTAAATTGATAAGGTGGCACCATGGCCGACTATACCAACCGCTGGACCACTGTTGACGTCAAGATCGAGGACGGAATCGCCTGGGTTGTGCTCAATCGACCTGAAAAGCGCAACGCCATGAGCCCTACTCTCAATCGCGAGATGGTCGACGTGCTCGAAACCCTGGAGCTGGACGAAGAGGCAAACGTGCTGGTACTGACCGGCGCGGGTGAATCCTTCTCGGCGGGCATGGATCTCAAGGAGTACTTCCGCGAAATTGATTCAAGCCCCGAGATCGTCCAGGTCAAGACGCGGCGTGACGCCTCTACCTGGCAGTGGAAACTGTTGCGTACCTACGCCAAGCCGACCATTGCGATGGTCAACGGTTGGTGCTTCGGTGGCGCCTTCTCGCCACTGGTCGCCTGCGATCTGGCAATCAGCGCCGACGAGGCGACCTTCGGTCTCTCCGAGATTAATTGGGGGATCCCGCCGGGAAACCTGGTCAGCAAGGCGATGGCCGATACCGTCGGCCACCGTCAGGCGCTCTATTACATCATGACCGGCGAGACGTTTAGCGGTCGTCAGGCGGCGGCGATGGGGCTGGTCAACAAGAGTGTGCCTCTGAGCGAGCTGCGCACTGAGACGGCGAAGCTTGCCGCCACGCTGTGTGACAAGAACCCGGTGGTACTGCGTGCTGCCAAGATCGGCTTCAAGTTGTCGCGGGAGTTCACCTGGGAGCAGAACGAGGAGTACCTCTACGCCAAGCTCGACCAGGCCCAGCTGCTTGACCCCGAGCACGGCCGCGAGCAGGGGCTTAAACAGTTCCTCGATGACAAGAGCATTCGCCCGGGGCTTGAGAGCTACAAGCGCCAGTAGCCCTGGCGCGGCGATAACGAACGAGGCCCGCAGCGGATGCTGCGGGCCTCGTGTTTAGATGCCGTTCTTCCAGGCTGTTTAGTTGATCGCGGCGCTATCGCTATCGTTGGCATATTTGTTGATCATTTGTCGTGCGGCGTCATAAAGCTGCTGACCGTCGAGCCCGCGCTTGCTGGCATCCATTATCCACTGCTGGGTATATTGATCGCCCTTCGCCTTCCAGCGCGCCGTTTCCTGCTCATCGACGGTAATGAACGCTCCCTTATTAGAGGCCTGGGCCTTGGCGATGACCGGCTGGTCCGCCTCATCCATGACGTGACCGATCATCTTCGCCTGTTCCACGCCTGAGTTGGCGTCTATCACTGCCTTGAGATCATCCGGTAGCGCCTCGTAGCGTCGTTCGTTCATGGCAAACACCATCATGGTGGTATAGAGCGCCTTATCGCCGCTGAACGTGGTGTGGTAGGGGGTGATCTCGGTCAGCCCCAGCGCGCCGAGGCCCTCGAACGGCAGCACCGTGCCGTCGATCACGCCACGTGACAGCGCCTCGGGTGCCTGGGAGGCGGGCATCCCGACCGGTGCCGCACCGAGCGTGGCGAGGAAGCGGTTGATCGTCGCTGAAGGCGCGCGCAGCTTGAGCCCACGCATGTCACTGAGGGTGCGCACCGGCTTGTCGCGGGTATGGATAAGCCCCGGACTCTGCACGTGCACGGCAATGACATGCATGCCCTTGAAGGCGTCCTGCATGTAGCTCATCGCATACTCGTGTGCTGCCTGGCTGGTGATTTCTGCCGAGCTCGACAGGAACGGCAGATCGAACACTTCGGCGGCGGGGAAGCGGTTCGGCGTGTAGCTCAGCAGCGTCCAGATCATGTCGACCTGACCGTCGCGGCCCTGATCGTAGAGCGAAGCCGGTGTGCCGCCGAGCTGCATTGAAGGAAAGATCTGCACCTTGATGCGGCCGTCGGACTGCGCCTCGAGGCGCTTGGCCCATGGCTCGAAGTAGTTGACCTGCACCGGCGCGGTAGGCGGAAAAAAGTGCTGCAAACGCAGCGTGACGCTTTCGGCGGCGTGGGCAACGCTCGGCAACAGGCTCAGCGCGGCGAGGCTGCAGGCAGCGCCGAAACGGGCGAGCGGGGCGGGCAGTGACATGGTGTGACTCCTCTTGTTGTGTCTTCTGGCGCTGGCGTTGGCGCAGTGCGGTCAGGGGCCAGTATGGTCAGGTGCCGTAGAGCAGGTGGACGAACCACAGCGACAGCGGTGGAAAGGCGACCAGCAGCACGACCCGGATCAGATCCATGGTCAGAAACGGCACGATGCCCTTGAACGTCTCGACCAGCGTCACCTTGGGTGCGAGCGAATTGATGATGAAGATATTGAGTCCCACCGGGGGTGTGATCATGCCGACTTCGACCACAATCAGGGCGAGGATGCCGAACCAGATCGCAGAGTCGCTCGGGCTCAGACCGAAATCGAGCGCGGTGACGATGGGGAAGAAGATCGGCACGGTTAAAAGAATCATCGACAGGCTGTCCATCAGGCAGCCGAGGACCAGATAGCAGAGCAGGATGCCGGCCAGAATCAGCCATGGACTAACGTCGAGTGACACGATCAGCGCGGCGCTGGCCTGGGGCAGCCCGGTCAGCGCCAGGAAGGTATTGAACACGCCGGCGCCGAGCACGATGAAAAAGATCATCGCCGTCGCGCTGGCGGTCTCGAGCAGTGAGTCGACGAAGGCGCTGCCGTGCATCCCGCCGCGTGCCAGGGCCAGTGCACCGGTGGCGACCGCACCCACTGCGGCCGCCTCGGTGGGTGTGAACAGGCCGCTGTAGATACCGCCGATCACCAGCATGAAGATCAGCAGTGCCGGCCACACCCGGCCAAGCGCCTGCCAGCGTGCATGCATCGGCGTAGCCTTGACGAGCGGCGCGGAATCCGGCACCAGCCGTACGTAGACGGCGATGCCGATCATGTAGCTCACCGCGGCGAGGATGCCGGGTAGCAGCGCGGCGGCAAACATCTCGTTGATGTTCTGCTGGGCGAGGATGGCGTAGATCACCAGCACCACCGAGGGCGGAATCAGGATGCCGAGCGTGCCGCCGGCGGCCAGCGCACCGGTGGCCAGCCCACCGCGATAGCCTTGGCGCTCCATCTCGGGCAGTGCGACCTGGGTCATGGTTGCAGCGGTGGCCAGCGACGAGCCGCAGATTGCGCCGAACGCGCCACAGGCCCCGATTGCCGACATCGCCACACCGCCACGGCGGTGGCCGAGCCAGTGGCGGGCGGCATCGAACATCGCCTGTGAAATGCCCGAACGGGTCGCGAATTGCCCCATCAGCATGAACAGCGGCACGATCGACAGCGAATAACTGGAGAAATGTTCGTAAGGCAGCGTCTTCAGCCCATTGAGAATGCCCATCGGTCCGGTGATCAGCATTGCGCCGAGCGCGCCGACCAGCAGCATCGCCAGGCCGATGTGCACGCGAATCGCCATCAGAACGGACATCAGCAAGAAACCGATAATGCCCAGCGTCAGGCCGCTCATGAGCGTGGCTCCCCAATCGGCTGATGCTGGGCAGCGTCGCGGTGTGGCAAGCGGGTCTGGTCACGGCGTGGCGTGCGCTGCCGTACAAGCGCGCCGCAGGCCAGCGCAATCTGAAAGAGGCAGGTCAGTGTCAGCAGCGCAAAGGCGGCAACGCCGACGCTATAGCCCCACCACAGTGGCAGACGCAGCAACATGCTGGTTTCGCCGTATTCCAGCTTGTCGAGCATACCGTGCCACAGCCGCCAGGTGAGTACCGCAGCGGTAATGAAAAAGAGCAGATTGGCGAGCATGTGCAGAGCGGCCTTTAGACGCGGCCCGGAGCGCATCACGAAGACATCGACGGTGACGTGGCCATTAGTCAGATGGCAGTAGGGAAAGAAGCAGAACACTGCAATCGCCGCGCCCATCTCAACCAGCTCGTAATCGCCGGGTACGGCGCCGATCCAGGCCAGTGCCGGCTGTGTCATCACCCACTCCAGCCCGCCCAGCCAGCGTCCGACGATACTGATCACGCTCATCAGCGCCATCAGGCTGAGCACCACGCCGCCGAGTATGGCCATCGCGCGGCATAGCCCGTTCAGCAGCCGACCCAGGTGCGCCAGCACGCCATGAGGCGTGTAGAGAGCGTCATCCATGATGAACCTCCCACGGAAGGGCGGCATCGAGCGGGAAGGTCGGTAGCGACGCAAGCTCAGAATGCGCGTAAGGGTAGCGGTGCGGCATGACGTATCTCCCGGGCGGATCGCAGGGTACAAGCAAAATAGTTGTATTAAGTAACTAGTTGCTCGAAGCCACTATATGATAGCACCAAGGCTTTACAAGCTGACGCACCCTAGACCTTGGCCGTAGGTGGACGGGATTTACGACTAATAGACTTTCTGCAACAGCGCGAGCAATTGGGTACGTTCTGCATCGCTTAAGTTGACGGTAGCGCGCCGGTCGCTGTCGAGTGCGAGTTGCTTGAGCTCGGCGAGCAGCGTCTCGCCGCTCTTGGTCAGGAAGATGCCGTGGGAGCGGCGGTCACGCTTGCAGCGCACGCGCAGTGCCAGGCCACGCTCCTCGAGCTTGTGAATGAGATTGACTACGCGCGGCGGATCGATGCCGAGCGCCTGTGCCAATGCCGACTGGGTCACCCCCGGGTTGGCTTCGACCACCACCAGCGCCGAGAACTGTGCGGGGCGAATGTCGTGGACCGCCATCGTCGCGGTGAAGTGCTGGAAGACCTGTAACTGGGCGCGGCGCAAGCTGTAGCCCAGCGTGTCATCGAGTAGGGTCGGGCCGAGCTGCTCGGGCTCGACGCTCTCCCGTACGGGGGAGTTGGCAGTCGCGTGTGCCTTTCTCTTGCTCATGCTTGCTCTCTATCAACGCGTTTTAAGCAGACGGGGCGCTGCGCACCTCAGCACACCAAGGGCGCGCGGTTTGACTTTAGGTGAATATAACGCCGAATTAGTTATCTGTTACAACTATTTTATTCGCTCGAGCCTGGGCGAGAGATAACACCAGCCGCCACCACTACCCGCAGCGCGCTAAACGCTACTGCACCGAGGAGATCGTGATGGGCAAGCCGTTCCGTGTGGTTCATCTGGGCCCGCACTCCGTCAGTATCGAACGTCAAACCACCGAAGGGACATGCTACCTGCGCTCGCCCCATGCGCTGCCGGCCTATCCCGAACGCGCCACCGAGCCGCTGCTGCATTGGGCGCAGGTGGCGCCTGAACGCGACTTTCTCGCCCAGCGCGATGAGACGGGGCAGTGGCGGCGGTTGAGCTTCGCCGCCACTCTGACGAAGGTGCAGCGGCTGGCTCAGGCGCTGCTTGCGCGCGGGCTGTCGGCCGAACGGCCGCTGGTGATGCTGTCGGGTAATAGTATCGAGCATGCGCTGCTGGCACTGGCCGCGCTGCATGCCGGCATTCCCTTCGCACCGGTCTCACCGGCTTATTCGCTGATGTCGCGCGACTATCTCAAGCTGCGTCATGTGATTGAGCTGCTGACGCCGGGGCTGGTCTTTGTTGACGAAGAGGCGCGCTTCGACCCGGCGCTGTCCGCCGTGCTGCCCGACGACGGTTTCGAGATCGTCGCGACCCGTCCGTCACGGCGCGCGACAAGCTTCGAGGCGCTGCTTGCCACCCCGCCTGATGACTCGGTTGAGCGCGCTTTTACGGCGGTCACTGCGGATACCATCGCCAAGTTCCTGTTCACCTCCGGCTCGACCGACATGCCCAAGGCGGTGATCCATACTCATCGCATGCTGGGCAGCAACATGTCCGGGTTGGTGGCGTTGCTCGCCTTCGCCCGCGAGACGCCGCCGGTGATGGTCGACTGGCTACCGTGGCACCACGTATTCGGCGGCAACACCATCTTCGGCATGGCACTGTTCAACGGCGGTACCCTCTACATTGACGACGGCAATCCCAGTGCTGAGGGTATGGCGCGCACGGTACGCAACCTGGACGAGATCGCGCCGACGTTCTACTGCAACGTGCCCAAGGGCTTCGAGGCGCTGGTCATCTATCTGCGCCGCGACCGCGCACTGTGTGAGCGCTTTTTCAGCCGCTTGCAGATGCTCCATTTCGGCGGCGCGGTGATGGCCGATCATGTGCGGCGCGAACTCGACGCGCTCGCCGTCGAGACCGCCGGCGAGCGTATTCCAATGCTGGTCGGGCTGGGAGCGACCGAGACCGGGCTGGCGTTCTGTACCACCGCCGACAATACGGCGCCGGGGCTGGTGGGGCTGCCGATCGGCGGCATGACGCTGAAGCTGGCGCCGTATGGCGATCGGCGCGAGGCGCGGGTCAAGGGCCCCAACGTCACGCCGGGCTACTGGCGCAGCGCGGACCGCAACCGTAGCTGCCTCGACGAGGAAGGCTTCTTTCACATGGGCGATGCGCTGCGCCTGTTTGATGCCGAAGACCCCGGTCAGGGACTAATCTTCGACGGCCGCCTTAGTGAGAACTTCAAGCTCTCCACCGGCACCTGGGTTTGTGTCGGTGCGCTGCGCACGGCATTGATCGGCCACTTCGCGCCCTTGATGCAGGATGTCGTTCTGGCTGGCGAAGGTCACGACTATCTCACTGCGCTGGTGGTACTGCAGCGCGAGGCGTGCGCCGCGCTTGAAGGCGTCTCAGCCGACGCCAGCGATCTCGCCGCACTAGTGGCGGATCCCGCCGTGCGCCGCTTCTTCCAGCAGCGTCTCAATGACCAGGCCGTGCTTAACCGTTCGAGTTCGACCTGTATTAAGCGGCTCGCATTGCTCGATGTGCCGCTGTCGATGGATGCTGGTGAGACCACCGACAAGGGCTCGGTCAACCAGCGTGCCGTGCTGGCTCGGCACCACGCATGGGTCGAACGGCTCTATGCTAAGGAGCCTGAAGACAGGGTGCTGGTCGCTGACAAAAATACCTGTGGATAGTGTTCATTTCACTGTCGTCTCAAGCCAAAAGGCCATGTCGCATGACATGGCCTTTTGCTTTACAGCTCTGCTCAGAACAGGAACGAGGTGCGCAGTGAGAGGTATTGGGTGTCCTTGCCGCCGACGTCGCGGATCACGTCACTGACGTCATAGTACTGGTACTCTAGGTCGACGGTCAGGTTGGCGGTCGGCGTCCAGCGCGTGAACAGATCGTAGCTCGTGCCCAGACGGCGGCCCGACACGTCTGCCGTGCCGGCGATGGGACGCATGTTCGGCATATAGGCGGCATCGTCGGAGCTCTCGCGCCACAGCGCCAGAATGGTCGGTGAGATGGTGACGTCCGGGTGTGGTGAGAAGGCGAACTGTGGGCCAATCGCGATCAGGTTTGCCATCGTCGTCAGGCTGGCGTTGCCGTAGAACTTGCCATTGGCGGGGAACAGCGGGTCGAAGGTATTCGACTCGTTGTCGTTGGGGTTGTCGTCACCGCTGGCCACGTCGAAGCGCAGCGCCATGCCCGGCTTCCACTGCGCGCTTTCCAGCGTGTAACCCACCGCGCTCCACAGCCCCCAGGCGCGGATGTCGTCACCGGCGAACTTGCCGAACTGATATATCAGGTTGGCGGAGTAATCGACGCCCTGCTTGTTCTGGCCATGAAGGCGCGTACCCAGCGTATAGCGGTCCTCTTTGCCGCTGACGCCGTTGAGGATGCGCTCATCGCGCAGGTAGCTCATGCCGTAGAGATCGACATTAAGCATCTTGTTCACTGGTAGCGTGCCGTAGAGGCCGTAGAAGTCACCGCTGTCATCGTCGGAGCTGTCGTTGAACGAGCCGGTACGCAGATTGGTGACTGGACGCATCGCCCAAGCGTCGAGCTTGTAGCCGTTGCCAGCATTATAGGACAGCCGCACGCCGTCGAAGGTCTGACGAACGTTTGGCACTTCCCGCACTGTGACCAGCACCTCCTCGCCGAAGGCCATCTCCTGGCGGCCGAGGCGGGCAACGAGGCTGCCGTGTCCGAAGGTGGGCAGGCGGACCCCGACGAAGGCCTGATGGATCTCGGCGTCGCTCTGATCGGTCGGGGAGTAGATGTCCTTGCCCCACGACTCGGTGTCTTCCAACTGAATGAAGGCGCGCAGCGCATCGTCGAACAGATGGAAGTCGGCGTGGGCCTGGAGACGCTGCTGCAGGTAGTGATCGTTGGATTCGCCGCTCAGCCCGAAGCCGGGGTTGTCCAGATGTTCATATTTGTAGCGGACGCCGCCGCCCAGCTGCAGCCAGGAGGACTCGCCCAACTTGATATGGCGGATCGGATCGAAGAAGTCGGTCTGCTTGTCCGAGTCGGCCAGAAACGGATAGTTCTCCAGGTAGCGTGGCGGACCTGGGCGTATCGGTCGGGCCTGGGGGACCTGATCGAGACCCGGCTCCCCTTGTGGGAGCGCCTGGGCCAAGGCCGTATTGAAAGGGGCTGCTACGGCGAGCAGGCATGCGGTGGCGTGCATTCCGGTACGTAATATCATGATGGCGTATTCCACGTTTATGGTTATGTCGCAGAGAAAACCAGCGTTGTTATATGCAGTGTCCTACGTGGGAAAGATGATGTGGGCTGTCTGGGTGCGGCGGTACTCCTTGGTTAATGAAAAGAAGTGACTCCGAAGCGGTGCCCCTCCTGGCTAGGGCCTAGCCGGGAGGGGGAGTCGAACGGTTGTGTTACCCCACCAACAGCGTCGACAGGATCGGAAAGGCGATCAGTGCGATGCGGCTCAACCAAGTACTGAGATGAAGCAGGGCGTTCATGATGCGTTCAGCCCCTTCGACGCCGGCTGATCGCCTGCGGTGGCGCACTGCTCACGTGCCGCCTGGGCCTGCTGATAGACCTCACTGGCCGGCAGTTTCTCTTTCTCCAGATCGTTCAAGTATTTATCGGTGGCTTGCTTGAGTGGGGGGCCCCAAGCGGGATCGTTGAGCGGGTCGGCAATGGTGAGGATATGGTCACCCTCGCCCTTGGCCTGGGCTTCCTTGCGGCCCGCCAGATCGACGTTATCGAATACTTCACCAACCTTGAGCGCCCACTTCATGCCGCTGTTATCGTCGATGACTTTTTTCAAGTTGTCGGGCAAACGCTGGTAGGCGCGCTCGTTCATGGTCGCCACGAACAGGGTCGAGTAGAGCGGCATCTCGGTGTGATGGTCCGCCAGCTCATTCAAGCGGAACGTCTTCATCCCTTCCCACGGCAAGGTAGTGCCATCAATCACGCCGCGCTGCATCGAGGTATAGGCCTCTGGTGCCGGCATGCCGACCGACTGTGCGCCCAGCGCGGTCAGCATTTCGCCAACCACCACGGTGGGCCGGCGGATACGTAAGCCGGCGAGATCGGTGGGCTTCTCAATCGGCGTTTCACGGGTGTGGATGAAGCCGGGGCCGGTGGTGAACATGAACAGCACGTGAGAGTCACGGTACTCGTCAGCCATCGCGCCGCCTTCATTGAACAGCGTCTGGGCGATGCAGGAGCCTTGAGTGGAACTCTTTGAAATGCCGGGCAGTTCGACCACTTGACTTAGCGGGAAGCGTCCGGCGGTATAGCCTTGGGCTGTGGCGGCAATATCGGAGATACCATTGACTACGCCCTGATAAGAGTTGGTGGACTTGGATAGCGTCTCGGAGGGGAATATAGGCACCTTCAGTTCGCCGTTGGATTCCTTCTCGACGGTATCGGCCCAGACCTGGAAGACCTGTTGATTGATCGCCGAGTTGGCCGGCCAAAAATGAGAGAAGCGCAACGTGGTAGCGGCTTCCGCCGTGAGTGAAAAGCCCATCAGTGCCACAGTGCCAGCAAGCGATGCGGTGTGTAGCCATTTGGATAACATCTTGATACCTCGATGAGTGTCGGAAAGAGAACAGATGCAGCTTTTCCGCAAGTCAGCTACTTGCTTGGCAGCAGAGACCGTTAGTTTCGAGAAACCGCTGTATACGCAGTACACAGGCCGCAGCATGGCGAAGCGACGAGCGGTGGGTTAAACCGTGATCAGACATGGTGGCCTCCGCATCGTGTGAAATACGAACATTAGTTCGCGTAAGACTAATGTAACCACGCCCCAGGGCATCACAATTAGACCTTGGTTCGCGTTGAGCCCCACACATCGGGCCAAGGCGGCACGAAGGGCACAACGGTGCGGCGCAAGAGAGATAGCGGGAAGGAAATGGCCATTCGTCGTACGACGAGAAGCGATAGCGCTGAAGGGCGCGAAGCTTGTGGGATTAGGGAATGAGGTTCGTCCACCCAGGGGCGAGCCCTGTTATCTGCTTGGCGAGTGCTGACTACCCCACAGCTCGCCCCAAGCGAAGCGAGTGATCATCTGCTGACATGGCGCCGTGCCCCGATCGAGCGGCTCTATGCCACCGTGCCCGACGACGCGGTGCTGATGGCTGACAAAGACGGCTGCCGTTAGTGCATCGAATTCGGCGAATAAAAAGGTCATGTCCTGTGACATGGCCTTTTCTTTTGCGCAGCAGCGTCGGGTCAGAACAGATAGGACGTTCGCAGCGAGAGACATTGGCTATCCTCACCGCCGGCGTCGCGGACCGCACCGCTGACGGCGTAGTACTGATATTCCAGATCGCCGGTCAGGTTAGCGCTCGGCGTCCAGCGCGTGAACAAGGCATACGAGGTGCCGAGGCGCTTGCCAGAGGCGTTCGCCGTACCGGGAATGGCATTCATGCCGGGCGTGTAGGCGGCATCGTCGGTGCTTTCACGCCACAGCGCCAGGATGGTTGCTGAGATCGTGACGTCCGGGTGCGGTGAGAGGGCGAACTGCGGCTCGATCGCAATCAGGTTGGCTATCGTCGTCAAGCCGACGTTGCCGTAGAAATTGCCGTTGGCGGGGAACAGCGGGTTGAAGGTGATCGACTCGTTAACGTTGGGATTGTCATCACCGCTGGCCACATCAAAACGCAACGCCGCGCCGGGTTTTCATGCGGTGTTTCGAGCGTATAATCCACCGCACTCCACAGCCCCCAAGCGCGGATATCGTCACCGGCGAACTCACCGGACTGATACATCACGTCGGCGGAGTAATCGATGCCAATGCTGTTCTGGCCAAACAGCCGTGTGCCGGGAGTGTGGCGATGATCCTCACCGCTGACGCCGTTGAGCGTGCGTTCATCGCGCAGATAGCTCATCTCGTAGAGATCGATGCTGAACACCTTGTTTACCGGAATCGTACCGTAGAGGCCGTAGAAATCGCCGCTGTCGGTGGAGCTGTCGTTGAACGAGCCGCTGCGCAGGTTATCGGCGGGGCGCATTGCCCAGGAATCGAGCTTGTAACCGTTGCCGGGGTTGTAGGTTGCCCGTCCGCCGTCGAAGGTCAGGCGCACACGGTGCGTAATATCATGACGGCGTGTTCCACGTTTATGGTTATGTCGCAGAGAAAACCAGCGTTGTTATGTTCAGTGTCCTACTTGGGTAGAGATGAGGTGGGCTGTCTGGGTGCGGCGGTACTCCTTGGTTAATGAAACGAAGTGACTCCTAGGGAATGCCTCTCCCGGACAGGTCTTGAGGCCTGTCCGGGAGAGTCGAGTGGCCGTGTTAGCCGACTAGCATCGTCGACAGGATTGGAAAGGCGATCAGCAGCGCCAGGCGGATGAAGTCGGAGATGATGAACGGCGTCACGCCACGGAAGATCTGACCCAGGCTGATATGCGGTGCAGTGGCCTTGATTACGAACACGTTCATGCCCACCGGGGGCGTGATCAGCCCGAGCTCGACGGTCAGCACGGTAATGATGCCGAACCACACCGGATCGATGCCGATGGAGGTGATGATCG
>NZ_PVRV01000002.1 GCF_003012345.1 Phytohalomonas tamaricis
ACTACTGAGTTCGGCATGGGATCAGGTGGGACCCGCTCGCTATGGTCGTCAGGCGTAACTGTCGGCTCGAGATGAGGAAGTAACGTCGCTCACCTCAGCCTTATTCGGGATCATGCTGTGCCAGAGAACGTCTCTGACGTATCCGGTTAACGCAACCAGACCATTTGGGGTTATATGGTCAAGCCTCACGGGTCATTAGTACACGTTAGCTCAATGCATCACTGCATGTACACATCGTGCCTATCAACCAGCTAG
>NZ_PVRV01000020.1 GCF_003012345.1 Phytohalomonas tamaricis
ACGTTAAACCCCGTATCGAAATCCGCTTGCAGCCCGATGTTGCGTTGCTGCTTAAGGTGCGCTGCATTCTACTCTCTTTACCGATCCTGTCAAGCCATTCCGAAGAATTTTCCAAACAGAATCAATGCGTTGCGCTTCCTCCGCCACCGACCCGAAGGACTCGTCCCCGGCAGCGGATGCGTACTTTACGCGCCAGGGTGATGGAGTGCAAGCACTTTTTATCACTATGAATTTTTAACCAAAAATTTCAAAACCATCAATCATGAAACGTGATTTTGAGCTATAGATAAATGTGTCGTTTTTATAGATAACTGAGGAGACTCTACAAATGGCCGAATCGGCACCCAAGCAAGCACGCATCGACCCAGTGTATGAAGCAGATGCTCTTAATCAAAAAGTAATCGGATGGACGGTTATTGATATTAGCCAACCAGAAAATGAGACCGTTGTCTCAGAACATGAAACGCAAGCCGAAGCCATAAAGGCTGCCGAAGAATTTGAGCAGTATGCACAATAGCGATAGTATCCTTTCAGCTCTTGTTTAATGTTGCTCTGGAACCTTCAGCTTTGCTGAATGTTGATGCTGGAGGTTTCCTTATTTATTTCTATTAACCTTCATCATCCCTTTGCCTAGTTAATTTCTTGCCAGGCCATGAGAACGCAAATTAATTTTCAAATGTAGAGTGACGTCAACATCAGTCTCTTCTGGTGTATGAACTATTTTAACGATCTCCAGTTCTTCTCCCTTTAAATGGACATAATGACCAATCCTGGGGATCAGTTTCATTTGAACAAATGCAGGTTCAGAAAAGCTGTTAGGCTGAAAGAGGCAACGAACCCGATACATAGTCATACCTTTATAATTATTAGCTCTCTTACGAGCTAATGCTAATGATGTCAATAAATATTTTTACAGCAACTATCCCTATCTCATGCCGAGAATACATATTTTTTAATAAAATTAATATGTATGGATAATAGGCTAACAGCCCCTAGTTATCGCCCACGCCAGAAAAAACCTTAGCCGAGATTTAAACGAAATTGCCTCCGGGTTCAAATTATCCATTATACCCAATGCTCCACTATTATTAATACTATGATTTGTCATGACATTATATTTAACTAGCTAACTTGTTCGACAAATTAAAAAGTTGCAGAGCAAAGCTTCAATATGAGCTGCCTTACTCGCACATCCCTATATCACGTTGTAAGAATTACATAACACATAATAAGGATGACTCGATCCATGCTGGAAGCCGTTTTCCTCTCATTTGCTTTTGTATTGGGCCTTAGTGCTCGTCAGGTCGGGTTGCCTCCTCTAGTCGGTTTTCTAATAGCCGGCTTTTTAATCCGTGCTTTCGATGATTTTCTTGCGCTGCCACCCTCCACTGGTGCTGTACTGGATCATGTCGCGCATTTGGGCGTGCTACTAATGCTCTTTACCATTGGGCTGAAGCTGAAAATCAAGAGCCTTGCTCAGCCGGAAGTCTTTGGCAGTGGCCTCCTACATTTCGTCGTTACCATCAGCATATTCGCGCCGGGGCTACATTATTTAGCCAACATTGATTGGACAGTGGCTTGGCTGATAGCCACAGCACTAGGATTTTCCAGTACCGTCCTATCTGCAAAGGGACTTGAAGCACGTAAAGAATTACGGGCATTTCATGGACGCGTTGCCATTGGCATCTTGATTATTCAAGACTTGATCGCTCTTGTGGTACTTGGGGTTTCAACAGGAGAGACGCCCTCCTGGTGGGCTATTGGATTACTGGCACTCCCCTTCACTAGGCCCCTGTTACACCGCTTGCTCGATTGGAGTGGACACGATGAGTTAATGGTTATCATGGGGATGCTGGTAGCCCTCGTCCTCGGAGGGACAGGCTTTGCAATGCTCGGGCTTTCAGGAGAAATTGGGGCGTTGGTGATGGGAGCATTACTTGCAAGCCATCCACGAGCACAAGAGCTTTCCCGAGCACTTTGGGGCCTCAAGGAATTATTCTTAGTCGGTTTTTTCTTACAAATCGGCATGTCGGGTTTGCCCAACTGGCAGGCAATAGAGTTTGCATTGATTTTTGCTCTACTACTTCCTCTCAAGGGCATCCTTTTTTTCTTTTTACTGTTGGCTTTCCGTCTAAGGGCACGCAATGCGTTTCTTACTGCGTTAAGTTTGACAAGTTATAGTGAGTTCGGGCTTATTCTAGCCGCTGCCCTGATCCCCGAATGGCTGGTTCCGATGGCCATGGCTGTCTCCCTTTCCTTTCTTATTACAGCGCCTACCAGCCGCATTGCGCATCGTCTATTTGAACGTTTTGAGCCTAAATTACTGCGCTTTGAAACATCAACCAAGCATCCCGATGAACAGACAGCTTCACTTGGCGATGCAACATTCCTAATAATGGGTATGGGCCGTACGGGTACTGCCGCATATGAGCAGCTTAGACAACATACCTCTCTTGTTATTGGCATTGATGCTGACCCTAGCCGTATCGACAATCATATCAGCGAGAATCGCAATGTAGCCTACGCAGATGCGGAAGATCCCAGCTTCTGGCATGGACTGGACCTTTCCAATATACGCACGGCAGTCCTGACACTCAGCGATGCTGAATCCAAGATATTCGCTACACAACAACTACGTAAACATGGCTTCAAGGGATCCATTGTTGCGCATGCACTCTATACAGATGAAGCCGATGCCATTCGTGAAGCAGGCGCCACCCATACTTATCTCACCATGCAAGAAGCAGGTATGGGACTTGCCACTCATGCATGGGACAGCTTTGTCATTGATCAAGCCGCCATACGCCGCTGATCACATGGCGATGACAAGCTTATTTGCAATCATATTTTTCACCTGCTTGACGTGAAAACTTTATTTATCTGTCTATGCTGACAATGATCTTGCTAAGGAGAGCTGTAGACCATGCCCATATTTACGATCTACCCTGAGTATGAAGCTGCCAGCGATGCCGAAGATGAAGCCAATCTCGGTGATAACGCCGATACGTTCTTGGTGAGTTCCGTCGAGGACGAAGATGGCAATGACATCACTGAGCAGCTAAGCGATGTAGAGCTTGATTACAGCTACAAGGATGACCAAGCAGGCTATGACGATTTACGTCAAGATATAGCCGACAGCTTGGGACTCGAGGTAGCAGATGTCAGCATAGAATTTGGCATTTTTGAGATTTGAGCAGAGACGTGCCGCGAAGCTCCATTCAAGTAGGTTCGTTGAAGCCTTGTGTTTTACATATCTCGATATTCATTTAGGATCCCGCGCGCTTTATCTCGGCCAAAATATAAAAAGCCCCGCCAAGGCGGGGCTTTTTCAACATGTTGGTATGCTCATTCGCCTACCAAGTGATTGCACTCTGCAGCTGTCCTGGGGCCAAAACGCGCTTGGCGAATTGCTGCCCCTGCAGAGAATCTGGACGATAAGGGTTCTGCTTGGCAGTGTAGGCAGCGAGGACACGGTCACCTTTGGTGGCTACTACTGTGGGCAAAGGTTCGCTCTTGCTCTTTAACTGTTGCCATTGATCTTGCGTATAAACGGCCAGCGCTAGCAAGGGCGTCTTGTTGCGAGACTGGTCTTCAACAAAGTTAAACACGGCAACATTCTCAGCAGGCAACATTTCGCCGTTCCAGATAGCTGTATCTTCTTCTGTTACCTGAGACTTCCAGCTTTCAGGATAAAGGAATGTATAACCCTCAGAGACATTACGGAAGCCGACAGATTGTGCCATGCCAATATTAGCTTCTTCCTGAGTAGTGGATTGCCCACCACTGCTAGCACAACCCGTCAATGCCGTCAGCGTACCGACCATAGCTAAAGTACATATCCGACTTGGCAATTTGGTCATACTTCACTCTCCTTTTTTTCCTAACATGATCCTTATGTGCTTTTTACTATAGTCAATAAATAATGATATGCGATCCGAGTTAAATCATGAGATTTCATTAGCTGACCAATAGTTCTCCCAAATCACCGTGGTTAGCTCCTTTCGTTTATCCCATCCTTTCTGCTCGAGCATAGGTTGGCGATAAAACTCCTCCACGTGGCCAAGACACAAAATGGCAATGGGATCACTATCTGCAGGAGCTTTTAGCATCGCCTTGAGCTTAGCGGGGTCGAACAGAGAGACCCAGCCCATACCGATACCTTCGGCCCGCGCCGCCAGCCACAAATTCTGGATTGCACAGCTCGCTGAGGCCATGTCCATGCTGGGCATCGTCCGTCGGCCAAAGACATAGCGTTCACGTCGGTCAGTCAACACAACGACCCAGAGTTCCGGACATTCCCTGATACCTTCTACCTTGAGGCGCATGAACTCTTCGCCGCGCTCATCTAGCGCCGCAGCGGTTTCTCGCCGCTCCTCTTCAACCAAAGCCACCATTGCCACACGTAGTTTCGCATCACTAATGCGAATGAAGCGCCACGGTTGCATGTAGCCCACGCTAGGTGCCATATGGGCCGCCTCCAGCAGGCGCGACATAATCTCCGGCGCGACCGGATCAGGCAGGAAATGGCGCATGTCACGCCGCTCGGCGATAGCCCGGTAGACGCCCTCGCGCTCAGTAGCGCTGAAGCGATGTTTTGTCATGGCCGCCTCACTTCCACCAGCACCTTCGCGAGACGCCCATACGCCTCGTGATCATCGGGACGAACCAGACCGAAACGCAGGTAGGCATAGCAACTGTTGACTTCCCACAGCCTGACCAGAATGCCGCAGCGTGCACAGGCTTCGAACCAGCGCTGCGCTGTCGTACGCTCCATCAGGAAGCTGGCGAACAACGCTGTGCAGCCGCTGGAGACAATACTTTCCACACCCAGCAACTCGGCGAGACGGCAATGGTATTCGACGCACCAGTTTGCCAGCTGTCGTTGCATCGACTGCTGCCACGCTCGATCAGCAAAAGCGACACGGGCGGCGTATTGCGCGACGGCGTTGACCGACCACAGCCCCAGCCGTTCACGCAGAGCATCCACGATAGCGCATTGCCCCATCACGAAGCCCAATCTTACACCTGGTAGACCGAAGAACTTACCGAACGAACGCAGCACGATCACGTTATCGGGCAACTTACCCACCAGCAGGCTGCACGCCGGTTGCGCATCAATGAAAGCCTCATCGACGACAAGTACGATATCACGCGTCTTGAGCCAGGCAGCTATCTCGTACAGCGTGTCGACATCAAAGCAATCGGTTGACGGATTGTTGGGATTAATTACCACCACGGCGCGCAAATCATCGCTTAGCAGACCCGGCAGCGACGCCTGCAGATTCGATGCGTCATACAGCCGTGCTTCATGCCCGCAGCGCTGCCATTGATGAAGATGTTCACGATAGCCAACGTCAGGCAGCGCCACGCTGCCTGGTGGAAAGCAGCCCGGCAATTGCTCGATCGCCCACTGACTCCCCGGCACGGCCAGAAAGTACTCATAGCCATAATAGCCCGCCGCGGCCTGCTCAAATGCCGGATCGGGATAAGGCAGTCCATGAAGAATTGCGGTGGGAATTGAAGGCAAGGGATAGGCGCACGGATTGATACCCGTGGAAAGATCCAACCAGCGCTCTCGGGCAATGCCGTAACGTTTGGCATAAAGCTCGAGATTGCCCCCGTGGATGGGCGCACTGTTATTCATAAATCAAGTTATCCACTCCAGAATAGCGATGACAGCCAGCCACAGTATCACCGTTCGATTGATCAGCAGGCAGGCCGCCTCAATACTGGCGGTATCCGGCGACACCCCGGCCCCCAAGGCCGGACGAAACTGCAGTTCACCGTGATAATGCATCGCGCCACCGAGCATGACATTCAGCGCACCGGCACCGGCGGCCATCACCGGCCCGGCATTGGGACTCTTCCATGACCGCCCCTGCTCCCGCCAGCAGCGCAGTGCCTGGACGAAGTTCCCCAGCGGCGCACTGACACAGGCATAACTGAACGCCGTCAGGCGTGCTGGAATCCAGTTCAGCACATCGTCCAGACGCGCTGCCGCCCAGCCGAAACGTCGATACCGTACATTCTTGTAGCCCCACATCGCATCCAGCGTATTGGCAATGCGATACAGCACCACACCGGGAATGCCGCCGACGATAAACCAGAAGATTGCCGCGAAGATGGCATCGTTGCCGTTTTCCAGCACCGACTCGGTCGTGGCCGCCGCCATTTGGACAGGCGTCAGTTCGGCAGTATCACGACTGACGATCATCGATAAATGATACCGCGCCTGGGCAAGCTCGCTGGACCTCAACGGCTCGGCAATGCGGTGGGCATGTTCAAGCAGACTGCGCCAGCCAATCGCGATATAAACAATGATGCCGCCCGTCACGGCATGCAGCCATGCGATGTCACTCAGGCCATGATCCAGCCCATATGCCACAAGCAGCCCCGGTAGCAAGACCAGACATACGGCGATCACTCCACGCAGTCGTTGAAGACTGGAGTCGTTGTCATGCAAGCGTTTCTCGATCGCTGCAATATAGTTACCCAGTCCTACCAGAGGATGGTAACGACGCGGTTCTCCTAGCGCCCGATCCAGACATAAGCCAACAATGAGAGAAATAAGTAACATTTAAGATAACGGTATAATCAATAGTCATTCGGCAGCGCCAATGGCGCAGCGGGAAGGCCGTGAAACAGTAACTGGCTCCAACACTGTCCCCCTTTAGCAACCTCGATACGAAAGCGCGTCAGCCCGGCATAAGGCAGATTGACCCGATGCAAATGTCGAGCCCGATCGGTATCCATGCCAGTCACCCAGGCCAGAAACGTCTTGATGACGCCGGCATGGCCCATCATCACGATATGGCGGGCATCACGCTTGAGCAGCTTATCCCATGCCCGTTGTAGCCGCGTTTCGAACGCCACCAGCGTCTCGGCGTTGGGTGGCGGCGCAACAG
This sequence comes from Phytohalomonas tamaricis, assembly GCF_003012345.1. Classification (GTDB taxonomy): domain Bacteria; phylum Pseudomonadota; class Gammaproteobacteria; order Pseudomonadales; family Halomonadaceae; genus Phytohalomonas; species Phytohalomonas tamaricis. The sequence goes on from NZ_PVRV01000020.1 coordinate 6,906, forward strand.
CTGGATTTTCCCAGAAGGCAGCAAGTGCTTGGGGCGCATCGCGACTCACCTGCCCAAGCGGGATACCGTCCCAGTCGCCGAAATTCATCTCGCACAGATCAGCGTCGGTTTCGTATGTGATCCCCCACTCCGTCCCCATGGCCTGAGCCATTAGTACGCAGCGAGACAAGGGCGAGCTGATCAATAAATCGGGTTTCGGCAAACAGCGGGCGCTCGCCTCCATGTTGCGCCAGCCAGCCTCGCTTAGGGCAACATTGGTATGGCCGCGCAGACAGGCCGGGCCTTCACACTCGCCGTGGCGCAAGCAGTCGAGAATCAGCGTATGCATCTATAGGGATTATTCATGGGTTTTGACATTCATGTACTGTGTCATTGGCTAATCACTTCGCATTATTCTACTGTTGTTTCAGCCATTTAAAGGGATTTTTTTCATGACCACATTGTTCGACAGCATACAAATCGGCGGGCTCCAACTGCCCAATCGCGCCGTATTGGCACCGATGACCCGCGTCAGCGCCGAATCGGATGGTCTCGCCAATGAGCTTATGCGTGACTATTACACTTCCTTCGCCCAAGGCGAGTTCGGCCTGTTGATTACGGAAGGCACCTATACCGACGAAGCCTTCAGCCAAGGCTATCTCAATCAGCCAGGCCTGGCTAACGAGGCGCAGCGTGACAGCTGGAAGCCAATCGTCGAGGCCGTACATGCCGAGGGCAGCAGAATGTTCGCCCAGCTGATGCACGGCGGAGCACAGACCCAAGGTAACCGCTTCCAGCAGCGCACCGTCGGGCCATCGACGGTACAGCCTGCGGGTAAGCAGCTGTCTTTCTACGGTGGTGAAGGCGAATACCCTGTGCCGGATGAAATGACCGAGGACGAGATCCAGCAGGTCATCGCCGGCTTCGCTCACGCCGCCCGCCACGCCAAGGATGCCGGCTTCGACGGCGTCGAACTTCACGGCGCCAACGGGTACTTGCTGCATGAGTTCATCAGCGCCGAATTCAATCAGCGCAGCGATCGCTGGGGCGGCGATATCGAGGGCCGGCTCAGTCTGCCGCTAGCCGTGATCGAGGCCGTGCGTCGGGAAGTCGGCAATGACTTCATCGTCGGCATGCGCCTGTCCCAAGGCATGGTGACCGATGCTACCCTCAAATGGGACGGTGGCGTCGAAGGTGCGCGTACGCGCTTCATCACACTGGCCAGGGCCGGGCTCGACTTCCTGCACGTCACCGAAGGCGACGCCAGCGCGCCGGCCTTCGAGGAAGGCGGCCCCAGCCTGAGCGCGATCGCACGTGAGTGCGTCGACATTCCCGTCATCGGCAACGGCAGTATCGCCACCGGCGAGCAGGCCAACCGTCTGCTGGAAAAAGGCGAAATGGATATGGTGGCGATCGGCAAGGCCGCACTGGCCAACCACGACTGGCCGCTACGCGTTCGTAACGATGAAGATATGACCCGCTTCAATTTCGAGATGTTCATCCCGATGGCAACGCTGAGCAATGAAAAGGCCTGGCGTCAGGACAATCAGGAACCATCCAGCCTGAATTGATCTGTTAAAACCGCTGCGCCGACGTTGGCGCAGCGGCAAGTCATATCCATTCAGGTGTCCCTTTCAGACATTGCGGCAGGCCGGCCACTACCCACCAGACTCGATCCGCCTCGGTAGCCACAGCCTGATGCAACCACCCCGCCTCATCGACAAAGCGTCGACTCAATTCTCCCATCGGTACCACGCCTTGGCCGACCTCGTTGCTGACCAACACAACACGCCCTTCGACGGCAGGTAATAAATCGAGCAGAGCGCGCTTTTCCTGCTGCCATTGCTCTTGGGAACACATCAACGCATTGGTTAGCCACAGCGTCAGGCAATCGACCAACAAGCAGCGCTGCGGCGCCATGTGCGTTCGTATCGCCTCAGCCAGCGCCAGTGGGCTTTCCACTAGCCCCCAGTGGGCCGGACGTGCTTGACGATGGAGCTCTATACGACGGCTCATCTCATCGTCCCACGCCTCACTGGTGGCGATATAGACCACGTCCATACCGCTCCCGTCCGCCAGCTGCTCGGCGTGGCCACTCTTGCCCGAACGTGCCCCGCCCAACACAAGTTCAAGCATGGTAAGCCACCAGCAATGCATAAATCACAAGCTCGGAAAGCTGCTGTGCCGCCCCCAACGTGTCGCCGGTAAAGCCACCGAGCTGTCGCTGCAGCCACAGCCTGAGCGCCAGCCACGTCAGCACCATCATCACCAGCGCAAGCATGCCCGCCTCGAGGCCCAACACCAGCAGCGCGACGATAACGGCACTTGCTAACAGAATCAGGAAATCATGGCGACTTTGTTGTCCGGTAAGGGCCTCTATTTTGCTGTCGGTCTTGCGCACATAGGCGAGCCCATGCATCAGTGTCGCCGCCACCACGCGGCTCAGACAGTGCCCAGCCAGCAGTGCCGTTACCACCCAGCCGGGATCGATAATCAGCGCATCCAGCAACGTGAACTTGAGCAACAGTGCGAACATCAGCCCCAGTGCTCCGTAGCTGCCAAGCCGACTGTCCTTCATGATGCGCAGCTTATCCTCGACTTTCCAGCCGCCGCCGAAACCGTCAATTGTATCGGCCAGCCCATCCTCATGAAGCGCACCGCTCATGATGACCGGGATCAGCATTGCCAGAACCACCGCCACCATTGGCGGCCAAATCAGAGCAGCAACCAAGTAGATACAGGCCGCGACGCTGCCGATACCGAGCCCGACCAGCCCGAAGTAGCGGCTGCATGCCCTGAGGCTTTCATTATCGCTCGGCGTTACAGCCGGAATCGGCCAACGGGTGAGAAATCCGATCGCCAGCCACAGCAGCTGCCACTGACGCTGCATTGCGTGCGGGCTCATACCACTACACCCGCCTGCTCGAATGTAGCCATCTCGTTGTAGAACGCCACCGCCGAACGCAGCAGCGGTAACGCCAGCGCTGCACCGGCACCCTCGCCCATGCGTAGATTGAGCTGCAAGATTGGCGTGGCTTCGAGCCAGTCGAGCAATGCGACGTGGCCGCGTTCATTGGAACTGTGACTGAAGATCAGATAGTCGCGCGCATGGGGCTCGAGCGCACAGGCGACCAGCGCCGCGACGGTCGAGATGAAGCCGTCAATCACCACCGCCATACCGCGTTCGGCGGCGGCCAGAACTGCACCGGTCATGCCGACAATTTCGAAGCCACCCAGCGCCGCCAGTGCCTGAGCCGGATCGCGAAGTCGATGGGCGTGTAATTGCAGCGCCTGACGCACAATCTCTTTCTTGCGCAGCAGCTGCGCATCGCTGACACCGGTACCGCGACCAATGCAGACCGAAAGCGGCAACCCGGTCAACGCAGCCATTAGCGCGCTGGCTGGCGTGGTATTGCCGATCCCCATCTCGCCAATGCCAACCAGATTACAGCCACCATTTGCCAGAGTATTGATGAGCTCACGACTGTTGGCGAACCCGACCTCGACTGTTTCTGGCGTCATTGCTTGGTCGCGATGGATCGCCTGCGTCCCGGCACCCAGTCGATGACTGACCAGCAGCGGGTGCGCCTCGGGCGCCTCGATGATGCCGTTATCGATTACGCGCAGGGCCATTTCGGCCTGACGGCAGAAAACATTGATCGAAGCACCGCCAGTAAGAAAGTTGCGCACCATTTGTTGCGTCACGTCGCTTGAGGCAATCGAGACACCCTCCGCAGCCACCCCGTGATCGCCAGCGAACACCAGCATGGTCGGTGAGCAGATGACCGGCCTTTCGCCGCCTAACAAGCGCACCAGATGGAGTGCCAGCGCCTCGAGCTCGCCCAGCGCACCCCTCGGCTTGGTCTTCTGATCGATACGTTGTTGAATCGAGGCGTCGAGGTCATGGGAAAGCGGGGGAATCGAAAACACAGAGAGCCTCGTTACGAAAGGAAAGCCGAGCGCGCAACGCGGCACGGCGAGCAGAAATGCAAACGCGCAGAAAATAGCAAGCACGTCTCAGCAAGACAATATCCGATGCGTGCGCGATTGACTCACTTTGCAAACGAAAATACGATGGCTCGAATTGCCAGGGTGCTTCACCGTGAATCAGCGGTGAAGATAATCGGGAAACGTGATGCAAGTTCACTGCTGTCCCCGCAACGGTAATCGAGCGTTGTCTGCACAAGCCACTGCGTCACAAGCGCGGGAAGGCGTAGACGCCACGATATCGCAGTCCTTGCCTGCGGTATCGCCTCGTAAGCCCGGAGACCGGCCTTGGTTCATTTCCATCTTAACTTGCGCACGGGTCGATGCGCGGAGAATAGTATGCCAATCAGTTCCGTTTCCTCACCTGCCGCTGTCAACGATACGGCCTTGGCCAAGCCTTCCATTATGCAACTCTCTCTCGCCACCCTGTTCGGCGTCTCGATTCTGTTCATGATCGGCTTTGCCAAGATGGATGTCGCACACAACGCAGCGCACGACACGCGTCATACGCTGGTATTCCCCTGCCATTAACGCCAGCGCGTAAGACGATGCGTTGTCCCAATAGACCTGCCGGCATTTGCCGAGCAGGGCTTGCTGTTATTGTCGACGCCTTATTTCAAGCCGCGACCGTGCATAGATTCCAAGAGGAAACGGATCATGTTATTGCGACGTCTTATTCTCGCCTCGCTGTTGATCGGCGTTGTTACCGGAGCGCTGTTGAGCCTTGGCCAGCAGCTGCGCGCCTCCCAACTGATCCATGCGGCTGAAGTATACGAAGTAGCCGACCATGACCACGGTGAGGGACATGATCATCATAGTCATGGTCATGATCACGGCGAGCACGACCATACCTGGATGCCCGCCGACGGCACCGAGCGCACCTTCTACACCCTAGTATCGGATATTTGCGCCGCGACCGGCTTTGCCGCACTGATGCTGGTAGCGATGACGGTCGCCGCTGGCTATGGCCAGCGCCGCATCACGCCGGCCCGCGGTCTGCTGTGGGGCCTGGTTGGCTTCATTGCCTTTTTCGTCGCCCCCGGCCTGGGCTTGCCGCCTGAGCTACCGGGTTTCAAGGCCGCGCCACTTGAGGCGCGCCAGCTGTGGTGGGTGCTGACCGTTTCACTGACGCTGGTCGCCTTCGCGCTGCTGTTCTTTGCCCGTTCCTGGCAGAAACTCGGCGCACTGCCGCTGCTGCTCATTCCCCATGTCTGGGGGGCGCCGCAACTCAACGGCCCGGCGATTGCCAACCCCGACCCGCAGGCCATAGCTCAGCTCGAACAGCTGCATCATTCGTTCATCATCGCGACGACGCTGACCAACGCTGGCTTCTGGCTGCTGCTGGGCCTCGGCTGCGCCATCGCGATTCAGAGCTGGAGCAAACCCCATGGCGCCCTCAGTGCGGCCTGAATTTCCCTTTACCGCCGTAATCGGTCAGCAGCGTCTCAAGACGGCGCTGATCCTGGCCGCCCTCGATCCGAAACTCGGCGGCGTGCTGATCAGCGGCCCGCGCGGCACAGCCAAGTCGACCCTCGCTCGCGGTCTCGCCCAACTGCTGCCCGAGTCGTTAGAGCAAGCGCAGAGCCGCTTCGTCACGCTGCCGCTCGGCGCCAGTGAGGAACAGTTGATCGGCAGTCTCGACCTTGAGCAGGCGCTGGGCGAACGCAAGGTCGCCTTCAACCCCGGCCTGCTCGCCCGCGCCCATCACGGCGTACTCTATATCGACGAGGTCAATCTGCTGTCCGATCCGCTGGTCGATGCACTGCTCGACGTCGCCGCCAGCGGCGTCAACGTCATCGAGCGCGATGGCATCAGCCACAGCCACGCGGCGGAGTTCCTGCTGGTCGGCACAATGAATCCCGACGAGGGCGAGCTTCGCCCGCAACTGCAGGATCGCTTCGGCCTCGGCGTCGAGCTCAGCGAGCGTTATGACACTGAGCAGCGCGTCGCAATCGTTAGTCAGCGCTTCGCCTTCGACAGCGATCCCGACGCCTTTATCCTCGAACACCACGACGCCCAGCAGGCACTCAGGGCGTGTCTTGACGTTGCACGGCGGCGCCTGACGCAGATCAGCTTTCCAGATGCGCTGCAATTGTTGATCGCCGAGCGCTGTTTTGATGCCAACGTCGAGGGCGTGCGCGCCGACCTGAGCTGGCGCCGTGCAGCTATCGCTCACGCCGCCTGGCAGCAACGTGATGCCGTCAGTCGTGAAGATATCGACGCGGTCGAGGCGCTGGTGCTCGATCACCGTCGTTCATCCGGCCAGCCACCGTCAGTGCTACCTCCCCCCTCTCCTTCTACGCCGCCCGGGGGCGGTCAAAGCGGGCCAGATCAACATCGCACCCCCGAATCGGGGCAGGCGACGAACTCTCGAAGCGCCGGTAGCGGCGATTGGGGTTCGCTACAGCCGCGCCGTCAAGCAACTGGCAGTATTCGTCATCCCGAGCTGAATGTCACAGCCACTCGGCCGACAGACCAGTCGCTGCCTAACGTTGTAACGCCCTCGGCAGAGCGCGGTCCACAGCCAGGACAGGGCGCGCGCGACAGGCGTCAAGGCTCTCCTCCTGCCGCGTCGGTCGACTGGTTTCGCACCCTGAGCGCCCGGGCCAACCGTGAACAGCTAGTACGCCTCTATCGCAAGCCGCCGCGCCAGGGGAGAAACACGCTCAACCTAGTACTACTCGATACTTCCGCCTCGACGCTCGGTCGCCACGCTTTCGGCGCCGCCAAGGGAGTCGTACTCGGCATTGCCCGTCAGGCTTATCTCGCCCGTCAGCAGCTGGCGATACTTACCTTCGGCCGCCAACGCGTACAGTGGCTGATGACGCCGCGCCGCGCCCCGAAACAATGTGCTTCCCTGCTGGACTCGCTTGAGGCCGGCGGCGGCACGCCGCTGCGCCAGGCACTGCTGAGCACCCGTCGGTTGCTTGAGCGACGTGTCAAGCAAGCGCCTGATGGGGTAAGTAGAACCTTTTTGCTTACCGACGGACGCTGCCGAGATGAGATCGATGATCTCGCCTGGTCAACGCCGCTGTGGGTGATCGATACCGAACAGGGCAAGGTCAGGCTCGGTCGCGGTCGCGAGCTTGCCCGCCGGCTCAACGGCCACTATCTCCCCCTCGATGATTTGCAGCTCGATCCAGCTGCCGCCGACAGGATGACAACATGAGCGATCAATTCGACGATAGCGACGCCCTTGCCCAGGAAAAACACCGCCAGCGCATGGCGGCGAAGAAGAAGATCGTCGATGAGCGCATCGCCCGCGCTCAGGAGGAGCGTGGCGTGCTGATCCTGCTCAAGGGCAACGGCAAGGGCAAGAGTAGCTCGGCGTTTGGCACCATGGCGCGTGCTCTTGGTCATGGCCAGCGCGCCGCGGTGATCCAGTTCATCAAGGGTCGCAAGGCCACCGGCGAATACCTGTTCTTCAAGGACCATCCCCGCGTCGACTTCCATGTCATGGGCCACGGCTTCACTTGGGAAACCCAGGACCGCGACCAGGACATCGCTGCGGCGCAGCAGGCCTGGGCGCTGGCCGAACGGCTGCTGCAAGACGAGCACTACGATTTCCTGCTCTTCGATGAACTCTCCTATATGATCAAGTACGGTTATCTCGATGCCACACGCATCGCCGCCGCACTCAGCACTCGCCTGCGAAACCAGAACGTGATGATTACCGGCCGCACCATGGCCACCGAACTGCAGGAGATCGCTGATACCATCAGCGTGGTCCAGGACGAGCGCCACGCCTTCCGTCTCGGCATCAAGGCTCAAGCAGGTATCGAATACTGATGAAAGACAACGCCATGCCACTCGATACTTCCGCACATTGTCCTGCCCTGTTCATTGCGGCAATGGCTTCCGGGCAGGGAAAGACCACACTGACCGCGGCGCTGGCACGCTATCACCGCCTTCAAGGCCGTCGTGTCGTCGTCTTCAAGACCGGCCCCGACTACCTTGATCCACAGGTCCTGGCCCACGCTTCCGGTCAACCGGTCGAGCCGCTCGACTTATGGATGGCGGGCGAGGCCTTCTGCCGAGACCAGCTCTATCGCGCCGCGCAAAATGCCGACCTGATATTGATCGAAGGTGCCATGGGCCTGCTCGACGGTGACCCGAGCAGCGCCGATCTCGCTGCTGCCTTTGGCATTCCCATCGTCGCTGTGATCAACGCCAAGGGCATGGCGCAGACCGTGGCTGCCGTCGCTATGGGCCTCAAGCACTACCGCAACGACTATGAGATGAAGGGTATCGTCGCTAACGCGGTCGGCAGCGAACGCCACCGCGAGCTGATCGAGCAGAGCCTGCCGGCCGACATCCCGCTCCTGGCGACCTTGCCACGCCGCGACGAGATCATGTTGCCGTCGCGCCACCTGGGGCTGGTCCAACCCGAAGAACAGCTCGACCTTGATAGCCGGCTCGATGCTGGCGCCGCGCTGCTTGAAGGTACACCGTTGGCCGAACTGCCGGCGGCGGTCGAATTCCATGCTCAGGCGCTGGCATCTCCGCCGCGAGCGCTCGAGGGCATACGCATCGCCATTGCCCGAGACGCCGCTTTCAGCTTTATTTATGCTGCTAACCTGCGCCTGCTCGAGACAATGGGAGCACAGACAGCATTCTTCTCGCCGCTGGCAGATAGCGCCCTACCCGACGCCGATGCACTGTGGCTACCGGGCGGCTACCCTGAGCTGCACGCTGCGGGTCTGGCCGCAAACGATGCAATGCACCAGGCGCTGCATGATTTTCACGCTACAGGCAAGCCGATCCTCGCCGAATGCGGCGGTATGCTCTACCTGCAGCAGACGCTGACCGACCAGGGCGGCGTCAGCTATAAAATGGCAGGATTGCTGCCCGGCCACGGCGAGATGCGCACCAAGCGCGGCTGTCAGGGTATGCAAAGCGCGCCGCTGCCGGAGGGTACGCTGCGCGGACATGCTCACCACCATTCACGCAGTCACGACACACTCGCCCCGTTTGCTTACGGTATCCGCGCCAAGCATCCGGCGCCCGGCGAGGCGATCTATCGTCAAAGCAGCGTAACAGCAACCTATTTGCATCTATTCTTTCCCTCCAACCCTGAGGCCGTCGCCAAACTGTTTGCCCCCGCCGCTACTGCTGGTGCTCTGCCCGTCACAGCTGCGGCCGAGCTGGCGAGGTAGGACAAACCATGTGGCCGGAAAGCATTGAGCACGCCTCGCATCAGCCGCTGCGCACCGGATTGACCACCGGCAGCTGCGCGACGGCGTGCGCGCTGGCCTCGGCGCGACTGTTATTGACCGGTAAAGACTGCGATGCCTGCGAGATCGAGCTGCCGCAAAAGCGCGGCGGGCAAGGCAATGCCCGCCGGGTCACGCTGCCGATCACCGCCTGCCACCGCCTTGACGATGGGCAGGCCTACGCTTCGACCGTCAAGGACGCCGGCGACGATCCCGATGTCACCCACGGCGCCACCGTCTTTACCCGCACGCGCCTGATCGCATCAAGCGGTATCCATTTTCGCGCCGCCGAAGGCGTCGGCACTGTCACACGCGACGGGCTGGCGCTGACGCGCGGCGAGCCGGCGATCAATCCTGTGCCGCGCCGCATGATCGCTGAACACCTCGAAGCATTGGCCGTCGAACAGGGCTACGGTGGCGGATTCGAAGTCGCCATCGGTGTTGAAAATGGCGTGGCACTGGCGCAGAAGACGATGAATCCACGCCTCGGTATCATCGGTGGATTATCGATTCTCGGCACCACCGGTATCGTGCGGCCCTTTTCATGCGCCGCCTATATCGCCTCGATCCATCAGGGTATAGACGTCGCCCGCGCCAATGGCCTCGATCATCTCGCCGCCTGCACCGGCAACCTGAGCGAGCGCTACGCTCGCGATCAGTTCGGCCTCGATGACATGGCGTTGATCGAGATGGGCGATTTTGCCGGTGCGGTGCTCAAGTATCTCAGACGAGCACCGGTAGCGCACATGACGTTGATCGGCGGCTTCGGCAAGATCAGCAAGCTCGCCCAGGGCCATCTCGATCTACACAGTAGTAAGTCATCGATTGACCTCGACGCCATCGCATCGACTGCCGAGACACTGGGCGCCGATGCCGCGCTCAAGCGTGCCATTCAGAGTGCCAATACCAGCATCGAGGCGCTTAAGCTTGCCGCCGCTCTGCCGTTAGGCGACGCGCTCTGCGCCCAGGCCTGGCACGTCGCGCGACGCATCGTGCCCGAGAGCGTGCACCTCGATGTGGTCGCCATCGACCGCAAGGGTGAGCGTATTGGTGCTTTTTTAGACAGCGAGCAGACGTCATGACGCTACTGGTGCTGGGCGGCACTCGAGACGCCAGGCGGTTTGCCGAGGCGTTGCATGACGCAAACGTCGAGCTGATCTACAGCATCGCTGGCCTGATGGGTACACCAAACGCAGCGTTCGAGATAGTATCGGGTGGTTTTTCCCGTCTAGCCCTAGCCGGTCACGACACGGATACCAGCCTTGCCGGACTGTGCCGTTTCATTGCGGCGCGGCGCATCGAAGCTATCGCCGATCTGACACACCCCTTCGCGGCGACGATTTCGGCCACCGCTGTGGCTGCCGCCGCGCTCTGCACGATCCCCTGCTGGCGCTTCGAGCGACCGGTCTGGCAGGCGCAGCCCGGTGACGACTGGCGCGTGGTCGACAATCATGATGAGCTGCTCACCACCATTGCGCCGTTTCAGCGCCCTTTCTTCACGCTCGGCCAGAGTGCCCTGCATCTGCTGTCACGGCGCGGCTCGCATCAGCACTGGCTGATCCGCTCAGCCCAGCCACTGCCCGCCGATGCGCCGGCGCAGGGTTACGATTTCATCCAGGCTACCGGTCCCTTCGCACTGGCAGAGGAGCGCCAGTTACTGCGCGACCAGGCCATCGACGTGATTATCACCAAACATAGCGGCGGCGCGGCCACCGAGGCCAAACTGATCGCCGCTCGCGAGCTTGGCCTGCCGGTGGTGATGCTGGCGAGGCCGACGCTGCCACCGGCGACAGCCGCCTTCAGCGACCACGACGCTTTTGTTGCCTACTGCACTGCGCACCTGCCCGCTGATCGCTCAAATGACTACAAGGATTCATTCCATGCCTAGCAACGATAAACCGGCCATTCTGTTTGTCGGCCACGGCTCGCGTGACGTCGAGGCCGTTGAGGAGTTCACCCAGTTAACCAAGCATTTCCGTGAGCGCTATCCGGATCGCCTGTGTTCCTATGGTTTTCTCGAATTCGCCCGTCCGGTCATCGTCGACGGTGTCGAAGAGCTGGTCGCCCAGGGCGCGACCGAAATCTCCGCCATCCCCGGCATGCTGATGGCCGCCGGCCACGCCAAGAACGATATACCCAGCGAGCTCAATGCACTGCAGCAGCAGTTTAAGGGAATCAAGATCAACTACGGCGCGGAGTTAGGCGTCAATCCCAATATGATCCGCGCCGCGCGCGATCGTATCGAGCAATCGGAAAGCGAATTTGGCGACGGCTACCGACGCGAGGAGACGCTTTTGGTCGTGGTCGGCCGTGGCGCCTCCGACCCGGACGCCAACTCCAATATTTCCAAGATCACCCGCGTGCTGGAAGAAGGCATGGGCTTCGGCTGGGCAATCACCTGCTATAGCGGCGTAACCACACCGCTGGTGCCGCAGGCACTGGAGAAGATCCATCCGATGGGTTTCAAGCGCGTGATTGTCTTCCCCTACTTCCTGTTTACCGGCCGGTTGATCAAGAAGATCTACGCCTGGGCTGACGACTATCAGGCCGCACATCCGGACGTGCAGGTCGTCAAGGCGCCCTACCTCAATGACCATCCGCTAGTGATCGACACCTTTGCCGAGCGCCTCAATGATATCGAGCACGGCAGTCCCAACATGAACTGTCAGATGTGCCAATACCGGGTGCAGATTGTCGGCAACGAACATAAGGTAGGTGCCCCCCAGGAAGGCCATCACCATCACGTACGCGGCGCGGGTACCGATGCTGATCATCATCACCACGATCACAGCCACCATCATCATGGTCATGTCCACGACCATGGGCATGGCCACGAGCATAGCCACGCCCCTGAAGAGCACGTAAGCACGGTGCATCATGTGCCGCTTCACAACGAGCAATAGACCTTGGCAGACGGCATGAGCAGCAACGAGGAACAGTGCGCCAAGCTGCGCTTCGACTATGAGCGCGATCCGCTCACGATCGAGCGCGAAAGCTTTCGTCAGATCCGCACGCTTACCGACCTATCACGCTGGTCGGAAGACGAGCAGCAGATCGCGATGCGGCTGGTGCATACTTGCGGCGATCCGGCGATCGTCGACGGGCTGCGGCTCAGCGATGCGGCCGTCGCGCGCGGTCTCGATGCGCTTACGCAGGGCGGTGCGATTCTCTGCGACGTCGAAATGGTACGTCACGGCCTGACAAGACGGCTGCTTGCGCCATTGACGAGCCAGAGCCACTGCTTTCTCAACGACGAGCGCACGCCGGTGCTGGCGCGTGAGCGCGGCGAGACGCGTTCAATGGCTGCGCTGGAACTGTGGCGCCCCCACCTCGACCACGCCGTCGTGCTGATCGGCAATGCCCCGACTGCGCTGTTTCGACTACTCGAGATGATCGACGCCGGCGCACCACGCCCAGCGTTGGTAATTGGTATGCCGGTCGGCTTTGTCGGCGCCGCCGAATCGAAGGACGCGCTATGGCAGCACCACCGCGCACTCGGTATCGAGTGCATGACGCTGCTCGGCCGCCAAGGCGGCAGTGCACTGACCGCCGCGACCTTCAACGCGCTGCTGCGTCTGCATGCGGGGATGCGGCTATGAAAGATGCGACGGTGAAAGATGTGGTGGTAAAAAGCCCGGCCATGACGATCGATGTCGTCAGCCTCGGCATCGGCGAGCACGCCGTGCTTGGTGATGCGGCGCTGCATGCGCTGCGTGCGGCCCGGCATATCGTCGCCTCGCCGCGCCAGCATGCCACCCTCGATCACCTCGCACTCTGCGCCCAGCGTCACGCGCTGCCCTCGCCACTCAGCCAGCTACCCGCGCTGTGCGGTGCACTTGAGGGTGCAATCGTCATACTCGCTTCAGGTGACGGCTTGTTCTTCGGTATCGGCACCATGCTTAAGCGCTACTATCAAGCCGAGGCACTGCGCTTTCACCCCAACGTGTCGAGTGTGCAAGCGATGGTGCATGCCCTTGGCCTAGATCTGACGGATCTACAGACAGTTAGCCTCCATGGCCGCCCACTGGAAACCCTAAACGCTTACCTGCGCCATAATCGGCGCTATGCACTGCTGACCGACGAACGCAGCCATCCCGGCGCCATCGCCCGCCTGTTGGTCGAGGCCGGCTTCGTTGACTCGACGCTGTGGGTCGGCGAGCGCCTTGGCTATCCTGACCAGCGCCTGCGCCAGTTCACAGCTCACGATATTGCCGATGACAGCCTCGATGTCGATCCGCTCAATGTCGTAGTAGTCGAGACGCGTGGCGACGGCGGCGTATTGCCGGAGTTCCCGGGCATTCTTGATGCCCATTTCCATACTGACCGCAACGAGTCGCCGGGGCGCGGCATGCTGACCAAGCGCGAGGTACGACTGATGATCCTGTCGTTGATCGCGCCGCGTGCCGGTGATATCGGCTGGGACATCGGTGCCGGCTGCGGCGGTGTAGCGGTAGAGTGGGCACGCTGGAATTCGCGCGGCCAAGTGCACGCTATCGAGCATCACCCTCAGCGCGTCGAGGCCCTGCTGAAAAATCGCGCCAAGTTTGGGGTCATCAACAACCTGACCGTCCATGAAGCACGCGCTCCCGAGTGTCTTGATGCCCTGCCCGTGCCCAGCGTCGTGTTCGTTGGCGGCAGTGACGGCCGGCTTGCCGCGATTCTAGATCAGTGCTGGGAAAGGCTGCCGGTCGGTGGTCGGTTGGTAGCCAGCGCCGTCACCGAGCCGACCCGCAGCGCCTTGTTCAACTTCGAGACGCGCAGCCGAGTCGAGGGCGAATGGACTCAGCTCGCCGTCAGCCGCGGTGAACGTCTCGCCGGGCAGCGACTGTTCCGCCCCCAGCTGCCGGTCACGCTGGTGAAATTCGTCAAACAGGAGGAGAGGCGTTAATGGCGAGCGCAACGTTTTACGGCATCGGCATCGGTCCCGGCGACCCCGAGCTGATCACGCTCAAGGCGCATCGCACCCTGCAGCGCGTCGACGCGGTGGCCTATATCGTCAACGCCGAGGGCTATTCGTTGGCCGCCGATATCGCGCGCGAAAGCCTGCCCGCCTCGCAGCGTCAGAAGCATCTCAAGATCCGCATCGAGATGTGCAGCGAGCGCACCCAGATCAACCGCGTCTATGACACCACCGCCGAGCAGATCGCCGAACTGCTGGAAGCCGGTCGCGACGTCGCCTTTCTGTGCGAGGGCGATCCGCTGTTCTACGGCTCCTTCGCCTACCTGCTCGACCGCCTTGCCGCACGCTATCCCTGCCAGGTCATTCCCGGTATCAGCTCGCTGCAGGCCGCCTCGGCAGCGGCGCTGCTGCCGACAGCGCTTCTAACCGAGAACCTGGCGGTGATCAGCGCACGCTGCACGGAGAATGAGCTGCTCGAGGCGCTGGCACGCTTTGACAACCTCATCATTCTCAAGGGCGGGCGTCAGCGCGCTCGGGTCAAGGTATTAATCGAGCAAAGCGGCCGGCTACGTGACGGGCTTTATCTTGAGTATCTCAGCCATCCCCATGAGCGGCGGGTGTTCGACTTGCGCGAGCTACCGGACGAACCCGGCCCCTACTTCTCGCTGTTCATGGTCAGCCGTCGCCACGGCCAGCGCCCCCAGTGAAGACGACCTCGATTATCTCCGTGACCACCGCTGGCCTTGCCCTGGCCGAGCGTATCCAAGCGGGAGAACCTGACGCCGAAATCGTCTACCGGCCGCAGCCATTTGGCGAGACGGTACGCACGCTGTTCCAGGCCGGCCAGCGGCTGGTGTTCATTTGTGCCACCGGCATCGTCGTACGCACGTTGGCACCGGTGATTCAGGACAAGCACATCGACCCGCCGGTATTGGTACTCGATGACCAGGGCCGCTTCGTGATTGCGCTGCTGTCGGGCCACGAAGGCGGCGCCAACGCCTGGGCAGTGGCGCTGGCCACGCGCCTCAAGGCGCAGCCGGTATTGACCACGGCCAAACCCTACGTCCACCCGGTCTACACGCTGGGCATGGGCTGTGAACGTCACTGCCCGGTAGAGGTATTGGCGCAGCTCGCCGCCGAATGCCTCTCGATCGCCGGGCTACAGCCGAGGCAGATTGCCGGTTTGGCGAGCATCGACATCAAAGCGGACGAGACGGGATTGATCGAACTTGGTGTGCAACAAGGTTGGCCCTATACCACTTGGCCAGCAGCGCGGCTGCGTGAGGTAGAGGACCAGCTCAGCCAGCGTTCTGAGATTGTCTTTCGTGAAGTCGGCGTCTACGGTGTCGCCGAGGCGGCGGCGCTGGTGGCGGCATCAAGGCTGACCGGAGAACCGGCCGAGCTGCTCCTGCCCAAGCACAAGAACCGCCGGGCGACCTGTGCGATCGCCCGGAGTTTCCATGCAGGATGAAACGAGAGCTGTGACTGGCGGCTCAGGCCGCGGCCTGCTTGACCGGCAGTCGCCTGAGGTGCAGACCGACGGCAAGTGCGATGGCGAGCAGCACGGCAATGAACGCGCCTACGCCATTCCAGCCGCCGTAGTGCCAGAATACGCCGCCCAGCGTGCCGGCGAGGCTCGAGCCAACGTAGTAGCTGAACAGGTAGAGCGACGACGCCTGCGCCTTGGCTTGGGTGGCACGTTTGCCGATCCAACTGCTCGCCGTCGAGTGGGCGGCGAAGAAGCCGAAGGTGAACAGCAACATGCCGATCAGGATCAATACTACCGGTTCGAACAGGGTCAGGCCGAGCCCGCCCAGCATCAGCGCGATGAAGGCCCAGAACACGCGGTTGCGGCCCAACCGGTCGGCCAGCCCGCCGGCCCAGGCCGAGCTGTAGATGCCGGACAGATAGACGATCGACAGCAGCCCTATCACCGCCTGGCTGTAATGATACGGCGCGCCGAGCAGACGGTAACCGATGTAGTTGAACAAGGTGACGAAGCTGCCCATCAACAGAAACGACTCGAAAAACAGCCACGGCAGGCCGCGATCCTTGAAATGGCCGACAAAGCCGGCTGCCAGGCTGCGCGGCTTGAGCGAGCGCGGCTGGAAGTGACGCGACGGCGGCAGGATGCGGATGAAGATCAGGGCGGCAATCAGCCCGATCAGCCCCAGTGTTCCGAGCGTCACGCGCCAGGAGACGAAGTCGACCATAACGCCGCTGATCAGACGCCCGCTCATGCCGCCGATTGCGTTGCCGCCGATGTAGAGGCCCATCGACACGCCAATGGAGCGTGGGTGGATCTCCTCGTTGAGGTAGGTCATCGCCACCGCGCAGAGTCCGGCCAGCGACAACCCGACCAGCGCGCGGGTGATCAGTACACCTTCCCACGTCGGCATGATGGCACCCAGCAGGGTAAACCCCGAAGCGCCAAGCAAGGCCAGCGACATGACCGACTTTCGCCCGACCGCGTCGGAGATCGGCCCGGTGATCAACATGCCAACCGCCAGCATCGCCGTCGAAATCGACAGCACCAGACTGCTGCTGGCGGCGTCGATAGCGAAGGCATCCGACAGGATAGGCATCATCGGCTGCACGCAGTAGAGCAACGCGAAGGTAGCAAACCCAGATGAAAAGAGCGCCAACATGGTAGCGAGATAGCCAGCGCTGCCCTTTTCGATGTAAGCGGCCTCGAGTATCTCGGCCTCTTCCTCGACTTCGTGGGCAGCCATCTGCGTCGACTCGGTGACGGACCCAGCCTTGCCGTGTGCAGAAGCGGAGGAATTACGAGAAGAATGATGCACGTATAACCTCAAATAGAGCGCCACGGATGCTAATCCCGCTCATACTCAGCAGCGAGCAAGCACAAGGCAGCACATAGCGAAAGAAAGACCCTACAACAGGCGATGGTTAAGGGAATTATCGTCTGCGTTTAAGCTTTCTAATACATTGATTGGCCTGTTTGAAAGGTTGTGAACATGGATAGGATTGCGCCATCTTCGCAGTTTCGTCAATACGACCGGTGCGCTGTTTCTCACCCAGACACGTGAGACGCTTTACGCATCAACCGTACCGTCCAGATTTTAATGGCACTCGACATGTCACGTCCGAGGTGGACGTATAGCCATGAATCGAGCAATGGCTACGGTCCCAATGAAAAATGGATTTAGATGAAAAAACTTTATGTTGTCGGCACCGGCCCCGGCACTGAAACCATGATTACCCCCGAGGTCGAGCACGCCATCGCGGCGAGCAGTGATCTGGTCGCCTACGGGCTCTATCTTGACCTACTCGGCACGCGCCTCGACGGCAAAACCCGCCACGACCGCCCACTCGGCGAGGAAATCGAGCGCGCCCGTTTGGCGCTCGAACTAGCCGCCAAGGGCAATACCACGGCGCTCATTTCAAGCGGCGATATCGGTATCTTCGCGATGGCGACACTGGTGTTCGAGCTGCTCGAACGCAAGCAGCATGGCGATGAAGAAGGCCACGGCTGGGATGAGGTCGAGATCGAAGTAATGCCCGGCATCAGCGCCATGCAGCTCGCCGCAGCGCGCATGGGCGCAGCGCTGGGCCACGACTTCTGCGCCATCTCGCTTTCCGATTTGCTCACCCCGTGGGAGACGATCGAGACGCGCATTCGCGCCGCCGCACTGGGTGACTTCGTCGTCTCCTTCTACAACCCGGTGTCGAAAAAGCGCGACTGGCAACTGGCCCGCGCCCGCGAAATCCTGCTCGAACGCCGCCCGGCGCAAACGCCGGTCATTCTCGGTCGCAACCTGGGCCGTGACGACGAGACCGTTCGCCTGACCACGCTGGGTGAACTACGCGTCGAGGATGTCGACATGCTGACTCTGGTCCAGGTCGGCAGCAGCGCGACCCGCGCCTTCAACGATGGCAAGCGCGACTGGGTCTACACGCCGCGCGGCTACGCCCGCAAACTGACGCTGGGAGACGACACATGACGGTTTATTTCATCGGTGCCGGTCCTGGCGACCCGGAACTGCTAACGCTCAAGGGATTGAAGCTGATCCAACGCTGCCCGCTGATCCTCTACGCCGGTTCGCTGGTGCCCGAGGAGATACTCGCCGAGGCGCGTGATGATGCCGAAGTGCTCGACACCGCCTCGCTGAACCTTGATGAGATCATTGCGCATATCGAGCGTGCCCACGCCAACGGCCAGGACGTCGCCCGGGTCCATTCCGGTGATCCCTCTATCTATGGCGCGATCGGCGAGCAGATCCGCCGCCTCGAAGCGCTCGGCATCGACTATCAGGTTGTGCCCGGCGTGACCTCGACCAGCGCCAGCGCCGCCGCTTTAGGCCGTGAGCTAACCCTATCGGGCATTTCGCAGACGGTAATCATGACCCGCTACGCCGGCAAGACGCCGATGCCCGAACGCGAGAATCTGGTTTCGCTCGCCCAGCACGGCGCAACGCTGGCGATCCATCTCGGCGTCACCCGCTTGCATAAGATCGTCGACGATCTTGTACCGTTCTATGGCGCTGACTGCCCGGTGGCGGTGTGCTACCGCGTCGGTTGGCCCGACGAGCAGCACATTACCGGCACGCTGTCCGACATTGTCGCTCAGGTGCGCGCCGCCAAGATCACCCGCACCGCACTGATTCTGGTCGGCCACGTTCTCGGCAGCGCCGATTTCCGCGACTCCTATCTCTATGACGCCGAGCAGGCCCATGTCTATCGGCCCAAGTTCAAGACCGACGCGCCGCGCAAGGTCAAGCGCGCCGCACCGGCAACACCATCGTCTACCACCCGCCAGGGAGATGCCTGATGCAACTCGACAAGATTCCCGCCACCGTAGTCACCGGCTTTCTCGGTAGCGGCAAGACCACACTTTTGACCAACCTGCTCAAGCAGGCAGGCGGCAAGCGCATCGCCGTGATCGTCAACGAGTTCGGCGAGATGGATGTCGACTCAGAACTGCTGCGTAGCTGCGCCTTCGAGGGCTGCGAGGAGAACGCGCCACGCGGTGACGACAGCGGCATCTACGAACTCGCCAACGGCTGCATCTGCTGCACCGTCGAAGAGGAGTTCCTGCCGGTGATGCAGAAGCTGGTCGCGCGCCGCGACGAGATCGATCATATCGTCATCGAGACCTCGGGCCTGGCGCTGCCCAAGCCGCTGGTGCAGGCCTTCAACTGGCCCGACATCAAGCAATTCTGCACCGTCGACGCGGTGATCACCGTGGTCGACGGCCCGGCGCTGGCCGCCGGCCGCGTTGCTCACGATCATGACCAGGTTGAAAGCCAGCGCCTCGCCGACGGCAGTCTCGACCACAACCCAACGTTGCAGGAACTGCTCGACGATCAGCTTGCCGCTGCCGATCTGGTCGTGATCACCAAGGCTGACCTGCTCGACGACGTGGTCAAGGCCTCGGTCGAGCAACGCGTGCGCGACCGGCTGCCGCCCAGCGTCAAGACGCTGCTCGTCGAGGACGGAAGAGTCGATGCTGCCGTGCTGATGGGGCTCAACGCTGCCAGCGAGGAGCGCATCGAAGCGATCCACACCCATCACGATCATCACCATGATCATGGCCATGATCACCACCACGCTCATGACGATTTCGACTCCTGCGTGCTTGAATTCGGCAGCGTCGATTCCGATGCGCTGACCGCGACGCTTAAAGAGCTGATCGCCGAGCATGTCATCTATCGCGTCAAGGGCTTCGTCGATACCGGCAAGCCGATGCGCCAAGTCGTCCACGCCGTCGGCGATCGTATCACCAGCCACTTCGATCGCCTGTGGCAGGACAATGATGTGCGCCGCACCCGGCTGGTAGTGATCGGCCAACACCTTGACGAAAGCCTGCTCCACACCGCGCTGGCGCGCAGCGAAACGCAGGACGCCTGAGCCATGCATCTGTTCGCTGCACAACCGGGTGGATTCAGCGACGACGAAGGAATCATCGACCTGCGTCAGTCGCCGGCGGAGCTGGTGATCCTGGCCGCGGCGGACAGCGTGCTCGGCCTGCTCGCAGACACGGCCGAGGTGCTGCCTGCGGACTATCCCTCGCTGCGCCTGGCCAATTGGCTCAACCTCAAGAAGCCGGCTGCCTTCGATCTCTATCGCGATAAGGTACTCGATCATGCCCGCGTGGTGGTGCTGTCACTGCTCGGCGGTGCGGCCTACTGGGAATATGGTCTCGAGCAGCTCAGGGAGTGGGCCCGTAGTAGCGGACGTACGTTGATCGTGGTGCCCGGAGACGACAGCGAGGACGACGCTCTGCTGAATGCCAGCAGCGTGCCACACGACACAGCGTGGCGGGTATGGCGTTACCTGCGCGAAGGCGGCGCCCGCAACGCCCGCCAACTGTTCGCCTTTCTGCAGGCACAGTGCTTCACCGCGGACCACGAGACGATCGAATGGCTCGAGCCGCGCGCCCTGCCCCGCGCGCTGATCTATCATCCCCACGTCCATGATGCCAGCCTCGCCGACTGGCAGCGGCAGTGGCACCCCGAACGGCCCGTGGCGCTGCTGCTGTTCTATCGCAGCCACCTGCAGGACGCCAACACCCAACTGTTCGACGAGCTG
Source organism: Phytohalomonas tamaricis (assembly GCF_003012345.1). GTDB lineage: Bacteria > Pseudomonadota > Gammaproteobacteria > Pseudomonadales > Halomonadaceae > Phytohalomonas > Phytohalomonas tamaricis. The sequence continues at coordinate 27,537 of NZ_PVRV01000020.1, forward strand.
ATCGAAGTGCTCGGCGAACACGGATTGAATGTACTGCCGCTGGCGGTGGCCTCGCTCAAGGAAGACGTCTGTCTGGAAACGGTCGAGGCGCTCAGCGTACAGGCCAATGCCGCGGTGATGCTCAATACCACCGGCTTCGCGCTCTCCTCCACCGTCAACGCCTCGCTCTCCTCGACGCCGAGCGACTATCAGCATCCCTTCTCCAAGCCGCTGCCGATCCTGCAGCTGATCCTGGCTAGCAACAGCGAGGCGGACTGGCAGGCGCAGAGCGGCGGCCTGCGTGCCCGCGACATCGCCATGCACATCGCCCTGCCGGAGCTTGACGGGCGTATCATCACCCGCGCGGTCGGCTTCAAGCACAGCGACTACTACAGCCAGCGCTGCCAGCTCGACGTGGTACGCTTCGCGCTCCACCGTGAACGCGCCGGCTTCGTTGCCGAACTGGCGCGGCGCTGGGCGATGCTCGCGACCAGGCCCAACGCCGAGAAACGCGTCGCGTTGATTTTGGCCAACTACCCGACCAACGACGGCCGCATCGGCAACGGCGTCGGCCTCGACACGCCAGCCTCGACGCTCAACTTGCTGACAGCGATGCGTGAGCATGGTTACCCGGTCGAGGGCATTCCCACTGCACCGAGCGAGCTGATTACTCAGTTGCAGCAGTCGATCACCAACAACCTCGATACCCTTGAACAACTGCCGTGCTGGCAGAGCCTCGACCTCGACAGCTACTGGCATTATTTTCGCACCCTGCCCGCGCCCAGCCAGCAGGCGGTGCTCACGCGCTGGGGCGAACCCGAGCGTGACCCAAAATACCGTGACGGTCGTCTGATGCTGGCCGGCATGCGCCTTGGTGAGACATTTGTCGGCATCCAGCCGGCACGCGGCTTCAATGTCGATCTGGCCGCCAACTACCACGACCCCGATCTGGTACCGCCGCACAGCTACCTGGCGTTCTATTTCTGGCTGCGCCACGTCTACGCCGTCGACGCCATCGTCCACGTCGGCAAGCATGGCAATCTCGAATGGCTGCCCGGCAAGGGCACCGCGCTGTCGGCGCAGTGCTGGCCCGATATCGCACTCGGCCCGATGCCGCACCTCTATCCTTTCATCGTCAATGACCCTGGCGAAGGTGCCCAGGCTAAGCGTCGCGCCCAGGCGGTGATCATCGACCACCTGATGCCGCCGATGACCCGTGCCGAGGTTTACGGCGAACTCGCCGAGCTCGAGCAGCTCATCGACGAGTACTATCAGGCGCTCGGCCTCGATGCGCGCCGTGAGCGCTATTTGAAAGAGCAGATCATCAATCAACTGCGTACCAGCCACGTTCTCGACGAACTAGGGATGCCGCCGGCGAACACAGACGCCGATAACGACGATGCGCTGCTCAACCGCCTCGATACCTACTTGTGCGATATCAAAGAGGCGCAGATCCGCGATGGCTTGCACCGCCTCGGCCAGCTGCCGGATGACGCTCAGCTTGTTGACACGCTGGTGGCGCTGTTGCGTCTGCCACGCGGCGAAGGCGAACGCGACGCCGGCATCCTGCATGCGCTGGGCGCCGATTTTGGCGTTGACATATGCGGTGAAGAAGGCGGCTTCGATCCACTCCAGCCCGGTGCAGCGCTCTGGGATGGCCCGCGACCGGCAGAACTGGAAGCGCTCAGTGAACAGGCCTGGCGCACCGAGCAGCATACCCGCGAGCGACTCGAACTCTTCGCACGTGCGCTGATCCAGCGCTTCATACTCGAGTGCGAACCGCTTGAAGCGCTACCGGCTAGCTTTACCCGCACGCGCACGCTGCTGAGCGTTATCCACAACACGCTGCTGCCAGCGCTGCACCAGAGTGCTCACGATGAACTGGGCAACGCCCTCGCCGCTCTATCGGGTCGTTTCGTGCCTCCCGGTCCGAGTGGCGCGCCGACGCGCGGCCGGCTCGACACGCTGCCCACCGGACGCAACTTCTACGCCGTCGACAGCCGCGCCATCCCTTCCAAGGCGGCCTGGGCACTGGGACAGATATCGGCCGAGCAGGTGGTGATGCGCCACCTGCAGGAGCACGGCGACTATCCGCGCACTATAGGGCTTTCGGTGTGGGGCACGGCAACGATGCGCACCGGCGGCGACGACATCGCCCAGGCTTTTGCGCTGATGGGGATCAAACCGGTATGGGCACCGGGCTCACAGCGCGTGGTCGACTTCGAGGTGATTCCCGGCTTCTTCCTCGGCCGGCCGCGGGTCGATGTCACCCTGCGTGTGTCGGGCTTCTTCCGCGACGCCTTTCCAAATCTGATCCGGCTATTTGACGCCGCCGTGCAAAAGCTCGCCGAACTCGACGAACCTGGCGACGGCAACACGATCAAAACCAAGATCAGCGCACGACAGGCAGCGCTCGAAGCGGGCGGCGTGCCCGTCGAGCAGGCGCGCCGCCAGGCCGGCTTTCGCGTGTTCGGCTCGAAGCCCGGCGCCTACGGTGCAGGGCTGCAAGGGCTGATCGACGAACGCAACTGGGATAACGAACAGGACCTCGCTGAAGCGTTTGTCAACTGGGGCGGCTGGGCCTACGGCCAGGACAGCTTCGGCGAGCAGGCTTTCGACGCGTTCAGTCACCAGCTCGGCCAGCTCGAAGCGGTGATGCAGAATCAGGACAACCGCGAGCACGACATCCTCGATTCCGACGACTACTACCAATTTCAGGGCGGCATGACCAATGCGGTGCGCGTGATCAACGGCGAAATGCCGAGCGTCTATCACGTCGATCACAGTAATCCCGCCGCGCCGCGGGTGCGCACCCTAAAAGAAGAACTCAACCGCGTCGTGCGTTCACGCGTTACCAACCCGAAATGGATCGCAGCGATGCAACGCCACGGCTACAAGGGCGCGTTCGAAATGGCCGCCAGCGTCGATTATCTGTTCGCCTACGATGCCACCACCGGCCTGGTCGACGACTACCAGTACGCCAATGTCAGCGAAGCGCTGGCGCTGGACACCGCCAATCAGCACTTCATGCTCGAACACAACCCCAGCGCACTGCGCGAGATGAGCGAGCGGCTGCTGGAGGCGATGCAGCGCGGCCTGTGGCAGGAACCCGGCGACTACCGCGAGCGCATCGAGTCGCTGTTGCTTGAGCTGGACGAGACGCAGGAGATGGCCTCGCAAGATGAAGGATAAGCATGAGATGACAACGAGAGATACCTTCAGGGTCCGCACCACGTTGATGATTCAGGGCACTACCTCTGATGCTGGCAAGAGCGCCTTCGTTACCGCGCTGTGCCGCATATTCGCCCACCAAGGGCTGCGCGTCGCGCCGTTCAAGCCGCAGAACATGGCACTCAATAGTGCAGTGACGGTCGACGGTGGCGAGATCGGCCGCGCCCAGGCAGTGCAGGCACTGGCCGCCGGCGTCGAGGCAACCACCGACTTCAATCCGATTCTGCTCAAGCCCAATTCCGACAAGGGAGCGCAGGTGATCGTCAACGGCCGCGCGATCGGCAACATGAATGCCCGCGATTATCACCACTTCAAGCCGCAGCTGCTCGAGCAGGTAGTCGCCGCCCACGATCGTCTGGCGCGTAACTACGACCTAGTGCTGGTCGAGGGTGCCGGCAGCGCCGCCGAGGTCAACCTGCGTGAACACGACTTAGCTAACATGGGCTTCGCAGAGACGGTTGATTGCCCGGTGATCCTGATCGCCGATATTGATCGCGGCGGCGTATTCGCCCATTTGGTCGGCACCCTCGACGTGCTTTCAGCGAGCGAGCAGGCGCGCATCGTCGGCTTCGTGATCAATCGCTTTCGTGGCGATATCAGCCTGTTGCAGCCCGGCATCGACTGGCTCGAGGCGCGCACCGGCAAGCCGGTGCTGGCGGTGGTGCCCTACCTGCACGACTTTCACCTCGAGGCCGAGGACGGCCTGTCGCGCAGCGAACGCTCCACACCCAGCGACAGCCGACTCAACGTCGTCGTGCCGCTGCTGCCACGCATCAGTAACCATACCGACTTCGACGCACTGCGCCTGCATCCCAACGTCAGCCTGCGCTATGCCAAGGCACCTGACGAGGCCCTCAAGGCCGACCTGATCGTGCTTCCGGGCAGCAAGAATGTGCGTGACGACCTCGCCTGGCTGCTGGCGCATGGCTGGGCGCCGGCAATTCAGCGTCATCTGCGTTATGGCGGCAAGATAATAGGTATCTGCGGCGGCTATCAGATGCTCGGCGAAGCAATCCGCGACCCTGCCGGTGTCGAAGGCCCAGCGGGCGAAAGTGCAGGGCTAGGGCTGCTGCCGTTGACCACCGAGCTCAAACGCGACAAGCAGCTCAGGCATGTCGCGGGACAATGCCGGCTGGGCGATTCGACAACACCGGTCAGCGGCTACGAGATCCACGTTGGTGAGAGCGTAGGTGCGGCGCTCAAGCGCGGCGTATTCGCACTCGATGATGGCCGCTACGATGGAGCGCTATCGGAAGATGAACAGATCCTCGGCACCTACATCCACGGCGTGTTCGACCAGCCACAGACGCTTGAAGCGCTGCTCAAGTGGGCCGGTGTGACTGAGCCGCAGGCGTTTGATTATGGCAGGAAGCGCGAAGAAGAGATCGAGCGGCTGGCAGACGCCACTGCTCAAGCATTGGGCGAATCAATGCAGTTGCTGCGGGCGCTGACCGGCCAAGGGCACGTTAACTAATATCCCCGGCCTGCCTGATCAATGCGCACCGGCGCCGGCGCCACTTTTAATGCGCGCCGGCTCCCGCGCCACTGCTGCCTTTCACTTCGACAGGGCGAGCACGCTTGGTGAGAAAGACGATGGCAATCATCGCCGCGAATACCCACATCATCAGGTAGAAGTAGTCGACGGTCGACATCATGAAGCCCTGCTGGGTGATCACCTCGTTGAGCTGCATCAATCGGCTCGTCTCGTCGCCGCTCAGCGCGTTGAGATAGTTCTGCGCCGCGTAGTTGGTCGAGGTGACATGCTCGGTGAGCTGGGCGTGATGGAAGATTGCGCGCCTATCCCACAGCCAGGTGGTTAATGATGAGGCGAAGCTGCCGCCCAGGGTACGCAGGAAGGTCGACAGCGCCGAGGCGTCGGCAATCTGCTCCCCGGAGAGATCCGAAAGCAGGATCGTCGTGGTCGGCATGAAAAACAGCGCGATGCCCGCCCCCATGAACAGCTGCACCAGCGCCACCGTCTTGAAATCAACCTCAAGGTTGAAGTGCATACGCATGTAGCAGCTCGCGCTCATGAACATGAACGCCATCGCCGCCAGCTTGCGCATGTCGAGCTGAGGAGCGAAACGGCCAATGATCGGTGACAACAGCAGCGGCAGCACGCCGAGCGGCGCCGCCGCCAGCCCGGCCCAGGTCGAGGTGTAGCCGAGCTGACTCTGCAGCCACTGCGGCAGGATCAGGTTGATGCCAAAGAAGCCTGAATACCCCATCACCAGCGCCAGGGTACCAAAGGCAAAGTTGCGGTTGCGAAACAGCGTCAGGTTGATGATCGGATGCTTCTCGGTCAGTTCCCAGATGATCAGGAAGGCGATTGCGATAACCGAAAAGACGGCACCGGCCAGGATCCAGCGGTTGCTGAACCAGTCGAGCTCGTTGCCCTTGTCGAGTATCAGTTGAAGTACGCCGACGCCGAGTATCAGCGCGATCAGGCCGACGTAGTCGAGCGGTGCGCGCACTACCTGTAGCGGCCGGTTCTTCATCTGCGCAAAGATCACCACGGCAGCGAAGATGCCGATCGGCACGTTGATGAAGAATATCCACGGCCAGCTATAGTCGTAGGTCAGCCAACCGCCGAGGATCGGACCGACGATCGGACCGACCACCGCGACCATGCCGAGCAGCGCCAGTGCCGAGCCACGCTTTGCCGCCGGAAAGATCGACAGCAAAAGCGTCTGTCCCATTGGATAGAGCGGTGCCGCCGACAGCCCCTGCAGGGTGCGGAAACCAACCAGCATTGCCATTGAATCCGAAATGCCGCACAGAAACGAGGTCAGCGAGAACAGCAGCAGCGCGCCCAGATAGAGCCTCACCTCGCCGACTCGGCGACTCAGCCAGGCGGTGATCGGCAGACCGATGGCGTTGCAAACCGTGAACGAGGTAATGACCCAAGTGCCCTGGTTCGAGCTGACGCCGAGGTTACCGGCAATAGTCGGCAGCGAAACGTTGGCAATGGTGGTATCGAGCACCTGCATGAAGACACCAAGCGCCAGCGCCAGGGTACACAGCACTCGACTGGGCGGATTGTAAGTAGCCTGCTGCGCCATCGTGTTTAGTCCTTGGCACCGGAAGCGGACTGAGCCAGCTGCCTGCCGTTGTCCTCGATCAGCTTTTCAATCAGGGCATTGGCGCCGGCCAGTTGCTGGGCATAAACGTCGGTTTCGTAGCGCGGCTGCTCACGCGACCGGTCCGGCAACAGGACGCCATCCTTGTGATGAAGATCAACATCAACGGTCATCGACAGGCCAATACGCAGCGGATACGCCTCTAGCTCCTGCGGATCAAGCTGTATCCGCACCGGCAGACGCTGAACAATCTTGATCCAGTTACCGGTGGCGTTCTGTGCCGGCAGCGCGGAGAAGGCGCTGCCCGTACCAACGCCAAGGTTTTCAATCGTGCCGTGATAGGTCACGTCGTCGCCATAGAGATCGGAGACCAGTGTCACCGGCTGACCAATGCGCATGCTGCCCAGCTGCGTCTCCTTGAAGTTGGCATCGACCCAGACCTGATCGAGCGGTACTACTGCCATCAGCGTCGTGCCCGAGGCTACGCGCTGGCCGACCTGAACGCTGCGCTGTGCAACGTAGCCTGAGACCGGCGCAACAATCGTCGACCTGACCTGATCCAGGTAGGCCTGGCGCACCTGCGCCGCGGCGGCCATGACTTGGGGATGTGAAGCCACTTCGGTATTATCAGTCAGTGCCAGACTGGTATTGAGCTGCTGCTCGGCGCCGATCAAGGCGCTCTTGGCTGACAGCAGCGTCTCCCGCGCATGGATGAGTTCTTCCTGCGAGATCGCCCCCTTATCTGCCAGCTTGCGACGGCGGTCGTAATCGGCCTGGGCGCGCTGCACATCGACCTTGCGTGTTTCCACCTCGGCCTTGTACTGATCGACGTTGCTGTAGAGCCCGCGCACCTGACGGACGGTCTGGGCCAGATTGGCCTCGGCACTCTCCAGCGCAATCTGTGCATCGCTGCGATCCAAGCTCACCAACACTTGGCCTTTTGCGACATAGTCGCCGTCATCGGCGGTGATACTCGTCACCGTCCCGCCGGTTTCAGGAGTGATCTGCACCTGATTGCCGCCCACATAGGCATCGTCGGTGGCTTCGGACCAGCGTCCATAAAGATAATACCAAGCACCGACAGCAATCGCGGCGAGCACGACGACGAGCAGCAACAGCGTTAGCCACAGTCTGCGTTTGCCCTTACGCCGCTTATCGTCCTGCGCGTCCTGTTCCTGTGTCTTTTGAGAGGTTTGTTGCTGGTCAGCGGAAGCGGTCGGTGAAGTAGTCATGATAAGTCTCGAACAATAGTGATGCGGTCGACACGACCTTATTGTCAAACGTTATGTAATCAGCGGTTTACGGCGTGCTGTGGCAGGCAGTGTTCAAGCAAGAATGAATAGGCCGCTTCATGGTGTCTTCCCTCCCGGCACTCCGTGGGGGCGGGTAAAGTCCGCGAAAAAGGGCGCTACGCCTGCAGAGATCAGGATCTTTTGCAGACAAGCGGTGAGCTGGCCAAACTCCTCGGCGCTGAGCGCATGGGTCAGTTCATTCAACGCTTGTTCGGCGAGCAGAATGCCGCGCGAGACCACATCATTGCCCTTGGCGGTCATGTCGATTTTGATCATGCGGCGGTCCTGGGCATCACGCTGACGGAGGATCAATTGCTTTTTTTCCAGCCGATCAAGCATGCGCGTCATCGCCCCGCTGTCGATATTGAACAGCTGACACAGGTCGCTGGGGCGCTGCATGTGTCCAAGGGCGATATTGGCCAGCACCTTGAGCTGAGCAGCGGTAATACCTAGCTCGGCCAGGTGGGTATCGAGCAGTCGATCTTTCAATAGCGCCGTGCGCCCGAGCAAATAGCCGAGCTGACGGTGGCCTTTTCCCTCATCTTCATGTACTCGCATCGTATTACCTGCCGGGTCACAATCTGCCTAGGCAGCTATTAGGCGTATATAGTGATCCAAGTTCTTGCTTGTTTCAAACTTAAAGTGAAGGATAGAACTAGATTCAGCATACGACGGCGTAAGCTGCCACATGCTGAGCTTCGCCAATCCGCTTGAAACAAGGATCTACATGGTCAAGAAGCCTTGATGTAGTAATCGAGTCTGCTCAGTTATCGGGCAGCAGAAAATTCCCCTGTCGGCCATCACCCAGTTCGGATGTGGCGACTGTATCGTCTTTCAGTTGGACACCCGATACGCCGCGTACATCCGCCTCACGCAGTAGATAGATCAGTAGCCTCGCGGCGCTCTCAAACGACTGCCCGGCCGGGCGCACATTAGAGATGCAGTTGCGCTCGCTGTCGCGATGCCCGATACGTGGCGCATAGGTAAAGTAAACACCGAGGCTGTCCGGTGAGCTCAAACCCGGCCGCTCGCCGATCAGTACAATGCCAAGCCGTGCGCCTAGTGCCTCGCCGATCGGATCGCCGATCGCAACGCGGGCTTGCTCAACCAGTGCGCAGGGCCCCAGCGACCAGTTTTCCCGCTCGATCATAGGCAGCAGATGATCGAGAAACGGCGCGGCGTTTTCATGAATGGCACGCGCCGACAAGCCGTCGGCGACAACGATGGAGACATCGCAGCCCTGCTGCGCAAACGATTCGAGCTGCTTGAGCGACACGTCATCAAGGCGTCGCCCCAGATCGGGGCGGCGCAGATACTCGCTACGCTCGGCGGCAGCGCTGTGCAGGCGCACGACACGTTTAAAACGCATCGCGAGTTGCTTGACCATGCGTTCAGTATCGAGCGGCAGATGAACGGCGTCGCGCGCCTGAGCATGGGCGAGCTGAAAAGCGAGATGGGGTGCGGTGGGCAGACTGCCGCCGGCGCGGCCGAGCCCGATCCGTGCGTCGGTATACGCGCGCAGCTTGCGCCAGGGATTGTCGATGACGCTGGCATCGACGGGAAAGACTTCATCGACCATGATCATACTCCTCGCATGGATGCTTCAAACGTGGGCCAGCGCATGCCGGAACGAGGCCGGCAGTTCATGGTCGACGCTGATGCGCCCGGTCTCGTCGCAGATGCCCATCCGCGCCAGCCAGGCCTCGAACTCCGGCGCCGGACGCAACTTCAACACTTGGCGGGCGTAAAGCGCATCGTGAAACGAGGTGGTCTGATAATTAAGCATAATGTCATCTGAGCCCGGGATACCCATGATGTAGTTGCAGCCCGCCGCACCGAGTAACGTGAGTAACACATCCATATCGTCCTGATCAGCCTCGGCGTGGTTGGTGTAACAAATATCGCAGCCCATCGGTACGCCCAGCAGCTTGCCGCAGAAGTGGTCCTCGAGGCCTGCGCGAATGATCTGCTTGCCGTTGAAAAGATACTCAGGACCGATGAAGCCGACCACCGTATTGACCAGCAGTGGCGAGAACTCGCGAGCCACGCCGTAGGCCCGTGCTTCAAGGGTCTGCTGATCGACGCCGTGGTGAGCATCGGCCGAAAGCGCACTGCCCTGCCCTGTCTCGAAATACATCACATTCTGCCCTACCGTGCCACGTCTGAGCGACTGGGCAGCGTCATTCCCCTCGCGCAGCAGCGCAAGGTCGATGCCGAAGCCCTGATTGGCGGCCTGAGTACCGGAAATCGACTGAAAGACCAGATCGGTGGGCGCGCCGCGATTGATCGCCTCGATCGCGGTGGTGACATGCGTCAGTACGCAGCTCTGGGTAGGAATCTCGTAGCGGTCGATGATCTCGTCGAGCATCGTAAGTAGCGTCACGACACTAGCGGTGTTGTCGGTAGCGGGATTGATGCCGATCACGGCGTCACCGTTGCCATAGAGCAGCCCATCGAGAATGCTTGCTGCGATGCCAGTGGGATTATCAGTGGGATGATTGGGCTGCAAACGTGTAGCAAGATGGCCGGACAAACCGATGGTATTGCGAAAACGGGTCACGACTCGGCATTTCTGCCCGACCAGAACCAGATCCTGCAGACGCATGATCTTCGAAACGGCGGCCACCATCTCCGGCGTCAGACCGGGTGCCAATGCTTCGAGGGCGGCATTATCAGCCCTGTCGGAAAGCAGCCAATTGCGAAACTCGCCGACCGTCAGATGAGCAACCGGCGTAAAGGCTTGAGTATCGTGGCGATCAATGATCAGCCGCGTCACTTCGTCGGCCTCGTAGGGCACGACGGCCTCGTTCAGAAAGGTCTTGAGAGGCGTATCGGCCAGCGCCATCTGCGCCGCGACGCGCTCCTCCGCGCTACGCGCCGCGATGCCGGCGAGTTCATCGCCAGAGCGCTGCGGCGTCGCGCAGGCCATTAATTCACGCAGGGAAGAAAAACGGTAAAGCCGGGAACCGATTGTCGTACAGTATTCGCTCATGGGGTGCCCTCAGCCGCAGGCGTTGTGTTGGCATTGTTGTACTATTCACCATACCGCGACATGGTCAGACCAGCCAGTATTTGAACTCCAGCACAGTAGCGTGACACACAGAGTGAGGATGCTACGTTTACAAGCCAATGGGATGAAACACTGATACCCCTAACGTTCATCCTCTTCGCATAGGAACTACCATGACCATCACATTGATCATCATCGCGATAACCTGCGTGGTTTCCGTGGTCTGCTTCAAGAACATTCGCTGGATGCAGGCGCTGATTTTCTGGCCGCCAGCGATCACACGACAGTTTCAACTTCACCGTTTCGTGACCCATGGCTTTATTCATGCCGATGGTCAACATCTGCTGTTTAACATGATCACCCTGTTCTTCTTCGGCCGAGCCATCGAAGGGTTCTATACGGCTTACCTGGGGCCGATGGGCTATGCCCTGTTTTATCTGCTCGGGATCATCGTCGCTATCCTGCCCAGCTATCTACAGCATCGTAACGATGCTAATTACCGAAGCCTCGGTGCGTCGGGAGCCGTATCAGCCGTACTTTTCTCTTTCATACTCTTCCGCCCCTGGTCAACCATCTACGTTTTCTTCCTCCCCGTGCCTGCTATCCTGTACGCCGTGCTGTACATGGCCTATACCGTATATTCGTCCGGCAGGAGCCGCGACAATATCAACCATAGTGCCCATCTATGGGGAGCGGTTTATGGGATCATCTTCACCGCTGCCATGGAACCGCGAGTGATAAATATATTCTTGAGTAATCTTCTACAGCCATCATTGGGTTTATAGTAGCCACTACTAATATATAACTACGCTGTATCTGGCATGGCGTATAGCATTGACTCACTATAAATCTAACGGAGGGATGATACGTGCCGCAGGGAATAGTCTGGATAGTACTTCTTGCCTTACTGTCATCCGGCTGTACGACCATGCAATGGTCCAAGCTAAACGCCTCTCAACAGGATCTGGCAGGTGATCAGGCCGACTGTCGAGCAGAAGTCGATGCCAATACCAATAATACCATGATAGATGATAGCTACGGCGTTGGGCTTGTCTTTTCCAATTATGGTATCAGCACTCAGTTGTATTCCGAACCCGGCGATTATCGTGTCGATAGCTGCCTCACTCGACTAGGGTGGGGATTGAGACCGCGCTAGGTGCGTCAGTTATTTCCGGAAGCAGGTTGCTACAGCGATCTCCTTGGACAATAGCATTAACGTTTCCTTCTCTGAGCACTGATACGATAATCTCACTTTACTTTTATTTGAGCTTTTATCATGACTAAAATACCTCATGTCCATGGTCCAGACTGCCAGCACGATCACTCACAACATGGTCATGTACATGGCCCGCACTGTAATCACGGTCCACAAACACCGGTACGTAACAATTTAAAAGATGTTGGACGTAACGATCCTTGCCCGTGCGGCAGTGGAAAGAAGTTTAAAAAGTGTCACGGCAGTTAACTATCGGCCCACCTGAAGTTTATTCACAGATCTGAATAACACGATTCCTTACTACACAAAAACAGTTCACGTAGTAAGGAATCCTACATTTTCATTAGATAAGCATGCCTATATGTTTAGAGAGCTTTAAACTAGCCTGCTAGCTGTTTATGACCTTTACCCCATCAGCACATTGTTATAACCCTCATGTTATTATCACTCATATGATCAAACATTTATCACCCAATACTATTATTTATTACTGTTTTTCTCCTATACGCGTACTGTGCGTCCTCGATTTAAAATAGCTTCATTTCTAAGCCTTACCGTTAATAACGGTAATGGGATATCTAATACCATTCATAGTGCATAACTTAGAATCTATCATTAATATTATAATGATCTTTTAAATATTATTTTATTAATATAACTAAGCTTAGATAACTGGTAATATAATTACTTTATCTTATTTGCAATATTAGAAGTTAAAACAGCACAACCTTTATATATAAAACCTGCGATAACTATTACACATCGTTACTAGCAACCAACATACGCAGGCATAATTATGACTCAGATAGGCATTGCTGCATTAGTATTTCTTTTAATTGGCGGAGGTGTAGCTGTACTTACTGGTGGCGGCAGCGATCACCACAGCCAATCCCCGAGCTATGAAGTTTGTAAGTGATAATTTAATTATTAAACTGTCAGTTAATCTAACTACTAATTAGACAGTAAAGCTTATAACGGCGAGATTTGGCGAGGCATTTCCCTTGCACATTAAAATGCAGCTTATTCACTCATGGATAAGCTGCTGCCTCGCCGTTTATTGAACCATGAGTTATCGTCAATGAAGCTGCACCCCGCCTTGCTAAGCTTAAACCTTGGATTAACTGCGCTTTAGAATTAAAGCAGCAACATCTACTTCAAGCAAAACGCTCCATGGTTAGAATCGTGCTGTTAAATGCACCAGTATCTATGTAGCGCACATTCCCAAGGGTTCGTGGTGACTCGATGGGCGTATGCCCAACGTATACTCGATCGATATTTTTTATAAGTGATCGGTCCTTACTTGCTATCCGCTGCCGAGCCCAAAGCAAAGGGCTTATATCGAGTTTGCTATCTCTGTGCAAAAGCGCCCAATCTTGCGGTGGCTCAGCATGGACGATACCTACCTGCGCATGGGGAGTCATAACTTCTATTGCATACGGCATTCGAGGCAATACCTTTCTTGCCAATTCTTCAACTTCCTGACGGTCTTCATTCAATATCCAGTCACCGCCATTTTTTAACCAGAGCTGGGGATTCTCATTGTTAAAAAGAGCATCCTCCAGCATTACTTCATGGTTACCCCGGACGGCATAAAACCAAGATTCCTGAACCAGCGTCAGGCACTTGAGGGACTCCGGCCCACGATCGATAAGATCACCAACACTGAATAATCGATCGGCATGGATGTCAAAACCGACCTTATCCAACGCTTGTTGCAGGAGGTCATAATGACCATGCAAATCGCCTACGACAAAATCCCGGCCTTTTGAATTAGCCTCGTATTTGACTACCGTCTCGTTCATAAGCATGTTTCTTTAGCCATAAATAAGCGTCGGCATCCAACGATGGCTGGCGACGCCATATCATCAATTTACTGGGCAGGAGCAGGAGCAGCCAAACGAGCAAAACAGTTTTGCAGCGTATCTGTAACCTGCTCGAGAGCATCATGAACGGTCTTTGGATCGGCATCTTCCCAAGCACCTACTGCCGCTTGCTCTTGTCCGTTGCTCGCCAACTGTAACTGGTCGAAGTAGTAATAGTTAGTGTCTTGGATCAATTGGAGTTCCAGACGATAGGTTAACACTCCTAGCTCCGTCGAAACGCTTCCCTGAGCCTGATTAGTATCGAGATCCTCAGAAATGACGATGTCATGAAAAGTGAACGGCACGCTATTTCGCGCCGAAGCTGTACCCGTCTGGGCCGGAGTCACCAAGCATGAGCGTAATGCTGTCTCATCTATAGGCGTATGCAAGCGACGGAAGGAAACCCCTGAAAGGTAATTTCCATTATCGCGCTGAACCACAACCGTACCTTCTTGCTGGGTCATCAGTCCGGGCGCAACAACATAATGTGGGGATGAGCACCCTGCCAACAGCCCAAGCGATAGAGCACCTAGCATAATTCTTTTCATCGTTTTTCCTAGAAGGAGATATTTTTTAACGATACTAACACTACTACATTCACTACATCCTGCACGCGTTGCAGCAATAAAGCAGCGCACTATCAATGCATTAACTTATCCTCATGATCATATCAGCTAGCGGTTGCCCCTTGTATTCCCTGGCCTGCCTCGCCATCTGAAAACTTTACTATTCACTTTCTAACAGTCACTACCTGAATCAGAACGCATTGAATAAAAGTTAGCATGCGAATAAAGTTAGTAATTGACCCACGAGTCCGCTCATTTCACATTAGGGCATAAGCTATGTCATTGTTGTTTGATCCTATCAATTTCCGTCAAGTCACTCTTCCCAATCGCATTGCCGTGTCACCCATGTGTCAATATTCGGCACACGATGGTATGGCCAATGATTGGCACCTGGTTCATCTTGGTGCTCGGGCCGTCGGTGGAGCCGGACTCGTCATCGTCGAAGCGGCTGGGGTTACTCCTGAAGGACGTATTACTCCCCAAGACTTGGGCATCTGGAAGGATGAGCAGATTGCGCCGTTAAAACGCATTACTCACTTTATTGAACAGCAAGGTGCTGTTGCAGGAATTCAGTTGGCTCATGCTGGGCGCAAAGCGAGCACATGGCGTCCTTGGGTCAACAAGCATGGCAGTGTAGCTATAGCACAAGGGGGCTGGGAAACAGTGGCCCCCTCCGCACTCCCTTTTGATGAGCACAGCCAAGCACCTCACGCCTTAAGCAAAGAGCACATTACTCAGCTGATAGAAGCATTTGCAGAAGGAGCGCGTCGCGCCTGCGAGGCGGGTTTCAAAATCATCGAGCTTCACGCCGCTCACGGTTATTTGATCCATCAATTCCTATCGCCCTTGAGCAATCAGCGCGATGATGAATATGGTGGCAGCTTCGAAAATAGAACCCGTTTCTTAATGGAAACAATTAAGGCTGTACAACAGGCCTGGCCACAGCAATACCCCATCTTTGTTCGCATTTCAGCAACAGACTGGGCAGAAAATGGCTGGAATATTGATGAAAGTATTGAGCTGGCCAAGCGTTTAAAAACACTCGGCATTGACTTGATAGATGTTTCCAGCGGTGGATTAGTGCCCAATGCAAAAATTCCCGTAGGGCCTGGTTACCAAACTGGACTTGCCGCTCGTATACGCGCTGAAAGCGGGCTGGCAACAGGCACCGTAGGACAAATAACCGACCCCCATCAGGCTGAACATGTTTTACGCACAGAGCAAGCTGATCTTGTGCTTTTAGCTCGCGAATTATTACGAGATCCTCATTGGCCTCTTCATGCTGCTAAAGCACTTGATACTCCCGTCGCTTGGCCACCTCAGTATGCTCGCGCAACTTCCCGGACCAATCCTATGCGGGAAGAGCCTGATTACACAAATTCTGCTTCAGGCACATCGGATTGATGTAAATGAAGCTAGCGGCATCAGCACAGCGATTTCAATCTGTTAAAGGCATAATCGCGCTGTCAATGCATCGTGTCAGGTTGGACTGGCAGCTGGTGTTTGGCATCGGGGTAGGCTTTGATTCATTGGCCTCATCATTAATGTGGTTGAATCCGAGTCTTCACCATTTTTATTGTATTCTCTGCGTACTTTGCCCGGCTATATGCCGGGCTTTTTTTATCAACTCGAGTCTTTTTCTTCTATAAAGTAGCCCTTATGAACGTATTAACCACAAAAAAACAAGGCTGACGAATTTTAATTCGCCAGCCTTGTTTTAGAATAAAAACCTTTAATTATTGCAGTGATATTCCCATTGATTGCGCCATTTGTTGAGTCTTTATGCAAGCATCTACAAGAGGAAGAGGCTGATTACCCAACAAAGCAGCATCATATGTAGCAATGAATTCCCCGCAATCCATACAAGTTACCTCGTCCCACTCCTTGGCTTCTGCAGGAACAGAAAGGCGATAACTACCACAACGATGACATGTCATATCTAACATTTAGCTCTCCTTAGCATAATGTCGTTTTCATATTACCCAGCATAAAGATCTGATTCCTTCAGATCATGTACAGCCTATGTATAAGACTCTAGCGAATTAAACGAGAAGGTCAAGGACTTTTTGAAAATCATCTTACCCGCATTTTTACTTTTTATTACAGCTATTTATGCGTACTCCTATAAAGTGCTTAATACCTTAACTGTAGCTATGGGCCTCAGCAAACGCTTTATCTATATGAATTTATAGCCTCTGCACAAGATAAGTAACACTGTTTTCATAGCGCTGGATCGCAGATCGCTGAATAACCAATCAATACTAGCTCTCGTTGGGGAGGATAAGAGAAGATAGTCAGTGGATTAACCAAACTAGGATTATGTAATGAGCGTTTCATCTCTACTGAACGATTATCAAAAATGGCGACGCTTTCAACGTCAAGATAGCCTTGATCGCGAGCATGACGCTGCGTTACGCAAGCTGGCAGAATCTGGTGCGATAGCTTCTCGCATGACCGAAGCCTACCGCAGCATGGCCTCGCGAGGCGCATCAGAAGGGGCATGCTACCGAACACTTTTCAGACGGCAGCTAGAAGACAATCACGCATTGGCTTGTGAAGGCTGGCTATTCATTCGCCGAGTACTAGCCGAAGGCGGCACAACACGTATACGCGCAACAATGGTAGAAACGTTTAATCTTGAAGAAGGCTTCGTCACCCTGGGTAAACGCCCGGCGGAAGCCATCACTCTTGAAATTTATGATGAAATTCTTACCCAGCGCGGCATGTTGATGCGATGCCGAGCAGATCGCCAAGACAAACAAGGCGAAACTCATTTCATCACTTTCCTCGACAGCGTTCGCGGCGACCTCAAGCCTTATCTTTAAAGGCACTCAGTTAACCTAAATAAAGTGCGTGCTTTCGAAACTTTTGGTTCCTGTTGCTATCCAAGAATAAAGAGACAGTAAGGGTCGGTAAATCGTATCGGCCTTGCTGAGTCACCAAATGAGTATCAAGAATCATTTTAATAGCTGAATATGGCCAGATTTCAGCCACTCACCTTTCAGGCAACGGTAGTATTGCTCAGCACGGCTATTCGTTGTCTGTTCAGGAAACTACAGGAATAAGCCATGGACTACTCTTCTACCGCCTACAGCACGTTGCCTCTTCAAGATTTGACAGGTGTTACTGCCATTAGCCGTCCAGAATTGAGAGCAGCTGTTGCATCACTTGACATGGATAGCCCAGCTATAACTCTGCTGGCTGATTTCACCAAGCTCCGTCCCCAAACAATCCCCAACAATGCACCCGCCAGCCAAGCACTTGCCGTTATGAAAAACAGCCAAGTCCATATGCTGCTTGTCATTAATGATCAAGGTCATTTCACCGGTATCGTCAGTGCAAGGCTATTGTTTGGTGGCCGTGCCATTACAGTGGCCATGCAGCACTATAACGTCGATCGTGATGATGTCACCGTCAATATGATTCAAGTCAAACGCGACGATCTGCATGCGCTTGCCTACGATCGGCTGCAACGCGCCACGCTTGGCGATTTGGTGCAGACATTACGCAGCTCCGGTGATCGCCATATATTAATTACCGAAGGGCAACCAGGAGAAGAATCTCGTATTCGAGGCGTTATTTCAGCTGCGGATGTGAGCCGTGCACTTGGAATTGATCTTGATCATCCGCCGGAAGCGCACAGCTTTTCTGCCATTCGCTCAGTCGTACTCGGTGGTGATTTATAACGGGAGCGCCCCGTTTGCACAAAATAATTCTTGATCTATGAATATGCGGATAACAGAACCGGAAGTTATCCGCATGCCCTCATTCACAATAAGTGATTCACCGGTTGCTATTGACCCTTAATAGCCTCATTTTTGCCGTTCACTCCTAGTGCAAGCCCTCATTGTTAGCCTTTTCTCCTTGGCATTATCAACTCATGGCTGCTTTTCTTTTTGCTTTTGAGCAATGTTATTCTTTTCCCCTATTTCTGCGTCCTAGCAGAGTGCAGGCATATCTTGTTGAAGTGCTTTCAGAATTTGAATTTGGCTTTACCGGGGCCAGCCATGCATTTAATTGCTGGATGGCACGTTGGAAGACTTCGGCAGCCATTCTCAGGCCTATATGATCAAGCGGCCCGTACCGCAGCAACACTTTGAGTAGACATTATACGATGAAGACGTTTACCCGCATTGCCGTGCTTTACACCGGCGGCACTATCGGCATGCTGCCCAGCGCGCAGGGCTTAGTCCCCGGTACCGATTTTGCTAATCGCGCGCACCAAGCGCTCGACACGTTACCTGTGCATCGGCGACGTCAACTGCCTGAACTTGACTTCATCGAATATGAAGTCCCTATCGATTCAAGTAATGCCCGCCCTCATCATTGGCAAGCTATCGCTGAAGATATTGTCCGATTATATGACCAATATGACGGCTTCGTTGTTCTGCACGGAACGGATACCCTTGCCTGGACGGCTTCAAGTCTCGCATTCCAGCTTGTTGGATTAGGTAAAGCCGTGGTCGTGACCGGTGCTCAGCGTCCCCTTGAGGCGACAGACAGTGACGGCCTTGCCAATCTTGAACAAGCAGTTCGATTTGCAGCGCTACCGATGCTTAAGGAAGTTGCTGTTGCCTTTGGAGGCTGCCTTTTGCGCGGGTGTCGTACGCGCAAATGGGATACTCATTCTGAGCAGGGCTTCTCGAGTCCTAACTGGGGCGTACTCGGGCAGTGGATTGAGGATTTCCCAGTGCTTTACCCTTCTCGCCTGTGGCTTTCGCAAAGTGCACCGGCTTTTGAGCTGGTCAGTTACAGTAGCGTCAGAGATGGCGCGGTGGTGCGTCTACCGCTCTGGCCAGGTATCAATGCTTCCACGGTGGAGCGTCTGATCCAAGCGGAGGGTGTCCGTGCCGTTCTTCTCGAAACATGGGGAAGTGGCAATATTCCAGGTGATAACGCCCTGCTGGGGACACTTGCTGAAGCAATTAATTCAGGCAAGCATATCGTTGCTATCAGCCAATGCCCACATGGCAGCATCGATATGGGAACGTATGCCACTGGGCAAATACTTCGTGATATCAATGTATTGCCAGGAGACGATATGACGCCTGAAGCTGTATTTACCAAGCTTGTCCATCTCTTGGCTCAAGATAGGGATAGTGATTGGCAACGACAGCGTTTCCTGATGTCTGTGGTAGGTGAGCGCAGTCCCGTATGCTAATAAGCACTTACAACTTAACGGTATAAAAAGACCCATAATAATAAAAAGGCGGCCATTAAGGCCGCCTTTTCTATTTGCGATGACGTCAGTGCGAAACGCTGCCACTGGCTCCCAGGCCTGTTTGTGAGCGTACGAACTGCGAGAGGAACAAGCCTCGCTCATGTTTGGCTGCAACCGAGTTATCGGTAATCGAGAAGAACCAAATCCCGATGAATGCCACAAGCATGGAAAATAACGCCGGGTACTCATATGGGAAAACAGGCGAGTCATGCCCTAACACCTGAACCCATACCGTTGGCCCCAGAATCATTAGCGCTATCGCTGTCAGCAAACCAAGCCAACCCCCTACCATTGCCCCGCGCGTAGTCAGCTTCTTCCAGTACATGGATAAAAACAATATAGGGAAGTTACAGCTAGCCGCAATGGAGAATGCCAAGCCCACCATAAACGCAATGTTCTGACGCTCAAACAAAATCCCAAGACCGATCGCCACGATGCCAAGCACTAGCGTCGTAATCTTCGATACACGCAGCTCGTCACGCTCGTTCGCGTTATCTTTCTTGATAACCCCCGCATAAAGATCATGAGATACCGCTGACGCCCCCGCCAGCGTTAACCCCGCGACAACCGCCAGGATCGTGGCGAAAGCAACCGCCGATATGAAGCCAAGGAATATGCTGCCGCCCACGGCATTGGCGAGATGGATGGCAACCATGTTAGCCCCCCCAACCAGCGCACCGCTTGCGTCATAAAAGGCTGGATTGGTACTTACCAACAAGATCGCGCCGAAGCCGATAATAAAGGTTAGGATATAGAAGTATCCGATGAAGCCCGTCGCTACGAAGACGCTCTTGCGTGCTTCCTTGGCATCGCCCACGGTAAAGAAGCGCATCAGGATATGCGGCAGACCGGCAGTTCCGAACATCAACGCCAATCCCAACGAAATTGCAGAAATCGGATCAGTAACCAGGCCTCCCGGACTCATGATAGCCAACCCTTTTGCATGCACGCTCACTGCGTCGGAGAATAGTGTCTCGACATTGAAGCCGACATGCCACAACACCATGCACGCCATGAAACTCGCACCGAAAAGTAATAACACGGCCTTGGTCATCTGCACCCAAGTTGTGGCCAACATACCGCCGAACAGCACATAGAGCACCATCAAGATACCGACCAGCACCACTGCAACATAATAGTTGAGCCCGAATAGCAGCTGAATCAGCTTGCCTGCGCCTACCATCTGCGCAATCAGATAGAGCGCTACCACGGTCAGCGAGCCACACGCAGAAAGCGTTCTAACCTGCCGCTTCCCCAAACGGTAGGAGGCCACATCGGCAAAGGTATATCGCCCCAGGTTACGCAGCCGCTCAGCCATCAAGAAGAGAATGATAGGCCAGCCCACCAGAAAGCCGATGGAATAGATCAAACCATCGTAGCCGGAAGTAAATACCAGCGCAGAGATACCCAAAAAAGAGGCTGCAGACATGAAGTCACCAGCAATAGCCAGCCCATTCTGAAAGCCGGTAATCTTTCCGCCAGCAGAATAATAGTCAGAGGTCGAAGACGTACGTTTGGAAGCCCAGTAAGTGATGTACAAGGTTGCCCCGACAAACAACACAAACATCACGATAGCGGGAATATTGATCGCCTGTTGCTCCACCTCGCCAGTAATCGCATCAGCCGCATAAATACACGGCGTGACGCCCGCCAGGGCAAGCAGCGTTGGAATACGAAGCTTCATAATTTCACCTCATCAAGAATGGCTTTCGTGAGGCGATCAAACTCGCCATTGGCGCGCCGAACATAAATACCGGTCAATGCGATGGCGGCTACGATCAATCCAATACCCAATGGTATTCCCCAAGTGATAACCGTCGAGGCGGTAATAGGCGTGCCCAGCCAATGAGGTACGAAGGCAATTAGCAAGATGAAAGCGATATACAAACCGAGCATGAGGAGCGCCAATGTCCAAGCGAACTTCCCGCGTTTGCTCACCAATTCCTGGAAACGAGGGTTACGTTCTATCTGCCGATAGGCTTCTTCGTGCATCATGACCTCCAAAACGATGAGCGACATCACGTCACGCTTCAATTAAGCGCTTCGCTAGTAGCATCCCCATTTTGGAGCCAGAAGGCAGACGACTTTGGTCTCGATAAGACTAAATGCCCGACTCGACAGACCAATTACACGTCATGCCAAGGCAACAATAAGAATTAGTCAAATAGATTTGGAAGGAAGGGAATATCCCATGCGCATGTTCTTGTATTTCATCGTAAACTCGACAGAATGGTGGGATATGAATGTGCCAGAGGCAGCATCCCGGTGACTCTTTATGGGAAGACTGGTTGTCTTTGCTCTAGCGCGTTACAATCGCGTCCCCACGTTATCCATGAAGTCCGGACCGGATCCCGGATTTCCGATCAACCATCATCGGAAAAAGAAATTCTCCGCTATGTCTGAAAAAGCTGTTGTTATCTATTCCGGCGGGATGGATTCCTATACTGTCCTGCACAAAGCGCTGCGTGAAGGTTTTGACGTTCATGCCCTGTCCTTTCATTACGGCCAGCGCCATGCACGCGAGCTCGACATCGCACGTCACGTCTGTCAAACGCTGAATATTGCTCACCAAGTCGTTGATATCCGTGCAATTCATTCGCTGATCGGTGCCTCAGCGCTAACCGACGATACTCAGGCGATGCCGCGCGCAGATTATGCGGAGGACAACATGAAAGCGACTGTTGTCCCCAACCGCAACATGATTCTGCTGTCTTTAGCCATCGGGCATGCCGTCAACATGGAATCCAGTATCTGCTATTACGGTGCACATGGCGGCGATCATGCTATCTACCCCGATTGTCGCCCTGAGTTTGTCGATCGCATGAATGCGGTTGCCGCAATCGCCAACTACACGCCCGTCGAGATCCGAGCTCCGTATCTCTATGCCAGCAAGGCCGATATCCTCGCTGAAGGATTGGCAATGGGGCTCGATTACGCTCAGACCTGGACCTGCTACCTAGGCGGTGAAAAAGCCTGCGGTGAATGCGGTAGCTGCCGTGAGCGTCTCAACGCGTTTGCTGAACACGGCGTTGAAGATCCGCTGAGCTATGTACATCGCACACCTCATTCTCAATCTGGTGTCTGAGTATGTACGCCATCAAGGAAGCATTTTATTCGTTACAGGGCGAAGGTGCCCGAGCGGGCCGCGCCTCGGTATTTTGCCGCTTCACCGGCTGCAATCTTTGGTCGGGGCGGGAGAAGGATCGTGCCAAGAGTATCTGCCAATTCTGCGATACCGATTTCATCGGAACCGATGGACAAAATGGCGGTCGTTTTACCGACGCCGACAGCTTGGCTGATCACGTACTTTCCCTCTGGCCCGCGCTAGTCTCCGGGGGCAAGCCTTATGTTGTCTTTACCGGTGGAGAACCGTTACTCCAGCTCGATACGGCGCTCATCGAGGCCATGCATGCCCGTGGATTTGAAACTGCGGTGGAAACCAACGGCACGCTTGAACCGCCGCCCGGGATCGACTGGATCTGCGTCAGCCCCAAAGGAACAAGCGAGCTCAAGCTTACCCGTGGCAATGAGTTAAAGCTCGTCTATCCGCAAGACGATGCTCTTCCCGAGCGTTTTGCAGCGCTCAACTTCGAGCACTTCTTCCTTCAACCGATGGATCTCGCCCCGCACGGACTGCCAGGCAATACGATAAAAGAGACCGTGACCTACTGCCTGCACCATCCGCAGTGGCACCTTTCTCTTCAGACTCATAAAATTGCGGGGATCGATTGATGACGCTTTTTGTCAACTCCTTGAGTGCACTGGACGCCTCGTACTGGTGCGCAGAGCGTGGGCTGGTCGGTGCAAGCTGGCATGTCGATCTGGAACTCGACGGTGAGCTTGGCGAAGACGGTATGCTCTTCGATTTCGGTGAGGTCAAACCTTGGGTTAAGCACCAGATCGACGATGGCCCAGACCATACCCTTATCGTGCCGACAAAAGCTGCGGGCGTTAGTGTCGCGGAGTGTCCCGAGGGGCTTTGTGTCAGGACCACCTTTCCCTGGCCGCTGGAAGTACGCGCGCCACGCCAAGCCTTTACGCTTTTGCCTTGGCAATCGATTACGCTTGAACGGCTGGGTAACTGGCTTTCGGAGCAATTGATGAAACGGCCTCCGATACGTGTAAGCAATATTCGCTTACGCCTAGCTGATGAATCAATCGAAGGTGCTTCCTATACCTATACACACGGTCTTAAACGTCACGTCGGCAATTGTCAGCGCATCGCGCATGGTCACCGCTCAAGGCTATATGTATGGCGTAATGGCCAGCTAGATGAAGCAATAGCACAGCAATGGGCTGGACGCCTTGCCGACATCTATCTCGCCGACAAGGCAGACCAGATCGGTGCTGATGACGACTATCAACGTTTTGCCTATGAATCGGCGCAGGGACGTTTTCGAATCAAGTTACCCTCCGAGCGAGTCGCCATCCTGCCCTATGCCACTACCGTCGAGCACATAGCCGACTGGCTAGCCAAGGAAATTGCCTTGGCGCATGGTGGACGCATTCGCGTGCAAGCTTTTGAGGGGATCAACAAAGGAGCCATTGCCGAGGCTTATGGTATGTAACCCTCGTTTGTAATCGTGCCAACCGTTTCGCGACTCTCTTCTATGGTTTAATACAAGTGCTTGCCTGTGATGAGTAGTGGTTACAGGCGAGCCTCGATCACGTCCGAATCAAGTAGCCCTGAAGGTGGCAGCAGTAAAGGAGAGCGGCGAAACACATGGAATGGCTCGACAGAATCATGGAATGGGATGTTCCTTCATGGATAATCAGTATCGGGGTCTTTGGCACGATGATCGTGCTGGCCTTCTTACTACGCCTTATTCACATTCATGTGATGAAATCATCCACCACCCTGCTCCGCCCGATTAGGATCCTGGCATTAGCCATACACTTGCCCTTACTGGCACTGCTATGGGTCTATGGGCTAGGCACAACACTTTATCTACTCATACCGGACGCGGCTGGGAATCTACGTAGCTCGCTGCTGCTAGGCATGAACATACTTGGGGCTGTACTGGCCGTCTGGATGTCGATTCGTGTTGCCAAGCGGCTGATTGCCTACCTGGATCGCTGGGCGCTTACGCGTAATAGCAAACTGGATCGTTATCTCGTGCCCTTTCTGGCGCGCTGCATTGCGGTGCTGATTCCGGTGTTTTTACTCTTTGCTGTTTTGCCCATGCTGACCTCGGCACGTCTGGAAAGTGCTATCCATAACCTTGCCAGTCTGTTGCTGATTGCCGGTGTGGCCGGTGTATTAATCCATGGCACAAATATCGGTGAACACTTACTTGCCGACCGCTTTCGTATCGATGTAGAAAATAATCTACGTGCCCGACAAGTCAAAACTCAGGTCTCGGTGCTACGTAAGCTAATCGTATTTATCATCACTGTTCTGGCGTTAGCGTCAATGTTGATGGTGTTCGATAAGGTTCGCCAGCTCGGGGCGAGTATTCTCGCATCGGCCGGTATTATCGGCGTAGCGCTCGGCTTCGCTGCCCAGAAAGTACTCGGCAACCTGATCGCGGGTATACAGATTGCGATCACGCAGCCCATTCGCATCGATGATGCCGTGATCGTCGAAGGTGAATGGGGGCAGGTCGAAGAAATCACGCTGACCTATGTCGTGGTCAGAATATGGGACTGGCGTCGTCTGGTGCTGCCCATCACCTATTTCGTTGAAAAGCCCTTTCAGAACTGGACACGCAATCAGTCCGAACTACTGGGAACGGTCTATATTTATATGGATTATCATGTGCCCTTGGACCCGCTCAGAGAAGAACTCGAACGTATTACCGATGCCTCGGAACTCTGGGATAGACAGGTTCGGGTCGTTCAGCTCACCGATTTTACCGAGCGCACCATGCAGGTTCGCATCCTGGCCAGTGCCAGTAGCGCACCTCGAACGTTCGATTTGCGCTGTGAAATTCGAGAAAAGATGATTATGTTCATCAACCAACACTACCCTGAAGCGCTGCCCCGTCTGCGCGCCGAGACCACGGAGATGCCCACTTCGCCTGAACAGGTGGCCAGCACACAACATGGCATAGATCCGCTCTCAAATCAGGCATCTGAACAGGCCTCAACCTGATGTCCGCTATTATCACCGTTGAGGTAGGCTGTCGCGCAGGGTGCGGTGCCTGCTGCATCGCACCATCCATCAGTTCCCCTATTCCAGGCATGCCTGAAGGCAAGCCGGCGGGTATGCGCTGTATTCAGCTTGATGGAAACAATTTGTGTCGACTGTTTGGCGACCCGAAGCGTCCTGCTGTCTGTCTGCGTTTCGATTACGACCATGATATTTGCGGTCAGACGCGTGACGATGCAATAGCCAACCTCGTCTGGCTCGAATCGGTTACCTGACTTTCTTCCTTCATACCAGACACTCGCGCAAAGAATGCTCCAATACGTCGAGATTGGCCGGCTCCGTGTATATCAGTTCAAGCCGGGAATCCTTGCGCCAACTCGTAGATTTCCATTCACAGCTTCGTGTCACGCGATTATAAGCGTACCAGCCCGCCGTGGTATGAAACACGCCTTTGACGCGTATCCCTTCAGGCACGCTCTCTAACCAGTATGTTAACCGGTCGGCATCAAAACGTGTCGTGACATGCCAACACCAGCCAACTGTGTCATGCCCAAGCGCCTGGGTTTGTTCTCGCACAGGACACCCAGGTGTGGGTCGCCGTTCGTGAATAGCGGTCTGCTCACCAACCCGCCGAGCATGTAACTCAGAGCGTGTTGTAACACCATGATTACTGGTGGGCTTCCCATTTAACAATCGCTCTAGAGGCAACTCACCTTGCCGGGTTTCTACAATCCAGCGTTTGACCGGCCACAGCGCATCGAGATGTGTATGCATACGCAACAGCTGCTCTTTACTGGCCAAATCAGCCTTATTGATGACCACTGCATCTGCCATAGCAAGCTGATCACGAAAGGTTCCATGTTCACGGCTACGAATATCATCGATCGCACGTGCGTCAACTAACGTGATGATGTCCCTTATATCAAGTACATCACGAAAGGCCTCGCCTCTTAGTACGTCGAGCAGTCCAGCCGGATGGCCAAGCCCTGAAGGCTCGATCAACAGCCGATCAGGCCGGGCACGATGCAGCAGATTTACCAGGCCGGCCTGAAGCGGTATAGCGAGCTGACAACACAAGCATCCCCCTGGTAGCCCCTTGACGACGACATCATCACGCGACTCGAACAGCGCCTGATCAATACCGATACGCCCGAATTCATTGACGAGCAATGCCCAGCGCTCATGAGCAGGTTTCTGAGCGATGAGCTGGCGGATAAATGTCGTCTTGCCTGTGCCAAGAAAGCCAGTGACGATGTGTGTGGGAACACCGGCGAGAAAGGTGACCATGGCCTCTCCAATGAAATGTTATGATGTTACATTTCCCCCACTGTAACATGGTCAAAGCTCGCTCTATACCACTGACGTTCGCACCTACTCATGTCAAAGCTTGACCAGCATTTTGCCGTGGTTGCTACCTTCGAAGAGTCGTAGAAATGCCTTAGGCGTATTTTCCAATCCCTCTTCAACCGTTTCCTGATAATCGATGTTTCCGGCTTCTACTTGGGGTCCCACTTCGCTAAGGAATCGGCGGTAGTGTTCCCAATGCTCGCCAACAATAAAGCCCTGGATGCGTAAACGTTTCATCAAAATCTGAGCAATGTTGGCAGGCCCTGGCGCGGCATCCTTAGCGTTGTAGCCGGAAATCCAGCCGCAGACGGCAATACGTCCGAATGGGTTCATGACATCAAGCGCTGCCTCGAACATGTCCCCGCCTACGTTTTCGTAATAGACATCAATACCCTGCGGCGCAGCATCATGAAGGCTAGCCTTCAGCTCGTCGAGATCCTGATGATGATCAATACCTGTGACATCGTGGTGTTCTAGCCAGTCACGTTTCTGCTGACTTCCAGCACTGCCGATAACCTGGCAATCCTTTAATCTAGCAAGCTGTACGGCTAACGAACCTACCGCACCACTTGCAGCAGATACCAATACACGCTCGCCCGACTTAAGGCCAGCAATGACGTTGAGTCCGGTCCAGGCAGTCATACCCGGCATGCCCAGCACACCTAAATAAGCCTGCTCTGGCACATCAAAATTCGGCAGTATTTCCACTTCATTACCCGGCAACTGAGCAACATCACGCCAGCCGCCCATATGGCGTACTTTATCGCCCGGCTTGAACTTTTCATGGCTCGATTCAACCACTTCACCGATAGCAGCGCCGGTCAGCGGTGCGTTAAGTTCATAAGGCTCCGTGTAGGTGCGCTTGCCGCTCATGCGGCCCCGCATATAAGGATCGACGGACAACCAGCTATTCTTGATACGGACCTCGCCTTCTCCGAGCTCGGATAAG
The DNA here is from genome assembly GCF_003012345.1 of Phytohalomonas tamaricis. Taxonomy (GTDB): domain Bacteria; phylum Pseudomonadota; class Gammaproteobacteria; order Pseudomonadales; family Halomonadaceae; genus Phytohalomonas; species Phytohalomonas tamaricis. The sequence goes on from NZ_PVRV01000020.1 coordinate 55,381, forward strand.
CTCTGCTCACGTAATTTAAATAACGAGGGTGACGGCACGCCCTCAGGGTGTTCATTGATCACAAAAAAACGTGAATTGGTCATGCAGGATGATCTCCTCTCGGTATCCGTTAATCCATAGATGTATGGATGTAATGCACCATGTGAAACCTGCCACGATGCAAATGACATCTGGCTTTCGAAAGGTTAGAACATCAGTCGCTTAAGCTCCTGCCAGCTGACGCTTTTACATGTAATAAAAAAAGGCGCGACCGTAGTCGCGCCTTGAGTAGTAAACACTACCTTCGATCAGTTTCGATCAATATCTGCATTCTTGCGCAGAGACTCAGAAAGCCCACGAACTGCCGTCTGCGCCTGAAGTCGCTCGGCCATGGATGCGATAAAAGAAGCAGCATCGCTATCCTCTTTTTGCCCAACGCGATCAAGCGCGATCACCACCTCGCGCCCCTCTACTCCGGTATGGCCATATGTGCTGCCCTTGTCCGGACGCGGTAGACGATAAGCCGCATCAATAATGCCCTGATCAACATCAGGGTGTTCATTACGCGTAACCGCCTGGGCCTTTTTCCACTCAAGAGCTACATCTTCACCTTGACGCAGTGAGGCCACAATGTCATCTGCACGCTCAGTCAACGCCTGCTGAAGTTTCTCTGTTTCCAGCGCACGGCGAACCTGATCGCGGACTTGCTCTAGAGGCAACGTAGTGGCAGGACGATAATCACTGACTCTCAGCACCATACGCCGCTGATCGTCGAGCTCGATTACCTCACTGTTATATCCCTGCTCGACGTTGTCACGATTGAGCACATCATCATTGAACGCCGCATCCATTACCCCAGGTTCAGCAAAAATATCATTAGCACTATCTTGCGATAGCCAATCGCTCTGACGCAGCGTTAGCCCAAGGTCATTGGCAACACTTTTCAAATCGTCAGCAGAAAAACTTTCGTCCTTTAGGCGCTGCGCCTTGTCCTGAAACGCCTGCTTAGCGGCGTCGAGCCGCGCCTGCTTGATCAAATCTGCACGCATATCGTCAAATGACGGCACATCGATGTTGGTCACTTTCAACAAGTGGTAAGCGTTATCAAACTGTACCGGTTGTGAAACCTGCCCTTCATCGAGGCTATATACTGCTTGATCGAACTTATCCCCAAAGATTCCCTTGGTGACAACGCCCAGATCACCACCGTTTTGTTTCGATGAGTCATCTGAATATTGCTGCGCCAGAGCACTAAAATCAGCACCTTGAGCAAGCTTATCCTGAACTTCCTTGATACGTGCTTGAGCCTCGCTTTCGCTACGCTCATCACCATAGTTCACAATGATATCCGATACCTGACGCGGCGCAGCACTGCGTCGTTCGGCATAGGCCTGCTGCAGCGTTGCCTCATCGATCTGACGGTCTTGCGCCATGTCGTTTTGATCCAGAACGACATACTTCAACTTGATCTGCTCGGGACGCTTATAGGCATCTTGATGATTAGCGTAATACTGCTCTATCTCCGCATCACTCACGGTTACCGGTGTTTCAAGATCGTTCTCGCTCAACATGGCGTACCGGAACGTGCGCGTCTGATTCTGTAGTGCATTTAGTCGCTCACGTTCGGACGGCAACACGAAAGACCCCGACGCCAATCCTTGCTGAAGCTGCTGGATAACCATGTCTTCCTTTAACTGTGCACGGAAGGACGCAGGCGTATAACCAGCACTGGCTAGACGGTTAACAAACAGATCACGAGAGAAATGACCTTGTTGATCCTGAAACTCAGGTAAACCCACGATCATTTGATCGACCTGCGCATCGGAAAAAGCCAAGTCTCCCTTGCGCGCATACTGCTGAAGCAGCTTTCGAGAGATCATCTGATCAATGATCTGCGCCCGAGCTTCACGCTCTTGCTCTGGAGGAACCTGACCTGAGCGGATGGCACGTTGAACCTGAGTTTCAACGTCTTGGCGCTTAATGGCCTCTCCATTGACAGTCGCTACATCGTTACTGTCGCCGGTAAAGGCACCAATGATGGATTCCACTCCGAAGAAAGCAAAGGTAATCACTATCAAGGCAACTATGATTTTAGCAATCCAGCCCTGGGAGCGATCTCGAATTCGTTGCAGCATGCAGGCCTCGAGTTGTGAATGTGCTCAACGTAACGGAGCATTATACCCAGCCTGTACCGTTTTTCGCCAAGCAGGGAACATGAAACATTAGGACAAAGAAAAAGCGCATCGCCAAAACGATGCGCTTATATTTATGAGCATGTTCGCAAATTGCGAAAACACCCGCGACGCACAGGGAAGCGATTAGTTCACAGCGTCCTTGAGTGCCTTACCGGCCTTGAAGCTTGGGACTTTCGCTGCATCGATCTGAATAGGCTTGCCTGTCTGAGGATTACGGCCGGTACGCGCTGCACGTTCCTTAACATCAAAGGTACCAAAACCTACCAGCGCAACGGAATCCCCTTTCTTGAGGCTATCAGTGACAGAATCGATCATCGCATCAAGTGCACGACTTGCCGCTGCTTTAGGAATATCGGCGGATGCAGCGATGGCTTCGATCAGCTCGGATTTATTCACTCTTCACCCCTTGACTTTAACAAAAATAGCTAGGATTAAGCGCAAAGATTTAAGCAGTTTACGTAATCATAGCGAAACGCAGTTTATAACAACGCCACGAAAAGCCGTCAAGCAACCTTCGGTGCCAGTTCCCACCATAACGAGCTTTTCGACACGGTATGAATGGGAAAATAGCTTAATGAGTACTAATCATCGGTGAAGAAGCTTTAGATTCATCAGTAAGCTTTTCATCGAATTCAACTTCTTTCTTTTCAGCAAGCGCTACTTCAAGAACATCATCAATCCAACGTACCGGACGGATGTCGAGTGCATCTTTAATAGTATCAGGCACTTCTTTCAGATCGCGCTTATTCTCTTCTGGAATCAGCACAATCTTTATACCACCGCGTCGCGCTGCCAGCAATTTCTCCTTGAGACCACCGATGGGCATGACTTCTCCTCTCAGATTGATCTCTCCCGTCATGGCAACATCACAGCGTACCGGCCGGCCAGTATAGGCAGAGACCATCGCAGTAACCATTGCAGCGCCAGCGCTCGGGCCATCTTTAGGCGTAGCACCTTCAGGCACGTGAATGTGGATATCTTCTTTTTCAAACCGCTCTGGATCGATATCAAGCGTCAATGCACGCGCACGTACTACCGTATGAGCTGCACTGACGGACTCCTTCATAACATCACCAAGCGAGCCGGTCTTGTTGAGACGCCCTTTACCAGGCGTAACAACAGACTCAATATTGAGTATCTCCCCGCCTACTGACGTCCATGCCAATCCGGTAACACGCCCGACCTGATGCTCCTGATCGGCAAGACCATAACTATACTTGCGTACGCCAGCATAGTGCTCGATATCTTCAGCTACTAAATGCTGAGTAGAAGAACTCTCGATCTTCTCCTCTGCACTATCGCGCTCACTTTCAACCCGTTCACGCAACACCTTACGTGCCACTTTGGCTATCTGTCGCTCAAGCTCACGCACCCCCGCTTCACGGGTATAGTAGCGAATCAATTCCAGTAACCCCTCATCAGAAAAGGTTAACTCTTCCGGCTTGAGGCCATTGGCTTTCAACTGCTTGGGTGCGAGATAACGCTTGGCAATCGCCAGCTTTTCATCCTCGGTATACCCTGGTAGGCGAATGATCTCCATGCGATCCAACAGCGGCCGAGGAATATTCATCGAATTGGCAGTACAGATGAACATGACATCGGAAAGATCATAGTCCAGTTCAAGATAATGATCGTTGAACTTATCGTTCTGCTCCGGGTCAAGCACCTCAAGCAACGCCGATGACGGATCACCCCGGTGATCCATGCCAATCTTGTCGATTTCATCCAACAAGAAAAGTGGGTTCTTGACGCCAGTCTTGCTCATGCGCTGTAGCAGTTTACCGGGCATCGAGCCAATATAGGTACGACGATGGCCACGAATTTCTGATTCGTCACGCACTCCGCCCAATGCCAATCGCGTATATTTGCGATTGGTAGCACGGGCAATTGACTGGCCAAGCGAGGTCTTACCTACGCCAGGGGGCCCAACAAGGCAAAGCACAGGTCCTTTGAGCTTCTTGACGCGCTTTTGCACTGCCAAATACTCAAGAATACGCTCTTTGACCTCCTCAAGGCCGTAGTGGTCTTCATTCAAGACCTGCTCGGCGAACGGAATATCATGTCTTACTCGGGTGCGCTTTTTCCACGGCACCGCCAGCATCCAATCGAGATAAGAGCGGACTACCGTTGCCTCGGCAGAGGTCGGCGCCATCATCTTGAGCTTGTTAAGCTCCTGACGCGCCTTTTCTTCCGCCTCGCGAGGCATCCCCGCATCCTTGATCTTCTCTTCGTACTGCTCAGCCTCGTTGGGTACATTCTCAAGCTCACCCATCTCTTTCTGGATGGCTTTCATCTGCTCATTCAGATAGTACTCGCGCTGAGACTTCTCCATCTGCTCCTTCACACGGGAGCGAATGCGTTTTTCAACTTGCAGAAGATCAATCTCAGACTCAATCAATGCCATCAGATGCTCGATGCGATCACGCACCTTATCCATCTCAAGCAGTGACTGCTTGTCATTGATTCCCAATGAAAGATGGGCGCTGATGGTGTCTACCAAACGGCTGGGATCATCAATTCCCTGCAGCGAACTCAATACTTCATTCGGAACTTTCTTGGATAGCTTGACGTACTGCTCAAACTGATTGAGCAGCACACGTACCAGCGATTCCTGCTCACGCTCATTCAGTGGCTGGCTTTCGCGCAGTACAATTTGGGCAATGCTGTAATCTTGGTCGTCACTCTCTTCAATAGACGTAATGTCAGCTCTGGAACTGCCTTCAATCAATACCTTGACGGTACCATCGGGCAGCTTGAGTAGCTGCATGATTTCAGCCACGGTCCCGATGGAAAAAAGATCTTCTTCATCGGGATCATCCTGGCTAGCCTCTTTCTGTGCGACCAGTAGTACCCGTTTGTCGGTAGTCATCGCAGCTTCAAGCGCATGGATGGACTTTTCACGGCCAACAAATAACGGGATAACCATCTGCGGATAGACAACCACATCCCGCAGAGGAAGCAGGGGTATGGTTAGCGTCTGTGCGGGGTTCTGCTCCATCGCAGACATTCCTCAGCGTTCAAGTGGGTGGGCCGTCAAAGCGGCGCAATACATGATATATGGGGGTCAAACGAACGTATTGCAACCAGATGACAATATAGACAAAAGGGGCCCAATGGCCCCCAATTACTACTATTAAGCGCTAATTTAGCCGTCTTTGCCTGCCGTCAACTTGCTTTCTTCCTGACTAGAATAGATCAGCAACGGTTCGCTATCGCCAGAAATCACGGATTCGTCAATAACGACCTTGCTAACATTAGTCTGCGAAGGAATTTCATACATCGTATCCAGCAGGACAGACTCGAGAATAGAACGTAGACCTCGAGCACCCGTGCGACGTACCATCGCCTTACGGGCCACCGCCCGCAGCGCATCTTCCCGGAAATCCAGCTCGACGCCTTCCATCTCGAACAAGTGCGCATACTGTCGCACCAGCGAGTTTTTCGGCTCGGTCAGAATCTGAATAAGTGCCGCCTCATCAAGCTCGGTCAGGGTCGCAATAACCGGCAGACGTCCGACGAATTCAGGTATAAGACCAAACTTAACCAAATCTTCGGGTTCAACATTGGCTAGAACATCGCCAACACCTTTCTCGTTTTCTTTACTCTTGACCTGAGCATTGAAGCCGATACCACCCTTTTCAGCACGATCACGGATGACTTTATCAAGCCCTGCAAATGCCCCACCAACGATAAACAGGATATTACCTGTATCAACCTGCAGGAATTCCTGTTGAGGATGCTTGCGCCCTCCTTGAGGTGGGACAGATGCTGTCGTGCCTTCTATCAGCTTAAGCAAGGCCTGCTGCACGCCTTCACCAGAAACATCACGCGTAATCGATGGATTATCCGATTTACGGGAAATCTTATCGATTTCATCGATGTAGACAATGCCACGCTGCGCTTTCTCGACGTCGTAATCACACTTCTGCAGTAGCTTCTGAATGATATTTTCGACGTCTTCACCCACATAGCCGGCTTCAGTCAATGTGGTTGCGTCGGCTATCGTAAACGGAACATTTAGCAAGCGTGCAAGCGTCTCAGCCAGTAGCGTCTTACCGCTACCCGTCGGTCCGATCAACAAAATATTGCTTTTGCCTAGCTCAACATCATCACTGTTTTTCTGTCCTACCTTGAGACGCTTGTAATGATTATAGACCGCGACAGCCAACACCATCTTGGCACGGTCCTGGCCAATGACATAATCATCAAGCGTATCCCGGATTTCACGAGGAGTCGGTAACCGCTCATCGTCACCCTCGGTATCCGCTTCGAGCACTTCCTCGCGAATGATGTCATTGCAAAGATCGACGCACTCATCGCAGATATAGACGGAAGGGCCTGCAATCAGTTTGCGTACTTCATTCTGGTTCTTACCGCAGAACGAGCAGTACAGCAGCTTGCCATTCTCGTCTTTGCCTTTACCGTCGGCCATTCGCGTACCTCTTCATAACGGTGACCGGATACTCCGGCCACCGAAGTTACTAAAACGTTTGTTTACGCTATCAAGATACCGGGCGCTTATCTAGCACGGCATCAATCAATCCGTACGAAACAGCTTGATCACCGTCCATGAAATTATCGCGGTCAGTATCTCTTGAGATAGTTTCCAGATCCTGCCCAGTATGATGTGCCAGAATCTTGTTCAATCGCTGACGAATAGTCAGTATTTCTCGCGTATGAATCTCGATATCACTCGCCTGCCCCTGGTAACCACCCAGTGGCTGGTGAATCATCACGCGTGAGTGCGGTAGGCAAAAACGCTTACCGTGAGCGCCACCCGCCAACAATAATGCGCCCATACTTGCTGCCTGACCTACGCATACCGTGGAAACATCGGGTTTTATGAACTGCATGGTGTCATAAATTGACATCCCTGCCGTCACTGAGCCCCCCGGAGAATTAATATAGAGATGAATATCTTTATCGGGGTTTTCAGACTCAAGAAAGAGGAGCTGTGCAACGACCAGGTTCGCCATATAGTCTTCAACCGGGCCGACCAGAAAGATCACGCGTTCTTTTAATAGACGCGAGTAGATATCATATGCCCGCTCACCACGCGCACTCTGTTCCACGACCATCGGGACCAGACCACCAGCATTGCTAATATCGAACTCGTTTTGCATTGCGTGTCTACCTTGTCCAATGATTGAAAACCCGGCCGTAGCCGGGTCCACGAGAATTATAAGAAGAACGCCAGGCTGGCCAATCAGGCGTTTTCGTCGTTCTTTTCTTCCTCGGAAGTGCTCTCGCTTTCTTCTTCGGATTGCTGCTGCGCAGCTTGAAGCGCTTCCTGATAGGACATAGACACGTCTTTAACCTGTGCCTGCTCCAACAACTTGTCAACCGCCTTGTTTTCCAGCACAGCAGATTTCACTTGATTTTTCATCTGCTCATTGCCCAGATAGTGCTCAACAAGCTGTTCAGGTTGCTGATACTGTCCAGCCAGCTCTTCAACATAGGCGCGAATTTCATCATCGCTCGCATCCAACTCATGCTGGCTGACCACCTCAGCCAAGAGCAGCCCAACCTGAACACGACTATTGGCTTGCTCAGCGAAAAGCTCATCCGGAAGCTGAGAGACATCAAAATCCTGGCCAAGCCCGAACTGCTGGGCAGCTTGACGCTTGAGACCTTCGGTCTCTTGCTGAATCAACCCCTGCGGAACGGTAACGTCATTGGCTTTCTTCAGCGCGTCGATAATCTGTTGCTTGACGCGATTCTCGATGGCCGTATCGAGTTCACGCTGCATATTCTTACGTACTTCAGCTTTGAATGCGTCCAGATCACCATCTTCCACGCCAAATTGCTGGGTGAATTCGGCATTGATCTCAGGCAATTGCTGTTCCTGTACGTTATGTACCTTAGTCTTGAAGGTAGCTTCCTTGCCTGCCAGATGTTCGGCTTGATAATTGTCTGGGAATGTAACCTTGACTTCAGGTTCATCACCCGCCTTAGCACCAACCAACTGATCTTCAAAGCCCGGAATAAAACTACCGGCGCCTAGCACTAACTGATGCCCTTCAGCCTTGCCACCTTCGAAAGCCTCATCATCAATGAAGCCTTCAAAATCGATGGTCACCTGATCGCCTTCAGCTGCAGCACGCTCAACGTCAGTCCAGCTTGCATTTTGCTTGCGTAGCGTCTCGATCATTTCATCGACATCGCTATCGACGATTTCAGCCTGGGGACGCTCTACCTCGGTGCCCTCAATACTCTTGAGTTCAATCTGCGGATAGATTTCAAGCGTAGCGGTAAATTCAAGATCCTTGCCCGCTTCATTGACAGTCGGCTCAATAGAAGGATAGCCGGCAGGATTAAGGGACTCTTGGGTAATAGCCTGAACGTAATGCTGGCGCATCAGCTCGCTCACCACCTCATTACGCGTATCACGACCAAAGCGCTGACGAATTACAGTCATCGGCACCTTGCCGGGACGGAAGCCGTTCAGTCGAACTCTATGTGCCGTTTCCTTCAAACGGGCATCAACGGCTTGATCGACTTGGCTAGCCGGCACTTGTACGGTGACACGACGTTCGATCGGGGAAGTCGTTTCGACAGAAACTTGCATGATGGTCCTCTACCCACTTTAGGTGGCGTTCGTCTGAATACGTAAAAGCGGTGATTCTAAGAACCCCGCCAAGCGCTGGCAAGCGCACTAATCACTCTATGGCGTCAATTTAGAGGATTTCAAGGAAAAGGCGCGATAAATACACGATATGAGGAGAGACAAACCACAACGCAAAAAAGGAAAGCGTTTAAGCTTTCCTTTAAGGACTGGCGTGTGCCAGTTATGAAATATGGGGTGGATGATGGGGATCGAACCCACGACCACCGGAGCCACAATCCGGGGCTCTACCACTGAGCTACACCCACCATATTCCAACTCTACCTTACCAGGCATCGCCTTGAATCTTGGCACGCCCAGCAGGACTCGAACCTGCAACCTACGGCTTAGAAGGCCGTTGCTCTATCCAATTGAGCTATGGGCGCATTCTAAAGGCTTGGGTTTGTCCTGTCAACCTACTGATTTTATTCATAAAATCTAATCAGTGATTGGTCGGGGTAGAGGGATTCGAACCCCCGACATCCTGCTCCCAAAGCAGGCGCGCTACCAGACTGCGCTATACCCCGTAACATCCCCTACGCAGGCCGTCAGACCTCGTCGATGCGAGGCGCATTCTACCTAACTCCTGAAATGAGTCAAGCCCTCCTGCACGAAAATATCTCAGATGCCAGTAAAGAACGTGACGGCAACATTGACTGAGCCACGCGGCATGCGACAATTACCTTTTTATTTCCCCCTAATCATATGAAAGGAAACGAGTCGATGACCGCTCAATTGATCGACGGCAAAGCGATCGCCATGCACGTCCGCGAAAAGGTGGCTCGCCAGGTTAACGCGCGCCTCGACGCAGGAGAACGTGCTCCCGGTCTGGCCGTGGTCTTGGTCGGTGAGGATCCCGCCTCCGAGGTCTATGTCCGCAATAAGCATCGCGCTTGCGAACAAGCCGGCCTGCTTTCCTTTCAACTCGAGCTGCCCAAAACGGCCACCCAGGAAGAACTGGAAGCGCTTATCGATGAATTGAATGCCGATCCACGCGTCGATGGTATTCTGGTACAGCTACCCCTGCCCGATCATCTCGATGCTGGCCCCATCCTGGAGCGTATCCGACCGGATAAGGACGTGGATGGTTTTCACCCCTACAACCTTGGCCGTCTTGCCCAACGCCTGCCGGTACTTCGCCCCTGCACCCCTAAAGGCATCATTACCTTATTGCAGGAAACCGGGATTACCATCCGTGGCCTAAATGCCGTCGTCGTTGGTGCCTCCAATATCGTAGGACGTCCCATGGCACTGGAGCTGCTGCTGGAGGGGGCTACCATTACCGTCTGCCATCGTTTCACCAAAGACCTTGAGGCTCACGTCCGCTCCGCCGAGCTACTGGTGGTCGCCGTGGGCAAACCCGGCGTGGTTAAGGGCGAGTGGGTGAAAGAGGGAGCCGTTGTCATCGATGTAGGTATTAACAGGCTGGAGAACGGTAAACTAATCGGTGATGTCGAATTTGAGCCAGCCGCCGAACGTGCAGGATATATCACCCCCGTTCCCGGCGGCGTCGGCCCAATGACAGTGGCAACACTGTTGGAAAACACGTTATTTGCCGCCGAACTGCATGATGCTCAACATTCCTGAACGGTACGACGCGCAGTAGGCCTAAGAACAAAATAGCCCCGCCAATGGCGGGGCTTTCCAGAACAGTAGGTCCAATTTAGAGCTAATAACGTTCGAATACCCAGCTCGTGCCTTCACGCGCATCCTTGAGGATGATCCCCAATGCCGCCAGCTCGTCACGGATACGGTCCGATTCAGCAAAGTCACGGGCTTTACGTGCGGCATTGCGCGCCTCGATGCGCTGCTCTATTTCCTGCTCACTGATGGGCAATTCATCACTGCCTGCACGCAAAAAATCGCCTGGCGACTGTTCAAATAGACCAAGGATGCCGCCTAACCGCTTCAGCTCATAGGCCATCGCTTGCGCTAACAGGAGATTACCCTTCTGGCGTTCCCGATTAAGCTCACGTGCCAATTCAAAAAGCGCAGCCAACGCCTCGGGCGTATTGAAATCATCATCCATGGCCGCGAAGAAACGCGTAGCAAACTGCCCATCAACCGCTCCTTCACTCGCCTCGACACCCTCAAGCGCATTATAAAAGCGCTCCAGCGACTTACGCGCATCCTTGAGAGCATCCGGAGCATAGTTAATCGGGCTACGGTAGTGGCTTGCCAACAACAGGTAGCGCACCACTTCTGGATCATGCTTTTCCAACACATCACGAATAGTGAAAAAGTTGCCCAATGATTTGGACATCTTTTCATTGTCGACACGCAGTGCACCGGCGTGCATCCAGGTATTCACATATGTCTGGCCAGTCGCGGCTTCGCTCTGGGCAATCTCATTTTCATGATGGGGAAACGTCAAATCCGGACCGCCACCATGAATATCAAAAGTATTTCCCAGGCAGCACGTCGACATCGCCGAACACTCAATATGCCAGCCTGGACGCCCCTCTCCCCATGGCGAAGGCCAGCTAGTCTCATCCGGCTTAGCGGCTTTCCACAGAACGAAGTCAAGTGGATCTTCTTTTGCTTCGTCAATTTCAATACGTGCACCGGAGCGCATGTCATCGAGATCGCGATTATTCAACTTGCCGTAGCCTGCAAACTTGCGCACGCGGTAGTAGACATCACCATTACTCGCGGCATACGCATAGCCTTTGACTATCAGAGTCTCGATCATGGCAATGATGTCACCAATATGCGCTGTCGCTCTCGGCTCCTGGTCGGGAGGCAACACGCCCAAGCGACGCTCATCCTCATGCATGGCCTCGATCATACGCTCCGTTAGCGCACTGATGGGCTCGCCGTTTTCCGCAGCTCGTCTGAGAATCTTGTCATCGACATCAGTAATATTGCGCACATAAGTAACATCAAACCCTTTGGCACGTAGATAGCGTGTAACGATATCAAACGCCACCAGCACACGCGCATGTCCCAAGTGGCAATAGTCATAGACGGTCATGCCACAGACGTACATGCGCACCTTGCCAGGTTCGATGGGCTGAAACGCCTCCTTGCGCCGCGTCAAGGTGTTATATATCTGCACCACCTTTCTCCTCGAATCGTGCGATTAGCCTTTTTTTTGCATCTTGGCCCAGCCATCCTTCAGGCTGACCGTGCGATTGAATACGAGCTTGCCGTCACGGCAGTCATGTCGATCGGCACAAAAATAACCAACACGTTCGAATTGAAAACTCGTTTCTGGCTTAACCTTAGCCAAGTCCGGCTCACCGACAGCATGAACAACCTGCAATGATTCCGGATTGAGATGCTCAAGGAAATCAACGTCGCGGTCCTTGTCCGGCGCCTCGACCTGAAACAGGTTGTCATAATTGCGCACTTCGACCGGCACACCATGCTTGGCACTCACCCAGTGGATGACCCCCTTGACCTTGCGCCCTTCTGGATTTTTCCCCAGCGTGTCGAGATCGACACTGCAGTGCAATTCGCTGATGTTACCCGCGTCATCCTTGATGACCTCATCACAGCGGATAACATAGGCATTACGCAGACGTACTTCCTGACCCGGGGCCAGGCGGAAGAACTTCTTGGGCGGCTCTTCCAGGAAATCGTCGGCGTCAATCCAGATTTCACGCGTGAACGGCAGCTTGCGCATGCCCATATCTTCACGTGCTGGATGACCGGGCGCCTCAAACACCTCCTCATGCGCTTCATCGAGGTTAGTCAGCACTACCTTTAACGGCTTCATCACGCACATGGCACGCGGGGCGTTATCCTCGAGATCGCTGCGAATGGCGTGATACAGCATATTGATGTCAACCACGCCATCAGCACGCGTCACGCCGATCATGTCGCAGAACTTGCGAATTGAGGTCGGCGTATAGCCGCGCCGGCGCATACCGGAGATTGTAGGCATACGCGGATCATCCCAACCGTCAACGATGTGCTTATCGACGAGTAGTTTCAACTTACGTTTTGAGGTAACGGTATAATTAAGATTGAGACGAGCAAATTCGATCTGTCGTGGCCGACTGGGCACCGGCAGATTACTCAAGAACCATTCATACAGCGGACGATGATCTTCAAATTCCAGCGTACAGACGGAATGCGTCACGCCTTCAATGGCATCGGACTGGCCATGAGTGAAGTCGTAGGAAGGATATATCTTCCACTTGTCGCCACTCTGATGATGAGCAGCATGACGAATACGATAAAGTACCGGGTCACGCAGATTGATATTCGCAGCTGCCATATCGATCTTGGCACGCAGTGCTTTTTCCCCCTCGGCGAATTCACCTCGTTTCATTCGCTCAAGCAAGTCGAGATTTTCTTCAATAGAACGTTCACGATACGGGCTTGGCTTGCCTGGTTCGGTCAACGTGCCTCGGTACTCACGCATTTCTTCAGCGCTTAAATCATCGACATAAGCCTTGCCTTCCTTGATCAGATGGATCGCCCAGGCATAGAGCTGATCAAAATAATCGGAGGCAAACCGCACCTTGCCGGCCCACATGAAACCGAGCCACTCAACATCTTCCTTGATAGCGTCAATGTAGGCCTGCTCTTCCTTGGCAGGATTGGTATCATCGAAGCGCAGGTTGCACTGGCCCTCGAACTGTTCGGCAAGGCCAAAATTCAGGCAGATCGATTTAGCATGACCAATGTGAAGATAACCATTAGGCTCGGGTGGAAAGCGTGTAACAACGGTATCCACGCGTCCCGTGTCGATCTCTTCGCGTATCTGGTTGCGAATGAAGTTCGGTGCACTAGTGCTGTCTAAACTCATGGGGCGTCGCAAGACCTCTGTTTGTTCGGGCTATTCACAATGGACAAGCGGTTTCGCCCATTCGTGCAAAGCCGCTATTATAGCGTGACGTCTGCGCACTGCGCCAAGACGAACCTTTTCCGTGCGGCGAAGCGGTAATTTATCCGCCCAGCCCAGTCATCACCCGCACTCAGGATTCAAGCATGATTCTTCTCGAAACCAATTATGGCGATATCAAACTCAAGCTTTTCCATGACGAAGCGCCCAAGACGACGGCCAACTTCGAGCAGTACGTGCGTGAAGGCCATTACGATAACACCCTTTTTCATCGTGTTATTGATGGCTTCATGATTCAGGGAGGTGGATTCACACCTGATTTTGAACAGAAGGCGGTACGTTCGCCCATCGAGAATGAAGCTAACAATGGCCTGACCAACGACAAGGGTCGTGTCGCCATGGCACGTACCAATGATCCTCATTCGGCTACTGCTCAGTTTTTTATTAACGTCGGCAATAACGATTTTCTTAACCATAAATCACCGACAGCACAAGGCTGGGGCTATTGTGTGTTTGGCGAAGTAGTGGAAGGCATGGATATTGTTGACAAGATCAAGAGCGTTGCAACTACACGCCGCGGCATGCATGCCGATGTCCCCGCTGAGGACGTTGTCATCCGCCAGGCAAAGGTAGTCGCCGCCTGATCGCGTAATGCGAAAAACCACCCCGAGCGCTGCGGGCCTTTTCAATGAGAAATCATGAAGATCTGCAGCGCCTCGGAACTCGCATTCACGATACACAAAATTAAAGAGATGCCATGACGACGCTGTTCATTTCCGATCTGCATTTACAACCCGATACCCCCGCCCTCGCTCAGGGCTTTCTTGACTATCTTGAATATCGAGCAGCAGGTGCCGAAACACTTTACATTTTGGGCGACCTGTTCGAAAGCTGGATTGGCGATGATGCCTATGGTGAGTTTGAAGCTCCTATTCTTGCCGCGATGAAAGCGTACAGCGATACGGGATCCAAGCTCTATGTCATGCATGGGAACCGTGATTTTCTGCTCGGCGATGAATTTGCCAAGATGACAGGCGCAACATTGATCGATGATCCCGCCATGATAGAACTCGGCGGCATACCGATTTTACTCATGCATGGGGATAGCCTATGCACGCAAGACACCGAATACATGAAGTTCCGCGCTATGGCACGCGATCCACAATGGCAGCATCAAGTGCTTGCCATGCCTGTCCGGGAACGCATGGCGTTGGCCGCGAAGCTACGTGAACAATCCGGTGAAGCCAATTCCCGGAAGGCGCAGGACATCATGGATGTCACGCCAGAAGAAGTGGAAAACATCATGAATCAGTACCATGTACACATCCTGATTCAAGGACATACGCATAGACCCGATGTACATGATTTCAAACTGCATGATGAAGCAGCTAAACGCTATGTCATCGGCGATTGGCATGACGACGAGGGATGGGAAGTACGCTTCGATGGTTTGACACTGACACTTGAGCACTTTTCGCTTTCCGCATTGCCTTGCTAAGCGCTCAGGCCCATTGGCTCATCATGGCTTCACATGACCGGTCGCATGTTCCGAAAAACGCCCCTGATCACGTGCTAATATCAGTACGCATGCCCCATGAACTGACGTAGCCGGAACAGTAGCGGCATGCTACTAGGCTCAAGGCGTTCTATGCATCCACTAAATGGGGCACGCACTTTTTCTTCCGTTTCGTGAAACCAGTCAAGGCGCGCTTCTAGAATCAGCAGTTGCATATGGGTATTACGCTGTTGCAATGCTTCGCATCGCGCTTCCTCAAGCAAAGTGGGAATGCGCGTGTCTGCCTCATGCTGAGCTCTATAGCTTTTCGCCAGCAACAGCAACAATTCGGGCAAATATAGCGACTTTTGTTCACGCGCTTTCGCCACGCTCTGCTCCAAGTATATTTTGGCTTTATCAAATTGCCTTAACGCCAAACAAGTATCGACATACCATATTTTTGGATGCCGATAATGATCAGGTCCGAACATTTCCATGGATTGCTCAAGCAGCCCTTCCTGAGTGGCCAATGCGCTTTCGTCACCACCTAAGCCTTTCCACCACTCCTCGATACACCGAGCGGAGAGATAGAGAAGATTTAAATCGGGCGTATGGGTCAGGCCTGCGGCGCGCTGCGCACGCTCATGTGCCAAATGGAAGTGCCCCAATTGACGGTACAACCATGCTGAACAGATTAGAACCAGGGCCAATGTCCCGGGGTGGTTGATCCTTTCCGCCATCCGAATGGCTGCTTCGATATGGTATTGCGCCTTCTCATAACTGCCCTGCCAACACCATACCCAAGCCTGATAGGCACATGCAGATACCTGGGGATGCTCACTATAGGGCAGCCACTCAAAGGTCATATTGCTATTGAGAGGATCAAGTGCGTCGAAAAGCTCGAAGGCTCTATCCAAGTTGCCCGACCAGTAATCACACAACGCTGCAGCATATAGCGCAAGGCGTGAATAACGGACATCCTCGAAATTCGTCGCGAGTGTCTGCAGCTGCTGGGTTATTTCACGAGCTTCAGACAGTGCCTGACGTTCAATGCAGCCGACCCAGAGCCCCCAGTGCACAAGAAAGCGCAACTCCAGACTCTCTTCATCCTCATCATTAAAGACAGGATATTCACCCAGTAAATGCCGCCCCGATTGAAAACTCTTGAGCGCCACGGATGAGCCATGCCCTTCCAATGCGAAACCCGCCTGTCCTTTTATGATCAAGAGGCTCACCTTACGCTCGATGTAGCCCTTGCCTTCCATCTGCTCAAGACACTCAAGACCATCGTCCGCCATTTTAAGGGCCGTTCTATTGGCACTAACCCGTAATGCATCACGGGCTGCAAGCTCAAAGTAACGTGCCGAACGAGCAAAACGCCCACTTTTCGATAGATGCATCGCAAAATAGCCGGGATGACGTCCTAGCCATGTAGGAAAATCCTGCTCGATCACCTCAACGAGATGATTATGAATTTTGCGTCGCACCTCTTCAGGACAGGCCAGATAAGCAGCTTCCTGAAGGAGTTGATGGCAAAACTGATAGTCAAATCCCTCCGCCTGAGCACAAGGTTCAATAATCTCAAGGCGCTGCATGCGCTCCAATGCCTGCTTTAAGAATGTACTATCAGACTGTAGACAATCGCGCAGCATCCCTGAACGGAACTGCTTTCCAATGACAGCCGCGACGTAAGCCACTTCTCGGTATTGCTCGAGTTGATCGATACGACTCGATAACAATCCAAATAATTCACCGGGTAACTTTTCGATCTGTATCGGCCGGCCTTCTCTCCGGTCCAGATCCAGACGACGGCACAGTTCATGCAGATAAAGAGGTACGCCATCGCAGCGTTCAATCAATTGATGGCGTAGCCTCGGCCCCAATTGCAGGCGATAGCGTCGCACAAGATAATTTAAAAGCTCAGCAATATGCGCCGTATCAAGCCTGCCCAGTATGATCTGCTGATCCCAATGGAATTTAATCGGCAATGCAGCCTCTTTGCCCGGATAGCTGCCGATCAGCAGTAGTCGCTTATGAATCGGCAAGCGCACATGAAGTCCAGCCAAGACTTTTAGCGAAGCTTCATCGAGCCATTGCAAGTCGTCGATCATGATAATCAGAGGATGAGCTATCGTACGCGCCTCAATCACAAGCTGAAGCGTCTTGATCATCAGTTCAATGGCTTCTCCACTCTGATAGCTCAGCCCTTGGCCGGGCTCATTGAGCCCAAGGAGCTGCAACAGCAAGGCCCGAGTATTCTCGTCCCAACGCGAAGCCGCAGCATTCTGCGCCACTAAAGCCTCGATAGCAGGCGTGTCAAAATGGCCACCTAACCGCCAGCGTAATATCGAGCGAACAAGACCAAAGGGCTCCTGCGAGGACATCCGAGTAGTAGCTAACCAGCAAAGCTCCACGTTCTGACTCTGTTCTAGCAAGCGGAAATAGACCATCAAGGCACTTTTACCCATTCCCGACTCGCCTCGAATCAGCACACTTTGGCGCAAACCGATGCCGACACGCGCCAACGCATCTTGGAGCTGGCGTATTTCAGCAGTTCGACCAATCAGCTTCGGAGGAGTAATCTCTCCTCGCCCCACGCTACCTAGCACGAGCGCACGCAGACGCACTTCACCGTTGGCAGCAAGAATACGCATGGAAAGACGCGGCTGTAGATCAAGTGCCGGTGGCATATGCTGACTTGCGACAGGAGATATGACCAGCTCACTGCCTTTTGCAGCGCTCATCAGCTCAAGCGCCGGCTGCGTAACGCGACCCTGGGGATCTATAACGTGGCGATTAGGAATATAAAGTACCCGCCCGCTATGCAGACCGGCAGAAAGTTCAAATTGTGGCGGTTCATCCTCCCCTTGCCACCTACGGGCTAACTCATCGGGTAGCTGAAGACGACAGTGCTCATAAAGGGCGACCAATTCGGCCAGTTGATGGGTGGGACCATTCGTGCCGAAGCACGCCATTCCCATTCCCCCTGCGGCCCCCGGAAGCCAAAATCCGCCCAGATGATGGCATTGATGCTCCAGCCAGCGCATCAGCTCACGCTGCAGTTGAAAGCAATCCCGCTCCCAGCGACGGTTATGCTGCTCACTGATCAGTGTAAGACGCATGACCATCACCGAGAGCTGACGATAGTTAACTTCCTCCTCATCAAGAGGCGTGTCGCTATAAGTTGGTGTTAGCGTCGTTACTTCATTCACGAATGAAGATTGCGCATACTCGCTGCTGCCCGTCCAGAAGTGAGCAAGCTTGAGAAATGAGGAAGGTGGCTGTTGTCCGGTCAGCGTCAACTGCTGGAGATGCGCATTGAATTGCTCATGCGCAGCAGCGGCTTGGCCGCTTTCAGCAAGCTTCTGCACCAACCGCTCCTGGAAGGGGGTATAACTGTCAAAGCGCTGCACCAGCATGCGCAGTATTTCGATAGTAACATTGGATTCATGCTCGAGCAGTTGCTCGGCACAATCCAGTACTCGCTGGCGCCAGGCGCTGCGAGTCTGCAGCAACCAACGTTGAAAGGCAGGACACTGCGGAAGTTGCAGTCCGTCGGCGAGCTCCCCTTTGTAAATCTCCAGCACGCGCTCAAGTGTCCCTGCGCCGTTAGTATTACGCAGTAGCGCATCAAGCTCACCGACATCAAGCCGCCAACGCTCGCCATGCTGCAGCGATAGCGTCTGTCGGGAGACGATGAGCACTCGCTCTGCCTCCGCGCCCAGCGTTTGCCGCAAGCTATGCAGCGCATGACGCAGATTGGTTCGGCTCGAAGCGGCTTTTTGATCAGGCCATAACACTTCAGCCAATGCTGCCCGGCTAACGGCCTGATCGTGTAACAGCAGATAAAGAAGCAGCGCCTTGACCTTGTCATAGCTGAACGGCGTCGGTAGCTGGCCTTCAAGCCTTAGCTCGAAACTTCCAAACAGCTGCACGCGAACGTGAGAAGAGCTTTCCTGCGTCATGAGGTAGTAACCGCTCCTCGGTCAAGACTCAGGCAGCGGTCGGTAGGCCACTGTGAAAACGAAACTGAGTATCGTAGCTTTGAATCAACTCGCGCTCACACTCTGAAAAGAATGCGACACGCGACTCAATTGATGTTTCGGCGTACTGCTCGGCCAATTCCAAATAGTCTTCAAAATGTCGCCCTTCCGACTTCACTAGGCTTCGATAGAATTTCCCGAGATCTTCGTCCAAGTGTGGAATAAGCTTGGCAAAGCGCTCACAGGAGCGAGCTTCGATGAAGGCACCAACAATTAGAATATCGACCAGACGATCCGGATCATTAGCACGCACGTACCGCCGTAGCCCTTCAGCGTAACGTGATGCTGACAGATGTTCATAGGCTATATCGCGCTTTAGCATAATTTTGACTACCTGCTCGAAGTGAAGCAGCTCTTCACGTGCAAGTTGAGCCATTTTTGTCAACAGTTCGGGGCGATCGACGTAGCGATACATAAGATTCATGGCAGTAGATGCCGCTTTCTTTTCACACTGCGCATGATCAATGAGTAATATCCGCTCGTTCTGTAGCGCTGCTTCAATCCATTGCTGTGGCGTCTCACAGGGTAAAAAAGCCTGTAACTGGCTAGGCATTAAATCACTCATGACTCCTCCTTTTTCAATTCCTTGTCAGCGATAACCGTTCGCCCAACAAGGTGACATTAACCCATGTTATAAAAAATTGTTTCTGCAATGAAATTATGAGTGTTTAAAGTCCCGTTCCAAGCGACCAAAGTTCAATCTCATGCATTAGCAGCCCTCTTAACATTGTCAACACTTTGCCGTAAACTCCGCTTCGCTCGAAGCGCGCTAATGTAGCGGCTGACTAGCCGCACACTATCGCTGCGATTCGATACTAAAAACTGATGAGGGTCTATCAACGTGCTCGAAGCTTACCGTCAAAACGTTGAGGAACGTGCTGCCGAAGGTATCCCGCCCAAACCGCTTAATGCTGAAATGACAGCGGAGCTGGTCGAACTTCTTAAGAATCCGCCCACCGGTGAAGAAGAATTTTTGCTCGAACTGATCACCGAGCGCATTCCTCCTGGTGTCGATGAGGCGGCTTACGTCAAAGCCGGTTTTCTGGCGGCCATCGCCAAAGGCGAGGCCAGCTCACCGCTGATTGATAAAATCCATGCGGTTAAACTGCTGGGTACCATGCAGGGTGGCTACAATATTGCCACACTCGTTTCCTTGCTTGACGATAATGAGCTTGCTGCCGTAACTGCCGAACAACTCAAGCATACGCTTTTGATGTTCGACGCTTTCCATGATGTCGCCGATCGCGCCAAGGCCGGCAACACGCATGCCCAAGCCGTTGTTCAATCCTGGGCCGAAGCAGAATGGTACCTGTCACGCCCCGCTGTGCCAGAAAAGATCACGTTAACAGTATTCAAGGTCCCGGGGGAAACCAACACCGATGACCTCTCCCCTGCGCCTGATGCTTGGTCACGTCCCGATATTCCTTTGCATGCCAATGCCATGCTCAAGAATGCACGCGAAGGAATAGAGCCGGTCAATCCCGGCACTACAGGTCCGCTTGCACAGATCGAAGCCGTCAAGGCCAAGGGCTATCCTGTCGCTTATGTGGGTGACGTAGTCGGCACGGGATCTTCGCGCAAGTCCGCGACAAACTCGGTATTGTGGTTCTTCGGCGACAATATCCCTCATGTCCCTAACAAGCGTGCCGGTGGCTTCTGCTTCGGTGGCAAGATAGCACCCATCTTCTTTAATACGATGGAAGATGCCGGTGCTCTGCCTATCGAGATGGACGTTTCCCAGCTTGAAATGGGCGATGTGATTGATGTCTATCCTTATGAAGGCAAGGTATGCCGTCATAATACGGACGAAGTGTTGACAACCTTCCAGCTCAAGACTGGCGTTCTACTCGATGAAGTCCGCGCGGGTGGTCGTATTCCCCTTATCATCGGACGCGGCCTGACGCAGAAAGCCCGTGACTTCCTGGGCCTTGGCGCTTTCGATGTTTTCCGCACCCCCGAGCAGCCTCAGGATACCGGTAAAGGCTTCACGCTTGCGCAGAAAATGGTCGGCAAGGCTTGTGGCATAGAAGGCGTTCGTCCCGGCATGTATTGTGAACCACGAATGACAACCGTTGGCTCGCAGGATACTACCGGTCCGATGACCCGCGATGAATTGAAGGATCTGGCCTGCCTAGGCTTCCAAGCCGATCTAGTGATGCAGTCCTTCTGCCATACGGCGGCCTATCCCAAGCCGGTCGATGTCGAGATGCAGCATACCCTGCCTGACTTCATCATGAACCGCGGCGGCGTTTCACTGCGCCCTGGTGATGGCATCATCCACTCCTGGCTGAACCGTATGCTGTTGCCTGATACTGTCGGTACGGGTGGTGACTCTCATACACGCTTCCCGATGGGTATCTCTTTCCCTGCAGGTTCTGGCCTGGTCGCTTTTGCTGCGGCAACGGGTGTCATGCCGCTGGACATGCCGGAATCGATACTGGTGCGCTTCAAGGGCCAACGCCAGCCCGGCATCACGCTGCGCGACCTCGTCCATGCCATCCCGCTGTACGCGATCAAGCAGGGCCTTCTGACGGTTGAAAAGTCAGGCAAGAAAAATGCCTTCTCCGGCCGCATCCTTGAAATCGAAGGACTCGAAGATCTCACCGTGGAGCAGGCCTTCGAACTCTCTGATGCCTCTGCCGAGCGTAGCGCTGCAGGCTGTACCATCACACTTTCCGACGAAAGCGTGACGGAATATCTAAAGTCCAACATCACTCTGCTCAAGTGGATGATCAGCAATGGCTATGGCGATGCACGTACGCTTGACCGCCGTATCGCTTCGATGCAGGAATGGCTCGACAACCCGAGCCTGATGCGCGCCGATAAAGATGCCGAGTATGCTGAAATCATCGAAATCGACCTAAGCGAGATCGATCAACCAGTGCTTTGTGCGCCGAACGACCCTGACGACGCGCGCTGGCTGTCCGATGTCGCCGGTGAAAAGATCGATGAAGTCTTCATCGGCTCGTGCATGACCAACATCGGTCACTTCCGCGCGGCGGGCAAGCTGCTTGAGAAACAGCCGGCCGGTTCGCTGAAAACTCGCCTGTGGCTCGCACCGCCGACCAAAATGGACCAGCATCAGCTGACCGAAGAAGGCTATTACGGTATCTACGGTCGTGCTGGTGCACGCATGGAAATGCCGGGCTGCTCGCTATGCATGGGTAACCAGGCACGTGTAGCCCCCAAATCGACAGTTGTCTCGACCTCTACCCGCAACTTCCCCAACCGCCTAGGTGATGGTGCCAATGTCTATCTGGCATCAGCTGAGCTTGCCGCGATTGCCGCTGTAGAAGGCCGCCTCCCCACCGTCGAGGAGTACAAGGGCTATATGGGTCAGTTCAATGCCATGGCAGGTGAAATTTACCGCTACATGAACTTCCATGAGATCGAGCAGTATAAAAAAATAGCGTCAACTGTTATCCCTCTAGCCCAAGAAGCCTGATCTTTTCAAGGCATACTAGGCATCAGGGTAGAAATGAAGCGCCTCGCTCCTACTGAGCGAGGCGCTTTTTATTTATATGGCTCAAACATTCTTGAGTCATGTGATTAAACTTTTGCACCCTCCTCAAGACAAACTATCATTTTAGTAGCGCAAACCGGCGAGCTTGAAGCAGCACCCTACTGGCATCGCTGCCGAGAAGTCCTAACTATATAGAACTATAAAAATAAACCGACGTTTCATCTCCGTTTACGAGACGAAACTCTTTTTATTTTGACTAAGTGGCATATGAGTGCTAAAAATTAGTTTGAAAACACCGTTCTTAATTATGAACGATCGGTTTATGGCAGGAAGCCAAAGCCTGCTAGCCTTTTTGCAAGGAGATCATCATGAAACGTATTTCTTATTTCACCGCCCCTCTTATTTGTTCATCCATGCTGGTTGTAGGCACAGGCGTTGCTAACGCTGCCGATACAACTACCCAAGGTCTCTATTCTGGTGTCGGCGCAGGTAACACTATTGTTCATGACGCCGACATCGGTGGCTTCGGCGACAACAACAGCGACACGCGTGTAACCGATAACAACGATACTGCGCAAAGCGCTTTCGTCGGTTACAAGTTCAATAACTGGTTCTCTACTGAAGCCAACTTCACTGATTTTGGCGACATTGAATTCGGTGGCGATGCTAACAGTGGCGAATATAGCACCAAGGCTTATAGCCTGAGCGCAATCGGTGAGATTCCTGTTTATGCCGGCTTGATTGGCTACGCTCGTGTTGGTGCTGCTTATTGGAAAGCTAACGGCAATGGCAACTTCTCTGACGGTACCAGTGTTTCCAATGAATACGGTACAGACCCGGTTTATGGCTTGGGTGTGAAGTACCAGTTCAAGCAACTGCCTGTCTTCGCCCGTGCTGAATACACGCGTTACGACATGGACAGCGACTACCGTCTTGATGTCACTTCTGCATCAGTTGGTGTTCAGTTCTGATCATGCTTTAAAAGCCTGCTGCTGGCTTTTATGCAATAAAGGGAGCAAGGCTTAATGCCTTGCTCCCTTTTCTTTGAGTAACATCGCATCTTGCCTAAAATCCTGTCACTGGCAAAAGTCAGCTTTCGACAATGGTGAGCTAACTAGCCGTATTGTCACGCTATAGAATTAGGCAGCCTCATGAAACATATCTTCGACCATTTGCGTGCATTAGCATCTCAAAATAGCAAACGAGCACAGCCTTTGCCCGTTATTGTCTGCGGCTTGGGTGCTGACCATTATCGCGTCCAATCATTACTCACTCACGCCAAGGATTATGAATCAATCGCGCTTATTGATGATTTCCCATGGAATCACGGCACCTTTGTCGAAGGTACCCGCGTTTATTACCCCAGTGAAGTGCCTTCATTAGTTGAACGACATAACGTAACGGCACTGATCTATGCCCGAGAAGATGATTTGAAACTATTCGATAGCCAGACCATGACGGCACTTAATAGCTTTCGTGTTCCTTTCATAAAACTTGAACCAGATAGCATCAAGGACATCGATAGTGTCCTAAGTACCAAACTCGCCAACCGCTAAGCGTATCGCGAGGTAGCTCACTGCTCAGCATGACTGCGCGATGGATAAGTCATAGGACGTACCCCACTGTTTTTATCCATACTATCGCGCTGGTTATCCTGCTGGATCGTGGGCGGTGGCGGTGGCGGTGCAGGTGCATTGGTCATTTCATGCTGTTGAGGCTCATGCGCACAGCCGGTAGAAATACTTGCTACGACTAGAAAAGACAGGATTAACCATTCTCTTTTTTGCATAAAAATACTCCTCACTCAGCAGCTACGATAGATCATCTCAGCAGGACGTAGGACCGCTTGGCTTAGGTATACATGCCTCTTGCGTATCTCGAGTGCCTTCACTATTGACTACCGGAGGTTCAAGCCTGACAGCAGGCTCATTGCCACTCCCCTGACCAGCCCCAGCGCATCCACTAACTACTAGCGTAAACAGCACACCCAGCCCTATCTTGCAGACACTCATAACGTTCCCTTTTGATGATTTAAATTTCAGTATAACCATCTCTTTACTGCCACACGGTGGTGACATGAGCAGCGTTGCCCTTATGAGCGAGAAGTAAATAAAGTGAAGGCACGCCATGCGTGCCTTCCTTTCCAGACTTCTCGCAGGACAAATAATTACTGCGTAGAAGAGGAGCCCGCCGATTGGCCACTAGGGCCAGACATTGAACTACCGGACTGCATGCCACTTTCTGAGGTTCTTCCGGTATTGATAGAGGATGAACCTGCTGATTGACCGCTAGAACCGGACATTGAACTACCGGATTGCATGCTACTTCCTGAGGTGCTTCCCGTATTGGTAGTAGAAGGCGAACCCGCTGATTGACCGCTAGGGCCGGACATTGAACTACTGGACTGCATACCACTTTCCGGAGTTCTTCCGGTGTTGGTGGAAGACGTTTCACTTGAGGCACTGCCAGAAGAAGGCGAACCGCCACCTGATTGGTCCTGACTAGCACAGCCAGCCGTGATCCCACCAATCGCTAACACTGCAAGACACAACATTCCCTTTTTCATGCCATTCTCCCTGTTCTAAATTTCAAAATACGTGTCAATCAGTCGCGTCCAATCTCAACGACCGCCTCCTCAGCGTAGGCTATTTTTACAACACTAGCCTTTATCAATCTGCTACGAGTAGTCACTGCTGCTAGGAGCGTTTCAAACCACGCATGTGAGCTGGAATTGTTACCCGCTCCAGCACTTCAAAAGCCAGCTCAGTAATAATCGCCAGCATTGCGGCCGGAACAGCGCCGTACAACACAAGTTCATAGTTATTCAGGCTCAGTCCGGTAACAATCGGGTCACCCAGACCGCCAGCGCCAATAAATGCCGCCAAGGTTGCCGTGCCAATATTGATGATCGCAGCCGTCTTAATCCCGGTCAGCATGTTGGGCGCCGCCAGCGGTATCAGAACATGACGAAGCTGCTCACGTTTGGTCAGGCCCATGCCTTTAGCTACACGAGTCAGCAGAGGATCAACGGTCAAAAGCGCTGTAATCGCCGCACGCACAATGGGCAATAAGGAATAGAGGAACAGGGCAACGATTGCCGGAAATACCCCAATGCCAAATAGTGGAATCATCAATGCCAACAGCGCTATTGAAGGTATCGTTTGCAGCAGGCCCGCCACGTAAAGCACTACACGTGAGATACGTGGCATACGATAGACCAGCAGCGACAGTGGCAGACCAACCACACAGGCCAGGGCCAGCGCCGACAGCGTCAACTCCAAATGACGAATCAGATCTTCGCCCAATTCATCCCATATCGAGCGGGCCTGGAAACTGCTATCTGCAGCGATAAGGTTCTCCTCAGTGAGGAACTCATGCGCCACGGAGGAGAAGCTTTTGCCTTCGGCAGACACCTCAGCATTCATGCTTTGCATACGGTTTTCATTAATAAGACCCGCCAACTGCGACAGACTATAGATTGCTGCCTGGGGCAAATCGGCGCGTATGAAAGGCACGGCTAAGTACTGAGGAAAATAGTTCTGATCATCTTCAAGCAAAATCAGATTAAAGCGCTGAAGGTCGCCGTCGGTAGAATAAGCATCGGTCAGATCTATACGCCCATCATTGATCGCCTGGTAAGCGATACCATGCTCCAATCCTGTCGGCTGCTGCGGTAGATTGTAGGCACGGCTAAGCCCTTTCCAGCCATCGTCACGCTCGATGAATTCATGCGACAGTCCCAGTCGCAACTCTGGATGTTCTGCCAAATCACCAATGGTGTGCATTCCCAGCTTTTCGGCTTGCTCGCCCTTCATCGTCAATGCATAGGTATTGTTGAATCCCAACGACGGCAAGATGCGTAGATCGCGCTGAGACGCTATAGAATTGAGAGCGTCAATCTCATTGTCATCGGTCTTGAAAATGGTTTGTGCAATCGTGCCGGTATACTCGGGATAAACATCAATTTCACCCCCAGCGAGCGCTTGATAAGACACCACGGTCTGTCCAAGCCCAAAGCGCCGGTCGACATTAAAACCATCGTTTTCAAGCTTCTGCGCAAAAATCTCACCAAGCAGGTGCCCTTCACGATCAGCCTTGCTGCCAATGGAAATCGTTTCGGCTGCCTGGGCGATACCTGCCGTGAGCATTAGGACCATCAACAGAGTTATGCGGATCATGAACGCGCCTCCATCAGTCGGGACACGTCAGCACTGGCGGGGGCATGCTGTATTTCGTCGGGCGAACCAGCCTGGAGCACGCGCCCTGGCCCCATCACCACCAGATGATCGGCCAGCTTGATTGCCTCCGCCATGTCATGCGTCACCAATACCACTGCCCGCTTTTCCTCCTGTTGCAAATACTCAAAGCGTTCATGCACTTCAACACGGGTAATCGGATCGACGGCCGAAAAAGCTTCATCCAGCAATAAGAGTGGCGGCTCAAGCATCATTGCCCGGCATAAGCCAACCCGTTGCGCCTGACCACCCGATATCTGATGCGGATAACGTTCCAGCAGAGCTAGATCGAGATCCATCAACGTGAAGAGCTTCTCGATGCGCGCCTGCCGTCGTGACTGATCCCATTTCTCAAGCGTGGCAAGCAATTGGACGTTATCGCGTACGCGTAGATGCGGCATCAGTCCGATCTGCTGTACGGCATAGCCGATGCGGCGCCGGACTGCAGGAAGATGATCGTAGTCCAGCGGCTTGCCAAAGACGGTCACTTCGCCTCGATCAGGGCACAGCAGACCATTGATCAGATTGAGCAGCGTCGACTTGCCACAGCCACTCGCGCCAACGATGGCAGTCACTGCATGATCGGGAAGTTCCAAGTTAATTCCTTCAAACAGACGCTGGCTATCAAAGCCTTTATATAGATCACGAAAGCCTACCGCAGGTGCGGTTCCATTCATGGCAGAATCCCTTGCACTAATAATGAAGTGTGTGACGATTATTGCTTTTACAATTTTTGTAAAACCAGTGTGCTGCAGCTATTAACAACATGACAAGTTATCGAATGCTGGCTGCAGTATAAACGGATGTCAGCCGTAGGCTCGTAGGCCATCGACAAATCCAGAAGAGAGACTGGAACACCAAAATTTATCTGGTTGCCGCAGATATCCATGGATCGAGCTTATGAAGAAGGTAAGGCGCGTACTGCGTCCAAAACGCGGGCATGAAAAAAATAGGCGGCGATGCGTAAGCTCCGCCACCTGTTTTTTGTCATTTCGTTAATATCTTTCGGACTGCTTTCAGCCGAAGATTAAATATAAAAATATAACGGTATAACCTTAGACGCCGAAGGGATAAGTATCAGGCATGCCCACGGGCATATCTCGGTCAAGCGGCGTTACTGCACGGGTCTGTTCGAACCATACGTAGGCATCAAACTGCTCCGGCAGTACTGCCTTGAAATAGTGGCTGTAATACTCGGTATCCGGCCGATAGATGACGCCAATCGCCCGTTCTAGCCGCGGCTCGGCGAGCACTTCGCGGACCTCCTGACGCTCCGAGCCGCACAGATCGGTCAGCGAGCAAGGAATGCCGGTCTGCAGGAAGACCTGCTCATAGGAATCAGCCCGCGACGGCACCACGTCCTTGATCCTCACCGGCTCGTCCCAGTTGTCAGCGGCGGCCACGGTACCGGAATCCGTGCCGAAGCCGATCAGCACCGCCTCGTCGCCAAAAGCGGTCTTGGCCAGCTCGCCAATATTGAACTGGCCCTGCCATCCCATTTCGGTGGCGGAGGCGTTGCCGATGTGCGAGTTGTGTGCCCAGACGATGACCTTGGCGTCGCGCCCCTTGGCGCGCATCAGCTGCTGCAGAGTGTCGAACATGTGGCGGTCGCGCAGGTTCCATGACTCAGTCGAGCCGCGATACATCAGGCGGTAGTACTGCTCAGCGGCCCGGACAATGCGCGCATTTTGGGCAGCATCGAAGTAGTCCTCACCACTATCATCACCATCATACTCAAGACGCTTTCCAATCAGTTGTTCTAGCTGGGCTATGACGGCGTCTTCACATGGATCACGATCGCCCATCATCACCGCATGGCCATAGTAGGCCGGATCGGACTGCCACGGGGTCAAACACTCGTAGCGCTTGCGTGCCTGTAGCGCTGCCTCGGGGTCGACCTGCTCAAGATAGTCTATGACCTGTCCCATCGAGCTACGCAGGCTATAGACATCGAGGCCGCGAAACTGGGTGCGCTGCTCGAACGGCAACTGCTCGTTATGGGTGCGCAGCCAATCAACGAAATCGTGCACTTCCTCGTTGCGCCACATCCAGGTTGGAAAGCGGGCAAATGCCTCTTCTTCACTAGTCATGGCCTGACGATGGCGCACGTAGCGGTCAATGCGGTTGGCATCCGGCCAGTCAGCTTCGACAGCAACAATATTGAAGCCGTGATGCTCGATGAGATAACGCGAGATAGCCGCTCGGGCGCGGTAAAACTCCGAGCTACCATGCGAGGCCTCGCCTAGCATCACGACGCGGGCGTCAGAGAAGCTCTCGAACATGGCACCGAAAGCCACTGGGTCATCCAATGAGGGCAACGGCACACAGACATGGCGAATCCGGTCCGCAGCCTCTTCTGCCGAGAATGAATGATGCATTAATCGTGTCGCATTCCTGCTGGTCATCATTGCCTCCTTCGCTACGCTTTCCTATGACCCTGCTTCGAAAAGCTCCCACTGAGTAGTTAAATGTTTATATGTCACTGTAGACATAACATGCCTACTCCTCCCCCTGTTCCTGTGCATGATTTGATTCTCGATTGCTAAACAAAACTCAAACGATCAGAGCGAAATACCCACCAACACCTGTTCCGCAACAGCTATCACCAATACTTGACTAAACCTGCCATCCAGCAACCGTTCTGCATGTTTAGCCGAACGTGCATAGGTTTTTATTTAACAGAGACTAATATCTTGCTGGCTTTATATAAAAAATTGATAAAACCAAACCCGCAGGTAAGCGCATGCCAACTCATTCCCGCTCAAAACGCATCGATTGGGTCGATGCAGCTAAAGGCACCTGCATTCTGCTTGTAGTGCTTTACCACACAACCTTCTTTATTTTTGGCGCAGGCGCTTTGACTGACACGTTAGGCTATAAAATCTGGGTAGTCGGCGTTACTGCATTAACGCCGTTAAGGATGCCTTTATTCTTTATGATTTCGGGCTTTTTGGCCTATTCATCGGTTTTTTCTCGCAGTTGGCAACAAACGTTTCGCCCACGCATAGCTACTATGCTGTGGCTATACCTACTCTGGATGGCAGCATACTGGGGATTTGGTAACCTCATCAGCGAATACGGCAATCCCGCTGTTATTCCAGACAGTGATCCTCTGCCCACGACCATTAGCGGTTTTATATGGAAAGCTTTCAGTGGTAGCAGTGGTCTCTGGTACCTTTATGCACTGGCCATCTACTTTGTGATCTGTAAAGCCTTACGAGAGATGGCCATACCCACACTCATCGCATTCGCCCTGGCTGAAGCATTTACAGGAATAATGAAGGATGTATGGCATGCGAGCAGTCTGATCGAGAATGGTGTTTTTTTTGCTTTTGGCTGTTTTGGACGCAATTTCATCATGCGTCATTTCAGCGAGTTCCACGCCAAGCGATTTTTCTTGCTGGCAATAGTTGCAGTAGTCCCGATGCCCATCGTTGCAAAATATGATCTGCTGACCGTCCCCGGGGTAAAACTATTGCTAGCGTTTGCCATAGTGTTTGCCGCCATCGACTTGTTTGCGCTGCTGACTACGTATCTCAATCTACGTCTGCTATGTGCTGTCGGACGCCAGACATTACCCATCTATGTCATGCACATGTTTTTTGTACTAACAAGTGCCTTGATTATCATTCCGCTTGAACTTGAAGGCGTTGCCGCTGAACTGCTGGCATTTATCGGGCCTCCCTTGCTCACCCTCATGAACGCCATCCTGTGTCTGGCCTTGCATGCACTGCTGAATCGTCGCTTAGGGAAAGCGCTGTTTACTTTCCCATCGCGTTCTTTTCTCTTTCGTACTGCCTATTAAGGATCAAACGAAACTGAACCTGTTGAAATGACTTGCTTCAATAGGACAAGCATCGGCTATTTCGCTGGCGAGCGGGGACGCTTGTCCTGAACATGTACTCCTAGAAAAGGTCTTGGCACGAAGCGTCATAACACGCATGCGCGTTATCGTTATGGCTGTTAATGTCTACACTGGAAACAGACATTGCAGTTTTTCATTGTTCATTTACCTACTCACTGGCCCTAAACCTAACATGGCCAAAGGGACTTAAGAGGATGCCATGCCAAGCGATAATCTTCGCCAGACTCAACAGGACATCATCAAAGCGCTGAACGTCCAGCCTCCTTTTGAAACTGACAACGCCGTCCATAATGAAATCAACAGACGCGTCGCGTTTATCGCCGACGCCATGCTTAACTCGAACACCAAGACCCTCGTTTTGGGGATAAGCGGTGGCGTGGATTCAACCACGGCGGGCATGTTGGCGCAGCGTGCGGTAGAACGCTTACGTTCTCAGGGTCACGAGGAAATGCGCTTTATTGCCGTACGTCTGCCACATAAAGTACAAAAAGATGAAGACGATGCTCAGCTGGCCATAGACACCATCAAGCCGGATGAAACCGAAACGGTCAATATTGGCGACGCCGTTGATGGCTTAGCTGCTGCAGTGCAGCCGTTGCAGAATCTATCGCCCGAAGCACGTGACTTTGCGCTTGGCAACGTCAAGGCGCGGATGCGCATGATCGCACAATATACTATCGCCAATGCGCGCAATGGCTTGGTGATCGGCACTGATCATGCCGCTGAAGCCGTGATGGGATTTTTCACTAAGTTTGGTGATGGCGCTTGTGACTTGGCCCCGCTGGGTGGGTTAGTCAAAGATCAAGTGCGTGCCCTCGCCAAAGCGATGGGCGCACCTGAAAAACTCCATCAGAAGGTACCAACCGCTGACCTTGAAGAGCTTAATCCTGGTCGACCTGATGAGGACGCCTACGGCGTTACTTACCAGGACATCGATCGATTCCTGCATGGGCAGGATGTCTCAGACGATGTCGCGGAAATTATCATTCAGAAATATTTCAGCACTCAGCATAAGCGTGACGTTCCGCCTACTCCATAAAGTTGGGCAAGCCGATAACGGCAAGGCAGCGAGCTATCGAAACGGGGGCAACAGCCCCCGTTTTGGGGTTAATAGACGCTATCAGATTGAGCTTTTTTCGCTGTTGGCGCTAATCAACGCTTCGGCTACTGAGCGCATTGATCCCTGCTGCTGGGCAGCCTGATGCCACGAAAGCGCCTTTTCGAGACAGTGTGGCGTTTGTCCACCACGCTGACAGGCTTCTTCGAAATAGGCATTAAGCGCCGTGCGATAGAAGGGATCGGCACAGTTATCGATAATGACTCTGGCGCGCTCACGCGGCGCCAAGCCGCGCAGATCGGCCAAACCATGCTCGGATACCAGCACATCGACATCGTGCTCGTTATGATCGACATGACTGACAAACGGCACGAAACTCGACAGGGCACCATCCTTAGCCGTCGACTTGGTGATGAACACTGATAATTGGCCGTTACGTGCGAAATCTCCTGAACCACCGATCCCATTCATCATCTGCGTGCCATTGACATGAGTGGAGTTGACGTTGCCATAAATATCGGCTTCCAGCGCCGTATTGATCGCAATAATCCCCAACCGCCTGACAATGCCGGGATGATTCGACAGCTCTTGAGGCCGCAGCACAATCCGGTCACGATAGTGATCGAGGTTGTTCCACACATGTTTGCCGCATTTCTCTGAAAGCGTAATGGAGCTTCCCGAGGCGAATACCATCTTGCCGCTGTCGAGCAGGTTGAAGGTACTGTCCTGCAGCACTTCGGAGTACATGGTCAGGTTCTCGAAGGGGCTATCGATCAAGCCGTTCATGACTGCGTTGGCCATCGTGCCGATGCCCGCCTGCAACGGCAGCAAGGAGGAGGATAGCCGCCCAGCCTTAACTTCTTTCTCGAAGAAACGGATCAAATGCCGAGCAATCTGCTGGGTATCTTCATTGGGCTGCTGAACGTTAGACGGACTATCCTGCCCTTCGGTCAACACAATGGCCGCAATCTTGTCAGGATTAATCGGGATATAGGGCGTCCCAATGCGGCTGTCAGATGCTGTGATGGGAATCGGTTCACGACGCGGTCGCATCTGCGGAATATAGATGTCATGCAGGCCTATCAGGGCCTCAGGTGTCGACAGGTTCAGCTCCACGATGACCTTGTCAGCCAAAATAGCAAAACTGGCTGAATTGCCTACCGAGGCGGTCGGCACAATACCACCGTCTTCAGTGATAGCGCTGGCCTCGATGATCGCAATATCGAGCTTGCCAAGCTGCTTGTTCCTGAGTAGTTCTACAGTTTCGGAAAGATGCTGATCAATGAACATCACCTCACCGCTGTTGATCGCCCGGCGCAGGGTAGTATCAACCTGAAACGGCATACGCCGAGCCAGCACATTGGCCTCGGTCAGCTGCTTATCAATATCATTACCCAATGAGGCGCCCGTCATCAGAGTAATCTTGAGCGGGTCATGCTTCGCCCGGCGAGCCAGCGCCATCGGGACTTCCTTGGCTTCTCCCGCGCGGGTAAAGCCACTCATACCAATAACCATGCCATCGTCAATCATTGCTGCAGCTTCGTCAGCCGACATCACACGATCCTGCCAGCCTGCCAGTTGGCAACGCTGCTCCGCCAGTGCTTTCATCCCCACCCCCGGTTGTTACGACCTCTGCCGTTATAAGAGTTGCCCAAGCAACGTTGGCAATGTCATTTCTGCCACCCTATAAAACTTTAGTTGTCTTGCCCAGTACAACAGGACGCGGCCAAAGCGCGTACGGCGTCTATACGACATCCCGCGTCCTAGCAGGTCAGACCCATAGCGATGCTATTTTCCCGAATGCTGCCTGCTGGCGAATTTTTGCCGTCCTCGGTATTAGCCGTACACGCGCAATTGGCCTTACAATAGCCACCAACGATGCCAAGCGTTCATGAACGCTTACTTATCCAGATTTTTTGTTGCCCTTTTCACGTAGCCAAAGGATAGCCCGGTCACATGCGTGCCAGTCAGTTGCTGATCTCGACCTTGAAGGAAACTCCCGCCGATGCAGAAATCATCAGCCATCAGCTGATGCTGCGAGCCGGCATGATCCGCAGACTCGCCTCGGGTTTGTATACGTGGCTACCGTTTGGACTCAGAACACTACGCAAGGTTGAACGTATCGTGCGCGAGGAGATGGACCGTGCCGGTGCTCAGGAAGTATTGATGCCGGCTGTCCAGCCTGGTGAGCTGTGGCAGGAATCCGGCCGCTGGGAGCAATACGGTCCGGAGCTTTTGCGTGTGCACGATCGCCATAACCGTGAATTCTGCATAGGCCCGACCCATGAAGAAGTCATTACGGATCTGATCAGAAAAGAGATAAATTCGTATAAGCAATTACCCAGCAATTTCTATCAGATTCAGACCAAGTTTCGTGATGAGATCCGTCCACGCTTTGGCGTGATGCGTTCACGTGAATTCATCATGAAGGATGCTTACTCCTTCCATGTTGACCAGACATCACTGGCTGAAACCTATCAAGCAATGTATGACGCCTATAGCCGCATCTTTACTCGGCTAGGCCTCGATTTTCGTGCTGTCATGGCTGACAACGGCTCGATCGGCGGTGAGGGCTCGCATGAGTTCCACGTACTGGCCGCATCGGGAGAAGACGCCATCGTTTTCTCCACCGGTTCCGACTATGCCGCCAATATCGAGAAGGCAGAAGCCGTACCCCACGGTATGGATCGCGCTGCGCCTCAAGAAGCGATGCATCTGGTCGATACTCCTGATGCCAAGACGATTGCCGCACTGGTCGACCAGCACGGCTTGGCGATCGAGAAAACGATCAAGACATTGATCGTAGAAGGTGCCGAAGGCGGCCTGGTAGCGTTGCTGGTACGCGGCGATCATGAGCTCAATGAAATCAAGGCCGAGAATCTGCCGGAAGTAAAGGCACCACTGACCATGGCCAGCGATGAAGACGTACGTCAGGCCGTGGGTGCAGGCTTCGGATCGCTCGGTCCGGTGGGGCTCGATATGCCGATTATCGCCGACCGCAGCGTACTGTTGATGAGCGATTTCGGTGCGGGCGCTAACATCGATGGCAAGCATTACTTCGGCATCAATTGGGAACGCGACCTGCCTCTGGCCAAGGAAGCCGATTTACGTAACGTGATTGAAGGCGACCCATCGCCTGACGGACTCGGCACACTCTCCATCGCGCGCGGCATCGAGGTAGGACATATTTTCCAGCTCGGCACCAAATATTCCAATGCAATGAATGCAACAGTATTGGATGAAAACGGCAAGGCCGTACCGTTGATGATGGGCTGCTACGGCATCGGCGTGACGCGTGTAGTCGCAGCAGCGATCGAGCAGAACCACGACGAGCGCGGCATCATCTGGCCAGAGGCACTTGCCCCCTATTCAGTTGCGCTAGTGCCGATGAACGCTCACAAATCGGAGCTCGTCCGCGAAACGGCGGAGCATCTCTATAGCCAGCTGCAGGCTGCCGGTATCGATGTCTTACTTGATGATCGTGATATTCGGCCTGGGGTCAAATTTGCCGATTTGGAATTGATGGGAATTCCTCATCGCATTGTCATCGGCGAGCGTGGCTTGAACAATGGCGAACTGGAATACAAGGGACGGAAAGATGATGAGGCGACACTTGTGCCTCAAGCCACAATTATCGATTTCCTGGCTGAGAGGATGGGCCGCTAGGCTCACCCTCGCTGCATCAGTGTGGGGGCTTAACGGCCCCACACTCGCCGCAGCTACCATTTCTGAAGCTGACCTACCCCACGCTCTTCTGACCACACTCGAAGCTGTAATGAGCGATACGCACGGCTTCGAGGATCATTACGATGCCGAAGTTTGGCTGCTCGATATGCGTCATCGCCTAACGCCATATGTCACCCATGATAATCAGCGATTTGAGCTCCTGAGCCTTGTCCAGCGCGAGTCCCGCCGCGCAGGCCTGAATCCCGAGTTAGTGCTTGCCCTTATTCAGATCGAAAGTCGTTTTGCTGCAGATGCGGTGTCAAGTGCTGGCGCACAAGGATTAATGCAGGTGATGCCGTTTTGGAAGAAAGAGATTGGCCGCCCCGCAGATGATCTTTTTGATCCGGCAACCAATCTAGAGTACGGCTGTACCATTCTGGCCTTCTATCTCAAACAAGAGCGCGGTGACATGACCAAAGCCTTGGCGCGCTACAACGGTAGCCGTCACCAGACTTGGTATCCGGAAAGAGTGCTGGAGGCCTGGACACACCACTGGTGGGTGAGCCAATAGGCTCTCGCCAGCAATCACATCAGTGGCGATAACCTTCGACATCCCGATGTGAGATGCTGGGCTCCAATGGATGACCTACCGCCAGTTCATCACGCGTAGCCTCCCGGATGGCGAGGATTTCAACCTCATACACTAGCGTTTTTCCTGCCAACGGATGATTGGCATCGACCGTGACTTGCGCCTCGTTGATATCGACTACCGTCACGACACGCTCATTACCTGGCATACCAGCCTGGAAGCGCATGCCGTGCTCAAGATGTGTGGCGTTATCGAAAGCATTGCGCGCCACTTTTTGTACGAGAGCTTCATTACGAGCGCCATAAGCGCGCTCAGGCGTTAACGTAATGCAAAGGGTTTCACCTACCCCATGCTTGTCTAAGGCCATTTCCAGTCCGGCCACAATATTGTTATGACCGTGGAGGTAATGAAGAGGCATATTGCGTGCTCGTGTATTATCCAGGAGCTGCCCGCCTTCATCGCTCAAGAGGTAATGAAGACTTACGACACGGTGCATATTGATCGACATGCTTGACCTTTATTATTCCACGCTGCGTACTTGCTTGACTGAAAACGCCATGTGCTGCTGGCGCTGTAGAATACTCAACAATACGATAACGCGCTCCTCACCTTTACGATTGATAAAGACCCCCTCGAGATCCTTAAAGGGCCCGTCGGTAATCTCAACCTTGGCACCGGGGCGGAAGTAAGCGTTGGCATTGTCGTGATTCTCGCTTTCGCTTGCCTGAGTCATCAACGTTTCTATCAATCCATCCGGAACAGCAGCCGGCTCCCTGCCAAAGGAAACAAGTTTTAAAACGCCTCGCGTCGAACGGATGGGCCGCCAATTGCTCGCCTGTCTGTCGAGTCGAATAAAAAGATAATACGGAAACAGCGGCTCACGCTGCGTTTCAACCTTGCCACGTCGCTTGCGTTCAACCTCAAGTACGGGGTGAAAAATATGATAATTCTGACGCATCAAATGCTCAGCGGCTCGAAAGGACTCGCCTCCCTTGCACTGTATGGCATACCAGCGCAACTGTTCATCGGCATTTTCGCTCATCTGGGATATCCTGCCTGGCTAGCCTCTGCGGCATTCCTTTGCGAGAATCGACCCTTTAAACCCGGTTCATTTTACGACTCTGCTCAAATAAGGCAATTCATTGATTTCACTGAGAGAAATAAGAGAAGTATCTACTCGGCATGGTATCACATTCCTGATGGGGTTTGCTTCCGGACTACCACTTTTACTGACCGGCAGCCTACTTCAAGCATGGATGACTGATGCTAATGTACCACTCGATGCTATAGGTTTTCTCGCACTTCTCAGTCTGCCTTATAGTCTCAAGTTTCTTTGGGCGCCGCTACTGGATAGCTGGTCACCCCCTTGGCTCGGTCGCCGCCGCGGCTGGCTGATCACCGTTCAGTTGCTGCTGACAGCGGCAATCATGAGCATCGCTCTTTTTAGCCCAAGCACCCAACCGCTGTTGATAGGCTTGATCGCATTACTGATCAGCCTGTTCAGTGCCACGCAGGATATTGTCATCGATGCCTATCGTCGTGAACATCTTCCTGAGCGGGAACTGGGATTAGGCTCCGGTTTCTATGTCTACGGCTATCGTGTCGGCATGCTGCTGGCTTCTGGCGGCGGCATGGTACTTGCTGATTTCATCGGCTTTCAGGCGACCTATCTGACCATGGGCGCCATTCTTGGCACTTGCATGCTGGTGACTTTACTGGCCCCTGAGCCCGATAAGGTATCTGCCTCCCTGCCGACCAACCAGGGCGGGTCGAAGCATCAGATACGGAGTACCTTCTGGGAGCCAATACGCAATTTTTTACAGCGCCCCAGCGCCTTGTGGCTTCTGTTATTCATCTTGCTTTACAAGCTTGGCGATTCAGTCGCCGGCAACCTGACGACGCCGTTCTACAAGGCGATTGGTTTTTCCAACAGTGAAATAGGCGCCACCGTCAAGATTTTTGGCCTCTGGCCAATGCTTGGCGGTATCTTTTTAGGCGGCTTCCTGATTGTTCGACTAGGTATCTACCGTTCACTGTGGTGGTTCGGACTACTACAAATGATCTCCACAGCCGGCTTCATCTGGCTACATCACGTGGGTGATTCACTATTCTGGCTGGCAAGCGTAGTGAGCTTTGAGAATATCTCAGCAGGTATGGGCACGGCGGCGTTTACAGCGTTCATGGCGGCATTGACCGACAAGCGATTTACTGCCGGCCAATATGCATTGCTGTCATCCATCATGAGTTTACCGCGCGTGGTCATTGCCGCTCCCGGCGGTATTCTTGCCAGTCATCTGGGCTGGGACGCCTTCTTCTGGATATGCACAATCGCTGCAATACCTGGGCTTTTGATGCTATGGCGCTTCAAGGAATGGCGCACAATGCTATCCCCTGAAGCGCGCTGACATCGCTTTTCAGAAACGAAGATGTGATTTAAACGGCACGCTTTTTAAGCACCGACGAAAGCCACTCAAGCGCTCCTTGAGTCGTCACCCATTGATCACGCATTAATATGCGGTACTGCCACGCCTCAGCACGAGATCCCGGCGACGGTGCATCGTCGCTGAGCGGCTCTCGACGAGGATTCTCATTAATCAGAAGAGACAGCACATGGGCATTGGCAGCCTGAACATTTTCAAGCGCTTGTCGCGCCTCATCGCGGCGAGACAGACGAAACAAGGCTAACGCACGGCCGATCAGCAACCCCAGCCAGCGTCTATCGTCGTCACCGCTCTCTTCTATGCTCTCGATAAGTTTCAATGCCTCGATATTTCGATCTTCGCGAAGTAGCTGCTCAAGGACGAGTTCCCGCAGTCCAAGATTGTCCTCGTCATCAAGTTTCAGCAGCCGCTCAGCAAGCTCACGGGAACGCCGTCTATCTCCTCGCTCCATACCAATGACCAGTGCGAGCCCCAGACGAAACACAATGGCATTGTCGCCATCATCCCAGAGAAAAGGCTTCTGTCTCGCTTCGATATGACCCAACCATTGATCGAAGCGTTGTACCAAAGGCTCAAAGAAGGGCTTGACCATCCACGGCAGGTTGCCAAAACGACTCGTCAATGACATGGCTAGCTCCTGCGTTACTGGAGGAGATGACAGCCAAGACGGATGCAGACAGAGTTCCCCTAGCCACTCGCGTGCATTGAACCAGGGATCGTTGTTAAGCCCCAGCGCAGAATCCTTATCTACCGTACTACTGAATACATGTTGCCAAGCGCTGTAATAGGCACTATCGATATCGCTTTGCTGATATTCGAGATAGCCCTTGGCATTGACCGCCAGCGCTAGGGGGGGCGCATCCTCAAGATAAGTAAGCTGCTCCTGGAAAATGGCCAGCGGCTCGGCAAGCTCCTCCTCAGAATAAATCATCTGTTCGGCAAGTGCCGCCGCCGGGTTTTCTGCAAGCGTGGCCAGGAAATCGAGTTGCTCCGGCTCGATATCATCGCGTTTCGATAGCCTTCGCCACCAGAAATTGGCTCGCTCACGCGCTTCCTCGCCATGCCCTTCATGCAGCAACAGCATGGTTTCGATATAAGCCAGCGCTGGCGAGTTAGGAATCGTCTGAAGCGCATGCAGAAAAGTCTCACGCGCGTTGTTGAGATCATCACTGTCGAGATACATCAGACACAGCCGCTCAAGCGCTGCACCACGCAGGAAAGGAGGCCCATGATCGACGGCATTATCAAACAATGCCGCCTTCTTGCGGCTAAAACCTCGCTCCTGATAAAGATTCGTCAGCAACTCAAAGGCCGGTTCGGACTGCTCAGGCAGATGATTCCAATCCGGGCACTGGAACAATGCTTCAAGAATGATCTGCGCGCGCCCCAACTGGCCGGTTTCGGCACCGATGATGCCCGCCTCCAGCAGTGACTGAGCCGGAACGCGGCACGAATTCAGGGCGCGGCGTAACATCGGGCCTTTCCAAGACTTGAGCGACAGCATCCACATCAGATGAGGAGGGATCGCACCGGGTAATTCGACGTGGCCACAGCACTGATTGAAACGCAACCCTGAATCACACCAGCACGGCTCATCCGGATCCGGTCTCGCCAACGGCTCACAATTAAAGTCAAGGCGAATCAATGGCGTTTGATTCCAAAGCTCAGGCGCCAACGCCTGAGCCAATGCCATGTCCTGGCCCAGCAATTTCACACCTTCCTGACGCGCCCAGCGCATCAACGAAGGGTAATGCTCATCATCACGAATAGCTTCGAGTGCGCCACTGGCATAACTTAGAAGCTGTTCTACCCACTGCGCCAGCATAGTGCCCCTCCGCTCAATATCACTTTATCGTAGCATGCGATCGTTATTGTCCCCAGAACGACCAATAACCGCTTATGCAATAAGGACTACCGTGCTGGCGACCGTCATGATGCAATGCTAACGTATCGACGGTCGCCCAATCGGTTCGATTCCAGTCAGCCAAGGATATACCGTGTTTTCACCGCAGCTGCTGTTCCGCCGTCGCCCTAACGCTGCTTCCAGCGATGCGCCACAGATTCGCCTTGAGCGCGAGGGTCGCGATGAAATCAGACGTATCACGGCTGCAGTAGAAAAAGTCCCCTGGTCGGTCAGTCTTCTGCAAATTCTCTGGACCGCTGGCCCCGTTACGCTTATCGGTGCATGGGGAGGATATCTCCTCGGCTATGGCAAGGCACCGACGGTTGAAAACTACGTATTCTTCATTTCGTATACGGTTATTACCGGTGTCGCCGGGATATTAGCCAATATTGCACATAACCTTACCAAGGGCCGCAAATACGAGCGTACCGAGGCCAAGATCTCGCGCGTTATCGAAACCTTGCCCGAGCTTATTCTGGCCACGCGCAACCTGATCGTCGAAAGCCTAGAAGGTGATGCAAGAAGACGCGAGGCCGCTGCCATGCTGCTGCGCAAGCAGGATCTATCCCCCGAAGGCGTGGAACTGGCCGCTCTGGAGCTGCTTGATGACAGTGACAGCGCGCGCATCATTGCACAAATTGACGTCTATCGTCGTGTCGGGCTCTCCTCGCGTATTGGGGATATTATTGCCCTGCACCGCGAAACGCTGGAACCTCAACTCAACGAACTGGCCGGCATTGCTCCCGATGCCATCTCACTGCTGCGCGAGCGTTTCATGGGCAACGCACCGGATCTGCATAACGGGGTTCCCCGGGATGACAACTTTATCGAACGCATTCTTGCCGCCATCGAACAGGATAACGAGTTACTGATGACGCTGCAGGACGTTGAGGAAATGCTCATCCTCGCGTTCGAGCTGATCAGTGGACGTGAGATCCCTATGCTGACTTTCGAGTATCGCGGACGTTGGCACTTGGCCCGAGCACTCGACAACCTTGAAGATGCCCGTTCACGTTACCGTATCGCCCAAGCCACGGGGCTTTCACGTCTGAAAGCACTAACAGTCTATCTAGCTGAACAATCCGGTACGCTGGTAGAAGATGCTGCCGCTGGCTTACGCGCTGAAGTATTGCTAGCCCGCTCAAGACAAGCGCTAGATGCTTTGGCCGAGCAAATTCAGCATCTTGCCCAGGCGCTTAATGCTGGCCATGACGAGTATCGCCTGCAGTTACGTAATAAAGCCGACATTCTGACTAATGCTATTCGCCTGTTTAAAACAGTTCAGGATGCTTACGACCAGGTTGGGCGCAGTCAC
This sequence comes from Phytohalomonas tamaricis, assembly GCF_003012345.1. Lineage (GTDB taxonomy): Bacteria > Pseudomonadota > Gammaproteobacteria > Pseudomonadales > Halomonadaceae > Phytohalomonas > Phytohalomonas tamaricis. Next base: position 97,026 of record NZ_PVRV01000020.1, read on the forward strand.
GCCGTCCTGCTTAGAATGAGTGAGCGCTGGGAGCGTGTTGCTGAGGGGTTATCCGATAACGCTACCCGCTTGCGCATTGGACCGGGTCGGCGCGGGTTACGTATCAAGGAAGCGACGATTGCCCTTGATGACCGGGCCAAGGCCGAAGTGTGCAAGCAATTAGCACCCCATATGCAAGCGATTCGCGAGCGCCGCAAAGCTAATGCTCAGCGGGCCGATACCGGCCGCGACATCGCCCTTACCGTGGGCGTCGATACGGCCAAGCGCTTGGCTATCGATATAGCGCTTGCCCTTGAGCCTCATGTGCATCTTTCCCGCCCCGAGGTTCAGCGTGCCGTCAATACGTCCAATGCTGCCTACTTCGGTCAGCTCGAGCCTGGGCTTTCCGCTGCAGCCAAGGCTGCATTGGGTGCCGTCATGGTCAAGGAAATCGATATCGATCTCTCACGAACCGCCGAATCACTGGCGCTGGCGCTGGTGCGACATTATCGCGTCGAGCTTCAACCCGAAGCGATCGAATTTCTGAAAACAACCTATGGTGCTCGTGAAGCTACGCTCACAATGTTATCGAATCATGATCCCTCTACCCATCGCTCCGTCAGCTTTCTGAGCCACCGCCCTCCAATGATTGGCGCACCGCCGCGACGCTGGTACCGCGCGCTCGTTCAGGCACGCCGTGCGCTCGACAACAAGAAGTGACGCTAGAAGATGCTCGCATGACGGTTAAATCATCGTTTATGATACTGGATAAACATCCAGCCGTTAGAGCCCCGTCATTTGAGAGTCGCTTCATCTCATGCGCTTAATTATTGCCGAAAAGCCTAGTCTTGCTCGTGCCATTGCTGCCGGGTCACCGCAGCGCTTCGCTCAGGCGGAGGGTTATCTGAGCGCAGATGATGTCTGCATCACCTGGTGTTTTGGTCACCTGCTCGAACAAGCACCGCCTGATGTTTATGATCCACGCTACAAGACGTGGCGGCTCGACCATCTGCCTATCGTGCCAGCCCAGTGGCAGCTGAGACCACGGCCCAAGGCAAAAGCGCAACTGGCGATCATCAAAAAGCTTCTCAAGCAGGCCAGCAGTGTCATTCATGCAGGTGACCCTGACCGTGAGGGCCAACTGCTGGTGCAGGAAACGTTGGAATATCTGAACTGGCGTGGCCCAACACAGCGGCTATTGATCAGTGACATGAACCCCGGCGCGGTGCGCAAGGCACTTTCCAATGTGCAGGATAATGCTGCATTCCAGCCTCTCTTTCAGGCGGCTCAGGCACGCTCGCGTGCTGACTGGCTCTATGGCATCAACCTTTCACGTGCCTGGACCTTGACTGGACGGCAAGCTGGCGTTGATGGCGTCATGTCTGTAGGGCGCGTGCAAACGCCCGTGCTCGGCCTGATCGTGCGGCGCGACCTGACGATCGAAAGCTTTGTGCCAGTACCTTACTACGTACTATGGGCTGACTTTCAGGTTAAGAATGGAACATGCCGAGCCTGGTGGATGCCTGCCGAACACCATAGACTGGATGAGGAGGGACGTCTACTTGAGCGTGCGCCCGCCCTAGCGCTATGCGAAAAGCTTCCTGGCACCACCGGACGCGTCGATAAAGCCAGTTCGACGAAACGGCGGCAAAATGCGCCACTGCCCTATTCGCTTTCTACCCTTCAGGTCGATGCCGCACGCCGCTATAAACTCTCAGCGCAAATGGTACTTGACTGCTGCCAAGCGTTATACGAGCGACATCAGCTGATCACCTATCCACGCTCGGACTGCCGCTATCTACCGCACACCTATCTGCATGACGTTTCACGCACGCTCAGCAACGCCTGCCAGCACGACGAGACGCTGATGCAGTGGCTGAATAACGCTGACTTCACTCGCCGCTCCAAGGCGTTTGATGACAAGCGGGTCGGTGCCCACCATGCTATCGCCCCCACAGGACGCACACCGAAATGGGCATCGCTAAGCCAGAATGAAAAAAATATCTATTTCCTGATCACACGCAACGTTCTGGCCCAGTTCTATCCACCGTTGGAATACCTTGAAGTGAAGGCAGAGTTTATCGTGCTTGATGAACGTTTTCGTACGCAAGGCCGTGAAACTCTAGTGCCCGGCTGGAAACCGTTATTCACGACAAAAGACGACACCCCCGCACTTCCCTCTCTTAATGAGGGAGAAAGCGCATTGGTGCGAGAAGCCGCCGTGGAGAATAAGGAAACCCGCCCACCGGAGCCTTTTACCGATGCGAGCCTGCTCAATGCCATGACCCATGTGGCACGCTACGTGACGGATGATAAAGTACGGCGCACCTTGCGTGAAACCGACGGACTGGGCACTGAAGCGACACGCGCTGGCATTATTGAAACGCTCATATCGCGCGGTTTTGTTTTGCGCAGCAAGTCGACCCTTTACTCCACTCGTACCGGGCGGGCGCTGATCGCTGCGCTGCCGGAGAGCGCAACCCGACCAGAGCGAACCGCCCTTTGGGAACAGCGGCTGGTACGAATTGCTGAAGATGCTGATCAACCCGCCCCGTTTCTTGCCGCCCTGAAACAGGAACTTGTCAGCTTGCTTAACCAGGCCGATGCGGCAAGAATGCGCCACGCCTTCGCCAATGCGGGAGGAAAAACAGCTCAAGCCTCAACGTCCAAGCGCCGCTCTCCGAAGGCTAAAACGGGCGCCTCTTCGGTAAAAGCCAGTACGTCGCCGCGACGCTCCTCCTCACGAAAGAAAGCAAAAACATCGCTCACCTGAAATAAAAAAGCGCCAGCTAACGAGCCGGCGCTTTTCAAGCGAATCTGCTTTTTTATAGCTGATTCACTGAGTCGATAGTGTTCTAAGGCTTATTTGGCAGCCTGATAACGCTTCTCGACCTCTTCCCAATTAACCACATTCCAGAAAGCGGAAATATAGTCAGGACGCACGTTACGGTACTTCAGATAATAAGCGTGTTCCCAGACATCAAGACCCAGAATCGGGGTAGCGTTCGCACCGCCGAATTCTGAAGACATCAGCGGGCTGTCCTGATTGGCTGTAGAGGTGATCTGTAGCTCACCATTCTTGACAACCAACCATGCCCAACCAGAGCCGAAACGGCCTTTTGCAGCGTTGGCAAACTCTTCTTTGAACGTATCAAAGCTGCCAAATTTCTGCTCGATTGCACTTTTTACTTCACCGCTCGGCTCACCGCTGCCGTTAGGCGTCAAAAGCTGCCAGAACATGCTGTGATTGACATGGCCACCAGCGTTATTGCGCAGCACAGTACGCTGAGCTTCCGGCACGCTATCAAGCTTTTGTACCAGTTCCTCGGCTGACAGCTGACGCAGTTCTTCAGGCAGTTTTTCCAACGCACCGTTGGCGTTGTTTACATAGGTATTGTGGTGCTTGGTATGGTGGAGTTCCATTGTTTCCGCATCGAAGTGCGGCTCCAATGCATCATAGGCAAAAGGCAGTGCAGGAAGTTCAAAAGCCATGGGTCAACTCCTTTTTCATAAACTGCAGGCTAAGCAGTTCGACTTGTAGAACCGGTTGTCATATCAATGATAACAACCAGTACTCGAAATCCATATTGTGCCGAAGGCACATGACCGTAGCAGGACAGATGAACTGGCGATCTTCTTGCTCACATGTCCTACCAGCGGCCGTGGCAACTCTTTAACATTAGGCACCAAACAGGCCTTTTCAAGGCAGTACTGACAAAAAAACTCTTATCCGCCGCCTGCTCAGCATTCTCCCACCATTGTTTATATGCGTTCCCAGGCTTGCAACCGCGGCTAACCCGTATTGCGAAGCCCCGCAGAGATACCTGCCATAGTCACCATGAGTGCTCGTGACAACTCCGATGAAATCGCACCGTCAGCGTTCCGATTGCGCTGCAAGAGTTCAGCCTGAAGACCATGCAACGGATCAATGTAGGGGTTGCGCACATCAATGGCCTGACGAATCAACGGCATGTGCTCAAGCAGATAGTGTTGATTGCGGATATTCAATACTACATCAATCAATACTCGCAGCCTTTCGCGTAGGGTTGCTCCCAGCTCCTGCAATACTGGCTCGTCAATCAGACGCTCTTCATAATAGGCAGTGATTTCACCATCGGCCTTGGCGAGCAGCATCTCAAGCATATCGAGATAGGTTCCGAAGAAAGGCCACTGCTCCATCATTTCGCGCAAGCACTCTAGGCCTTGCTCTTTCTCGATGCGCTCAGCAAATGCCTCGCCGCTGCCCAGCCAGGCGGGCAACATCAGCCGAGTTTGTGTCCAGGCGAAGATCCATGGAATCGCACGCAGGGTCTCTACGCCCCCCTCCTGGCGGCGCTTTGCCGGACGTGATCCCAGCGGCAGGCGGGACAGCACGGTTTCTGGCGTCACTGCCCGGAAATAAGGCACAAAATTAGGGTCTTCACGCACTACGCTTGAATAGACGCGATGTGCGTGCTCGGCGAGACGATCCATTTCCTGCCGCCAGGCAAGCTTTGGCTGGGGTGGAGGTAATAACGTTGCCTCCAGTACAGCACAGGCATAAATCTCCATTGAACGCACGGCGATAGTCGTCTGCCCGAATTTGAAACGAATCATTTCTCCCTGCTCGGTCACCCTCAGGCTACCGTTTACCGACCCCGGAGGTTGCGAAAGTATTGCGGCATAGGCAGGTCCGCCACCCCGCCCTACCGCGCCGCCCCGGCCATGAAAGAGGGTTAAGGTTACTGCGTTGGCCGCACAAACTTCGACAAGACGCTCCTGAGCACGATATTGCGCCCAAGCGGCAGCCAGCTGTCCGGCATCCTTGGCTGAATCGGAATAACCGATCATGACTTCCTGCCGGTCATTGATCAGACGCCGGTAAACAGGCATCGACAGTAAGCTATCTATTACCTCTCCAGCATGATCAAGATCGTCAAGCGTCTCGAACAGAGGGGCAATCGGCAATGGCACATCGCCGCTGCGCTCTTTCATTAACAAAGCAACGGCGAGTACATCAGAGGGTTGGCCCGCCATCGATATGACATAAGTACCGAGGGCTTCTTTATATTCACGCGCAATGACATCGAAAGTATCGAGCACTTCGCTTGTGTCATCCGAGCACTGCCAGTATGCGGGAATCAACGGACGCTTCGACTCAAGCTCCTCGAGCAAAAACTGCTGCCGCTTCTGTTCATCCCAAGCACTGTAATCGCCAAGTCCGAGATAATCGGTCAGTTCCTCAAGCACCTGGGTATGACGCGTCGACTCCTGCCGGATATCGAGCTTGGTCAGCGTGACGCCGAAGCAGGCGACTCGCCGCAGCGTATCAAGCAAAGCGCCGTTAGCAATGGTATCGAGTCCACTTTCGCATAAAGAGCGATAGCACATCATCAGCGGCGCAAAGAGCTGATCGCGCGTTTCAATAACAGGCGTTTCACTATCGAAAGGCACTCCATCGAGACGGGCCTGCGCCCAATCTCGTGTAGTTTCTACCCGACGTATTAACCGCTTCAGTAGCTCCCGATAGGGCTCGCTTACGTCCCCGGTTTCGGCCTTGAGTACGGGAGTTGCCTTCCACATCGACAATTCGTGTTTCAGCGCATGAAGATCACGCAGATAAAGATCGGCTGCCATCCAGCGTCCCAATAGCAGCACTTCACGGGTGACATCAGCCGTCACGTTGGGGTTGCCGTCTCGATCACCTCCCATCCAGGAGGCGAAAAGAATCGGTGATGCCTCGAGTGGCAACCGCTTTCCAACGCTTTCGAGCAACAGGTTGTCAAGACCGCGATAGAATTCAGGCACAGCCTGCCACAGTGAGTTTTCAATGACGGCAAATCCCCAACGGGCTTCATCAACGGGCGTGGGTCGCTCACGACGAATTTCGTCAGTATGCCAGGCCTGACTGATCAACTCGGCAAGACGTGCATGAATACGCTCAGCATGCTCAGGCCGTTGGGCAGCGGCATCAAGCTCCCCCAGACAACCGTCTATCGCATCGTATTTTTGAATCAAGGTGCGGCGTACGACTTCGGTAGGATGTGCGGTCAGTACCAGTTCGACACGCATGTTGACGAAGGTTTCAAACAGCGCGGAGGGGTCAACACCTGACTCTTGCACTCGCGTGATCAATTCTTCCAGCTCAGGCTGGCTGCCTGGACGGTAATCCTCGACACGATGGAAACGGCCACGATAATGCTGCTCGGCAATATTGGCCAAATTGAGAAACTGATTGAACGCACGAGTTACCGGAAGAAGATCGTCATCAGGCAGCTTACCTAAATACTCGATCAGCTCCTGACGCCCCGTCTTGTCTCCCTGACGGCCGCGCTTGGCATATGCGCGAATGGTTTCAATCTGATCGACGAAATCTTGCCCCAGATCCTTGGCAATCGTCTGCCCCAGGTTGTCCCCTAGAATCCGGACGTTATCGCGTAGCGATTCATGCAAATGAGTCTCGTCTAAGCCCGCTTGCGGGATAACAGACGCGTCATGATGAGTAGTGCGCCCGCGTGACGAGTCGTTTACAGCATCAGAATGGTGATCGTGGCTCATGCAATTCCCCTAAGGTTATTTTTCTAACCTAGCGTCATGTCTCGGCCACGACAATCCCTATAGGCGATGAGTGACTACTATCGTGGAACGAAATGCCTGTTTACCTTCGCCTTGTGCCATCCGGCGACTACTCCGTTACCGTCTATTTTGTACTATGCGTTTCCGTGCGCTTGGCCGCATCCCAATGATGATCCATTTCTTCAAGCGGCACGTCTTCGCAGCGTTTACCTTGTGCTGCGAGCGCCTGCTCTACATAGCGAAAACGCCGCTCAAACTTGGCATTGGTAGCACGCAGGGCCTGTTCCGGATCGATTCCCAGTTGACGCGCCAGATTAACCACCGAAAACAGTAGATCGCCCACTTCCGCATGCATCTCGCCTTTATCACCTGAGGAGATCGCCTCCTCCACTTCAGCGAGTTCTTCGTTTATTTTGGCTATTGCACCCTGGGTATCAGGCCAATCGAAGCCTACCCGAGCCGCGCGCTTGGATAACTTCTGTGCCCTCGACAGGGCAGGTAATGCAAGAGGAATATCATCAAGTGCCGAATGCGCCTGACGCCCGGCACGTTCCTCTGCCTTGCGTGTTTCCCAGCGGGAGTGTACCTGTTGCTGCTCGACCTCAGCCGCACTCATACCCTCCCGACGTGACGCGAGCGTGCCGTCGGGAAAGACATGAGGATGTCGGGCAATCATCTTGGTGGTCAGGATATGAACGATGTCATTGAAGTCAAAGCGTCCTTCCTCCTGCCCGAACTGCGCGTAGTAAACCACCTGGAACAATAAGTCACCGAGCTCACTGGGTAACTCATCGAAAGCGCAACGTCCAATCGCATCGGCAACTTCATAAGCTTCTTCAAGCGTATGGGGTACGATCGTTGCCCATTGCTGCTTAACGTCCCAGGGGCAGCCATATTGCGGATCTCTCAAACACGCCATCAGGCTCAACAGATCATCAAGTGTGTAACGCGTGCTATCACTGGGTGTCGTCATGCCGATCCTCTATTGTGTTCATCCATTCTACGCTCGCCACCCTGACGCAGCCGCTTGATATCGGTCACGTTCGGTAGCTGTTGGATTCGGCTGAACAGACGTTCCAGCACCTCAAGACTCGCCACCTCAAGGGTAATATTGAGCGTCGCCATATTGTGATTCTTGTCGGTGCGTGTATTGACAGCCAGAACATTGATCTTTTCACCGGAAAGCACACCGGTGACATCGCGCAGCAGATTGGAGCGGTCCCAAGCCAGAATCTCAATGTCAACCGTATACTGCACGATCTGACGGCTTCCCCATTCGACCGCTACGATTCGGTTGGGCTCCTCGCTTCTCAGCTGGAGGATATTAGGGCAATCACCGCGGTGAATAGTGACTCCGCGCCCATGGGTAATAAAGCCCACAATCTGGTCACCGGGCACAGGGTGGCAGCAATTAGCCATCTGCGTCTTGAGATTGCCGACACCCAACACGGTAACGCTGTCCGGCGCCTCTTTGCCGCCCGTTTTGCGTGGTCGCGTCAGCAAGCGATCGAGTTGATCCTGATCCTCGGTATCACCGAACAGATGCTGGGCCTGAGAAAGTACCTGGCCAACACGCAAGTCACCGGCCCCAATGGCCGCATACATGTCATCGGCAATCGCATAATTGACGGCTTGGGCAAGCTTATTACGATCCAGGTTATCAAGATCCAGGCGCCGGAACTCACGCTCCAGCAGCCCCTTGCCCTCCTCCAGATTCTGCTCACGGGCCTGCTGCTTGAACCACGCCTGGATCTTGGTGCGTGCGCGGGAGGTCTTGACGTAACCAAGGTTGGGGTTCAGCCAATCACGGCTGGGCCCGCCCTTGGTAGCGGTTAAAATTTCCACTTGTTGACCGGTCTTGAGCCGATAAGTCAACGGTACAATCCGACCGTCAACCTTGGCACCGCGACAAAGATGGCCAATTTCGGTGTGTACTCGGTAGGCAAAGTCAATCGGTGTCGCCACGCGGGGTAGATCGATAACATGCCCATCAGGAGTGAACACATAGATTCGGTCAGGCGCGATATCGGAATTAAGCCCTTCACTGATATTACTCAGCTCGCCAACTTCTTCCTGCCATTCGAGCACCTGACGCAGCCAGGCGATCTTTTCTTCATAACCGCGGCTTTTCGTGTCGACATCGGTGCCTTTATAACGCCAGTGAGCACAGACGCCGAGCTCAGCCTCCTCATGCATGGCAAAGGTACGAATCTGAATCTCAAGCACCTTGTTTTCAGGCCCAATGACGGCCGTATGCAAGGACTGATAACCATTTTTCTTGGGGTTGGCGATATAGTCATCAAACTCATTGGGAACGTGATGCCAGCGAGAATGGACAATACCGAGCACGGTATAACAATCTGTAATTTCAGGCACCAGAATGCGTACTGCCCGCACATCATGAACCTGTGAAAAGTTGATGCGCTTGCGCTTCATCTTGCGCCAGATCGAATAGATATGCTTGGCTCGGCCCGCCAGGTCGTAGCGCATGATGCCCTGCGCCTCGAGCTGGCTCTTGAGCGTACTGACCACATCATTGATATAACGATCGCGATCAAGGCGCTTCTCGGCGAGCTGCTTGGCGATCGCCTTGTAATCGTCCTCATGAAGATAGCGAAACGAGAGGTCTTCGAGCTCCCACTTGACATGGCCGACACCGAGCCGGTGGGCCAGCGGTGCGTAGATATCGAAGACTTCCCGCGCCACGCGCAGGCATTTGTCACGTGAATCGTTGCGAACCTGACGCAATATGCAGGTCCGCTCGGCAATCTTGATCAGCGCAACGCGTACGTCATCGATCATGGTGACCAGCATCTTGCGCAGGTTTTCCTGCTGATTATGCTGGGACAAGCCGTGGTCTGGTGCTTGCAACTGGCTGATAGCGGCCATCTTTAACACACCATCAATCAACGAAGCGACTTCTTTGCCAAAGCGCTTTTCGACCGCTTCGCAACTGATCAGCCCTTTACGCACAGCACGGTAAAGTACGGCAGCGACCAACGTGGGCTGGTCAAGCTTGAGCTCACCAAGAATATCCGCCATCTCAAGGCCAGTGCGGAAGGTAATCGCGTTGTCACGCCACACCTCCCCGTTTGCCTCAGCATCAAGTGCCAGTCGTTCGGCCAAGGTACAGGCTTCGTGAAGCACCTGAGGATCATGTAGTACTACATCTTGCTGCAAATGCGCGATCCAGGCCGGAATATCGACCCGACCGTCTGCCTTCAAAGGCTGATCTTCACGCACCTTGACCATGACATTCTCCGCACCGTGATCGGTATAACAAACCTATGTCACTTATCCCGCATTTAGCGTTCAAAGAGCAGTAACGATTCCATGTGAGCTGTTTGGGGAAACATGTCAGCCACTGCCGCTCTACTGATCCGATATCCCCCAGCGACAAGCGCCGCTGCATCGCGTGCGAGCGTAGCTGGCTCGCACGATACATAAAGCACGCGCGCCGGCCCATGCTCGGCCAAGCCTTGGCAAATAGTCAGAGCACCGTCACGAGGAGGATCGAGCACGATCAACGAGGCCTTAGAAAGCCCCTCGGGAAAATGGTTCAGGTCTGCCTGACGGGCCGTAACATGATCGAGCCCGTTAGCTTGAGCATTACTCAAAAGCCGCTCAACCATCGCCTGGCGCCCCTCGATGCCCGTCACCTTTGCGCCGCGCTGTGCCAAAGGCAACGTGAAATTACCGATACCGGCAAACAGGTCAATGACCTCTGTCTGCGCATTTACCTCGCTCCAGGCAAGCGTCTTTTCAACCAGCGCTTCATTAATTTCTGCGTTTACTTGTAAAAAGTCACCGGGTAAAAACGAAAGTATAAGAGGCTCGTGTCCTGTCGTTTCAAGGCGATAGTGGAGCACCGCCTCACCTTCAAGCAGCTGCAACGCAGGCGCGTCACGCCCCTCTACCATGATTAACGAAACGCCGAGGCGCTGGGCCAAGCTACGCCAAAGCTCGGTATCTCGTGGCACTTCCTTCAGCTGGCGCACGATAACGGCGCAGGTATTATCGGCGGCAATGAGCTCGATATGGCCCAGACGGCGGGGGGCTTCAAGTTGTTCAAGATGCTGACGCAGCTCAGGCAGCAGCCGCTCAAGCTCAGGGACGAGGATAGGACACTGCTCGATATCAAAAATCCGGTCACTGCCACGAATTCGAAATCCGAAATGGGTTTGCCCATTCCTGTCGATCTTGACACCTAATCTGGCACGGCGGCGGTATCCATAAGCATTACCGGCAAGCAAATCAATAGCCGGAAGGCTCAGTTGATGACGTGCGAAGTGTTCTTCCAGCACGCTGCGCTTGTGGCGGCGCTGCGCCTCGATATCGATGTGCTGCACATCACAACCGCCACATACCCCAAAATGGATGCAGCGAGGCGTGGTACGCAGCTCACTTTTAGATAGCAGTTGCTTGACGTGCGCTTCATCAAAGCGTCGATGACTACGATGGACAGCCGCTTCAACACGTTCTTCTGGCAAGGCACGATCGACAAATACCGTTTTGCCATCGGCATCGTGAGCGATACCGCGGCCATCGTGTGAAAGTCGCTCGATCGTCAGGGTATTATCCGTTTCGATCTTGGCAGCGCTTTGCAACTTTCTGCGCGTGGGCGCACGTGAGGTACGTCGCTCGCCTAATCTTGCCATTTTGCTTAACCGTGCCTGTTATTGAAATTCATACGTTGGTACTGCTTCTTGGCCTGAGCCTGAAGGCATACCTTGCGCTCATGCATAAAGCCCCGTGGAAAGATAGCGGTCACCGCGGTCGCAGACGATAAAGGCGATTACTGCATTTTCTACAGTTTCGGCAATGCGTAGTGCACCGGCCAAGGCACCACCAGACGAGACGCCTGCCAAGATCCCCTCTTCACGTACGAGGCGACGCATGTGCTGTTCAGCCTCTTCCTGGCCGATATCGAGTACCTTATCGACACGAGCAGGATCAAATATGCTGGGCCGATAGGCCTCAGGCCAGCGCCGGATACCCGCAATACTGGCATTATCCGCTGGCTGCAGGCCGACTACCTGAATGTCAGGATTGCGCTCTTTAAGGTAACGGGACACGCCCATAATGGTTCCCGTGGTCCCCATTGCACTAACGAAGTGGGTAATTTCACCGCTAGTCTGGCGCCATAGTTCAGGCCCGGTAGAGCGATAGTGCGCGAGCGGATTATCGCTATTGGAGAATTGATTAAGCGGCTTGCCTCGTCCTTGCGCGATCATGCTGTCGGCCAAGTCACGCGCGCCTTCCATCCCCTCGTCACGGCTGACCTCAATAAGCTCAGCGCCATAGGCGGCCATCGCATGTTTACGCTCGGCGCTGGCGCTTTCAGGCATAATCAGCACCATGTGATAGCCCTTGATCGCGGCGGCCATGGCCATGGCAATACCGGTATTGCCTGATGTCGCCTCGATCAGCGTGTCGCCAGGCATAATTTCACCGCGTGCTTCCGCCTCATTGATCATCATCAAAGCAGGGCGATCCTTAACCGATCCGGCCGGATTATTGCCTTCAAGCTTAGCCAGAATCACATTGTTGCGGCCGGCCGTGATGCGCGCCAGGCGCACCAGCGGGGTATTGCCGACGACTTCCTCAAGGGTCGGATACGGCATGTCATACTCCTATCGTCAGCAGATTCTATCGGGATCACGATGTCGCTACCCGTACCACGCGAGCGCGCTCGTTAGCCGGCCGGGGCGCCAAAGAAAAGCGATTATACGCCCGAGCATTACCTACGTCAGGCCGGTAGCGCGGCGTAATCTATAGTTAGCTTATGCAACCTGCAATCAGCATCGTATCAACCCAGCAAACAATACATCTGTGACCTCAGTGATCATGGCACAGATGACATTCCGGACCTTCGTCATGGTCATGATCATCAAGCGCCAGCATCAGGCCAGCTTCCTGTCCGGCGATAATCAAGCGCTTCATCTCTGCTACGGCCTCTTTAAGCCCAACAAATAGCGCTCGAGCAATAATAGCGTGACCGATATTAAGCTCATTGATACCGCCGATAGCGGCAATTGCCTCAACGTTATGGTAATGAAGCCCGTGCCCCGCATTGACGATCAGACCAAGCTCACTGGCGAGTTCAGCTGCCGCGGCAATGCGTTCATGCTCAACTCTTGCCGCCTCACCTGTCGCTTCAGCATAAGCACCGGTATGCAGTTCAACGGTAGGTGCACCACACTCAAATGCAGCTTGAATCTGTTCCGGGTCAGGGTCGATGAACAGCGAGACCTCGCAGCCGGCTGCCGCAAGCCGCTGACATGCCATGCCGATACGCTCTGGCTGGCCGGCAACGTCTAGCCCACCCTCGGTAGTCAACTCTTCGCGCTTTTCAGGTACCAAACAAACGTGAGCGGGTTTGAGCCGCTCAGCAAAGGCTATCATTTCATCGGTAACCGCCATCTCCAGATTGAGATGGGTATTGATAACTTGGACGATGATTTCGACATCACGTTCCTGAATATGGCGACGGTCTTCACGCAGATGTAGCGTGATGCCATCGGCTCCTGCTTCTTCGGCTAATAGTGCAGCCTGGACCGGATCGGGATAGCGCATGCCACGCGCCTGACGCAAAGTAGCAATGTGGTCGATGTTGACGCCTAGTTGAATACGGGGAGGATGCATGAACGGCTCCTGATCAAACAAGCAGGTGAATGGTGATGACGGCACCAGAACTTTTTATAGCGCCGATAATTCAGGTATGAAAAGAAGGTATCAATCTCAAGACGGCGCTTTTTGTCGGCGCACTGCAAGCTCATGCATTAACTCACGTGAGCGCAGCGTCTGATTACCAAGAAGCGGCTGTAAAGCAATGCGCGTCAGCTGTTTGGCAACACGCGCTAGGCCAGGCGACTCCCAATCGCCACGTGCCAATAGTTTCAACGTACGGCCATCGATGCCCTGCTCCTGAGCCAACGCGGGGCGAAAACGGCGCATATCGCCGCGATAGACATACTGCGTATGCATCTCAAGCGGAGTGTCGTTTTCTGTGACAAACACCGGCTCGGCATCAAGTGCTTCAAGCAATGTCACCTCAAATCGACGCAGCGCGGGAGCGCGCATAGCGGGGAGCGGGAGCGCTTCAAGCAGCGAACTGTATACCGCAAAAACCTCCTTTACGGGCAGTTCAACCGGCAGACAGCGAATCATCAATTCGTTGGCATAGAATCCACACAAGAGCCCTTCTCCTGCCAGCATGGCACCGGGACCGTGCGACTCCATAACTTTAAGTGTCTTGAGTTCACCCTCACCCGACCAGGTCAGGTGCAGAGGCGTAAACGGCTGTAATCGGCCGCGTGAACGACTACCGGGGCGCATTATGCCACGCGCAACAGCACGCAGCCGGCCATGTTCCAAGGTAATGACATCCACCAGCGCACTTGTTTCGCGGTAGGGCCGTCGATGAAGCAGGTAGGCCGGATGCGGCTGCATGTCGTCGTCCGTTTAGTCCAGATCGTATCCGAGGCTTTTTAGCGCACGCTCATCATCCGACCAGCCACGCTTTACCTTGACCCAGAGCTTGAGCATGACCTTGGCATCAAAGGCACGCTCCATTTCAAGGCGCGCATCACGGCCGATACTTTTAATCCGGCTGCCCTGCTCTCCGATCAGAATTTTCTTCTGGCCATCACGCTCTACCAGCATCAATGCGCTGATATGGATGATATGCCCCTCATCACGAAACTCTTCGATTTCGACGGTGAGCTGATAAGGAAGCTCCTCGCCAAGCTGACGCATGACCTTCTCACGCACTAGCTCGGCGGCTAGAAAGCGCTGGCTCTTGTCAGTGACCTGATCTTCAGGGAAGAAATGCACGTTAGCTGGAAGATGCTTGGCAATTTCGGCCTCAAGTTCAGGCACGTTGACCCCATCCTTGGCGGAAATGGGTAAAATCGCATCAAACGTGCGTTTCTTTTCCAGCGTCGTGAGCCAGGGCAGCAGTTCACTTTTATCCTTTAACCAGTCGACTTTATTGACCGCAAGAATGACCGGCGCATTAACGTGTTCAAGCTTTTCAAGCACGATATCGTCTTCCGGCGTCCATTTGGTACGGTCAACAATGAACAGTACGCAGTCGATATCGCGCAACGCCTGGCTGGCCGCCTGGTTCATGAAACGATTGATTGCACGGTTACGATCTTTTCCCATTAAATGCATGCCGGGTGTGTCGACATAGATCGTCTGTGCATCACCTTCTGTTTTTACGCCCATTACCTGATGGCGTGTCGTCTGCGGACGACGCGAGGTGATCGATATTTTCTGACCCAGAATTCGATTCATCAGTGTCGACTTGCCGACATTGGGACGCCCCACAATCGCCACGAATCCGCAGCGCGTATTGGCGGCCTGAGTACTTTGCTCTTCAGGCGCCACATCGTGCCCGTTGGTATCACTGGGATTCATGCTGATGTCCCCCGACGTTTGGGTTCAAGTCTTGAAAGCGCACGTTCAGCGGCCTGCTGTTCAGCATGCCGGCGGCTTGAGCCAATGCCAAGCGTCACGTCGGCAAGCGTGGCGACATAACACTCAACGGTAAATGTCTGGGCATGCGCTTCACCTTCCACCGATAGCACCTCATAGCGCGGAAGCGCTATCTGCCGCGACTGAAGGAACTCCTGTAACCGCGTCTTGGGATCTTTCTGATTATCCTGCAGATCAAGCGATGCAAGACGGGTTTCATACCACGTCAGAACGCGCGCCTTGGCAGTTATCATATCGCTATCAAGATAGATGGCGCCGATCACGGCTTCCAGCGCGTCGGCCAAGATGGAATCTCGCCGGTAGCCACCGCTTTTCATCTCGCCCGAGCCAAGACGCAGGAATTCACCCAGCTCAAATTCACGGGCAAGTTCAGCCAGCGTCTGGCCTTTGACCAGCCTGGCGCGTAACCGTGACAACTGCCCTTCACGCGCCTCAGGGAAACGGTTAAAAAGGGCCTCGCCAACGACGAAATTGACGATCGAGTCACCTAAAAACTCCAACCGTTCGTTGTTCTGACCACCAAAGCTACGATGAGTCAACGCCAGTTCAAGACGACTAATATCGTTGAACTGATGGCCAATCCGTTGACTGAAGATTTTCAGGGAGCTGCTCACGAGACTCCTGCTTTTTTGCTTTCTAAGGATGAATTCTGGAGATGACTAGGCATCTTGTAATATGACATTTTGATATAGGGCTATTTATTAAGCGCAGGGACCGCTCAGCGGTCCCTGTGATCATTCATTATAAAAACACTATCGAGTGAGTTTAATGGATCAGACGCACACTTGAGAAATCGGGTACGCTGCCTTGCCAGTGCATCCACACGGCAAATGCCTTGCCAACGATGTTCTCTTCTGGGACGAAGCCCCAATAACGGCTGTCGTTGGAATGATCTCGATTGTCACCCATCATGAAATAATAACCAGGCGGTACAGTGACTTCTCGCATCTGCGGGCCCGCATCCTGCGGGTTATTGTAGATGGGATGCTCAACATCGCCCAGATACTCCTGATAGAGCTCTTCACCTGGATTCTCTGGCGGGTTCTCTAGCAGCAAATCCTTTTCGACAGGCTCATCATTAATGTAAAGCTGTTTGCCTTCGTAGCGAATACGATCCCCCGGCAAACCGATGACACGCTTGATGAAATTGACACTCGGATCCTGTGGAAACCGAAAAACCATCACATCACCGCGCTCGGGTTCACCTATGTCGATGAACTTGGTATTGACGACGGGCAAACGCAGACCATAGGTGAACTTGTTGACGACAATGTAATCACCTACTTCAAGGGTCGGACGCATCGAGCCTGAGGGGATCTGAAAAGGCTCGATCAGAAACGAGCGCAATACCAGTACAAGAAGCAATACCGGGAAAAATGACCGAGCATAATCCACATACCAAGGATCGCCAGCCACCTTCTGTCGTGACTTTTCATCCAGGGATTGCCCAGCATTGGCCTCGGCGGCGGCCAACTGCTCGCGCCTGGCCCGGCGCCAAAAAACGATATCCATCAGCCAAATCAGGCCTGAAATGGCCACGGCCACAACCAGCACCAGCGAAAAATCCATCGTGAAAGATATCCCCGTCGTTCTAAAGTGTCTTTCGGACGTCAGTCGTTGACCTTAAGTACGGCGAGGAACGCATCCTGAGGGATTTCCACTCGTCCGACCTGTTTCATACGCTTCTTGCCCTGCTTCTGCTTTTCCAACAGCTTTTTCTTACGGCTTACGTCACCACCATAACATTTAGCCGTCACGTTCTTGCGAAGTGCTTTAACGGTCGAACGTGCCACCACATGACCGCCGATAGCGGCCTGAATGGCCACATCGAACATCTGCCGCGGAATAAGATCTTTCATCTTATCGACTAGAATGCGGCCTCGATTGTGGGCATGATCGCGGTGAATGATGACCGCCAGCGCATCGACGCGGTCACCATTGATCAGCACGTCGAGACGAACAAGCTTGGCCGGCTCAAAACGCTCGAAGCTATAATCAAGCGAGGCGTAGCCCTTGGAAATCGACTTCAGGCGATCGAAGAAATCCATGACGACTTCCGCCATCGGCAGCTCGTAGGTCAACTGCATTTGATTACCCAACACCTGCATATCAAGCTGCACGCCGCGCCGCGTTACACATTCATTGATAACGTTGCCGACAAACTCCTGCGGCACCAGAATGCTGGCACGCACAATCGGTTCACGCATCTCATTGACAGATGCCATGTCCGGAAGTTTCGACGGGTTGGAAATGTAGTGAACCTCACCATTATCCATGGCAAGTTCATAAACGACCGTAGGTGCCGTGGTCAGCAGGTCAAGATTATATTCACGCTCAAGGCGCTCCTGGATAATCTCCATATGGAGAGTACCCAGAAAGCCTACCCGGAAGCCGAAACCTAGCGCGTCCGAATTTTCCGGCACATAGTCCAGAGAAGCATCGTTCAAGGCCAGTTTTTCTAGCGCATCACGAAAGTCTTCATAATCATCGGCACTGATCGGGAACATGCCGGCATAAACCTGCGGCTTGACCTTCTTAAAGCCGGGAAGACGTTCCACTTTCGGAGTCTTGGCGTGGGTAATCGTATCGCCTACCGGCGCACCATGAATATCCTTGATCCCAGCGACTATAAAGCCAACCTCGCCGGCGCGCAGCACATTGGTCTCGGTACGCTTGGGTGTAAAGATACCGACCGCAGACGCCTCCCAGTCACGACCGATCGACTTCATGATGATCTTATCGCCCTTCTTGAGCGTGCCATCAAAAAGACGCACCAGCGAGACGACGCCTAAGTAATTATCAAACCAGGAGTCAATGATTAACGCCTGAAGGTCACCTTCGGGATCGCCCTGGGGCGGCGGAATATCCCGCACCAGACGTTCGAGCAGCTCCTCCATACCGAGACCACTCTTGGCCGAGACCTGTATGGCGTTCTGAGCCTCCAGGCCGATAATTTCTTCTATCTCATGAGCTACTTTAACCGGATCGGCTTGAGGCAGATCCATCTTGTTAAGTACGGGCACAACTTCAAGCCCTTGCTCAATGGCGGTATAGCAGTTGGCTACCGATTGCGCTTCAACCCCTTGAGCCGCATCAACGACAAGCAGCGCACCTTCACAGGCATATAGCGAACGCGATACTTCGTAGGAAAAATCGACGTGTCCAGGCGTGTCAATGAAGTTCAGCTGGTAAACGTTACCGTCCTGGGCATGGTAATCCAGCGTCACCGACTGCGCCTTGATGGTAATACCCCGCTCACGCTCGATATCCATTGAATCGAGCACTTGCTCCTTGAGTTCGCGCTCGGTCAAACCACCACAAATCTGGATAATACGATCGGCCAACGTCGACTTACCGTGGTCGATATGGGCGATAATAGAGAAGTTCCGGATATGGTTTAACTTTCCGTTACCTACGTCTTTTGACATATCTGCTCTATAGCCTTTGCGTACACAATAACGCATACGTTTTTGATTGATAGGGGCTAACCATCGCCCGATTGTGCAGCATTGTACCCGGTTAGGTTCGTGGGGGCTATTCGCGCCCTTACGCAGATACAAGCGAAACTCCCCTTGCCAGAGGCATGGCAACAAAAGCTTCAACGGAGTCGTCTACATCAACATAGCGAATTCATACGTGGCTCGTCGGCGCATGGGCAGCACCATGAACATGACTTCACATATATAAAATGACTTCTCACGAATAAAAAAAGCGGAGCCACAAAGACTCCGCCTGTTCTACATCATGTGGTGTTTGTACCTATTTCTCAGGAATCCGAATGGCTACAAACAGAGGGCTTCCCTCACGAGAAAGGCGTACTGGCGCCGCCTTGCCCTTGGGCAGACTTTTCACCACGTCACGTAGCGTCTTCACCGAATCGATCGACTTGCGATTGACTTCAACAATGACATCGCCAGGCTGAATCCCCGCCTTGGCGGCCACACCGCGTGGGTCGACCTGCTGAACCAGTACGCCATTATCAACGCCAAGCTGGCTTAGCTCTTGAGCAGAAAGAGAGGATACTGCGATACCAATATTGGCACTCCCCTTGTCATCGCTGGCCTGTACAGTGCCTTCTTCCTGCGGCCAATCGCCAACGGTTGCGTTGATCGTCTGGCGTTTACCGTTGCGCAACACTTCAAGCTTAATCTCATCGCCAGGACTTACCCGCCCGACCAAACGCGGCAGCACATCTGAACGATCAATATCTTCACCATTGGCGCTCAGAATGATGTCACCCGATTTAAGCCCAGCCTTCTTCGCCGGCCCATCAGGCGCGACTTCAGCGACCAAGGCCCCTTTAGCCTCCTCAAGACCAAAAGAGTCGGCGAGATCCTTCGAAACGGGTTGAATCACGACACCCAGCCAACCACGATGAACGGTGCCATCCTTCTTGAGCTGATCGGCAATATCCATCGCAACATTGATGGGAATGGCAAATGACAGTCCCATGAAGCCACCGCTGCGTGTAAAGATCTGCGAATTGATCCCCACTACCTCGCCATCAAGATTAAACAGAGGACCACCCGAATTACCCGGATTGATTGCCACGTCTGTCTGAATGAAAGGCACATAGGTATCACTTGGCAGTGTGCGGTTGATAGCGCTGACAATACCAGCCGTTACCGAGTGATCAAAACCAAATGGCGAGCCAATCGCAGCGACCCATTCACCGACTTTCAAGCTATCGGAATCTCCCAGATGGAGCGTTGGCAGATCCTTGGCATCAACCTTGACCAACGCGACGTCTGTCTTGGTGTCTTCACCAATCAATTTACCGTCGAGTTCACGGCGGTCATTAAGACGCACCTTGATTTCATCGGCACCATCAACGACGTGCGCATTGGTAAGAATGTAACCGTCTTTACTGATAATGAACCCAGACCCTAGAGAGTGGAGTTCACCGCCCCCTTGACCACCATCGGGGCTACCAAAGCCGGGCGGCAACTGGTCGCCGAAAAAGTGGCGGAAGAAATCGGGGATCTGGGCATTAGGGCCCATCTGGGAAGACATGCCGCTTTGCACTTCACGCGTCGTTGAGATATTAACAACAGCCGGCGCGGCCCGTTCAACGAGAGAAGTAAAATCGGGCAGCTTTTGAGCATCGACTGCCGCCTGTGCGCTGTGGGCACCGACCAAGGCCACCAGCATCACCAACCAGACCGAAAGTTGGCGTTTCATCGACTCCATAGGAAGACTCCTGACAGTTATTTTCTCTAACAACTCGACCGAAGGGCGACGGCGAAACAGATGCCCACTACCGACCGCTTCGCAAACATTGACGCCGAAAAACCTAATGAGTTCACTTATCGTTACGTTTAATTTTCATATTTCTGGCAGGACGCCATCAGGGGATTGGTACAGTATCTGACCAATGCAGATTGGAAATAACCTTCGATAACACAGCGGTAGGCACTTCACCGACGACAACAATCTGATAAACCTGACCTTCGTGTTCGACATGTCGAACCGCGGCCTGAAAAATACCTAGCCCATGAATTCCTTCGCGTAGTGCATGCTTATTATTCAGCGAGCCTGTGAATATGCTCAAGCTGGACAATCCATCGCTGTATAAACGTCGCGCCATGGGTACGCCATTGATCTCGACATCGGACTCGGCCAAGACGCGTCGATAGCCTCCTGGCAACCAAGAGGGCTGCCAGCCCATATCATTCGAAGAAGAGGTACTATCTATAGTACTCAATGATCCCGGATAGAGTTCCAAGGCATTAAGCTGAGCCACCTGAAAAGCTTCAAGAATATGACCCGACTCATCCAACATCAGCTGCTTTAAAGGCAAACCCGTCGATTTATCGAACCAGAACTGATGCGAATAGCGCATGCCATCATGAGAGATAACGTTCAGTACTACCACCTCACGATTGGCTACTCGATCAGTACCCGCAATATCAAAGCGATAGTATTTTTGAAGATCACTCGCTGAAGGTGATAGGGAGCCACCCGCCGATTGAGATTGCTGCTCGCTCCTCCAGTCCGATAGAACATGTCCTTTACGTTCAAGCTGTACAGAGGGACCATCGAGAAAGCGGATAAGCTCATGCTCTCCGTCCTCATTCACCCCATGATCAATATCAAGGGTTTTAAAACCACCTGGACCAAAACGAACCGCAAGCGCGTCGAAGCGATAACAATGTCCAGCCAGTACCCCCCGCTCGAACCATTGCAAAGCCGTAGCAGGTGGCTGCTGTTGAGTCAGCTTGGCGCAATTCATTTCATCATCCGCTCTGACACTAGACACTACGGTCAGACTGAATGCCACAGATCCCAATAATGAAAGTGTTAAAAGCTTACCCATCAACGCTGACTCGACAACTCGCCATTACTCTGTGCAGAAGCCTGCAGCATAGGCATCCAACTACCACCGGTCTGATAACTTGCCTGCTCAACATGCCGATTTAGATATCCCTGCAGCATCTGAGCCTGTTGAATATCAACCTGATGATTCTGGTTCTGCTGTTCTGGTGACATGAACCAGGGCATCTGAGCGCCTACCTGCATGATGCCGCTCTGGGGGCTGGCGCTCCCGTTGGAAAACATCGGCAAATCGACCAGTGACGCTCCCTCATTGGAGGCTGCACCTGCATCAAGACCGGCTCGTGGTTGGCTGGCAAGCTCAGCGCCATCATTAAGAGGTACTACGCCTGTCCCTATCCCGCCACGGTAGACCTGAACACCGGTAATGACCATCAGGCTGACAGCTGCTGCAATGGCCGCACTGCCCATGAACGAGAATGACGTGGCGCGACGTGGCGTCAAATCATCGTGTGCAAACTGCTCAGGACGCGCTTCCATTTCTATACGCGCACGCACCATGGCAGAAAGATCGATGCTGAGATCAATATCACGATCACGCTGCATCACGCTGCGGGCAAGATGATAACGCCTCCAGGTGTCGGCTTCCTTCGGCTGCTCACGCAATGTCTTGAGAATGCGACGAACCTCTAGTTCATCACTCTCTCCATCCATCAACGCAGATAAGGGTTCCCGTACCTTTTGATTCATTCCACCACCCTCATACTCGACGTAGCTGATCGCTACTAATCAATTGACACCCGAAAAGCGAGTTAGTTTTGCTGCTGAAGAAAATTGCCTGATTGACCACTATTCGAGTACCACGTCATCGGCATCTTCGGGATACAGTAATGGCCTTACACAGCTATCGACTACTTCACGGGCACGAAAGATGCGTGAGCGCACCGTCCCTACCGGACATTGCATGACACTGGCGATATCTTCATACGACAGGCCATCAAATTCACGTAATGTAATCGCTGTTCTCAAATCTTCCGGAAGGCTTTCAATAGCGTCAAAAATCACCGCTTCGAGCTGATCACGTGCGATGGCTGCCTCAGGAGTATCGATATCCGAAAGACGGCCGCTGTTATCAAGTATTTCCGCATCGCTGATATCAAGATCGCTGCCCGGCGGCCGGCGACTACGTGCAACCAGATGATTCTTGGCCGTATTAATGGCAATACGATACATCCATGTATAGAAGGCACTCTCGCTGCGAAACTTATCCAGCGCACGATAAGCCTTGATGAAGGCTTCCTGTGCCACATCATATACTTCAGCCTGATCATGAACGTAGCGTCCGATCAAGCCAATAATCTTGTGTTGGTATTTCTTGACCAGCAGATCAAATGCTTGGTTGTCGCCCTTCTGGGCGCGTTCAACGAGCTGCTGATCAGTTTCTTTTACAGCCATTCACATTCTCCTGACCCAGGAGGTAAATGGCGTGTTAAAACACTGCAGCCTGCCCCGTCAACATGCATGATTAAAACCGGGATCATATATTTTTGAACCTGACGCCCTTCGGGCCTTGGTAGTGTCCCATTAGTGTTCCCGTTTATCCTCGCTTCATCAAGGACCATAGATCGCCAAGGGTGAAGATAAGACTGCTCTATCGACGGCGAGTTCCGTGCTAGCATTGCTTTTCATCGTTTCACATTCAATAGTAAGTACCCCGATCGCTTCGACATGCCTTTATCTTCGTCGCAGCACACCCACGGATCCAATCGATTAATATGCAGGTCGATAATGTCTGAACAGCAGGTCAACAATTTAAATGTCCTCTCCCAGGACGTATTGATCACCCCCGATGAGCTAAAGCGTGATATCCCGCTTAGCGCCGTAGCAGAACGTACCGTCATCGAGAGCCGCCAGACAATTCAGCGCATTCTCGATGGGGAGGACCCGCGGCTACTCGTCGTGATCGGGCCTTGCTCGATTCACGATGTCGAAGCGGCCAAGGACTATGCCAAACGTCTCCTCGCTCTAGCGGACCAAGTAAAAGAAAGCCTCTTTATCGTCATGCGCGTCTATTTCGAAAAACCGCGCACGACAGTGGGATGGAAAGGACTGATCAATGACCCTTACATTGATGATTCCTTTGCCATCGAAGATGGCCTACATATTGCCCGTCAACTGCTTGTCGATCTGCCTGAAATGGGTTTGCCACTTGCTACCGAAGCGCTCGATCCGATTTCCCCGCAGTATCTTCAAGACTGTATCAGTTGGTCGGCCATCGGCGCGCGCACTACTGAATCACAGACACACCGTGAAATGGCCTCTGGTCTTTCCGGCCCCGTCGGCTTCAAAAATGGCACTGATGGCAGTCTTGATGTCGCCGTCAATGCGTTGAACTCGGTCGCTCATCCGCATAACTTCCTTGGTATCGACCAGAAGGGACAGGTAGCCATCATCCGTACACGGGGCAACCGCTACGCCCATGTGGTGCTGCGCGGCGGTAACGGCAAACCCAATTATGACAGTGTCAGCGTCACTCTAGCGGAGCAGGAGCTTCAGAAAGCGGGGCTCAAGACCAACATCATGGTCGACTGCTCACATGCCAACTCCAATAAGGATCCGGCATTACAACCGCTGGTACTGGAAAATATTACCCAGCAGATCCTTGAGGGTAATCGCTCGATCATGGGACTGATGATTGAGTCCCACCTGGGTTGGGGGGCGCAGAAGATCCCTGAAGATCGTAGCCAGCTGCAATACGGCGTCTCGATTACCGATGCCTGTATCGACTGGCCAACGACCGAAAGGGTCCTCACTGAGATGGATAGCAAGCTGCGTGATAAACTCCGCGAGCGCATCGCTAAATAAATCAGCGCTCTGCTTCAGAAATGTCGCTCGAATACGCATAGTCGAGACAAAAAAAGCCGGATCGCACGATCCGGCTTTTTCTTTCCAGGCATTAGCTATAAAAGCCTGTCCATTGCTCAATGCATCATCCTCACGATGCCAATGGCACCTCAACGCCTTCAATCTCGCGGCGAAATGGCGGTAGAGAATCAAGCAGCGCCTGACCATAACGGCGGGTCAATACTCGTCGGTCGAGCAAGGTAATCCGTCCGGTATCGATCTCCTTACGGATCAAGCGCCCGCATGCCTGAATCAATTTGATCGAGGCATCCGGCACCGAAATGCGCATGAAGGCATTGCCACCGCGTGACTCAATCCACTCAGCCAGCGTAGCGCCTACCGGATCGTCCGGCACCGAAAAGGGTAAGCGGGTAATGATGACATGGGTCAAATATTTACCCGGCAGATCAATACCTTCAGCAAAGCTTGCCATGCCGAAAATGATACTGCCCTGCCCGGCATCTACCCGTTGCCGATGGCGGTCTAGAAGTTCACGTTTGGGAAGCCGATCCTGCGATAGCACCCGGTCAGCAAGCGACTCGGGTAACGCTTTCTCCACTGCGCGTAACTGCTTGCGTGACGAGAACAACACCAACGCCGCCTCACCTGCCTGCAGTGAGACGATAAAGTCGCGAATGGCGCGTTCATGGCCATCACGATCGCCCGGGTCAACGGCTTCTTTCGGCACGCTGAGCACGGCACGTGAATAATCGAACGGGCTTGGCAGGCGTTGATAGCGATAGCGGTTGGCGAGTCCTGCACGCTCCTGTATTCGATCGAAGCGGCCCAACGCTGTCAGGGTGGCCGAAGTCAATACCGCGCCAAAGCAGTTTCCCCATAAATGGCGCGCCAATGTTTCTGCCGCACTGACCGGGCTTGCCGAAAAGATAAGCTCAGCATCGCCGCTTATCGTTTCAAATGTCAGCCAGCGCGCTCTCGGAGCACTATCCTTGTCATCCTGCTCGGCAAATGCCTGCCAGAGCCCATGCGCCTCCAGGGCACGACCATGCAGCAGCGCCACTAGCGGCAGCCAAGCCTCAGCCTGCTCACGCGCCAGGCCGGTATTCTTATCCGGATCAAGGCTTTCACGCAGAATATCGCCGATCGTCTCAAGCGTGCGCGATAGCTCAGCGAAAGGCGCAACCAAGGCCACCGCATGCTCCATCAAACCCTCTGGCACCCGGCCCATCGGGAAACGATAGTGTTGTGCATCGTTCTCGCCATCACGGCGCCCGCCGCCAGTGGCAGGAGGTATCGAATCGGCAAATTGATAACCCAGCCGGAATGCTTCACCGAGCCTTGGTTCCAGCGCCGCCAACGCCTCAGGCAGTGAACCCAGCAAGCGCGCTACCGTAGGCTGTACCGCCAGAGCAGTATTGAGTTCCGTCAATGATTTCTTGAGTTGACCTAGCCAGCGCAGCGCACCGTTTATCGGCAGGCGATGATAAAAATGCTCAAGCGCCTTATCGGGCAGATGATGCCCTTCATCGAAGATATAGATGCAATCTTTCGGCGGTGGTAGCACCATGCCGCCGCCCAACGACAGATCAGCAAGGACCAGATCGTGATTGGCCACGATGATATCGGCTTCATCGAGTTGACGCCGCGCGCGGAAGAACGCACAGGCACCAAAATGACCGCAGCGTCGGTTGGTACACTGGCGGTGATCGGTAGTCAGCTGCCGCCAGTGGTTATCTTCAATCGACACAGGCCAACTGTCGCGATCACCAGCCCACTGCCCTGCGGCATAGGATTCAGCCAGCTCTTGTGCGAGACCGGCTAAAGCCTCATTGCCGCTCGTCAGTTGCTGCTCGAATAGCGACATGGTCGGATTGGCTTCGACACCGTCAAGCACTTGTTCAAGCCGCGCAACGCACAAGTAGCGCCTTCGCCCCTTGGCCAAGCCATACTCAAATGACAATCCGCTGTGGCGCTTGAGAGCGGGTAGATCGTGGTAAAGCACCTGCTCCTGCAGCGCTACCGTCGCCGTGGCCACGACCAGGCGCTTGCCGCGCGCTTTGGCAATCGGCAATGCCGCAAGCAGATACGCCAGCGTTTTACCCGTCCCTGTGCCTGCCTCCAACACACAGACGTGCTCGTTACCGACGCGACGGCCTTCATCATCAACCTCGATCTCACCCAGCGTTCTGGCGATCTCGGCAATCATCAGGCGCTGACCGTATCGTGGCGTCAGCTCAAGCCCTTCGAGCACCTGCCGGTAAGCCTCCTGAATCTGCGTTTTCAGCGCCGCTTCGAGCATCGCCCGTCTCCGCTCCCGTCCTTTATTATCAATACTGGCACTTACCCTTACAGCAAGCCTTCAGGCGGATGTTCGCAAGGCAGTTTGTCATTAAGTAACGACTCGATTTCAGGCAGCGCGAAGGCGTCTTCTTCACCAACGAAACTGATCGATGTGCCCTTGGCGCCGGCACGTCCTGTACGGCCGATACGATGCACATAGTCCTCAGGATCTTCCGGCAAGGTGTAGTTGATCACGTGGCTGACATCATTGATATGGATGCCCCGTCCAGCGACATCGGTCGCCACCAGCACCGAGACTTCACCCGAGCGAAACCGCTCCAGCGTCTTGATACGCTGGCGCTGAGGCACGTCCCCGGACAGCATCGCCACGTTGACACCCGCTTCACGCAGTTTCTTGTCAAGTTCACGGACATGATCGCGACGGTTGGCGAACACCATGACCCGATCAAGCGCCTCCAACCTGACCAGATTGGTCAAGAGCCTGAGCTTGTCGCTGTCACTGACCATGTAGACGCGCTGATCTATATTCGCAGCCGTCTCGGTATTAATGGCGATTTCGACAAAGGCAGCCTCATGCGTCCATTGGCTGGCCAGATTGAGGATGTCCTGAGTAAACGTCGCTGAAAACAGGAAGGTCTGACGTTCCTCGCGCTTGGGCGTCGCTCGAATGATGCGCTTGACGTCGGGAATAAAGCCCATCGACAGCATGCGGTCAGCCTCATCAAGCACCAACACTTCGACCTGAGACAGATCAGCATCACGCTTTTGAAAGAAATCGAGCAAACGACCAGGCGTGGCGATCAGGATATCAAGCGGCTTGGCTAGCTGTTGCTGCTGCTTTTGATAGTCCATGCCACCAACGGCGCTGGCAACTTTCAAGCGCGTATAGCGAGTCAACGCCTTGGCATCTTTCTCGATCTGCAAGGCCAGCTCACGGGTTGGCGCAATGATCAGCGCGCGTGGCGCTCCATTTTTCTGACCATCAGGTGTCTCTTCCTCAAGGAAGTAGGTCAGAATCGAGATCAGAAATGCTGCCGTTTTACCGGTTCCAGTCTGCGCCTTGCCGACGACATCACCGCCAAGCAATGTGTGCTTGAGCGCCTCAGCCTGAATGGGCGTGCAGTACTCAAACCCCTGCTCATGGATGGCCTGCATCAGTGGCATCGGCAGGTTAAAATCGTGGAAACGCCACTTACCTGCGACGGCAGGCACCTCGAACTTCGAGATATCCCAGTCCTGACGCTGAGCCTTCTGCTGATTGGGTTCACCCTTACGCGGTTTACGCCGCCGACGCTTGGGTTTGCGACTCTGATTCTGGGTCGGTGGAGATGTCTTTTCCGACTCGCTCATAACATTAGGATCATTTGGTTAGGGTGGATTGAGAAGTGCAAAATACCGAAGGCTTACAACCGGGCGCAGTCTACGCCGGAACTTTCCGCCGGGATAGAGCCATGCCACAGACGCCTCACTGTTCGTGTATTCGCACAATATCGGTATAAATGGCTTGATTACATTACTATTGTACCAGCCCTAGACGCTGACTGCGCCTGTAGGGTGGAAAGCTAGCCGCTGATTAAATTTTCAAATCAACGTCGTTACACTACCAAGGAGGTTAAACCTCTTCACTCTTGCTAGAATCCCCGCCTTATTGAAAGGAAGTAACTGCCATGACTCGACGCAAGAAAACACGCTCATTGGCCGACAAGGTCATGATCCGTACCGGCCGCCGCAAGGATTATCGCCAATGGCGCAATGAAACGCCTGATGCCACCGGATCAAGCAAGCGAACCATCAGCAAGAAAGCGAAGCAGCGCAAGGAACAGGCAGCGCGAAAGCAGGACCGCCAACGCCGTGAAGCCACGCCATTACCTGTCCACCCCCAGCACCCCGAGGATTCGGCTGCTGGTCAGGAGCAGTGATGATGAGGCTGGTATCTTTTAACATCAACAGTATTCGCGCCCGCCTGCATCAACTCGAAGCCATGATCGAAAGCCATGCGCCAGATATCATAGGTCTGCAGGAAACCAAGGTTCAGGATAGCGAGTTTCCCCTCGAGGAAGTCCAGAAACTCGGTTATCACGTTCACTTTCATGGCCAGAAAGGGCATTACGGCGTAGCGATGTTGACGCGTCAGGCGCCGGAAGCCGTATTCCTGGGCTTTCCCGATGATGGCGAAGATGCCCAGAAACGCATGATCGGCGTACGCATGGCAGGAACGGATGGCGAGCCCCTTACCGTCTGGAATGGCTATTTCCCTCAGGGCGAAAGCATTCACCATCCAAGCAAGTATCCCAACAAGCGTCACTTCTATACCCAGCTTTCGACACTGTTGGAAACATCACACCGTGCAAGTGAGCGGCTTGTCGTGATGGGGGATTTCAATATTTCGCCTGCCGATATCGATATCGGGATTGGCGAGGCCAACCGCAAGCGCTGGCTGCGTGATGGCAAGACCAGCTTTCAGCCTGAAGAACGCGAGTGGTTAAATCGACTAATGACGTGGGGTCTGAAAGACAGCTTCCGCTGCTGCCACCCCGAAGAAAGTGAACTATTTAGCTGGTTCGATTACCGCTCAAAAGGATTCGAGCGTGAGCCCAAGCGTGGATTGCGCATCGACTTGATTCTGGTCAGTGATGCCCTGGTTCCTGCTGTACAGGATGCCGGTATCGACTATGAGTTACGCGCCATGACACGCCCATCGGATCATGCTCCGGTCTGGACCGACCTAGCCTTGTAAAAGGCTAGGTATTGCCCCGTTGCGGCTCAGTCTCACCTGATGATTCTGAATTCGACTGAGCAAGCATGTTCTGCCAGGCCTCAGCCTGTTCGGCAACTTCCTGGCTGTTCGCTGCCTGCCTGAAGGCACGGCGTGCAGCCTCCCGATCCCCTTGCTCGTAGGCCGCTACTCCCTGCAATAACCAGAGTCGACCACGCGCACTATCCCCTGCCTGACGCGCATTGCTCAACCCTTTGATCGCCAGCGGCCAATTGCCCCAGCCATAGGCCAGTTCGCCTAGCTGCCGCCAGTCACGCGCCTCATGGGTTTGATCAGC
The DNA here is from genome assembly GCF_003012345.1 of Phytohalomonas tamaricis. Taxonomy (GTDB): domain Bacteria; phylum Pseudomonadota; class Gammaproteobacteria; order Pseudomonadales; family Halomonadaceae; genus Phytohalomonas; species Phytohalomonas tamaricis. The sequence goes on from NZ_PVRV01000020.1 coordinate 126,554, forward strand.
CAACGTTTGCCAGGCGTTTAACGCATGATCACGATCACGCGCCATTGTCCATGCCTGGGCGAGCTGACGCTGACGTTCCGGCGTAGGCTCAAGTTCACCTTTCATAAGCGCCTGGGCAAGAATTTCCGCTCCACGCGCCGGCGTCCCGCCGGCCATATGCAAGGCAATGCGCCGTTCCAGTGCCTCTGATCCTTTTAAGATACCGCGACGCCAGCCGGCTTCCCATAACGCAGCCGCGCGTCCTGGTTGTCCAATACGCTGATAAAGCGCCGCCGCACGTTGCCAGATCTGCGCATCCTGAGCGTCACGATCGATTTGCGCCTCGATCATTTTCACCGCTGCGTCATTTTGACCAGCGTGCTGATAGATGACCGCTGCCAGTTCAGTCTGGCGTGATGAAAGCGCAGAAGTTGCATGACGGGCACGTTTAAGCCAGCGTGCCGCTGATGACCAATTACCCTGATGAGCCTGCACCTGAGCCAGCAGCCAAAGATCAGATGGCGCTGGATATGCTTGTTCTGCCCAGCGTTCGAGCAAGGCCACACCGTTTTCCATCTGTCCCGCCCTTAATCTCAGCTTGGCTTCCCTTTCCAGCCAACTCACGCGCTGTGCCAGCGGGGCCACACTGATATCACGCGCCTGGGCAAAGAGATCAGCGGCATGAGCATCACGGCCACGCTTGGCTTCTGCATTAGCACCAAGCTGAAGATAAAGCGCCTTAGCCCAGCCGCTGGCGCCGCTGCTTCCCAAACGCTCAGCCTGGCGCTGCGCCTCGGCGGCAACATCAGCCATATCGCCGGTAGCAAGCTGCTGCTCAAGATGCTGCAATCGCTCAACCGTCGCCGGCGGCAAGGCAGGCCCTGCCGCCAGCGCCGGCAGGGAAAACACACACCACATGACCAGCAATAGACGCGTCAGTAGACGTTTCATTATCCGCCTCTCAACTTGAACTCAAGCCGCTGAATGATATGCACGGGGTTATCCAAGCGTTCGAATACCCAACCTGACACGGCCTCTCTTGCCGCATCGTTAAATATGTTCCCCGGACGAGAATCGACGATAGTGATTGAATTACGATCGACTCGACCATTCGTTTGTATCTCGAACTGAATTTCAACGAAGCCCTCCGTACCCCGCCTTCGCGCCCGACGTGGATAGTCAGGTTTCTCCATCTTCACTGGCTGAATCAGCCCCTTCTGCTGGGCGCTCACGATATCCTGAGCGGACTGTGCCCCTCCTGACGCTGCAGAACTCTGGGCCGATTGTTGCCTGGCCGAAGATGACGCTTGTGGCGTAGTTTGAGGCGTCGGCTCAGGACGCGGTTGCGGGCGCGGCGTGGGTTGCGGTTTAGGCTTGGGCACAGGCTGCGGCTTCGCAACATCAAGCTCAGGTAATGTGCTATCCAGCGAGATATCGGGCTGTTCAGGAGGCGGCGCTTCAGAGAGCGGCAAGGCGACGGCACTTTGAATATCAGGCACCGGCTGAGGCGCTGCCGCTGGACGCATCGGCGCAGCAGCCGGTTCTGGCAGTGTAGCCTCGGCAGGTTGCGCTGTGGGCTGTTCAGCCTGCTGCGCAGGCGCCTCAGTCATGGCAAACGTAAGCTTATGCGCAGGTTCACGCAACGCCTCGGGCGGAGCAACCAGCAAGGCCAGTCCAAAAAACAGCGCCAAGGCCAGCAATGCCCCAGCTGTAATGGCGACCAGACGGCGCATTAGCCACGCCCTCGTGAGGCTGCAACGGCAATATCCTCGATCCCGGCTTGACGAATGCTATCCATTGTCTCGATTAATAGCCCCGTCTGTGATTGACGATCTGCCTGAACAACGACACCGCCACCGGCGCTACGTGCCGCACGCGCAACAACCTGACCGACGCGATCCTCATCGACAGCCTCGCCATTGACCCAGATGGCCCCTTCGGAAGTGATCGCCACCATGACTTGAGCATCAGGCCGAGGCGTTGCCGAACTCGCTTCGGGCCGTTCAATCTCTACGCCACTCTCTCGCACGAAGCTGGTCGTCACGATAAAGAAGATCAGCATGATAAAAACCACATCAAGCATCGGTGTCAGATCGATGCCACTGGCGTCTTCGTCCTGACGCAGACGTCTTCTACGCATGAGCATCCTCCGCTGCACGTGTCAGCTGATCGTGAAGTCGCTGGTCCTCGCGCCGAATAACGTGTTCATAACGACTGGTAAAGAGAAGCCCCACAACGGCCACAGCCATACCAGCAAGTGTCGGCAGGGTCGCACGTGCAACCCCATCAGATAGCGAGCGCGCCTGACCAACACCGGACAGCGATAATCCATCGAATACCTGAATCATGCCAGTCACCGTGCCCAGCAGGCCCAGCAAGGGGCAAATGGCTATCAGCAGCTTTAGCCACGGCAGCGGTGCGCGTAGGGATAAAAGAAGCTCCTGACACCAACTCTCCCGGAGTGTCCGGGCACTCCAGCTGATGTGTTCACGCCGGCCGATCCAGCGCTCGATCAGTGCCTGTCGGCTCTTGGGGTAACCGAACTGCCAGAAGATCATCCGCTCAAAACTGAGGGCAAATAGCAGCATGGCGGTCAACGCGATGGCCACCAGCACGGGGCCGCCTGCGGTAATGAGACGGTCGACGGGATCAAACAGCGCGTCCATCGCGTCCTCCTCTGCGCTGGCTGTGCTGTAATACATCTTCCGCCAGCTCGCTTTCCTGAACATCCAAGTGATTCGCTAACGCAGCGCTGGCTTGTCCTTCCAGCACCGTCATCAGCTTCTTGCTGCGGCTGGCAATGGCGGTATGGGTGAAAAGTACCGGAATGGCCACGATCAAGCCGAGCACTGTCGTCACCAGTGCCTGACTGATACCGCCCGCCATCAGTTTAGGGTCGCCGCTGCCAAACACAGTGATGGACTGAAACGTACCGATCATGCCCGTGACGGTACCCAAAAGCCCCATCAACGGGGCAACCGCCGCCACTAGCTTGACAAAGGACTGGCCGCGCTCAAGCTTCGGCTGCTCAGCCAGAAGCATCTCGTCAAGCCGGGCCTCAAGCACTTCGGGCTGGTGATAGCGACGGATTCCCTGAAAGCGCTTCAATACGCGTCCCAAAGGATTGTCTTCATGCAACGTGGTAAGCGTGCCAACCTGACGACGAATCCGCCCGCTGACAGTCAACAGGTAACCCAATTGAGCAAGCCCGACCAGCAAGCCAATCACGCCTAATGCAATCGTTACGTAGCCAACCACGCCGCCTTGAGCAATGCGCTGGCCAAGCGTTGGCTGCTGCGCAAAGGCATCAAGGACGTTACCCCCTGAGGGATCAAATGGCACCCGATTACTGTCACCTTGAGCAAACGCACGTAATTGCGACTGCACATCGTCTGGCGTACGTTCAGCGACATTGACTGGCGTATCACCATGCGGTGGACGCAGCAAATTCTCGGCGCCTACAGCGCTCATCGCTCCGAGCCGAGTGACCTCACGGACGCTAACGCTACCGTCATGCCCAGCCACCGGCACCTGTAAACGTACGGCCTCAGCGCTGCGCGCAATCAATTGGGAAAGCTGGTCGATGTACGTCGAGAACTGCTCGTTCGAAGGAATAGCATTATCGTCAATTGCATCAGGCACAACCGCCTCATTGCCCAGCGTGAGCCAGCTATCCTGAACGTCGTTACGCGTCTTGTTGATGCTGCGTCTTAACACATCAAAGACCGGCGTAAGGTCTTGCCCTTGGCTGCTACGCGCCTGATTAAGCTCGGTAAGTGCTTTCTGTTGCTCAGCCTGGCGCTTGTCCAGTTGCTCTCGTTCAGCCTGCGCTTTCTTCAGGCGCGCTTCCGCTTCATTGACCGCTTGTTCAAGCGCCTGTCGGTTATTGAGCAATTGATCGAGACGCTGACGATCGCGTCCTTCTGCCGCCTGAGCATCCTGCTGATAACTGCTGATAGTCTCTGCCAGAGAGGTTTCGGCATGCCCCGGTAAGCTGGCAACACTTAACGTACCCGCCAGTGCCACAGTAATTAGGCGTCTCATGAACTGGCCTCCTGTGGATTACGTTCACTGTCGTTCACGTCCTGGCTCGGCTGATCACCGCGTTGCACCTCAACGGAGAGCGGCAGAGACAACAATTCCGGGCTGCGCTGATCGGCGGCAATCTTGACACCGTTGCGTACGGCCTCCAGCACCTCGCCATCAATGGGCTGCCACGTGTGCTGTGCTGCGTTCCAAACACCGCCTTGACGACCATCAGGCGTCATGTAATAAAAGCCCATGCGCCCCATACGCAGATACTGCACTTCAGTGTCATCTGAACCGACCAAGGTATCGCGCCAGGCTTCCATCTTTTGCCCGTAGTCGAGTTCCATCTGCCAGGCGCTGAGAATACGCTCAAGCTTGTCAGCAGACGACAAGGAGGCGTCAGCCAACATCGTCTCAAGGCTTTCAACCCGCGCCATGCGTTGCTCGTGCCGGAACGGCAAATCCGCCTCGACGATTGCTCGCAATCGCTCCACCATCTGGCGCATCGTGCCCGGCAGCGCTTCGCGTGTCGCATCGAGCGTATCGAGCGCATGACGCTGGCGCTCGATACGGGACTGTTGATCACGTACCAGCGGTGCGAGTTCCGCGTTATAGCTCTCGAGGCGCTTGGCTGTTTCCCGCGCGTCCCGCAGGTGAAGCAGTAACGCTTTGGTTTCATCATCAGCGGCATTGATGCTTTCTTGTAATACTTGCTGACGTGCCTGATGCTCAGCGGTTTCATCGCGTAGCGTTGGCGCCGCCAGGGCAGGCAAGGCAACCGCTAGAAGGCACGCACTTGCTATACGATGTGGAAATCGTGACCTCACGAAGCTCTCCCAGAGATAAGGATCATAAAATTCACGGTACCGATACCAAGCTATTCATTGGCTACATCGGAACCTGTCCCAATAGGCGATGATCCTATTGGGACAGGCTCTTCAGACGAGGGGGAATGACGCAATGGCCAGCAGGTACAAAAACGCTTGCAGACAACCTACCTATAAAAATGGCTCGGCAGAAAAATACGCACCTTCGACATAATGAGGGCTATCCATGGCCAGGCTCAGCATCCCTACACTGCATTTCGGCCGAATTATCTATCGGGCAAAACCATCGCAAAGCCATCCATCTCTCGCAATGACGACTTTAACGCTAATACAAACAAGAACAATTATCAATTAATAATTGAAACATCACGCTCGTGCAGACGCACGTTTACGTCTACGTCTAGATAGCATCTAGTCAATCCTCATAGTGCTACAGATATGAAAACGCCGAGCCAATAGGCTCAGCGTTTATACTGCTCATATCCGTGAAAGGCTTATTAAAGCTTGTTAGCCAGTTCCGGCAGCGCCTCGAAAAGATCCGCCACCAAGCCGTAGTCGGCCACCTGGAAAATCGGCGCGTCCTCGTCTTTATTGATCGCCACGATGACTCTGGAATCCTTCATACCCGCCAGATGCTGGATAGCGCCTGAAATACCCACGGCAATATAAAGTTCGGGCGCCACGATTTTTCCCGTCTGCCCGACCTGGAAGTCATTAGGCACAAAGCCTGCATCGACCGCCGCCCGGGACGCACCCACTGCCGCACCAAGCTTGTCGGCAACCGCCTCGATCAGCTTGAAATTCTCACCGCTGCCCAGCCCACGCCCTCCGGAAATGACAATACGTGCCGCACTCAATTCCGGACGTTCGCCAGAAGCGAGCTGCTCCTCGACAAAACGCGACACGCCAATATTCTCAACGATGGCAAGCGCCTCGATTGCTGCGCTACCTGCCATCTCGACCGGATCGAAGGCGCTGGTGCGTACGGTCACGACCTTGAGCGCATCGAGCGCTTGCACGGTAGCGATAGCACTACCGGCATAGACGGGACGAACAAACGTGTCTGCGCTTTCGACAGCAATAATGTCAGAAATCTGTGCAACATCCTTCAACGCGGCGACACGGGGCATGAAATTCTTGCCCGCCGTGGAAGCGGCAGCGAAAACGTGGCTGTATTCCCCCGCCAGTATGGCAATCAGCGCTGCCATATTTTCGGCCAGCTCATGCTCATAAGCTGCGTCGTCAGCTACTCGTACTCGAGTGACACCACTCAACGTCGCGGCCGCTTCTGCAACGGTACTCGCTCCACTGCCAGCCACCAGCACATCGATATCACCGCCAATGACGCGCGCCGCTGAAACCACACGTGCGGTAGACGTGGCCAGCTGACCATTGTGATGTTCTGCTACCACCAAGATGCCCATTAGATCACCTTCGCTTCATTCTTCAGTTTATCGATCAGCTCGTCGACACTGGCAACACGCACACCCGCCTGACGTTCAGCAGGCGTCTGCACCTTGAGCAGTCGCGTACGTGGCGCTATATCGATGCCAAGATCTGCAACGCTACGCGTATCGATCGGCTTTTTCTTGGCCTTCATGATATCCGGCAATTTAGCGTAGCGCGGCTCATTGAGGCGCAGATCGGCAGTGATGATCGCCGGCAATGTGAGTTCGAGCGTTTGCAATCCCCCATCGATCTCTCGAACAACCTTGAGCTTTTGCTCCTCGACAGCGACTTCTGAAGCAAATGTGCCCTGTGCCATCCCTGTCAGTGCAGCAAGCATCTGGCCGGTCTGGTTATTGTCGGTATCGATGGCCTGCTTACCGAGCAGTACCAGCCCAGGCTGCTCTTCCTCGACAATCCGCTTCAAGACCTTGGCCACCGCCAGCGATTCAAGCTGCTCCTCGGTCTCGACATGAATGGCCCGATCCGCCCCCAATGCCAGTGCAGTACGCAATTGTTCCTGAGCCGCTTTGGGCCCTACCGTTACTACGACAATTTCAGTAGCGACACCGCGCTCTTTCAGCCGAACGGCCTCTTCGACGGCGATCTCGCAAAAAGGATTCATGGCCATCTTGACGTTGGTCAAATCCACATCGGAATGGTCCGCCTTGACGCGCACCTTAACGTTGTAATCGATCACACGCTTTATCGCGACGAGTACCTTCATGACGTCCTCGTTAGGTTGTCTATTGCTCAGCCGAGCGCTGTAAAATAGCCGAAGCAATCATAAAAACAGGGCTAATAAAGGCTTATTGCCTATGGCCAGGCATGTTGCGCCTGGAATATTGACGCCCAGCACCCACCTTCCTCGGCACTGCCGTTTTCGAATTATGCCCAGCAGACAAAGAAATGCCACAATAGCAACTTTCATGGTCATATAGCGCCATATGTGCCTGCTATCGCGCGCTTTGCCTTCAATCAAGCATGCAAAGTGTAACACGACGGACATGTGCCTCGCCTTGGCAGCCTTGGTGGCAGCGAACAAACAGTAGGTCGGCCAACCGTGGGCGCGGCCTGACGAGAGCATCATCTAGAGGAGCAATCAGTGGAACGAGAATTCATGGACTTCGATGTTGTCATCGTTGGCGCCGGTGTCGCTGGCTTAGCGGCAGCGTGCCGGCTCCGCCAGCAGGCGCTCGAAGCCGATCACGAGCTCTCTGTTTGCGTACTCGAAAAAGGCGCCGAGGTAGGCGCACATATTCTCTCTGGCGCTGTCTTCGTGCCTCGTGCCCTTGATGAGCTGTTCCCGGATTGGCGGGAGCGCGGTGCGCCATTAGAGACGCCGGTCAGTCATGATGAAGTCTATGTGCTGCGCGATGAAGCAAGTAGCCTCCGCATTGCCGACGCGCTGATACCTCGCACAATGCATAATTCGGGTAACTACATTATCAGCGCCGGTAACCTGTGCCGCTGGCTGGCCGAGCAGGCCGAGGCATTAGGGGTCGACATATTCCCGGGCTTCGCCGCTCAAGAGATTCTCTACGGCGAGACAGGAGAAGTACGTGGCGTAATCACCGGCGACATGGGCGTGGCCCGCGACGGCAGTGAAAAAGAGATGTTCATGCCCGGTATGGAGCTGCGCGGCAAGTACACCTTATTCGCTGAAGGTGCACGCGGCCATCTGGGCAAACGCTTGATTGAACACTACGCCTTGTCTGAAGGTCGCGATCCGCAGCATTACGCCATCGGGCTCAAGGAGCTATGGGACGTACCGGCCGAAAAACATCAGCCGGGGTTGGTCGTTCACGCGACAGGCTGGCCACTCGATCGGCACACGCATGGGGGTTCGTTTCTTTATCATGGCGATAATCAGCAAGTCATGGTCGGCCTGATCGTCGATCTGGACTATAGCAATCCATGGCTGTCGCCTTTCGATGAGTTTCAACGCCTCAAGCATCACCCCGATTTCAAACGGCATCTTGAAGGCGGCACCCGTGTCGCCTATGGCGCACGTGCTATCGTCAAGGGCGGCTACAACAGCCTGCCAAAAATGACGTTCCCAGGTGGACTGTTGATCGGCTGTGATGCGGGCACACTTAACTTTGCCAAGATCAAGGGCCTGCATACCGCCATGAAATCAGGCATGCTCGCTGCCGAAAGTGTTTTTGCGGCACTATCCAACGGCAGTGAAGGCGGCGATGAGTTAATCAACTTCACCGCGCATTTCGAAGCGAGCTGGCTATTTGATGAGTTGCGTGCGGCGCGCAACTTTGGCCCTGCCATTCATAAGTTTGGCATGCTCGGGGGTGGCATCTGGAATACCATCGATCAAGCCGTGGGCGGGAAGCTGCCGACTCTACACAATACGCCTCAGGATCATGCGCAGCTTGCAATGGCTGATGACAGCAAGCGGATCGACTATCCCAAGCCCGATGGCATACTCTCATTTGACAAGTCTTCGTCGGTATTTTTATCCAATACCAACCACGAGGAAGATCAGCCTTGTCATCTGAAGCTGGTCGATCCGTCGATTCCGATCCGCGTCAACCTGCCGAAATACGCCGAGCCGGCTCAGCGCTATTGCCCGGTAGGTGTTTATGAAGTCGTTAACGATGAGGCGGGTGAGCCGCGCTTTCAGATCAACTTCCAGAACTGCATACATTGCAAGACGTGTGACATCAAGGATCCTGCACAGAACATCACCTGGGTCGCACCAGAGGGCGGCGGTGGTCCCAACTACCCCAACATGTAAAGCAGCAATAAAAAGCGCCATTGCTGAGCAATGGCGCTTTTGTATGCCCGGCGTATTAAGCGGACTATTTCATAAGGTTTTATTTAGTTCGCTGTTTCATTCGTTTCGACCGGACGATCCGGGTCACGACTCCACTCGCTCCATGAGCCGGGATACAGTCTAGGCAGTTCACGCCCAGCCACAGCGTGTGCCAGAATAAGCTGACAAGCACTGACACCCGAGCCGCAGTAGGCAATGGTTTCATCGCTTTGCGGCATCATGCTATCGAGTTCTTCGGCAGCGAGTAGATGATGCGTACTGGCATCCAAGGTATCGCTGCTCGGTAGATTGACTGCCCCGGGAATATGGCCGGCCACAGGATCTATGGGCTCATTTTCGCCGCGATAACGCTCGCCGGCTCGGCCATCAAGCAGCAGCGCATCGCCACGGGCTACATCATCCGCCGTAGCGATCATGTTGTCGTTGAAGCTAGGCTGCCAATTGCTCGGTGTTATCTGCGGCAACGTTTCGCCCTGTTCGACCCGGCCATCTTCTTCTTGCCAGGCTTGCCATCCGCCATCCAATACATGGACATTGCCTTGACCTGCCCAGAGCAGTAACCACCAGGCCCGAGCTGCGGCAAGCTGACCGCCTGCATCATCATAGACAACGACTCGCGTCTGCGGTGAGATGCCCCACTGGCGTAGCTGCTCTGCAAAGGTATCCTTTTTCGGCAAAGGGTGACGCCCACCACCGTTTTCATGATTGGCAGGTGACGCCAGATCCTTGGCCATATCCGCATGAATAGCACCAGGAATATGGCCCTCCTGCCACATTGCGCGCCCCGCCGAGGCATCCATCAACCGCGCACGGCAGTCGAGCACAACGAGCGGCTCATCAGCATCCATCCAGCTCGCTAGAGTGTTCACATCAACCAGCGCAGTGGTCATAAAAGATTCTCCTTACGTGTAGTCAACCGCTTGAGCGGCGCACGCGCCGCGATCAAGCGTCGCCTTCCTGCCTGGCGAAAACGAACGTCAAGGACACAGCGCTCTCCGGCGCCCTCGACGACTTCAATCCTTCCCTGCCCAAAGACCGCATGATGGACCCATTCACCTACCTGCCACTCATTGGCCATCTCCATGCCAGCAGATAGTTTAGGTGAAGCATGGGGCTTCTGCAGTAATGGCAGCACATGATCGATGGCACTTAAATAGCGCCCGACCAATTCAGGTGACGTCACCTCAAGGGGAGCTTGATCACTCTGCGGTGAGTCAGAGGGCCCAGTGTAGAGCGCTTTAGCAACGCGGACACAATCCTGCCAAGCGCTTTCGGTCAGAAAGCGGCTCGGGCGGCGCTGTCCGCCTTCATTCAACATGACCAAGCGCTCCCGCGCACGAGTGACCCCAACATAAAACAATCGACGCTCTTCTTCGAGCAGATCGTCACTCAGCGGTGCATCGCGGCTATATAACGGGAAGTCTTCTTCATTAAGCCCCCACAGCGCCACAAAGGGCCATTCAAGCCCCTTGGCGCTGTGTACCGTAGTAATCAAAACGCCGTCCTGGCGCGTTTCGACAGGGTTTTTCAACAAGGCAATGAACGCCTCGGGATCATCGGCCAGCTCACCGGCCTGCTCGATCAACACATCAAGCAGGCGAATATCTTCTTCTCCCTTTTCACGTCGGGCAGCAGCGCGGCGCAGCAGTTTTTCGGCATCAAGCGTATCGACAACGTGTTCAAGCAATTGGGCAGGTGCCCAGCCTACCAGCCGCGGCAGCTCGCAAAGCAACTCCCAGCGTTTTTTCAGGTTGCGACTCTGAATAGGCTTAAGCCCCTCCAGCAGCGGTGATGACTTGTCGGGCCAACGCTGATTTTCAGCGAGATGCAGGCAGAGACGCTCGAGCCGCTCGCGAGTGACAAACGATGCGGGGTGACTGAACAGCAGTAGAAGATGGCCAGGGTCGGTGAGTTTTGAACCGTGACGGGCAAGCTCAAGGTAGCCGGCCAATGCCTGTACCAGCGGCAGCTTGAATACAAAGCGGTCGTCGCGCCCCAGCCTGAAAGGAATACCCTGGCGCAGAAAATGCAGCTGCACAGAAACAGTCAATGCCCAGCTTCGCATTAGTACTGCAGCCTCATCGAAGCGCCGGCCTTGATGTTGCCAGTCGTGGAGCGCCTTAACCAGATACGACGTGCCAGTACCGGCATCAAGCTGGGTCACAGGATTGGAAGGTGCGGCCAAGGCAATCTGATCAGGACGCTTACGATTGGCGCGAATCGCGTGATTAGCCAACAGCGCCACGGCATGACCATGCCGAAACGTGTATGACAGCGGATAGTCATGCGGCGCGCCGAACATACGAGTAAAACGCTCCAGCATGGCATCGGGACGCGCCCCGCGCCATTCGTAAATGCACTGATTGGCGTCACCCACGGCCATCACGGCTGCCCGTGTACCGGCCAGTATCGCCAGCAGGCGCAGCTGTACTTCATTGATATCCTGATATTCATCCACAATAACATGATCAAGAAATCCCTCGACCCGGGCCCGCGTATCCGTCTCCCGCTCCAGACAACGCAACGGCCGGTAAAGCTGATCGGCGTAGGTCATTACGCCCTGCATTTCCAGCAGCGTTTCGACCTGATGATAGGCAGCAGCGAAATAACGCGTATCCGCGCCAAAATCCAGCGTTTCTAACAGACGCTCCGGGGTTGCCAGCTCACTTTTGACCAGATCACAGAAATTACCAAAAGCTTCAAGGCGATCCGGTTCGAACGCCGCATCGAGCACCGCTCGGTCATCGCCTATGACCTGATAAATAGCCTGTTTGAGAAGACGTTCTCGCTGCCAATCGGCTTCCAGCAATCTTCGTGGCGCAAGCCGCCCCCAACGCGTCAGCGTGCCCGTCAGACGATGACCAATGGAATGAAAGGTACGCACTTGCGGCAGACGCTGCCCTTGTGGCGCTCGCGCAAGGAGCTTGGCGGTAAAGTCTTCGCGAGCCGCGCGATTGAACATCAAGACAAGAATACGCTCGGGCGCTACGCCATTTGCCAACAAGTGAAGCACACGCGCCACTAGCGTCGATGTTTTGCCCGCCCCTGCCACTGCTGCGACACGGGCATGCCCTCCATCATGATGAACAACAGCCTGTTGTTCCTGAGTCAGTGGGACAGATATTGAATGAGCAGTCACAACTGCTCCGCAGATAAACGTCCCAACGGTTGCCAGATGCCCGCACTGATGATGCCCATCTCGTCAATACTTTCATCGCCTCCAGCCTGCGCCACTTCGGCAAGACGATAAAACACATTACGATGCAGACGTGCTTTAAGTCCGAAGCGTACCTCCACGCTGGGGATTACCGCCTCACTTAGCTGAAGGCGATGAGTCTCATCTAACAGGAACTGATCACCGACATCGGTGATTAATAACCAGTTTCCATCTTGAGGATCGGCATCAACGATGAGAAAAGCGCAGTCTTCAACGTGGATGCGCCATTTTTCCTGGGGCAGCACAAGATAATGCTCACCATCCGCTTCACGACGTAACAGTCTGGAAAGCAGACGGCGAACCTTCTCGTTAGTAAAAGGCGAGCCTTCATGATACCAGCGCCCATCGCGTGAAATGGTAAGATCAAGCTCACCACAACAAGCGGGTGACCACTTATCGACAGGCGGAATACGGCTTATGGAATCAACCTGGGTCAGCAGCGTATCAAGCGACATGGCGAGGCTCCGGTCTCCTGACAGGTACTAAAATATCGGCTCAGCTCAGGTTACCCAACTGATCAAGCACCGCCTGTGGCGCCTGCGGGGCAGCATTTCTGAACAGGCGATAGAAGTTTGCGGTCGTCTGCATGGCAACTTCATCGAGACTGATACCACGTACATTAGCAATGGTTCTGGCCACTTCAATGACGTGCCGTGGCTCATTGGGTTTACCACGATGAGGCACCGGAGCCAGATAAGGGCTATCAGTTTCGATCAGCAGGCGATCAAGCGGAATCTGACGCGCCAGCTCGCGTACATTTTCAGCGCTATGGAAAGTGACAATGCCCGACAGTGAAATATAGAAACCGTGACGAATCGCCTCGCGCGCCATATCGATGTCTTCAGTAAAGCAATGCAGTACCCCGCCGATCGCGGGGTCGGTGTATTCACGAATCAAGGCCAGCGTATCTTCCTTGGCACCACGGGTATGCACAATGACCGGCAGTTCCCCTTCATTGGCCGCAATCAGATGATTACGGAAACGCTCATACTGCACATCGCGTAACACATAAGGCGTTTGTTCACCTGACGCGACGATATAATCGAGCCCTACTTCACCTACTGCTACAGGCTCGAAGCGCTCGATATATTCGCGGATTTCATCAAGCGAATACTCCACCTCCAACCGCGTCATGGGATGCACGCCCGCAGAATAAACAACGTCATCATGCTGGCGCGCCATACGCACCAGTTCATCAAGATGACCCATGTCAGTAGCGATGGCCATAAATTGACGTACGCCCTGAGCACGTGCTGCGTCAAGCGCCTCGCTGAGCCCACCGGCATAACCGGAAAGATCAAGCTGATCGAGATGACAGTGCGAATCGACCAGCGTTACCGCTGATGCGCTGGATACGTTAAAGGAGTTGTTCATTGCGAGTTCATATTGGAAGCATTAGATGACACGCTGGCCAGGCAATCCGCGTCAAAGCGTGTACGACGCGTGATCACCGCCCAGCATTCCTGCCAGATGATTTTCGATACGTGTGCGCAGTGCTTGCTCTCCGGCATCGAAATGCACGCCAATGCCTGGCGCGCGCTGCCCCGAAGCACCTGCCGGTGATACCCACGCCACCTCGCCAACGGCAGAGATGTACTCCTGCTCGCCTGGCAGGCGTAATCGCAAATTAACCCGCTGGCCAAGCTCGAAGCGCTCACGAGTCGGCACGAAAATACCACCTCGCTCAAACACAGGCATGTAGGCGGCCAGCAATGTCTTGCTGTTGTCGAATGTCAGTGCCAAGGATTTTTGAGCAGTCATCAATCTATTCTCATCGTTTGGTCCATGCCCACCACGACTGGATGAACCCTGACGGATTGGCTTACTTCAGGAGCGCAACAGTGCCGCCCAGCGCACTAACCAAGATTCAAGCACCAATTGCGCATTAGGATTGCTGCCAGCGGCAAGAAGACGGCGCTGCTCCCGGGCGTAATCGAGCAACCTGAACCAGTCACGCACTCGGCCGTTCTTTACCGCCTGCCGATAGAGAGGAAGCAAATCGGAGTTGCGTATTTGTGCCGTCTCCCCCGACAGGCCCAATCGAATCAAATCCTCAAGCCAAGCAATACCGTACCACAGCACTGAGCTTAGCGCTTGGCGATCGATTCGAGCCGCTTCGGCAACCGGTTCAGCACCGCGAACCAGCGCTTCAAACACCTCGCGCAATGTCTGGCGCAGTTGTCGAGACTCCCCCTGACCAAGTTCAACCGCCAGAAGCGGCTGACCTCCAGCCACGCGCCACCAGAATCTGGCATCCTCGTCATTGCCAAGCTTCTCACGAAGCCAGGGCAAACACTCTGCCTCATCGGGAATAGCAAAGGTCCAGCGCTGGCAACGACTGCGTATGGTGGGCAAAGCCCGCGAAGGGATATCGGCCAACAAAATGAAGAGCGTATTGCTGCCTGGCTCTTCAAGACTTTTTAACAACGCATTTGCTGCCGCGATAGTCATGCCCTCGGCGGGCTGCAGATAGATAACGCGATAGCCGCCTTGTTGCGCCGTTTGAGCAACAAAATCGTTAGCCTCGCGCACACTATCCACACGGATCAATCGACCTTTTTCCGCTGGCTCAATCGTCAGCAGGTTAGGATGATGACCGGCTGTCAGCATACGACAGCTACGGCATTCACCGCAGGCGAACTCACCCGGAGTACGACACAGCATACGTGCCGTCAATGCCTTGGCAAACTGCTCCTTGCCTAGCCCACCGGCACCGGAAAGCATCAGCGCATGCGGAAAGCGGTTACGGTCTGCCAGATCGATTATCTGACGCCATAAAGCGTGCTGCCAGGGAAACGGCTTCATATCCATGCGGCAAGCCGGTCATTGAGCACATCGGCAAGACGAGCCTGCACACCCTCAAGTGGCGCACATGCATCGATGATTTCAAAACGCTCAGGTGCCTCTTCAGCACGCATGAGATAACCGCGCCGCACAGCATCGAAAAAGACGCCATTCTCTTTTTCGAAGCGATCAGGCACACCACCACGCGCCAGCAAACGTTCTTTTGCAACACTAACTGGCATATCGAGCAGTAAGGTTAGATCGGGCGAAAGTCCTTGTTGCACAAACGCTTCCAGCGCAGCGATACGTTCCAACGCTATCCCCCGTGCGGTGCCCTGATAGGCAAACGTTGCATCCGTGAAACGGTCACAGACGACCCAGTCTCCACGCGCCAGCGCTGGGTGAATCAACGTTGCCAAGTGCTGCGCGCGAGCGGCAAAGACCAGCAGTAGCTCGGCATCGTCAGCGAGCTTCTCCTGCGGGCGCGGATCAAGCAGCAATGTCCGTATGGCTTCTGCTCGTTCGGTCCCCCCCGGCTCACGAGTCGTCACGACATTGATGCCGCGCGCGTTTAGGTAATCCTTGACGAAGGTGACATTGGTGCTTTTACCCACCCCCTCGCTGCCTTCCAGCGTAATGAAGCGCCCGCGGGGTTGAGTCATGTTAGGCGTTCCTATCGGCAATCATGTTTATCAACGATTCAATATGTAGCGACGCACAGCCGCGTTATGTTCAGCAAGGGTGCTGGAAAAATGATGGTGCCCATCACCTTTCGAAACGAAATAGAGGCTGTCACCCTGCTTGGGATCGACAGCCGCTTCGAGTGCGGCCAGGCCCGGTAATGCAATAGGCGTGGGAGGCAAACCATCAATGACATACGTATTGTACGCCGTCGCCTTGGTAAGATCAGCACGCGTCAGTGACCCATCATACGCATTACCCAAGCCGTAAATAACGGTGGGATCGGTTTGCAAACGCATGCCACGCTCAAGACGACGTACGAAAACGCCAGCAATCTCACGACGCTCTTCAGGCGCTCCGGTTTCCTTTTCGATCAGAGAAGCAAGAATCAATGCTTGGTAAGCGTTATCCAGCGGTAAACCTTCCTGGCGTTTCTCCCAGGTCTTTGCCAGCGCATCATGCATATGCTGGTAAGCTTGGCGGTAGAGCACGAGATCGCTCGTTCCCTTGTGATAACGATACGTCGAAGGAAAGAAACGGCCTTCAGGCGCTTCATCGCCATGGCCAAGCCTTGTCATCAGCGCTTCATCACTGAGGCCCGCCGTTTCATGCTTCAATTTCGGCGCTTCATCGATCAGGTGTCGCATTTCAGCAAAGGTGCGCCCTTCGGGAATAGTGAGCTGGTAGGTCACCACATCATTACTCGAAAGCTTGGCCAAAAGCTGATAGGCATTCATATCAGGCGTAAGCTTGAACTCACCAGCACGCAGCTTACTAAGATGTTCAGGTTCTAATATGCCCAAGAGCTGATAGGGCCAGACATGATCAATAACGTTACGTGAGGCAAGCTCATCAAGTACATGGTGAACGCTATCACCGCGCTCGACTTCATAAAAGGTATCCTGCTTAAGCGCAATCGGAGCTGTCAGTTGGGCATGCCAGTAAACATAGCCACCGCCTACTGCTACACCTAGCACAATCAACACGATAAACATCCGCTTCAACCAGCGCATGCAAACTCCTATGGCGATACGGGTTCAGACAGTGGCGGGATAGCCCAGCAGCGCATGGGCTTGGGCTTGAAAACGACGCTGATTCTCGGCAACGGCCCAGTTCGCGATCAGGTCACCCGTAGGTTCGAGTAACCGAACGACAGGCCATACGCCTTGTACGGAGTTGAAAACACAAAGCGCATCAGCTCCCGCTATATCTGCAGCACGGGCTTCGGCCTCTTCCAGGCAATCCAGCTCAAGCAACGCCTGACGCAAAGTGCCCGCCACGCCGCACTGGTCCATACGCGGCGTATACCAGCGCTGTTTATGGCACCAGGCCAGATTCATTGCCGTTGCCTCGACTACTCTGCCTGCGCTATCACTGAGCAGACCCTCGGAAATATCGTTATCATGCCACTCGTCACGCGCCAGAACATTCTCAAGCCGATTAAGATGTTTAATACCGGCAAGGATCGGCTGAATAGCCAGTCTGAGCCGACAATGACGCACTACTACGCCGTGTTCCCATCGTATCGTCTGAGGTATGAAAGGCATTGCCTTCCAACGCAGGCGCGGCTCGGCGGGGCGAGGAACGAGATAGCCACGTCCCCCGCTGCCACGAGTCACAATGATTTTCAAGACAGAGAGACCCGGCCCAGCCTGGCAAGGCAACGCATCAAGGCTATCGTGTGATGGCGGAGGAAACCCCAACCTTTCGGCGCCTCGAATCAGACGCGCGATATGCTCCTCCCATAACATGGGACGGCCATCACGGACCAACACCGTTTCGAACACACCGTCGCCGTAGGCAACGCCACGGTCATCGAAAGGAAATGCATCAAGCATCTCGGGCCCCTGATGCGCTGCGACTCAGACCTTGGAAAAGATCAACGAGCCATTGGTTCCACCAAAACCGAACGAGTTCGACAACGTATACTCGATCTTCATATCCCGTGCATTGTGCGGAACATAGTCAAGTACACAGCCTTCGTCGGGGTTATCAAGATTAATCGTCGGTGGTGCAACCTGATCGCGCAGCGCCAGTATGCAGAAGATGGCCTCAACAGCACCGGCAGCGCCAAGCAGATGACCAATCATCGACTTGGTCGAGCTGACCGCAACATGCCTGGATGCCTCTCCCATAACACGCTCGATCGCCTGACTCTCGGCAACATCACCCGCCTGGGTTGATGTACCGTGAGCGTTAATGTAATCAAGCTGGTCGGGATCGATCTTGGCATCTTTGATCGCATTGCGCATGGCAAGTTCGGCACCATGACCATTGGGCGCAGTCATATGATAAGCATCGTCACTCATGCCGAAACCTATCAACTCCGCATAAATCTGTGCGCCTCGAGCTTTGGCATGCTCATACTCTTCCAACACGACGATACCGGCCCCATCGGACAGCACAAAGCCGTCACGATCGCGATCCCAAGGGCGACTGGCCGTTTCTGGACTGTCATTGCGTGTTGAAAGCGCGCGTGCTGCAGAAAACCCACCCAACCCCAGGGGCGTTGTCGCCATCTCCGCGCCACCGCACACCATGATATCGGCATCGCCATAAGCAATGGTACGCGCCGAGTAGCCGATATTGTGGGTTCCGGTCGTGCATGCTGTAGTGATAGCGATATTAGGCCCTTTAAAGCCATGTTGAATCGCCAGATTGCCAGAGATCATATTAATGATCGAACCAGGCACGAAAAACGGTGAAATCTTTCGTGGTCCACCACGATTCAAGGACTCGTGGTTGTTTTCGATCATCGGCAACCCGCCGATTCCTGACCCTATCGCTACACCGATACGTTCAGCGTTCTCTTCGGTGCACTCAATTCCAGCATCCTTGATCGCCTGCGCCGCCGCAGCTACACCATACTGGATAAAGAGGTCCATCTTGCGGGCCTCTTTGGGATTGAAATAAAGGCCAGGTTCGAAATGCTTCACCGAGCCGCTGAACCGGGTATTAAAGCCGCTAGCGTCAAAATGCTCGATCGGAGTAATACCGCTCTTGCCGGCCTTTATATTGCTCCAGCTTTCCTCGACGGTATTACCAACCGGGGTCACCAGGCCAAGTCCGGTTACCACGACCCTTCTGCGAGGCATTGGCACTCCTCCAAACAACCAGATGAATACGGCGTCGCCGTAAGTTCAATGCGCGCCCATCAACTGATGATTACGCACGATTAAGAATGCAACATTATACTGCTTATCGCATGAGTTGAATGATGAAATACTCATCATTTTCTCTGCATACAAAACGAAAGCCGCTCTGTTTCCAGAGCGGCTTTATAACGCGCAAGCGGCGTAAAAGCCGCTCAAACGCTATTACTGATGAGCGACGATGTAGTCGATCGCTTCCTGTACGGTAGTGATCTTTTCTGCTTCCTCGTCGGGGATTTCAGTATCGAATTCCTCTTCAAGCGCCATTACCAATTCGACGGTGTCGAGCGAATCAGCGCCGAGGTCTTCAGTGAAGGAAGAGCTGTTCTGGATCTCTTCTTCCTTAACATTAAGGCGCTCAGCCACAACCTTCTTTACGCGCTCTTCGATGGTACTCATTATCTCGTTACTCCTAGTGGTACGAATCCGCTTGCTCCAAAAGCTGCGGGTAGTTTATAGGCCGCTTTTAAACGACGCAACCGCACATCACATGCTTATCAACGCATGTTCATGCCACCATTGACATGCAACGTTTCGCCTGTGATATAAGCCGCCGCATCACTTGCTAAAAAAGCCACTGCTGCAGCGATTTCTTCCGGCTGACCTAGGCGAGACAGAGGAATTTGCGCTTTCAGTGCCGCTTGCTGCGTTTCAGGCAAATTCTCGGTCATATCAGTGGCAATAAAGCCCGGCGCCACAGCATTGACTGTAATGCCACGCGACCCGACCTCACGTGCCAAAGAACGCGTAAATCCCTCCATACCCGCTTTGGCAGCAGCATAGTTGGCTTGGCCGGCATTTCCCAGCGTAGCCACAACTGAGCTGATATTGATGATGCGTCCGAATCTTGCACGCGTCATACCACGCAAGCAGGCCTTTGATACACGGTAGACGGATTTCAGGTTAGTATCCAACACTTCGTCCCATTCACCATCTTTCATGCGCAGCAGCAGGTTATCACGAGTAATGCCTGCATTGTTGACGACGATAGTCGGCACCCCAAAATCAGCCTCGATTGACTTCAATAAAGCATCGATCGCCGCGCTATCATTGACATTCAACATGCGTCCGGCACCGGTGACACCCTGCGCCTCAAGATCTTCACTGATACGCTCGGCGCCACTTTCACTGGTTGCAGTACCAATGACCACATGGCCCTGGCGTCCCAGCTCACGCGCAATTGCGCGGCCGATACCTCGACTTGCACCGGTTACCAATGCAACTTTAGCTTCGCTTGTCATGATAAGACTCACTTATTGTCTTCGGCGATAGTTTCGCGTGCTAGCTCCAGCGCAGCGCTCAGGCTTTCAGGATCATTCACTGCAAGCCCTCTTATCTGACGGTCGATACGCTTACCCAAGCCAGTCAATACCTTGCCCGGCCCGCACTCAATAAATACACGCGCCCCGCTGCTCACCATACTTTCGACGCATTGCGTCCAGCGCACGGGGCAATAAAGCTGCGCCACCAGCCGCTCGGTTAACGCCTCAGTGTCCTCATGCGCACTTGCATCGACATTTTGCACAACACGATAGCGCGGCGTTTTGATCTCAATGGCATGAATGCCTTCAAGCAACCGTTCCGCAGCAGGCTTCATCAAATCACAATGGGACGGCACGGATACAGGCAGTGGCATGGCTCGCTTGGCGCCAGCCTCCTGACATAGCGCAATCGCACGATCAACGGCACCCTTTTGCCCGGCAATCACGACTTGCCCTGGCGCGTTATAATTTACCGCCGCGACAATATCATTCTGTGCCGCATCACGGCAGGCCTTCTCGACTGCACTATCGTCTAATCCCAAAATAGCGGCCATGGCGCCTTCACCCTCAGGCACGGCTGCCTGCATCGCTTCGCCACGCAGGCGAACCAGGCGTAGCCCCTCGGCAAAGCCGATCGCGCCAGAGCATACCAATGCACTATATTCACCCAGGCTATGGCCTGCCATTACCGCTGGGCGAGGGCCTTCCAGTTCCTGCCACACGCGCCAGATAGCAACGCTTGACGCCAAAAGGGCCGGCTGTGTACATGCCGTCGCGTTCAATGCTTCAGCAGGGCCTTCCTGAACGACGTTCCACAGGTCGTAACCCAGCGCACCAGAGGCTTCTTCAAAAGTCGTGCGCACCACGCTGTAACGCTCGGCCAGCTCTCGCAGCATCCCTATCTGCTGAGAGCCCTGACCAGGAAATACGAGGGCCAGGGTATCGGTCATGACGGTCACCTATCCATATTAGGTTGATCGAATCGGGGCGCATGCCCATTCTTCATTAAACCGCACGCGGCTCAAGAAAGAATGCACGAACCCTACTCATCCTGCCTCTTGGCGGAGACCTTGTGCCAACCGCACCGGTAATGCCTGTAAAGCCTCGCTGTATGCTCGAGAAATCGCAAATGAAAATCCCAGAGCATCAGCTCCACCATGGCTTTTCACTACAGTCTCCGCCAAACCAAGCAGGCTTGCGCCATTGTAACGTACCGGGTCGAGTTCCTGCTTAAAACGCGACAATGCCGGTCGAGCCAACAAGCTCACCAGCCGCGTACGCCAATTCGCTTCGAACGTCATCTGCAGGCGCTGCCCCAGCATACGTGCAAGGCCCTCACTGCTTTTGAGCGCCACGTTACCCACGAAACCATCGCACACTACTACATCCGTAGTGCCAGCAAAAATATCATCGCCTTCGATATACCCTACATAGTGGAACATCGAAGAAAGACTCTCACGCAACAAATGATCCGTTTCACGAACGCGTCGCTCACCCTTGACATCTTCGATACCGATATTCAAAAGTGCGACACGCGGCATTTCGAGGCCGTCAACAACACGGGCCATGACAGCCCCCATCCGTGCAAACTGCACGAGATGAAAAGGCTGACAATCAACATTTGCGCCCAAATCAAGCATATAACAGCGACCATCGGAAACCGTCGGCACGGCTGTACTGATGGCGGGTCGAGTAATCCCTTCGGTCATACCCAGATACCGGCGTGCTATAGCCATCAGCGCCCCGGTATTACCAGCGCTAACACATGCGCTTGCCTCGCCATCACGCAGGGCGCGAAGGCTACAATGCAGACTTGAATTTTCAGGGGATCGCAGAACACTGGAGGGACGCGCCGAAGCAGAAATAACCGACTTGGCATCTACAAGCACGATACGTGAGCGAACAGACCAGTATCGCTTAGGTAAACACTTTAAAGCATCATCAAGCAACGAGCGCGGACCATACAACAACACTTCAATATCTTGATGAAGCTGCAATGCATGCGCTGCTCCCTGCATAGTAGCGCGGGGACCGTAGTCCCCGCCCATTGCATCGACGGCGATACGCAAAGTGCGTACGCTCTAAAGCCGAATCAGGCTTCAGTATCGATGACTTTACGACCGCGATAGTAGCCATCCGGAGCCACATGATGGCGGCGATGAGTAGTACCGGTTTCCTTGTCCTGAGATAGCGCAGGCGCAGTCAGGGCATCATGGGAACGGCGCATGCCGCGTTTGGAACGGGTTTTACGATTCTGTTGAACAGCCATGTTTCTTCTCCAGTCGTAGGTCGAAAGGAATCAGGTTTTATCCTTCAGCGTACGCAGCACACTGAACGGGTTGGGAGCGGTATCGTCTGAGCCATCTACGTCTTCACCGCTTTGCAGCTGATCGCGAGAGACAGCACAATCCGCCTCATCGTGGTAAACCACCTGCGGTAGCGTCAGAAGAATTTCATCCTCGACAACCGGCAGAAGATCAAGCTTCTCGTCCTCCACGAGCACCGGCTCGTAGCGTCCGGGCAGGTTGGCAGCCAGAGCATCGCTGGTTACCATCCCGAGCAGGAAGTCGCTCTTGAGACTGACAGGCATAGGCTGAAGACAACGCTGACAAGGCAGCATGACATCAGCCGTCAGATCGCCCTCAATGAAATATTGACGCTGCGCATCAATATCAAATGAGAGCCTGGCAAGGCAGTCACCCTCCTGAGCACCAATCGCCTCGACAAGCCTAGGCATGTCGGTAAGCTTGACGCTTCCCTCCAGACGTTCGGCACTGGCGGCGAGTCGGTAAGGCTCGACGGTATTCGGTAATCGCGTGGTTGACATAGGCGCGCAATAATAGGGATTGTCAGTGTTCGTGTCAAAGTACTTGCAGTATCAAGCCGGTCATTTACATCATTTACTGGCTTTCATCTTGGTTTTCGTATTGGAAAACCATTCATAACGCATATTACTCAGCCACGTATTTCAAACTCATCGTTAATTTAAGGGTAGCGCATGCCACAGCTCATACTTGCTTCAGGGTCTCGCTGGAGACGTCAGCTTCTTGAACGGCTGGGCCTCCCCTTCTTATGCGTCAGTCCGGATATCGATGAAACAGCTCGCCCAGGCGAGACACCACACGCACTGGTCCACCGCCTGGCGCTATCCAAGGCCACTGCAGTGGCCGAGCAGCACAAAAACCATCTAGTTATCGGCTCTGATCAGGTTGCCGTATTCGAAAATACTATTCTTGGCAAACCGCACGACGCAGAAACCGCGCGCAGGACACTAGCGCGTTTTTCGGGACAACGGGTACGCTTTTTAACCGGCCTGGCCGTGATTGACAGCACTAAAAACACCCATCAGGTCAGCGTGGAATCCTACGATGTAGTCTTTCGCTGCTTAAGTCACGCCGAGATAGAAGCTTATGTCGCCCGAGAGCAACCTCTCGATAGCGCAGGCAGTTTCCGCATGGAAGGGTTAGGCATCACCCTGTTTGAAAGCCTTGAAGGCAATGACCCTAATACGCTGATTGGCCTGCCGCTCATACGCCTGTGTGCGATGCTCAGAGAGGCAGGTCTAGACCCTCTATTAGCTAAGGCATAGCCCGAGGGTCAACGTATTTATCATGGCGCCTGGTATCTAAGCGGTGAGGCATGATTGATCGTGTCGAGCCCGAGCCATTCGGCAGCAACGCGACCGAACTGGCGTGAAAGCTTTTCGAATGGATCGATATCGGGCGTATAGTCAACGGTTTCATCGGAACCCACCGTTTCACGAGCAAACTGATCAAGCCCCTTCAAGCCGTCAATAAGGCCCAGTGGCAGCGCCTGCTCTCCCGTCCAGATCAGACCTGAGAACAGTTGCGGATCGTTACTTAGACGGTCACCACGTCCTTTCTTGACGTCGTCAATAAACTGACGATGGGTCGTATCGAGGACTTCCTGCCAGAACTGGCGCTGCTCATCCCCGATAGGCGTGAAGGGATCAAGAAAATCCTTGTTCTCTCCGGAAGTAAACACTCGGCGCTCAACACCCAGCTTATCGATAGCTCCCTGCAGGCCAAAGCCTGAGTAGATCACGCCAATCGAGCCAACTAAACTGGCGGGGGCCGCATAGATATCATCAGCCGCAGATGCAATATAGTAAGCACCGCTGGCACCGATATCCTCGATCACCGCAACGATCGGCTTGCCGCCCTGGTCATGAAGGCGACGGATCTCGTCATAGACACGTTGCGACTGTACAGGTGATCCACCGGGGCTATTGATGTGCAATACCACCGCCTTGGCTGCTGGATTATTCCAGGCCTGATCCAACCCTTCGATAATGCGTTCAGCACTGGCCTGAGCATCGCCATCAATGACTCCCTTCACCTCGATCACGCCCACGTGTGGCGTGGATGGCATGTCTTCACCATCCGCCGTCCAAACGCCAAAGGCGATCACGGCGACAATGAAAAGAATCACCAGGCAACGAAACAGTCGAAAGAATATCTTCCAGCGCCGACTGCGCCGACGTTCCTTGACCATTTCCCCCAGCCAGCGATCCATCATCTCGGTCTGGGCAAGCATTTGACGTTCACGCAACACGGCGGGAGATTCCCGTTCCTGTCCCGTCCCATCAGATGCTGCATTGCCATGCGCACCTTCTATGCGCTCATCAGTCCAGGGATCATGCGAACGTTCATCACTCATGCTTGCCACTTCCTTCTATTAACTCACTCTCCATGGGACCAATGACTCTTTTATCAGCCACCAGCCAATCGACCAGCTCCGTAAAATGATCCGCCACCATGACAGGTTTGAAAGCTTCCAGTCTCTTCCGACTATGAACGCCGTAAGTCACTGCAGCGCAATCCATACCCAGCGCGACAGCCATCCCCATATCATATTCGCTGTCACCCACCATCAGCGCCTCATCCGCCGCCACATCAAGTTCACTGATCAGTTCAACAAGCATTAGCGGGTCCGGTTTGGAGAGCGTCATGTCCGCTGTCCTACTGGCATGAAACCAGGGGCCACACGCTGTCTTGTTAAAGATGCGATCAAGCCCGCGTCGACTCTTGCCCGTTGCCACAGCAAGCAACTGCGAGGGATTCTGACGCAGCCTCGCAATGCCTGACTCAACGCCTGCAAAGAAAGGCATTGAAGGCAACGCTTCTTCAGCCGTAACGAAATGATTTGCATAATGTTGGCGCATCAATTCAGCACGTCTGCTATCGATACCTGGACACAAACGTGCGATGGCTTCCGGCAAGCCCAGCCCAATGATGTCACGTACGGCCTCATGTGAAAGCGCTGGCCACTCGATATCGCGTGCAGCAGCCTGCATGCAGGCAACGATACGCGCCTCGGAATCCATTAACGTTCCATCCCAGTCAAAAATGACGAGTCGATAGCGCACAGTGGCTTCCTTAATGATTACATTCATATGCAAGCGGGCAGCATGTCAGATCAATCTAACGCGCGGCTACATGGCGTGATGAACAAGCTCACCATCAACTCAAGCTTCTCGCCCTTGCCAACACCCCTTCCAGTGCGCCATCAAGCGAAGCCTTGACGGTAATCGGTCGTTGGCTCTTCGGATCAGGAAACGTCAGCGTATAGGCATGTAGAAACAGCCTTTCGAGCTTCAGCTGAGCCGCAAGCCGCTCGGTGTCACGCGAACCATATTTGGCGTCACCCAACAGCGGATAACCGGCATGCTGCGCATGCACACGAATCTGATGAGTACGTCCCGTGATCGGCTCAGCCTCGATCAGCGTTGTTCCCTTGAAGACTTCACGTACAGCAAACCGCGTCCGTGAACGCTTGCCCTCTCCCTTATCGACTTTCACGCGCCGCTCTCCATTGCCCGCATCGTAGCGTGACAAGGGTGCACTAACCCAGTCACGCCGCTCCGGCCAACGCCCGGCTACCAAGGCCAGATAGATTTTCTCCATTTTCTTTTCTTTTAGCGCTGCATTCAGCGACAACAATGACTCACGCGATTTAGCGAGCAGTAGACAGCCCGATGTATCGCGATCAAGCCGATGCACCAACTCAAGAAAAGAGAGATCGTCACGAATCTGACGCAACGCTTCGATCAAACCAATCTTGACGCCACTGCCACCGTGCACAGCTAGACCGGAAGGCTTGTTGATGACCAGCCAATCCTTGGACTCCGCCAACACGTTACCGGCAAGCAAGTTCTTCAAATTATCGCTCACCTCGCGCACCGCCTCCTCGGGTGCCAGCCTCAACGGGGGGACGCGCACCTTGTCACCCACCGCCAACCGCTGATCAACCTTGGCGCGCTTGCCATTGACGCGCACTTCGCCCCGGCGAACGATGCGATACACCAACGCACGCGGCGCACCCTTCAAACGGGTATGGAGAAAATTGTCGAGCCGTTGCCCGACCTGGCCCTCGGTCACTTCGAGCCACTGAACCTCACGCCCTTCGGCCATACCTTCACCTTCACTTATCGCGAAAAGCCACCTGCCTTCGGCAAGTGGACACATAACTTGTAAAACTCGGCATTCTAGCTGATTCGAGACGCCTTGACCCCAATTGCTGGGGGTAGGCTTTACTGTTATATTCCAAACTCGCTTTGATGGGCGATAAATGCCCAAGTACAGCGCCTGCCCTTAAAGGACATGCAGGCCGAAGCGACGAATACTGAAAACGTTAAACAGTCACGTATCAGAAGTAGCGCAAGACCACGTATTGCTGGATAGAAGTAACAACGTATTGCAACGCCCGGGTTCCAAATGATCACGGGGTAAAACCACCACCGTGCCGGAGGCCGGCGTCGCCGAATCGACGAATGCAGGTGTCTGGCGGTTGACTTCAAGGACCGGTAGAGCGTCAAAACGCCACCGTGACATGTCCTGACACCGCCGCGTACTCAACATGATCACATCACGTTCTCAGCATTTGCCGAACGGGAAAAGAGAGCGTGTAACACGCATCCTCGACATGCGCTGAGCACAACACAAAGCAGTAGCGGTTCGCCGTCGCCGACGTTATCGAGCGGCGCCTTCCGGCGCGTTCAGTCAGCGAGACGACATGAAACGGATGCTCATTAACGCGACCCAACCCGAAGAATTACGGGTCGCGCTAGTCGATGGACAACGCTTGTATGACCTGGATATTGAATCCGGGGCTAGAGAACAGAAGAAAGCCAATATTTACCGCGGCAAGATTACTCGTGTCGAACCGAGTCTCGAAGCTGCCTTTGTCGACTTTGGTGCCGAGCGTCACGGCTTTCTTCCTCTCAAGGAAATTTCGCGAGAATATTTTCTCAAGGACCCGTCCCAGTCCGGACGTCCCAACATCCGCGAAGTCCTCAAGGAAGGCCAGGAAGTCATTGTCCAGGTCGACAAGGAAGAACGAGGCAACAAGGGTGCCGCACTAACGACGTTCATCAGTCTGGCTGGGCGCTTTTTAGTCCTGATGCCTAATAACCCGCGTGCCGGTGGTATTTCACGTCGCATCGAAGGTGAGGAACGCACTCAGCTCAAAGATGCAATGAATCAGCTCACCCTGCCTGAAAAGATGGGCGTAATCGTCCGCACAGCAGGTATTGGCCGCAGCGCTGAAGAGTTGCAATGGGATCTGGATTATCTCGTTCAGGTATGGGAATCGATCACCGAAGAGGCCAGCAAACGCGCAGCGCCCTTCCTTATCTATCGTGAATCGAACGTTATCATCCGCGCGATGCGTGACTATCTGCGCCAGGATATCGGTGAGGTACTGGTCGATAATCCCGACGCGCATGGCGAGGCGCTCGGCTTCATCCAGCAGGTAATGCCATCCTATCAGCAGAAAGTTAAGCTGTACGTGGATGATGTACCGCTGTTTTCTCGTTTCCAGATTGAATCACAGATCGAGACGGCTTATCAGCGTGAAGTCAAACTGCCTTCTGGCGGCTCAATTGTCATCGACCACACCGAAGCATTGGTGTCCATCGACATCAACTCGGCGCGTGCCACGCGTGGCGGTGACATTGAAGAAACCGCCTTGCAGACCAACCTCGAAGCTGCCGACGAGATAGCGCGTCAGCTGCGTCTGCGTGATATCGGTGGTCTGGTGGTGATCGATTTCATCGATATGACTCCCGCCAAGAATCAGCGCGATGTCGAAAATCGTGTTCGCGAAGCGCTCAAGCTCGACCGCGCCCGCGTTCAGATCGGACGCATTTCACGCTTTGGCCTGATGGAAATGTCACGCCAAAGACTGCGTCCCTCGCTTGGCGAAACCAGTGGCGTCGTCTGCCCACGCTGCGATGGACAAGGCACGATTCGTGATGTGCGCTCACTGGCCCTGTCCGTGATGCGTCTGATCGAAGAAGAAGCGATGAAAGAGCGCAGCTCTCAGATTCGCGCCATCCTGCCGGTTCCTGTAGCGACCTATCTTCTTAATGAAAAGCGTGAAGTGCTTGGTATTATCGAGAAGCGCCAGGGCGTCAAGGTCATGCTGCTGCCTAATCCTGACATGGATACGCCGCATTATGACGTTCAGCGTCTGCGTGATGACCAAGTAGATGAAGATGACGCACTCAAGTCGAGCTTCGAGCTTTCAGTTGACTCTGATGCCATTGCCACTGAAGAAACCGCCTTCGAGAAACCTGCGGTACGTGCTGAAGCCGCTGTAAAAACCGTTGCTCATACCGCACCGGTTCCTCCCTCGCTGACCCAGGATACTGTCACGGAACCGTCAAATGAGGTTAGCGGCGGTGGTGGCTTTATCAGCCGGCTATTCAAGGGAGTGAATCGATTGCTGGGCGGCAGTGAGTCCGCTGCTACGCCAGATGAACAAAAAGCCCCTTCTTCGCCCAGCCCGAGTGCCTCTCAGGAGTCATCTGCAAAAAGCGCAGCGCAGACTGCTACCAAACGCGACACCTCTTCTCAGGATGATAATTCGCGTAGCCAGAGTGGCAACCGTCAGCGGAATGAGCGTAGCGACCGCCCCAATCGCAGCAAGCGTGACGAACAGCCGAGCCGTGATGAGAAGCGCGATAACCAGCGCAACGAAAACCCGCGCGGTGAACGTCAACGCAGCGAGAAAAATAGCGATAATGGCCGTAACGAACGGCGCAGCAACCGTCAGGAAACGCGCAGCGATAAGGTGCAGGACAAGCCTCGTCAGGATCATGCTCCCTCCAAGGCTGAGCCAGGCAAGGATGATGACGCCAAGGGAGCAACAACAGAACGCGGTGAACACGCGCAAAATGATACGCGAGAAGAAAGTAACAAGAAGCCCAAGCGTACGCGCAATAATCCGCGCCAGCGGACCCGCACTCAGGCACTAAATCCAGCGGCCATTGCTGAGCAGGAACGTTTGCAAGCGGAAGCTACCACTCAGGAAGACGACTCATCCGCTACGTCTCAGCCCACGGCGCCCAAGAAAGAGAAGCCCTCAAGGCCTGCCAAAGATGCCAAGGCTGAATCCAAGCGTTCAGTAGCCGATACTGGGGCCTCAGCGCCCCAGTCAAATGGTGAAGAATCTGCTCGCGACGGTGCAAGCCCAGCAGGCAATACGGATCAGCGTGCGGCCGGCCAAGCCTCAGGCAGTGACACTCCCCAGGAAGCGCAGGGAGCCAGCGTGACGCAGGATGTCGAAAAACAGACACCGAGCGAAAACGCCAATGATACTTCCCTGCAAGCGAATGCCCCGAAGCAGACTCAGCCAGATCAGCCTGCCGAAACCGCAGCGCTAGATACCACCGCTGAACCCGCGGCGAGTGCCATGGGTGAACGCCACCAGCAGCAGGCTGAAAAAGCAGAAAAGCCCGAGAGCGCCGAGCAGAAAATGCCCAAGGCCACCGGCACAGCGTTAGTCAGGCAGGACGACAGCATAGCTGCAATGCCAGGCAAGCGTGAGACCAAGGTGGAAACTGAGAGCTCTGCTCCGGCTAAGCCAGACTCGCCAGAGCAGCACAACGAGAAGCAGCCAGAAGCTCAGCCCAAGGCGCCCCATCCGCGTGAAAGCCGCAAACCTCGAACGATGGGCAATAGAGCTACCAAGCGTGAAGATACCACGACGGCTGCTGCCGAAGGTACCGCGCCAGCTGACACCGCACCACAACAAAGCAGTGCCGCTGAAGAGGCGAAGCCGCGTAGTAAACCAATGCTGACGGAGCAGCCTCATGAGCGCAATATCGAGGCGAGTGAGCAAGGTCAAGAGGCAGCCGTTGCAAACGTCAATTCCGCTTCAGCACAGGAAAATACGTCCACAACGCAGGCAGACGATAGCTCTCAGCAGCCCTCGCCTGCTGAAAAAGCGGATGCCAGTGCCGCAAGTGAAGCGCCGACACGTCGCCGCCGGGCATACAATGATCCACGCGAAGTGCGTCGTCGCCAAATGCAGGAGAAAAAAGACTGATGTTCAAGAAGCATTAGTTTCATCCTGAACATCAGTAACAAAAAAGCCCGCCAATTGGCGGGCTTTTTATCGATGTTCTACAGCCAATCGCGCTAAAGTCCTTTCAACAGCTTTTAATGGCCTTCATTGCCTATAACACGAGGCTCCGGCTCAAGCATCACCCCGAAACATTCGTACACTGCTAGCTTTATCCGCTCGGCTAAATCAAGCAATTCTCTGGCGTTTCCTCCGCCATGATGCACTAAAACGAGTGCCTGACGGTCGTGTACACCAACGTGCTGCTCCCTATATCCCTTGAAACCGCAGCGTTCAATCAGCCAGCCAGCAGCCAGCTTGGCATCTCCCGTCACGGTCGGATATATCGGCATATCAGGATATGACTGGTACAGACGCGATGCCAATGATTCGGCAACGACAGGATTCTTGAAAAAGCTCCCGACATTACCCAACACCGCCGGGTCAGGTAACTTTTCCCGACGCAGAGCGCAAATAGCGTCGACAATATCAATTGGTATTGGTTTAACGGGTACTCGCTGACTGAGCCCACCATATTCGAGCCGAGGCTTGGGCTCACGCTCCAGACGCAAGACTACACGAACGATAACAACGCGATCCTGCAGGGCATGTTTGAAGATACTGTCACGATAACCAAAACAACACGCCTCACGGGTGAGTATTTCATAGCGGCCGTCTTCAAGATGAACGATATGAACCGCCTCGAGTACATCAGCAAGCTCGACACCGTAGGCACCAATATTCTGGATGGGAGCCGCACCGGTACAACCGGGAATCAGCGCCAAATTCTCCGTTCCCCACCAGCCGGCCTGAGCAAGCTCGACGACCAAGGTATGCCAAGGCACACCCGCTTCGACATGCAATAATGCCCGCTTATCGTCAAGTGCCTCAATCCAGCGGGCCTGACCTACCGGACGCAATACCAAGCCGGAAAGATAATGTTGCATGATGACATTGCTGCCACCGCCCAACACTGTCAGTGGCCAGCAGTAACGACGCGCCAGCGCCAATGCCTGACACGCCTCGTCCAGAGTTGCCACTTCAACGTAACGAGAAGCCAGCGCAGAAAAACCAAGTGTATTAGCGTCGGTCAACGCGACATTATGGCGTACTCGCACCGCTTATACCTCATGCCGTGTACGCAGATGAGCAATCAACCCATCACTGGCCGACTCAATCAACTCATAAGCATAGGCAAACCCTTCGCGACCACCATAATAAGGGTCAGGAACTTCACGAACAGCGGGGGTTTCTGCAAAATCGAGCAGTAAACCAATGTGGGCTTGGCAATCGGCAGGCCTTCGCGACATCAATACATCAAGATTATCTTGATCCATCGCCAAGATGTAATCAAACGTCATTAAATCACTATCTTCAAGTTGGCGAGCCCGCAGTGTATCGATTGATAAACCGCGCATCATGGCTTCATTGCAGGCTCGCTCATCCGGCGGCTTGCCTACATGCCAATGTCCTGTACCGCAGGAGTCGACTGATACGACATGCGTCAATCCCGCAGAGGCAAGCTTGGCATGAAAAACACCCTCCGCTGTCGGAGAGCGACAGATGTTGCCCAGGCAGACGAACAACACCTTAATCATTGTTTGTCCTGCATCAGTATACGAATACGTTCAAGATCCTCTGGCGTATCAACACCAGCCGGATAGTCAAGCGGAGTAATGGCGACCTGGATACGATGGCCGTAATACATCGCCCGCAACTGCTCAAGCTGTTCAATTTCTTCAATTGGCGCTGATGTCCATTTAACATACTCAGCCAGAAAGCCAGCACGATAAGCATAGATACCGATGTGACGTAGCCAGCCCTCACCCAGGCCAGCAGTCGGCCGTCCAGTTGCGAAGCGATCACGATCCCATGGAATGGGTGCACGAGAAAAATAAAGTGCCCGCCCCCCAACATCCCGTACTACCTTGACCACGCTGGAGCGCATCATGGTATCGAAATCGTCAATCGTTTCTGCCAGTGTCGCAATCGAGGCCTGCTTATCGGCAGAAAGACGCGATGCGACCAGATTGATTAGTGCTGGAGGCAACAGCGGTTCATCGCCCTGCACATTGACTACCTGGGCATCGGCGGGTAACTGCAACCGCGCAGCCACCTCCGCAAGGCGGGCCGTCCCATTGGGATGATCGGACTTGGTCAGCATTACCTCGGCACCAAAGCCGCAGGCAACACGTTCGATCTGCTCACTGTCGGTGGCGATGATTACTCGTGAAGCATTCGATTCAGTAGCGCGCATCCAGACGTGTTCAATCATCGACCGCCCTGCGATATCAGCCAATGGCTTGCCGGGCAAGCGAGACGACGCGTAACGCGCCGGAATCACGACGATGAATTCATCCGTCATGCCAGATGATCTCTGCCTACCTTGTTTTTACCAAGCTTTTCTTCAACGCTCATGAGTCGTGCTTCCTCTTCCAGCATGACGGGAATACCGTCGCGCACGGGATAGGCCAAACCGCTCTCGCGACACTTGAGCTCATTGGCATCACGGTCGTATTCGAGCTTGCCTTGGCTGCGTGGACACACCAGCATGGCGAGTAATTGCTTGTCTATCATCTTGCATCCCTTAATGTAGTCGAACCGTATACGCGCTATCAGCCTTCGAGCTTATCAAGCCGCTTGACTAGCCAATCAATCAGAGGCGCTTCAGGCTGCGCTTCGACATCTAGCGCCCAGCAGCGCTCGTTAGCGAAATGTCGGCACTTTACGGCATCCTTTGCTGTCATGATGACCGGCAGATTATCGGCAAATTTAAGATCTGTCGCCGTGAAACGGTGATGATCAGGCAAAGGATGCCGCTCAAAATCAATACCCAACTGCTCCAGCGTGCGGAAAAAGCGCTGCGGATTTCCAATACCTGCAGTGGCATGCACGTGTCCTGAAAACGGCCGTTCATCGATACCGTAGCAGACGTTATCGATCAGATGACGCCAGGCACGCGGCACCAGCGACATCGAATACTGCGAAGCAGGTATTTTAACGTCAAGCGCGCCGTTGGTGATAACGGCATCGACATCCGCCAGCCGAGACAAAGGCTCCCTTAAAGGTCCCACTGGCAGGCAGTGATGGTTGCCGAAGCCCCTTTCACCATCAACCACGACCAGCTCAATATCCCGACCCAGCTGGAGATGCTGTAGACCATCGTCAGACAGCAAAATATCGCATCCTGCGGCAATCAACTTGCGCGCCGCCCGAGGTCTATCAGGATCAACCACAACCGGCAGCCCGGTCTGCTGCGCCAGCATTACCGGTTCATCACCGGCATACTCGGTATTGGCGCTTGCATCGACATAAAAAGGATAACGCGGCGCACGGCCGCCATATCCTCTCGATATAATGCCCGGCCGCCAGCCTCGCTCAGCCAACCATCGCCCCAGCCAAGCCACCAGCGGCGACTTGCCTGTCCCGCCTACGGTAATATTGCCGACCACAATGACCGGTACAGAAGCTTGCCAGATAGGACGACGCCCGCTGACATAGCTTTCGCGCCGCCGCGTCACAACCCGGCTATATATAGCTTCCAGAGGCGTCAAGGCCTTCAGCCAGGCAGCATCAGTATACCAGGCATTTTCCAGCCAGCTCATTTGCTCTCCCGGCGCCCCATGATATTCATGCCCCCTGCTCACTGAACTGAATATTGTACAGCGCAGCGTATGCTCCGCCCTCTTCAAGCAGCTGGGCATGCGTTCCCGATTCGATGATCTCGCCTTGATCCATGACCAGAATACGATCGGCGCGCTCAATGGTCGAAAGCCGGTGTGCGATCACGAAAGTTGTGCGTCCCTTGCATACCTCCTCCAAGGCACGCTGAATATAACGCTCAGATTCCGTATCCAGGGCAGATGTTGCCTCGTCCAGAATCAGGATAGGTGCATCTTTGAAAATCGCACGCGCAATGGCCATGCGCTGGCGCTGCCCTCCGGAGAGCATGACACCATTATCGCCGATAACGGTGTCATAGCCCTTCGGCAAGCGGCTGATGAACTCATCGGCATATGCAGCCTTGGCAGCGGCAATAATGCGCTCATGCGATGCGCCCGGCTGCCCATAGGCAATATTTTCAGCCACTGTGGTATTGAAAAGCGTTACCTGCTGCGTGACGAGGGAAATCTGACGCCGCAACGCCTTGAGATCATAATCATCAAGCTTCACACCATCGATCAGAATACGTCCCGAGGTAGGCTGATAGAACCGTGGCATTAGCCCAATCAGAGTCGACTTCCCCGCACCAGAGCGTCCTACCAGCGCAATCATCTCACCTGGCGAAACTGTGAGGTCGATATTTTTCAAAGCATCGCTCTGTTCAGGCGCATAGCGGAAGCTGACCTGCTCCAGTGTCACTTCGCCCTTGGCACGACCAGGGTCGTAGCTTCCCTCATCAGGTTCCGTCTGACTATCGAGCAGAGAAAATATTTCCTGTGACGCAGCCAGGCCTCTCTGAATCAAGCCGTTAATCTCGGTCAATGACTTGATCGGCTTGGCCATCATTGATGCCGCAGTGATAAAGGCCACAAACGCGCCTGCACTCATGTTAGCCATCAGCTCTGGTGCCATGGCCAACCAGACCAGCAGAGCCAGCGATACAGCAACCAGCGTCTGAATAACGGGCGCACTGACCGCCTTGGTCAATGCCACTTTCATGCTTTGTGCACGGTTGTATTCGCTGGCGGCATTGAAACGCTCGTACTCGAACGTTTCAGCGCCGTGCGTACGAACCACGCGGTAGCCCGAGATAGCCTCGGAGGCAACATGGGTCACATCACCGACAGATTTTTGAATACGCCGCGACAAGCGCCGGAACCGCCTGCTGGCATAAGCCACCACGCCACCGATAATCGGCGTCACCGCAATGAATATCAGGGTCAGCTTCCAGTTTGTCCAAAACAGATAACCCGTCAATCCCAGCACGAAAAAGCCTTCCTGCAAGATAACCGTTAATGCTTTGGTTACGGCGCCGGTTACCTGCTCGACATGGTAGGTGACGCGTGAAATCAGATGACCACTGGAGTGCTCATCGAAGAAACGTCCCGGCAGCTTCAACATCTTTCCGAACAGCGACATACGCAGCGCATGAACGACATTTCGGGCCACGGACTCCATGAAATAGGTACCGAGGAATGTGCCGACACCTCGCGCACCAAACATGCAAATCACGAACAACGGCATGAGTAGACGAAAATCAGCCGTCGGCTCCTGAATGCCATTGATCAGGCGCTTCATCATTTCTGCCAGCGCGGTACTTGAAGCGGCATAAATAATGTATCCCACTACCGCAGCTGCAAATGCCTTCCAGTGCGGTTTGACATAGCGCAACAGACGCAAATAAAGGGTCCAGCTAGAGGGTTGCTTCACGAATGCTCCTAGCGGGAGTCATCACCCAAACGGGTGCTGATACGAATATGTTGGATTCCCAGCGTACCGGCAATATCCATTACCGTGACAACACGCTGATGTTCAGTATGTCCATCGGCTTCGATGATTACGCCATGCGCGCGCGCCGCATCTCGCTTCGTTTCCAATGCCGAACGCAACGTATCGGCAGATACAGGCTGCTCATTCAAGCGATAGCGGCCATCTGCAGTAATCTCGATGACAATCGGTGCCGCTTCAACGGCAGAGCTACTGGAAGCAGAAGGAAGTTCCAGCTCCAACGCCTTGCGCGCATCAAAGGTGGTCGACACCATGAAAAAGATCAGCAGCAGGAAGACGACATCGATCAGTGGCGTCAGATTGAGTTCAACCGGTGTACGGCGGCGCCTAGCAAACTTCACGTGTTCATCTCCCGCCGCCCAGCCAAGGTTAACTCCCCCGAGTGGTGGGCCAGAAACTCCACAACCTGGCCTGCCTGTTCCTCCATACGTACCGTGATGAACTCGACACGACGCTCGAAGTAGCGATGAAATATCAATGCGGGAATAGCCACACACAACCCTGCCGCAGTGGTCACCAATGCCTGGGATATTCCACCTGCAAGCTGACTGGCACGCTCAGCGCTACCCGCATCGACAATGACTTGGAAGACCTCGATCATCCCCACGACCGTACCTAAAAGCCCAAGCAGCGGAGCAATCGATGCAATCGTGCCCAGCGGACTCAAAAAACGCTCCATATCATGGATCACAGCTTGTGCAGCATCTTCAAGACGTGAGCGAACCTGTTCGTGCCCAAGGCGGGTATTGCGCAGTCCAGCCGCCAGCACACGCCCTAGCGGCGAGTGGTGTTCAAGCTGATCGAGATCGACCTGACCACGACCAATCTGTTCGCAGACTTCCTGCCCTAAACCCCTTGGCGCAATACGCTCAGGACGCAGTGCCCACAACCGCTCCAGAATAATAGCCAAGGCCACCAGAGAGCAGGCAATGATAGGCAGCATCAAGACGCCACCAGAAATCAGCGCATCGAGCAAGGCTTGCTCCTCATGTTTTAATGACCGTCAGAACGCGGATTCTACCCCAACGCAGCCTCCTTCGACACCGGCCTGTGACCGCATCGCATCGACGCTGATAACGCCTGCGTTGAAGTGAAATCTTACCGCTCCATCAATGGCCGTATTCCACAGACAGCTTCCCTGACGCGAGAAGCGACGCACCACTTCATCATGAGGATGGTGATACGCGCTGAGGTAGCCTGCACTAAATATCACATGACGCGGCTTGGCGCGGATAACGAAGGCACGCGATGAGCTTGTATTGCTACCGTGATGTCCCGCCACCAAGAGATCGACAGGTTCATCCAGAAATTCGAAAAGTCGCTTTTCGATGTCAATGCCAGCATCACCGGTGATCAATACGCGCGCATGGCTGTTCTCAATCAAGAGTACACATGAGCGATCGTTCTCACCCTCAGGCAACATGCGTGGCGACAATGGCCAGAGAAAACGAAAGGTGACGCCATCGACACGCCAAGCCTCTCCGGCACGGCACGGTTTGACATCAGAAGCGGCAATAGTCGTCTGTGTAGGCGCACGCCACTGTCCGACATCATGTAATGATTGCAGTGCAGCCACACCACCGGAGTGATCGTTGTCAGCGTGGCTGACAACGACGGTATCGAAATGCTGGCGCGCTGCCCATAGCGTACTCAACGGTGTGAATCCTGAGCGAAGCTTTGGCCCCGTATCGAACATCAGGCGGTAGTGAGTGGTCTCGACCACCACAAGCTCACCCTGCCCTACATCATGAACCGTGACATCAAATACTCCGGGTTCCACCTTGGGCGGTGCCGCCCAAAACAAAACGGGAACGAGACTAAGGGCGGCGAGACATCGCCAGCGAAAGCTCAACCCGGGAAGCAAGGCAAGAACCGCCCATAACCCAAGCACACAAGCGAAGGGAAGCACCTGCCATGCCGGCAATTGCCAAGCTGGCATGTGACCCGCCAGTAAGTCGAGCCCATAGAGCATGCCTTCCAGCGCCCAGCCAAACAGCTGCCAGCACGCTTCGGCCAGTAACGGCCACCCGGCCAGCACCCACCCAAGTAGTCCCAACGGTACCAGCACGAAAGTGACCCAGGGCACAGCAACCAGATTAATCACAAACGATAGCGGGACTAAACGACCAAATATCAGCAGGACAGCGGCCCCTGTCGCCAGCGTTAAAAGCCACTGCGTGCGTAAAAGTGCCACGCTCTTGCTAGGCGGTGGCCGCCAGCGCCAGGCTAGAATCAAGACAGCGACGGCACCGAAGGAGAGCCATAGGCCGCTGCGATGAATAGCATTCGGCGTAAGCACCATGATCAGCAGCAGCGCTAACCACCATCCCTGCCAGACACCTGGCGCATGGCGACCGCTGGCGACCCATAGCGCCACAGACACCATGATCGCAGCCCGCACGGCAGCCGGACCAAAACCCGCTAGCCCGGCATAGAGTAACGCCGCAATACCTGCAACGAGCCAGGGCCAATCCATGGCTCGCCAGCGACGAGGGAAAGCCAGCCGAGCCATCAGACGACTCAGAAATAATGCGGCAAAG
Organism: Phytohalomonas tamaricis; assembly: GCF_003012345.1. Taxonomy (GTDB): domain Bacteria; phylum Pseudomonadota; class Gammaproteobacteria; order Pseudomonadales; family Halomonadaceae; genus Phytohalomonas; species Phytohalomonas tamaricis. The sequence goes on from NZ_PVRV01000020.1 coordinate 165,081, forward strand.
GCCACTAGTCCAACGTGAAGACCGGAAATCACCATTAAATGCGTGGTTCCGGTATCGGCAAGCAGATCCCACTCATCACGGGATAACGCCTCGCCCTCGCCGAGGGTCAGCGCGGACAGCCAGCGCCGCGTATTCTCGTTATCGACATGGCGTGCAAGATAAGCACGAGCTGCCACCCTCCATCCCTCAGGACTGGATAGCAGACGCGATTGCTCTGCCAACCGTACATAGCCTGTCGCGCCATAGCCTTCGTGGGTGAGCCAAGCGGCATAATCGAATGCGTGAGGATTGGCATAACCATGGGGAGGCTTCAGCCGAGCGACAAGTTGCCAACGCTCGCCTACATTAAGCGGTGGTGCCTGATGCCAGTTGAGCCGGACACGTCCCAGACGATGGCAGGGCCGCAAATCATTCTCGCCAGGCTGGCACTGCTCGACGCGAACACTTAAGCGTGTACTCTGCGCTTGAACGGATAACGCCTCTATGCGCCCTGATAAGGTCACATCCTGCCCCGCCAACCCATCGGCGAGTCGGGAATCCTGGGCAATCATGGATGACCCGCTACACCATGCCAGGGTGAGCAAGCAACAAAGAAACAGCCACTGGCGACCGGCAAGTGCCAAAAGGCATATCATCGCCCATAACGTGAGCCATGACGATTGAACATGGGCGCTCAACCAGGCACCTGTAAGTGCCGATAATGCCAACAAGGGCAAAATGCCGACTCGGGCTATAACGGACATACGTTTCCCGGTGTAGAGAAGCCAGAAACGCCTAGAAACATCAATGAATAGCCGCTGAAGCGGTAACTATGGATAATGGACCCTGTCACTTTGCCACGACCTTCGCTATGCCTCGTCGATTGATTCAACGTTATCTGCCAGCTCCGGAAACGCTTCACAGCCACAAGTCGCTGCGTTTTATGCGTCACTTGATAGGCAATCCGTTGCTATGGCAGGTTTCCCGACAGAGCGTGGGCAATGCATTCATGGTCGGGCTATTTTGTGCGCTGCTGCCGATTCCTGGCCAGATGCTGGTCGCCGCTTTCGGTGCTTGGCTATTGCGATGCAATTTACCGCTGGCCGTGGCCCTCGTATGGGTAACCAATCCGCTGACAATGCCCGTCGTGTTCTATATGACGTACATGGCTGGCACATGGCTGCTCAACACCCCGCCACGACACATGCCGGATCATTTGAGTGCGCAATGGTTCGCCACCCAACTGGCAGATATCATGCCAGCGCTGTTTCTAGGCTCACTGGTCTGTGCAATAACTATCGGCCTTACCAGTAACATCTTGATTCGTCTGCTCTGGCGCTGGCATATCATGTGGAGCTGGCACCGCCGTCAAAAAAGACGGCAGCGTAACCAGGCGAAATAAACTAGATGGAGGGAGAAAAGATACCGGTGCATGATCATGCACCGGCACAGTTTATGGCGTTTGTGTCAGTCGACCATTATCAAGATGCAGGATGCGATCCTGATGAGCCGCGAGTGCAGGATCATGGGTGACAATCACAAAGGCACTCTTGCTGTTTTCAGCAATACCATCCATCAGCCTAAGAATATTTGCCGCTGTGGTCTGATCCAGATTACCGGTTGGCTCATCCATCAGCACCAAGCTCGGATCAGTGACCAAGGCGCGCGCAATGGCAACGCGTTGGCGCTCACCGCCCGATAGCTCGCCCGGCTTATGCTCACCGCGCGCCTGCATCCCCACCTGACCAAGCAGTTCTACTGCCCGGACCTTGGCCTGTGCACGCGTCTGACCTCGAATGATCAAAGGCATCGCCACATTCTCGATCGCAGTAAACTCGGCCAGTAGATGATGAAACTGATAGACGAAACCGATATGACGATTACGGAAAGTGCCTTTTGCGGTCTCTGACAGGCCAAGCAATGACTTGCCAGCGATACGAACATCACCAGAGCTTGGGCTATCCAGCCCCCCGAGCAAATTCAGTAATGTCGTCTTGCCCGAGCCCGACGTGCCGACAATGGCAACACGCTCACCAGCACGCACCTCCAATGAAAGCTGATCGAGGACAGTCAAATCCTGCGGCCCCTCACGGTAGACCTTGACCAGATTGTGGCATTGCAACATGACATCATTCATAGCGCAGGACCTCCGCAGGCTGGACACGAGCGGCGCGCCATGCCGGATAAAGCGTAGACAGGAAACTCAGCACAAAAGCGACAGCCGTGACTATCCCAACATCGGAGGCTTCCAGACGTGAAGGCAAGTAGCTTATGAAATAAACATTGGGATCAAGGAACTGAATACCGAACACGGCTTCAACCCAGGCAATAATATCGGCTACTGTCAATGCCAGGATGACGCCAATCACGATACCTAGCACAATGCCAATCAGCCCAATCGTCAGACCCTGAACAATGAAGATGCCCATGATGGTCCGCGGCTTCGCGCCGAGGGTGCGCAGTATGGCGATGTCGGCATGCTTATCGGTAACGACCATGACCAAAGTAGAAACGATGTTGAACGCTGCCACAGCAACAATCACCATCAATAGCAGCCCAATCATGCGCTTTTCCATCTGGATCGCCTGGAACAGGTTGCCCTGGGTATAAGTCCAGTCGATACCGCGATACCCCGGCGGCAGATCATTAACGATGTCACGCGTAACCGCATGCGCCTGGAAGAGATCATCGAGCTTGAGACGAATCCCCTGCGGGCTATCCATTCGTGCCAATGCCTGCATATCGTCAATACTGGCATAGGCTAGACTTCCATCAATCTGCGCGCCTACCTTGAATATACCGGAAACAGTAAAACGCTTGAGGCGTGGAAAGACGCCTCCTGGCGTAATCGATGCCTCAGGGACAAGCAACGTGACACGATCACCCAGACCAACGCCGAGGTTCCGGGCCAGCAGTTCGCCAAGCACAATGTTCCACTGCCCCGGCTTTAAGTCATCCAGGCTCCCGGCAATCATATGATCACCGAGTATCGAGACGTTTCTCTCCGCGGCTGGCTCAATACCTTCAACCATAGCGCCCTGGGTGCGTCCGCCCACCGAGAACATGCCCTGTTGCTCGACATAAGGCGCGGCAGCCTGAACGTGAGGATAACGCTTTAACTTATCGGCAAGCGCTTGCCAGTTATCAATACCGTTCTGAGCCTCGATACGGGTATGCGGCACCATCCCCAACACACGACTACGCAGTTCGTGATCAAAGCCATTCATGACGGAAAGAACGAGAATCAGCACGGCCACCCCGAGGGTGAGCCCAAGCATTGAGGTCAAAGAAATAAACGAGATAAAGTGATTTCGTCGTTTGGCCCGTGTATAGCGCAGGCCAATCAGGAAGGGTATGCGATCCAGCATTGAGTCTTGTTCCTGTCTAGAGGATCGCCCATGGTACGAACTTTTCTCCTCCGGTGCACTGTTCACATAAAATCTCTATCAATCCTCTCTGTTTAGGCGTTTTGAATCCTGCCGCAGCTGCTAGAATGCGCGCCAACTTTTGGGAGAATACCATGCCAACCACGTTATTACCCGAGTGGCACCGCCAGGACGGAGTGCAACTGACATGGCCCACGCCGCAAAGCGACTGGGCGCCTTTGCTGGATCGCATCGAGGCGACCCTTGAAGCGATTGTAGTGGCCGTTGCAAGGCATGAGCGCGTCTTGATCGCAGCAGGTGATGAGGCCACAGCAGAGCAGTTGCGTATTCGCTTCGCCAATTTAGGAGTAGACAACGGACAGCTCATTATTGCCGTTGCTCCGAGTGACGACACCTGGACACGCGACCATGGCCCGCTTGCCGTCGAGCGCGACGGCCACATCACCCTGCTTGACTATCGCTTTACTGGCTGGGGCGGCAAGTTTCCTGCCGAACGTGACAACGCATTAACCCGTGCGTTACGTGACCAAAGCATATTTGCGAATGATGTCGAAACCCACGAGATCGTCCTTGAGGGCGGCGCACTGGAAAGCGACGGTCAGGGCACCCTGCTGACGACAGAAGCCTGCCTTCTCAATAAAAACCGCAACCCGCATCTATCTCGTGAGCAGATTGAAGCTCACCTGAGCGAGACGATGGGAATAAAGCGTGTACTGTGGCTCTCTCATGGCCATCTTGAAGGTGACGATACAGACAGTCATATTGATACGTTGGCGCGCTTTTGCAATGAACATACCATCGCCTATGTGCGCTGCGATGAACCGTCAGATCCGCACTACCCTGATTTGAAAGCGATGGAAGCAGAGCTTCACGCACTACGCCAGAACGATGGCACGCCGTATACCCTTATACCGCTGCCTTGGCCTCGCGCCTGCTTCGACCCGGAAGATGGCCATCGCCTGCCGGCTACCTATGCCAACTTCCTGATCATCAACGATGCCGTGTTGTTACCCACTTATGCCGACCCTGCTGATATCGAAGCGTTAAAGGCGCTTGAAGCAGCGTTTCCAGACAGAACTATTATTCCAATCGATTGTCGTAGCGTGATCCGCCAACATGGCAGCCTTCACTGTCTGACCATGCAGCTACCATGCGGCACGCTTGCTTAAGGAGAGATTGATGTCGATGACCTTAAATGTGGGTCTTGTTCAGCAGCCCGCCTGGCCGGACAAGGACAAGAGCCTCACCGAAAGTGAGCGCGGCATTCGCGCCCTTGCCGAGCGTGGCGCCGAGCTTGTATTGCTACAGGAATTGCACGCAACCCAATACTTCTGTCAGACCGAGGACACCGCTGTCTTCGACCTGGCCGAGCCACTCGATGGCCCAACAACGACGCGCCTGGCAACGCTTGCGCGTGAACTTAATCTTGTTATCGTCGGATCAATTTTTGAGCGTCGTGCACCGGGCCTTTATCACAACACGGCGGTGGTTCTTGACCGCGACAAGGGGCTAGTGGGCACCTATCGCAAGATGCACATCCCTGACGATCCCGGCTTTTATGAGAAGTTCTACTTCACGCCGGGGGACGCGGGCCAAGGTGCTGGGCGCGGCTTCGCGCCCATCGAGACCTCAGTGGGCAAACTTGGCGTTTTGGTCTGCTGGGATCAATGGTATCCAGAAGCAGCACGCTTGATGGCGCTGGCTGGGGCTGATGTGTTGCTATATCCCACCGCGATTGGCTGGGACCCCAGCGATGATGACGCTGAAAAGTCTCGCCAAAAAGAGGCTTGGACATTGATTCAACGCTCGCATGCGGTAGCCAATGGCTTGCCTGTCATTGTTGCCAACCGCGTCGGTCATGAAGCTGACCCTAGCGGTACAAGTGAAGGTATCAGGTTCTGGGGTGGAAGCTTCATTGCCGGTCCCCAAGGCGAGCTCCTGGCTCATGGCGATACGGAAACAGCCCATCTGCTGGTCAGCATAGATCGTTCACGCAGCGAATCCGTACGCCGCATATGGCCTTATCTGCGTGATCGTCGCATCGATGCTTACAGCGACCTGACCGAACGTTACCTCGATCGGCGCTAGACGCTTCAAAAAGATTAGGAATCAGCTTGGATAACCGTTGCAGCCTGTCAGGGCTTGCAACGGTTTTTGTATATGCATACAGTATGGCTTATTGAGTTTTAAGGTAACGGTATAAAAATTGTAAGGAATCATAGTGGACCTTCAATACCAGCTATTAGCCAAGCTCGAACAAGCCTTTGATGAGTTGATAAGCGCCACGTTTGGGCTTGCTGATCACTTCGAAGCACACCCGACTGCAGCATGGGCACTTAGCAACGAGACTGCCGATGCTGCCTGGCTACGTCGCGCCCTGACTGACTTCTGGTATCAGGATGGCCAGGATGGCCGTGCCACGCGCAACTATATCGGCCTGATCATGGCCGATGAGGCGCTGATGGATCACGTTGCAAGCGTCAACCGTCACAAGGACGCTTTTGCATTACTGCTTCGTGAAATTCGTAATACCACACCGACGCTGATTCCCGAGCTCAAGGCCACGCTCCCCTTTCGCCATCCTGTCCTGCATAACTATATGAAAGGTGAAGGCCTGGCGCGGCTGCATCTCAAACAGTGCTGGCGCCGCCTACCCGTGGCTGAGGCACCGGTCGCGCGTGTACGTATGGCCTGGTATTCGAGTGGGCGCTCGATTAAACGCATCAGTGTGGCCGAAATAGAGCAGCGTCTGGCGCGCCTCAACAATGAAGCGCCACATGTGCAGATCCAATGGCAGAAACTTGCAGGAATTCCCAGTGGAGAAATCCTTGCCCAAGTACAGGACCAAGCACCGGTCATGCGCGCTAACGTGTTCTACCGGGAACCGCTTGACGATGGGCGAACACGGCGCGCCATGAATGTACCGCTGCCTTTGTTCATACCATCACCTGATAATCGTTTGCCACAGCACAATGAACCCGCCAGCGCACCACCGTTGGAGCGCACCCGGGCAAAACGAGGTGATGCAAAACTAGAAGAGGAGCCCTTTATCCCCAGCCTGCGGGTCTACCGCTACAGGATGCCGACTCAGAAATCTTGAGTACCGTTATCAGGTAGGCGCTTAAGCTGAATCAGTCGGGCCAGACGGATCACGGGACGAATCAGTAGTTGTACACTGCCGATCACGAATAACCAGATAGCCGCAGTTTCGGTCGATTTGAAGAAAAACAGGACACTCCCAATCGTGAACCACAGACCAATAAGAATATCGTTGGCGATACTTAACGCTTCATAACGATTATGAATTTCGACTTCCTTATGCCCAAAAGTGAAAGCCAGTTCGCCGGTTTCATTTTTCCTTTCCTTGCGCATCGTTCCTCCTGAGGTTGAATAACGGCTAGCGCACAAGCACGCTAGCCGGTGCAATACTCAGAATAGACGATTCAAACCGTTATAGGCGGCGATGCGATACGCTTCTGCCATGGTGGGATAATTGAAGGTCGTATTTACGAAGTAGCTCAGCGTATTCGCCCCATCAGGTTGATTCATGATGGCTTGGCCGATATGAATAATCTCGGACGCCTGATCACCAAAGCAGTGGATACCGAAGATCTCAAGCGTTTCCGGATGGAACAGAATCTTCAGCATACCGACCGTGTCGCCGGTGATCTGGGCGCGCGCGGTATCCTTGAAGAATGCCTGTCCTACTTCATAAGGTACTTTTTCCTGCGTCAGCTCTCGCTCGTTTTTGCCCACCGAACTGATCTCAGGAATGGTATAGATCCCAGTGGGAATATCGCTGACCAGACGAAAATCATCGTTTTCCAAGAGATCAGATGAAGCAAAACGCCCCTGATCGTAAGCGGCACTGGCCAGGCTTGGCCAACCGATCACATCACCGGCGGCGTAAATATGCGGAATTTCGGTGCGATAACGATCATCAACAGGCAACTGCCCACGCGAGTTGGCCTTCAAGCCGATATTTTCCAGCCCCAACTGATCAGTATTACCGGTACGACCGTTGGCCCACATGAAGGCATCGGCACGCAGTTTCTTGCCGGACTTCAGATAGAGCACAACGCCATGTTCATCACCTTCTACCTTTTCATACTCTTCATTGTGACGGACAAAGACACCGTTGTTGCGTAAGTGATACGAGAGCGCATCGCTGATCTCATCATCCAGAAACGACAGCAGACGCTCACGCGTATCGATCAAGTCCACCTTGACCCCCAATCCTGAAAAGATCGAGGCATATTCGGAACCAATCACGCCCGCGCCATAAATAATCATTGTGCGTGGCGTATGGGACAGTCCCAGAATGGTGTCGGAGCAATAGATACGTGGGTGTCTGAAATTGATATCCGCCGGCCGGTAGGGACGTGAGCCAGTGGCAACCACAAACTTCAAGGCGCACAGCTCCCTAGCGCCCTCATTGGTGTTACGTACTACAACCGTATGCTCATCCTTGAAATGCGCCAGACCGAAAAAGACATCAATGCGATTACGCGCATAAAAGGTCGTACGCATTTCAACCTGCTCTTCGATCACTCGTTTGGATCTTTCAAGCACACGAGGAAAGGAAAACCAGCGCGGCTCGCCGATGTCACGAAATAACCGACTGGTATTGAACTGGATGATCTGCTTGACCGAGTGACGTAATGCCTTGGATGGTATGGTGCCTTTGTGCGTAGAGTTGCCGCCTACTGCTGGCTGCCCCTCTACAATAGCGACCCGCTTACCATGTTTGGCAGCATTGATCGCTGCCGATTCCCCTGCAGGGCCAGCCCCGATAACGACCACATCATAGTTATAGACAGCCATGAAACGTGTTAGCTCCTTTTCCTTCAGCCTTTTCGCTGCGAGGCATCATAGGCGAGATCTGAATGATGTTGCTCCCGCTTTTGCGCTCGCTTTTTCTGCTCACGCTCACACACATCATCTTTCCCGCCACAGATATCACAGCCCTGCTTCAAGCCAAGACGATTGAGGCCACCACAGGAGCCCGCAATCGGTTTACGCCCCATTAGTACGCCCACAGACATGGCCGTCACCAACAACAGCATAGCGACAAAAACTATTAACCATAACATCATAGTAATTCTCCTATATCTACTTACGTAGATAAGATGCAAATGCAGAACTGTAATATGTACTTAATTCGTTATGAGCTTGGACAACAAGAGAAGCCGCTATGTTTTCCTGTTCGGCCAATTCAAGTCCTTTTTCAGGCGTCAGTGCGCCAAAAGCCGCTGCAAAGGCCTCAGCCTGCAAGCCATTATCTGCAATAACAGCAGCGGCATGAATACGACTACCAGCCGTTGATCGGGCCTCCCACCCCAGCGATTGGTCATCATTCGCTGTGTTCTGATGGTCAATAAATATTGCCGATGCATCCCGATCAGTCAGTTCAACAACAGGTAAGGGCTGATCACCAAACTGTCCAAGAATAGCTATCATGATACGCCAAGGCTGATCATCGCTCTTACGGCCATGCGTACGGATGATGCCTCCTAACTCAACAAGATAATCTGTGACGTTTTCGGTGACTAGATAGTCAGCAATCCGGTCTACCGCATATCCATTGATAATGGCGGTAAGGTCAACGTGTACCGGACGATACTTGATCAATGCGGTCCCGATAAGTTGCACACCATGATAAACGTCCTTGCCGGAAGCTGCAGCTATAACGCTATCACTCTTACCACTACGCGTCATGGCAACTTCTTCAACCAGAGCGTTTTTGGAAGAACTGCTTACAGTGAAAGCGCCATTGGTCAATAGCGTCATGGTCAATGCATATGCATCACCTGGGCCATAGGCGCTGAAAGCAGCAAAACTCACCGCTCGCCGTGTCGTTGATCAGGGCAAGCTCCGAGCCGCCGGGATAATTAGGCGCTATCAATGCCTCAATATCGGCAAGGGTAGTATTGATCCCTTCCTGAAGCGACTGTAACCGTGCCTCATCATAGCTGCCCACTATTTTGATGCTATAGCCTGTCGTTAAAAACGTACCAGACAATACATAGGTATGCGAACCCGTACATCCAGTAACAAACAGGGCCAGTCCCAAAAGGACCAGCCCTGTTGTTACTCTGATACAGCTTCGCGTCATCCGCCAAAATCGTCTAATAGAATATTTTCCGGCTCGACACCAAGATCAGTCAGCATCTTGATCACGGAAGCATTCATCATGGGAGGCCCACACATATAATATTCACAGTCCTCAGGAGCCGGGTGGTCCTTCAGATAACGCTCATAAAGAACGTTGTGGATGAACCCTGTCGGCCCTTCCCAATTATCCTCAGGCTGCGGATCGGACAATGCCAGATGCCATTCAAAATTCTCGTTTTCTTCGGCGAGTTTATCGTATTCATCATTGTAGAAAGACTCACGCACCGAGCGGGCCCCATACCAGAACGAAATCTTACGATCACTTTTCAAGCGCTTAAGCTGATCGAAGATATGGCTGCGCATGGGTGCCATCCCTGCACCGCCACCAATGAAGATCATTTCGGCATCGGTATTTTTAGCAAAAAACTCACCAAACGGTCCGTATACCGTAACCTTATCGCCTTCCTTCAAACTAAATACCCAAGACGACATTAGCCCTGGCGGATGGCTGCTATTGGGCGGCGGCGTTGCCACACGGATGTTGAACTTAAGGATGCCTTTCTCTTCAGGATAGTTGGCCATCGAGTAGGCACGAATAACCGGCTCACTGGTCTTTCCTTCAAGATTGAACAGGCTGAACTTTTCCCAGTCACCGCGATATTCTTCGGGAATATCGAAATCCTTGAACTTGACATCGTAGGGCGGCGCTTCGAGCTGCATATAGCCACCGGCACGGAAGGCCACATTCTCGCCCTCCGGCAAACGTAACGTCAGTTCCTTGATAAAGGTGGCAACATTGGGATTGGACACCACGGTACATTCCCATTTCTTGACGCCAAAGACCTCTTCCGGCACCTGGATTTTCATATCCTGCTTAACAGGCACCTGACAGGATAGCCGCCAGCCCTCCTTCTTCTCACGCATGGTGAAATGGCTTTCTTCGGTAGGCAATATTGACCCACCCCCCTCACTCACACGGCACTTACACTGCGCACAGGAACCGCCGCCGCCGCACGCAGAGGAAAGAAATATTCCATTGGCGGCCAAGGTCTGCAGTAATTTGCCACCAGCCTGCGTCGTCACTTTGCTCGCCGGATCATCATTGATCTCGATGGTTACGTCGCCGCTGCTGACCAACCGGCTGCGCGCGGCCAGAATCACGATGACCAATCCCACTACGATCGCAGTGAACATGACGACGCCGATCAGTATGACGGATGTATCGACCATGTCATTTCCCTATATTCTTTACTTATCGACTACTAAGAATCTGGCTTGTTTTTAGAGCTGAACGCCGGAAAAAGACATAAAGCCCAACGACATCAGACCTACGGTTAAGAAAGTAATGCCCAAGCCCTGCAGTCCCGCCGGAACATCACTGTATTTGAGCCGCTCACGGATACCCGCCAACGCGGTAATGGCCAATGCCCAGCCTATACCCGCACCTGCACCGTAAATAACCGACTCACCAAAGGCATAGTCGCGCTGCACCATGAACAAGGACGCACCCATGATGGCGCAGTTCACTGTAATCAGCGGCAGATAAACACCTAGTGCGTTGTAAAGCGCCGGCACGAACTTATCGAGGACCATTTCCAGAATCTGGACAATCGCCGCGATAACGCCGATGTAACTCAACAAGCCCAAAAACGTGAGATCGATATTTTCAGCGCCTTCGATGCCCGTCCATGTCAAGGCACCGCCCTTGAGCAGATAGTTCAGGATAAGATTGTTGACCGGTACCGTTATGGTCAACACAACCACTACGGCAACCCCAAGGCCAATCGCAGACTGCACTTTCTTGGATACCGCCAGAAACGTGCACATGCCCAGGAAGAAGGCCAGTGCCATGTTCTCCACGAACACGGCCTTGATGAACAGACTCAGATAGAGTTCGAACATTTACACGGCCTCCTGCGCTTTGGTATTGGCAGTAATCTTGTATTCGGCTTTCTCTACCTGTTCGGGGCTAATGCTGCGCATGGCCCAGATCAGCAAACCGATGACAAAAAATGCCGAAGGCGGCAGTAGCATCAACCCGTTAGTCATGTACCAACCGCCATCTTTGATCGAAGCAAATACCGTATAGCCAAAAATGGAGCCTGAACCGAACAGTTCACGAACAAAACCAACAACTAACAGAATGAGGCTATAGCCTAGCCCGTTACCAACGCCATCAAGAAAGCTCAAGCCCGGCCCATTTTGCATGGCATAAGCTTCGGCACGCCCCATGACGATGCAATTGGTAATGATCAAGCCGACGAAAACTGACAGCTGCTTCGACAGGTCATACGCATAGGCGCGTAATAACTGATCGACCACGATAACCAGCGAGGCAATGATCGTCATCTGCACGATAATGCGGATCGATGACGGGATATGCTGACGAATCAGCGAGACGAAAAAGCTCGAAAACGCTGTTACCGCAATAACTGCAAGCCCCATTACCAGCGAGGTTTGCATGGAATTGGTCACAGCCAACGCTGAACAGATCCCCAGGATCTGCAGCGTAATCGGGTTGTTTCTGAAAACGGGCGTCGTCAGAAGCCCAGTAGGCGTATCGGCTGCCATGATTATGCTCCTCCAGTCGTATCGCGAAAGCGTGACAGGTACTGAGCAAAGCCTTGCTCACCCATCCAGAACTGCAGCAGGTTGGTCACGCCGCGGCTAGTTAATGTCGCGCCAGAAAGCGCATCGACTTTATGTTCGGCATCGGGGGTACCGCTATCTACACCACCCTTGACCAGGCGAATAGTAGGCTCGGTACTGTCTTGCGGATAGATTTTCTTACCTTTCCACAGTGCCTTCCAGGAGGGATTATCAACTTCCCCACCAAGACCAGGCGTTTCCCCTTGATCATAAAAGGATAACCCGAGCACGGTATTACCGTCGCCTTCAAGCGCCAGATAGCCAAGCATTAACGACCACAGCCCTTGGCCACGTACAGGCAAAATGATCTCATCAGGATTTTGCTCATCGCCTACAAGATAAACGACCGCATAATTTTCACGTCGGCCGATACCGGCAATATCATTACCTCCCAGCGAACGAGACTGCGCGGGGTCGGCAGCGGCAGCCGTCTGACTGTAAGTAGCAGGATCGATGTTCTCTTCATACTCGCCAGTATCCAGATTCACCACCTTCGGTGTGATCTGGGAAAACTGCTGTTGAACATCGCCCCCTGACTCGAGCAGACCAGCGACTTGCAAAATATTGGTTTTGCGGTCGAGTTCCTGATTCTGATGCTGGATCGGGCGCAGCATGACCGCTGCACTCGACACCACTACCGAACAAACCACACATAGCGAAAGAGCGACAATAAGCGTTTTCTTGACCGAGTTATTGTTGGCCATTACGCGGTCTCCTCAGTAACAGGGGGCTGCGCCAAGCGTTTCTGGCGACGCTTGATATTGGCCTGAATCACGAAATGGTCGATCAATGGGGCGAACAGGTTGGAAAACAGGATTGCCAGCATGATGCCTTCCGGAAATGCCGGGTTGGCGACGCGAATCAGGATCGTCATCAAACCGATCAGCGCCCCGAAAATGAATTTACCTGTATTGGTCATGGATGCCGATACGGGATCGGTAGCCATAAAGACCATACCGAAGGCAAAACCACCCACTACAAAATGCCAATACCAAGGCATGGCAAACATCGGGTTCGTTGCTGAGCCTGCCCAGTTGAACAAGTAGGACGTAGCAACCATGCCAACAAACACACCCAACACGATGCGCCAGGATGCCACACGTGTAAACAGCAATACTGCAAGACCTATCAGAATCATCAGTGTCGACGTTTCACCCACCGACCCCGGGATGAAGCCGAAGAAGGCGTCACTCCACGACATCTGTTGATGAAGCTGGTCCATTCCGCCTTGCTGCGCGGTTGATAATGCGGTCGCACCGGTATAACCATCTGCAGCGACCCATACAGCGTCACCGGAAATCTGAGCAGGATATGCAAAATACAGAAACGCCCTTCCTGTCAGCGCTGGGTTAAGGAAGTTCTTGCCGGTTCCGCCGAAAACCTCTTTACCGATCACAACGCCGAAGGTGATCCCGAGCGCTACCTGCCAGAGCGGAATAGTCGGAGGCAAAATCAACGCAAACAGTACGGAGGTAACAAAGAAGCCTTCATTGACCTCATGACCGCGCTTGATTGCAAACAGCACCTCCCAAAACCCACCGATCACAAAGGTCACCAGATAGATAGGCAGGAAACAGGCCGCACCCAGGGCAAAGTTGGCCCAGATGCTATTGGGATCATGACTGCCGGCCAGTGCCATGACGAGCGTTTCGCGCCAGCCTTCAATGGCACCGTAGCCTTGGGCAATCGCAACATTGGCCTGCAGGCCGGCGTTATACATACCAAAAAACATCGCCGGAAAGGTACACAGCCATACCGTAATCATGATGCGCTTCAGATCAATACCGTCACGCACATGCGCCGTGGTTCTGGTCACACTGGCCGGAGAATAAAAAATTGTATCAACAGCCTCGTAGAGCGCGTAGTAACGCTCATACTTACCGCCCTTGTGAAAACTCGGCTCGATCTTGTCGAGAAACTGGCGAATCCCCATCGTTAAGCCTCTTTCTCAATCGTATTGAGGTTGTCGCGCAGGATAGGACCGTATTCATACTTGCCTGGGCACACGTAGGTACACAAGGCGAGATCCTCTTCATCCAGCTCCAGACAGCCAAGCTGCATGGCGACTTCAATATCGCCAACAATCAGGGCGCGCAACAGGTGCGTGGGCAGGATATCCAGCGGCATTACTCGTTCATAGGAGCCTACAGGCACCATGGCGCGCTCAGAACCGTTGGTATTGGTATTCGGCTTGTATTGATTCAACCCGAACATATGAGACATATAAATGCCCAGAATGGAATGCCGTTTACGTCCGGGTGATAGCCACCCTAGAGCGGCACGCTTGTCGCCCTCTTCAATGAGGCTTATCTGATTATGATAGCGCCCCAAATAAGCCACTGATCCCGTAGCGGTCTGGCCACCGAATACGGAGCCTGAAATGACGCGGGTATCTTCGGGCAACTCGACCTCATTGGCCAGCAACTCATCAAGAGCGGCGCCCAGTCTCGTACGCACCAGACGAGGATTCTTGGCCCGAGGCCCACCGATGGCAATGATCCGTGAAACATCCAGCCGACCTTCGGCAAAAAGCGTCCCGATCGCAATCACATCCTGATAGCCAATCGTCCAAACCTGACGACTCAGACCGACAGGTGAAAGAAAATGAATGTGCGTACCGGCAAGACCCGCAGGGTGTGGCCCTTTAAAATGTTCGAACTGAACACCCTTGATATCATCTCCTGGAATGCCGATCTCAGGTGCCTGACAAACGAATACTCGCCCTGCCGTCAGACGTGTCAAAACCCTCAAACCATGAGCAAAAGCTTCAGGCGATTCCTTGATGATAACCGCTGGATCAGCAGCGAGAGGATGCGTATCGATAGCGGTAACAAAGATGTTGGCAGGATGTGCATCCAGCGCAGGAACGCGTGAAAAGGGACGTGTCCGAAAAGCAGTCCACAGTCCACTGCCATTAAGCTGATCGACGACCGTCTGACGCTCTAACCCTTCCAGAGCATCGCGCTGATAGACAGGAAACGATTCCACTGCAGCGGAATCGTCAACGCGAATAACCACAGAGAGCAAACGACGCTTTTCGCCCCGATTGATGGCTACCACTTCACCTGCCGCCGGTGCTGTGTAACGCACACCTTCGGTTTTCTTATCCGTGAAGAGCGTTTGGCCAAGCGTCACCTTGTCTCCCTCGCGCACTTCCATCGTCGGCTTCATCCCGGTGTAATCCGAGCCCAGGACAGCCACGTGACGCACGGCGCCAGCATCTTCGATGCGCTGCGCAGGCGCCCCAGCGATGGGGAGATCCAGGCCTCGTTTGACTTCGATCATAGTCTCGCCCAAATATCAGATCTGATTCTGCCAAGTAATCCGGGATTGACAGGCTCCATTATCATGATGCCCGTACAGCTGGGTGTGTTCGCTGCGCCCCTCTATTTCTTTTTAGGATCAGATGTTTGTATCGATGGTCCACACACGGCGAACCCGTAAAAAGTCGGGGGTATTATAAGGATGGAGCTGGTGAAAAACCACACGAGTACTATGAGAACGTTTATAAAGCCATGCGCATTCGACTAAAGTCGAACACGCATGACCATTTTACTACTGATTAGCTGTCTTCGGGCAACGACAGAAAAGTCACCCCCGACATATGTTGAACAAGACGAACAACCTGACAACTGTAACCGAACTCATTGTCGTACCAGACATAGACAACGACCTGCTTGCCGTCAGCAATGGTGGCCTCACCATCAACAATCCCTGCATGACGATTGCCCACGAAGTCCGAAGACACTACCTCCGGGGAGCACACGTAGTCTATCTGGCGGCGAAGCGAAGAGCCTACTGCCATTTCGCGAAGATAGGCATTAAGCGCATCACGATCGGTCGGGGTAGTGAGCGTTAGGTTCAGGATAGCCATCGACACGTTGGGTGTCGGTACACGAATGGCATTGCCGGTCAGCTTGCCCGCCATTTCAGGCAACGCCTTGGCAACAGCTTTGGCAGCCCCCGTTTCCGTCAACACCATATTCAGTGCCGCGCTACGCCCGCGACGATCACCCTTGTGATAGTTATCGATCAGATTCTGGTCATTGGTGTAAGAGTGTACCGTTTCGACATGACCATGCTCGATACCAAAGCGGTCGCTTATCGCCTTGAGAACCGGCGTGATGGCATTGGTGGTACATGAGGCCGCCGATAGAATCTTATCGTTATCAGTAATCTTGCCCTGATTGATACCGCTGACGATATTTTTAATGTTGCCTTTACCCGGCGCCGTCAGTAGTACCTTTTTTACCCCTTTGGACTTCAAGTGTTGCGAAAGTCCCTCTTCGTCACGCCATTTCCCTGTGTTATCGACGACGATGGCATCACTGATGCCATAAGCGGTGTAATCGATCTGATCAGGCGCATCAGCATTAATGATCTGAATGTAATTACCGTTGGCGATCAGAGCATTATTGTCTTCATCAAGCGTAATGGTGCCTTGAAATGGACCATGTACCGAGTCGCGCCGTAATAGGCTGGCGCGTTTTACCAAGTCAGCACTTTGCCCACGAACTACGATCGCACGTAACCGCAGCAGATTACCGCCGCCACTTTTTTCAATCAGAATGCGTGCCAGCAAACGACCGATACGGCCAAAACCGTAGAGCACAACGTCTTGGTGATTGCTGTCGTCAGGATGCGCCTTGTGCCGACCGATAATCGATGCAAGTGCTTCTTTCAAAAAGGCCGCGGGATCATTGTTTCCTGAGCGTTTGAACGCTACAGCCAACTTGCCGAGATCGATATGGGCCGGCCCGGGAGACAGCTCGGTCAGCGCTTTGACTAAAGGCAACGTATCGTGAACGGTGAGCTCTATGTTCTCTATCTTGCGAACGTAGCGATGGTCTTTAAGAATGCGGATGACAGACTGTTTAAAAAGAGCACGCCCATAAAGCAGTGGCACAATATTGTATTTTCGGTAGAGCTGACCAAGCAGTGGGACCATCTCTTCTGCTAGCGCCTCTTGCGCCTGCCATTGCTGGAAACATACATCGCGCTTTTCTTGACTCACGGGCTTATTCCTATACGGACTCTCGGTAGGTTAAACAGACGCAACCTCCGCGATGCTGGCCCATTATGTTAACGCTATCTTTATCGATGGCACGTCATGACGATATGACGCCAGAAATGTGCCAGGACACAGCACGCAAGTTGCGCGTCTGGTACGGCAAGGCGGGGGCATTATGAGAACAATGAATCGACAACGACAACGGCACTATGGTCGCAGCGCATGTAGCTCTACTACAAAAGGCGAATAATCTAAAGTTTAAGATGAGGTTGAAAATAGTCATGAAGGCGACCGTAGCTGATCGCCTCGTTAGAAGAAACTTCAAGGCTGAAGTGATGCATTCAGCCTGCAAGACGTTGTGGCCTCGTGTCACGCTAAACGCTACTTTTTATCCCTCCGGGCACGTGTGGTGACCTTCGCCCCGAATGGCCCGGCAATGGATCAATACATCGTCATCCAGCTCACGGCGAATGGTCCCATAACCCTTGGTACTCTTAAACGACTTCACCATGCATGTCGCTCTCGCTGGCATGCTGTTTCGACGTCAAGGTTTGTTCTGCCTGATAATATCCATTATATCGTTTAAACCGTGGCATCACTTCTTGACTACAAGAAACTCAACAAGATAGCGACAATAAAATTTTCCATTGAAACCGAGCGTAACACCCCCCATCTTTTACTTATTCTTGCCACCTTGCGACACGGAACCCTTCAAACCGACCATGCCCGTGCAAAGCTCACTCTATAGTCCGTTATTCCCGCCGGAACCCAACGCGATACGAGAAACCTGTTATTGGCAGCAACCGTCTGGTAGCGCTGGCGCACTCGCCTTGGCTTCTCTTGCTGCCAAGGCAGAATCGCCCCTTCTGGTAATTACGCCGGATACGGCAACGGCGCAACGGCTCGAAACCACACTGGCATTTTTCGGTACGCCATCCGCGCAGGTTCTCCCCTTTCCCGATTGGGAAACACTGCCATATGACAGTTTCTCTCCTCATCAGGATATTGTTTCGACACGGTTGCGGACGCTGCGGCAATTACAAAATGGCGTTTCCGGCATAGTTCTGGTCTCCATCAACACCTTGATGCAGCGCTTGCCGCCAACGGACTATGTGGCAGTACAGGCGCTTTCGCTCGAAACCGGCATGCGCATCGACCGAGAGAAATTCCGTGCCCAACTCCAACGGGCGGGCTACCGCGCTGTTGAAACGGTCTATGATCCCGGGGAATACACTTTCCGCGGTGCATTGATTGATCTTTATCCTGTCGGAAGTGAAGTACCCCTGCGTATCGATCTATTCGATGACGAGATCGATACCCTACGCACCTTCGACCCTGATACTCAGCGCTCTCATGACAAGGTCGAGCGTATTGAATTATTACCAGCGCATGAATATCCGCTGACCCCCGAAGCGATTGCGCAATTCCGCGAAGGGTTCGAAACCCTGTTTGACGTCGACCCACGCCAAAGCCCTCTTTATCTGGATGCCCTAAAAGGTATCCCTTCGCCAGGACTTGAACAGTACTTGCCGCTATTTTTTGAACAGACGGCCACCTTGTTCGATCATATGGGGGCGGATACCAGGGTTGCCCTACTACCGGGAGTCTTTGAGGCCGCCGAGGCACACTGGCGGTCGATTGAAAGCCGTTTCGAGAATCTCGGTGTCGATCCGACACGTCCACTACTGCCACCGGTAAAGGTCTTCATACCGGCAGCAGAGCTGTTCGGTATCATCAATCGTCATCTGAGAGTGCAATGGCAACAAGAACCTACTGCGCACACTTACGCCTTTGCCACTCAAGCGCCTCCCGATGTTGCTATCGATGCACGCAGTACAGCACCGCTCAAACGTCTTGAAAGCTTTTTAAATAGTCATAGAGAGCTACGCATTCTGTTTGTCGCCGAATCCCGCGGCCGCCGTGAAGCGCTGATCGAAACGCTTGCACCTTTGCGATTGGAACTGCCCGAAATCGCAAGCTGGCATGATTTTCTCCAAGGTGAGATGCGGACTGCCATCACGGCCGGTGATGTCGATGCAGGCCTGTGGCTTGATGATCCCCATATGGTGATGATTACCGAGTCTGAACTGTATGGCGAAGTCGTCCGTCAAACCCGTCGCCGCGCCAAGGCAACCGATGATAATGAAATGGCTGTGCGCCACCTTTCTGAGCTCAAGCCAGGCGCTCCCGTGGTTCACTACACGCATGGTGTAGGACGTTACCTGGGCCTTGAAACAATATCGGCCGGTGGGCAGGCAGCAGAGTTTCTGTCACTTGAATATGCCGACGGCGCTCGTCTCTACGTGCCTGTTGATAGCTTGCATCTGATTTCTCGCTATAGCGGCGCCAATGATGAACTGGCCCCCCTGCATAAGCTTGGCTCGGATCACTGGGACAAGGCCAAGCGTCGTGCGGCAGAAAAAGTACGCGATACCGCAGCCGAACTACTCGATGTCTATGCACGCCGTGAAGCGCGAGAAGGCTACGCTTGCGAACTGCCTGGCGAGGAATATGCCCGCTTTATCGCTCGCTTCCCGTTTGAGGAAACACCTGACCAGCGTATTGCTATCGAAGCGGTAATTCATGACATGACATCACCCCAGCCCATGGACCGAGTCGTCTGTGGTGATGTTGGCTTCGGCAAGACGGAAGTAGCCATGCGTGCGGCATTTCTGGCGGTACACTCGGGCCGCCAGGTCGCCGTACTGGTGCCTACCACGCTACTTGCACAGCAACATTACGATAACTTCCGGGACCGCTTCGCTGATACCGCTATCGATATCGAGATCCTGTCACGCTTCAAGACCGGCAAGATTCAGTCACAGGCAATGGAGCGCATCAGCGATGGACGTGCCGATATCGTCATAGGCACGCACAAGATGCTTGGTCGTGAGCTTGATTTTGCCAATCTAGGGCTGGTCATCATTGATGAGGAGCATCGTTTTGGGGTTGCGCAGAAGGAAAAATTCAAACAGCTACGCGCTGAAGTGGACATCCTTACGCTGACTGCGACACCGATTCCCCGTACGCTGTCGATGGCGATGAGCGGCATGCGCGACCTGTCCATCATTGCTACACCACCGGCGCGGCGCCTGTCGGTCAAGACGTTTGTTCAGCAGCGTAATGAGGCCACCCTCAAGGAAGCGATCCTGCGCGAGTTACTCCGTGGCGGCCAGGTCTATTACCTTCATAATGAGGTCAAGAGCATCGAAGCAAGCGCACAAAAAGTACGTGAGCTGGTGCCGGATGCCCGCGTCGGCGTCGCTCATGGTCAGATGCCCGAACGTTCACTCGAACGAGCGATGTCGGACTTCTACCATAAACGTTTCAATGTCCTGGTATGCTCTACCATTATCGAGACCGGTATTGACGTGCCAAGCGCCAACACCATCATTATCGAACGTGCAGACAAGTTCGGCCTCGCGCAGCTGCATCAGCTTCGCGGGCGTGTAGGTCGCTCGCACCATCAGGCCTACGCCTACCTGCTCACGCCACCACCCAAGCAGATGACCACGGATGCGATAAAACGCCTTGAAGCGATTACACAATCCGATGACCTGGGAGCAGGTTTCACCTTGGCAAGTCATGATCTTGAAATTCGTGGCGCAGGTGAGCTGCTTGGTGAAGAGCAGAGCGGCCAGATTGAGACAATTGGCTACGGCTTGTACATGGAAATGCTCGACCGTGCCGTCAAGGCCATTCGCGCCGGGAAAACGCCTAACATCGATGCTCCGCTGGATGAAGGCATCGAAGTCAGTCTTAACCTGCCGGCGTTGATTCCCGCAGATTACATGCATGACGTCCAGCAGCGACTTGTCATGTACAAGCGTATCGCCAACGCCAGTAACGAAGGTGAGCTTAGAGAGCTGCAGGTTGAATTGATCGACCGCTTTGGTCTACTGCCCGAGCAGGTCAAACACCTGTTTAGGCAGACGAAACTACGTCAGCGCGCCACGCGTCTTGGCATTATTCGTCTTGAAGCCGGCGACACTCGCGGACGCATCCAGTTCGGTACACAGACTGATGTTGATCCCTTCACCCTTGTTCAACTGATTCAGAAGGACCCGACCCACTTCAAACTCGATGGTGCCGATACACTACGTTTCGAAGCTGACATGGCAACGCCGGAAGCACGCTTCAAGGCCATTGAACGGCTGCTCGATCGTCTCAATGAAAAAGCTAAGGCAGCGTGAGCAAATGCCGCGCTAGAAGCACATGCATCATCAAAGAGCCCGCCTATTGGCGGGCTCTTTTGCGTAAGCAATAGCGGATTCACGTTATGCAGATGCAGTG
The DNA here is from genome assembly GCF_003012345.1 of Phytohalomonas tamaricis. Lineage (GTDB taxonomy): Bacteria > Pseudomonadota > Gammaproteobacteria > Pseudomonadales > Halomonadaceae > Phytohalomonas > Phytohalomonas tamaricis. The sequence continues at coordinate 186,513 of NZ_PVRV01000020.1, forward strand.
ACTATTCTTGAGGAGCCGCCTCATTTTTTAAAAGCGCAGCAATCAAGCGTTTCACTCGTTCGATCCCTCCTACTAGCGCCTGCTCAATTTCCGCCATGGTGATCTCACCTTCGACCACGCCTGCAGCAGGATTGACGACCAGCGCCAGGCAAGCGTAATCGAGCGACAGCTCACGCGCCAAGACCGCCTCAGGCATTCCAGTCATCCCGACCAGACTGCAGCCATCGCGCGCCATGCGGGCAATTTCAGCAGCTGTTTCAAGTCTAGGGCCCTGCGTGCAGCCATACACGCCACCTTCGATTAGCTGCTCGCCACAGATCACAGCGGCCCGAGCGATTTCAGCCCGTAGGCACTCACTGTAAGGCCAAGAAAAATCAATATGCTTTAAAGGCTTGAAGCGACCATCGAAATATGTCGCCTCACGATCATGGGTATAATCGATCAACTGATCGGGCACGACAAGCGCACCCGAGCCCAGTGCTGGATCGATACTGCCTACCGCGTTTATACCCACCACGTGCGTAGCACCGGCCTGCTTGAGCGCCCACAAATTGGCCCGATAATTGACGCGATGCGGCGGCAACTTATGCGGATGCCCATGGCGCGCCAGAAAAAGCAATTCACGGTCATTCAGGCTTCCGTGGATCACGCCAGCAGATGCCGCCCCCAATGGCGTCTCCGATGAATGGCGCTTGAGCACTTCAAGCCCCGCCATCTCGGTCAGCCCCGTTCCTCCAATGACTGCCAACATGCCCTACTCCTTCACTCTGCTATCACAGGCACTTAAAGGCCCTTGGGAGCAAAAATCCCCGGCGCGTTGCGCCAGTATCCCTTGTAATCCATACCGAAACCGAACACATAGCGGTCCTCGACATCAAGGCTGCAGAAATCAGCTTTTAAGCCAGGCACGGCCTTACGGTTGTGGCGCTTATCAACCAGTACTGCCGTAGAGACGCTTTTCGCCCCCGCTTCCTTGCAATACTCAAGGATCGCGGCCAGGGTCGCGCCTTCATCCAAGATGTCATCGACAATGACAACGTGGCGTCCTGCCATCGGCACTTCAGGGGAGACACGCCAGAACAGCTCCCCTCCGCGCAGACCGCCGCGATAGCGTGTGGCATGAAGATAATCGACTTCAAGGGGGAACCCGAGACGGGTTAAAAGATGCCCCGTGGTAATCAGTCCTCCGTTCATAACACAGTAAAATACCGGCAGTTTATCGCCGAGCTTGGCGGTAATCTCTTCGGCCATGCGATCCAGAGCGGTTTCGACAGCCGCCTGAGGCACCAGGCAGTCTGCCTGCTCCATCAAGGTGCGCATATCGAGATAGTGACGTTCATGATCGTGGGAAAGAGGTTTGTCAGGCATTAGTGTCTTGCTCTTGAGAATTTGGGTCGTCGGCTGGCCCGCCACGCGGGCGAGGAGCATCATCCGGTTCATGCCCATGCGCCTGTTCATCCTGTGATGGCGATCTTTCATCGTCCTGATCGTCCTGTAAGGAACGCTCAGCAATGGAAACCGCTTTCGGCACATAGACCTTCGAACTTGGCAGGGCCAGCTCAGCGCCGTGATCATAGATGATATCGCGCGCTTTCAGGAGTACATCCTGCTTGATTTCATGAAATCGCTGCCAATCTGTCACCTTGGTAAAGGCATAGATGAAGATATCCAGCGAATACGAGCTAAAGTGATTGAAGTTGACGGTAATCAACTCGTCCTGATCGATTTCATCATGCTGCTCCAGCATATCTTTGATATCCGCAACAATGGCGTTAATAGCCGCGGCATCGTCATAACGAATTCCGATCGTTTCCCACAGGCGGCGGTGATTCATCCGTGAAGGATTTTCAACAACGATACGGTTAAAGACAGCATTGGGGACATACAACGGTGGGCCTGAAAAGGTACGGATACGTGTCAGACGCCAACCGATATCCTCTACGATCCCCTCGATATTACGATCGGGTGAGCGCACCCAGTCACCCAATTTGAAGGGGCGATCGATATGGATCACCATCCCACCATAAAAATTCGACAATAGATCACGCGCCGCAAAACCAGCGACCAAGCCACCAAGGCCACCAAATGCCAGTACGCCGGAAATTGACATCCCGAGCAGCTGAAGCGTTATCAGTCCGACCACAGTGAAAATAACAGCGCCGATAAGCTTGGTCAGCGCCGCAGCTGTGGTCTGATCCATGGGCTTTGCGTGATTGGCGGCAGGCGGGTAGACCAGCCGCTGTTCCATCTGCTTGATAAAGCGAATACCGAACCAAGTGACTAATGCCATGGTCATCAGCCCACCAGCACGCAAAATATATTCATATGCCCAGTGGATATCAAAATGGCGCGATAAAATCAGCGCGGAAGCCGTTAATGCCAATACCCAGAACCACAAACGCAGTGGCATACACAGCGCCATGACCAATATATCGTCCCAGCGACTTCGCGTATGACGAAGCTTCTTGCCCAATCGGTTAAACGTGAAGTTTGTTGTCAGGTCCAGGGCAAGCGCCACCACCATCAACGCGACAGGCACCACTAGCCAGCCGGGGAACCACGTATTGGTTTCGGCCCAGTGTTGTATGTCCTGCAGAATATTCGTGGCATCGGAGCTGTTTGGCATAATCCCTCGCGCTGTGCTCAAGATGGAGACACGCTGACGGTTAGCCCATTCCTTGTCAGCCTATTGGTTAAATGACCTAACTGTCACCCAACGCCTGAAGGCGCGCATGGGTACGCCGCCAGCGGGTCAGCGCTTCCAGCGCCTCCAGGGAAGGACGAGCTCGTGTATAGCGTAGACGAGATAGACGCCGTGCTCGTTCGTGATCGAACTCAAGCGCCTCAAGCGCCTCACATGCTGCTTCACGATCATTGCACATCAGCACCATGTCGCAGCCAGCGTCAATGGCAGCACGAGCACGCTCGCCTGGGCCTCCGGCGATATGCGCACCGTGCATGGAAAGATCATCCGAGATGATGGCTCCCTTGAACTTGAAGGTCTCTCGCAGCAATCCAAGCCAGCTTGACGAGAACCCCGCGGGACGCTTATCGAAACGGGAATAACGCACGTGAGCAGGCATGATAGCGCCCAAACGTGATGCTAGGCGCTCAAACGGGATCAGATCCCGATTACGAATTTCCTCGAAAGGGCGGTCATCTTCAGGCAACGCGATATGGGAATCGAGCGTCACACTGCCATGTCCGGGATAATGCTTGCCTACCGCTGACATGCCAGCTTCCTGTAAGCCTTCTACGAATGCCCCAGCAAGGCTGGCTACCACGTCGGGCTCGCTTGAAAACGCGCGATTACCTATGGCGGGACAACGCTCATCATCAACATCGAGCACCGGTGCGAAGGAGAAATCGAGTCCGCATGCGGCCATTTCCATGCCTAGCAACCAACCGGTATCCTGAGCAAGGATAATCGCCTCTTGCGGCGCGGTGGCATGCATTGCTCCGAATACAGCCATCGGCGGCAAACGGGTAACACCCGTCTGCAAGCGTTGCACCCTCCCACCTTCCTGATCAATCGCCAGCAGAATATCGGCACGTTCGCGCCTGATCTGCTCACATAGCGCCAAGACTTGAGCAGGCTCTTCGACATTACGTGCAAAAAGAATGACGCCGCCCAGTGCAGGATCTGCAAGCACCTTACGATCTTCAGCATCAAGTGAGGTACCTGCGATATCAAGCATCACTGGGCCCAATGATTGGGTCATGATGTGGCTTCTCCTCTAGAAGTCATGATGTCGTCCCGTCGACATGTTCAGTCCAAGCGCTCTGCACGCTCAAATGGCCGCACCGCGTACGTAACCATATCGTTGACTGTCTGCCATTACGAAGCTAAGCAATATGCCGCTTCAGGCTGGCAGACCATCCAATGTAGCGCTATTGCTTGCATACCCACACAACCTGGATACAATTACAGGCTGTATACACTAACACTGGTGAGAGCGCATGATACGACCGTTAACTCCGCGCCAGCAGGATGTATTTGACTACATTCAGCGCACGCTACAAGAACTTGGCTATCCACCTACCCGGGCCGAGATTGCAAAGGCGCTAGGTTTCCGCTCTCCCAACGCGGCCGAAGAACATCTGCGTGCGCTAAAGAAAAAAGGCGTCATCGAGATGATCCCCGGTACCTCACGCGGCATTCGGTTGCCCAACCTCGCCGTCAACGACCCGCAAGGGCTGCCTGTCATTGGCGAAGTTGCTGCAGGCAATCCCATTCTCGCGACCGAACATATCGCCCGCTACTGCCCATTACCCGCCGATTTTTTCACGCCGAACGCTGATTACTTGCTGCGGGTACGGGGGCTATCGATGCGGGACGCCGGAATTCTTGAAGGCGATCTGCTCGCAGTACATCGTACCAGCGATGTTCGTAATGGCCAGATCGTGATCGCACGCCTTGATGATGAAGTTACGGTTAAGCGATTTCAGCGTCACGGACAGCATGTGCAATTGGTTGCAGAAAATCCAGACTTCGCTCCCATTGACGTCGACCTTACTCAGCAGTCTTTAGAAATTGAAGGTATTGGTGTAGGTGTCATTCGCGGTGGGGATGGTCAGGGATTGCATTGACCGTTACGCTTGGCATAACAAAAAAGCTTGCGATCATCGCAAGCTTTTTTCGTTACACAACATATGAAAACGCAGCTCAATGCACTGTCGCCGGCGGCTCGTCGTCGTCTTCAAACATTTCCTCGCCGTCCCACAGCTTCGTGCGCGTAATGGCATGATCGATCATTTCACGCGCCACGTCGAAACGGCTATGGCGCAACAGTTCCAGAGCCTCTTCAGAGAAGCGGATACTGACCAATGGTTTACCTTCGCCTTCTGAAGGCCTCAATACGACTTCACCATCAGCGAGCTCGACGATTTCCAGAATAGCGGTTTCGGACACTCGACACCTCTCGGTCTGATGACGGCCACTCTAGCGCCTTGGCTGGGTGGTCGTTAACGAAAAGCGACCACGGCAAATGCCATGGTCGCTTGTTGACAACATTTTAACATTCCCTACCGCCAGCGTCACCACTCAACGCCGGTTTCGCGCAGTTCTGGCAACAACCGTCTGAATTCATCAATGTACCAACGCACCTCATCGCTAAGCCCGGCCTGCTGAGTCGTCACAATAACAGCCGCTTGCTGCTCACGACGCGCGACGCCGTCACTGCCATGCAACTTATCGATATTGGCAAGCAACCTTGCCAGCCAGCTGTCATTCTCGCTCAGCAACATGCGTAGCCGCTCAATCTCTGCCACAGCACGAGGCGGCTGTTCCAGCACTTCACGCCAAGGAACCCCCGTCCAGCGGCAGGTTTCACAGACTTCCGCTATCAACGAGGCCAAGGCCAGCTCCAGCATGGCAACCGCTCCCTCCTCACACGCCATACGGCGCGCCTCATGATGTTCATCGGCTGCTGATGCCGATAACAGAGGCGCCGCCAGTAACAGCTCTGCCTGGTAAAGAAGCTGATTAGTCCGTGAACGGGCGCTCATGCCCTGCCCTCTTCATTCATGACTGTATTCATGCTCACGACGCCTTACTCTTACGTTTATCTTCGACATGCCAGCGTTCTCCTTCATAGACCGCCCGCCAGCCCGTAGCCTTGCCATCCTCTTCCGTCATGACGTACTGGCTTTTCGTCTTGCGCGAAAAACGAATCTGCGCAGGCAGTCCATCGGGGTCTTCAACCGGGGCGTCGAGAAGGAAGTGGTATTTCTCCGGCAACTCCCCAGCATGTGCCTTAAGCTCTTTAACTAGCGGCGGCCGGGTTTCGCGATTTTTCGGGAACTGACTCGCCGCCAGAAACAGGCCACTTGCACCATCACGCAGCACGTAATGATCATCTACCTTCTGGCAGGCCAGCTCCGGCATCGGAATCGGGTCTATCTTGGGCGGCGCGGCCTCTCCGCTTTTTAACAACTTACGTGTGTTCTTGCAGTCATCATTGGTACAGGCAAAGTACTTACCGAACCGGCCTGCCCGCAACTGCATCTCAGAACCACATTTGTCGCACTCGATTGTCGGGCCTTCATATCCCTTGAGCTTGAATTTACCTTCTTCAATCTCGTAGCCGCTGCAATCAGGGCTATTACCGCAGACGTGGAGCTTACGCGTCTCATCAATCAGATAACTGTCCATCGCTGTGCCACATTTCGGGCAGCGGCGCTTGGCACGCAGCGCATCCGTTTCAGCGTTTTCATCGGCATCTATCGGAACCGCTTCCTCACCAGGAATGAGGTCGATAGTGGTCTTGCAGCGCTCTTTAGGCGGTAGGTTATAACCTGAACACCCCAGAAATACGCCGGTCGAGGCAGTGCGTATCTGCATCTTGCGCCCACATGTCGGGCAGTCGATGTCTGTCTCGACAGGCTGATTGGGGCGCATGCCATTCGTTTGCTCGGCATGTTCCAGCTTGTGCTTGAAGTCACCATAAAACTCGTCAAGCAAGGCGCGCCAATTACGCCCTCCACCCGCGACATCATCCAGTCCATCTTCCATCCGCGCGGTAAAGCCGTAGTCCATCAAGTCCTGGAATGATTCAACAAGACGGTCGGTAACAATGTCACCCAGCTTTTCAGCATAGAAACGGCGATTCTCAAGCCGCACGTAACCGCGGTCCTGAATCGTCGAGATAATCGAGGCGTATGTCGAAGGCCGTCCGATACCGCGCTTCTCCATCTCCTTGACCAGGCTCGCCTCGGTATAACGCGCTGACGGTTTGGTGAAATGCTGCTGGGGATGCAACGCTTCAAGTGATAGGGCTGTTCCCTCAGGGATGTCCGGCAGCGCTTGATCTTCATCTTTTTTTCCGCCCGGCTTCATGACACGCGTATAGCCATCGAACTTGAGCACACGGCCCTTGGCACGCAACTCATAGCCCTGGGTATCGATAGTCAGCGTCGAGGAAAGATACTCTGCAGGCGTCATCTGACACGCCACAAACTGTCGCCAAATCAACTCATAAAGACGTTCGGCATCGCGCTCCATGCCATTGAGATCGCTAGCCTGTCGCGTCACATCAGAAGGACGAATGGCTTCGTGAGCCTCCTGTGCGCCCTCTTTACTGGAATAAACATTGGGCGCTTGCGGCAGATAGCGCTTACCGAATTGCTTCTCGATATAGCCACGTGCCATGTCCACTGCATCACGGGAAAGATTGGTGGAATCAGTACGCATGTACGTGATGTAGCCGGCCTCATATAGGCGCTGTGCCATCATCATCGTCTTCTTGACTGAAAATCCTAGGCGACCGCTTGCAGCCTGCTGAAGCGTCGAGGTAATGAACGGCGCATTGGGCTTGCTTGAGGTTGGCTTATCCTCTCGCGCGGTAATCTTTAGCGCTGCTTTTCTAAGCGCTGCGACACGTTCAAGCGTTTCGGCTTCGGATGTCGGGCGGAACGTCTTGCCATCCTGCCGCACAAGTTCGAAGCGAATCAGCTCGCCGTTGCCGTCAGCGAGATCGGCATGTACATCCCAGAACTCTTCGGGTACAAACGCACGAATCTCTCTCTCACGCTCGACAATCAACCGCACCGCAACCGATTGAACACGACCGGCAGACAAGCCTCGTGCCACCTTGTTCCATAGCAGCGGAGACAGCATGAAGCCCACCACGCGATCAAGATAGCGACGCGCCTGTTGCGCATGAACACGCTCCATCTTGAGATCGCCCGGATCATCAAAGGCTTGGCGAATGGCATTTTTGGTAATCTCATTGAATACCACACGCCGATAACGCTCGGGATCGCCCCCGATGATTTCACGCAGATGCCAGGCGATCGCCTCGCCTTCACGGTCAAGGTCGGTTGCGAGATAAACGGCATCGGCCTTTTCTGCCAGCTTCTTTAACTCATCGACAACCTTTTCCTTGCCTGGAAGCACCTCATAATGGGCTTCCCAGCCATGTTCGGGGTCAACCCCCATACGGCGAATGAGCTGACTCCAGCCCTTCTGCTTTTTATATGCCTCCTTTTCATCAGGTGACATCTTGCGCGTCGCGGCGGCTTGACGTGCGCGCTCGCTCGGATCGGTTGTGGTTTTACCGGAGCCGCTGGTCGGCAGGTCACGAATATGACCAACACTCGACTTCACGATAAAATCGTTGCCGAGATACTTGTTAATAGTCTTGGCTTTAGCCGGCGACTCAACGATCACCAGTGACTTACCCATAGCTCTCCGTCTCTTTCTACCGAATACATCGGCTTTTCGAACAATGCAGGTGTTAACCTGCCTGTGTGCCGCAAAAATGCGCCTACCCTACCCCAGCCACCAGGATCACGCCAGTTGCTTTGACAGCGCGAGAACGATGTCCAAATCACTCATGCTGGCGTCCGTCGTTCTGTCATGCTGAAATATGGGCCATGTTCAATGATGATTATTTCCTTCAAACAGCTCATCATTGTTGAAAGGCGCAGTTGTATGAATCATTCATCAACTAGACCTAAAATTCGTCACCAACTTCGCTCACACTAGCCCGGCGCCGCTGGCCTGACAAATATTGCGTATGTTTTGCTCATTACTGCCATGCCTAATGCCATGACAGAAACACGAATGCAGGCAAACATTGTAATAGCCATACGCCACCGCCTAATGGTTTAACATCCACATTCTTTTGCGCAAGGAGACAGCTCTCATGCCGCATGCGTTACACGAACCGATCCGTCGTACCAAGATTGTCGCCACCCTCGGTCCAGCCAGTGATCGCGAGGGAGTGCTTGATGCCATGATACGTGCCGGCGTCGATGTCGTTCGCCTAAACTTCTCGCATGGTAATGCCGACGATCATCGCCAGCGGGTCGAAGCAGTACGCGCGGCAGCTCAGCGTCATAACCGCAACGTTGCCATCCTGGGTGACCTGCAAGGGCCCAAGATTCGTATCGCACGCTTCAAGGATGGCCCGATTGAACTCCAGGAGGGACAGCCTTTTGTTATCGACATGTCGCTCGAGCGTGATGCCGGTGACGAAACGCAGGTCGGCTGCGATTACAAAGAATTGGCCGACGACGTCACCGCCGGTGATGTGCTGCTGCTTGATGATGGCCGCGTTGTTTTTGAGGTCACTAACGTCGCGAAGCCGCGTATCGAATGTCGAGTGAAGGTTGGGGGTAAACTCTCCAATAACAAGGGCATCAACAAACAAGGTGGCGGTCTGTCTGCTGAAGCGCTGACCGAAAAAGATCGCGAAGACATGAAAACCGCGGTCGCCCTTGATGTTGACTATCTCGCCGTATCTTTTCCGCGTTCGGGCCGTGATATGGAACTCGCGCGTGAATTGCTCGGCGAAGAAGGTAAAAATATCGCGCTGGTGGCCAAAGTTGAACGTGCCGAAGCGGTAGCTGACGAGGCAACACTGGACAGCATCATTCTTGCCTCTGAAGCCGTCATGGTAGCTCGTGGCGACTTGGGCGTTGAAATTGGCGATGCTCAGTTGATCGGTGTGCAAAAACGTATGATTGCCCGCGCCCGTACCCTGAACCGCGCGGTAATCACTGCGACCCAGATGATGGAATCGATGATTGAGTCGCCGCTGCCGACGCGCGCCGAGGTGTTCGACGTTGCCAACGCCGTTCTTGACGGCACCGATGCGGTCATGTGTTCGGCTGAAACCGCAGCCGGCAAGTTTCCTGTTGAAACGATCGAAGCGATGGATCGCTGCTGTCTTGGCGCCGAACGTGAGCGTGCCGCCCAGCTTTCCAAGCACCGCATGACCGATGAATTCACACGCATTGATGAGACTGTTGCGTTGTCAGCCATGTACGCGGCTAACCACCTCACCGGTGTAGCGGCGATTGCCTGCCTGACCGAAACGGGATATACGCCGTTAATCGCGTCACGTATCCGCTCTGGATTACCCATCATTGCCCTCTCCAGTCATCCACGTACGCTACGACGCATGGCCCTGTATCGGGGAGTGGTTGCCATTCCGTTCAATACCGACGAAATGCCCACTACTGAGGTCAATCGCCGTGCTGTTGCAGAACTGGAGAAGCGCAACATTGCTTCGGAAGGCGACTATGTCATTCTGACGCGTGGTGATCATGTCGACGCTCAGAGCGGCACAAATGCCATGAAGATAATACAAGTTGGCGGCCATATCGGCTAAAACGGTAAGCAGCGATCAGCTGAATATGTGGCCAGGCGTATCAACGATATGCCTGGCCTTTTACTAACCAAGACACAGCAAGCCAAGATGACTAGCTGACATCAGCACCGATATTTTTTCCTCCTTTCCTGTTACTACCCGGTTGTCCTCATTGTCCCCTCGCGTTGCTTTTTGCATAGCAGGCCTCTGCACCATTAATGCACGCTCAACATTCGCTCACGCACCAAGATCAAACACCAGAAGAAGACTTGTGCATTAATGTGGTGCAACAAATAAATGCCTTTGAACAATGCCTCGATAAGCTATTGATTTTAAATATTATTTAAGTTGGTACATTTTGTGCATAAATATACAGGCTGCACAATTATCAATCGCCATCAGCAAACTTTTTTTACGCTTTTTGACCCTATTACCAAAATACTAAACCGACTGACTACGCCATGACTCAATCTCCTTCCAGTGCAGATGTTCTCTTTTTGTTAGTGGGTGCCTGTATGGTACTTGCCATGCATGCCGGCTTCGCATTTCTTGAAGTAGGTACAGTTCGCGCCAAGAACCAAGTCAACGCCTTGGTCAAAATCATCACCGATTTTGCTGCCTCGACGCTTGCTTACTTCTCGGTAGGCTACGCATTAGCGTATGGCACAGGCTTTTTCCATGATGCTGCGACGCTTTCGCTTGATCACGGCTACGGGCTGATAAAGTTCTTCTTTCTGATGACCTTTGCGGCCGCTATCCCCGCCATTATCTCCGGCGGCATTGCCGAGCGTGCTCGCTTCTACCCTCAGTTTACCGCTACCTTGCTGTTGGTAGGCATTGCCTATCCTCTCCTTGAAGGCGTGGTCTGGAATGGCAATTTTGGCTTGCAGGACTGGTTAGCCGCGCACTTCAGCTATGCCTTCCATGATTTCGCCGGCTCCATGGTAGTTCATGGGTTTGGCGGATGGGTGGCATTGATTGCGGTGTTAAATCTTGGCCCGCGTCGCGGACGTTATTTGCGTCAGGGCGCGGTAGCCGCACATCCCCCATCCAGCATTCCCTTTCTTGCATTGGGCGCCTGGGTGCTGACCGTAGGATGGTTCGGCTTCAACGTGATGTCAGCACAGACCCTTGACGGCATTAGTGGCCTGGTGGCGGTCAATTCATTGATGGCGATGGTGGGCGGCATCCTTGCTGCCATGGTCTTCGGACGCAATGATCCAGGTTTTATTCATAATGGACCACTGGCTGGCCTGGTTGCAGTATGCGCGGGCTCTGATCTGATGCACCCCTTTGGCGCACTGATTACCGGCGGCATGGCCGGTGCGCTATTTGTCACTCTCTTCACGCTGACACAAAATCGCTGGAAAATTGATGATGTGCTCGGCGTCTGGCCATTACACGGAATCTGCGGCGCCTGGGGCGGCATCGCCGCTGGCATTTTCGGTCAAAGTGCACTTGGAGGCTTAGGCAATGTCAGCTTTATGTCCCAGCTGATCGGTACTGCGGGAAGTATCTTGTTTGCCACTATTGCCGGTCTGATTATCTACGGCGGGCTCAAAGCCATGGTTGGCATTCGACTGAGTGAGGAGCAGGAATTCGAAGGCGCTGATCTCAGCATTCATAAGATTACTGTCACTCCACGCGGCGAATGATAGTAAACGCCCGGGAGGCTCCGGGCGTTCTTAACGCACGACACGCTTGATAATATTCAGCCTTGGCCAGAGCGAGGCCCAGTGCTTATCAGCAATGCGCTGACGATAGGCCTTTTCATTCAAGGCTATATCATTAGGTGCGACTCGCAGCGACCAATTCTCAGCAAGTCCAAACGGCTCAATGAAGTGTAACTGCTCATAAGCGTCAAGACGCACACCCACACAGGTCGGACGCTCAACCCAATGCGCAATCGCATCTCGACTGTCCCGGTAAGGGCTATGCCCATGCTTCACATGCATGCGCGCCTGGTTGCGTACTTCCCAACATGTCTCGGATATACAGGCATTGAGCTGTCTTTCAAAGTGCTGCTCAGTAGTCTGTGTTACATCGTTTCGGTCATGATAGATCACATCGATATCGTTAAGCGGAGTACGCGTGCCATGCTGGTAATCCCAAATGGCATTGCGCAGGAAGCCCGCCGCTATCCATCCATCATGTAGCTCTAAGCTCCTTACGGCACGCAAGCATGCCATCCGCCAGGGGTCATTGCGCATCAGCGCCGTCGTGGCTTCAAGTGCAGCGGCATCAGTCAGAATGGACTGTGGTAATGTCGCCATTGGCGAAGGCCCAGAGATGATGGATATCTTCAGGCAGCGTTCGGCCCAGTGAGAGTTCAGGCAGTGCATCAAGTGCGAAGAACTCAGCGGCCTCGGTCTCGATATTCTCGACGAAGCTGCCGCCAACGTAGTCGCACAGATAAAATAACTTGTAGATATGATCCGGCGTCACCGGACGATAGGGGTGCAGGCTGCGGTCCTTAAGCATTGCGAGACGCGGATTTTCCGCCAGATGACCCGACTCCTCCTGGATTTCGCGCAGTACACCGAGAGAAGGGCTCTCGCACACGTCGGCCCAACCGCCCGGCAGCGTCCAGCGACCGTCGCTCATCTCCTTGACCAATAGGATTTTACCTTCGTGAAATACCGCGCCACGTACATCAACCTTGGGCGTGGCATAACCACGGTCAGGGATAATGAACTCTTCGACTTTCTCGACCGGCACATCGGCCAACACTGCGAACATCTGATTGGTCAGCGCTTCAAGCTGGCGAAAGCGCTCGAGTTCGTACTTGTTCTGGGTATAGGTCTGCCCGGTCTGAGCAATTGACCTGAGCTGCTTGGCGAATTCGACCCAATCATGCATGACAAAACGTTTCCTTCACATCAGACGATGAATGCATAAAAGGAAAGGAGCTGAACGCTCCTTTCCAGGCTAAAGGTAATATTTGGCTTGCACACTGTAGAGTCACGCAGCCTCAATCAATATCAGGCTTTGTCTGACGCTCCAGCTCCAAGGCCATGTCCTCTTCAAGCCCCAGCGCAGTCGCGAAGTGGTTAAGCCATTCGCGCTCATCGGCATTTTGTTCGTTAATCATTGAGATAGCGGCAAGGTACATTTCTATCGCTGCCTGCTGGCTATCCGCCTCACGCGCCAACGCTTCAATACTGGATGGAGACTGAATTTCACGCTCGATCAAGCTATTGAGTTCGCCATCCGCTCCCATCTCAGTGAAGCTATCGGTTATCTGATGCATCTCGGCATCATCAATATGTCCATCGGCATTTGCTGCTGCAATCATCGTTCTAAGAATCGCTAAACCACGCCGCTCCTGATCGTCAGGGCCCAGCAGCTCGAACGGAACCCCCTGCGGTGCTTCAGCAACGTCACGTCCTTTCTCCTGCTGGCGCTGACGATAGCGCTGCCATGCCTGCCAACCGAACTTGCCTGCCTCAAACAGCAAACCATACTTAAACAGCGCACCGCTTAATAACCTTCCGCGTTTGCTACCCAGTAACATCCCCATGGCGCCACTCTTGAGTATTCCTTTGGCCCCAAAGCCGCCTGATGATTTGCCGCTGCCGGAGCGGGAATTATTGGCCTGCTTTAGCAGTTGCATCAGTAAGTATCTGGCGTTCATATCCTCTCCTTGGAAATGAATAAGTGGCTATCCTCGTCATCGTGCTTACTGACATTCTAGTAGAGGACAGCCATTTCAGCCTGTATGAGCATGTTGCGTAGCAACGCTGCCCAAAGCATCAACCTATTTCCAGCAGCACCTCACCCGGAGTGACGCGATCGCCCTTTACGACATGAATAGCCTTGACGATGCCGGATATGCGCGCCTGAATTTCAGTCTCCATCTTCATGGCTTCGGTAATCAGCACAGCCTGGCCCTCCTTGATCTCATCACCTTCACCCACCAGTACATCGACGATATTACCAGGCATTGACGTGGTGACATGGCCCGGCTCCGTCGCACGCGCGCGTCCGGCTTTTTCGCCACCGACAAACTGATCCTTGGCGTCAAATACCACCTCCTCCGGCATGCCATCAAGCGTGAGATAGACCCGACGCTTACCGCCATCGTTGCTACCGACGCCAGTGATTTGAACTTCATAGGACTCACCGTGCACATCAATCACAAATTCAGTCGGTACACCTTCGGTCACCGGCCGGTTAGCGCTAGTTGTCGCTGCACTGGGAATCGGCTCAGGTTTGAGCGTCCCCGCCTCACGCTCCTGGAGAAATTTTTCACCCAGATCAGGGAACATGGCATAGGTCAGCACATCCTCATCGCTCTTGGCGAGCGCACCGATCTTTTCTTTTAGACGCGTCATTTCCGGGCTGAGCCGATCGGCTGGACGCCCCTCCTCGACCTGAGCGTTGCCTATCGCCTGGCGCAGCAGAGCTTGATCAACCGCGGCTGGCGCGTGGCCATAGCCGCCTTGCAGGTAGCGCTTGACCTCGTTGGTGATTGTCTTGTAACGCTCACCGCCCAGCACATTCATGACCGCCTGGGTGCCGACAATCTGCGAAGTTGGCGTGACCAGGGGGGGATAGCCGAGATCGGCACGCACCTTGGGGATCTCGTCGAAGACCTCACGGATCTTGCCCAGCGCGTTCTGTTCCTTGAGCTGGCTGGCAAGGTTGGACATCATCCCGCCCGGCACCTGATTGATCTGTACCGAGACATCCTCACGGGTAAATTCACTCTCGTAGCCGGCGTACTTCTTACGCACCTCATGAAAGTAATCGCCGATCTCCTTGAGTGCTTCGAGATCAAGGCCGGTATCGAACTCGCTATCTTTCATCGCCGCGACGAACGACTCAGTGGCGGGATGGCTGGTACCGCCGGCAAAGGCGGAAATACAGGTATCAATATGACGACAACCCGCCTCCACCGCCTTGAGATGACATTGTGCGGCAAGCCCAGCGGTTGAATGAGCGTGCAAATGAATCGGTACGTCTACCGCCTCGATGAGCGCCTTGACCAGATCAAACGTGGCATAAGGCGTCAGCAGCCCCGCCATATCCTTGATCGCGATCGAATCGGCGCCCATATCGATCAACGATTTGGCCTGATCGACATAGAGTTCGAGAGTATGCACAGGGCTCACCGTATAACAGATGGTCCCCTGCGCGTGCTTGCCTGCATCCTTGACGGCCCGCATCGCCGTTTCTAGATTGCGCAGATCATTGAGCGCATCGAATACACGGAAAATATCGATGCCGTTTGCTGCCGCCTTATAAACGAAGGCTTCGACCACATCATCAGCGTAGTGTCGATAGCCCAGTAGATTCTGACCTCGCAGCAGCATCTGCAAGGGCGTGTTAGGTAGCGCTTCCTTGAGCGTTGACAGACGCTCCCAAGGGTCCTCTTTCAAAAAACGCACGCAGGCATCGAACGTTGCACCACCCCACGCCTCAAGCGAATAGAAACCAATGCTGTCGAGCTTGCCGCAAATCGGCAACATGTCTTCGGTACGCATACGCGTCGCAATCAGCGACTGGTGGCCATCACGGAGCACAACATCGGTAACGTTGATTTTCTGACTCATCTTGCGCCTTCCTCTCATGCATTTAGTGATGAATATTCGTTTGTTATTCGTTACAGACCCGCATGTGCCGCGATGGCCGCCGCGATGGCCAATGCCACCCCTTCAGGGTGACGCTTAACCGAATAGTTCAAGAGTTCAGGGTGCGCAGGAACAAAACCGGTATCGAAACGGCCGCTGCGGAAATCGGGATGTTGAAGTATTTCCTGATAGTAAGGCGCCGTGGTTTTCACACCCTGGACACGCATGTCATTCAAGGCTCGAACGCCACGATTGAGGGTTTCTTCCCATGTCATACCCCACACCACCAGCTTTAGGCACATGGAGTCGAAATAGGGTGGGATGGTATAGCCGGTATAAATGGCCGTGTCGGTGCGCACACCAGGGCCGCCCGGTGCGTAGTAACGAGTAATACGACCGAAGGTGGGAAGGAATTCGTTTTTGGGATCTTCAGCGTTGATACGAAACTGGATGGCATAGCCATAATGGCGGATGTCTTCTTGACGGAACGCCAGCTTTTCACCGGCAGCGATACGGATCTGCTCTCGGACGATATCAACGCCAGTGATCTGCTCGGTAATCGTGTGTTCAACCTGCACCCGAGTGTTCATTTCCATGAAGTAGATCTCGTTTTCCTTGACGAGAAACTCCACAGTGCCGGCATTTTCATAGCCGACCGCCTTGGCTGCACGCACTGCCAGCTCACCCACATAGGCCCGCTGTTCGGGCGTAAGCTGTGGGCTGGGCGCGATCTCGATCAGCTTCTGGTTGCGGCGCTGGATCGAACAGTCACGTTCGAAAAGATGAATGGCATTGCCATAAGTATCCGCAAGTATCTGCACTTCGATGTGGTGTGGATCGACAATGCACTTTTCCATGAACACATCAGCACTACCGAACGCCTTGGTCGCCTCAGAGATGACACGTCCCCAGGCTTGTTTGAGCTGCTCAGCCGAATCACAGCGGCGAATGCCACGTCCGCCCCCACCAGAAGTGGCTTTCAACATGACCGGGAAGCCAATATGCTCAGCCAGCGCCAGCGCCTCCTCCACATTGGCCAGATTGCCTTCGGAGCCTGGAGTCACAGGAACGCTGGCTTCACGCATGGCCGCCCGAGCAGCCGTTTTATCCCCCATCTTGGCGATGACACTATCTGAGGGGCCAATAAAAGCGATACCAGCCTGCTTGCACACACGTGCAAACTCCGCGTTTTCGGAGAGAAAACCGTAGCCAGGATGGATGGCATCGCACCCTGTCTCGCGAGCCAAATCAACGATGCCGCGAGCATCGAGATATCCCGCTAAAGGTTCTTCGCCAACAAAATGGGCCTCATCGGCGCGTTTGACATGCAAGGAGAAGCGATCTGGTTCGGTATAAATCGCCACCGATCGTATCCCCATCTCTGCACAGGCCCGTACAATGCGTACCGCTATCTCGCCGCGGTTGGCGATAAGGAGTTTTTTGAACATGCTAGCGACCTCCGATTGGGCGGCCCCATTTCCTGCTGGCCATTGTTTTTTTATCAGTGTTATCACGCACCTCGACGCTATGAAGGCGCAGAACCAAAAGGTACTGGGCCTTAGACCAATAGAAAAGATGATATTTTTTTGCCAACCTATAACGTATTGCTTATAACTGCGCGGGAACGCCCATGTCCCGAATCAATTTACTGAATCGTTTGACCTTCCGGCAGCTTCAGGTCTTCCAGGCCGTTTATCTGCAGCAATCCTATTCGCGTGCAGCTGAGCAGTTGGGTTTAACGCAGCCAGCAGTCAGTGCTCAGGTACGCCAGCTCGAGCAGGCGCTTGAGCAATCACTGTTCAAATATGCCGGGAAGACGTTGCATGTTTTGCCTGCCGCAGATGCACTGGCTGAATCCGTCAGCGCCATCTTCGGTGAAGTATCCAGCCTACAGATGGCGTTATCGGAGCTGGCCGGTACCATTCGTGGCGAGTTGAATATTGCTGCGGTGAGTACAGCACAATATGTCGTGCCACATATCCTGGCGCGCTTTCGTGCTCGCTATCCTGAAGTTCAGCTTCGCCTGCGTGTTGTCAATCGGGGACAGGCGCTTGAGCGCCTCGCCGAGCGCCGTGATGACCTGGTCATCATGGGCATGGTGCCGGATGACCGGAATCTCACCTTCATTCCTATTCTCGATAACGAATTGATCCCCATCGTGTGGCCCGGCCATCCACTAATGGTTGCAGAACATCCTACGCTAGAGGATTTTGCACGCTACTTCGTGCTGATGCGCGAGCCGGGCTCAGGCACACGCAATGCCTTCGAAGCGTTTGCCGCACGTGCGCGCATCTCTCTGCCACATACGCTGGAGCTAGGCACTAACGAAGCGATTAAACAGGGCGTCATGGCCCATCTCGGCGTCGCGGTCTTGCCCCGCCTTGCCGTTCAGCTCGAGCTGGCTTCAGGTCTACTCGGCTCCCCTGCAATGCCGGACTTTCCCATCAGGCGTTCATGGTGTGCGGTGCATCCCAAGGATCGCTACCCAACGCCGGTGACTGAGCTTTTTTTGCGCTTTCTTCGTGAGCTGCTGCCTGAGCTCAATGCACATTTCAAAGCACCCCTTGTCGCGCTACCCGGCCCATCATTCGTATGCACTTCCTGACGAACGTGTTTCCCCTTCTTATAATTAACAGGCTATCAATATGTCATAATTATACAGTGGTCGCGGCGTGACATTGCCTGTTCTCCTGACCACACTTATTGACCATCATGTTATGAACCCAAGGAGTGGCCATGAAAGTTATCGCGACAAAGGGCAAGCCTGAACTGCCGGCTGAAGAAGCCTTTCAGGTTACCGAACGTGAGACTCCGCAACCGGGCGAGCAGGATCTGCTGGTGCGTATCGAAGCAATCTCGGTGAATCCGGTCGATACCAAGATCCGCCAGGGGGCGTTTTTGCCTGGAGATCAGCAGCATGTACTGGGCTGGGATGTGTCCGGCAAGGTTGAAGCCGTAGGCAGCAGCGTCTCGGCTTTCGCAGTAGGTGATCAGGTCTATTATTCCGGCGAAGTCGAACGCCCCGGTTGCTATGCCGAGTATCAACTCGTCGATGCTCGCCTGGCTGCCCAGGCTCCAAAGAGCCTCGAACCGGAAGAGGCGGCCGCCATGCCGCTAACGGCCCTGACCGCATGGGAAGCGCTGTTTGATAAATTGAAGTTGGAGCAAGGTAACGACACGCACAACGAGGAAACGCTACTGATCATCAATGGCTCCGGTGGCGTCGGCTCCATTGCCATTCAGCTCGCGCGTCAGCTGACCGGTATTAACGTCATTGCTACCGCATCACGTGAGCAGTCAAGTGAGTGGTGCCGCTCGATGGGCGCCCATGAGGTGGTCGACCACCATGATCTGGTCGCCAATATGCAGCGTGCTGGCTACTCGGAAGTCGATTATATTTTCAATTGTCATGACATCGGCGTTCATTGGGACAACATGAATACGTTGATTCGCCCGCTGGGGCACATCGTCGCCATTGCCGAGACAAAAAAGGAAATCGATCTTAACGCACTGCAAGGCAAGGCTGTCACCTTCAGTTGGGAATTCATGTTCGCGCGCCCTCTGCACGGCTATCACATCGAACATCAGGGTCAGGCATTGGCAACGCTTGCCAAGCATTTTGATGAGGGTCGCCTGCGTTCAACCATGCATGAAATCATTGGCCCGTTGACGCCAGAAAACCTTGGCCGTGCGCACAAGCGGATTGAAGAAGGGCACACCATTGGCAAGCTGGTCTTGACCGCGATGCCATGAGTCTCGTAGCAACTAACTAGATATGTTCTGCTTACGAGCCGTCTGGCCTTTTGGCCGGGCGGCTTGTTACTGAGATTTTATTGTTTTAGTCATGGCCATGACGCTGCGCCCTTTTTCTTAATGCCGGCAACGTTCTGGCGACAGGGGGAATCCGTAACAGCATTAATCCTACCGCGACTGCAGCGTAGCCACTCCACTGAGTCAAATCAGCACGCACAATCCAGAAGAAATGCAGCAGCACCAAAGCCAGTACGAGATAGACCAACTTGTGAAGCGCTTTCCAACGCTTGCCAAGCCGGCGCATCGAGGCACGATTGGAGGTTAGTGAAAGGATCAGCAGGATCAGTAATGCCAATGCCCCCACGATAATATAAGGCCGACGCTGCAACTCGGTGCCTAATGCACTCCAATCCAACGCCAGGATAAAAAGCAGATAGCACAGCAGATGTGCTAAGCCATAGCTAAATGTCCACAACCCCAATTGACGCCGAACAACGCTAAAGCCTTTCCAGCGGGTAAGCTTGGTTAACGGCGTCAGGCTCAACGTGATCAATAGCAGGACCAGTGCGCCCTGACCAAAGTTGAGCAGCAGATAGCGCCCCGGCTCTGGTCCCGCAGCATTCATAGCTACATGCCAAGCCCACCAGCCTACCGGTACCAGCGCTGCAATGAAGACCAGCGTTCGCCATAGCCACATCAGTAATATTTCCGAAGGTCCATGCCTTGATAAAGCCCCGCGACCTGCTCAGCATAACCGTTAAACATTTGCGTCTCGATCACGTTGGGTCTGAACAAACTATTGGGCAAACGCCGCTCGGTCGCCTGACTCCAACGCGGATGGTCAACTTCGGGATTCACGTTGGCATAGAAACCATACTCATTAGGCGCCAGCTTATGCCATGACGTCTCAGGCTGCTCTTCTACGAGTAAAATACGCACGATCGACTTGATACTCTTGAACCCATATTTCCAAGGCACGACCAGACGCAGCGGCGCGCCGTTCTGATTGGGCAATACACGGCCATACATGCCCACCGCGAGGAAGGCCAGCGGATGCATCGCTTCATCGATACGCAAGCCCTCTTCGTATGGCCAGTCGATCAGCGCAAAACGCGAATCCTGCCCAGGCATCTGTTTAGGATCTACGAGCGTCTCGAAACGCACATACTTGGCATTACCGGTCGGCCCCGCACGCTTGATCACATCGGCTAGAGGAATCCCCAGCCACGGGATCACCATCGACCAGGCTTCAACACAACGCAACCGGTAGATACGCTCCTCGAAGCGACTCGGCTGAACAATATCTTCAAGCGCATAGCGTCCAGGATTGGCCACTTCCCCATCGATCGTGACCGACCAGGGCACAGTATTCAATTTGCCAGCGTTTTGTGCCGGATCATCCTTGTCACTACCAAACTCATAGAAGTTGTTGTAATGCGTTGCGTCGTTAAACGGCGTGATTTTGTCTTCTGCAACGACAGCATCCCAGCGGGTATTGGCCAGTTTATCTTCAAACCATTGGGGCCCTTGCGCTTTAGCCACTTCGCTATAATCCGGCCCAGCCAGTGTCACACCGGGAAAGCTTGCCGCAAGTCCAAGTCCTGCAGCACCGGCCATGAAATGTCGGCGTGAGAGGTATACCGCTTCAGGAGTGACGTCATTTTCGCTGAGTGTCAGCCGGTTACGTGGCGTGATCAACATGGTTAACTCCTTTACAGGTAGGTGGCTCAATATTTACTGACCGTTACGCTACAGCATAGTTGCGCCATCTGATGGGAATGATGGAGTTTTATTATCCTGCCAGCGAACTTCTTTCTAAGCGGTTCAATCAGCGTGATTCAATTTCCGTACCCCAAGCGATCAACACATCCCGATCAAAAAGCACAACGCCCGGCCTAAAGACCGGGCGTTGAAAGAAGCTATAAACTGTCAGCGCATCATTTCACTTCGACACCATGCGCCTGTTTGTCTGCATGATAACTTGAACGCACCAACGGACCGGACGCGACATGAACGAAGCCCATCTCACGCCCCTGCTGTGCAAACCAGTCGAACGTCTCAGGATGTACCCAACGATCTACGGGCAAATGGTTACGCGATGGCTGCATGTATTGGCCAAGCGTCAACATATCGACATTATGAGCACGCAGGTCTTTCATCACCTCGATGACCTGCTCATCGGTTTCACCCACCCCCAGCATCAGGCCTGACTTGGTAAGCACTTCGGGACGGGTTTCCTTGTAGCGCTTGAGCAGATCAAGTGACCACTGATAGTCCGCACCAGGACGGACACGGCGATAGAGTGCCGGCACCGTTTCAAGATTATGGTTGAAGACATTCGGTGGCTCCTGACGCATGATATCGATAGCCACATCCATGCGTCCGCGGAAGTCAGGCACCAGCACTTCAATCTCGATTTCCGGGCTGCGGGCGCGGATTTCACTGATGCAGTTGTTGAAATGCTGGGCACCACCGTCGCGCAGATCGTCACGGTCGACGGAGGTAATCACCACATACTTCAAACGCATCTCGGCAATGGCTTCGCCCAGCTCACGTGGTTCATCTTCATTCAATGCATTGGGACGCCCATGCGCGACATCGCAGAACGGGCAGCGCCGCGTACAGATATCGCCCATGATCATGAACGTCGCAGTGCCGCCGTTGAAACACTCGCCCAGGTTAGGACAGGACGCCTCTTCGCAGACGGTATGCAACTTGTGCTTGCGCAGGGTCTGCTTGATTCTCGTGACTTCCTGAGAGATCGGCATGCGTACGCGCAGCCAATCGGGCTTCTTCGGCAACGTCTCGGTGGGAATCACTTTAACCGGAATACGCGCAACCTTTTCGGCGCCACGTAGCTTGACGCCGCGCTCGACGCGACGCTTTTGAGGTGTAGCGGTGGTCTCGGCCATCAGTTTTATCCTACTCGTCGAGAAGTTTCTGCCAGAACATCCGGCTCACCGGATGCGGCAATAAATGAAGTATCGCCCAGCTGCTGCGCGAGACACCGTACTAACCGCTTACGCTCAGCAGCCATGTCCGGCGCGGCATCAATCAAATCCCGCAGTTGTGTCATCGCCATACCAGCATAGCCACAAGGATTGATCCGCCTGAAAGGCGAAAGATCCATATCGATATTAAAGGCGATACCATGGAAACTGCTGCCGCGGCGAATACGTAACCCCAACGAGGCAATCTTGGCCTCGCCTACATAAACGCCCGGCGCATCGGACCGTGCTCGCGCTATTATATCATGTTCGGACAGCGCCTCGATGACCGCATTTTCCAATGCGTTGACCAGCGCTCGCACGCCCAGTTCGCGACGCCGTACATCCAAAAGCGGATAAAGCACAATCTGTCCGGGGCCATGATAAGTCACCTGACCGCCGCGGTCGGTCTGGATCACGGGAATATCACCCGCGCCCAGAACATGCTCACTCTTGCCCGCCTGCCCCTGTGTAAAAACAGGCGCATGCTCGACGACCCATAATTGATCTCGCGACGCCTGATCGCGTGTATCGGTGTAGGTCCGCATGGCCTGCCATACCTGCTCGTAGGGCTGTTGGCCAAGATAGTAAACATCGACGGTGTCAGTGTCAGCCATCAAAGCACCATATGTACTTGCCCGGTTGCTTTCAGGGCAGCAAAAAGTGCTTCAAGCTGTGGCTGTCCGGTCGCCACGATCGTGACTCGCAATGAGCGATACTTACCGTTGCGGCTGTCTTGGTGTGTGACACTTGACCGGTCAAACGAGGGAGCATGTTCTTCGAGAATGTCCAAGGCCATGACATGAAAGTCATTGGAATTGTTGCCGACGATCTTGAGCGAGTAATCGCACGGAAACTCAATCTTGGGCGGATTCTCGGATGTCGCTTTGGAAGGAGGCTGTGGGCTCATGATGTCCTGATGCGTATCATTTTCGATCAGTTTACTTAACTCCACTGCAAATAAAAACAAGGCGATTCGTCAATCGAATCGCCTTGCAAGCCAATCAGAAAAGCAGTCTAAACGATCTCACTCGAATAGGCCGTACACAAATTTCTGCACGCTGTCCCAAATGCGCTTGAAGAAACCGCCCTGCTCGACTGCCTCCAGTGCGACCAGTGGCTCTTCGTGAATGACTTCATCGCCTTGCACAACCTGTAGCGTACCGTACTGCTTGCCAGCCTCGATAGGCGCTTCCAGGTTCTGCTGCACATTCATACGTGCAGCCAGTTGATCATCATTCTGACTGGGTACAGTCAGATAGACCTCATGATCGACCCCAAGCTTGACCTGATTTTGCGCGCCGCCCCATACACGTGCTTCATTGAGTACTGCACCCTTGTCATAAAGTTTCTGCGACTTGTAATAGCGGAAACCGTAAGACAGCAGTTTCTGTGTTTCCTGAGCACGGGCTTCTTCAGAATTTGTGCCGAGCACCACAGCGATTAGGCGAGTGTCTTCCTGCTTGGCTGAGGCTACCAAGCAATAACCGGCTTCTTCGGTATGACCGGTTTTCAAACCATCGACGGTCTTGTCACGCCACAGCAGCAAATTGCGGTTAGGCTGACGGATGTCGTTATAGGTGAAATATTTTTCGGAATAAAGCTTATAGTGGCCGGGATAATCTTCAATGATATGACGCGCAATAATGGCCAGATCGTGAGCAGAGGAATAATGATCCGGATTTGGCAGCCCAGTGGGATTCATGAAATGCGTGTTCTTAAGCCCCATCATCTTGGCATGCTGGTTCATCAACTGGGCAAAAGCATCCTCGCTACCGGCAATATGCTCCGACATGGCCACACTGGCATCGTTTCCTGACTGGATGACGATGCCCTGCATCAGGTCATTGACACTGGCATAGGTGCCTACCCGCAAGAACATGCGCGAGCCACCCGTCCGCCAGGCATTTTCGCTAATTCTTACCTGATCATCGGGCGCAAGATTGCCCTTGTCCATTTCATATTCAGCAATATAGGCCGTCATCATCTTGGTCAGACTGGCCGGAGGGACACGCTCATCGGCATTATTTTCAACCAGAATGCGTCCACTCTTGGCGTCCATCAACACCCAGGCCTTGGCCGCCAGACTCGGGGGAGAAGGAATCATGCTACCAAGATCAGCAGCAAGTGCCGGAGTCGTTGCGAAAGAAACCCCGAGGACAGCCAGCGCTGTCAGTTTGCGCAAGCGGCGCAAGGATGATGCAAGAAATGTCATGTTACCCGTTCTCGTGTGACGTACTTTAGTCTGCTACTGAAACTAGTCCGATGCTGAAACGATAAATGCACGCTCATAGCCTGCATCGCGCAGCTCGGACTTAACGGATTCGACCATGATCGGGTCGCTAAGCGGACCGATCTGGACGCGGTGCATCGCTGCGTGCTGGCTGACTCTGACCGGCCTGGAAAGCTGGGATTCCAGCTTCGCCTTGAGTGCATTGGCACCCGCCGCCGAGCCAAGCGCAGCCACCTGCAGGTAAACAGTGGGTTCGCCCTTGTTAACGCCAGGAACACCCGAAGCGTTCTTCCCAGCTGATCCAGCACTGGCTGACACACTAATGCCTGTTGCAGGCTGAGTCGATGGCTTGTTGTTAACTACAGTGGTTTGCGCAAGCGTTTTTGTCGACGCCGCTGAGACCGCCTCGGTCGAAGGTAGCGGCTGTGCCTTCCTGACTACCTGAGTCGCGGACCGCCCCGCCTGCCAGGCGACTGGATCAATCGCCTCGACACGCACCCGCGCCGTGCCCTTAGCAAGCATATCGAGACGGGACGCCGCCGCATACGAAAGATCAATCAGGCGATCATCGTGAAAAGGCCCCCGATCGTTGACCTTGACGATCACCGAGCGGTTGTTATCAAGGTTGGTCACGCGTGCATAGGTAGGCAAAGGAAGCGATTTATGTGCCGCTGACATCTTGTACATGTCATACGGCTCCCCGCTTGCCGTTGCATAGCCTTGAAACTTGGTGCCATAGAAAGAGGCCAGCCCGATATTGGCATAGCCCTCGCTGCTGGAGAGCACGTGATAGGTCTTGCCCCATACTTGATAGGTGGGCCGATTGCCGCTTTTCGCCAGCGGCTCGACCTTGGGGACTGCATCGGGCACATTCGAGACATCTATCGACGCGTCAGGATAGCCATCCTTATCGACAGCATAACGCCCCTTGCTTCCACTGGAGGCACTCCCTTGAGTCCCCCCACCGGAACCCGCACACCCTGCAAGCAAGACGACACATGCCACGACAAACAAGCTTTTCAATTTCACGTCAGCTCTCCTGTGCCAACGCTTCCTTGATACGCTCAGCGAGCGTCGTCACAGCCATCGCATAGAGATGGCTGTGGTTATACCGTGTAATCACATAAAAATTATCCAGGCCGAGGACATAACGGTAATGACCATCAGCGAAGTTCAACGCCAGAGGAATAACATTGGCATTACTGGGTAGAGCGCCCTGCGGACGAATACCCGCCTGTTCAAGAGAAGCGACACTAACGCTGGGAGGACTGGCCTTGTTGAAGGTAATCGATTCCGGCGGTACGTCCGGCCCTGTTGCTTCTACTAAAATGGGGCCCCCAGTCTGCCAGTGATGACGGCGGAAATAATTCGCTACGCTGCCTATTGCATCCTCAGGCTCTTTCCACAGGTCCTTGACACCGTCCCCGTTAAAATCAACCGCATAAGCCTGATAACTGGTCGGCATGAACTGAGGATACCCCATCGCCCCGGCATAGGACCCCTTGAGCTCAAGCGGATCGAGGCCTTGACGAAGTGTCAACGCCAGATACGCCTCCAGCTCACCTCGGAAGAAATCAGAACGCTTGGGGTAATCAAAAGCGAGCGTAGATAGCGCATCGACAACGCGATATTTGCCCGTATTACGACCGTAATAGGTTTCAACGCCAATGATTGCGGCAATGATCTCACGCGGCACGCCATACTCGCTTTCGGCGCGCTGCATCGCATCTTCGTACGTCTTGACGAATTTCACACCCGCCTGGACACGCTCTGGCTGCATGAACAGATCGCGATACTCGTCCCAGCGCAGACGGCGTTCTGCCGGACGATTCATCGCATCGATGATGCTCTGCTGATGCGTTGCATTGCGCATTGCTTCAGTCAGCTTCTGCCGGTCGATGCCCTTGCTCGCCAGCATGTCAACGAGCGATTTGACCTCGGGCTTGGTCGCAGGATCATATTCTCCCGCGCCAAATGCCGTCGATGACGCCGTCACGCTCACTACCAATGACAACAACCAACCAAAACGTGACCTTCCATGAGCGAAACCAGACGTCATGGTATTTCTCCCTAGCGCGGCAGTAACTTGCGGTGGGTGTGAATGGACATCAGGATACCGAAGCCGGCCAGCAGGGTCACGCTGGAGGTGCCACCGTAACTGACCAGCGGTAATGGAACGCCCACCACAGGTAGTAATCCGCTCACCATGCCTATATTGACGAATACATAAACGAAAAATGTCAGAATGAGGCTGCCCCCAAGCAGCCGCCCGAAAGTATCCTGTGCCTTGTTGGCGACGTAAAGCCCCCGACCGACAATCAACAGATAAAAAAACAGCAGCACAAGCATACCTATCAGCCCAAACTCCTCTCCCAGAACGGCAACAATGAAGTCAGTATGCCGCTCAGGTAGAAATTCAAGCTGTGATTGGGTCCCTTCCATCCAGCCCTTGCCATAGATGCCCCCAGAACCAATCGCTGTCTTGGATTGGATAATATTCCAGCCGGCACCAAGCGGGTCGCTTTCGGGGTTTATAAAGGTCAGAACACGCTGCTTCTGATAACCGTGCATATTAAGCCACAGCAAAGGTAGCGCTGCCGCGACGACTACGGCGCAAAACGCGATGATTCTCCATGAAAGCCCGGCCAAAAGAATAACGAACGAGGCCGTCGCAGCGACGAGAAATGATGTCCCTAGATCGGGCTGATCGGCTATCAAACCGACCGGTATTATCATCAATAAGATGCATACCCCTAGATCTTTCCAATTCATCGGCAGACTGCGTCGCGCGAGATACGCCGATAGCATCATGGGCATTGCCAGTTTCATCAGTTCCGATGGCTGAAAACGGAACAGACCGGGGATTTCCAACCAGCGCTGAGCGCCCATAGCGTGATAGCCCATTACATCGACAGCAATAAGCATCAACGTTACCGCACCATAGAACACCGGCGCCCAGCGCAGCATCATCTGGGGAGGAATCTGAGCAATGGCAAACATGATAAAAAATGCAGCAATAAAGCGAATCGCCTGCGCCTCGACCAGCCGCTTAGCTTCACCGCTGGCACTATAGAGCACCACCAGACCGCCCCCCATGATGATAAGCAACAATAGAATCATCCATGGGTCTAGACGCAGGCTTTCCCAGCTGAGGCGGCCACGCCGACGTTTATTGCGCCGATAAATCCTTGTCCAAGTATTAATCATAGCGTTTCCATCAGTCCCCCACGTTCTGAACTGTCGCCTCGCTCTGGCTCGCCTCGACAGCCGCCTTGGCTTCTTCTTCAGACTTCATGTGAGGCAGTATCCAGGCATCCAGCATTTCACGGGCAATAGGCGCGGCCACGCGGCTTCCACCCCCTCCATTCTCGACAATGACCGCAACGGCAATCTGGGGATCTTCAATAGGGCCGAAGGCCGTAAACAGGGCATGATCATGAAGACGCTCGGCCAATTCCGCGGCGTTATATTTTTGCTCCTGGCCCAGCGTAAATACCTGAGCGGTACCGGATTTACCAGCCATGCGATATTGAAGATTCCGACCTGAAGCGCGTCCCGACCCTTCACTTCCCGACATGACGTTCTCCATGGCACCGAATACCAGATCCCACCATCTATCGTTGGTAAGTTCGATATCTTCCGGCGTATTGGGAAACGGGGGCGTTATAGCCTGATCACCGATTTTCTGAGCAAGGTGGGGGCGCACCCAATGTCCTTTGTTGGCTAACACCGCCAACGCCGTCGCCATCTGTAAAGGCGTTGCCAGCCAATAGCCCTGACCAATGCCTACTGATAGCGTTTCGCCGGGATACCAAGGCTTGTTATAGCGTCCACGTTTCCAATCCTGCGAGGGCATCAAGCCACTTCGCGGCGCCCAGACGTCGAGACTATGGTCTTCGCCGAAGCCAAAGCGATGCATGAACGAGGAGAGCCGGTCAATGCCCAACTCATGGGCGACGGTAAAGAAATAAGTATCGTTGGAGACCGTGATGGCACGCTTCATATCAACCCGGCCATGCCCCCAACGCAGCCAGTTACGGTACTTGCGCGAATCGTTGGGTAATTGGTAATAGCCGGGGTCGTAGACCGTATCCGAAGGCGTGATGACACCATTTTGCAATCCTGCCAGTGCCATGTAGGGTTTGACGGTAGATGCGGGCGGGTATTGGCCGTGTATGGCGCGGTTATAAAGTGGCAGGTCAGGGTCGTCCTGCAACGCCTTGTAGGATTTGTAATCAATGCCCGTAACAAACTGATTGGCGTCAAACCCCGGTGACGACACCATGGCCAAGATAGCCCCGGTCTTTGGTTCAACCGCAACGATAGAACCACGGCGCCCGTCGAGTAATTCAGCGCCCAGCTCTTGCAACTTGGCGTCGATTGTCAGCCTGATATCCTCGCCGGGAATCGGCGGTGTACGACTTAACTCCCGCAGAGCACGACCACGAGCATTGGTTTCAACCTGCCGATACCCCACCGTGCCGTGCAATTTGTCTTCATAGAACCGCTCGATGCCTGTCTTGCCGACAAAATGCGTACTCGCGTAGTTACTCGAATCAAGCCGCTGAAGATCCTTCTCGCTAATACGTCCGACATAACCCAGCACATGGGACATCAAAGGACCTTGCGGATAGTAGCGCAGCATCTGTGCCTCGACTTCGACACCAGGAAGGCGGTAACGATTAACGGCCAGTTCGGCGATTTGATGCTCGGTCAAATCGCTCATGAGAAGCGCAGGCTGATAGGGTCTTTGACGTTGACGCGAACGTGTCTGAAAAATCTCAGTCTGATCCTGTGGCAGGTCGAGAATGGATACCAGCAGCTTTATCGTATCGTCGACATCGCCGGCGCGCTCGCGCACCAGCGTCAAATTGTATGTGGGCCTGTTTTCGGCCAGCAGCGTCCCGTTACGGTCATAAATCAATCCACGGGTGGGCGGTAAAGGCTCGACCCGCATACGGTTCTTATCAGAACGCGTGATAAAGGCCTGATGTTCGATGACCTGCAGGTAGACAAGTCGCCCCACCAGCGCACAGGTCAATAACATTACGACCAGCGCCGCCACTAGGCTTCGACGTCGGAACAGGCCGACTTCCTGCTCGGGATTTTTAAGCGTCGCGCGACGTTGGCGCATGTTTGGATTCTAGTGTTGCTGGAATAATCAACGGTGATAGGGGTGTCCGACAAGCAACGTCCACGCACGATAGAGCTGCTCTGCCAGTAGTATCCTCACCAACGGATGGGGCAACGTTAATTTGGAAAGGGACCAATGGTGCTCAGCGCGATTCAAGCAACGCTGATCGAGCCCGTCCGGGCCCCCCACCAGTAGCGTCACATCACGCCCCGCGTGACGCCACTCATCCAATTCCTTCGCCAAATGCGGCGTCGACCAGGCTTTGCCAGTGACCTCAAGTGCGATGACATGTTCATCATCGCGAAGGCGCGACAGTATTCGGTCGCCCTCCGCTGCGATTGCACGTGCAGGATCAGCGCTTTTCTGGCGAGGCCCTGGAGGAATCTCGATCACTTCAAGCGCGAAATCGCGTGGCATCCGCTTGCGATACTCTTCTACACCTTGCTCAACCCAGTCGGGCATACGGGTGCCGACAGCCAGTATCTTAAGCTTCACCGCTCGCCTCCACGCGCCCCCTCCTGACGATCACCGGGCAAATCTGACCATAGACGTTCAAGATCATACAGTTGGCGTGTTTCAGGCATCATGACATGGACGACGACATCACCCAGATCGACGAGCACCCATTCACTGCCCTGCTTGCCTTCGATACCCAAAGGACGAATGCCTTCGGCTTTGACGCGCTCGACGACATTGTCAGCCAGCGCACTGATATGACGACTCGACGTGCCACTTGCGACTACCATGACATCGGTCACGCTAGTCAGTTCCGCCACGTTGAGTTCGGTAATGTCACGTCCCTTAAGTTCTTCAAGGGCATCGATTACCAGAGATGAGAGTGCTTCTGTCTGCATAGCTCCTCGGATGTGTGTTAACGCGAACGGGCATTTTACTCGTCAGCGTTTTTTTAGCCAGACGTTTTAAACATCATTTTGCTGATAGAGCAAATGACGCTGAATATAGTGTTCCACGGCATCGGGAATCAGGTACCGGACGCTTTTTCCATCAGAGAGGCGTTCTCTTATCGAGGTTGCAGAAATGGCCATTTGAGTAGACAAGCTAATATGCAGCATCTTGCCATGAGGCGTCGCCATCAATGCCTCGCGGCTATCCACTTCACGTCCTGCCACTAGGCGTACCAGATCTTCGGCCATCTCGAACTGATACCCAGGACGATCAATAACCACAAGATGGGCATAATCGAACAAAGCTTCTGGACGATGCCACTGCGGCAGGCTCAAAAATGAGTCAATTCCAATCGCCATGACAAGGCGGGCTTGTTGACCATACTGCTGACGCAACGACGCCAAGGTATCTAAAGAATAGGAAAAGCCTTCACGTGCGATTTCACGATCATCGGCTATCACATGTGGCGTCTCACCAATGCCGGCTTTGAGCATGGCGAAGCGATCCTGTGACGATACCCCTGGCGCTTCGCGATGCGGCGGCATATGGCTTAAGACCATATGCACGCAATCGAGTTCCAAGGCCTCCTGCAATTCAACTGCACTGCGCAAGTGGGCAGAGTGGACCGGATTGAAGGTTCCGCCCAACATCGCGACACAAGGATGCTCAGTAAACCATTTGCCCATCAGCCCCGCACCTGACCATCGCCCAATACGATGTACTTTTGAGTGGTCAGCCCTTCTAGCCCAACCGGGCCGCGGGCATGCAGTTTACCGGTTGAAATGCCTATTTCTGCGCCCAGCCCGTATTCGGCGCCATCAGCGAAGCACGTCGGCGTATTGACCATCACGGAACTGGAGTCGACTTCGGCAAGAAAGCGTCGCGTCCTTCCTAAATGCTCAGATACGATCGCATCAGTATGCCCAGAGCCGTAACGGTTGATATGGCTTATAGCCTCATCAAGCCCATCAACCACACGCACTGCCAGCGTCGGACCGAGGTACTCGGTTTCCCAATCAGCCTCGCTTGCCGTCTCGATGCCGTCGACAATTCCCCGAGTGCGTTCACAGCCTTTAAGCGTCACGCCATGTGCACTGAAGCGTTGCGCCATGACCGGTAGGAAATGGCTGGCGATAGCCGTATCGACGAGCAGCGTTTCCATCGCGCCGCAGATGCCGTAGCGATAGCATTTGGCATTGAACGCTATACGTTCCGCCATAACGAGATCTGCCGCACCATCAATATAAACGTGGCAATTACCATCAAGGTGCTTGATAACAGGCACCGTGGCTTCGGCACTGATACGCTCGATCAAGGACTTGCCGCCGCGTGGAATAATCACGTCGACGAATTCAGGCATGCGGATAAGAGCGCCGACTGCCGCTCGATCAGTTGTGCTCACCACCTGCACCGCGGCGACAGGCACGTTTGCTGACTCAAGTCCGGCACTTATGCAGGCAGCGATAGCTGCATTGGAATATCGGGCCTCCGATCCCCCACGCAGAATTGCAGCGTTGCCAGCTTTCAGGCATAACGCCGCGGCATCGATAGTTACATTGGGACGTGACTCATAAATGATGCCGATCACGCCGAGCGGCACACGCATCTTGCCAATCTGCAGGCCGTTCGGCCGCTTTTTCAGCCCATCAATTTCACCTACAGGATCAGGCAGGGCGACGACTGTTTTAAGTCCCTCAATCATCGCATCGATACGGGCATCGGTCAGATGAAGGCGATCAAGCAACGCGGCATCAAGCGCATTATTTCGGCCATTATCCATATCCTGCGTATTGGCTGCCTTCAATGCCTCACGTGAAGCATCAAGTTGATGGGCAATAGCAAGTAACGCAGCGTTTTTTGTCTCTGCATCCATGCTGCCAAGCTGCTTACTGACAGCGCGTGCCTTGCGCCCGAGAGTACGGACATACGGCACAATGTCCTGGCCATCATGTGGTACAGCACTATTATCATGAACATCTGCTGAAACTTGCGCCATGGCGCCACAATCTCCCTGATGGATGACCCGTTCACTGTCAGACGGCGTCCCGCTCGCTATAATGCCCGGCAGCGTGATATGACGTGCCACTATAAGCCAGCAGGGTAAGCAAGTAAAAACCGTTTGCCGTTCCTGTATTTCGTTTTAATCATGCCTCTCTTGGCATTTTCGCACGCATGACCTATTCAAGGTTCTTTCGATTCAAACGTTGGCCGCCGACTGTCAAGCGACCACAATGGAGACTTATTGATGCATCCGGTCAGCTGGATTGAGGGCCTCGCCTACTCACCCGCGCTATTGATAGTCACGATTGGCTTTATTGCACTGGCGGAATCGCTTGCCGTTATCGGGCTGCTTGTCCCCGGCGTGCTGCTGTTGACGGTCGCCGCGTCAGTTGCCGGTCATGCTGATATATCCATCGTCGCCTTGCTCATCAGCAGCATGATTGGCGCAGTAATCGGTGATTCACTCAGCTTTTGGCTGGGACATAGCCAGCATGAACGCATCCCATCGTTATGGCCGTTCAACCGTCATCCTGAGTGGCTTTCCCGTGGCCAGGCATTCTTTGAGCGTTACGGCATCCTTTCGATTGCATTCGGGCGCTTCGTTGGTCCGGTGCGCCCTATCATTCCGCTAGTAGCAGGCATGTTGCATATGCCTAAAGCGCGCTTTTTAACTATCAATATAATTTCTGCCCTTATATGGGCCCCGGTTTATCTTTTGCCCGGCTACTACCTTGGCCAGGCTTGGCAAAAACAGATCGACCTGCCACCAGGCAGTGAAAAGTGGTTTCTGGAACTGTTTACGCTGCTGGTCATAGCGGCGCTCACGTTTTCATGGCTGCGTCGCCGCCTTGATCGTAATGGGCGTTTCTATCGCAGCGCACTGCACTGGGCACGGAAGAGAGAATGGCGCCGCCGGCTGTGGCTGGCCTTCAGCCAACGCTTCACTGGCGGTGAGTTCCCGCTGGCATCACTCATGCTGGGTATCGGCTCACTATGGCTGTTTGTCGGCTGGACAGCCTACGTGATCAGCCATGCCGATCAACCTTTGGTACTTGACCTACAAAGCAAAGCGATTTTTGCATCGCTGGCTACTCATCATCTTATCGCTGAGTATGGCCTGTTCATGGACTTTCTCGGCGACAAGCTAGGGATTGTCGCGCTGGTTCTACCTTGGCTTTTATGGATGTTATGGCAGCGCTATTACGCCGCTTTCATTCACTGGGCCATGGCCCTGGGGATCATTGGCCTACTGAACACCGTACTCAAGTATTCTATCGGCCGTCCCCGCCCGATGACGCCCGATCATTTGATTGGGTCATTCTCCTACCCCAGCGCCCACGCTTCCGGTGCAATGGTCATGTACGGGCTCGCGGCGGCCTTCATTGCTCAGAATCAATCCTCTGGCGCGAGGCGCTGGCCTTACTGGGGCGCCATCCTGATCATCATCACGATAAGCATTTCACGGCTGGCCTATGGCGTTCACTGGGCAAGCGATCTGATCGGGGGCGTGCTATTGGGGTTGGTGGTGTGTGCCTTGATACGGATCA
The DNA here is from genome assembly GCF_003012345.1 of Phytohalomonas tamaricis. Lineage (GTDB taxonomy): Bacteria > Pseudomonadota > Gammaproteobacteria > Pseudomonadales > Halomonadaceae > Phytohalomonas > Phytohalomonas tamaricis. The sequence goes on from NZ_PVRV01000020.1 coordinate 220,744, forward strand.
GCTACCATCGTTTCAGCCAAACGCCGCTCGCATTCAAACCCTGGCCGTGGTTATTGCTGGGCTCCGTGCTTCTCTTCCTCGCGCGCATGACGTTACTGCCACGCGTCTAATTCTCCAAGGCCATCCCCACCGCGTTAAATACGTGACGGGGATGGCCTTGAAATCATCAGTTGCTCTTATTCCCGACCTTGCTTGCCTTTGAAGTATCGAACAACCTTCCTTTTTAGCAGCAGCCAATGACGATCGCGCATTCTCTCTTTCGACCGCTTATTGCCATTATCAAAACTGCCACGATCAAACGCTGAGCCCGCTCGCATGGCGTTCACTTAGCCCGGCCAGCAGTTTTTCATGTAGCCCACCAAATCCGCCATTACTCATGATCACGACACGGTCGCCTGGTTGTGCCTTATCAACCAGCGCTGTTACTAACGCCTCCAGGTCCTTGAACACATGCGCTGGCATAACACACTGTTCTGCTACATCATCGATTTCCCAGCCCAACTGAGGCGGTTGATACCAGTAGACGTCATCGGCAGCACTTACGCTTTCCGGTAAGCGCGCCTTCATGGTTCCCAAACGCATCGTATTCGAGCGTGGTTCGATCACAGCAATCAGGCGCCCCTTATCCATCGCTGCGCGTAGTCCGGCAAGTGTTAAGGCAATTGCTGTCGGGTGATGAGCAAAATCATCGATGACCTGAATATTCGCGATTTCACCCCGCACTTCCTGACGCCGCTTGGGCGAAGCAAAACGTGACAGCGCAGCCGCAGCGGTCTTAATCGGCACACCGCAGGCAACAGCTGCAGCAATCGCCGCAAGGCCGTTGCTGGCATTGTGTCGTCCCGTCATCGACCATTCCACGACCTCTTTGTGCTGGCCCTGCTTGACCTGAAAGCGACTGGCATCATCACGCTCCAGCATCAGTTGCCAATCGCCCTGCTCGCCAAACGTCTCAACAGGTGCCCAGCAGCCTCTATCCAACACACGGCGCAATGCAGGCTCATCGTCAGCAACGATTAGTCGGCCATTGCCCGGAACAGTACGTACCAGATGATGAAACTGACGCTCGATGGCGGCCAAGTCGTCAAAGATATCAGCGTGGTCGAATTCGAGATTATTGAGAATTGCGATATCAGGACGATAGTGGACGAACTTGGAGCGTTTATCGAAGAAGGCCGTATCGTACTCATCGGCCTCGACCACAAACGGAGCGTCTGCCTCTCCCAAGCGCGCGGAAATGCCGAAGTTACGCGGTACGCCACCGATCAGAAACCCTGGCGACATGCCAGCGCACTCAAGAATCCAGGCTAACATGCTGGCCGTAGTGGTCTTGCCATGCGTCCCCGCGACAGCAAGCACGGTACGCTTTCCCAATACATGTTCACGCAGCCACTGTGGGCCAGACACATACGGAAGCTTGCGCGACAGCAGCGCTTCAACCTCGGGATTACCACGCGAGAGGGCGTTGCCGATTACCACAAGATCCGGTTCAGGATCGAGATTGTCGGCCTTGTAACCGCTCAATAGGGCAATGCCTGCCGCCTCGAGCTGCGTACTCATCGGTGGATAAACGTTGGCGTCCGACCCGGTAACATGATGCCCCAACTCACGCGCCAGTAGCGCCAGGCTACCCATGAACGTACCGCAGATACCGAGAATATGAAGATGCATGCTACCGACTCAACAAAAAGTAAGAGGATTTCAATATCAAACGAAGCTGCCTGCTGCCAAGCGTGGGCAACAGATAAAGCATCACGCCACAAGGCTTAGCCTAAAGCCGAATCAGCCTAGCATGAGAGTTACGATAGCGTCAGGCTCCGAGCTTGCCGCGACTTAAGGTCGCAGGCGACGGGCAGTTTAGCTATGATGCCCACCAGAACGGAAGCCGATTAAAGGCAACCGTCACCGGGCCTGTACGGAAAGCTGCATGCCTGAAAAGGTGAGTACATGAAGTAGACGTACTCGCCTCGAGTCGAGAGAGAACGACATAAGAGCCACTACAAGCAGGAAGCCCTCAATGGCCAAATTCAATGCCTTTTATGCGCAATCCGGCGGTGTGTCGGCTGTCATCAATGCCAGTGCCTGCGGTGTAATCGAAACCTGCCGCAAGCACAGCGATAGCATCGGCAAAATCTATGCCGGAAGAAACGGCATTATCGGCGCACTGACAGAAGATCTGATCGATGTAGGTCAAGAGAGCGAAGCAGCGATCTCCGCATTGCGCTACACCCCGGGTGGCGCTTTCGGATCATGTCGCTACAAGCTCAAGGATATCGATACACATCGCACGCAGTATGAGCGTCTGATCGAAGTGTTCAAAGCCCATAACATCCGCTACTTCTTTTATAACGGCGGCGGCGATAGCGCAGATACATGTCTTAAGGTATCTCAGCTCTCCGAGCGGATGGGTTATCCACTGCAGGCCATTCACGTTCCCAAGACCGTCGATAACGACTTACCGATTACCGACAACTCTCCCGGGTTTGGCTCGGTAGCCAAGTATATCGCCACCTCCGTACGCGAAGCGGCGCTTGATATCGCCTCGATGTGTGCCACCTCTACCAAGGTGTTCATTCTTGAAGCCATGGGCCGACACGCAGGTTGGATTGCGGCATCAGGCGCATTGGCGGGGAAAGGCATTCACGAGCCGCCGCACCTGATCATTTTCCCCGAGATTCCCTTCGACCGTACTCGCGTCATGCGGCATATCGATGAATCGGTCAAGCGCAGCGGTTATTGCGTGATCGTTGTTTCTGAAGGCGCTCGCTACAGTGACGGCACTTTCCTGGCTGATGCTGGCAATACCGATGCCTTCGGACATCGTCAACTGGGTGGCGTCGCCCCTACTCTGGCCGGTATGGTCAAGCAGGATTTGGGTTACAAATACCACTGGGCGGTGGCTGATTACCTGCAACGTGCAGCACGTCATATCGCCTCAAAGACGGATGTCGAGCAAGCCTATGCCGTCGGGGTGCGCGCCGTTGAGTGTGCGCTTGAAGGCAAGAATGCCGTCATGCCAGCGATCAAACGCGTCAGTGACACACCTTATGAATGGCGCCTGGAAGATGCACCGCTGGCTGAAGTGGCCAACCAGGAAAAATTCATGCCGCGAGACTATATCAGCGAGGATGGATTCGGCATCTCTGCTGCCTGCCGCGCATATCTTGAGCCATTAATTCAAGGTGAAGACTTCCCTCCCTTCGAAAATGGGTTACCCAAATTCGCCACGCTCGAGCTCGCCGCTGTTGAAAAGAAACTTGCCACGTTCAGCCTTTAAACGCTGAGGCAAGATACGCGAAGCCAATACAAAACGGCGCCAGCAACAGTGCTGGCGCCGTTTTTTCGTCGGCGTCGTATGACCACCTAGTTCAACCACCAGGACAATACCAGCAACATCAATAGCACCCCGGCTATTGCTTGCCAGATGTTGGCCGGCTCACGCCATGGACTACGCTTTTGAGATATATCTTCGGACTGAACAGAGGAATCATCGTGAGCCGCTGGCTTAAGCGCATAGAGCAGCTCGGAGAGGCGTCGATAACGCAGCGCACGTTTCGGGGATAGTGCCCGCTTAAGCGCGTTATCAAGCTGAGAAGAGATGGCCGGCTCAATGTCCCGGGCACTACGATAATGCAACTGATCAAGCTCGCTCTGCTGGCGCAACTGACGTAATGACTGCCCGTAAGGCATGGCACCATTGGTCACTAGCCAATAGATTGTCGAGGCCAGCGCAAATTGATCGCTACGTCGGCTTACGCTGATCCCAAGGGCATATTCGGGAGCACTGTGATCACACAGGCCCACTTCACGTGCTAGCGATATCGCCTCTTCACTGCTATCGAGATCACGCCGAGCACAGGCGCCAAAGTCTGCAAGAACCACCTGCTCATGGCGGTCAATAATAATGTTCTCGGGCCTGATCCCTTGATGCAGCACATCACGACGATGTACCGCATGCACAGCCTTACCCAACTGACGTGCGATATCGAGACGTTGCTCGAGGCTCGCCTGAGGATGCCGCTCCACCCATTCCGCCAGCGTTTCCCCTTCGACAAAACTCATCAGATAGTAAAGGTAACGCTGCGGCCTGGGCGGCGAAATGACGCGAATCACAAAAGGTGACTTGATGCGCTCGGCAATCCACTGCTGAAACATAAAATGTTCCAGATAGGCGTTGCGCAGGGAAAGTTCGGGACTGGGCGTTTTCATCACCATCGCGCTACCGCGCTCACTATCTTTGACAAGATAGACCCGCGCCTTGGCAGTACGTGAGATGATCCTTTCCACCTCAAAGCCATCAAGACGATCTCCGACGTCGAGTTCAGGTGGAATAGGCAACTTGCCATAGAGTTGCTCTGGAGATTCGCTCGTCTCTTTAGGCAAACGATCAATGCGAACCAGCTGAAAGCAGAATGCCTCGGCACCATAGCCGCGATCACCAGCCCGCTGCATGGCAGCCTTGGCCAGGCGTTCACAAGCACCATCAAGATCGCTGACATCCTGGCGAATGAGCTGAACGTAATCGGAAGGCAGCAGAGTGCCGCGCACAGCCTGGGTGGTAAAAAGGAAGATATCCCCTTGCTTGAGCGGTAACGAGAGATAATCGATATCGATGCTGCCATCCATACCCAGTGCCCGGGAGGGATAGCGATAACCACCCAGATCAGTTACGTGATCACGGGAAAGTTGCTCAAACTCAGCACCGCGCAGCCGAAACACCAGCGTGTCGCCCATGTGAAAAAGGTGCGCCATGCGATCACGAAACACCATGGCAGAGAGCGAACTGACATAGCTTCCACCAGCGACATAACGGCTCTGACTGAAGCACCAGCCATTCAGGGCACGTAGCACCCGCGTCGCCGCCGTCTTGACGTCCCAATGCGCCGGCGTTGAAAAATAATCCGCCAGAAAGCCACGTACAGACAGATCGCCGGCCTGTTTAGCGATAGCATTACGCGAGGTGGAATCGGCGATAACCGCACACGCTCCTTTCATCGCCAGCTGCTCGCCTTCTGGGATTTGTACAGACATCGACGAGCGGTGCTTGCGGTGATCGGACGCCACAAAGGCGTGCCCGAAACTTAATGATAGAGCGCTATCCACCAATGACTCCTTCCTAAAGCACTGATAAGGTCATGATTATCCGCTACATGGCCCTGTTGAATTAAGCCTATCATGGCTTAATTATGCCCGTTCGACGGAGTTTATTCAGTCAGGTTGGTAATCGCCTGAACCAATTCGTATAATTTTCGCGATTTTCACTCGCCAAGCTAGCAACCGCAAATGCAAGGACTCGGAAGATGAGTTTTGAAAAGATCCCCGCTGGAAAGGACCTCCCCAACGATATCTACGTTGCCATCGAGATCCCGGCCAATCATGCGCCGATTAAATATGAGATCGATAAGGATATGGATGCGCTGCTGGTCGATCGTTTCATGGCGACGCCAATGTTCTATCCGGCCAACTATGGATTCATTCCTAATACGCTAGCCGATGACGGCGACCCTCTTGATGCCTTGGTCGTCACGCCCTACCCGGTTCAGCCCGGCAGTGTCATCCGTGCTCGTCCGGTCGGTATTTTGAACATGACAGACGAAGCGGGCGAAGATGCCAAGCTCGTTTGCGTACCGCACCCGAAGTTGAGCACCTTGTATGATGATATCCATGAGGTGACTGATCTGCCTGAGCTTCTACGTCAGCAGATTGCCCATTTCTTTGAGAACTACAAAGATCTCGAAAAAGGTAAATGGGTCAAGATAGAGTCCTGGGACAATGCCGACGCTGCCCGTCAGGCCATCGAAAAGGCAGTCTCAGCCTACCAGAACGAGCAGCAGTAACACCGCAGCGGGCCACTAACGTGGTCCGCCTCTTTCCTTTTGTCCAGACGCCAGCATTGTTAACATCCCAGCGCTTTCCTTCCTCTTTCTCTTATCCGCGTCAGCTACGAATGAAGGTCATTAATGTCATGCTGCGTCGCCTTGTTCTCCTGTTTTTCTTTTTGACATTTACGTCAGCAGTACACGCCGGACCATTCCCCTCGCAAACGAACTCATCCTCCGCTGGCGATAACGCAGTCAGCCAATGGTTTGGAAAAAAAGCTGATTTTCTGCCAGTAGATCAGGCCTTCCGCCCTACTGCGTGGCGTGAAGGTCAAACGTTATTTGTCGGTTTCGAAAGCGCTGACAACTACTATCTTTACCGCTCACGCTTTGACCTCAAAAGCACTAACGATGCCGTTCGTCTAGGTCCATTGCAGCTGCCAGAAGGGCAGGAAAAAGATGATGATTACCTGGGACGAGTCCAGGTCTTTCATGATCAGGTCGTCATGTTCGCGCCAGTTGAGCGTGCCCCCCCGGGCCCCATATCTGTAACGGTGTCCTTTCAAGGATGCGCCGACGCCGGGCTCTGCTATCCGCCCGAACATGTCGTATTACAGGCTGATGAGCAGGCAACTCCCGCACGTTTTGCCCAGCCTGCCTCCCTTTCGCCTGAAAATGCCTCCTCCGATACGCTGGATCAGGCCACCAACCCCTCGGTGCCTTCCCCCTTCACTCGCGTGTTAAGTGAAGATAGTCGCTTCGATGCCCTACTCAATGAGGCGTCATTGCCGTTGATCCTGGGGCTCTTTTTCATGGCTGGCCTGGGATTGACGTTTACACCATGCGTATTGCCGATGCTGCCGATTATCTCTTCAATAGTCGTAGGGCAGCAGGCCGGACGAAAGCGTGCCTTTGGTTTATCAAGCTGTTATGCGCTTGGCATGGCGATCACCTACGCCTTTCTAGGCACAGTGATCGGCATGTTTGGCGCCAGCTTGAATATCCAGGCGCGGCTGCAGTCACCTTGGGTCCTGGTGCCTTTTGCATTACTGTTTGTGATATTCGCACTATGGCTTTTCGACGCTTTCGCGTTACGCCTACCTAATAAATTATCGGCACGCATCGACCGTATTCTGGCGCGCCTGCAAGCCAGTGGGCCACTGGGTATTGCCTGCGCCGGCGCGCTATCCACGTTAGTGGTATCGCCTTGTATTTCGGCTCCGCTGGCGGGTGCGATGACGTTTGTTTCAGCGACCGGCAATGCCTTGTTGGGCGGCGGCGCCCTGCTCGCCATGGGGCTCGGCATGGGCGTACCACTCGTCATCGTAAGCACTTTCGGGATGAGCCTTTTGCCCCGTTCGGGAGCCTGGATGAATACGATCAAGGCCGTGTTTGGCGTAATGATGCTTGCCGTGGCGCTCTGGCTGTTGGCACGCCTGTTACCCGCATCGCTGGAAGTATTGTTGTGGGGCGCATTGTCTATCGGTATAGGCTTGGCGCTCGGCGCTCTGAACTTCGCCACTCCAAACGGCTGGCCACGTACGCGCCAAACGGTCGGAATGATTGCGCTAGTGTGGGGAATAGCATGCGTTATCGGCGCGGCACGGGGCGGTCACGATCCGCTGGCCCCTCTGGCCGTCAGCGATACATCTTTCACCTCAGCCCCAGTTGCGCAGCAACATGTGAGCTTCGAGACGATCACCTCATCCGAGGCCCTCGACCGTGCGCTGGCCGCTGCAGAAAAACGCGATCGGCCAGTATTTGTCGACTTCTATGCCGACTGGTGTATCAGTTGCCGCGACATGGAGCGTAATGTTCTGCCGCGTCCAGAAATAGCAGCACGTCTTGCCAACTTTCACCTGATCCGTGCCGATGTAACACGCGACAGTCCGGAAAGCCGTGCACTGCTTGAGCGCTTTAATCTGTTTGGCCCTCCCAGTCTGCTATTTTTCAAGGGGCACAATGAAATCAAGGGTAGCCGTATTCAGGGGGAAGTCGACGTCGACACGTTAGCCAAGCGACTCGATGCCATACTTGATTATTACCGTTCCTGATACCTCTCCGCCATCGGCTAGACAGGTCGGTTTTTTTTCGGCAAACTCCGCGAACATTGTTCGGAGAGGCTATTATGCATGATTGTGAAGCGATCTTGCCGATTCCTCTCCAGGTTAACAGCGACCAGAAATGCCTCACCTGCACTTTCGCACCGTAGTACTAATCTCTTTAACAGCGGTCGCAGGCATGAACGCCGATGTTGGCGTTAATGGTCGTAAACTGACTCTCAAGGCTAGCCTGCGCAGACTAGGCTAAGTTTTATTCAACTCATTATTTGGGAACCCCATATGGACATTCGCAAGGTCAAGAAACTGATCGAGCTATTGGAAGAATCCAACATCAGTGAAATCGAGATCCAGGAAGGCGAGGAGTCCGTCCGCATCAGCCGCAACTTTAGTGGACAGTCTGGGCAAGTACCGATGATGCAGGCCCCAATGGGCTACTACTCGCCGCAGCAGCCGTCTAGCGCGCCGATAGTGAGCCATGGTGAAGAACCCACTCCTGCTGCTGCAAGCGGCCATCCCATCAATTCTCCCATGGTCGGCACCTTCTATCGTGCACCGGCGCCGGGCGCCAAGTCCTTCGTTGAGGTTGGTCAGAGCATCAAGAAAGGCGACACGATCTGCATCGTCGAAGCCATGAAAATGATGAACCAGATCGAAGCCGATCAGGATGGCGTGGTCGAAGCTATTCTGGTTGAAGACGGCGAGCCGGTCGAATTTGACCAGCCCATGATTTTGATTTCTTAAAGCGACGGACAATTCCTATGTTGGAAAAGGTACTGATCGCCAATCGTGGTGAAATTGCGCTACGAATCCTGCGTGCCTGCAAGGAACTGGGCATTCGCACGGTAGCAGTGCACTCCAAGGCCGATCGCGATCTCATACACGTACGCCTGGCCGACGAAGCCGTCTGCATTGGGCCTGCTTCGTCTGCAGCATCCTATTTGAACATTCCTGCACTGATTTCAGCTGCAGAAGTGACTGACGCAACCGCCATTCATCCGGGCTATGGTTTTCTCTCCGAGAATGCCAACTTTGCCGAACAGGTCGAGCGCTCAGGGTTTGTCTTCATCGGCCCAACGGCCAATGTCATTCGCTTGATGGGTGACAAGGTTTCAGCCATCGAGGCCATGAAGAAAGCAGGCGTTCCGACCGTGCCTGGCTCCGACGGCCCGCTTCCCGACAGTGATGAGGAAGTGCTGGCCATTGCAGAGCGTGTCGGTTACCCCGTGATGATCAAAGCTGCCGCAGGTGGCGGTGGCCGAGGGATGCGTGTGGTGCGTGACGCCCAGCATCTGCTGAGCTCCGTAAGCATTACACGCACCGAGGCCAACGCAGCCTTCGGCAGCGACGTAGTCTACATGGAGAAGTACCTTGAAAAGCCTCGCCACGTCGAGGTCCAGGTGCTTGCCGACGGTCAGGGTAATGCAATTCATCTCTATGACCGCGACTGTTCTCTGCAACGCCGCCACCAGAAGGTTCTGGAGGAAGCACCCGCACCGCATATCGACCCCCAAGCGCGTGAGAATGTACTCAAGGCGTGTGTAGACGCTTGCGTTGACATTGGCTATCGCGGCGCCGGCACCTTCGAGTTCCTTTATGAGGATGGCCAGTTCTTCTTTATAGAGATGAACACTCGCGTTCAGGTCGAGCATCCAGTAACGGAAATGGTCACTGGCGTCGACATCGTCAAGGAGCAGCTCAAGATCGCCTCAGGCCAGCCGCTGTCGATCAAGCAGTCAGATGTCAAGCTCAACGGCCATGCTTTCGAGTGTCGTATCAATGCCGAGGATGCGCGCACGTTCATGCCCTCCCCCGGCAAGATCGAGTTCTATCATGCGCCAGGCGGTCTCGGCGTACGCATGGACTCGCACCTTTATACCGGCTATACCGTACCGCCTCACTATGACTCATTGATCGGTAAGCTGATTACCTGGGGTGAGAATCGGGAAAGCGCGCTAACACGCATGCGCAACGCTCTTGAAGAGTTGCTGGTCGAAGGTATCAAGACCAACATCGATCTTCAGAAAGACTTGGTGCGCGATACGGAATTCCAGAAAGGCGGGGTCAATATCCATTATCTTGAGCATAAGCTTGGCTTGAGCTAATAACAGGTCGTTACGCTGTTTTTTGCCGTAACGACCCGTACCCCAAGAAAGGGCGATTAATGTCGCCCTTTTTTACTTTCTCCTCTCCCGATTCGTAATTTCGATCTAAAATCGCGAGCCGATGCCTTATCTGCGAGGACTGCACCATGCCTTGGCTGCAATTGAAAGCCCACATCTCTCCTGAATATGCCGAGACGCTGGAAGAGCTTCTGCTCAATGAAGGCGCCTGTGCCATTACACTGGAAGACGCGCATGATGATCCGGTGTTCGAGCCCGAGCGTGGCACCACTCCACTTTGGAATCATACTGTCCTCACGGGGCTCTATGATGACCTAGAAGGCATCCATGAGATGCTCGGGCGGGTTCGTGACGCATGGTCAATGGAAAATCCAGATGATGTCTGTCCTGAGATTGAATTCGAGATCCTCGAGGACAGGGACTGGAGCCGTGAATGGATGGATGGCTTCGAGCCAATCCAGATGGGCAAGCGCCTTTGGGTCGTTCCCAGCTGGTTTGATGCTCCCGATAAGGACGCTGTCAACCTGCTGCTAGACCCAGGCCTCGCGTTTGGCACGGGCACGCATCCCACCACCTCTTTGTGCTTGAACTGGCTTGATTCATTAGCTCTCGATGACAAGCTTCAAGGTAAACGCGTTCTCGATGTCGGTTGCGGTTCGGGCATTTTGGCCATTGCTGCGCTCAAGCTTGGTGCGAACCACGCGTTCGGAACCGATATCGATCCTCAAGCGCTGCAGGCGAGCCGTGACAATGCAGAACGCAACGGAATTGACGAAAATGAGTTCTCGCTCTGTTATCCCGAGCAGGCTCCGGCCGTTACTTATGATATTGTCCTTGCCAACATTCTGGCCGGACCGCTGATTGAGCTGGCAGCCATCATTGCCGGAAGCGTGGCGCCAGGTGGCCACATTGCGCTGTCCGGTATTCTTAGCCATCAGGCTAATGACATTATCGACGCCTACCATGCCTGTGGTTTAGTCATGAATGAGCCGACTGAACGTGAAGGCTGGGTTCGGCTGGATGGCTATCGTCCTCAACCTGAATAATGCAAATACCTGCATAAGAACGATGCATAACACTTCAAGAACACCGGCGGGGCCGCTATCATAGCCCCCCCTTTTCTCAAAGCGCTACCTGTCATGTCTCAGCCTTTGCCACGCATCGGTCAGCACATACTGTCCAATCGTGTCATTCTGGCCCCTATGGCCGGTGTGACTGACCGCCCTTTCCGCCAGCTTTGTCGCGAACTGGGGGCGGGTCTGACCGTTTCCGAAATGGTTACTGCCGATAAACGGCTGTGGCATACGCCCAAATCGCGCCTGCGACTCGATCATCGCGGCGAGGATGGGCCGCGCATCGTCCAAATCGCCGGTGGCGATCCCGAAATGCTGGCCGATGCTGCTCAAGCCAATGCCGAACATGGCGCTGAAATCATCGACATCAATATGGGTTGCCCGGCCAAAAAGGTATGCAACAAGGCTGCAGGCTCAGCGCTTCTGCGTGATGAACGTCTCGTGGCCGATATCCTGCACGCTGTCGTTACTGCCATCGACCTGCCCGTCACCCTCAAGATACGCACCGGCTGGTGTGACAATTCTAAAAATGGTGTCCGAATCGCTAGACTGGCTGAATCTTTGGGCATTCAGGCCTTGGCTGTACATGGCCGCACTCGCGAACAGCGCTATAATGGCTCAGCGGAATACGACACCATTGCCGAAATCAAGTCAGCGGTATCGATTCCTGTATTCGCCAATGGTGATATCGATTCGCCCGAGAAAGCACGTCAGGTCCTGGATTATACTGGAGCAGATGCCGTGATGGTGGGCCGAGGCGCACAAGGAAACCCCTGGATTTTTCGCGAAATCGATCATTTTCTCGCCACTGGCCAGCACCTTTCTCGTCCCAGCAGCAGCGAGCGTGAGCATGTCATGCAAGCTCACCTGAGCGCGCTCTACGATCATTATGGTGAACACATGGGGGCTCGCATCGCACGCAAGCATGTCGGTTGGTATCTCGCCACCCGCCAGGATGGTGCCTGCTTGAGAGGGATGTTTAATACGCTTGAAACGCCATCTGATCAACGACATTTTGTGACTCAACTTTTCTCAGACACGCTCACGCGTGTCCCGTCTGACGGAACTCATGCAGCATGACCAGCAGACAAGCATTGCCTACCGAACAGGAAAGAGTCATCGACGCTTTCAGCCACGTTGGCGAGCAGCCGCAAACATTGCGTGAAGCCGTAGAGCAGGCCATGGCACGCTATTTCGATCATCTCGACGGTGAGAACGTCAGCGATCTCTACACCATGGTACTAGCCGAAGTTGAGGCTCCGCTGTTGAATTCGGTCATGGAACATACGCACGGCAATCAGACTCAAGCATCAGCCATGCTGGGTCTGAATCGGGGCACCCTACGCAAGAAACTCAAGCAATACGGCTTGATTTAACACTACTGCTTTCCAACGCTTTCTGAACAAGAGAACCGCCTCTCGACGCTATCAATGCTCGATCAAAGCGGCCGTCCGTAATACGTCTGGGACCCTCTGGGTCATGAACCGTAAGTGATAAGTGGAGAATCCATGGCTGACCATTTCACCCCCGTTCGTCGCGCGCTCTTGAGTGTCTCGGACAAGACAGGCATCGTCGATTTCGCCCACGCTCTGAGTGAGCAAGGCGTTGAACTGCTGTCGACCGGCGGCACCTTCCGTATACTCAAGGAAAACGACGTGCCGGTGACCGAAGTATCTGAGCATACGGGATTTCCAGAAATCATGGATGGCCGCGTCAAGACTCTCCATCCGCGCATTCACGGTGGCATTCTGGCACGGCGCGGGCAGGATGATGCGGTAATGGCCGAGCACCATATCGCTCCGATCGACATGGTTATAGTCAATCTTTACCCTTTTGAAGCGACGGTCGCCAGGCCGGATTGTTCGCTTGAAGATGCTATCGAGAATATCGATATCGGGGGCCCGACGATGGTACGCGCCTGCGCCAAGAACCATGCCTATACCACTGTTGTGGTCGAGAGTGCCGACTATGCACGCGTTCTCGAGTCGATGCAGGACAATGATGGCGCCGTTGACGACAACTTGCGTTTTGATCTAGCCGTCAAAGCCTTCGAGCACACCGCCCACTATGACAGCGCTATAGCGCGCTTTCTGGGAGAGCGTGTTACCGAAGGGGAACAAGGCCTGCCTCGTACCTATGCCCTGCAATATACCAAGCGGCAGTCGATGCGCTACGGTGAAAATCCGCATCAAAAGGCAGCGTTCTATGTCGAAAAAGAGCCCGCTGAAGCGTGTATCGCGACGGCGACACAGCTACAGGGCAAGGAACTGTCTTTCAATAATGTTGCCGACACTGACGCCGCGCTTGAGTGCGTTAAAAACTTCACCAAGCCGGCTTGTGTCATCGTCAAGCATGCCAATCCCTGCGGTGTAGCGGTCAGTCCTGAGGGCGGCATCCGCGCCGCCTATGAGCTTGCCTTCGCAACCGATAGCGAGTCGGCTTTTGGTGGCATCATCGCCTTCAACCGAGAGCTCGATGGCGACACTGCACGCGCAATCATCGACCGGCAATTCGTCGAGGTCATCATCGCACCGAGCATCAGCCAAGAAGCGCGCGAGGCCGTTGCAGCCAAAACCAATGTACGACTACTAGAAAGCGGTCAGTGGCCAACCGAACGCGTACCAGGCTGGGATTATAAACGCGTCAATGGTGGCCTCTTGGTACAAAGCCGTGACATAGGCATGATCAGTGACGCTGATCTCAAGGTCGTTACCAAGCGTGCCCCGACCGAACACGAGCTTCATGATCTGATCTTTGCCTGGAAGGTCGCCAAGTTCGTCAAATCCAACGCGATTGTCTACGCCAAGAATCGTCAGACTATCGGCGTCGGTGCCGGGCAGATGAGTCGTATCAACTCAGCTCGGATCGCAGCCATCAAGGCTCAGCACGCCGGCCTTGAGATTACCGGCTCGGTAATGGCAAGCGATGCGTTCTTCCCCTTCCGAGACGGCATTGACAATGCTGCTCAAGCAGGTATCCGCGCCGTTATCCAACCCGGCGGCTCTGTACGTGATGAGGAAGTCATCGCCGCTGCTGATGAAGCAGATATAGCGATGCTCTTCACCGGCATGCGCCATTTCCGTCATTAACACATTTAGCGCTTCTACATAGCACATCAAAGCGGCCTTAGGCCGCTTTGTTACTTTATGGCATCAAAGAAATCACTCAATGCCCATCAGAGCCATGAAATTATCTCGCGCTACTTTATTGGCAGTCCGCTCATCGAGCGCATCAAGAAAGGGAATAAAACGGTTAAGCACCTGCTTCATCGGATAAAACTGTCCAACCAGATCACTCCCTAACGTGAATCGATCGGGATAACGCTGGATCAGCCTTACCCACTCCTGGCGAGGGTGGCCACTGGCATCCAGTAAATAAGGCTCAAGTACTGTCCAGGACAAATCTATATAGAGATTGGGATAGGCTTTCAGCATGCGCTCCACCTCATCACGCAAAAAGCTCAAGCGACCTAAGCGGCGGTTAAGCTCCTCACTCGTTCCCGCGTGAGCCCATAAGAAAACGGTATCGGGATTCGCCTTAACGGCCTGCTCAAACTCATCAAGATAAAGGGGCCGGTTTTCGCGTTTGGCCGTGATGTTGGAATGAACCAGCACTGGAAGTTTTCGCTCAGCGGCAAGCCGGTAGACGGCCATCAAGGCAGGATGATCAGCGCGAGGCACTTCACCTTCAGTCAGCCTGGTAAGATCATCATGACGCGTAAATATTTCTCCGATACCTTTCCAAAACCCTGGATACAGATCAATTAGACGCTGAATATGTTCCGCAGCATTAAGGTCGGTCGGATTAAAGCCGGAAATGAATGGTGAGAATCGTGCCTGGACGTTATCGGGGGCTCGTGTCAGCGCCTCAGCCAACAAATAGTCAGTAGCGGAGTACCAATAGACAGGCGCATCGTCACTCATGAAAAAGCGCGGTTTTTTCGGCGCGTGCGCATCCCATTTTTTTGCAACGCCAATACCCATTAGTTGGGCATGTTCGACGTGGGTATGATCCATGGCATCAAGCAGGCTCTCGACACCGTCGCTATGTTGAAAAAAATCGACATAGTGCAGATGCGCATCGACGAACGTGTAATTTCGCGCATAGGCAGGCGTACAACAAACAATGACCAACAAAAAGGCGGCGAGCCACAGCCCAACCGCCTTTGTGAATTTTGTCATCGGGAGTACTCCATGCAGGCCATCTCCCAATCATACCCTTTCAGTTCAAAAGGGGCATGTTAGTCACGGTGCGTCAACATACAATGCTGTGCTCCGGGGCATACCGCACATGAGGAAAACTGGCAGCGTTTTTCCAGCGGTGCCCACAGCTTCCTTTTACGCGTCAACTTGGCAACATGCCCAAGCGGAGCAACCAGTGAGATAAGACCACTGATCCAAGGATCTCGCGTCACGGCATATACAGCCGCATAGCTGACTAAGAAATAGATAACACCAAGATTCATGCGCTTAACCATATCGACCTCCATTGATGCCCGATTGGTCACGTGTCTCTTGAAACAACTCATATATCATTGTAGCCAAGACTGCATCTTTTAATAAAAAGTCATTCTTGCAACCAAGGTTAATACAATGCACGCTGGTTGTCATCCTTATACGGTACTATTGAGCGATTCCTTTAATAAGAGCGCTGATATCTGCGAAAAAGCCAGATCAGCACAATAAAAAGTTTAAGTTTTGACTAAGGTGCGTCATGCGAAAAAGCACTCGCATTACCTGAAAATCAGTTCTTAAAAAGGAAAAACGCATGTTCAAAGGGATGATCATCAAAAAGATCGCGATTTCTATCGCAGCTACTGTCGCCGTTACTGCTGGCGCCTATACTTATGTCAGCCAGTACTCTGGCTCTTGGACATTCACACAGTACGCCAACGCTGGCGAGATGTGCAGCTAAGCTGTCATCGAAAGATACTGTAAAAAGAGGTCCCTTTATCGGGACCTCTTTCTTTATATTTACCTACAGAGTGATGCCTATGCGCTAACATTCATGCATAGATACTTGATTTCAAGATACTCATCGATACCATATTTCGAACCTTCTCGTCCTAGTCCTGATTCCTTCACCCCACCGAAGGGCGCCGCAGCGTTCGAAATCAGACCTTCATTAATGCCCACCATTCCGTATTCAAGCGCTTCGGCGACACGCCAGACTCTAGCGAAATCGCGACTATAGAAGTAAGCAGCCAGACCAAACTCCGTATCGTTGGCCATTCGCACGGCTTCCTCTTCGGTGTCGAAGGGAAATACAGCCGCCAGCGGGCCAAAGGTCTCATCGCGAGCAATTTTCATACTCGGCTTGCCATTACCTATCAGTGTGGGCTGAAAATAACGCCCGCCCAGATGATGCGGGTGGCCACCCAGCAACAGCTCCCCGCCCTGCTCAAGCGCATCTTGCACGTGATCAGCGACTTTCTCGACCGCATTTTCATCAATCATCGGCCCCATCGTCACGCCTTCCTGCATGCCATCGCCAACCACTAAATCATGATGCATGGCAGCAGCCATTTTCTCACAGAATGCATTAACCACACCGGACTGTACGAGAAAGCGGTTAGTACAAACACAGGTCTGACCTGCATTGCGGAATTTGGACGCCATAGCACCAGTGACCGCCGCGTCAAGATCAGCATCGTCAAAAACGATGAACGGTGCATTGCCACCCAGTTCCAGTGATATCTTCTGAATGTGCTGAGCGGACTTGGCCATCAGTTCGCGCCCCACTTCCGTCGAGCCGGTAAAGGTGATCTTACTCACCAGTGGCGAATCCGTGAGGGCGCCGGCGATTTCGGCGGCACTGCCCGGTAGCACGTTGAACACACCCTTGGGCACACCGGCCCGCTCCGCGAGTGCAGCAAGTGCAGTCGCGGAAAGCGGCGTCTGGCTGGCAGGCTTGATAACAATCGGGCATCCTGCCGCCAAAGCAGCACCGACCTTACGGGTGATCATCGATGCCGGGAAATTCCACGGCGTTATTGCTCCAACGACGCCAACCGGTTGTTTGATGACAAGAATGCGTTGCCCCGCCTTGGCCCCGGGAATAGTATCACCATAGACGCGCCGCGCTTCTTCGGCGTACCAGCGTAGAAAGCTCGCGGCATAGGCGATTTCTCCCTCAGACTCCTTAACCGGTTTGCCCTGTTCAAGGGTCATGATGCGTCCAAGGTCCTGCTTGTGCTCAAGCATCAATTCGTACCATCTGTACAACACATCGGCACGTTCCTGGGCGGTCTTGTCACGCCAAGCAGGAAACGCGGCATGAGCGGCGTCTATGGCGCGCTCGGTTTCCTTGCGGCCCAGCCTCGGCACTTGAGCAATAGTTTCACCCGTGGCGGGATTGTCCACATCGATCTGCTCACCACTATCGGCGGCTACCCAATTACCGTCGATATAGGCAAATGGACGAAACAGGTTCTTGTCTTTCAAGAGATCCATATCAAACTCCTTTCCTTTCCATAGAAAAACGCGCACACCAATGCATATCATCAAGAATGACGATTATAGAAGAGATACGCTAGTCGCCTTTGGACCATCGCACCAGGGAAAAGAAGGTGTAAACGTAACAGGAAGGAAGGATAGTACGCAGTTACTGACGGGGTGCTCAAAGCACTCCGCCAGCATAAGCTCAACGATGAATAAGGGTGAGAAATTCTTGGCGGGTAATCTGTTGCTCACGAAAGGCGCCCAGCATAACTGATGTCTTCATGCTAGAATTCTGTTTTTCAACGCCACGCATCATCATGCACATATGACGCGCCTCGATGATGACGCCTACGCCTCGCGCGCCCGTGGCTTCCTGCACAGCGTTCGCGATTTGCCGTGTTAGCTCTTCCTGAATCTGCAAGCGACGCGCATACATGTCAACGATACGTGCAAACTTGGACAGGCCCAGCACCTTGCCATTAGGCAGATAGCCTATATGACATTTTCCGATAAAGGGCAGCAGATGATGCTCACATAGCGAATAGAGCTCGATATCCTTGATCAACACCATTTCATCGGTATCGGACGAGAACACGGCGCCGTTTACTAACTCTTCAAGCGTCTGATGATAGCCATGCGTCAAAAATTGCATCGCCTTTGCCGCCCGTTTTGGCGTATCACGCAGACCTTCCCGATCCGGGTCTTCTCCTAGACCGGCAATAATTTCACGATAGTGATGCGTCAAATCTTCATTCATAACGTGTCTGAATCCATAGTTCGGTCATGCGCCCTATCGAAAGCCGGTAGCGCTTTCGGCGCGTCCCCACAAGCGTGGAGCGATTTTAACTCACTCTGCTGCGCTGCGCAGTGTCATCGGAAATTTACTGTACTAACCACGCGCCTGTGCCAATGAGCGATAGCGCTGACGCGCCTCCCCTACCTTTTGTACATAACGACGCGTTTCCAATGCGGGGTGATGGCGATGCAGGCGCTGAAAGACCTGCCTGGGTGTCAATGCATTGATGCGCGATATCGCATCGACCTGGTTACGCCCGAATGTTTTAAAAACATTACCTGCCCCACCGTTGTAAGCGGCAATGATGCACCAGCGTCGACTTTGAGGGTTGTGAATATTCTTCAGGTAGACATGATCGAGCAGCGAAAGGTAAGCGGCCCCTACATCAATATTTTTTGCCGGATCGAAGAGAAAGCTGCGCCCAGGCTGGCCCGAACGGCGATACACCCGCTGAAAGACGTCGGCCCCTGCTGTTTTAGGCACAACCTGCATCAGCCCATAAGCTGGGACATGACTAATCGCATAGGGGTTGAAGCTTGATTCGGTAGCGATAATGGCATAAATCAGCGGCTCGGGTACATCATGGCGTTGGCTGGCAGTTCTAACCATCGACTCGAATTTCTCGCCACGTACACGCAGATGATCACGCACCAGTGGCACTTCGACACGATACACAATGCTGCCATCGGCCTGTTGCCGTTTTTGCAACCGGTGCTCAACCAGCCAATCAGCGTAGCGCTGGCTACGCCAGGCATAACGAACCGTTTCGCCCTCCTGATCGACTATCTGGCCACTCAGTAATGTCGGCACGCCATCTTGTCCCTCTTGATCTGAGATATAATCAGGATCACCCTCAGTAGGAATAGCGATGGCGTCACGTATCAAAGCCTTGAGTTCATCAAGAGAATGATCACCCTTGATGGTTTCGACCACGATCCTACCTTTATCAAAATCAAGCTCAGTACGGCTTTGGTAATGATCGGAATAGGTGACAAGCTGCTTGGGCTGAGACAGTTTTACATCTTCCCAATAACGACCGGCATGTCGTTTAACCGCCGCAAATAGCGCATCGTATTCCGAAAGTTCGTCCTGGGCGCTCCCTCCCCACTCATTAACCGTTTCCACCCAGGCATTTAGGCGTTCGTTTAAATGCGGGTAACGTTCTATCCAAGGCGTATCTTTTGGCTCTTTGGCGGCAATGGGCATACAGATGAAACTAAGCAGTAGCCACAAGCCAGTGCGTCTACGCCAGCCAAGGCGGTCGTTCAAGGGCATGACGCTGCTGCTCCAGAGTTCGAATGTGTTGATCCCAGTAGCCCTCGCTCGCCACCCAAGGAAATGCAACAGGAAAGGCAGGATCGTCCCAGCGATCGACCAACCAAGCGCTATGGCGCATCAGGCGCAGAGTACGCAGCGCTTCAATCCACTTAAGCTCACTGCGCGGAAACTCGCCGTACTGCTCATAGCCTTCCAGAACCTCTGCAAGCTGTTGCCGCCACTCCTGCTCATTTTGTGCCGTTAACAACATCCAAATATCTTGTACGGCAGGCGCCATGCAGCAATCATCGAAATCAACCAGCGCAAACTCATCGTCTCGCCCGAGCATGTTACCGATGTGACAGTCGCCATGGACACGAATCATGTGGCTGCTTGGCCAGTTAGGGAGAGGTATCAATTCCAGCAAGGCGGCACTGATGCGCTGATAAGCCTGTCGCTGACGCAGCGTCATCCAGTTACTTGCCAGCACTCGCTCCCGGCTCGATGTCATGATTGCTTCTGGCTGCATGCTGGGGCGGTCAATAAATGCGATACGCCCGGCGACACTGTGCATACGGCCGAGTAGCTCACCAAGGGCAAACAGGTGCGCAGGATTATCAAGCTCTGGCGCCTGCCCAATAACATGACGAAATAGCGTGAAGCGAAACCCCTCAAAATCGTGCAACGTCTTGCCATCATCGTCTGACCAAGCCGCACCGACCTTGACGTCGTTTCTGTCCAGTTCCGCTAGAAAAGCGTGTTCTTCGAGGATCTGTGCACTGTTCCACCGCTCCGGGCGATAAAACTTCGCTACCCAGCGCTGCTGCGTATCATCACGCCAGGCATAGACACGATTCTCATAACTATTTAACGCAAAGGGCTCTCCGAGCACCTCGAATCCCAGAGATTCGATTGCAGCGACAACTCGCTCTGGGCGCAACGCTTCGAAAGGGTGAATTGGGGTAGCCATAATTACTCTCTAAGAAAATAAGGCCATGCTAACAGAATCAGTACATGCCAGGCGGCGTTCTGGCTAGTGCAAGTACTCCTATATGCTTGGCACCGGCACTGCGACAAGCATGAGCCAGAGCATTGAACGTTGCGCCTGTAGTCATGACGTCATCAAACAGGACAACATGGGGAGGTAGCGCACTATCGAAAACAAAGGCATTACTTGTATTTTTCAAGCGCTCTTTACGTTTCAGCCCTCGCTGAGTGGGCGTGTCCTTGATGCGCTTGGCATGGTATATCGGCACATGATGGCGGCGCGCGAGTCGCCGTGCCAGCCAGTCAGTCTGATCAAAGCCACGCAGTTTGGCACGAGCATCATGTAGTGGTACGGGGATCAGCGCACAGTGATGCAAGAACGAGGAATGTTCCTGCAGCTTCAGCAGTAACAGTATCGCCAGCAACCGACCGGCCCGCATGTCGGCATGGAATTTGAAACTATGAATCAGTAACGCTATGTCATGCTGATACAGGAAAGGCACCAGAGCACGCTCAAATAACGGCGGTGATTTTAAACAGTGGCCACACGGACCAACGACACCGTTTGGAACAGGCTCGGCACATCGCGGACAAGCATGAAGATTACAGGCAAGCGTCTGATAACATGAGGAACACCATGGCCATACATCATCAAGCCCTTCCAGGCAGAAATGACAATGCCCCGGCATAAGTGTCGCAACCCAGCGCTCAAACAGCGTCAAGGTAGTAATTGATTATCCCCTTTGCATGACGTAAAGGCCCTTGTTTCATTAACCAGTAATTACCAAGGGCCTACATTTTCCGAAATGTTTAACCTCTACACATCGGCATTTTATTTCAAACCTTGAAAGCACCCGCGAGTAGCCATTTAATTCAGCACTAATCGCATCTTAGTGATAAATGTACATTGACTCTGTACTCAGCATCGGTACAATGTGGCCGACTTTCCGCTGCGGGAGTGGTGGAATTGGTAGACACGCTGGATTTAGGTTCCAGTGCCGCAAGGCGTGAGAGTTCGAGTCTCTCCTTCCGCACCAATGGAAAGTCAGTCATACCTACATGACTGTGTGACGTCACTCAATCGTCACCTTTTTTATGCAAGATTCCTTCTAGTATTTGAGTTGGGGTTTACCCGCTTAAGTTAATGAAAAGTCTAAGCTTTTCATATCGCCAAGCCATCCTTACCAGCTGCATACCTGTCTATTTTATCCGACATAATCCGAAGCCTACCTCAGCGCAGTAGTGCTTTCACGTACGTATCTTGCCTTGTTTGTTAATGCGTAACGATAGCTGCCCTAGATTGCTCACAGTGGCGATCACTTTTCTTTTGCATAAACTTTTGCACAAAAAAGCCCGACAAGAATGTCGGGCTTAAGTACGCAGGGAATGCTACCACCAAGGGCAGCGGAAAATGCATCGGCGCTACACTTGCCGCTGAACTCGCAACCCTCTGTATCAATATCTTGAACGGCTTCATTCGGCTATGCCTCGGAGCATATTCTTCGAGAAAGAGCCCCCCTAACGAGAGGGGCAAAGCCCAGAAGGATGTCTTGCGTACTAGTAGACAAGCCCAAGCTAAAATAGTTCTCACTATCAACAGGATTTTTTGTCGACGTATACCGGTGACGGTCATCTCTCTAATTTTTTAGATCAACTGATCCAGCGTGCTCAAAAATATCAATATATTCAATGGTGTAAATATATATCCATGGTTACTTCCGCGTTACGCTAAAACACAACCATTAGCTATACAATACATGTACAAAACGAAAAAACATGCTAATTTATGCATCGGTCGTAGACGTAATTTATCTACTACGCAGTCAAACTGTCATGTTGAGCCTTTATAAAGGCCATCAGAAACGGCAAGGAGTGCCGCTTCGACAGAAATTTCGTTCCATGGTAAACAGGAGCAAACCATGAATCGCCACTTTCACGGGGCGTGTTGTCCCGAATGCAAGGCGCCGTTATCTTGGCCGCGCCATGCCTCTGATCATCAGCTACTACGTTGCCCCAATGGGCATCCTCTCTGCACCATGAAAGAGTTTCGTCAGGCAGCGTACGAACTTGCCCTCATGGAAGAAATGCAGCTACATCGTAATAATCCAACACATTACAGCACTCAAGGCACGCATAAGCTGGCAAGCTAAGATGGTCGTCATTTGCCGATTATCGCATGCACTATTCCACTCAACAGCTTGCTCTTATCCTGACTATAATAAGCAGTAAGGTAGGGTCTTATGTTCGACACTAGAGATGGTCTATCGCTTTCTTGTGTCGGACACTTTGCAGTGGAGTATGTCATGCCATCCAAATTATTTTTCTTCGCCGCTTTCTGCCCTACCGTTTTGTTATCGGCTTCTGTGCTGGCTCAGTCCAACTCCAGCGCTGCCTTCTCTGAAAGAGAAGATGCACAAGGCAAAACAGCTCAGCAATATGAGCCCTCCTCATCTCAAGAACGTGAAGTCCCTTTGCGTACGGAACCGCTGCGTACCCAACGTATTTTCATTGATAGGGCACATCAGAACGATTCTGATACGCAGGATAAATCTTCCCTACCTACCCAAGCGAAAGCTTCAGATGAGAGCAAAGCTGACAAATAAAATGAAAGTAGCGGCGGTTTAGGTTAATGGTGGAGCCAGACATGAAACGTTTAGCGCAATATTATGATCATCTAACGCCATGTCAGGGATGGGTAAAAACGTGGTCAACACAGTTTCTCGCTCAACCACAGCAGGCATGGAACCTGTTTGAATCAGCACACCGCACCGCATTCATTATTATGCATGCAACACGACCACAGGCTTCAGAAGAGCTGATTATTGAAACGCTTATCCAGGCACAAACGGCTAACTAGTCGCTTCAGTCAATCTGACACACAGAGAAGCCTACCGTCATGAGACTTAGACCCCTCAAAAAACCTCGTACCATTAAAAATAAATTTTATCGCAAAGTACTTCTACAGGAAGAAATGGAATGGTTTCTCGTAACTAGTACTATCATCTTTCTTCCTTTTGCTGTGTGCTTGCTAATACTGCATTTACAAAATGTCCCTCTGCCTTTCTATCCGTGATGAAGCATTTACTGTTTCGATGGGATAGCCCTGTCGCCAATAAACGCTGCTATCAGGTAAACAAATAGCCCCTTACGCCTGTGATACGTTGTTTCCGGCCACCCCTAGGCCTGTCTATCTTGTCTCGCCAGCGCGCTCCCCGGCTTTTCAGACAGAACCTGAGTAAAACCACCTCGATGTAGATAAGCAGGATAGAAGCAGATTATCATGCCGGCCGCATTGATAAGACGACAGGCATGGCAGCGAGCATCTGCCTATTACTGATTTTTCATGAAGGGGATTTTCAATGAGACGTGCAACACTGGATGATCTCGAAGCCATCGTTGATATCTATAACGCCAGCATCCCGGGGCGCCTCGCCACAGCCGATACCCTTCCCGTTACTTTTGAGCAGCGGCTCACCTGGTTTGAGCACCATGATGACCGGCGGCCATTGTTTGTTCACGAGATAGAAAAGAGTATTGCCGGCTGGGTCAGCCTGGAGCCCTTTTATGGGCGTCCGGCCTATCATGCAACTGCCGAAGTCAGCATTTATGTCTCGCCCGATTTTCAGGGCAAAGGCATCGGTAGCTTGATGCTGAAGGAGTGTCTTGCGCAGTGTCCAGCGCTCGGTATTCGAAACGTAGTAGGCTATGTCTTTTCCCATAACCAGCCCAGCCTGACATTATTGCAACGTCACGGCTTCAAACACTGGGGCGAACTGCCAGAAATTGCCGAAATGGATGGTAACCTTTATAGCCTATCGATACTCGGCAAATGTCTTGACGACACCCCTTGAGGTCCTAGGCACTTCTCGCTAAATAGTATCGCTTTTCTTGGATGCCCCTTCATTCAGCGTCGGTATCCAATGGCGGCGAGGGATGCTTGCCATCCTGCCAACCCAAGCTGGCTGCGGCATCGGCTGCAAACCAACCAAGCCGTTCATTCAGCGTTACCACGTCCCCGATAATGATTAGCGTAGGTGGTGCAACAGTCAGCGTGCTCAGCCGCGCTGGCAACTCGCCCAGCGCACCGCGGTGCACGCGCTGCCGCGCCGTCGTGCCCTGCTCGACCAGCGCTAGTGGCGTGGTTGCTGGCAACCCATGGGCGATCAATTGCTCGCTGATTGTCATAAGACTACCCAGTCCCATGTAAAACACCAGTGTCTGCCCTGGGCTCGCCAGCGTTGACCAATCCAGATCACAGCTGCCGTTCTTGAGATGACCGGTAACGAAGCGCACCGATTGAGCGTAATCACGGTGAGTGAGCGGAATGCCGGTATAGGCCGATACGCCGATAGCCGCAGTAATCCCCGGTACCACTTCAAATGACATTCCCGCTTCGGCCAACGCCTCAAGCTCCTCACCACCACGCCCAAAGATAAACGGGTCTCCGCCTTTGAGCCTGACAACGCGATACCCCGCCCCGGCCCAATCAACCAGTGCCTGATTGATGCCATCCTGCGGCACACTATGCGCACTGCGCGCCTTGCCGACATAGAACCGCTTCGCCTGGGGATGGATAAACGAAAGGATTTCCTGGCTTACCAGCCGGTCGTGAATCACGACCTCGGCATTCCTTAACCGGTCGAGCGCCTTAAGCGTCAACAGTTGAGGATCGCCAGGGCCCGAGCCAACCAGAGCGACATGCCCCTTTTGCGACACATGGTGCGCTTCCGCCTCATCTTCGCTGCGAATTCTTACCGGCAGATGGATGGTGGACTTAGCCGGCAAGCCGGGCACGAACACAGGCACATTGGCCTGCAACGCCCGGTCAGCCCAGCTTTCGTCGGATTCCTCATTCCCCGTCGCTATCAACCACAGCTGACCCGGCGCAGCGTCAAGGCATTGATCACCACGTTTCCATCCTTCACGCTCACAAAGTGCCTTCAATGGCTCTATGAGCTGTTGCGCATGAACAGTCAATCGCAATTTTATCCCGCGTAGCTGGAGCGCAACGCGCAAGGCAGCTTCTCCTCCACCCATCAGGCGGACATCAAGAAAACGCGGGTCAAATTGCAACGTAAGAAAGTCCATAGCGGTCCGGTCAGTATTAAAACAAGGCAATCACAGAAAAGATGATCGAAAAACGCGCCACATGATAAAGGCCGACATTGTTGTCGGCCTAGTAACGCTTTATCAGGTAGTTATAACCGAGGCGTCATCAAGCCTGATTGATGACCTCGATTCCGCCCATATAGGCACGCAATGCTTCCGGTACAGTGATTGAGCCATCAGCATTCTGATAGTTCTCCATCACTGCCAGCAGACAGCGCCCAACCGCCAGTCCTGACCCATTCAAGGTATGCGCCAGGGCAGGCTTTTTCTGGCCTGCATCGCGAAAGCGTGCATGCATGCGCCGCGCCTGGAAATCCTCACAGTTGGAAATCGATGAAATCTCCCGATAGGTCAGCTGGCTTGGCAACCATACCTCAATGTCATAGGTCTTGGCCGCAGCAAAGCCCATATCACCGGTACATAGCGTGACAACGCGATATGGCAATTCCAAAGCCTGGAGAATCGCCTCGGCATGACCACGCATTTCTTCCAGCGCGTCATAGGAATGCTCAGGATGAGTAATCTGCACCATCTCGACCTTGTCGAACTGGTGCTGACGAATCATTCCTCGGGTGTCCTTGCCGTAGGCGCCCGCCTCACTGCGAAAACAAGGGGTATGCGCCGTCAGTTTGAGCGGCAAGTTATCGCCATCGAGAATCTCATCTCGAGCGAAGTTGGTCAGGGTCACTTCCGCCGTGGGAATCAGATAATAATCCTGACTGCCTTCCAACTTGAAAAGATCATCTGCGAACTTGGGCAGCTGGCTGGTACCAAATAGAGAATCGCGGTTGACCATGTAGGGCACATAGGCTTCTTCATAGCCATGCTCGAGTGTTTGCTTATCGAGCATGAACTGGGTAAGCGCACGGTGCAGGCGCGCTACGGGGCCACGCATCACAGCAAAGCGCGAGCCGGTCAGCTTGGACGCCAGCTCGAAGTCGAGATAGCCATGCAGCGCGCCGAGATCGGTATGATCCTTGACCGTGAAGTCAAACTCGTGCGGCGCGCCCCAGCGATGCAGCTCGACATTGTCGTTCTCGTCACGGCCCTCAGGCACACTGTCATGGGGAAGATTAGGAAGACCGGTGGTAATCGCTTCGAACTCAGCCTGCACCTCGGCCAGTTCTGTCTTGGCAGCGTCGAGGCGCTCGCCCAGATCGCTTACTTCAGCGAGCAGTGGCTCAATATCCTCGCCACGCGCCTTGGCCTGCCCGATCGACTTCGAACGCGTGTTACGTTCGTTTTGCAGCTCTTCGGTGCGTGTCTGCAGATCACGACGACTCGATTCGAGCGCACGCATACGATCAACATCCAGAGCAAAGCCGCGGAGGGCGAGACGGGCAGCGACATTATCGAGATCGCTGCGCAGCAGTTTGGGATCGAGCATGGAATCCTGTCCGTTTGAAGGCGCCACTCAAGGCGAGCACAAAAAACGATGCCTCACTTGGGCATCCCTGAAAACATCACCGTATTGTATGGAAAATAGCGCCTCGCCTCCATGACCGAGGCGGTTTACCGGCTGATTCATTTAAATGATGTGAAACATAACGGTATAAAAAAGAACAGTGTCACTCGTCTTCTCAATATCGATCACGAGCATAGGCGTAGACGGCTCTGCTCAGTTACCCTAGCGCAAACGAATCGCAGGCCACAGCCATAACGCCCATGATCGAATCACTGGATGCAATCCCCAGCGTCGCAGGACGCTACAACCATTTTCTCAAGACCTTAGCCGAGCGGGGCTTTCGCGGCGATATTGCTCCCGACTATGCCAACCGCACGGTACTGGCTACCGACAACTCTATTTATCAGCGACTTCCACAGGCGGCGCTCTACCCGTACGACGGCGACGATATCGTGCTGATCGCCCGCCTCGCCAGCGAGGAGCCATTTCAGGATATCGTGCTCACGCCGCGCGGCGGAGGCACCGGCACCAACGGCCAATCACTGACCGATGGTCTGGTTGTCGATGTCACTCGCTACATGAACCACATTCTCGATATCGACGTTGCCAACCGCCGAGTGCGTGTTCAGGCCGGCGTGGTCAAGGATCAGCTCAATGCCGCGCTCAGGCCTTACGGGCTGTTCTTCGCCCCTGAGCTGTCTACCTCGAACCGCGCCACCCTCGGCGGAATGATCAACACTGACGCCAGCGGCCAGGGCAGTCGTGAATACGGCAAGACGCGCAACCATGTGCTCGAACTCGACACCGTATTGCTCGACGGCTCGCGCTTTGTCAGCCGCCCCGTTGACGACGACGAACTCGATGCGCTTTGTGCGCGGGACGACCACGTCGGCGAGGTCCACCGCGTCGCCCGTGAGATCATCGATACCCAGCGCGACGAGATCGAGGCCAGGTTCCCACCGCTCAACCGCTGCCTGACCGGCTATGACCTTGCCCATCTGCGCAACGAGGATCGCCGTTTCAATCTCAACAGTGTGCTGTGTGGCGCCGAAGGTTCGCTAGGTTTTATCGTCGAGGCCACGCTCAACGTACTGCCGCTACCCAAGTATTCGGCGCTGATCAACGTGCGCTATACCGGCTTCATGGACGCATTACGTGATGCCAAGGCACTGATGGGTGACGAAGGTGAGTCGCACGCGCCTACCTCGATCGAAACGGTCGACGACAAGGTCTTGATGCTGGCGATGGAAGACATCGTGTGGGAAAGCGTCGCCGAGTATTTCCCTGCTGGCGATGCGTCATCACCTGCCACCCGCGGTATTAACCTGGTCGAGTTCAATGCCGATGATGAAGAGGTTCTCAAGGCCCGCGTCGAAGCGTTCACTACTCACCTGGAACGCGATACCGCAGTCGAGCGGCTCGGCCACACCATTGCCTGGGGGCGCGGCCGGATAGGATCGGTCTATGCGATGCGCAAGCGTGCGGTCGGCCTGCTCGGCAATACCAAGGGCGAGAAACGGCCGATCCCGTTCGTCGAGGATACCGCCGTGCCGCCGGAGAATCTCGCCGACTATATCGCCGAGTTCCGCGCCCTACTCGACGGCTATGGCCTTGAATACGGCATGTTCGGCCATGTTGACGCTGGCGTGCTGCACGTGCGCCCCGCCATCGACATGAAGGACCCGGAGCAGGCAAAGATGATCCGCGTCATCTCCGACCGTGTCGCCGAGCTAACCCACAAGTATCACGGTCTGCTGTGGGGTGAACACGGCAAGGGCGTGCGTTCGGAATATACCCCGACCTTCTTCGGCGAGCTCTACCCGACCCTGCAGCGTCTCAAGGGAGCCTTTGACCCCCGTAACCAGCTCAACCCCGGCAAGATCGCCACACCGCTCGAAGTCGACGGCGAGTTGTTGAAAATCGACGCCGTCACCACTCGCGGCGAACTCGACCGCCAGATCGACGAACGCGTGTGGCAGCACTACGATTCCGCCGTCTACTGCAACGGCAACGGCGCCTGCTACAACTATGATCCCGCCGATGCGATGTGCCCGTCATGGAAAGGCACCCGCGACCGCATCCACTCGCCCAAGGGGCGCGCCAGCCTGATGCGTGAATGGCTGCGCCTGCAGGGCAATGATGGCGTGGACGTGCTCAAATCCTCGCAGCAGCTGCGTCAGGCCGGGGTATGGCAAACGCTCGCGGCGCTGCCAACTCGAGTCGTCAACACCGTCAACAAACGTCGCCACGGCGATGACTTCTCCGACCAGGTCTATGACGCCATGGCCGGCTGTTTAGCGTGCAAGTCCTGTGCTGGTCAATGCCCGATCAAAGTCAACGTGCCCGACTTTCGCAGTCGCTTTCTCGAACTCTATCACGGTCGCTACCTGCGTCCATTGCGTGATCATGTGGTCGGCTCCCTTGAGCTGATGGCGCCGATGCTCAAGCGTATTGCTCCGCTCTATAACACGATGCTGGAAAAGCCTTATGTCCAACGTGCACTGGAAAAAGGCATCGGCATGGTCGATGTACCAACATTATCGCGCAATGATTTTGCTCGGCAGCTCAAAGGCTGGGGAATTCCCGAAGCGACACCGGTTTCACTGGGCCGGCTTACCGAGGCGCAGAAGGCACGCAGCGTAGTACTGGTGCAAGACGCCTTTACCAGCTTCTTCGAAACCGCCGTGGCACGCGACATCGTTGAGCTGCTGTTTACTCTCGATATCAATGTCTTCGTCGCGCCCTACCATCCCAACGGCAAGCCGATGCAAGTGCAGGGTTTTCTCGGCCGCTTCGAACGCACCGCGGGGCGTAATGCCGCACTGCTCAACACCCTGGCCGAGTACGGTATCCCGCTGGTGGGGATCGATCCGGCGATGACCCTTACCTACCGTCAGGAGTACGTAAAGGCGCTCGGCCCCCAACGTGCCCCGGAAGTACTTCTGCTGCAGGAGTGGCTGGTCGCCAAGGGCAAAACGCTGGTGCCGAGTGGCTTTGAAGTGAATGACCCCGGCTTCAAGCTGCTGTCACATTGCACCGAAAAGACCACAGCGCCCGGCAGTCCCAAAGCGTGGCAACAGGTCTTCGCCGTCTTCGGCCTTGAGCTTGAGCTGGTCGCTACCGGCTGCTGCGGGATGTCCGGCACCTACGGCCACGAGGCGCGCAATGCCGACACATCGAAAACGATCTACGATCTGTCGTGGCGCGAAGTGGTCGAGGATGACGCCAATGCCGGACGCGTCCTGGCTACCGGCTATTCTTGCCGCAGCCAGGCTAAGCGCTTTTCACAGACCAAGCTGCTCCACCCGCTGCAGGGGCTGTTAACAGTATTGAAACAGGCGAGCTGAACAGGATAACCAAGGCGGCCTGCCAAGGCTGCCTTGGCCTGCGAGAAGGCGATGCCATGCAAGAGGACAATGTCATATGTCGAAAGCGCTGATTATTATCGGTATTGTAGCGGTGTTGGCCGGGTTGCTGTGGCCTTGGCTGAGCAAGCTGCCGCTAGGCCATCTGCCGGGCGATATCGTCATCAAACGTGAGAATTTTTCGTTCTACTTTCCAATCACCACGATGATTTTGATCAGTATCGTGCTCTCGGTACTGTTGCGTCTATTTAGCAAATAAATGATGAGGGCGCCCCACTGCCACTCCCTTACGGCTGACGATTATTAATACCGAGCTCTTTATGCTCGCCCGCCCGTTCACACCGTGTTTTGTATTAAGACAACTCGCGTTGCAACTGCCTGTGAGTAAAGCTAGGCTGCGCGCCCAATACACCTAAAGTCTTAACGGCTCAGCCTAGAAAGAGAACGCGGCATGGAAAATCCCGGCCTTTACCTGGCCCTGATAGGCTTACTGGCACTCGCTTGTCAGTGGCTCGCATGGCAGCTGCGCTTACCCGCGATTTTGCCGTTATTAGTCGTCGGTATTATTGCCGGCCCTGCTACCGGCTGGCTCCAGCCTGATGCCCTGTTTGGCAATTTACTGTTTCCGCTTGTTTCACTATCCGTTGCGGTCATCTTGTTTGAAGGTAGTCTCACCCTCAATTTCAATGATCTGCGCGGGCATGGACATACTGTCAGCCGCCTCGTAACGACTGGTGCCGTTCTGACGGGCGTGCTTACTGCGTTCGCCGCGCATTGGATACTGTCGGTGTCGTGGGAGATATCTGCCGTTCTGGGCGCGCTATTGGTAGTAACTGGTCCGACGGTTGTCATCCCATTGCTGCAGACATTGCGTGCCCAGGGCAATCTCAGCCAGATTCTCCGCTGGGAAGGCATCCTGATCGATCCAGTGGGGGCGCTGTTTGCCGTTCTCGTCTACGAATTCGTCGCTATCGGTCAGGAGGGCAGCGGTGCAGCCTCGCACACGCTGCTGCTGTTTGGCGAGACAGTAGGGCTGGGCCTTGGCCTCGGTGCGCTAAGCGGATACTTGTGGGGTTTGGTACTGCGTCATTATGCCCTGCCACAGCGCCTGCATAACTTCGGCACGTTGATGATCATGCTGACGCTGTTTGCCGTATCCAATTCTTTATTTGAAGAATCGGGGCTATTAACGGTAACCGTACTGGGCATCTGGCTGGCTAATATGCGTGGCGTCCCGACGCAGCAGATCATCGAATTCAAGGAAGTGCTTTCTGCCCTGCTGATTTCAGGACTATTCATCTTGCTGGCCGGTCGCATAACCTCCGACCAGCTCGCCATGTTGACCTGGCCTTCCTGGATATTCCTCGCCGTATTGATGTACGTCATCCGCCCGATTGCCGTCTGGTTATGCACCATAGGCAGCAACCTCAACTGGCGTGAGAAAGCATTGCTGGCCTGGCTGTCGCCGCGTGGCATTGTCGCGGCCGCGGTAGCCTCACTGTTCGCGATCAAGCTTGAGCAGGCAGGCGTCGAGGGTGCCGAAATGCTGGTGCCGGTAACATTTCTGGTCATCATCGGCACGGTAGTCATCCAAAGCCTGTTTTCAAAACCCATCGTCAAGCTACTAAAGGTCAGCGAACCACCGCCCACTGGATTTCTCATTATCGGGGCCAATCCGGTCGCACGAATAGTGGCAAAGGAACTGGTAGCGGCCGGCTTTACAGTACGCCTGACCGATACCAGCTGGGACGCCGTTCAGGAAGCGCGCATGGCGGGGCTTCCCGTCTATTATGGCAATCCGCTATCAGAGCATGCCGCCCAACATCTCGAACTGACCGGAATCGGCCACCTGTTGCCGCTTTCACCCTACCGGGAGCTTAACAATCTGGCGGCATTGCACTATGAACATATCCTCGGTCACGGCAACGTGTTTCGTATTGCCGAAGACCCTGGCAAGCATGCCAAGCGTCAGCAGGATAAAGCGCTGGGGCACCTGCCGATACTGTTCGACCGCGAGGCGACTTTCGCCAAGCTAGCCAGCATGATTGCCCAGGGCGCCGAGCTGCGTATCGCCCGTATCAGCGATAGTTTCGGTTTAGATGAATACAAGCGCATCCATGGCGGCAGATTATTACCAATGTTCTGCGTATCCACCCAAGGCAAGATTCAGGTGTCCAGTGAGGGGACAGCGCTTGCACCCAAAAATGGTGAACGCCTGATCAGCTTGATCTTTTCCGACTCGCCCGAAATGAAGCCCGACAGCGCAAACGCTACAAAGCTCAAACACGCCTGAGCGTTTTGCCCATCGAACTAAAATGACAATGCCCGCACGGTGCAAGCCGAGCGGGCATTGTGGTTTACGCCTTCCACCGCTGTTAACGGCTAATAAACCTGCTACGTACTTTCATTGGTCACATTCAGTTTACCTGGCCGGCTGACCAATCCTTGTTCGAATGCCATAGCGTGGGCCACCTGCGGTCCTAGCCATAGTGTAGGTAGCAGTAGCACAGAGACAGGTACCGCAGTGATGACGATAAATGACTGCAACGCATTAATGCCGCCCTCGCCCATCATCAAAAGTACAGCGGCTACGGCGCCAAACGCTACCGCCCAGAAAATTCGTATACTTTTCGGCGGAGTAAACTTACCGGTCACTGACATGGCGATAGCATAAGCCATCGAGTCACCGGTCGTGGACACGAAGATGATCGTGAGCACAAGAAACAGCGGTACGATAACCTCCGACCAGGGTAACTGCGTTGTTACTGCCAGCAATGCCGCCGGTAACCCCCCGCTGCTCAACGGACCGGAAACGCTGCCAGGATTGAATAATTCATAGAAGATTCCCGAGCCGCCCAGTGTTGCAAACCAGATGTTAGTCGCAATCGGCGCGGTAATGGCCACGGCTAACACCAGCTCACGCAACGTGCGTCCGCGTGAGATACGCGCCACGAAAATCGCCATCGAAGGCACAAAGCCGATAAACCATCCCCAGAAGAACAGTGTCCAACCGCCCAGCCAGGCGGTATCGCTGCGAACAAGCGACATCGATATGAAGTTGCTGAAATAAATCGAAAAGGCATCAAGGGCATGCTCAGCAATAAATGTACCGGGCCCAACGATCAACAGCACCGCAAACAGAAACAGCACCAACCAGACATTAATACTGGATAACCACTGAATCCCGCGGGAAAGCCCCGTTGCTGCGGAAAGCGTGTAAATCACGACCAGTACAGCGAGGACGGTCAGCTGTACAGCATAGACGTCCTCAAACCCAAATAGCGCATGAAACGAATAAGATAGCTGTGTCGCCAGAAAGCCTATGGGGCCAATGGTGCCGGCGGCGACAGCAATAATGCAGACCACATCTGCCAATACGCCGAACCAGTGGGTTTCAATACGCTTACCAAACAGAGGATATAGCATGGCACGAGGGCGCATTCTTATCCCTGCATGGTAATGCGCATGCATGACCACCAGCGCGGACAGCGTGCCGAGGCATGCCCAGGCACTGAACCCCCAATGCAGAAAACTTTGCGCTAGTGCCGGCGCAATCGCCGCTGTCGTTGAGGGCTCGATACCCGCAAAAGCAGGCGGAGTGGTAATGAAATGGTAAATCGGCTCAGCCGTTGACCAGAAAACGCCACCGGCGCCCAAAAGTGCGCAGAGGATGACCGCATGCCATTTGAAGGTCGACATTTCCTTTTTGCTGTCAGCCCCACCCAGGCGCACATCGCCATAGCGTGAACAGGCCAATACCAGCGCAATAATGAAATTGATCAACATCCATAGCTGCCAATAAGCACCAAACCAACGTGTCGACCAAGCGAAGCTGGTATTGATCCAACTACTGACCATGTTGAGATTGATCAACGCAGCAATCACGAAAAGCAGCAGAAATCCGCCACTCAGTGCGAACACCAAACGATAGCCAGGAGCATTGGAACTTGTATCAGGCTGCATGATTTTTATCCTCATGCGAGGCGGAGTTCACCGCAGTTAAGAGGAAAGACACAGCATGAAAGCAAGAAAAGGAAGACTGACCATGCGATAGCGCAGAGCTATAAAAAGTTGCAATCATCCCGTGCAGGCTTTGCCAGCACATATTGAGAGAGGACATTTGGAGTCTTACTTGGCAGGAATGAGTTCTTCAATATAACAGAAGATGATACCTATGTAACAGAAGCCAAAAACATGCTTATGTCTTGCATAAACAACCCTGCAAAGAGTTAGCAGTAACAAATTTCTCATGAGGATGTGAAAAATTTATCATTTAGGTAAGGACAAACCTGTCATTTAATTTTTATTATGGCTGCGTCTCTAATTACAAAATCTATCAGGAGCTTCAGATGCAGGTCATCATGGGCCTTATCGGCATTGCGGTCATCTTGCTGATCGCTTTTGCACTATGCGAAAACCGGAGTGCTATCCGTTACCGTACAGTCATCCTCGCCTTCGCCATTCAAGCTGGACTTGGCCTCTTTGTACTCTACGTTCCCTTTGGACGACATCTCCTGCTAGGCATGAGCAGCGGTGTTCAGTCGGTTCTCGATGCTGGTAACGCCGGTATCTCCTTTCTGTTTGGTGGGCTGGCCAGCGATCAAATGTTCGAGGTCTTCGGTAACGGTGGGTTCGTGTTCGCACTGCGTGTCCTGCCGATCATCGTCTTTTTCTCGTCGTTGATCGCAGTCCTTTACTACATCGGTGTGATGCGCTGGGTCATCAACATCCTTGGCGGTTTTCTACAGAAAGTGCTAGGCACCAGCCGCCCTGAATCGCTCAATGCGGCCGCCAATATTTTTGTCGGACAAACGGAAGCACCTCTGGTCGTACGTCCATTTATCGCGACCATGACACGTTCGGAACTGTTTGCGGTCATGACCGGCGGCCTGGCAAGTGTCGCCGGCTCCGTTTTGGGGGGATACGCAGCGCTCGGCGTCAGTCTTGACTATCTGATTGCCGCCTCGTTCATGGCCGCCCCAGGGGGCCTGTTAATGGCCAAACTGATGATACCCGAAACCGAGAAAGCGTATCAAAAGCTCGACGATGTAGAAGCCAAAATCGAGAATAAAGCCGCCAACGTTATCGATGCTGCGGCAGAAGGTGCCAGTTCAGGTCTTCAGCTTGCGCTGAATGTTGGCGCCATGCTACTTGCCTTTATCGCGCTGATCGCACTGGTCAACATTATTCTTGAAAGTGCTGGCAATCTGTTCGGGTTCGACGGTATTACCCTGCAGCTACTGCTCGGTTACTGTTTTGCACCACTCGCGTTCCTAATCGGTGTCCCCTGGAATGAAGCCATTACCGCAGGCAGCTTCATCGGCCAGAAGCTCGTGCTCAACGAATTCGTTGCCTATGTGGGTTTTGCCCAGGTGCAGGAACAGCTGTCACAGCATACTCAAGCCATTATAACATTTGCTCTATGTGGCTTTGCTAATATTTCCTCCATTGCCATTTTGATGGGTGGCCTTGGAGTACTGGCGCCAGAGCGTCGCAGTGACGTGGCCCGTCTCGGTGTCAAAGCCGTTATTGCAGGCACATTATCAAACTTGATGAGTGCCACACTGGCAGGCATTTTCCTCGTCCTTTAAGCATTCTATCTCTCCTGAGTCATGCACCTGCGCCCCTTTTCCGAGGGCGCGCAGGTCTTCCTCTCGCCCCCCATCTCGTTAGCGTCATAGCACAACATTACGCGGGCTGACCTGCTTTGCTAAGCTAGCCACATCAAGACCATTTCAGGACAAAATCATGAATAATGAACGACAGCAGCGCCATAAGCGTGCCATGCAGAAGTTGAAACGCCACGTCGATGAACGCATCGAAAAAGCTAACGAAGAACGTGGATTGCTATTGGTATTCACCGGTAATGGCAAGGGCAAGACTACTGCAGCATGGGGCACGGTCACGCGAGCACTTGGCTATGGATATCGCGTCGGCGTTGTGCAATTCATCAAGGGCGTCTGGGAGTGTGGCGAGCGCGAGCGCCTGGCAGATGATGCCCATCTGCAGGTACACACCATGGCAACCGGATTCACTTGGGAAACCCAGAATCGAGAAACTGACAAAGCTGCCTGTGAAAAGGTATGGGTAGAGGCAGAAAAGCTACTAGTCGATCCGGACATTTATCTAGTGGTGCTTGACGAGCTGACATATATGCTCAAGTTTGGTTATCTAGATATCGGTACCGTCAAGCGAGCCTTGGCGCATCGCCCGGCCGAACAGACGGTAATCATTACTGGTCGAAACGCGCATCGTGAACTGCTTGATATGGCCGATACCATTACCGAAATGCAAGAAACCCGTCACGCCTTCAATCTCGGATTAAAAGCGCGACGGGGAATCGATTACTGAATGTCTGCCAGCACTAGACTGTAATAACAGCCTCTTCTGTCATGCATATGAGCTTTAATAAACTATTTCGCATCTGCTGCTTTGAGATCGACCCATAGCGCCCCGCTAAGTGCCACGGAAGAGTACTTGTTATTGATCGTCGTCAGGGTCTGCTGGGGATCGACCTCTTTAAACAGGTCGGGGTGCAACCACTTCGCCATCACTTCAAGAACGAGAATGTTGTAAGGCGTATTGATCAGATGATGGAAAAGGCCATGTACCTTACCATCGGTGACAGCGGATAACTCTGCAATCAAGGAGCGCTGCATCACCTTCTCCAGCGATGCACGGGCGCGCTGTTCACTGTATCCAGGCCCAAGAACCAGTCCTCCGGTTCCTTCAAGATAAGACCCCCCCGTGGCTATGTAGACGTCCGGGTCACGCATCAGAATATATTGGGGATCGAGCTTTCCGCTTTTTTTCTTGAGCACATCCGCGCCAATGCTGGAAGCATGCAACACGTTGATAAAGCTTTCGAAGCTGCCCTGCCCTGGAGAGTAACAGCAATCGTTCATTCCGCCTGCGTGCGCTTCGATCATCACATCAGGTTTTTTTAGCTTGTCCCCTGCCTCTTCAACCTTGTGTTGAATCTCACTGCTCGCCGCTTCATAGAAAGCGATATAACGCTCAGCGCGATCATCTGCTCCAATCAGCTGCCCTAAAGCTCTCAAGCTGGGTACCGTATCGTGCAAAGGATCCGTGGCAAAATCGATATACACTACTGGAATACCGGCTGCTTTCAGCTGGGCTAGCAGTTCGGCACTCTGCTCAGGTGGGGTCTGTGAGCGGCTTAATACTACGGCATCGGGATTAAGTGACAGAACTGTTTCAGCCGAAATGCCATGAGGGCCTGGACCGTCCCCCACGACCTTCACATTATCGAGCTCAGGAAAGCGCTGCTGGTACAGTGCGTATAACGCCTTGGAACGCTTCAGATCGCTCCCCCAGCCTGCGAGAAAACTGACCGGATCGTCACTTAGCAGAGAAAGCGCCATCAGCTGTCGGCCTTCAGCCAGGACAATATGGGCAGCAGGTTTATCGAGCACAACCTCATTGCCTTCTACATCCCGAACGGTAACCTGAGCCGCTGCTTGCGTAGCCCATAGACACCCCATCAGAAGGGGCAATATCAGGCGTGCTGCTTCATGCTTCCACCGCGCGATCATGGCTCATCCCCATCATTTTCGGTACGACGTTCGTCATGCTCAAGTGCAAATCTCATCCCTCGGCTGATCGCTGCCGGCAAAACCGATGAATGCGTCTCTTCGTCGAAAAGGGAGAACTTGACGTCCAATGCCTGTGGATCAAGCGCCTTGAGGCGCTGCCCCAGCTCACGAGTATTGTCGATCATCTTATGGCTGCGCCGTCGCGCAGCTACCACACTGGCATCATCACGCTGCCGCTCACCAGGACTCAACGCCTGCTCATACTCACCTACGGTCAGCAACAGGCGAATGTTTGGTAGACCACTTCGCGTAATCCGTTCTGACAGATAACGTTCATAATGAAGAATTACGCCGTCGTTCCACCATATTGCGGGGCTGGCCGCCACATAGGTATTGAAGGCTTCCGGATGTGTAAACAGGGTATAAAGTACGAAGATTCCCCCCAACGAATGACCGAATATAGCTTGTCGATGCTCATCGACGGGATAGTTGCGTGCGATACGCGGCATCAGGTCACGTTCAAGAAAATCATAGAAGCGATCTGCCCCGCCGAAATGCCAGTTGCGCCGAGTAAGCTCCAAGGCATTTTTCCATCCTGTGGGAGACGGCGGCGTATAGTCGATGGCCCTGCGCGTCATGTCAAAAGGCGCCTCGGTAGGATAGCCAATCCCGACAATGATAGCTTTGTCGACGCGCTCACTGCCTTGGATGAAGCTCTGGGTGCGCATGGCATCCACCATGGTGGAAAACGTAGCGTTCCCATCCAGCGTGTAAATGACAGGGAAACCCGTCGGCGGTGGCGGTGTATCGGGTACCGACAACATGATGCGATAGGGCGCTCCGCCCCAGGAAGGTGCCATATCCCAGCGCTTGGCATCCATCACGGTAACATTCTTGATCGATGAAAAATGGGGCGTCATAGGCTCCATTTCTGCCCATGCACTAACCGATAACAGAAGTCCGAATAGAGCTGTCAGCCCAGCGGCAACGCCTCTGCATCTGCTTGTACCAAAATGCCGGTGCCTGCAACGTAAAGTACGTGTCATGTAAAATTCCTGACCAAGCTGCAGCGGTCTACGGTCTTGGCACCTACGCTATCAAGGACGCGTTGGCAACGCTTTCGCAGACAACCACTCATAGAAGGTAACAATTAAGCGTAAAAATGTGTCATTACGCTAACACTCTGAAAATTTGGATGGTAATGATAATAATGTTTCTTTCTCTCTTTTGCGATAAAACAACATGAAATTACATGCTTACTACAATATTGCCGTCAAAACCGCCTAATCCGTTTACTGGCTCAGGAGGGCTATTGCAATCTTCGCTATCGCGGTGCATTGCTGTACCGTCTTTAGGCACTCTTTCAGCTTCATCAGTCAGTTGCAGCCGTTAGGAGAAAGAATCACATGCATATTCTGAAGACCATTACCGCCATATCACTGCTATGTCTGCCACTGCCTCTTCTTGCTGCCGAAGACGTGTCTCGCCTGCAGGTCCAAGCTGAAGCGAGTATTGATACGACGCCCGACAAGGCGATGATCACCGCTTCACTATGGGAAACGACACCTACTTTTACAGCCGATAACGCAAGTAGTTCCGCACAGAGCAATGCACTTAAACAAGCCAGAGAACGCCTTGAAGCGCGAACCTCTAAACTGCTTCAAGCCCTTGAGCAGGCAGGCGTTGCTCACAACAATATCCATGCAGGAAGCTTGGTCGTTCAACCGGAATCATTGCCCAATAGCGAGGAGGCGCGCGAGACCTCGCAACAAACACGCATTCGTATCGAACGTCCCTTGAACGTTACACTTGATGATCTTTCGCAGGTTGCCACCATAATCGATGCGTTGATTGCGGTCGGTGTCAATCGGTTTGATGGCATCAGTTATGACGTGGCTGATCGCAGCAGCATAGAAAACGAGGCATTAGTCGCCGCTATCGAACGAGCCAGACATAAGGCCCGTCTCATGGCAGAAACCCTTGGTGTGAAACTCGGCACGGTTGTTGATGTACAGGAAACCCGTACTCCCGTTTTTCGCCCGCTGATGATGGCAGTATCCGAAACAGCGCGCGCCAAGAGCGCCGATTACAACCCAGGCGATATGCGTGTCGATGCAGGGGTTATGGTCACTTGGCAAATTTCACCTCAGTAGCTTTATCTGAAGCATAAAAACGGGCTGACACAGCCCGTTTTTGTGGATCTCATCTCGGTTTCAGCCAGCAGCATGCCTTCTCGACAACGTCTCGCCAAGTAGCGCCAACGCCGCGATAATCGCGACGATCCAGTACCACTGGTGACTCAGGTCCAACGTAAACCACCCCAAAGCATCAAGGAAAATCATGATGATGCAAACAGGCGTCACATAGCGCAGTAAGAAGCGCCATAACCGCCAGGCCATACCTGTTAGACCAATCTCATCGCGAAGGCTGTCGGCATTGAAGATATATCCGGCCAGAATCGCAGTCATCAGGCCACCTAACGGCATCATCCAGCGAGAAGTGATGTAATCAAGCCAGTCGAATACCGTCATTCCCAACGCCTTCCAATCTGCACCGACATTGAATGACATCACCGCAAACAGACTAATGATCCAGAGCACGAAACCCACCCCAATACTGAGACGACCCCGCGTATATGGCGTGTGCGTTTCAAGGAATGAGATGGTTGCCTCGACCATAGAAATCGATGAAGTAAGTGCTGCCAATGACAGCATGACGAAAAATACCAGAGCAAAAATACTGCCAAACGGCATTTGATCGAAGGCCAGCGGCAAGCTCATGAAGATCAGCCCAGGACCAGAAGAAGGATCCATACCGTTAGCGAAGATAATAGGGAAAATAGCTAGTCCGGCCATCAAGGCCACAACCGTATCGCAAAATGCTACAAGCAATGTCGTCTGGGCGATCGAGCGTCCTGCCGGTAAGTAAGCCCCGTACGTCAGAATGGCCCCCGAAGCAAGGCTCAGGGTAAAGAAGGCGTGCCCTAGCCCCGCAAGCAGAGCTTCACTGGAGATTTTCGAGAAATCAAACGCAAACAGGAAATTTACACCTTCTTTGAAACCACCGGAAAATGCCGCATAGACAATCATGATCGCCAGCAGCAAGACCAGTCCGGGCATCATCCAATTGACACTTTTCTCAATGCCTTCCTGAACACCACGCCCCACGATGACCATCGTCAATACCGTAACCAGCGTACTCCAACCGCCTAACGTCCAGACATTGGAATTAGTTGCCTCAAACAAGGCGCCATAAGCCTCAACGCTCGGCAGGCCCAGTCCGCCACTGAGCGTCTTCCAGACATAAGAAAACGCCCAGCCGGCGACCACGACGTAAAAGCATAGAATAAGAAAACCGCAGAGCATCGCCACCCAGCCGACCAGCGACCATAGTTCACTACGCTGCGATTC
This sequence comes from Phytohalomonas tamaricis, assembly GCF_003012345.1. Classification (GTDB taxonomy): domain Bacteria; phylum Pseudomonadota; class Gammaproteobacteria; order Pseudomonadales; family Halomonadaceae; genus Phytohalomonas; species Phytohalomonas tamaricis. Next base: position 262,144 of record NZ_PVRV01000020.1, read on the forward strand.
TCGCGCAAGCCGCTTCAAGGCATCGACCGGACTGCCCCGCCCGCGTCGACCAAAAACGATTTCAGCCATCATGATGGGCACGCCAAGCGCCACGATACACATCAGGTAGACCAGTACAAACGCGGCGCCACCGTACTCACCCGTCATGTAAGGAAATTTCCAGATGTTGCCAAGCCCTACGGCTGAGCCGGTAGCGGCAAGAACGAAGCCCCAACGCCCTGCCCATAGGGTCGGCTTGACTTGTTGTTGTGTCGTCATGCAATACCTTCTATCGAGTCGACCGCGTACCGGTCAAAGCGGCAATTCTATCGCGCCTGTCATCATGTGGCGACGCTAACCTGATGCTGGCATGACGTTGACGCTTATGACACTCTCAGCAGCACCGTTAAAACTAAAATGGCGGCCAAACATCATTGACTACCGTCAATGCTTTTTAATATTTACAGGGAGGCATCATGAGCCGGCAGTTTGCGATCATTGGGTTAGGGTACATGGGCAGTACTGTCGCACTCGAATTGCGTCGTCAACATCATGAAGTGCTCGGTATCGATAGTGATGAAAAACGTGTCAATGCCATAGCCGATCAGTTGAGCCACGCGGTTATCGCTGACCCAAGCGATGAAAAGGCCCTTGAAGAGTTAGGACTGGATCAATTCGATGCGGTATTTATCGATATCGATCAGAGTATCGAAGCCAGCATGATGTGTACGTTGTATGCCAAGGAAATCGGGGTCAAGGAGCTGTGGGTAAAAGCGCACTCAGACGATCATCAAAAGCTGCTCTCACGGCTTGGTGCTGACCATATTGTCCATCCGGAATATGACATTGGTATCCGTGTCGCAGAAAGCCTGAGCTATCACGCCGTACTCGATTTCATCCATCTCGGCGAGCAAGATTACGTCGTTGAAATCAAGGCCACCGAGCGCCTCGTCAAACAGTGCCAGAGCGTTGAACAATTGGGCCTGCGAGACGAAATGGCACGTGTCATCGCAATCAAACGCGGCGATCAGTTAAATTGCCATCCCGAAGCGGCTACCGAACTGCAGGCCGACGACCGTCTCGTCATGATCGGAAAGCTCGATGCCCTGCGCCAATTCGGCGATAAGCTCTGACATGCATACTCTGCCAGCATAAACTCATGATGAACACGCCATGACGCAGTGGAAACGCTTTATTCATCCGGCCCGCCGCCTACATCACGGCACCGTTTTACGCCTACATCCCCCCGAAATACTGCTGCTCAGCTTCGTCATGCTCGCCGTTATCGGCATGCTGTTTCTGAAGCTTCCCTTTGCCAGCGTTACCACAATGACGTGGCTGGAAGCGCTATTCACGGCAACGTCAGCGATTACCGTCACCGGCCTCGGTGTCATTAACACCGGTCAGGACCTGACCTTCTATGGGCAACTTATCATTCTGGTCCTGATCCAGATTGGCGGTCTCGGACTCATGACGTTCGCATCGCTTACTCTGGTATTACTCGGAGGACGCTTGCCACTAAACCAGAAGAATCTGGTCCGTGAATCGCTCAATCAGACGTCACTGAGTAACCTGATGGGAATAGTACGTGTCGTCATCATATTCTCGTTCATCATGGAGATTACAGGCACGTTACTGTTATCGCTAAGCTGGGTGCCGCACTACGGTTTACAACACGGCCTCTGGGTAAGCATGTTTCACGCCATTTCGGCATTCAACAACGCGGGGTTTTCCACCTGGTCCGATAGCCTGCGCGGAGAAGTCACCAATCCACTCGTCAACTTCGTCATATCTTTCTTGTTCATTACTGGCGGCTTGGGCTTTGCGGTGATTAGCGAGTTATATGAGAAACGCTCGTTGTTCAATCTGTCCATGCAAGCGAAGCTGATCATTTACACCACCATTGCGCTTAATGTCGTTGCCATGGGGTTATTTTTACTCTTGGAATGGCATAACCCTGCAACATTGGGAGGGCTCGACAGTCTCGGCGTGAAATTACAAGCCGCCTGGTTTCAGGCAGTCACCCCACGCACGGCAGGTTTCAATACGCTGGATACCGCCGCTCTAACCACGCCCAGCGTTCTATTGATCATGCTTCTGATGGTGATTGGCGGTGGGCCCAGCTCGACCTCAAGCGGCATCAAAGTCACGACTTTTGTTGTCCTGTTTCTCACTGCACGGGCGTTTCTACGCGGCAACAAGGAACCGGACGTCTTCAGGCGCAGTCTTTCTCAGGAAACAGTGATGAAGGCAATATCTGTGGCGCTGGCGGCAGTGAGCCTGATCTTTGTTGCCCTCTTTCTGCTCACTGTTACGGAACCCAAGCTGCCTTTTATCAATTTGGCCTTCGAGACCGTTTCGGCCTTCGGCACAGTGGGGCTATCGCGCGGTATCACCAGCGAGCTGTCCGGCTGGGGACAAATCATTCTGATCATAACCATGCTACTGGGGCGCGTTGGCCCCTTGGCACTTGGATATTTCCTGGCAACGAATAAGCACAGTGGCATGCGCTATGCCGAAGGGCGGATTCAGATTGGCTGAATCCGCTTGTGGAAGCAGGCATTAACGATTGTAGGCGAAAGCCAACAGAGAAAGCGCGATTCCCCACATCACGATCCCAATAAAGGTGTTCAGGATGCGCCATGTAAATGGCGTGGCAAACAATGGACGTAGCAGTCGTGCACCATAGCCGAGCCCAAAAAACCATAAAAAGGACCCCAGCAAGGCACCGGTAATAAACAGCCATTTCTCCACGTGATCCAGCGTCACCGCGAGACTGCCCACAATGACAACGGTATCGAGATAAACATGAGGATTGAGTAGCGTGACAGCTAGCGTCGCCAGGATAGAAGACGTCAGCGTCTTCGCCACGCCATCATTGGTTTCAGTCTCCAACGATTGCTCGCCCTGCCAGGCGGCACGAAACGACAAGGCACCATAGACAAACAGAAAACCGGCACCCGCCAAGGTTATCAGCCTGGTCAACTCCGGCGACTGCGCGAAAATTCGCCCTACTCCAAAGATGCCCAGCGTCATCAATACAGCATCACAGAAAAAACAGAGCATGCAGATCAGACCAATGTGACGCTTAAGCAGCCCCTGCTTCAATACGTACGCATTCTGGCTGCCGATGGCCACAATCAGACTGGTCGCGGTGAAAAAACCTTTAGCCGCAATTTCCATCATGCCGCATTCTCCTTGACGCCAATATGGGCACGACGCAAGGCATCAAGGGCGACGTCGAGCCGCTCGCCCTTGACAAAAATATGGTCAGTCGAAAATGCCGAGCATACCAGCACGCTTACTTCCGCTTCGGCCAAGGGTGACAGCACCTGCACCAAGGCACCGTGGATGTCGAAGGGCAACGTGCCATCAATGGTCAAACGACGCCACCCAGCTTCCTTTACCTCTCCATCGATACGGCACTCATCGGCGGCAATGATCGTTGCCTCGCCTTGTGCATACATCAAGGCCATAAAATAAGTAGAAGCAGGATCAGAAAGCTCGCCAGGCGAGTAACTACGCGGCAATTTATAAATAGTGTAATCAGCGTCGCATAACGACAATTCATAACGACTCATCTAATTTTCCTGAAAATTGCCCGCAGATTATTGCTTTAGCGTGATGTCAAAACCGATGCTGGAACGATATCCAGGCGCTTCATTGACAGGCTGAATAGGCGTCACGGTATGCCAGAGATCACTGCCACGATCGGGCTGGAATAATCCTTGCCCGCTCTGCAATGTGGTTTCGAATAGCCGGGTCCGCTTATCGCTGGCATACACAATACTGGTGCCGCCCTGAATATTGTTACGCTCAACCACCAGAGCAGAAACGATGTAGTCCATCCCATCCTGATGAATGCCTTCAGGCGCATTGGTAGCAGACTCACCAGGACGCACCACAATCTGCGTATGATGCACGGCGATTTCCAGCCGTGGCACATCGGGTCTAGCCTCATGAACGCGTGAGGCAACACTACGCAGCAGCGTAATCAAATCATCATTAACAAGTGAATCATCGAGCTCAGCAAAATTGCGCGGACTAACCCGGTAATCCTGGCGCCGAGCATCATCGACTAACGCATTGCATTGGCCGAAGCCACTGCACGAACGCCGTTCGACCTGCCAGCGCCTGTCACTGAGCGTCAGTTCAAACAGTGAGATAGCGCGCCTTCGGGTAGGCAGAAATGAGGGACAACCGGTATGCAATGATGACAACAGCAGCGTCTCTGACATCTCATCGATATCACCCTGATAGAAGCGTGACCAGAACTCATCCCCTAACCCATTGAGCTGATTACCACTCAAACGCTGCTTTAGAAATTCAATCTTTTGTTGCCTAACCAGATACTCATCCCAGGGTAAGTCGTAAAATGCATCGCTAATGTGAGCAACAAAATGCTCCACATCTATATCGAAATCTCGCACTGAAAAACAGTACACTGGGCTACGCGGCGCTGTCTTCATGGATACCCTCTGTTTCAATCCCCTTGTTTCCCGGCCCATTTATCACTGCCAACTCCCTACTCTGGCAACTTGATTAGGTTACTTACGCCGCTTTCGGATTAGCTTAAGGGCGGGTATATTTATAAATTAAATTAATTTTTGAACTGGGTCATAAGGAATATTCATGCTTGACTATAAGCTACTTGAAGCGCTGGGCGCGGTAGTTGATCAAGCCGGTTTCGAGCGTGGCGCTCAATTTCTGGGCCTTACCCAGTCGGCAGTATCACAACGAATCAAGCTACTAGAGGCACGACTCGGCCAACCCGTTCTCGTCCGCACGCCGAAAATAGCCCCCACTGAGCTTGGCCGGCGGTTACTCAACCACGTGCAGCAGGTACGCCTTCTCGAACATGACTTGCTCGACTGTGTGCCTGCATTGGGCGAACGTGAACAGCGTCTACGCATTGCCTTGAATGCCGACAGCCTTGCCACTTGGTGGCCAGACGCAGTCAGTGATTTTGGTCGTCAACATAATGTTCTTTTTGACCTGATCATTGAGGATCAAGAAACCGCGCTGAATCGTATGCGCGATGGCGAAGTCGCTGCCTGTCTATGCGCTACTCCACGCTCCGTCCAAGGCGCGCGCGTGCACCCTCTAGGTGGCATGCGCTATATCCCGCTCGCCAGTCCTGAATTTGTAGAGCAGTACTTTCCCGAGGGACTCGACCGGCGTGCCATGACCGAAGCCCCGGCGCTTGTCTTTGGTCCCGATGATCGCTTGCAGCACCGCTATATGGCGCAGAAAGGCGTGACGGCCTCCTTTCCTCATCATTTATGCCCCTCATCGGAAGGATACGTGCGCATGGCCATCGCGGGGCTGGGTTATGGCCTGATTCCAGAGCTGCAGGCCAGGCACGCCATCGACAGCGGTGATCTTATCGTGCTGGAAAACGAATCTTCTGTAGTCGTGCCGCTTTACTGGCATTACTGGCGTCAAGGTGGTCAGGTACTTGAAGCCCTGACTCACCACCTAGCCAAGGTATCACCGCGCTGGCTTACCCCCCTCGACACAGAAAATGTGGCCGCATCGATAGCCGCACTCTGAGTACTTTGCTTGCGACCAGGAAGCACTGACTGCACTCTTCGAGAATGTTAATGTTGGCCTACGGTGAACATGGAAAGTGTGAATCGCTGCATCAACAGGAGGTTAAAATGCGCACAGTTTTATTGAGTACATGCACTATTCTTGCCGCTACGCTTCTTTCAGGTTGTGGCGGTAACACCAGCGTGATTGAAAAACAGGATACACGCTATGTGGTTACCGCCGTATCCGATGAACGTGAAAGCGCTATCGCTGATGTCAAAACACGGGCAACGGAATATTGTGAAGAGCAGGACCATGATCGATACGAAATAATCGACCAGCAGATCCAGGCACCCAACGACGCCGCGGATAACAGCGGAGAAAAGCAGTTGGAAGGTGCTACTGTGAGTGAGGATACTGAGCTGTCGGCAGCCACGCATGAAGGTGACGGCTATAAGGTTAGCTGGACGATTCGCTGCCAGTAAGGAGTGAACTCCGACAAGTTAACGCGACGATACGACAACCTCAGACTGAACGAAGGACGAGCACTACTCGTCCTTCGTTATTTCTGCTCTCGTCATTATTGGCTCAAGCACGCCCACGCTTTTCGTTAACGCTACGCACCTTATCGTCCATCGATTGCGTCTGATCGATTCGCGTTCCTACTTTCATGGTCGTCGTGATACGTGGTGCGCCTAAGGCGTGCACCGCTTCGTGACACGCCTTTACCGCAGCAAAGACCTCATCCCACGGCCCTTCGATATTAGTGCCATACGCATGCATTTGATGCGTGAGTCCTGCTTTTTCGATGACATCCTGGCATGCCGCCACATAACGAGATACTGAAACCCCCACGCCTAACGGCACAACACATAGATCGATGATGACGTTCACTCTCTTTCTCCCCTACCTAAGCTGCGTTGATAGTGGCCATTAACAGCACCGCAATCTCTCTAGTTTAGCGTCATTCCTCAAAGGCGGTTTCATAACATTGGTTTACTTAGGTTTCTTCTCCACCACGCATGAAAAAGGCCGCTTCAAGCGGCCTTTTTCGTAGGCAAATTAATCATGACTCATACACGAATCGTGTAGCGGCGAAGCGATTCAGAATATGGTGGACAACATAGGCAACTGCCAGCGCGATGACCATAGCTATACAAACCGAAGTGACACGGTAAAGGTCGCTGTAGATCAGATCCTGCTGTGGAGTGAGATATTGGCCAAATAGAATACCAACCGTGGTCATGCCGCCAAAGCCCGTACCGGAGCCGACCTTCTCGATGACATGTTCACGCGCAAACAGCATGACGCCGATCCATAGCGGCACCATGACCAGCAGCAACACGTCGGAATGGTTATACAGGATCAGCTGTACCAGCAGTCCAAAGCTGCAGCCCAGCAACACACCAACAGCGCGCCGTTTCGCTGCCACGGCAGCACCACTGAACGTCATTGGAAACAGGATCAAGATCGTCGCCACCTGCGCCGAAAGCGAATCTTGCAGGTCGAAGACCTGAAAAACCACGAACGACAGCGTCGCTACCGTGGCGCCAAGCAGCGTCTCGTGGCGTCGGCGCTCAGGCGATTTCTCCATCCGCGGCGGCGGCTTGCGCGGCTCAACGTCGGGAATGAGCGCATACATCACCATCGCAATGGCCACTGTCAGACTCGAGGCGGCAATGTTCGACATCAGCATATCGTGCAGGTCGGTGCTCTCATAGCTGGCAAAGTGGAACATCACGCTCAAGCTCACCATGCCCTGAGCGCCGAACAGGAACATCGGGCCGTTGCTCATCAGTCGAAAACGCGTGGCGAACAGCGCAAACACGATCAGCGTCATCACAAATGGCAGATGGCTGAAGAAGCCGGCGATTAGCCCAACCTCGACAGTGTTAATCAGCGCACTGCCGATGAACTGGCGGACAATATGGCCATTCAGCATAGGCACTAGTGCCAGCAGCAGCATCGGGTAGACGGTAAAGAAGACGCCATAGTTCCAGTTGAACAGGTTCGAGATTGTGAATCCCAGCGTACTGCCGAACGCCACGCGCAGACACTGGCGCAGATCGTTACTGCCCAGCATAGCGTGCCCGCCTGACGCAGCCCCCTGGGGCGGCGCTGCCCCGCCGCGGGAGCGTAACGTGGGAAAGAATCGTATAGGCATCGCTTAAGCCGTCGCAGTCATCAATAAATATAGTGCAGCAGACTGACCAGACGGATCTGCACGCTGCCCAGCCAGTCCAAGATGGGATTGTCGGTCGGATAGAGCTGTACCGTTGCACGCGCCCCTGTCGGCAGTGGCTGCTCAAGACTGTCATCAAGTATCACATGCAGACGCATGCGCTGCGCGTCGCGGACCCAGCGATCCGAATCGTCTGGCGAGGCGAGCTCACCGTCGGCGGCGAGCTGACCATCCTGCACACCGGCATCGGTACCGGTGACATGCGCATTGAAGACCCGTCCCGGCAACGCATCGAAAACCACGCTGGCCTTATCCCCGACCCGGGTCAGATGGAGACTCTTCTCGCGAAAGTCGGCAATCAGATCAGGCATATCACTGACCAGCGCCAGCACTGCCCCGCCTGTACTGGCATAGCTGCCGGGTTCGAGCTGTAGATTACTGACCGTGCCGGCGATGTCGGCGCGCACCTGAGTATAGTCAAGGTTAAGCTGCGCCTGCTCAAGAGCATTGCGCGCCTGACGCAAACTCAGATTGTCCTCACCGCTCTCACCCCGCTCGACGCGCAGCTGCTGGATCTGCGCCTTGGCGGCATCGACCTGAGCATTGGCCGCTCGGTACTCAGCTTCGGTCTGATCGAGCTGCTGACGCGAGATACTCTTGCGTTCGACCAGCGTGCGATAACGCTGCACGTCGCGCTGCAGGTTCGCAGCGTCGACCTGCGCCTCCACCAGCGCCGCCTGAGCCGAAGCGATCTGGGCGTCAAGCTGCTTGTTATCGCGCTGCGCCTGCTCCAGATTAAGCTGCGCTTCGCCGACGGCCAACTGATAGGGAGCCTCATCAATACGAAACAGTACCTGCCCCGCCTCAACATGCTCATTATTGCGCACTTCGACGGCAACGACACGGCCAGCCACTTGCGGTGCAACAGGCACCACGGGCCGGATCAGGCGCGCCTGAGGCGTTAACGGCATGGCACTATCGGCGATCAGGTAATAAGCAAAAAGCGCAACAAACGCCACAAGGGCGATCTGCACCCAGCGGGTGAAGCGTTGTTCCGGCGTCATGATATTCTCTTAAAACGCTTAAAAAGCAGAAGGCTAACGATAAAGTGATGGCAATCCGCCATCACTCCTTGTTATCGATATCGGCATTGTCGGCGATGCGACGCATGACCGACTCAAAAACGGCAAGCTCATCTTCAGGGATATCCGCCAGTAACTGATGCTGAGCCTCTTTGACTCGCACCCTTATGCTGGCGAGCATCTCACGCCCCTGCGGCGTGAAGCCAATGGACCGCGCACGCCGATCATGCTCACAACGCTGGCGTACAACTAGCCCGGCATCTTCCAGATTTTCCAGTGTCCGCATCAATGACGGCAATTCGATGCCCAGATCCTGGGCCAGAGCCGACTGAGTGGCCCCCTCGCCCAGACGATCAAGGTGAACCAGAACAGCCCAACGTGACTGCGTCAAACCAAGCGGATGCATGGAAGCATCAACCACCGCACGCCAGCGGCGATGGAGAAAAGCCAGGCGCATGCCTATCGAAAGTTGGTCGAACCATTCATCATTTTTCATAGGGCTATTCTACTAATACTTACCTTCCTAAGCAATTATTCACGACAACTCTTGCGCACGCTATCGAAGGCATTCCATTAAACTACTGATGACAGAGTAAGGGATAAACCACTGCCATCAATAACGGCATATCGAAAGCGCAATGCCATAAGGCTATACTAGCGTCATCATGTTTTAGCGGCTTGAAGCGTTGTGATCCTCTCTTTGTGAACGCAGCGCTTCACGTCACGTCCATGCATGCCAACACTACGAGGTAGTACACCAGATATGTTCCAGCAGATCGCGCGCGTTCCCGGAGACGCCATTCTCGGGTTGATCGATGCCTACAACCAGGACACTAACCCCGAGAAGGTCGATCTAGGTGTTGGTGTTTACCGGGATGCCCAGGGAAATACGCCGGTTCTACGCTCAGTCAAGGAAGCCGAGGCACGCCTTTTGCAGCAGGAAACTACCAAGAGCTATATCGGTTCTCATGGGGATCCTCGCTACGGCGAAGCTGTCCTTGCGCTGGTGCTCGGCGAAGCTTCTCCTATCCTTGCGGCCGGACGAGCCAGCGCCACTCAATCCCCTGGTGGCACCGGAGCCCTTCGTCTGGCTGCAGATTTCATCAAGGTCAATCTGCCCGGTAAAGGTATCTGGCTCAGCGACCCCACCTGGCCCAATCACCTCGGGATTTTTGAAGCTGCTGGTCTGAAGCTGAACAAGTACCCTTATGTCAACGCCGCCAACCAGCTCGACTTCCCAGCCATGCTGGCATGTCTACAGCAGATTCCTCACGGCGATGTCGTCCTGCTGCACGCGTGCTGCCACAACCCGTCAGGGTTCGATCTGACCCGCGAACAATGGGATCAGGTGCTGGAAGTGGTCAAGGAGCGTGAACTTCTACCTCTGGTAGATTTTGCCTACCAAGGCTTCGGAGATGGCCTGGATGAAGATGCCTACGGTGTTCGCCTTTTGGCTGAGCATCTAGACGAGATGATCATCACCAGCTCATGCTCGAAGAATTTCGGTCTTTATCGTGAACGTACTGGCTGCCTCATCCTCATCGCCCGTAACCACGAAGAGATGCTGAACATACGCTCTCAGGCAGCGATTACCGCTCGTGAAAACTACTCCAATCCCCCCTCTCATGGTGGCGCAATCGTCAGTGAAATTCTTCAGTCAACCGAGCTGACGCAATTGTGGCGTGACGAGGTTACGGAAATGCGCAACCGCATCAATGGATTGCGTCAGGATTTTGTCGATGCGCTAAAGCCTTACGGGCTTTCCGAGCAATTTGCCTTCATCGCCGAACAGCGTGGCATGTTCTCTTACACAGGACTGACGCCCCAACAGGTTGATCGCCTGCGTGATGAGTACAGTATCTATATGGTGCGCTCAGGACGCGCCAACGTGGCCGGCATGAGCACCGACCGGCTTGACTACATCGCCAAGGCGATTGCCGCCGTCGTCAAACAAGCCTAGGAAACGGGCTTAACGATAACGCCCGTCTTGGGAATACTTCCAAGACGGGCGTTATCGTTTGCAGAGCTGTATTGAGCGGTTATTTACCCGCGAAATTTACTGTCGATGAAGATCCAAGGCACTCGCCCCGTAGGCATCGCGATATTCACTGTCATCAACAATGCCATCACCATTGGTATCGATCTCCTCCCAGGCCTGATTGAGCGGTGAATACTCAAACTCATCAGGCGTTATAAACCCATTCTGGTTGGCATCAACTTCCTTGAACGTTATTGCCTGGCTACTGAATCTCGGTTGATTAGGCCCATTCAACGTACAGCCTGAAATCACAAGTACGCTTATCGGGACGATCCATAACGGAGATTTCCAAAACTCATTTTTGATTGTCATGTCATTACCCAAAATTCTCAGGAGCGGTTCTAAGCAGCATAGCGGCTGATATCGAGTCCTGTTGGATCGATCTCAGGCTTGCGGTTGCACAACAGGTCGGCGAGCAACTGCCCGCTGCCACAGCTCATCGTCCACCCCAGCGTGCCATGGCCGGTATTTAGCCAGAAGTTATCGTAGCGGGTTTTCCCAATGATGGGCGTCGAGTCTGGCGTCATCGGTCGCAGTCCGGCCCAGAATTCAGCCTGGGACACGTTGCCACCATCGGGAAAAATATCCTTGATTACCTTCTCGATCGTGGCACGACGCTTGGCTAACAGGCTCAAATCATAGGACGCGAGTTCAGCCATACCACCGACGCGAATACGCTTATCAAAGCGTGTGATAGCGACCTTATGGCTTTCATCCATGACGGTTGACTGTGGCGCGCCCGTCTCATCGGTAATCGGCACGGACAAGCTATAGCCCTTGACCGGATAGATGGGCAGGTGGAGCTCAAGGTCTCTCGCCAGGAAAGGCGAGTAGCTGCCCAGGCAAAGGACATAGGCATCGGCCTTCATTTCCCCTGCAGAGGTAATGACTGCTTCGACATGATCAGCATTACGCTTGATGTGTTGAATATGGGTGTTAAAACGAAATTCGATGCCCAACTGTTCGCGACAATATTCAGCCAATCGACGGGTGAATAAATGACAATCTCCCGTCTGGTCATCAGGCAGATGAAGCCCCGCAACAAACTTTCCCGGCACGCGTGCCAACGCCGGTTCGACGTCCACACATTCACTTTCGGTCAGTAATCGATGTCGAATGCCACATTCCTCAAGGACACGCATGTCCTTGCCTGCCGCATCGACCTGCGCATCGTAACGAAACAGCTGCAGCAGGCCACGCTGACGGTCTTCATAACCAATCCCGGTATCGGTACGCAGCGCATCAATACAGTGACGACTGTGCTCAGCGATACGGACCATTCGCTCCTTGTTGATGGCATAGCGCTCGCTGTTGCAGTTGGCAAACATCTGCATCATGAAGCGCGCCATCGCGGTATCCATGCGCGGCTGGATCTTGAGCGGAGCATGCTCCTGGAATATCCACTTCAACGCCTTGCGCGGAATGCCAGGGGCAGCCCACGGCGAGGAGAATCCGAACGAGACCTGACCTGCATTCCCGTAACTGGTCTCCATGGCTGGACTGGGCTGACGGTCGACGACGGTCACCTGATGCCCTTGTCGCGCGAGATAATACGCACTGGTTACGCCCACAACACCGCTGCCAAGAACGAGAATATGCATGGCTGGCTTCCACCTGTTGTCCTTATTGGATTGGACACCGCGACAGCGGTACGAAGTGCACAGCCGTAGTATAAAGCGGGTCAGCCAATAGCATTTTTTGAAATTCAGACGCCAGGCAGGACAAATCTTTGTATTTCTTTTCTCATGGCGAAAGAAACCATGGCTATTTTAATTTTCGAATGTCATTTGACTGGCTCTAAAGCAACTTCACCCTCACTGGACTTGCCACGCTCACCCAGTGAGTGACGATAGAGACGCCAAGCCATGATGCCGGCCAATACGTTGCCCAGCGCCGCGCCAGCCGCCAGACCCGTTAATCCACCTACAAGGCTGCCTATCCACAAGCATGGCAAATAACAGGCAAAGAGACGTAGAAACGAAATAAGCATTGCCTTCATGGGCCACCCCAACGCATTGGAAGCGGACACAACAAGCATACAGATACCGAGAAAGGCATAGCTGGGGAGAAGAAAGCGCATCAGCGTAGTCAATGAATCACGTACCGCATCATCGCCGGTCATAAGCCCAGCAATTGGGGCCGCCAATACTGCCACCACGACACCAAGCATGAACTGCCAGATCAACACGACGCGCACCGCGAGATTCATCAACTGACGCGTCTCACGCCACTTTCCAGCCCCATAGTTGCGCCCGAGCCACGGCGGTAGGGACATCGTCAGTGCCAGTACGACCAACAAAACGAAGGTCTCAAGACGAGAGGCCAACCCCCAGCTGGCAACGGCAGCATTCCCCAGACGCGCCACAACGCTGGTAGCAAGCAACGCTGAGGCCGGAGGCATCAACTGGCTGACCATGGCCGGGCCTGCAATATGCAAAAAAGGCCCCGATGAACGCCGCGCCTCTTCGCCCAAATGATGAAACGAAAGCCAATCCTGACGGCCCAATTTCATTCCCACTAGCAGTATTCCGCCAGTGAAGGCTATCAGCGTCGCCCACGCGGCCCCCGGCAACCCCAATCCTGGGAACGGTCCTATTCCAAAAATCAGCAACGGGTCGAGAACAAGATTCAGAAGACTCGTCACGATCATGATGATTCCGGGAAAGCGAGCCTCACCATGGGCACGAAACAAGCTGTATCCGAAATAGAGCATGGCGCCCATCCAGCTAGCCAACAGCCAGGGCCACCAATAGGTGCGGATCACTGCAAGGATATCGTCACCCGCCCCCATCGCAGCAAAAACCGGACCTTGAACTAACCATAGCACGACCATCAATAGCGCCATGATTACGCCGCCGCCGCAAAGAATCAGGCTACCCAGACGTCTGGCACGCTCATGCTCACCCGCCCCCAAGGCGCGTGAAATCGTCGCAGCAATAGCGATGCCCATCCCGACTTGAACGCCAATAATGATGAAGGTGACCGGGAAGGTGAAGGACTGTGCGGCAAGCGGCTGAGTACCCAGTCTGGCAACAAAGATACTATCCACCAGATTAAAGCCCAGCAGCGCCATGACGCCCATCGCCATAGGCCAAGTCTGCTGCCATAACGTGCGCCCCATGGCGCGTGTCGAAAAGGAAGTCAAAAGGCCTCCGAAGCCACTGTCAAAGAATCGCAAAGTCTAGCGCATGCCTGACGCCCATGCGCGAAAGTAAAAGGCCTACTCCCATCCACGTAAAAGCAGGCCCACAGCCTGTCGGACGTACGCTTAAAAGAAAACGAGGATATATGAAGGTATTGTATGCTGGTTTAATTGATCACGCTGTTGAACGCACCCTAGCAGGAACGCCATGACCACACCGCGTCGTCAGGTCTAATAAACGGCAACCATATTCTAAGGCCCCAAGATAGCCCACTGGGTTAACACACTCACCCGACATTGCCGGGTGAATGTGAATGACATGAATTCGAGGCCCCGCTAGTTAAAGGCGATCCAAGCCGCGGGCAATATCAGCTTTGAGGTCATCAAGATGTTCAAGTCCGACCGCAATCCGGATCAAACCTTCTTCGATACCGGCTACCTGCTTCTGCTCATCTGACAAACGGCCATGTGTCGTTGTGGCCGGATGAGTAATGGTGGTCTTCACATCGCCAAGATTACCGGTAATCGACATTAGCCGTGTGGCATCGATCACTGACCAGGCACCTTCACGGCCGCCCTTGACGACAACACCCAACACTGCACCAAAGCCGCTCTGCTGACGCTTGGCCAACGCATGCTGAGGATGCGATTCAAGTCCGCTGTAATGGACCCGCTCAACATTGGGATGCGCTTCGAGCCAGCGCGCAAAATCAATAGCATTCTCACCATGCGCCCGCATACGCAAGCCCAACGTTTCCAGCCCCTTGAGAAATATCCAGGCATTAAACGGGCTCATGCATGGCCCACAGGTACGAACCACGCCAAGCACTTCTTCAAGCAGGTCATGCGGCCCCACAACGGCACCACCAATGGCACGCCCCTGTCCATCAAGATATTTGGTTGCCGAATGGATCACCAGATCCGCCCCTAGCTCAAGAGGCTTTTGCAACGCCGGCGTACAAAAGCAATTATCGATGGCAAGCCACGCCCCGTGACGATGAGCAATATCTGCCAGCGCAGCAATATCGACAATTTCCGATAACGGATTGGAAGGCGTCTCGGCAAATAACAGCTTAGTCTGCGGCGTTAGTGCGGCTTCCCAGGCCTCAAGATTCGAGAGTTCAACGTAGCGAGTAGTGATACCGAACTTGCCCAGATATTTCGAAAACAGGCTAACTGTCGAGCCAAAAAGGGAGCGCGAGGCCACAATTTCATCACCGGCTTCAAGCAAGCCAAGCGCCGTCGACAGGATGGCCGCCATACCGGAGCTGGTCGCAACGCAGCGCTCTCCTTTCTCCATGGCCGCGAGGCGTTGCTCGAATATTCTGACGGTGGGATTGGTAAAGCGAGAATAAATATTACCCGGTTCTTCTCCAGAGAACTTGCGTGCAGCTTCGGCAGCGCTTTCATAGACAAAGCTCGACGTCGTGAAAATCGGCTCGCCATGTTCCTGTTCGTTGGTACGGGTGTGGCCAGCGCGAATGGCCAGCGTATCGAGATGCAGCGGGATATCGTCTTCGTGCATGACTTACAGTCCATTGATTCGATGAGTAGTTACGCCATCATCAATGAAAACGGCATGTAAAAAAAGCTGCGGCCTCCGAGGAGGCCGCTTTTTTACGCTGATACTCAGTAGCTCTGATGTTATCAGTCGACTTCCTCGACATCGTTATGCATGTCGACCACTGAATTGCCGCCATCGTCGCACTTGGCAGCGTCGTTACGCGCCACTTCCAGACGGGCAAGGTAGTCAGCATCGATATCGCCAGTCACATAGCGGCCATCGAAGACCGAACAGTCGAACTCGGTCAGCGCCGGGTTCACCTCCTGACAGGCCTGTTTGAGATCTTCAAGGTCCTGATAGATCAGCTTGTCCGCACCGATGAGCTTGCCGACCTCTGCGTCACTGCGGTCATGGCCAATCAGTTCTAGCGCTACCGGCATATCGATGCCATAAACATTAGGATAGCGTACAGCAGGCGCCGCTGAGGCGAAGTACACCTTTTTCGCGCCAGCCTCTCGCGCCATCTGGATAATTTCATTACAGGTTGTGCCGCGCACGATCGAATCATCGACCAGCAGCACATTCTTGTCCTGAAATTCGATATCGTTGGCATTGAGCTTCTGACGTACCGACTTCTTGCGCTGTGTCTGGCCCGGCATGATAAAGGTACGGCCAATATAGCGATTCTTGGTGAAACCTTCGCGATAGGTCACGCCAAGATGCTGAGCGAGTTCCAGCGCCGCGGTGCGGCTAGTATCGGGAATCGGAATGACCACATCGATATCGTGATCCGCCCATTCGCGCTTGATCTTGTCGGCCAGTTTCTGGCCCATGCGCATGCGCGTCCAGTAAACATTAGCGCCATCAAGCGTTGAATCAGGGCGCGCCAGGTAAACATATTCAAAGATGCAGGGCGTTAAACGTGCATTTTCAACACAACGCTGAGTATAGAGATTACGTTCGAGATCGATAAAAACCGCCTCGCCCGGCTCGAGATCGCGAATCAGTTCGAACCCTGCCACATCGAGCGCAACCGACTCAGATGCGATCATATACTCGGGGCCATCGGCGGTTTCACGCTTACCGAAGACCACCGGGCGAATACCGTTAGGGTCACGGAACGCCACCAGCCCCAGTCCGTTGACGATGGCTACAGCAGCATAACCACCCTTGCAACGGCGATGGACGCGACGCACCGCATCGAAGATATCCTCGGCACCGATTTGCATGCCCTGCTTGCCCAACTCATGGGCAAAGACGTTAAGCAGCACTTCCGAATCGGAGCTGGTATTAATGTGGCGCAGGTCCGCCGTAAACAGCTCTTTAACCAGCTGCTCAGAATTGGTCAGGTTGCCGTTGTGAACCAGCGCGATGCCATAAGGGGAATTGACATAGAACGGCTGAGACTCCGCTTCGGAAGAGGAGCCTGCTGTCGGGTAGCGGACATGACCGATACCGAGATTGCCCTGCAATCGTTTCATGTGGCGTGTATGAAACACGTCGCGTACCAGGCCATTACTCTTGCGCAGTAAAAAGCGTCCATGGTGCCAAGTCATCATACCCGCAGCATCTTGACCGCGATGCTGCAGCACCGTGAGTGCATCATAGAGTGCTTGATTTACCATCGAATGAGCCATCAGGCCTACGATCCCGCACATCTTGTCACTTCCTCACTGTTATCCATCGAGCCGTGGCACAACCGCAATGTACGGGCGAACCACCAGAAAAATTGCTTGGCTTACTGCTTACTGTCGATTATCGGCAAGCGTGACGTCGCTTCCTGCTTCAACGTCGACATGCTCTCCTGAGTGCGCTCTGCATCCCAGTTTTCAAGCTGCTGCATTGACCAGTCCCGCGCCTGAGCCACCATGGGGCGTAGTTGCGACTCCTGCCAATCCGGTGCCGTGCGCCAAGGGGTCAATCCAACGATAGCGGCAATCAGTACAAGAATGGCCCCGCCCTTCAGGGCGCCAAATAGCGCTCCCAGCAGGCGATTGAATCGTCCCATGCCAACCCATTCGATAATCGAATGGAGGAGGCGAATAACCATACCACTGACCACAATCACCACAAAAACGACTAGAAAAAAACCTATTGCCAGCCGAATATCCGAATTCTCGACATAACCTCGGAAAATTTCACCAGCCCGGCCAGCAAAGGCGCGCGCAGCCAGAAGTGCGCCTATCCAGGCAATAAGCCCAAGCCCCTCACGAATGAAGCCACGAGCCGCACCGGAGAGAATGGAAAAGAGCAGGATGGCAGCAAAGGCCCAATCGACCCAAGTCCAGCTCATTCATTATCCTTACGGCGCACAACCAAGCCCTTTATATTGGCCTTCTGCTGCAGCTGTACCCGTGCCTTCTCACCTTGCTCGGAGGAGCTGAACGGGCCAACAAAGACCGTATTGAGATTGCCGCGCGGCTTCTTGTATGCCGAAAATCCCTGTTCTTTCAATTGGGCAATAAGGCGGTCCGCGTTGCCCGGCTCACCAAAACTACCGGCCTGAACTGCCCAATCACCATTCTTCGCCGTTGCAGGCAAGCTGTTGGACCCTCGCAAAGCCGCGGCCATGATTGGGTCTTGCGGCGCAGCGGAACTGGCTTTAGAGGGAGTCTTGCTTGCTTCATTACTTCGTGATGAGGCACTGCCAGTGGACGTACCTTGCGCGGGTGGCGCACTACGCTGTGCCGGGCGTGACGGCTCATCATCACGCTGAGAAGGAATCAGCTGGGATGTTTGTGTCACTTGGCTGGAGCGACGTTCGTTATGGGTAATTTCAGCGTCATTGGGTAAGGGTGAAGATGGTGATGATACGCTATTTCTAGGCAGGTCGATGGGCTGTTCAACCGTCAGCACCGGTTCCGGTCCTTCACCACGCGGCGCAGGTTCGCTGAACAACATTGGCAGAAAGATAACCGCCAGCGCCGCGAGAATGACAATGCCCGTGACCCGCTCACGCTTACCATATTTCATGCCGACTCCTCTGCCTGATACGCTTGTCCATCCGGTGACAGATAGGCAAGCACGGCGGACACAGTGAAAAATGATCCGCATACCAGAATTTCAATATCATTGTCCGGGAATGTCTCAAGCCACATTGCGCCATCACGTGGCGAAGCAACCTCACGCAGCACGTCCCCTCCTGATGCACGGACATGCTCGGCTAATTCCTGCGCCGAACGGGCACGCTCGCCTTCAAGTGTTGCCACCACCCAGCCATCGATAACCGGCGTCAATGCTTCGACAACTCCACGAGCGTCCTTGTCGCCCAGCATACCGAGCAGAGCGATGCGCCGCTTGGGCATTCGCGATGCCAAGCGAGCAGCGACATAGGCCGCAGCATGAGGATTATGCGCCACATCAAGACACCAATGCCCCAACCACTGCATACGCCCCGGCAAGCGTACCGATGCAAAGGCTTTACGTGTGTGGGGTATCTCTGGCGAGAAACCGGCCAGAATGAAGGCCTGTAGCGCCGTCGCGGCATTATCCAGTGGCAAGCCCGGATCAGGCAGCGCTTCCAGGTTCAATGAATATCCGGTAGTGCCATTGCTCCACCAGCGCCATCCAGACTGATCAACCACGTGACCATATTCCCGGCCCAGCTGATGTCTGCTTGAGACAGGCAACGCTGCTGCATGAGCATCCACGCTGTTGGGTAGACGTTCGCTGCCCAACACGACGGGGCGTCCGGCGCGCATGATCCCTGCCTTTTCATAGCCGATGCTTTCTAGGTCGTCTCCCAGAAAAGCCGCATGATCATGGGCCACCGTAGTGATTATGGCAACATCTGGCGCAACGACATTGACCGCATCGAGCCGCCCCCCGAGCCCCACTTCCAAAATGGCCAGCTCAGGCCGATGTTCAGCGATCAACACTAATGCCGCCAGCGTTCCCGTCTCGAAATAGGTAAGGCTGATATCACCGCGTGCCGCCTCAATGGCGGCGAAGGCACGGATAAATGCTTCATCGCTGCCCTCTACGCCATCGAGATGCAGCCGCTCGTTATAGCGCAGCAGATGCGGTGATGTGTAAGTCACAGTAGATATGCCATGAGCCTGCGCCAGCGCCTCCAGCATAGCGACAGTTGAGCCTTTACCGTTGGTGCCAGCGACCGTAATAATGCGCTTGGCGGGCGGCGTATCAAGCAAGCCAAGCCGATGGGCGACCAGCTCGACACGTTCAAGGCCAAGATCAATGGCTACCGGGTGCTGACGTTCCAGCCGCTCAAGCCAACCTTCAAGCGTGTTAGGCAGACTCATGTATTACTCGATATTCAGTATTTTGGTGCATCCACGTCATCGTCAGCGAACTCGCTGTCGGGTGAGATGGGTTCGACAGTAACGACTTCCTCGCTGCGCGGTGCAGCAGGCGCATGGGTCAACTTGCGCAAAATGCTTCCCACGCGCTCACGCATTTCACTACGATGAATGATCATATCGACGGTGCCATGCTCAAGCAGGAATTCACTGCGCTGAAACCCTTCCGGCAGCTTTTCACGCACGGTCTGTTCGATAACACGCGGACCGGCAAAACCGATGAGCGCGTTAGGCTCAGCCACGTTGAGATCACCTAGCATGGCCAATGATGCAGACACTCCGCCGAAGACTGGATCCGTCAATACGGAGATATAGGGCACCCCCTCTTCACGCATCTTTTCCAGCGCGGCCGATGTCTTGGCCATCTGCATCAATGAAAAGAGTGCTTCCTGCATACGCGCTCCACCACTGGCTGCAAAGCAGATCAGAGGACGACGCTCTTTGCGGGCAAGCTCCGCAGCACGCACAAACTTTTCACCGACAATGCTGCCCATCGAACCGCCCATGAATTCGAACTCGAATGCCACAGCCACGACTGGCAGGCCATCCAGTTCTCCTTTCATCGCGATCAGCGCATCATTTTCGTCAGTGCTCTTCTGCGCAGCGGCGAGGCGATCCTTGTATTTCTTGGAATCACGAAACCGCAGCCGATCGACCGGCTCGAGATCAGCTGCAATCTCTTCACGGCCTTCCTTGTCTAGAAACCAGGACAGACGCTTGCGTGCATTGAGACGCAAATGATGATCACACTTGGGACACACATTATGATGCCGTTCAAGTTCAGGTCGATAGAGCACCGACTCGCACTGAGGGCACTTGCGCCATAGACCATCGGGAATATTGCTGCGTCTGTCGGTGCGCTGCGTGCGCCCCATCGACGGTACGATTTTATCGAGCCAGCTCATGGGAGATAAGGCTTCCGTATTGCTTTCGATTCAAATGGCCACTCGCTACACCTCAGCAAGCGAGCAGTATGTAACCACCTAGTTTACCGTATCCATGCGCTTATGGCCGCCTGGATATGTCATGATCTATCAGCTATCCATTGCCTGACGCATATCGGACAACACTGCCTTGAGCGCCGGTGCAATAGCTTCTATATGCTCGGCATTATCAGCGATCTGGCTGACGAGAGCACTTCCTACTATCACGCCATCAGCCACCTGCGCGACTGCGGCCGCCGACTGACCGTCACGAATGCCAAACCCGACACACAGCGGCAGATCGCTGAAGCGGCGCAGACTATTGAGCTGTTTCTCGACAGCAGTCACATCAAGCGTCGCGGCACCGGTCACCCCCTTGAGCGACACATAATAGAGATAGCCCGCGCCATGGCGGCCTATTGTAGCGGCACGCGTCTCGGAAGTGGTAGGTGCAACCAGATAGATCGTATGCACCCCTCGCGGCTTAAGACATGCCGTCAGTTCGTCAGCTTCTTCTGGCGGCATATCAACCACCAGTACACCATCGACGCCGACCTGCTCGCAGCGGGCGGCAAAGGCCTCGAAACCCATCCTTTCAATCGGGTTGAGATAACCCATCAGGACAATCGGGGTCTGCGTATCGCTCTGGCGGAATTCATCCACCATGTCGAGCACATGAGCAAGGCGCGTACCGTGAACCAGCGCTCGCTCACATGCCTTTTGAATGACAGGGCCGTCCGCCATCGGGTCGGAGAACGGTATACCAAGTTCAAGAATATCTGCACCCGACTCGACGAGCGCATGAAGCAAGCCAACCGTATATGCAGGAGCAGGATCGCCGGCGGTAATATAAGGAATCAATGCCTTACGCGACTGCGCCTTGAGGTCAGCGAAACGTTGGTCAATACGATTCATCCGGTGTCCTTAGAATTCAATGCCGTCTATTTTCGCGACGGTAAGAATATCCTTGTCG
The DNA here is from genome assembly GCF_003012345.1 of Phytohalomonas tamaricis. Lineage (GTDB taxonomy): Bacteria > Pseudomonadota > Gammaproteobacteria > Pseudomonadales > Halomonadaceae > Phytohalomonas > Phytohalomonas tamaricis. The sequence goes on from NZ_PVRV01000020.1 coordinate 283,818, forward strand.
CCGCGTCCGGACAGGTTGACGATCAAATGCTCATCGGTGCGCATCGTTGGCGCCAGCACCTTGGCATAGGCTAACGCATGAGCAGACTCCAGCGCCGGCATAATGCCCTCGACATGGGTCAACTCACGGAACGCTTCAAGCACCTTGTCATCGTTGGCCGTGACATAGTTCACTCGGCCGACATCCTTGAGCCAGGCATGTTCGGGACCGACGCCAGGATAATCAAGTCCGGCAGAAATCGAATGAGTATCGATGATCTGACCGCCCTCATCGGACATCAGATAGGTACGGTTACCATGCAATACGCCAGGCTGGCCAGCATTCAACGGTGCCGCGTGCTGCCCCGTTTCTAGTCCTTTGCCACCAGCCTCGACACCATACATGGCCACCTCCTCATCCTGCAGGAAAGGATAGAACAGCCCCATCGCATTGGAGCCACCGCCCACGCACGCGATCAAGGCATCAGGCAGCCGGCCGATCTGCTCCAGCGATTGACGCCGCGCTTCGCGTCCTACCACGGCATTGAAATCCCGCACCATCTCCGGGTAAGGATGGGGACCCGCGACGGTACCGATAATGTAAAAGGTATCGTCAACATTCGTGACCCAGTCACGCATTGCCTCGTTCATCGCATCCTTGAGCGTGCGTGAGCCGGACTCCACGGCAATCACGTTGGCTCCGAGCAAGCGCATGCGATAGACATTGAGCTTCTGGCGCTCGACGTCTTCTGCCCCCATATAAATGTCGCACTTGAGTCCCAGGCGCGCTGCAACGGTAGCCGTGGCCACACCGTGTTGGCCAGCGCCGGTCTCGGCAATGACACGAGGCTTACCCGCCTTCTTGGCCAGCAACGCCTGGCCGATGGTATTGTTTACCTTATGCGCCCCGGTGTGATTGAGATCCTCTCGTTTGAGCCATATCTGCGCGCCGCCCAACTCACGCGACCATCGATCAGCATGATAAAGGGGTGATGGTCGGCCAACATAGTGCTTCAGATCATAATCGAAGTCGGCCTGAAACTCGGGATCATCACGCAGGCTGGCATACACCTTTTCGAGCTCTTCGAGGGCAAAGCTCAATGTTTCGGAAACGAAGCGACCGCCATAGGGACCAAAATGGCCTCGGCTATCAGGCTGTTGAGCCAGATCACTGAACTTGCTCGCCTTATCTGCTTGGGTCGGCATGCTCACCGGTATGCACCTCATGCGAATACGTTGCGAATGAATGTTTCGATCTTGGCATGGTCCTTGACGCCTATCGTCGTCTCGACGCCACCTGAGACGTCAACGGCAAAAGGCTTGACCGTGACAATAGCTTCGGCGACGTTATCAGGCGTCAGGCCTCCCGCAAGGATAACAGGCTTGGCCAAGCCTGCAGGAATCCGGCTCCAGTCGAAGGTTTCACCCGTGCCGCCGGGGACACCCGGCTTGAAAGCATCCAATAACACTCCCTGAGCACCCCGATAACGCTCAGCCTCGGCGTGCAGGTCGATATTATCGCGCATCCGCACCGCCTTCATCCACGGCCGGCCGTAGCTCTGACACTCTTCTGGAGGCTCGTCGCCATGAAACTGCAACATGTCCAAAAAAGGCGTGCAGCTCGCAATGGTCTCGGCATCCTGATCAACGAACAAGCCGACTCTGGTCACAAACGCCGGCACCCGTGCCGACAGTACTTTGAGCGTATCGAGATCAAGCGCACGCCGACTGCCCGGCCAGAGCACGAAGCCCAAGGCATCGGCCCCGGCACGAACAGCAGCATCGACATCCTCTGCGCGGGTCAGCCCACAGATTTTGACACGTGTGCGCATCATGTTTCCTCCTTGAAAGCCTGCTCGCAGGCAAGCCGGCGCTGGCGTACATAGGTCCCTTCCGGGACAGCACGTTCACCACTCCACTCGCCGGTAAACAACAACACATCCGGACCGAGCGGCTCTTCCGGCAGGCCGAAGTGATCATCATAGCGTGCATCGACGAAATGCAGCCCCTGTGCAGGTGCGGTCACACCGCCCTGGGCGCGCACACCATGCTCAAGTATCTCCCGACACCAGCCTATGTCCTGCCTACCGTCTCCAATCGCCATAAGCACGCCCGCGATATTGCGAATCATATGATGCAGAAAGGCGTTGGCCTGGATATCGATCACCACCAGCGGGCCATAACGGCGCACTTCGGCGAAATGGACATGCCGCCATGGCGAGGTCGATTGACAACCTGCTGCGCGATAGCCGGAAAAATCATGCTCACCGATCAGCGCCTGTGCGGCCTCATGCATACGCCGCTCATCGAGCGGCGTACGATGCCAAGTCACGTCATGGCAGCTTAGCGCTGACGGCGTGGCACGGTTCATGATCACATAGCGATAACGACGCGCCAGCGCGCAGAAACGTGCGTGGAAATCATCAGGCACAAAGTGTGCCCAATGAACAACAATATCACTGGGCAGATTGGCGTTGACGCCCATGACCCATGCTTTCTGGGTACGGGGAGTTTCGGTATCAAAATGGACGATTTGACGCGTGGCATGGACACCGCTGTCGGTGCGCCCGCTACACATGACAGTAATCGGCTGCGAGGCGACTTTGGCCAACGCTGTTTCGAGTGCAGCTTGAATCGACGGACCATGACTCAGTCGCTGCCAACCATAATAGCTTGCACCGTTATACTCAACGCCGAGTGCGATGCGCCCCGCGCGTCGAGTCCGTTCATCCAACAGAGAAAAGAGAGACATTCAATAAAGGCGTTCAATCCGGGTGGTGCACGTCAAAACGATTGATCAGAAGACGAGCCGCCTCACGCGCGATATCGGGGCCTTCGTCCAGAATCTGGCGCAGCAGTATCAGTGCCGCATCGGTATTGCCGGCATCCAGCAGTACATGAGCTCGGATCAATCGCTCATCACGAGCGGCTTCTCCGTCAAGGCCATCATTATCCTGCTCAAGCGCTTCGAATGCCACCTCTTCAAATGACCAGTTGGCAGGAAAAATTTCCTTGCCAATAACATCAACGTGCTCAGAGGTGTTATCAAGCCCACTATAAAACGCATCCGTATCCGATTCCGCCGTAAATGTCAGGGGTTCATCCAGCGCTACATCATCAAGAGATGGGGAGAAGGCAGCCGCCTGAGAAGATGTTGAATGTTCCATTTGATATGAAGCAGCACTGGTCATGTGACTCTCCGCAAGCGGGCCAGGTTCAAAGGAGAGTTCAAACTCATGTGCATTCATACCCTGCTCAGGGTCAATCCCCTGCGTGACAGGATCTTCTGCGGCCAGAACCATAGCATCCACTTGCCAATCACCATGAATCTGAATTTTGGAAGCGCTCAAGTCCTGCACATTAGTCATCGCCTCAGCGCCAAGCTTGTCAAAGGCTGTCGACGGATTGTGTGCTGACTCCGTAGCATTCTGGTACTTAGACAGGGCCTCTTCCGGCTCGATATCTTCATAGACAACAAGCATGCTATCGCCGATATCGTCGCTGCGGCTTTCAACTTCCACCGCTGTAGAAAGGCCAGACGAGGTATCAGCCAAGCTCTCTGCCTTTTTCATCGTATCAAGCATGACATCTGAACCTGCTCCGACATATGCCGTCACTGCTGATGCCATGACTCCATCCGACGCATGACTGCTCAGCTTCCCGCCCTTTATTGCTCTCTTGTCCAGTTCATTGCTCTCCACTGCCTCTCTGTCCAGCGCTGGATCATTGAATTCCATAGGCAATATATCGTCGTGACGAGCACGCTGATGGCGTATCAATAAAAACCCCACTATGACCAGCAAACCACCTGTCAAAATAATGATTAACGGGCTTAGCCAAGCGGTGACTGGCTGCCACAGTTTATGTAGAGATGGTTCACTGCTGATCTGCGCCGCAGGCGGGGCTTGCTGGGGCGTTTCACTCGCCTGCTGCGGCATCTGCTGAGCGATGTATTCATCAAACACCTGCTGTCGAGTGGCCAGCTCGTTCAACTGATCGTCAAGGCGTTGTTGCGTCTGCTCCAGAGCAGCGAGTGGTGCTATCCACTCAGCGGCTGGCTTCTGATCAGAATCGGTACTTGGGACAGCGCTTTGACGCTCCAGCTCATTGAACTTCGCTTCAAGCTTGTCTAAACGCCGAGCTAGTGCGGCTAACTCGACATCAGCTGCATTCCCCCTTGGTGTACTGCGATCAAGATGCGAAGGCGTAGTGTCGCGCTGCGGCTGCGGCTCAGCTTGCTGGCTCACCGATGACATTGATGGTCGCGGGCCAAGGAACTGCCCTGAAGACGTCACCGTTTCTTGGGTCTGGTGAGCGACATTTTTCGGCGGATCGAGCAGTAAGGTGACCTGACGACGCAACTGACCATGAGGCCATGCCACATCAAGCATCGCCTCAAGATAGGGCTCACGTAGCGGATGCGTTCCCTCAAGCACGATTTCAAGCTGCCCGCCCCATTTGCGAACGCTTACACGTAGCGTATCGACTGCGGCGCTGCGGGCAATCTTAGCCGCGTTGAAAGCCTCATCATCGGCGAGGGAAACCCTGACTTCATCAGGGCTCATTCCCTGAGTATCGAGCAGAGCTATGCGGGCCTGTAAAGGCTCGTTGAGATGAGAAGACACCTGAGGATATCCCAGCCCCAGCGCCCAAATATCTTGAGCGAATGCTAAAGCACCCGCCATGAACAGCCCGCGATATAGCTGACGCATCCCAACGTTCCTTTGTATGTGCTCAGCGCAGGACGATAACGTGCCATAGGCGACCGCCGCTATCCGCGCATTTACCGCATCGCTTACCTTCGATACTACCGTCATCCGCTGACGATATTTGTGCATTTAAAACGCAAAACGCCTCCCGAAGGAGGCGTTTTGCAGCAGGACGGAAACCGTTATCCCTGATGCTCGCGTAGCACCATCAGCATGCGTCTCAGCGGCTCAGCGGCGCCCCACAACAGCTGGTCACCGACCGAAAAGGCAGTTAAATAGTCATTGCCCATCGCCAGCTTGCGCAGACGACCTACTGGGACGTTCAACGTGCCGGTAACAGCGGCGGGCGTCAGCGACTTGAGCGTCGCCTCCTTGGTGTTAGGAACAACACTGACCCAATCATTGTGGCGCGCGATGCGATCCTCTATCTCATCCATCGGCACATCGTGCTTTAACTTGATAGTAAAAGCCTGAGAATGTGAACGCATCGAACCGATTCGCACGCATAGCCCATCAATGGGGATCGGGGTGGCGTTATTACCGAGAATCTTGTTGGTCTCGACACCGCCCTTCCACTCTTCCTTGGTCTGGCCGTTGTCCATTGCCTTGTCGATCCAAGGCAACAGGCTGCCGCCAAGCGGTGCGCCGAACTGCTCGATCGGAAACATGTCGCCGCGCATTGCCGTGGTGATTTCACGGTCGATGTCGAGAATCGCTGAGGCTGGGTCGTCGAGATGGTGCTTCGCTGCATCACCGAGCGCTCTCATCTGGCCCAGCAACTCACGCATGTTTTGCGCCCCTGCGCCGGAAGCCGCCTGATATGTCATCGACGTCATCCACTCGATCAGTCCCGCCTCGAACAACCCGCCAAGTCCCATCAGCATCAGACTGACCGTGCAGTTACCACCGGCGAAAGTCTTGACACCTGCCTTGAGCTTTTCATCAATGACATGGCGGTTGACCGGATCGAGGACGATGACGGCTTCGTCATCCATGCGCAGCGTGCTTGCCGCATCAATCCAGTAACCTTTCCAACCCGACTCGCGCAGAGGTTTGTACACCTCATTGGTGTAATCGCCGCCCTGACAGGTAACGACTGCGTCCAACTGCTTGAGCGCCTCAAGATCGAAGGCGTCTTTCAATGCCGGCGTATCAACGCCGACATCAGGACCGGGCTTACCCACCTGCGATGTCGAGAAAAAGACAGGCTCAACGTGTTTGAAATCGCTTTCTTCCTGCATACGCTGCATGAGCACGGAACCCACCATACCGCGCCACCCGACGAAACCTACTCGTAACATATCAAGCCCCCTTTGGATTCTGTTCGTTTGAAGCACCAACGATTCGTATCGCAGGCACCCACTTGATAACCGAGAATACTGGCGCGCCTAGTTTCAACTTCAGGCCGTTCATATTTGCCTAATTATTGTTCAGATTACGCTTGGCTTCGAGCCTCTGGTTTTCCATGTTGTCTAAACGATTTAAATCATGCTGATGCTTTGCATACACAAGTGATCATTGAATGCATGAACCGATCACCTCTAATGCATAAATTTTAACGCATATATAAAACACAAACCATAACTAAATATTATATAAATGACGTCGACTATCTTCAGTGCAGCCCTGATAAGCATCATCCTGCAGCCCTGGGTTAGCTCAAAACGCTTCAACGTCCTTGCATATTAATTTTCTAGTGCTAGCCCGATACAAAAACGGCAGTGCCCGAAAGCACTGCCGTTTTTGCGTCGGCAGCTGGATCAGCGTTTGTTGAACGCCGCGACTACTGCATCGCCCATCTCGCTGGTCGAGACCTGCTGCGTTCCGGCATAGGCTATATCAGCGGTGCGCAGCCCCTGATCAAGCACGTCACCGACCGCCTGTTCAATGCGCTCGGCCAGCTCAAACTCAGCGAGCGAATAGCGCAGCATCATCGCCACCGACAGGATCGTTGCCAGCGGATTGGCAAGCCCCTGGCCAGCGATGTCCGGTGCGCTGCCATGGCACGGCTCGTACATGCCCTGTCCCTGCTCGTTAAGCGACGCCGAAGGCAGCATGCCAATCGAGCCGGTCAACATCGCCGCCTCGTCAGAAAGGATATCGCCGAACATATTGCCGGTAACGATCACGTCGAACTGCTTCGGCGCGCGTACCAGCTGCATCGCCGCGTTATCGACATACATGTGCGACAGCTCAACGTCGGGATAGTCACGGGCAAGATCATTCATGATCTCACGCCACAGAATTGTCACTTCCAGCACGTTGGCCTTATCGACGCTGCACAGCTTCTTGCCGCGTTTCTGCGCCAGTTCGAAGGCGGTGCGGCCGATACGGCGAATCTCATGTTCATCGTAGACATAGGTGTTATAGCCGTAGCGTGTGCCGTCGTCGCGCTGCTCGATCCCGCGTGGCTGGCCGAAATAGATGCCGCCGGTCAGCTCGCGCACGATCATGATGTCGAGCCCTGAGACGATCTCGGGCTTGAGGCTTGAAGCCTCGGCAAGCTGCGGATAGAGCAGCGCCGGACGCAGATTGGCGTAGAGGTTGAGATGCTTGCGCAGCCCGAGCAGCCCCTTTTCGGGACGCTTGGAAATGTCCTCTAGCTTGTCCCACTTCGGCCCGCCGACCGCACCAAGCAGAATCGCATCAGCCGCCTTGGCCGCTTCAAGGGTCTCGTCGGGCAGGGGCACGCCGGTGGCGTCAATCGCATCGCCCCCCACCTTGCCTTCGCTCAGCTCAATATCAAGCCCGGCGGCCCGACAGGCGTCGAGCACCTTGATGGCCTCAGCGGTAATTTCAGGACCGATGCCGTCACCCGGCAATACGAGAATCTTGCGGCTCATTGCGTTTCCTGTTCGATGCTATCAGCTATTTTTACGCCCCGGCCGTAGCCAGGGCAAAGATGTGAGGCGCTTCCGTGCGCGAGGTCATCCCTGTGGGGTGTGTCCAGCGTTGTTGTTGTTCATGTTGGAAAGCACTGAGCCTGCGCTCAGTACTTCCTTTAAGCAAAAGAGCCACTTAGCCTCTGAACAGCCAAGGATTTTCAGCCTTGTGACGCTGCTCAAAATGTTGAATAGCCGCAGCATTCTCAAGGGTGATGCCGATATCATCCAAACCATTTTCAAGGCAATGCTTGCGGAACGGGTCCACCTCGAAGGCGATCTGCTCGCCGCTCGGCGTGGTGATGGTCTGCCCGATCAGATCAACGTCGAGCTTGTAGCCCGGCGTCGCCTCAACCTCCTTGAACAAGCGGTCTACCGTCTGCTCATCAAGCGTAATCAACAACAGGCCGTTCTTGAATGCGTTGTTGAAAAATATATCGGCGAAGCTTGGCGCGATGATGACGCGGAAGCCAAAATCCTCAAGCGCCCAGGGCGCATGCTCTCGCGAACTGCCACAGCCGAAGTTCTTGCGCGCCAGTAGCACACTGGCCCCTTCATAGCGCGGCTGATTGAGCACGAACTCGGGATTGACCGGCCGATTTGAACAATCCTGACCAGGATAGCCTTCGTCAAGGTAGCGCAGCTCATCAAACAGGTTTGGACCGAAACCGGTGCGTTTGATCGACTTCAGAAACTGCTTGGGAATGATCAAGTCAGTATCCACATTGGCGCGATCAAGCGGCGCGACCAGACCGAGCTTGCGAATGAATTTTTCCATCGTATCTCTCCTGAAATCGGGCCGATCAGGCGCTCTTGGCCATGTCGGGGCGCGGATCATATTCGCGCACATCAACGAAGTGGCCCGCAATCGCAGCGGCAGCGGCCATCGCCGGGCTGACCAGGTGGGTACGCCCACCGTAACCCTGACGTCCTTCGAAGTTACGGTTCGAGGTCGAAGCGCAATGCTCCCCAGCACCGAGTTTGTCAGCATTCATTGCCAGACACATAGAGCAGCCCGGCTCACGCCATTCAAAGCCCGCATCGAGAAAAATCTTGTCGAGCCCTTCTGCCTCAGCCTGACGCTTGACCAGACCGGAACCCGGCACCACCATGGCCTGCTTGATGCTTTTCGCCACACGTCGGCCGCGGGCCACCTTGGCAGCCTCACGTAGATCTTCAATACGTGAGTTGGTGCACGAGCCGATGAACACACGGTCGAGTTTGATATCAGTAATCTTCTGTCCCGCCTTGAGCCCCATGTACTCGAGCGCGCGAATCACACCGCGCTGAGCCGTTTCGTCATCAATCGCGGCAGGATCGGGCACTTCACCGTAAACACCGGTAACCATCTCAGGGCTGGTGCCCCAAGTCACCTGTGGCTCGAGCTCTTCGGCCTTAAGTTCAACGATGTGGTCGAAATGAGCATCATCATCAGATACCAGATGACGCCAGCTGGATACCGCCGCGTCCCAGTGCTCCTCACTCGGGGCAAATGGGCGGCCCTTGATATAGTCGATAGTAGTCTGGTCAACACCGACCAGGCCGACGCGGGCCCCGGCCTCGATCGCCATATTGCAGATCGTCATGCGGCCTTCCATCGACAGATCGCGGATCGCGCTGCCAGCGAACTCCATCGCATAGCCAGTGCCGCCGGCAGTGCCGATGCGGCCAATCACGGCGAGAACGATATCCTTGGCGGTCACACCCTGGCCGAGCTTGCCTTCGACACGCACCTGCATGTTCTTCATCTTGCGCTGGATCAGGCACTGGGTGGCGAGCACGTGCTCGACCTCAGAGGTACCAATACCGTGGGCCAACGCGCCAAAGGCGCCATGCGTGGCAGTGTGCGAGTCACCGCAGACCACGGTCATGCCGGGCAACGTCGCGCCCTGTTCGGGGCCAACGACGTGAACGATGCCCTGACGCACGTCGCCGATGCCGAACGCCTCGATACCGAAACTGCGAGTGTTATCGTCCAGAGTTTGTACCTGAATGCGCGAAACATCGTCACTGATTCCGGCAATGCCTGCCGCCCGCTCTTTCAACGTGGTTGGCACGTTGTGATCGGCAGTGGCGATATTGGCATCAAGACGCCACGGCTGACGGTTAGCAAGACGCAGTCCCTCAAAGGCCTGCGGCGATGTCACCTCGTGCAGCAGCTGGCGGTCGATGTAGATCAGTGCCGTTCCATCGTCGCGTGATTGCACCAAATGCGACGACCACAGCTTGTCATAAAGGGTCTGGCCTGCCATTTCGTTACTCCTCGCCTAGCTTAGGGCCTACTGGCCAAGCGCTCTGAGGGCGCTCTTGATGAAGCCGGACAATATCGTCGGTTATAAAAAATACCTTACACGAATGTTTCCAGTGTTGACCGGCTGATGTGAAGCATATCCCGGTCACTATGGGAGTCAGCTTACGCGTCGTGTTACCATAAAACAAATTCATGTTTTTTATAAAACGCATTCCAGGTAGGAATAAAATAAATGGATACACAAAGCCTGCGTGCCTTTCTCGCTGTGGTGGACAGCGGCTCGTTCTCTCAGGCTGCCGAGGCGTTATTTTTAACCCAGCCGGCCGTAAGCAAGCGCATTGCAGTACTCGAAAACCAGATCGGCAGCCGACTGTTCGACCGAATTGGCCGCGGGATAGGGCTCACCGAAGCTGGGCGCATGCTATTGCCGCGTGCTCGTCAAATACTGGTGATGTTCGATGACACGCAGCGGGCGCTCGCCAACCTGAATGGGAAAATCAGCGGCAGCCTGACGCTAGCGACCAGTCACCATATTGGCTTGCACCGCCTGCCACCAGTGTTAAAGACGTTTACCCAGCAGCATCCCGATGTACGAATGGATATACGCTTTCTCGATTCGGAACAGGCCTACGCCGGCGTTCTCGATGGCAGCCTCGAACTCGCCGTGGTCACCCTGGCGCCCTCTCCCGACCCTAATCTTGTGGTTGTGCCAGTGTGGACCGATCAACTGCGCTTCGTGTGCGGCCGTGATCATCCTTTAGCACACTGCACACAACTACCCCTCGCGGCGCTGTCGGAACATGATGCCGTGCTCCCAGGCCATTTAACGTTTACCCGTGGCATCGTCATCGAGACCTTTCTACGCGAGGGCCTAAAAGTGCGCGTATCGATGTCGACTAACTATCTTGAGACGCTGAAAATGATGGTGGGTATCGGCTTGGGCTGGAGCGTACTGCCCGAGACGATGATCGACGATGAACTCTGCATAATGCCGATAAAGCATCTTCCCATCGAGCGCCCGCTGGGCTATCTGTTTCATAGTAGCCGCACGCTCTCTAACGCGGCGCGCTCGATGATCAAGCTGCTCGAGCAGGCACGTGCAGTGCAAACATGACATAAGCATTACGAAACGGTTGCACAACAACAGGATATCGTTAATGTAGCAAAGGCGATCTGCTGATTCGCATATAACAACAACCCGTGAAACATTAGTTTCACCATGACTATAAAAACGGACTCGACATGACCCCTTCAAGAGAACAACACAACGCTTCTTTCTATAGTGGCAAAAAATCCCTGACGCTCTCTTCAACTCTCGCCGTCGCGTCGCTGTATAGCATATTCAGTGTGACACCGGCGGTACTGGCCCAGGAGAGCACCGCCCAAGGCAGGGCTGACACGGCCTCAGGTGAGACTGCCAGCTATGAAATTACCGAAGATGAACCGCGCAGCGAATATCTGTCCGACTGGTATAACCAGAACCTGACCATCATCGGTGACAAGAACATTCGCTTCGGGCCACAGCCGGTCGATGACATCTATCTTGAGTATGAATTCTTTGGCCGCAAGGGACCGTTAGAGCTCTATGGCTATGTCGATCTGCCAAAGTTTTTCGGCATCGGTAACAGCAACGATACCGGCATCTGGGATGATGGTTCACCCCTGTTCACAGAACTGGAGCCACGCCTGTCAATCGATGGCATAACAGGAAAAGACCTAAGTGTTGGCCCGTTCAAGGAGTGGTTCTTTGCCGTCGATTATATCTTCGACTGGGGACATAATTCCGATTCACGCCAGAATACGCTCTATGCCGGGTTCGGGACCGATATTGATACCCATACCCCGGTCGCGCTGTCGTTCAATCTCTACAAGCGCTATCAGTGGGAAAACTATGGCGCGGCCAACGAGAATTCCTGGGATGGCTATCGCGCTCAGGCCAAGTATGTATGGCCGTTAGGTCAATTCAGTAATGGCGCATCGCTGACCTACGTCGGCTTCACCAATTACGACTTCGGCTCCGACCTGCGCGATGATGCAGGGCCCATGCGCACAAACGAGGCGGTGGTAGCCACTAACGTACTGCTTTATTCCTTCACTCATCTGCGGTTTATGGGCGTAGCGCGCTACTTCCATAACGGCGGACAGTGGAAGGATGATGTCGAGGCCGACTTCGGCGAAGGCGCCTTCCATCTGCGTTCGACCGGATGGGGATATTACTTCGGCGTGGGCTGGCAATTCTAAACACCACGTTTAGCGGTACAAAAACGCCGACCGCATCATTGCGGGCGGCGTTTTTTCGTTATCTGTTTATTTATCTAAGCCGTGGCGTTGCAACGACGACTTCGGCGTTCTGAGCGCGGTGGCGCAAAAAGTGATCCATTAAGGTGAGTGCCATCATTGCTTCAGCGATCGGCGTGGCACGAATGCCTACACAAGGATCGTGACGACCCTTGGTGATGACCTCAACGGGCTGACCATAGACATCGATCGAGCGCCCCGGTGTAGTAATACTCGAGGTTGGCTTAAGCGCGATGCTGGCGACAATGGACTGACCCGATGAGATTCCTCCCAGCACCCCGCCTGCGTTATTGGAGAGAAACCCTGTCGGCATTATCTCATCACGGTGTTCGCTGCCCCGCTGGGCGATGCTGGCAAAACCGGCACCGATTTCCACACCCTTGACCGCATTGATGCTCATCAGACCATGCGCGAGCTCGGCATCGAGGCGGTCAAAGATCGGTTCGCCCAACCCCGGCGGCACGCCCTCGGCAACCACGGTAATCTTGGCCCCTACCGAGTCCTGGTCACGCCGGAGTTGATCCATGTAGGCCTCCAACTCCGGCACCTTGTCGGGGTCAGGGCTGAAAAAAGCGTTCTGATCGACGCTTTCCCATGTCCTGAACTCAATCTCGATCGGACCCAGTTGGCTCATGTACCCACGAATTTGAATGCCATGGCTGGCCAGAAACTTCTTGGCAATCGCGCCAGCGGCAACGCGCATTGCGGTTTCCCGCGCGCTGGAACGGCCACCACCACGATAGTCACGAACACCATATTTATGGTGGTAGGTGTAATCAGCATGCGCTGGCCGAAACTGATCCTTAATCTGGGAGTAGTCCTTGGAACGCTGATCGGTATTCTCGATCAAAAGGCCAATGGGCGTACCTGTGGTTCTACCCTCGAATACACCGGAAAGAATACGCACCTGATCAGGCTCACGCCGCTGAGTCGTATGGCGCGAGCTGCCGGGACGGCGGCGGTCCAGATCGTGCTGTAGATCCGCTTCACTAAGCTCAAGCCCCGGGGGACAGCCGTCAACAATAGCGCCTAGTGCGATGCCATGGCTCTCGCCGAAGGTGGTAACAGTAAAAAGCTTGCCGAAGGTATTACCGGACATGTCGGGGTTCCTGACTGACTAACGACAACTCGCTAAAGGTCATGGATTTGCGCGCTCAGGCGAAGGCCGGCGCATATGTTTCAAGCTCGCTGGCCGTCAGCGCAAAGACACCATGGCCACCGCGTTCGAATTCGAGCCAGAGAAAAGGGACTTCGGGAAATGACTCGATCAAATGACGTTCCGAATTCCCTACCTCAACGATCAACACCCCATCATCGCTGAGATACTCACGCGCCTGGCGCAGCATACGGCGCACCAGATCGAGCCCGTCATCCCCCGAACCCAGTGCGATTGCGGGTTCATGGCGAAACTCTGCAGGCATAGCGGCAAGATCGCGCGCATCGACATAAGGCGGGTTGGAAACGATCAGCTCGAAACGCTGGCCTTCGAGGCCCTCGAATAGATCAGAGACCACCGCCTTGACTCGGGTGCCGACATCGTGGCGCGTAATATTGATCCTGGCAACCTCAAGCGCCTCTGGGCTGACATCGGAAAGAATCACCTCGCTGGTCGGCAGCATTAGCGCCGCCGCAATACCGATACACCCTGAGCCTGAACATAAATCGAGAATACGACGCGGCTCGCGTTCCGGGAACCAGGCCGCAAAACCGTGCTCGATCAGCTCGGCAATCGGCGAGCGCGGGATCAATACGCGCTCGTCAACGTTGAACGGATAGCCAGCGAAGAATGCCTCGCCTAGCAGGTAAGGCAGTGGCTTGCGTGTCTCGACGCGCGCGCGCGCCAGCGCAACAATGCGATGCCGCTCTACATTTAGCAGCCGCGCATCGAGTACACCGGGATCGACATCATGCGGTAAATGCAATGCACCGAGCACAAGACTGACCGCTTCGTCCCACGCTGAGTCGGTACCATGACCATAGTACAGGCGATGGGCTAGAAAAACGCTGGTGGCCCAGCGCAGACAATCACGCAACGTTACAAGTTCGGCAACGAGCGTATCGTCATCGATACCCAACGTATCGAGGGGGGACAAGGCGTTAGACACGTGCGCTCCCTAAACTGAATTCATGACCCTATGTGAGACTAGTGTAACCCGGCGCGGCCCAGCGGCGACAGCACGATACGTCTTCGTATGAAGACCAAGGGTTCACAGCAGCAGACAAGTCTCTATACTTGAGCCGCATAGAGTGGCCAATGGACAACGGGAGCGGGCATGAGTGGCAATCGTCACGATAACGGCGATGATGGGAACAACGAAGATATCGATGATATCTCGCTGTTTCGTCAGGCCCTGCGCGCCGCTGGCGTAACACCGATCAGGCATAACCGCGCCGACACAGGGCGTCCTGTGCATACGCAGCGCGACAGAGACACATTAGACGCCCGCCGACAGGCCGCCATTACAGCATCCTCAGACACCCCGAGTTCACGTACCAGTGACGGCCGTGTTGACCCCGTGCGCCCCTCCGAATCGCTGTTCTTCGCCCTGCCCGATCTGCCCTACCGTACCGTGCAGCAGCTGAAACGCGGCGACATTGAATGGCAATCAGGTCTCGATCTCCATGGCTACACGATTGATGAGGCTCGTTTGCAGCTTGAAACCTTTCTTCACGAGGCACGGGCTGAGCGTATCCGCTGCGTTCTAGTAGTTCATGGCAAGGCCTGGACGACGATGGCCAGTGATCCGCTAAGCCAGAACCGCTACCCGGTGATCAAGAGCCATGTTAACGCATGGCTGCGTGAGCTGCCCGAAGTATTGGCCTTCTGCTCGGCAACACCCAACGATGGCGGCACCGGTGCGGTTTATGTCCTGCTACGTCGCACCCGCTAAGGTACTACCCTACTAGACGTCACGCTGAGCCAGCGTAAGCAGAAACGATAACGTCGACAACACGCGCCACATGCCCACGCTCAAGATGAAGATGATGGCCACCCGGCAACACATGACGTGCTAAATGACGCACCTGTGCACGTGCTTTAACGCCATGCGGCCTATTGCCTAATATCCCCTGTTCCGCTTCGATAAGTCCGACCGGGGCTTCAATCGCTGCCAAAATCACGTCAACCTGCTCCGGCGTGAAGCGCACCAGAGAGGGACGCAGCAGACGTGGGTCGGTACGAAAACGAAAGCTGCCGGCATGCTCTTCGAGATTTCGTACGACCAGTGGCGCTGCCGTATCGTAATCAAGCGGCGTGACAGCACCCGCCACTCGTGCATTGATCGCATCCTCCAATCGTTCATAGCGCGGAGGTGTCGAAGGCCTGCGCCGTGCGCCCAATATCCCATTACGCAGTTGCACTACCGTATGTTCAGTGGAGGTTGTCAGCAGCCCGGCCAGACCATCGATCAACCACAACCGCTCGATACGCTCAGGAATCGTTCCTGCCATCACGCTTGCCACAATCGCGCCCAACGAATGTGCCAGCAGCGTAGCCCGCTCCAGTTTCAGCGCATCGAGCGCATCAAGAACATCGTGAATATAATCCCACAAGGCGTAATCAACACGGGGCGGTAACCATTCCGACTGACCATGACCGGCAAAGTCGATCGCCACGATACGGATGTCCAACTGTTTAACGAGCAGCGGTGCCAGGCGTGAAAACGTTGCCGCGTTATCTAGCCAGCCGTGCAGAGCAAGCCAGGTGGGCGCATCATCACGCCCCCATACGAGAGCAGCAAGACGCCCATCGACGAGAGAAATTGATCGCGGCTCGGTACATGTATTCATCAATTGTTCCGCTTAGTCCAGAGTATTCGAACTGATCGAGTTGTGTAGCGTTAGCGCTGCTAGGCGCGGCTCACGTAATAGGATTACCATGTCTTACTTTTCACGCTAAGTATATGCTAGGGAGAATGTGTGTCACCGCCACGCCGCAACAATCGTCGCCGTAATACCGTGTTTTTCATCGTTGTCATCGCCGCATTGGCTTACGCCTTCATGACATTACCGGGATAACGGCACCATGAACCTGCTCAACATTTTTATCGAAACGCTTAATGCCACCATACCGGTCTTTGCCATGGTACTGCTCGGCGTGGCGTTGAAATATCTCAAATGGATTGATCATTCATTTATCAATACGGCTTCGAAGCTGGTGTTCCGTGGCGCCCTGCCAACGTTGATCTTTCTGAGTATCATTGATGCCGACCTGACGACTGCGCTGATTCCTGGCCTGATGATCTACTTTGCGCTTGCTACGCTGATCGCATTTCTAATCTCTTGGGCGTGGGCAGTCAAGCGCATCGACCGAGCCGATCGCGGGGTCTATGTGCAAGGTGCATTCCGAGGCAATGGCAGCATCCTAGGCCTTGCTTTGGCGGGCACCATGTATGGCGACTATGGCCTCTCAGTCGGCGGCATTCTGGCGAGCGTACTGATACCTTTGTACAACATTCTCGCCGTCATCGTGTTATCAAGCTATCAGCCCGGCAAGCGCGCCAGTTGGCAAAGCATCGTCAGAAATATCATTACCAACCCCCTCATCATTGCGGTAGTCGCCGCGCTGCTATTTTCATCGCTGGGCCTGCAACTACCGACCTGGCTACACACCTCAGGCCGTTATTTTGCCAATGTTACGATGCCACTGGCCCTGATCTGTATCGGCGGGACGCTATCGATGACGGCTATTCGCGAGTCAAGTAGCACGGCGCTGGGCGCCAGTTGGATAAAGATTTTCTGGTTACCGCTACTTGCAACAGCAGGCGCATGGCTGGTGGGCTTCAGGGACGCCCAGCTCGGTTTGCTGTTCGTCTACTTTTCCAGTCCCTCGGCTGCATCGAGCTTTGTCATGGCACAGGCCATGGGCGGTAACGCTAAACTAGCCGCTAACATCATTGCCATCACAACTGTTGGTTCAAGCCTTACGGTTACCGCTGGCGTATTTCTCCTGCAACTGATTGGCACCACATAATGGAAAAGGGCCAGTTCCTTTACGGAACTGGCCCTTGGACGTAGAGACTACTGGCTCGCTTAGCGATGTGCCTCGATGATGACATTGAACTGCTCAATGCCACCACCCTCACGGAACGCCTCTTTAGGCATCGGGTTCGAATGCGCCTTTTTGAAGTCGTCACTATTTACCCAGTCACGGAAGGCTTGCTGGTCCTCCCATTCTGTCTCTACCACATAAGGCGCCTGGTTTCCCTGCGGGCGCAATACCTGCATCGCAACAAAGCCTGGTTGCTTGTCGACTTCGCTGGCACGTTTGCGAAAACGCGTCTCGAATTCCTCGGCATATTCATCGATGACCAATACCCGGTTGGTAACGATATACCCCATCGCACGCTTCTCCTGCCTTATCTCAAATAGCCGCAGCGGTAGCCGGTGTCACATGCTGCTTGAGTGTGGAGCAACCTGCCGCCCAGACATCCGCTTCCAGCGCGACAACATCGGCAGTACCTAGCGGTAGACGTGCCTGCATACCTCCATCAACTAATCGACCGACGAGATCACCGACCAGTGGCATGTGGCTGACGACAAGCCAGGGCGTCTCATCGATGTGTTCAGCCAACCATTCGATTACCGCATCGACAGGCGCATCCGGTGTGATCAAGGGTAACGCCATGATCTCATCGACATGCAGCTGTTGGGCAATGATGCGTGCCGTTTGCTGGGCGCGATCATAAGGACTCGACACCACCCTGAGCGCCCGACATTCATCCTGCGACAGATAAGATTCAAACCAGGCAGCCATGCTGGCCACTTCCTGCTGACCGGTGAGATCCAGTGGACGCTTGGCATCCGGTGTACCCGTGGCGGCCTCGCCATGACGCATGATGAATAGTTTCATGTGGTTTCCTATAAACCTTGGTTCAATTTAGAGCCCTGCTGGGCATGATGTTGAGCGCGAGTAGCCTCTTCACGAGACAGGGTGAACTCGACATCACTACTTTGCTCATTGCGCATTAACATCAGCGCCATCATCTTCGCATCCACCCCTTCGAACATGACCTGATACAACCCACTCGCCAGTGGCATGTAGATCGACTCCTGTCGAGATTTGTCATGCATCAAGCGTACCGTATTGACCCCTTCCGCTACCTGCCCCAACGCCTCAATGGCTTCATCCAGCGTCTTGCCCTCACCGATGGCATAGCCGACGCGATAGTTACGTGACAGATTCGACGAGCACGTCACAATCAGATCACCGACTCCGGCAAGGCCAAGAAAGGTCATGGGATTAGCCCCTTGCGCCACAGCAAAGCGGCCCATCTCTGCAAGCGCTCGGGTCATGAGCATGCTTTTGGTATTTTCTCCCATGCCTAGTGCTGCCGCCATGCCAACGGCAATAGCGTAGATATTTTTCAATGCCCCACCGAGCTCGACGCCATAACGATCATTACTGGCATAGAGACGGAAATAATCACAACCCAACGCGTGTTGTACCGTCACTCGCGTAGCCGCGTCATCACTGGCGATGACACTCGCAGTAAGCTGTTTCTCAGCGATCTCGGAGGCGAGGTTAGGGCCTGACAGAACGCCGACATGAGGATTGCCCGTCTCCTCAATCAGAATCTGGCTCATGAGTTTGAAGCCCTCCTCCTCGATCCCCTTGGTCGTGCTAACCAGTATCTGATCGTTATGCAGAAAAGGCGCGGCGGCGCGTACCACGTCACGAAATGCCTTTGAAGGAATCGCTACCAGGACAAGTTCAGCGTCCTCGAGTACCCATGCAAGCTCGGTCGAGGCCACAACGGCAGGATGAATAGTGAAGTCGGGAAGATAACGATGATTGACGTGGTCATGATTAATGCCAGCTACCAGCTCTGGATCACGCATCCATTGCCGAACACGTGCGCCGTTGGTTGCCGAAATGCTGGCTAGTGCAGTACCGAAGCTGCCGCCGCCCAGCACGGCAATCCGGGAAGTCGTAGACGCCTTGCGTCGAGACTCATCAGTCATGATGCCTTCCGATATCGAACATGGATGTACATTCTAACGAAACGAAAGCAAAACGGTCAGCAATGGCTGACCGTTTATCATATTGCGCCTTGCTGCTGGCAAAATATTTCTTCAAGCAAAGCCATATTAACCATCAACCACTGCGCACTGCCATCATGTATAGCTGCTATTGAACGTCATGTGGACAAAAGTTTAACCATGTCCGCTCATTGCTATCCATACACAGTGCAATACGTCATTTTAAAACAGTAGCCGTAGCCCCGCGTTAATACGGAGTTAAGCCATATTCTTCATGCTTGGCGGCGCGCATTGGCGCATCGTCACGTTATTATGAAGGTGGCTTTTACCAAGAGGCGACAAGATGCGTATTTTATTAGTGGAAGATGACCCTCTTTTAGGTGACGGGGTAGAAACAGCACTCAAGCGCGAAGGCTATACCGTCGACTGGTTAACGAATGGCAAGCAGGCCCTTACCGCACTTGAAACCGACAGTTTCGCAGCGGTTGTCCTTGATCTTGGCTTACCCGGCATGGATGGCATGGAGGTACTCAAGCATTTGCGTGAGCAGCTAAGCGTGCCCGTGATCATCCTCACCGCCCGAGACAGCCTTGAAGACCGCATCCTGGGATTAGACGCCGGGGCCGATGATTACTTACTCAAGCCCTTTGAACTGCAGGAACTGCTCGCACGGCTGCGCGTTGTCATTCGTCGTGCCAATGGCAGAGCAACGCAGAAGCTGAGCGTTGGGCCGCTATCCATCGACGATGCTCGCCATGAAGTGGTATGGCGCAACGAGCCCATCAAGCTTGGACGGCGTGAATATGCCTTGCTGCTTGAACTGGCCAGCAATGCCGGACAGGTGCTCACACGCCCTCACTTGGAGCAGCTGCTATACGGGTGGCAGGATGAAGTGGAATCGAATGCGCTTGAAGTTCACATTCATCACTTGCGCAAGAAGCTCGATAGCAGATTGATCATCACCCTGCGCGGTATCGGTTATCGCCTGGACGATGGCCTGACATGAGGTCGATTCGCCAATACCTGATTCGCAGATTGCTCCTTATCCTTGTCCTCGGCTCTGGCCTGTCGTTGATTGCTGCATACTTCATTACCGAGCATGAGATGGAGGAAATATTTGATGCGCAGTTGGCGCAATGGGCGCGTATCGTTTCCAGCATGCTCGATGAGAACATGAGCGCCGCAGACTATCGCAGACTCGCCGACCGTCTGACTCTGCCCGACCACGAGGCGCGCTATTACGGTATGCCCGGTGACAGTGGAGAAGATCAGACTCTCAAGCGTACTGTCGAACCCAAGCGCTATATCAGCGAAGAGCGCATGCTGTCGATGGGCATCTGGAACAAGGACGGCTCACCGCGCATGATAAGCGCCAAATGGAATGATGCTGGCGTCTTTCCCACACCCGACGGCCATAGGTACCGCTGGGTAGAATATGACGGTGATCGCTGGCGCGTCTTCAGCATGTACGATGCGTCAGAGCAGATATGGATTTCAACAGGGCTACGTGAAGATTTTCAGCATGAACTGGCCAGCAAGATTGCCATGAGTAACAGCATACCCGATCTCTTCACCCTGCTTTTTGCTGCCCTTCTGATCTGGCTGGTGATCCAACGTGGCTTGCGCCCTATCAATGCCTTGTCACACCAAGTCATGCAACGCCATGATCAGGATCTGTCGCTTCTAGCGGGAGATGCCCCCATTGAGCTCAGCGGCCTGCAGCACGCCCTGAACGCTTTTCTTGACCGTTTGCGTATGGCACTTGAACGAGAGCGTCGGTTTACTGCCGATGCCGCACATGAACTGCGTACTCCCCTCGCCGCACTGAAGATTCATCTCGACAATGCCCAGGCCAGTGAGGCGCAGTCGCGCCCATCGTTAATCAAGGCACGCTACGGGATCGAACGCCTACAACGGGTGGTCGAGCAGCTTCTGACCCTTGCTCGGCTCGAACGCGCGCCCAAGACACAGATGGAAGCCATCGACATCTACCCTATTGCGCTACAGCTGGCCAGCGAACTCTGGCCCTTGGCCAACGCACGTCAGCAAACCTTGGAGATGGATGGCATGACACAATTGCATGTCCGCGCCAATCCGATTGAAGTCGGCGTGTTACTGCGCAACCTGATCGATAACGCGCTGCGCTATACGCCTGACGGAGGAACTATCGAAATACGCCTGGAACACTATGAGGGCCGCCCTTCCTTCTGTGTGCTTGATGACGGCCCCGGCATCGCCGCGGACATGATCGACAGAGTGACGGAGCGTTTTCATCGTGCCAACGAACAGCGTATTTCTGGTAGCGGATTGGGACTCGCG
This sequence comes from Phytohalomonas tamaricis, assembly GCF_003012345.1. GTDB lineage: Bacteria > Pseudomonadota > Gammaproteobacteria > Pseudomonadales > Halomonadaceae > Phytohalomonas > Phytohalomonas tamaricis. The sequence continues at coordinate 305,236 of NZ_PVRV01000020.1, forward strand.
ATTGTGGATGAGTTGACCAGGCGGCAACAGGCGACATTGATGCTCATCAATCGCACTCCGCACGGCCTCAGCGCAAGAATCTGTTGGCCGACGCCTTAACGGAAGCAAAGACGCAGGCACAGCGTAGAAAGTAAAACGCTGCGGCATTAAAGCCGCAGCGGTAAGGCATTGATTAGTATTGCTTGTTTAAACGGCGTCGTCGTCCTGATCACGCAGGCGTTCGATCAGCGGTGCATTGGTATCGAGCAACGACTGTAATGCCGACAGATAGGCATCACCCCGCACAGAGTATTTACCCAGCGCAGGAATCAAGGCAAGTGCAGTGACTACTTGGCCTTTTGCTCTTAACGCCGCTCGGCGCTCACGTAGTTTTTGATAAGCACTGTGAGAATTGATGTTATTGACATACGCCTGCAGCGCCTCCTGTACAGAGGCAAAGCTCTGGTAACGGCGGCTGGAACCTAACTGGCCAATGCCACAATCTTCACCAAAACAACGAATACCAAACAGGTTATTACCCTCACGGGCAAAACGGGAAGTGCCCCAGCCGGACTCTTCGACTGCCTGGATCAGTACCAATTGCATCGGCAGTACATCCACACGAGCAAGCAAACGGTTCCAGCTGACGTCATTCTCACTGTCACAGTGAATGCCGTACTCCTTGCAGATAGATGCTAAACGCTGACGGGAGCCATTATTCCAGACACCGTGGTCACGCATGGCCATCAACCACTCACGATCGGCATTAATGCGCGCATTCTCCTGTTCAATCAGCGGGATGAGCAGATTGAAAAAGGCGACCTTGCGTTCTGGACCGGCAGGATGAGCGCGTAGGTCCGGCATCTGAAACTGTTCAGCAGGCGCTTGCCCGGTAAACACTTTATCGGTAAGTGTCTGATCGGCAAGCGTCTGAAAAGGAGCACTGGACAGAAATAACGTTAGCACGAGCGTCAATGGACGAAACGATCGTGTCATGAGTTACGTTCTCATGGTTAGAAGGTATCGCTAGGCTAGCAGAATTTGCCTGGATTGGTAGCGATTGGTTTCAACGCTCGGCGAAAATACGAATTGTTGCACAATATTGTCTAAACCTTACCTCCGCCGCCTACCTTGGCTAGTCATCTTTCAAGCAGCGACAGGGCTAAAACGTTATCGGCCCAGCATTAAGCTGGGCCGACAATCTTAGTGGCAACGATTAGCCTGCAAGCATCGCGTTGAGCCTTTTAACGTAGGCGGCGGGATCATCCAGATGACCGCCTTCGGCAATGATCGCCTGATCAAGCAAGATATGGGCTAGATCGTTGAAACCATCACCTTCGCTTGCTTCCAGACGGCTCGTCAACGCATGCTCGGGGTTGATTTCAAGAATAGGCTTAACCTCAGGAACCGGTTGGCCTGCTGCCTCCATTAGTCGGCGCATCTGAAAACCCATTTCATCTTCAGGCAGTACCACACACGCTGGCGAATCCGTCAGTCGGTGCGTTACTCGGACACTTTGTACATTCTCGCCAAGCGCCTCCTTCAGACGGTTAACCAGTCCCTCCTTAGCCTTTGCAGTTTCTTCCTGGGCCTGCTTTTCTTCCTCGCCCTCGATTTCACCAAGATCAAGATTGCCTTTGGCGATATCAACACACGTTTTGCCTTCGAACTCATTGAGATGACTCATCAGCCACTCATCAACACGATCGGATAACAGGAGAACCTCAATACCTTTCTTACGGAAAATCTCAAGATGCGGGCTATGACGTGCAGCGTTGAAACTGTCAGCAATGATGTAATAGATCTTCTGCTGCCCTTCCTTCATGCGTGCAACGTAATCTGCCAAGCTGACATTTTGGGTAGCACTGTCCGTATGGGTAGAGGCAAAACGCAGCAGACTGGCAATCTTGTCGCGGTTAGCGAAATCCTCAGCGGGACCTTCCTTCAATACGCTACCAAACTGATTCCAGAAATTTTGATAACCTTCGTTATCATCCTTGGCCAGCTTCTTGAGCATATCGAGTGCACGTTTCGTCAGTGCACTTTTCATCTTTTCGACTTGCGGATCCTGCTGCAGGATTTCACGCGAGACGTTAAGCGAGAGATCATTGGAATCAATCACGCCCTTGATGAAGCGCAGATAAAGCGGCAGGAACTGCTCGGCGTCGTCAATAATGAAGACGCGTTGTACATAGAGTTTGAGTCCACGCGCACCATCACGCTGATATAGATCGAATGGCGCACGCGCCGGCACATACAAAAGACTTGTATATTCCAGCTTGCCTTCGACCTTGTTATGGCTCCAGGCTAGCGGGTCGCTATAATCGTGCGAAACGTGCTTATAAAAGGCCTTGTATTCATCATCGGATACATCGCTCTTGGCACGCGTCCACAGCGCCTGCGCCTCGTTGACGGTTTCCCAACTAACCGTGACTTCCGCCTCATCGCCTTCCTTCCTCTCCGGCATGCGCACCGGTACATCGATGTGATCGGAGTATTTACGAACCAATGCCTTCAGGCGGTAATCGTCAGCGAACTCAAGCGCATCTTCTTTGAGATGCAGCACGATTTCCGTGCCACGCTCGGCCCGATCAATGGTGGCGATGGTAAATTCACCCTCGCCTCTGGAGCGCCACTCCACCGCCTCATCATGTGCCGTACCGGCCAGGCGCGTGCGCACCACAACTTCATCGGCAACGATAAATCCGGAATAAAAACCAACGCCGAATTGACCGATCAGCTTGGCATCCTTCTGCTGCTCACCTGAAAGCTGCTTCAAGAACTCTGCCGTACCTGAACGCGCAATCGTACCCAAGTTGGCAATGACGTCCTCACGGCTCATGCCAATACCATTGTCGCGAATCGTCACTGTCCGGGCATCACGGTCGTGTTCGATTTCGATACGCAGTTCGGAGTCGCCTTCATATAGGCTATCGTTATCGAGCGCACGATAACGCAGCTTGTCGCACGCGTCGGCCCCGTTTGAAATCAGCTCGCGAAGGAAAATCTCCCGATTCGAGTACAGCGAATGAATCATCAGATGCAGAAGTTGCTTGACCTCGGTCTGAAAACCAAGCGTCTGCTCTTGAGCAACGGTCGTCATGGGTCCTGATCCCTCATGGCATAAATAATGAGATAACGGCCCCGGTTCAAATTGCCTGGGGACATGCCACTGTTAAATGGGGGATCACGCTTGTTTTTCAAGGGAGTGCCCTTTCAGTCCGATGATTTGTTGATCGTTTATCAACACTGTCATCAACGGACCGATAGTGCCCCCTTATCTTGTGCTCTGCTCTGTTAGTTGGCCGCTTGCATTTTGCGCCACTGTCGATATGGATCGAGCTCTTCATCCAGCTTGGCCAGCAGCCATCCGCTGATCAGGACATCATCGATAAATCCCCAGCCCAGAAGAAAATCAGGGATCAGGTCAAACGGTGACACAAGGTAAAGCACCGCCAGCACCATCAGCCCTACCGCTTTTTTCGGCAGGGGCCGATAACGGCCACGCTTCCAGTCGAGCATCATCGGAAAGAAAGTTTTAAGCGCCTTGATAATGCGCAGGATGACATGCCCTCTTCCGGTAAGAAGCCCCAGAAGATTACGTCTTTTTCCACCCTTCATAACGGTTCCCCTACTTTACAATGAGCTGATTGCCATTCTCGGCGATGACATTAAGTTTAGACACTATAAAAACATCCATGCCTAATGCGAGGATGCGCGCCAGACATAGTTATGACAGCAATACTGTTTTTACGTGCCCGGCCATCGAAAGGAGATATTGGGTGACACGTCGATTGAAATTTTCTAACACCCTGCTTGCTGGCCTCGTAACGTTTGGGTTGGTGGCAGCTTTTCCTGTACTCGCCGATGATGGCGCGCTACGCCAGGCCCTCGATGCTGCGCGCCAGAAAGATTGGAACCGTATCGACCATGCCTCAATCAACGATAGCGTACTGGTCGGCTACGTCGAATATCACGAACTCAAAGATCGCCTGCCGCAAGTTGCACCCGCTGAAATCGTAAGCTTTATCAAGCGCTACGCTGATTCACCACTCGCTGAATGGATGCGCAGCGTCGCGCAGGTTCGCTATGGTCAGGCACACCGTTTCGATGCCTATCTGGCAGTCAGCGACGGAGAACCCTCCGGCGCCATCCGTCAGTGTTATTACTATACGGCGCTACTTGACCAGAACCCCGAGCGCGCAGCACTGGGAGGCCGGCAGCTATGGCTGGTGGGTAAATCTCAACCTGATGCCTGCGACCCCCTCTTCGATCGGTTACGCACGTTGGGCAAGATTGATGATGCCGATGTCTGGCGGCGCATGATGATGGCTTGGGAAAATGACGAAACAGGGCTGGCTGACTACCTCGCCAAGCAGCTCAGCGCGGACTGGGCAAACGCAGTTGATGCTTATGAGCTGCTCAAAAATGATTATTCCCATATTACTGCCATATCCCGAACGTTGGGCCCCGGTGGGGAAGCATCACCACAGCTCTACGGCGCTGCCATGTATAACTATACCCGTGCCAATACCGAGGCTGCGCTGGCTGCCTGGCAACGTCTCTCGGCTAATGCCTCTATCAGTGACGAACAGCGTCATACCATCGAGCATGATTTAGCCTTCTATTCACTGGTACGCCATGTAGACGCTAATAGCGCTTGGGTCGATCAAGTACTGCCACGCCTTAATGATGACGACCTGTTTGAGCTACGTGTGCGAAATGCGCTCGCTAGCCGTGACTGGCGTGGCGTATTCGATTGGGTAAGGCGTATGCCGAACAGCATTCGCACCGAAGCACACTGGCAATACTGGCTGGGACGCGCGCTTGAACAGCTTGGCGATGACACGACCGCGCGTAAGGCTTACGCCGCCGCGGCTAATGAGCGCAGTTTCTTTGGCTTCGCCGCCGCCGATAAGCTTAAAGTGCCTTATGCGCTCAACCAGGAAGTGATCAGCGTTAATGATGCACAGCGAGAACACGTCGCCGCGCTGCCGGTAATAAGCCGCATCAAGGCACTCTATCGCATAAATGAGCCAGGGCTGGCACGCAGCGAATGGTATGCTCTGGTAGGACGCAGCAGCGCTGAGGACATTCCGGCTCTGGCTGCTTACGCCCTCTCTCAGCAGTGGTATGACTTGACGGTTTATGCCTCGATCAAGAGCAAGCGCTGGGACGCCTTGAGCTGGCGGTTTCCCCACGCCTATGAACCACTTTTCGTTAAATGGGGCCAGGCGCGAGGAGTAGACCCCTACTTCCTGATGGGGATTGCTCGTCGTGAAAGCGCGTTTAACACCCAAGCGGTTTCACCGGTGGGCGCACGCGGCTTAATGCAGCTGATGCCCGCTACCGCACGACATGTCAGTCAGAAGGAGTCCATACCTTATGACGGTGAAGGCAGCCTGGACAATGCCGAGATAAATATTCGCCTGGGTAGCGCCTATATCAAGTCCATGCTTGATCGCTACCAGGGCAATCGCATCGCCGCAGCCGCCGCTTATAATGCTGGCCCGGGGCGTGTCGATCGTTGGCTCGCCCAGAACGATCAGCCATTTGATCTGTTTGTCGAAAGCATTCCCTATCGCGAGACACGAGAATATGTTCAGGCGGTGCTGTCGTATCGTGCCATTTTTGACAGCCTATCACGAGGAGAAACGCAGGCAGTGGCGATGCTAAATGATAGCGAGCGAGATCGCGCTTACAACAGCTCACTCAAGAACTAACGATTGAAGTAGCTGACCGCACTAATATAAAGGGCGCGCTTACAGGCGCGCCCTTTATACGATGCCTTTTGGCAATGACATCATCACTGCGCTATATCACCCCGAAAAGGACGCCGCCAAAACCGAACAAGGCGACACAAAAACCAATGACGATTAGCAGACCGTCTTCGGCTGTCAGCCCCAAGCCCAGCAGAACCAGCGTCGAGGCCGGAATCGCGCCGGCAAAAGGGACTAGCTCCAGTGGAATCATCGACAAGCCCAGCAGGACAGCGATAAACGCAATCACTTTTTTAGCCGCTTCATGCGTAAGCCCCTTGAAACGAGGCTTCAGTAATTTATCCACCCATTTCGTAACTCGCTTAGCCTTACCCGTAAAACGTTTCAGCTTGTCACGGCTGAAGGAAACGTTACTGAGTTTTGAAGGCAACCATGGCGACTTGCGCCCGAAGATAAGTTGCACGGCAATCAACGCGATCAATATACCGCACGTGCTAGGCACACCAGGAATGGCACCAATAGGCGGTATAGCTGCAATTAATCCGGGGATAATCAAGAGCGGCCCAAAACCTCGGGCTTCAAAAATATCGATAACCTCACCGAGGGTCACCTTCTTTCCTTCGACACTATCTTCAAGCTGGTCAAGAAGGCTAGTCAGATTGGCACGCTCTCTACTCACAATTTATCCCTGATTAGTGTAGTTTTGTTGTCAATACGCTAGCGGCTATCTGCGCTCGGTTCCATACCAGTAGTATCAACACCTGCCCGTGATTCTGCTTCGACAAATATACGTTTCACATCAGGATAGGCCTGTTTGATGGCTCGATCGAGTTCAACAATCGAGTGCTCGATACGCTCGGCAGTAGTACTGCGGGCAAAACGGACACTTAGATTTACAAGAATGAAGTTGGGCCCCATGTGCATGGTCAACACTTCATTGACCTTCTCGACACCCTCGGCCTTGCCAGCAGAAGTACGGATACCTTCAACAACACGCTGGTTAGCACTTTCACCAATCAAAAGCCCTTTGGTTTCAATCGCCAGCCAGATGGCTGTTCCGCCGAGGATCAAGCCAATCACTACCGAAGCAAGGCCATCGAATAACGGATTACCTGTCCACTGGCTGAGAAAAACGCCCAGCAAGGCCACTAACAAGCCCAACAATGCTGCCGAGTCCTCAAACACTACGACAAACATGGAAGGATCTTTGGCACGATGAACCGCTTCGACATAACCCCATTTTCCCTTTGTCTTGCGAAACTGATTCAAGGCAAAGGCCCAGGAAGCCCCTTCGAACAGAATACCCAGTCCCAGAACAATGTAATTCACCAGGGGTGACGTTATCGGTTCGGGGTCAAGAATGTGTATCACACCTTCATAAAGTGACACCCCCGACCCAATGGCAAAGATCAACAGAGCCACCACGAAGCTCCAGAAGTAGACCTCCTTGCCATGGCCGAAAGGAAACTGTGGACTGGCAGGGCGTTTAGCGCGATGCATGCCCAATAACAGCAGCACCTGATTACCGGTATCCACAACGGAGTGAATACCTTCGGAAAGCATCGCGGAACTGCCCGTCATACCTGCAGCTACAAACTTCGTAACAGCTACAAGCAGGTTTCCGCCCATTGCCGCGAAAATAACGCCCTTGGACTCCGAGGCCATAAGATGTTCATCCTTGAAATTTTAAGTTTGGTTATATCCCTGAAGGCCAGCGTATCCATACGGTTCCTTCAGTCACGACGCGTATTCTTTAGCGATATCTGGTCATTCAATGTCCAGAAATCGTAGAGAATGCCTATTAAAAATAGACCACCTGTGAAGAGATAGATAACGCCTGTTATCCATTTCCCCATGTACATCCGATGCACTCCGAACAAGCCCAGGAAGGTAAGCAGTATCCAGGACACTGAATAGTCTGTGCTGCCGGCACGAAAGCGCAAATCGGCCTCACGATCCATGGAAGGAATAAGGAACAGGTCAATCAACCAGCCGATACCAAACAAGCCAAAGGTGAAAAACCAGATGGTTCCAGTCACGGGCTTACCATAATAAAAGCGGTGTGCCCCGGTGAAACCGAGTATCCACAGAATATATCCCATCAGCTTGCTATGGGTGTCATTAGAGACACTGATACTATCGCTCAAGAAAAGCTCTCCTAACCTCTAAACATACCGCTATGGGTGTTTTTACAAAGCGTAACCATAGCAACTGAAAGAATGATAATGGAGGCGGTCAACATAAAGCTCAAGCATGGTTGCGTTGCATGCCCAGTAAACCATCAATCTCTTCGAAGTTCTTTGCGTGTCGAAACCCTACCCTTTCATAAAGACGTCGAGCAGGATTATCAGCAAAGACTTTCAGATACATCGTCTCGACACCTTGATTCTGTTGGAGATTAATCCAGTCTTGTAATACCTGCATGCCCAAGCCTTGTCCACGATAGCTCTCGACAAGATGGAATTCTCGCAAGTAAGCAACGCGAGGCTCATTTTCCCAAGCAATTACCCCTACCGCGGTTTCATCACGCTCAATAATAGCTGCCGTCAGCTTGACCCACTGGCGCATAAATAACGTGGTATTGAAAACCATGCCGCGACGACGCCAATACGGTGACATCGTCTGACGAATTAATGTTCTAGCAAAAACAACATCATTCTCTTGCGTTGCCCACCGCCAATCTTTCGGCAGAATTATGTCATCCATAACACGCTCTATATTCATAGGCTTCTCAACAATACTGCCGCTTTTGATTGTTCACTTTTCATTAAGCGCAACGAACAAGCGCGCTCATTGATGAATTTTTATTTAAAATACAGAAGGATTACTCTCTCCGGTATTGATCGCTCCGCGATGATGGGCTTTTCCAGACGCGTTATTTTTTAATTGGCATCAATAAATATTCAACTTTAGTCTATAAAACTGCATGGTTTGTCAGTATATTGATAACGCTTTGTCCATAGATAAAACCAAATATGTGCAGTATCGGCTTTTACCACATCAACATTCTAGACCTGCACTGCTTTTCGCTCTATGTTTGCTCTTGCCAGCATAGTACGTACACGCATGGGCGTCATAAATCACGTCGGACGACCCAAACTACGTGGCGAATGCTGCACGCGTAGGTTTGCAGGTAGAATGTCGTAAGTAGCGGTCGAATTTTCGATTTCCGAGCGTCATTCCCCAGTAAGCCCAACGCATTATCGGGCCTACGGCTCATCATTATTAGTTTGCAAGGAAATCGACATGGCAACTGGTACTGTCAAGTGGTTCAACGACACTAAAGGCTACGGCTTCATCTCTCCTGATGATGGTGGCGATGACCTCTTCGCACATTTCTCCGAAATTCAGGCTGATGGCTTCAAGTCACTTCAGGACGGTCAGAAAGTGTCCTTTGAAGTAACTCAAGGCAAGAAAGGTCTTCAGGCCGCAAATATCAAACTCGTCAACTAATTCCAGAATGCGTTGATGACGTAAAAGCCCGCCTTGGAGCGGGCTTTTCTATGACTATTATCTTAATAACTTATTTAGTTTTTACTCATATTTTAGATATACAAAAGCCCCTTATAATTAATTATAAGAGGCTTGAATTGATTGTATAGCCTTGTACTTATTGCTGGCTGTCGCTCTTGCCACCCGTATTATTGGCAGGATTATTCATCTGTTCGGCGTGTTCAGCCCGGCTCATAGTATTGGAAGTGCCATTATTGGCACGTACATCATCTTCGGGCACCGATTGAGCCTCGCCTTCACTTACACTACCGCCTGCTGTCGCACTTGTCGTTGAACTCCCCGTCGAACCTTGAGAATTCTCTTCCATAGTGCCTGCCTGGGGATCAGCAGTACTTGCCCCCGCCGGTGATGTAGAGTCAGTGGTACCCGCACCAGCATTATTCATGTTTTGCGCGTTTTGATGGGCCTGCTTTGCCTGTTCAGCTGCGCCGTCAACTGTAGATTGCTCAGATTCCTGCTGCGTTGCACTTCCTGACGGTGCCTGCTCCTGCATATCGTCGGCATCATCGCCCCCGCAAGCGGACAATCCCAAACTCATCGCAACCATCAAACCAGAAATTGTCAGAATTTTTTTACTCATTCGCCACCTCCATGCTTAATGAGCTATCTGTACGAATCACTCTTTTCCTTAAATGCTAAATAACCGTAATGATTTAGCTCTCGCATGACTGTTAAACAATAATTGCCTCTATAAGCACACTAGCCAATGAAAGGTGATTAAGCGAATAAAGAAAGCCAGCGCTCAACAGTTATTGCCCAATATCTTCATACCATAGTTCAGGCTTTTCCTGGATGAACCGCGCCATAAGCTCCGTACACTCGGCACTGTGTATTACTTCCACCTCTACGCCCTTGCTGCGAAGGTGATCTTCGGCGCCCATGAAATTCTGGTTTTCACCTACCACTATTTTTTTGAAGCCATATAGCTCTATCGCTCCGGAGCACATCGGGCAGGGTGACAGCGTGGTATACAACACGCTCTCACGATAAACACTTGCGGCTAGACGGCCTGCATTTTCCAAGGCGTCAATCTCACCATGGAGAGTTGCACTGCCTTTTTGAACGCGGCGGTTATGCCCACGCCCGATAATCGAACCCTCATGGACGATGACCGAACCGATCGGGATGCCCCCTTCATCGAAGCTTTTCTGTGCTTGTTCAAAAGCTGCACGCATAAAATCATCCATGTCCTACTCCTGCTCGCTTATAAACCCAAAAAGAATGTATCGGATTAAATGTAATCCCTAGCTCAACAAGTCGCACGGCGACGGCAGCACAAGTGAAATTGCCCCAGGGATACATTCGATATGAATATGCTCGAATTCATGTTCTTCGCCGTCCAGATTAATCGGCAAAGGCTTATCGCTTTCAAAGTTGACCCAAGGCACCTGAAAATACCGTACGAAGCGGCCCTGCCCCTCCAACCGATCCAGCTCTCTGACGGCCTGTCCGATGTCAGCAAGACTAAACGCCTCGACTACCATGACATCAAGCAGACCATCATTGATCTTGGCATGAGGCGTCAACTCCTGCCCGCCACCGGCCTGACGACCATTGCCTATCGCCAAGACGATCAGAGAGCATGACTGCTTGATATCGGTTAGCTCTAAACGTCCCGAAAACGGTTGGAAGCGCCAGGCATGCATGGCACCCACTAATGAGTAAGCGCCACCTCCTAGCAACTTCTTAAGGCCAGAGGGGGTCGAGGCGGTTACTTTGGCACCGAATCCTCCTGAGGCCATATTGAGAAATGCGATGCCATTCAGGCAGCCCACATCGACACAATGCGCCTCGCCACTTATCGCCAGTTGCAATGCTTCACCCGGGTCGAGCGGGATCCCCGCGCTTCTAGCGAAATCGTTGGCCGTACCAAGGGGGATGATGCCTAATGTAGGACGGCGCTCAGGATCAAGCTTCAGCAGTCCATTAACAGCCTCATGTACGGTACCGTCTCCCCCGCCAACAACAATACGCTCGATACCGCTACCGTGCGTTTCTTCAATGAAACGAATCACGTCCCCGTCTTCCCAAGTAACCCTTACCTCAAGGTCTACGTCACCGTGACGAATACATTTTACCGCTTCACGGACTTCAGGTTCTCCAGCGGATTTACCGTTGAGAATAAGACGTATGGTCACGCGCCGCTTCCTCTTTGAAACATCATATGAAACAGGGAAACGAAAACGCGCTTCCAGTTTCCAAAAGTTTGCCTGTGTTAAGTGTAACGATACGTCATTGCCCGCTAAAAAACATTACCGGTCAGGGCAATGGTGCTTGATCAATGCAGCCAAGGCACCGCCCGGAACGACATTAATACGATCAAGTTTCAACCAGGCCATTAAGGGGATCAACAGACGTGCCAGCACCTCTGTAAGCCTTGTATCATCAACTCCATTCTCGGCATGCAGCGAAATAACCCTTAGCGTACGTGCCTGACGATCTGCCTTGAGATCAACACGGCCAACCAAGTTTTCTCCAGATAAAACCGGCAGGACATAATAGCCATAGCGACGCTTGGCAGCCGGCACATAGAACTCCAGACGGTAGTGAAAGTTGAACAGGCGCTCATTGCGCTGACGCTGCCAGACCAGCGAGTCAAAGGGTGACAACAGAGCTTCTGCATCGATCGACTTAGGTGATCGTGCCTCAGCGGCTAAGTAGCCCGCACTCGACCAGCCTTCAATCTCAACAGGCGTAAGCGCCCCGTCTTCGATCAGCTCATGAAGGCATCGTTTGGCTTCACACGCCGAAAGACGAAAATAGTCACGCAAATCGAGTTCGCTCGCGACACCTAACGCTTTACTGGCATGACGCATCAGTTCGCGTTGGGCCGTAGCCTCATCATGCGGTTTAGCCGCCAGTACATGCTGTGGCAAGACCCGCTCGGTAAGCTCATAGACCCGCTCGAATCCGCGCCGATACGCAGTCGTCACTCGTCCGGCCCAGAACAGATATTCCAGCGCCCGCTTACCGTCGCTCCATCCCCACCAACTGCCGCGCCCTGGCCCACCCGAGCTCAGCTCACGTGCCGACAATGGGCCTCGCCTTACAAGTTCATCAAATACTGACTCGATATAATCGCCTCTTTCCTCAGCGAAACGGGCCAGCCGGCTGTAAATACCCTCTCCGCGCGCCGCACGCTCCATCCGCCAGCGCAACAGGGGGAAGAACTCAACGGGAATAAGTGAGGCTTCATGCCCCCAGTATTCAAATAAACGGCGATTTTCGCCGTAAGCGAGATGATCGATAAGTTCGGTAGCATAAGGCCCTAACCGAGCCATCAACGGCAGATAATGCGAACGCACCAGCACGTTGACCGAGTCGATCTGCACCAGCTTGATATGAGCGAATGCCTGCTCAACCGCACGCTCATCGACGGCAGCCGGAGGCGGATTGGCGAATCCCTGCGCCGCCAGCGCAATACGCCGCGCCTCGGCCTGGGAAAGACTATGGGTAGGAAAAATCATGAATCAAGCGTAGCACCTCACCCCGAGACGGGCGCCAGGCGGAAGCCGGCCAAACCTTCCAGTGTTATCAGCCGTTTGCTTAGCCGCGTCAAATTGTCACGATGATACGTACGCAGCATCATTTGATATTCAAAGGTCTCGGAACTGTGGCTCATGTGATAGCTCATGCTCATGATCTTGAAGTCATGCTCTGCCATCAATGTGCGCACAAAGGCTTCGTCCGGTACCTGCTGATTGGGGAAACGCAGCGTGTGCGTGGCAAATACCTGGCTATGCATATGCGCTTCGATCTGCCGAAACAGCGCCAGAGTTATCAAAGTGACGATCGTGCTCAACACCGCGGGAAACCAAAAGCCTACGCCGTAGAGGATGCCAATCGAGGCGGTCATCCAGATTGACGCAGCCGTAGTCAGCCCGCGTACCGACAACCCTTCCTTTAAGATAACCCCTGCACCTAAAAAGCCGATCCCGGTCATGATGCCCTGAGCCACACGCGTCGGGTCGGTCCTTATCGTCTCCACCGGGACATCATTACCCAGCCATTGCCATTGATACGTCATCACCAATGACAATAACGCTGAAGACACACAAACCAACGCATGAGTACGAAAGCCAGCCGGCCGGCCATGGAAACTACGCTCCAACCCGATCAAGCTACCGGCCACCCATGCGGCCGCCAGATGAATGACAATCATGACATTTTCGCTATCTAAAAGTGTATCCATTCGGCGTCACTATCCTTGTTCAAATCGCAGTTATCTCGACCTAACGCAATGATCTTTCGTTTATTAGATTAGCGCGTTTCAATCGTGACTACAGATATGTCGGCCTGTGCCATTAGCGACCGGATCTCGTCATGGCTGTAAACCTAATTGTTAAAAATTGGTTGACAGCAAGCATCCACGCAGTAAGGTCATGAACTATCAACCTTGAACTATTAAAAAGTTAACAGGACGCTCATGACCACTATTCGCCATGACTGGACGCGCGAGGAAATCAACGCACTGCTAGCGCTACCCTTCAATGATTTATTATTTCGCGCTCAGAGTGTGCATCGTCAGCATTTCGATCCTAACGCCGTCCAGGTTTCGACCCTCTTATCGATCAAGACCGGCGCGTGCCCGGAGGACTGCAAGTACTGTCCTCAATCAGGCCACTACAACACCGGGCTCGAAAAGGAGAAGTTGCTCAAGGTTGAACGCGTGCTGGAGGAAGCAGTCAAGGCCAAGCAGGTCGGCGCAACGCGTTTCTGTATGGGAGCGGCCTGGAAGTATCCCAGTACCAAGGACATGCCCTACGTGATAGAGATGATCAAAGGCGTCAAGGCACTGGGGCTCGAAACCTGCATGACATTAGGTAAGCTCAGCGAGACGCAAAGCCGTGCGCTGGCCGAAGCCGGGCTCGACTACTACAACCACAACCTCGACACTTCACCGGAATACTACGGCGAAATCATCACCACCCGCACCTATGCCGACCGGCTCGAAACACTGGCCCACGTACGCGACGCCGGCATGAAAATCTGTTGCGGCGGCATCCTCGGCATGGGCGAGTCGGCCGACGATCGCGCCGGATTGCTCCACCAGCTCGCTACCCTGCCCGAGCACCCCGAGAGCGTGCCAATCAACATGCTGATCCGCATCAAGGGCACGCCGCTGGAACATGTCGACGACATCGACCCGATCGAATTCATCCGCACTCTCGCCGCAGCGCGCATTCTGATGCCGGGATCTCACGTGCGTCTGGCGGCGGGTCGCGAGGACATGAGCGATGAGATGCAGGCGCTGGCCTTCTTCGCCGGCGCTAACTCTATCTTCTACGGCGAACGCCTGTTGACGGCAGATAACCCACAGGCCGCACACGACCGCGCCCTGTTCGAGCGTCTCGGCCTGCACCCCGAGACCCGCGAGGATTTTGACGACGCCACCTATGCCGCTGCCATCGACCAGACCTTGGCCGAACAGCGCATGCCGGCGCTGGCCACTGATGCCACGATGCCGCACTGAACAATGATAATAGAAGAAAAACTGAGAGCCCGTCTGGACGGACGCCACGCGCGCCAACGCTACCGCCAGCGCCGTTTGCTGCAAACGCCGCAGGCGCCGTGCTGTCGTATCGATGGTCGTGACGTGCTCGCTTTCTGCAGTAACGACTATCTCGGCTTGGCTGCTGATCCACGTCTGGCCGAGGCATTAGCCGAAGGCGCGCGCCGCTTCGGCGTCGGCGGTGGAGCATCGCACGTGGTTAACGGCCACAGCGAGGCCCATGAGCGGCTGGAACATGCCTTGGCCGAGCTGACCGGACGTTCACGGGCACTTTTATTTTCGAGTGGCTATCAGGCCAATCTAGGCGCGATCGGTGCGTTGGTTGAACGCGGCGACCGAGTACTGCATGACCGTCTCAATCACGCCTCGCTGCTCGATGGCGCACAGCTGGCTGGCGCTCGCTTCGCCCGCTATCGCCATGGCGACGCAGCCCATCTTGCAACGCTGCTGACCAACAGCAGCGACGACAAAACGACGTTGGTGGTTAGCGATGGCGTATTCAGCATGGATGGTGATATTGCCCCGCTAGCCGCGCTCAGCGACGCCTGCCGCTGCCACCAAGCTGACTTGATGATCGATGACGCGCACGGCCTCGGCGTGCTCGGCGACCACGGTGGCGGCAGCCTCGAACAGGCCGGCCTCGATCAAAATGACGTCCCAGTGCTGGTCGGCACGCTCGGCAAGGCGTTAGGCACTCAGGGCGCGTTCGTGGCCGGTAGCGACACGTTGATTGAAGGGTTGATTCAATTCGCGCGCCCCTACGTTTATACCACCAGCCTGTCGCCGGCATTGGCCTGGGCAACGCTTGTAAGCCTTGAGATCGTCCGTCAGGAGCCTGGGCGACGCCATCATTTACACGATTTGATCGCCTATTTCAGACGCGGCGCGCATCACCTCGGCCTACCACTGATGACATCACCCACGCCAATCCAGCCGCTACTCATTGGCCATGACGCTGCCATGCTGACGCTGGCCCGGGCGTTGGAAGGCGACGGTATCCTGGTCGGTGCAATACGGCCACCGACCGTACCCGAGGGCAGCGCACGTTTACGCATCTCGCTTTCCAGCGCCCACACTTATGCTGATATCGATCGATTGCTTGATGTCTTGGTGATGCACTGGCATCGCCTGATGACTAATGGCGAAATTTATCCGCACTCATTGTCTTCGACCGATCAGGAAATCTCATGAATGAACGCCTGATTTTGCTTCCCGGCTGGGCGCTGGGCTGCCCACCGCTTGAACCATTGATCAACGACTTGCGTACGCAGGCACCGTGGCTTGACGTCGAATGTCATGCCTATCCGCCGCTCACTACCAGTAACGTTTCGACCTGGCTTGCCACCCTTGATGATGCCCTGCCCGACGACGTCTGGCTCGGCGGCTGGTCGTTGGGCGGCATGCTCGCTACGGCGCTTGCAGCGCGCCGGGGTTCACGCGCTCGCGGGCTGGTTGCGCTCGGGGTCAATGCCAGTTTCGTTGCCCAACCACGCTGGGTAAGCGCGATGGTACGCGAGACGTTCGACTCGTTTACGTCAAGCTTCGCCCATACACCGCAGGCAACGCTCAAGCGCTTTGCATTGCTGACTGCCCAGGGCGGTCATGATGGCCGCCACCTCGGCAAGCGCCTGTTCGCTGCGCTGCTCAACACACCGTTCGACCAGGCCTCGGCGAGCCTGGCGCTGCTCGGCAAGCTGGAACTGCTTGATGCGATCGCCACGATCACCCAGCCACAGTGCTATCTCTTCGGTGAGCACGACATGCTGGTGCCCGCCACCTCCCGTGATGCCATTGCAGCACTGCTCGGTTCAGCAGGGGAAACACATTTGATTGATGACAGCGGTCACGGCTTCCCTATCGAGCGCAGCGCCGAAACGGCCGGTTTGATTGTCGACTTCATTACCCGTCACCGCCAAGTATCGAACTTACCTGCGACGGGCAGACCATGAACGGCATCATCAGTGTCGACAAACGCCGCGTCGCGGCATCTTTCTCGCGCGCGGCGACGACTTATGACGATGCCGCCCACCTGCAGCGCACCATCGGCCATGCCCTCATGGAGCGGCTGCCGGTCGGACTCGCTCCCGCACGCGTGCTCGATGTCGGTTGCGGCACAGGCTACTTTACCCGTCAACTGGCCGAACGTTTTCCCGGTGCTGCCATGTTGGGGCTCGATCTGGCCCATGGCATGTTGACTCACGCGCGCCAGCATACTTCCGAAGCGACGACATGGCTGCAGGGCGACGCCGAACGCCTGCCGCTCGCAGCCGAAAGCATGGGGCTAGTTTTCTCAAGTCTGGCCGTGCAGTGGTGCGCGGGACTGGATGTATTTCTTGCCGAAGCAGCCCGCGTGCTGCGGCCTGGCGGCTGGCTGGCGTTCACCACGCTGGGCGATGGCACACTGCATGAATTAAAAGCGCTGTGGCAAGATATCGACCCATTCGTACACGTCAATGAGTTCCTGAGCCGTGAGACGATCGAGGCGAGCGTGGCATGCTCATCACTAACGCCTGTGATGCACCAATACCAGCGCCATGTCATTCATCACGCCACGCCTGAGGCGATGATGCGTGAGCTGAAAGCGATCGGCGCTCACAACATCAACGCCGGCCGCACGCCCGGCCTGACCGGACGCCAGCGGCTGATGTGCCTGCGTAAAGGCTACGAACCGCTTCGCACCCCGGCCGGACTGCCCACGACTTATCACGCCTGCTACCTGTTATTAAAAAAACCGCTGAAACCTTCACCATGACTTCACATGTTTTCTTTATTACCGGAACCGACACCGATGCTGGCAAGACCCGCATCGCCTGTGCGTTACTCCATGCTGCTCGCATACGTAGCCTAACCACCGCTGCCGGCAAGCCGGTCGCCTCCGGCAGCGCCGTAACGCCTGCAGGTCTGCGCAACGATGACGCCCTTGCGCTGCAGGCTGAATGTCACCCCGCGCTCGATTACGCCGCGCTCAACCCCATCGCTCTCGCCCCCGCTATCGCCCCGCATCTCGCTGCCAGAGAAGCTGGGGTGGCGCTGACGGTAGAGAATCTCTCCGTCCAGATGCGCACCTTAATGGACCATCAAAGAGACTTCACCCTGATCGAAGGCGCTGGCGGTTGGCGTGTGCCGCTCAACGATACCGAGTCGCTGTCCGATCTCGCCAATGTTCTGAAGCTGCCGGTCATTCTGGTTGTCGGTGTGCGGCTTGGCTGCCTGAACCACGCGCGGCTGACAGCCGAGGCGATCGCGCATGACGGCCTCGAACTGGCCGGCTGGGTAGGCAACGTGATCGAGCCGCATACCGCGCGTCTCGATGACAATCTGGCTTCGCTCGATCACTGGTTACCGGCACCGTGCCTCGGCGTCGTGCCCCACTTACCAGCGCCGGCGTCTGACGCCATCGCATCCTATCTGACACTCGATGTGCTACTGGGCGAGAACCGTACTACCACGACGCTCACGGAGAAATCATGACGACCAATGCCCATTGGATGCAGCGCGACCTTGCCAGCCTCTGGCATCCCTGCACACAGATGAAGGACCACGAAACCCTGCCGGTTACACCGATCAAACGCGGCAAGGGCGTGTGGCTTGAGGATTTTGAAGGCAATCGTTACCTCGATGCGGTCAGCTCATGGTGGGTCAACATCTTCGGCCACGCCAATGAACGCATTAACGCGCGTATCCACGAACAGCTCGACACCCTGGAGCACGTAATCCTGTCGGGATTCACCCATCAGCCGGTTGTCGAGCTGTCCGAGCGTCTCGGCCGGCTCGCTCCCGACGGGCTCGGGCACTGCTTCTACGCCGATAACGGCTCGTCGGCGATCGAAGTGGCGCTGAAGATGAGCTATCACTACTGGCGCAACGTCGGGCGCGACGAAAAGAAGCGCTTTCTGACCATCACCAATGGCTATCACGGCGAGACGCTCGGCGCTTTGGCGGTCGGCGACGTCGCACTCTATACCGCAACCTATCAGTCGCTGCTGCTCGACGTACTCAAGGTACCCGCGCCGGACTGCTACGGCCTGCCGCGCGAACAGTGGGATGCTCACGCCCGCGCCATGTTCGCCCATATGGAAGAGGCGCTGGCCCGTCATCATCACGAGCTCGCCGCGGTGATCGTCGAGCCGCTGATCCAGTGTGCCGGCGGTATGCGCATGTATCCGCCACTCTATCTCACACTGCTGCGCGAGGCCTGCGACCGCTACGGCGTGCATCTGATTCTCGACGAGATCGCGGTCGGTTTCGGTCGTACCGGCACGATGTTCGCCTGCGAGCAGGCCGCCATCCGCCCCGACTTCCTGTGTCTGTCGAAGGCATTAACCGGCGGCTACCTGCCGCTGTCGGTGGTGATGACCACCGATGAGATTTACAACGCCTTCTACGATGATTACACCACTCTGCGCGCCTTCCTCCATTCACACAGCTACACCGGCAACCCGCTTGCCTGTGCGGCGGCGCTGGCAACCCTCGATATCTTCGAACAGGACGATGTGATCAACGCCAACCGCGCCAAGAGCGATCATATCGAGCGTGTCACCAGCGGGTTTCGAGATCATCCACAGGTTGGCGATGTGCGTCAGACCGGCATGGTGGTGGCCATCGAGATGGTCAAGGACAAGGTCAACCAGACGCCCTACCCCTGGCAGGAACGACGTGGCCTCAGAGTCTTCGAGCACGCCATGTCGCGCGGCGCGCTGCTGCGCCCGCTGGGTAATGTGATCTACTGGATGCCACCCTATGTAATCGAGCACGACGAGATCGACTTTCTCGCCGAGGTCACCAGCGAGGGTCTCGATATCGCCACGCGCGACTAGCCCGCCGCTTGACGCTTCGCCTCGAGATGTGGCGCCAGCTGACGCATGACGGTGACCCGCTGGCCGCGATAATCGTCCTCTTCGAGCTGTTGCCAGCCAAGTCGAGCATAAAGACGCTGCTGATCGGGTGTGTAGAGATAAAGCGCCACGTAGCCGGCAGCGAAAGCGACCTGTTCGACATGGCGTACCAGCCGCGAGGCGATGCCACGACGGCGATACTTCGGCGCGACGATCACCGCCGCCAGCCACGGCGTACGGCGCGGCATATCAGGCATGTCGTATTCGATTAACCTGGCCGTGCCCACTGGCGTCTCGCCGTATAGCGCTACGTAGGTCGAAGGCACAGCGGTTGATGTGCAGGCCGCACACAGCCGCTCCAGTACAGCTGCCTCGCTGTCATTGGCACGCAAGTGACCCCACTGAGTGAAATGCCACTGCGCAATAACCGGCAGCGCAGGGTGATCAGGCGTCAGCCGTACGATCTTCATTGCATCACCGCAGGCATCGGTCATGGTTGCTCTCCTTGGCGGCTCTGCTTGACCATGACGGTCACGCGCTCACCGCACCAGCCAACATTCTCCAGACGCCTCCAGCCGAGCCGCTCATAGAGAGTCTGCTGGTCAGGCGTGTAGAGATAAAGCGTATCGATGCCAGTCGAGAACGCCACCTTTTCAGCATGACGTACCAGCTGTGAGGCAATGCCGCGCCGTCGGTATTGGGGTACCACAAACACCGACGCCAGCCACGGCGACCACTCGGGGCGCAGATCCATGTCGTAGGCAAGCAGCTGAACGCTGCCCACTGGCTGTCCGTCGATCATGGCCGCATAGGTAGAAGGAACTACTTGTGACGTGCATTCACGACGTAGTTCGGCCAATGTCAACGTACAATTGGTGCCGGGACGCAGATAACCCCATTGAACGAAATGCCAGTGGGCTAATACTGGTAACGCATCGTGTTCCGGCGTCAGCCTGACGACCTCATTCACAGGGCTTTGCCTCTTCTTATTACTTTGTCATCAATGTTTGATTTTGATACCTTTTATTTAAAACACAAGATAACGGTATAAAAAATTTATCTATTAACTAACGTGCCAATTGCTGCCATTAAGCTTGATCGGATAAAGAACGCTGGCGGAAGGTATGTTAAATTTGCGGTTTGCTGCTTGTGCCATGCTCAGGCTATATCAACTACGCCGCATGGTTAACGGGCAATACCTGACCGTCAAAGGTACGTAGCGTAGATCGCTCACCGATTGCGGCTTCAAAAGAGCCTGGGTGAGAGTTCAGGGGTGCGGGCAGATGGTGTAAAATATTGCCTTTTCCTGTCAGTCGCTTAATTCCTTAATGTAATATACACATTAAAATTTATACCTTTTAATTCTTTTGGTAGACCGCTAGCATGCTCCCCTGCCCAGGGACGAGATGAGGAAATCCCGATGTCACAAGGCCCCCTACTCGATACCAACAGTCCTTTGAACGCCGATCAGGCGCGCCAGCTCAATGAAGCATTGGCTACCCTGAACGCTAATCAGATGACTTGGTTGAGTGGGTATCTCGCTGGAATGAATGCCAGCGGCGCTGCCGCTGCTCCATCGACCCCAGTCGAGACATCATCCACCGCTGTAACCGAAATCACCGTACTCTACGGTAGCCAGACAGGTAACGCCGAAGGCGTCGCCGAGCTGGCCGCCGACCGTGCCCGTGCGCACGGCTTCAACGTCCGAGTGGCCGACATGGCCGACTTCGACAAGAAGGATTTCAAGAACGTCACCAACTTCATGATCGTAGTGAGCACGCAAGGTGAGGGCGAACCGCCCGATACTGCGCAGGGCTTCTATGAATTGATGTACGGTCGAAAGGCACCAAAGCTTGATGGCGTGCATTTTTCCGTACTGGCGCTTGGTGACTCCAGCTACGAACACTTCTGTCAGGTCGGCAAGAATCTCGATGCTCGCTTTGCTGAACTGGGTGCCGAACGTATCTTCGATCGTCAGGATTGTGACGTCGATTACGACGAACCTGCTGAAGCATGGATTGAGTCAGTTCTTGACCGTTATGCTGAACTCTCCGGCGCCGGCAGTAATGCCGCGGCAAACGCCGGCATGGCGATGTCAGGTGGCGCTGTGCCCGCCGAAACATCTCAGTATTCGAAAAAGAATCCTTTCCAGGCTGAAGTACTCGACGCGGTCGTCCTCAATGGGCGCGGATCCGACAAGGAAACCCGCCATATCGAGTTGTCACTTGAAGGCTCGGGACTGACCTACGAGCCTGGTGACGCCCTTGGCGTTGTGCCGCAGAACGATCCTGCCTATGTTGATAGCCTGATCGAAACGCTGCGCATGGATGCCGGGCATGATCTTGGCGAAGGCAAGCGGTTGCGTGACGCACTACTGTCTGAGTTCGAAGTCACGACGTTGACACGTCCATTTCTGGAGCACTGGGCAGAAGTCTCGGATGCTGCCGAATTGCGCCGCCTGCTGGGCGAAGATGCTCGCGATGAGTTGCGTGACTGGCTTTACGGTCGCCATATCATCGACGTTCTTGAGCACTTCCCTGTCGAGGGGCTCGATGCGCAGGAATTTACCCGAGCACTGCGCAAGCTGCCGCCGCGGCTTTACTCGATCGCCTCAAGCCTCAATGCCAACCCCGACGAGGTGCATCTGACCGTCGGGATCGTGCGCTACGAAGCACATGGGCGACTGCGCAATGGCGTAACCAGTACTTATCTGGCCGACCGCATCCAACCAGGCGACAACGTGCCGATCTATATCGATCGTAACAAGAATTTCAAGCTTCCCTTTGACTCCAATGCTCCGATCATCATGGTTGGGCCAGGCACGGGTGTTGCCCCGTTCCGCGCCTTCATGCAGGAGCGTGAAGAGATGGGTGCCGAAGGCAAGAACTGGCTATTCTTTGGTGATCGGCGCTTCAGAAGCGATTTCCTGTATCAGACCGAATGGCTGAACTGGCGTGAAAAAGGCCTGCTCAACCGTCTTGACGTGGCTTTCTCACGTGACCAGCAGGAAAAGGTCTATGTTCAGGATCGTATGCGCGAAAATGCGCACGACATCTATGCCTGGTTAGAAGAAGGCGCCCATTTCTATGTCTGTGGCGACGGCGAACGCATGGCTGCCGATGTTCATCAGGCGTTGATTGATGTCGTACGTGAACAGGGTGGACGCAGCGAAGACGCCGCTGCGGACTATATCCGCGACTTGCAGAAAGCCAAGCGCTACCAGCGGGACGTGTATTAATCATGACCAATATTATCGAGAAGCTGCGCGATGTTTCGCTTGATGAACTTGCAGCCAATGAAAAGCTGAAGGTCGGTGCGGACTATCTGCGTGGCAGGCTGATGGAAAGCATGGCCGACCGTGCAACAGGCGCGGTCGTTGAAGACGATACCCAGCTGACCAAGTTTCACGGTTTCTACATGCAGGATGACCGTGACGTGCGCAACGAGCGCCGTCAGCAGAAGCTTGAGCCACTTTACTCCTTCATGGTCCGCCTGCGCATGCCGGGCGGCGTAATGACATCCGATCAATGGTTGAAGCTTGACGATGTGGCACAGAAGTATGCCAACGGCACGTTGCGCATCACCACGCGTCAGACCTTCCAGTATCACGGCGTATTCAAGGACAACCTGCGCGCGCACCTGAAGGCCGTCAACGAGGCCATGCTCGACACGATTGCGGCTTGTGGTGACGTTAACCGTAACGTGATCAGCACGGCCAATCCGCATGTATCGTCGATTCACCGTCAGGTGTACGAGCTGGCCGGTGATATCAGCGCTCATCTGCTGCCGAGTACCCGTGCCTACCATGAAATTTTTCTCGGGGAAGAGCGCGTTGCTGGCGGTCCGGAAGAGCAAGAGCCGCTTTATACCAAGCATTACCTGCCACGCAAGTTCAAGATTGCGTTAACGATTCCGCCCGAAAATGATGTTGATGTCTTCGCGCATGATCTGGGCTTTATCGCTCATGTTGAAAATGGCGAACTCAAAGGCTTCAACGTCAGCGTTGGCGGTGGCATGGGTATGACCCACGGTGAACCATCGACGTACCCACGTACCGGTGATGTCATTGGTTACTGCCCCGTGGATCAAGTCATTGATGTATCCGAAAAGGTCATGCTGGTTCAGCGTGACAACGGCGATCGCCGTAACCGTAAACATGCGCGGATGAAATACACCGTTGATGATCACGGCCCAGAATGGTTCCGTGCCGAGCTGGAAAGCTATCTCGGCTACGCGCTAGAAGAGCCGCGTGAGTTCCAGTTCGACAATAACGGTGACCGCTACGGCTGGTATCAGGGTGAAAACGGTCAGTGGCATTACGGTATGTATGTGGAAAATGGCCGTATCGCTGATTTCGTCGAGACGAACCGTCAGCTGATGACCGGTATGCGTGAGATCGCCAAGATCCACGACAACGATATCGTGCTGACCACTAACCAGAACCTGATCATCACCAACGTCGCAGAAGACAAGCGTGCTGTAATCGATGCACTGATCGAGCAGTACAACATGGTCCGCACCACTACCCCGCTGCGCCGTCAGTCAATGGCTTGCGTTGCCTTCCCAACATGTGGGCTGGCGATGGCCGAGAGCGAGCGCTATATGCCTTCGCTGCTCGACAAACTCGATGCTGTTATGGCTGATGCGGGGCTATCCGACGACGCCATTGTTGTGCGGATGACGGGCTGCCCCAACGGCTGCGCACGTCCTTACCTGGCCGAGATCGGCTTCGTTGGCAAGGCACTCGGGCGCTACAACCTTTACTTGGGTGGCAATTTCACCGGTCAGCGGCTGAACAAGCTCTACCGTGAGAATATTGATGAAGCCACTATTCTTGGCGAGCTGACACCGCTGATTCATCGCTACGCCAAGGAACGCGAAGAGGGTGAATATTTCGGCGACTTCGTGATCCGTGCCGGTGTGATCAAGGAAACGACAGCAGGTCGTAATTTCCACGAGCAGTAAGCAATAACGCAGTCCGTCATATCAGCACTAAACAAAAAGCTCCGTCTGTTTAACAGGCGGAGCTTTTTAATTTATAGCACTATCAGAGCAACTCTCTATCTAACATCCCACAGCAACCGACACTCCAAGTATGCCACTCGGAGCGCCGATTAGCTCAACATGTTAACCAGCTAAGCTCGGGGCCGAAGACTTACAGGGCGAACTTGGCCGGCGGTTCTTCAGCATAAGCGTCATCGACCCAGGAAGGATAGGTCTCATGCCGGTCCCAAACCTGATAATGCAGCCTGGAGAGCATGATCGGATCATCAAGCAACAGCAGGCGCGTTTTGTTATCTAGCTTGGCTGGCCCTCCTACCAACGCCTGCCGCACTATGCTTTGACGCCGCGACTCGATTGCCTCCGACTTGCCATGTCGAGCAGTCCCCATCGCACAAGCAAATGCATTATCGACGGGGTCAACGACAGTTTGTACAAACGAAGGCGCCGGTGGGCGCGCTTTATTGACCGCCAGATATTTCTTGGTGCGACGGAGTTCACGCGGCGGCCAAGTTTCTTCGGGTATCCGGAACAGGCGCTGCCTGAATGCCCCCTGCCCCAGCCCAACCTTACTGGTCAGTACCGACACTGGAATGGAGACAATCAGCGCACCCACAATCGGCGACAGCCACCATAAAAAGCGCGGATCAAGCAAGGATACCCCGATGACCCAGACAATCCCCAACAAGGTCTGGAAACCATGGCGCTTAACAGCATCGCTCCAGGGGGTCTCGCTTCCCTCACGGGAAGGTGACTTCCACTTTACTTGAATGCCCAGGAACGCAGCAGCGACAAATCGGGTATGAAACAGCATCCTGACCGGTGCCAGCAGCATCGAAATGATCGACTCAAGCACCATGCTACATAGCAACTTGAACCCACCACCATAGAACTTGGCACCCTTGTACCACAACAGCACAACGCTCAGGATCTTCGGCAAAAACAGCAAAGTCAACGTTGCCGAGAACAGTGCCACTGCCCTTCCGGGATGCCACTCAGGCCAACGCGGAAACATCATCCCCGCTTCGGGGAAATAATCCGGGGTGGTCAGCGTATGCACGGCCAGCAAGATGGTCGACAGGACAAGGAACAGGAACCACAGAGGCGCCGAGAGATACGACATCACACCGGTCAGGAACACGGCGCGATGCACCGGATGCATGCCCTTGACCAGAAACAGCCGGAAGTTCATCAGGTTGCCCTGACACCAACGCCGGTCGCGCTGTAACTCATCGATCAGATTGGGCGGCATTTCTTCATAGCTGCCCGGCAGATCGTAGGCAATCCATACGCCGTAACCCGCACGACGCATTAGCGCCGCTTCGACGAAATCATGAGACAGAATTTCACCAGAGAGCGAGCCCCGCCCCGGCAAGGGCGCCAAGGAACAGTAATGCATGAACGGCGCGACACGAATGATGGCATTGTGGCCCCAATAGTGCGACTCACCTAGCTGCCAGAAATGCAGGCCAGCGGTAAACAGTGGCCCATACACACGGGTCGAGAACTGCTGCATACGGGCATAGAAGTTTTCGCTGCCCGAGGCAATCGGCCCTGACTGGATAATACCCGCGTTAGGGTTGGCTTCCATCAATTGGACGAGGCGCTTCAGGCAGCTGCCGCTCATCACGCTGTCGGCATCGAGTACGACCATATAACGATAGTTGCCACCCCAGCGACGGCAAAAGTCATCAATGTTGCCGCTCTTGCGCTTCACCCGCCGTTG
Organism: Phytohalomonas tamaricis; assembly: GCF_003012345.1. Taxonomy (GTDB): domain Bacteria; phylum Pseudomonadota; class Gammaproteobacteria; order Pseudomonadales; family Halomonadaceae; genus Phytohalomonas; species Phytohalomonas tamaricis. The sequence goes on from NZ_PVRV01000020.1 coordinate 331,522, forward strand.
CCGACGACGATAGAAAATACGCCCGAAGCCTTTGACCTCACGGCATAACCTGAGCCAGGCATGATTTTCCGCCACGCAGATATCGGGATCATAGGAGTCGCTCAAGATATAGAAATCGAAACGATCTCCGCTCCCGGTCGCCATGACTGATTCATAGGTGGCCTTTAAGCCGGCAAAGACACGCGGCACATCCTCGTTACAGATCGGCATGACAATCGCGGTACGAGCATCTTCCTCAATTTCCTCATCACCGATACTGGATGCGGAAATACTGTAGCGATCCTGTCCTTTCATAAGCTGAAAGAACCCCATGAGCGCCGTCCAGAATCCCGCCGACACCCAGGCGAACAGCAAAGCAAACAGAATAATAACGGCAAGCTCAAGCGGCTGCTGGCCTTGGTAAGGCAAAACTGATGTCATGTATCCTACAGCCATGACGCTTTGCGAAATCACCAGTAGCAGCAGGATATATCGTCGAATCATGCCGACTTTCTGCCAGCGCGGTCGGCCGGGCGGCTTAGGTGCCGTAGACTTGCGTGTCCAGGCTTTTTGCAACCCCAGACGCAAACGCACGCCCTTGATCACACGTTTGAGCGGGCTGGTCGTCCAGGGCCGCGGCGCCATCGATGTACGCGCAATGGGCGGCATCGATTTCAAGCATGCACGGCCTTCGGTATCGACCGCCAAAATCTCCGGCGGAGCTAAAGGAGAAGAACCATAGGCTAATTCAAGACGGCGCAACACCGAGGCGCTAGCCGGATCATCCTGTGGCACTGACCGCTTGCCAAGCGCTTCATGCACCTTGAAAAGCGGTTGATCTTCTTCGGCGAGGCCCAGCAGTTCACGTCGGGCGCTTAGCTCGCGGGCCTGGAACGCCAAGCGTTCCAGGTAATCCCGAGCAGGACTGTAATAAAGAGTATGATCACGCATCAGATGGCAGCATATTGCTCCATGTTTCCGATAGCCGCTGGCCTTGACCATCCTTCAGGAAAGCGCGCGTATCAATCGGTTTGGCAGGATCTTTCGGCTTCATACGCAGTTCGAGACGATAACCACCGAACACGGGGTTACGTTCGACATTTGAACTGACGAGCTCACCGTTATCGCCCATGCTGATATCGGCGGTAACGTTGGCGTCCGGTGCGAGCGCCTTGAGCCCTGGACCAACGAAGTCGAGAACAAACGATGTCGTCCCATCAGGCTCGCGGACTAGATTGGTCTTTTTGATTTCGCCCCGCGAACGCAATGTCTGGGTTACCCAGGCAAGATCCGGATTGTGGAACTTGGCTTCGTTCGTCGTCCAATTGATCCGGTAATTGAAGTCGATCGGCTGCCCTGGCTGCAGTGAGGTTGTCGGCCGCCAGAACGAAACAATATTATCATTGGTCTCGTTGGGCGTCGGAATCTCAACCAGCTCGACCTGACCTTCACCCCATCCATTCTGAGGTTCAATCCATGCGCTGGGACGAAGGTCATAGCGATCATCCAGGTCCTGATAATCGCGGAAATTATGGCTGCGCTGCAGCAGGCCAAATCCGCGAGGATTGTTTGCCTGGAAAGAGTTTACCGCCAGCTTCTTGGGATTAACCAGCGGACGCCATACCCAGTCGCCTTCGCTGGCATTGACTGCTAACCCGTTGGAATCGTGAATCGCCGGACGGTAGTTAACCGACGGTGACGGCTGGTTCGGTCCATACAAGAACATGCTGGTCAATGGCGCGATGCCTAGCTTGGTCACTTCACGGCGCAGGTAGATCTGCGACTGAACATCGACCACTGCATCATCCCCCGGACGCAGGATGTAACGGTAGGCTCCGGTCGCACTAGGAGAATCAAGTAGCGCATAAATAGTCAGGTACTTGTCGTCAGGCTCAGGTCTTACTACCCAGAACTCCTTGAAGCGTGGAAATTCTTCACCTGAGCTCAGCGCCGTATCGATGGCCAATCCCCGCCCGGACAGGCCGTAACGCTGCCCCTTTCCTACCACACGGAAATAGCTCGCACCCAGGAAGACCATGACTTCTTCCTTGCGCTCACTATTGATGGGGTAATTGATCTTGAAGCCGGCAAAACCAAGGTTCTTGAGTGCCTCTGGGTCAATCTTCAAATCACCGAAATTAAAATCATCCGGGCTGTATTTGACCGCTTTCACATCCTCGCCGTTGATGGTGTTGACCTTGATCGGCGTATTGTAGTGCATCCCTTCGTGAAAGAAGCTCAGCGTGAAGGGCAAATTCTGATCGGCCCAGACCGCATGATCCTTCTTGAAGCTGATCTTGGCATAATCCTGATATTGGAGCTTACTTAGCGGGTCGGAAAGATTGCTTTGTGGCGCGTTATACCCGCGCTGTGAAAGGGTCTTAGCCTGTTCGGCAACATCTTCAAAGCCAAACGAGAATGCAGCTTGTGCCGCCAGCATGGCAGCAAATCCTACTGTTACGGCAGCAAACCGTTTGAAAGGCATCGAAGCACTTCGACGCGATACATCAGCATGACTGGAAGTCACTAGCAACTCCTCACGAACGTCCTTAAAAGAGGGCCGTTTAAAAAATCTGAGATTCGCAGAATTTTATTATTCCGACAAGACATCTACAGCTTGGGCCCTACTACATAATTTCCTGAATTAACTTCTGGCTTAACCATCCGCTTTAGTCATTTAGCCCCACTTTGACTAGGCAAAGCAACATTATGTTTTAGTTGGTTTTTTGTTGTCGCAATGTTACTTCAGATAGCAAACTCTACTGAATTATTATCCTTCACCTGACTGGTACTGACAGCGCTTCATCGCTTACGAAGCGCATTTCCCTGCAATTAATATACCCGACAGATAACGATTATAGGTATCCCTGTCGGAGCAATTGCCTCGCTTAGCCTAGAAGTTATTACATCAGTTTATTGCGGCTTTCTATATTCAAAAGCGCTCACCGTACCTGCGTTAGGGTTGTATTTTATCAATATGATTTATCGCACTACTTGATAGCTTATTCAGCGTAGACGTTATAACGTCGCGCAAGCGGGCCAGACAATATTGCGAGCGGTAGAATAAAGAGCAACGAGACAAGCGCCATGGCCCACTGCGGCGTTACCGGCAAATTGACCATCAGCGTACTTAGCAGTGACCCGCCACTCATCTGAAAGACACCTACCAATGCCGCCGCGGTACCGGCCCGATCAGGAAAAGGTTCAAGCGCCAGACTCACTACCGAGCCCAGCGCAAACGAGAAACCAACGGATAGCACTGCAATCGGCAACATGAACACCCATGCCGACAGCGGCAGCCATATGGCGGCTACCGCGTGCAGCGCACCGGAAAGCAGCATGACAATCAGCCCAAGCTGGGCCGTTCCGAGCCTGCCAACCCAGCCAATCAGCCGCGGTGCAAACATGAATGCGGCGATGTTGACCACCGCGTTGGCACCGAACCACCCACTGAAAGCCAACTCGGAATAACCCAGTTGATCAACCAGAACAACCGGCGCCGTCGCGACATAGATCAGGATCAAGGCCATCCCCGTCAGGGCAACGCAGGCAAAGTATAGGAAGCGGAAGCTCTTGAGCATGGGGGCATAGCGCCGCCAGTGATAAAGCGCCTCATCTTGGTGTCCCGTTTGAGTACGTGTTTCGCCAAATTGGGCATAAGCGCATGCCAGCACACCAAGCGCAAACGCCACCATGAAAGCAAACGTGCTGCGCCAACCGAAAGCAATGGCCAATGTCCCGCCGATGGCTGGTGCCAGTGCCGGGATGGTGCATAGCGCTCCATTTAGATAGCTGTAAATCCTGGCGCCTTGCGTTGGCGTGAAGCTATCACGCACCGCAGCGAAGGCCACGACAGAGGTAGCGCACGCCCCCATTCCTTGCAGCACACGGGCGGCATATAAATATTCAAGCGTGGGCGCCATCATTCCCAACAGAGAACCTGTAGCAAAAGCGACTGCACCCCAGAGCGCAACGGGACGGCGTCCGAAACGATCAGATAACGGCCCGATCAGCAGTTGCCCCAAACCTACGGTGAACAGAAACAGCGTAATGGTCACCTGCAACGAACTCGTCGAGCGCGCGAAGTCACGTGTCATGTCAGGTAGCGAAGGTAAATATATATCCACCCCCATGGGAGTCAGCATGACAAAGCCAATCAGCAGAGCGATTAGCCAACGAGCGCGATAAACGGACACGTGATACTCCTGATGTACGGGGACGGCTACCTTAACCGTCTCTCCTGCCTTTGCGAATCATCGCTATCGTCAGTTTCATAAAAAACGGTGCAATACAGCATGATGCATGTCGACCGGTAGTGCATCATCCGCTGCATCACTTAAAAAGGAAAAATCGTCGAATTCAAACCCCGGCGCCACCGTGCATCCTACCAGCGTATAGTCTCCCGTCGATTCAGCCGCTTGATAGCATCCACCCGGCACAACCGCACAATAATCTCCGCAACCAGCGCCAATCACTGTTTCCTCCACATGGCTTTGCTGATATCGGATGAGCCGAATAGGCGCTCCTTCATAGACGTGCCATAACTCATCGTGAAGAACCTTGTGAAAGCGACTAACCTCACCATGCATCAACATAAAATAGATGTGGGTCACTGCGGCACGTTGATCACATGCCGCAGTGGAGTAAACCGACTGTGAGGCCTGATACACCTGACGATAATGGCCACCTTCGGGATGAGGGGTTAAACCGTAGCGCTCGATTAAGGCCCGCATCATGTCGCACTCCTCTTAATGAACGATAATGACAAGGCATCGTATCGCCATTTTATAATCAAGCCGACGACAAGACGCCTTGGCTGTTTGACAGGGCATCCGTCTGATATATACCTATCGCTCTATACCCAGCGTGACAGATCGCGGCAATTGTAGCGGCCAGGTTGCGACTACCAAGGATGGTTGAGGATAAACATTATGGCTAACGACGGCCTCAAGCTGGACAAGACAGAAGAAGAGAAAAACCGCGAACAAGAAGATGACAATCATGTGTCATCTCAGCAAAAAACCGAGCAAGCAAAAGGCGAGGAAAGCGAACAGGAAGAAGGTGAACCGGACGAAAAAAGCTTGCCTTCACAAGCAGCCGCAGTTCACGAGCGCATTCGTGCCGATGGAAAAAAAGAGCTTGAACGTGACGGCTTCGCCCTGCTCTGGTCGGCGATCGCCGCTGGTATCACCATGAGTTCATCGATGGTCGCCAAAGGGCTTTTACAGGCTCACCTGCCTGACAGCGACGTTGGTTTTCTGGTGGACAGCTTTGGCTACACACTAGGGTTTATTCTCGTCATTCTGGCTCGGCAGCAGCTTTTTACCGAAAACACTGTCACTGCCGTACTACCGGTGATGAGCAGCCCTACGCTCAATAATTTCGGTATTTTAATGCGGCTATGGGGCGTGGTATTGCTTGGCAATGTCATCGGTTCAGGATTGGCCGCCACCACGTTTACCTTTATGCCGATGTTTGATAGCGAGACACACCACGCCTTTCTCTCTATCGGTCATAAAGTCATGGAAAACTCGCCATGGGAGATGTTTTCCAAAGGCGTCATTGCCGGCTGGTTGATTGCGACCATGGTCTGGGTCATACCCTCGGCTGATCAAGCCAAGGTATGGATTATTCTGCTTATCACGTACGTAGTGGCCATAGGTGATTTCACTCACATCATTGTCGGTGCCACCGAAATCACCTATCTCGTGCTCAACAGCGACACCAGCTGGACCTCAGCACTGTTCCGCTTCGGTATTCCGGTACTATTAGGCAACATTATCGGCGGCACTTTCATTTTCGCGCTGATCAGTCATGCCCAGATTCGCAACGACATGCATATCCAACAAAAGAAACCTGGCAAGCATGGCCTGCGTCACAAGGAATGATGTATTGATTGCAGCATCAGATACGACAACGCCCGGCCATGCCGGGCGTTGTCGTTAGTGCCTTGGAATCTGATCATCAATCAGGATCGCCTACTTTTACATACTCCTCGCGAATGGGCTGACCGGCAAAATAAGCCTCGAGGATCTCACGCACACCAGCGGCATAGCGCGCCTGGGCTGGCAACGTCGAGCCCGAAACGTGAGGCGTCATGTTGTTGTGCGGCATGGTCCGCCAAGGATGATCCTTGGCCGGAGGCTGCGGATACCAGACATCACCTGCATAACCCGCAAGATGGCCACTTTCAAGTGCTTCGACTACCGCGTCACGATCGCACAGCTCGGCGCGCGCCGTGTTGATCAGATAGGTGCCACGCTTCATCTTGCTGATCATTTCAGCGTCAACAATATGCTTGGTTTCCTTGGTCAGCGGCGCATTGAGCGTAATCACGTCACAGGTCTTGGCCAGCTCTTCCATATTCTCGCACCAGGTCAGGCCATACTCTTTCTCAAGGTCTTCCGGGCGACGATGATGGGAGTTGTAATACAGCTCAACGTCAAACGGTTTGAGCCGCTTGAGTACCGCAAAGCCGATCCGTCCCAGGGCCAGCGTGCCCACCTTCATGCCCTCAAAATCGTAGGCGCGCTTTACACTGTCGGCAATATTCCAACCGCCATCGACCGCCCACTGATGGGACGGAACAAAATTGCGCACCAGGCTCAGGATCAGCATTACCACGTGCTCCGCAACGCTGATGCTGTTGGACTGGGTAACCTCGACCACCTTGACCCCGTGCTTTTCCGCTGCGTCCATGTCGACGTGGTCGGAGCCGACACCAGCGGTGATCGCCAGCTTTAGTTTCTTCGCTTTCTCGAGACGCTTGGCATCGAGATAAGCTGGCCAGAACGGCTGAGAGATGACGATATCGGCCTCCGACAGCTCACGCTCGAATTCTGAATCCTCTCCATCCTTGTCAGAGGTGACGATGAATTCATGGCCGTTGTCTTCAAGGAACTTGCGCAGCCCCAACTCACCCGATACATCACCCAGCAGTTCGCCAGGCGTAAAATCGATCGCACTGGGCTGAGGCGCAGTCTGCCCATCAGGATATTTATCAATCTTGGGAATATCTTCACGGGCGTAATCGGTGGGATGCCCATCGATGGGATCGTCATATAAAACACAAAGTATTCTCGCCATAACCTGCCTACCTCCTTGTAGATGAATAAAGCCATGGACCAACCATTAGCCGACTAGCTTTATGCAGCGTAGAAAAATATGGCAGTGTTGACAGGCCGAGAGCGGAGAAAAAGATTAACGAAATGTATCTCTGCCCTGATAACCCCACATGACCGAATCAGCAGGCAACCAGCGCCAGTTCGAGATCGTTGCGTCATGCTCTGGCGTTTTCTCCTGCTCATCCGCCTTCTTTTGACATCTTTTCACCCTGCCAGTTCTCCACATAAAGACGCTTGATAAGCACCATCAGCAACACCAGCAGCGGCCCCGCCATCAACAGTCCCACCGCACCGGATACCAGTCCGAGAGCGACCTGAAGCGTGATTAGCAGTCCAGGCGGCATCTTAACGACGCGCCGCTGCACATAGGGCGTGATGAGGTAGCTTTCCAACGTCTGCACCGCGATATACAGCACCAGCACATGCCACATCGCACTCGTAGATTGAGAGAAAGCCACCAGTAGGGCCGGAACTGCCGCAATAATCGGACCGACGTTGGGAATAAAGACCAACAGCCCCGCCAGCAGACTGAGTGAAAAGGCCATGGGAATACCCAGCCACCACAACCCCAGCCCGGTTAGAACGCCGATCACACTCATCGAGACGAGCCGCCCCACTAGCCACCAGGCCATTTTGTGCTTGATCTCTTCGAGCAGGTCGGCCGTACCGCTGCGCTGCCGGGCAGGCACGAGCTGCAGCAGTCCGGCCTCGTAAGTACCGGGCTCGAAGGCAACGTACAGGCCGATAAAGAGAATGAAGACGATATTGAATGCCGCGCCGAACGTGGAAGAAAAGACCATTTCGAAGCGTGAAAACCAGCCTTTGAAGACGTTACCACCGGATTGAAACTGCTCGACCTGATCAAGCAATTGATCGCCGAGCGGCCAGCCGTGCATCTGCTGTTCCAGTCCCGAGAGAGAATTCGGCAAGACCTGCATCAATAGCTGAAACTGCTGGGTGATATTGGACGCGAAATTGAAACAAAACAGCGTGAACAACCCCGTGATAGCGATCAAGACAATGACCAGTGCCCAGCGCTGGGAGAGAAAACTATGATGGCCTAACCAGCTGGCGGGCAGGGAAAGCGCCAGCGCCAAGAGTAGCCCCGCGAAGGCCAGCAACAGTATCTCCAGGCCAAACCAGACCACCAGCAACAGCATTACCGTTAAAGCGATAATACCGGTGGAGATCCATACCTTACGGGCATATTCACTCAAGCGGTGACTACCATCGGGTTCGCGCACGCCTACCCTCCTTGTTGATTCGCTTCCATCGCGCCGGGCCATGTCCCCAAAGCCGACATGACGCCAGCCGCTGTCTATCATGGCTTTTCACGTTCGACTTCGCGCTTAAACAATCTAGCGCGGCATGAAAGGATAGACTACGCAGAACGGGGCAGGCGTCGGCCAGCAATGCGGCTTGGTTCATGTATAACGCGCAGCACTAATGGAGCCCACCGCTCTCACCTGTCATAATGGCCCCTTGCTTAACACATCGATCGACTATGCCATGAAATATGTAGGAGCCCACGTCAGTGCGGCCGGCGGTGCCGACAAAGCTATTGCACGCGCCCATGACATCGGGGCGACAGCCTTTGCCCTGTTCACCAAAAATCAACGTCAATGGCACGCCAAGCCACTGACCGAGGCGACGATCAATGCGTTCAAGGCAGAGTGTCGCAAGTACGGCTATGGCCCTGAGCAGATCCTGCCCCATGACAGTTACTTGATCAATTTAGGCCATCCCGAGGCGGAGGCACTGGCCAAATCGCGTGCCGCCTTTCTTGATGAAATGCAGCGCTGTGAGCAGCTCGGCCTGACACTTCTCAATTTCCATCCCGGTTGCCATCTACGTAAGATCAGCGAGTCGGATTGCCTGAAAATCATCGCTGAGTCACTTAACGAAGTACTCGACCAGACCCGCGGCGTTACTGCGGTAATTGAAAATACTGCGGGGCAAGGCAGTAACCTCGGGTTTCGCTTCGAGCACCTCGCTGAAATCATCGAGCAAGTCGAGGACAAATCCCGAGTCGGCGTGTGCATAGACACCTGCCATGCGTTTGTTGCCGGTTATGACCTGCGCACCCACAAGGCAGCCGAGGCTACGCTCGACGAGTTTGGCGCCGTGGTCGGCTTCGAGTATCTGCGCGGCATGCACCTCAATGATGCCAAAACCACGCTAGGCAGCCGCGTTGATCGTCACCACAGTCTGGGACAAGGCAATATCGGCCTTGAGGCGTTCACGACGATCATGCGCGATACACGGATTAAAAACATTCCGATGATCCTCGAAACTATCGAGCCGGAAATCTGGTCAGAAGAGATCGCCTGGCTAAACGTGCAGGCCTGCACCGGCTCGGAGGCACTCGCGCCCTCTTGAGCTCCGCGTCTCACTCAATGGAGCGTCCATGTACGCAGAAGATACGTTCAGTTGGCTTGGCGAAAAGCTCGGCGACGTCATCCGTTTTATCGTTGGGCTGTTCTCAGGCGTGTTCGGTAACCTGTTTGGCGCCATAGATGGCTTCGTTCAGGGGCTCACCGGTTCGCTGGGCATGAGTTCTTCACTTTTAAGTCTGGTGGCGCTGGCCATTGGGCTGCTGTTTCTCTATAGCGCCGTACGTGCCTTTCTGCGTCGCGCCATTGTTGGCGGTGTCATCCGCTTGATCATCGGTATGCTAGTGTTAAGCAGCCTGATCAATTGATGTTACAACCCTGTGTGTTTTGGTCATAACAAAAGCCCGCTGCGGTGGCAGCGGGCTTTTTTTTACCTAACTTTTCTTTGCCATTAGCGCATCACCATTAGCGCATCACGCTTTATTCGACCAGCGCGGCCAGTCCGGAGCGCTCACCTCGCTCACTGGTGTCGCGGGCAATGTTGATTGCCGAAATCATCGCCTTCAATGACGCACTGACGGTATCGCTGTCTTGGGCTACGGCGCAGATACGCTGGCCCTCGACGTTAAGTTGCACGAAAGCGATGGCATTGGCCTCGCTGCCTTCGCCAAGCGCATGTTCGCTGTAGTCGATTACGCTGACGCGCTGTCCGGTATGCTCTTGCCAGGCATTCATGAATGCTGACATCGCGCCATTCCCCTCGCCCGCGAGCTTGATCGTTTCATCCCCCTCACGCAGGGTAATGTTCAGCCCTTCCTCAGCACCACGCGCCAAACGATAGTCCACCAGCGTCAGCGGTGCTTCACGGGTGAATGTCTCGAACATCAGGTCACGGATCGCATCACTGGAAAGTTCACCGGAAACGCGCTCGCTCGCCGCCTGCACATGCGGTGCCAGAGCCAGCATCATCCAGCGCGGCAGGCTGATGCCATGATCCCGCTCAAGCAGAAACGCCATGCCGCCCTTGCCGGACTGGCTGTTGACGCGAATCACCGCCTGGTAATCGCGACCGATGTCACGCGGATCGATCGGCAGATAGGCAACTTGCCACGGCTCGTCCGGGCGCTGCTTCTTGAGCGACTTGCGAATCGCGTCCTGGTGACTGCCGGAAAAGGCGGTGTAGACCATTTCGCCGATCCAGGGGTGGCGTGGATGAATCGGCAGACCGGTGCAGGCATTGACCACCTCGACAATCTCATCGGGGTTGGCCAGATCAAGCTCGGGGTCGATGCCCTGGCTGTAGAGATTCATCGCCAGAGTGACGATATCCATGTTGCCGGTGCGCTCGCCATTACCCAGCAGCGTGCCTTCAACGCGCTCGGCCCCCGCCAACAATGCAAGCTCAGCCGAAGCCACCGCACCACCGCGGTCATTGTGGGTGTGCACCGAGATAATCACGCAGTCGCGGCGGCTGATGTGCTGACAGAAATACTCGATCTGGTCAGCGTGATGATGAGGGCCCGCCACTTCTACTGTCGTGGGGAGATTGAGAATGCAGCGCTTCTCCGGCGTCGGCTGCCAGACATCCATTACCGCTTCGCAGATTGCCAGAGAGAAATCGATTTCGGTGCTGGAAAAGCTTTCCGGTGAGTACTGGAAGCGCCAATCGACCTCGGGATAGCGCTCAGCCTGCTCTTTGATCCAGCGCGCACCGTTGACAGCGATCTCGGTGATACCGGCACGGTCCATCTCGAATACGCGCTCGCGCTGTACCGTCGAGGTCGAATTGTAAAGGTGAATAATCGCGCGCTTGACGCCAACCAAGGCTTCAAAGGTGCGTTCAATCAGATGTTCACGCGCCTGAACCAGCACGGCAATGGTGACATCATCAGGAATCTGGTTTTCCTCGATCAACCAGCGTACGAAGTCATAGTCGGGCTGGCTTGCGGAGGGGAAACCAACCATCACTTCCTTGATGCCGACCTTGATGATCAAGTGCCAGAAGCGTTTCTTCTGCTCGACGCTCATCGGCTCAAGCAGCGCCTGATTACCGTCACGCAGGTCCTCGCTGACCCAGATCGGGGCGCGCTCGAGGTCGCGGTCAGGCCATTGACGATCAAATGCGGGCACACGCGGCGTGGGACGATATTTGCGATGGTCGAAGGCAGTCATGAGCGTATCCTGGCAAAGCGTTTCGTCAGCCATAACGGCTGATGAATAGTGATAAAAGCGCCACCTTTATGTGAGCGGCGATAATCGACAGTGACAGTCTAGCGCTATTTCTCGCGCAGGTAATTGCCAATTCAATGTTCAATCCGCACTATTGCGCTACAAACCACTCATTATCTCTTTTTTGCAGCGAGATTATTGCGCCCTTATGGCTTCTGACGATATCGCCTCCACCCTTGATCGCTTCGACCGCCATATTCTTGAAGTACTGCAGCGCGACGGACGCATAAGTAACCAGGCCTTGGCCGAAAAGGTGGGTCTTTCTCCTTCGCCGTGTCTGCGTCGGGTGCGGGCACTGGAGGAAACGGGAATGATTACCGGCTACCGGGCGCTGGTCGATGCCAAGCGGCTCGGCTATCGCCTGATGGCACTGCTGCATATCTCGATGGACATGCATACACCCGAGCGCTTTGCCAACTTTGAAGCCAAAATTGCCGCCCTGCCTGAAGTCCAGGAATGTTTGCTAATCACTGGTCAGGAAGCTGACTATCAGCTCAAGATCATGGTAGAAGACATGGACGACTATCAGCGCCTGCTACTGCAACATATTACTCGCATCGAGGGCGTCACCGGCGCGCATTCCAGCTTCGTGCTGCGTCAAGTGCTGAGTGATCGCGCCCTTCCCGTCAGGTGAGCTGCCCTAATTAATTTTACTTAAAAGCCCTCTACGCCCACCTTTCTAATGCTTTCTGCATGCTGCGCCACCCGCCAATATTAGCGCCAACAAATGTCATGGTTCGATACCAGACCCGCCTTGCAGGCCAAGATAGCCCTGACTACGTTTATTAAGGTTCAAACAAGAGAAAGGGGCGTAATAGTAACGTCCCGACTACGCTTCACAAGGACTTCACCGTCTGGCCGGGCTCAGCGCAGGGCCGACGGGTTACAAAACAGATAAGACCCGGCTGATCCCTGACGTTGGCCAGGACATCAATAGAGACCCCTTCAATGACCAAGACTACGGACTGTACGATCATTTTCGATGGGGAGCGTGTCACCGGCAAAGCAGATACACCGCTCATCGACTTTCTCGCCGAACACGACATCAGCCTGCCTCATGTCTGCTATCACCGTGCTTTAGGTCCGCTTGAAACCTGCGATGCCTGCTGGGTCGAGATTGATGGCGAACTCAAGCGCGGCTGCACGATTCGCAGCGCTGAGGGGCTTGAGATATCCAGCAAGGACGAGCACTCCACGGCCGCGCGCACCGAAGGCATGGATCGCCTGCTTTCCAAGCATGAGCTCTATTGCACAGTGTGCGAGCACAACACCGGCGATTGCACGCTGCACAATACGATGGCGGAGATGGACATCCCCATCCAGCGCTATGAATTCAAGCGCAAGCCCTATGAAAAGGACACAACCAGCCCTTTCTATACCTACGATCCCGATCAGTGCATCCTGTGCGGTCGCTGTGTCGAGGCGTGCCAGAACGTTGAAGTCAACGAGACGCTTTCCATCGATTACTCCATGGAGCATCCGCGCGTATTGTGGGACGGCGGCAGTCCGATCGATGAATCGAGCTGTGTACAGTGCGGCCACTGTGTCACCGTCTGCCCGTGTAACGCGCTGCTGGAAAAAACCATGCAGCCCGATGCCGGCCCGCTCACGTCGATGCCCGACACGCTCAAGCGTCCGATGATCGATATGATCAAAACGCTAGAGAACACCATCGGCGCCACGCCTATTACCGGCATCTCGATGATGGACATGCATTGGCGTCAGCCGGAGATCAAGCGCACCAAGACGGTCTGCACCTATTGCGGGGTTGGTTGTTCATTTGAAATGTGGACCCGCGATCGCCAGATTCTCAAGGTACAGCCGGTGGTTGACGCGCCCGCCAATGGCATCTCGACCTGCATCAAGGGCAAGTTTGCCTGGGATTTCGTCAACAGTGAAAACCGCCTGACTACGCCCTTGATTCGCGAAAATGGCAAGTTCCGCGAAGCCAGCTGGGATGAGGCGCTTGATCTGGTCGCGCGTCGCCTGAAGGAAACCAGTGAAAAATACGGCCCCAACAGCGTCGGCTTCATCGGCTCCAGTAAAGGCAGTAATGAAGAAGCCTATCTGACTCAGAAGATTGCTCGCCTGATTATCGGCACCAACAGCGTCGATAATTCCTCGCGTTATTGTCAGAACCCGGCCACCAAGGGACTGTTCCGTACTGTCGGCCATGGCGGGGACGCCGGCTCAATCACCGACCTTGAAAAAGCCGAAGTGATCGTTATCGTCGGCAGCAACACCGCCGAGAACCACCCTGTCATCGCCTCGAAGATCAAGGCCGCCCATAAGCTGCACGGTCAGAAACTGATCGTCGCTGACCCACGTATGCATGAAATGGCCGAGCGCGCCGATATCTTCATGCGAACCAAACCCAGCACCGACATGGTCTGGGCCTCGGCGCTGGCGCGCTACATGTTCGACAACGACTTGGCTGATATGGAGTTCCTTAACAGCAAGGTCAATCAGGTCGAGGAGTTCCGTCAGTCGCTTGAGCCGTTCACGCTGGAGTACGCCGAAGAAGTCACCGGTATCCCCAAGCAGCAGCTGATCGATGCCGCTGAGATGATCGGCCGCGCCGAGAGTGTCTCGCTCTTATGGGCTATGGGCATTACCCAACACAGCCACGGCGCGGATACCAGCACGGCACTTTCCAACCTGTTGCTGGTCACTGGCAACTACGGCAAGCCCGGTACCGGCGGCTACCCGATGCGCGGCCACAATAACGTGCAAGGCGCCAGTGATTTCGGTTGTCTCAAGCAGTTCTATCCCGGCTATGAGAAAGTCACCGACGAGGACGCGCGCGAGCGCTGGGCCAAGGGCTGGGGTGTCGACAAGAGCAAGCTGTCGCCCGAAGTCGGGGAAGATAACTTCTCGATGGTTGAAGGGGCCGCGCAAGGCAAGATCAAGGCGATGATGATTATTGGCGAAGAAACCGCCGTTTCCGATGCCGACTCCAAGAACGTCCATACCGGGTTTTCAAACCTAGAGTTCATGGTGGTGCAGGATATCGTCATGAGCAATACCGCCGAGTTCGCCGATGTGGTGCTGCCCGGTTGCCCGAGCGTCGAGAAGGAAGGCACCTACGTCAATACCGAACGACGCATTCAGCGCTTCTATGAAGTCATGCCGCCGCTCGGCAATAGCCGCCCTGACTGGCAGATTCTTACTGACCTCGCTGCACGCATGGGTCACGACTGGGGTTATACCCATCCTTCGCAGATCATGGATGAATGCGCCGGTATTTCGAAACTGTTCGCCGGGGTGAACTACGAACGACTCGAAGGTTGGAAGTCGTTGCAGTGGCCGGTCAAGGAAGACGGTACCGATACGCCACTACTCTATGCCGATGGCACCTTCAATACCGACGACGGCAAGGCCCTGCTCTATCCCGTCGAGTGGCAAGAACCCACGGAACAGCCCGATGCAGACTATGATCTCAATCTGAACAACGGTCGTTTGCTGGAACATTTCCAATCGACCAACCAGACCGGTCAAGGCTGGCGTGTCACCGCCGAGGAGTCGAAGTGGTTCGTCGAAGTGAGCCCGCAGCTCGCCAAGGAGCGTGGGATCGAAGACGGCACCTGGGTGCGTATCACCTCGCGGCGCGACAGTATCGAGACCCGAGCGCTGGTTACCGATCGCGTCAGAGGCAACGAGCTGTTCGTGCCTATCCACCATGTCAAGCCAGGGCTCAATTTCCTCACCGGCGAGCATCACGATCCGATCGTCGATACGCCGGCTTACAAGGAAACCGCCGTCAAGCTGGAAGTATTACCCAGGGAAAAAGGCGCGCCTCCCTTGCCGTATAACAACTTTCGCTATGGCAACCGCACCCCCAACAAGGGGCCCGAGGCGCCTATCAAGTGGGTTCAGGACGATTATGTCCAGCCGCCGGAACATCAATCCCATCCGGAGAGAACGTAATGGCCGAACGTCTTTCATATAAAACGCCACCGCCCAAGATCGGGCCGGATGCCCATGAAGAACTGGAGCGGCTAGTGCAGACCCTGCATGAACATGGTGTCTTGCGCTTTGCCAACGATATCGTGGGCGCCAATACCAAGGTGGCTGAAGTCATTGTCAGCGGGCTATGCAAGGAAGGCTCGACGAATGCGATGCAGAACCTGTCTGCCTTGATGATGGCGCTTTCCACGATTCCGCCTAATCAGTTCTACCGGGTGACCTTTGCGCTCAAGGACTGTTTCGAGCGCATCGGTAATTACCCCGATGAAGGGCACGGCGATGAAGCGCCTGGCGTTACCGGCGCATTGAAACTGCTGCATGACGAGCAACTGTGGAAAGCGATCATACCTATTCTTGAAGGCCTTAAGGTATTCGCCGCACGTCTTGAGCAGCCGGTCGATAAGCCAATCTCGGATTTTACCGGCAAGAAGACGCAAGACTGATATAGCCACCCATCGCGGCCAGCGGATCAAAACCGTTGGCCGCGTCAGGCACACTCAGGATATGAGCTACCTTAAAAATACCTTTCTGGTCAGATCGCCCGGTTAATAGTTAACGAATAAACACAGAGTAGCGATCTTTCGGCCGCATCGAATCAGGGATGACAGGGATAACGACTATGACTGAAGGGGCCCGTTTATGCTGGGTTTAGATGCCGTCGATCTAGCCCGCCTGCAATTTGGCACCACGTTGATGTTTCATATCATCTTCTTGGCGTTAAGCATCGGGCTTTCGACCTATTTGGCGTTTGCCGAAGCGATGTGGCTGAAGACGGGCAACAGGATTTATTACGGCATTTATCACTATTGGACCCCCCACTTCGCTGTGAACTACGGCGCAGGCGCGGTCTCCGGCGTGATCATGGCATTCGAGTTTGGTACCAACTGGAGCGGTTTTTCCGCCAAGGCGGGAGGAATCAGCGGCGTGCTGCTGACCTACGAGGTCATTACCGCCTTTTTCCTTGAGGCCGGCTTCTTCGGCATCATGATCTTCGGTGAAGGCCGCGTCGGCCCCAAACTGCATTTTTTCTCGACCTGCATGGTAGCGCTCGGCGCTTATCTCTCGACATTCTGGATTCTTTCCTCAAACAGCTGGATGCAGACGCCTACTGGCTACGCCATTCAGGAAGGCAATTTCGTGCCGGTCAACTGGTGGCACGTCATCTTCAACCCGTCTCAGCCTTATCGCTTTGTCCATATGTCGCTGGCTGCTCTAATTGCAACCGCCTTTGTCGTCGCCAGCGTAGCGGCCTGGCACTTGTACAAGAATCGCCGAGACGTGGTCGCACGCAAGATGTTCTCGGCCGCATTATGGATGCTTTCCGTCGTCGTCCCGCTGCAGATTTTTGCCGGCGACATGCACGGCCTCAATACGCTCCATCATCAGCCTGCCAAACTGGCCGCCATGGAAGGACACTGGGAAGTAGAGCCTGAGCGCGCAGGCATGCCAATGACCGCCTTCGCCTGGCCCGATATGGAGAAAGAGAAGAATCTTTTTGCGTTAGACATTCCCTATCTCAGTAGCCTCTATCTCACCCACTCGCTAACCGGCAAGGTACAAGGGCTTAAGCAGTTTCCTCCCAATGAACGTCCTAACGTCCCCCTCGTTTTCTGGTCGTTTCGCCTGATGGTTTATCTGGGCTTTGCCATGGCTGCACTCATCGCCATTTCACTATGGCTACGCTGGCGCAAGCAGCTCTACGAGACACGCTGGTTTCTAGTCTTGATGATAGCCTCGATGCCAGTGGGTCTCACCGCGATAGAGGCAGGCTGGATCACCACCGAGGTTGGGCGACAGCCGTGGGTGATTTACGGCCTGATGCGCACCGCGAATGGCGATTCAGGTTTCGACGTACCTACGCTTTTGACCAGCATCGCCGGGCTGTGGTCGATCTACACGCTGATCTTCGTGCTCGGCGCTGTCCTATTCTTCAAGATGGTCAAGAAGGCACCGGCCGAAGCGATGCCTACCGACGAAGACACGGAAGAGGCCAAGCAGGGCAAGCCCCCGAAGCGACCTTTCAGTCACCGCGTCGACGATAAATCCTGAGGTTATCGGCCATGAACACCGTCTCAGATATAGCCGTTGCCCGTCCATGCGCGGCTAGAAGAACAGGATAGGGAGCAAGATTATGGACACTGACCTTTTTCCAGTTATCTGGTTTGGGCTCATCGCCTTTGCCTTGATCCTCTATGTCGTCCTGGATGGTTTCAGCCTGGGCATCGGCATTCTGTTTCCATTCATCAGTGAAGAAAAACAGCGCGATATCATGATGACGACCATCTCGCCCTTCTGGGATGGCAATCAAACGTGGCTGGTATTCGCCGCAGCCGGACTTTACGGCGCCTTCCCCCTGGCCTATGCCACTATATTGCCCGCCATGTATTTGCCCTTGATCCTGATGCTGATCTGCCTGTTCTTTCGCGGCATGGCATTTGAGTTTCGCTTCAAGACACCCACTCGGCGCTGGTACGACTGGGGCTTCAGCGGCACGGCGATCGTAGCTACCTTCATTCAGGGAATGATTGTTGGCAGCATGATCTATGGGATAGAGGTCGAGGATGGCCACTATGTCGGTGGGCCACTCGACTGGTTCAGCTGGTTCGGGATGTTCTCAGGCGTGGCGTTGGTGATGGGCTATGCCGTGCTAGGTGCCGCCTGGCTGATCACCAAAACCGAAGGACGACTGCAAAAACGCTGCTACCGGCTGCTCAGGCCCCTACTGTTACTGTTCATGCTGAGCATGTTCGTGGTTGTCATCTGGACGCCCCTGGCCAACCAGCGGATCGGCGAGCGTTGGCTCAGCTTCCCCGCTCTGCCATGGCTATGTCTTGTTGCGGTAGTGATCGGCGCAATGGCGTTCAACATTATTCGCGGGATTGGCAAGCGTCACGAAAAGTTGATATTCACCCAACTCATCGGGATTTTCATTCTTGGTTTGATCGGCTTGGTCTTCAGCTTATTTCCCATCATCATTCCTCCCGACATTACCATTTGGCAAGCGGCCTCACATCGTTCCAGTCAGCTATTTATGATGGTCGGGTACGTTCTGCTGATACCGCTTATTCTTGCCTATACCGCTTTCGGTTACCGGGTCTTTCGTGGCAAGGTTCGCGAAAGCGAAGGATAGCCTCTCTGCTATACGCGCAATAAGTGCAAAAACGCCGATCAGCCTAGCTGATCGGCGTTTTTATCTTGCATGACAATCTTGCATGGCATCACGGCATGAATCAGGCCAGCGCCTTCTCGACAATCTCATAGACGTTGCGTGACAGCGGTTCCCTACGGATACGCTCAAGCTGCTCGCGCATCAGCTGCTGACGCGCCCCATCGAGGCGATGATAACGCGTTAACGGCGTGATGATACGCGCGGCGATGTCGGGATTGAGTCTGTTGAGTTCGATCACTACGTCTGCCAACAGTTTGTACCCCTCACCATCGAGGCGGTGGAAATTAATGCGGTTCTGACTGGTAAACGTCCCGATCAGCGCCCGCACCTTGTTGGGGTTCTTGATCGAGAACGCCTCATGCTCCATCAGGAACTTCAGCCGTTCGAGCACATCCTTTTGCGGCCGCGTGACTTGCAGCGAGAACCACTGATCCATCACCAGCGAGTCATGAGCCCAGCGCTCGCCGAATGCTCTGACCGCCGGGTCGCCCAGATCAGCACGATCGGAATGGGCCAAAAGCGTCAGCGCGGCACGCACGTCAGTCATGTTGTGCTGAGCATCAACCTGACGCTGGGCAAGTTCAAGCGCCTCCTCCCGTTCGGTCGCCACCAGATAGCTGAGCGCCACGTTCTTGGCGCTACGACAGGCGATCTGCTCGGCGTCCGGCGCATAGGGCGCGTCACTTTGATTGCTGCGGTACAGCGTCAGGAACTCATCATAAAGCTCATGAGCCAGCGTCTTGAGCGCGAACTTGCACGCCGCAGCGATAGCGTCGATATCGACCGTTTCCTGCTGCTCAGCGATGTACGCCTCAGACGGCAGGCGCAGCATTTCCGCCAGCACTGCCTTATCGTCGGTGGGTGTGGTCAGCAGATAGCGATAGGCATCGAGCAGCCTGGCATCGAGGGTCATCGCTTCGCCCTGCTGGTGGGCGCTGATTAAATCCTCGATGATATCCAGCGCCAGGCGCTGGCCAGCGTCCCAGCGGTTGAAGCCATCACTGTCATGCTTCATCAAGAATGCCAGATGCTCGCGCGTGTAGGGGAAGTCGAGTCTGACCGGTGCGGAGAAGCCGCGCAGCAATGAAGGCACCGGCGCAGCGTCAACGTTTTCGAACACGAAGATCTCTTCATCTTCGCGCAGGTGCAGCACGGTATCGGTGCCAAAATTTTCGCCATTGATATGCAGCGTAATATCACGGCCATCGGCATTGAGCAGGCCCATGCGTACCGGAATGTGCAGGGGCAGCTTGGTCTGCTGGCCCGGCGTCGGTGGTGTCTGTTGTCTGATACGCAGGCGGTATTCACGCGTCTCGCTGTCATATTCCCCGCTGGCATCCAACTGCGGCGTACCGGCCTGAGCGTACCAGCGCATGAACTGGGTGAGATCAAGCCCTGAGACCTCGGCCATCGACTCGACGAAATCCTCGACCCGTGCGGCCTGACCATCGAAGCGCTCAAAGTAGAGATCACTACCGCGGCGGAAGGTCTCCCAGCCCAGCAAGTTGCACAGCATGCGCACGATCTCGGCGCCCTTTTCGTAGATCGTCAGGGTATAGAAATTGGAGATTTCAATGAAGTGATCGGGGCGCACCGGATGGGCGGTCGGCCCGGCATCCTCGGCGAACTGCGCGGTACGCAGCAGTGCGACATCCTCGATGCGCTTGACCGGCGCCGAATTAACATCGGCCGAGAAAGTCTGATCACGAAAAACGGTAAAGCCTTCCTTCAGCGCCAGCTGGAACCAGTCACGGCAAGTGACACGATTGCCCGACCAGTTGTGGAAGTATTCATGAGCGACGATACCCTCGACGCGCTGGAAGGTGGCGTCCGTAGTCGTTTCGGGATTGGCAAGCACGGCGGCGCTGTTGAAGATGTTGAGCCCTTTGTTCTCCATCGCGCCCATGTTGAAGTCGTTGACGGCGACGATCATGAACAGGTCAAGGTCATACTCGCGACCGTACTTCTCCTCGTCCCACTTCATCGCCTTCTTGAGCGCCTGCATCGAGAACACGGTCTTGTGCAGATTCTCCTGCTCGACCCATATCTGCAGGGTCACCTCACGACCGCTCATGGTGGTGAAGGTATCTTCGATCTTCTCAAGCTCACCGGCCACCAGCGCAAACAGGTAAGACGGTTTGGGATGCGGGTCTTCCCACACGGCAAAGTGACGTCCGTTAGGCAGTTCACCGCGCTCGATCGGGTTGCCGTTGGAGAGCAACACCGGATATTGGGCTTTGTCGGCAATCACCGTAGTGACGAAAGTGGCCATGACATCGGAGCGATCCGGATAATAGGTGATGCGCCGAAAGCCCTGCGGCTCGCACTGGGTACAGAACATGCCGCTGGACACGTACAGCCCTTCAAGTGCGGTGTTATTAGCCGGATCAATCTCCACTTCAGTGTCGAGCACAAAGCGCTCCGGCACCTGATGGACCACTAGCCGCTCATCGCTGATGCTATATTCGCCCGGTGTCAGCTCTTGTCCGTCAATAGCGATACGCTGCAATACCAGATGATGACCGTCGAGTTCGAGCGCCTGCCCTGCCTTCCGCTCGGGATGACGCACCATGTGCAACCGAGCCGAAACGCGTGTGGCATGCGGCTCGAGATTGAACTTGAGCTCGGTCTTCTCGACCGTGTAGGCCGGCGGTTGATAGTCCTTGAGATAGATTGCTTGCGGTTCGGCCATGTGGGCTCCTTGTCCATTGCCAGCGCGTACGGGGAACTTTCGCCTATTCTACGCTCGCTTTCCGGCGATGCTCAAAAGGCGCGGTTAACGGCGGCGTGGGCTTCGGCGTGTAACGATAAACAAGGCGATGGTTGAAAGCCCTGCGAGCAGACCGATGCGCAACCATAGCGCCTCGATTATCAACGCCATCACCACGGCACTTATCACAATCATGATAACCGCCGTGACCTTGGCGCGCCGTGGAATTGCCTGCTCTTGCTCCCAGGCGGTAATTGCCGGGCCAGCGAAGCGGTTGGCTCGAATCCATAGCGCAAAGCGCGTCGAGCCTTTTGATGCCAGCGCCACCGCAAGCAGCATGAGCGGTGTGGTGGGCAAAAGGGGCAGAAAGACACCGGCCAGGCCAAGCGCGAAACAGAGTGCGGCCAGCGCAATATAAAGGCTTCTTACAAACGGCGAACGGGCTGACATGCATTTTCCTTGGTACCGTGGGCGACCCATGAGCGGAGCACAGTCGTGCCCGGCTATCTTTATTCAAACATGAGTTCAAAAACATTCCTTCTTTTACTTCCAGTCGGGCCGGCCCAACGACAACTCGCCGAAATTCGTCAACGCCGCGGCCTGCCCTTCGATACTCCTGTGGCTAAACCTACCTTGACGGATCTGCGACGGCGGCCAAACTCTTTGTGATGGAGTTGATGCCAGGTGGCATCACACTCAACAGGACAAGGAGTCAGTCATGACGAGTTCACGTTCGGAAAGCAAGCTGGTTGCAGCACGAACCACATCCAACAATAACGTCAAGGGGCTTGAGCGCGCGGCATCTATTGCCGGCGGCGCGATGTGCGTCACTCAAGGATTTAGAAAAGGCGGCTTTGTGGGTCTGCTTCATCTCGTCGTGGGCGGTTTGATGATTCAGCGCGGTGCAAGCGGACACTGCAGCGCCAAACAGATGATCACGCCGAACCCTTACGAGAAGCAGGTGGCACGCGAACACCATTGGAAGACAGCCAAAGCCATCTCCAGCAGCATCACTATCAATAAGCCCAAGGAAGAGCTCTATCGCTTCTGGCGCGATTTCACCAATCTTCCCTCTTTCATGACGCATATTGCCCGCATCGACGTATTCGGTGACCAGCATTCGCACTGGGTTGCCACCGATGCGTCCGGCAGTAGTGTCGAATGGGATGCCACCGTTACAGAAGAACGGCCCAATGAGTACATCGCTTGGGCCTCAGACGACAATGCGCAGATACGCAATAGCGGCTGGGTCAGTTTCCGCGACGCGCCGAACGGGCTGGGTACTGAAGTGCAAACACTGATGGCCTACGAACCGCCGGGCGGTCAGGTGGGGCATGTGGTCGCCAAGCTTTTGCAGAAAGACCCTGGCACGCTGGCGCGCAACGATTTGCGGCGGCTGAAGCAGCTGATGGAAATCGGTGAGCTGACCACCAACGCTACCCAGAATAAACCGCTACTGGCAGGAGGACTGTAATGCGAGCATTGACTTGGCAAGGTGCGAACAAGCTTAGTGTCGAGACGATTCCCGACCCGGAAATCGTCAATCCGCGCGATATTATCGTCAAGGTACTGATGTCTTCGGTGTGTGGCTCGGATCTTCACCTGCTCGATGGTTACGTGCCTACCATGCATCCCGGCGATATCATCGGCCATGAGTTTCTTGGCGAGGTGGTGGAGACCGGCTCTGCTGTTACCGGTTTGAGCCGCGGCGATCGTGTCATTACCGTCTCGATTGTCGGCTGCGGTGAATGCGCCCATTGCCAGCGTGAGGAGTATTCCTGCTGCGATAACTCCAATCCCAACCCCACGGCGACGGAGGTGCTTTACGGCCAGCCCTGCGCTGGCATTTTCGGTTACAGTCACGCCTTTGGTGGCTATGCGGGTAGCCACGCAACGTATGTGCGCGTCCCGTTTGCCGACGTCAACGTCTTCAAGGTGCCTGAAGGTATTACCAATGAGCAGGCCGTGTTCGTCTCCGATGCCGTGCCTACCGGCTACTACGGTGCGGACATTGCCGAGATCGAACCCGGCGACACCGTAGCCGTATGGGGTTGCGGCGGCGTCGGTCAGATGGCGATCAGAAGTGCCTACCTGATGGGCGCAGAGCGCGTCATTGCGATCGACCGGTTCGCCGATCGCCTGCATCTCGCCAAGAAAAAAGGCGGTGCCATCGGTCTTGATTATACCCAGTTCGACATCCACGAAGCGCTGTTGGAACTGACTGGCGGACGCGGCCCGGATCGCTGCATCGACTGTGTCGGCATGGAAGCGCATACCGACAATACGCTTGAACAGGTTTACGACAAGGCCAAGCAGCAGCTGCGTCTACATACCGAGCGAGGTGCAGCGTTGCGTCAGGCGATCTATTCATGCCGCAAAGGCGGCAACGTTTCGGTGCTTGGGGTCTATGCCGGCCTTATGGACAAGTTCCCGATGGGCGCGATCGTCAACAAGGCACTAACGGTGAAGTCGGGACAGCAGCCGGGACAGCGCTATGTCTCGCGTCTGTTCGAACACATCCTGAACGGCGAGCTCGACCCTTCCTATCTGTTGACGCATCCGATGAGTCTGGAGGATGGTCCTCAAGGTTATGCGATGTTCAAGGAAAAGAGCGACGATTGTCTGCGCGCGGTATTCATTCCCTGAACCTACGGTGCACTTGCCAGCTATATCCACCGGCTGCACGTAATGACAAGAACGCCGCCGTTTTCAATACGGCGGCGTTCTTAGCGCTATTGCTAACGATTACTTCGGCGGTTTCTCAAGCGGCATTTCACGCTGCCAGGTGCCGGTAGGCGTAGGACGCGTCGCAATATAGATGCCCACGGGAATCAAAATGGCCAGCGCGAGCCACAATAACCAGTGAAAGTGAACATGCACGTAGATAATGATGATGCTGGCAATCAACGTGGTGATAGAAAGGCATTTGGCCTTGAGCGGTATGGCGCGCTCGCTTTCCCACGCGTAGATCATCGGCCCCGCCAGGCGATTGTTGCGAATCCAACGCTCAAAACGCTTTGACCCTTTCGAAGCACAGATAACGGCCAACAGCATGAAGTCCGTGGTGGGCAATAACGGCAGGAAAATGCCCACTATGGCAATAGCAAAACATAGCGCCGCTAGCGTTACCCAAAATAGCCGCGGTAGTTTACGTTTCGCCAGTTTGGTTTCTCGCATACCTGGGATTTCATCCGTTTTCGGCTTATTGATCGTGCCGACCGATACGCTGTCCTTCATCAAGCCACCTATCGTCGTCATGGCCGCATACTTACCCGGAAAATACTGCCAATACACCATGACACCGCGTTAATGAAACTCTTGAACAAGTACCAGAGGCCATATGGCTTACCGTTATACATGAGAATTCACCTCGTTTGGACGTTGCAACGGTAATAATTACCATCACCTCTTTTCATTGGTGTGCCCAAACGATATCCGATAGCCTTGCTCGTTTTCCCTGCCAAGGCCTCGACTCGTGTCCAGTTGGATATTCTTCACGCTCGGCGCAGCGTTCATGCAAGCATGGCGTAATGCCTTTCAAAAGCAGCTGAGCCTCGATGTCGGCGCTCTCGGTGTCACACTGGCCCGTTTCCTCTGGGCCTGGCCGTTGGCGGGAGGTTATTTATTAATCCTTCATGCTTGGCAGCCTGTTTCATTGCCGCATTTCTCGGCGCTATTTGCCTTCGATATTGTCGCCGGCGCCCTGTCGCAGATCATCGCTACCATGTTGATGGTCCGTCTCTTTCAGCGCCGCAGCTACGCCGCCGGCGTTGGCCTTGCTAAAAGCGAGGCTTTGCTGGCCGCCATTCTTGGCGTCATGTTCTTCGGAGCGTCACTTTCCCCGCTGGGGTGGCTTGGAGTCATTATCGGCGCCGCCGCGATCTGGCTGATGAAAGGTTCACGAACGCCGGGTATCGCCGATGGCTCTACCATTGTCATTGGTCTTGCCAGTGGCATGTTCTTCGCGCTGACAACGCTATGGGTACGTCATGCGTCACATCAGCTCACAGATCTGCCTTTTTTACACGCCTCAGCCTGGGTATTGTTTTTTACCATTACGACCCAGCTGGTGGTTTTACTCACCTGGCTTGGCTGGCGTGACCGCACTACGCTGGTGCGCGTCTATCGTCGTCCCAAGTTGGTGTTCTGTATCAGTCTGGCCAGTTGCCTCGCCTCGATCGGTTGGTTCACCGCTGTCAATCTTGAACATGTCGCGCTGGTCAAGACGCTCGGCCAGATCGAGGTGTTTTTCACGCTACTGATTTCTCATCACTGGCTACGGGAAAAAATAACCGGACGCGACCGATGGGGGCTGCTGCTTATCGTTATCAGTGCCCTATGTGTGATGTGGACATAACGCCTTGTGATGGCTGAGAAATTGACAATAGCCCATACCCGACCAAACTGATTAAGTATCCATTAAGCCCAGCTTGGTCGATAGCTGAGTCGATTCATTCATCTAATAATGCTTTCACTATGACTACTCACATCTTGCTCATTGTCCTCTGCGTCAGTGCCCTTTGGATCTTCAACGGCCTTATCATCAAGAAGATACGCAACTGGTATGCTACCGAAGTACAGTTTGCGCTGCTTGCTGGTGTATTGGCAGGACCCGTAAGCGGCCTGATTCCCGTCTCATCGTTAGGCGACACGACCACCCTGATGGAGTGGGCCTGTCGTATTACCATGGCGCTTGCGTTGAGTTCTGCCGCGCTGCAGATGGATCGGGCCTTTTTGAGCCGTCAAAAACGGGCGTTGGCCATTATTGTCATCTTGGGGATGATATTGATGGCTGCCAGCACCACCGTCGTGTTGCAGTTGGTATTGTCTGTTGGCTGGGCTGCGGCCTTCCTGCTCGGCTGGATTCTGACGCCCACTGACCCCGTCGTTACGTCTACCGTAGTACGTGGTGAACAAGCTCAAAAGATATTGCCCGCTTCAATGCGCAAGGCCATTACCTACGAATCGGGCATCAATGACGGCCTCGCCTCCCCGATGGTCATGCTGGCACTATCCATCTGGCTCAGCCTGCACAGCGGCCCACCGCTGGATACCATGCATTGGCTGCTCAAGACAGTTGGCTATGAAAACGTGCTCGCCGCCATTATCGCCTACGTTCTCGGTTATATTGCCGGACGCATACTGGAAAAAGCCCACAATGCTGGATTGATGTCTGAAAGCACGATTCTGCCCTTCTCGCTGGCCTTTACGTTGTTGATTCTCGCCGGGCTGCACCTGCTCAAGATGAATGAGATCGTCGGCGTGTTCATCGCCAACCTCGGCCTGTCTCATACCGTGACGGAGAACGAAGATCTCAAGCAGGAAGAGATCCAGTCCACTCTGGAGCGTTTGTTTACCGTACCGGTATTTTTTCTGCTTGGGCTGCTACTGCCGTGGCAGGAGTGGGTCAACATGGGTTGGCTGGTCGTCGTTGCCGCCGTACTGGTGGTAGTGCTGCGTCGCTTGCCGGCATTTTTACTGATCAAACCGCTGCTTGGCGACTTCCGCCCTACTCCCGCCGCCGCCTGGATCGGCTGGATCGGGCCGATTGGCGTCGCTGCTCTTCTCTATGCGCTACAAGCCCACAAGGAAGGCGGCTTCGAAATAGCCTGGCCGATCGTTACCTTGGTGGTGGTCGCATCGGTGATCATCCACGGCAGTACCAGCCTGCTGACCGCCAAGCTCTATAGCAAGGCTGCCAGCAAGAACAGTGACGAGAAAAAATAGGGTGAATGAGCGTCAGGAAGAGATTTCGGCTGGCGCATCGGCCGAAGCCTCAGCCGCTTCCGTTACCAGCGGTTTGGCCATTTTCCAGCCGGCACAGCCATCGGAATAGTAATCGTCCAACCAATAGAGTACCCGATACCCTAGACGGCGATAGAGGGCGATAGCGCTGCGATTATCGGCACGTACTTCAAGCTGCATACGCGTGCAGCCCTTGGCTATGGCCTGCTCTTCCAGCGCATTAAGTAACACACGGCCATTGCCTCCACCACGCACATCGGGATGAACGCAAAATGAATAGAGCCGAGCCATCTGACTGGTACGCCGAAACAATAACATCCCGTAGCCCATGAGTTGATCAGACTCATCGTACAGTACGCAGATATAAGCATTAGCGCGAAGCAGCAGATGGGAGAGCTGGCGACGGCTGAAACGGTCGCCCCCAAAGCAGATATTCTCAAGGGCATACAGCGCACCGAGGTCTTCAGGCACCGCGGGCCTTAACATTAATGCCATCCCATCATTCTCCACGTCAGGCCCGGTACGTTAACCCTGGTCATTATCTCAGCTCACTATCCAAACGGCAGCATTCTGAGCGTCAATGCAGTTCAGGTAAAGCCCCGTGAGCCTAGCCACAGGCCTTGATAATTTCTTAGCGTAACGACAGCTATAATGCTTGCTCATCGCGATTGCTCGGCTCAAGCTAGCAGCCATCATTTAGAGCAGCCATGCCCCTTTGGCACGCTGTCATTTCTGACCTAGAACGTACCCACGAGAGAGCCATGTCACGCCTGCGTATCGTCGTCGACCGTTTAAGCGATTGGCGCCCTTATTATCCCAGCGATGATGTCGTCACTGCTGATGATTACCTTGCCATTGAAAATGCCGGCAATAGCGACGCCGCAACGCACGTTATCAATTTGTGTAGCGGTCTCGACTACCTGGGCACCGGCTATTATGTCTCGTTACTTGCCCAGGCACGCGGTCAACGCGTACAGCCTAGTGTCGAAACACTAAGCCAGTTGTCACGCAAGGCGCTGATTGACCTTGAACTCGATGGGCTTAACGCCTTGATGGCCGAGCTTGCCAAACGCGGCGCGCTGCAGGGTGAGCAAATCACCCTTCGCCTGTTCTTCGGCGAAAGTGACATCGAAGGGCTTGGTCGCCTGGGGCGGCGTTTGTTCGAACGCCTGCCCTGCCCACTGATGGAAGCGCGGTTGAGCTGCAAACATGATGAATGGCGTTTAGCACGCTTGAAGGCGCTACCGCTGACGGCTTTGAAGGGGCACGAAGAGGACCGTTTCGCCAAGGCACTCAACCGTCATTCACGCAAGGTGTGGCGCACACCGGCGGCGCGAAGACGCTACCGCTTTGATCTTGCCATTCTCGTCGATCCCAAGGAAAAGCTGCCGCCCAGCAACAAGAGTGCAATCAAACAGTTCATTCGCGCCGGACGCGCCATGGGCATTGATGTCAGCTTGATCACCCGCAAGGATGAAGGCCGACTGGCGGAGTTTGATGGGTTATTCATCCGCGAGACGACCAACCTTGACCACCATACCTACCGCATGGCCAAGCGTGCCGAGCATGAAGGCCTGGTGGTCATTGATGATCCGCGTTCGATTTTGCGCTGTACCAACAAGGTCTACCTGCATGCGCTACTGCGCGCCCGCGGTATTCCCGCACCGGAAGGCCAGCTGCTTAACCGGGGCGATCTCAAGCATCTGCGTGAAAAAGCGCAGCATATGAGCTTTCCGCAGGTACTTAAGGTGCCCGATGGCGCGTTTTCCAAGGGGATCGTCAAGATCGAATCGCTTGATCAGCTCGAACGTGAAGCGAAAAGGCTGTTTGAAGATTCAGCGTTGCTACTGCTGCAGGAGTGGATGCCGACCGAATACGACTGGCGCATCGGCGTACTCGACGGCAAGGTACTGTTCGCCAGCCGCTACTATATGGCACGCGGCCACTGGCAGATCTATGACCATAGCGGCGGCAAGATACGCAGCGGCGGCTTTGATACGCTTGATCCCAGCGAAGCACCCGCCAAGGTAATCAAGACCGCGCTCAAGGCAACGCGGCTGATTGGCAATGGCCTTTACGGGGTCGATATCAAGCAGAGCGGCGAGCGCGTAGTGGTCATCGAAGTCAACGACAATCCTAATCTCGATGTCGGCGTCGAGGACGTCGTGCTCGGCGCTGCGCTCTACACGCGGGTGATGGATGTGTTCCTGCAACGGATGGAAGAACGCCGCAGGCAGATACCCACGGCGTAGCTATCGCCAACCTTGCCTGCAAACGATAACGCACTCGCCTAACACGGCCTGGGTCTCTTCTGCTCAGGCCGCTTCGAACATCACTTCATAGCCACCGAACTTGCGCAAGTTGATCACGCCGCTATCGAAGATCAGATACTGTCCTTTCATCCCCATCAGGCGTCCGCCGACTCGCGACTGTTTATCGAAATTGAGCGAGACGACCTTGGTCGGATACGCCAGCACGGGGTAATCGAGTTCAAGCACATCCTGGTCTCTGATTTCACGAATTGACTGCGCCCCGAACTGCTCACGCAACTGTGCCAGGCCCGGCTCGAAATAGCGGAGCAGGTCGTCACGCTCGGCTAACAGATCGACCGGTGCATTTTGCCCCTTGAGCATGCGCTGCCACTGGGTACGGTCACTGATCTTCTCACGCAGCAACGCCTCGACCATGCCCGACTGCTGACGGCTATCCACCTCAAAAATGGGCAATGCCTGGATAGCGCCCTGATCGAGCCAACGCGTTGGCAACTGAGAGGGCTTGGTGATGCCGACCTTGAGTCCCGAGGAATTAGCCAGATAGACCACATGAGGCTGAAAGCAATGCCGCTCGCCCCACTCGGGCTCGCGACAGGTCCCCTGCGCAAAATGACAGATTTCAGGGCGCATGATGCAGGTATCACATTGGGCCAGCTTCTTGAAACATGGATAACAATAGCCTTGTGAAAAGCTCTTGTTGGTCTTGCGCCCGCAGTTCACACACAAGATACGGCCCGTGAAATTCAAATGTATTACGCGGTCGAGATAGGGATTCAAGGCAATACGCTCGGTGCCAAGCCTGAGCGTATAACTGACCGGTGCAGTCGCCTCAAGCGCCATTTTTTGCAGCGTACCCTGTGCGCTTGTTTCAGCTACGTTGATCAACTGTTGTGGCACGAATCAATTTACCCATTTGATCGGATCGCTGGCATGGTCATGCTCGCCATCCTCATCGTGGCTACCGCAGCTATGGCGATCAAGATAACCGACACGCTGCTCTTCGGGCACCTTGTGTTCGGCCTCATACTTGATCACCGTTTCGAGACACAGTTCAAGCTGCTCACTGCTCAGCATGCGGCCATCCGGCCACTTGCGTCGTTCAACGGCCAGTTTGAGGCTTTGATAGACTTCCGGCGTCATCTGCCGAATCATTTTCTCGAAGGTCATATCCGTCATGGAAGATTCCTGTCCGGCGCCCATGCGCCCTGGTTGATAACGTTCGAAATCCGATGCTTGTCTCTTGCATGCCATCTCATTGCTGTCCGGCATTGCGTCCAAACCGAGTGGCAATCAAGGCACATGCCAAACCGGTCAGCAAACCGCCCAGATGGGCCTCGTTGGCAATATTGCCATAACCGATAACATCGGCGAACGGCGTCATGCACAACACCAGCCAGATCAGCATGAAGATCATCAGCATGTGGGGAATATTGAAACCACTGGATGGGCGCAGGCGGCTAAAGAGCCATACGTAACCCAGCAAGGCATAATCAACGCCTGACATGCCGCCAAACAGCACCACACCGGTCGCATATTGCGCGAGATTAGCGATGATTCCGCTGATGACAACCAGCAAAATGAAACGCAGAGGCCCCTGCAAGGCTTCAATCTGGCGACCGAAATACCATAGCCACAGCATATTGAAAATCAGGTGCATCCAGCCGAAATGGAGCAGCATCGGCGTCAATAGACGCCAAATCTGCCCACTCGCCAAGGCCTCAGGCAAGTTTCCATAGACCAGTTGTTCGCCCTCGACGCCGATCGGCACGATGGTCATCGCAGCGAGAAAGCTATCACCTATGATGGCGGTCAGGGCGAAACAGAGAATACAAACGATAATACTGAGCGTTGTTACCGGCGCGCGTGCAAAGGCTGACCTGAGCACACCTGGCGAACGGGCGATTGGCCCTTCTGGCTGGAGGCTCTCCCCGCGCTGCCAGCGCGCTACGAGTTCAAGCGCTTGGGCCTCCTGTGCATCGCTGAGCACAATGATCAGCTGGCCTTCGTCATCATCGGTAAAATGATGCCCAATCCGATGCGCCCAGAGTGCCTGTCGAAGGGGAGATAAATCGAGATCGTGTGGAAAACGTAGTGCCTTGGGCATAGATAATCCTTGTCCTGCAAAACGGCAAGCACCGTATCCTTGCACTCATCCATCAAGCAACGGATTGCTTACAAAACAGACGCACAAAGAAAAGTCCGGCGGAAGGCCGCCGGACAAGAGCAAGGGATCATTCAAGGGAACACTTACTCAGACGGCAACCCTTTTCAAAAGTTCCTACAAAAGATCAAATTCTCTAAAATTTTTTTGCGACTGCTCATCAGGCATCACACGTACCCACACAAATCGGTCAGCATCGAGCCTGCTTTCGCCATCCCAACGATAGGCTACCAGCCGGCCATACTTCACCGCACTATAGTCAAGACAGGCAATATTGGGCACCGGCAATGCGGGTATGCCTTCACACCAGTAATGGCCAATAAACAGTGGTGGCTCATCCAAGCCGTAATAGCTCAGCTGTGAGCGCTCATGCGCAGATAATGCACGCGCTTCGAGATCATCGGGCAGGCTGTCGGGTTGAAAGACCACATCACCATAGGTCAGTGGATGCTGCGCCCAGAAATGGGCGCGAAATGCATGGCGCGTAAACCCGTCGCTTGAGCGAATGACGACGCCCTCAGGCAGCGTGACCTGCACGCCGCGGGTAAGCCTGTCCATCACGCGATGCGCGAAGGAGCCCTTGCTGGCGGAGGATTTCAGGAACGCATAGTCAATCCGGCCGTCAGGGTAACGTTCCAGAAAGGGCCTGATCAGCGCCTCGTCCCAGCAGGCATGCACGACACGCAGACCATCCCGCTCAAGACATAGCGGCATGGTCATGAACCAGTCCAGATAGTCTTCCCACTCTTCGGGCCGCTGCTGAAATTGATCCAGCGTTTCCTTGATCACCCGATGATTGCGTGGCGTATGGGGACGCAGCCATTCACTGTCATCGTCATCGGATTCGGCACGATGAAAATAGCTCAGCGCGTTATGCTCATGATTCCCCATCACGATCAGGGCCTGATCGGCTTCTACCATACGCCGTGCGATCGCCAGCGCCTGCCGGACATGAGGCCCGCGATCAATAAGATCGCCAAGAAAAATCACCTTACGGCGTGGATGACAATAGATGCCATCGCACTGCGTGTAGCCCATTTTTTCCAGCAGCACCGCGAGTGTCGCCCCGCACCCGTGCACATCACCGATCAAATCGTAGCCGTCAAGGCCACTGGCAAGTGTCATGTTTCGAGCCCTCCTCAATCTCCCATCCGACTGCTCCACCCCAACTTGCTGCGGCAGGTCTCGAAGTAGTTGTGGCCAAGAGGATGAAAGAGTGTCAGGCGCTGTGCCTTGCGGCGAATGATCAGTACATCGCCCGGCTTCGACACAATCTGTGTTTGACCATCGCCGCTGACATGCGGATCGGCTTCATTGGCATCACCGATATGAATGCGGATCTCGCTGGCAGCGTCGATAACGAGTGGGCGGCTCGACAGCGTATGCGGGAACATCGGCACCAGCACCATCGCCTCCAGCTTGGGGTGCAGAATCGGCCCGCCACCGGACAGCGCATAAGCGGTCGAGCCAGTTGGCGTGGCGACAATCAGCCCATCAGAGCGCTGGCTATAGACAAACTGGTTCTGAATGAACAGCTCGAACTCGATCATTCTCGCCACCTTGCCGGGATGAGTGACGATATCATTCAAGGCATCTGCAGTACCGACCAGCTCACCATCGCGGTAGACTTCAGCTTCAAGGAGAAAACGCTGCTCGCTTTCATAGTTGCCATCGAGCACTTCACCCACTCGCGTTTCGACCTCATCGGGCGAGATATCGGTCAAAAACCCCAGACGCCCGCGATTAACACCCAGTACGGGCGTTCCGGTTCGGCACATTGTCCGTGCCGCGCCGAGCAAGCTACCATCACCGCCGACGACAATCACCAGATCGCTGCGCTCGGCTAATGCCTCGCGCTCTGCTAGGGGAAGGCCATGATCGGACAGCGCCGCTGCCAGGCTTTCATCAATGATGACATCCAACTGGCGCTCGCCGAGAAAGCGAATCAGCCGCTCCAGCGTATCGATGACCTTGGCGCTACCCAACCGGCCAATCAAACCGATCGTCTTGAATTGCTCCATGCGCTTTTCCAAAATCCTGCGTGGGCCCGCATTATGCGGACTTAATGATATCGAGGGCAAACACGAGCATGACCGGCATCTCCATCGACCTCGAGCGCTACCGGCACCCACTGGTGCGCGATCTCGCCTGGTTGCTCAATGCTCCGGCGCTGATCAAGACACGCTACCGTGGCCGCCCCACCGCATACGAGCTTGGCCTGAGCGAACCTACCGCCTGGCTCGATACGCTGGAAAGCGATCCGCTGATGATCGAAGATACCTTGTCAAATAGCCTTAACCGGCGGCTGGGGCATTACCACGAACAATTATGGCACGTGCTACTTTCTCAAGCCCCCGGCAGTACACTACTGACGCATAACCTAGCGGTTTACGATGGCAAACGTACCTTGGGCGAGCTGGATATTCTCTATCGGGAAGGTAAGGACGCCCTGCCGACGCATCTCGAAGTCGCGATCAAATTTTATCTTGGCCTACCGCACGGCCCCGGTCCAGCCACCGCCCAAAGCCGCTGGATTGGTGCTGGCGGTATCGACAGCCTCGCGCTCAAGCATGTTCATTTGCTTGATCATCAGTTGCCGATGCTCAGGCACGACTATCTTCAACCAGCACTGAGTGACTATATTGCTGGAGACAGGAACGGGGACGAAAAAAGTGACAGGCCAGATTTGCCGCATCAACGTCTGGCGTTACTGGGCGTCTTGTTCTATCCATGGTCCTCCCCTCCGTCAAACCCGTCAGCAGACATCGCCGCACCGCAGGGCGCCACAGCTCATCACCTTCGTGGCGACTGGCTGCCTTGGCACGCATGGCCTGCCTATCGCAGTCATAAACGCATTCGCCGCGCCGTGAGGATGAACAAACCCCATTGGCTGGCCCTACCTCGACGTGAAAATCTTATCGATGTCGGTGCCTTCGAAGATGAGCTCAAGGCTCATTTCGCCGCCGCTGACTTTCCCGTGCAGATCGCCATTGAAGATGAGCATCAGCGCATGGCCCGGGCCATGATAGTGGCCGACCGCTGGCCAAGCGTTGTCCCCTTGCCTCCCCGGCGTCGCCCTCGGCGCCGGTCACTACATGATGATTGATACGAGAATGCGTCAGATGCCCCTTGACCCTGTAGTTAGCTTTAGGGTTTAAGCTGTGGTCATATTTGGCAGTTCTGGAAATTCGACATGCTTAAAATCGGTGAACTGGCCAGCTACAGCGGCGTGAGTGTTGAAACGCTTCGCTACTATGAGCGCCAGGGCTTGCTGCCCGCACCTCAGCGCGCCGATAACGGTTATCGGCTCTATCCGGCCAGTAACGTCGGGCGGGTTGCCTTTATCCTGCGGGCCAAGACTGTCGGCTTCACACTTGATGAAATTCGAGAGCTGTTGTCGCTTGAAGGTGAACGCGACACGCATACCTGCGCTGAAGTTAAACGCTTTGCCGAGGCCAAGCGCCGTGACATTGAACAGCGCATGCATGAACTCCAGCTGATGCACGATACGCTCTCGCAGTTAACGCAGACCTGCTGTGGCGGTCCGTATTCGGCTGCGCACTGCTCCATTCTTACCGCCTTCGCCGAAGGCGAAACTCGCCCGGAAACGACTCATGACCATGTTGATTGATTTCGGCCGTGCCTTCTTGTCGCTATGGCTGGATGCCGCCTTCTGGTTGCTACTTGGCCTTATGATTGCGGGCGCACTGCATAGTTTCGTATCCAGTGCTCAGCTAGCGCGCCATCTTGGTGGCCGTGGGTTTATGCCAAGCATCAAGGCTGCACTGCTCGGTGCGCCTTTACCATTATGCTCATGTGGCGTTATTCCTGCCGCGGTGGGACTACGCCGAGCCGGTGCCTCCAGGAGTGCAACAACCTCTTTTCTGGTCTCAACGCCGGAAACAGGGGTGGATTCGATCGCCATATCCTATGCCCTGCTGGGCCCGTTTCTTACCATTATCCGCATTGCTGCCGCGCTGTGTTCTGCCTTGAGTGCCGCTGCATTGACGCTGTGGTGGGCCAAGGATGAAACGGTCCAGAAAGAGGAGCCCGCAGCGAACAAGGCAAATGCCAGCGTAGCGACATGGTCCCCAACCACAAGTTCAACGTGCGCTACCTCCTCGACCGCTCAATCAAAGGGCTCATCGTGCTGCGGCTCGACTCAGCTGACAACTTCCTGCTGTGGTGAGTCTTCATCAGCAGCATCCTGCGGTAGCCCAGCAAAAGCGACGTCATCATGTTGCAGTTCAAAAGGCTCATCGGCGTCTGCTTCGTCTTGTTGCTCCAGTAACGCAGACACCGCATCTGTAGGCACGGCACCGTCAGTATTCTCACGCGCTCGGCGCGGGCTTCGTTTTGCCTATGATGATCTGTTTGCCGATATTGCACTCTGGCTCATCGTAGGGATTGCCTTTTCCGCGCTGGTCGTCGCTTTCGTGCCTGATGATTTCCTTGCCCGCATCAGCCATGGCTGGGCTGCCATGCTGGTCATGGTACTCATTGGCGTGCCGATGTATATCTGCGCCTCGGCGTCTACGCCTCTTGCCGCCGGCTTATTGTTGGCAGGCGTGTCTCCAGGCGCAGTACTGGTCTTTTTACTGGCGGGACCAGCAACCAATATCGCCACGCTCGGCATTGTCCGTCGGGAATTGGGCACGCGTACGCTATGTGCTTATCTGACCGGTGTCATTGGTGTCGCCGTCGCGTTCGGTTATCTGACCAATATGCTTGTTTCGCTGTGGTCTATTGATCTTCGTGCTGAGCTGGCCGCCAGCGAGACGCTGATTCCCGCCTGGCTGACAATTGGCGCTGGTATCGTGCTGGCCGTAATGACGCTTGGCGTACTCATTCAACAGCTGCGCCAGCGCATCGCAAACCGCGCTCCAGCCAAGGAGTGCGGCTGCTGCTAATCATTTCACCCAAGATGAAGAGGGTAATCACGTCAGCCGGGCATAAGCCCCGTAACGGCGTGTCCACCACTCATTAAGCACCAGGGCGAAAATGATGATAGCGCTGCTCAATGCCAGGCGTGGCAGGTCGGCATCGTGGTTCCAGATCAGCAGATTGACAGCAAGCCCAGCCGGCTTGAGCATATCGTTCATGATGGCCAGGGTACCGGCATCTACCTTGCAGGCCCCCTGATTCCAGAAGTAATAACCCAGCCCCGAGGCAACAATTCCCAGCCACAGCAGCACGCCCCACTGCAGCGGTGTGGTAGCGGGCTTGCTGAAGTCACCAAACAGTAGATAAGCCGGCACGACGACGATCAAGGCGCCGATATAAAACCAGCCGAAGATATTGAAAGGAGAGGCCTCCAGCTTGACCTTCGCCATTAGACGACGATAGGCCACCTGACCGATAGCGAAGCATATATTCGAGCCCTGCACCATCCAGAATCCTTTCCAGAAGTTTTCATTAACGCCTTGATAGTTAAGCACCATGGCGCCAAACACGGCAATCGAGGCCGTCAGTAGATGAAAGGGCGAAAAGCGCCCTACCAGCGCATCATTGATCAAGGTGATGTAGATGGGCGTGAATACCGTGAAAAGCAAAATTTCCGGCACGGTCAGAATCAGAAACGATTCATAATAAGAGATATACATCAGACCGATCTGCACTGCGCCAATCGCCATCAGCGCCAGCCTGATACGGCCCGGTATAAGACTAGGACGAAGAAATGGCAGAAAGAGCAGGCAGGCAAGCGCGATACGCGTCAGTACCGAGAAGTAGCTATCAACCTGGCCGGCCAAGTAGACGCCGATCAGGCTGAAGGAAAACGACCACAGTAACGTGACGCCGATTAAATAACCCATTATTAGTCAACCAAGAAGAGAATTTAAGTTGACCGCGATTATACGGCTAAGGACGCTGTTGTTAACCATCCAGCGTTTTTATTTTCTTTCCGCGCCAGAAGATGGCTCTAAAACTGACTGGGCCGGGCGTGGCGAAGGTAGTGTCAGAATCGAACATGACGGTGACATCGTACGCTTTTATGAAAGCGGTCATTTTGCACTGCAAAGTGCGCAACCCAGTCAAACCATACCGTTCAGTAATGTTTATCGCTGGTCATTTTTTGCCGACCGCGTCTCATTGCATCATGAGCGACGCGGAGCCGATGCGGCAGTATGGTTATTCGATCTTGTTACTAGTGATAACGATGGCGATGTACTTATCAGCGATCAGGCCCACGTCTGTGTTGATGACCTGTATGCAGCGCGGCTGACCATAGATAGCGATGGCTTTCATCTTGATTGGACCATTACCGGGCCGCGTAAAAATGAACGATTGCATTACCGCTATCTAGCGGCATCCACTACTAGCGAACAGTCATAAAAAAACCCGGCTGGTCAGCCGGGTTTTCTGAAAAGAGTATCTTCCGATGATCAATATTTTGCGATCACCCAGATAGCGTGGATGATGCCTGGAATATAGCCAAACAGCGTCAATACGATGTTGATCCAGAAATGCTTATTGGCAATCCCTACCTGCATCAGCACGCCCACCGGCGGCAAGAGAATAGCCAAAATAATACGAATAATATCCATGTAAACCTCCTTGTTTATTAACTCTAGATGCTTGGTAGTGCACTACCGCACAATATCAGTCTTTACGCGTGGCTGAAGTTTTTCCATGAGCGTCGGCATTGAACTTTTGCTCCAACGAACCGCTCTCTCCTCCAAGCCTAGCATGATATTGCTCCCAGTCTTCCCAGTCATGAGGCGTCCCTGAACGCGGCCGCTCATGACCAGCGTTGCGAGCACGTTGCCATGCTTTCTCTTCCAGCGTATTCGGTTTGTCTTCTTCCTTGTCGAGATAGATCCCCTGCTTGGCCAGGTAATCACGTGCATTCATGCCAAACCCTCCTCGACGGTGATGTCCTAACAACTCATATTAGGGCAAAAATGCCGTCTTCAATGCGGACAGCATTTATTAAATAGTTAAAGCAGGCAGAGACATTTGATCACTTCTTCCTACTTTCATTCTAGAGTATAGATTTCCAACGCTGTTTAACCACCCCAACCATACCTCACAACGAAAACAGGCAGGTCAATAACGACACAAGACCATCTCGTTTACCGGCAATAAAAAAGCCGCCCAACGTGGAGCGGCCTATAAGGAACAGTAAACCAAGACGCGCACTTCAGCGACTGAAGAAGAACGTCTTGCTACCTCTGACAGGACAAAGTGCTGTTAGTTTCCTGTAAGTACAAAAAAACTTATTCTTAAGTTTAACGCAAGGAAGATGATACGACTGCTTGCCATGATTCAGACACCCTTCTATGATGGGCGTCGTCGAGCGGGTATAGCTCAGTTGGTAGAGCATCAGCTTCCCAAGCTGAGGGTCGAGGGTTCGAATCCCTTTGCCCGCTCCATTTCTCCTTATTCATCAGCATCTTACAGAGCTGATGTTTTGATCTTCCTCTACAGCCCTTCTCACGTGACCAACACGTGACGCTCCGGTCTTATCCACATTGTCCTGAATAGCACTCTGCTTGATGTGTGAGTATCGTTCTGTTGTCCGCATCGACAAGTGATTGAGTGCCTTGCTTACCAACGTGAGCGGCAAATCGCTGTGAACAAGCCAGGATGCAAAGCTGTGTCACCGATCATGCTTTCTGAAATCGGTAATACCGGCTTCCTTCTTCACTGGAGCAAAAGACCTCTTCACATCCTGCACACACTTGCCATTTTTCCGGCAGAACTCCCACGGCGGATTCAGGGCAGTATTGATATTTGTATGACCGCCTTCCTTCCAAAGCTTCTATCACTGCCTCGTTTAGTCAGACGACAAGAACCTTTTGCGACTTATTGGTACCGCGCCCTTTCACAATCAGATTGCGACGTTTCATATCGATTTCGTCCCACTTGATCATCGTCATGTCGCACGTCCGCGCCATAGAGACAAAACATCCACCTTCAGAGGCCGAGAAGAAAGAAGTGGAAGCTCCAACACACGAAGAGGCCGAAGCAACCGTTGCGTCTATCTAGCAATTCAGGCAGCGGAAGAAAAATAGCTCTTTTCTCGTCCGAGCAGTCTAGCAAAGAAGCGATGGAAAACTGGTCTTAATTACGCCTTTGCCTATACATTTTAGAGAGTAACATCAAGTTACCAAATGTGAGGTAACGGCATGGATTCGATTTATTTCGGTATTACAGTGGCGATTTTTTTCATTCCAACCATCGTCGCAAACGCGAGAGGAAAGCGTAATACGGCGGCGATCGGGCTGCTGAACTTCTTCCTTGGATGGACTCTTATCGGCTGGATTATTGCACTAGTATGGGCATGCACAGGAGAGGATAAAGAAAAGCGCAGCGCAGCCGAAGTCGCGGCTATCTAATGGAGTCGGCTATTCGAAAGATAACCTAGCGCATGCATCTTAGTAGATTGCATAGAGGCCCTAACCTGCCACCGAGGCGGTTTTTCTTTAGGTGGCTTACTCTTCAGCATGTAATGGGAGCCTTAATCGCTGTCCGAATGCAGAAAAGCTAAAGAATCTAATAGTTGGTCGATCACCTTGGTTATGTCAGGCCTCATCTCTGGCAAATGTAAGCGTTCTCTTACGGTCAATGCCACAGTGGAGCGCCACCAAGGCTAAGAGCGGCGATAAGCCATCCTATCACTTCGATCACGCCAAGTTCATAACGGCTGCACAGGCACATCTAACCCTTTCAATGGCTGATGCTCGAGCTTCAGCGTGCCATAGAGGC
Source organism: Phytohalomonas tamaricis (assembly GCF_003012345.1). Lineage (GTDB taxonomy): Bacteria > Pseudomonadota > Gammaproteobacteria > Pseudomonadales > Halomonadaceae > Phytohalomonas > Phytohalomonas tamaricis. The sequence continues at coordinate 371,920 of NZ_PVRV01000020.1, forward strand.
AACATACTCACTTCCAGCTCACTTTCAGAAGATAAGAAGAAGGAAGTGGAAGTGAAAACAATCGGTACCATCGAACTTTCAGTGATATATGAAGTGATGATGGGGATGCCAATAACCCTACCGAGACGGACTGTGTATTAGCCTCCTAATACCTAATCAGAGTTCTTTGATAAATTCTCTCAAAAGCTTGATAAATCAGCTAAAAGTTATGACTTTCATCAATGGACATACGAAATTTATTAGCATAATTTGATACTAATGCCTGCCAGATAATTAGATCTTTATAGCTAGGAACGAAGAGCAAATCTCATCCAGAAGATAACTATGAAGATCAGCGCACGCAATGTATTTCGCGGTACCGTTCGACACGTATAGCCCGGGGCGGTTAATGCCGAGGTGACTCTTGAGCTTCCCGGTGGGCAGCCGCTGGTGGCCATCGTGACCATGGAAAGTGTTCGACAGCTGGGGATCGTCGAAGGTGGCGAAGCGATTGCGCTGATCAAGGCACCTTGGGTAATGGTGATGACTGAGGACAGCGGCATTCGTCTGTCGGCACGCAACTGCCTGAAGGGCACGGTAAAAACCGTTCAGGATGGTGCGGTCAACTCTGAGGTGGTCATTGCTCTGGGCGGTGACAGCGAAATCAAGGCCATGATCACCCGGAAAGCCGTCAATGAACTGGGCGTGCACGTGGGTGCTGAGGCTACGGCGGTGGTCAAGGCCTCGCATGTGGTGCTGGGCGTTTCGAGCTAATGCAGCGCCTGATCTAAGCCCTATCAAACCTCGCTTCGGCGGGGTTTTTATTTTTGTGCGGTCAAATAATTACTTCTCCAGATATAAAAAAGCCGACCAATCATGGCCGACTTAAATATGCATCAAACCTACTCAGGGCATCGAGACGATCAGGCAAACGTATTGATACGGGTACCGACAGCGCCCTCTGTGGCCAACTGCGCCGTGGGCGATACCGAGGCCATCAATTGGGTGACTTGATCCGCCTGGGCATCCATGGACATCTTCAATACCTTCGTTTGTGCGCTGGCAATAGTCTGAGCTTGCTGCATGGCCAATGCTTCACTGACCGTACCATTGACGGTTAAATCCATGATGACTCTCCCTTCGATACATTGAATTTTTAACCCCAACGGTGTGTATCGGCATTCACGTGTACAGCTTTAACATTCAAAAAAGAAGTCGTGCCACTAGATAAAAAAGGCCGCGCATTGCGCGGCCCTGAATATACTCGCAGCTATTAGGTAATTATTTCATTTCGCTCATACCGCGTCTTGCGCCACCTCATCCAGCTCGGCGAGCAATGCTTTACGCCGTTCATCGCTGATAAATGATGCCTCGATAGCGTTGCGGGTCAGTTGAATCCAGGTCTCATTCGGCCAATTGAAAGCGTTCTGAACGGCCGTGAAGTTCGCTCCCATATAACCACCAAAGTAAGCCGGATCATCGGAGTGGAGCGTGACACACAGTCCAGCCTCGATCAGCTTCGGCAGCGGATGGTCTTCCATCCGTTCGACAACTTTAAGATAGACATTCGATAGCGGGCAGACCGTTAGCGGAATACGTTTTTTTGCGAGTTCAGCAACAACAGACTCATCTTCAAGGCAACGCACCCCATGATCGATACGCTCAGCATGGAGCAGGTCAAGCGCCTCCTTTATATAGGCTGCCGGTCCTTCTTCACCTGCATGCGCAACGCGATGCAGGCCAAGCTCGCCAGCTCGTGCGAATACGCGTTCGAACTTTGAAGGCGGGTTGCCACGTTCAGCGGAATCAAGCCCAACGCCGATAAAATGCTCGCGAAACGGTAACGCGGCTTCAAGCGTCTCGATTGCGCTCTCTTCTGACTGATCACGCAGGAAGCTGAGGATAATGGCACTGGTGATCCCCAACTCAGTTTCGGCACGCTGACGAGCACGGTTGAGTCCTTCGAACTGGACATCAAGTGAAACACCACGCGCCAGATGTGCCTGTGGATCGAAGAAGAACTCACTATGCCGTACATTATCGGCGTGGGAGCGCTGGAAATAGGCCCAAGCCAGATCAAAGAAATCATCGGCCGTGCGTAGCACATTCATGCCTTGATAGTAAAGATTGAGAAACGATTGCAGATCCTGAAAATCGTAGGCGCGGCGCACCTCATCCACGTCGCTGTAGGGCAGCTCGATACCGTTACGTTCAGCCAAGGCAAACATCATTTCCGGTTGAAGCGAGCCCTCAATGTGAAGATGAAGCTCGATCTTGGGAAGACGCGTTAGAAAGTCATGCATGGGATTTCCAAAATATTGTTCGGTTTTAAATAAAGTTCGACATCATGCCGTGACACGAACATTTTTGCACTGACAAGGCTTCAGTCAATGATTCATAGCAAGCCGCATTTGCCCATCTTGATTATGTGACTGCCGTTTTTTTACAAAGCGCTATGCCCTTGAAAACGTTATAAACTTTAGTCTAAGAGACTAAAGGAGCCGTTGACCCTTTGCAGGCCACTCCTTACTTTCCGCTTCAAAGGCGAATGTAGCCAAGTTACTGAAAAATAAAGCTTACTTAACTGTAAGGTTTATTTACGCGAATAAATTTAGTGACCCGCAGAGGAATGAAAATGCGCGCCAAGACCTCCCTTAGTCTCATTGCAGCAACGGCCCTTACGTTAAGTGCCAGCGTTGCGCTTGCCTTCCAACCTTCCGGCAAGATCGACTGCCTCGCACCCTCTGACCCGGGCGGTGGCTGGGATTTCACCTGCCGTAGCGTTGGGCGGGTACTGGAACAGCAGGATATGGTCCCCGCCAGTGTGCAGACCACCAACATGGCGGGTGCAGGCGGCGGCGTAGCGTTTGCTCATACTGTCAGCAAGCGCAAAAACGATGAGCAACTGATCGTTGCAGCCAGTACTGCCACCACGACCCGCCTGGCGCAGAAACAGTTTCCCGGCATGAATGCTGACATGGTCAAGTGGGCCGCAGCACTGGGCGCGGATTACGGCATCATCGCCGTCGGTAAGGACTCGCCCTATAGCACCCTTGATGAGTTAATCGCCGCGCTGAAGGAAAATCCCGGCTCGGTGTCGTTTGCCGGCGGCAGTGCGCTTGGCGGTTGGGATCACCTCAAGGTGCTCCAGGTAGCCAAGGCAGCCGACATCGACAACCTGCGCAAGATCAAGTACCTCTCCTACAACAACGGCGGTGAGGCAATTACCCAGGTTATGGGCGGCCATGTCGCTGCGTTTACCGGGGATGTTTCCGAATCGATGGGCTTTATCCAGTCCGGCGACCTGAAAGTGCTGGCCGTGCTGTCAGATGAACGTCTACCAGGGGAGCTCGCCGACCTGCCGACCGCCAAGGAGCAGGGTATCAACACCGTAGCGCCCAACTGGCGCGGGTTTTATGTGCCTAGCGGCGTATCCGATGATGTTTATGGCTGGTGGGTAAAGACGCTTGATCAAGTCTATGAGACCGATGCCTGGAAACAGATCATGACGCAAAATGGCTTGATGCCGTTTCACAAGTCCGGTCAGGAATTTACCGATTACGTTCATCAGCAGGTCGATGACATTCATAGCCTGTCTCAGGAAATCGGACTGGTGAAATGATCATGACGTTCAATGATCGTATCTTTGGCATTCTGATGCTCCTGCTGGCGGTCGCGTACGGCTGGCAGGCCCAGCAGTTTCCTGAGCCGTTCGGCGGTGCCGAAGCGATAGGCCCTGAAACCTTTCCTACTGTGCTCGCCATAGTGCTTGGCTTGACCAGCCTTTATCTGATCGTCCGTCCCGACCCCGATAACGGCTGGCCATGGGGCAAGACGATGATCGAGATCGTGGTCGCCATCGTGGCGCTGATCATCTATACCCTGATGCTCGAGCCTGTCGGCTTCATTATTGCCACGACACTCATGGTAGGCGTGCTGTGCTGGCGCATGGGCGCCAAGCTGCTTCCCGCCTTCCTGACCGGGCTCATCAGCGCGATCGTGACATTCGTGCTGTTCAACTATGGGCTTGAGCTGACATTGCCGCTGGGCGTGCTGGAGTTTTAACGCATGGATACCCTTAATTATCTGATGCAGGGCTTCGGGGTTGCGTTGACGCCCATGAACCTGCTGCTCGCTCTCATCGGCTGCTTTCTCGGCACGCTGATTGGTGCTCTGCCCGGCCTTGGCCCGGCCAACGGCGTGGCCATCCTGATTCCGCTCGCCTTTACGTTGGGACTACCGCCCGAATCGGCCCTGATCATGCTGACAGCGGTCTACTCAGGCGCCATGTATGGCGGGCGTATCTCCTCGATTCTGCTCAACATTCCTGGTGATGAGCCGGCGATGATGACCTGTCTCGACGGTTATCCCATGGCGCAGCAGGGCAAGGCTGCCGAGGCGCTGGCGATATCCGCTGTGGCCTCGTTCATTGGCAGTCTGGTGGCCTGTATCGGTCTTATTCTGTTGGCGCCGGCATTGGCTAAATTTGCGCTGACCTTTGGCCCGGCCGATTACTTCGCCCTGTTCGTGCTCGCCTTTGCCACGTTAGGCGGCATTACCGGCAAGAATCCGATGAAAACGCTGCTCGCCGCAGCACTGGGTTTGATGATGTCAACGATCGGCATCGACATCTCGACCGGCAATCAACGCTATACCTTCGATATTCTCGAACTCTACGAAGGCATTGATTTCATTATTGCCATTGTGGGCCTGTTCGCTATCTCCGAACTTCTGTTTTTCATCGAACGTCGTATCAGCGATGGCGATGAGACCATCAAGGTCAACAAGCTGAAGATCAAATGGAAGGAGATCCTAGCGATCATCCCCACTAGTCTGCGCGGTGGCGTGGTTGGTTTTGTTGCCGGCGTTCTGCCGGGAGCAGGGGCATCGCTGGGCAGTTTCCTGAGCTACACGATCGAAAAGCGTATGCTCGGCTCGAAGAATCGTTTCGGTGAAGGCGATCCCAAGGGCGTTGCCGCACCGGAATCGGGCAACAACGGGGCTGCCAATGGTGCGCTGGTACCGATGCTGACCCTGGGTATCCCGGGCAGTGGTACCACAGCCGTACTGCTCGCCATGCTGGTATCACTGAACATCACGCCGGGACCGCTGATGTTTCAACAGCATGCCGAAATTGTCTGGGGTGTTATCGCTGCCCTGCTGGTCGGCAATTTCCTGCTGCTGCTGTTGAACATTCCAATGGTGGGTATCTTCGTCAAGCTGTTGTCGGTGCCGCCGAAGTACCTGATGCCGATCGTCACGCTGGTCGCTATCGTCGGGATCTATTCGATCAGTCACTCGGCCTTCGACCTGTACTTCATGATCTTCTTTGGTGTGTTGGGTTACATCCTGCGCAAGATCGAGATTCCACTGGTACCGGTCATCCTTGGCCTACTGCTTGGGCCAGAAATGGAGAAGAATCTGCGTCACGCGATGATGCTCTCCGATGGTGACTGGGCAGTGCTGTGGAGCAGCTGGCTATCAATTGCCATCTGGGCAATCGCCATCATTGGCCTGATTACCCCCTACATCGTGGGCCCCATGTTGCGCCGCCGTATGCGCGTAAAGACAGCCGATGAAGTGACTGAAGATTAATATCTAAATTCCTGAACGACCTGCGCCCGCTATCAAGCGGGCGCTTTTTTTGGCTGTATTGCCCAAGCCTGCAAAGAAATCCTGCAAAAAATAGAAATAACTGTACGTAGATATAAAAGCCCCCTATCTCAATGCTGATCAGTATTCTGCGTAACCCTTGAACAATATTTTTTATGCGTAGTGATCTTCTTTTTAGCGGAGCTGCCTCATACACTATTGCCTTCCCCGTTACATGAGACTTCCTGTTTGGCTACCTCCTTCGAAGGGCCGTGTCGCATCTCGACATCGTTAACCTTCCTTACGGTGACTGCGCCCTTGAGTGGTAACGCCACCGCGGTGATCCATCATGTTTGAATGGATAATGGACCCCACCGTCTGGGCTGGCTTGTTGACCCTGATCGTTCTCGAAGTCGTGCTCGGCATCGACAACCTGATTTTCATCGCCATCCTCGCCGACAAGCTACCGCCAGAACAGCGGGATCGCGCCCGCGTGCTCGGCTTGACGCTGGCGCTCGGCATGCGCCTTATCCTGCTGGCGAGTATCTCCTGGCTGATCAACCTCACACAGCCGCTCTTCGCCCTGTTTGGCCATGCTGTCAGCGTCCGTGATCTTATTCTGATTCTTGGCGGTTTCTTTTTACTTTATAAAGCGACCAGCGAGTTACACGAACATCTCGATGCCGGATCGGCGCATGGCAATCAGCAGCAAAACGGCTATAGCGCCTTTGGCATTGTGATCGCACAGATTGTTGCCCTCGATGCGGTATTTTCCATCGATTCAGTGATTACCGCCGTCGGCATGGTCGATCACCTGGCGGTCATGATGGTGGCCGTGATCATTGCCGTGGGCCTGATGCTACTCGCCAGCAAGCCCTTGACCCGATTTGTCAGTAGTCAGCCGACGATCATTCTGCTGTGTCTGGGCTTTCTCTTGATGATCGGCTTTAGCCTGGTAGCCGAAGGCTTCGGCATTCATATCCCCAAAGGATATCTTTACGGTGCGATCGGATTCTCGATTATGATCGAGGCACTGCAAGAGCTAAGACGACGCAACTATCGTAAGGAGCAGAACCGGACCGGCAGTCGACGCACCCGCACAGCCGAAGCGATCATGCGGCTGATCGGTGGTTCGGGCATTACGCTGAGCACCTCTCGTCAGGCTAACGTGAGCGGCCCCCACCATGACCCGGCGGTGCTATTTGATCCCGCCGAACGGCGCATGATCCAAGGTGTATTGTCACTTGCAGACAAACCGATCACGGCGATCATGACCCAGCGCCGTGAAATCGACTATCTCGACATTGATCATTCATACGAACAGCAGGTGGCCACTCTGCTCGGTACGGAGCATTCCCGGCTGATTGTCATTCGTGATGGGCAAACCGATGCGCCGCTGGGCATGGTGGAGAAAAAGAGTCTGCTTGAAGCACTGTTAAAACAGCAGACATTAGACATTCAAGCTCTCATTCGGCATCCGCTGGTGCTGCTCGAAAACGTATCGGTTGTCGATGCCGTCGAGCAGTTTCGGGTCTCACGTGCCTCTCTGGCCTTCGTGGTTGACGAGTTCGGCACGCTCGAAGGTATTGCAACGAAGAGCGATATCCTTGAGGAAATCGCCGGAGAGCTGCCCGAACCAGGTGAAATTACCGCACCAAGTATCCGCGCTGTCGGTGAAGGCTGCTTCGATATCGATGCCAGTGAAGATATCATTGACGTTAACCAATCACTGCCCGAGCCCCTGCCACCAGGGCGTGATTACACTACGCTTGCCGGGCTGGTACTCGACCGGCTTGAAAGCCTGCCTTACATCGGGGCCAGTGTTGAAATCCCACCGTGGCGGCTTGAAGTGCGTGATGTTGAGCGCCATCGCATCAAGCGTGTAAGGCTGTTGCTTCAGCAGGGTAAAAACGATTCGGTACAACTCTGAATCAGGCTATCCCCCGTCAGACAACCACGTTGATGGGGATAGAGATACGGCGGGTCCAGATTCGACGAAAGAACCGCCATGCTATACTCGCCGACCATTCATCAAACAGGCACATCATGGCGATCTATCTTCTGACCTTCATTGTTTGCCTTGTAGTTTGCGGTTTCACCATCGCTGCGCTTTTATTGTCGCGTACGCCGCGTTATCGCACTGAAGCCAAGGATATGCTGACCCTGCTTGATGGCGTCCTTGCGAGGCAGATCAATGAAAACCAGTGGAATATGGTTATCGGCTATCCGATTCGTCATGATCCGTATCTGGAAAATATCCGGCGCCGCTGTCAGCACATCATGGAAGAATACGGTACGCCGTGGATGTACGAACGCAACAAGAAGCTGCTTTCAGACCAGGGGCTGGAGGAATTGGCCGCAATACGCGATCATCTCGCTGCCCGTCAGGCACTCAAGGCACGCTCCTGATGCGCTGAGCGGGGCCAAGACAATAACGATGTTTGATTCAGGAGATGCCCATGTCCTCATCTCTCACTAGTGCTATTCGTTTGACGCCCCTCGATAACGTCTGCTGTCATCATGCCCACGATCATCATCAGCTTGTGATCGGCTTGACGGGACAGGCTGAGTTCGAGATCGATGGGCAGTGCGGCATGTTATCAGTGCGTGGCGGCTGCTTCGTGCCCGCCGGCAGCGAACATTTCTATGAAGGCATTGGTGAAAACCGGCAATTGATTATCGACCTGCCTGATGATGCACCCGCCCTATCAGGGCTGTATCGTCACCATGTGCGGCTGTTCGACCAGCCTGGCTATTTCGAACTGGACGACAATCTTTGCCAGTATCTGCAGTTCATGGTGCTTGAACTCAGTCGGGAAAACCTCTGCTCGGCGTCGAGTGATCTGCTCGCCACCACCTTACTTAATGGTTTACACAATCGATTGCATGAGCGCCTCACATCCTCCAGCTCACGCCTCGACATTGCCATGCTCGATGCTTATATCGAGGCCCACCTCGACGCCCCGCTTTGCGTTGACGATCTTGCACGCAAAGCCTGCTTAAGCAGCGCCCATTTCAGTGAAGTGTTCCGCCAGCAGACGGGGTTGTCCCCCTATCAATACGTGCTGCGCAAACGTCTGGACGCAGCGCAGCAGTTGCTTGAGAGTACCTCGCTGCCCTTGATTACCATCGCTGAACGTACCGGCTTCGCCAATCAAAGCGCGCTTTCGCATGCCTTTCGCCGACACCTCGGTCACCCACCAAGCGCCTTACGTCAGCCAGCGAGAATGCTGCATTTCGCCTAGCGGTTATTTCACTACATCCGCCGTTTTGACATGTAATCCCGTATTTTTGACAAGACGGCGGTAAAGGCTTCGCTCTACATTCGCATTACTTGCCTCGCCTAGCGCGGCATATTGACTCATCTTCACGAACACGACCTATAAAAAGTCTCAATTACTTAATCGTCTGTGCCTACACACAGCGGTGAGTGTTCGTGGCGGGCTGCGAAGGGAAAGCCAATCATGTTGAAACACGAGCAAATGCTGGACGCCGCCACATGGCAGCGCGATCTCGATACACAATTCAAAACCCTCAGTGAACATTACATCGTCGATGAAAACGCCTACGTCGGCGAGCTAGTCAAATTGCTTGATGTCGACAAACGCGATTTCAAGCGTATTGGCGAGAAAGCAGCCGAACTGGTACGTGAAGTACGCGCTATGGATACCGCCGTCGACAGTATCGATGAGCTGCTGCAGCAGTACAGCCTTGATACTCAGGAAGGGGTGCTGCTGATGTGCTTGGCGGAAGCGCTGCTGCGCATCCCCGACAAGGCCACAGCCGATGCGCTGATCGAGGATAAGCTTGGCGTTGCTGACTGGAAAGCGCACCTCGGTAAGAGCGAGTCATGGTTCGTTAACGCCTCGACCTGGGGGCTTTTAACCACCGGGCGCGTGATCAAGCTTGATCATCCTCGCGACGGCAAACCGGCCAACTTCATCAACCGCCTGGTCAACCGTATGGGTGAGCCGGTGATCCGCAGTGCGATGATGCAGGCGATGAAGATCATGGGCCGTCAGTTCGTGCTTGGCCGTGATATGAACGAGGCCCTCAAGCGCTCTAAGCCCCTGTTCGACAAGGGCTACACCTATTCCTACGATATGCTCGGCGAGGCAGCGTTGACGCGTGAAGACGCCAAGCGCTACTTCAATGACTATGCCCGTGCAATCGAAAATGTCGGTGAAACCAGCCAGCGTTTAGCCGCCACTACCCCGGCGCCCTCAATCTCGATCAAATTGTCAGCATTGCATCCACGCTACGAGTTCGCCCGTCGGGAGCAGGTGCTCGACGAGCTGGTCGGCGTGGTGCGTGAATTAGTCAAAATGGCGCGCGAGCGTGACGTGGCATTGACCATCGATGCCGAGGAAGTTGACCGCCTTGAGCTATCGCTTGAAGTATTCAAGGCCATTTACGAGGCCGAGGAATCCCGTGGCTGGGGTAAGTTCGGCCTGGTCATTCAAGCCTATTCCAAAAGAGCATTGCCTGCGCTGCAATGGCTGACCAAGGTAGCCGACCAGCAAGGCGATGCCATTCCGGTCCGCCTGGTCAAGGGCGCCTACTGGGATACCGAGATCAAGGAGTCACAGCAGCTCGGTGTCGACGGCTATCCAGTATTTACTCGCAAGGCATGTACTGACGTCTCCTACCTGGTTTGTGCCACCTACCTGCTCTCTGATAATACCCGGGGACGGATTTTCCCGCAGTTCGCCACGCACAACGCACATACCATCAGTGCGATCGTAGAGATTGCTGCCGAGAAGAACCGCCCCTTCGAGTACCAGCGCCTGCATGGCATGGGAGAGGCGCTCTACGAAGCAGCCCTGCCACGTACGCCCAAGGGTACCTATTGCCGCATTTATGCCCCGGTCGGCGCTCATAAGGACTTGCTACCCTATCTGGTACGCCGCCTGCTCGAAAACGGCGCCAACTCATCGTTCGTTCACCAACTGGTCGATCCACGTGTTCCGGTCGAGACGCTATGCGTTCATCCCGTCGAGACGCTAAATCAGTATGCGAGTTACGCCAACGCCAATATTCCCATACCGGTTGATATCTACGGCGCGCAGCGCAAGAACTCGAAGGGGATCAACTTGAACATTCGCAGCCAGTACCAGCCCCTCATCGACGATATGAACCGCTTCATGACGACCAGCTACCATGCCAAACCGCTGGTCGCCTTCGAGATCGCCGATGACGAGGCACTGACTCAGCAGGTGGTCAGCCCTTACGATCATAGCCAACACGTCGGCACTGTTCAGTGGGCCAGCAAGGAACAGGCTCAACGCGCCATTGATGTGGCTTGGAACGCATTCCCACGCTGGAGCACGACTCCCGCCGATGAACGCGCCACTATCCTTGATCGCTTTGCCGATCTAATGGAAACCCATATCGCCGAGTTGATGGCATTATGTTCACGTGAAGGTGGCAAGCAACTCACCGATGGCATCGCCGAGGTGCGTGAAGCGGTCGACTTCTGCCGCTACTATGCAGCCCGGGCGCGTGAACTGTTCAGCGCGCCGACGCCATTGCCCGGCCCCACCGGTGAATCCAACGAACTTGAGCTACAAGGCCGTGGTGTATTCGCCACCATCAGCCCCTGGAACTTCCCGGTCGCGATCTTCTGTGGCCAGACTGTCGCCGCCGCTGTTGCCGGCAATACCGTGCTCGCCAAGCCAGCCGAACAGACCTCGCTGGTCGCTCATCGCGTTGTCGAGTTGATGTATGAAGCTGGCATGCCGCGTGATGTGGTGCAGTTGCTGCCCGGCGATGGCCCTACTGTCGGCTCGGTGCTGTCTTCTGACAGCCGCATTGCCGGCGTTGCGTTTACCGGTTCGACCCATACCGCGCAAATCATTAACCGATCTCTCGCTAATCGTGACAACGCGCCATTGCCGACACTGATTGCCGAAACCGGTGGCCTCAATGCGATGATCGTCGACTCCACCGCGCTGCCCGAGCAGGTAGTCGCCGATGTAGTCGAGTCTTCCTATCAAAGTGCCGGTCAGCGCTGTTCAGCCTTGCGTGTGCTTTACGTTCAAGAAGACGTTGCCGAACGCGTGCTTGAAACACTCAAAGGGGCAATGGCCGAGCTTCGCATTGGCGACCCAACCGATTTAGCCACCGATGTCGGCCCTGTCATCGACGAAGAAGCACGCAAGAACCTGCAGGCGCACATCGATAAGCTCACCCAAGCCGGCAGTCTGATCTATCAGACACCTGTTGATGAAAAAACGATGCGGCAAGGTACCTTCGTCGCGCCGACCGCGTTCAAGGTCGATGGCATCGAAGCACTCGAAACCGAGCAGTTCGGCCCGATCCTGCATGTCGCCACCTTCAAGAGCAGCGAGATCGATCGTCTGATCGACACCATCAATATTAAAGGCTACGGGCTGACGTTCGGCATCCATAGCCGCAACGAATCATTCTCACGCCATGTCGCCGAGCGTATTAGAGTTGGCAATGTTTATGTCAATCGCAATATCATCGGCGCGGTGGTGGGTGTACAGCCGTTCGGTGGTCAAGGGTTCTCCGGAACGGGGCCCAAAGCAGGCGGGCCGCACTATCTGTTACGCTTTATCACCGAGAAGACTCGTACCATCAATACGGCCGCACTTGGCGGCAATGCGTCCCTGCTCGCGCTCGGCGATTGAGTGAGGCTGCGACAACATTCGAGTTGAATGTCATCAGCGGGAGCGCCGTCTTATGACGGCGCTCGACAATAAGAAACTGAAGGAACATGACAATGGTTGAGAACAGCCTTTCTATCGGCATCACGTTCGCGCTCTATCTGTTGCTTATGCTGGGCATCGGCCTGTATGCCTGGAAACGCACCAGTGATCTTTCCGACTATATTCTTGGTGGGCGCTCGCTAGGGCCCTGGACCTCAGCCATTTCGGCCGGTGCCTCAGACATGTCCGGCTGGCTACTGCTGGGTCTACCCGGCGCGGCGTATATCAGCGGTTTATCGGCCGCCTGGATCGGCATCGGTCTGCTGGCCGGGACGTGGCTGAACTGGCTGATCGTTGCGCGCCGGCTGCGTGTCTATAGCTTCGTTGCCAGCAACTCGCTGACACTGCCGGAATTCTTTGAGCACCGCTTTCGCGATAATTCACATACCATTCGCGTCATTTCAGCGCTGTTCATCTTGTTGTTCTTCCTGTTTTACACCAGCTCAGGCTTGGTCGCCGGCGCTAAGTTATTCAATACCGTATTCGGACTCGACTACACTACCGCCCTGACCATCGGCACGTTAGCGATCATTTCCTACACTTTCTTCGGTGGCTTTCTCGCAGTCTCGTGGACCGATCTGATTCAGGGCCTGATGATGGCCGCAGCGCTGGTCATCGTACCGATCGTAGCCATGAGCGAAATGGGCATATCCACTACCTTCGCCCGCGTTCAGGCGGAAAATCCATTGCTGCTCGAATGGTTCCGTGACGCGGCCACGGGTGAGCGCCTGACTTGGATTGCCATTGTCAGCTCATTGGCATGGGGGCTGGGTTACTTTGGTCAGCCACACATTCTGGCACGCTTCTCTGCAATACGAAGCCCCGATGATATTCCTACGGCACGTCGTATTGCCGTCATCTGGTCAGCTCTCGGACTCGTTAGTGCCGTGGCTATCGGTTTCACTGGGCTTGTGTACATGCCGGGTGTACTTGAAGATAGCGAAACCGTGTTCATGGCGATGGTCAATGCCATTTTCCATCCGCTGGTCGCAGGCATCCTTCTGGCCGCGATTCTTGCCGCCGTCATGTCGACAGCTGACTCGCAGCTGCTGGTTTCCTCATCGGCGCTAGCTGATGATTTCTATAAAGCAATCTTCCGCAAACAAGCCTCGCAGAAGGAACTGATGTGGGTGGGCCGCATTTCTGTTGTCCTGATTGCCGCCATTGCCTATAGCCTTGCACTCGACCCTGATTCAAGCGTGCTCAATCTTGTTTCCTACGCTTGGGCCGGTTTCGGCGCTGCATTCGGTCCGGCTCTGATCATGTCGCTCTTCTGGCGCCGCATGAACCGCTGGGGCGCGCTGGCAGGCATTGTTGTCGGCGGCGTGACAGTCGTTATCTGGGCACAGATTTCCGGCGGAATTTTTGATCTTTACGAAATTGTACCCGGCGTGATCTTCTCCTATCTCGCTATAGTGATAGTGAGCTTGGTGAGCGGCGAGCCTCAACCGGAAGTTACCGCTGAATTCGATAGCATCGAATAAAACCGGTAGCGCTGAGGTATCAACGCTCAGCACTTCGCCAGAAAACCGAAAGCCCCGCCAATGGCGGGGCTTTCTTTATCCAGCTTATGATGATCAAAGCTGGCGAGCGTAACGTTACGCTTAGTGAATCTTTTTCAGCGCCCAAGTCATGACCAGCTTCACAACAAAAGCAATGATAGCAATCAGGATCAGTGTCAGGATCATCGAGACAGGACGGATGATAAGCGTGGCGCCAAGCACCCCGACGGCTGCACTCCACAGCCAGCGGTCATTATCATCGACCTGGAGTGCCGCCGGAATGCGGCTTTTAACGAAATGGCCAAAGCCACCTTCCCATCCCTTGAGGGCTAGAAAGAAGAAAATTGCAAAAGCGATAATCCACACTAGAGCTACTGTCATTTCACGTCTCCAAACACACTAGGATGCTTATAGTAAGGTAATTTCTATCGTCCTGGGCCAAGTATAGAGTCCGAGACGAATGGATTGCTGCGCCTTTCTTCACAAAACGTCGAGATAGCGCCATGGCCGGGAATAAAGGTAACGTCATCGCCCAATGGCCATAGCTTATCCCGTATGGAACGTAACAGTGACGCATGATCGCCGCCAGGCAAGTCAGTACGTCCAATGCCACCGTTAAACAGTACATCACCCACTTGCGCCAGCCGGGCTGCACGATCGAAGAAGATCACATGCCCAGGCGCATGGCCCGGGCAATGATACACCTCAAGACGACGTGTACCGACATTGATGCTATCCCCTTCCTCTAACCAACGATCGGGCGTAAAGGTTTTTACCATGGGAAAGCCGAACATACTTGCCTGCTGGGCAAGGGCTTCGATCAGTGGCGCATCATCGCGATGAGGGCCAATAACGGGCACATGCAGGTATTCGTTAAGCTCGACTACACCGCCAACATGATCAATATGCCCGTGCGTGAGCAGAATCTGCGTAACGTTTACGCCCTTTTTTCGTATCACGGCGAGAATACTTTCCACATCCCCACCGGGATCGAAGATGGCGGCGTCTTTTGTTTCAGGACAGATGAGCAGCGTACAGTTCTGGGCGAACGGCGTGACAGTAAGTATTTCATAATTCATGTTATTTAGCCGAGAGCTGCTCCATTCATAAGGATGCCAGCAAGAAAGATTACCTGCGCCTCATATCGGCGTGCAACCTCAATCACGTCTGGTGACATGACAGGCAGCAGCGCTATTTTTAGATGATTTTAAAATTTTAAAGCGCCCTACCCTTGAAAAATAGTCTGGCGGAGCCATCTCCATAGGCAATGCGCTTGGAAGGGCCAGTCAAAGGTACCAAATCGACTACTATTTGATAGCGATGCCCTGACAACCCTGGCGTTAACGCGCTACCCTTAAATTACATGCACATCTTGATAGGCCCAGTTATGCAAATTGCTCAAAATGCCGTAGTCGCTTTCCATTACACCCTGACTAACGAAGCAGGCGAAGTGCTGGACAGCTCTGAAGGCCGCGAGCCGCTCGCCTACCTGCACGGATCGGGCAATATTATTCCAGGTTTGGAAAAGGAACTGGCCGGTCGTCAGAGTGGAGACAAGCTTCAGGTGCGCGTTGAACCCGCCGAAGGCTATGGCGAGATCCAGCCCGCACTTGTACAGGAAGTACCGCGTGATGCGTTTCAGGGTGTTGAAGAGATTCAACCCGGTATGCAGTTCCAAGCCCAAACCGAAGGTGGCCCGCTGCTGGTCACGGTAACCAAGTTGGAAGGTGATACGGTTACTGTCGATGGCAACCATCCGCTGGCAGGTGAAACGCTGAACTTTGATGTCAGTATTGAAGAAGTTCGTGAAGCATCACCGGAAGAAATGGAGCATGGCCACGTTCATGGTCCAGACGGTCATCATCACTAAGCGTGATGGCTAGATAGATAAAAAAAGGCAACGCTGCGGCGTTGCCTTTTTTGTTTATTATGTATGCCCTATGCTCTTCTGCACTATTGCCCATCATCCTGCATGCATTACTTCACCAATCGCTGCCACGAGCATTCACTTTACTTCAGTCCTTTAAGGTCAATTCTTACTAGCGTGCGGTACCCACCAATAATCCGTGCCACGATTACGGACCCACAGAGCGCAGAAAATCCCCAGGCAATCTGAACAAAGTAAGCAGGCCATAGGCAAAAGGCTATCAAGAAAGCGATTTTCCCCGTTCCTCGTGTCAACTCATCCAGGTAATGAAGCGTTCGATAGCTGAGCTTTGGCCGTTCAAGCCAACGTACTTTACACGCTGAAAAAGCGAGTGACGTGCTTGAGGTGCCAATGAGCGCAGCAAGCAGAATTACTGCTGCAGGTGCATTATGCATCGGATTAGCCAATGCAAACCCGGTAACGACTGAGGCATAAAAGATATTATCGAGGCAGATATCAAGAAAGCCGCCTGCGTTACTGGCACGGTCGAGCATTCGTGCCAACGCACCATCGAGCCCATCCATGAAGCGATTGACCAGAATAGTCGCCAGAGCCGCTTGATAATAATCAAATATCAACAGTGGCAAAGCCGCCATTCCAATAAAAAACCCCGTAATGGTGACGCCGGTTGGCGTGATACGCCACGCGATTGAATGGCGCGCCAGCAAACGCAGAAACGGCTGGAAGAGATGATTAAACCATTTATCCAGCATTCAGAAGCTCCTCGTAATCCTACGCGCTAGCGAATCGGTAACACGCTGAAAATATTACTTAGCGGGAAAGGGCGAATCAGATAAGTAGCGCATATATAAAAGCTGGAGGAAGGCTAGCGCTGCAGCAAATTACCTTCCTGCCAGCGTGCAATCCCACTGCGGCAATAAAGGCCTACAGCAATGCCTTGTAGACGGGAATTAGCCTCTCAGCACAATACGTGAACTGAAAGTTGTGCTTTTGCATCCACCAGCGCCTGCCCCCTTTATCAAAAACGCCCATCAATGTAGCCGATGGGCGTTGTTAGAGCTTGGCTGGATGAGCTTTAGGAATCGTTCTGTGCCAGGGAGCGCATCGCCAGCTCCGTTTGATCCAAAGGCCGCCGCGACTGCCAGTAATGTTGACTCCAATACGGATTATCGAGTCGTGAAAGCTTGACGCCCTGCGAGCTGGAAGCATGCAGGAAATAGCCCTCTCCTACATAAATTCCCACATGGCGGTAGCGTCGAGAGGGCTTGAAAAAGACAAGATCCCCTGGCTTTAAAGCCGCTTTATCGATACGCCGGCCCTGCAATACCTGACCTGTCGTAGTGCGCGGCAGTTCGATATCAAACCCATCGCGATAGACTTGCTGCACTAGCGACGAACAGTCGACACCGACTTTGGACTGGCCACCCAAGCGATAAGGCGTACCTGCCCAAGCATCAAATTCACTCAGCAGTGTCTTGCGAATATCTCTCATTGACCCCGTGTCGTTGAGCGATTGCAGGGTCGGGGTTTGTCTTTTGGCCTTCGCTTTCGACGTCTTGAGCGTCGAAAGCGAAGGCATTGTTACCGCGTAATAATCGTTCTGCATATCCGGTTGCTGGGCTGCACAGCCTGACAGCAACAACAGAAGCAGGCAGCAGCCATAAAATCGGCGCATTATTGCTTTACCTTTTTTATTAATGGAAGCATAGGGTGTGCTTCCCCACCGGCTTCTTGATGTCGCTAAAAGCAGTTCATCAACTCGACCCAGTTCAGTTACTTAGCACTTAAGTCGAGCATCATAAGATGAGAAAGGCAAAACACAAAAACTAATTTTCTCAACAAAAGGTAGGATTAATGCAATGTCCTTGCATCGCCAGGTAGCATATCGATGTGCACAGGCGGCCAACGGCTGGCCAGGGCGCCGGGAAAATCGAGCGTTGACCACGCGCCGGAGAGTGGCGGAGCCCCGCTTAACCACGATTTCAGAGCCTGCCTGAACTCATGAAGGATGCGCGCTCGGTCTGGCATATCCATCATGAAAAACGCATAGCCTGTATAGAGCCCACGGGCGTATTCATGCCAGCCGCCATAATGTCTTCTCGTCAGCGCCAGTGCATGCTCAAGGTAGGCATGAAATTCTTCAGGGGTAAGCCAGTCAAGTTGACGCCCGGCAACAGCAAGATCGACCAGTTGGGCAATATCCCAGGCGGCCATATCAGTATCGTTGCAGTGAGTATCATTATCACGGACGCGCCTGAGGCGTTCGAGATGCACCTGCTCATCTTCACTGCGATTGCCGGATTCCAGTATCGCGATTTCCTCCTCAAGTCGGCGCTTGTTGAGCGTATAGGGCGCGTAATTGATCTGATACTCCTGACGATCACCGGCCTCAATGAAAAAGTCCAAAAACGACTTGAGGCTATGAGGCGTATGCAACGCATAGTGACTATCGAGCCACTCCCTGATTTCCTCGTCCTGCTTCCCCGCCTGAGGCATAGGCTCAGCCCAGACCGGAGCATTCAGTGGGCCAACCAATGCCAACGCCGTGAACGTGGAAAGCGACGGTCGAGGTCCAGGCTCCTCCCAACCGGCCACATGCCAGTCTAGCCAGTGAAATAGACTGCCTGGATCGTCGAGATGCCAAAGGATATCGGCCACTAAAGAATCGTTTTCGCTATCGGGAAGGGCCATCTCCCAAGTCACCCAGGCTTCAAGCATCCGATGCGACGAGCCGTAAAAGCGGCTCAACACACTAGCTAATTTATCAAAAAGCGGCGTCAGGTCCTGTTCGGGATAGGCTCGGCTATCACTGATCATGAGCAGATAAAAAGCATACTTCTCCGCCATGTAAATCGTTGCTGCATGAGAAGCGCAGCGCTTTAAGCCATCGCGTACGGCAATCGCCACGCCATCATCCATCGAACCGAACGGTGTCTTCAGCGTAGGTAGTACCTGGCGAGAGGCATCGGCCGCCAGCTGGTTAAGATGATGCGCCTGCCCCGGCAACCAAAAGCGTGCAAGACCGGCAATGCCCTCCTCCAGCTCCCACTCAAGATTCTCGCTCAGGTAGGTGCGTACATCCTCCTGACGGGCTTGGTCAGGAACTATGGCAATACCTTGACGGTACAGCAGATCCGGTTCACGCACTGACGCTATCGCCAGTAGCCAATGATAGGAAGAAGCACGCCACTGCTTTATCAGCTGATGTGATGCCTCACGTGTCGCCTCATCGAGCAACTTATTTAATGGCATCGCCCACGGACTTGTCTCCGCCTTGAGCAATAATCCCCAATCATCATCGAAGGAAGCCAGGTGATCACGCCCTTCAAACAGGCTGCGTCCGCGCTGATAGGCGATCGCGACGTCATTCCATTCGGGATAACGCTGCTGGAGCAACTCCACGCCATGCGCTGCAAAAGCATAGGCTTCATCATCATTCAGCCAACCCTGCACCAGCCCCGCAAAGGCGAGATCAACCAGACGCAACCAGTCCCACGCGGCCCAATCAAGAGGCTGTTCCTGCTTGATATAATCGAGCAGGATATGGCCATACGCCTTTCCATCGGTCTGATTGGAGAGCCAAGCCAGCCGGGTCCTCTCATCGCTGCGTTTGAGTCGCTCAGCGTCGATATCCCAGCCATAGCGATGGCCCTGCGATGCCAACCACAAAAGGATACGAATCAGTTCATCACGTTCACGAATATCCCACACGTCAATCAGCCAGTTCTGCACGTCGGGCCAATCGAATTGAACGTCACATGAATTTTCGATCATAGGAGCAAACGCCGCACGAGCCCGCCAGACCGGTGCGTCAGGCCAAAGCGTCTCGCTCGCGGACTGTTTATATCGAAGATAGTTGAGCCAGGACACAATGCGCGTTTCGCTGAGCCAGCCCACACAACCGCCCAGCGCAAGAAGTTCGAGTGTTTCTCGGCGACAGCGGGGATCATTAGCCATCTCGATCAAACGCCAGGCTAGCTCACCACGATCACCAATATCGAAACGCTTCAGACGCGCCTTCGCGCGCACGGACGTCAATGCGCGTATCGGGTCGTGCCCTTCCCAGCCGAGAAACGTCAGCTCATGAGCCCACCAGGCCCTTAACGCATCGTCCAAACCTCACCTCTTCTGTAGAAACGGCCACTTATTGTAGCTAAAACTCTTCCCTTGAACCTAAAGCGTTCACGGCTGTTTTCGCTTGCGCCACACAATCTCGTTCGTTTTAAATAATCAATATCATGTCTAGAAGATTGAACATAAGCGCGTCCCTGACGTCGCTGTGCCCTTATGATAAAAAGAGCATGACAAGCCTTTACGTTAAACGGCAAGGTCCTTACGTTTGAACTTGCATCCGTCTGCAGGCCTGCGGTTATAAAGCATCTGTCACATCACGAATATGGCGTGGATGCGGGCAATCAAAGATTGAACCCAACCACACCGGCACGACTCGGTAGCTCACAGACACAGAGAGCCATGGACCCTCTCTCCCTGATGTGATGAGCTCACCGCGCTGACTTCGATACAAACAGCAATACGTCTGTCTCGGCGGGCTGGCATGATGCCACGGCATTGGCGCCCTGTCTTTTCAAAGGAGAGGTGGCATGAACAATCAACAACTAAGTGACTTGAAGGCACGCTACGTCGCGAAAGGTGCCCCCCACATGATTTCGGCTTTCGCCGAGCGCGCCGAGAATGCCGAACTATGGGATGTCGAGGGCAACCGCTATATCGATTTTGCCGGCGGTATTGGCGTCTTGAATCTAGGCCATCGCCATCCCAAGGTAGTCGAAGCGGTACATGCGCAAATCGATAAGCTGATGCACAGCTGTGCCACCGTTATTCCCTATGCGCCCTATGTTCAGCTCTGTCAGAAGTTGTGCGAGCGGGTACCCGGCGCAGGTGAAAAGCGCGCTCTGCTGGTCAACTCTGGTGCCGAAGCGGTTGAGAATGCGGTCAAGATCGCCCGTGCGGCCACCGGCCGCAGTGCCGTGATCGCCTTCGACGGCAGTTTTCATGGTCGCACCATGATGACGCTGGCGCTGACCGGCAAGGTATTGCCCTACAAGCACGACTTCGGGCCGATGCCGGGCGATGTATTTCGCGCGCCTTTCCCCAATGCTTATCATGGCATCAGTGATGAAGACAGCCTCAATGCACTGAATAAACTGTTCAAGACCGACGTGCCCGCCCACCGCGTCGCTGCGATTCTGATCGAACCCGTTCAGGGCGAAGGCGGCTTCTACCAGGCCTCACCCGCTTTCATGCAGGCGCTGCGTACACTGTGTGACGAGCACGGCATTCTACTGATCGCCGACGAGGTGCAGTCCGGCTTCGCACGTACCGGCAAGCTGTTTGCTATTGAACATACCGGCGTCGTACCTGATCTGCTGACCACCGCCAAGAGCCTCGCCGACGGCATGCCTCTCGCCGCTGTGGTGGGCAAGGCCGAGTACATGGATGCTTCCGGCCCTGGTTCGCTGGGCGGCACCTACGGTGGCAACCCGGTCTCCTGCACGGCGGCACTGTCCGTGATCGAGGCGATAGAAGAAGAAGATATTCTTGCCAAGAGCGTCGCGCTCGGCGAACGCCTGGCTGAACGCTTTAAACACTGGGAAGAGCGTTTCCCCAACGTTGCTCACGGCCGCCACGTCGGCGCCATGGCAGCGTTTGAGCTGGTAAAGGATCGCACAAGTAACGAGCCAGAAGCAGCATTGACCAAAGCGCTGACCCAGCGTGCCGCCGAAAAGGGACTGATCCTTTTGTCCTGCGGCTTCTATGCCAATACGATTCGTATCCTGGTCCCGCTGACCGTATCCGATGGTGTGTTCGAGGAAGGCCTTGCCATTATAGAAGCGTCGTTGGCAGAACTGACGCTCTGATCGCGGCATAGCCATGTAATGAAATGCCCCGGCCAAAACCGGGGCTTTTTTTCATTCGCGCATCAAGGCTAGACCTCAGCTGCGCGGCTCAGCCCTTTCCATCTTCTCGGTATGATCCGCACGATACGGCTTCTTGATCAGTGTGGCCTGCAGCCATTTACGAAGGCGCACCACAAACTGCTCCTGAAAGACGATGCAAAACGCGACGGTCAGTAAAAGAAACAGCGGGTACCAGGCAACAGAAATACCGTTTGCAGCGTCGAGGCAGCCACGGAAGTCGCTGAAGCACTGTGCAGGATTACCCGACAGCACCATCTCCATGCGCGAGAAGATGATGTATAGCGGCACATGTAGCGCGAACATCGGCAACGACGCCCCCCCTAGCCGCCCGGCCCAGCGTCGCCAGCCTGCACTACGCGGCGACGGAATAAATACGCATAGATAAATCAGCGCCAGCTGACACGGCAATAGCAGGCCATCATGCATCAGGTAGTACCACTCATGCCCGCGCGGCAATGCATAGGTGGCGGCGCCAATACCGACCGCAATCAATGCAATCAACCCCAGCGCACCGCCCCATGTCAAACGTTTGCCGGCATCGCGGCGGTGGGCATACAGCGAGCAGAGCAGGATACCGGCAATGAATTCGGGCAGACGAATAATCGGATTGCGATGCAAGATACCCGTTTCCGGCATGCCATAATCGGTGGTTGCAATCACGTATAGCACCGGGATCAGGTAGATGACATTGACCAGAGCAATCCATGGGATCTGCTGTTTCAGCCGCGTCAGCCGTGGTGCTAGAAAGGGAAAGGTCAAGTAAAAGAAAAACAGTGCCGAGATCGACCAGGACGGTGGATTAAAGGTCAGATAAAGCGGGTTCCAGGCGTGCAGCATGAACAGGTTCAAAAACAAGTTGAGCGCCAGCTCACCGTTATCGAGCATATGATGCAACACTTTAGGATCGGCCTGCCCCATGCCATTGTTGACGTCATAGATCACAAAGCGAAATGAAGTTGCCGCATCGTCCGGTGTGATGGCCAGCCATGGCAGTGCCGTCATGACGATAATTGTCAGCAGAAATGAGCCAACATGTATCGGATACAGGTTGGAGAAGCGCTTGATCAGAAAATGATGGGCAGGCTCGCGCAGCTGCTTGTTGGCGTCGAGATAGACATGCGTCAACAGAAACCCCGACAGCACGAAAAAGGCACTGGTCGAAAAGAATCCCACGTCGGTGACATAGTGCGACCATCCTCGCACCTGCGGATAATTATGCAGAGTATGAAAGATAACAATGTAAAGGCCGAGACCGAACCTCAACCACTCGAGCCCGATGAAACGTTCTTTTTTTGCTGTCACGTTGGCTGCTGCCACTGGTTGTTCTACTGCCATAGGGCGCTCTCTAATCATTGAGCGTCTAATCTACTTATTATCGCTCTGTGATCATTCGGAACAGCCTAAAAGGCATATGCCCGAATAATGGATATCCTTCAGTGTTGCCGCTCAGCCAACATCCTATGTGGATCATGGCATTGAGGTTGCAACATACTTAGATGATGTCTTTTCGTCCACTCCGATTGCGCCGTTACTCGCAATAAAGGCTATCTCATCCAATCCCCTATAAACGCAAAAACCCCGGCTGATAGCCGGGGTTCGTTCTACTGACCTATATCAATCAGGCAGATATGCTTGCCGCCTGAGCTTCACGTGACCAGATGCGATGCTGAGACAACGCCTCGACGAATTCGCTAAAGATATCGTCCGCAGAAGCCCCGTTAAGTATCCCTTCCTCTGTTGTCGGCAGACCAGCATCGGCCAGGAGCTGGCGTCCTTCTCCCAAGGTAGCAATTACCTTGAGGTGCATATAAGCCTCTTGGACATAGTGACGCCCGAGCCCAGCGGCAGAGAGCGCTCTAACGCTATCAGGACCGCCCGGGACGAAAACGGCATCCATCGCTACCGAAGGCTGACCACTCAACAGTTCATCGGGCGTTAATGTTGTGCCATTCAGTGTCTTGATCGGCGCCATTTTTGGCGCAATCAATATACCCTCGGCACCTTCGTCCTTGAGCTTGCGCTGCAGCGCCTCGACCTGCTCACCATCAACGCCGTCGGCGATCAGAATCGCTACCTTGCGCGACTTGATACCTTTGGGCTTACGCGCACGGATCAAACTCAGCGCTGGCGAGTCCTGGCATGAACTCTTGCCAAGCTGAGCCGGCGTCGCTGTAGGCTGCGTCGGTGCCTCGATGCCGTGGTTCTCGCCTACCCGACGCGCCAGTTCAAGATCGATATTGGGCAGGATTTCCTTGATCACCCGCTCACGAATCCACGGCCGCTTGACCTTGGAAAGCTCGAAGCTGTAGGCCTCGATAATATGTTCTTTCTCTACATCGGTCTGGCTATTCCAGAACAGGGTCGCTTGGGAAAAATGATCGGCAAAGGAATCGCTGCGTGCGCGTACCTTGTGGGCATCTACCCGCTCGTAATGGGATTCAAACCCGCCATTTTCCGGCCCAGGCGGCGTTTCACGCGGCCAACCACCGTCGATCGAGTTGGGTTCATAAGACGCCTGCCCAGTGTTGATCGTCTGGCGATGAAGCGCATCGCGCTGGTTGTTGTGAGTCGGGCAGACGGGCTGATTAATGGGAATTTCGTGGAAGTTGGGCCCGCCAAGACGTGACATCTGGGTATCGTTGTAGGAAAACAGGCGTCCCTGCAGCAGCGGATCGTTGGAGAAATCGATACCCGGCACGATGTGGGCCGGACAGAACGCTACTTGCTCGGTCTCGGCGAAGAAGTTATCCGGATTGCGGTTGAGCACCATCTTGCCGATGGGAATGACCGGCACCATTTCCTCGGGAATGATCTTGGTCGGGTCGAGAATGTCGAAATCAAAGCTGTGCTCGTCTTCCTCCTCGATGACCTGAATGCCGAACTCAAACTCAGGGTAATCGCCTTTCTCAATCGCCTCCCATAAGTCACGGCGGTGATAGTCGGGGTCCGCCCACAGCTTGTGTGCCTCGTCCCACAGCAATGAGAAGGTGCCGCTGACCGGTTTCCAATGGAACTTGACGAAGCGCGACTTGCCCTCCCGATCGATCAGACGAAAGGAGTGGATGCCGAAGCCTTCCATCGAACGATAACTGCGCGGAAAAGCACGATCGGACATGGTCCAAAGCACAGTGTGGGCCGTCTCAGGCACCAGAGACACGAAGTCCCAGAAGGTGTCGTGGGCCGACTGCCCCTGCGGTATCTCGTTGTGCGGCTCAGGCTTTACCGCGTGAACGAAGTCGGGAAACTTGATCGCATCCTGAATGAAAAATACCGGTATATTATTGCCGACCAGATCCCAGTTGCCTTCGTCGGTATAGAACTTGGTCGCGAAGCCACGTACATCGCGCACTGTATCGTTGGAGCCGCGCGGCCCCTGAACAGTGGAAAAACGCACGAAGGTCGGCGTCTTCTTGTTGGGATCCTGGAATAGTCCAGCCTTGGAGTATTGCGCCGCGTTCTCGTAAGGCTGGAAATAGCCGTGTGCGCCGGAACCACGGGCATGGACGACGCGCTCAGGGATGCGTTAGTGGTCGAAGTGGTTGATCTTCTCGCGCAGGATGAAATCTTCCAGCAACGTCGGGCCGCGCGCGCCGGACTTAAGCGAGTTCTGGTTATCAGCAATACGCACGCCCTGGTTAGTGCGCAAGTCATGGCCGGTAGCATCACTGCGGTACTTGTCGAGCCCGTCTACCTTGCTATTTTCGTTGGTCTTGAACTCTGTGTCGTGCGCTTCATCACGGTTGGATGGAGTGATGGGCTTATCTGCCATTGATCGTACTCCTTGATTTATATTATGTGGCTCGTTCAGCGCCGCTAGTCCCCGGCCTTAGTCAGCGCTATCCGTGCGGTATTCTTCTAAACGTCATGGCAACTTCGCTTCACCCCAATGCGTGATGATGCTCTAACATCACTTGTATGATGATTTCTTATCATTTGTTTAAGGTAGACACTCCGTTTCGGTTCTTGCAATTCCCCTAGTTTCTTCTGCACATAAAAAAGCCGCCGAGTATTTACCCGGCGGCTTCTATTTTCCAAACAAGGCGGATGGTCAATTCCGCCTGTTTTATTCCCTTCTTATTGCCTTATCAGGATTGCCTAATCAGGCAGTCAACGCCTTGAGCTTGGTCTCGACGCGCTCGCCATAATCACGATCTGCGGCATAGCACTGGGCGATGATGCGCTGACGCACGCTCTCGTTCACCTCGCTCAGGTCGGCGGCGATGGTGCTGGTGAGGCGATCACGCTCACCTTCATCGAACAACCGGTAGAGGTTGCCAGCCTGTGAGAAGTTGTCTTCTTCGGCGTTGTCGTAATAGCCAACCCAAGCGTCCTGCTCAAGCGGCATCGGTGGTTCAATAACGCTGGCATCGGGTGCAGGTGCGCCCTGCTCGATACGGTCGTTGGGGTAGAAGTTGGTCGGTGAATACTGACCACCCTGTCCACCACCGAGCTGCGTACCGGCCATGAAACCATCACGCTGATAGTTGTTAACCGGGCACTTCGGCTGGTTGACCGGAATCTGCTGGTAGTTGACGGTCAAGCGATAGCGATGCGCGTCGGCATAGGACCACAGGCGTGACTGCAGGACCTTGTCTGGCGAGGCGCTGACGCCCGGCACGAAGTTGGACGGGCTGAAGGCCAGCTGTTCGACTTCGGCGAAATAGTTGTCCGGGTTGCGGTTAAGCTCGAGCTGACCAATCTCCAGCAGCGGGAAGTCGGCGTGCGGCCAGATCTTGGTCAGATCAAACGGATTGATATGGTAGTTGCGCGCCTCTTCCTCGCTCATGACCTGCAGCTTGACCGTCCAGCTCGGGAAGTCGCCCTGCTCGATATGGGTGAACAGATCGGCCTGGTGATGGTTGGCCGGCAGCGCCTGCGCCTCCTCGGCCGTCATGTTGCGGATGCCCTGGTTGGTCTTGAAGTGCCACTTGACCCATACCCGCTTGCCCGCGTCGTTGTACAGGCTCAGCGTGTGAGAGCCGAAGCCGTGCATGGTGCGGTAGCTGTAGGGAATGCCGCGGTCGGACTTGAGGATCGTGACCTGATGGAAGGACTGCGGGTGGTTGGCCCAGAACTCCCACTGATTCTGCTGGCTGGGCAGATTAGAGCGCGGATCCTTCTTCTGGGTATGGATGAAGTCGGGGAACTTGCTCGGCTCGCGAATAAAGAAGACCGGCGTGTTATTGCCGACAAGATCAAAGTTGCCTTCTTCGCTATAGAACTTGACGGCAAAACCACGCACGTCGCGGATATTGTCCGCAGAGTCCTGGCCGCCCGCCACTGTCGAGAAGCGCAGTGCGACCGGCGTTTCCTTGCCTACACCACGCAAAAATTTGGCGATGGTCAGATCAGACAGGTCACGCGTCAGACGAAAGGTACCGAAAGCGGCGCTACCGCGTGCATGCACGACACGCTCAGGGATCTGCTCACGGTTGAAATGGGCGAGCTTCTCGAACAGGCGCCAGTTGTCAAAAGTTAACGGGCCATTCTGGCCGGCAGTGATGCTGGTATTGTCGTTGGGAACGGGTGCGCCGTTAGCGGTAGTATAACGAATGATTTCGGCCATTTTTTCCTCTACTAATAAGCCTTGATCGTGGGCGAGCGACACTCTATATCGGCTCTAGCAGGAAAAATAATTGGTTCGTCATATCTGGATTATTGAAGATATTCATTAAAGAAAATAATCAGGAATAAAAATTCCATAGCTTTTATATTGAGCCTGCTTGTCAATATAAAAAAGCCCGCTCAGAATTCTGAAGCGGGCGTTTTTACAAGCCTAGCGGCAAAAATTTAGCTCATCACCGCACGCTAGACCTTTCCTTTACCTTTGATGAGGGAAACTATCCAGAGCAGCACGACCGCCCCCACCACGGACGTAACCAGCGAACCAATGATGCTGCCGTTGGCTGAAAGCCCCAGCAAACCAAAAATTGCCCCACCGATCACTGCGCCAACGATACCGACAATGATGTTACCGATGACACCAAAACCACCGCCGCGCATGATTTTGCCGGCAATCCAACCCGCGAGACCACCAATAATCAACCATAAAATAAAGCTCATCGCTTATCTCCTTTTCCCATTGCCGTTTGGGCGCATTCCCTTTATTTGCCATTCGCATTCCCTGCGCAATGACCGTTAACCCAGCCTTTGATCGCTGCGTCACTTTCAGCATAGAAGCTTGAACGTAAAACCCCAAAAACATCTTGTCTGTTAGAACGTGTACGAAACAGTTCAGGCCCAGGAGGGGATCAATGAACTGTCAGCGCAATGTCATATAGCCTCGCTAGAGTGCTGAGCAATACAATAACCGCAAGGATGCGCTGCCGTGGTCATGACCCGACGCAATTTTCTTAACAGAGCCCTTTGGACAAGTACCGCCTTGAGTGCTGGTACGCTATTGGGAGCCCCGGCAATCGTCATCGCCGAGTCGCGCCGCCCGATTACCGCCCAAGGCGTGATGAGCGGCGACATGCGTACCGACGGTGCGATCCTCTGGAGCCGCGCCGACCGTCCAGCGCGAATGTGGGTCGACATCGCCGAGCGCCCCGATTTCAAGGGCGCCTTGACGTTAGCCGGCCCCGATGTACTCAAGGCAAGCGACTTCACCGGCAAGCTCGACGTGCGCCATCGCCTGCAAGGTGATGGTCCTCTGCACTACCGTGTTCGTTTCGAATCGCTGGAAGAGCCCGGCATCTTCAGCGCCCCACTGAGTGGCCAGTTGCGACTGCCACCGCAGACAAAGCGGAACGTACGCTTTGTATGGTCCGGCGATAACGTGGGCCAAGGCTGGGGCATTGATGAATCACGAGGCGGCATGCGCATCTATGAAACGATGCGCCGCGTTCAGCCTGACTTTTTCCTGCATAGCGGAGACACCATCTACGCTGACGGCCCGCTAGAAGAGCGCGTCGCGCTGCCAGACGGTACCACCTGGCACAACATTGTCACTCCGGCCAAACATAAGGTGGCCGAAACGCTGGATGAATATCGTGGTCAGCACGCCTACAACCTACTTGACGCCAACTTCCGCGCGCTCAACGCCGAAGTGCCATGGCTAGTGCAGTGGGACGATCACGAAACGCTCAACAACTGGTACCCGGGCGAATTGCTCGACGATGCGCGCTATACGGTCAAAAGCGCTGACCTGCTTGCCGCCCGTGGTCGACAGGCGTTCATGGAATACATGCCGATCCGACGCGACCCGTACGACCCCGAGCGCATCTACCGGCGCATCCCCTACGGGCCCTCGATGGAAGTCTTCATGCTCGACATGCGCCGCTACCGTGGCCCCAACACCACCAACCTGCAACGCGAGCAATCCAGCGAAACAGCCTTTCTTGGTGCAGCCCAGATCGAGTGGCTCAAGCGCAGCTTGAGCGATAGCACCGCCACCTGGAAAATCATCGCGGCCGATATGCCTATTGGCCTGCTGGTGCCGGATGGCAAGAGCCAGCCGCAGCATTTTGAGGCCATCGCCAACGGTGACGGCCCGGCCCTGGGCCGTGAGCTGGAAATCGCCGGGCTTTTGCGCGAGATTCGCAACCGCAATATCCGTAATGTCGTGTGGCTAACAGCCGATGTGCACTATACCGCCGCACACCACTACTCTCCCGACCGCGCACAGTTTCAGGATTTTCTGCCCTTCTGGGAATTCGTCAGTGGTCCGCTCAACGCCGGCACTTTCGGCCCCAACGGCCTCGATGACACTTTCGGCCCGCAGGTCGTATTTCAGAAGGCGCCACCCGCCGGTCAGGAAAATCTCTCACCCGCCGCCGGCTATCAGTTCTTCGGTCAGGTTGATCTCAATGGTGAATCCGAGGTACTGACCGTGACACTCAAGGACAGCGATGGCAATGCGCTCTATAGACAAGACCTGATACCAGAACGCGCCGCCCAGTCTGCTTAAGCTTCGCCCGCAGAGGTGAGCCTACCGTTCGTGCTATGCTCATGATCGCCCCGGCAATATAGCCAATAGCAAGCTGAGCTATTGAAAACAGGCCTACCGGGGCTGATCTAGAGTAATACCACCGCTGCGAACGGAAGCACGCCATGGCGTTGACGCTGCCACAAAATCTAAACGATCTGCTGGAAAGAACCCTGGACCGGCAGGTTCGCCTTGCCGTAACCGGGCTTTCCCAAGCGGGCAAGACGGCCTTTCTAACCTCGCTGGTCAACCAGTTGCGTCATGCCGGGCTTGATGCTCGCCTTGATTTGCTGACACCTGTCCGTGAGGGGCGGATTCTCGGCGCGCAGCGCATCAATCAGCCCGACCTGTCGATCCCGCGTTTTCCCTATGATGAAGGCATTGCCGCGCTATCATCCGCGCCGCCTCGCTGGCCCGAAGCGACTCGCGGCATCAGCGAGCTGCGCCTGTCAATCCGCTATCGCAGCCGGACGCGAAGCCGCCACCTGCTCGGTGAACAAGCCCAGTTAACCCTCGATCTGATCGACTATCCCGGTGAATGGTTGCTTGATCTACCACTGCTTAAGCTCGACTACCTTCAGTGGTGTGAGCGCATGGCCGAGCTGATGACCGAGCGGCGTAAACATTATGCTGCACCCTTTCTCGATGCTGTGGCAGTACTCGACCCGACAATGGACGCCGATGAGCAACAGCTCGCCGAGCTTGCTGCACGTTATGCCGGTTCGCTGCACAAGGCGCGCAACGAGGGGGGCTATACTTACGTGCAACCGGGCCGCTTCCTGCTGCCCGGTGAACTGGCGGGCGCTCCGGTGCTGCAATTCTTTCCCTTGCCTGACCTCGGAGATGCCGACCGCGAGCGCTTCGCGGCACTGCCAGCACAGAGCATCTACAAGACGCTGGAGGCGCGCTTTGAACACTACAAGCGCACCGTGGTCGGCCCTTTTTATCGTGATTATTTCCGGCGCTTTGACCGTCAAATCGTCCTAGTCGATGTCCTTTCGGCCTTGAATGCCGGCCCTGACGTATTCGGCGATCTTCGCTTAGCGCTCTCTACTCTGATGCAGAGCTTCGACTATGGTCGTCGCAGCCTGGTCAATCGGCTGTTCAACCCGCGCATTGACCGGTTAGCGATTGCTGCTACCAAGGCCGACCATGTTACCCCCGAGCAGCATCCGCGTCTGCTGAGCCTAGTTGAAGCGCTACTCGCCGAACCGATCAAGGATTTGCGCTATGCTGATGTCCCAGTGCGCGCCTTCTCGCTTGCAGCGATTCGTGCCACCGAAGCACGCACCGTGGCCGGCAACGCCGACCAACAGCAGCCTGTTCTGAAAGGCACAACGCAAGACGGCGAAGATGTGCTGCTCTTCCCCGGTGATGTGCCCGAGCAATTACCGGATGCCGACTTCTGGCAACGCCAGGGCTTTACCTTCACCTCATTTCGCCCTGCGCCTTTCACTGCAAGTAGCGCCCTTCCTCATATTCGCATGGACGCAGCACTGGACTGGCTGCTGGGAGATAAGCTGCGATGAACGACCCTCGCCCCGGTCAGCGTTTCTCCCTTGATGAGACCCACGATGAATTTCCTAAACAGAATATCGAGATCACGCCGGAGCTGCGTTTCTCACCGGCGGCAGCCTCCCAACCCTTGATCGATGCCCCACCCCCTGAAGTGGATAGCGCGCTCGACCGGGCGCTCGCTCATCCCCGCAAACGCCGCTGGGGACTACTCACCCTGCTTGGTGGCAGCCTGACGCTCGGCGCGGTGCAGGCGGTTGAAACATTTCGAGAGGCCTGGCTCGGCAGTGATTGGCTAGCTGGCGCCTGGAGCGTACTTGGCTTTTTCGCCGTCGGCCTTGCCGGTGCCATGCTGGGCCGCGAGCTGTTCAAGCTGCGCCGTCTGCGCCGTCACGCCCGCCTGCGAGAGGCGGTTGAAGACCAGGATGGCGATACCTTCGCGTTGCTCGACCAGCTTCGAAAACAGATGGGCCTCAGCGACGACGATCCGCACTGGCAGGCATTTCTCAAGGCTCATCAACAACACCATGACGACGGCGAGACGCGTACCCTGTTTGCTCACCATGTACTGGCGCCACGCGATGCACGCGCACGACAGATGATCACACGCATGTCGGGCGAGACAGCCATCATGGTCGCGATCAGCCCGCTCACTCTGCTAGATATGGCGCTGATGGCATGGCGTAACCTGCGCCTCGTCGATCGCATCGCCGCGCTCTACGGCCTTGAGCTGGGCTACGCCAGCCGTCTCGCGCTGTTCCGTGCCGTATTGACCAATATGGCCTTTGCCGGCGCCAGTGAGATTGCAACGGAAGCAAGCATGGATCTACTGTCGATGAACTTGGCGGGCAAGCTTTCCACTCGCGCCGGCCAAGGATTGGGCAGCGGATTACTTACCGCCCGGCTCGGCCTGCGCACGCTGAAGATGCTGCGCCCCTTGCCCTTTTCAGAAAGCGAGGCACCGCGCATTGGCGACCTGCGCCGCCAGCTCTGGCAGCAATTGAAGCAGGTCGACAAGGATCAGCCATCGTGAGCGGGACGTGCCGCCACGCTCACAAAAAACACGACACGCTCTAAAGCGCGAACATGTCACGTAGCTGACGCGCTACGCCTGCCTCGGTGTTGGTGCCGATCTGAATGGCTTCGGGTAGTTGTCGCGGCATGTCCGGATGGGCGTTTGCCATGATGAAGGCCTGACCGGCGAAATGCAGCATCTCGACGTCGTTGAGGTTATCGCCAAAGGCAATGCAGCGGTCGGCCTCGATGCCTAATCGCTCACTCAGTGCCTGCAATGCTCGGCCCTTGTCGACACCACGCGCCATCACTTCGAGCGAATCAGGCAATGAATAGGTCACGTGAACATGCTCGGCGAAGCGCGCGCGCACCTCATGCTCAATCTTGGCCAACGTGGCAGGCGCGCCAATGAACAACACCTTGCCCACATCAGCACCGTCATAGGCTTGTAGATCGGTCACTTCATAGCGAAACCCGGTACTGGCGTGAAACTCAAGCAGTGACGGCGCGTCGGCATCGATTAACCATGTGTGACTGGTGTAAAGATTGATACGGACGTCCTTGGGCACCTCCAGGCTAGTCAATGCATTGACAATACCGGCTGGCAAATGCCGCTCAAAGATGACCTGATCATCCGGCGCATAAAGATGGGCACCGTTGGTACTGATGATATGGGCACTGACGCCGAGCATGCGCCGTATTTCAGCGATGTCATGAAAATGGCGCCCTGAGGCAATAGCCAGATGATGCCCTTGCCGCTCCAGCATGCGAAAGGTGTCGATCGTCAGTGGATCGAGATCATGTTCAGAATTGAGCAGCGTGTTATCCAGATCAGTAGCGATAAGAAATGTTTGCATAAGATTCCTGATGAGTCTGCACGGCGCCGAGCTCGGCCGGACACCTAGTGATTCCCCATAATAGCGGATCATGGCACGCCTGGCTCAGCGGCGCATGGGCAACAGGCATAAGCGCAGCAGCCCCTTACGGCGTATACATTCCTCTAATTATCGACACCTTAAATAACACGGAAATCTTTGCGCTTTGTCCGCACGCTTCTAGGGTGAAGGGTGTAGGTTCGCTTAGCGCTGTCATGCGCTTCTGCTTGGTGGTTATTCATGGATTCAGCTATGGGTGCACGATATGTCGGACGATCCACGAAATGTTGAAAAAGAGCGTTCGATACCGCTGCTTCAGGAAGAGCTTGAAGTTTCTCGGCGTGACATTACTGCTGGCAAGGTTCGTGTAAGTACGGTAACGCATGAACGTACCCAACAAGTGGAAGAAATGCTCTCGCAGGAGCGTATTGAAGTAGAGCATGTCGCCATGGATCGTTATATCGATGCGGTACCCGATATTCGCGAGGAAGGCGACACGACGATTATTCCCGTTGTGGAAGAGGTATTGGTTGTCGAACGCAGGCTGCGGCTGAAAGAGGAAGTCCATATTCATCGCGTCAGAACCACTACGCCCTATCGCGAGGAAGTCACGTTGCGAGAGCAGGACGCCGTGGTAACACGTGACGACGATGAAGGTATGACTACCTCTGAGTAAGCACCTACAGGAAAGTTTTTATTGCCCGCAATGAATCAGGAGAAGACTCATGGATGAAGAACTCGTTATTGCCGTTTACGGAACAGAACAACGTGCCAAAGCTGCTGAACGTGAGCTGTTAGATTCTGGCGTACCCGCAAGCGCCATTGATCGCCATGCAAAGGAAGGCAACGTAAGCAACCATTCCACTGAACATCATGACAAGCCCAGTTTCTGGCAGCGCCTGTTCGGCATGGAAAGTGACCATGACACCAGCGAATATGACCGTAGTGTCGATGAAGGCGCTGTTGTTGTTGCAGTGAAGGCACCGGCAGCCGAACTGGATAGAATTGAGCAGATTCTTGAAGCGCATGAGCCTATTGATATTGACGAGCGTGCGGCACAGCGTAGTTATGGCACCGCTGCAGGCGGTACGTTAGCAGGCGGAACGGTTGGTGCAGCCACTTCTGCGGATCTGGTCGATGATACCAACATGGTCACTGGCGAAGAGACAGGCTTAGCCAGTCGTGATGCAACGCGTAGTACTGATGAAGAAGTTCTGCCCTTGGCAGAAGAAGAGCTGAAAGTCGGTAAGCGCGACGTTAACCGTGGCACTACACGTGTACGCCGTTTCGTGGTGGACCAGCCGGTAGAAGAAGATGTTCGCCTGCGTGATGAGTCCATATCCGTAGAGCGTCGTCCTGTTACCGGTGATCGCCCAACTACTGCAGATGCCGACTTCACCGACAAGACTGTCGAGATGACAGAAACGGACGAAGAAGCGGTGGTGGCTAAAAATACTCGTGTACGTGAAGAAGTGGCCATCCGTAAGGATGTTGGTGAGCACACTGAACACGTCAGCGATCACGTTCGTCACCATGAAGTTGATATTGACGAAACGGATACCACCGTTGATGGTACTCGCACTGACGATCCTTTATTGGACCCGACCAAGAAAACAGATCGTTAAGACATTATTAGATGATGTTGCAGTACCAAAACCCAGAGCCAATGCTCTGGGTTTTTCGTTGGTCTATCATGCCCCCTTTCCTTGCTGCGCCATCAGAAGCGCGCCTTGAACGGCATTGAGCTGAGGCCTGACCAAGCGGCGAGAGTAGCTTTCAGGCACGTACACAGCCAAGGCCTGCGCCAGTCCCCCACATAGCGCGACGGGTAATTCACCGTGTGGATCAAGCGCGTCGATCATCAGGGCAATATCTTCACCGGCTTGATGCAACAACGCTTTCGCATAAGGATGCGCCGCATGAGCCAACACCACCGGCGCGAGGGTAGCAAAGCGCGTCTGATTAGCGGTAGTCAGCCATGCCACCAGCGCATCGACACTGTCGATATTCATTGCCGCGCACAGCGCATCGCTGAAGGCATCGCGTTGGGCACGCCCATCTAGGGCATGTTGAACATGGCGGGTTGCGCGCATCCCCAGCCACGCCCCACTCGCCTCATCCCCTGCGGGAAAACCATAGCCGCCAATCGATACACGACGGCCATCCTCATACAGCGCTTCGCCGACGCTTCCCGTGCCCAATGCAACGATTGCTCCAGGTCGTCCAGCGTGGGCGCCCAGCAGCGTAATAAAAGCATCTGACTCGACATGCAGCGTTCGGCACTGTGGTGCATGATTCAGAAAATCCGCTTTCCACTGCGCCTGGTTGGTGCCTGCCAACCCCAGGCTAAAATGGCAATGCGCCGGCTCGAATGCCACCCCTAGCCGGGCACAGCCCTGCGCCGCCAGCTTGAGAACCGTCTGCCATGCAGCAGAAATACCCAGCCCCAATCCCGAGGGACCGCCTTGCAGCTCGGCGCACCGTTCGCCGCTGGTAACGATCACTCTCGTCCCGCTCCCGCCGCCATCAACGCCGATGACAAGCTCAGTAGCACCTGCGCTTACCACGTCTGCCTTACCTCACACATCTTCAGTGTCACTTTTCAGCTCAACGACTTATCTTGCTGCAGTCCGGCAGCGATCTGCTCGGCCTTAGCGCCGATCACGATATGAATCAGATCATTGCCCACTCGCTGCAAAGCAACACCACCCAGTGTCTCCAGCCCCGTACTGTCGAGAGTGTCCGTGCTAGCAAGGCGAACTCGAAGCCGCGTTGCCGCTACCGCCGATACCTCACGGATATTGTCGCTCCCCCCAAGCGCTGTACGCCACGCTGCAAGCAGCTCTGCGCTGAGCCCTTCGGCTTGCCGCTCAGCCTTGGCACAAGCGCTGTCATTGTTTTGTGCTGGTAACCGCAATGGGTTACCCGCGTCAGCCACGGCGGCACGGATCTCGTCAGCAACGCCATCGGCAATCGGCCCTAAAATGACCTGTAAATGGCCATTTTTGAGCCTCATTACGCCACGCGAACCGAGCCTTTTCAGCGCGAGCTCGTCAATCGCCGCCATATCGTTAACCACCAGTCGCAGCCGTGTTGTACAAGCGCCGACGGCGCTCAAATTGTCCGCCCCGCCCAGCGCGCGAACAAAGGATAATCCGCGCTCGTCTCCGTCACGATCAGCCCGTGCAGCGTCATCCTGACCATCCTCGGCCTGCAGCGGCTCACGCCCTGGCGTCAGCAGATTAAAGCGAACGATCGTCCAGCGGAACACGCCATAATAGACGATGGCATAAGCCACTCCGACCGGCAGTAGCAGCCAGCCTCGGGTCGATAGCCCATAGGAAAGTACGTAATCGAACGCCCCGGCCGAGAAGGTGAAGCCCAGCTTGACCCCGAGCCAACCCATTACCGCCATTGAGATACCGGTCAACACCGCATGCAGCGCATACAG
The DNA here is from genome assembly GCF_003012345.1 of Phytohalomonas tamaricis. Classification (GTDB taxonomy): domain Bacteria; phylum Pseudomonadota; class Gammaproteobacteria; order Pseudomonadales; family Halomonadaceae; genus Phytohalomonas; species Phytohalomonas tamaricis. Next base: position 408,333 of record NZ_PVRV01000020.1, read on the forward strand.
TACCGGTGCCAGGAACATGAAGGTAAATTCGATCGGCTCGGTGATGCCGGTCAGAAAGGCAGTAAGCGCCAGTGACAGCAACATACCGCCCACCTGATGGCGACGCTCACGCGGCGCGGCATGATACATCGCCAGCGCCGCCGCCGGCAGGCCGAACATCATCACCGGGAAGAACCCCGCCATGAAGCTGCCCGCCGCGGGATCACCGGCAAAGAAGCGGTTGAGATCCCCCGTAGCGCCATCGAAACTGCCAAAGATGAACCACACGAAACTGTTAAGCACATGATGCAGGCCAGTGACGATCAGCAAGCGGTTAAGCAGACCATAAACAAATAACCCTAGCTCTCCCGAGTCAATCAGCCACTTGCCAAGCTGATCGATGCCCTCCTGGATGGGCGGCCAGAGCCAGCCAAACAGCCACCCCAGCGCCACCGCCGTCAAGCCGGTAATGATCGGCACAAAACGCCGCCCGCCGAAAAAGGCGAGATAGTCGGGCAGCTTGATGTCCTTGCAGCGGTTGTACCACAGCCCGGCGACAATGCCGGCGATGATCCCGGCCAGCACGCCCATGTTGATATCCGGATTGAGCGCCTTGAGGACAGCCGATAGCACCAGATAGCCGACGACACCGGCCAGCCCGGCCGCGCCGTTGCTGTCATCAGCAAACCCTATCGCTAACCCGACCGCAAAGATCAGCGCCAGGTTTTCGAAAATTGCCTGACCGGCGGCGGCAATGAAGTCGATATCGAGCAGGTCGGGCTGGCCGAGCCGCAGCAACAAACCGGCAATCGGCAGCACTGCAATCGGCAGCATCAGAGAGCGGCCAAGCCGTTGCAGGCCGCCCATGACGTTCATACGCATGAAGGTTGTCCTCTCATGATTGTTCTTATACGTCACTGACGTGGTGTTCTCTTAGCCACCGCTTGAGATGGCGCCGCACCCTAACGGCATCTTCAAGCGCCATCCACTCTTCCATTCGTGCACTCAACGCATCCCGGTCGAGGCGCCTAATCGCAGCCTTAATTGAAGGAACCCGCCTGGGCTCGACTGAAAGCTCATCCACACCAAGCGCCACTAATGCCGCCCACGCTTCGGGATCGCCAGCCGCCGCCCCGCATACTCCCACCTTGCACTGACGTCCCGCTGCGCCTTCAACCGTCAGTTTGATCAAGCGCAGCACACCGGGATGCAGCACGTCCGCGCGGGCGGCAAGTTGCGGGTCTTCGCGGTCCATCGCCAGGGTGTACTGGGTCAGGTCATTGGTTCCAATCGACAAGAAATCGGCCACATTGGCCAGACTATCCGCGCACAGGGCTGCCGAGGGCACTTCGATCATGACACCCAGCTCAGGCAAACGCTCAAGCCCTAACGCTTCGGCCAATGCGATCATGCGGCTTCGCACCCGGCGCAGTTCCGTCACGTCGCTGACCATTGGCACCATGATGCGCAGCTGCTCGATCGGGGTAACGTTCAACAGGGCACGTAGCTGCGTGTCGAGCAGCTCACCGTGCTCGGCCATCAGCCGCACGCCCCGAATGCCAAGCGCCGGGTTGGCCACTGCAGGTAGCGGCAGATAATCGAGCGCCTTGTCTGCGCCAACATCGAGCGTGCGGATAATGACCGGTTTACCGGCCATTGCTTCCAGTGTTGCCTGATAGTCCTCATGCTGCTGCGCCTCGCTGGGCGCCTCGTCTCGGTCAAGAAACAGGAATTCGCTGCGCAGCAGCCCAATGCCGTCCGCCCCTTGGGCATAAGCCAATATTGCTTCTTCATTCGAGGCAATGTTGGCGCACACCTCAATTGTCACGCCATCACGCGTGACCGCCTCCGCCTGGGCCGAAGCCAACTCGTCAGCGGCACGCTGCCGCTCGTGTTCGACCTGGATTTCGACCTGCTGGCAGCGCTGCGCATCCGGCGCCAGCTCCAGCACGCCGCGCTGCGCGTCGAGAATAACATTACTCTCCGGCTGCACTTTCAGCAGCGCCTCGCCCATCGCCACCAGGCAAGGCAGCCCGCGAGCGCGGGCAAGGATGGCTACATGAGAAGTCGTTCCTCCCGCCATCAGGCAGAGCCCAGCGGGATGCGCATCGGCCAGTGCTACTAGTTCGGAAGGCGTCAGGTCCTCGGCGACCGCAATGGCACCTGCCGGGAAGTTGATTGGCATCACGCCCGTATCGCTAAGTTTTAGCAGCACGCGTCTTTGTAAATCACGCAAGTCGGCGGCACGCTCGGACAGTAGGGCACTTTTCGAGCTGGCCAACGTATCAATGTCACTTTGTAGCGCCTCGCGCCAGGCGAAGCCGGCGCTGCGCCCTTGGGTGATATATTCAACGGCACGGTCACGCAGTGCTGGGTCATCGAGCCAGGCCAGATGCGCCTCGAAGATGCCCGCCTCATCGCTTTGGCCATTATTGCGCGCCTCTTCCATCGCGTGCCTTAGCTCCGCGCCGAGGGCAGCAACAGCAATATTTAACTTTTCCTGCTCCGCAGGAATATCGTCGCCATCGTGTATTATCTCTGGCAAGGCTGGCACATAGCGCACCAACCGGCCGATAACGAGTCCAGGGCTGGCCACAAGACCTGACAGAAGATGTTCACTGTCTAACGTCTGTGCTTCCAGCACGTCCTGAGCAGTTGTAGCGTCTGGATCACTTGCTTCCGGCGTTTCAAGCAGGGCTACCGCCTCACGCTGCGCGTCATCCGCCCGCTGGCCCTCAACGCGTAGTGCAACCCTATCGCCCAGTGAAACCCCTAACCCCAGCAATGCGGTCAAACTACTCGCGTCTGCGCTGTCATTGCCTCTGGTCAGGATAATGCGGCACTGATGACGGCGGGCGATATCACGCAAGCGTGCGGCAGGACGCGCATGTAGCCCCGCCTGCAGCGCTATATGAACAGTCGTATCACGGATAGGCGTGTCCGCAGCCGTCCCTGGTGATTCCGCATCGTGCCGTAGTGGCGATAACGTGAGTAGCGGTGCCTGTTCTGCGACGATCCCGCTGGCAAGTATCTCAAGTTGCCACTCGTCACCGTTGGTTACCACTAATGGTGTGATCAGGCTTGAGGCGTGACAGGCTATCGTATCCGGCTCAAAGCGGCACAACAGCTCGCCAGCTTCGACACGCTGGCCCTCAGTGACCAACAGCTCAATGCCCTGCCCGTTCAAGCCCACCGTATCCAGACCAAGATGAATCAGGATTTCTGCACCTTGGTCGCTTTTTAGCGTCACAGCATGCGCTGTGCGTGCGTATTGAATGATTTCACCCGCACACGGCGCGAGCAGACAATCACCTAGTGGATCCAGCGCAATGCCCGGCCCCAACGAGCCACCGGCGAAGACCGGGTCGGGTACCTCAGCAAGAGGCACCACGACGCCGCCCACGGGAGCCAGCAACGTCAATAGCGTATGGGGATGATGAGAGGCTGGCATGAATCTACTCCAGTTATTGTTATCGCGAACGACCCGCTCGGGCTCGCAACCGCTCAACGTGTTCTCGTTACCTTGTTAAGGTGACGTGGCGTATCCGGATCGAGTCCCAACGCTGCCGCCAGCGCATCGACCATAACGTAAAACGTCTGGATGACGCACAGCGGATTGAGCAAAGCGTGATCTGCCGTGACCAGTGGCAGGTCACGGTTGGCGATGTTGCTGTCCGCCGCCAGCAACACATGAGCACCGCGGGCACGAAACTCTTCAGCGAGTTCAATCATGCCCGCCTGCTCGGCACCGGGTGGGGCAAAGATCAGTACTGGATAGTCGCGGTCGACCAGCGCCATCGGCCCATGTTTGATTTCAGCCGCACTGAAGGCCTCGGCCTGAATCATGCAAGTTTCCTTGAACTTGAGTGCTGCCTCCTGCGCTACGGCAAGCCCCGCACCACGCCCCACGACCAGCAGTCTGTCAACGCACGAAAGCGTAGCTACGGCATGCGACCAGTCAAGGCGTGCTGCCCGCTCGAGCTGTTCGGGCAATGCATTTAATGCTTGTGCCAACGCGCTGTCATGGCTCCAGACTGCCACCAGCTGTGCGCTGGCCGATAGCGTAGCAAGATAGCTCTTGGTAGCGGCGACGCTGCGCTCTTCACCGGCCCGTAGCGCGATTTCTCTGTCGCTGACCTGTGCCAACGGTGATTTCGGCGCATTGACCATTGCCAGCGTTCTCGCTCCGCCGTGCTTCAGGGCACGCTGGGTGTCGATCAGGTCAGGACTTTGGCCCGACTGCGAGACTGCCAGGGCCAGTTGCCCTTCCAACCGCCAAGAGGTATGCGCAAGCGTAGTCAACGACAGAGGCAAGGATGCGACGGGCAACCCCATACGCGCCATGCACAAATAGGCGAAGTAACCTGCGGCATGATCGGAGCTGCCACGCGCCACGGTGACTACGCCACGCGGGGCGTCCTGGCGCAGTTCAGCAGCAAGCGCCTCAAGGGGTTCGCGATTGAGTTCAAGCTGCTCAACGATGCGCGCCGGCGCGCTTATCGCCTCTTCCAGCATACGGGTCGTCATGATTGCTTTCTCCTGATGATTTGGCCCGCAACGTAGACAGCATCAAGCGTAAGTTTGGGGGAAAAGATCGCCAGATCAGCGCGCAGTCCTGTTGCCAGCCGGCCGCGATCTTCAAGACCGATAAATTGAGCCGGCAAGGTCGACAAACGGTGTGACGCCTCGGCTGGCGTCAGCCCGAGCGAGACAAAGTTGCGCAGCGCCTGGTCCATGGTCAGTGCGCTGCCAGCCAGAGTGCCATCAGACAGCCGCACCGCACCGCCACGCTTGTAGACGGCATTCTCGCCCAGCTTGTATTGCCCTTCCGGCATGCCTGCGGCGGCGGTGGCATCGGTGACGCCGTAAAGATCCGGAATGCAACGCAGCGCACTCAGTACTGCGCCAGCCTCGACATGCAGCAAATCAGGAATGATTTCAGCGTAGCGGGCATGGGCCAATGCCGTGCCGACGATCCCGGGGTCGCGATGATTCAACGCCGTCATGGCGTTATAAAGATGAGTAAAGCCGCTCGCACCACAGGCCAGCGCATGTACGCCGTCCTCGTAACTGCCGCAGGTATGGCCTAGTTGCACCTTCACATCGCGAGCGACAAGATGACGGATAAGCGCATCGTGGCCTTCAAGTTCAGGTGCCAGCGTGACCAACCTGATGGGTGCCAACCCCATATAGTGCTCGATCTCCTCAATCGTGCCGGGCCGCGCATGGGGCGGCTGGGCGCCGAGTTTTGCGGCATTAATGAAAGGGCCCTCAAGGTGAACACCGAAGATATCGGCAGCCTGCTCGGGAGGCTTTTCGATCAATCTGGCAATGGCTGATAGCGCACGCTCAATATCGTCGCACCGCGCGGTCATTGTCGTTGCCAGCACGCTGGTCGTACCAAAGCGAGCATGGGTACGCGCCAGCGTCGCTACCGCATCGCCGCCCTCCATGGCATCGGCCCCGCCCCCGCCGTGGACATGCAGATCAATAAATCCCGGCAGAATGCGCGGCGCCTCATTGTCATCAGGGTTAACCGGCTCGCCATCGATGACGGCAATTCGTCCGTCTTCAAGACTGATCTCTCCTCGCAACCAACCGTCAGGCGTCAGAATATTGCCGCTTAGCGTGGTGTCATATCTGTTCATGCAAGTCTCTTTCGTAAAGCGCGCATACGCCGCAACATGCTTTATCGTGTTCACTCGGCCATGAAATCGTAGCAGGCGATGTAGTATCGGTAATGTTTAATTCATCATCGGCAACATCCACGGGGCGAGTTATGGGTACCCTGTACAACGGCATCATGTTTCGGCTATCCCTTGTATGATGTCTACGTTTGCCAAAAGGAATATGTCATGAAGATTCTCGTTATCGGCGCCAACGGCCAGATTGGCCGCTTGTTCTGCCAATATGCGGCCGAGGCGGGAGTGCCCGTCTGTGCGATGATTCGCAGCCCGGAACAGCAGTCATTTTTTGAAGCCCTCGGTGTAGAAACCGTTATTGCCGACCTGGAAGGCGATTTCCGTCATGCTATCTACGGTTGTGATCAGGTGCTCTTCGCCGCCGGTTCGGGTCCGCATACCGGGCTCGACAAGACGCTGATGATCGATCTTCACGGTGCCATCCGCGCCATCGATCTTGCCCGAGAAATTGGCGTCACCCGCTTTATGATGATCAGCACGCTGCATACCGATCCGCTTGAAGGGCCGGAAAAGCTGCGACCTTATCTGGCGGCAAAACATGCCGCTGATACGCATCTGATCGCATCGACACTACCCTATGTCATCCTGCGTCCTGGGCGCTTAACCGATGAGTCTGCCAGCGGCCGCATTGCAACCTCTCGCGACACAGCCTCAAGCGATGCAATCTCGCGTGCCGATGTGGCCAAGGCTGCCCTGTCAGTGATACAGCGTCGCGACATTAAAGACCGAGAGTTAGTTTTGCTCGATGGCAATGAACCGCTGAACGATGCACTGTGCTGAATGCGCTATCTCTCATCAGGTTTGCTAACCTGACGCAACAAAATCGATGCTGTGAGGGCGAAAACCATGCTTGCCCTTTCGCGCTCACGGCTGACCGCTTATAGTGGGCCCCGACCCCGCCAACCGATATTTCAAGATGCTCCAGAACAACTCGCTGCTCGCTCAGCTCAAGCAACAGATCCGTGAAAGCACTCCACGCGTCACGGGCGTGATCAAGGCGACCGACAAGGGTTTCGGTTTTCTTGAAACCGACGACGGCCAATCCTATTTTGTGCCGCCGCCGGCCATGAAGCTGGTCCTCCACGGGGATCGTGTCGATGCCTTGTTGAAAGAAGATAATGAACGTAAATCGGTCGAGCCGGATACGCTTATCGAGCAGGGCCTTGATCGCTTCATCGCACGCGTACAAAAGCGTGACGGTCGTCTTGCCGTGATTCCCGACCACCCCTCGATTTCCAATGTGCTGAAGGCGCGCGTCAAGCGTACGCTTGATGAAAATGCCTTGAATCATGGCGACTGGGTGGTGGCCCGGCTGATTCGTCATCCTCTGAAACAGGATGATCGTGGCTTCTTTACGCAGATCGATGAACTCATCGCTGCGACCGATGATCCTTCCGTGCCATGGAAAGTCACTCTGGCTCGCCATGCCCTGGAGCAGGCATCACCAGAGGCGGGTAGCGACTGGCAGCTGCGCGATGAAGGATTGAGCCGTGAAGATCTGACCGCCCTGCCGTTTTTCACTATCGATAGCGCCTCGACACGAGACATGGACGACGCGCTGTATATCGAAACACGTGCAAGCGGTGGCTGGCAGCTAACGGTGGCGATTGCCGATCCGACAGCTTATGTGGCCGAGAATGATCCGGTCGATCAGGAAGCGCGCACGCGGGCATTTACCGTCTACTTGCCGGGACAGAACGTCACCATGCTGCCTGAGCCGCTGGCCGATGATCTCTGCTCTCTCAAAGAGAATGAAAATCGCCCAACACTGGCCTGCCGGATCGACATTGCCGCAGATGGTACGATCGAGGATTACACCTTCTTCGCCGCCACCGTACGCTCTCATGCACGGCTGACTTACGAGAACGTGGCGAACTGGCTGGAAGGTGTCGAAAGTGACAATGCCTGGCAGCCTGAGTTCGAACGCGGTGCAGAGCAGCTCAAAGCTTTGGCTGAGCTGACCGAAGCGCGTAGTGCCTGGCGTGTGCAGCACGCCATCATGTTCAAGGATCGCCCGGACTATGTTTTCGATGTCGACGAAGCCGGTAATGTTCTGAATGTACGCGCCGAGACACGTCGCATTTCGCAGCGCATGATTGAGGAGGCGATGATCGCCGCCAACGTTTGCTGCGCCAGACTGCTAGAAACTCGGGTCGGCCACGGTATATTCAACGTTCATCAGGGCTTTTCAGCGGAGAAGGCTGAGCAGGCATTGGCATTTCTCGCCGCGCAGTCAGTTGAGGCCACTCCGGATCAGCTTACTGACATCGCTGCTTGGCGCGAGCTCCGTCAGACGCTCGACAGCCGTGATGATGCCTGGCTTGATGCACGTCTACGTCGCTTCCAGGGATTTGCTGTCATGTCGGCCCAGCCGGGACCTCATTTCGGCATGGGACTACCTGCGTATGCCACCTGGACATCACCGATCCGCAAATACGGTGACATGGTCAACCATCGTCTGATCAAGCAGCTCTTGAAAGATGAAACGCCTTCCGCTGCTGCTGAAACGACATTGACCGAGCATCTGGGTGAGCGCCGTCGGTTGAATCGCATGGCCGAGCGCGACGTTAAAGACTGGCTCTATGTCCGCTATCTGACCAAAGCGGCAGAAGACGGCCATAGCTTCGACGCTGAGATAATCGATATCAAGCGTGGCGGGCTGCGGGTGCGCCTACTTGAAAACGGTGCCACGGCATTTGTGCCTGCTTCGCTTCTTGCCGCCGACCGCAATACCGTCGCGATCGATGACAAGGAAGGCTTCGTGACCATCGGTGATGAACTACGCTATCGCCTCGGTGATACGTTCAAGGTCATTCTCAAGGAAGCGCGAGAAGATACGCGCTCTCTCGTGGCCCGCCCTGCCGATTGAGTATCACACGCTCGCGGCGCCATCATCACTGCGTGCACGGTCCTGCGCGGTGGTGATGGTTTGCTTCGCTTCATTCCATTGTTCCTTATCGGCATGCGGTGTTTCTTGCGCTGCATCATAAGCTGGGCAATACATCAACTCGACCAGCAGCGGGAAATGATCAGAGCCGAAATACTTTAGCCTTTCGAGGTGAACCAGCTCGAAGTCACTGCTGGCAAAGGCATGATCGAGTGGCCAGCGCAGAAATGGCCAGCGGGCATGAAAGGTAGAGAACGTGCCGCGTCCCCGTCTAGGATCAAGCATGCCGCTGATATTGCAAAACAGGCGGGTCGTATGCGACCAGGCAACGTCGTTGAGATCCCCTACCAGTAGGGTCGGTACGCTTTCTTGTTTAATTTCCTCGGCGGCCAGCAGTAATTCAGCATCGCGCCACAGCGACTCATCGCTTTCGGATGGGCTGGGCGGACGCGGATGCAGCGCATACAAGCGTATACGCTCACCGCTTTCGAGCCTTACCCAACAGCGTATGGATGGGATATCGTCCTGGATCAGCCAGCGGACCTCGACATCTTCCAAAGGAAGACGAGAAAAAAGATGCATCCCGTAGAGGTTATCGAGTGGGATACTGACGTTATGGACATAGTCTTCACTCAATGCGCTTTCGAGCTGTTCGCCCCACCAGGCATCGCTCTCCAGCGTCACTAGCAGATGTGGTCGAACACGCTGAACCTGGTCAAGCAAGCCTGTCACATTCCGGTTCGTCATCAATACATTGGCATTGATAATGCTGATCTGGTGAGTGTCAGCACGTTGAGCACGTAACATTTGTTTTGGCGCCAAGCGCGTATAAGGCCAGATTTGTATTGCCTGGACGACCACAACAAACAGTGCTGCACCCAGCGCTACGTCGTTATAACCGCTGTGTGCCTGAACATCGAAAAAAGCAAGACCGGTACAAACGGCCAGGCCAAATGCTGCAATCTGAAAACGCGGAAAATCGAAAACCCGCACAGTCCAATGTGTACAACGCAGCCAGGGCAGGCAGGTGATCAGCAGCAGTAGCCACGCGGTACCCATCAATAGTTGAGTCATGTATTCACACAAGTAAAGAAATTATATGTATACGTCAATCATTCTGACGCGTTGTCATCAAACCTTTATAATCGCCCGAGTTTGAAGCACTTGCCGGTCCGATGCGAGCATGTATCTGATGGGTGGATTTAACCTGTAGCATATGGCTGCGGTCAAACGGAGGTATCGGCACAGTGCATATTGCCGACATGACCATGTTTTACGCCCCGTCCAGTGGCGGAGTTCGCACATATTTGGAAGCCAAGCGTCGCCGCCTAGTGCACTACCCTGGCCTCACTCACAGTCTTCTGGTGCCTGGTAAGCATTATCGGCACCATCAGGATGGGTTGGTTGAAGTTCCTTCACCGCCCCTGCCTTTCAGTAACGGTTATCGTTTTCCGTTACGGCGTAAGCACTGGCTCCAGGCTTTGCGTGACACTCGGCCCGATCTAATCGAGGCCGGTGATCCCTATGCTACTGCCTGGGCGGCTGTTGAGGCGCGTCGTGAACTCGATGTTCCTGTAGTGGGCTTCTATCATTCAGACCTTCCTTTACTGATCGGTAATCGGTTCGGGAACTGGGCCAGCCGTGGCATCGGACAATACGTGACAAAGCTTTACCAGCATTACGACCGGATACTCGCGCCTAGCCAAGTGATGGCGGGTAAACTCACCAAGCTCGGGCTTGAACATGTACATGTTCAGCCGTTGGGGGTAGATACCAAAACATTCTCGCCTACGCTACGCGACGACAATTTCAAACGCGAGCTCGGCCTAGCCGAAGACACTCGTCTGTTAATATTCGCCGGTCGAGGGTCACGCGAGAAGAACCTGCATGTGCTTTTGCATACCATGGAGCAACTGGGAAAAGGCTACCACCTTCTACTAGTGGGCTCATGCATGCCTGAGCAGGTGCCGGATAATGTCTCCGTCATTAACCATTTTTGCCCGGCCGAAGAGTTGGCACGGATGATGGCCAGTAGCGACGCGTTATTACATGCTGGCACCCAGGAAACATTTGGCCTCGTCGTACTCGAAGCCATGGCCAGCGGCATTCCTGTGGTTGCAGTCCGCGCTGGCGCACTGGCTGAGAACATTCCTGAAACATGCGGCCGACTATGTGAGCCCAATAATCCCGGCGCCATGGCCAGCGCCATTCGTGAGCTGTTTACTCATGACAGTCGTGCCTTGGGGCTCAAAGCTCGCAGGCATGTCGAACGCCACTATGACTGGGATACAGTTGTTCATGGCATATTCCAGCACTACTGCGCTGTGCTGGGCACTCTCGAAGAGACCACGCCGAGTATGCAACATGGCTGAACGTAACTTTCTCCTTGCCCTACACGATATAGCGCCAGCGACATGGCAGGATTATCGACCTTTCGTCGAGGCCATCGATGCAATGGGCAATATCCCCATGACGTGGCTCGTCGTACCTGACTTTCATCATCAAAGCGCCACGTTTGAAGATACGGCCTTTCAGAACATGCTTGAACAACGCCTGGCACGTGGCGATGAACTTGTTCTGCATGGCTTTTTCCATTGTGATGATGGCCCAGCCCCTCGCACGCCGCATGAGTATTTCATGCGCCGTATCTACACGTATGAAGGGGAATTCTACGGCCTTGCCCGTGATGAGGCCCAACGGCGGCTCGAACAGGGAATGGAGCTGTTCGAGCGGCGCGGCTGGCCACTACACGGTTTCGTCGCCCCCGCTTGGCTGATGAGCCAGGGCACTCGCGATGCCTTGAGTGCGCTTCCATTAAGCTATACCACCGATACCGCGCATATCTATCGCTTGCCTGAGTTCGAGGCGATCGATGTGCCAACATTGGTCTGGAGCGCGCGTAGTCGCTGGCGACGCGGCATGTCCTGGGTCGTCAATGAACTGGCCCGCCATCGTCACCGCCAGCGACAAGCCATACGGTTAGGATTGCATCCGGTCGATATGCGCCACTCTATCTCACATAAGTATTGGCTCGAAACCGTCTCACGCCTGCTCGAAGAAGGTTATACACCTCGCACTAAGATCGGCTGGCTCAACCACTTGAATCTCGAGAGCCGCCATGTTGCCTGATACTCCCGGCATCGAGCCTACCCGGATTGCTGCATGAATCGTACTGTTTGGTTGCTGGCCGCAGGCCTTGTGGCTGCCCTTGCCATCCCACTGCTGATTGGCGGCACCGGGCTGGTGGATCAGCTTATCGATTTTCCACTGCCGCTGTTTGGCGTCATGCTGTTGATGATCTTCGTCTGCTGGTTTCTGAATGCCGCGAAACTCAAGGTATTGTTAGGCGAACATGCCGGACGCCTCACCTACCCACAGGCCATGGGGGTAATAATGGCAACGGAGTTTGCCTATTGCGCTACGCCCGGCGGCACGGGAGGTCCCTTAACGCTGATCACGCTAATGGCGCGGCGAGGCATGCGACCGGCACGCACCACAGCGGTATTTACTGTTGATCAGCTGATCGATTTGAGCTTCTTTCTCATCTCGATGATCCTTTCGGTACTCTATATCGCGATTCGCGCCGTCGACGTGCATCTCGGCTGGATCATGCTGGCGCCCATTACCTTGTTGGTCGTGCTACTTGTTTCAGCGTCGCTGCTGGGAAAATACTACCGCCCTGTCCTGCTCCAGTTCGTCAGGCTGTTGCGCAAGCTTCATGTCAAAAGGGGCATGCGCTTCAAACTGATCAAGAAGTTCCTCACGTTTCGTAATGCGTTAGCAGACACGTTGAAAATGCCACGTCGTCGATTGCTGACGGCATTTTTTCTGGGGGTCATGCATTGGCTTGTTCGGTATAGCGTGCTTTATCTCGCACTGTACGGCCTGGGCGAGCAGCTAAACTGGGCCTGGACGTTCCTTGTGCAGATGCTCTCGATGGCAGCCGGCCAATTGACGTTATTACCGGGCGGTGCAGGCGGCGCAGAATTGAGTTCCACCGCGCTGCTGGCGCCGATAGTGGGCCAATCAACTGCGGCCGCCGCCATCCTGATCTGGCGTGCCGTCACTTATTACTTCTATCTGGTCGCAGGCGCACCAGTATTCTTGGTACTGGCAGGCAGGCCGCTGCTCAACAGAATACTGCGCGTACGTCAGAAGGATTAAATAACGTGCGCTGACTATTGCTTTAAACCTGACGTATAAAAAAAGGCGCCCTAGGGCGCCTTTTTATGCTGCTGTTTCCAGCCTGGATGTTACCAGCCGGTCACTTCTTTCAGCGCATCACCAATTTGGGCGAGTGAGCGAACAGTCTTGACACCTGCCGCTTCCAGCGCAGCGAACTTTTCATCCGCCGTGCCCTTGCCGCCTGCAATGATCGCACCGGCATGGCCCATACGCTTGCCAGGAGGCGCTGTCACGCCCGCGATGTAGGATACCACCGGCTTGGAGACGTTAGCCTTGATATAGGCTGCCGCTTCCTCTTCGGCAGTACCGCCGATTTCACCGATCATGACGATCGCTTCTGTCTGCGGGTCCTTCTCGAACATTTCCAGAATGTCGATGAAATTAGATCCTGGAATCGGATCACCACCGATACCGACACAAGAAGACTGCCCGAAACCATGATCCGTGGTTTGCTTGACCGCTTCATACGTCAGGGTACCGGAACGCGAAACGATACCTACACGGCCAGGCTTGTGGATGTGCCCCGGCATGATACCGATCTTGCTCTGTCCAGGTGTGATAACACCCGGGCAGTTCGGGCCAATCAGGCGTACGCCCAGTTCATCACACTTGACCTTGACGTCGAGCATATCAAGCGTCGGAATACCTTCAGTGATGCAGACGATCAACTTGATACCGGCATTTGCCGCTTCAAGAATCGAGTCCTTGCAGAACGGTGCAGGAACATAGATGACAGAGGCTTCTGCACCGGTCTGTTCGACAGCATCCTTCACGGTATTGAATACGGGTAGTCCAAGGTGCGTCTGACCACCCTTGCCCGGCGTAACACCACCTACCATGTTGGTGCCGTAGTCAATCGCCTGTTCGGAATGGAACGTGCCCTGGCCACCGGTAAAGCCTTGGCAGATCACCTTGGTGCTTTTATCGATCAGGATACTCATTATTTGCCCTCCGCGGCTTTCACCACCTGCTGCGCAGCATCAGTCAGGCTGGTGGCGGCAATGATATTCAAACCGCTGTTGGCCAGCTTGTCGGCACCCAGCTCAGCATTGTTACCTTCCAGACGAACAACAACCGGTACGTTAACCCCGACCTGTTCGACCGCACCGATAATGCCTTCCGCAATCATGTCACAACGCACAATACCGCCAAAGATATTGACCAGTACGGCCTTGACGGACTTGTCGGATAGGATGATCTTGAAGGCTTCAGCAACGCGCTCTTTGGTAGCGCCACCGCCCACATCAAGGAAGTTGGCCGGCTGGCCACCGTTCAGCTTGATGATATCCATGGTGCCCATGGCAAGACCGGCACCGTTGACCATACAGCCAATGTTGCCTTCAAGCGCAACATAGTTGAGCTCCCAAGAAGCGGCCTGAGCTTCACGCTCGTCTTCCTGGGATGGGTCACGCATTTCCTGCAGATCAGGATGACGATACAGCGCGTTGCCATCCAGATTGATCTTGGCATCCAGGCAGTGCAGATCGCCCTGCTCAGTGATGACGAGCGGGTTGACTTCGAGCAGCGCCAGATCCTTGTCCTGGAACAGCTTGGCCAGCCCCAAGAATATCTTGGTGAACTGCTTGATCTGCTCCTTGTTCAGGCCAAGCTTGAACGCCAGTTCACGGGCCTGATAAGGCTGAGCGCCCGTCAAGGGATCAATTTCAGCCTTGAGAATCTTTTCGGGCGTTTCTTCTGCGACTTTCTCAATTTCCACGCCGCCTTCGGTAGACGCCATGAATACAATACGACGCGAGCCACGATCCACTACCGCGCCCAGATAGAGCTCGTTAGCGATATCGGTGCAGGTTTCGACCAAAATCTTGGCAACCGGCTGGCCTTTTTCGTCTGTCTGGTACGTGACCAGATTCTTGCCAAGCCACTGTTCGGCGAATGCCTTGGCTTCGTCAGCGCTCTTTACCAGCTTGACCCCGCCAGCCTTACCACGGCCACCGGCATGAACCTGCGCTTTGACAACCCACATATTGCCGCCAATTTTCTGGCAGGCATCGGCAGCTTCCTGCGGAGTGTCAACGGCAAAGCCCTTGGACACCGGCAAGCCGTAATCAGCGAACAGCTGTTTTGACTGATACTCGTGAAGATTCATCGTCTCATGCCATTGGTTGCATTGGACTCAATCGACGGCCCCAATCGCCTGCCAAACGCCATTTCACAATGGCGACCGGCAGAAAATCGAGCCGTCCCGATTCGTTCCCGCCTGACTTTTCCAGAGAGGATAAAGACAAACGGGAGCGATGCGCCGTTTGAGGACGCGATTTTGATAGTTATTTACGTTTCTTGCGGTTAGCCATATGAATTGCATGGCCGCCAACCGCCAGCGCAGCCTCGTGAATCGCTTCCGAGGTTGTCGGATGAGCAAAGCACGTCAACGCGAGGTCTTCGGCGCTAGAGCCGAACTCCATTGCTATCACGCCCTGCGCAATCAACTCACCGGCATGTTGGCTCAGGATATGAACGCCCAGGATACGATCCGTTTCGGCATCGGCAATGACCTTGGCCATCCCTTCGGCAGCGTTGTTAGCGAGCGCACGACCGTTGGCTGAGAACGGGAATACGCCAACATTGTACTCAACGCCTTCGGCCTTGAGTTGCTGTTCGCTCTTGCCAACCCAGGCAACCTCTGGAGAGGTGTAGATCACGCTTGGGATCGCATCGTAGTTCATT
Source organism: Phytohalomonas tamaricis (assembly GCF_003012345.1). GTDB lineage: Bacteria > Pseudomonadota > Gammaproteobacteria > Pseudomonadales > Halomonadaceae > Phytohalomonas > Phytohalomonas tamaricis. Next base: position 423,771 of record NZ_PVRV01000020.1, read on the forward strand.
TCGGCCTTATGACCGGCAATGATGTCAGCGACCATGACGCCTTCTTCAGAAGCCTTGTGTGCCAGCATCGGGCCACGAACAACATCACCAATGGCATAGATACCAGGCGCACTGGTGAGACAGACGTCATCGACCTTGATGAAACCGCGCTCATCCAGGCCAACACCGGCGCTTTCATCAAGCAGGTTCTGCGTATAAGGACGACGGCCGACACAGACGATCAATTTGTCGAAGGTCTGTTCCTGCTCGCCATCTTGATCGATGTACTTGACCACGACTTCACTGTCCTTGATATCGGAGCCAGTGACGCGTGCGCCAAGCTTGATCTTCATGCCCTGCTTGGAAAGAATCTTCTGGGTTTCCTTGGCAATGGCCTCGTCAACGATCGGCAGGAAACTGTCCATCGCTTCGAGTACAGTCACGTCACTGCCCAGACGACTCCATACCGAGCCAAGCTCTAGACCAATGACACCGGCACCGATCACACCCAGACGCTTAGGCACTTCTTCGAATTCGAGAGCACCGGTAGAGCTGACAATCAATCCTTCGGTCATCGGCGTCGGCGGAATTTCAACCGGCACGGAGCCAGAGGCGATGACGATGTTCTCAGCTTCATAGCTCTGCTTGTTGCCGTCGTGGTCCGTGACTTCAACCTTCTTGCCGGCCATGACCTTGCCCGTACCTTCCAGCGCTGTTACGCCATTGGCCTTGAACAGCATGCTGATGCCACCGACATTCTTGGCAATGACGCTGTTCTTGAACTCGAGCATCTTGGCGACGTCAGCCTTGACATCTCCTACTTCAATACCGACTTCAGCGAAGTGATCGCGCGCTTCAATGAACTTGTGCGATGACTCAAGCAACGCCTTGGATGGGATACAGCCTACGTTCAGGCACGTACCGCCGTGAACGGTTTTACCTTCCTTGTTTACCCACTTTTCAACACACGCCGTTTTCAATCCCAACTGCGCGGCACGAATGGCGGCAACGTAACCGCCAGGGCCCGCGCCGATAACGATTACATCGAATTTGTCGGCCATGAAACCTTCCTGTTCGATTCGATTAATAAGTGGCGTTCGGTTACAGCACAGCGACGTTAAACGTCGAGCAAGAAGCGCGCTGGGTCTTCAAGCAGGCTCTTGACCGCCACCAAAAACTGTACCGCATCCTTACCATCGATCATGCGGTGATCGTAGGACAGTGCCAGATACATCATGGGGCGAATTTCCACTTTGCCGTCAACCGCCATTGGACGCTCCTGGATCTTGTGCATGCCCAAGATCGCCGTCTGTGGTGGGTTGAGAATCGGCGTGGACATCAATGATCCGAAGATGCCGCCATTGGTAATGGTAAACGTACCGCCCTGCATATCTTCTATGCCAAGCTTGCCGTCACGACCACGCTTGCCGAAATCAACAATTGTCTTTTCTACGTCGGCAAGCTTCATGCTGTCGGTATCACGCAGTACCGGCACTACCAGTCCACGCGGCGTAGAAACGGCAACCCCGATATCCTGATAACCGTGATAGACAATATCCGTACCATCGATGGAGGCGTTAACATCAGGGAAACGCTTGAGCGCTTCGGTACATGCCTTAACGAAGAACCCCATGAAGCCGAGCTTCGTGTCATGCGCCTTCAGGAAGGCGTCCTTGTATTGCGAGCGCAACGCCATAACCGCGCTCATATCCACCTCATTATAGGTGGTCAACATAGCGGCAGTCTGCTGCGCCTGAACCAGACGCTTGGCGATAGTCTGACGCAGGCGGCTCATCGGCACACGCTGTTCCGGACGGCCGCCGGTTACAGCGGGAGCTGACGGAGCTGCAGATTTCTGGCTGGAAGCAGCAGGCTGAGCGCTCTTCTTGGCGGAGCCGTCCTTGATGGCACGCTGAACGTCTTCCTTCAAGATGCGGCCACCCTTGCCGGTACCGTCAATCCTGGCAACATCAAGGTCGTTTTCAGCAGCCATCTTGCGTGCCGCCGGTGCCAATATTTTGTCACCAACTTTTTCGTCGCTGGCGCCACTAGCATCGGTCGCATTCGCTTCGCTTTCATCTTCACGCGATTCTGCCGAGGCGCTGACGGCATCGCCAGCACCTTCGGTGAAGATCGCCAATAGCTGCTCCGAGCCGACCTGACTACCCTCTTCTGCCTTGATTTCAGACAGCGTACCATCAGCAGGTGCTACAACTTCGAGCACGACCTTATCGGTCTCAATGTCAGCCAGCACCTCATCACGCTTGACCGCCTCACCGGGCTTCTTGTGCCACGTGGAGACGGTACCTTCAGCGATGGATTCGGGGAAGGATGGTGCCTTAACCTCATGGCTCTTGCCCGAGCCTGCCGGTTTTGCCGTGTCCTTTTGCTTGGATTCGGTAGCGGCTTCAGTCTGCTTGGGCTTTTCTTCACCCTTGCTCGCACCGTCTCCCTTAGCGCCAGCAGCACCAAGCGTGCCGAGAACCTGCTCGGAGGCACAGACTTCGCCTTCCTGTACCTTGATATCCTGTAACGTGCCATCTTCCGGCGCTACAACTTCCAACACTACCTTGTCAGTCTCGATCTCAACGATCAGTTCATCGCGCGACACAGCATCGCCAGGCTGCTTATGCCAAGCGGCGACAGTGCCCTCGGCCACAGATTCGGGGAAGCTTGGCGCTTTGATATCGGTTGCCATTATGATTCCTTAAGTCTCATCTCTCGATACCCGGCTTGAACCTTCATTTATTGAAGGCATCGTCCACCAGTTGACGCTGCTGTTCGACATGTACTGCCATGTAGCCGGCCGCAGGTGCCGCAGAAGGCGCCCGCCCCGCATAGATTAGGCCATGTCCCAGTCCGTTCTTAAGTGAATCAGCCACGGCACGCATATTGTGCTGACTCTGGTACCAGGCCCCCTGGTTCTGAGGTTCTTCCTGGCACCATACGACCTGCTCAAGGTTCTCATACGCCTTGAGTGTTTCGAACAACTCTTCCTTGGGGAAGGGATAAAGCTGCTCAACCCGCACAACAGCTGTATCACTACGCTCATTTTCAGTGCGGTAACTGGCCAGATCGTAGTAGACCTTACCGGAGCACAGAACAACGCGCTTGACCTTTGCAGCGTCGAGATCGCCCTGATCAGGAATGATCATCTGGAAGCGGCCATCGGCAAGCTCTTCAAGCGAAGAAGTCGCATCCTTATGGCGAAGCAAGCTCTTCGGCGACATGATCACCAGAGGCTTACGCAGCGGACGAATGGCTTGGCGACGCAGCACATGGAATATTTGTGCCGGCGTGGTGGGCACGCATACCTGCATGTTGTTTTCAGCACATAGCTGAAGGAAACGTTCCAGGCGTGCAGAAGAGTGCTCCGGACCTTGCCCTTCATAGCCATGCGGTAACAGCAGGGTTAAACCGCATAAACGACCCCACTTGGTTTCACCTGATGAGATGAACTGATCTATTACTACCTGGGCACCATTGGCAAAATCCCCGAACTGGGCTTCCCAGGCAATTAGCGCATTAGGTGCTGTCGTGGCATAACCGTACTCGAAGGCCATGACGGCTTCTTCCGACAGGAAGGAGTCGTGTATCGCGAAGTCTGGCTGCCCCTCTTTCAAATGCTGAAGAGGAATCCAGGCTGAAGCATCCTTCTGATTATGCACAACGGCATGGCGATGCGAAAAAGTACCGCGCCCAGTGTCCTGCCCGGTAATCCGCACAGGATGGCCTGCATCAAGCAACGTGGCATACGCCAGCGTTTCGGCAAAGCCCCAGTTAAGTGCCATGCCACCCGCCGCCATTTTACGGCGGTCTTCATAGACCTTGGCGACCTGACGCTGCATCTGAACTTCATCAGGAACCTCACACATCTTCACCGCGAGCTCCTGCAAGCGCTTCATGGCGATAGACGTGTCGGTGTCATTGGTCCATTCGTGATTGAGATAAGGCGCCCAATCGACAAATAATGCCTTATTGGGCTGCTTAACTAGCGCGTTGGCAACATGATTACCCTGATCGAGATCTTCACGATATTTCTCGACCATGGCTTTGGCTTCCTCTTCGGAAAGCACATTTTCTGTAACCAAGCGCTCTGCATACAGAGTACGCGAGCTCTTGTGCGACTTGATCTTTTGATACATCAGTGGCTGTGTGCCAGACGGCTCATCAGCCTCGTTATGCCCACGACGACGATAGCAGACCAAATCAAGAACAACGTCCTTCTTGAACTGCTGACGATAATCAACCGCTACCTGAGTCGCATGCAGCACCGCATCTGGATCATCGCCATTCACATGGAAAATCGGCGCCTGAACCATCTTGGCAATGTCTGTCGAATACTCAGTCGAACGGGCGTCATCAGCCCGGGAGGTCGTAAAGCCGACCTGGTTATTGATGACAATATGTACCGTTCCACCCGTCTTGTAGGCGCGGGTCTGGGACATCTGGAATGTCTCCATATTGACGCCCTGACCGGCTAATGCCGCATCGCCATGAACGACTAACGGCAACACCTGGTCTCCGTCCTTGTCCTTGCGGCGATCTTGCCGTGCACGCACCGATCCTTCGACCACCGGCGAGACGATCTCCAGATGCGAAGGATTAAATGCCAGCGCCAGATGCACTTCACCACCAGGGGTCATGACATTGGAACTGAAGCCCTGGTGATATTTAACATCACCCGAGCCGCGCTCGATTCGCTTCTTGCCATCGAACTCATCAATCAGTTCGGAAGGGCTCTTGCCTAGAATATTAACCAGCAAATTCAGGCGCCCACGGTGCGCCATGCCGATGACAACTTCCTTGGTGCCGTAAGTGCCAGCGCGCTGAATCAACTCATCTACCATCGGAATAAAGGACTCACCGCCCTCTAGACCAAAACGCTTGGTGCCCGGGTACTTGCTTGCCAAGTAACTCTCAAGACCTTCAGCGGCGGTAAGACGCTCAAGCACGTGTTTGCGTACTTCATGGGAATATGCGGGTTTCGAGCGCACCGACTCAAAGCGTTGCTCCAGCCAACGTTTTTCTTCGGTGTTGACGATGTGCATGAACTCACAGCCGGTCGAACGGCAATAAGTCTGCTCAAGCGCTTCAACGATTTCCTTGAGGGGTGCCTTATCCTTGCCAATGAACAGCGAGCCCGTCTGAAACTCGTTGTTCATGTCATCTTTAGTCAACTGATGGAAGGTCAAATCAAGATCAGGTATCTGTGCTGGTGCACGTAACCCTAAAGGATCGATATTGGCCTTCTGATGACCACGAAAGCGATAGGCATTGATCAGCTGTAACACACGGACCTGCTTTTTATCTTCACCGCCTTCGATAGCGGGTGCAGAAAGTGTGCGGCGCTGCTGAGCAAGTTGGTAAAACTGGTCGCGGATCGGCGCGAGGGGAATGTCCTGGGAAGGACCACCTTCGTAGCGAGGCAAGTTGTCGAAATACTGTCGCCACTCGTCGGGAACGGCAGCAGGATCACTAAGGTACTGTTCGTAGAGATCTTCTACATAGTGGGCATTTCCTCCACTCATATGGGAGGTGCGCCACATCAACTCCATTATGCCTTCTTGCATCTTTTTTTCACCCTACACTTAGGGGGTGGGGTCGGCGCCCTGCACGGCCGGACCGCGCCGGCGTCATTGACTCGACAACGATGAGGATATCCCCACCGCGAATCAGCTTGTCATCACAAGCCGGTGCTCACGCACCGGCTTGTAGCGAATACCACCGCAACATCCTTGCCAGAGAATGCCGCGACTCATAGCAATGATAGCAAGCCCTGACACGCTTATTAAGTCGCGTTCGCCATCAGCAGCTCACGAATTTTACCAATCGCGCGCGTCGGATTAAGGCCCTTCGGGCAAACGTTGACGCAATTCATGATGCCACGGCAACGGAAGACACTGAACGGATCATCAATTTCTGCAAGTCGATCACGCGTTGCGGTATCGCGGCTATCAGCCATGAAGCGGTATGCCCAAAGCAAGCCGGCCGGACCAACGAACTTGTCAGGATTCCACCAGAACGACGGACAAGAGGTTGAGCAGCAGGCACACAGAATACATTCATACAAGCCATCAAGCTTGTCTCGTTCTTCTGGCGATTGCAGGCGTTCGATGGCCGGTGCCGGATTCTCGTTTTGCAGATAAGGCTGGATACGTTCGTATTGCTTATAGAACAGCGCCATATCAACTACCAAATCACGCATGACAGGTAGCCCGGGCAAGGGTCTAAGTACCAGCTTGTTATTCTTGACTACCTCAGAAAGAGGCGTCACACAGGCCAGACCATTCTTGCCATTCATGTTCATACCGTCAGAGCCGCAGACACCTTCACGGCAGCTGGCACGGAACACAAGCGTACTATCCTTGGCCTTGAGCATCTGCAGAATGTTAAGCACCATCAGATCGCGCCCGTGGGTGTCGATCTCGAAATCCTGCATGTAGGGTGCGGAATCGGTTTCCGCATTATAACGGTATACTGATACCTGTAATGTAGACATCGTGGACACCATCTCCAATCAATAGGTACGAACTTTAGGTTCGAAGGTATCGACGGTCTTGGGCGAGAAATTGACATCACGCTGTCCGAGCTTCTTCTCAGCCGGGAAGTAGATCGAATGCTTCAGCCAGTTCTCGTCGTCACGGTCGGGGTAATCTTCACGCGAGTGAGCGCCGCGGCTTTCACGACGCTCCAGCGCTGCAATAGCAGTGGCTTCAGCAACTTCCAACAGGTTGTCGAGTTCAAGCGCCTCAATACGTGCTGTATTGAAACCGTTCGATTTATCAGGAAGGTAAGCATGAGCGATGCGCTCACGTAGCTCGGCTAGCAGTTTGACCCCTTTCTGCATGTTCTCTTCCTTACGGAACACGCCAAAGTTGTTCTGCATGATCTGCTGAAGCTCCGCTTTCAGATCGGGCACTGTCTCACCTTCACTGGATTCGTTCCAGCGGTTAAGGCGCAACAGCGAAGCCTCGACATCCGAATCAGTAGGCTCGTGGTACTCGAAACCATTATTCAGCGACTCTTCGATGTACATGCCTGCTGCACGTCCGAACACCACCAAATCCAGCAACGAGTTACCGCCCAGACGATTGCTGCCATGTACCGATACGCACGCCACTTCACCACAGGCATAAAGCCCATTGATGACCGTATCCTTGCCATTCTCATCGATGGTCAACGCCTGGCCATGCACGTTGGTTGGGATCCCCCCCATCATGTAATGGCATGTCGGAACCACGGGAATAGGCTCCTTGACGGGATCGACATGAGCGAACGTCTTGGATAGCTCAACGATGCCCGGCAAGCGCTTGAGCAACACGTCCTCACCCAAGTGATCCAGCTTGAGCATGACGTGATCGCCATTCTCACCGCACCCACGCCCTTCGAGGATTTCAAGGACCATGGAACGCGCGACCACGTCACGACCAGCCAGATCCTTCGCGTTGGGCGCGTAGCGCTCCATGAAACGCTCGCCATCCTTGTTGATCAGATAGCCACCTTCACCGCGGCAACCTTCCGTAACCAGAACTCCCGCCCCATGAATGCCTGTCGGATGGAACTGCCACATCTCGATATCCTGAACCGGGAAGCCAGCGCGCAGGGCCATACCGATACCATCACCCGTATTGATCAGCGCGTTGGTCGTCGAGGCATAGATACGTCCAGCACCACCGGTTGCAAGCACGGTTGCCTTGGACTTGATCAGTACCACCTCGCCTGTCTCGATGCACATGGCAATGACGCCAACAACATCGTTTTTCTGGTTACGGACGAGATCGACCGCATACCATTCATTCAGGAAGACAGTGTTGCTCTTCAGATTATTCTGATAAAGCGTGTGCAAGAGCGCATGACCAGTGCGGTCGGCTGCTGCGCAGGTACGTGCGGCCTGCCCACCCTTGCCGAAGTCCTTGGACTGACCGCCGAATGGACGCTGATAGATACGGCCGTTATCGAAACGGGAGAACGGCAGGCCCATATGTTCAAGCTCGAAAACCGCCTTCGGCCCTTCGGTACACATATATTCAATCGCGTCCTGGTCTCCGATGTAATCGGAGCCCTTGACGGTATCATACATATGCCAGCGCCAGTCATCGTTGGGATCGGCGCTACCTATCGCACAAGTGATACCGCCCTGCGCGGATACGGTATGGGAACGAGTCGGGAATACCTTGGAAAGTACTGCTGTCTTCTTGCCTGACTTGGCGAGCTCGAGCGCTGCACGCAGACCCGCGCCACCGCCGCCAATGATAATTGCGTCGAATGACAGATTACGCATGGTTGCCATTAATTAAGCTCCCCAAAGGACTTGTACGCCCCAAACTACAAAAACGAAAAGCGCAACGATAATGAACGTTTGAACGCCCAGGCGCGCATAAGCATGCTTGATATAGTCAGTCGAAATGATCCAAAGACCACTCCATGCGTGAGCTGCTATCGACAAAAAAGCCAACAGGGTAAATATCCGCATCCAGGTACGCTGGAAAAGCGCTGACCAGGTGGCGTAATCAAGCTCGGGATGGAACAGCATATATGCGACGATGAACACGGTATACAGCGCAAGAACAATTGCAGTCACACGCTGAATCAACCAGTCCGATACGCCGCTGCGGCCCAGATTCGTAATATTAGTTACCATACCCAAACTCCAGCCAGAATCACGAGAACAGCACTTGCCACCATGGTGATCTGTGCGGTGCGCTGCCCACCCTCGAGCGTATCAGCGACATGCATATCCATGAACAGGTGCCGTATGCCCGCCACGAAGTGAATCGCAACGGATGCCAGTAATCCCCAAGTAATCAATTTCGCCAGGGCATTGTCCGTCATCACGTCTTTGACCGCTTCAAATCCCTGGGGAGAGGAAAGCGAGACGCTGAAGGCCCACAGCATGAACGCCAACCCGACGAACATGATGACCCCTGTGACGCGGTGGGAAATAGATACCAGAGCAGGGAGAGGGAACTGAATCGAGGAAAGATCAAGGTTTACAGGACGCTTGATAGTATGGATCGGGCGTTTGCTACTCACGGCTCTTCACTCTCTCGTCCCGTTACGGTTTCCCGAACGGTTAATTTTTAGGAAGGGTCTCGAACAGAGGCCATGCCACACAACCGTGCCAAATGTTTCTTCGGTCGCGCGGTCGAAAATTATAAGATGTCCAATGCAATATGACAAATTGACGCAACCCTATATTGCGCGGAGTATAACCTCAGTTTTTAGTGCTGGGGCACTTTTGTGCATAGCAGCTCCATGTGGCATTCCAGTAGAAACGTTCATTAAGCGCCTTGATCAGGCGAATTGACAATCCCTTTCGGGGTTTTATAGTGAGCGAGTTTTAACTGAGCGAGCAAGCCAAGCAGGACGATAGCTTACCTAATAATGAGGAGGCCAGAATGGCTGATAAGAAGGCGCAGTTGACAATCGAGGGTCTAGATGAGGCCATCGACCTGCCCATCTACTCCGGGACTACAGGACCGGATGTAATCGATGTTCGTGGCCTGATAAACGCGGGGTATTTCACCTATGACCCCGGCTTCGTTTCGACTGCCTCTTGTGAATCCGGAATTACATATATCGACGGTGCCAACGGTATCCTGCTTCATCGAGGCTACCCCATCGACCAGTTGGCAAAAAACTCCAACCATATAGAACTGTGTTATTTGCTGCTCAACGGTGAGCTTCCTACTGCCGAGCAGTATGCCGATTTTGAAAGTCGCATCCGCAACCACACCATGGTGCACGAACAGATTGCCAATTTCTTCAAGGGCTTTCGTCGTGACGCTCACCCGATGGCCGTTATGTGCGGCGTAGCCGGCGCTCTTTCTGCGTTCTATCATGACAATCTCGATATTACACAGGAATACGACCGACAGGTTTCAGCTATTCGTCTGGTTGCCAAAATGCCGACGTTGGCCGCGATGTGTTACAAGTACAATATTGGTCAGCCCTTCATGTATCCGCGTAATGACCTTTCCTACGCAGAAAACTTCCTTTACATGATGTTTGGCACGCCCTGCGAAGAATATGTGCCCAACCCCGTTTTCGCGAAGGCTATGGACCGTATTTTCATGCTCCATGCCGATCATGAGCAGAATGCTTCGACCTCGACAGTACGCCTGGCGGGCTCCACCGGTGCCAATCCGTTTGCCTGCATCAGCGCCGGTATTGCTGCTCTGTGGGGCCCTGCACACGGTGGCGCCAATGAAGCGGTCCTCGCCATGCTGAGTGAAATCGGTGATGACTCCGAAGAGAATATCCAGCGCTTTGTCGACCGCGCCAAGGATCGAGAAGATCCCTTCCGTCTGATGGGCTTCGGGCATCGGGTATATCGTAATTTCGATCCGCGCGCCAAAGTCATGAAAGAGACGTGTGATGAAGTACTTGGTGAACTTGGTCTGGGTGATGATCCCCAACTGAAAATCGCCAAGCGTCTTGAGCAGATAGCCTTGGAAGATGATTTCTTCATCGAGCGTAAGCTTTATCCCAACGTCGACTTCTACTCAGGCATCATTCTCAAGGCGATGGGAGTTCCCACCAATATGTTTACGGTCATCTTCGCCATGGCACGGACCATTGGATGGGTATCCCACTGGAACGAAATGATTACTAACGGGGTAAGGATCGGACGCCCTCGCCAGCTCTATACCGGGCAGCCTCAGCGCGACTATCCGGAAAAGAAATAAATAGCCCAACTGGAATAGCTAATATCTTGGCAACTTGCTTCATCAGCAAGCTGAAAATTACCAAGACCAAGTGCTTTAAATGTTTGCACGCATCAATGCCAGGGCCGCCTTTCGCGGCCCTTTCCTTATCTGTCGGCTGGATCTTGACGCCCTTACATTGGTCTTTTGCTACTCATACCTGGCGCTACGCCGCTCGCTTTCAAGAGCACTCCACTGTTTTCCACACTTTCTGTGGATAACCTAGTGGACAAGCTCTAGAAAACCCTCAGAAATCGCCATGACAAGGGCATTACAGACAGATTGCGCAAAATTTGATCACAATTAACTCATTGATTATAAAGAATTTTTAAAAAAATCTTTAAACGAGCAGGAGTTACGCCACTCTGGAAAGGAGCAGCATCGCAAGAAGGGGAACCGGTGGAAAACTTTTCACATTGTCAAGACTTCAAAGGTGAAAAACATGCACACCAATAAAGTATGACGGAATAAAATATGAGGGAGGAAGTGGCGTCCCATAGGGGGTTCGAACCCCTGTTACCGCCGTGAAAGGGCGGTGTCCTAGACCACTAGACGAATGGGACGCAAAAGATATGGTGGAGCCTACCGGGATCGAACCGGTGACCTCGACGCTGCCAGCGTCGCGCTCTCCCAGCTGAGCTAAGGCCCCGTCTTGCTTGGAGATTTCCCAGCGGGTCATCTCGTGAAGACGGGGCGCATAATACGGAGCGACGGATTAAAGGTCAACCCTTATTGCCCTGCTTCATGAGTTCAGACGATATCACGATATTCCTTCTCAAGTGCCTTGGCCTGTTTCTTGGAAACACCACCAAGCACTTCAATGGCATGACGCAACCGCGCACGAGTCATGTCTGACCCCAGAATCACCATAGCATCCATGACTGAAGTCGACGTTTGACTACCCGTGATAGCGACGAAGACCGGCGCCAGGAAGCCTTTCATTTTGAGATCGAAATGGTTAGCCAAGACCTTTACCTCACCCAGCAGCGCTTCTTTGTCCCAGCTGCGTAGCACTTCAAGACGCCATAGTAGGAACTGAAGCAGTTTTACTGTGGTCTCACGTTCGAGCTTAATGCCATCGAAGCTTTGTGCATTGAGAGAGGGCATGCCGGAGAAGAAATGTCCCGCCAGCGGAATGACTTCAGACAGCGTCTGTACGCGTGGACGCACTTCAGGAATGATCCTTTCGACATATTCTTCATTGAAAGCCCATTGCATGAGCATCCGCAGGAAGCCTTGATCATCCAGATCATCACGCAGGTAGACGCCATTCAACCATGTGAGTTTCTCAAGATCGAATACCGGTCCTCCCAGCGAGACACGCTGAATATCAAAATTTGCCATCATCTCGTTGAGAGTAAACTTCTCACGCTCATCCGGCATCGACCAACCCATACGTCCCAGATAATTCAGGACCGCCTGGGGCAAATAACCCATACGACGGTAATAGTTAATCGAGGTTGGGTTCTTGCGCTTGGATAGCTTGGACTTGTCCGGATTGCGCAGCAGTGGCAAATGGCAGAGCTCAGGCATCGGCCAACCGAAATACTCATAGAGCAGCTTGTGCTTGGGCGCTGAATTGATCCACTCTTCGCCACGCAGAACATGCGTGATGCCCATTAGATGATCGTCAACCACATTGGCCAAATGATAGGTTGGCATACCGTCCGACTTGAGCAGGATCTGCGCATCGATCTGTGACCAGTCGAGCTCGATTTCACCTCGCAGCATGTCATTGACGATACAGACGCCTTCGGCGGGGATCTTCATACGCACAACGTATGGCCACCCTTCTGCCTCACGCCGCTGCTGCTCTTCCTCTGGCAACGCCAGATCCTGAGGTTTTAGGGCTACGAACAACCCTTCAGCCTTGCGCGCATCACGTAATTCGTCCAGTTCCTCAGCGGTACGGTAGCACTTGAAAGCGTGACCATCATCGAGCAATTGCTGGGCATACTGAGTATAGATATCGCCACGCTCACTCTGACGATAAGGACCATGAGGGCCCCCGACATCAGGGCCTTCATCCCACTCAAGTCCCAGCCAGCGCAGCGAATCGAGAATCATTTGCTCCGATTCGGGTGTCGAACGGGTACGGTCGGTATCTTCGATACGAAGAATGAACTGCCCCCCGTGTTGCCTGGCAAAGCAAAGGTTGAACAGCGCGACGTAAGCGGTGCCAACATGAGGGTCACCTGTCGGAGACGGTGCAATCCGGGTACGTACAGTCATGAATCTCTGGCCATAGCGGTGATGAAAGATGCCACGATTATACGTGAAGAGATCGTTACCATCAGCCGTTGGCGAGGGATTCTCACTTATTCGTGCGACACTACGTCGCTATCATCAATGACATAGTAACGCACTCGGCTTTTATAATAGATGCCATCATCAGCTTGGAGTGGACATGAGCGATTACCCTACGTCACGTCAGTGGTTGTCCGCCAACGCCCGTCGCGGCGGCATTTGGTCTCATATTGTGGTCATGGCGGCTACTGCCTCGACGCTGCTGCTTTTCGTGCAAGCCTGGTCGATTGCGACCATCGCCCAGCGTATGGTCATCGATAGCGCCTCGTTTTCAAGTGTGATAGTGCCGCTGTTGATCTTGCCGCTGGCCTTCATCGCGCGAGGCCTACTGGCCTGGATCAAGACCGAGGCGGGTACACGAGCAGGCATTCTGGTACGCCAATCGATCCGTCGTGATCTGCTGCACCGTCTTGGCGAACTCGGGCCGCTCTGGGCACGACGTCAGCACAGTGCCGCACTGGGTAATCGGGTGTGGGATCAGGTCGACTCCCTGCAAGGCTATTATGCAGATTATCGTCCGCAAATGATTTTGTGCGTCAGCATTCCGCTGCTTATCCTGGTGGCAGTGTTTCCTCTCAACTGGGCCGCCGGCCTGATCCTTCTGGTAACCGGCCCGCTTATTCCCTTGAATATGGCCATGGTCGGGATTGGCGCAAAGAATCGCCAGGAGGCGCAGTTCCTTGAAATGACGAGGATGAGCCGACACTTTCTCGACACCTTGCGCGGGCTATCCACGCTCAAACTGTTCGGCGTGAGTCGTCACCAGGGCACCATTATTCATGAAGTATCAGAAAACTTTCGCGCCAAGACCATGCGTGTGCTGCGTCTGGCGTTCCTCTCTTCTACGGTGCTTGAATTCTTCAGCTCAGTCTCAATCGCACTGCTGGCGATCTATATCGGCTTTACCTACCTCGGCCACTTCCATTTCGGTACCTGGGGGCATGGGCTCGACCTGTTCATTGGGCTCTTCATTCTGATCATTGCTCCCGATTTCTATCAACCGCTACGTGATCTCGGCACGCATTACCACGCCAAGGCCGAAGCGGAAGCCGCGGCAGAAGATCTTATCCCCATTCTTGAGCGTGACATCGCCACAGTCGAAGGAGGCAGTGACTGGCAGGTGCCTAAAAAGCTGGGCCTCAGTCTCGACAACGTGACCTGTCGCTACGAGGGCCAGAGCGCACCGGCACTTGACCGGATAAATATTGACATCAGAGCCGGCGAAACGTTGGCCGTAATCGGCCCAAGCGGGGCCGGCAAAACTACGCTACTCAATCTGCTGATGGGCTTTCTTCCCCCAGAAAGCGGTAGTTTACGCATTGACGATGGCACCTCCATCGATACGCTTTCATCCGATGCGTGGCAACGCGCCATCGCTTGGGTCAGTCAGCGCCCTACCCTGCTATCCGGCACATTGGCGGACAACCTGCGTCTTGCCAGACCCGAGGCCACGGATGATGCGTTAAGGGAGGCGCTTGAAGAGGCCGATCTCACTGACTGGGTGCAACGTTTACCGCTCGGACTCGACACCGCCCTTGGTGATGGCGGCCAACCCGTTTCCGGCGGTCAGGCACGTCGTATCGCGCTGGCCCGCGCGTTCTTAAGAGATTCGCCGCTGGTATTGCTTGATGAACCTACCGCCAGTCTCGACCGCGATAGTGAAACGCGGGTAATGCGTGCCCTCGGGCGTCTACAGAAGGGCCGTACGGTCATCATGTTGACCCATCGCCTCGAACTGCTACAGCTGTCTGACCGCGTTCTGATGCTTGAGCAGGGCAAAGTGCAGGCACTCGATAGCCTTGATGTGCTACGCGCCCCAGGCGGCCCGCTAGCTGATCACTTCCTGCCTGCGGAGCATATAATTCATGGCTGATTCTTCTACTCACCACACTCAAAAAGAGACGCTGCGCGAGCTGGCCCCCTACCTGGGCCAAATGAAGCCGTTCGCTGGACTGCTCGGCGTTGGCGTCGTTCTCAACCTTATTGCCCTCGCTTCAAGTGTCGGGCTGATTGCGCTATCCGGCTGGTTTTTGAGTGCCTCGGCGTTGGCTGGACTGACCGTAGCGACAGCGCAGTCCTTCAACTTTTTTCTTCCCTCGGCTGGCGTGCGCTTTTTTGCGCTGGCGCGAACCGGCGGGCGCTACGGCGAACGAGTCAGCTCGCATGAAGGCACGCTGAGATTATTATCAGCGCTGCGCAAGCGCGTCTATCTCACCATTGAGCCACTCTCGCCTACCGCGTTGATGCGCTACGGCAGCGGTGACCTGATGACGCGCCTGACCGCCGATATTGATGCGTTGGATAATCTTTATCTACGCGTACTGACGCCATCGATCGTTGCGCTATTCGCCATTATCGGCTGCGGTGTAGTCATTGGTGTGTTTGCACCCATGATCGGCGTATTCGCCGCTATTGCGCTGCTCTTATCAGGTGTTTTCGGCCCTTGGCTCGCTTGGAAACTGGGGCACGCACACTCGGCACGCTGGCATACGCTTAATGGGCAACTGCGTACGCGCTTGATCGAGCGCCTGGCCTCTCTACCAGAACTGCTGCTCTATGGCCGCTGGCAAAGCGAGACCGAACGCCTGACGACAGCCCAGCAACATCGGGATGACAAAGAGCGCCAACTCGCCAGGCTGTGGGGAGGCTCGCAGCTCATTTCCCAGACGCTCCTCGGTCTGACCATGACTATCACGCTGGCATTGGCTGCATGGTTGGCCAGCGAGCAGCGGCTTGACCCTACCTTGATCGCGCTGATGGGGCTGACCGTATTGGCTTCTTTCGAAGCGATCGCCATGCTGCCGCAGGCATGGCAGAACTTGGGGCGGATTCAACGTGCCGCACATCGGCTGAACGATCTTTCCGCTCAGGTGCCAAGCATCGTCTACCCGGAGGAAGACCGTGCGGTACCTGCCGATGCAAGCCTTGTCATCAATAATCTTCATGTCGTATTTGATGACGGCACATATGCACTCGAAGACGTCACTCTTTCACTCGCCGCCGGTGAACATTTCGCACTGCTGGGACCTTCTGGCGGTGGCAAGACAACGCTGCTCAATACCTTGGTCCGTTTTATCGAGCCTGCCCAGGGGCAGCTCAAGCTGGGTGGCGTAGCCCTTGATGACTTAAGTGAGCCTACCCTGCGCAGAGCCTTTGCCGTCGCGCCACAGGATGTTCACCTTTTCGTTGCCACGTATCGCGAAAACCTGCTGATTGCTGCGCCTCACTCAAGCGATGCCGAAATGATCGAACTGTTGCAGGCGCTCGGGCTCGGCGAGTGGCTGGAGAGCCAGCCCCAAGGGCTCGACAGCTATCCTGACGAAGGAGGTACTTCGCTTTCGGGCGGGCAATTGCGCCGTTTCGGGATTGCCCGTGCCTTGCTCTCTCAAGCGCCGGTAGTATTGCTCGATGAGCCTACTGAAGGGCTCGATACTGCAACAGAAACGCGTGTGCTCAACGAGATCGAGCGCCGTTGTAAAAACCGCACATTGGTATTGATCACCCATCATCTCAATGGGCTGGGGCGCTTTGATCGCATCGGTATTCTTGATGAAGGCCGCTTGCTTGAAGTCGGCGCGCCTCAGACACTGCTGACAGATTCTGGCAGCCGCTACGCGGCGCTCAATAGACAAATCGTGCTCTAACTTTATATCAATAAAGACAAAGCGCGCCTCATGGTGAGGCGCGCTTTCATATCTGAATATCTGAACGGCATGCAGACAGCAATGCTATTTGGAGTTGCCCATTTCTTAAGGAATTAGAATAGTCGAGCCTGTAGTGCGTCGGTCGACCAGCGCCTGCTGCGCCTCCCCTGCCTCGCTTAAGCGATAACGATGTGACACATTGATATGTACCTTGTCACTGGCCACCATGGAAAAGAGTTCTTCGCTCATCGCTTCGAAGCGCTCTCGCGTATCGGCATAACCTGCCAGACTCGGGCGCGTCACATAAAGCGATCCCTTCTGGTTGAGAATGGCGAGATTAACACCTTCGACCGGCCCCGATGCATTACCGAAGCTGACCATCATGCCGCGCTTTTGCAGACAGTTAAGCGATGTTTCCCAAGTGCTCTTGCCAACCGAATCATAAACTACCGGACACATTTCACCGTTAGTTAATTCCTTTACCCGCTCGACAACATTCTCTTCGGTGTAATTGATCGTTTCCCAGGCGCCATTTCGCTTGGCAAGCGCCGCTTTCTCCGGCGTCGAAACCGTGCCGATCAGCTTGACGCCAAGCGCTTTCGCCCACTGACAGGCAATAGAGCCCACACCACCCGCCGCGGCATGAAACAAAATCGTTTCTCCGCCTTGCAAACGGTAGGTTTGACGAAACAAATATTGTACGGTCAACCCCTTGAGCATCCCGGCTGCGGCCTGATCGAATCCGACTGCAGCCGGCAATCTGACGACCTTGTCCGCTGGCACGATATGGACATCGCTGTAAGCTCCAAGCGGAGCTTGAGCATAGGCTACACGATCACCGACGGCGAGATGCTCGACCTCGCTACCGACAGCGTCAACTATCCCTGCCGCTTCAGTGCCGAGTCCGGAAGGCAGAGATGCCACAGGATAAAGCCCAGTGCGCACATAGACATCGATAAAATTAAGCCCAATGGCGCGGTTATGCACGCGTACTTCCGAGGGCCCCGGCTCGTCCGTTTCGAACCCGACATAATCAAGCACCTCAGGTCCACCCGTCTGGGAAAATTGAATACGTCTTGCCATGAAAGCATCCTTAATCGATTAGCGATCGTTTGCTGCTGTTTTCATGATGGCCGTTTATATTTATATAGGAAACGTCGGGGCACACCGCAGCCTTCCCAATATCGTTCGATAAGACTGTCTGATAATGGAAGGATTACTTATAACGCATGTCATCTCGTACCTAAAGTGCCCCCAGTCGAGTCCCGAACCACTCTGTTAAAAAATCAAGATAGCTCCGTGTCTTGTCAGGGAGATAATGGCGACTACGGAACAACACGACCATACTGCCATGCTCATTCCAGTAAGGCTGTAATAGCGGTATGAGCTCTCCCGCCTCGAGCGCAGCACGCGCGGCAAAGGTCGGCATATAGGCCAGTCCAAATCCCGCTTTAGCTCCCTCAACAACACCCAGCAGATTATTGATCATCAATCGTGAATGCGGCTCGACGTCGAGTGGTTGGCCGTTGAGTGAGAATCGCCAATGGGCACCAAGGTCATAATTGCCGTAAAACACAGTGTCGTAACGGGGTATCTCAAGCGGATGAGTTGGCGGTTCGATACGCGCCAAATAATCAGGAGCTGCAAAAAGTCCATAAACCACTTTGCATAAGGGACGCGACACCATGCTCGACGGTGGCAACGGCCCCATGCGAATGGCTAGATCAACGCTTTCATCAACCGGATCAAAACGCTGATCCTCAAGCAGGAGCTCAACGCTGATATCAGGGTAGCGGCGCATAAAGGCAGTGGTAGGCTCAGCGAGATACATATAACCGAACGTCACCTGAGCGCTTACCTTGAGCTGTCCTCTTGGTCGAGATGTCACCGACTGAACCTGCGCCTCGGCCGATTCAAGCTCTTCTCGTATGCGTAGGCCATGCTCGTAATAGATCCGCCCAGCCTCGGTCAAATACAGTGATCGAGTAGAACGATTCAACAAGCTGACGCCTAACTCTTGCTCCAACGCAGCAACGCGCTTGGATACCAATGATTTGGAAATACCGAGCCGGCGTGCCGCACTGGTAAAACTGCCTGCCTTAACCACCTCAACGAAGACTCTGAGCGTATCCAGAACAGCCATTATATTCCCTTCTACACGTTTCTATTTGTCATTGTGTCATATATGGAAACTTAGGATTTCAATTGTATGCGCTTATTCCGCAATCTTTGCTCCGTTATACTTCACTTATCCAGCACTGCTTCCGGTTTCCGTTCTAGAGCTTCCATGATCGGCTGACAGGAAAAACATGTAGGTCATCGGGTTGATGCTCGACGCTTACATGATTGCATTGTGGGCTATCACGCTATAGCAAATTAGAGATTGAGGGCCACTGGATGATCCTGCTGCTTGGCCCAGCGGCAGTGAGACACACGGCGCCACTTTTTGAACAGTTTCAGCAGAGATCAAGCGCCTGATTATTTCTTTGACTGTGAGCTGTCTATCTGCAGTTGCATCGCTGCAGGAACCACAGCTGATATCGGCTATTTAATGGACCTTTATCCGCAATGCTTGAATCTCTCGCTCCTAAAGCTGCCATTACTCCACTAGCAGTGGGTAGCAGCACGAGACTTGGCAGCATTGCGACCCTGACCGTGGGAGTGGTGACTATTATTGGCATTCTTGCCACCAGTATCACTCCCGGGTTCGCGCACCGGCTACGCTGCACCGAGCCTCGCATACGGGGCTTTGCGCTCGGTATTAATGGGCATGGTGTGTTGACGATGCGCGGTTTTCCATTAGCCCTCAGGTCGGCGTATTTGCCAGCCTGGCCATGGGGTTCAATGGTGCTTTCAGTGCAGTTGTACTTCCTTTATGCGCCATTGGTTGCTCTGCCTAGAGCAACCGGCGCATCTTTTACTGACTGATCACTTCTCGATAGACAGTTACTATTTATATTGCGTTTATCCAAGCGATTTCATGTTATGCGTCAGCCTCTTTCCTGAACGCTGACACCAAGCATCGGATGCCAAGACGCCGCTGAGCCATTTGGCTCAGCGGCGTCTTATAGGCAGGGCTAAAAGTTTAGTTACTTAACTGGGAAGCCCCCCGGTTCCACCATGAATATTAGAAATCCACCTTGGCCATAAACCCACCGACGATGGCATTGTCCGTATCACTATTGCCCCCGGGATGAATGACATATTGCACATTGGGACGCAGTGTCAGCCAATTAGCCATATGGAAACCGTAGTAAATTTCAGCGTCATACTCTTCACCCTGGGCAACGAGATAACCGGGTGACGCGGGGCCAGCCAAATCCTCGTTGCTCCGTCGCGTGTAGCGATCATAGTTGTCGTTGACGTTGGCCCAGGCTAGCCCGATACCAAAATCATCCTTGGGTCGTGCATCGAAAGGCCCCGTATAGCTCATACCAATAGAGATATACTTATCGATGTATGCCGTATCCTTATCATTCCAAGTGCCCATGGAAAACAGCGACATACCTCGTGACGCATCGCCATTGTGCGTTGTGACCTGTTGCTGGATGACATAGTAGGCACCGACACGATAATCCTTGGTGCCTTCATCGTCTGCGTCATAATCGGTCGCATCGGCAGTGCTGTAATACCCACCAAGCTTGTACTTGCCGGCCAATCCTTCTGCTCCCAACTTAGGGGTCCAACCAAACTCTACCGGGATCAACGTGCCGGTAGTGCCACTATGCTTGAGATCAAGGCCATGATCAGTATCAAGATTGGAAGGATTAATATTGAAAAAGCCGATCTGAGCGTAATACGCAGGAGAGAAATTCCAGCGTGCCGTCGTCGCCCATTGACTTACCGGCCAGTTATACCAGATACCGCCAGCCTGGTTACCCGGTTCGCCGCTGCCTAGGAAGAGGTTCTGAAAATTACTGTCAATGACGGCAAAATCATCACCTACAGGTATCCGGCCAACCTTGATAGCTAATGCATCATCATAAAAGCGCTGGCGGTACCACAGCTGGGTAATACGAGTAATGTTACCGCGGCCATGAACCTCCTGAACCGAGGATACGTTGCCCGCCGCAGGATTCACTAGACGGTCAGCAGTCAAATCATCGCCATTACGATCGGTCAGCGTGAACTGGAACTCTGCATTAGAAATACCCAGCAATTTGTCTAGATCAAAATTGATTCCTGCTGTCCACTGATCGCTATAACGAACAGTACGGTCATGATCGTAGCCGCCATGGGCATTCCAGGCCGACTCTGAAATGTAGCGAAGATCGAAATCGATTCCCTTATTACTCAGCTCACTACGCTTGCCGTTCCAGTCACCAAACATCCAGGGGGAATCCTGACCGAACGCGGAATAGGCCTGAGCCTGACCGCAGGCACACCACAAGCCAAGCATAAATGTCGCGTAATGAAATCTTTTGTTCACTGTTCATCTCCCCCTTACGTAAGTTAGGCACCACCTAAACTTAATTGTACCTTAATATTTTTCCTCTCTCACGTTAACGTACTGATCGCCAAGATTTATTAAACTTTAGTCTCAAAATAAAGCCTCAATCCCAAGCTGATGAATGGCATGTTTTGTTTTGGCCAGAACAGAATAACTGTGTACATACAGTAACGGCGTGAATTAGCTTTTCGATCTACTGCCAGGAAACAGGCAACAATTCTGTTGCCTGATAAAAATCATCCCCATCTCAGGAAGGCCACGTCCAATTGTATTCCAATATACCTTGGACGCTTTTTTATTCATTTTCGATATCATCTTCTCTTGATCACCTCATACGTTTCATACGTCTTACCTTGACATGCCGATCTCATCACTAGCCCACCTAATATTGTTACGCGTGGAGTGTAAGCATGCTCCACACACGCCGCCTCAGTTGAGCAAATCCACTGCGCTATGGAATGTTAGTTATGGCAATTCCAAAGCGATAGCACCATCAGAAGTATCGCTATTCAAACATTCGCAGTACTGGGTAGGGAGCGGCAAGTAATGACGATACTGACATCTCGAGTTGTCATCTGGGGGGTGGTTACGCTTGTGGCAACTCTGGGCATATGGGGCATCTATGAACGCCTTAGCGCTACAGAAGCACGAGCCACACTGGCAGAGGAACAGCTTGAACATGCTCGGCAACGCGAGCAGCAGAAGGAACTCGTCATTAGTGCACTTTGGCAAAATGCCGCCACTATCGAGTCACAGCGACGAGAATCTAACGCGAGAATGAATGAACTGACACGCCTTGCCTCTAACCGACTGGCAGCGATCAAGGAGCTACAAAATGAAAATACCGACCTTCGCGACTGGGCCGCTACTCGCCTGCCTGATGCCGTTATCCGCATGCACAAGCACCCCGCCTACACCGGCGCCGACGCTTATTATCAATCAATGCGCGACACCGAGCCCATGCACACTGCCAGCGTCGAATCCGAACAATAATGGCGATTTGAATCTGCAACTGGAACAGAGCGAAGTAGCCTGGGCGCAATGCGCTGTTAAGGTCGACACCATCATTAACTGCCATGCCAATGCGCAGCAGGAAGGTGAAGCTAAGGAGCACGTCGAATAATGATATGAACTACACGTGTACCGATAAATGCTTTTGTTATGGCGCGCTGCATTCATACAAGCAAAAAAAAGCCTTGGCATAAAAGCCAAGGCCGAAATAACAACTGCATGTTCAAAGTGATTATCGGCACAGCATTCATTTACTTTAACCGCGGAGTGAATCTTTTTTACGTCATGACATAAACGCGTGGGCAGTACGTGATACTGGCCCGCTGCAGCTCATCCTACGATAGTTCTCGCCCCTTACGCTCATAGCTGTCTGTCGCTCATTCTCCGTATCGGCGGCTTTCATCTGGTGCAAGGGGTAATAGCGTTTTTTCTGGTATTTTTTGCATCGTCATGCAGAGCGCGCTTTTTCGTGTAGAATCAGTCTACGATATTAAGATAATTCTAAAGTATTAACATACAAGCGCGTATCAGCGTACAAATTCATGCTATTTGTATTAATACTTTGCCAGTAGGTAAAAGTAACGATTGCTCAACTACGCAGAAACCGCATGCTAGATAGAAGCATCCAACGCTAAACTAGAGCGCTGTTATGACCAACACGCTAAGCAACGCTGAAAGACAATACATATGGGAAACGCTTGCTGAAGTGTTTGTTGATAACAAAACCAACTATAGCGTCATCGCCCAAGGACTCAAAGGTTATGACTTAGCCTTATTGGAAGAGGCTTTTTTCAGGGAGGTAGCGCCAGTATGCCATGGCCATCATACCGCCCCGATCCCCCCTACCTGGGCAGGATTCGATGCTCAATGGCTAAGTGATGCTATTCAGAACCATCTGCGCCAGCGTAAGCACAGTATACTTTATCGGATCAAAGACAACATACATTCCCGATATCTGCAGCGGACGCTACAAGGGGAGTGGTATTCCATTGAGCAAGCCTTGATCACTATTTACAAACGCCCCTATTAACCGATGCCCTCCCGCACGCCTAGCGCACCGTATACTGCGTAATCAAACGTCGTGCCCCAAGATAGTGTTTGTCCCAGTAAGCGCTATTGATCGAGCTGATACGAATGTTCGCCCCCGTCCGGGGCGCCTGGATAAATTTTCCATTACCAAGATATACGCCGACATGGTCAGCTGCACGAAGAGTATGAATCTGAAAGAAAACTAGATCACCACGCTTAAGGTTATTCCTGCCTACTAATGGCGCCTCCTCAAGGCGATACATCTCATCAGCGGTCCGTGGCAGCGGAATACTCAATAAATTACGGTAGGCATAGTAAATCAGTCCGCTACAGTCAAAGCCAGCATGAGGTGACGTCCCCCCCCACAGATAGGGCTTGCCTAACTGATCCAACAGCGTAGCAATAGCTTCCTGTTGTCTTTTCTGCGTATGTTGAAGCGATTTCTTCTTGAGTGATACGGAACTCTGCCGTGCTGAACGCTGTAATGGCAAAGAAGACGAACCACCTTTTTCCGCCCGCTTCTCTCGAAGCCTTCTGGCTCGTAGCTCACTTTTTGTCCCATGAGCGGGCTGGATAAGATGATGAGAATGGGCAAACGCTTTCTGTACAAATGGCGTCGGCACCGATGGTAAAAAGGAAAAAAGGAAAAAAATAAAAAAGAGAACAAAGAATCGCATGAAGCTACTACTCGATAAATTTTGCCGAATGGCGAGCCTGATACGCTCTAATAAAGAAAGAAGGAAATCAGGCACACCCTAGTGATATCACGCGATACGGCCAGAGTGTAGCTGTAGCTTTACCAAAAGCGCTTTGAGCACAAAACGTACAAGCCCAGCGAACAAATGAAGCTCAAAAGGAATCTTGAGTGCGGGCAAGCACTATTATCACGCCAAAACATGCCGCTTATTCACAGATCTTATCTCCTTGCACAGGCTAAAATAATACCGACCTAGATAATAAAAAATGCTTTAGGCGTGAAATTAATCAAGGAGCGCGAACCAAATGCGTCGAAAATATCATTATCTGGTCGCTGATCATCGAGGCCGGCTCTTCGATGAATCACTAAGCGCCACCCCAAGGCTCGCCGCACGTATATACTGCCGTGCCTTGTTTTACCAGCCACTTCCTGGTGCATGGTGCCTAGTGTGGGCCTGGCTTCGCTTTCGTGGTTATCGCACCATCACTCTTTCAGAGGCGCTCACAACACAAGGTAGTGGTTAGAGAACATTAGCTCACCTTGCGGCGGCTTGGCTTAGAGTATTTAAAGGGCCGCCTTTAAGCTTTTTATGAGGCTACAGAAGTGACAAAGGAACATTTTATAAATGCAAGGATGGCCGAAGATGGTTTACGAAAGCCATGCAATAAGGCCATTTAATTAGTAAACGTCCTCTTATCATTATACCAATACACTATCTAAGCATTAGTTTTAAACTATGTGCGTGACCGACATCATGAGTATCAGGCAATAAAAAAATTACTCACATGCCTTTTATCTTCACTGCCGCAAAGAGGCTGGATACGGCACTCTTGAAATCGCTTATATACTTGAGAGCCAAGTTCAACATAACCTAACACACACAAACCTAAAAAAATGGTTATAACCATATTGCACCATTCCATACTCTTTGCACTCGCAGTTGATTGAATTTCTACCGACAGTGTTAAGCGAAGTAATGACAGTTTTCTTACAATCAGATAAACAAGCCATGACTAATCGGATTGGCATAATTCATCACTTCACTTTATCGCTATCCACTCATTGCAAGCGCCTATGTATAAGCTACTTCGTTTATTTCAAACTCCTTAAAATAGAGGAAAAATATCCTTATTCATAGTAATCACCCGAAAACCCACCTGATCCCAACACAACAACCGCTATCAACAACTAGCGAAACGTTTTTACAGCCGTAGCGCCATAACAGGATTCATTAGATTCCTATCAAAACGTCCCACGCTTAAATCATCCCTACCTATACCCGATATACCTGCCCGCGCTATGTCTCCCTCCCCGAAAATACAGACATAGTCATGATCTTTCTTTGTACCGTGGGCATCTACATAGCAAACGTTGGGCACCTCCCACTGTAGGCCTTCATGCCAATATTCTGCTGGGGTTGATTTTACACTACTCAACCCACAGCTATAGAAACGGAAGCAAAACGGATCGTAACGGTTTTGTAGAACAAAATATTAAATATTACTTAAAAATCGTTGTTTTTTAAGCAGTTTTTATCTACTTCAGCTCTAATGGTTCAATAACGCTTCTTAACAATTTAATGTTTGTACAATTAATTCGGCGTTGTTAAGATGAATTTACCCTGATGAGCATGGATGCTCACCTACGTAGTGACAGGATGTCACTACGTAGGATATAGAACGAAAGGAATAGCCTTTTTGTGCATGCATCACGGATCGATGCAAGCAGCAAAAGAATCAAGGCTTAACATCGTTAAGGGTTGGTGACTTTGCCTAAGAAACACATTTTGACTCTGAAGCAAGTGAAGGAGGTCATCACCACGACAATGAGTTGCGAAAGATAGACCTCATAGCAATATGAACAACTCAGTGCTGCCTGGAAGGCATTGATAGCGCTAGGAAACAAGGATGTTTCCTGAGCTGTTCGAAGGAAAAGAAGAGCTTAAGCTCTTCTTTTTTTATTCAATCGTAGAAATTTTACAGGTGTTTGTCGGCTATAGCCCACTAGCGGCTGGCAACTTAAGCCCTTCGTCATTAGTACTAGTGTTTAGCATCACCGCTGGATGCAGAACATACTAGTTACGTCTCTCGCCATAACTGTATTTTGTAGTTGCTATCTAGCGCAAGCATGCACCGCTTATCACCGTACTTAATGCGACCATGCAAGGGATATGAGAAACTAGCTGCTTTTTATAGCTCATGCCTTTGTGCCACGCTTTATTCTTTTGGCAAATGAAAGTCCACGGCTCAGCATCTTCACGGCACGGGCTCTTTTGAACATGCCCAAAACACTTTAAATTCATACCACTATCATGCCATCCAAAATCTCCGAAACCTGCATGAATACTGGCGTACCGCTTGCTAATGCCGCTCGCCGTTTTTCCGTTGCACCGATGATGGACTGGACGGACCGGCATTATCGCGCCTTTGCACGTTGCCTGACGCGACGAGCACTGCTTTATACCGAGATGGTAACGACCGGTGCGATCCTGCACGGCACACCTCGTGAGAGGTTTCTTGGTTATCACGAAACAGAACATCCTCTCGCCTTACAACTCGGCGGCAGTAACCCGGCTGAGCTTGCCAAATGCGCGGTGATTGCTGAGCAATGGGGATATGACGAGGTCAATCTCAATGTCGGCTGTCCAAGTGACCGTGTGCAGAACAACCTGATTGGCGCTTGCCTGATGGGGCATCCGAAACTGGTCGCCGAGTGCATAAGAACAATGCAAGATGCGGTATCGATTCCCGTTACGATCAAGTGCCGCATAGGTATTGACGACCAGGACGAGGATCATGATCTCGAGTGTTTTATCGACACTGTGAGTCAAAGCGGCTGTGACATTTTTACCATCCACGCACGCAAGGCGTGGTTACAGGGGTTGTCGCCTAAAGAGAATCGCGATGTCCCGCCACTCAACTACGCACGTGTGCATCGTCTGAAGGCGAAACATCCCGAGTTACATATTGGGATCAACGGCGGTATCAAGACGCTCGACGATTGCCTCGAACAACTTAGGCATGTCGATAGCGTCATGGTCGGACGTGAAGCGTATCAGAACCCTTATATATTGGCGGAGATAGACCAGGCCCTGTACGGCGCCACAACGCCGCTCCCCACCCGCCATGAAGTACTTGCTGCTTACCGCGATTACGTAGCTCAGCAATTAAACGCTGGTAGCAAGCTTAATCATATGACTCGTCATATTCTGGGTATTTTTCAGGGTTGCCGCGGCGGGCGAGCCTTTCGTCGTCATCTTTCCGAGAATGCATTTCGTCCCGGCGCGGGTCTTGACGTCTATGATGAAGCCATAGCACTGGTAGCCGATCTATCGACTAGCTCAGCCTGATAAAACAAGGCCTCAGAGTGCCCTGAGGCTGTACGACGCCAATACTTGGCGTCGTTTTTTTGATCGAATTTCAACAGTCCCCACCCCATCTTTCCGCTGCCAAAGCAGGCGCGCAGCGCATTTCTTCATACCACTAGCGATCTTTGATGACATTGCTACCGTCGGATCGTCAGGGTCATCGTGCTTCGGGCCGTTTCCGATCCGCGATTAAGTTAAATGCACGGCGCAGGAGATAAATCCGCATCAATCAAGGAGACAGTCGCGTCACCCGCGCAATGATGTTCTAGACTTCTGGTGGATACGTTGCGCCAGGTCATTTACTTACGTGCTTTCGAGCCACCATTAGCTGTTCGAAACGGACGTTGACCCCGCAAGGATGCGGCCACGACGCGCTCAAGGCGCGTCGTGTCGTTTCAGACCATTAAACGTTCAAGGTTGCGCTTGGCGCTTTACACGTCGAGCCGTTGAATCGGATAAATTACTGAACAAGGAGCTACACATGCGCATCAAACTCCCCGGCAAGTTCGGTTTCGGTACTGCCCCACTAGGCAACATGTTTCGTGATATACCTGATCAGGAAGCTATTGCTACCGTCCGGGAGGTGTGGGATCAGCAGGTTCGCTACTTTGACACGGCCCCGCAATACGGTGCGGGTTTGGCTGAATTACGCCTTGGCGAAGCCCTGCGTGACGAACCGCACGCAGATTTTATCGTCAGCACCAAGGTCGGCCGGCTGATTTCTCATGAGACAGAGCAAAAGGAAGGCATCTTCGCCAACGGACGACCCAACAAGATTACCTACGATTACTCCTATGATGGCGCGCTACGTTCAATCCAGGAAAGCCTTGAGCGCCTGAATATGGACCGTGTCGACTATGTGTGGATTCATGACTGTGCCGAAGATGCCCATGGCGAACACTGGCGCGACGTATTCGACGAGGCAATGAACGGCGCTGCCAAGGCACTGACTCGTCTTCGTGAAGAAGGCGTGATCAGAGGTTGGGGACTCGGCGTCAACCGCGTCGAGTCCTGCGCCTTGGCGCTGGAGCAAGCCGACCCAGATGGCTTTCTGCTCGCCGGTCGCTATACGCTACTCGATCATGACAATGCGCTTGAAAATCTGCTGCCCGAATGTGAAAAACGTGGCGCAGGTGTTGTCGTGGGCGGCCCCTACAACTCCGGCCTACTGGCTGGCGGCGAGCACTTCGATTACCAGAAGGCGCCGCAGGAGATGATTGACAAGGCGCGGCGCATCAAGGAAATCTGTGATCGTTTCGAGGTTGATATCAAAGCCGCCGCGCTGCAATTCAGCATGGCCCACCCGGCTGTAGCCGCAATCATTCCAGGCGCCAGCAAGCCCGACCGCATAGCGGAGAATATTGCGATGTCTGAAATCAGTATTCCTGCGGAACTTTGGCAGAACCTCAAGCAAGAAGGCTTCTTGCCTGAGCACGCACCGGTGCCGAAGTCATAATTTTAGTATGTCGTGACGCGTGAACATAAGCGCGCTTATCAAGCCAATCGCCAGTGGGTGGCGATTGGCTTTTTAGATTCTCACTTACGCACCCTGCTTTTTCGAACATTCGTGCAGGTCGTGCTCGAAATTACAGCAGGATGATCACCACATGCTTTGTTAAGTACGCGTCACGGCGTATTCGCCAAGCATTGATATTGCAACTAGCCTTTTAAACGACTCTTGTAACAACGTGACGGTAGCGTGGCCGCGTGGCAATTCACACGTGCCTATGATCTGCATGGAGGCAAGCACGATGAGTGAACAGGTGGGAGATTTCATCATTCGCCGCTTGGGTGAATGGAACATTACGCGCATTTTCGGATATTCAGGTGATGGCAACAACGGCATCATGGCCGCGTTGAATCGTGCCGGGGATCGTGTCGAGTTCATTCAGCCCCGTCATGAAGAAATGGCAGCCTTCATGGCCTGTGGGCATGCCAAGTTCACCGGTGAGGTGGGCGTGTGTATGGCCACCTCCGGCCCGGGTGCAATCCATCTGCTGAACGGTCTTTACGATGCCAAGAAAGATCACGTACCCGTTGTCGCGATTGTCGGCCAACAGGCTCGTACTGCCATTGGCGGCGAGTACCAGCAGGAAGTCGATCTGCTCTCCCTGTTCAAGGATGTTGCTGGAGACTATGTGCATACAGCAACCAGCCCGGCCCAGGTACGCCATTTGATTGACCGCGCAGTGCGCATAGCCAAGGCCGAGCGCACCGTAACAGCGATTATTGTTCCTCATGATTTGCAGTCTCAACCCGCCGTTGATACACCCGCCCATGCCCACGGTACAGTGCATTCGGGAGTCGGCTATAGCGCGCCGCGCACGGTCCCACACGAAGAGGATCTGCAACGCGCCGCCGCCGTCCTCAACGAAGGCCAGCGTGTTGCTATTTTAGTGGGAGCCGGCGCTCTCAATGCTACCGATGAGGTTATTGCCGTTGCCGACAGGCTTGGCGCAGGCGTGGCCAAGGCCTTGCTCGGCCGCGCGGTACTTCCTGATGACTTGCCCTTCGTTACCGGCTCGATCGGTCTGCTCGGCACCAATCCCAGCTGGGAGATGATGTCAAACTGTGACACCTTGCTGATGATTGGCACCACGTTCCCCTACTCCGAATTCCTGCCTCAAGAGGGACAGGCACGCGGCGTACAGATCGATATTGAAGGTCGCATGCTCAGCATGCGCTATCCGATGGAAGTCAATCTGACCGGTGACAGCGCCATGACATTACAGGCACTGATGCCCTATCTGCAGCACAAGGAGGACCGTAGCTGGCGCGAGCATATCGAAGAAAGCATCACCCAGTGGTGGCAAATCCTTGAAGAGCGCGCCATGGCCAATGCCAATCCGGTCAATCCGCAGCGCGTATTCTGGGAATTATCGCCGAAGCTGCCTGATAACTGCATCCTGGCCAGTGATTCGGGGTCAGCGGCCAATTGGTACGCTCGCGATCTCAAGATTCGCCGCGGTATGAAGGCGTCGCTGTCGGGCGGGCTTGCCACCATGGGCAACGCCGTGCCCTATGCGATTGCTGCCAAATTCGCCTTCCCCGAACGCGTTGCAATTGCGCTGGTAGGTGATGGTGCGATGCAGATGAACGGCAATGCGGAATTGATCACCATCGCCAAATATTGGCGGCAGTGGCAAGATCCACGCCTGATAATCATGGTACTCAACAATCAGGATCTCAATCAGGTGACCTGGGAAATGCGCGTACAAGATGGTGACCCAAAATACGAGGCATCTCAGGATTTGCCCGACTTTCCTTACGCGCGCTACGCCGCCATGCTCGGGCTGGAGGGAATTGAAGTCAGCGAAGCGGATACGCTAGCGGCTGCCTGGGACCAGGCGCTTAGTGCCGATCGTCCGGTGGTGCTCGAAGTGCACACAGATCCCGACGTGCCTCCGTTACCCCCGCATATCAAACGTGAGCAGGCCAAGGCCTACATGTCGGCACTGCTGCACGGTGATCCTGACGCAATGGGCATCGTCAAGGCGTCATTCAAGCAATTTACGCGCAATTTCACTTCCAAATAGCGCAGTATTTGCACAAGCGTTAAAAGACACGCTGCAAGACATCTCTTGCAGCGGTTGACACATCGTTAGGGTTCTTCCAGCGTCGAATGGAAGTATTCCACCGCGCTTTCAGCCTCATCCATCTCCGCAAAACGCGCAATATGAAAGAGCGCTTCTCCTTCATTAGCCAGCGGCAAATTATTCATGCCGATGACGATACCATCTGCCGCAGCAATGACATCCTGCTCTTCTGCACCGAACGGCCCTGCTACGGCGCCAAGACGTTGCCCCTTGACCACGCGAGCCCCGAGTTTAACGCGTGGACGCAAGATTCCATCGATGGGAGCCCGCGCCCAGCTTGAACCCTTGGAGACTTCCGAAGCTGGAATCTTGTGGCCGCCACGACTCGCCGGCAACATTTCCAACAGCCGCATCACACGCAGTACTCCTCGCGTTCCTGATACGATGGCCCACTCATCGAATCGCAGTGCTTCACCTGCTTCATAAGTCAACACAGGTACGCCCTTGCGCTGGGCATATTCACGCAGGCTACCCTCACGCAGCTCGGCATTGAGAATCACCGGCGCGCCGAAGGCTTCCGCCATCGCCCGGGTCGTCTCACTGTGTTCAAGCTGCGCGCGTATCTGTGGCAAATTAGTGCGATGAATAGCGCCGGTATGCAGGTCAATGATGTGCGTTGCCTTGTCAACGATCTCTTCGCGCAAAAGCGCAGCCATGCGTGAGCCGAGCGAACCGGACTCGCTCCCCGGAAAGCAGCGGTTTAAATCACGGCGATCAGGCAGATAACGCGAGTGCTGAACGAAACCGAACACGTTGACAATCGGCACCGCAATCAGGGTACCACGCAGCCGGTTTAGCGCCGATGAA
Organism: Phytohalomonas tamaricis; assembly: GCF_003012345.1. Lineage (GTDB taxonomy): Bacteria > Pseudomonadota > Gammaproteobacteria > Pseudomonadales > Halomonadaceae > Phytohalomonas > Phytohalomonas tamaricis. The sequence goes on from NZ_PVRV01000020.1 coordinate 455,367, forward strand.
CGCAGCAGACGGCGCACTATTTCAACACTGTTGATTTCATCACCATGAATCGCGCCACAGACCAGCAATACCGGGCCGGGCCTGCGGCCATGTATCACTTCGACGGGAACATTCAGTGGCGCATGGGTATAAAGCTTGGCGATCGGCAACTCAATACGTTGACGCGATCCAGGCGCCACGCGCGTACCGGCTATTTCAAAAGGGGCGCGAGCCATAAGGCGTACATCTCGGTCAGAACGGTAAAAAGGACGTCGTGATAACCATTATTCGGCGAAAAACAGTGTTTCTTTATATAGCTTCTGACGATAAATAGCGAATCCCACCGGTTATTAACGGTTGGTGCTGGCAATAAAACAGTGCTGATGACGAGAAAATTCCGGCGCCAAGCCTCCAGCAACAGGACAGTGTACGAAGGTCTACACGAAGGTCTAAAAATTGCCGAGCGTTCAGGATACGAACCAATGCTAAGCTCTTGCCACGGTAAAGATTGCCAAGTTGCCACTGCCGATGAATAGATAAGCGTCACTCAGCATGGCCTGTAGCCTATTACTTAGCGCAACATGATCGTGATCATCTACGCTTATGCCTAGTCAGCGTAGCCCCCCATGTATTACGCAGGCCAGAATGTAAAACACCCTTGCTCTGACGCAGTGATAGCTACAGGCACTTTGCAGATGGCCCGCTTGATCTGAACACCCGAATGAAGCCAGGCGTCGGATCGTCTGGATGATGGTCAAGGATAGATATTTATGCAGCAGTACACTGCGCAGGCCTTCTGGACTCTCGCGCCCGGCCAAGGGGTGCTGCGAGAACAAACGCTCATTAACCCCACCTCAGATGACGTACTGGTGCGCACCTGCTATAGCGCCATCAGCCGAGGCACCGAAAGCCTGGTCTTCAAGGGCCATGTGCCTCCCAGCGAATATGCCCGCATGCGTGCCCCTTTTCAGGAAGGTGAGTTTCCCGGCCCAGTGAAGTACGGTTATGCCAATGTCGGCATCGTCGAACAAGGGCCAGACTCACTGCTTGATCGCCACGTATTTTGCCTTTATCCCCATCAGGACCGCTACGTCGTGCCGGCGGCACGGGTTGTACCCTTACCGCCAGGAATTGACCCAGCACGCGCCGTATTGGCGGCTAATATGGAAACGGCGATCAATGGTCTGTGGGACGCCGCGCCGCGTGTCGGTGATCGGATTGCGATTATTGGCGCAGGCGTTGTCGGCGCCCTGCTTGCGTTTTTATGCGCGCGCATCCCCGGCACCCATGTGCAGCTCATCGATATCGATGAACGCCGCGCCAAATTGGCCAAAACGCTGGGCACTGATTTCCAATCGCCGGATAGCGCCGCAGGGGATAATGATTTGGTCATTCACGCCAGCGGCGCCCCCACAGGATTAAAAAATGCGTTGCAGCTTGCCGGCCATGAGGCAACGATCATCGAAATGAGCTGGTTCGGTCAACAGGAGGTCAGCCTGCCGCTGGGCGAAGCGTTTCATGCCCGGCGGCTGACCATTCGCGCCAGTCAGGTCGGTACCGTTTCCCCTGCTCGCGTGGCACGCTGGGACTACAACCGTCGCATGGCACTGGCGCTAGAACTGCTAAACGATAAACGCCTTGATGCATTGATTGACGGTGAGAGCGCCTTCAGTGACCTGCCCGCCACCATGCCGTGGGTGGTCGCCACACCCGGCACGCTCTGCCACCGCATCCGTTATTTCGACACACCAAATCCCTCAGGAGAGTAACCATGTACAACCTTACCATTCGCGACCACTTCATGATCGCTCACAGCTTTCATGGTGATATCTTCGGGCCGGCACAGCGCATGCACGGCGCCACCTACGTCGTTGATGTTACCTTCAAGCGTCCAGAGCTCGATGATGATGACTTGATCGTCGATATCGGTCAGGCCAGCCAGGTATTGGCAGAGACACTGGCCAAGCTGAATTTTCAAAATCTCGACGAAATCCCTGAATTCAAGGGACGTAACACCACCACCGAATTCATGGCACGGATCATTTTCGATCGTCTTGCCCAGGCGATTCGTGGCGGGCAGTTGGGCGATACTGGCAAAGGACTGAGCGCACTTGGCGTGACGCTGCATGAATCGCATATCGCCTGGGCCAGTTACGAGAGCGAGCTTTGAACGCACTCACCTTCATTGTGCCAGGCCACCTCGGTCAGTTGACCGGTGGCTATCTTTATGACGCGCGCATGATCGAGCAACTACGTATCAACGGCGTAGCTGTCGAGGTAGTCGAGTTGGCCGGGCAATTCCCCGAGGCTGACGAGAGAGCGAGAGAGGCATTAACGCATGCACTCAATGCACTCGATGATGGTGCCCGGGTAGTTATCGATGGCCTGGCACTTGGCAACCTGCCCGACATCGCGGAACGCCACGCTACCCGGCTCGACATGACCGCCCTGATCCATATGCCGTTGGCCGACGATCAGGGCATCGATGAAGACACCATCGCACGCTTTCTCATCAGCGAACGGCGAGCGCTGGCGGCCATGCATGATGTCATCGTCACCAGCGCCTTCATGGCCCAGCGTCTTAGCCACTATGGCGTCGAGCTGAGCCGCATTCATGTTGTCGAACCCGGTGTCACGCCTGCAGCCCTCGCGCAGGGCAGCGGCGACGAGATAAAACTGCTATGTGTCGGCACGGTGTCCCCTGTCAAGGGACAGGACATACTGGTCGAGGCGCTGGCGAAACTGCAGGATCTGCCCTGGCAGTGCGACTGTATCGGCAGTCTTGAGCGTGCGCCGCAATACGTACAGTGCCTCAGGGCGCGCATCGACCAGCTCGGTTTGAATGAACGCATCCACCTGCCAGGCCCCTTTCCGCCCGCCACACTCGATGAGTTCTATCATCGAGCCGATCTGTGCATCCTGCCATCACGCTTTGAAAGCTATGGCATGGTGGTTGACGAAGCGATGGCGCACGGCCTGCCCATGGTCACTACGAATGCGGGCGCACTGGCCTATACCGTACCCGACGATGCCGCCATCAAGGTGGAACCGGACGATGTAGATGCGCTCAGCGATGCCCTGCGATTGATCATGACCCATGCCTATCAGCGCGCACACCTGACCGAAGGGGCACGTATCGCCCGTAGCAGACTGCGCGACTGGCCAAGCGCAGGCCGAGCCTTTCTTCACGCGCTCAACCGAGAAAAGCAGACGTGACGCTACGCCATCAGCGTGAAATCGAACAGCACATCATCACCCAGAGGAAAGATTCGGCAGGGGGGCCGCAGTGCCTCATCCAGCGTGTCGATTTGCGGCAGCGTCAATGCTGGCCGACCCGAACCGATCATTATCGGCGCCACGGTAATTTGCAGCCGATGCAGGCAACCCGCCGCAAGAAAGCGCGATACCGTCACTCCACCGCCTTCGATCAGCACACGCTTGAGACCTCTGGCAGCCAGCGCGTCGAGCACCGCTCGCGGAGCAATACCTTGTTCACTGCCGGATATCTTCAGTACGGTAACATGCGAAGCACTGTCAGTAGCTCGGTTGCACGCGGCCTCATCGCAGGCCACGATATGCAGCGTAGGCGCCTGCGGCGCTTGAAATATCTGCTGCATGGAATCGACACGGCCCTGTGGATCAAGTACGACGCGAACCGGGTTTTCACCTTCGACGTGGCGCACAGTGAGCTGCGGGTCATCTGCAGCCACCGTACCTGCGCCAACGATGACGGCATCGACCAGAGCGCGCAGGCGATGCAAGTGAACGAGGCTCTCGGGGCCGGTGACATAGTGCGAATGACCACACGCCGTGGCGATTCGCCCATCAATACTCTGCCCAAGTTGGGCAATCGTGAACGGTGCAGGCTCGGTAACCAGCGGCAGATAGCGGTCGAGCAACTGCGAAGCCGCTGGCGTGGATTCAACCTCAGCACGCCATTGGCCGCCTCGTTGAACGTTGATGCCTGCCTTCCAGGCCTCAAAACCGAGCATTTCAGGACTAGCCGTAGTGAAGGAAGCCCAGTCCAGACATGCCATCCGACGTATGAGCCGCCAAGCATCATGCTCATCGAGAATCGTGGTAGGCATCTTACAGTTCCTGATGTGATTGCTATGCATGGGATTAAACCGCGGTATTAAGACCACACAGTGACGGATGAAGCGCATCCAGGCACTGCGTGTAAAATTTACAGCGACGCTAAGCTAAGGGAGAGGCTATGCGACAGGTTGAACGTGCGATATTCGATATCCGCCGTGGCTTACCGGTACTGCTGCGCGACGAAAAACAAGACACACTTGTACATCCCATCGAGGCCATCAATGACGCGGCGTTGACACATCTGGCCAGCGATGTTGGCGAATCTCCCGCCCTGGTGCTGACTCGCCACCGCCTGGCATCGCTCGGTCATCACATTAATGCCGACGCCGCCTGCCTGCCACTTGAACGCATCAATGAAATTGACGCCGCCACACTGAGCGCCTTGACCCAAACGCGTGCACCAATTGATGAGCATACGCCATTATTTGAGCGTTTACCGCAGGCCGCAGCACCTGCCGATCATGCGGCTCTGGCGTTGATGCGGCGTGCCCTGCTGATACCTGCCGCGTTGACCATGCGCGTGTCAGAGCAGCAGCGGCAGCGTCTCGAATCTCTGGTGGAAGAAGGCGAGATTCTGGCGATATCTGCAGCCAAGGCAGCACGCTGTGTCGATAGTGCCAGCGGCCTGCTCAAACGCGTCAGTGAGGCAAGCGTTCCGCTTGATGATGCCGAAAAGAGCCGTTTTATCCTGTTCCGTGAGCCCGACGGACTGCGAGAACATGTCGCGGTCGTGATCGGCGAGCCCGATCAGTGGCTAGATGCCGTACCAGTTCGCCTGCATTCGGCGTGCCTGACTGGGGATCTGTTCGGGAGTCTTCGCTGTGATTGCGGCGAGCAGCTACGCAACGGCGTTGCGGGCATCAATGCTATGGGCGGCGGTGTGCTGCTCTATCTGGCCCAAGAGGGTCGTGGTATCGGTTTGGCCAACAAGTTGCGCGCTTACACCCTTCAGGATGAAGGACTCGATACCGTTGATGCCGATCAGATACTCGGCTTCGGCGATGATGAACGGGGCTATGGCGTGGCCATCGACATGCTGGTGGAGCTCGGCATCAAGCGCATCCAGCTGCTGACCAATAATCCCAGAAAAATCGATGCCATGCAGCAAGGAGGCATCGAAGTGGTCGATCGACGTGCCCTGTTTGGCCGTCTCACGGAGCAAAATTATCGCTACCTCAACGCCAAGGCCACACGCTCAGGCCACATGCTGGACAATGTATTGAACGGGGACAGCTAACACGAGCGTACGCTGGGCAGAGCGCTGCTTAGCACGAAATAGTCCACGTCCCTTCGGCAGGCGGATGTTACCTATCCGCCGCCTTATGGCTCAGTACTTCACTGCCGTTATTCGCCAGCGCATCAAGTGCAAAACTCTGAGCATCTTCAATCAATTTAGCCAAACGCTCAGCATAATGCTCAACCAGCCGTGCCCCCATCTCGGCGTCCGCCAGGCAGGCATTACCGGTCACTCCCGCAGGATGAAGGTCATCAGCCATCCAGGCAAATCCCGCCTCGCCCTCGGGGCCAAGCGTTGAGCCTTGTGCAATCAGACGGTGGGCCAATGACGGCGCATCGAATATGGCTTCTGTGCGTACCTTATTCGGTGCCAAATACAGCATTAACGCTGTTTCCAGCGCGCCGCCATGCAATCCATGACGCAGTTCTTCCATCGGCAGCGCTTCAGCCGGCAGCGCAAAACGTGTATAGGTCGCCTTGACCACCAACAGGCCATACGCCTCACGCAGCTTGAGCGCGGCGATGTCCATTACTGCCTTGTTGCCACCATGACTATTGAATAGCATCAGACGCTTGATGCCTGCTGCAGCAAGCGCACGACCATGGGAGACGATCGTGTCAATAGCGGTTTCAGGAGGGAGGCTTAGCGTACCGGCAAATCGCGTATGTTCAAGACTCATGCCGACCATCATCGGTGGCAGCACAAACACCGAAGTATTTGCGCCAAGACGCGTCAATGCTGCATCCAGCAAGCCCTGATTAATATCGAGATCGGTAGACAACGGCAGGTGTGCACCGTGCTGCTCAATGGCGGCCAGCGGCAGGATAGCGAGAGTAGCATCATCAACTAGGGCAGCGATTTCCGTCGCGGTATAGTCCTGCCAGTAATGACGGCGTAAATGCTCCATTAACTCTCCAGAGGTTGTGCGATTCATTGAGGTATAAAGTGATCAAGCCGGAACATATCTACCTCAAGAAATCAAAAATGCTGGATAGGACAAAACGTCAGCATGGTCGTTTGCACGTACAAGTAAGCGCTCATACGCAGGCCCACCGGTAACATTTTTCAGGATTATGTTTAGCTTGGTAATCGACTGCAACAGCGCCCCGACAGGTTTATTCTACATATCATTTCTAAATCAGCCTGTTATTAGCATCTATCATTTTGTCTCTTCACCAAAACGACGTTCGTTAATGTCTTGTACAAAATCTAATCGTTTGTGCAGCGCTAATCGCGACTATTCTTGTACAAGCAACAACGGAAGTTGCTCATCAAGTCGTCACTTGACGTCATCGCTTAACGCATTAGGAGGAAGCCTATGTCGAGCAGCGAATACTACCAAGTACGCAATACCCGCCTAGCCGATATCCAGAAATTGCCCAGCGACTTGCTGGAGCGTTATCTACAAACCTGCCCTAAGGTCGTCAGGCGGCCTATCCTCAAGTTAAAAGCATCATGATGTCACCGTAGAATAGCGAAGCCGGCGTCGAAGGACGCCGGCTTTTTTATAAGCATGGCTACTATTCAGGTACAACCGGGCCTTATTACCTTCCCAACGACAAAAACTTTCGTCTATGCCACATTAATTCTTTAGATATCGCAGGTTACGTCGATATATGTCGGCATGCGCTAGCTTCACTTTGCGCCATCACGCCTTGTTGGAATGCCTTGATGCAAGACATAGAGCCTAAGCTGGTTAACATAAAAGACCCCGACCTCATTGCATCAGTGATTTATTCATTGATTGAGGGGACCTATGCCGTAGGCATCATTCTTGATGACGCAGCGCCTCATCATTGTCCCGTTCTGGCAACGAGCATCGATCCTGCCAGAGATGTGCTTCTGCTCAGCGTTTCTGCATCTGAAGAGGCGCTCATGAATCAAACAGTTCCCTTTCAATTCGGGCTGCTCGCTCAAAAAACATCTGAAACGCTGCGGTTCGATCAGATTACTGCCCATCATTGCAGAGTGCTTGGCGAACATATCGAGATCGAATGCGAAAAGCCTACCAAGCTGCAAGTCGCCTCCAAGCGTAGCGCGTATCGCATCCCGCTTGCCAAGAGCATGCCAGTGCCGGTCAGCATAGTGACATTTAAAGGTACCGCCCCTTTACAGGGCATACTTAGAAACCTTTCTCTGGGAGGCTGTCTGGTCCAGCTGCCGATCAATGACATCATCGGCATCAAGCGTGACGAGACACTTGCCCATCTCAGGGTGACATTTCCTAACGGTGAAACATTGTGCTCCTCCGCCCAGGTCAAGCACATGCGGATCGAGCCCAATACCAATCATGCCCTCATCGGCGTCCAGTTTACGTCACCGGCCAAGAGTTTCACTCAGCAGCTCTGGTATGTCATTCGCGAAATAGAACGTGAAGTAGCGATCAGAAAGGGCAACGCGGGCCAGATAGTGGCAGCATCTGAGCTTTTCAAACTGAACGATCCCGATAACGTTGCCCATTTCGAGTCATTGACTCAGTCATCAGGCACCCCCGAAGACAGCACGCCTATGGTCGTGCCGCTCAAGACTATTGCGCGTCAGCTTAATGCCCAGATTATTGCCCTGCAAAATGGTGAGCATCTCGCATCGGATGCCGTAAACGAATGTGCGATCTCATTACTCGCCCTGCTGCATGAGGATCGTCAGGCATTTTTTTACGCCCTGTCCTGCCTGAACGATCAGACCAGACTTATCCAGCATTCGCTCAATGTCGCTGGCAAGCTCGCTGACCTGCTCACCACCACGCCGCAGTACGCAACGTTAACCGATCAGATCATCGCAGCGGCCCTTATTCATGACCTGGGTAAACCGTTATTACTTTCCAATGAACTGAAGTCTCTGACAGGCGTTATGTCAGAATCTGAAAAGAGTCGGCTTAGAGCCCATCCCCGACACCTTTTCAAACAGGTCGACACCTCATCGTGGCTAAACAAGAACGTGGCTCTGGCGGTATTGGGTGGCATCAACGAGCGGCTCGATGGTTCCGGTTATCCGCTGGGGCTCAAAGCCTCCGCTCTGCCGGAGCTTTCGCGGATGGCAATGGTCGTTGATGTCATTGATGCGCTGACAAGGCCACGTGACGACCGTCAGGCATGGACCGCGCTTGAAGCCTATCGCTACATTCACGATCATCCGGAAAAGTTCGACGCCCAGTGGCTCACACGCTATATCAAGCGCCATGGCTTTCTACCGATCGGCAGCCTGATCGAGTTTTCCCACGGTTTTCTTGCCTGGGTCATGGCGCTCGATGAAAACGGCCGTCCCAGCAAGGTACGTGTAGTGCGTAACATGTCTCGCCCAACGATCAGAATCAACGAAGTCCTGAGTACCGTCGACTTCTACCAGCTCGGCGAGATCAAAAACGAGGTTAAGGCCGAGCGCTATAAGTTGCTACCCTTTTGAGCAGCCTACTAACTTACTCGCCGATTAAGCGCTGGCGAATCCCCGAGGCCCGCCAGACATGCCGCTGCACCGCGTGCCCCAGCGCACCGTCAAAAGCGCTCATCAAGTCACAGCGCGTCTTGGCTCGGGTCACTCCGGTATAAACAAGCTCCTTGGTCAGGATCGGATTGGGCCGGTCCGGTAACACGAACAGCACGTGATCGAATTCCGATCCTTGCGACTTATGCACCGTCATCGCAAATACCGTCTCGACATCGTTAAGTCGCCCAGGTAGTACCGCTCGGGTTCTTCTCCCTACGCCAGGCGAGGTGTCATCGCTCTGTTCAAAGAATACCCGAAGCCGTCCACCGGCTTGCGGGTCGGACAGAGTAATCCCGATATCGCCATTGTAGAGCCCCAGCTGTGGATCATTGCGCGTCACCATCACCGGCCGGCCGGCGTACCAGCCACGAGTTGCCTCGATCAACTTGTCACGATAGAGCGCATCGGTGATCAACTGATTAAGCCCCTCTACCCCCCAAGGTCCTCGACGTAGCGCACACAACACCTGAAAACGTGCAAAGAGATCAATAACCTCTAACGGCTCGGCGCCTTCATGCATGGCACGCAGATAGTGGCGATAACCCTTGAGTGCCTCTCGTAGCAGCAAGCTGTCGCGTCCATCGCTGAGCGCATGCCATTTGATATCACGGTAATCGGCACGCCAGACGTGCTTCAGTGCCTCAACATCCCCTTGATTGATCGCCCGGGCCAGCGCGCCGATGCCACTCTGCTCATGGAAGCGATAGCTCTTGCGCAGCACGACAATATGATCGAGCAGACCGCCGTCGCCATGCACGTCGCTGAAATCATCAGCCATCATGTGCGAAAGGAAGCTGACAACATCATGTCCATAGCCTCCCCGTTCGGCCCCAGCACATAAATCGCCCAGTACCGCCCCGGCTTCAACCGAGGCGAGCTGGTCCTTGTCACCGAGCAGCACCAGCCTGGCGTGATCCGGCAAGGCAGCAAGCAATGCAGCCATCAGTTCCAAATCGACCATCGACGCCTCATCGACGACGAGCAGATCAAGGGCAAGAGGATTATCAGCGTGATAACGAAAGTGACGCGTATCGGGACGCGCCCCCAGTAACCGGTGAAGCGTCGTCGCGTCACGTGGCATCGCCTGCTTGACTGCCGCATCGACGCTTAAACGCTCGATTGCAGCACTAATCGACTCGGTCAACCGTGCGGCAGCCTTCCCCGTTGGTGCGGCAAGACGAATCGTCATTGCCCGTCCCGTAGTGCCCAGCGCATTTTCCTGCAGTAGCGCGAGTAACCGGGTGACCGTAGTCGTCTTGCCGGTACCGGGCCCCCCCGAGATTACCGTCAGACGATTGCGCAGTGCCAAAGCACAGGCCGCTTTTTGCCAATCGCGTGACTCATCAACCGTATCGGAAGGTGACGTAAATAGCGCATCAAGCCTTGCACGCAGTCCATCACCTACCGGCAGCGGAGCATGCATGCGCTGCTTGAGCCGATACGCAACCTCGCACTCACATAGCCAATAGCGTTGCAGGTAAAGCCGTGTACCGTCGAGAATCAATGGCGCGGTTGGCGCAGGATCAGCACTCGCCTCGGTTACCAGCCGAGACTTCAGCAAAAAGTGACGCCACCCCTGTGCATCTTCAAGGCCGAGCGAGCGCAGCAGGCGAGCTGGCGCGACGGCTGGATGCTCAGGGTCGGGCCGGCCATCCTGCGGCGGCAATGACAGTACAGCATCGGGATCATCGAGCGCATGGGCCAGATCAAGGCAGATATGACCACGACCAAGCTGATGACTGGCCAGCGCTGCCGCCAGCAGCACGCAAGGCGCTGCCTCAGGATCACGACTGGCCAGGAATTCAGTGAAATACGCATCGAGCGCCCGCAACCAACCCAGCAGCACCCACTCATCAAGAATGTCCTCGAGTGGCGGCAACGCTGGAGCCTCTAATGATGGCTTTTCAGGCGCAGCCAACATATCGAACTGATCAAAGATGGAAAGCTGTTCAGGCATGATCGGACACCGGCTCATCACGTGTCTGGGTTGCACGCTCATCCTTTCCGTCAAGCCAACGGTCCAGCGTCTCGATCAGCTCATGTGAAGGGCGACGATAGAAAACCCCACTGCCGCCATGAGGTGTCATGCCTCGCATGAAGATATAAAACACACCACCGACGTGCGTCTCGAAATGATAATCAGGCAAGCGCGACTTGAGCAGGCGATGCAGCGCCAACGTATAAAGTACATATTGCAGATCATAGCGGTGCGCGACGACCGCCTCGGCCATGGCAGCATCAGTGTAATCGGCAGGCGTATCGCCTAGGTGATTGGACTTCCAGTCAAGCACATACCACCGGCCGCCCGCCTCGAACACCATGTCGATATAGCCCTTGAGCATACCTTCCAACCGGCGCGGCGCCAGCGCTGCCCGCCGCCCCGGTAACGGCTCGAACTCATGAACCAGCGCATCGAGACGTGTGCTGCGGGCATTGAGCGTGGGCAGCCAGAATTCAAGCTCGGTTTTCCACGTCGTGAGCCGGGCCAGCGATAGTCCGGGAACCGCAGCGTGTAGCGGCGTAGGCAAGATGTTACATAACCACTCGCTAAGCACCGGCTTCCAGCTGTTATCGTAATTCGAGAACCCTATACGGCTACTGACCAGGCGCTCAAGCTCTTCGGGATAGAACTCATCGCTGCCCAGTCGGTCAAAATCGACCGCTTCCAGCAGACCGTGCAGGAACGTTCCAGCACGCGGCCCACGCGGGAAATCGGCCAGCGTACGCACCGGAGGGTTCGGGATGGGCGTGGTTTCTTCCAGCACTTCGATATCGAGACCCAATTGAGTATCTGGCAATTCGCTGCTTGCCACGCCGCCCAACGCAACACCCTGCCCCGCATCGAAAGATTGCCGCGCGCCTTCGATCAAGGCGGTATAAGACGCAATCCACCAGCTATGATCAATGCGCCCCGTGAAACGTCGCGCGCCGCACGTCTTGTTGACGGCAGTGGCGAGTATCATGGCCTGCGACGGCCGGGGCAGTGGCGAGACGGCCACCACTCCGTCTTTGACCAGCGTACTGAAGCAGTGGCGTAACGCCTTGGCAGTCAACGCTTGATCATTGTCGAGCGTTTCAGCCAGCAGCGCGCCAAGCGCCGAACGCGCCAATGTCGTCGCTCCCGCCTCGGCATCCTTGGGAAGTTTGCCCTTAAACAGCGGCGCCACCCCAAGCCGACAGGCGAATTCGGCGCGCGTCAACGCGACATAAAGCAGACGCAGATCTTCAGCAAGACGCTCCTCATCGGCGGCTTTGCGCTGCTCGCTATCCGGCGCCAGCGCTACCGCGCGACCATGCGTTGCATGAGAAAACTTGAACGCTGTCGCCCGACTATCGATTTCTCGGTAATCGCAGATAAACGGCAGGTAGACGATGGGATACTGCAATCCCTTGGATTTGTGAATGGTCACTACCCGCACCAGGGTTTCATCGCTCTCCAGACGCTGAATCAACGACTCAGGATCAAGTCCCTGCTCGAAGCGCCCGGCCAGTGCGCGATGCAACCAGCGCAGCAGCGCCTGTTCCCCGTCAAGACGCTGGCTGGCGGATTGAGCCAATTCGCCCAGATGGAGCAGATCAGTCAGGCGACGTTCGCCGTCTGCGCAAGCCAGCAGGCGCTCACCGATACGAAAATCACGCATGACCGCCCGCAGCATAGGCAGCACGCCAAAACGCTGCCAGTGACGATGGTAGTCACTAAAGCGCTCGACCATCGCCTCCCACGCCAGTTCATCCTCCTCAATCCGTGCCACATCCGCCAATGAATCGGTCAACAAGCGTGTTGCCAGCGCCGCACGCAGGCTGCGATCGTCGCGTGGATGAGCAACCGCTTCGAACAGTTGGAGCACATGAAAGGCTTCACGCGAGTCGAACACCGAGGTCTTCTGGCTGAGATAAACGCTCTTGATACCCGCACGGCTCAGCACCTCGCGAATCATTTCGGCCTCTCGGCCTGTGCGTACCAGCACAGCGATATCGGCAGGCTTGACTGCTCGCAGCGTCCCATCAGCAGTGACAAATCCCGTTTGCCGTGAGCTACCCCCGGTAAGCAGCGCTTGAATATCCGCGCATGTCGCTTCACTCATCCACTTGGTGTAGTCATCCTTGCGTACTGAGTCGTCACCGTCAGGCAGCCAACACGTCAGCGCGGCTACCGATTGACCATCAGCGATCAGTTGCTCATCACGTCCATGAGCATCGACATACTCAAACGGAATGTCCTCAAAGCGAAACGGTTTGTTAGCGCAGGCGAACAGACAATTGACCGCCTCGACCATCGCATGGGTAGAGCGAAAATTGCGCGTGAGCGTAAACCGTGAGGGCGTTGCACGCCGTGCGACCAGATAGGTATGAATGTCAGCACCGCGAAAGGCATAGATTGCCTGCTTGGGGTCGCCGATCATCAATAATGCACAGGTCTCAGCGACATGTGCAGGGCTGTCGATAGAGGCAGGATAGATCGTCGAGAAAATGCGGTACTGGACCGGGTCGGTGTCTTGAAACTCATCGATCATCGCGACCGGCAGTTCACGGCGAATGCGTGCCGCCAGACGCGGCCCGGCGCTCCCGGACAGCGCATCGTCGAGACCATTCAATAGATCGTCGAAATCCCACACCCCACGCCGGCGCTTCTCGGCGATTAACGCCGCGACCAGAGCATCACGACAGTGAGCGAGAATCTGCGGCCGGGGATCGGGCTGATCAGCCTGTCGTGCCGTTAACTCATCAAGGATGGCAAAGAAATCGTGCCGTGGGCAGGTACCGCCTTTTTTCACGGCCCCTTCAAGTCGTGCCTGTCCGCACCACGGCTGCTTCTTGGAATCAAGTAGCGCGCCATCAAGTCCTGTTCCGCCGCCATCGGCCCATTGCTGTAGCGCGTCAAGCTTGGCTTCAAGGTCAGCCGGTTTGAACACGTTAGCCTTAAGTTGAGCCCCAGCGATGGCATCGCGCAATAGCGCGATAATCGTGTCGCTCTGAGCGTGCCACGCTGCCCTGGCCTGTGCGGCAAGACGCTCAAGTTCAGCCTGCGCATGCTCACACGGTTCCAATATCTCATCGAGCGAGGCAGGCGCTTCAATCAGCTCGCCTCCCCACAGCAGCGGCTGGGCACGCCCCCCTATAAGCAAGGGCCTGACTGCGTCGCCGAGCGCTTTGGGTGTCATCCAAAAGCCCGCGACCATCGCCTGCAATGATGCGGAAAGTGGATAAAACATGCGCCGCCAATAATCTTCCGCTGCGGCATCAAACAGGCTCTGCACGTCGCTGACCAGCTCGGCGGCAAACAGACTGCCGCTATCGAAGGCGTGACGTTTGAGCATGCGCTGGCAGAAACCGTGAATGGTGAAGATCGCAGCATCGTCCATCAGTCGTGCGGCCCCGTCGAGACGGCTGGCATACCGTTCATAGGCATCATCGGATACATCGGCCAACAGTTCCGCCAATACCTTGTCCGGGGCCATGCGTCCGAGCAGCACATCGCGCGCCTCCTTGAGACGCGTACGAATACGCGTTCGCAGTTCTTCGGTCGCGGCCTCGGTAAAGGTGACTACCAGAATTTCCGGCGGCATCAGCGGTCGTGGATAGGCCTTATCAGTGCCGTGGCCGAGCACCAGGCGCACATAGAGTGCGGCAAGCGTGAAGGTTTTGCCGGTACCGGCGCTGGCTTCGATCAGGCGACGACCCTGCAGGGGAAGTGTGGCGATATTCAAAGGCTGGCTCATGGGCGCATTACACCACCGAACGCCCGCAGGTGTCACCGCTGATTTGTGACGATATCTACGTACTTGCGAGCGCTATGGCCGCCGATGTTGACGCCGTATGGTCGCAAGTAATGGCATGACGATACGCTACAACACTCGACGGGAAGAGAATCTCCCGCCATGCTGAGAAAAAGACAATACAACCGACCGAGGAGATGGGCATGGTCAAGCATATCGAGACACGTGGCAGCCATCGCGACATTGGCGCTGCACATGGGCACGAAGCCGCCACCGAAATCCAGATCAGCCTCGACAATTATGCCTGGCTATTCAAGGACTTTGCCGGTATCGACTGGCGCCAGGCGCGCTACACTGCGGAAATGTTCAAAGCCGCCGTCGAACACACCAGTCCTGAATTGCTTGATGAAATGGCCGGTATCGCTGAAGCCGCCAATGTCGACCCGCTCGATATTCTGGTACTCAACTCGCGTAGCGAAATCGCGCTCACCCATTTCCAACCTGCCCAGAGCGACGGCTGCTCGGCGCTGGCGCAGCGCCATCCCGATACAAAGGAGCAGTGGCTTGCACAGAACTGGGACTGGAAGCACGAGGCCGGGGACACCTTGATCTTGCTGTCGGCCGCGCCTGACGACAAACCGGCGTTTCATATGGTCACTGAGGCCGGCATTATCGGCAAGATAGGCTTCAACGACCAAGGTGTCGGCGTCTGCCTGAACGCACTGCGCTCAAGCATCTGCCGTCCCAAACTGCCGATTCACGTCATGCTGCGCCGCGTGCTTGAAAGCGACAGCGTCGAACACGCGCTTGACATGATCGATGACCTTGGCGTGGCCAGCCCGGCACACTTTCTGATTGCCGACGGCGCCGGTCATGCCGCAGGCATGGAGGTGTCACCGATGGGCGATTCCGCTACTGCCCCACGTAGCGGCAATCTTTTCCATACCAATCATTTGATCGCCAAGCATTTGCCGCCCGGCCTTGAAGATGCCCCACATGAAGAGTCGTTTACCCGCCTTGCCCGCCTGAAAGCGATCAGCGAAGGCGTCTCGCCCTCCTTTGAATCGCTGCGTGAGCGGTTGAGCGATCAACAGAACGCCCCCGATGCGATCTGTCGCAGCGAGAATCCCAATATGCCCGAGAGCGAGCGCATGGAGACCCTCTTCACCATCATCATGAACTTGAGTGACAAGAAAGCGCGGGTAAGCTTTGGCAAGCCTTGCGATGTGTCAGAAACGGTTGAATTGGGCTTTTGAACAGCGCGCCCCGACACTGCATGTGTCGGTGCGCTGTATCTAAACCTGAGCCTACGCAATATCCTGCGGTTGATCGACATCACGCCAGATACCCGGGTCATCGACCTCGATTTCATCGATATAATCACGATAGATAGTCAGGATGCCTCGCGCCCCTTCATCCTGACCAAGCGCCGAGAGTGCCGTCCAGAACTCGTGGCCAAAGATGACTGGGTGACCACCGCGCCCCTTGTGGACAGGGCGTACAATGCGTGAGGGGTTGGCCTGTTCGGTTAACGCGTGAAGCGTGTCGGGCGTCACCCAAGGCATATCGCCGAGCACAACGGCCACCGCATCGCACTCAATGCCATGCAGCGCACGAATGCCATCGGCCAGGCTTGCGCCCATCCCCTCATGGGCATGGGCGGCATGCAAGACGCTGGCGCCTGCCGGCAGATTCATTGCCAGCGCACTATCCTCCTGACGCAGCACCACGAATGTCTGCGCAAAGTAAGGCAGGACACTATCTACGGTGGCACACAGCAGCTCGCGCCCGTCCGGTAAGCGCGCACGCCGCTTGTCACTGCCGAAACGGTGGCCCCGCCCCGCAGCCAACACAAGCGCGATGAAGTGAAGTGCATCAGGTCGAGAACCGGCAGTTGCCGCCACATGGTGGCTCTTGTGACTGTCAGACGACATCGACCGCCGCCTTCTCGTCATCCATGGTCATCGTCGTCTTGCCGTTATAGACGCGCATCACATCGGCCACCACGGCCAAGGCGATTTCAGCGGGCGCCTTGCTGCCCAGATCGAGCCCGATCGGCATGTGAATGCGTGCAATCTGCTCATCCGTTAGCCCACCGGAGCGCGCCAGCCGCGCGGCGCGCTTTTGAGACGTCTGCTGTGATCCCATTACACCGATGTAGAACGCTGGCGTTCTGACCGCTTCAATCATCGCCAGATCATCGATACGCGGGTCATGGGTCAGCGCCACTATTGCCGTTGCCTCATGGCATGCGCCGGAGGAAATAAACAGCGAGGGCAGAATCGCCTGGACCTCAACACCCTCGACACTAAAGCCGCGCCGCTGTTCTTCACGTGGGTCACAGACAATCACTTCATACCCGAGCGTGCGCGCAAACTCGGCACAATACTGCGCCACCGGCGATATTCCCGCCAGAATCAGGCGCAATGCCGGGCCGACCCGCACACGCACCGCACTCGGTTCGCGTTCACCTTCACGCCTTTCGCGCTCAACTGTCGGTCCGTTATGCTGCGCATCGAGCGTGACGCGGTAGCGGCCACTGGCCAGCTCGACACGACGGACCAGCCGTTTCTGACCCAGCAGTGTGGCGGCGAGTACTTCGAGATGGGTCATCCATTCATCGTTAGCCTCATGGCGTTCGACAAGGACTTCCAGCACGCCACCGCAAGGCAGTTGCAGGCGCTGGCTTTCTTCCTGGCTTTCACCATAGCGCACTACTGTGGCAGGCTGGTTAAATACGCCGTCACGCAGTGCTTCTATGAAGGCGTCTTCAACGCAGCCACCCGAGAGCGAGCCGATATAGCGACCATCGCCTCTGGCCACCAACAGCGAGCCCGGCGCACGCGGCGAAGATCCATAGGTTGACAGTACCGTGCACAGCCACAGCGTTTCGCCATCGCGTGCCCATTCGAGCGCCTGTGTGATGACCTGTAGGTCGAGATGACGCATCGACATCTCCATGTGCAATGATTGAAATTGGCGATAGCGGGCACTTCGTTCGCTATCGAAGTAAATACATGCATGAAGTCTAGCCCTGTTTATGCCTCCGCGTCAGTTCGACACGTGCATTAGGCTAACGCTTCGATATAAGGATGATCATGACTACACGCCCTCCTCTGCCTCCCTTTGACCGTGACAGCGCCCTGGCGAAGGTACGCGCCGCCGAGGATGCCTGGAACACCCGTGACCCCGAAGTGGTGGTCAAGGCATATTCACCCGACAGCCGCTGGCGCAACCGTTCCGAATTTTTCCAAGGTCACGAGGCCATCGTTGAGTTTCTGACGCGCAAATGGCAAAAGGAGCGCGGCTATCGCCTCGCCAAGGAGCTATGGGCCTTCGACGACACCAAGATAGCGGTACGCTTTCAATATGAGTGGCACGACGGTACTGGCCAATGGTATCGCGCCTATGGCAACGAACAATGGGAATTCAACCCTGAAGGCCTGATGATACGACGTGAAGCGAGCATCAATGAGATGCCCATTGAAGATGGCGCACGGCGCTTTCGCTGGAAGGCGCCCGGTCCTCGCCCGGCAGAACATCCCGGTCTTAACGCGCTCGGCCTATAAGTCAGCCAGTTATCACGAGTATCGTGGGTGACAGTAACTTTCGGCGCCTGTCGAAACGGCGCCGAGCGTCACTATGGTGGTGCTATCTCCCACCTAACCGACATGAGGAGATAGCATGACACTCACCCACGATGCTCATCGGCACCGCCTTGAACAGCAAAGGGAACGAGAGCTTTCGCTTTCGCCTGCGCCCATTTCACGTATTACTCCGCATTGGCCAGCCCTCTTACCATGCTCCAGAACTCGGCATAGACAGCATGGCTGGCAAACTCAAAGCCCGAGGCCAGTAACGCATCGAAATCGCCCCATAACTCCCCAAGCATTGGTTCGCGCTCGCGCAGCGCTGCCATACCGTTGAAACTCGCCTCCTCATATAAATTGCGTGCGGCTTCTCGCGCGGCCTCTTGATCGTCGCCTGAGGGCGCCTGTGGATCACGCTGCGCGGCCAGCCATATGAATGCCAGCTCTGGCGCGGTCGCCAAGGGCGTCTGGCGCGCCTGCCACCACAGCTTCAGTAACTGTTGCATGCACTGGCTGGCTTCTCCTGATGCGGGCGGTGCCACAGTCAGTTCGCGGTCTTCAAATAACAAGCCAATGTGCACGGCCTTGCCCATCGCTGCCAATGCCTGTTGCAAAAGCCACGGCCGGAATAGGCGGTTGGGCTTGCCGTAGCTTTTCAGCCGGCCATCCCGATCGGTTTTGAGATGCCCGAAGTGCGAAGGCTCAAGCGTCCACCACCACATGCGCCCTTCCGTGTCGCGGTGCAGATTATCAATTACATCATCAAGGGTCAGTTCAATATCCGCGTCATCATCGCGCCAGTGCGTTGCAAATCGCTCGGCAGGCAATGCCTCAAGCGTTTCACTGACCGCTTGCCAACGTGTCAACTGAGCCTCAAGCGGACCAATCAACCCGTTCAGCAGCGCATCGCCAAATCCCAACGCGGGTAACCGTCCGCTGCGCCGCAGTTGCTCGGCAACCTTGACGACCGACTGCCCCTTGCGCGCCTCATCAAGCAGTTCTCGCTTAAGCCAGTAGCTTTCCAGCCCATTGAGACCAAAAGGCTCAGCATCTTCGACCGGCGTCTCTGGACGATGAAACCTGACGCCTAAGCGCTCGCTGACACAGACACCGGGCGGTAAACGAAGCAGACGTTCGAGATCAGCCAACCGCAGGGCTTCAACCGGCGGTGATGCAGGCGGCAGAGTCATGTGATTCAAGCGCTGACCAGGCGCATGGGCCGCTTCCCAACTGGTATCGAAAGTGAAAAAAGGCGAGTCGGCATCAAAATAGCGCATCGAGAATGGCTGCAGCGGATACTGACGAATCAGGCGTCTTCGTAGCGCCTGCTCGCTATCATCGGCCTCATCAGCAGGCCGCCAGCCAAGGGCGATGGTATCGAGCAGTTCCCCGACCAGCATCGACGGGGCACGCTCGATATTGTCCCGCTGATCGCGCCCGATCCATGAGACAGTCAGGCGATCACGAGTCGAAAGCAGTGCTTCAAGAAACAGATAGCGGTCGTCATCGCGGCGCGAGCGGTCACCGGCCCGGGTGCGTGTCGCCATCAAGTCAAAATCCTGAGGCAACCGCGCTCGCGGGTAGTCGCCGTCGTTCATGCCCAGCAGAAACGTCTGGCGAAAGGGAATCGCGCGCATCGGCATCAGGGTGGCGAAATTGACCTTGCCGGCTAAAAAGCGCTGGGCAAGCCCACCCTGATCAAGTTCCTGACGTATCGACTCGCGCACGACCGTAAGCGGCACAGCCGAATCGAAATCAGCACATGTGCAAGCGTCCAGCCAGCGTGCGATAGCGCGATCGACGCGATCAAGCGTATCAAACTCATCCTGTTCACGAAGTGCAAACAGC
Organism: Phytohalomonas tamaricis; assembly: GCF_003012345.1. Taxonomy (GTDB): domain Bacteria; phylum Pseudomonadota; class Gammaproteobacteria; order Pseudomonadales; family Halomonadaceae; genus Phytohalomonas; species Phytohalomonas tamaricis. The sequence goes on from NZ_PVRV01000020.1 coordinate 475,319, forward strand.
GTCTCGAACATGGCGGATAGCTGCACGGCCCACTGCTGCGGGGTTAGCGACGTGGCGAAACGCTGCCGATGCTGCCCCAGCCTTCGGATCAGTTGCGCCAGCTTGCCCGCCAGTTCGGCGTCCAGCCCGCCTACCTCGTCGTAGGCAACAATCCCATCGAAATCACCGCCCACGCCGGTTGCGTAGCCCAGCAGCATGCGCTCAAGCCCGAAGCGCCAGGTGTTGTCATGCAACGCAGGCAGACCGAGATCGTCACGATGTTGCCTATCCAGCCCCCAGCGCACTCCGCTACCGGCAAGCCACTGACGAGTACGTTCCAGATCGCTCTCACTAATGTCACAACGACGCCGGAACGCGGGAATATCAAGCCAGTCGAGAATCTCGGTCACGCCCAAACGACGTTCAGGCAATTCCAGCAGTTGCAGCACACAGGCCAGAAGCGGCTCTGCCTCAGTGGCCAGCCGATCAGCGACGGTGAACGGAATGTAGCGCGGATCATCAAACGGTATCTGCCCGAACACCGCCTCAATAAATGGTGCATAGCGATCGATATCCGGCACCATCACGATCACGTCGCGCGGCTTCAACGTGGCGTCACGCTCGAAGGCATCAAGCAGTTGATCGTGCAGGATCTCGACTTCACGCAGCGGTGAGTGGGCGCTGGTAAAGCTGACCGAATCATCATCGACAGCGATCACCCGCTTGGCGCCCTCCTCCTTTACCCGTTCGGCAGGATGGACGAGATCAAGGATGTCCTGCTGCAGTTGGTTAAGCAGCGGCGCATCCGCTGAATCAGCTCGCTCGCGGAAAACATCACTTTCCAGGTCAAATGCATTGGCCCCCTCGAAATCGTAGAGAGCCACAATGAAATCGCGTCCCTGAGTGCCCCAACCCGCCAGCAATGGATTAGCCTTGAGATGGAGCGTTTCCGGGTCAAGCCCTGCCAGCGTCGGTTTTTCCGCATGCCGCACTGCACGGCGAATCGCCTCGCGATCCGTTACTACATCCCCCCAGTAGTAGCGGCATGGATTGGAGATCATCAACACGACATCCATCACACCGGATAGCGCATGCAATGCTTCCAGTAGCTGTGCCGGCAGCGCCGAAATACCAAAGACAAATAGCCGCGGCGGCAGCTCGGCAGGCCGTTCGCTCAACCCACGTGCAACGCGCAGAAAACGCTCATGCAAGGCGGCGCGATGATAATGCCGCGCATAAGAAGGTGCATCACTCAACAAGATACGCCACAGCTCGGGCTGCCAGGCATCTTCGTCAGCGAGATCAACAGGCGCCGTTTCGCCGCGCTCCCAAGCGGCAATCCAGTCGGGACGATAGACCAAGTACTGATCGAACAGATCGGCGAGCTGGGCGGAAAGCTGAAAGCACTTGCGATCTCCGCACGGCTGGGCATCGCTTTTATGCTGACTCGTCTGCGCTTCGATCTCATCGGAGAGATAGTGATGTAGCGGTGCAAACAGCGGTTGACCTACCAAGCGCGGCAGCAACCTCATCAATCGCCAGGTCAAGGGACCCTTGTCAAACGGCGACTGCTTGGGAATCTCATTGCCTAGTACTGCGCGATAGGCGCGCCAGACAAAGCTTGAAGGCAGAGGAAAATCAAGCGAGGCGGCAATGCCGTCCTTCTCGGCCAGTGCCATACGCAGCCACTGTGCCATGCCGTTGGACTGCACCAGGAACGTTTCCTGAGTCAATGGCGGCAGCGGCTGACGATGGATCAATTCAAGCGAGAGCTCGCGCAGGTCTTCAAGGTGATTGGCGTGGAGTACTGTGAACATTCGCATCCCGACTCAAGATGAGCGCCTATCCTAAACGTTACCGCGCGTGCAGGCATCATCTGGGCAGAATGAAATGAGCGAAGTCTTATCGGTCGGTGTGATAACCAGGACCAGGAAAGCTCAAAAGGAACTCAATCAGGCAGCGTGCAGAAACGATGAAGGGGAACCCTTCAGTTCCCCTTCATATGCCTTCTTATGCTTGCGATAGCCGTTCCTGGTCAGCTTCTTCCTGTCCTTGAACACATGGCTTTTCTGATAGTGCATGGCGTTTTTATGGACGACATTACGCGCTTTCATGATTACTCCTTTTAAAGCGTCCGATTACGCTAATACTTCAATTTTCCAACTTACCAACAGTGCAACGCGATCAAACAACTGACTGTCTATGACCGGTTTCAAGCGGTTAAATTCCCACCCGTGCCATCATCATCGTTAGGTTCATCGGCAGAGAAATGCCCTTCCAGTGCGGCTATATAGCGCTGCGCAGAGCGCGCCACCTTGGTTCTCGCATCACCAATCACGTTCCTATCCGTCCAGGAACCGTAGATACGATCAAACTCAAGACGCTGCACCTGTGCATTCATGTCAGCAACCTTGCTGGCCGGCAAGGGGATCAGATTAGGATAGCTGTAAAGAAAACTGACCCAGTCACGGTCCTGTGCAACCTGAATAGTGTCACCGGTAAATAATGCACCGCGCCCCTGCGCGCCTTCGGCCCAATGCAGCACCTGGCTGCCCTTGAAGTGGCCGCCGAGCCGATGCAGCGTTAAACCGCCAAAAAGATCATGCTGCTCATCCGTCCAGAGCACAACATGATCATCCCGGCGTATAAGCCAGCCAGCATCATCTTCATGCAGATAGATCGGCACATTGAGAACCTGTGCCCATTCGATCATTGTCGAGTAAAAATGTGGGTGAGAAATCGCGATAGCATCGATACCGCCCAAGGCATCGAGTTCCCGCTTGAACTGCTTGTCCATGGTTGGCTGTCCGGCTAAATAGGGCACACATTCCCACATCAAATTGCCGACATCGGTTTGCACGATCAGCGCACGCTGACCAATCCCAAACGATGGTGTGCACTCCAGACTCGATAACCGGAGTTCATCATCAAAAGCCTTGAATACATTGCTATAGCCCTTGTGGCGCATGGCATCTAGCGTTGTCCAGCGCTGCCCCGACCAACCGACATACTGCCGTTCATCCTCACAGATGGGACAATACGCCGGCGGCTTTTCACTTGGCGCGAACTGGATGCCACAGGTTTCGCACATATGAGCGTGCATATATTCAAAACTCCTTTACAAGCAGTACTTTAGCCTATTTCATTGCCACACACCTGCCATATCTCGACAGCAGCCATAAGTCAATACGACTTAGAGTTAGCACACACTTGAAAGCGTTTTCCATTATGTTAGCCGGGTCATCATTTCTTGCACAGCGCCTGGCATTGCCAGATGTTAGCATTCGTGTTGAGCACCATTCGCAATAATGTCAATCCATGAGTTTATAACATGACGAATAACGCTTCAGATCAGGGACGCTACCGTGGTGCCCTGATTGTCATTACCTCTATCTTTTTCATGTGGGGTCTGCTGACCAGTCTTAACGACGTTCTCATTCCGCATCTAAAAAGTGTATTTTCGCTCAGCTATACCCAAACGATGCTGATTCAGTTCACCTTCTTCGGTGCCTATTTCATCGTATCGCTACCGGCCGGGAAACTGGTTGCCAAGCTGGGCTACAAGAACAGCATCAGTTTTGGCCTGCTAGTTGCCGGCGTTGGCGCGCTGCTGTTCTTCCCTGCCGCCAAGGCACCCTCTTATCCATTATTTCTGACCGCGCTGTTCGTTCTGGCCAGCGGTATTACCATCCTGCAGGTCGCGGCCAACCCGTACGTCAGTCTGCTTGGGCCGGAGAAATCCTCATCGAGCCGTCTTAATCTGGCGCAGGCTTTCAACTCGCTGGGCACGACTGTTGGCCCCGCGCTTGGAGGACTGCTGATTCTGTCCGGCGCAGCGCTAAGCTCTGCTGACGTTCAATCTGCTGCAGGTGAAGTGGCAGACCGTTTGAGCGAAGCACAGATGGTTCAGGGACCTTATCTGATTCTTGCCGCCATTCTCGCCACCCTCGCGGTCGTGATCTTTTTCTGGCGCCTGCCTAATTTCAAGGATCAGGCTCAGGACGACATGACCGACAACCTGACGTACGGCGAAGCAATGCGCCATCGCCACGTCGTGCTTGGGATGCTGGGTATTTTCGCCTATGTGGGTGCGGAAGTATCGATCGGCAGCTTCCTGATCAATTACATCACTCAGGATCATATCGGCAACATGAGCGAAGGCAGTGCCGCCAACTATGTCGCCTATTACTGGGGCGGCGCGATGATCGGACGTTTCATCGGTTCGGCGCTACTGCAGAAAGTCCGTGCTGGCCTGCTGCTAGGTCTGTTCGCCATCATCGCCAGCCTGCTGCTCATTATCACCATGATCACCACTGGCCACGTCGCCATGTGGAGTGTGGTCGCGATCGGCCTGTTCAACTCGATCATGTTCCCGACTATTTTCACGCTCGGCATCGCCAAGATGGGCCCGTTGACCAGTAAGGCTTCCAGCCTGTTGATCATGTCCATTGTCGGTGGCGCAATCCTGCCGGTTGCAATGGGCTTTTTGGCTGACCATATGGGCATTCAGCATGCGTTCTTCTTGCCGCTGATCTGCTATCTCTACATCCTGTTCTACGGTCTCAAGGGTTCCAAGGTGCAAAATCCTGTCACCACCGAGCATGCAGCGACGACACGCTAACGTTCGCTACTGACGTTCAGGTCGACACGCAAACGCCCCGCAATCGCGGGGCGTTTTCTTTGTTACACCGGTGAAATCTGAGGACTAGTCGCGTCCGGGCCGGTCATCGTAGCGGATCACGTTGTGCATGTAACCGCCATCGGCATAGAGGGTCGTGCCGGTCACATAGCGCGCATGTTCAGAGCACAGGAACGTGACAATACCGCTGATATCCTGTGTTTCGCCGACGAACCCAAGCGGTATCCATTCGTTGTACTTGTCGCGACCGGTCTTCTCGATATCTTCGCGATTGATATCCGTCTCGATGGCACCGGGGCTCAGGCCAACGACGCGAATACCGTATTCTCCCCATTCAACTGCCGATGCGCGCGTTAGCATCTTCAACCCCGCCTTGGCCACGCTATAGTGAGACACGCCCTTGCGCATGATTTCGTCATGAATCGACTGGATATTGATGATCACACCACCACCGCCATTTTTCATGCGTCGTGCCGCCTGCTGACTGCACAAGAAAGGTGCTGTCAGATTGACCTGCATCAATTCACTCCAGACGTCCAAGGGCATATCTTCCAGCGCATGGTTATTTTCGAACCCGGCGTTATTAACCAAGATATCGAGCTGCTTGAAATGATCATCAAACTGGCGAAAGATCTCTTGAACAGCTGCGGATTCGGAGAGATCACCCACCACAGGCACCACCTTGACACCGTATTGTGATGCTATTTCATCAGCCAGCGTCTTGACCTCATCACGCATCTTGCGTGTATGCAGTGCAATATCGCAGCCGGCCTGTGCAAGTGCATGAGCAATCGATGCCCCGATCCCGCGATTGGCCCCCGTTACCAGCGCTGTCTTGCCTTTGAGCGTAATATCCATGGCTAGCTAGCCTCCTGCTTCGAAGAAAATGAACGCAATCACCCTGCGGTTCTTCGAGCCTAGACCATTCTGCGCAATGTGCAGGAAACACGGGACAGCAATGCCAGACGCAAAAAGGCCGGGCATAGTCCGGCCTTTCACCCTCTTGCTTGGTAGCGCTTAACTATTAACGGTCACTACCTTCTGCTGGCGCACGCCACCCAGGCATAGCATCAAGCCGATCACCGCACCGAGGATGGAAATTGCCGCGACATAATAGGCCGGTGCCATCGGATCGGAGGCCATCGTCAGCGAGATCACCATCGGCGTCATCCCGCCGAAGATCGCATAGGCGACATTGTAGGAAAATGACAGTCCGGTAAAGCGCACCGCCGCCGGAAAGGACTTGACCGCGACCGCCGGCACGACGCCGGTCAGCCCCACGAAGAAGCCCACCAGGGCATACATCGGGAATAGCAGCGCCGTGCTCTCGTGCATCATCGAGTAGAAGCTCCAGTAGCTGATACCCAGCCCCAGGCTCCAGATCGTCAAGATGATGCCATTACCAAAGCGGTCGGCCAGATGACCCGACACCAGACAGCCAATGATGACACAGACGATCGCGAGGCTATTGGCCTCCAGAGAGGTCTGCGCGTCGATATTGGCGAACTGCTGCAGGAGCGTCGGCGTCATCAAAATGGTAACGACCACTGCTGCGGTCAAAAGCCAGGTTACGCCCATCGACAGAACAACCGACCGCCAGTGCTCACGCAATACGGTCTTGATCGGCAGCTCAGCGGACAGCTCCTTGCGCGCTTGCAGTTCAGCAAAGATCGGCGTTTCGTGCAGCCAGCGACGCAGATACATGGTGATAAAACCCAGTACGCCACCCAGCAGAAACGGAATACGCCAGCCGTAGGCCGCGACTTCTTCGGCCGTGAATGCGGCGTTGATTGCAGTGGCGACTAAAGATCCCAATAAAATGCCGGCTACCAGACCCGAGGAGAGCGTGCCGCAGGCGAAACCGATATGACGGCTTGGTACATGCTCGGTCACGAATACCCAGGCCCCGGGCGCTTCACCACCGATCGCCGCACCCTGCAACACACGCATCAGCAGCAAAAGAATCGGCGCGGCAATACCAATCGTCTCGTAGGTCGGCAGTAAGCCCATCACCAGCGTCGGCACCGCCATCAGAAAGATACTGAACATGAACATCTTCTTGCGACCGAGTAGGTCACCGAAGTGCGCCATGATGATGCCGCCCAGCGGGCGCGCCAGATACCCCGCGGCGAAAATACCAAAGGTCTGCACCATGCGTAGCCAATCGGGCATATCTGCAGGGAAGAACAGCTTACCTACTACCGTGGCAAAGAAGACGAAAATGACAAAATCGTAGAATTCGAGTGCGCCACCGAGTGCAGATAATGACAGTGTCTTGGCATCGTGGCGTGTGAGCGCGCGAGTCGAACCGGCATGGTCACCGGTAGAAGCGCCATTGTTTGAATTCATAGGGGCTTGCGTATTCATATGAATATCAGCGTCTTTAGGTTGACGTTAGGCACGTAAAACCAGGTCGGCGGGGGTAATACCAGGCTTTACATACTTTCAGGAGAGTGTGTCCAGAGTACGGCAGGGGTTTTCGCCACTCTGCGCTCGCTTATTGCCTTGGGCGCCTTTTGGGCATTAGGGCAAACGAGCTAATGAGCCACTTTATCAGATACTATCAGGAGAAACAGCCTGAGATGCCCATATCCCGGACGTTAACGACTATTTACCCATCTCTCTCCAAATTTGACAGCAGGTCACACGCCTCCCTAGGATCGAATGAAGTAACATTGCTGAAGGCACTGCTCAGTGCATCTGCTTGCTTAACACCAACAATAAACACGCAAGGAAGCCTCTAATGCCCTCTTCGCCCCCTCTACCGTGGTATCAGCGCATCCCTCATCCAGCCGTGCTGATTTTCAGCCTACTGATTATCGTCTGGACATTGACGTTGATCGTACCCGCTGGCGTATATGATCGTCATGACGTCAACGGGCGCAGCGCGGTCATTCCTGGCACCTTCCACTTTGTTGCAAGCGATGCCCCTTCGTTCCTTGCCATCTTTCACGCCGTACCGCTAGGCATGGTGCAAGCCAGCAGCATCATCTTCGCCGTCTTCATCGGTGGAGGACTATTTCGCGTCATGGAAGCGACCGGTGCGTTAGAAAATATGGTGGGTACGCTGGTTAAACGCCTCGGCCATGAGCGCCCCACACCGCTTATCTGGATCATGACGTTCATGTTTGGTGCACTCGGCATCGCTGTGGGCTATGAAAACAATATTGCGCTAGTCCCTATTGCCGTGCTGCTCGGCCGTGCAATAGGCGGCGACCGTTTAGTCGGCGCAAGTATTGCGCTGGGCGGCGTGGGGATCGGCTTTGCCACCTCGCCGATCAATGTCTACACCGTGGGCGTCGCCGATCAAATCGCTGATCTTCCTTTGTTTTCAGGCGCAGTCCTGCGCAGCATATTGTGCCTCGGTGCACTGGCGCTGCTTGCCCATCACACCAGCCGTTACATGAAGCGCCTGAAAGCCGACCGTCGCAATTCCCTGCTGTCCGATAGCGACGAGGCATCATCCCTTACCAAACCGCTCGCCGATTATCACCTGAGCGGACGTGACTATCGCGTGCTGGGCACCTTCATGATCGGTCTCGCCGTAATGCTTTACGGCGTATTCGCTTACAGCTGGTATATCAATGAGATTGCCGCCACGTTTCTGGGCATTGCGGTAATAGCGGGATTGATGGCGCGCATGAAGCCCGGCGAAATAAATACCTATTTCTTTGAAGGTGCGGCTTCCGTAACGACTGGCGCCTTGCTGGTCGGGCTCGCGCGCGGCATTCAGGTGCTGCTCGACCAGGGCCAGATCGGCGATACCATTGTTGATATGCTGGCCGCACCCTTGAGTCAGCTTCCTGTGCTGGTTTCTACACTAGCAATGACCTTGGTTCATGCGGTGATAAACATCATTATCCCTTCAGGCAGCGGCCAGGCAATGGCAACCATGCCGATCATGATTCCGCTTGCCGACCTGATCGGCATGACACGACAGACCGCGATCCTTGCTTTCCAGGTCGGTGATGGATTGACCAACATGATCGTACCTACCTCAGGGGGTACACTAGCCATGCTCGCGATCGCCAATGTGCCCTATGATCGCTGGGTACGCTTCTTCATGCCGCTACTGGTCAAGACGTTTCTGCTCAGCTGGGTGATGCTCTCCGTCGCTGTGGCTATCGGCTGGGGGCCCGCCTGAGCCCTGATTAAGTGAATACAGGAAAGGCGCCGAGCAATGATGCGGCGTGTTTATCTTTTACCGGCTGACGCCAAGGAATACTGCATGTCGCCAACAGAACTTCTCACGCAACTGGTTGCCTTCGATACCGTGTCACGCAACTCGAATCTGGAGATGATCGCTTACCTTGAGCGTTATCTGCGTGATTATGGCATCGACAGCGAGCGGATCGAAAACGACGACGGCTCGCGTGCCAACCTGCTGGCACGCATCGGTCCAGAGGTCGAGGGCGGTGTGGTGATCTCTGGCCACACCGATGTAGTGCCGGTGGATGGCCAACCGTGGACGACCGATCCATTCACACTTACCGAACGCGACGGCAAGCTTTTTGGACGCGGCAGCTGCGACATGAAAGGCTTCATCGCCTGCGCCTTGGCATTGGTGCCTGACTGGGTGAAGCGCGAGCTTAAACGACCGATCTATCTGGCCTTTTCCTATGATGAGGAGATCGGCTGCCTCGGCGCGCCGCGCATGATCGAGCGACTGGTCGCCAACTGCCCGAAACCGTCAGCCGTCATTGTCGGTGAGCCAACGCTGATGCAACCCGTTACCCAGCAAAAGGGCATCACCTCTTTGCGCACTGTAGTGACCGGTATCGAAGCACACTCAAGCCAGATTAATCAGGGAATTTCAGCAATTCACGTCGCTGCTCGCCTGGTGACCAAAATAGAAGCAATCATGGCTGAGCTGGTCGACGAGGAACGTTGCAATCACGCCTTCAATGTCCCCCACTCAAGCCTGCATGTCGGCAAGATTCAGGGCGGCACGGCAATCAACATCATGGCGCGACAGTGCAGTTTCGAATGGGAAATTCGCCATCTGCCTGAAGACGGCTTTGACGCGGTATTCCAACGCTTTGATGACTATGCTCGCACCGTGCAAGACGAACTCAAACAGCGCGATAGCCGTTTTGCTATCGAAACGACCCAGCTGACGCATGTGGTTCCCGGCCTTTCCCATCGCGATAACGCACAGGCCATTGCGATCTGCGAGCAACTGCTCGGCAAGCGTGAACTCGATGCGGTGGCCTACGCCACCGAAGCCGGTCAGTTCCAGAATGCAGGGCTTGAAGCGATTATTTGCGGGCCCGGCAGTATCACTCAGGCTCATCAACCAGACGAATTCATCAGCATCGAACAGCTCGAGCAAGGCGAGGTGTTCATGCGCCGACTGGGCGAGGCGTTAAGCTAATCGCCTCGCCGGTTGCAAGATGCGGCAACAAATTAAAAATCGATGACCTGACGAATGGCTTTGCCTTCTGCCAGCCGGTCGAAGCCCTCATTGATTTCATCCAAGGTAATGCGATGGGTCAGGAGTTTGTCGACCGGCAAGCGACCGGCCTGGTAGAGCGCAATATACTCCGGAGTATCCAGTGCCGGCACATGGCCACCCAGGTAAGAGCCCATCAGCTTGCGCTCCTCCGCAACCAGCTGGGTCGGGCTGATCGCAAAGCGTACGTCGGGGTGCGGTAGTCCCGAGGTTACGGTAGTACCGCCCTTGATCGTCGCCGCGGTGCAGACGCATGATACCGCTCAGCAATATTCCCGCCGTATTGGCCTCCGCACTAGGCTTGTACAACGAACCGCTCCCCGCCACACAATGCGTCTCTTCGCAAGCACGGTCGCTCTCCGCCATACTGTTAATCGAACACTGACTGCAAGGAGTGCAATCATGTCGACACGAACTATTCGCCTCGCCGACGGTACGCAGGTTCCGGCCATCGGTCAGGGCACTTGGCACATGGGTGAAGGCCAATACACGCAGCAAGAGGAAGTCCGCGCCCTTCAGCATGGTATTGATCTTGGCATGACGCTGGTCGATACGGCAGAAATGTACGCCAGTGGCGGCGCCGAGAGAGTCGTCGCCGAGGCTATCAAGGGGCGTCGCGACGAGGTTTTTCTGGTGTCCAAAGTCTTACCGCACAATGCCGGTGCCAAGCAGGCCGTCCGTGCTTGCGAGCAAAGCCTCAAGCGTCTGGGTACCGACACGCTAGACCTTTATTTATTGCACTGGCGCGGCGGCGAAGACCTCGCCGATACCCTCGATGCATTCGAAACCTTGCTGGAACAAGGCAAGATCAAGCGCTTTGGCGTTTCCAATTTCGATACCGAGGATATCGAAGAGCTTTACGCCATGCAGGGTGGCAAAGACTGTGCGACCAATCAGGTACTTTATAATCTGGGAGTGCGCGGGATTGAGTACGACCTATTGCCACTCCACCGGCATCGTCGGTTGCCTACTATGGCTTACTGCCCGCTTGCGCAAGGCGGTCAGGCAAGTCAACGTTTGCTAGCGAATGAAACAGTCACTGCGCTGGCACGAGAACACAATGTGACGCCAACTCAACTGTTGCTTGCCTGGACAATCCGCCCAATCGATGGCCAACGCGATGTCATCGCTATTCCCAAGGCAGTGCAGACCGAACATATCGAGCAGAATGCCAAGGCCCTAGAGATTGAATTCAACGAAGACGATCTCAAGCGACTTGATGAGGCGTTTCCACCGCCTGCTCACAAGCAGCCGCTGGCTATCATCTGACAGCGCAGTCATCATCGCAGCGAGTACTCATCAGGCACCGTATTGCGGTGCCTTTTACTGGCTAGCCCCACTGAGAAAAACTTCTTCGCTGACGTCATTCATCCACTATGCTGGAATGACATTTTTTCACATTAAAGTTTATGCTGCTTATGAATGACGTCCGTTTCTGCTCCAGTCTTATGTCTCGGTATTCTTCTCTCTTCGCGACGCTTGTAGTGACCGGTTTGCTCAGCTCGTCCGCTGTTCAGGCGGCCGTAGAAAATACGTCGCCGCCAACCGGCGAACAAGCGCGTCAGTATCACTTCGATAGCGCCAACATGGATCAGGACTATCGGATTTATGTGCCCAAGAACTATGATCCTGCCAAGCGCTACCCGCTGGTTATCGACTTGCATGGGGTTAATGCCAACCCGGACACAGATTTCAAAGGCGGCGAGCTTGCCAATGCTGCACAGAAGTACGGCTTTATCGTCGTCGCGCCCAAGGGGATCGGAGAGGACCCCATGTTCTGGGGCAGCATCTATCCTTTCAAGCTGGCCGATCCCGATATCGACCCCGCCAGGGACATGCGTCCTCTCCCGGCGGATCAACAGTACTACGCCAAGGATATTCCAGGGCTTTCCTCGGTCATGTTCGCCATGAGTGCGCCGGAAGCTGAGCAGAAGCGGCTGTGGAGCGAGCAGGATGCGCTCAACGTGCTGGCACTCACTCAACGCGAGTACAACATCGATCCTGACCGGATCTACCTGCTTGGTAATTCAGCGGGCGCGGGGGGCGTGCTTTATCTCGCGGCGAAATATGCTGACAAGTGGGCCGCTATTGCGCCGGTCAACGGTGTGGTTGCGCCGTGGAGTTATCCTGTCAGTCGGCTTGAAGATGTTCCTCTGCTGTTTGTCCATGGCAGCGAAGACAAGATTGCTTCCTCCCAAGCCATTCAGGCGATTATCGATGGTGTCAACGCCCAGGGGGGAGAAGCCCGCTTGTTACGCGTCGCAGGCGGCAAACATGCGGACACTTGGTACATGGCGCTTGATGACATCTTCAGTTTCTTTGCACAGCACAAGCGTGCCGACAATTCCTGAGCGGATAAGGCGTGTGACTCAATCGAGAATTAAATCATGCTGCTCTCAGGGGGAGTGAGGCAGATAATCGTATTTTATTGGCGACTTGAATTATGCATACGCAGCATCATAAGCTAGTCATCAAACGGTAACAGGACACTAAAACTGCATTTCTTCGCTCGATCGGTGTTTATTGTTTATGCACGTTCGAGTCTCAGCAATAACTGTTACAGCGTATAGCCCGACCTGTACTGCTAACCGCCGTATCTGGCGTCTTAGCGTCATCGAAAAGAAGCAATCCCGAACAGCTATGTTTGAAGGAGCGAGCGATGGCGAGAGTAAGACTGATCGAGCATGACGAAAAATACGCTGAGCGCCTCCTCGCGCTCTCTTCTCATATCGAAATACAGCGCGCCCTTGGCCTCTACGTCAAGACGCGAGCTGACATCCTGGCCTATATTTGTCAGATGCGTGAGCAGGAGCAACAGGGCAAGGTGGTTTCCCGAGTAATCCTTAACGAGCATGCTGAGCCCATAGGGGTAACGACCCTGATGCTTTTTGATCACGCCAAGAAGCATTGCCATATCGCCACGTGGTTAGGCCAGCCGTACTGGCATAAGGGGTATAACCAAGCCAGCAAAGACGAAATTCTCAACCTTGCCTTCTATGAGCTTGGCATGAAGATCGTCTTTTCGGGCATACGTGCCAGTAACCATCGTTCATGTAATTCGCAGATCAAGTTGCCTTATATCTGTCTCGATCTTGCACGCGAGTTTCCTGAAGTACATGAAATGCTTGAAGCCAAGGAAGGTGAGCCCTGCCTGTTAAATGGTTTCATGGAGAGTGACTTCAGGCTTTATCAAGCCAGAGCGTCCAGAAACAATGTCGCTGAGCATCCGCGTGACCGTGAGGTTTACTGGCCACAGATAGTGATGGCCTGACAACAGCACTCACCACAACCACCGCTTATCCTCCCCGGCACAGCCTAGTGTGAGCACTGGCTGTGCCGTTTTGCGTATTGAGGCTTTTTTCAAACGTTACAGCACAGTTCGCCCTTGTGCCTTTTGACATAGTGGCCTAGATCAAGAGGAGGATTAGCCCTTATTAACTAGTCCGCTTAACAACAAGAACACGAGTAATACGATAGAAGTGAACGCTCTACAGGGATTTATGCGCAGGAGGAACCGGGAATGTTTCGATCAAACCACACAGTACAACACACTACCCTTACCCCTTTATTACTTATTGACCAACAGGCCATGAGTGAAAAGGACACGGGCGAAATCATTTTTGCTAAAGGCGCATCGCTTGGTGAATATCGTCACTGCGAACGTCATGCCGAATGGCGTCTTCGTCAAGCCTATTTCGCGCGTCACGGATACGCACCGGGGCCCACGATTTTCAAAATATGATCTGAGCTGAACTAACGATTATCTGAAAGCAAGAACGAATAACGCCACCTGCTCAGGTGGCGTTTTTATTCAACACAGCAAAGACAGTTCAGCCACAGCTGGCAAGTAATGTCTTGAGCTGGGCATTTCCCATCGCGCGAGTATAAGCAATATTGCGTTCTGGAATACGCTCGGGGTGAGGAAAACGCTCAAGTACCGCTTCAAGTCGCTCTTCTCTGAGCAGATGAAACATGGGATGAGGCGAGCGATTAGTGTAATTGGCAGGATCATCGGGCTCGGCATCGGCAAAACAATAATCAGGGTGGAAACTGGCGAGCTGATAAACTCCCTCGTAGTCCTCAACGCTCATCAAGCGTTCCCCCGTGTCGAGAGCACTTAAATAATCTTCGAAATCGCTCAATCCAGCGGTCACAATGAGCAAAGTCGTTTCAATCGTCTCGTTTTCATCGAGTAATCGACACTCCTCGATCAAGGCAATCAAGGCATTTTCGATCCCCGGCCTGCCACCGCTGGCATCAACCGTAACGTAACGAATGCTATCGCGCTCGATTTCACGCTGCACGAAGGGGCAAATGGTATGTTCAGCCACGAAAGAGCGAATCCATTGGCATGTTCGCGCAATGGCGGGATCAAGCGATGCGGAATTTGAAATATCTTGCGATAACGTCATGAGGATTATCTGGGCAACAGGGTAATGGGAGAAGCCGTTAGCATCAGCACAGCATACGCTTCAGTATACCCATCGTCCCTCTTGGCTTAGCTGGTTTTTTTAACGCTCAACCCAGAGTTAGGCCCTAACAACACTCCTAGTACCGCCTCATGGCCGGATGAATGACGTAGCGCTTCAAGCAACTGCTCCGCCTGCAGTCGCTTGCCAATCATCAGCAGCGATTCCGCCCGAGGCTCCTTGACGGCCTTACCACGATAGACCTCGACGTCCCGTTGCCCTTCGGCCATAACCTGGAGACAAAGACCTCTAACGTAGTAGCGATTGAAATCGCTTTCGGCCAATGTATCGGCAGCGCTGTCGGGAATCCGCGCATTGCTCATCCCTCCCGAAGGCGTACGCCTCTGCTCGGTCGCGTTAAGCAACCCTTGCTGCCTGATTTCGTGCGTCAGCCATTCATCGTCATGGTGCATGACCGCTTCGCCCAGCAACTCGGGCCAGCATAGGACACCTTTGCCATTAAGGCGTGGGTTGATGAAGAACATCGACGATGCGATATCATTTTTCAGTTCCTGGTACATGAAAGCACGTACAACGTTATCCAGATTTTCGTAGTTGATTGCCACACGCATTATCCTTGTTCGCTTTTAATTCATTTATATCGGGTTGAAACAGGCTGCAATAACTCTCCTTGATAGCTGCACAATTGCTCCTTAGTCCTGCAGTAGAGTGCATTGTATCGAACGGCGCCACTTGGGCGCCCCGGCTAAAAAAGGAGCAGCCCCATGACATTACGTCGCAAACTAACCCTTTATAGCGCATGCATCGTCGTTGCACTTTCCTGCACGGTAACCCTTGCCGCTCCTGGTAATGACCATGCTCCCCATCAGGCGGACAACCATGGCCAACAGGCAAAGCGGCAAGGCCCCCAGATTGATGAGAAAAAAGTACGTGACAGTATAGAAAAACATCGCGGGCAGTTTGGTGATGCAGATCCGGGCAATAACGGCACACCCCAGTTTGCCAAAGGCAAAAAGTTGCCTAACGATGTCCCGGCCCGACCGCTGGATCGCAGAGTGGCCGCAGACCTGCCCCACTATGAAGGTTATGAATGGCGCCGCGTCGGTACTAATCTAATTTTAGTCAGCGTAGCCACCGGTGTTATTTACGAAGTATTCAATCATGTCTTGAATTGATGCCTGGCGGTTCATCAATATCATGCTGTGCGCTGGTCGTTGTACCGGCGCAGGCTATGCGCATAAACCAGTCCTGCATGCTTGGCATAAACCCATTAGTCTCCTAACATTTAGCCCATCCACCGATTAATCCATGGAGACTAACCGCATGATCATCGTAAGCGTGATGTACCCCTATCAAGAAAATAGCCACTTCGATATGGAATATTACCAGCACTCACACCGGTCTCTGGTCAAGGAGAGACTAGGAGATGCCTTGAAAGGCTTTTCAATCGAACAAGGCATCAGCAGTTCGGAATCAGATGAGAAGCCTAGGTACGTGGCTATCGCACGGCTGCTCTTCGACTCTCATGACGCCTTCGCGGCAGCCATGGGGCCCCACCAGGAAGAGTTCACGCAAGACGTGGCCAACTTTACCAACCTGACTCCCAGCATGCAGATAAGCGAGCTTGTGGTTTCTCTTGATGATCAGAATTATCGTTAAGTCTTGGTATTCAATGTGATATATCGAAGCTGGTAAATGAGCTTCGAGGCGTTTATTCAAGCCTGAAATAAAAAGCGCCACTGCGTAAGAAGCATTGGCGCTTTTTTAAATGGTCGTTCCAAATAACTAGCTTTCGAGCTTGGCATCCAGCGTGATAGTCGCATTGAATAGCTTGGAAACCGGACAGCCAGCCTTAGCCTTGTTAGCGCACTCCTCGAATGTCGCCTGATCGGCACCGGGGATCCGAGCTGTAGTATCAAGATGAATGGCCGAGATCGTAAACCCGCTATCATCCTGTTCGAGCGTGACTGTCGCCTGCGTCTTGATGCTTTCCGCTTCAAGCTCGGCCTCACCCAGAATCATCGAAAGCGCCATCGAGAAACAGCTAGCATGAGCCGCCCCGATCAACTCTTCAGGGTTAGTGCCGGGAGTGCCTTCAAAGCGTGTATTGAAGCCATAAGGGTTTTCCTTGAGCGCACCACTTTCGGTGGAAACCACGCCTTTCCCTTCTTTGAGACTACCCTGCCACTGTGCAGAACCTTTCTTTTGAATAGCCATGCCACCTCCTTGATTATAACGTTCGACGAGCAGACGAGCTGCCCCTATTCACTATCAGCGTAGAAGACTTGCTTCATTTCGCACGTGTTCGAGGCAACAGCCTCGAGTAATGAAACACTTAACTTAGCGCGCCTAGTGCCGCCTCGTAGTTCGGCTCTTCCTTGATTTGCTCGCATAGCTCGGAATGCAAGACCTTGTCATTCTCATCGAGTACGATGACCGCACGGGCGCACAGCCCCTTGACCGGCCCGCTCTGAATATCAACCCCGTAAGCGCTGACAAACTCCTGATGATGGCGGAAAGTAGAGAGCGTCTTGACGTTATCAAGTCCCTCCGAACCGCAGAAGCGGGCGGCCGCGAACGGTAAATCGGCAGAAATTACCAGCACCACTGCGTTCTCGAGTGCAGAAGCCTTTTCATTAAACTTGCGCGTCGAGTTGGCACATACCCCCGTATCAACGCTGGGTACGATAGAAAGTACCTTGCGCTTGCCAGAAAAGTCTGCAAGCTGCATATCGCTGAGATCCTGCCCGGTCAACGTAAAAGGCCTGGCCGTATCACCCACCGACGGAAAATTACCTCCCACATTAACTGCCGTATCACCCATCTTGACTTGCACCATAATATCGCTCCTTTCCAATCACTTGAGATAGCTCAAACGGGACTTAGCTGCTGCACACTATAGCCATGTCTGTCCCGATAAAAAAAGCAATGCATAACATTCGCTGCGTATTAAGCAAGTCGACGCATTCGAGCCAAGATGTGATTCGTAAAGGAAGGTAATAACTGCTCAGAAAGCAGGAAGACATACTGGAGCGGATTAAAGAGATGCAGCGTTCAAACGCAGCGATACAAAAAAACCGAGACAGCGGAGGAATTAACACCGTCTCGGTAGAGCAAAAACTCATTGTGGAATATCAGAACTTGCTAACGTCCCTACGAAGAATAGTCAGGAAAGATAGCGATGCCCCTTATCTATAAGTCTATCAAGCGAAGCCAAGCGAAAGGGAGCCGATGCTTATTATCTTGTGCCGCTAGGAGAAGATTGCCTCGGTGCCTGCAGCAAAAAACATCACCACTGGCAAAGGCGCTCTTCGGTCCGCAATCAATGCATGCTAACCATTGGCACGCCGTATGTGCTACTGCGGGTCAGTCAAGCAGGGAGGCAAGCGGCGTTAAACGCCATGCATCGTTATAGGCATCGGGAGGTGAGCACATTATCGGCTCGACGTTACCGACACGTGATCCGAACGGGCTGCCTTGGGTGACGGTACGGATCACCCTGAACACACCGGAATGAGCAATAATCAGCGGCCGCTCATGGCAGGCAAGGATAGTATTGAGCACATCGAGCACCCGACCGCTGAACACTTCCCACGATTCGCCGCCCTGAGGTGCCTCGAAATAAGGCATTGGCTCACGAATCGGCTGCCCTTCGAGTGCGCCCCAGTTGCGTTCGCGCAGCCCGTCGAAATAGTTGAACTCTCCCTTGGGAACAGCCAGCCGCGCAGTCTTACGCGCTCGGAACATCGTGCTGACCGCAATGTACGACCAGTCGAACCGCGCCAGCACATCATGCGCCGCACGAGCCTGTGCCTCGCCTTCCGGCGTAAGCGGCACATCGAAACGACCGGCAATAATACGCGCACGATTGTAGAAAGTTTCGCCGTGGCGAATGAATACGAAGGGCTTAGCCGTCAAGGCCATGTCTGTACCATAGTTTGAAAATCACACCGTTATTCATCGGCGCAATAGGGCAATTTATTGAATGGCTATAGTCTAGCGTTCAATGTAATACGTTTACAGAACCGTTCCGGTACAGTTAATACCACCCCGACCTACCAACCAGGTTCTCACCCTTCTTTCAACCTCGTGGCTTGAGCAAAATCATCACTACGTATCGGACTAGAAGGTAATGCAGCGGCTTTTTTTAAAAACTGCCGGCACTCATCAAAACATTGTTCTTCCATTTAAGAACCCGACAAGAGCGCAGGGAATGAGGCGTTGCCACTAATCTGCTGCTACATGTTACATGGCGTGGCGCTGAACCCCATGAGACGCTACTGGCGTAACACTACGGGTTTGGCGAACACCATCTTCGAAAAAATCAAGAGCGACAGATAGCACCTGACGATGTCGAAAATGATCAGCAGGCAGCGAATCCAACGTTTGTTCAAGACGTAGCGTTAAGGCGCGAAAATTGACGGCGCGAACGCCCGGTCCCCAAATCGATAAGTGCCTGACAGCTGCCTTCAAGGTGTAGTCGAGTTCCGCGTCGATATCCTTGCCATGTGAATCATCTTTTGCATGTTCCGCGCTCAGCCCCAACGCGTTTATTTTTCTTAAATAGATTTCAACTTCGCTTAGATCACGGCATTGCCCAGTCATTTTATTATCCTTTCGTACATGTTTTATTACGTTAATACACAATAATGAAACATATAGTATTATTTTTTTAACTTCTAGACTACAGATAATAAAAAGGCATTACCTAGGATAACTTTTTACGCTATCTAGCTAGCTTCGTCCTACCGTCTCATCCAAAGGACACTCAAATATTCGCCATCACTGAAATAGTATATTTAAAGTTTATGGGGCAAACGTCGAAGTAGACGATATTGAATCAATAATGAGATGAAACGCCATGACACGTACTTCCAACGAGATATGCTCAATGGCGTTCAGTACTGCCGAGATGAAACGAAGAGTGATCAACGTCATGATGAGCGTTGAGGTATCGTCTCCAGAACCGGCCGCTCCAAGGTTCTACACTCACCTGACGCTTTCACCACGGACGCTCGACCGGATCGGCATGGATACGCTAGTTTCACTTACAAGCGAGCTGGCACGAGCGCAAGGCGGTAGTCGCCCCGTCCAACAAACTGAATCCAGTAAACTCACCACTGGCGAAATACTCGAGAGAGCACTAAGAGAAGAACTGCTGCTTCTCGAGGAACTTTTTCCCGAGGAGCCGGCACTTAAACGAAAAATTGCCCAACTCAAATGGTTTTTGGCCCACGCTCAGCTCGAAGAAGTGCAACCCTGAATAGATAACGGCGCCTCGCATGGGGCGCCGTCGATGCCTAACCAACCCTGTTTAACCGTTATCCTTGCCTCGGCCAGTCTTGTTCTGCAACTCATCAATCATTTTTGATGCTTCTGCCTTGCTGAGGCCTTCATCAAAATCGACGCCGGCCTCTTCACACAGCGTATGCAGATAAGATTTCTGAGCTCCGGTCATCGGCTCGTCCCCCGTCGTCCACTCGTTAGGGTCCTTTTCCATGTTGCTGCTGCCGGTGTCCTGCTTGGATTGATCTGCCATCGTCTACCTCGCTTGACGTTGCTGATGCTGACGAAGCGCTCACAGCACCTTATGAATGACTGTATAAAAATATAGTTCAGCTTAAACGACATGCCACCTCAATGCGCCGGAGCCATCGTTCGTGGTGATGGCATCACGCCAAAGGCAGATGAATGATCGCGCCTTGCAGCCGTTGCGGGCTTAGCCACAATTTGCCGACAGTAATAGGTAGTGAGAAGCGACGCTTGCCCGCCCCGCCGGGATTGAAATAAAGCCGAGGCAATAGCGCACCGTCATCTTGTCGCCATTCGTTGCGCGGCTTGTGTGAGTGACCGTGGAGGACAGCATCACACGGCGTGGCGTGGTCGAAGTCAGCAATATTGTGAACCAGATGCAGATAATAGCCGTTGACCCGCAACGTCTGCGTCATCGGCAGGTCATTGCACCACGGTTGGGTATCGATATTGCCACGCACAGTAAATAGCGGCGCCATCACGGCTAGTCGTTCGAGGATCGCCTCGTCGCCCACGTCACCCAGATGGAGAATCAACGCACAACCCTCAAGCACATGGCACGCCTCGTCACGCAGCAAACCGTGCGTATCGGCGATTACGCCAACAGGCGTATCGATTTCGAAACTCGGAGAGACAGATGGAACGGAGACTTGGGTCATGGCGAACCTAAAGTGCCTATTTACGCCTTAGTGTGGCAAAGCCAACATAATCTTGACAGGTCAGGGCCGCTTGCTCTGTACGCCCCTGCCGTTGCAGGAGTGCCGATAGAAGCCGCTCCTTCCCCACCCAAGAGAGGATGAAAGTCCAGGCACAGACGTAGGCCAACAGCGCCAGGCTATAGCGAATCGTCTCATCTGTATCAGCGTCACTGATGCTCCCTCCATCGTATTAGCCCCCAATGACGTGCCCATGTCAGCACGGCATAACGTCTCATAACCTTACGAATCCAAAGGAGATCAGGCGATGCGTCGTCCCTATCGAACACGTAAGATAGAGCGAAGTTTATATTCCCTACTGCGGAGCGCTATCGCCTCACGCCATGAAACTGATTCACACCGCCGACTGGCATCTTGGCCAGAGCTTTCACGGCCAGGACCGCCACTACGAACATCGCTGCTTTCTCGACTGGCTGCTCGATGAACTTGAAACGCGCCGCCCCGACGCCCTGCTGATTGCCGGCGACGTGTTCGACGTTGTCAATCCTTCGATGAAAGCCCAGGAATTACTCTACGATTTTATCGTTCAGGTGCACGAACGCCTGCCGCGGCTAACCGTAGCGATGATCGCTGGCAACCACGACAGCGGTGCCCGCATCGAACTGCCAGGGCCATTGATGAAACGCTTGCGTGCCCACGCGCTAGGCCGTGTGCTGTGGCTCGACGATGGCACACTCGACGCCGAACGCCTGCTGGTGCCGTTAGAAAATGAACGAGGCGAGATCAAGGCGTGGTGCTTAGCGCTGCCCTTTCTGCGCCCGGCCGAAGTCACCGGCTCACGCGCCGGCGGTGAAATTGGTGACGACTACATCAAGGGCATCACCCGCGTCCATGAAGCATTAATCAGCGCCGCCGAAGCCAAGCGTCAGCCCGGTCAGGCGCTGGTTGCGATGAGTCATGCCCATCTGCGTGGCGCAGCGGTCTCCGAACACAGCGAGCGGCCGATTGTGATCGGTGGCGAAGAATCGCTATCGGCGGCGCTGTTTCCGCCCTCGATAGGCTATGTCGCGCTCGGCCACCTGCACCGCCCTCAGCAGGTCGGTGAGCCGCGCATCCGCTACAGCGGCTCGCCGCTGCCGATGGACTTCTCCGAACGCGACTACCCGCACCAGGTCGTCGAGCTCGAATTCATCGATGAGACGCTCGAGCGGATCAGGGCGATACCGATTCCACGCGCAGTCGATATGCTGCGCGTTGGTCCCGCCCCTCTCGAAAATGTCCTCGAAGAGCTTAAGGGGTTGGAAGTACCTAAAGATAACGGTATATCGCGTGAAGCGTGGCCATGGCTCGACGTCCGCGTCAGGCTTGACGCGCCTCGTGTTGATCTGCGCGCCCAGATTGAAGCCGCACTGCACGGCAAGGCCGTACGCCTGATCTGCATCAGTACCGAATATCGACGCGGCAACGCCAAGGACGAAGCGGCAGTGACGCTCGACGATCTCGGTCCGCAGGCGCTATTCGAACGCGCCTGGCAGCGTGAATACGGCGCGGCTCCCGACGAGGACGTGGTCGATGACTTCAACGCCTTGCTGCAAAGTGTGCTGGATGCGGAGCATCGCGAAGGCGAAACGCCATGAAGCTTCTTGCCATTCGTCTCAATAACCTCGCCTCACTGGCGGGACACCATGAACTCGATTTCACTCAGGGTGCGCTTCACGAAGCCGGCCTGTTCGCTATTACCGGCCCCACCGGTGCCGGCAAAAGCACCCTGCTCGACGCGCTGTGTCTAGCACTGTTCGGCAGTACACCGCGGCTGCGCGCCGCGCCGACCCGCGAATCGACGACGCCGGATATCGACGGCGAGCAGCTCGTTACCTCTGACCCGCGTACGCTGCTGCGCCGGGGTGAAGCGAGCGGCTTCGCCGAGGTCGATTTCGAAGGTCGCGACGGCTACCACTATCGATCACGTTGGGCGGTACGCCGTGCCCGCAACAAGGCCGAAGGCAAGCTGCAAAGCGCTGAACAGAGCCTGATCGAGCTGCCCGACGAACGTGTCGTAACTGCACAAAAACGCGAGTTCGACCGTTTGCTGCCCGAAAAACTGGGGCTTTCCTTCGACCAGTTTACCCGTGCCGTACTGCTCGCTCAGGCGGAATTCAGCGCCTTCCTCAAGGCCAACGACAACGAGCGCAGCGAACTACTTGAAAAGCTCACCGATACTGCGATCTATTCACGCATCTCGGTCGAGGCCTATCGCCGCATCAAAGCAGTCAATGACGAAATCAAGCGGCTTGAAACACGCATGGGCGGTCAAATCCCTGCCTCGCCTGAACGACGCGCCGAGCTGGAAGACGCCGCTCAACGAGCCGATAGCGAGTGGCAAGTGCTCCAGCGCGAAACTCAGGCGCTCAGCACGCGGCGCGCCTGGTTCGAGCAGGAATACCGCTTGCGCCATAGCTGGGAGCAAGCACAGCACACCCGCAATCAGGCCGAGCGTCAGCAGACGGCACTTGAGAGCCAGCGTGCGCTCGCCTTACAGCTTGATGCGCTGGCACCGCAGCGTCCGCTTTTCCAGCAGCAGCGTGAGCAGCGCCGGGCTCTGGCAGCAGCGCGCACGCAACGCGAAGAGACCGCTGCTGCGCTGGACGAAGCCATCAAGCGCCACGATGCCCAGCGCGGAAAATTCGAGCAGGCCGAAGCGGCGCTGTTCGCCGTCCGTGAAGCACGTCATCAGGCCCAGCCCGCCCTCGATCAGGCGATCGAGCAGGAGCAGCAATGCCGTTATCTCGATCAGGCCATCAAGCAACTTGTGCATCAGCAAAGCGAACTCGAACGCAAGCTGCAGCAGGCCGATCAGAACCTCGACACCCGACGACAGCAGCGGGACCGCCAACAACGTGAACTCGATGCTCTGGAGCGTCGCCTTGGCGAACTCGATTCCCCCGAGCAGTACCGGCAGGCGCTGCAGGAGGCCCAGGACCGCGCCCGTGAACGCCTCACCGGCCTGGGCGAGGCACAGCGCGCCTGGCAGCAATACCAACGCCTCGGTGCACAGCATGCAAAGCTGCAGGAGCAACAAACGCAGGACCGCACCCAACTTGCCCGTGTCGTCAACGAGGGCAAGCAGGCCAAGATACATATGGCGCAGGCCGAGGCACACGACCGTAGGCTTCGTGAAAGCATTGAGCAGTTGCGCGCGGTACGCAGCGCCAGCGTCGAAAAACTGCGCGCGCAGTTACATGAACACGAACCCTGCCCAGTCTGCGGTGCCCTCGATCATCCTTACACCACCGCGCCGCCGCCCTCACCGGCACTCGAAATGCTGGAGCAGATCGAGCGTGAGGAAGAGCGTCAGTTGGCCGACGCGCGCCATCAGTGCGAGCAGACCCGTCACGTCCATCAGGAGCTGAGCGCACGTTATAAGGCACTTAAGGCGCAGCTCGAACAGCGCCAGAAGACGCTTTCCGAAGACGAAGCCGCTCTCGTTCAGGCCCGTCAGGTCCTTGAAGAATCGTCCGTCGGCCATGAAGTGCTGGCACAGCAGGAGAGCAAGCGCAACCCGTGGCTTACCGACCAGCTCTCTGCCGCAGCGCAGCAGCGCGATGACCACCAGCAACTCCTCGGCCAATTCGATCAGGACCAGCGCAATGCTGCACCGCTCAGGCAGACGCTACAGCAGCTTGAGGTCGAGATTGGCCGGTTAGACAGCGAAGCTGGCCATTACCGTCAGCAGCTCGAGGCGTTGAATCGCGAGTTGACGCCGCAGCGGCAGCAACATGAGCAATTGCAGACGACGCTCAAGCAGGCGCTGGGCAACCATGCCCGCGTCACAGACTGGCGCGACGCGCTCGAGCGTCGCGTCAACGAGGCTGAACAAACGCTGCAGAGGGTACGTGAAGCGATGCTCAAGCTGCACGACGAACGCCAGCAGCTGAGCCAGCGACTCGATTATCTAAAGGCCAGCGAAAGCGAGCATGACCGAACCATCGCTGCACTAGAAGCCAGATTGAATCAGTGGCGCAGCGCCCATGACGATATTGACGATGCCACGCTTGAGCGTTTGCTAGCGATGGACGAACAAGCGCACCAGACACTCAGCGAGACGCTGGCCAGCGCAGACCAGGCTGCCCGCGACAGCGCACTGCTCGAACAGGAGCGTGCCAGTGCCCTCGCGGCCCATCGGCGTGATCATCTCGACGCTGCGCTGCTGAGCGACACCGAGGACGCCAACTCAGCAATTGCCACTCTGGAGCAGACGCTGACCTGCGAAGAAACGGCGCTTGCGCCGCGCCGCGAGCAGGCGCAGAAGGCACGCGATGAGGCACTGCATGTGCTACGCGATGACGACCGGCTGCGCCGCGACATGCGTGCGCTCGAATCGGAACTCGACGCGGCACGCAGCAATCAGCGGCGCTGGGGCCAGCTAGCAGCACTGATCGGGGCCGCCGACGGCAAGGCATTCCGGCGTATCGCCCAAGCCTACAACCTGGAACGACTGATCGAGCACGCCAACCTCCATCTCAAGAGTCTTGCCCGGCGCTACCGCCTCGCTCGCGGTGGGAGTGATCTTGGGCTTTTGGTAATCGACACTGAAATGGGTGACGAGCAACGCTCAGTCCATTCATTGTCCGGTGGCGAGACCTTTCTGGTCTCGCTGGCGCTGGCGTTGGGACTTGCTTCAATGGCCTCGCATCAGCTCGCCATCGAGACCCTGTTCATTGATGAGGGCTTCGGTAGCCTCGATCCGCAGTCGCTGCATCTAGCGATGGATGCCCTCGATGGCCTGCAGGCGCAAGGCCGCAAAGTGGGAGTAATTTCCCACGTTCAGGAAATGCACGAACGTATTCCCGTTCAGGTCCGCGTTCGTCCGCTGGGCAACGGCGCCAGCTCGATCGATATTGTCAGCTAGTAAATCCTCGCTATTAGCGATAAAAAAAGGGGCTCCTCGGAGCCCCTTTCATTTCATTGCCTTGCAACACATTAATGATTCACGCAGCCCCGCTGCCCTCAAGCGACCGTATTGATCACTGAGCCAGAAGTACTACTGCCACTCTCCTGCAGCAGCTGCGCCAGTTCAGAAGTCACCTCTGACAGCTGGCCATTTAGCGAGGCAAGCTGACTCTGCAGCGCCGCGCTCTGCGCCTGCTGGGCCTTGTCGTCCGTCTGGCTGCTGCTCTGCAGGTGTTGCAGCTCGTTAAGCTTTTCTTGAATCTGATGCTGCAGCTCCTGCATCTGCTCCTTGAGCTCGGCAATCTCTTCGCTGGTGTCATCCGAAGCACTACTGGCTGCTCCAGCGGGAGCGCCGACTGGGCCTGCGCTGCCGCTCTCACTTACTGCCCCCGTAGCGCTACTGCTCTGGGCCTTGCTTACTGCGCCAGTAGCTCCACCATTGACTTGCGTATAACTATTGAGACTGTAAATCTGATTATTGATCGATACCATCGCTTGCTCCTTTTTCGGGGTAACAAGCGGTTATCGGAGTAACGCAGACGGTGCTGAAGCCCACCTGACGACAACATATGAATATTCAGACTCAATTAAGTGTCAGACCATGACTAACAAAAAAGCCTCCCGCAGGAGGCTTTTCACGTTTATCCCGACGCGACGCTTAGATCGCCAGCCATGCAGTAAGAATCAATAGCAGGCAGAGCACGATATAGATACCCACACGCCATAGCGGCTTGAACTCAAGGCTCGGAATGCTGATCAGGCTCAGGCGCGTGTACTTGAGCAGAAAGTGAATCGCGCCTAATACCACTAGAATGACCACAAACAGCGGAAAGCTGATGCCAATGAACAATGCCTGCCACATCGGTACCGTAGCTGTGTCACCGTGGATAAACATCAAGAACAGAAAACCGCCAAGTGCGAACAGACCAATATCGAAGGTGGTACCCAGCAGACGCGAGCCAATTATCCGCAGCGATCTGGTCAGCGGATTGTCGCGCATCAAATCGCGCGCCCAGAAGGCCAACACACCGAAAAATAGCGCCACAATACCAATAGCGTTCCAGTATGTGGCTAGCCCAGCGGAGGCCTGCTGCACACTTGGGTCGACGGCATTGGAAGTGGCGAGTTGATCGTGGGAGAGCAACTGCGACTGCATTAACCACTGCACCAGCCCACCGATGAGTACCCACAGCACGATAGTGAAAATAAACTCGCCAATACCTTTTTTCTGCATGCCAATCGTCCTTAATTCGTTACTTTCAGGTCGTCCTGCTATCAGGAAGCCAAGGATATACCTTTGCAGCGGTAACGTTGTATGTCTTCACAGCTAACGCTGCGAAGCATAGCGAAACGCACCGCTTGCCGTTGCGATCGTATCGCCATTTTGATTACTGATCTTGGCCTGAGCGAAGAAAATACGGCGCCCACCGCCCGTTCGCCAGCCGTGTGCCGTCAGTAAGTCCCCTATTCGCGCTTTGGAAAGGTAGTTGATCGACAATGAAATCGTCGAGGCACCTTTGATCGTTGGCTCAGCGTCGGACAGCCCGCTGTAACCGCACGCCGTATCCAAAAGTGTTGCCAGAACGCCGCCGTGAGCGATGCCCTGCAGATTGGCATGAACCGGCTGTACGGTAAGTTGAAGCTCGGATTCATCGTTTTCACAGCGGACGACATGCCCGTCCAGATAATTAAGGAAAGGGGTGTGCAATGCATCCATATCCATTTTTTATTCCTTAAACATTAAACACAACCTGTGCGCTTAAGCAGAGTAAGTTGATTGGTTATTTTTGTGCTGAAACGATGATTGTCTACTGCATTACAAATGTTTGCAGTAAATCAGTTTCAACATCATTTTGCTTAAACTAAGCTTATGTATAAGCAGAGAAGCCACCATTATTATCAGCCCTTGAACTAAAAATTTTCTCTAAATCAAAGGGCTCAGCGCCATAATTTTATGCAAGGTTAACTTATGAACCTCGGCCGAAATGCACGTACGCTTTTATATTTATTGCTTATTACCGACTTAGGCTTTATCGGCTTACATCTAATCTATAGTTTTGGAGTGTTTCCCGATTCCTTGTTCTCGGTGGCAGACCCCGGCGAGAAGAAGGCACTGTTCTCAATGCTGGCCATTGATCGTGACCGCAGCTATGCAGAGCTCTTCGGTTACATGCAGATGGCATGGATTGTCATGCTGTTGGGCACGTTGATATTTAAACGCTCGATGGCGCTGTATCTTGGGTGGACGCTATTGTTCCTCTACTTCCTGCTTGATGACTCAATGAGTCTTCATGAGCATTTTGGGCATATGCTGGATGTGGGGCTGTCATTGCCCTCCGTGTTCGGTCTTCGTTCTCAGGATCTCGGCGAATTATTGTCGTGTGCGCTGATTGCCGCCATTATCTTTCCGCTGATCGCTATCGGTTATTGGCTCAGTGATAAAGAAAATAGGCAGGTCACACACCATTTAATGACCAGTGTCATCTTGCTGGTGGCCTGTGGCATGGGTGTCGATATGCTGCATGAAGCACTGCCGGGTGACCTTATTTGGGTGATCCTTGAAGATGGCGGTGAACTGGTGGCTATGTCACTCGCGCTTTCGGTCTCGTTATCGATTTTCTTCGAGCCCCAGCCAAGCACTGCCCGGGCGCCGGCGCCAGCACCAGTTCAAGAAAGCGCAAAAGTTAGGCTTGCTCACGGTTGAGCTAACGGTGCAAAAATAACAACGAGCAGGCGAAAACATAAGCTGAAAAAAAGAAGGGATGGCGCTAAGCCATCCCTTCTTTTTTGTTCAATGGATGATTACTCGACGTCATTGCTCAAGCATATCAGTGACGTTCAACCGCACTATCCTCAAGCCGGTCTATCTTGCGCAGTGACGGAAACCCCCACATCCATAGCCCGACGACGGCAAGCGTTCCCATCCCGCCGATAACAGCAGCCGGTACAGTACCGAACCACGATGCAGTAACCCCCGATTCAAACTCGCCCAGCTCATTCGAAGCACCTATAAACAGCATATTTACCGCATTGACCCGCCCACGCATTTCATCGGGCGTGGCTAGCTGCAGCAATGTCAGGCGTACGTATACACTGATCATGTCAGACGCCCCAGCAACGGCAAGCGCAGCGAAAGAGAGCCAGAAGACGTGAGAAACGGCAAAGACAAGATTGGCAATACCAAACACAGCCACTGCCGCAAACATGACTAACCCTGCATGGCGCTTGATGGCACGCATGCCCAGATACAGCCCCATCAGGAAGGCACCGATCGCAATAGCGCTACGCAGCGCGCCCAGTCCTTCCGGACCGACATGCAATACCTCGTTGGCATATACCGGCAGTAGCGCTGTCACCCCGCCGAACAGTACCGCGAACAGATCAAGCGAAATGATGCCGAGAATAATCGGCTTGTTGCGAATATAAACAATGCCCGCCGTAAAGCGTTTCCAGGCGGTTGACGCTTGGGCGACCCGCTCGCTTTTGTAGATGACTGGCACAAAGAACAGGAGCGCAACGGCAAGCACGAAACACATCAAGCAAACGGTATATGCCGTAGCGGCGCCAAACGTATAGAGCAATCCTCCCAGCATGGGCCCGCCAATTACCGAGATCTTCATGATCGATGAATTCAAGGCAATCGCCTTGCCAAGCAGCGCCGGCGGCACAATTTGCGGCAGCAAGCTCTGCAACGTCGGCCCGGTAAAGGCACGCGCCGCGCCAAACAGCACCAGCACGGCATAGAAGGGCTTGGCATGCGTCGGAGGGTCAAGCGCCAGCCAGATAAACAGCGTGCTACAGATGCCCTGTACCACCCAGCTCAAATGCAAAATAAGACGCCGATCGAAGCGATCGACAAGATCACCTGCAGGCAGCAGCAGAACCACCATCGGTAAGAACTGCGCCAGCCCCACATAACCCAGCGTCAATGGGTCCTGAGTAATGGCATACACTTGCCAGGCCACGATGATCGCCTGGATCTGCATCGCAAATGACGCGGCAAGACGTGCGCCGAGAAAAGGAACAAAACCGGCATGACGGTACACCGGCAAATCGGACACCGCTGAGGAATCGGAAGCCATGGTCTCTTATATGACAAAACAGTGAAGGGTCTAACAGTCTACGCCGCCAGACCCTTCAAAACGAATATTGAACGTGCCGCGTTAGCCAGCGACAGGCACCATCAGCAGGAAGGCCGGATCATCCAACTCTATTATTTCAGGCGTTTTTTGCAGCAAACCACTGTTGATGTCGCGCTTGAAAACAGCGATGTGGCCACTGTCCTGATTGCCGACCAGAAGAAACCGACCGCTGGGGTCGAGGGTAAAATGGCGCGGCGTTTCACCCCGGGTCGATTCATGCCCCTGTAGGGTCAGCATGCCGTTTTCAGCATTAACGGCATAGATCACGATCTCATTTTGTGAACCGCGATTGGACGCATACAGGAACCTGCCATCAGGTGACATCTGCACTTCCGCACCGCCATGCTTTAGCGTATGCACACCCTTGGGCGCCATGTTGACGCTCTGCACTTTTTCAAGCTCACCATTAGCGTAGGCGAGCACATCGATATCACCGTCGAGTTCACCGATCAGATAAGCAAACCGACCATCAGGGCTAAAATGCATCAACCGTGGCCCCTTGCCAGGATCGACCGGTAAATGGACGGCTGATTCCTCATGTAACGGCTGCCGAACATCATCGGTGATAGTGAAGCGGTAGAGCTTATCGTTGCCGAGATCCCCTACGAACAGATACTTGCTATCCGGCGAGACGACCGTCGAGTGAATATGTGCCGCCTCCTGACGCTCAGGATCGACACGGCTGCCACCCCCGAATTCGATCACCTGCACCGCCTTGTCAAGGCGTCCGCTTTCATCGACCGGAATTACGGCCAGGCTGCCGCCGCTATAGTTGGCGATGAAGAGATAACGACCATCAGGGGAGACGCTGACATAACAGGGATCGGCGCCCTGTGAAGACACTTTGTTGATAAACGTGAGTTCACCGGTACGCGGATAGAAGCGAAACGCACTGACCTCACCCGGACGATCACTACCGATTTCATTGACCGCAAATACAAAACGCTGGTCATGGGCAATGGCCAGATAGGACGGACTAGGCGTGGTCGTTACGCCTTTTTCCTCACATCTACCGGTGGTAGCCTCGAAGCGGTAACGATGGATACCTTCACTTTGACCCTGCGTATAGGTACCAACTAACAGATGACATTCATTCATGGCACTATTCCCTCCCTGGTTAATGCAGTGATTGGGCATATGCTCAGATCATACGTTAATTGCGATTTAAGCGCCCACGCAGCAATGTAGGCTAACCTAGAGCAAGCCCCCCTTTTTCTATGAACCGCTTACAGGAGTCGCCCGATGCCTCGCCGCCTTTGGCCCGTTTTAGCCATGACGCTTACTCTGCCTGTCGTATTACCTGCCCATGCGCTTGCCGATACGTCCAGCAATGCTCCTGTCTATGGGCCACGACTTGAAGGCTTTGATTACCCTTATGAGGTCAAATACTTCGATCTCGACTCCCAACGCCAGAAGCTGCAGATGGCCTATATGGATATCGCCCCGGAAGGTCAGGCAAACGGACAAACCATCGTGCTGCTGCATGGCAAGAATTTTTGCGGTGCGACCTGGCAGAACACCATCGAGGCGCTAACGCAGAACGGCTACCGCGTCATCGCTCCCGATCAGATCGGTTTCTGCAAATCGAGCAAGCCTGAGCGCTATCAGTACAGCTTCCAACAGCTGGCCGCCAATACCCATGCCCTGCTCGACTCACTCGGCATCAAGCATGCGACGATAATGGGCCATTCGATGGGCGGCATGCTCGCCACCCGCTATGCGCTGATGTACCCCGACGACACCGAGCAACTGGTACTGGTCGACCCGATTGGACTCGAAGACTGGAAAGCCAAGGGCGTACCGTGGCAAAGCATTGATGACTGGTACAAGAGTGAGCTGAACACCACGGCTAAAAAGATCCGCAACTATCAGCAGTCCACCTACTATGCCGGCACGTGGGAGCCACGCTATGACCGCTGGGTCGAAATGCAGGCCGGGATGTACCGCGGCGAGGGCAAAGAGATCAATGCCTGGAGCCAGGCGCTGACCTACGACATGATCTATAGCCAGCCGGTGGTTTATGAGTTCGATGATCTGAAGGTACCGACGTTGCTCTTGATCGGCGAACAGGACAATACCGCTGTTGGCAAGCAGCTCGCTCCGCCCGAAGTCAAAAAACAGCTAGGCCATTATGATGTGCTGGGTGAGCAGGTTGCGGCGCGTATTCCTGAGGCGAGACTGATCGAATTTCCTGATCTCGGCCACTCGCCACAAATTCAGGCACCGGAACGCTTCAACAAGGTCCTGCTCAGTGGTCTGGAAAAAGAACCGCAGGAAAAATAAAACGCATCGCGCCCCGACGAAGGCCGGGGCGCGAATGGATAGTCACCGCTTCCGCACAGGTGCATCCCATTAATTCATGATTGGCGTAGCGCAACCGTACGCCTTGACGCGATACGATCCGCCTGCCTGGTCGGCTCGGGCAGCTTGTAACGGGTCAGGCAGTGCATCACCCAGTCCACCGAGGTGTCGAGATCAATGCGATGGCCGGTTGAAATGAATAGCGGCTTGATTTTTTCACGAGTCCGCAGCACAGCGCCGATGGTTTCCTTGCGATCGACCAGCGGCACCCAGCCGCCTTTCTCTTCGGGCACGTCATCGTAGCGGCCACACAGGCGGCTTTTACCGACGCCGATAGTTGGCATATCGAGCCATAACCCCAAATGCGCGGCGATCCCCAACCGACGTGGATGGGCGATGCCCATGCCATCCACCATGATCAGATCAGGTTGCACCGTTAGCTGCGCATAAGCCTCAAGCGCCGCCGGTAATTCACGAAATGATAAAAGTCCTGGAATATACGGCATCTGCGTCGGTGCACGGTGAAGGGCCTGATCAACAATTTCCAATTCCGGATAGGTCATCACCACGATGACGGCTCGCGTCGTGTTGCCTTCATCCTCGAAGCCGATATCGACTCCGGCAATATGACGCACCTCGCCTAGACGATTTTCGCGCTCAACGCGCGGCGCGAGTTGCTTTTGCAGCTCGATGGCCTCGGTGGGATCAACGCTCCATTCATGTAGTACCGGCACATCTTCCTCCTTTGTATTGATCTGCATCCTTGCCGATTCAATATAGTTGATTGTGCCACTACGCTTTGCTCGCCAGCCAAAAGCCCAGGTGCAGGCCATCGAGACAGGCGATCTTGTCCCTGACTTTAGGCCGCTCAGCGCCGGTAAGGCGCGAACCAGTCAAGGCCAGCCACTGTCTCGCCACGCGGCTTGTATTCGCAGCCGATCCAGCCGTCATAGCCCTGCGCATCGAGCTGTGCAAACAACCAGGCATAGTTGACCTCGCCGCTATCCGGCTCATGGCGTTCCGGTACACCGGCAATCTGGATATGGCCAACCGTGTCACGGTAACGCTGATAGGTCTTCCAGATATCACCGTCCATGATCTGGGTGTGGTAGAAGTCCATCTGCACGCGCACGTTGGGCTCATTTAACTCCGCGACGAGCTCATGCCCCTCGGCCTGATGATTGAGAAAATAGCCTGGCATGTCGCGCGTATTGATCGGCTCGATCAGCAGTTCAATGCCATGCTCGCCCAGCCGCTGCGCGGCAAAGCGCAGATTATTGAGATACGTCTCCTTGAGCTTGCGTCGTGAGAGGCCTTCTGGCGCCAGTCCCGCCATGGCGTGCACGCGCTTGCAGTTCAACGTCAAGGCATAGTCCAGCGCAGTCTCGACGCTGTCGCGGAACTCCGCCTCGCGCCCCGGCAGCGCGGCGATACCACGCTCGCCCGCCTCCCAATCGCCCGGTGGCAAATTGAACAGCGCCTGGGTCAGATCATGGCGCTTGAGTTCCTCCGCGATGTCCTCGGCAGCAAACGCATAAGGAAAGAGAAACTCGACGCCGCCAAAACCGTTGACGGCGGCCTGTGCGAAGCGTTCCATGAATGGCACTTCGTTGAACATCATGGTGAGATTGGCTGCAAAACGGGGCATGACTCTCGCACTCTCCTGTGATTGCACTGTGGTACTTACCAGCTTGCGCCGAATGCCTGACGCAGCGCCTCGATATCGTCTTCGTTCAGCGTGCGTACGTCATGCTGGCGCAGCAACAGAAACAGCTTGGCCGTCTCCTCAAGTTCCTCAATCGCGTTGCGCGCCGCCTCCAGCGTCTTGCCGGCAACGACCGGGCCGTGATTGGCCAGCAATACCGCGCTGTAGTTGGCAGCGTACTCGCGCACCGCCTCGCCAAGGGCCGGGTCGCCAGGCCGATAATACGGAATCAGCGGCAGCCGCCCGACCCGCATCACAAAATAGGGCGTAATCGGTGGTAAGCAGGAATGCGGATCAAGACCATTCAGACACGACACTGCCGAAGAGTGCGTGGCATGCAGGTGAATGATGCCGCCAGCATCGGCACGTTGATCATAAAAGGCGCGATGCAGAAATGACTCCTTGGTTGGCGGCTTGCCCGTGATCAGGTTGCCGTCCCAGTCGAGCTTGGAAATTTCGGCCGGGTCGAGTGCGCCGAGGCTGGCGTTGGTCGGTGTCATCAGCCAGCCGTTATCGAGCTTGGCGCTGATATTGCCGGAAGTGCCCGGCGCCATGCCCAGTTGGCGAAACGAGCGGCCAATCTCGGCGATCTCCTCGCGCAGGCGGTTTTCCTCAGTCGAAGTATTGAGCATTGTCACGGCAGCATCCCCCATGCCCTGGTCATGAAGTCCGGCGCGCCGAAGTTGCCCGACTTGAGCGCCAACGCTAATGGTTCACGCGTACCGATTGTGGTCGTCCACGGCACGCCGGGGTCGATGCTCGGCCCGATACGCAGTCCCTGCACGCCCAGCGCACCGACCACCGCACCGGCGGTTTCACCCCCGGCGACCAACAGCCGCCGTACGCCCTGACGTGCGACCATCGCTTGGGTAATCTCGGCCAGCGCACGCTCGACCAGCGCACCCGCGTCACTCACGCCGAGCTTCGCCTGGGCCTGTTTGACTTCGTCAGGCGACGCACTGGCATAGATCAGCACCGGCCCCGCGGAGAGATGTTCTTCGCTGAGTTTCAAGGCTTTCTCTACGACACGCTCATAATCGTCGGCCAGCGCCAGCGCCTCGACGTGAAAGCTCGGATAGTGCTGGCGTGCTCGTTCGACCTGTTCAAGCGTGGCGCGTGAACAGCTACCGCTGATAATCGCTTCGCGCCCGGCAATGGCCGGCAGCGCAGCGGCGTCATCGCAATGATTAAGACGCTCTGTCACGTTAGCTGGCAGCCCAAGCGCCAATCCCGAGCCGGCCGTTACCAGCGGCAAACCGCGGCAGGCACGCGCGAGCACATGCAGATCGTTGTTGTCGATCGCATCACAAACCGCAATGCCGACACCGGACTCCTTGAGCGCCAGCATGCGCCGCTGCACCGCATCCGCGCCCTGGCGGACCGTGGCATAGTTGATCAGGCCCACGTCATGACGCGTCTGTGCGCCAAGCACACGGACAAGATTGGCATCTGTCATTGGCGTCAGCGGATGATCCTGCATGCCGCTTTCGTTGAGAGGGACGTCATTGGCAAACAGGTAGCCGTTATAAACGGTGCGCTTATTGGCTGGCAGTGCCGGGCAGGCAATGGTGAACGAGGTGCCGAGCGCTTGCATCAGCGCATCGGTGACCGGGCCGATATTGCCTGCGGGCGTCGAATCGAAGGTCGAACAATACTTGAAATAGATCTGCTCGCAGCCTTGTGCCTTAAGCCATGCCAGCGCATCAAGCGACTGCGCCACCGCGTCTTCAGCAGGAATCATGCGCGACTTGAGCGCGACAACTACGGCGTCGGCTCGCTCTTCCATTGCCTCCTGTGGCACACCAATCGTTTGAATAGTACGCATCCCGGCGCTGACCAGCATGCTTGCCAGATCGGTGGCGCCGGTGAAATCGTCGGCGATACAGCCCAGAATCGGCATGCTCAACCCTCCTCAGCGCTGTCGTTGGCCGCGCGGTCAGGCAGTGCAACGCCAGGGAAGATTTTCACTACAGCAGCATCGTCTTCACGCCCATAGCCTTGCGCCGAGGCCTGAGTAAACATGGTCAATGCCTGCGCGGTGAGCGGCAGCGGAAATTTGTCACGATGGGCGGTATCAAAGACTAGGCCAAGATCCTTGACGAAGATATCGACAGCGGAATGCGGAGTGTAATCGCCTGCGAGAATGTGCGGCACACGATTTTCGAACATCCAGGAATTGCCAGCGCTCTGGGTGATCACGTCATAAAGCGTTTGCGGATCGCAGCCGCCACGGATGCCATAGGCCATCGCCTCAGCAGCAGCGGCGATATGTACACCGGCCAGCAGCTGATTGACCAGCTTGACCTGAGCCCCCTGCCCTGGCTTTTCGCCCAATCGATAGACCTTGGCGGCCACTGCGTCGAGCACGTTTTCCACCTTGGAAAACACCTCAGCCGGGCCCGACGCCATGACGGTCAACGCGCCCTGGGCGGCCTTGACCGAGCCACCTGAGATGGGCGCGTCAAGCAATAGCAGGCCGCGTTCGGCAAGATCATCGCCCAGCGCGGCGACCGCCTCCGGTGCGCAGGTCGCACAGGCGATAACGACGCTGCCCGGCGCGAGGCCGGCAGCAATACCGTGCGCGCCGAACAGTACGTCACGGGTCTGCTCAGCGTTGACGACCACGATCATCACCACATCGATCTGCGCTGCCATCTCATCGGGAGCCGATACCACCTGCCCACCTGCGGCTTCGAAAGTCTGGCGCGCCTCGGCACGTAAATCACAGCCCCAGGTATCAAAGCCGCTACGCAGCAGTGACTGCGCCATGCCCATGCCCATCGAGCCGAGCCCGATCACGCCGACTCGCGGCCGATTCATTTCCGCCATCCTTTTTCTCCCTGTCGCTTTCATGGTTGACTCAATTGGCTGGCGCATCACGCTCCTGTGATTCGACTCGCTTGAGCAGATCATCTGGTGCCTGAGTCAAGCGCCACCGAGCATGATCCAGATGACAAGCGGCCGCGTGGGCGGCCGCCTCGCCATCACCTTGGGTGATCGCCTTAAGGATCGCCTCGTGCTCTTCCACCACCTGCGCCATGAACTGTGCACGAC
Organism: Phytohalomonas tamaricis; assembly: GCF_003012345.1. Lineage (GTDB taxonomy): Bacteria > Pseudomonadota > Gammaproteobacteria > Pseudomonadales > Halomonadaceae > Phytohalomonas > Phytohalomonas tamaricis. Next base: position 512,159 of record NZ_PVRV01000020.1, read on the forward strand.
ATGCCTCGTTGGTGCGCGTCACAGTGATCGCGTGATGGAGAAACCGGTTGTAAAAATCGATCACGGCGATGAAGTGTTCATTATTTGAGGCCTCGGCAATGGCGCGGTGAAAGGCCATGTCCTGCTCAACGCCCGTATGGCCGGCTTCGACGGCTTCGTCGATATCGGCCATGGCGTTGCGAATCCGGCGCAGCTGCGATGGTGTACGTCTGTGCGCCGCCAGCCGTGCCGCCTCGACTTCCAGTGCACGCCGCAGCTCTAGTAGACCGACAACTGATTGAAACGACTTGTCCGGAATCGGTAGCTTGAGCGCTACCATCGGCGCCTCGGCGACAAAGCTGCCACTGCCGCGCCGGGACGTCACCAGCCCCGCATTACGTAGCATCGATATCGCCTCGCGTACTACCGAACGGCTGATGCCGAAACGCTCTCCAAGCTCCGCCTCGGTGGGCAAACGTTCGCCTTGGCGCATCTCACCGGCATGAATCGCTTCAGTCAGTTGTTGCGCGACCTGTTCAGATAGTTGCGGGTTGCGTTCCGGCAGCGTTTCTTTAACGCCTGTCATGTCAGCTCACTTTCTTTCCAGCCCCCTCACCCATCCAGCTGCGTAATAGTCGCTGGGCGGCGGCGGGACACGGTGATTTTGGCGTCTATCAGTATACGACTAAGGGCGCGAGACTAATGGCGATCTTGCTCCCTCAATAAATTTGTCAGACAACATTACAAATAAGGATTGTCCGCACAATACGTCTTTCGATCAAGGCAACCCAGCGAAGGAGGTTTTCATGCATATTGTTGTTACCGGCGGCGCCGGTTTTATCGGAGCACGGCTGATCCAGCGGCTGCTCGATGACCATCAAACCATTGATGGCCATTCCATCACACGCATCACCTCACTCGATCTTGCTCCCTGCCCCGTTGATGATGAGCGCGTCGAATCATTGACGGGCGATATTGCCGATATGGCGTTGATTGCCGGTGCACTTGGCGAAGACACAGTTGCCGTCTGCCACATGGCCGCTGTCGTCAGCTCGCAGGCCGAAGCCGATTTCGAGTTAGGCATGCGCGTCAATCTCGATGCGACCCGCGCGCTGCTCGAAGCCTGCCGCACCCATCCACGTACGCTGCGTTTCCTGTTTGCCAGTTCGCTTGCCGTGTTCGGCCCCGGCCTGTCGCAGCCGGTCGCCGAAGCGGTCGGTCCACAGCCGCGTTCCTCCTACGGTGCCCAGAAAGCCATCGGTGAGCTGCTGGTCAATGATTACAGTCGGCGCGGTTTCATCGATGGGCGCGTCTGCCGCCTGCCGACCATCGTGGTACGTCCCGGTAAACCCAACAAGGCGGCCTCGTCGTTCGCCGGCGCTATCATCCGCGAGCCGCTGGCCGGGCTTGAAGCCATTTGCCCGGTCGATGCGAACCTGCCGCTGTGGCTTTCCTCGCCACGCGCCGTGGTGGCCAATCTGATTCATGCGCTGACATTACCCGCCGGGTCGCTCGGTGACTGGCGTACGCTCAACTTGCCCGGCATTACCGTCACCGTGACCGAGATGCTCGATGCGCTCGAACGCCAGGCCGGCACGGCAGCGCGTCAGCGTGTGCGCTTCGAACCCGATGCCGTCATCGAAAAAATCGTCGCCAGTTGGCCGGGCGGACTGGAGATACAGCGCCCCCTCGCCCTCGGCTTTCAGGCCGACAATGATTTCGATGCCGTGGTGCATGCTTACATCGAGGAGTATGGCCGGCAGTAAGCATTGCTCAGTTGCCTCAACCCCATACCTTTGCATTGCATGACAACGTTCAACGCCCGTCACCACAATATCCAAGGAGTACGCCGCCATGACAGACGCCGCTGTCGCCGGCCCGCAAGTCATCATCGGCCTGGGCATCGCTATTTTCGTCATGATCGCGCTGGTATTGAAAACCCGCGTTCATGCCCTGCTTGCGCTGATTATTGCCGCCTCGATCGCCGGCCTGATCGGCGGGATGCCGCCCAATGCCGTAATCAGCGCGATTACCACCGGTTTCGGCACGACACTGTCGACCATCGGTCTGGTCATCGGCTTTGGCGTGATGATGGGAAGAATTCTTGAGGTATCGGGCGCGGGGCAGCGCATGGCCTATTCGATCCTCAAGCTGCTCGGCAAGGAGCGCGAGGATTGGGCGATGGCGCTGACCGGCTATATCGTCTCGATCCCGATCTTCTGCGATTCCGCCTATGTGATTCTCAATCCGCTGGTGCGGGCGCTGGCACGCAATAGCGGCCGCTCGATCCTGACGCTGGGCATCGCGCTCGCCTCGGGATTGGCCGTCACCCACAGCGCGGTACCACCGACGCCGGGCCCGCTGGGCGTGGCTGGCATCTTTGGCGTGGATATCGGGCTAATGATCGCTTGGGGGCTGGTATTTACCGCGCCAGCCTTGATCGTGATGGTGCTCTATGCGCGCATTATGGGGCCGCGCATCGAAGCAATGATCGCGCGTGATGCGCCTGGTTCGCTTCAGCCAAATACGGACCCAGTAGCCCGTCCGCACGCTGAAGAGGATCTGCCCTCGCTATTACGTTCGGTACTGCCGATCGCCCTGCCGATAGCCCTGATCTTTCTCAATACACTGGTCAGCGCCGTTGCCGGACTGAACGAAGGTTTCAGTATCGAGCAGTCATTCATTGGCCAGATTGTGGTTTTCTTCGGCAATCCGGTTATTGCTGTCGGGATCGGCGTACTGGTCGCCGTCTATGGTCTGGTACCGAAGATGCCGCGTGACGAGGTACTGACCCATCTTGAAAAAGGGGTGGAAAGCGCTGGCATCATCTTGCTGGTGACCGGCGCCGGTGGCGCACTGGGCGCGGTATTGCGCGCCAGCGGTGCCGGCGATTATATCGGCGTTCATGTCGCCGCGCTGGCGCTCCCGCCGTTTCTGATTCCCTTCGTGATTGCCACTCTGGTGCGTTTCGTACAGGGCAGCGGCACGGTATCGATGATTACTGGCGCGTCGATCTCAGCGCCGATCCTGGCCGTGATACCTGATGTCAATATGGTGCTGGCCGCTCAAGCCGCCTGTCTTGGTGGGCTGTTCTTCAGCTATTTCAATGATAGCTACTTCTGGGTCGTCAATCGCATGCTCGGCGTCAAGACTGCCAAGCACCAGCTGCTCGTCCTGTCGGTGCCGACCACGCTGGGCTGGGCAGCTGCGCTGGTTGCGCTGCTGATCGCCAATGCATTTATCGGGTAACTGATCCCAAGAGCACCATGATGAAGATTACCAACGTGCGCGCTCGGGTGTGCGAGTTCTTCCCGGTTCACGACTCATGAGCTGTTCTATTACCTATTCGAGGGTGACCCCGCCCCGGTCAATGGGTATCTCGCTTCAAAAATCGATCAATCAAAAAAACGCCTCCCGACTGGGAGGCGCTTTTCTACGAGCTGTCATCCAGCAGTACGTTTCAGCCGGCGCAGTTTCTGACGCAATGTTTTAGGACGACGGCGGCCATACGTGCCACGTGCGATCTTACCCCGCTTACTGCGATGATCACCCCTTGCCATGGACTTCCTCCTGAAAACAGCTAACTCAAAAAATACTCCACTTTTACACCCTAGTAGATAAATGAAAACAGTAAAGTGTTACGTCCGCTCCTCCGTGACTGGCGTTACGGTTTTCATTTCCTGCGTATTGTACAGAATCAGCCACAGCGACATCGCAATCAATACTCCACCGCCAAAGTGCGCGAGCGTGACCTTTTCATCCAACAACAGCGCGCCCCACAATACACCGAAAGGAGGCACTAACAAAGTAACGGTATAAGCCTTGATGGGACCTACGTTGGCAATCAGTTGAAAGAACAGGATATAGGCCAGTGCGGTACAGACGATGCCCAATATGGCGAGCGCGCCCCAGACCTGCGGCACGTGCCAGTGCGCGAATGAAGAGGTCCTCCCCACCTCGATAGCAAAGAACGGCAACAATACCAGCGTTGCCCCCACTTGGCTTCCGACCGCCTGGAGCCGGCTATCCAGGCCGCCCTTTTGGGTAATCCAGCGCCGAATCAAAAAGCCGGAAAGGCCATAGCAGGTCGCCGCCCCCAGGCAGGCCAATGCGCCCAGCAACAGGTTTCCATCGACAGCGACCGGCCCTGAATTTACCAGTATCGCGACGCCACCCAGGCCAAGCACCACGCCCAATGCCTTGGCAAAGGTCAGCGATTCATGAAAGAACACCGCGCCGATCAGCACGCCCATCATTGGCGTAGTCGCGTTGAAAATGGCCGAATAACCGGCCGGGAGCAGCTTGGCTGCCGTACAGTACAAGGCGAATGGCACACCGGAATTAAGCGCGCCGATCAACAGCATCAGCCCAAACTTGCCTCGAAAGACCCAGCGCGAACGCATCACAAGCAGCAAAGCAATTAGGGCAAGAGTAGCGAACAGGGCGCGAAAGAACGCCGTCGGAATAGCATCCAGTACGGGCGCGGCAATGCGCATGAACAGAAAGCTGGCGCCCCACATGGCGGATAGCATCAGCAGTCTTACAGCATCGGACAAGGCCATGGTTTTCTTTTCTCTTCGATATTCAGCAGTTATCCGATGCTTTTACCACAGATGAGATCATAATTTTCGCCGCATCCAGACATAAAAAAAGCCGGAGACAATGTCTCCGGCTTTCGACGCACTTAATCTAGCTAGCGATCATGACGCCTGCTGACGACGCGGACGCTCATCGCTGCGCTCGCGACGACGCTCCGGGGGACGACCGGTGCTGCGCTCGGCGCGGCCCTGGTCTTCGCTGATTTCAAGCGGCTTGCCACTGACGCGAGCACGCGCCATTTTGGTCAGGATCGTGCCCGGCAGGCTGCTCGGCAACTCGACGATGCTGTGCGATTGACGAATATCGATTCGACCAATACGAGCACCTTCGATACCCCCTTCGTTCGCCAGCGCACCAACCAGTTGGCCCGGCTTGACACCGTCACGATGACCTACGGCGACACGGTAGCGAGTCATGCCTTCGCTCGGGCCGCTTTCACGACGGCGTGGCGGCTTACCTTCACCACGGCTGTCACGACGCTCTCCACCGCTAGTACGCTCGCGGCGTGGATCAGCCTTGGGCAATTCACGCACCGGCGTTTCATCGGCGCGAGCAAGGCTGGCAAAGGCACACGCCAGCTCGATCGGATCGAAGCCCTGCTCAATCAGCCCTTCCACCAAGGCGCGCTGGTTTTCAGCGCCTTTGTCCAGTGCAGCTTCAGCACGCAGTTTGAAGCGACTGTCACGGTGCTCGCGAATGGTCTTCTCATCCGGAAGCTCCATTACTTCGATGTTCTGCCCCGTCGCCTGCTCCACAGAGCGAATCTTGCGCGACTCGCGGAAACCGGCAAACGTGATTGCCACGCCTTCGCGACCGGCGCGGCCAGTACGGCCGATACGGTGGATATAGGCTTCGGTATCGTGCGGCAGATCGAAATTGATAACATGCGTAATACGCGGCACGTCAAGACCGCGCGCAGCGACATCAGTGGCGATCAGCACGTCGATCTTGCCCTTCTTGAGGCGCATGACGGTACGTTCACGCAGGCTCTGATCCAGATCACCTGACAGCGCTGCAGCCGCAATACCGCGCGCAGAGAGCTGTTCAACCAATGTGGTACAGGCTGCACGAGTACGTACGAAAACGATCGCCGCATCAACCGGTTCGACTTCCAGAATACGGGACAGCGCTTCGATCTTGGCACTGCCCTCAACGCGACAAACCCGCTGTGAAATCGTCGTAGTGGCGGCCTTGGACTCAATCTGGACCTTGACCGGATCCACTAGATAACGGTTAACGATCTTCTCGATCGCAAACGGCAAGGTCGCGGAGAAGAACACACGCTGAGCGTTCTTGGGCGTGTCCTTGACTACACGCTCGACGTCATCGATAAAGCCCATACGCAGCATTTCGTCGGCTTCGTCGAGTACCAGCGCGTTGAGGCCTTCAAGGCTCAAAGAACCACGATCAAGGTGATCAATTACACGTCCAGGCGTGCCTACAACGATCTGGCCGCCGTTTTTCAGGCCGCGCAGCTGTTCACGGTATTCCTGACCGCCACACAGCGTGACTACACCCAACCCTTCAATGTTCTGCCCGTAACGGCTGAAGTTTACAGCGACCTGCTGAGCCAGCTCACGCGTTGGTGCAAGCACCAGCACCTGCGGTTCGCGACGGCTCAGGTCAAGCCGTGATAACAGCGGCAATGCAAAAGCCGCAGTCTTGCCGGTACCGGTTTGCGCCTGACCGATCAGGTCACGGCCTTCCAGTAACGAAGGAATAGTTTGCACCTGAATAGGTGACGGGGTTTCGTAACCCAGTGAATCAAGTGAAGAAAGAACAGCAGGCAACAGCGCCAGGTCGCCGAAGCTCGGCGAGGCAACAGAATTCGAGGTCATATCACACCTTATGAGCCGAGCTGGTCACTCTATGGTGGCAACAGTCATCGGCGAGAAGAATGTCGTGGCCTTCGTGACACGCTTTGTCTAAGCGCTTGGGAAAGCCGGGTCGCACCTGGTGCCGCTCAGCAATCCTGCTCTTGTGCAGGAATATGGCTGTAACGACACACGCAGCGTGTGGCGACCGTCGCGCGCCAGCCTATTAAAAAGGTATGGCAAGCGCTATCCATCTATGCATCTTGGCGCACTATCTAGTGGTCTATGCCGAACCATTCGGCATACCAGTGCGCTCTCGGAGACTCGCCCCGATTGCATATGCTCAGATATCTTCAACAGATATTGGCAGGGGATCGAATCAGCAGGATGGTAGGGTCTACACATGCGAGGAGCAGGCATACTACCATAGTAATGTTTAGCGTGCATGCTTTTTTACACTTGCTCTCAGGATACCGCCTTCAATGCCAACTATCTGGGTTGACGCCGACGCTTGCCCCAAGGCAGTTCGCGACGTCATTATTCGCGCTGCCGAACGCACCTCGACCCCCACCCGCTTGGTAGCCAATCACCAGCTACCGGTGCCCCGTTCCCCCTGGGTCCAATCTCTGTCCGTACCCAGCGGAGCAGACGCGGCCGACAATTTAATCGTTGAGCGTGCCGAACCCGGTGACCTCGTCATTACTTCAGACTTGCCGCTGGCCGGTGACGCGCTAGCCAAAGGTGCGGTGGTTTTGACCTCACGCGGAGAGGCATTAACGCTGGACAACATTCGTGCCCGCTTGAACATGCGAGATTTCATGGAAACAATGCGCGCCAGCGGAGAACATACCGGCGGCCCCAAGGCGCTTTCCGAACGCGATATTCGGGAATTTGCCAACGCCTTCGACCGCCAATTGGCAAAGATGCGACAGGCCTGATGCTGCCTAGCTGTGCCTATAGACGCCCTTGCCCTCCAGACGTTCACGATCATGAGGGCGAGTGAGCTCCAGAATGGGCCCCTTGGGCACAATGCCGGTCGGATTGATAGTCGGATGACTACCATAGTAATGGCGCTTGATATGATCGAAATCGACCGTTTCCTCGACCCCCGGCCACTGGTAGAGCTCACGCAGATAATTCGAGAGGTTGGGATAATCGTCGATGCGCCGCAGATTGCATTTGAAATGGCCATAGTAGACCGCATCGAAGCGCACCAGCGTGGTAAATAGACGAATATCGGCTTCAGTCAGGTACTCACCGGCCAGGTAGCGCTGCGTATCAAGCAGCTCTTCCAGCCAGTCAAGCGCTTCGAATAACGTCGTGACGTGCTTTTCATACACGTCCTGTGCGGTCGCAAAGCCCGCCTTGTAGACACCATTATTGATCTCGTCATAGACCCGTGCGTTGATTGCATCGATCCGTTCGCGCAGCGGCTCAGGATAGAAATCGAGATCGTTGTCAGTAATCCCGTCGAAGGCGTCATTTAAGATGCGCACCAGTTCGGACGACTCGTTGTTGACGATACAGTTCTTCTTCTTGTCCCACAGTACCGGCACGGTAGCGCGCCCGCTGTAGTGCGGCTCGGTCAGGGTATAAAGCTGGTAATGACGTTTGACCCCGTTGATCGGATCGCCCGTTGAGCCTTCGCTTCGCTCGTAAGTCCAGCCCTCATCACGCATGTAAGGACTGGTGACTGACACGCCGACATGCGCCTCAAGGCCCTTGAGCCGACGCATGATCAGGGTGCGGTGCGCCCATGGGCAGGCGAGTGAAACATAGAGATGAAAGCGCCCGGATTCGGCACGAGTCGCTGGCTGCCCTTTTGGTCCTGCAGCCCCATCATCGGTAACCCAGTCTCGCAACTTGGCCGAGTCCCGCACGAACTCACCGCCGTGACTCTTGGTGTCATACCACTGATCACGCCATTCACCATTAACCAGCAATCCCATCGGTTTTCTCCCCACGTGCTGCTTGTTACACGTGCATTATATGTTCAAGGACGTGTCAGCGTAGTCGCCCCACTCAGCGTTCGCGCGCCGTAGTAGCGGAGGTATCAGTCGATACCATCGCATGGGCAGACGCAGCAGGTTGATGGTGCCCTCGGCACAGGCTGACCGATTCGCGCAGCGCATCAGCCAGGGCATGTGTGGCCGGACCAGCACCATCAGCGTCACGAAAGAACAGCTGTATCGGAATCTCGCGTACCGCCCCGGCCGTCAATGGCAACGGCTTGACGCGGTTGCTCACCAGCATCTCAGCAAGCCTTGTTTCTGACACCCAGGCAAACCCAAGACCACGCGCAAGCATATCGAGCGCGGTCGCCACATGGCTGACCGTCCAGCGCTGCTCAGCCTTCAGCCAACCATAATCGCTGGACTGGCGCTGTGCCGAGTCACGAATCACTATCTGGCGATGGTGGCGTAAATCACGCAGGTCGAGTGGACGTTCGAGTTTATGCAAGGGATGCTCCGGATGCGCCACGGCAATAAAGCGCACCGTCACCAGAGGCTCTCCTAGAAAGCCCGACGCGACGATACCGCTGATCATGAGATCGACGCGTCCATCCCGGAGAAGTTCGACGCCGCCGTTTAGCACGGTTTCAAAAAGCTGAATACGCGTATGAGTGAATCGTTCGGAAAAGCGCGCCAGTGCATATGAAAGCGCGTCTGAGGGAAATATCTGGTCCACTGCCAAACATATTTCGGCTTCAAGTCCGCCAGCCAGACTTGACGCTACCGACTCAAGCGCATCAGCGCCTTCCAGCAGCTGGCGGGCACGGCGTAACAACATACCCCCCTGCTCGGTCAGCCTCACCTGACGCCCCACAGTCTCGAGCAAGCGTACGCCCAGTTGTTCTTCCAGCTTGTGGACAGCATGGTTAATTGTCGATGGGCTTTTATGAATCATGTCCGCGGCACGGGCGAAGCCCCCATGATCCACGACCGCCGCCAACATTTGCCACTGTGCTAATGTCACTCGCGCCATAGCGACATCCTTTATCCTCGCAAAAAATCGAAAGCAACTAGTAAAACCATGCCTTCAATTTTCGAAAAAAGCGACATAAGCGTACTGAGACGGTGGATATTTTGCGCCTGCTTTGATCCTATCAAGAACATATCACTTCAACTTGTACAACTTACATCCAATTTTCCGTTATACCATTTATATTTTTGACATTTCATGAATCATGAATATTGCATTAACTGCTCCATGCAGTGCTGCTTTACCCGAGCAAACGTCAAGTAAGGTAAAGTCTTTTTGATAAAGTGGATTGCATCCGGTTATCAGATACATAAAAAGCTCATTTCAATTTATCCATTAAAATAAAGTAACAACCTCTCTTTCCTTTATATGACCCCATTCATCACAACAAGCGCCGAGAACAGCTAAGCAACGCCAGTGACCAATTAAACAATAGTTGTACATCAGACTTTATAGCTATTACTAAGCTTAAAAAGAGCCTTTTTTCTTCCTAATAGGGTCTTTGCACATTCAGGTCGTTAGGTTAAGGTGAGCGAGCCTTTTCTTCTTCACCTTAATTTTTATATGGCCTTTTATGTTGCGAATTCTCCATTCGCTGCCCCGCCCCCATAGGTTACTGCTTTTACCTGTAACCACTATGGTCACTGTGCTGGGCGCGCACGAGCTTATCGAAAAGTATACAGTTACTTCTTCACCCCTCGTTGCCGATATCCAACAGGCGGCGCTTCCCGTTTCTCCGGCCGATGCCAGTTCGCTGCGGATCGAAAATCTGACAACGCTCCCGTCAGCACCGGCTGAATCTACCGCGCCTGCTCAGACAAACGCTTTGGCGACAATCGCTTCAACGACAGACGCGTCAACGACGAACAGTCCAAGCGAGCCGAGCGCGAACGCTTCTGGAAAAACGATACAACCCTCACTTGTGCCCACCGATTTTGCTGAGGTTGTACAAAATCCGGCAGCGGCAAGTCATGATGCACAGGCTACCGAGACACCGCTGAGCAAGCCGGCATTGGCCTCTGTGGTTAAACTCAGCAGCCTTCTGGGCATTGATTCTTCCGGCGAGTTCTCCTCTGACCCGGTCGAGCTGGATGATGTTTCGGACGGCGAGACAGATCTAAGCGACGAGATTGTTGCCAAGGAAACCTACGTTCCTGAATGGCAAACATATACCGTTCAAAATGGTGACACGTTTGCCGTCATGGCCGAGCGTAGCCTCGGGCTTGGCTACAGTGAAGTGATGAACCTGCTTAAAATCGTACCGAACAAGAAGGTACTGACCAATCTTCGCGTTGGCCGCAATATCGACTACATGCTCGATGAACATGGCCAGCTGCTCGCGCTGAAAGTAATGAAAAATTCGCGTGATGGCTATCTGCTCGAGCGCAACAACGCCGAGAGCGAATTTGAATACTCGGATGTCAAACGCGCCTCGCAAGCCACTCAGCGTCTGTTCGCAGGAACGCTTGAAGGCAGCTTCGGTGTTTCTGCCCAGTCAACCGGACTCTCAAGCGCGGAAGTGGCTGAGCTGACCAAGATCCTCAGCAAGAAGGTTAACTTCCAGCGCGATGCGCGCCAGGGCGACCGCTTCCAGGTGCTGGTTGAATCCGACATGATCGACGGCAAGCCGCTGGATTCTCGTATCCTCGCGGCGCACTATGAAGGCACACGTGCCGACATTACCGTGTTACGTCACAACGATCATTTCTATACACCGGAAGGCAAAGGGCTCGACACTGCCTTTGAACGCTATCCTTTCCGCGGCCACTACCGCATCAGCTCGCCGTATAATCTCAAGCGCCGCCACCCGGTCACCGGACGCATAAGCCCGCACTTGGGTACGGACTTTGCAGCACCTGTAGGCACGCCTGTACTTGCAACGGGAGATGGTCGTGTCATCAAGGTGGGCAACCATCCCGCCGCAGGGCGCTATATCGTCATTGCCCATGATAATGGCTACAAGACACGCTATCTGCACCTTTCAAAACCGCTGGTCAAGAAAGGCGAACGTGTCAAGATGGATGAGCGCATCGCGCTTTCCGGCAATACCGGCCGTAGCACAGGCGCCCATATACACTACGAAGTCATGGTCAATAATCGGCAAGTCGACGCCATGCGTGTCAAATTGCCTGATGGCCATTTGCTGTCAGGAAAGGAACTGGCAGTCTTCAAGAAAAAGAGCAAGCAACTTATCGCCAAGCTGGATACCGCTGACAATGCCCGTGCTGTCGCCAGCACCCAAAAGCATGATCACGACAACGAAAGCTGATCACTGCGATATGAGCCAAAGCCACATGAAAACGCCCCGGGAATCCGGGGCGTTTCTCGTTTGGGCAAGTAGGGTCACCCGCGCGCCATCGCCACACTCGGCTTGGTTATCATCACGCTTGCGATCCAGAAGGTTGCCCCGCCGAGTAGCGAGCCGGTAAACCAACCGTAATCGTAGAACCATTGCATCGTCCCGCTAAGCAGCGAAAAAACGGTCAATGCGACGGGCAGCAGGAACGCGACGAATCCCGCCGGGTTATAGGCCGGATAGCGCCCGCCATCGATATAGAGGCTTGCCACATCGAGCTCCTGACGCTTGATCAGGAAGTAATCGACCACCATGATCCCGGCAATGGGGCCGAGAAGGCTTGAATAACCGAGCAGCCAATTAGAATAGAGGCTTTCCAACGATACGTTGGAGGTGATCACACCCAGCTTCTGCAGCAGGTCGTAGCCCATTAGCAGGACGCCTACCGCGCCTGTGATCAATACGCCGACCGTGCGATTGATCAGTTTCGGGGCCAAGTTCTGAAAATCGTTTGTCGGCGAGATTACGTTGGCGGCACTGTTGGTCGAAAGCGTCGCGATCACGATCAGAATCATTGCCACCACCACCCAGCCAGTGCTGTCGATACGCCCGATCAGATTGACCGGATCAGCAATCGTTTCCCCTACCAGCGAGCTGGACGCCGCCGTCATCACCACGCCGAGTGCCGCGAACAAAAACATCGTCAACGGCAAACCGATGATCTGACCGACAATCTGGTCCTTCTGGCTCCTAGCATAGCGGCTGAAGTCGGGAATGTTCAGCGACAATGTCGCCCAGAAGCCGACCATCGCCGTCAGGCCGGCGAAGAAGTAGCCATATACCGGTTCGCCGGCGGGGCGCGACGGCGGCTGCGCCAGCAGTTCACTGACCGAGATATGCGGCAGCGCCCAGACCAGCAGCCCCACCGCCACGAGCAGCAGCAGCGGCGCCGACAGCGTCTCGAGCCATTTGATCGACTCCGCCCCCTTGATCACGATGTAAAGGTTCATCGCTGCGAAGAGGAAAAAACCGATCACCTCGCCGGTACCGCCCAGCGCCTGCCACGGCTCGAACAATGCCGAAAGTAGCAGGTGGATGGCGAGACCGCCGAACATGGTCTGGATACCAAACCAGCCGCAGCCGACCAATGCACGGATCAGACACGGCACGTTGGAGCCGAGGATGCCGAACGACGAGCGAAGCACGACCGGAAACGGAATGCCGAATTTGGTACCAGGGAAGGCATTGAGCGTCAGCGGGATCAGAATGACGATATTGGCAATCAGAATGGTGATCAGCGCCTCACCCACTGAAAGGCCAAAGTAAGCGGTCAGAATACCGCCTAGCGTATACGTCGGCACGCAAATCGAAAGCCCGACCCACAGCGCGGCAATATGCCACTTCGTCCAGCTGCGTTCTGTAAGCCGCGTGGGCGCGATATCGTGGTTGAAGCGTGGGCTGTCGAGTATCCTGCGGTCGTTGAGGGGCGTTTCAACGAGTTCTGGCGAATGAACGGTCTGGGCTCTTGCAACTGGCATTATTGTTGTCCTCATGGTCAGGATCGAAACCGAGAATGAATCGCCTCGATCATTGCCACGCAATAAACATGCCTATCCCTGTCATTAACGCACTGACCACATCATGGTCGTCCTATTTTGTGTGTCCTTATTACAGCTAAACCATAAGTTGACCACCGCGTTAACTCTTGCGTTAACTGCGGCAACATGGGTTGCCGCTATGCCAAAGTGCAGCGCTTAAGCGCAAAAAAACATCAACCATTAACGTTATTAATGTTGTTCATAAAGGTGCAGTAAGTTTAATCAAATACAGATAATTGACTTTGACTTAATAAAATATGCTCTCTTTTTAAATATTTAACTACTTCACCTTTTTGATTCAAGCCAGCACCAAAACCGCACAAATCCTGCAATCATTCAATAAATTCTTTAATAATTATGCAATTACAAAAGCTACCGCTATGCCTGAGCTGATTTTAAAAAAGACTTGCCTTCATCCCGATTCAGTTATTAGATTCAAGTAAAGTTGACTCACCAGTCAGAAAATAAAAAACAACCGATAGCACAAGAAGCCATTTTTTGGCCCAAGCAATCCGCAACCGTCTATTAATAACAACCAACGGAGCGACAGATGGAAAAACTCAAGATCGGCCTGATTCAGATGCGTCTCAAGGCCAGCATCGATCTCTCCCCCGAGGCGATCCGTGACGCCATGAACGAGGCGCACCTGCCACTGATCGATCAGGCCGGAGCAGCGGGCGTACAGGTGCTGTGCTTCCAGGAAGTGTTCAACCAGCCCTACTTCTGCCCTAGCCAGGACGCCAAGTGGTATGCCGCCGCCGAACGTGTGCCCGACGGCCCGACCGTCACTCTGATGCGCGAATATGCCGCCCGGCACAAGATGGTGATCATCGTGCCGCTCTACGAAGAAGCAATGCCCGGCGTCTACTACAACACCGCGGCGGTGATCGACGCCGACGGCAACTACCTCGGCAAGTATCACAAGACCCACATTCCCCATGTCGCCGGCTTCTGGGAGAAGTTCTTCTTCAAGCCCGGCAAGTCAGAGTGGCCTGTATTCGATACCGCCTATGGAAAAATTGGCGTCTATATCTGCTATGACCGCCACTTCCCCGAAGGCTGGCGCGCCTTGGCGCTCAACGGTGCCGAAGTGATCTTCAACCCCTCCGCGACTGTTGCCGGTGTCTCACAGTATCTATGGGAGCTGGAACAGCCTGCCTCCGCTGCCGCCAACGGCTGCTTCATTGCCGCCATCAATCGCGTCGGCACCGAAGCGCCGTGGGACATCGGCGAATTCTACGGCAGCTCCTACATCTGCAACCCGCGCGGTCAGATCGTTGCCCAGGCCAGCGCCAGCGAATACGAGCTGCTAATTCACGATATCGATCTTGGCGAAGTGCGCGAGATTCGCAACAGCTGGCAGTTCTTCCGCGACCGCCGGCCGGAGACCTATAGGCGTCTGACCGACGGCGAATAATCGGTCTGTCCGGAAGTGTCTGCGCTTGCCGATACGGCGTTGAACAAAGCCTCAAGGTGCTCATTTACCCCTTGTAAACTCCGCGCTTTCGGCTTTGTTCGCCTTGTCTCAGCTTCGCTCGACAACTTCCAGGCTAGACCTCCATGCATGACCAATAACAATTAATGAGGCTCGACAGATCATGACACTACTGATCCGTGGCGGCACCGTCGTCACCCATGATACTACCTTCTGCGCCGACGTACTGTGTGAAGACGGCACGATCATCGCGGTCGGCCCCGACCTCGACGCGCCGGCTGACGCCGAAATTGTCGACGCCAAAGGGCAATACGTGATGCCCGGCGGTATCGATCCGCACACCCATATGCAGATGCCGTTCATGGGCGCGACGGCGAGCGAGGACTTCTATACCGGTACCGCCGCGGCGCTGGCCGGCGGCACGACGATGATCATCGACTTCGTGATCCCCAACCCTGGCCAGTCGCTGATTGAGGCCTATCGAACCTGGCGCGGCTGGGCGGAGAAAGCCGCCGCCGACTACAGCTTCCACGTCGCCGTGACCTGGTGGGCCGACAGCGTCGCCGAAGAGATGGGCACGCTTGTGCGCGAGTACGGCGTCAACAGCTTCAAACACTTCATGGCCTACAAGAACGCGCTGATGGCGACCGACGATATTCTGGTCGAGAGCTTCACGCGCTGCCTCGAACTCGGTGCCGTGCCCAACGTCCACGCCGAGAACGGCGACCTGGTCGCCCATCTGCAGCAGAAACTGCTCGCCCAGGGCATCACCGGACCGGAGGCGCACCCACTGTCACGTCCGCCCCAAGTGGAAGGCGAGGCTGCCGGACGGGCGATTCGCATCGCCGGCACGCTTGGCGCGCCGGTCTATTTGGTGCATGTCTCGACCAAGGACGCATTAGACGAGATCACCACGGCACGCGCTAGCGGCCAGGTCGTGTTCGGCGAGGTGCTTGCCGGCCATCTGCTGCTCGACGATAGCGTCTACCAGAATGAGGACTGGGCCACTGCCGCCGCCTACGTGATGAGTCCGCCGTTTCGGCCCAAGGGCCATCAGGAGGCGCTGTGGAACGGCCTGCGCTCCGGCAACCTGCAGACCACCGCCACCGACCACTGCTGTTTCTGCGCTGAACAGAAGGCAATGGGACGCGACGACTTCACCAAGATTCCCAACGGCACCGCCGGCGTCGAGGATCGCATGGCGCTGCTGTGGGACGCCGGCGTCAACGCAGGCAAGCTCTCGATGCAGGAGTTCGTCGCCGTCACCTCCACCAACACCGCCAAGATCTTCAACCTCTACCCGCGCAAGGGCGCGGTGAGCGTCGGCAGCGACGCCGACCTTGTCGTCTGGGACCCGCACGGCAAACGCAACCTGTCGGCCAAGACTCATCATCAGAACATCGATTTCAACATCTTCGAAGGCCTTGAGGTTACCGGCATTCCACGCCATACCATCAGCCGCGGCAAGCTGGTATGGAGCGACGGTGAACTGCGCGCCGAGAGCGGCGCCGGCCGCTACGTTGATCGTCCGCCCTATCCGGGCCTCTACGACTCGCTTAGGAAGCGCAACGAGCTGGCCACGCCTAAAGCGGTTGTGCGCTAACGTCCGCTTGGCAAGTTCCAACAACAAGCCACCAACAACAACAGGCTGGAACCGTGATGAACAAGCTGAACCACCTGCCCCGCTCGGCGGCCAGCGCCGCCGAGCTGGCCAGCCGCTTCACCGACCTCCATCCGGCGCTGACGCCGCGCCAGGCCGAGATCGAGAGCGAGCGCTGCCTGTACTGCTATGATGCCCCCTGCGTCGAGGCCTGCCCGACCGGCATCGACGTGCCCAAGTTCATTCGCCAGATCGCGTATGACAATCTCAACGGCGCGGCCAAGACGATCCTCGACGCCAACATCCTCGGCGGCAGCTGCGCGCGGGTCTGTCCTACCGAAATCCTCTGCGAACGCGCCTGCGTACGTAACTACGATCAGGAAGCCGAGCCAGTCAAGATCGCGCTGCTGCAACGCCACGCCATCGACGGCATGACCTTCCGTCGGCACCCGTTCGAGCGCGCCCCTATGACGGGCAAACGCATCGCCGTGGTTGGCGCCGGTCCAGCGGGTTTGTCCTGTGCTCACCGTCTTGCCATGCACGGCCACGACGTGGTGATCTTCGAAGCCCAGGCCAAGCCCGGCGGCCTCAACGAATACGGCATCGCCCGCTACAAGCTCACCGACAACTACGCCCAGGAAGAAGTTGCGTTTCTGCTTTCGATTGGGGGTATCGAAATCCGCTACGGCCAAGCACTGGGCCGCGGGCTTGAGCTTGCCACGCTGAGGCGCGAGTTCGACCGTGTATTCCTCGCCCTCGGCCTGCAGGCCAGCCGCGCGCTGGCACTCGACGAGTCTTCCCATGCTAGCGCCACCGCCGCCACCGACTATATTCGCGTACTGCGCCAGAGCGCAGATCTGACCGACCTGCCGGTGCCGGCAAGCGCCATCGTGATCGGCGCTGGCAATACTGCCATCGACATCGCCGTCCAGGCCAAGCGCCTCGGCAGCGAAGAGGTGACGCTGGTCTACCGCCGCGGCATCGAACATATGACGGCCACCCCACATGAACAGGCGATCGCCCGCGACGCCGGCGTACGTCTCGTCACCTACGCCCAGCCGGAGCGCATACTGCTCGACAATCAAGGCCATGTCGCCGGGATGCGCTTCACGCGCACGCGGCTTGCTGCCGATGGCCGGCTCGAAGCGAGCGATGAGACG
Source organism: Phytohalomonas tamaricis (assembly GCF_003012345.1). Lineage (GTDB taxonomy): Bacteria > Pseudomonadota > Gammaproteobacteria > Pseudomonadales > Halomonadaceae > Phytohalomonas > Phytohalomonas tamaricis. The sequence goes on from NZ_PVRV01000020.1 coordinate 529,622, forward strand.
CTCGACATCGCTGCCCAGGCAGTGTTCACCGCGATCGGTCAGGCATTCGATGTCGAGGCGCTGAGTGACATGCAGGCACAGACGCTGGCCCGCGACAGCGGCCGCATTCGCGTCAATGATGCGTTTCGCACCTCGCTACCCGGCGTTTACGCCGGTGGTGACTGCGTCAACCTCGGACAGGATCTGACCGTCGAGGCGGTACAGCACGGCAAGCTCGCCGCTGAAGCGATCCACTTCGAACTGATGGGCAAGGCGGAGGCCGCATGATGGCAACAAACGTTTCCGGCATCATCGATAGCACCAACGATGTCGACCTGAGCATCGACTTCGCTGGCATCAAGGCGCCAAATCCCTTCTGGCTCGCCTCGGCGCCGCCCACCGACAAGGCCTACAACGTTGAACGGGCTTTCGCCGCCGGCTGGGGTGGCGTAGTCTGGAAGACCCTCGGTGAGGATCCACCCGCGGTCAACGTCTCGTCACGCTACTCGGCGCTCTATGGGCGCAATCGCCAGGTGATGGGTCTCAATAACATCGAGTTGATTACCGACCGTTCGCTTGAGCTCAACCTGCGCGAGATCGAGCGGGTCAAGCGCAACTGGCCCGACCGCGCACTGATCATCTCGCTGATGGTGCCCTGCGTGGAGGAAGCCTGGCGCACGATCCTGCCGCTGATCGAAGCGACCGGTGCCGACGGCATCGAGCTCAACCTCGGCTGCCCCCACGGCATGCCGGAGCGCGGCATGGGTGCAGCCGTGGGCCAGAACCCTGATCTGGTCGAGCAGGTTGCGCGCTGGTGCAAGCAATATTACTCCAAACCGGTAATCGTCAAGCTGACCCCTAATATCACCGACATTCGTGCCCCGGCCCGCGCTGCGCTCAGAGGCGGCGCCGACGCGGTGTCACTGATCAACACCATCAATTCGATCACCTCACTTGATCTTGATCGCATGGTCGCCCACCCCATCGTCGGCGGACGCAGTACTCACGGCGGCTACTGCGGCGAGGCGGTCAAGCCGATCGCACTCAACATGGTCGCCGAGATCGGCCGCGACCCGGCGACTCAAGGGCTGCCGATCTCCGGCATCGGCGGTATCTCAAGCTGGCGCGACGCAGCCGAGTTCATCGCCCTCGGCGCTGGTTCGGTGCAGGTCTGCACTGCAGCGATGCTGCATGGTTTCCGCATCGTCGAGGAGATGAAGGACGGCCTGGCGCGCTGGATGGGCGAGCACGGCTATGCACGGATCGGCGACTTCAGCGGCCGTGCGCTGGCCAACACCACCGACTGGAAGTATCTCGACATGAACTATGTCTCGATCGCCCACATCGATCAGGACAAGTGCATTCAGTGTGGGCGCTGCCACATCGCCTGCGAGGACACCTCGCACCAGGCTATCGCCCACTATCGGCTCGATGACGGCACGCGCCGCTACGAGGTCAAGGCAGCGGACTGCGTCGGCTGCAACCTGTGTCAGATCACCTGCCCGGTCGAGGGCTGCATCGACATGGTCGCCGTCGAGACCGGCAGGCCCTACATGAACTGGACTCAGGATCCGCGCAACCCGCACCGCGAAGTGCAGGAACCCGCCGCTGCAATGTAAACAGACGTCACCTGCGACAACTGCATGCCAAACCAAGCCCCGGCACCGTGCTGGGGCTTTTTCATTAGAGCTTTTATGCCCACGCGCTAGTCAGGGGTCGAAGGACAATTAACAAGAAGCGCACTATTAAAAGCGCAACTATTAAAAATCGGTATAGGGTGCCATCTCGACGCGGTGCGCCATAACAGGGTTCTGCATCTTGATGCAGTGGAGCTTCAACCCCTTGCCCTCGGCGCAGCGCTTTGCCCACCTGCTGGTCAAAGCGCTCGCTTCGAGGATATCAGCCGATCAAGAGTGATCGGTTAGAGACTCTTGCGTGACACGCTTGTATTGCGGCGCGGGAGCAGCGGGAACTCCGCCCTCCTGATGGGAAGGCGATTCAGGTTCAAAGCCGCCGCCGAGCGCTTGAACCAGTTGAATGGAAGTGTCGAGCTGACGCGTCTTGAAATCGATTAGCCGCTGCTCAGCATTGAGCAGCTGTTGCTGGCTGCTCAGCACGGTCAGATAGTTTTCGAGCCCGGCCTGTTGACGACTCACGGCAAGATCGAAACCGCTCTGTGCAGTCTTGCGTGCCTCTTCGAGATCCTTGAGCTGGGATTTCATCGCGTCCAGTTCGGTGATGTAGGTGGTGACATCGCCAAGTGCATTGATCAGCGTCTGGTTGTACTGCGCCACGTTCAGATCGTAGCTGGCATCGGTGCGCTCAAGGTTAGCGCGCAGCCGGCCGCCTTCGAAAATCGGCAGAGAAATCGCGGGCTCGATGTTCGCCGCCTCGGCTGCATCGCTGAAGATATAGTTGCCCAGATACGACTGAAAGCCGATCATTGCTGAGAGATTGAGGTTGGGATAGAAGCGTGCCTTGGCGGCCTTGATGTCTTGCGTTGCCGCCTCGACGCGCCAGCGCGCCGCGACGATATCAGGGCGTCGCCCGAGCAGCTCGGCGGGCACGTTAGACGGCAGCGCCAGCAGCGCCGGCGTCAGCACCCTGGGACGCGGAATTTCGGCACCGCGGTCAGGACCCTTGCCAAGCAATACCGCCATCTGGATTTCGGCGCTGCGCAGCGTCTGTTCGGCTGCGCTCAGCGCCTGACGCGAGCTCGCCACGCTTGAGCGCGACTGCAACTGCGGTGTTTCGTTCTGCAGTCCAGCTTGGCCGAGCTGACGGTTGATATCGGCGACGTTCTGCGCACGCTCTAGCTCTTCCTGGGCCAGATCACGCTGATTATAGGCATCCGCCAGTTGCACGTAGGCACGCGCAACGTTGGTCGACAGCGTCAGCGCAGCGGCATGGTAATCAATTTCGGAAGCACGCGCCTCGCCAAGTGCAGCGCGAAAGTCAGCCTCGTCCCGCCCCCATAGGTCGAAGTCGTAATTGAAGTTGGCGCTCAGCGCACGAGAAGTGCTGTAAAAGCCGCCGACGCCACTCGGATCTTGTACCTGCGAGACGCGCGAACGACTGATGCTGGCCGAGCCATCGACGGTCGGCAGCCGCTCGGCGCCGGCCGCCTCGGCCTCTGCATTAGCCTGACGCAGCCGGGCCTGAGCGACTTCCATGTCGGGGCTGTCCGCCAGCGCTTCGTGAATCAGCTGATCCAGCACCGGGTCGCCGAGTGCGTTCCACCAGTCGCTTTTCGGCCAGCTGGCCGGTGAGATAGTGACATCGGAGAGCATCTGATGAGCATTCAACTGAGCGAGGTCGGTCATTTCTCCCTGCGGCTCGATACCTGCGTAATTGGCGCAGCCGGCAAGCATCACACCACATACGGCGCTCAGGCCACCCATGCGCAGATAATGGCCAATGCTTTTTTCAAACCCTGTCAGGGCACGTCCTTTCTTCACTTGCGTTCTCCAATGCGGCACTTCTAACCGAGCCAAGGGCGTTACGAATACAGGTTGAAAGGTAAGCGCATCAGGCTTCAAGCCCGATGCCACGCAGGACAATACTCGTGACACTCTGCACCGCTCGCTCAAACTGCATGTCGCTCAACGCCTGCCCGTCATTGAGTAGTTCGATCTGATAATCAAAGTCGGCGTAATGCTGGGTCGAGGCCCAGATGATGTATAACAGATGCGCGGGATCGACCGAGGCGATGCGGTCTTCATCCACCCACTTGCGGATCTTGGCCTGCTTGAGTTTGGTCCACTCGACCAGGCTGTCGCTCAACTGTGTACCGAGCACCGGCGCACGGTGCATGACCTCGTTGGCCCAGATCTTCGAGCCGTGCGCTCGTGTGCGGGAATGGGTCATCTTGGCGCGGATGTAGGTAGTCAACACGACACGTGGATCATCAAAGAGTTCGAAGCACAGTGCATCCTGCTTCCATAATTCGAGCAACTCTAACAGTACCTCACGGTAGAGTTGTTCCTTGGTCGAAAAATAATAGTGCAGATTCGACTTGGGCAATTCGGCAAGCTGCGCGATGTCATTCATCGTCGCCCCGGCAAAGCCCTTTTCTGCGAAGATAGATTCCGCAGCCAGCAGAATTTTCTCCACATTGCGGCGCCGGATGGCACCTTTGCGATTCGCCACGCTTCCTCCACCGCATCCACGAAAAAGGGGACTTGAGTCCCCATCGCTACTTTACTCCGCTCTCCGTACGGGAGAAAGCGTCGCCACTGGTCACATCGCACATCTCAATCGTTTGATTGAGGTGCTTGCTTCTTCACCGCCGACATCCAGCCAATCTCGTCTTGATCGCCTTCTTTATGGCTTTCATTGGTATTCTCATCGTTACCGAGCAGTGCAGATAGCGTCTCACCCGGCGAGGTCACCATGTTTTCAAGCGCTTCGCCAATGGCCTGCCATATGACACTGCCGATATCCAACGAGGCACCGTCGAGCGACATCTGTAACGGAATATTGAGATTGATGACGCCGTCATCACCCTGCAGCACTGCCACCAGCTTTTTAAGGGGCAACTGTGTCTGGACATCGGGCACCGGCGCGCCGAGATCGACGCGATGCAACACTACGTGATTGTCAGCTCGCAGCGTACTGCCTTGTATCCGGTAATCGAGATCGAGGTTCACCTGCCCTCCTTCCACCTTATAGCCACCAAACTGGCGCACATAAGGCGCAAACGTCATTAGTTTCATGTGATCGAAATGCATCTGCAGATCACCGGAAAGAGGCTGACCGAGCGGGGAGAGAGTGCCCTCAATGCGCATCGGCGCATCTTTATCCACCTGACCGACCAGTTTGAGTTTTCCTTGGTTTTCAGCGGCCGTCGACAAGCCAGTAAGTTGCCCGGACAGCGCGGTAATATCGACATTGAAAGGCTGAGGCAGATGGCGGTCACTGAACTGGAGTTCACCTTGCGACACGCTCAGTTGGGAAAGCGAAAAGGGCATCGTCGAGCTGCGCTGTTCATCATCCTGCGTTTGTGACGACACGGTTTGGGAGGATGCGGGCGTTTCATCACTGGCAGGTGGCGTGAACGCTGTTAGGTTGGTGCCTAGCTGCTCAGTAATGATTGCCCTGAGAAAAGGCGCCTTAAGATCGATATGATCAATGTTCAGCGTTGCCGGAGAAGATGTGTAGGAAAAATCATTCATCGTGATGCGCTCTGCGCGGGCCAACGCTGCATTCTTGGCGCTATGAAGCTCAAGCCCAGTCAATGTCATGTCAGCACTGAGCTTGAGACCCGCGTCGCTAGCCTGTCCGGCCAGTACATGAATATCGCCTTTGATGACGCCCTGTACTACCTGAGCCTGCATCAACGACGAGAGGTAAGCTGAGAAGGTAGTAAGTGGAATGCCCTGGGGCGAAAACTCAAGATCAGCCAGCCACGGCGCAAAGCCGAGCTTACCGTTGGTCTTGAGCGTACCGCCATTCCAGGCAGCCTGTCCGGTTAGCGAAAAAGGCGTGTGGCTTTCGCTGTTGAACCCTTGGCCATCGAGGGCTATATGCTCAAGCGTCAACGTCGCGGGTTGGGCTCGATGGCGATTGATCCAGCTCAATTGTCCTTCGTCGATATGCAGATGATCAATACGCAGCGCTGAAGCCTCCGCACCGCCACTGCTACTGCTGAACAGGTGGGTCAGATTCCACTCACCATTTTGCCGCCAGACAAGCCGCACCCGAGGCGCCGAGAAGCGTAGCGCCTCGATTGTCCAGCCCTTTTGCCAAAGCGATGACCACCCCATATCGGCCACCACTTTTTTACTGGCCAGCACCGGCGGCTCATCCTGGGCGCTGCCCGCGATAGCGATATTATCCAGCGTGACCCTGGCGACAAACGGATTGACATCGACATCCTCAAGCGTCACTTCACGCCCGGTGAGCGTACTCAGCTGCTCGACGATGCGATGTTCGAGATAATATGGCAATAGCGCCAGCCCCACGCCTAGCAGCCCCAACACGATTAACGGCGGTAGCCACCAGCGCTTGGATGGCAGCCGCCCTCGCTTCATGTGCTCTGTACGTGTTTCTGACATGATGTGCTCCTGACAATAAAAAGCGGCCCTCAGGGGGCCGCTTTAAAAATGGCACCTTAACCGGTGTAGTGCCACTTAACTGTCATACTAAAATTGCCTAACGTACTGCCCCCATCACCTGCCTCGCGGGAGAAGTGGCGCAGGCCGAGACCACGCTGCCCACCATGATCAGACACGGTGATGGCAGAGGCGTAGCCGCAAGCTGCTCGGCCATGTCAGCAAGCGTTCCGGTCAGTGAGCGTTGTTCAGCAAGACTGGCATTGGCCACCAGCATGATCGGCCAGTCATCAGGCAGGCCAGCCTCACGCAACCGCTGACAGATCAGTCCGACCTTGGAGAGTCCCATATAGAAGATAAGTGTCTCATCGCGGCGGGCCAGTGCCTGCCAGTCCGGTTCACCGTCTTCACGACACTGCTGGGCAGTGATGAAGCGTAGCTGCTGGGCATGGCCGCGGTCGGTCAGCGGAACTCCCATGGTTGCCGCAGCCGCAGACGCTGCGGTAATACCCGGCACGATTTCAGCCGGCACGTCATGGTCCGCCAGCGCGGCAAGCTCCTCACCCATACGGGCAAACACCGCCGGATCGCCTCCTTTCAAGCGCACCACTGATTTGCCCTCACTCGCCAGGCGCACCAATAGCGCGCCAATCTCGGCTTGGGGCACGCTGTGATGACCGCGCGCCTTTCCAACGTAATAGCGCTCGACGCCCAAGCCGATCATCGCAAGAATATCGTCACCTACCAGCCGGTCGTAAACTACCGCATCGGCCTGTTGAATCAGCCGCCACGCCTTCAGCGTCAAAAGCTCGGCATCGCCCGGCCCGGCACCGACCAGGTAGACCTTACCCGGCTCGACGTTGCCGTTAACCGATGGCCAAACGTCACCTCTGCTCATGCTCGAACGCGTATCGGCCCATGAAAAACACCAGCGCTCCCATGACACCGTGGTTCTTGCAACTCCGCTCCGTAAGACGATGTCATGCCATTTGAGTCGCTTCATGAACCCGATCATGGGAACGTTCCTCGCTGACTTGTGTAGTCTGAATAAGTGTTTTTAATTCCGGAATGCATGAGCCGCATTGAGTGCCGCAGCACAACCGCTCACCCAACGACTCAACACTGTTAGCGCCTTCCTGGATCGCCTTGGTAATGGTCTTCTGCCCGACCTGATGACAGCTGCACACTACCGGGCCGGTATCTTCGCCCCCCGCTTCGCTGCCCGCCAGCAAACGTCGCCGCGCGTCGGCATCTATCGCTTCTTCGCCAAAGCGCTCATCTAGCCAGTTCAACGCGGGAAGCCCAGCGGGTGGCGCGACGGCCAGCCACCATTTGAGTCGGCCATTTTCCAGCGCAGCTGCGCGGAAAGTACCCTGACGCGTATCTTCGCACCATAACGTCGGCGCGCTACCCAGCACGTCGCGACAGAACACTGACCAATCGAGCGTCTCGCTGCCCGCCATCTGTAGTCTCTGACAATTGGCCATCGGAATACGCGCCCAATAATCGACCGCCGCCTTCACCCGTGCTGCCGAGCGTTCATTGGTTTCCTCCGCCAGCATCAGGCACGCCTCCCAGCGTGCAGCGAACGGCGCCAACTGCACCGCACCATGCTTGGATTCAGGCTGACCGGAAACGGGATCAACAACCGCCTCGATCAATGCCCCCATCCGCGCCCGGCCGGTAAACTGATCGTTCCAGTGCATCGGCACAAATACTTCGCCCCGCCGCTGAGCGGTAGCCAGCCGTATGCGAGCGACATATTCACCTTGCGCGTTATTGAGCCGGCCAAGGCCACCCTCGACGACACCCACCTTATGGGCATCGTCGGGATGAACGTCGATGTAGGGCTCGGCGCGATGATTCATCAGGCGCGGCGCGCGCGAGGTGCGGCTCATGGTATGCCACTGATCGCGAATTCGGCCGGTATTGAGGCGCAGCGGCGTGGCGTCCGTGAGCTGCTGTTGAGGCGCCTGAGCACGTACCGGGACCAGACGCGCCAGTCCATTGGGCGTGATGAAGCGGCCGTCCTCGAACAGCCGCGCGGTACCACCCGGTGCTTGAGCCGTGACCGGCCATTGAATCGGCTTGATCGCGTCATATCCTTCACGCCCCAGGCCAACGAGGCCGGAAATATCGAACAGGCGCCGGCCATGCTCCTGAGTATTCTCGAAGCCTGACAGCCGGGCATGCTCGTCAAAAATTTCATGAGGGTGCTGATAGGTGAAAGCGTCAGCAAAACCAAGCCGCTTGGCGACTTCACATAGTGTCCACCAATCGTTTTTGGCCTCGCCGGGAGGCGTCATCAGGCCACGCTGGCGCGAGATACGCCGCTCGGAGTTGGTTACCGTGCCGTCCTTCTCCGACCATGACGTCGCTGGCAGCACGATATCGGCATACTTCATCATGTCGGTGCCGGTCATGCACTCAGAGACAATCACCAGCGGGCATTTGGCAAGTGCACGCCGTACCCGGTTGGCATCCGGCATGCTGACGGCCGGATTAGTGGCCATCACCCATAGCGCCTGGATCTCGCCGCGCTCGATGGCATCAAAGAGATCCACCGCCTTGTGCCCCGGCTGCGTCGGCAACGTGGGTATCAAGGTATCGGTGGCCCAGAAGCGCGTGACACGGTCAATCGCACCGGGGGTGTGATAATCCATGTGGGCAGCAAGCTGATTGGCAAGCCCACCCACTTCGCGCCCTCCCATCGCATTGGGCTGACCAGTGATCGAGAACGGCCCACCGCCTGGGATGCCGATCTTTCCGCCGGCCAGATGACAATTGATGATCGCGTTGGACTTGTCGGTGCCAGAGGTAGACTGGTTGACGCCTTGAGAATATAGCGTGACCACGTGAAGCTGCGTGGCAAACCAGTAGTAGAACGTCTCAAGCGCCTCCATATCGATATCGCAATACGCCGCGATATCTTCAAGTGACTCGCTATCGGCACTCGCAGCGGCAAGAGCCTCCTGAAAGCCCTGGGTATGCGCCTCAAGATAAGGCTTGTCGAGATGGCCGCGCTGCGCCATGTAGGTCAACAATCCGTTGAACAGCCGTGTGTCGCTGCCCGGCGTAATGCCGAGATAGAGATCGGCAATTTCGCAGGTATCGGTGACACGCGGATCGATTACCACCACGCGCATCAACGGGTTGCGACGCTTGGCGGTGCGTACACGCTGGTAGAGTACCGGGTGGTTCCAGGCCAGATTGCTGCCCACCAGGACCAATAACTCGGCTTCTTCAATATCTTCATAGCAACAGGGCACCGCATCGGCGCCAAAGGCGCGCTTGTAGCCCGCCACAGCCGAGGCCATGCACAGCCGCGAGTTGGTATCGACATGCGGGGTGCCAAGAAACCCCTTGAAGAGTTTATTGGCTATATAGTAATCCTCGGTCAACAACTGTCCCGACAGGTAACCGGCGATCGCGCCGCCGCCCTGCTGCGACATGACCCTGCCCAGACGAGTAGCAACACTATCCAACGCCTCATCCCAACTGACCTCATGACCATCGACGCGCGGCATCAGCACGCGATCATTTGATCCGAGCGTTTCGTGCAGCGCCGATCCTTTGACGCAGAGCTTACCGTAGTTGGCCGGATGTTCCCGATCGCCCTGAACGCCGACCATAACCTCACAACCGTCGCGTTTTTCTATATCAGCAATGACGCCGCAGCCGACACCGCAGTAAGGGCAGGTGGTTGTCGCTCGCATGTCATGTTCTCCCGTCTGGTTGGCGCCCTCGCCGTTTGCTTGGCGTTCACAGCTGCGCCATAAACGCTATGAGGGTACGCCATAAACAAAGAGGCCTGGCCTCACGGTGACGTGAAGCCAGGCCTCTTTGCCTGTCAAAATCTTTCGTATATCGCACGACTATCTGTTCGTGCGATTAGTCGATGCTGGTCTGACGCCGTCGTTGGCGTATGCAAAGGAACGTTCCCAGCCCTATAAACCAAGCAGATATCATACCCACTATATAAATTACCTTAAAAATCATTAACTTGTAATTAAAACAATTCAAACCATGAATGATTCTGCCGGCTGTACGCACCATGCACGTGCAATTTGCATGCGCCGTGCACATCAAGCGGACATTAATCGATAAGCTGTGGCCTCCCCTCACCCATCTCCAAACATTATGTTATTGATTTTAAATAACTAAATTAAGAATGGCATGGTAATCGCTTAATTTAGACAACCCTGGTCAACGTTGACCTAAGCAAGACCAAGCAAGAAGACCGTCTACACGTTAAAGCATTTAGGCAATGGCGCCTGATGGCTGAGCCGGAGAATTTCCTCCGCCAGCCTCAGGCGCCATTTTCGTTTCTGGGACAGACGGGACTTCGCAACCGCATAGCGAGACGCCCTATGACAGAGCTAAGACAGATACAGCGAGCACAGCACCGCCAGCGCCTGGTCGTGATTGGTAACGGTATGGCCGGCCATCGTCTACTGGAGCAGCTGGTGGCGCGCGACGATCGTTCGCAGGAGATCCATGTTTTCGGCGATGAACCCTCTCCAGCCTACAATCGCATTATGCTGTCGCCGCTGTTGGCCGGCGAAATCACCCCAGACGCCATTGCCCTGCATGACCGCGACTGGTATGCCGCCAACGACATCACGCTGCACTGCGACAGTCCCGTGATGACCATTGATCGTGAGCGTCGCGAAGTCGTTAGCGCCGAAGGTACGCGCACGCCTTATGACCAGCTGGTACTGGCCACTGGCTCACGTCCGACCAAATTTCCACTGCCGGGCAGCGAGCTGGACGGCATTCATGGTTTTCGTACTACCCATGATGTAGACACGCTGACTCGCGCTCAAGAGCACGGGGAACACGCCGTGGTGATTGGCGGCGGCCTGCTCGGCCTGGAAGCCGCCGAAGGACTGCGCAAGCGTGGCATGAGCATCACGGTCGTGCATCTGGGTCATCATCTGCTCAACCGACAACTCGATGAATATGCCGCCAGGCTGTTACAGCAGGAGCTTGAAACCCGTGGGCTTCACTTTGAGCTAGGTACGCTGGCGACCGCTTTTAATGACAACGGTCAAGGGCGCGTTAGTAGTGTCACCCTCAAAAACGGCCATACGCTAAAGGCTGACACTGTCGTCGTGGCCGCCGGCATTACGCCCAACGCCGAACTCGGACGCGATGCCGGGCTCGCCTGCGGCCGTGCGATCATCGTCGATGACGGCATGAGGACCAGTGACCCATCAATCTACGCGCTTGGCGAGTGCTGCGAATTCGAAACAACGACTTATGGCTTGGTCGAGCCGATCTGGCGGCAAGCCGAAGTTCTCGCCGCACGCCTGTGCGGTAAAGACGCGCGCTACCGTGACGCCCTGACCGCCACCAAGCTTAAAGTCAGCGGTATCAACCTTTATGCGTTTGGCGTGCTCGATGCGAGCGACGAGCCCGCCGTTCACGATGACGTACTGACCTATTTCGATCCGGAAAACGGCGATTACCGCCGCCTGATACTGCGCGACAACCGCCTGATCGGCGCCGTGCTGTACGGCGACACCGCCGCCGGTCCCTGGTATTTCCAACAATCTCTGGACAGCCGCGATCTCAGCCATTGCCGAGACGCGCTGCTGTTCGGCGCCCATGACGCTACTCAGCGACTCGAGGAGGCCGCATGACCACTCTTCCCACGACCAAGAAACAACTCATCATCATCGGCAATGGCATGGTGGGTCACCACTGCATCGAGCAATTGATTGAGCGCGGCGCCACCGAGCACTACACCATTCACATCTTCGGTGAAGAACGTCACCGTGCCTATGACCGTGTTCATTTGTCTGAGTATTTCTCGGGCCGTGACGCCGAGGCACTCGCCCTGGGTGACCATGACCTGCACCGCACTCATGGTATCGAACTGCACCTGGGCGAATGCGTCAGCAAGATCGACCGTGATGCCGGTGAAATTTTCACTACCGACGGCCGCTATCATTACGACAGCCTGATCCTGGCTACCGGCTCCTATCCCTTCGTGCCGCCGATCCCCGGCGCCGAGGAAGGCCAGCCCAACCGGTTGGTTTATCGCACGCTTGATGATCTCGACCAGATTCGCGATGCCGCCAAGAATGCCAAGCGCGGCGTGGTAATTGGCGGTGGGCTGCTTGGCCTCGAAGCGGCCAATGCGTTGAAATCACTAGGTATCGAAGCTCACGTGGTGGAATTTGCACCACGGCTTATGCCGGTGCAACTCGACGAGCAAGGCGGCGCGGCGCTGCGTGAGCAGATCGAAGCGCTGGGCGTTGGCGTGCATACCGGCTGCGCGACTGAGGAAATCGTGGCGGGCGATGAATACCGCTATCGGATGAACTTCAAGGGCGGTGAGCATCTCGAAACCGATCTGATCGTATTCTCGGCCGGGATTCGTCCGCAAGACAAGCTCGCCCGTGAATGCAGCCTCGAAATTGGCGAGCGCGGCGGCATCATCATTGATGACACCTGCCGTACATCCGACCCGGAAATCTTCGCGATTGGCGAGTGCGCGCTGTGGAATGGTCAGGTCTTCGGCCTGGTAGCGCCCGGCTACACCATGGCACGCACCGTCGCCGGCTGCCTGATGGGTGACTGCGAGTCATTTTCCGGCGCCGACATGTCGACCAAACTGAAGCTGCTGGGCGTCGATGTCGGCTCGATCGGCGATGCCCATGCCAAGACCGAGGGTGCCAAAAGCTACCGCTATATCGACGAAGCCAATAGCGCCTATCGCCGCCTGGTCGTCTCCGCTGATGGCAAGCATGTCATCGGCGCGGTGCTGGTCGGTGACAATAGCTACTACGATACATTGCTGCAGTACGCCCAGAACGGCATCAAGTTGCCCGCCGATCCGGCCAGTCTTATTCTGCCGCAGTCAGAGGGCACTCCGACCCTTGGTGCAGACGCCCTGCCCGAGACGGCAATGATCTGCTCGTGCCACAACGTGACCAAGGGAGCGGTGTGCAAGGCGGTTGACGCCGGCTGCAGCGATCTCGCTTCGCTCAAGGCCGAGACCAAGGCCAGCACCGGCTGCGGCGGCTGTGCGGCACTGCTCAAGTCGGTCTTTGATCATGAACTCGAATCACGTGGCATTGAAGTCGACAAGAGCCTGTGTGAACACTTTTCTCACACTCGTCAGGAGCTCTACTCGCTTGTTCGCGTCGAGGGCATCGAGACCTTTGACGCGCTGATGGAAAAACACGGTAACGGCGGATTGGGATGCGATATTTGCAAACCTGCGGTGGCCTCAATCCTGGCATCAAGCTGGAACAAGCCGATCACGGACCCATCGAACGTACCGTTGCAGGATACCAATGACACCTTCATGGCCAACATGCAGAAGAACGGCACCTACTCGGTAGTGCCGCGTATTCCGGGCGGCGAGATCACCCCTGACAAGTTGATCGCGATTGGTGCCGTGGCCAAGAAATATGATCTCTATACCAAGATCACCGGTGGCCAGCGTATCGATCTGTTCGGCGCGCAACTTCATGATCTGCCGGACATCTGGCAGGAACTGATCGAGGCCGGCTTCGAAACCGGCCACGCCTACGGCAAGTCGACACGTACCGTGAAATCCTGCGTCGGCAGTACATGGTGCCGTTACGGCGTGCAGGATAGCGTGGCAATGGCACTGCGGATCGAAGATCGTTACAAGGGCTTGCGCTCCCCCCACAAACTCAAGTTCGCCGTTTCCGGCTGTACCCGCGAATGCGCCGAGGCACAAAGCAAGGACGTCGGTGTCATTGCTACTGACAAGGGTTGGAACCTCTACATCAGTGGCAACGGTGGAATGCGTCCCCGCCATGCCGAGCTGTTCGCTACCGATCTCGATGACGAGACGCTGATCAAGTACATCGACCGTTTCCTGATGTTCTACATCCGCACTGCCGACAAACTCACGCGCACCTCGGTGTGGCGCGAGAGCCTCGATGGTGGGTTGGATTATCTCAAGGAGGTCATTATCGAGGACAGCCTGGGTATCGGCGCTGAACTTGAAGCGCAGATGCAACACGTGGTTGATCATTACGAATGTGAATGGGCCAACGCACTGAAGGATCCTGAGAAGCTCAAGCGCTTCCGCACCTTCGTCAACGACCAACGCCCTGACCCGGCGATCACCTTCGTTGATGAACGCGGCCAGAAGCGGCCGATGCGGGCCGAGGAATTGTCCAACAAGATCATTGCCAAGGAGATCAGCTGATGACAACTGCGCTCAAAGATACTGCCATGAAAAATGACACCCTGCAGGACACTCGCTGGCAGCGGCTGTGTAACAAGGCCGATCTGGTCGCTAATTCTGGCGTCGTGGCATGGTGGCAGGATGATCAGGTCGCGCTGATTTATGTACCCAAGGGCCGCTCAGGAAAGACCGAACTTTATGCCATCGATAATCACGATCCGTTCTCCAATGCGAACGTTCTGGGCCGTGGCATTGTTGGCGACAAAGGAGGGGAAGTCGTTATCGCGTCACCTCTCTACAAGCAGCATTTCCGTCTCAGGGATGGTATCTGTCTAGAGGATGAAACAGTGCAGCTACGCACTTGGCAAGTGCGACTGCAGGGTGATGAAGTACAGATATCAGGCTGATGTTCCGTCACTCGACTACACTGGCAGGTGACAATCGATTGTTGGGAGATTAAGCCACATGGAAGAACGTGTCTGCGACTGCACCTATTGTGATGTCGTCGTGCCAGAAAGTGCCGTGACCATTAATGGCAAGGTATTTTGCTGTGAAGCCTGCGCCTCGGCTCACCCGGATCGCCAACCGTGCCAGGATCCAGAATGCGACTGCTACAATCATGGCTGGGGTGGTCTTAAGTCCTGACGGAATAAGCGATAGCCCATAAAAAGCCCGCATCTGACGATGCGGGCTTTTACTATTCATTGAGGCATTAAGCGATTCCATGTCCGATCAGCTGTCTTTTTTGTTAACCGCCTCTTCGATCAGTCGCTCTTTTTCGCTCTTGGGCGCCGTGCGCAGTTCTTCTTCAAATTCACTGTAAATACCTCGATAGGTATTGCAAGAAGAACAAAATACTTTGTTGTCCGGGTTGTGTACTTCAGAGACACGTACTCGATGGCTACCGCAACTCGGGCATGGCGTTGGCATGCGCAACTCTTCGGATAAATCAGTCATGATCACACTCCCTGTCAATGATAACCAATCGTCAGTCTAATCCACTCATTTGCCATCATCGACACTATTGCTGAGATACTGCTGAACAAAGGGGCTGCCAGCCAGAATGGTGTATAAGCAGCCATAAGCCTGCATCGCAACTTTCAGGGTAGAGATAGCAAAAACCCGGTCCATGACCGGGTTTTCGATAAAGCCCTTAGCCTCATTAGCGACGCTTAAGCGTTAAATCATTGCTTGACTGCATTTTCGTGAAGTTACGGTCCAGAAGTTGCAGATCACCGTCACCTAAAGGCAAGAGGTTGTAAATATCGTTGCCATTAGGTCCTTTCAATTGATACACCACGGGATAGCTATTAGGACCAACATCTTCCAGTACCAGTACAGATCCCTTGTTAGTCATGGGCTCCTGACTTTTACCGAGACGGGTACTCTTCAGCGTGTAATTTGCCGCGATATTGTCCTGATTCTTTATTTCCAACTGGGTGCGAATGCCTGAGCAATCGGGGCAAGGCAGCACGCCTTCATAAGTTCCTGCCGCACGCTGGTAAGGCGATTGCTGATCAGGGCCACCGCTGGCACAACCCGCAAGTGCGGTAACAGCCGAAAGAGCAAATACTGAAGTCATAGTCTTAAGCCGCATTATCGAACCTCCTTTTCGAAAAGATGCACTTTGAGCCTAGTCAGGTTTTCCTATCTCTGCAAAGTAGGGCTACTCATTGCACATTTGATGGATTGAATGTGAAGAGTAAGCAACGGCACAAGATATTAGGCCAGAACGTGATACGCTTACGTTTTCTCACCACGTTATTGTCCTGTATGTGTAAATTCCTTCTTGTGGTACTGGCTTTGTTTTTGTCTCGGCCCACCGTTGCAGACACGATGGCGCTGCATTATCAAGCGTTTAATCAGCAACTCGAAGAGTTTGCCAAGGATACTGCCATCGATCGATATGACGTGACTCATCTCTCAGAAGGAAATATCCATATTGTCCTCTGGTACAAGCCTGGTGAACATTTCTCGAATGAAGAACTGTCAGCCCATACCGATGGCGTCTGCTTCGGTATGCTTAAACAGGCTATCCAAGCTGGCGCACGTCCTTTCCTTACCCCGATGAGTATCACCTGTGAAGCCCGCCAGGCAGATAGTGAACTACCAAATGCGCGAGGCCACGCATTAGGTCAAAGCCACTATGACGTGAAAAACGATACGTTCGTTTATTCAGTCACGCCCTCTTCACAACGCTAACAAGGCCTGACAACGCCAGGGGGGTGATGATAGTCATAGGGAATAACAGTGATCACCATTCAGCGGGCAATCATCCCGGCAGACCGAAATCTTCCGGATTTTGTCCTTCGGCAATCAGAAAATCAGCGACCATTTGCTCTTCATCGTCATAAGCAGGTCCATGACGATGTACAAACCCGATCAAGCGATCTTCATCGAAGTTTTCATACCATTCCCAATCGACATAACGGCTACTGACGAACCACATCTGAGCTTGTGTAAGCGTTTTGATATCCATAGTTTCTCCTTTCGTTATAGCCCTGATTTATACCTACCTTAGTTCGATTTCATCTCGACTTCGAGTTGGCACCGTACCAATCGTTAAAATCAAGATATAGCCTATAAATCATGCGTTTTTTGAAACCCATATTATGTAAAGGAAAGATACACTACTTACATATCTACTACTTAGCCCTGCCGCTAGCCACCTCTGAAGCTGCACCAGCCAAGTAAGTTAGCCCACATTACTTATTACAAGATTTAGACATTTGTGAGGTAACACCATGACCACTATCGTTTGGGACGGCACAACACTAGCTACCGATTCACTGATTAGTGTAAGCGGCGCGACCTATAACCATGCTCAGAAATTGTTCAAGCTCGATAATGGCGAATGGGTTGCCTTTGCAGGTGAACAGCAGGGATGGTGGGAAGTCATGGAGTGGCTTAATGCTGGTGCGCCGAAACATGACAAACCCCATGTTTCACGGATCGAAATGATCATCGCCGGCCCCAATGGCGTCTTTGAAATGTTCGACCGCCTCGTCAGGATGCCGGTTAATGGCCCCGTATCCTACGGCACAGGTTGGAAGTGGGCACTCGCCGCCATGGATCACGGCAAGCATGCCATCGAAGCCGTGCAATATGCGATAACACGCGATCACGACAGTGGAGGCGACATTCAATCCATCAAGATCCATGACGCTATTCCTGCAGCGCTGGTCAAATCGCTCGTGACGCACTGCCAGGAAAGCGCCATCAGCCCAGCACTAGCCTAGCACTACCTTCTTTACCACAGTCATGATTGATAGCCGACAGGGTTAACCTGCCGGCTTCATGATAGCTCTGCTTTAATAGCTTTTTAACCGATATACTTTCTGCTTGTGTCTGCTAAAAATTAATTAATCAGCTGAGTGGCTTCCTAGCTCACGTTTACAGTCTTTTTAATGGTGCCATTCAATATTGAAGCTATGCTCTTTTAGCGATTCAGCGCTAAATTATTGAATTGGATCACGGTAACAAGCAAAGGGAATCTATGGTCACGGTATTCTGGATCGCCATGTTCATTGCGATGCTGGCCGGGTACGGCATGGTTCGTGGTTTCTCGATGAATGTTTGCAAAAAGATCCTGCTCATGGCGTGTGGCGCAGCCATTGCTGCATTAAGTGAAATCGGCGGTTTAGTGGCATGGAGTTTGGTTGCACTACTGTGCCTGAGCATACTTTTTCTCTGCTTCTTCCATGACAGGACGCCTCGAGCAATGCCACAGCGCATCAACCGGCAGACAGAGCGCTCAATGCAACGTCTTGCCAACGCCAGGCATAAGCATCCTCACTCTTAACTTTACGTTGTGTCTGCTGCTCTTGTTCCCCCGTTGCCTGCCGTACTAATTCCCTCCTTTGCAACCCAGTGTCATTAAAAGCCTTATCCGATAATGCCCCGGTGTAGCCTATGTGAACTAAATTAAAGCGAAGGCTAAAGCATTCATGTGCCCGGGCACGTCTCGGGCAGAGTCAAGGAGGACATAATGCAACACCGCAAGGTTGATGTTGCCATCATTGGTGCCGGCACTGCCGGGCTTGCCGCTTATCAGGCCACAAAAGCGCATACTGAATCCGTTGCACTTATTGAGCGTGGCCCCGCTGGCACAACCTGCGCACGGGTAGGATGCATGCCCAGTAAGCTACTGATTGCTGCTGCAAACGCCGCTCAGCATACTCGCCATGTTGAACGGTTCGGCATTGACATTGACGGTACTGTGCGCATCGATGGTGAAGCGGTTATGACCCGTGTTCGTAGTGAACGAGATTATTTTGTAGGCCACGTGCTCGACTCGATGGCGCGCATTCCAGAGCAAGATAAATATCGAGGGCATGCCCGTTTCGCAGATGCGAATACGCTCGTCATTGATGATCAGATTCGTCTTGAGGCTGAACGCATTATCATTGCTACCGGCTCACGTCCCACCATACCAGAGCCTTTTCAGCTTGCCGGTGACCGTCTGGTGACGAGCGACACCCTGTTTGAGTGGGCTACCTTGCCCGAGTCGGTAGTCGTCTTCGGACCTGGCACTACGGGGCTTGAGCTTGCGCAGGCACTGGCACGTCTTGGCGTTCGAGTACGGCTTTTTGGCCGACACGGCAGTCTTGGCATACTCAGCGACGATGTGGTGCGTAAGGAGGCCGAACGTATCTTTAATGAAGAGTTCTATGTCGATACGCAAGGCGATGCCAAGATTATCGAGCGCGACAACCATCAGGTCATCGTGTCGTTTACCGAACGTTCGACCGGCAACACCTTAACTGAGCGCTTCGACTATGCCCTGATCGCCACGGGCCGCCAGCCCAACATCGACGCCCTTGATCTGCTTAACGCGGGTCTCAAGCTTGATGATAAGGGCATGCCGAGCTTTGACCGCTATACAATGCGCTGTCGCAACACCGACGGCCAGCTCAGTCACATATTCATTGCAGGCGATGTCGATAATGAATCACCTGTCCTCCACGAAGCCACTGATGAAGGTCGTATTGCCGGTGATAATGCCGGACGATTTGACAGTGTTTATTCCAGTCATCGCCGCTCTCCCCTCAGTATCGTCTTCAGTGATCCGCAGATAGCCCGAATAGGGTTAAGCCATGCCGAACTCAGCGCCCGCTACGGCGACAAGAACGTTGCGATCAGCGAATACTCTTTCGACAACCAAGGGCGTGCCCGCGTCATGGGGATCAATAAGGGTTTTCTGCGTCTTTATGGTGAATATGGCAGCGGCCACTTTCTGGGGGCTGAAATTTGCATGCCGCAGGGCGAGCATATCGCGCACCTACTAGCCTGGGCTCATCAGCAGAGGATGAGCGTAACGCAAATGCTCAGCATGCCTTATTACCACCCAACGCTTGAGGAAGGATTAAGAACGGCCTTACGCGACCTTAGCACTCGGTTGCTTCTCGACGCAGCGCTTGTCGAACAGTGCATGGAATGCGGGCCAGGAGCATGACTTCAATCTAAGAACGGACAGAGCTCATCCCACCCATCGACGCTCAACACAAAGGAGCAATGCATGAAAAAACATCATCTGGCAAATGCTACCGTCGTGATCGTGGGCGCCTCCAGCGGAATAGGACGAGCAACGGCGCATGAATTTGCTCGGCACGGAGCCCACCTCATCCTCGCGTCCCGAGACAAGCGGGCACTTAAACAAGTGGCCAGAGAATGTGACCGCCTTGGCGGGGATACGTTTGTTGTTCCTACCGATGTGGGCAATAGCGAGGCATTGCAACGGTTGGCAGAGACTGCTGCAGACGTTGGCGGTGGCATCGATGTCTGGATCAACAATGCCGGTGTGGGTGCAGTCGGTCATTTCGACCGCACACCGCTGCAGGCTCACGAAAAAGTGGTCGATACTAACCTGCTAGGCTATATGCGTGGCACGTACGCGGTGTTGCCGTATTTCAAACGTCAACGTCATGGCACGCTGATTAACACGCTTTCACTCGGCAGCTGGGTACCGCAGCCTTACGCCAGTGCCTATACGGCGAGTAAGTTCGGACTGCGAGGCTTCATCGAGACATTACGTGGCGAGCTCAGCCGTTGGCCCGATATTCATGTCTGCGATATTTTTCCCGCCTTTATTGATACACCAGGATTTCGTGACGGCGCCAATTTTATTCAGAGAACGATCAGACCGGCACCTCCCGTTTACGATGCTCGTAAAGTCGCTCGGGAGATGGTCAAACTTGTCCAGCATCCTCGTAGCACTTTAACAGTAGGCAGAAGCGTCGTCCTGCTTGACCGTCTCATGCATGGATTAATGCCTAACAGTTTTAGCAAAGGCAGTACACGCATGATGGACGCTGCATTCGAACATGCGAAACCCAAGGCTGCTTCAATGGGGAATCTTTATACGCCTCCCGAGAGCGAACGACGTATAGATGGTGGCTGGCGCATGCCCACCGCGAGGTACAAAGGGATTATTACTGGAGGTTTACTGGGTGCCGCTGTGGGACTCTATCTTTATAAAAAAAGCCTGCACTCAAAATAGATATTGCATATGAAGTCTTGGGAAAAATATTAATACATAAAGCAAATATATTTAAATACGAAACAAAATGTATATTTTTGCAATTAATATTGCTCATAACCATTAGTTTGTTTTTTTATGTATTAGTTCTATGCAAATTAGAAATTATTATATGAAAAGTAGATTTTTAATCTTATATTCTTTGTTATTAATGTACTTGGAAATGATCATTTCATTGGTTTCATATAGATATTGATACTAAAAACAGCGAGGGGTCACTAATGCAGCGTAATATTGCGATCAAACAGCGTGGGTGTCGCTGGCTGGTGTGTTATGAAGAGAACGATGAAATTATCAAACGTGCCTATACTAAAGGAACCGCACTCAAATGGGGTGAGGAGGCTGCACGCCGGGAGCAGTGCGATCTCATCGTTTATACTGGATTGGGAAAGCTTGATTACCGCAACAGTTTCGCTACCCATATTGGCTAAGCACCGCCATCACAATTATTAGTGCCGAAGCATTTATTGCTTCGGCATTTTCATGTCTACGCTGCGCAGCTATCGCCTCTTTTGAGAGTCTGGTACGAGGTTATAGGTAACGCTACTAAGCGGGTGACTCTAAATAAGAACGGCAGTTCAGTCCTAATCACATCAACACTAACCTACCCCTCAGACAACTAACTCTTCAACTTTATTTAAGTTAAAGCAGACTTAATTAAAACTGAGAGCGTCTATTCATGTCACCAGCTCAAGACTAAACACCTTACTTATAGTGGGGAATAGCCATAATTATCGTCCAAGCATTAGTAAAAATTAATGACCATAAGTAAAAGTTGATTCCATTACATCACTCAATGACTCATATTGGCCCTGCCCTTCATTCCCTGAGCGGGATTGATTATTCGGTCCGCCCGCATTACTTGCGGGCTTTTTTTTACGCCATTTTTAGATTCTTCTGCTTTCTCGTTATCGCTTAGCCCCTTACACAGTTTGCGATATCAACCATGAGAGCTTGTGATAAGCTTTACAGGAAAGTCTGATTCATATCAGGGCTGAGGTGCATATTTCCGTAGGCACTACAGTTAGCGTATTGATAGGGATATACCATGGTCGATTTTTTAAGCAATCTGTTAGAGCTTCTCAGAAATCTGGCGGATATTTTTGGATAGTCCATGGAAATATTCTCTTTCTACTTCTGAATGTCCGCTCTCCTTTGCCGTTTACACTACTTGTAATGCCTGTCGCTTCAATGACGAATACCGCCGCTACACCATGCCCCCCTACCTCACGGCACTTAACGCTGGCCAATGGTTTGGCAGTGACATTGATTCATTTTCCTGCAGCGACTCAGACAGGTGCCGCCATCCGGGTAGCCATCGGTAGTCATGACGAACCTGCTCGCTATCCCGGCACAGCCCATTTTCTTGAACACCTCTTTTTCCTTGGCGGGTATGCCTTTACCGGCGAACAACGCCTGATGCCTTTTGTTCAGCGGCATTCAGGACGGGTCAATGCCAGCACTCGCGAGCGGGACACCTATTTCTTTTTCGAGCTACCGCCTGATGTTGCTGAGCAAGGTGTGGCCCGGCTGTGTGATATGTTGTTTCACCCTAGGTTCGACGCCGCTAGCCAGCACCGCGAACGTGAAATACTGCATTCCGAATTTCAGTTATGGCAACGTGACACAGAGGTACGCTGTACAGAAGCCTTGGCAAAAGCGTTGCCCGCAAAGCATCCCTTACTGGAATTTCATGCCGGTAACCGGGACAGTCTCCCTATTGAACAACCGGAATTTCAGCAAGCGCTAAAGGATTTTCATCAGACATTTTATCGGGCCGGACAAATGCGTCTGGTGTTGACCGGACCTCAATCGCTGGACAGTCTGCAACTCATTGCTGAAACATACGGTCAACACTTTCCAGCAAGTGCTCATTTTCAGCAGCCTGAGCCACCCAGCTTGCTCCCTATTGCGTCGCAATCTCTGCAGTTGTACGTGGATGGTGGACTACCGCGATTAAGTTTTTTCTTTCCGCTTGAAAAGCTTCTCCCCGGCAGCATCAATGCTATCAACTTCCTGTCCGTCTGGCTGGAACACGAGAGTCACAACTGTCTTCTTGATCAGTTGCGCCATCAAAATATGGTTGAGTCACTGCGTGTGAGAGTGCCCTATCACTATGCCGGCCAAGCCCTTTTAGCGATTGATTTCTTTTTAAGCGAGGATATCTCTCAGCCTACAGAAGTCATCGCGCAGCTCTTTTTTGATTGGCTGAATTTCTTTACCACCCAACCCCCCTGGCTCACGTTGCAAGATGAATACCATCGCCTGCTGTGTCGTCGAATGATATGCATGTCTCCTTTAGAGCTGGCCCGCTACTGGGCCGAACGCCTATCGCCACGAGATGACACGGATATCACATCGGCGGAGAGACTCTCGGCTACGGATATGAGCGCACTGCATAGAATACTTGCGCAGCTATCAACACAGCGAGTGATCCAGATACTGGCTCGTCCTGATACAGATCAGGAAGCTTGCCAAGCGGATAACGACGTTACGAGTAACGCTCCCCACTTCGCAGCGAAACATCCGCCATCCATTCCTTGGCAACTGCCACAACCCAACCCGTTTTTACGCTCGTCATCCTCAACGAGACCATTGCAGACCCCACACATCGCTAGCGGCGGTTTTAATTTCTCCAGTGTTTTACCACGTAGTGGATATCAAGCAGCTGTGTTCCTGCGCTGGCATCATGCTACGTCGCATCCCGATCAGAAGCGCATTTATCATGTCTTGAGCGCCGCACTACTGCCCATTACCAGCCTGGCACGACAAGCCGGTACCGAGGTGAGCTTTGAGAATCAAGGTAATCAATGGCTCCTGACGTTGACCGGTCTGGCCGAGCCACTGCCGGGCATCTTCAAGGCCGTGCTGAACGTCATGGCAACGCCTCCCAGCACCTCCTGGGTGCAAGGTTTACATCATCAACACAATGAACAGCAGCGGATCAGCGGAGAACTGCTAATCCGTCAGCTACTGCATCGGCTACCGAGCGTGATTAACGGCACCGCTAGCGAACCAGATGACACTGCAGTCACAGGTGATATAACGAAACAAGAGCCCCAAGCCCTCGCCGAGATTCTTCAATCAGCACACTGGACCGGTCTTGCTCTAGGACTTCCGCTATCGCTGGAATCTGCTCTTAAAGCGTGTCTGCCATCGATAGCAGGTCAGCCTGTTGTCTCGCCTATACCGAGTCGTTTAGCGTCGAAACATGGCTACTTATGGTGCGATGCGGCGATCCCAAGTCCTGAATGTGCTGTGCTGTTGTTCTGCCCGTTGCCTGTTCATGATGCACCGACCGAAGCACGCTGGCGCCTGCTGGCTCAATGCTATCAGAACGCCTTTTACCAGCGGTTGCGCACGGAGCTGCAATTAGGCTATGCCGTATTTTGCGGTTTCCGTCAGACTGGTGCCCAATCGGGGATACTCTTCGCAGTTCAATCGCCGCATGCATCAGGTGCAGAGATACTTGCTCACATTGAAGCGTTTCTAGTCGCTCAGCGCCACGTGCTGGCTTGCTTAGATAATGAGGAGGTCCATCAACGCGCCACAGCACTAGGCCATCTGTTGGGAGACCCCTCAGTCGGTTTTCGCGCTGCGGCAGATCAGCTTTGGCAAGCGCATACCAATGCGCAATCAAATGATTTATCTGCTTATCTTAAAAATATGCGTCATACCCTCCATACCACAGACAGTACCCATGTGCTGGCTAGTCACGATGCGCTGCAACAGGCCCAGGGGAACTGGATTTGTCTAGCCAATGCGCCTCCTCCAGATGAACGCTGGCATTGATCATCAGCGCCTGATGTAGTGTTGCTACCTTAAATTAAACTTTAGTCTATTGAAGAGTTGGTGTATTTTTGTATCAGCGCTCAATTCCCACTAGGTCGGTATGGTATTGCGGGAAATACATGCGCATCTTTGCCTGAGGATTCCACTCGGGTGATGATGGAGTCTATTCCTGCCGATCCCAGTAATTGTCCATAGCGTCATTATGGGCTGTTTCCTATTGCGCCCTCAACGGTAGCAATGCCTTTCAGGGCCGCCACACTCTGGAAGGTGAAGTTACAGCTCAAGTAATACACCACATCGCTTAGCGCTAACGGTTTGGTTATTCAGGAGATCATTACAAAGATGTTAAATGAAATGTCATGGAGACAAATAGATGAACAGTGATGGAGTGTTGAGCAAAACACGCCTACTGCCTAGCCTCATAGGCTTGGTACTGGCCTTGCTCGGTATTGCCATGCTAGTCGGCGGTATCAAGCTGAGCATGCTCGGCGGGTCTTGGTACTACCTTATTGCTGGCATTGGTATTATTTTAACCGGTCTGCTTTTGATCGCGGCTAAGCGTGCTGCGCTGTGGCTTTATGCGCTTGTATTGCTCGCTTCAACCATCTGGGCGCTGTATGAAGTGGGGCTGGACTGGTGGCAACTGGTGCCGCGTCTGGCGATGTGGTTCGTCTTCGGCCTCATCCTGCTGATTCCCTGGGTGCGTCGCCCAGCCGGTGCTACCAAGATGGCTTCATCCAGCACCGCACCGCTGCTTGGCGCGGTGGTTATCGCTGGCGTGGTGGCTGTGATCAGCCTGTTCACCAATCCGCATGATATGCCGGGCAATCTCGACCGCGATACTGCGGGCGTTGAAAATGCCGCGCCGGACGTTCCCGACGGAGAGTGGCCCTCCTATGGGCGCACGCAATTCGGTCAGCGCTACTCGCCGCTCACACAAATCACTCCTGATAACGTCGATCAGCTCCAGGAAGTATGGCGCTATCGTACCGGCGATATTCCTGGTCCCAACGATCCCCAAGAAACCACCGCTGAAAACACCCCTCTCAAGGTCAACGGTAAGCTTTACGTCTGTACACCACACAGCCAGGTTATTGCGCTTGACCCGGATAGCGGTGAGGAACTGTGGCGCTTCGATCCCAAGCTGAGCACGCAAAACGCCGATAATTTCAAGGGCTGGGCGCACATGACCTGTCGTGGCGTCTCCTACCATGATGACAACGCCTATGCTGCCAATAATGCCAAAGGCAATGCCTCATCTGCGATGGCGGCTTCTGCATCTGATGACGCGACTGCCAGCCAAGACAGCACGGCGGATAGCGCCCATAGTCAGTCTACCAATGCCTGTCCGCGTCGCCTGTTCCTGCCAACTGCCGACACACGCCTGATTGCGCTGAATGCTGATACAGGTGAAATGTGTACTGATTTTGGCAACAACGGTTCAATCGACCTGTCCCAGAACATCGGTACCTTCAACGCCGGTGGCTATTACTCTACCTCTCCGCCTGCAGTGACTCGTGATCTGGTGATTATTGGTGGCCACGTTACCGATAACGTCTCTACCGATGAGCCTTCCGGTGTAATTCGCGCCTATGATGTCCATGATGGTCATCTGGTCTGGAACTGGGACAGCGGCAACCCGACCGAGACAGCGCCGATTGCTGATGACGCAACCTACACGCGCAACTCACCGAACATGTGGTCGGTGATGAGCGTCGATGAAAACCTCGGGCTGATCTATCTGCCGATGGGCAATCAGATGCCCGACCAGTGGGGTGGTAACCGCACGCCAGAAGCAGAGAAATACAGCGCTGGCGTTGTCGCGCTCGATATCAATACCGGACAGGTGCGCTGGAATTATCAGTTCACCCATCATGACCTGTGGGATATGGATGTCGGTGGTCAGCCGTCCTTGGTTGACATTAAGACTGCCGATGGTGTCCAGCCGGCACTTATGGCCTCCACTAAGCAGGGCAGCATCTATGTGCTCAACCGTGAAACCGGTGAGCCGATCGTGCCTATCAATGAAGAGCCTGCCCCGCAGGGCGCCGTCGAAGGTGATCATACCTCGCCGACCCAGCCGCACTCCGAGTTGAACATGACTCCGCCCACCATGCGTGAGCGAGACATGTGGGGCGTAACGCCTTTCGATCAGATGATGTGTCGTATCCAGTTCAAGTCACTGCGCTACGAAGGCATCTATACGCCGCCGTCCCTGCAGGGTTCAATGGTTTATCCGGGTAACTTCGGGGTATTTGACTGGGGTGGTATTGCAGTCGATCCGGTCCGTCAGATTGCCTTTACCAGCCCGGCTTACATGGCCTTCACTTCGCAACTCGTGCCGCGTGAAACAGCCGATTCAGGCCCTGGCCGCATCAGCGAAACCGAAGGCGTCCAGCCGAACAAGGGCGCGCCTTATGGCGTCATTCTGCAGGCCTTCCTTTCACCGATCGGTCTGCCCTGCCAGGCACCGCCGTGGGGATATGTGCAAGGCATCGATCTGACCAACCATCAGACGATCTGGAAGCACAAGAATGGCACCGTGGAAGACAACTCGCCCATTCCGCTGCCGTTGAAGATGGGGGTACCTGCGCTGGGTGGTCCGATCATGACCGGCGGTGGCGTGGCCTTCCTCAGCGGTACACTCGATCAGTATTTGCGCGCCTATGACGTCAATAACGGCAAGGAACTGTGGAAAGGTCGCCTGCCTGCAGGTGGACAGACCACACCGATGACCTATACCGGTAAAGACGGACGCCAGTATGTGCTGGTCATGGCAGGCGGTCACGGCTCACTCGGCACCAAGCAGGGTGACTATGTCGTTGCCTATGCCCTGCCGGACGGCCAAGAGAGCGGTAAGTAAAATATGTTCGGCGGCTGCCCGAGGGCAGCCGCTTATTTACCGCCTTGCAAACAGGCATGAAGCATTCGCTCTCTTGATTTATGCTGAAACAGTGTCATCCGAACGCCTTGTAAAACCACACAATGCTTTTAAAGGCGTATAATTACGGGGTCGGAGTTTCTCGACTCACCAATGAATGAAGAGGACTACACTATGTGGACCAAACCTACCTATGTTGATATGCGTCTCGGTTTTGAAGTAACTCTGTACATTTCAAACCGTTGATCCTCCAAAGCCCCAGCCTGTCTGGGGCTTTCTTTTCCATCCGCCTCTCTACAAACGCACTACTTAACGTTCAGGCGGCAGCCAGAGCTTTTCCATGTATATCCAGATTCTCGGTTCGGCGGCGGGCGGAGGCTTTCCTCAATGGAACTGCAACTGTCCTAACTGCCGTGGCGTGCGCGAAGGCACTCTGCGCGCGCAATCTCGTACTCAGTCATCCATTGCGCTGTCCGATGACGGTATCAATTGGATTTTGTGCAACGCCTCCCCAGATATCCGCACTCAGCTGGAGAGCTTTGCACCGTTACAACCTGCACGCCAATTGCGTGATACAGGCATTTCAGCCGTCGTGTTACTCGACAGTCAGATCGACCACACCACCGGGCTGCTGAGCCTACGTGAAGGCTGTCCTCATGAGGTGTGGTGCACGGAAATGGTTCATCAGGACTTGAGCACAGGATTTCCATTGTTCAACATGCTAGAGCATTGGAACGGTGGCCTGCGCTGGAACCCGATTCCATTGGAAGGCAGCTTTATCATTCCTGCGTGCCCTGGGCTACGCTTTACGCCACTGCCCCTGCGTAGCGCAGCGCCCCCTTATTCCCCGCATCGCCTTGACCCTCATCCAGGCGACAACCTCGGCTTGATCGTCGAAGATGTAAAAAGCGGCCGCACTTTGTTTTATGCACCAGGCCTGGGCCAGGTCGATGAAGCGCTCAAGGCGCGCATGACTGAGGCGTCCTGTCTTCTGGTGGATGGCACCGTCTGGCGCAATGATGAAATGCAACAGCGCGGTGTTGGTACCAAGAGCGGTCTTGAGATGGGGCATCTGCCGCAGAGTGGCGCGGGCGGGATGCTAGAAGTGCTGGAAGATATGAGCCAGCCGCGCAAAATACTGATTCATATCAACAATACCAATCCGATCCTGGACGAGGACTCAGCGGAGCGCGCGGAGCTTGACCGTCGCGGTATCGAGGTCGCCTGGGATGGCATGAGCATTGAATTATAAGGAGTAGACATGGCCGAAACACCGCTTTCTCCAGCCGAGTTCGAACAGGCACTGCGTGACAAGGGCGCGTATTACCATATTTATCACCCCTATCATGTCGCCATGTATGAAGGGCGTGCGACTCGCGAACAAATTCAGGGCTGGGTGGCCAACCGCTTTTACTATCAGGTCAACATCCCGCTCAAGGACGCCGCTATCCTGGCCAACTGTCCTGATCGTGACGTCCGCCGCGAATGGGTGCAGCGCATCATCGATCATGACGGCGCCCCTGGTGAGGAAGGTGGTATCGAAGCCTGGCTGCGACTTGGCGAGGCGGTTGGCCTTGCTCGCGAGCAGATGCTATCTCAGGAGCTGGTACTGCCCGGCGTGCGCTTTGCCGTCGACGCCTACGTTAACTTCGCCCGCCGCGCCAACTGGCAGGAGGCAGCGAGCAGTTCGCTGACTGAGATGTTCGCGCCGCAGGCCCACAAGTCGCGTCTCGACAGTTGGCCCAAACACTATCCCTGGATCGAAGCGTCTGGCTACGACTATTTCCGCCAGCGGCTGGGCCAGGCGCGCCGCGACGTTCAGCATGGCCTGCGTATCACGCTTGAACATTACCGTAGCGTCGAATCTCAGCAACGTATGCTGGAAATTTTGCAGTTCAAGCTCGACATCCTGTGGAGCATGCTTGATGCAATGAGCATGGCTTACGAGCTCAAGCGTCCGCCCTACCATACCGTGACCAACGAGCGCGTATGGCACAAGGGGTTAACACCATGAGCGATAATGTAAAAACACCGAGCCTTGATCAGACACCCCGGCTACGCCCGGGTTATCGTTTTCAGTGGGAGCCGGCACAGAAAGCTCATGTGCTGCTCTATCCGGAAGGTATGGTCAAACTCAACGACAGTGCTAGTGAAATCCTCAAGCTGGTTGATGGTGAGCGCAAAGTCGCCGACATCATCGACACGCTGAAGGCGCGCTTTCCCGCCGCGGCCGATATAGACGAGGACATTCTGGGATTTCTGGAGACTGCGCATGCACAATTCTGGATTCAGTTTACCTGAACCTATCCAGGGGCCACCCTTGTGGCTTCTTGCCGAGCTGACCTACAAATGCCCACTGCAATGCCCCTACTGTTCCAACCCGCTAGATTTCGCCGGGCACGGTGAAGAACTGACCACGGCTGAATGGGTGACAGTATTCAAGCAGGCAAGAGAGATGGGCGCCGCGCAACTGGGCTTTTCCGGCGGGGAACCGCTGGTGCGTCAGGATCTCGCTGCGCTGATTGGCGAGGCACGCAACCTCGGCTACTACACTAATCTGATCACCTCAGGGATCGGGCTGACCGAAAAGAAAATTGCCGCGTTCAAGGACGCCGGGCTAGATCACATTCAAATCAGTTTCCAGGCCAGCGATGCGGAGGTGAACAACCTGCTTGCCGGTTCGCAAAAGGCATTCGATCAAAAGTTGAAGATGGCACGGGCAGTCAAGGCGCATGGCTATCCGATGGTGCTTAACTTCGTCACACATCGCCACAATATCGACCAGATCGATCGCATTATCGAGCTGTGCATTGCGTTAGAAGCCGATGCCGTTGAACTTGCCACCTGTCAATTCTACGGCTGGGCTGAGCTTAACCGTGCCGGATTATTGCCAAGCCGTGCCCAGCTTGAGCGCGCCGAACGAATTACCAACGAATACCGCGACAAGTTGGCGGCAGAAGGACATCACTGCAAACTGATCTTCGTTACGCCAGACTATTATGAGGAACGGCCCAAACCCTGCATGGGCGGTTGGGGCAGCTTGTTTCTCAGCGTTACGCCGGACGGTACTGCCCTGCCTTGTCATAGTGCACGCCAGTTGCCGATCAAGTTCCCCAATGTGCGCGAACACAGCTTGCAGCATATCTGGTATGACTCTTTCGGCTTTAACCGCTTCCGTGGTGATGATTGGATGCCGGAACCGTGCCGCTCATGTGATGAGAAAGAGCGTGATTTCGGTGGCTGCCGTTGCCAAGCGTATCTGTTAACCGGCGACGCCAGCCAGGCTGATCCGGTATGCGCTAAATCCGCCCATCACGATGTCATTCTTGCCGCACGTGAAGAGGCTGAAACCAGCACCCTCGCTATTGACCAACTGAGCTTTCGCAATGACCGAACGTCCCGACTCATCTGTAAAGGCTGAGCCCTACGGCTTCTGGCCCAGTGATTACAGCGCCGCCCAAGTGGCAGCGGCCAGCCGTGATTTTGGCGAGCTGCGCATAAGCCGTCATGGCGTGTTCTGGGCCGAATATCGCCCTGAAGACGCCCGTAGTGCGTTATGGCACTGGCAAGAGGATAAAGGGCAGGCACGCTGTTTGACTCCACAAGGGTTTTCAGTGCGCAGTCGTGTTTATGAGTACGGCGGTGGCGCGTTTTGCCCTGCTGATAATGGATTGGTCTTTGTCAATGAGTCCGACCAGCAGCTCTATTATCAGCCGCTTGATGGCTCGACACCGCAAGCACTGACAGCGTGCGATACGCGGCGCTACGGTGATCTTCACGTCACTGCGCAAAGCGATGCCGTATTAGCTGTTGAGGAGAGCCACGAAGCAGATACTGTCATCCATAGGCTGGTATCGATCCGAATTACCGATGGTGAGCGTACGCTTCTCGCCGAAGGCGCTGACTTTTACGCTTCGCCCGTGCTCCGTGCAGATGACCAGCGCCTCGCCTGGATCGAATGGGATCGTCCTTATCAGCCCTGGGTATCCACCCGTCTGATGGCGATGACTCGCGGATCTGACGGGCACTGGCTGACAGCGCAATGTATTGCTGGAGGACCGAATGAATCGCTGCAGCAGCCACGCTTTGATGATCAGGGCCGTCTGACCTGTCTGTCCGACCGTGGCGGCTGGTGGCAACCGTGGCGGGAAGTGGAAAACAGCCTGCATCCTATACCTTCAGCTGCCGCTGACCATGCCAGCGCGCAATGGCAGCTCGGCGCCAGCACCTACCTTATGCTGGAAAATGACAGTCTGCTGGCCACTTGGCTGGAGGAAGGCTTTGGTCTATTGGCCACGCTTACACCGCAAGGAGAAGCGCGCCGTTTGGCGTCCGACTTCACTCACTTTCGTCAGCTGACGATGGACAACCACACTATTTACTGTATCGCAGCCTCGCCCACGTGCCCGTCGGCGGTACTGGCAATCGATTGCATTTCAGGCGAGCTCCGTCTTCTTGCAGGCGGGCAAGCACCACTAGATGATAAGCAAATCAGCCAGCCATATCCCATCCGCTATCCCACCGGCTCAGTTCAGGCAATCAAAGATCACAGCACGACTGAAGAAGCCTATGGGTTCTTTTACCCTCCTGCGGGTAAAGCCGCAAAGGATAGTGAAAAACCACCGTTAGTCGTCTTTATCCACGGGGGACCCACCGCAGCGCGCTATCCGGTATTTGATCCACGAATTCAGTTCTGGACGCAACGCGGCTTTGCCATTGCTGATCTCAATTACCGCGGAAGTAGCGGTTACGGCCGAGCCTATAGAGAAAGCCTGCATGAGCGCTGGGGCATCGTTGATGTAGAAGATGCCTGCGCGGCGGTTACCTATCTTGCTGGGCAAGATCTGATTGATCCAACACGCGCATTTATTCGCGGAGGAAGCGCTGGTGGCTTTACCACGCTATGCGCCTTGGCTTTTCATGATGTTTTCTGCGCTGGTGCGAGTCTTTATGGCGTCAGCGATCCAATCGCACTGGGTCAAGCGACGCATAAATTTGAAGGCGACTATCTAGATTGGCTAATAGGGGATCCCGAAAAGGAGATCGAACGCTACAAGGCACGAACGCCATTATTGCATGCCGATATGATTAATGTGCCCGTTATCTTCTTTCAAGGCGCGTTGGATGCCGTGGTAGTACCGCAGCAAACAGAGACGATGGTAGCTGCCTTAAAAAGGCATGAAATCCCGGTAGAGTATTACTCCTATCCTGGCGAGCGTCATGGCTTCCGCCAAGCAGCGAATCTTGCCCATGCCCTAGAGCATGAGTGGCGTTTTTATCAACGTTGGCTGTAACCGCAGCACTGACATGGAATATTTATAAAAGAGGTTTTTAATTAATCTCTGAAACTAATCTCTGACTAAAAAAAAGCCTCGTTTAGGATGGGATAACGAGGCCAAGTAGTTGTCAGAGCACTTTCAATATAAGCAGAAACTAATATAAAATAAACGAAACTTTTAGACATTAAGTTTCAATTAAATCTAGTGATAGATTAAAATCTAAATAGCATATGATGCTATCTACTACTATGAGCTAAGGTTTACTATCAATAATCTCCTTGAGCAGCCCTTCTTAGTGACAGCTAAATAGCAAAGTTGCCAAGTGAAATTACTGATTATTCAAGAAACGGCCTACCGCTAACTAGATACTTCATCTTCTTCACTCAGCACATCCCATATCCCACCCAGTATGATGCCAAGTCCCATCCCTAAAACATAGTTACCCCATAGCCCCCATATAAGAAAACTTATGATAAGCCCAAGAATAGTACCGGGTATGCTTTTGATAGCCTTCATCATCTCACCTCACGTTAGCGTTCCTTCCTTTTTAAGAATGAAAACTTTTACTCCATTTTTTACCAACCTTCCTTTGGACAATACTTTAACCCAACCTACGTAAATTTGATCAATGATGAGCAATCAATAGAGCAAAAGCTCACCCCAAGTGTAGAGGATTTACCCTATAGAGCTGAGTTAAAGGATTGACTCACTCACGCATGTATAAAGGATCTTACGCTAGTTGGAAATTATGCTACTGATTACAGAGGTAAAAAATATGGCTGAACATCACGGCGGTGGTGATAAGTAATTTAAAATAAATTAATGACTATGTTCAGCAACCAAGCGAGAAGCTATGGATAGGCTAGGCCAGCAAAAAATACGAGCAAGGATGTGCGATGCGTTTAAACTGCTGAGAGAAGGAAGAGTCTTGCT
The DNA here is from genome assembly GCF_003012345.1 of Phytohalomonas tamaricis. GTDB lineage: Bacteria > Pseudomonadota > Gammaproteobacteria > Pseudomonadales > Halomonadaceae > Phytohalomonas > Phytohalomonas tamaricis. The sequence goes on from NZ_PVRV01000020.1 coordinate 563,253, forward strand.
CTTCCTTTTATATATTAGCTGCATATAAAAGTATAAAATCATAAGCGATAATTTTTGTATAGCCATAAAATTCTGTATCTTTTATTTGCTAACCCTTTTACCGCTATTTGCTTTCTTCTTCACATTTCTTACGTGGACTTAATGGTAGATTGACTTTTTTATTGGGCATCTTGCTCTCAGTCAACGTACATATAATTGATAAATCAAAGAAGGCTCGAAAGCCACAATCTATATCCTGACACTCCATGACTCCCGTATAGCCAAGCCCCGCTGAATCCACCTTTTCCATCTTTCTTATTAAGGCGACTGTACCGCAGTGTGGACATTTACCGCGGATTGCCGTTCTTCCAGAGCCTTCTTTCATGACCCTTCCCATCATTGCGTCAATTGCGGTAAGCCTGTGCAATTAAGAATGGAGGAACGGTGCAAAGATAGGATTTGGCATGAAAATAAACGGTATAAAAAAAGGAAAAGGAGAAATATTAATACTTGTGAGGGAATTATAGTTATTTAAACTAACTAATTATAGTTACATACTACACAAATCAAAGTGCCTTCAGGCTTATCCAAAAGTCCGCGCACTTTCGTGATTTATTAAAAACTGGGATGGATAAATTATATCTCCGCTACTTCTATAGAATCACATACCCATAACAACAAATATTTTATTGCTTGAACAGCTAATTAATTTGATATGACGTAAAAGAAATCACCAAACACAAATCACCAAACACGCTACTTATGACGTTAAATATAATCATTTCAAGACAAATTGTTATCATAAGTACAATTTATTTAATTAATATTTTTATGAACAAAAGCCATTTTATAAGCAAAACCCATTGACATTCTATCGCTCATTATAACTAAGCCAACGCAATATTATTATCAACTGCATGTGATAGGTAAGAGACGCTTTATTAAGCGCACAGCTTTACACATAACTCGCTTAGGCTAAATAAATCAGATGGGGTTCACCTGCGGTTTAACGGCATTAAGTACAACTTATTTTCTCACTACTATAATAAATATACTCAAAGTCAAGAATTCATAAGCCACCATGAGCAAGCCTGGAGATTGGTTGCTGCTATCATGCCCTGCCCAGCTACGGCTGGCTTCTTTCATGACCTTCAATACATGGCTAGTCGTCGATAGCGCTGCAGAGCTTTCAGTTGATCAATAGTGCGCTCTAACTCGGTGTCACTGTCTGCGTCTTGCACCTCTTCCCGCCACCTATCGTAGCGCATGGTCAGCTCTTCAGAATCAGAGTATTCAGATGCGTCAAACCGCTCCCACAAAGGATTTTGCCGTGAGCCAATTTTCGTAATGGTGCTTTTGATAAGCGTGTCCGTTGCATGTAAGACGTCCTTAGACATTCGCTTCAGAAGTCCAGCATTCTCGATCTGATGCAATACATGGAGTACATCATCGTTACGCTCATCATATATTTCGCTAGCGACGTCACTCCCGCTAGATGTTCTTAGCGCAACTCGCAGCGCTGTCGCATAAAGTTCGCTCTTGCTCGCTTCAAGTCCCGCCAGCATGTTTTCAGCGTCTCGAGACAACCTGCGCAGCTTGATTTCGTTGCCAAACAGGGTGAACTTTTCGACACGCTCCCAAACCAGAACGAATAATCCACTGCCGAAGGCCAGCGTCAACATGCTGACGAATGCGCCACCGTTCATGTAGCCAGTGAACAGCAAAATAAACCCCATCACAGCGAGTACACCCGCTACGCCAAAAGCTATGGTCCTACGCTTGAGGCTCACTCCGAACAACATAACAATGTCATCACCAAGGCGCGGCTCACCGTGTTGGCTGCATTCGCTGTTGTTATTCATTACGACATATTCCTCTTCGCATAGCACCATTGGCGCGATACAGGAGCCATCAGCACCCATAATAAAAAGCCCCGCTGTAGCGAGGCCTTGGCACTTGGCTCAAAGAATCTTTCCATCTGCCTCAAAGCGGACCAGGGCATTGGTAGGAAACACTCCCGTATGGAGTATGTCATGACTATCAAACCAATGAGCCGCCACGCTATCGTCGAAGCTGGCCTCTGTTACCGTCATTTTTGGACCGCCTGACTTCAAGCGTACGACATCCCCAACGACATAAGGATTTTTCATAGTGTGTTCCCTCACCCTTGTTACTTTTTAAGAAAGTCCTAATTTCTTTCAATCTGCCCATATTTTCAAGCATCGAAAAAAATTCAGTCTAACTATTCCACGGATGGGAACATTTGATTTGGTCACAACAGGGTAATGTCTTGGCAGCTTAGAATCTGCCGCGGTGCGGTATGAATATGAATGCCTGCAGTGGCGATGACGAGAATAAGCACAGCATTCATATTTTCGTAGAAAAGCATATCCCACGCTAAAAAAGACAACCTTTCTATTATTTATTTCTAACTTTCTGATTAAAAACAAGTAAGCCAACCCGCCCTATAAACAATTTTTTCCATAATCATATAGCTTAATCAGTCACTCCTGAGATGAGAAATCATTCAAAAAACGTATACCTCCCGGTCAAAAACAAAACATAAAATACCCTCCCGAAGCTATTGATCTTCCTTGTCTACTGATATGGCACAAGCTCGTGCCACTTATCCTCCAGAGCCTGACAACCACATAACGAAGACAAATATGTAAGCCACTAGTGCTACACGTGTGACCGCTCGCGCCAATGCCATGAAAGAGATTATTAATAAACCATGGTTGAGTAATTAGGGAGACATCGTGATGACCATTCCCAGCCCGCTCACTGTGGGCTTTTTTATTGGAGGCAGTCATGAATCTGATCGTCGTAGCGCTAACCGCTTTCGTTGCTCCAGTACTCATTGTGCTGGCTTATCTCGCCGATGGCTTATCGCCACGTTCACCACCAAAACAAAATGCTGGGATAAATAAATACCTGGTTTGGCGTGATGTACAGGCAAGGGAACAGAACATCATAACTATTGACTCATGGAGGGAAAAATCATGAATCAGCTATGGCTTGCACTTCTCGTATTCCTACTCATTGGCAGCGGCGTGGCGATCCTTACCGGCGGCGGAGACAGCCACCATTCACGCTCACAGGAGATATGTAGTAGATGAGAGAGTCCGTTTTATTTCTTTTATTCTTGGCACCACTAATTTGCCTAACCATCACTTACTTAATCATGCGAAAATCAACTTCAAAGAAGAAAATAGTCGCGAGTAAGTGGACCAAAATAACTCAAGAATTACCGCCTGAAGGTACCATTGTCTTGACCTATAATGGTCTTTCGTATGGCCTTCAATGTTTCGAAAATCAGGAGGATTTTAGGCAGACGTATAATGAGAACCCAACTGTAACGCATTGGATGTCACTGCCCTCTCCACCAGAGCTAGATAAATAAAAACTGCTTTCGCAAGATTGCCGTGCCGCTTCCGAGCGGTTTTTTTTATTTTTATGAGTCATATCCAATAATTTTTCTTAAGAGACAATGCTGCAATCATTCAAAATAAACGAGCATTAATTAATCATCATGAATGGCAGCAATCTGCTAGTCTTATAAAAGATTTTAAATCGAGTAATGATCTGAAGGGCCGCGCATCACATGATGCTTATTACCCAGTGATTTAACCGAATATTTTATATCAAGGCTAAGAGTCGCGAAGGGAGCGAGCGAAAGCCACAGCGGGAAAATGCGACATACAAGCTAAGCGCTTGATTTAAATGGTGGGCCCAGTAGGACTCGAACCTACGACCAAGGGATTATGAGTCCCCTGCTCTAACCAACTGAGCTATAGGCCCTGAAGAAGTGGTTGCGTATGATACCTGAAGCCTCGCCGTGAGGCCAGTATTGACTTTATATGGTGGGAGATTTTATGCGCCTTCGCACATTCTGTGCCGTAACTACGCTGCTGTTCGCTACGGGCGCGCATGCCGCCTGGCAGTTCGATCCAGCACAAAGCCAAATTACCGCCGCTGTAACCGACCAAACCGCAAGCGGCAATGTCACCCATACCCATCGCATCAACAAACTCAATGGTACGATCAGTGATGACGGCCAAATGACGCTGCCTCTCAAACTGAGCCAGTTGGATGTCATCAGTAACCTTGGTCAATTGCCGCCGTGGCTGTCGAGCTTTTCCGACTCGCAGATGGCGATCATAGAAGCGGATATTGAGCCTAGTTGGCTAACCAACTTGGGTGTCGGTGACACGATGACGCGCACGTTGCCGATTACGGTACGCGGTGATCGCTTCACGCGCAGCGAACGTGTCCCGTTGCGTCTTGAGCGGCTCAGTCAGAATGATTATACGGTAACAACCGCCGAGCCCATTAACGTCGATACCCAACAGCTCATGCAGCTCGAAAACGCCCAGACTATCATGTCCATGTTGGGCTATCACAAACTAACGGGGACGATTCCAATCAATTTCAGTGCGCGTCTCCAGCAGCAATAAAGCTGATAAGCGCTTTATCGAAAATAACAACGCCCCGCTAATAGGCGGGGCGTTGTTGTTCAACAGCTAGCGTAATGACGAAAGTAACGCTTATTCATCCCATTGCGGGGCAAAATCAGGATTGGCGATGCGTTCACCGCGGTCGAGCCCGTCGATACGCATCATTGCATCAGCAGACAGTGACAGCTTGATCGCCTCCAGATTGGCCTTCTGGTGATCGGGCTTGGTAGACGATGGAATTACCACCACGTTACGTGAATAGACCCAGGCCAGCGCGATCTGTGCTGGCGTGACGTCATATTCCTCTGCAATCGCTTTAAGCGTCTCATCTTCCATCACCTTACCTACGGCCAACGGCATATACCCGGTCACTTTAATGCCCTTTGACTCGCAATGATCGACGACCTTGCGGTTGGCCAGAAACGGATGCACCTCAACCTGATTGGTAATGATATTGTCACCGCCAGGCAGCGCCAATGCTCGGTCAAGCTGTACGTTAGTGAAGTTGGAAACACCGATGTTCTTGGTTAACCCCTTCTCTCTTGCCTCATTGAGCGCCCCGATGTACTCGGCCATGTCCACTTCGTCGTTAGGTGACGGCCAGTGGATCAATGCCAAATCGACATAGTCGGTGCCCAGCTTGCCGAGGCTCTCCTCTAAACTCTTGAGCAGATCATCGTGCTTGAAGCGATCAGTCCATACCTTGGTAGTTAGAAATATCTCTTCACGTGGCACGCCGCTCTGCTTGATCGCCTGACCGACTTCAGCCTCGTTGCCATAGACCTGTGCGGTATCGATATGACGATAACCCAGCTTAAGCGCCGAGGTCACTGCATCGATAACCTCCTGCCCTTTCAAGCGATAAGTCCCCATGCCTATAGCGGGAATCATACGACCTCCTTGTCTGCAGTTGTCCTTGGCTTAAACAATAACCATGTGTGCGATAAGCGCCATGCTTAAGCCATTAGCCTGCAAATAGTGTAGACCGTAACCAGCACAAGCGCCCCCCATGATTGCCCTGTCAGTGCCTCTCAATCACCTAGATGCTAGTGGCTCCTTACGCTGTAGCAAGCGCGAGGGAGAGGAAAACCAAGCGTATTGTCACGAATAGACCGGATAGGCCCGGCACAGAGCATCGACTTGGCACTTGATGTTGCGCTCGACTACGTTGTCTGCGCCATGCTCGGGCAGCGCTTCGAGAATGTCACAGACCCAGCCAGCAAGCTGCTCGCACTGCTCTTCCTTGAGGCCGCGTGTTGTCACACCTGGCGTACCCAATCGCAGCCCTGACGTGACAAACGGGCTTTCCGGATCTTCAGGCACGGTATTGCGATTGACGACAATGTCAGCACGGGCCAGGGCAGCATCGGCGTCCTTGCCGGTCATTTGTTGCTTGATCAACGAGACCATCAGCAGATGGTTGTCGGTGCCGTGCTTCGAGCCGCCAGTGACAAGTTCGAAACCACGTTGATCGAAGACCTTGGCCATGGCCCGCGCATTGGCGATCACCTGACGCTGATAGGCGATGAATTCCGGTGCCATCGCCTCCTTGAACGCTAGCGCCTTAGCCGCAATGACATTCATCAACGCGCTATCTTGCGAGCCGGGATACACCGCAGCATCAAGGCGACAATGCAGCTCCGTATTGTCATCGGCGGAAAGCAGCACCGCACCGCGTGGGCCACGCAGTGTTTTATGCGTCGTCGCGGTAACCACATGCGCATGAGGCAACGGGCTGGGATAAACGCCTGCAGCGACCAGCCCAGCGACATGGGCCATATCGGCGACAAACCAGGCACCGACCTCATCGGCAATGGTGCGAAAGCGCGCCCAATCAATAGTGCCGGCATAAGCGGAAAAGCCAGCGATAATCATCTTCGGCTGATGTTCTCGGGCCAACTGTTCGACCTCGGCATAGTCGATATCGCCACTAGCGAGATCAAGCCCGAACTGCACGGCATTATAGAACTGGCCCGAAAAGCTTGCCTTGGCACCGTGAGTGGCCTGACCGCCATGATCGAGGCGCATGCCGAGCACGGTATCTCCTGGCGCGAGCAGTGCGCGGTAGGCGGCCGCATTGGCCTGTACGCCCGCATAGGGTTGAACGTTAGCGTAGCATGCGCCGAACAGCGTACGGGCGCGCCCGATAGCGAGCTGTTCAATATAATCGAAGCTTGCGCAGCGGGAATGAGACGACGTTATACGCTTACCGGAATATCCTTCAACATAACTGTTGGTCAGCCGTGACCCCTGCACAGCCAATACACGGGGGCTGGCATAGTTCTCCGCAGCGACCAGGGCGATTTGTCTTTCCTGGCGACGATGCTCTTCATCTATTGCTTGCCAAAGCGCAGTGTCAGTATCCGCCAGCGTTGTTTCTTTCTTTTGTTCGTGCCTGAACATGGTCTCGGCTCCCTGCCGTGGTGATAGAAGGTGTCGTTATTGCTTCAGCATGGTCGGCAATGATCGTTTGCGCGATAGTCGACAAGGCAGCGATACAGCACGACAGGATGACAGCGTGCCGACAGCATGCGAGACTTTTGCCTACTTCATAAAGCCCTTCTCGCCAGGCAGTAACCGTAATATGAGCGCCATATTCATTGATGTGGCGATGGGGCTCACCGATTCACCGCCAGGAAACAGCATGATCAAGTGGACTATTGTGGCTCTTATCGTGGCCAGCATTCTCTATGTGCATTATCGCGGCAGGGTGCGTCACAAGCCGTTTCGTCAGCTTTCAGACCATTCATCTTTCATGGCCCCCATTAATGCCTTCATGTATCTGTTCTCGAAGGTACCTGACAAGCCCTACCACTCGCCTAACGAGTTTCCCGAGCTCGCCGCACTGACCAGCCGCTGGGAGGAAATCCGCGACGAAGCGCTGACGCTGGAAGACCACATCAAGGGGTCACAAAAGTATGACGATGCTGGCTTCAACTCGTTCTTCCGCCGTGGCTGGAAGCGTTTCTATCTCAAGTGGTACGGCGAAAGTCACGAATCGGCACGTCAGCTTTGCCCCAAGACGACCGAGATTCTCGGCGCCATTCCCAGTATCAAAGCTGCCATGTTCGCCGAGCTTCCCTCGGGCAGTAAACTGATGAAGCATCGCGATCCTTACGCTGGCTCGATCCGTTATCACCTTGGCCTGCGTACGCCCAATGACAACCGCTGTTTCATCAATGTCGATGGCACGCCCTATAGCTGGCGTGACGGTGAGGCGGTAATGTTTGATGAGACGTTCATTCACTATGCTGAAAATCAGAGTGATCAGAACCGTCTGATTCTGTTCTGTGACATAGAGCGGCCCATGAAATACCGCTGGGCTGCCGCCGTGAACCATTGGTTCAGCCGCAATGTCATGGCTGCGGCATCCTCACCCAATGATGAAAACGACCATACCGGCGGGCTTAACCGGGCTTTCAAGTATATCTACAAGATTCGCGAAGCCGGTAAACGCCTCAAGAAGAAGAACAAGACGGTTTACTACATAGTGAAATGGCTGATTTTCGGCGGCATTGTGGTAGCTATTTTGTCGATCTAAGCGAAGCCCCATGAGCCATTTTCCTGACCGTCGCGCCTTCCTCTCGGATATATCCTCGTTCTGGCCTTTTGCTGCCGATGCCTTCATGGCACCGGCAGACGCCACGCTGCGCCACACTCGCTTTGAGCTCAATGCCTTCCAGCGTGATGAATTTGCCCATCACGCTATTAACTTCCCTGTCAGGCTCGAACAAGCCGTCGCCAAGCGACAAGCCGAATACCTGGCCGGGCGTGTCTGTGCCCGTGAAGCACTGCGTGAATATGATCGTCATGATCATGAGCTGAATACCCTGCCTGATCGCCGCCCTGCCTGGCCAGACGGCACGGTGGGCGCCATCACTCACAGCCGCGATTTTGCCGCTGCGCTTGTGGCTGATGCCTCGCGTTGGGTGGGGGTCGGCATCGACGCCGAGCACTATCTTGATGTTGAGCGCGCTGCGCGCTTGAAAGGCGAGATCCTCACAGACGCCGAGCTTGCCATGAGCGCCGCGTTTTCACCTCTTCAACTGGCGCGGTTCGTCACCCTGGTCTTTTCGGCCAAGGAGAGCCTTTATAAGACACTCTATCCCCTGGTCGGACGCTCATTTTATTTCCACGATGCACAATTGAGTGCCTGGGATGAATCATGCGGCAGTATCGAGTTCGAGCTTTTAGTGACGCTTTCGCCTTTCTGGTGCGCTGGTGCACGGGCCAAGGGACTTTACGCTGAGCTGGAAGGCCAGCTATTAAGTTTGGTCGCCGTTCCCAACATGGCGTAACATTGATAATAATTCCCATTTAATTTACAGTTCGAGCCGCGTTACCCAAGCTTTTCCAGCTGTCGCTCCCAACGCCGCGAGCCGTCCATGTTCGAACTCACTGCTGCCACCTTCGAAGTCGCCGGTAAACGCCTGCTCCAGCCCGTTGATCTGTCTTTCCACGAAGGTCAGGTGTACGGCCTGATCGGCCATAATGGTTCCGGTAAATCGACACTTCTGAAATTGCTCGCTCAGCAACAGGCCTCCAGCAGCGGCGACATCCGCCTCGATGACAAACCGCTGACGCAGTGGCGCCCACGTGACTTTGCTCGTCGTGTTGCGTATCTTCCTCAACATCTGCCCAGCGCGGAAAGCTTGACCGTCCGCGAGCTGGTCGGTTTTGGCCGCTACCCGTGGCACGGTTTGCTGGGCCGCTTCGGTCGCAAGGATCGCGAAGCGGTCGAGCATGCCATTGCCCTGACGCATACCGAGGCGTTCAGCGAACGCCTGGTCGATACGCTTTCCGGCGGGGAGCGTCAGCGCGTCTGGCTTGCGATGCTATTAGCCCAGGGCAGCCGCTTTCTGTTACTCGATGAGCCACTTGCCGCCCTTGATATTGCCCATCAGGTCGAAGTCCTTGAGCTGGTGCGCAAGCTGAGCCATGAGCTTGGTCTGAGCGTGATCATCGTGCTGCACGACATCAACATGGCCGCACGTTTCTGCGATTACCTTGTCGCCCTGCACGGCGGACGCCTGCTTGCCCAGGGAGCGCCGCATGAATTGATGCATGACCACACGCTGGAAGCCATTTACGGCATCGCCATGCATGTCATTACTCATCCCAGCGGTGCGCACCCCGTCGCGTTGTTACACTGATGACCACTGGAGTTTCTTTTCTGCGCACAGCACTCGTGCTGCTTTTGCTGCTGACCTGTGTCAATGCCAACGCCACTGACAACCCTGCCGAACGTATCGCCGTCATTGACTGGGGAGTGGCTGAAACCGTCATAGCACTGGGCATTACTCCGCTCGCCGTAGCTGATACCACCGGCTATCGCACCTGGGTGGATGCACCACCACTTCCGGAAGGCACACTCAATATGGGGCTGCGCAGCCAGCCCAATCTTGAGCGTCTGAACCAGCTATCCCCTGACCTGATCCTGACCAGTGCGATGTTTGCCACCGATCGTGAACGGCTAGCACGTATCGCGCCGACCCGCTCGATCGATATCTATAGTGCAGACGGCGCCCCTTATGCTCATGCGCTTGCCGCCACTCGCGAAGTTGCACGCCTGACCGGGCATGAAGAAGAAGGTGAAGCCCTCATTGCCTGCACCGAAAACACGCTCGACACGGCACGCGAAGTACTACAGGCTATCGATCGCCCCGTTTACATCATCCAATTCAGCGATGCACGCCATGTTCGCCTGTTCGGCCATGGCAGCCTGATTCAGGCGGCCCTCGACCGTATGGGCCTGAATAATGCCTGGCAAGGCGAGACCAATACCTGGGGCTTTGCCAATGTCGGCATCGAAACCCTGGCCCAAGTGCCTGACGCCTATATCATCGTGATCGCTCCCATGCTTGGCGATACCGAGCAGGCCCTGCGCACTAGCCGGATCTGGCAGCAGCTCCCAGCGATTCAACGCGGTGAGGTCTATTATTTGCCCCCGGTCTGGATCTTCGGGGCCCTACCCTCATTTATACGCTTTACTCTGCTGTTACAGCATGCGCTAGGTGCCGCCGTGGACTCTCCCATTGGCAGCACTGCTCAGTGCACCACTCCGTTAACTCCTTCCGTAGCAGCTACCTCAGGCGTGCCTAAAGAGTCGCTTGCGCCATGAACAGAGCACCCTTGATTACCCCGGCACGTTTGTGCCTGGCGCTTTTGCTGGCCGGTCTGATTCTGGCCTGGCAGACCATCAACGCTCAGCTGCCTTTCAATTACACGCGCTGGATAGGCATGATATTCGCTCCGCATGGCGATGATATTCAACAGATCGTTGTCCACTACGCCATTCTGCCGCGGCTATGCGTGGCGTTGCTCTGTGGTGGCGCTCTCGCCCTGGCCGGAACGTTAATGCAGCAGGTGCTGCGCAACCCGCTCGCCTCACCGACGACCCTGGGCGTGGCCAGCGGTGCCCAGTTTGCGTTAGTCGTCGCATCGCTATGGGCACCAGGACTGCTGTCAATGGGACGTGAGTGGGTCGCTCTGGCTGGTGGCAGTGCTGCCACAGCCGTGGTGTTCGCGCTGGCTTGGAAGCGGCACCTTGCGCCGATGGTGATTGTGCTCGCCGGGCTAGTGGTTAGCCTCTACCTGAGCGCGCTCAACACTAGTTTGATGCTCTTTCATCAGGAAACCCTGCGCGGACTATTCATCTGGGGTTCGGGAGCGCTTGAACAGGATAGCTGGCAGGACACGCTGTTTCTCGCCCCGCGCCTTGGCATTGCTGCCGTGTTGGCATGGCTGCTGGTACGCCCCATGGCAGTGCTTGATCTCGATGATGACAATGCCCGCAGCTTAGGCGTTTCGCTACGCAAGCTGCGTATCGCGAGCCTGGGGCTTGCCGTCTTCATCACCGCCTGCGTCGTCAGTGCCGTCGGCATGATTGGCTTTATTGGCCTTGCTGCCCCTGCCATCGTTCGCATTCTCGGGGCGCGGCGACTGGGGGCACGTCTGATCTGGTCGACGCTGCTCGGCGCGCTGCTGTTGCTGGTTACCGATCTTACCGTGCAGTACTTCTCTGTAGGCGCTGTTACGCTGCTGCCCACTGGTGCGATGACGGCCGCGCTCGGCGCTCCGCTGCTCTTATGGTTGCTACCGCGTCTGAAAATCGGCGTCGACCGGCCACGAAGCAGCGTCGGTATCACCCTACCGCGCCACGCCGCGCAAGGGCGTGTACTGGTCATTCTGCTGATCCTGCTGATAGCGATCGGCGCTGTTGCACTGTGCCTGGGTCGAGAAAGTCCAAGCCAGGGTTTTGGCGGCTGGCGCTGGCTTGTACCGCCGCAACTTAATGACATGCTGGTCTGGCGCGCGCCACGCGTATTCACGGCAGCCGGTGCAGGCTTAATGCTGGCACTTGCCGGAACCTTATTGCAGCGTATTACCGGTAATCCAATGGCAAGCCCGGAAGTGCTTGGTATCAGTGCCGGCGCGGCCATTGGGGTGATTGCAGTCATCATGCTTGCACCGCTCGCCGGCCCGCTGTTTACGCTGATTGCAGGTAGCGTGGGAGCATTATCAACGCTATCCCTGTTGCTTTTGCTCAATCACCGCAGCGGCTTTCTGCCCGAGCGTCTCTTGCTGACCGGTATCGCCATTACTGCGCTGTTCGATGCCCTGCAGGGCATCGTGCTGGCGGGGGGTGACCCACGTGGCCAACAGCTGCTTGCCTGGATGTCAGGTTCGACCTACTACGCCGACAGCGCCACGGCGCTGTGGATCGTCTTCCTGGGCGTGATACTGCTTATCGCCACACTGCCCTTTTCGCGCTGGCTGACACTGCTGCCGCTCGGCGCGCAAACCGCACAGGCATTGGGGCTTAATGTTACCCGCAGCCGCCTCGTTTTATTGATGTTGATGACGCTGCTCACGGTGAGTGCCACGCTGGTCATCGGGCCGCTGTCCTTCATTGGCTTGCTGGCGCCGCATATGGCCCGGCTGATGGGACTTTCGAATGCGCGTATGCAACTGCTCGGCGCCGGGCTACTCGGCGCGTTAGTGATGGTCTTGGCTGACTGGCTCGGCCGTACACTGCTTTTCCCCAACCAGATCCCGGCCGGACTGGTGGCCTCATTGATCGGCGGGCTTTATTTCATGTGGGGGCTGCGTCGGCTGTAGACCGGTCGTACATACACGCTTAGCTCAGCGGATGAGGTGCTTTTCTACACGGGCAATTGGAGCACAATTCCTCGCCAGGCAGACAGTAGCGAATGCAACACAGACGCCGCTGCCGCCAGGGTTCGGTTTCCCCGACATCGATATAGCGCACCGGTTGATAGAAAGGATTCTTGCGCCCGTCAGGCAATGTTTCCGTCTTCAATAGCGTCTGTGCGTCGTGAAGCGCCACTGGCGAGACCTGAGGGTGACGCGCCCAGGTCGTCACCGCCCACTCCAGGCCATTGCCGGCATTGCTCCATAAGACCCGCGATGACAGCGGCGCATACATACAGAGCGCGTCGAACAGCGGCGCAAGATAGCCATCGATCAGCGGCAGGAAACGCGCCGCGCCCATTTCTTCCGGCCTGCACTCTCCCAATCCCCTCAGTACGAACTGCCGAGGAGTGCCATCTTCACTGTCGATGATCCCCACATCATCGAAGCCAATCGGCAGGGCCCGCTCCAACAACATCTGCGCTGCGACAACGGGCACCACCAGACGCATTAGATAATAACGAGACCACTCCGAGACCAACGCCCGCCGATCTGCATGCCACCACTGCGGAGCAAAACGGATCAAATGATCATTCATATTCGCAAAGCTGACATAATCCCGCCCGGGCATTGCCGAGCGGGAAGAGTCGATAACCAGAGTGTCCGCGAAGCTTGCGAAAGGGGCGAACTCACCCGCAAATAATATCGCCAGCTCAGCCTGCATCAGGGCTTACCAGTTATAGCTGACGGTCGTCAGGATGCTGCGACGCTGACCGTAGTAGCAGTAATAATTACAGCTGGCGACGTACTCACGGTCGGTGAGGTTGTCAACGTTGAGCTGAAGCTGCCAGTTCTCATCAAGCTGATAGCGCGCCATTGCATCAAGCAGCGCATAGGAGCCGACACGGTACTCACTGCTATTATCCTGATCACCGTAGCTGTGACCGACATAGCGTACGCCTCCGCCCACGACCAGCCCCTCTGCAGCGCCGCCTTCGAAGCTATAGTCACTCCATAGCTTGGCCTGATGCTTGGGAATTAACGGCAATTGCTTGCCGATATAGTCTTCGTTAGTAGATTTACGCTGCTCGGCCTCAGTATAGGTATACGCCACATGTAGCTTCCACTGATCAGTTACGTAAGCAGTACCTTCCAGTTCAACACCGCGTGAACGTGCTTCGCCGGTCTGTACTTGATAGTAAGGATTCTGGGGATCGGTAGTCAGCAAATTGTCCTGATGGATCTCGAACACCGCGGCCGAAAGGAAGCCGTCGAAACCTTCGGGTGCATATTTGACACCGGCTTCGTACTGCTTGGCAGTGGTGGGCTCATAGGCATTGCCATTGATATCGGTTGAGGCGGTCGGCTCGAATGACTCGGAATAGCTGATATAGGGCGACAGACCGTTATCGGCCAGATACATCAGTCCCGCCGACCAGGACATCTCTTCATCATCAAGACTGAAGCCTGTGCCAGCCGTACGGTTGTCGTTATCCGCCTTGGCATGATCGTAGCGGGTACCTACTGTCGCTACCCAGCGGTCATCGAGACGGATCTCATCCTGAACGTAGAGTCCGAGCTGCTCGCGGGTAATGTCGCGCCTGATGATGTCGCTACTCTGTACCGGCGTATAGTTGCCGTAATCCGGATCGTACATGTCCAGTGGCGCGCCAAATGAGTAAGCGTCCGCTTCACGACTGTCAATATCGAGATGTTGATAATCGACGCCCAGCAGCAGCGTATGTTCCAACCGATCACCGCGCCAATGCCCCACAAAACGGTTGTCGATAGTGTAATCACGCGCCGTGCCGTCACGGTAGGTCAGGCCGCGATTGATGGTACGCTGTTCGTCATTGACGCTCAGGCCATAAGTGGTACGCAGGTCAAGATCAAGATGGTTGTAGCGAAAATTCTGTGCAAATGACCACGTATCATTGAATCGATGATCGAATTCATACCCCAGCATCAGCTGGCTACGGTTGAGGCGATCATAATCAGGTTCACCGACGGTCTTGTCACTACCGACTTCACCGTACTGGGTGTCATGCAACGTACCGGTCGGCAGCCAGAACTGCGCCAGCGGATCACCAGTATCCTTCTGGAAGCTGGAAAGCAGCGTCAGCTGGGTATCATCACCCAGATCGATCGCCAGGCTCGGTGCCAGATAGTAGCGGTCTGTACCGAGGCGATGCACCTGACTGCCGTTGTCATGGATCAGCCCCACTACACGATAACGGATATCACCCTGCTCGTTCAGCGGCCCGGAGGTATCGATCGCGATCTGCTTACGATCCCAGTTACCCGCCTGCAGCTGCAACTGATGATACGGCTCATCAGTTGGACGTTTGCTGACCTCATTGATGATACCGCCCGGGGGCGTCTGGCCGTATAGGGTCGAGGCTGGTCCTTTGAGCACTTCGATGCTCTCCAGTCCGAATGGCTCGATTTGCCAAGTATAGAAGCCTTCGCTGAAAAGACGCAGACCGTCACGGTAGAACGACTGATCGAAACCGCGTGACTTGAGCCAGTCCGCCTTGTTGTCGGCGCCATAGGGCGCCGCCAGCACACCTGCGGTGTAATTGAGCGCTTCGGGAATCGTCTGAGCATTGCGCAAGTTCATGTCTTCACGCTCGACCTTCGAGGCGCTGCGTGGCGTCTCTGCCAGCGGTGTAGCCACCTTGAGTGCAGTACTTACGACAACTATCGTGTCCGCTTGCTGCGTCTCGATGCTCTCCGTCTCACCATGGGCAAGCGATGTACAGGCCAAGAAAACGGCGGAGGCTAAAGTAGTACGCTGAAAAAGCGAGGGGTAAGCAAGGCGAGGCGCGACAGCATGCGACCGTGACATGTTCATTTTCGATCCCGAGCATCGGCCCGGCCACGGGGGCGCGGCCACGACCGTTAATATAGTAGTAGTTTGAATTCCGTCACGGTAATGAAAATCATTTCTAAGCGCAATTACTTCAACCTGAAAAGCGGAACGCCGTTCCTACATTGACAACGAGGCTCACTCAACTTGGCGCACCACATCGCAAGTGGCGAGTTCACGTTCATGGCCAGTAAGCTCACATAGCTGTCCACCGCTCATCTTCAATAGCCGGTCGGCATGTTCGAAATAGTGGTCATCATGGGTAATGGCAAAGATTGTCTTGCCTTGGGCGCGCAGCTGCGGCAGCAGCTCACGATAGAATATGCGCCGGAATACCGGGTCCTGATCGGCTGCCCATTCGTCAAGTAGCAGGATGTCACGCTGCTCGGCCACGGCCAGCAGCAGCGCCACGCGCTTGCGCTGCCCCTGGGAAAGCTGAGGATTAATAATCCGATCCTGCTCCAGCTGCAGTTTTGTAACCATTCCCAGGCGCTTTAGCCACTGTTCGACAAATACCGTATCAGCCGGCTCACCGCTTGGGCCCATCAAACGATCAAACAGATAGAAGTCCGTGAATACCGCTGCGAAACGCTGACGATAACTCTGCCACTGTGATGCGCTCAGCGCTTGACCATCGATCAGAATCTCGCCAGTGAGCGGGATATAAAGACCCGTCAGCAGCCGGGCTAGCGTCGACTTGCCGCTGCCGTTGCCGCCGATCAAAAAGACCAGCTCGCCGCGTTCAAGGCGCAGATCGATCGGGCCGACATCGAAGCCTTCGACGCCACTTTGCTCGGCGTAGCGATAGGTCACCCCGCGTAGTTCCAGCGTCTGCCAACCGGTGAACTCTGCGTGCTCGAGATCGAAGTCGGGGCGATAGTCGGCCAATGTCAGCGCCTCCAGCTTGTCAAAAGCGACTTGGGCGGCGAGCAGTGTCGGCAGCGCACCGACAGCCTGGATCAGCGGCGTACGTAAAAACAAAATCGTCAGCGCATAGGTCGCCGCTACGGAAGTCGTGGCCCAGCCCAAACCGTTGGCGAGAAAGAACGCCACGCCAATCGCGCCGAGCATCATGATATTGGTCCAGTTATTGGCCGTGAGATGAAAGGTATCGGCGCGGATGATGTGGTGTCGGTAAGTGCGGGCATCAACATCATAACGCTCGTTGAATATCCGTCGCGCGCGGTCGCGATTGAGCGCCAGCTCCTTTCGCCCGTCGATCACCGCCTCGAAGTCCTCATAAAGTCGGTCCTCGGCATCACGCATGCGGTGAAGGTGCTGATAGACTTTCGAGACCAGCCACCAGCCCACCGCCATCGTCACCACAATCCACAGGGCTGTGACCAAGAGCATCTTCGGAGACAACCACAGCAGGTAAGTGATCGAAGCGGCGGTCAAGACGCCGCCCTGGACCAGCTCAGGCAAGCGCACGAAGGCAATGGTGACGTTACGCACGTCACTAGTCAGGCTGGCCAGCAGATGCGCACTGCCGAGGCGCTCAAGACGCTCGATATCGGTATCGAGGATACGCTTGATCAAGCGCCCGCGTAGCTGATAGACGAAGTGGTGTCCGAGCACGGTCAATGACAGCTGGGCAGCGATGGATATGACCAACAGCACCAGTACAAGGCCTATAAACTGCGGCAGCGCTGCCAACGAATCAACGCTGGACTCGATCAGGCGCTGGTTGATGAAAGCAATCACCCCGATCCCCAGCCCCGCGCTGACCGCACTTAGCAGCAGCACGCCCAGAAACGGCCAACGATAGTGATGAAATACGACACTCAGCAGTTTCATGACAGTATCCGTGAATAAACATGTCTAACCGAAGGAGGAGAACTGACGTAGACACGCGAGCAGTAATCGCGCCAAAAACCGGCGGCCAAGCATAAGGGGTCGACCCGCAGAGCGTCCAATGATTGCCGGTGCACCATCCTTTTTCGGTACATAGCCTTGGCACAGCGCAGCCTGGCTAAAAACATCGCGTTACGGGTGACTTCCTCTTAAGAAAAGCGCAGGCCAGCCGTTAGAGAGGAGATAAACAAAGACCATATCAAGCAATCGGTCATTGTTCATTCGACATTCAGAAGACATTAGCCCATGCCGAGCACGACGAATATCGGAACGGCGTCATGGATCGTTTCATTGAACATCGCTAGGTTGGCCAATTGATTATCGACGTGCACTCTTCTCTATTTTCGCATTTCCGGAGTCACCGTAGCTCACGGTTGCTTGCCTGGACCCTGGTAGGGTTGATGACGGTAGGCCTGATCTCATTCTCGCCCCGGCTTGAAGCAGCGATGCTTACCGCTTCCATTCATGATGAGTCTACACAGAGTGCGCTGCATGACGCCGTCGTGGAACTTTTTCCGCTGAAAACCGATACGTCCAAGAAAACTTCCTCCATCACGATGACAGCCACCATGGCTCAGCAAAACATGCGCTTCGTTCCGCATGTGCTCGCCATCGCGGTAGGTGATGTGGTCAATTTCCCTAATGCAGACACTACGCGTCATCAGGTTTACTCGCTGTCAGAGGCCAAGGTGTTCACCACCCGTCTCTACGTCGGCGAGCCACAGGCCCCCATCAGCTTTGACAAACCCGGCATCGTCGCGCTCGGCTGCAATATCCATGATCAGATGCAGGCCTTTATTCTAGTCTCTGACGCCCCCTATTTCGCCCAGGCCGATGCTAACGGTAGCGCTCGTTTTATCGATCTCCCTGACGGCCCCTACCGCGTCACGGTATGGCACCCCAGGTTATCCACCAACCAGAACTATCGTTGGGAAAAACAGATTAACCTGCATGACGCTCAGACTCTCGATGTCGCCTTGGCATTGACGATGCCCAAACGCGTCATGCCTTCGGAATCGGCATTACAGCGCCGCTTCCGCGAAGCAACCGCACATTAAGACAATCCTCATGGCCTTCCGAACTCGCCTTTATCTCATGATGTTCGCCCTGCTGTTCATCTCGCAGGCTGCGGTCATTGTTGCCGTTCTGGGTACTGGCAATATCGATGCCCTACAACGCGGCCGCGAGAGCCTTGATATCGGCTCACGTGTGCTTACACGCATGTTTGATGATCGTAGCCTGCGTCTGCGCAGCGGCGTAGAGATATTGGCGGCAGACTATGGATTTAAAGCGGCCATCGCTACGGCAGACACCGCGACGCTTGCATCGGTATTAGCCAACCATGGCGAACGCATCGCCGCTGATCTGGTTATGCTGGCCAACACCGATGGGCAATTAGTCGCCAGCAGTCATCATAATGTAAGTACGCATCCCGGTTTCCCGTTTCCCGGCGTATGGGAGAAAGCGCAAGCCCAAAGCGGCACATCAGCCATCGTCATGCTCCAGGGAGCCCCCTATCAGTTCGTGCTGGTTCCTGTTTATGCCCCAAACATCATCGCCTGGGTCGGCATGGGGTTTCTTCTTGATGACGCCATAGCCCATACGCTGGGGCATATCACTCATCTGGACGTTGCTTTTATAGGGCAACAGAACACTTACCTGCCTTATCTATCATCCACACGCACCAGTCACGAACGTTGGGGCTTGCTTGACCTTCCGTTGGATGAAAGCGTGCCGAACTCCGGACACGCCTTCATGCGCCATGGTGATAACTATTTGTCTCGTCAGGTGCTGCTCGGCCGTACGCAGGACGGTCAAGTATCGGCCATCCTGCAGATGTCGAGAGCCGCCTTGCTGGCGCCCTATGAACATCTCAAGCTGCAGTTACTGGTGATCTTCTGTGTGACGATCATCGGTGCGTTGCTCATGGCCTATTTTGCTTCGCGCACCATTAGCCGTCCTCTTCAGCGTCTGACCGACACTGCCCGACGCATCGGCCGCGGCGAGCGCGTGGACCCGAACATCAAGGACAATGGAGAGATCGGGCTGCTCGCCAGTACCTTGATCACCATGCAGGATGACCTGGCGCAGCGAGAAACCGAACTGCTCGCGAAGTCTCGTCAGGATGTGCTGACAGGATTACCCAACCGGCAATCGGCCGAGCTCACTATAGAGACATTGGTCATGCGCCAGCAGTCGTTTGTAATGCAGCGCGTATGCATTAATGACTTCAAGCAGATCAATGACACCTTTGGCTACACCATCGGCGATAAAGTACTGATCGAAATGGGACAGCGTCTACAGACGTTAGCCGTCGCGCCCGAGCATGTATTCCGCATCGGTGGCGATGAGTATCTGTTGCTCTACATGCCGCCTTTTGCGCCGTGCGACGTGCGCCGGCGTGCCCTCGTCCGGCTGACGATGACCCCACTGGTGCGCGACCTGTCACCGGTCATCGTGTCTCTGTCGGCAGGTGAAGTGCATTACCCCGAACATGGCGACAATGCCCAAATACTGGCGCGGCGCTCGGAAATAACCCTGCACAGCGCGCGTCGCTCGGCACAGAAATGTTTAAGTTATGTGCCTGGCATGGACGAAAATCATCTGCGTCAGGTCATGCTCATCAATGACCTTCGCGATGCACTTCAAAGCAATCAACTGTATATGGTCTATCAACCCAAGATCGATGTGGCCAGCGGCAACGTCTACGAATTCGAAGCGCTGATCCGCTGGCAGCACAAGACCTTGGGTTATGTGCCTCCCGATGAGTTCATTGCCTTGGCCGAGCGCTCGGGCAATATCGGTTTGCTGACCGACTGGGTCATCGAACATGTTACTCGTCAGCTCCATGACTGGATCCAGCAAGGCCAGCACTTTCGCGTAGCGATCAATCTCTCTGTGCATGACCTCAGCAATGAAACACTGCCCAAACGCATCGTACAGCGGATCAAGGATCGTGGCCTGGATCCTAATCAACTCTCGCTGGAAATCACCGAGAGCACGTTGATGAAAGACCCGGTACAAGCCACGAGCCTGCTCAGTACGCTGCGCGAGCATGGCTTCTCAATCGCAATCGACGACTTTGGCACTGGCTACTCATCATTGTCGCAACTGCGGCAGCTGCCTATTGACGAACTCAAGATCGACAAGTCATTCATCCTCAAGCTCGACAGTCAGCCCGAGGATATGATGATCGTGCGCTCGACCATCGACCTAGGTCACAACCTGGGGCTCAAGGTCACCGCAGAAGGCGTCGAGAATGCTGCCAGTCTGGCACTGCTGCAAGAAATGGGCTGCGACACGGCACAGGGCTATTTCTTTGCCCGGCCCCTCAAGGTCGATCAGCTCCCCGAATGGCTAGAGAACTACCGGCGCCATACGGCAAAAAGCACCGACACCACGTCATAGCCATCACCCCATGCCCTTGATATCCGCCCTTATCTTTCTTCTGAGGAATTAGTGATGTCCATCGCGCGAAGCACGCTTTCGCTATTGTTATGCCTGCCTCTTGTCATCCTGTCAGGCTGTGGCACAACATCCCCCGCCACCGATAATGCCACCACTCCCACGCTAACCGCTCAGATCGCCGCCAAGTATGAAGGAGACCAGCTTTATCAGGCATTAGGCGGCCAAACGGGCATTGCCGCCATCGTCGAAACCTTTCTCTACCGCCTAGCTGATGATGATCGCGTCGTGCGTCGTTTCGACCCCAGACAGATCGATTACGTCCAGAAAGTGCTTAACGAGCAGGTATGTATGTTGAGCGGCGGCCCGTGTCACTACAGCGGGGATTCCATGGTACGCGTGCATAAAGGCATGAAGATCACAGAAGCTGAATATCAGGCGGTGGTGGAAGATTTCTCCTATGCCCTGTATCGGCAGGATGTTCCCGTCCCCACCCAGCAACAGTTACTTGAGCGCATGGCTCAACTGCATGACGGCATCGTCGGGCTATAAGTACCACGTGGCTGGGGACAAGTCGTCATGTGGCTTATTGACGAACTTCATGCCTAAAATGACGCAATACTCAGCACTTGAGCACTTAGACGTAGATAGTTAAATCTGATCGAAAGGATCATCCATGTTTGCGCAACTCTTCGCCGTCATGGCGCCGGTACTGGCCGGTGCGGGCGTTGGTTTTTTCTGGGTCAAGTTCAAGCAGCCCTACCCTACCGAGTTCATTACCAAGCTGGTGTTGAACGTCGGTACGCCATGTCTGATCATTGGTTCACTGTCACAGACTCACATCGACATCGAAGCGTTCAAGGACATGACGCTGGCGACACTCCTGGTCGTCGCGATAATGGCACTAATCGGCGCGGCACTGGCGTATTGGCGCAAGCTCGAATGGCAAACCGTTGTTCCCGCCATGGCCTTTCCTAATACCGGCAACATGGGCCTGCCGATTTCACTTTATGCCTTCGGTCAGCAGGGCTTCGGTTACGCTGTCGCTGTCTTCGTGGTGATGTCGCTGCTGCAATTCGTGGTCGGTAGCCTGACAGCAAGCAAACGCCCGCTGCGCAGCATTGTGCGCACGCCGACAATCTATGCCATCGTCATCGCCCTGATCATGATGGCCTACGGCATTACCCTACCGCAGTGGCTGGCTAATAGCGTTGAGTTGCTGGCCGGCTTTACCATTCCAATGATGCTGATCACGCTCGGCGTGTCGCTGGCCAGTATCAGGGCACGCAATATCGGCGTCGGGGTGAGTTTCGGCCTGATGCGCGTCGCCATTGCCGCCGTGATCAGCCTCGCCATCGGCTGGGCACTGTCGCTGCCCGAGCAGGAAATGGCCCAGCTGATGCTGCAGATGTGCATGCCGGTGGCGGTCTATAACTATCTGTTCGCGCTCAAGGCTGGACGCTCGCCCGAAAAGGTAGCGAGCCTGGTACTGTGTTCGACGCTACTGTCGTTTCTTTATCTGCCGATCCTGCTCTCTTGGGTGCTATCTCTCGATTGACCGACAGCTTTCCACACATCATCAAATTACGCGCGGCTTGCTCCGGGACAGTAGCCGATATGGCTGCATTCACCGCGATTGGTCGCACCGTTGCCAGCGGCTATACGGTCTACTAGCTGATCCGGCTGGCCCCGTCAGCGGTAAAAATATCCATAAAAAAAGCCACCAAAAGGTGGCTTTTTGCATACTGAGCGAACCTATTGGCTTACTGCTTCTGTTGCGCCATTTGCTGAACTTTCTGCATCAGCTTTGGATCGTTCTGTACGGCTTGGCCAATCTGGTTGAACTGCTCAACCTGAAGACCGCTGTCTTGAACAGCCTTGACCATTTTATCGTTGGCTTCCTGACGCACCTCTTGCTGCTTATCGGCATCTTGAGTGTTCTGCAGCTTCTGGGTGTAGTTCTGAGAAATACCAGCGATTTCCTGAGAAGCGGAAGCAAAGTTCTGCAGCTGCTTATCGGAGAAGTTTTGCTGAGCCTGACCCTGCTGCACGCCGCTCTGAGTCTGTGCTGAGCTGCTCTGGGTTTGTGCGGAGCTGCTCTGAGCATATGCAGTTCCTGCTGCCATCCCCGAGGCAAGAAGTGCGGCAGAAAAAAGCGCGGTGGTCCGTTTCATGAACATTCTCCATTTTCACGTTTGTGACATCCTATCAGAGGGCATTGAAGCTAAAGAGTTCAAATAACAACAGTAATTTAATGAAAAGATGTGTTTCATGCTGAAAGGCAAGCGCTACCCAGGCGGATCTTTCAGCCCGTAACGGTGACTTTACGTCTTTAAACCTCCGCCTCCTCAGGTCTTCTCGTTAACCTCGCCCGACATTTTTTTCACGCTGACTGTATGCGCTCTTTGGCTAGCGGCTGTTGTCATCGCTGCACTCGATCTACGCTAATACAGGATCATTTATTAAATCATCGCCAAGGAGCAGGCCAACATGTCACCGATCTGGCACACCATCATTATCGGAACACTCAGCTACATCGCCCTGATTATCGTACTGCGCGTCTCGGGTAAGCGCACGCTGTCGAAATGGAACGCCTTTGATTTCATCGTCACTATCGCCCTGGGTTCCACGCTGGCAACCTCATTGATGTCGAATAGCGTTACACTGGGGCAAAGCGTGACCGCATTTATCGTCATCGTGTTATTGCAGTTCGTGATCACCTTCTTCTCGGTCCGCTCAGTGGGCATGCGCAAGCTCATCAAGGCTGAGCCGACACTTTTGTTCTATCGCGGTGAGTATCGCTACGACACCATGCACAGCGAACGAGTTGTCGAAGCGGAGGTACGCGCCGCAATCCGCGAGAACGGTATTGCTGATGTCGAAAAGGTCAGTGCCGTTATTCTGGAGACAGACGGCGGTTTCAGCGTCATTCCAGAACTTGGCGACACCAATTCTGCCCTCAAGGATGTCGAGCCCTTTCGCAGCGAGAGCAATGCACACCAGGAGCAAACGCCACGCTGATCAGTTGGCCATCATGGCGACTTTTCATTAATCACTCCTTTCAGCTCAGCCGCGCCCGTTGCTTTTTAAAGCAAGGGCGCAGCTGCTTAGCCAAAAATAATCTGACGGCCTCGCATCGCTTCATCGCTCACGCCGCCAGCGCCTCGCTGAGGTAAGTGCGTAGAGCGGCATTTCTGAATTGCTGCCTGAGATACCACAGTTGCAACGGCGTGACCTGGCGGGGCCGCATCATGTAAAGCACTTCCGCCATGGTCGGCACGAAGGGCTCAAGCAGTAACGCCATGCCCGCCTCCTCAGGGGTGCGATTGGCCTTGAAGCTGTTACATCGCTGACAACAGGCAACCGCATTGAGCATAGATAATCGCCCGCCGCGCGAGCGCGGCAGCACATGATCAATGGTCAGTGCCTGGCGTGACAAAGAAGAGCCGCAGTAGGCACACTGCAAACCTTCTCGATGCTTGCATAGCGCGCTGTTAAAGCCGGTGTGTTCATAGGCCAGCGGTGTGTTGGCGTGCTGGGCGACGCCGATGACGTCAGGAATGTCGATATAGGATTGTTTGCCGCTCAGGGCATTGGTGCCGCCATGGAGCCGATGAGTGCCGTCACCATCGGTCCAGACAATCGCCCCCTCGGAGCGGCGTGACATGAGAACGGCTGCTTCTTCAAGTGTCAGCCAGTCGATAGGAACGCCGGATGCGTATAGCCGCAATACCATGGGACTGCTCACGGTGTTTCTCCCCGCCAAACGGTCTAACCACGATCTTAAGCTAACGTGTCATTACGATGACAACTGCCCAGCTGTCAAGAAAAATCATGACAGAGTAGGCTTTTTCAGATAACGCCTTGTTGACCAGAACAGCCTCGACGCCCTGCGCCTGGATCTCGCCGTAGTGCGGATGAACGTGATTGCGTGGGTACATTCGCCAGAGGCTAGCGCATCAGCCAGTCGGTAGCGCTCGGTACATTAAGCGGGGGTGCCAGCCAGAATCCCTGGGCAACACCGCAGCCCAGCGTACGCAGGAAATCGGCCTGGGCGTCGGTTTCAAGTCCTTCGGCGATCACCTCCAATCCCAGCGCCTTTGCCATGCTGAGAATCGCACTGACCAGTTCGCCATCCTCATAATTGCCGGGCAACTCACGAATGAAGCTGGCATCAATCTTGAGCACGCTGATCGGCAGCCGTCGCAGGTAGGAGAGCGACGAATAGCCGGTGCCGAAATCGTCAAGCAGTAGCCGAATTCTGCGCTCACGCAGACGCTGCAATACCTTGTGCACCACCTCGGCATTCGGGATCAGACAACTCTCGGTCAGCTCCAGCTCGATCAATTCGGGCGGCAGTGAGTAGCGCGCCAGACAACGTTCGACCTCATCCACGAAGCGCTCGTCGTTGAGTTGCAGCGCCGAGACATTGATCGCTACCGGCACTCGGGGCAAATGGCGCCAGGCGTGGAGCTGAGAACAGACACGATCCAGCACCCAGCGACCGATATGATCGATGAGGCCAAGCTTTTCAGCCAGCGGGATGAACTGCAGCGGAGGCACTACACCCAGCACGGGATCGGTCCAGCGCAGCAGCGCCTCGAAACCGACCAACCGTCCCTCTTTCAGGGTGGCCTGAGGCTGATAAACCACGTCCAGTTCGTTGGCGTCGAGCGCACGGCGCAGGCTCTGCTCCAGCGTCAGCACCTGCTGGTTATGCTGGCCCATGTACGGCTGATAAAAGCGCCACTGCTTACGGCCCGCCGCCTTGGCACGGTACACCGCCGTGTCGGCGTGCTTGAGCAACGCTTCGCTGCTCTCGCCATGCTCGGGATAGACACTGATGCCAATGCTGGCCGAAAGAGTGAGAGGAGAGTCATGTATCTCGAACGGACAACAAATGCTCTCGATCAGTTGCGTGGCCAGCGTTCCAAGCGCATCGAGACTTTCCACTTGGTGTACCAGCACGCTAAATTCATCGCCGCCAAGTCGCGCCACCGACTCCTCTTCACCAACGGTAGCCTGCAGGCGTGTGGCGATCGTGCTCAGCACCTGATCGCCGACGCGATGACCAAGGGTACAATTGATGCGTTTAAACAAGTCGAGATCAAGCACTATCACCGCCATACGACGACTTTCGCGGTGAGCCATGGCGCGCGCTTGTTCGAGCCGTTCAAGAAACAGCCGGCGGTTGGCCAGCCCCGTCAGATCATCGCAATAAACGAGCCTGCGGATCTGAACCTCCTGACGTTTACGGGCCGTGGTGTCGCTGAATATCGCAGCGAACTGCTGGAGCTGGCCGCTGGCATCGCGGATCGCATTGATCGTCAGCCACTCGGGAAAGACCTCCCCGTTCTTGTTCCGGCTCCAGATCTCGCCCTGCCAGTAGTCCTGTTCAAGCAGTGTGCGCCACATGGTGCGATAGAATCCCGCGGACTGGCGGCCTGAGCTCAGTAGGCCGGGACGGTTGCCAACACTCTCCTCGGCACTGTAACCGGTCAAGAGCGTGAAGCGGGAATTGACCGACTGAATCACCCCACGTGCATCGGTAATGATGATGCCGTCCACCGAGGCGTTGATCCCGCCGTGGACGAGATGCTGGTACTCGGAAGAGGCGCACTGCGTATGGTCGCGCGCCTCCGGCGTTTCCTCGATTGAATCACAGCTCAACAGGCTGTCACTGACCCGCTCCGCTGCATGTGTTTCACTCACCGCCTTGCCCCATATTTTGTTGTATTCAGGAAATGACGCCAGGCAGTCACATATTCGCGACGCACTCTCCCTAGGCTTATGCGATTGACAGCCCGGCAATATAGGCCAGGTATGTTATCAGTTAAACGTGGCTTGGCTTACGAGCAGAATTAACGCAACGGTCAACGCAACGTGCGTTCCAGCGGCACTTTTATCGATGCAGGAACGCTTATTGCTTATACGAATGACAGTAACGGCATTCATTATTTGAGATGGCGCAAATAATCGGGGCCGCCTAGCTGACGCATCTGCTGGCGAATCCAGCGTGCTCGCCCCGCCACGCGCGGCGTGGGGCGTACCGGGCTCCAGCCGAGCGGATTGGGCAACACGGCAGCGAGGCGCGCCGCCTGCTCGGCGCTCAAGCGGCCAGCGTCGACACCGTAGTAATGGCGCGCTGCGGCCTGCAAACCGAAGACACCATGATCCCATTCAGCGATATTGAGATAGACCTCAAGGATGCGCTGCTTGGGCCAGATCAGTTCGATCAGCCCGGTGAACCACGCCTCCAACCCCTTGCGCACCCAACTGCGGCCTGACCACAGGAAAGCATTCTTGGCGGTCTGCTGGCTGATCGTGCTCGCCCCACGCAGTGACTTGCCCTCCAGCCAGGCGTCGAACGCCAGTTGTATCTGATGGGTATCAAAGCCGTGATGAAAGGGAAAGCGCTGATCCTCACTGGCGATCACGGCGATCTTGGCCTGGCTGGACATTCGCTCGTAGGGAACCCAGACGTACTGCAGCTGAAGTGGTTCACCATCACGCCACGATTCGATTTGGCGTTCGAGCATTACCGAAGACCATGGCAGCGGCACGAAGCGAAACAGCACGACAGCCAGCACTGACACGCCGACGAACAGCCCGAGCGCGACCCCGAGGGCTCGCCATAAGCGTTGCATGAAGGTTCCCTGCACCATGAAGCGACTCTTGAAGATTGTATTCGCTGCAGTATATCAACCGTCTCTCCTTACCCCTATCTTGTTGAGCCCGTTGATTGGCAAGCGTCTTGACACGTCTTTGTTCTTTATATAGAACGCTCGTTTTAAAGAACGCAGGTAATTCCCATGGATATCGCCATGCTCGAGGCGCTCGGCCGGCGCATCACCACGCTGCGTCAGGCACGCGAACTGTCACTGTCGGCGCTGGCGGTCAAGGCCGGCGTCGCCAAATCCAACCTTTCGAATCTCGAACAGGGACGAGGTAACCCGACTTTGGACACCCTCTGGCGGCTGGCCAAGCAGCTCAAAGTGCCGTTCGGTGTTCTGATCGCCACCGAGGTCGGCATGGCCTCCAGTGTGATTGACAATGGCATGTATATCACTCTGCTCGGCCAGGGCAGCGCCGCCCACCCGATCGATGCCTATCTGATGCGCGTCGAGGCGGGCGCGAGCCGGTTGGCCGAACCGCATACTTGTGGCAGCGAGGAGCACATCATGGTGCTCAAGGGTGAGGTCGAAGTTGGTCATCATGACGCTACAAGGCAGCTCGGGCCCGGCGAGACGACTCGTTTTGCGGCCGATCATGTCCACATCTATCGCGCCCTTGATGAAGATGTCGCGATGCTGGTCACCATCATCTATCCACCCGTCACCCAGGACCATCCGGCATGACATCCGTTATCATCCTGCCGAGTGTTCGTCTCGGTCTACGCCATAGTCTGCCTATCGTCAGCGGCTACATGCCGGTAGCGGTCGCCTTTGGCGTGATCGCCACCCAGGCTGGACTGTCCCCGCTTGCCGCCACACTCGTGTCGACGTTGATGTATTCCGGTGCCAGTCAGTTTTTGTTCATCGCCCTGCTCGCCAATGGCGCATCGCCGTGGCTGGCCGCCGCATTGGCGCTGCTGATCAACCTGCGTCACATCGTCTATGGGCCAAGTCTGGCCGCCGAACTGCCCTGCCATCCGCGGCTGCGCTGGCTGGCACACGGGCTGACCGATGAGGTCTTCGCCCTGGCCAGTGCAGGCTTGACTCGGCAGCCTTGGGCGCAGCGCATTGACTGGCTGACCGGTGTGGCGCTCGGTGCCTGGTCGAGCTGGGTTGCAGGCACGCTGATCGGTAGCCTGGCAGGCGAGTGGTTGACCAGCCACTGGCCGCTGCTGGCTCAAGTATTGCCCTTCGCGCTACCGGCACTGTTCCTCGTTCTGATCGCACCGCGCTTCGGATCAAAGCGCTGGAGTACAGCGCTGACAATCGCCGCCATCGCAGGGGCGCTGTTCGCCGCCTTCGATCTCCCTAACCTCGGCCTGCCACTCGCTGCGCTGTGTGGCGCCCTGGCCTACTGGAGGCTGTCATGACCACCGAAGTCGCTATCGCTTTGCTTATTGTTGCCAGCGGCACGTTCCTGATGCGCGCCGTGCCGCTGCATTGGATGCAACGCCACCTATCGCGGCGCAGCGAGCAGAGCGCACCGCCGCCCGCCTGGCTGGGCCTCTCGGGGCCACTATTGATCGCCGCGCTGCTCGGCGTCTCAAGCGTGCCGAGTCCACCAAGTGCCGCAGCATGGGGCGCAGTCGCGGTCGGGCTGACAGTGACCGCACTGGTGTGGTGGCGATATCGCGCGCTAGGCATACCGATTCTCGCCGGCGTGTTGAGCTACGGCGTTGTGATTTGGCTCGCCGCTGCGCTGGTGTAGGCTGGTCCTTCGTGGATAAGGCCTGCGGTCGTGACGGTGGACGATGCCAAGCATATACCACATGTCAGTGCCTATAACGGCGCAGACATGGTCGATTTCAAGGAGATAGAACCATCATCTTAATTATTCGGCTAGGCGTGTTTTCGCAAAACCGCTTGAGTCAATATATCAATATATGGCGAGATGCTGACATACACGTATCATTCTCCTCTCTACCGATAGCGGAGTGACTCCGATGACCACCACGGCTCAGGCCGATGCCTTTTGGCAGCGTGCGCCACGCAGTCGGCGATTGCGCGATCTCGAAGCAGCGTATCAGCGCGGCGATTTCTCACCCCAGGAGGCGAGCGAGGCGTTGATTCGTCGCGTCGAGTCGCTACCCGAGGTGACACGTGCTACCTATATCGCGTTCGAGCCCAATCGTCTGCGCGACAGCGCACCGGCACAGTGGCAGCTCAGCGCCGGACCACTGGCGGGCGTGCCGGTCAGCATCAAGGATCTTTTCGACACCACGGGTGAGGTAACCCGGGCCGGCTCGCGTGTGCTGGCCGGCGCCGCGCCGGCCGAACGCGATGCCAGCGCCGTCGCGCGCCTGCGCAGTGCTGGCGCACAGCTGTGCGGACGCACCACCATGACAGAGTTTGCCTTCTCCGGGCTTGGCCTCAATCCGCACTACGGTTCGCCGCCCAACCCGTTCGATGGCAAACGCATTACCGGCGGTTCGAGTTCCGGCGGCGCTGCCTCGGTCGCATTCGGACTCGCTGCGGCGACGCTTGGCAGCGATACCGGTGGCTCGCTGCGCATTCCGGCCGCTTTCTGCGGCCTAACCGGCTTCAAACCATCGCAAGCGAGCGTGCCGCTCGATGGTGCCTACCCGCTCGCGCCGAGCCTTGATTGCGTCGGCCCGATCGCTCCCAGTGTCGATTGCTGCGCGCGGCTGTGGAGCGTGCTGGCCCGCCGCGACATGCCCACTCTCGACGAGACGCCGCGGCCACTGCGCTTGGCCGTACCCGAAGGCGGATTACTTGAGGAGCTTGACATCGAAGTCGCCCAGGCGTTTGCACTGGCCTGCGATTATCTGCGTGCCCAAGGCTGTCACCTCGAACACCTGACGATTAACGCCCTTGATGCGGTTTACGCTATTAACCAACGCGGCGGACTGGTCGTGCCTGAAGCCGCCGCGCTGCATCGCGAGCAGCTGGCCCGACACGGTGCGCTTTACGATCCACAGGTCTACAAGCGCCTCGAAGGCGGGCTCGACATTCCCGCTCACGCTTATATCGAGCGGCTGCAGCCACGTGCGGCATTACAGCGCGATTTTTGCGCCGAGCTGGTCGGCTTCGACGCCGTCCTGCTGCCGACCGCGCCTTTACTTCCGCCTGAACGTGAGCGCCTCGAACAAGAAAGCGAGGTCTTCATCGACGCCAATCGCCGTGCGCTGCGCAACACCAACGTCTTCAATTATCTTGACGCCGCAGCGCTGTCGCTGCCGTTCATCGCGCCGGGCGCGGCGCTGCCAATTGGTCTGATGGTGGCGGCGCCACAGGGCGAGGACGCGCGCCTGCTGCAGACCGCCAGCGTGCTAGAGGCGTGGTGCGAACGCTTCGCCGCAGGCTAATATCTCTTCACCTGACGCGACAAAGCCCGCTCATTGGCGGGCTTTGTCGTCTTGCGACTTTGTGTCAGTCAATCAAGCCAAGGTAGCGCGCGTGATAGCGCAGGTGATCGTCGATAAAGGTGGCGATGAAAAAATAGCTGTGGTCGTAGTCGGGTTGACGGCGCAGGATTAACGGTACGCCCTGAATGTGACACGCCTTCTCGAGACGATCGGGCTTGAGCTGCTCGGCGAGGAAGTTATCCGCTTCGCCCTGGTCAACGAACAGCTCCTGCTTCGACTTGCCATTGAGCACGAGTTCACAGGCGTCGTATTCAATCCAGCCAGCCTGATCCGCACCGAGATAGTTGGAAAATGCCTTCTCGCCCCACGGGCAGGCGATCGGGTTGGCAATCGGCGCGAAAGCCGATACCGAGGCGTAGCGTCCCGGCTGCTTGAGTGCGCAAATCAACGCGCCATGACCGCCCATAGAATGGCCGCTGATCGATTCCTGCTCCGAAACAGGGAAGTTGGCCTTGACCAGCGCAGGCAGCTCCTCGGTGACGTAGTCGTACATGCGGTAGTGCGACGACCATGGCTTTTGCGTGGCATTGACATAGAAACCAGCGCCGGAACCGAAGTCGTAGCTGTCGTGTTCACCCGGAAAATCGGTGCCACGCGGGCTGGTGTCAGGGCAGACGATCATGATGCCTAGCTCGGCGGCCAGACGTTGCGCGCCGGCCTTCTGCAAGAAATTTTCATCATTGCAGGTCAGGCCCGACAGCCACCACAGCACCGGCACCGGCTGCGTCTCGGCCTGGGGCGGTATATAGACGCCAAAGATCATGTCGCAGTCGAGCACGTCCGAGTGATGACGAAAGCGCTTGTGCCAGCCACCGAAGCTCTTATTGGCGGCGATCTGTTCGAGTTGTTGCGTAGCCATGAAATCCTCCCTGAAAAGGCAGCAGGGCCTCGCCGTATCAACGAGGCCCTGCATGCCGTTAAACGTATCTAAGCCAGATCAATACAGGATGACCGAGCGGATGCTCTTGCCTTCATGCATCAGGTCGAACGCCTTGTTGATGTCCTCAAGGCCCATGGTATGGGTGACGAAGTCATCAATGTTGATCGCACCTTGCATGTAACGCTCGACGTAGCCCGGCAGCTCGGAGCGGCCCTTGACGCCACCGAAGGCGCTGCCGCGCCAGACGCGGCCGGTCACCAGTTGGAATGGTCGGGTGGATATCTCTTCACCGGCACCGGCGACGCCGATGATCACCGACTCGCCCCAGCCCTTGTGGCAACACTCAAGTGCCTGACGCATCAGGTTAACGTTACCGATGCACTCAAACGAGTAGTCGACGCCGCCGTCGGTCATGTCGACGATAACCTGCTGGAACGGAATGTCGTAGTCGTTGGGATTGACGCAGTCAGTAGCGCCGAGCTGGCGGGCAAACTCGAACTTGCCTTCGTTGATATCGATGGCGATGATCCGCGAAGCCTTGGCCAGCACCGCGCCCTGGATCACCGACAGGCCGATCGCGCCGAGGCCGAACACGGCCACCGTCGAGCCCGGCTCAACCTTAGCCGTGTTGAGCACCGCGCCGATGCCGGTGGTGATGCCGCATCCGAGCAGACAAACCTTGTCGAGCGGGGCTTCATTACTGATCTTGGCCAACGAGATCTCCGGCAGCACGGTATACTCGGAGAATGTTGAGGTGCCCATATAATGGTGGAGCATCTTGCCATTATGCGAGAAGCGCGACGTGCCATCGGGCATCAGTCCCTTGCCTTGGGTGGCGCGCACGGCCTGGCACAGGTTGGTCTTGCCGGACAGGCAGTATTTGCACTTGCCGCACTCGGCGGTATAGAGCGGGATGACATGATCGCCAGGCTTAAGCGTGGTGACGCCCGGGCCGACTTCCTCGACGATCGCACCGCCTTCGTGGCCAAGCACGGAGGGAAACAGGCCCTCGGGGTCCTTGCCAGAAAGCGTGTAGGCATCAGTGTGGCAGACACCGGTGGCAACGACGCGCACCAGCACCTCGCCTTCTTTGGGCCCCTGAACGTCGATCTCCTCAATTTCAAGAGGCTTACCTGCCTCCCAGGCGACAGCGGCACGTGATTTCATTTATTTCTCCAGTACGAATCAATGCGAAACAGCATATAGCTCAGCAGTGTAGGGAATCATTGAGTACCATTGAACCCTGCCCGACTCACAAGAGTATTGCCAGCGAGCAATAATCACGGGAGTTACGGCATTCGTCGCAACCCATAGGATAGCCAAGCATGCAGCGTTGGGATCGCATCGAAGCCTTCGTCGAAGTTGTCCGTCTCGGCAGCTTCTCCGCTGCTGCTCGGCAGCTTCGTGTATCAAGCTCACATGTTAGCCGTTTAATCGGACAGCTAGAGAGTCAACTGGGCACGCAGTTGCTCTATCGTACGACGCGCCAGCTGCGCCTGACCGATGCGGGACGTGTCTATTTTGAGCATTGCCATCAGCTGTTCGAGGGCTTTAAGAGCGCTCACCAGGCGATTCAGGAACTACAGGATCAGCCCAAAGGCGTGCTCAAGCTGACTTCGGCAACCACATTCGGCGAGCGCTACATCGCGCCGCTGGTCAATGATTTCCAGCGCCGCCACCCTCAGCTTGAAATTGATATGCACTTCACCAACCGGCGCGTAGACCTGATCGATGAAGGGTACGATGTGGCGATCCGCCTGGGCGTGCTCGAAGATTCAACTCTGATAGCACGCCGCCTCGGTGCCCGTCATGAATATGTAGTGGGCTCACCAGATTATCTGGCACGACATGGACAGCCAAATACACTGGCTGACCTGACCCATCATAACTGTCTGGTTGGTTCGAAACCGAGTTGGCTGTTCGAAGTAAAAGGACAGCGCCGCGAGGTGCGCATTTCTGGCAACTGGCGCGCCAATTCAGGTCCGGCGCTGCTTGATGCAACGCTCAAGGGGCTGGGTCTTGCCCAGCTCCCCGACTATTACGTAGCTGACTATCTGAAAAGCGGTGAACTCGTCGCTCTGTTGGAGGCCTACCAATATCCCCAAATGGGTATATGGGTCGTCTATCCGCGCCATCGCCATCTTTCGCCTAAGGTCCGCAACTTCGTCGACTTTCTGGCTGAACGGATGGCGATTGATCATGCTAGAAAGAAAAACGCACAAGAAGAATGATCAAGTAAAGTAATCGTTTAAATGGTCATTTAAATATTTGTCTGAAAAACCCGAGACTTCAGCAAGACGAGCAAGATCAGGAATCTCGACGCGATTACGGTCGCGAAATATCAATCCTTCCTCACGCAGCTCGGAAAACGTGCGACTGATATGTACGGCACTAAGCCCAAGAATGTCGGCAAATATCTGCTGAGAGAGCGGCAGACTGAAATAATTGCCAATATCAGGGTTGGTGCGTCTTAAGCGAACATACATTTCATACACGAAATGAGCCACTTTTTCGCGTGCGTTTCGGCGTCCAAGATTAACTAGGCGCTCGGTCAACAAGGCCTGCTGGCGCGCAGAAATGGCAAAAAATACCGCGGTCAATTGTGGAGAATTAGTAAAAATGTCGATCATGCTTTTATTAGGAAAGCGACAGACAATCCCATCGGTCAGCATGGCAACACCGGTAAGACGTTCCTGAAAAGCAAACTCACGCATGCCGATAACATCGCCGGGCAGATAAATATCCATTACCTGACGTGTACCATCGTTCATTGAGCGGTAGGAATAGGCCCACCCCTCTTTCACGGTACAAATATTATCGGCCTTGGCACCTTCTTCCCAGAGCACGTCATTGGCAAAAACATTCAGTGGGCTCTTTTCCAATTCGAGCAAAATGTCCATGTCGTGCTCAGTCAAATCGCAGTAATGACTAAAGTGACGAACAATGCAGCTTTCGGGATTGCTCATAAGGCAGCCTCCTTAACAGAAGATTGAATATTCCTCTTTGGCATGGACGCAAAAATCCAAGGTAGATGCGTCAGTACCTTTCTAATTCAAGCCATTACCAATTTGGCGCCTCACAATCTTTGCCGCACTCGTCAGCCTGTTGTTGAGAAGGGTTATTGTCAGTGCTAACTGCGTAGTTCAGGTATAACCTGAGTTATATGATTTCGCTAAAATTATTAGGTTTTTCAACCTCTTCCGACTAAAAAGCATTCTCAAGTACATTTGATAAGAAAACCTAATGACCAACTTAGCCTTTTATTAAACTTGGGCTAAGTTTCCTCGGGAGAACATTCCATATCTCTCTAGCATATTGCGTCGCTTCTCACACATGGTACGGGTCGCCTTATCAAGAAAAACACTATGTATACCGCCCACCATTTAGTGCCAGTTGTGCTGCATTGACTTTCTTTACTGCGGCGACGGCATTGCGCTCTACTCAAGAGATTTTTTATCCGTCTGGCGATCCGCGAATAAATTGTATTCAAGACTGCTTTCTGGAGGGCACTTATCAGTACAGACGGCCTGATGCACATTGGCAACGGAACAGCCTGCATAAAAAAAGGCGCCCCAAAGGCGCCTTTTAACCTAACTACCTATACTCATTCATCAATGAATGAGCGCAGCGACTCGGACCGTGAAGGATGACGAAGCTTACGCAACGCCTTGGCTTCAATCTGACGAATACGCTCCCGCGTGACGTCAAACTGTTTACCAACCTCCTCAAGCGTATGGTCGGTATTCATATCGATGCCAAAGCGCATGCGCAATACTTTCGCTTCACGTGCCGTCAAGCCACCCAACACGTTGCGTGTCGCCTCAATCAGGCCTTCGCCAGTGGCAGAATCGATCGGTGATACCATAGCACCGTCTTCGATAAAGTCACCAAGATGTGAATCATCATCATCCCCGATCGGTGTTTCCATCGAAATCGGCTCTTTGGCGATTTTAAGCACTTTACGTACTTTATCTTCCGGCATTTCAAGCCGTTCACCCAACTCTTCAGGCGTCGGCTCTCGTCCCATTTCCTGAAGCATTTGCCGAGAAACACGATTTAACTTATTGATCGTCTCGATCATATGCACAGGGATACGAATAGTACGCGCCTGATCGGCAATCGAACGGGTAATCGCCTGACGAATCCACCATGTCGCATAGGTTGAGAATTTATAACCTCGACGATACTCGAATTTGTCAACAGCCTTCATCAGGCCAATGTTACCTTCCTGAATCAGATCCAGGAACTGTAAACCACGATTGGTATACTTCTTGGCAATCGAAATAACCAAACGAAGGTTGGCCTCAACCATTTCTTTCTTGGCGCGGCGTGCCTTGGCTTCGCCAATTGACAGCTTACGATTGACTTCCTTGATACCGCTGACAGGCAGGTTGACCAGCTCTTCTTCAAAAGCAATCTTGCGCTGAGCTCGCTGTATGTCGCCACGGAAAGGCTCAATATTGCCAGCGTACTTGCTGTTACCCGTGACAAATTCATCCACCCAAGTCAGATTAGACTCATTACCTGGGAAAGAAGCAATAAACGTCTTGCGCGGCACTTTTCCTTTCTTAACGAAAAGCTGCATGATCAACCGTTCCTGACCACGCACTTGCTCAACGCTCAAGCGGACCTGCCCAACCAGACGCTCGAAATGTTTTGGCACTAGCTTGATCGGTGCAAACAGCTCGGCAAGACGCTCCTGTTCAGCCTTAACTTCCGGCGAGTTCGGGCCATACTTGTCGATCAGTGTCTTGACATGGTCGTTCTGCTCGCGAATCTGCTCAAAGCGAACGCGCGCAAGCTCCGGATCTGGACCGCCTTCGCTGGCGTTATCGTCGTCTTCGCCCTCTTCACCCTCTTCGCCTTCATCTTCATCCTCATCGCTTTCGACAGCGGCAACAATGAATTCAGGCTCGACTTCCTCAACCTCAGCTACACCAGGCACGCCTTCATCAGGATCAATGAAACCGCTGAAAAGATCGGACAAACGGCCCGGCATCTCTTCATCCTGCGTGGCATCATAAGCGCTTAGAATCGAATCGACAGCACCCGGCAAATAAGCCAGTGCAGACATAACCTCACGCGTACCTTCTTCAATACGCTTGGCAATCTCAATTTCACCTTCGCGCGTCAGAAGCTCGACAGTCCCCATTTCACGCATATACATGCGTACGGGATCAGTCGTACGTCCAACATCACTTTCAACCGCCGCCAAAGCGGCAACAGCCTCTTCAGCTGCCGTTTCGTCCGCAGACTGATCGGACATCATCAACGTATCTTCATCAGGCGCTTCTTCGACGACACTGATACCCATGTCGTTGATCATGCCGATGATGTCTTCCACCTGATCGGGGTCCGCGATATCCTCAGGTAGATGGTCGTTGACCTCAGCGTAGGTCAGGAAGCCTTGTTCCTTACCTCGCGCGATCAACTCCTTCAGACGTGACTGCTGTGTATTTCCAGCCATAGAAACCTATCTCGACGAAGAAGAATGAAGCACCTGGACGCATTAAGTAGAAAAGCCTAAGCGTCAAGCAGGCCATTATAGCGCTACTACCCACATACTGCCACGTGGCCTATTTGTTTCGCATTCCAGGTGTGCTAGTTTGGTCGGTTATCTTGTAATACGTATATCCCTTAAATATGGGATAAAATACGTATTTCAACCCCTACTTTGCTTTAGCTCCTGTATGAGCTGCCACAAACGCAGCGCATCTTCCCTGGATAACTTCTCGCCCTGCTTCTCCTTGGCAAGTAATGCCTCGTACTCGCTGCGCGGCGATACATGAATGCGCTGATGATCGAAGTGCGCCAGCAGGCCCTTAATCTCGGTTACGCGTGATGCCTGGGGAATCAACGGCTCACGCTGCATCAGCTCACATAATCGCTCAAAATGGCTCGAGCCATGGAAATGGGCGAGTATAACCTGTGAAGAACGATAGCGACCGGCTCTCAAGAGCATGGCTACCTCACGCAACAAGTGACCATCATCATCATCAGGGCACCAGCTATCGCCTTCTGGCAAGTGCTCGACAAGCGCAGGCGAATGCATCAGAAGATGAAGAGCCTTGGCACTCATCGATAGCGCCCCGATTTGCTTCTGGCGTACGTGCCGACCACTTTGAGCGCCACCGTTTCTCTGTACCTGAGAAGACGATGACGTAGAAACGCTGCCATTCTGCCTAGACTTATCGTCAGATAAGCGCATTTCTTCCCGACCGTTCATCAACGCTTCGACACGAGCCTCTTCAATGTCATAGCGTTTAGACACCTCACGCAACAGTAAGGTTTTCAATACACCTTCCGGCAAGTGCCCAAGCCATTCTATCGATGCGCTTATAACACGCTCGCGCTCTTCGATACGCTTGAGGTTTCTACCCTCTTCGGCCTGCTCGAAAAGAAACTCTGAAAGCGGACTGGCACATACTACGCGCCGCTCGAAACCTTCCTGCCCCTCTCGACGAACCAGGGAGTCTGGATCTTCCCCTTCCGGCAAAAAGAGAAAACGTGCCTGACGACCATCGATCATCAATGGCAAGACAGTATTCAACGCTCGACGCGCCGCCTGACGACCAGCGTTATCACCATCGAAGCAGAACACCACCTCTCCCACCAGTCTGAACAGACGCCGCAGATGGTCTTCTGTCGTGGCTGTCCCCAATGTCGCAACGACATTACGAATACCGTACTGTGCCAGCGCCACAACATCCATATAGCCTTCAACGATCAGTAAACGTTCAAGCTTTACATCAGCCTGACGCGCCTCGTAGAGACCATAGAGTTCTCGACCTTTGTGAAATACCGGCGTTTCGGGCGAGTTAAGATATTTAGGTTTAGCATCGCCAAGCACACGGCCGCCAAACCCTACAGTGCGTCCCTTCCAATCACGAATAGGAAAGACCACCCTGTCGCGAAAACGATCATAGGTGCGTCCACTATCTTCCTTTTGTACCAGCAGGCCATATTCAACTTGCACCGCTTCAGTTACATTCTGCTGATTCAAATAATGCTTGAGACTGTCCCAGCTGTCCGGGGCATAACCGATAGCAAACCTATCGATGATGTCAGCTGAAAGGCCACGGCCCTCAAGATAGTCGCGAGCATGTGATGCATTTTCAAGCGTGAGCTGATTGCGATAGAAACGCACAGCCAACTCTAGAAGATTAGTCCCTTCTTCCCGCTTTTGATCACGTGCTTTATCTCTGGCCCGAGCATGTGGATCATCATTGCCTTCCCGAGGCACCTCAAGCCCCATACGGGAAGCCAGATGTTCTACGGCTTCGGGAAATGCCATACGGTCATATTCCATCAAAAAGCGTAGTGCATTGCCGTGCGCCCCACAGCCAAAGCAGTGATAGAACTGCTTATCCGGCACCACGTTAAATGACGGCGATTTTTCATCATGAAAAGGACATAGCGCCAAAAAGCTACGTCCAGCTTTTTTTAACTTTAGCCGCTCGCCAATAATTTCCGTTACATCAACACGGGCAAGCAGGTCTTCAATGAAGCGCTGAGGTATGTGACCGGCCATGATGTTCGCAGCAATTGGGCGGGAATTACATTGTAACGCATGCAAAGAGCATCAATTCTACCCTTCTGCAAGCTAGCGTGCCAAAACGGAACATATCAAAAACAAACGGCCACCTAATGGCGGCCGCTTGGCATCCCTCTTGAAGCGGTGGGCTACCGCTTCACGTACGGATCAATATAACCGTTCGAAACGCTTGCGCTCGCGCTGCACTTTCTTCGCATGGCGCTTGACAGCAGCGGCTGCCTTACGCTTACGCACTGCCGTAGGCTTTTCATAATGCTCACGACGGCGTACTTCGGAAAGAACACCTGCTTTTTCGCAAGAGCGCTTGAAACGACGCAGAGCAACGTCGAACGGCTCGTTATCGCGTACTTTGACAGAAGGCATTAAGCAATCACCACCTTGGGTATTTTGATCAGTTAGAACGTGCTTAATTGCCGTAAGCCTATCCCTCACTGCATATTCAAGTAACTATGCATCAGGATAACCGCCTCTCAACGGCAAGCCTTACAGTTCAAGCACAGCCCATCTTTTAGAGTCGAGCATTATAGTGATGCCCGCCATCCTTTGCAAATCTCACTGACGTACAGACCGCAAAATGCGTAAAATGGAACTCTATCTTTTTTCAGTGTCCGTAGCTTATCTCAAAGGAGCAGCTTCGCCATCATGCGTGTTTTGGGCATCGAGACCTCTTGCGACGAAACCGGCGTCGCCCTTTACGACACCGAACATGGCTTACTGGCCGATGCCTTGCATAGTCAGATTGCCATGCACGCCGAATATGGCGGTGTCGTACCGGAACTTGCCTCGCGCGATCATGTCCGCAAACTGCTGCCCATGATTGAACAGGTACTTAAGCAAGCCGAACTTAGCCGAGCAGATATCGACGGCATCGCCTATACCGCCGGGCCGGGTCTGGTCGGCGCCCTGATGGTTGGCGCATCAACAGCACATGGGCTAGCCAAGGCATGGAAGATACCCGTCCTTGGCGTTCATCATATGGAGGGGCATCTGCTTGCCCCCATGCTTGAAGATGAGCCCCCCGAGTATCCTTTCGTTGCGCTACTGGTTTCCGGTGGCCATACACAGCTGGTCGAAGTAAAGGGGTTAGGCCAGTACAAATTGCTGGGCGAATCCGTTGATGACGCTGCTGGCGAAGCCTTCGACAAGACAGCCAAAATGTTAGGGTTACCCTACCCTGGCGGACCTCAAGTCGCCAAGCTGGCGGAACAAGGTAATCCGACACGCTTTCGCTTTCCGCGCCCCATGACCGACCGACCAGGGCTCGACTTCAGTTTTTCCGGGCTGAAAACGCATACGCTGACAACACTCAATCAGCTCAAGGCTGCCGGAACGCTTGATGATCAGGCACGTGCCGATATCGCGCGCGCCTTCGAGGACGCTACCATCGATACGCTAACGATAAAGTGCCGCCGGGCGCTTGAGCAGACCGGTCTCAAGCGATTGGTCGTTGCCGGTGGCGTCAGTGCCAACGTTCGACTTCGCGAGCGTCTTTGTGAAGCATTGGCCAAGCGCAATATAAAGACTTACTACCCACGCGGTCGCTTCTGTACCGACAATGGTGCAATGATTGCCTATGTCGGCGCCCAACGCTTGGTCGCCGGAGAACATGATGACAGCACAATGCGCGCCACACCGCGCTGGCCGATCAAGGACCTCGTTCCGCCGCAGTCATGATGCCATGTTACCCATTACGATTACTCAATATTGCAGTTATAGCGAGGCCGCTCATATGGATACTGTATTAATTGAAGGACTTGCCGTAGAAGCAGTTATTGGCGTGTATGAATGGGAAAAGCGCATTCGCCAGCATTTACTCATCGATCTGGCGCTCGGTTGGGATATCCGCGCAGCGGCTGCAAAAGATGATCTTGACGCAACGCTTAATTACGCCGCTATCAGCGAGCGTATTCGTGACTACTGCACCGCCAATAGCTTCGAACTGGTCGAAACCTTCGCAGAACGTATATGTGAATTACTACGCAACGAGTTCGCTGTGCCATGGGTGCGGCTCACCCTCAAGAAGCCGGGCGCAGTGGCCAACGCCTCCTTCGTCGGGGTACGTATAGAACGGGGCGAATACCGCACCAGCGAGGTAAACTGATGGCGCATGTACTGGTGAGTCTTGGCAGCAATATCGACCGCGAGCATCATATCCGGACGGCACTTGATGCGTTATATGAGCAGTTCGGTGAACTGGCCATTTCACGCGTCTTTGAAAGTGAACCTGTGGGGTTTGCCAGTCAGCGCAACTTCTACAATCTTGTCGTGGGATTTAGCTGTCCGATGGCGGTTGGCAAACTGCAGCGTTGGTGCAAGAACATCGAATTCGCCAACGGCCGCGAGCCCAACGCTCCCAAGTTTAGCTCACGCTCACTGGATATCGATATCTTGTGCGTAGACGACCTCAGCGGCGACATCGATGGCGTCTCGCTTCCTCGCAGCGAAATCGGTCATAACGCTTTCGTGCTGCAACCCTTGGCAGAGCTGTTTCCTGAGAGCCGCCATCCGCTCAGTGGTCAGCGCTATATCGATATGTGGAAAGCTTTTAATCCAGGCGCGCAACGTCTGTGGCCCGTCGATTTTTTCTGGCAGGGGAAACAGGTATCCCGCGCTGACTAATGTCAGGTATTGAGTATCTGTGCAACCGCTTCGCACCGGTGCCGTGTCAGCGCCTTGCCAAGTTCCGCTCCTTTGAAACCTTGCTGCATTAGCTGCTGTGGCGATATCTCACTAGCGCGTTGATAAGCGCTTTCAAGTTGCTCTGCCATGTTTGTCTGCCCTCCTGCTGCCAGAGTATCTAGCAGCAACTTGAAACGCTCTGGACGTCTCCAGGCATCGACAAGCCCCAGCCATGCCACAATACGCTCGGCATCGAGCTCTTCATCAGCCAGCCCCCAGCTTCGGGAAAGCAGAATAGCCAGCTCGCGGTAAGCATTCGGCACCCGCAAACGTTGACACAGCGTCTCAAGCACTGCGCTATCCATCTCCGCCAATAGCAATGCCCAACGCTGTTCACGCTGATCTGCCTGCGTCATTCGCGTCAGCGCAGTGGCCAAGCGGT
Source organism: Phytohalomonas tamaricis (assembly GCF_003012345.1). Lineage (GTDB taxonomy): Bacteria > Pseudomonadota > Gammaproteobacteria > Pseudomonadales > Halomonadaceae > Phytohalomonas > Phytohalomonas tamaricis. The sequence goes on from NZ_PVRV01000020.1 coordinate 605,527, forward strand.
TGCTTTCTGCCAGCTCAGGCAGTAGCACCTCTAGCGCACCACAGGTTTTCAATACGGTGAAGTACGCCTGCGGACAAGGCTCCCCGAGTGCCTTCTCGGTTTCCTGCCATACCCTTTCAGCTACCAGATGCTCAATTTCGCCGCTTTCAACCATGAGACGCATTAGCGCTTGTGTCTCGTTGGCGATAGTAAATCCCAGTGGCTTGAAACGCGCCAAAAATCGCGCCACGCGCAGCACGCGCAGCGGATCCTCAACGAAGGCCATCGAGACATGACGCAGCAGACGCGCGTCGCAATCATGAGCGCCGCCAAAGGGGTCGATCAACTGTCCATCGCATGCTTGGGCCATTGCATTGATGGTCAAATCGCGCCGTTCAAGATCCTCTTCAAGCGTCACGCTCGGCTCGGCGTGCACCGTAAAGCCTGTGTAGCCGTGCCCCTGCTTACGCTCGGTACGCGCCAGCGCATACTCTTCATGCGTTTCAGGATGAAGAAAAACAGGAAAGTCACGCCCTACCGGGCGAAAGCCACGTGAGAGCATCTGCTCGGGTGTAGCACCCACCACGACCCAATCCTGATCGAAACAAGGCCGACCTAGCCGCTCATCCCGCACCGCGCCGCCAACACGATAAACCTCGAGCCCATCAAGGGCGGGATCGGCATCACAAAATGACTGGCGCATCGTCTCAACCGTTATCCGGATGTACAGCCTGCCAGGCAGTAAATCCACCGTCCAGGCTATAGACATGCTCAAAGCCTTGGCCATCGAGCCATGCAGCAGCCTGCTGACTTGAATTGCCGTGATAACACACCACAACGACCGGCTGTTCGGCAGAAGTATTATCGACGAACTCAGCGACGCTGGTGTTATCCAGATGGCAGCTTCCGGCAATGTGACCGTTGGCAAAACTCAGTGGGTCGCGGATATCCACCAAGCTGACGCTGCGCCCTTCTTCGAGCCACGTGCTCAGCGTCTTGATATCGAGGTGTTTGAATGCCATCGCCTTGCTCCGAAGCAGGATGAGTATGAAAAGGTGTTCCACATATCGTAAACGTTAACGTGCCGACTGGCTCGGTATCGCAACTCTTTCACCGCTTGTCAGATCCAGCGCTGTAAGCGCGCCGCCCCACATGCAACCGGTATCAAGGGCTTCGACATTCACCCGTGCCTTAGGTGTTCGCCCTTCAAGCGAGGCCCAGTGTCCGAAGATGATTCGAGGATCATCATGTTCACGAGCAAACTGGAACCAAGGGGCAAAACCGCCCGGGGCAGTCTCAATGCCTTCCTTGGCATCAAAATCGAGCGTACCGTCTGCCGCAATGAAACGCATGCGGGTAAACACATTGACAATCGCACGGATGCGATCCCAACCCTCAAGATCGTCCACGAAGCGCGCGGGACTGTTACCGTACATGTGATGAATGAAATCGCCAGCCTGGTCAGACGACAACACACTTTCAGCCTCACGCGCCAATATGGCGGTTTTTTTTACGGACCACTGCGGCAAAAGACCCGCATGCGTCATGACGGTTGTACTGTCTGAAGTGGCTACCATCAACGGCTGACAGCGTAGCCAGTCAAGCAACTCGATGCGATCAGGCGCCTCAAGAATGGCATCCAGCGTATCGGACTTCTTAAGCTTCCCCGCGCCATAAGCAACCGCCAGCAAATGCAGGTCGTGATTGCCCAGCACTACGCGCACGCTCTCACCCAGCGCTTTGACCCGACGCAGACAGGTCAGCGAATCTGGGCCGCGATTGACTAGATCGCCTGTCAACCAAAGCATATCCCTGGCAGGTTCGAAACCAATTTTCTCAAGTAGTGCCTCGAACTCCACATGGCAGCCGTGAAGATCACCTATGGCATACATACTCATATTTTTTGGCCTAATGTTTTCAGCAATAAGCAAAGCCGCGTACGTACCGGCACGATACGCTAGCGGTGTATCCACACCCTAGTGAACGTGTAATGGGCTGGCTAGCCGGAACGGCTTGATAGGTACTTCGAAGGTCGTCTGCGTAGCGTTATCAATACAGGTGTAAGTGCCTTCCATTACGCCAACGGCGCAGTCGAGTACGGCTCGACTGGTATAACGAAAGTGCTCACCGGCTGCAATTAAGGGTTGCTCGCCCACAACGCCTTCTCCACGCACTTCTTGCACCTGCCCATTGCCTGGGGTGATTTTCCAATAGCGAGCCAATAGCTGAATTGCCTGCTCACTGTCGTTGCGAATCGTCACGGTATAACCGAACACGAATCGGTTTTCTGTCATGGAAGAATCGCCATCAAGATAGAAAGGTTCAACCATTACCTTTACCTGTTGCGACAGTTCACTCATGAACGCTCCTTGGCAATATGGTTAGCCAGCGACACGTACTCGGAAAGTGTCAGCGTTTCGGGGCGCCGCGATGGGGAAATGCCCAAAGATTCCAGCGTATCGGCATCGATCACGCCTTTTAGATTGTTCCGAAGTGTCTTGCGCCGCTGCCCAAAGGATTGACGTACCACCTCTGCCAGCACCTGCTCATCATCGGCTGGATGCGGCAGTTCCCGATGTGGAATCAGGCGTACAATCGCTGAGTCGACCTTGGGGCTTGGCGTGAACGCCTCAGGAGGTACATCAAACAGTGACATGACCTGACAACGGTATTGCGCCATGATTGATAACCGCCCCCACTGCCCTGACCCCGGCTCGGCGGAGAGCCGTTCGACGACCTCTTTTTGCAGCATGAAATGCATATCGAGAATCGCATCCTTCGCCTCAAGCAGGTGGAAGATCAGCGGAGTAGAAATATTGTAAGGTAGATTTCCGACCACCCTTAGCGGCTCGCCCTCGCCTTTCAACGCAGTAAAGTCAAAGGCCAGCGCATCACCCTCGAAGATATGAAAATCAGGATAGTTGAAGAACTGCGTGCGAAGCCGTGGGATAAGATCACGGTCAAGTTCGATAACATCAAGCTTGCCGGTCGCGTCAAGCAGCCCCTCGGTCAATGCGCCCTGGCCCGGACCGATCTCTACCAAGCGGTCTCCTTCGCGCGGGCGAATACTTTTGATAATGCGAGAGATGACGCCGGGATCATTGAGAAAATTCTGCCCGAAACGCTTACGCGCCCGATGCGTCAAGGGTTGTTGCGACATGAAGTGAAAAATCCTTTCAGGCGGAACCTGACTGTGAAGCCAATGCCATTTCAATGGCGACATCGATCGCGGTCTTAAGACTTCCGTTGTCTGCGCGTCCGGTTCCCGCGAGATCCAGCGCAGTGCCGTGATCGACAGAGGTACGAATGATGGGGAGTCCCAACGTGATGTTGGCAGCTTGGCCAAAACCGGCGTGCTTGAGTACCGGTAAGCCTTGGTCATGATACATGGCCAAAACGGCGTCAGCATGGTCAAGGTGACGCGGTGTAAATAAGGTATCAGCGGGTAGAGGACCATCGAGTTTCAAGCCCTCTTGGCGTAACGCATCCAAGACAGGAATGATGACGTCGAGCTCCTCTCGGCCGAGATGCCCTCCTTCTCCGGCATGAGGGTTGAGTCCGCATACCGCGATACGTGGCTGTGCAATGCCGAAATAGCGCTGTAAATCATGGTTGAGAATGCGTAGCACGCGGGTCAGTGACGGCGCAGCGATGGCATCGGCCACCTCACGCAGCGGCAGATGCGTAGTTGCCAGCGCCACACGCAGCCGTTGAGTTGCCAGCATCATCACAACCTCATCGACACCGCAAGCATCACGCAGATACTCGGTATGGCCAGTGAACTCCAGATGGCCAGCCTCGATGATCACGCCCTTGTGCAGTGGCGCCGTTACCATCGCCTGAGCACGTCCATGCAGACACGCCTCAATGGCAACGTCGAGCGTCTTCAGTACGTAGTCACTGTTGGCCACATCAAGCTTACCGGCCTGGCTGGACTGGCTAAGCGTCACCGGCCAGACATCAAGCACGCCAGCGGTAAACTCTTGTACTGGCTGGTTGGTATCGCATTCCCGTATCGTCAATGCCAAGCCCAGCGCACTGGCTCGAGCGGCCAGCAGCGCAGGATCAGCCACCGCGACGAAGCGTGCCCGAGCACGCTTTTTGCCAAAGCCCTGGCAGGCAAGCGCCGCGATCAATTCAGGACCGATGCCAGCAGGCTCGCCTGCCGTCAACGCCACTACAGGAAGATCAACCATCACTGCGCTTATCCCTGACCACCATTGTTAGCGGAAGCACTGTCATCTTCCAGACGGTTATCGATATAAGCCTCGGCACGAATTTGCTGCAGCCAGGCTTCAAGCTCTTCATTGGCCTTGCGCTGGAACAGGGTACGGCGAATCTGATCACGCTGGTTGGAGGCCGTCACATCACGCTGACGGCGATCTTCCAGCTGAATGACATGCCAGCCAAAACGCGAATGTACCGGCTGAGAAAGCTCGCCTTTTGACAGTGACGACAACGCCTGCTCAAAGGCTGGTACCGATTCACCGGGATTGACCCAACCCAGTTCACCGCCATTGAGTGCGCTTCCCTTGTCATCACTGTACTGCTGCGCCAGGGTGGCAAAATCTTCACCGCTGGCAATACGGTCATGTAGTTGAGTAGCAAGCTGTTTGGCCTGCTCATCGCTACGATTGGGGTTGGGGCTGACAAGAATATGGCGCGCTTTCACCTGTTCGATCATCTGCTGTGTATCACCGCGCTTCTCGACAAGCTTGACAAGATGAAAACCGCTCGGGCTTCTGATCGGCTCACTGACCTCACCCACTGTCATACCGGGTACGACATCAGCAAAAATGGTGGGTAGTTCCGCACGCGGCCGCCAACCAAGATCACCGCCTTCGAAAGCCTCCCCCCCATTGGACTGCCCTGCCGCGACCTGCTGAAAGTCGGCGTGTTCAGTGACAATCTGCTGACGTAGCGCTTCAGCCTTGTGACGCGCAGCTTCGACCTGCTCTGGCGTAGGGCTCTGCGGTACGGCCACAAGGATATGAGCCAGATGATACTGAACGTTGGCACCACTGCCGGCATTGTCGAGGTATTGATCGACTTCGCGGTCGGAGATACGCACCTGCGAGGCAACATTATGCTGTTGCACCTGACTGATCAACATCTCACGACGCACCTGCTCGCGGACATCGGCAATTGACATACCTTCACGCTCAAGCGTATCGGCAAACTGCTCAAGCGACATATCGTTTTGTGCGGCAACATCGCGCAATGCACGATTGAGCTGCTCATCATCAACGGTCAGGTTAGCCTTTTGTGCCATCTGCAGTTCGATCTGCTCAGTGATCATGCGATCCAGCACCTGACGGCGCAGCACTTCGTCAGACGGCATGGGAATGTTGCGCCCCGCCATCTGTTGACGCACCTGCGTCACGCGTCTGTCGAGATCGCTCTGCATGATGGCGTCCTTGTTGACCACCGCCACGATCTGATCAAGCGGTTGTACGGCCGCCTCTGCCATGGGCGTTAATGCCAAGGCCAAAGCCATGCCCAGAGGGGCAATTGCAAACTTGCGTAGGGCGCTCACTCTCACTGCGTTGCTCTCACTGTCTCAAAATTAGAACTGCTGAGGATCATAACCAGGGATCGCCTCGGTCAGATAAGGATCCGCCTGCTGGCCGATACCGCCTAGCCCCTTGAAGATGAAGCGCAGGAACAGACCGCGCTTGGTTTCATCATCGTCAATATCATTGGCGGTGTCTTCGTCATCGACCCACTCACGCCAGGCGACCTCGACACCATAACAGCAGTCATTGAACTGTAGGCCCGCTAACGTTTCCAGCGAGCGGCTATTGGTATGATCGTACAGGTAACGGCCCACTACTGACACCGCCGGCGTCGCCTTCCAGGCAAACGAGACATCGTATTCGTCACGGTTGTAACCGAGGCGATCCTCCGCGTCACCGGAAGGGTCGAAGCCTTCGACTTCATAGCGATAGCCAAGGTTCAATACATGCCCTTCAGGGTGACGGTAGCGCAGATAGGTAGCGGACTTTTCGGTCATGTCACGATGCGTGTCGTAAAAGATCGCCTGACTCGCCTGCCAGCGATCGCTCACCTGCCAATCAGCCTGCCCAATAACCGGCGAGCGATCACGGTGATTCTGATACCACTGTTCAGAGCCTTCCTGCTGCGATGCGGCGTAATCTGCATCATCAACGACGTGGCGGTTTTCGAAGTAACGGCTCTGGCCGACCGACAGTGCCAGGCGCTCGCGTCCGCTGGCATCCTCAAGGAAGCGCGTCGAGACGCCATAGGAAAGCTTGTTCACATCACCGATACGATCCACCCCAGTAAAGCGATACGGTGACCATAGCTGACCGTAGGAGATCGGCAATTCATCGGTATCGAACTCAGGATATTCCGACTGGTCGCGATACGGCACATAGGCATAGTACAACCGCGGCTCCAGTGTCTGACGCCAATTGCGACCGAACAGCTCAGTCTGGCGCTCGAAGACCAATCCCGAATCGACTGAGTATACTGGCAAGGTGCGATCCGGCGTTTCATCACGCCCTTCAGTACCGGTGCGGTTGTGCCAATCAAGATCGTACTGGGTATAGAGCATCTCGACACGCGGCTCAAAGAATCCCCACGAAGGCGCCTGGCGCCAGCCTAGCGCCGGTGCCAGGTGAACGCGCGAGCCTGTTGCTGATTCGTAAGGCCGAACTTTTTCTGCATCGACATCACGCCAGAAATAGGTCGCATTGGAGTTCCATTCCTCGTAGAAGCCGCTTTGCTGATGCCAGCGGCCATTGGCGGTCAATGACGGCAGCTCGTAGAACGGCTTGTCATTATCAGATAACGGGTCGTCCATCTTCTGGAAGCCGCGCGCGCGGGCCTGCAGATGCCAGACGTCGCCGGCGTAATCGATGCGCGCCAGACGCTGCAGGTTGTCGGTGTCCTGCTCGGCGAAGTCGCGGCCGAAATCGTCGAAGTAATCGCCATCACTGGCCGCTCCGTAGCGCAGGTTATAGACCGTGCGCGGCGAGAAACGACCGTTGTGGGTATAGTTGAAATACCAGCGTTTCTCTCCCTCGTGATCGTCGTCCTCGTCGCCACTGTCATGGGCCATGTACGCCCCTTCAACAGTGCCTGCCTCTTCACCGAACAGATAACGGAACTCGCCACCCAGCATCTCGCCACGGCGCTGAATATAGCGCGGCGTAATCGTGGCATCGTAGTTGGGCGCAAGATTTAGATAGATCGGCTGGGAATAGTCGAAACCGTTGTCGTTGCCATAACCTAATGTCGGCCACAGCAAGCCGGTATGACGACGATCATCGATAGGAAAGCGAATCCACGGCCAGTAGAAGACCGGAATGTCTTCGACTTCGAGACGGGCATGGTGGGCTGTGCCATAGCCAGCAGCACGGTCGATGATCACGTTACTGCCGACCATCTTCCACAAACTGCTCTGCGGCTCACAGGTAGTGAAGGTCGCCTCGGTCAGCTGGTATCTGCCATCTTCCAGGCGTGCCAACTGCGTGGCATCTCCACGCGCCTGGGCATCATGAAAAACGTAATGTGCGTTATCGATCTGTGCCGCATCACTGTTTAGTGCGACATCGGCCGAGTCACCGCGCACCAGCATCCCGTTGCGACGATAGGCCAAAGGGCCATTGACATGGGCGTTGGTACGCTCGCGGTTAATGATGATTTCGGGAGCCTCGAGCTGCTGATCTTCCTTGCGCAGCACTACCTCACCTTGCAGGATGGTTTCACCGTTATCACCATACCCAGCCCCGCTTGACTCACTGCGTATCTGTGTCGGGTTGGGAGCCACATCGATCTGATAACCGGGAATAACATAATGTCCAGTGCACAACGCATTTGACGGTTTATCATCGCCCCAGCGCTGCCAGTCAAGCTGATCAGCCGGCAGTGATGCCGGTGGTGCCGCATGGACGGTCGCCGAGGAGATCAACCCCGTCAAGGCGGTGGTCCAGAAGGTACGCTGGCCCATGATCCTTTGTATCCTTGCTTTATGGAATCGGTGTTGTTGCTTTAACAATTTGATGTTCTTGCTTTATAAAACGCCACGAATCCGCAGCTCGCCTCCACGCTGCGAGCCGAATAGTGCTCAGCATGCTGCGCACAGCGGGGACCGTCAACCTAGGAGATTTCATGACAGCACGTATTGATGCCCTGCGACAGTGGATTGCCGCGGGTCACGGCCTTTCCCCCGACGCCATAAATCTCTGCGTTGTCGCCGATGATGCCAGTTTTCGCCGTTATTTTCGTGTCCGCCTACCTGATGGCTCGACGCGGATCCTGATGGATGCGCCTCCCGACAAGGAAGACAGCCGTCCTTTCGTGACGATCGCCAAGCGCTGGCGGCAAGGCGGTCTACCTGTACCGCGCCTTAACGCCATTGATCTGGATGCCGGCTTCATCGAAATGCAGGATCTTGGCGACGTTATGCTACGTCAACGGCTTGAAGATGAACACCGCGCCGAACCCTATATCCAACAGGCACTCTCTCTGGCGATCGATATTGCTCTTCAGCCCGCTGATGAACTGCCACCTTACGATCATCAACGCCTCGCGTTCGAACTCGATCTGTTTCCTGAATGGTGCTTGTTACAATGGCTGGATATTGCGGCTCCCGCAAGTTGGGAAGCTCTGCGCAATGATCTGATCACCAGCGTGCTCGCCCAACCGCAGGTCACCACGCACCGTGATTATCATGCACAGAACCTGATATGCCATGACGAGCGTCTGTGGGTCATCGATTTCCAGGGAGCATGGCGCGGCGCTCTGACCTATGATCTTGCCTCGTTGTTACGCGACCGCAATGCACCCTGGCCTGCCGCTACTCAGAAGCACTGGATCGAAGCCTACCAATATCGCGCCGAGCAAGCTGGCCTGCTTGCCCCGATGAGTGCTGAAAATTTTCAGGTACTGGTCGCACAGACCACAGCGCAACGCAGCCTAAAGGTACTGGGTCTATTCTGTCGACTCAGCCTGCGTGACGGTAAACATCGTTATCTCGCCATGATGCCCCACTTCCTTACCCACTTGCGTCAAGCATTAAGCCTGCTTGGCCATGAAAATTTCACGGCGTGGCTCGATAACGATTTCACCCCCTCACTTACTTCAGCCTTACAACGCCACTCGGTCACCATAGAGAGGACACAATGAAAGCGATGATTCTCGCCGCAGGGCTCGGCACGCGAATGCGTCCGCTCACCGACCACTGCCCCAAACCACTACTGAAAGCTGGCGGTAAGCCGCTTATCGTGCACCATATCGAGCGGTTGCGTGACGCGGGCATTACTGAACTGGTCATCAATGTCAGCCATCTGGCCGACAGCATCATCACGACACTCGGCGATGGTTCGGCCTATGGCGTCTCGATTGCCTGGAGCCGTGAGCAGACGCCGCTGGAAACGGCCGGCGGCATTCGCAAGGCAATCTCTTTGCTTGGCGCCGCTCCCTTCGTCCTGGTCAACGGTGACGTATGGAGCGATTTTGATGTGAAAACGCTTGCTCCGCTGGGCAATGACCTAGCCCGGCTGGTATTGGTTGATAACCCGGCGCATCACCCTAATGGCGATTTCCATCTTGACCGTCAAGGACGCGTGCATGTCACCGGCCAGCCTCAACTGACTTACGCCGGGATTGGCCTGTATGACCCGGCGTTGGTGGTCTCGCTTACGCCAGGCCACCCCGTTAAACTCGCTCCCCTGCTGAAAGATGCGATGAATGATGGCTACGTCGGTGGCCTGCATCACCGTGGCCAATGGTTCGATATCGGCACACCCGAACGTCTTACCGCTCTGCAATCACATCTCAGCCAGGCATGAACACCCAACATCGACTACTTTTCAGCCGAGGATGATGCTGTAATGAAAGCTACTATCAAATGGACCGATGGCCGCCAGTTCGTGACCGAATCCGGCAGCGGCCATGCCGTGGTCATTGATGGCAACCCTGATAATGGCGGACGCAATACCGGCCCGCGGCCGATGGAAATGGTATTAATGGGACTGGGTGGCTGCACATCCTATGATGTGATCAACATCCTTGAGAAGGCGCGTCAAAAGGTGACCGGCTGCGTCGCTGAACTGGAGGCCGAACGCGCCGATGGTACGCCTGCCGTATTTACCAAGATTCATGTCCATTTCGTTGTTAGCGGCGTCGGGCTCAAGGAAGCACAGGTAAAACGCGCTGTCGAATTGTCAGCAGAGAAATACTGCAGCGCCTCATTGATGCTTGTACGCGGCGGCGTCGATGTCAGCCATTCTTATGAGATTCACGACGCGTGAATGTGGCTATTTGCCTCAATTTGAAAAAGACGAGTGCATCGGCCATATCACGTGTGCATAATACGCGCCTTCTCAAAAGGCGCTTCGCCATGATTATCTGGAGTGCCGTCAGGCATCCTCCCGGGTTCCGGTGCAAGCTCGCCGGATGGACCACACCTGCACATCAGGAGGCTCGGAATTGACCGACACGCTCCGACTCCACGGGTTCAACAACCTGACCAGCTCGTTGAGCTTCAACATCTATGACATCTGCTACGCCAAGACGGAAGAGCAGCGTCGCGCTTACATCGACTATATCGATGAGCTCTACAATGCCGAACGTCTGACGCAGATCCTAAAGGACGTCACCAATATCATTGGTGCTCACGTTCTCAACATCGCACGCCAGGACTATGAACCGCACGGTGCGAGCGTGACAATTCTGATCGCTGAGCACGAACTGGAACAGAGCGAATCAGGACATACAGAGCCGGGTCCCGGCCCGCTGCCCCAGACGGTGCTCGGTCATCTCGACAAGAGTCATGTCACTGTTCATACCTATCCGGAATCCCATCCGGATAACGGTATCAGTACGTTCCGACTCGATATCGATGTCTCGACCTGCGGCATGATCTCGCCATTGAAGGCGCTGAACTATCTGATTCACAGTTTCGATTCGGATATCGTCACGACCGATTATCGCGTACGTGGTTTCACGCGTGATGTTGATGGCCGCAAGCTGTTCATCGACCATGACATCACGTCGATTCAGGATTATCTGGCTGAAGACACCAAGCGTGCCTATCAGATGATTGACGTGAACGTCTATCAGGAGAACATGTTCCATACCAAAATGCTCCTGAAAGACTTCAACCTCGATAATTATCTGTTCGGTACGTCCCGCCGAGATCTATCCTTCGAGGAAGCCGACGATATCGAACGTCGTCTGCGTCGTGAGATGCTGGAAATCTTTTATTCCCGCAATCTGGATTAAGCCGTCGCGCACCAGCGAGGCAAGAAAAGAAAAACCCAGCGAGTAATCGCTGGGTTTTTTGTTTTGTATCGGAACAGCCAAATCAAAAAGTACGAGCAGCACCAGACGCCGAATGCGTTAAGCTGATCAATGTTCAATGCAGAGCCCTCTCATTAAGGAGAGACAATGGAAAAACTAATTGAAAAGAAGGCATTCATCCTGCTGCTCGTGATCGTTTCACTTGCCTTCATCTGGCTGTTGCTACCGTACTACAGCGCGGTCTTCTGGGGCGCGATTCTTGCCCTGCTCTTTTCCCCGCTGAAACGCCGTCTGGAGGCCAAGTTAAAGGGACGACGCAATCTTGCCGCGTTGATCACGCTGATGGTCTGTCTCGTTATTGTCATTATCCCGGTCATTGCCATCGCCGGCTCCCTGGTTCAGGAAGGCACCAGTCTTTACCAACGCATCAGGTCAGGCAATCTGGATCTAGGCATGTTCGTAGAGCAAGCCAGGATGGCGCTGCCCTCCTCGGCCAAACAACTGCTGGGGCACTTCGGGGTAGATGACTTTTCCAGCCTACGCGAGAAGCTTTCTTCTGGCGCGATGCAAGGTAGTCAGCTGGTGGCCTCCCAAGCCGTCAACATTGGTCAGAATACGCTGCACTTCATGGTCAGCTTCGGGGTAATGCTTTATTTACTGTTCTTTTTGCTAAGGGACGGCCCGCAGTTGGCCAGCAAGATAAAAAAGGCCATTCCCCTAAGCGAACGGCACAAATCAAACCTTTTGAGCAAGTTCATTGCCGTGACGCGCGCCACCGTCAAAGGAAACATCATCGTTGCAGCTACTCAAGGGGCTATCGGCGGCATGGCTTTCTGGGCGCTAGGCATTGAAGGTGCGCTGCTGTGGGGCGTGCTGATGGCTTTTCTATCACTCATACCGGCGGTGGGCGCCGCGCTGGTCTGGTTACCGGTGGCCATATACTTCCTGCTGACCGGAGCACACCTGGAGGGCATCGTGCTGATTATTGTTGGCGTCTTTGCGATTGGACTGGTCGATAACCTGCTACGTCCGATTCTGGTCGGCAAGGATACCAAGATGCCCGATTACGTGGTGCTAATCTCCACTTTGGGCGGGATGTCGCTGTTCGGCCTGAACGGTTTTGTCATCGGCCCATTGATCGCGGCGCTGTTCATTGCCGCCTGGACACTGTTCAGTGAAAACAAAGGCAATGAGCAGGAAAGCTAACCAGGACGCGACAAACGCGTTATCGACGTCCAGCGCACGTTGATAACGCATGTCACACGAACTGGTCAGAGACGATAAGCCACCCTGCTCACCAGAGCATCCACAGCTCTGATGCCCAGGCGTGCCGGCAATGAAAACCGCTTGCCGCCTGCTTCAAGCGCATTGTGAGCATGGTGGGCTTCTTCTTCGATGATCTTTTCAACCACCGCCCTGGAGCGTCTGTCAGCCATTGGCAAACGCGTCATGTGATCTTCAAGCCGTTTACCGACCCGCTCTTCTGCAGCATTGACGAAGCCAAGACTGACCGAATTGCCAAGCCGCCCGGCAATCGCACCGACGCCAAACGAGGTGACATAGAAAAGCGGATCAAGTCGACTAGTGTGGCTATCGAGTTCATGCAGACGCGCCTTGCACCATGCCAGATGATCGAGTTCCTCATTGACCGCTGTATTTAATTGCTCATGCCCCTCTGTATATCCAGCCGTCAGGCTCTGGCCTTGGTAGAGCGCTTGAACGCATACCTCCTCAGTATGATTCACCCGCATCAATCCGGCAGAGTGCTGGCGCTCTTGCTCGCTCATAACATCATCCGTAACGAGCGTAGACGGTGACGGCCGCGTTGCCTGGGCACCTCCAGGCATAAGCGTACGCAGCACGGTATCAAACTGGCGAATCATATGATCGGTGCGAGTCAACTGGCGAGCCATTAAGCAAATCTCCGCAAGGATGTCTGGCACGTTGGAGGAACTAACATGCCCCACAGAGTAGGCGTTTGTATAAGCGACGTCGATACGCAAAGTCTACTGTGTTTGACTAAACCGCCTCACTAAAACGCCGCCTTCGCACCGAAGAGGCACGAAGGCGGCGTTCTGTCCGTAGAGCTGCGTCTATTAAGGCAGGCTAGTTTGTTACGCTAGCGGAATAAACCGGTGTCTGGCCTTCTGCAGATTGCTGGTAAGCGTATTTTTCCTCCGCCTGCGCCTGACTGGAAAAGCGCACCAGCAGCGTGCAGAAGGCAGCCAGGGTTACAGCAATTCCCAGATACAAAAGCCCTTGCTGATAAGTCAGTGACTCAGACTTGAACAAGAAGCCCGCAGCTACCGCACCGGCATTACCCCCCGCGCCAACGATGCCGGCTACCGCACCCAGCGCTTTCTTGTTGACGAACGGTACCACGCCGAATGTCGCACCCTCGGCCATCTGTACAAACAGGCTGAAGACCAGCATTGTCGCAATGGCTATGGCCAATACTTGCATTTGAGAGAAGAATATCAGTGCGATGCCTTCACAAAACATCGCAATGAACAACCAGCGCACACGGCCTTGTACGCCACTCTTGCGAGCGAAGAAGTCAGAGAACATGCCGCCAAGCGCTCGAGCGAACAGGTTCATCAAACCGAACAGGCCTGCAATCAGCCCCGCCGTTCCCAGACTCAAAGAGAAGTTATCGAAGTAGTAAAGCGCCGCGATATTATTGATGGTCAGCTCAACACCGAAGCAGGCGGCATAGACAACAAATAGCGCCCATACCCGGATATCCTTGGCTGCCGCCATAAAGCTGGCCTTGGCGCCATTTTCCTTGTTTGCCTCCGGTAGTTCACCACGCGCACGTAGCTCCTTGAAGTTGCCGTTAGGCGCATCCTGGGTCAGAAAGTAATAGGCAATCCCCATCAGGAACAACACGATACCCGGAACCACCATCGCTAGACGCCAGCCAAGTGTCTCATTGACGCCAAGCATCAACAGCCCGCCTAGCACGAGCGGCATCAGAATTTGCGTTGTACCGCCACCAAGGTTGCCCCACCCCGCCGTTGTCGCATTCGCCGTCCCGACGACATTGGGCCCGAACATGATTGAGGTGTGATATTGGGTGATGACAAAGGAGGCACCAATGGCGCCAATGGCCAGGCGTGCCAACAAGAAGGATTCGAAACTGTTTGCAAAGCCGATTGCCATTACCGGCAGCGAGCCGAGACATAACAGCCAGGTATACGCCTTACGCGGCCCGATTTTGTCGCATAACAACCCAATCATCAGGCGCACCAATACAGTCACGGCTACAGAGGCAATGATGGTGTTACCGATCTGGGATTTGGTAAGGTTCAGATCATCCCGCACTACAGCCATCATTGGCGCGATGCCGAACCAGCCGAAGAAACAGACGTGAAATGCCAGCCAGGACATATGAAATGCCCGCATCTGCGGCGTTTTGAAATCAAACAGGCGGATACGAGTCGCTTTGTTGCGAAACTCCATGGCGCTTCCCCTCAAGTCGCACGGTCGACGGAAGCCCTCATTATTGAGGACCGCTCATTCGACGCACTCGTACTTGCCGGGCAAGCCTGGTCCACGTCTCACATGCGATAAGACAAGCAACTGGCGTGCCATTTTAATTTAATTATACAAAATCAATGGTATACATTGGTTCCTGATGACATGATTGGCTCTCGACGGCACATGATGGTGCACCAAGCGAGTAGTGCGCACTGCATCGCAACATGATGTGGGCGAGCGATAAATACTGGCAAGACCTTTCATTAACACGGCAAGATAGATGTCCGCTGAAGACAACAACCCGAAGGTCACGGCATGTGAGGAGATGGCATGAATGTGCGCGTACTGATCGTGGACACCAAGGCGGAGCGCTCTCAGGCACTGGATCAAGCCCTGCGTGAAGCAGGCTTCGATGTCCTCATGACGGTGAGTCAAGACGATGATCTTTATGCCGTGATGAAGCGGCTGAAACCCGATGCTGTCATTATCGATACCTCCCTGCCCAGCCGTGACACGCTTGAGCATCTGGGACAACTCGGCAAGCGTTACCCCAAACCGATGATCATGCTGGCACAGGAAGAAACGCCAGAGCTCACCCGTGAAGCGACCCAAGCCGGCGTCAGCGCCTATGTGGTTGATCATCTTCAGCCCGCGCTGGTGCGCTCCATGGTCAATGTCGCCATCTCCAGCTTCGAGTCGCATCACGCCCTCAAGAGTGAACTCAACCGCACCAGGGAAACCATTACTCAGCGGCGCACGATCGACCGCGCCAAGACCACGCTCATGGAGCGCCGGAGCATGAGCGAAGATGCTGCCTATCAGTATCTTCGCAAGATCGCCATGGACCGCCGGCTGTCGATGTATGAGCTGGCGCGCGATCTACTCAAGGCGATCGAGAAAGGAGATTGAGATGAACAACGATGAGGTCATCACCAACGCTGAGCGGCTTCCTCCTGAACAGCCCCAACTGTCGATAGGTATGCTCCCGCTCAGCGATGCAGCGCCACTAGTGGTTGCCGTGCATAATGGCTTTTTTGAACGTGAAGGACTGGAAGTTACGCTCTCGGTTGAAGCCTCATGGGCGAATATTCGCGA
The DNA here is from genome assembly GCF_003012345.1 of Phytohalomonas tamaricis. Classification (GTDB taxonomy): domain Bacteria; phylum Pseudomonadota; class Gammaproteobacteria; order Pseudomonadales; family Halomonadaceae; genus Phytohalomonas; species Phytohalomonas tamaricis. The sequence continues at coordinate 621,352 of NZ_PVRV01000020.1, forward strand.
CAAAATGCAGCTTGGATCGCTTGATGCCGCTCAGATGCTAGCGTTAATGCCGCTGGCGTCATCCTTGGGCCTCGATGGACGCAAGACTGCAATACTGAGTGCTATGACGCTCAACCTGAACGGTAATGCCATTACCGTCTCAAACGATGTTTATCAGCAGATGCTCGCGCTTGCCCCCACTCAGGCCCATGATAGTACGACCACGGCTGCGGCATTGTCACAGATCATCAAGGCACGTCAGCAACAGGGGCTTGAGCCACTACGCTTTGCTACCGTTTATACGTTTTCTTCACACCGCTATTTGTTGAGATATTGGCTTGCCAGCGCCGGTATCGATCCTGACCGTGATCTTGATCTTCGTGTCGTACCACCACCGCAGATGGCAGCGCAACTGGAGGCTGGGCAAATTGATGGCTATTGTGTCGGTGATCCATGGAACACTATGGCGGCCAAGCGTACCAGTGGTGTCGTGCTGGCTAGTAGTGAAAACATTTGGCAGAACGGACAGGAGAAAGTGCTGGGTGTACGCGAAGAGTGGGTCAAGACGCACCCTGACACACATCGCGCCTTGTTGCGGGCCTTGATCCAAGCCTGCGCCTGGCTTGATGCCGATATCGAGCATCGCCGCATCGCCGCTTCACTCCTCGTCGATGGCGGCTACCTCGATGTTCCCCCTCATATTGTCGAAGAGACGCTAGTTGCCAACGGGCTGGAGCATGGGGTGCTCTTTCACCGTTACTCCGCCAACTTCCCCTGGCGTTCGCATACGCTGTGGTTTGCCACGCAAATGGCCCGCTGGGGACACATCAAGGATACCGCCATAGTGCATGACGCGGTTCTACGCTGTACGCGTCCCGATCTGTATCGTCAAGCCGCCGATGATCTGGGCCTTGCGTCCCCCGATGAAGATATGAAAAGCGAGGGAACCCATGCTGCACCATGGACGCTCCCCACGACGAAGGGCGATCTTTTCATGGGGCCAGATCTATTTCTGGATGGCGCGCAGTTCGACCCGTATCACCTTGAGGAACATCTTCCTTCGCAGCGCTCGTAAATGCCGCTTATCAACCGGCGGGCCAGGTAAACTGACGCCCGCCCATTAGATGAAGGTGGATGTGATAAACCGTCTGGCCCCCATGCTCATTACAGTTCATCAATACACGGTAGCCTTCTTCAGCGAATCCTTGCTGCTTGGCGATATTGGCGGCGGTCAGGTGCAACCGGCCGACCAGAGCTAGATCCTCCTCGGTAAGGTCATTGAGCGTTGCGATCGGCTTCTTGGGAATGATCAGGATATGAACCGGCGCCTGCGGATTGATGTCGTTAAATGCCAGCACGTCATCGTCCTCGTAGACGATATCGGCGGGAATCTCACGATTGATGATCTTGGTAAATAATGTCGTCATGACAGTTCCTTGTAATAAAAGAAAAAGCGCTCTTGAGAGTAACGGCTAGCGGATACCACGCCAAGCAGCCTTCTCTCACGAGCCTCTTAGCGGAAACGGCGCTGGGCGAGCAAGGCCTCCACCTTGGGTGCCAGAATCAGCTCGATGGCAAGCGGCATCTTCGCGCCCGGTACCACGAGCGTATGTGGGCGTGCCATGAAGGAGTCCTGAATCATCGCCAGCAGATAAGGAAAATCGATTTTCATCCGGTCACGAAAGCGGATAACGACGAACGATTCTGCATCGGTCGGAATCGCCTGAGGCTCGAAAGGATTGGAGGTATCGACAGTAGGCACGCGCTGAAAATTGATATGCGTACGCGAGAACTGCGGCTGAATATAGCGCACGTAGTCATGCATGCGCCCCAGAATAGTGTCGACAACCGCTTCGTGGGAATAACCCCGCATGTTGATGTCTCGGTCGATTTTCTGAATCCACTCAAGATTCACAGTCGGCGCGACGCCAACCAGCAGATCGACATGCTTGGCAATATCATGTTCGGCAGTGACCAACCCACCATGCAATCCTTCATAGAACAGCAGATCGGTCCCGCTGGGTAACGGGCGCCATTCTGTGAATGTACCCACCCGATAACCCGCCTCCAGCATACGCTTGTCTTCAGCGTGAATATAATGGCGGCATGTGCCTGTGCCATGCTCGCCATATTCAACGAACAGATTCTCCAGCCGGTCGAGCAGGTTAGCCTCAACGGCAAAGTGCGAAAGTTGATGCTTGCGATCGGGTTCTTCACGATGCAGGCGAGCCAGGTCATCACGCGTATAGCGATGGAAGGCATCACCATCCACGAACGCCGCATGCGTAGCCTCACGGGCAAACATCCGTTCAAAGGCCCGACGTACGGTAGTGGTCCCTGCCCCTGACGAACCTGTCACCGCGACAATAGGATATTCGCGCGACATCGGCTTCTCCTGCGTCTCGACCCCTGGGTCATAGGCTTGAGATTATTGACGCGCTGCCGGCAACCTCTACAGCGCGTCGTTGATTGACCCCACGTTAGCCGAGCCGCTAGCGTTGCGCCAACTGATTCAAGCCGCTTTTTGCCCTAAGTGGCAAGGGCTTATCAACCTCGCCCTATCGCACGATGGGCGATATCGCGGCGACAAAATACACCTTCAAACGCAATTTGATCGACACCGCGATAGACCTGCTCGCACGCCTTGGCCACGCTATCGCCAAGCGCAGTAACACAAAGTACGCGTCCACCGCTGGTGATCACACGACCATTTTCGCTTTCGCTGGTACCGGCATGGAACACCTTGCAACCCGTCGTCTCAGCGGCGGCCAAGCCTTCAATCTCATCGCCCTTGCGGTACTCGCCGGGATAGCCTCCCGCCGCCAGCACAACCCCCACCGAAGCGCGGGAGTCCCACTCACATGTCGCCTGATCAAGCCGACCGTCAAGCGCCGCCCGGCATAGCGAGACCAGATTGGACTTCAGGCGTAGCATGATCGGCTGCGTTTCAGGGTCGCCGAAGCGGCAGTTGTACTCGATCACTTTGGGGGCACCGGTGGTGTCGATCATCAAGCCCGCATAGAGAAAGCCTGTATAGGTATTACCTTCCTGAGCCATACCTCGCACCGTAGGCCAGATAACCTCATCCATCACACGCTGATAGACTTCTTCGGTCACCACGGGTGCAGGAGAGTAGGCGCCCATGCCGCCGGTATTGGGGCCGCTGTCGCCCTCACCGACGCGTTTGTGGTCCTGGCTGGTCGCCATCGGCAGCACATGCTCACCATCCACCATGACGATGAAGCTGGCCTCCTCACCGTCGAGGAACTCTTCAATCACGACGCGGGCGCCGGCATCACCGAAAGCGTTACCCGACAGCATATCGCGAATCGCGTCTTCTGCTTCCTGCTCGCTCATCGCCACGACCACACCCTTACCAGCGGCGAGGCCATCAGCCTTGATCACGATCGGCGCGCCCTGTTCGGCCAGATAGGCCAGCGCTGGCTCGACGGCGGTGAAGCTCTTGTACGCAGCGGTAGGAATCGAGTGGCGGGCAAGGAAGTCCTTGGTGAAGGCCTTGGAGCCTTCGAGCTGCGCCGCGGCCGCAGTCGGCCCGAAGACTGCCAGCCCATGTGACTGGAAGCGATCGACAACGCCTGCGACCAGCGGCCCTTCCGGCCCGACGATGGTCAGATCGATCCGCTCATTCTGGGCAAAAGCGACCAACCCATTAATATCGTTGGCGGCCACTGCAGCATTACTCATCTTATGCTCGCGCGCCGTACCGGCATTTCCGGGCGCGACAAAGACATGCTCAACGTCTGAAGACTGTGCGACCTTCCAGGCCAATGCGTGCTCGCGACCACCGCCACCGATAATCAAAACCTTCATTTCTAATCGTCCTGCGCCAGGAGTAAAAAGTCAGTTGCTTATTATTGCAGAAAAGTAAGCTATACAGCGCGTAACGACAAAAAAGCGCAATGCGGACATGCCTTGAAGAAACCCATGTCGATCCCACCAGACTAGACACCGATAATGAATCTGACGGCGCAAAGCGATTGCGCTATCATCCCGCTCCATCATCCTCTCTGTCATCCAGCTTCTTCAGCGTGATGCACTGCGCCTGCACGCGCTTCTGCCGATATTGTCAAAGCCATGAACCTGATACTGCTGTCCGAGCAAGACCTCACCGATGCACATCATGCGTCCATTACCGATCCGCGCCGCCTGCGCCATTTACACGAGGTGCACCGCGCTGCTTTAGGTGATGCATTCACCGTTGGCCTGGAAGGAGGCAATATGGGCCGCGGACAGCTGACACGTCTCGATGCTGACAGAGCCGATTTCGAGCTGCAGCTCGATCTGCCCCCGCCCGCCGCGCTGCCGTTGCATCTTCTGCTCGCCTTGCCCCGGCCACGCATGTTGGCGCGAACGTTGGAAAATATTGCGGCCCTAGGCGTCAAACGTCTTACGTTAATGCATACCCAGCGCGTCGAGAAAAGTTACTGGCAATCACCGGAGCTATCACCCGCCAGCATCCGCGAGCACTTAGTTTTGGGGCTGGAGCAGGCACGCGACACGATCATGCCACACGTCGACTTCGCGACACGATTCAAGCCGTTCATCGAAGATCAGCTGCCCGAGCTGATCCGTGATCGACACGCCCTCCTGGCCCACCCCGGCATGGCGCAGGCCTGCCCTTACGATATATCAGCACAGCAACCGCGGGAAGTAGTGCTGGCGATTGGGCCAGAGGGAGGATTCATTCCTTATGAGGTGGATCATCTGCTAGCAGCCGGCTTTGAAGGTGTTCATCTCGGGGCGCGCATCCTCCGCGTCGAAACTGCCGTAGTGGCGCTGCTGGCACGATTATTCTGAGTATCGGGCTATACGGGAATTGTATTTTTATCTATGCCTGAACATTTCGGCCCATTTCCCCACGCTCTCATGAGCAAGGCGTTTTAATGGCGGTCACTAATGAACAGCGGCTGCTCAAGCAGTCGATTGCAATGATGCTGTTTGTCGCATTCTCGGGCCTTGTTTTTGGCCTTTTCACCAGTTCGCAATCGATTCTATTCGATGGCATCTTTTCGTTGGTCGCTGCGGTCATTAAGGTGATGATGCTGATCACGGCGCGACTGATTGCCAAGGAATCGAGCGTGCGCTTCCAGTTCGGCTTCTGGCATCTTGAACCGATGGTCATTGCCTTTGATGGCGCGCTGATGCTGCTGATTTGCATCTATGCCCTCGCCAACGGCATCTTCGGCTTGATTCATGGTGGCCATCACGTCAACTTCGGTTTCGCCTCGCTGTATGCCGCGATCATCAGCGTGTCCAGCCTGTTTTATTACAACTATCTAAAGCGCCGCAACCGTCAGATCGGTTCAGACATGCTACGCATGGACTGCGTGGGCTGGCTGGCTGATGGCCTATTGACGTTAGGCCTATTTTGCAGCTTTGCTCTGGCCTGGTTACTGACAGGCACCGCCTGGCAACATTGGACGCCATTTCTTGATCCCGCCATTTTAGTGGTTGTAGCGCTAATCATGCTGCCTACCACGGCGAGAATTCTGGCCCCCGCGTTGCGGGACATTCTGCGTATCGTACCCGATGCGCTTGACCAGAAAGTCACTGACGTTATGGATGACATCGTGGCCCGGCGCGGCCTTGGTCATTATCAGTCCTATGTCCAGAAGGAAGGCCGGGCGCGCTTTATCGAGATCCATGTCGTACTTCCACCCGACTACCCGTTGACGCACATCGGCACCCTCGACGAGATACGCCAGGAAATCGCTGATGCGCTAGGCAAGGCCAGCCCGCAGCGCTGGCTGACCATCTCATTTACGGGTGATGAGAAGTGGGCATGCTGATGATTTCCGGCTCGCAGCGCACCGGAAAATTGACCGAGTTAGCCACGAAGCAGAAACGGTGCGCATCTTCATGCAGCGCAAGCGCCTTGTCACGATCCGATTCTGCCGTGATTGAAATACGTGGATGCAATGTAACTTCGCTGAAATAGCCGCTTCCCTTGCGCTCTATCGCCATCATGCCGACTGCTTGGTCGACATAGTCGGTGACGACCACACCTGCATCGGCACATAGATGCAGATACCAAAGCATATGACAGGTCGACAGCGCGCCGACAAACATATCCTCGGCATTATGCAGTGTCGGATCACCCAGGAAGGCAGGGTGAGCAGAGCCGGAAATGACCACCTTGCCATCAACCTGAAGCTCATAATTACGATTATAGGCACGATAGTCGCTCGTGCCCTCCCCCTTGTTACCCGTCCATACTGTCTTGACTGAATACTCGTGCTCTATCCCACTTGCCATCGTGTCATATCCTTTTTGGTGCAGTACTTAACGTTGTTCAGTTCGTTGATAGCGGAGGTGTGCTACCGCTGGCATTATTCTGCTGCGGAGAATTGAACATTTCATTGTCGACATGGAGTACCCGCGCTGGCGCGGCCAGCTTGACCTCTTTCTCCTCGAAGGCGCGCAGCATGGCCAGATTGATGCTCTGCTGAATATCCATGTAAATGTTGTAGTCGGGACTAAGTACGTAGTACACCACTTCGAAGGTGAAGTAGCTCTCGCCAAAGCCGAAGAAGTGAGCACGATCGAAGCGTGTATTCTGCTGCGAAGTGATAATGTTCTTAACCGCACCGCCTATCCACTCAAGCTTGTCAGGCGAGGTGTTGAGCGTGATATTGAAGCCGAACACCACGCGACGCTCGTACATACGTTTGTAATTGCGGATGCGGGTCTTGAGCAGATCGCTGTTAGCGAACACCAGCTGCTCACCACCCAGGCTGCGCAACCGCGTCGTCTTCACGCCAATATTCTCGACCGTGCCCATGTAATCATCGACGATGATGAAATCACCGAGTACGAACGGTTTGTCAATGACGATCGACAGCGAGGCGAGTAAATCACTCAGGGTGCTTTGTACTGCCAGCGCTACAGCGATGCCGCCGATCCCCAATCCAGCGACCAGCGCAGTGATATCGATACCCAGATTGTCGAGCATCAGCAGCGCAATGATGGCCCATAACACCATGCGCCCGACGAAGCCAATTGCGCTCAGACTGGTGGCCGAACTGGCACTGGTCTTCATCGCCTTCTGCTTGGACTGCTCAACGATATAAGCAAGCGCACGATTGAGCCACAGTCCAACCTGAACAAAGGCAACGATGGTCGCCAATTTTGTAATGATACTGTCCAGACGCAAGCTCAGATCGAGATACTGGCAGCCAAACAGGATAGCGAACAACACCACCAGCCACAGCCGTGTGGCACGCAGCCCCTCCACTGCAGAATTGAGCGCCACCGAGTGGGTCAGGCGTGTCAGGTGCTCAAGCCGGTCCAGCCCCTTTTTTTTGAAAACCATTGTGACCACGATGATAACAACGGCGATGCTGACCGCGAAAATCCACTGCGAAAGCGAACTGTCAGCGATAAACGCTTCTAACCGGCCTAACTCACCCATGCGTCCTTTCTCCCTGTTGGAAACTCACCCACTTTCCTGTGGGCTTGATAAGGTATCACTCACCTGATTCGAAGTTGGCTCGATAGGCCTCGATGAATGCATTACGCAGAATCGATCCAAATGCCTGCCATGCACTGATATTTTCCTGGTTCAGGTTGCCTTGGATGTTGATCCGAGTAGCGATTTGATCCTTGCTGTGGTTTTCAAATAACCAGGCCGTTGCGCCGACCAGCGCCTGCCATGTCGCTTCAAGCGCGCCTTTATCGGCATCCTGGTCAAGATCGAATATCTCCACATCATGAAACAGTGGCTTGGCATAGCCATCAAGCTGGCTATTGCGCGCGGAGAGTTCCATAACGAAGTCACCTTCGCCGGATTTGAAGTCGAAGTTGCCGTAGGCACGCGCGAATTCATTCAGGCGTGTCAGATCAAGGTTGGTGGTCTTAAAGTTGAAATCAAAATTCTTCAGTTCACTCAGCGGATCGAAGCTAGCGCTCAGCTCGGTGTGCGCCTGATTGAGCAGTAATCCCTCAAGCGACAGATGGGCGACACGCGAGTTAGATTGATCACCGTCACCGCTGTGCTGCTTCTTGTTACCCAGGTTGGTCACCTGACCATTGATTTCCGACACTTCCAGATCGACCGGAGGCTCGGAGCTGAAGTTGCGAAAATGCACCCGGCCATTATGGATACCGAGACGGTTGATCTGGATCGGCAATAATTGCTTTAGCTGCTCACGCCAGTCGACACCTTCACCAGCCTGATCATCATCATCGCTTTGCGCATCGACAAAGTTGATTTTCGGACTATTGAAATCCACTTCACCTACCAGTGCGCCATCCAGCAGCGCCCCCCAGCTGACCGCAAGATCAATACTATCTGACTGAAAAAGCGGAACGGATACACCATTGTCAGCTTTGGTGATACTCAAATCGGTAATGGTGTAGGCACCACGCCAGAGGTGTAAATCGACATTTTCGACATGGCCTCGGTAATCGCCCATGTCCGCAAGCTGGTCATTAAGGTAGTCCCGCACCAGCCCCGGTAGCATGGCACGCAGGATTACGACTGCAACGATGACAATAGCCACAATGATGAGAGGCCATCCATAGCGTTTCTTCATTGTCTTCTGCCTTGTAAGTACGGGTGATGACTAGCCGAGTATCGATCGATATACACAGCAGGTTTGCTTCACAAAACAGCCACGCACAACTCACTTGCAGAGCTGTTGCGTGGACAGGAGCATCTTACTGCAAGATTAGGAAAACCATTGGAAATAGCCAACCAAACGGCTCACAACATCGATACACGCACGATAATGGCCAGGTGAGCCAATACCACAATAGCCGTTAGCCAGGTGCGCAGGCTTCTATACCAGACCGGCAAAAGCTCAATGCTTTCACGCTGACGCTCGTAAAGGCGCATGAATAGAAAGCCCCCCATCAACACAAGTGTTGCATAGCGTACGTCAAGAAAGAGGGCCGGCCAGGCCAGCAGACTGGGCACCACGCTGATGCCAAGACGTGCATTGAATCCAGGGCTATTGACGCGATCCAGGCTCATCCCTACGCCCCAGTGAATGCCTCCAAGGAAAGAAAGAATCAATGCGCTGTAATAAAGAAACGCCTGGATGAACAGGCCCTGCCAAGGCAGCGGCACAAGAAACGCGCCTGACGCCCCCAATATAAAAGGAACCAGCCCGGCCAGACCGAGGGCATGAGCCACGCCGAAGTGTTTCTCCGACGGCTTGGAATAATGATCGACCATAAGCCCACCCCAGCGCTGAAATGAATGTTTGCCGTATTCAAAAAAATGATGAGGCACCGTTTATACGAGACTAAGTTGAACGCCAATGACTATTACGGCAATGCTTCATCTTGAGCGGATGACGTCATTAGCGCTTGATAACGCCCGCATTTCGCTCCTGAAAAGAACATATGTCGCATATGCCAGTATCAGCTCGGCGGCAAGATGGCGGTTGCCTGCATAGCAGGCCAGCCTCAAGTCCAGTTAAGGCCATCATGCGAGGATGCATCCGCATAATGAACTTATCGTACTGGCCCACCTCAGGTCCACATGGTACATTTCCGGGGTTAACAGGCGATACAACTTAAAACTTTCAATAAGATCACGGACCTACGTGACGCCTTAGCAAGGCGCTCGGGATGCAAGGAGACCCTCATGACAGCAAAAAGCGCGACATTGCTGCGCTGCGGCAACGCCCGCTACTCTGCCAGGGGTAACGCTGATCAGGCCCCACGCTGGATACATGCTCCACGCGCCGTTCGCCGGCCCTATCTGACAGACCCACCTGCCTGAAACAGTATATTTTGCGCCGCTGGGCTTGTTGTACGCGGCTTTACACTGTTTTGTTAGCTACCCTTTGCTGTAGCTTCATCACCTCAACGACAAGAGCGAGTCTTCCATGACCCTGCTGCTGATCGTGTTATTGCCTCTTCTAGGCACGCTTGTGCCTTTGATAGGCATACGCGCAGGACGCACTTATTGCGCATGGTTAACGGCTTTACTGCCGGCCGTTGCCCTTGGCATTACGCTGTATCTGGCCCCGCTGGTATTTTCGGGGAACGTTCCGCAATTCTTTTTGCCATGGATTCCTCAGCTCGATCTCCACCTGGCCTTGCGTCTTGATGGACTATCGCTGTTATTTGTGCTGCTGATCCTCGGTATCGGGCTGCTGATCATTCTCTACGCTCGCTACTACCTTTCCGAGCAAGATTCGATGGGCCGTTTTTATGCCTATCTGATGCTTTTCATGACCTCAATGCTCGGCATCGTCACCTCGAACAATCTATTGCTACTGTGGTTCTTCTGGGAATTGACGAGTCTTTCTTCCTTTCTGCTGATCGGTTTCTGGTCTCATCAGAGCGATGCGCGCAAGGGTGCGCGTATGGCGTTGACTGTCACCGGTGCAGGCGGGCTTTCGCTGCTGGCAGGGTTCCTGCTGCTCGGCCAGATTGTCGGCACCATGGATCTTTCGGTTGTTCTGCAAAGCGGGGATCAGGTCCGAAGCAGCCCGTACTATCTCTATGCCCTAGTACTTATTCTGCTCGGCGCCTTCACTAAATCCGCGCAGTTCCCATTTCAGTTCTGGCTACCCAAAGCCATGGCTGCGCCAACGCCTGTGTCGGCCTATCTGCACTCTGCCACCATGGTGAAGGCAGGCGTCTTTCTGCTGGCGCGCATGTTTCCGGTACTCGCTGGCACCGATCTCTGGTTCTATTTTGTGGCGCTTACCGGACTGGTAACGCTGCTCTACGGCGCCTACTTCGCGCTGCTCAAGCAGGATCTGAAGGGTGTGCTGGCATTTTCGACGATCAGTCACCTAGGCCTGATCACCATGCTGTTCGGCCTGAACTCACCCATGGCGGCCGTTGCCGGCGTGTTTCATATCATCAACCATGCAACCTTTAAGGCATCGTTGTTCATGGCAGCGGGCATCGTTGACCATGAATGTGGCACACGTGACATCCGCAAGTTGAACGGTCTTTGGCGTTACATGCCCTACACTACGGCGCTGGCTACCATCGCGGCGGCATCAATGGCCGGGGTGCCGTTGCTCAACGGCTTTTTGTCCAAGGAAATGTTCCTGTCCGAAAGTCTCGATGCCCATATGCTCGGTGGGCTATCGTGGCTGATCCCAGCGCTGGCCACTCTGGGAAGCGTGCTTTCAGCAGCCTACTCGCTGCGCTTCATTCACGACGTATTCTTCAATGGCGAACCCAAAAACCTGCCGAAGAAGCCACATGAACCGCCGCGCTACATGCGTCTGCCCATAGAGATATTGATTCTGTTATGCATTGTCGTTGGACTCTTTCCCTCGAGCACCGTAAGCGGGTTGTTGAATGCGGCAGTTACTGCGGTTGTGCCTGCTGGATATGAGCCAGAAATCGATTTGGCCATCTGGCATGGCTTTAACCTACCGCTATTGATGAGCGCCATCGCCTTAGGTGGTGGAATATTGGTCTATGCGCTGCGTCACTATATTTATAACTTTCATCGCCAGTTTCGTTCACAAGATCCCAACGTCATCTTCGAAGCGTCCACACAGGCAATCGTTCGCGTGGCGCAACAGGCAATCGATCGATTCGAGAATGGCTCACTACAACGCTACATGTTCTGGCTACTGCTCACCGCGCTGGGATTCTCCGCCTATGGGCTGATTGAATCGCCACGCCTGAGCGGTAACCTGCCCGCTCAATCAATTGACTGGGCGGTTGCTGTCGGCGCTGGAATGCTGTGCCTTTCAGGTCTGGCAACGGTATTTTTCCATCGCCGCCGTCTGATTTCGCTGATCATGCTCTCGGTGGTCGGTATGCTGGTATCACTCGCCTTTGCCCGTTTCTCGGCACCTGATCTGGCGCTTACGCAACTGGCCGTTGAAGTCGTCACCATGATCCTGCTGATGCTGGCGCTGTTCTTTCTACCGCAGAAAACACCCAAGGAATCGAGCGGCAGACGCATCATGCGTGATGTTCTACTAGCCGGCGCCTTTGGCGGTGTCGTGGCCAGCCTCAACTATGCGGTGCTGACACGCCCACTCCAGAGCATCTCATCGTTTTTTCTCGAAAACAGCGTGCCCGGTGGCGGTGGTCATAATGTGGTCAACGTCATTCTTGTCGACTTTCGTGGCTTCGATACCCTCGGTGAAATTACCGTGCTTGGAATCGCGGGCCTTGCGATATTCAAGCTGCTTAACCGCTTGAAGCTGTTCATGCCCTCCAGCGATATGGAAGGCCGGCCCTGGTCACCTGAGCGTTTCCCGGCCATTCTGGCCTCAATGGCGCAATCCCTGTTGCCATTGGCATTGCTCGTGTCGGTATTTATCTTCCTACGGGGTCACAACCTGCCGGGCGGCGGTTTTATTGCCGGACTCGTGGCTGCGGCAACGTTGATCCTTTTATACATGGCGCGCGGCGTGGAATGGGCGCAACAGCGTCTGGATTTCCAGTTCCAGCCGATTGCTGTAGCAGGCGTACTGATCGCGACATTGACCGGGCTAGGCAGTTGGGTGTTTGGTTACCCTTTCCTGACGTCTGCCTTCGGGCACTTCCATATCCCGTTGATTGGCGACGTGGAGCTGGCCACAGCCTTGCTGTTTGATCTGGGCGTATATTTGACCGTTGTCGGCGCCACGCTGATGATCCTTGCCAACTTGGGCAAGGTTACTACGCCCCACCGTCCGTCCAAGGAGAAACGCTGATGGAAGCGCTCTATGCGGCTACTACCGGTATTTTGACGGCCTGCGGCGTCTATCTGATTCTACGAGGTCGGACTTTCCCTATCGTCGTCGGGCTGACCATGCTTTCTTATGCAGCCAACCTGTTCCTGTTTTCCATGGGTGGCTTGAGAACAGCGTATACCACGATAATCGGGGCCAACATGCCTTATGCCGATCCCCTGCCGCAGGCATTGGTGTTAACGGCTATTGTCATTGGATTTGCGATGACCGCCTTCGTGGTCATTCTCGCCATGCGGGCACGCGGTGATCTAGGCAGCGACCATGCCGATGGACAGCGCAGCGATGAACCCAGGGAGGAAAAGCAGTGAGTCAACATCTGCTCATCTTCCCGATCATCCTGCCCTTGGTCGCCGGCCTGCTGTTACTGTGGCAACGCCAAGGCGCCGTACTAGTCAAGCGTGTTGTCGGTATCAGCGCTACGACCTTACTGGTTATTGTGGGTATTGCGATGGTCATCACTGCCGACGATGACACTATTCGCTACTATGCGCTGGGTAATTGGCAGCCACCGTTTGGCATCATTCTTGTGCTTGATCGTCTCTCGGCCATCATGGTGCTGACTACGGCCTTGCTTGCCCTGGCCTCGGTCATCTATGCCAGCGCCGGCCAGGATGAGGAAGGCTCGAACTTTCACGGTCTGTTCCAGCTTCAGCTGATGGGCATAAACGGCGCCTTCATGACGGGTGACTTGTTCAACCTGTTCGTTTTCTTCGAAGTCCTGTTGATCGCCTCTTATGCATTGCTCATGCATGGTGGCGGCAAGGGTCGGACACAAGCGGGCGTACATTATGTCGTGCTTAATGTCGCCGGCTCGTCCTTGTTCCTGTTCGGTCTGGGCGTGCTTTACGGCACGCTTGGCTCGCTCAACATGGCGGATATGGCAGTACGCGTTCAATATCTGGATGCCACTCAAGCCGGGCTGACCCTGGCCGGCGCGCTTTTGCTGTTGACCGTGTTTATGCTCAAGGCGGCGATGCTGCCGATGTATTTCTGGCTACCTCGTGCCTATGCTGCCGCGCCTGCTGCCGTGGCCGCTCTGTTTACGGTGATGACCAAGGTCGGCATCTACGCGATCCTGCGTGTCTTCACCCTCATTTTTGGCGAAAAGGCCAACCATCTAGCTAATATCTCGCTACCTTGGCTGTGGTGGGGCGGGTTGGCCACTCTGGTTCTGGCCGGCATTGGTGTTCTCTCAGCGCGCGATCTACGTACACAGGTCTGCTACATGATCCTGATTTCGGTAGGCACCCTACTGATTGCGCTAGGCATGCATCATGAAAGCAGTATCGCCGCCCTGCTCTACTACACCATTCATACCACGCTCATCACCGGCGGGCTGTTTCTGCTGGCCGATGTGATCGATGATCAGCGTGGCAAGGCCGGTGCACGCATCGTCAAGAGCCGCCCAGTATTGCAGCCGACCCGCCTCGGGCTTTTGTATTTCATCGGCATGATCAGTGTGATTGGCCTTCCCCCTCTCTCCGGGGCTATTGGCAAGGCGCTTATCTTGCTATCTGCCGAAGCCAGCGAACGGGCCTGGCTGTGGCCGACGCTGCTCATATCCAGCCTATGCGGGATCGTGGCCGCGGCACGCGCCGGCTCGACTGTATTCTGGCACACCAGTGCAGGCGAGCCGAGCGGTACACCGATGGGCAAGTTGCGCAGCATCGGCGTATACAGCCTGATCGGCAGCTCTATCGTACTGACCGTGTTTGCAGGCCCGTTGACAGCCTATACCCAGGCGGCAGCGGAGCAGCTGCTCTCTCCTGAGCGCTATATCCAGTCGATCCTTATACGTGATACCGAGGGAGACGCCCTATGATCCCAGCGACCCGATGGGTACCCACGCCGCTGCTCTCCCTGCTTTTGGCAGCGATATGGATTCTGGTGACCTCCCTGAGCCCGGGCAATATCCTGCTTGGCGTTGTGCTCGGCCTCATCATTCCCAAGCTGACACAGCAATTCTGGGATAAACAGCCGGATGTCAAACGGCCATGGCTCGCCATAAAGTACATATTCGTCCTGTTCATCGATATCATCGTGGCCAACTTTGAGGTATCGAGAGTTATCCTGGCGATACGTCGTAAACCTCAGCCGGCATTTATCGTTTATCCGTTATCGATGTCAGAGACGTTTCCGATCACTGTCCTGGCCAATACTATCTCGTTGACGCCGGGCACTCTTTCGGCACATCTGCGTTTGCATGACGGTACCCTGTTGATCCATGCACTCGACGTCGACGATATCGACGGCATGATCCGCCATATTCATGAACGCTATGAACTCCCGTTAAAGGAGATATTCGGATGCTAGACGTCGCTATCCGGATCAGCACCGGACTTTTCATGCTGGCGCTGATTTTCAATCTCTATCGCGTCCTGGCAGGCCCATCAATGCCGGACCGTATCGCCGCCCTAGATACCATGTATGTCAACAGTATCGGGTTGATTATCATCTTCGGCATCTGGCTGAATTCGAAGCTTTATTTCGAAGCCGCCCTGCTTATTGCCATGCTGGGATTTATCAGTACCGTCGCGGTATGCAAGTATCTGCTGCGCGGCGATATCATCGAGTAACCACCAATGAACACATCATGCATAAGCGCCGTTGCCTAGGAGGCCTTCATGCCGGAATTACATGTGATATGGGAGGCAGTGATCTCGTTGCTTTTGATCACAGCAGGAGTTCTTTCCCTGATCGGTGCCTTGGGCCTATTGCGTTTCAAGGATTTTTACATGCGTCTTCATGGGCCAACTAAAAGCTCGACGCTAGGCGTCGGCTGTACGTTGATTGCCTCGGTCGCTTATTTCTGGCTGCAGGAAGGTACACCAAGTGCTCAAGAGATGCTGATCACGCTGTTTCTAATTATCACCGCTCCGGTCAGTGCTCACTTGTTAGCCATGAGTGCGCTACATCATAAGCTGCCACTTTATGAACGGACTCAAGGTGAGCCAGTAGAACTTAAAACAAAAGAGAAACCGCAGGATAGCGAACGAACGTGATCCACATTACATTCACTGTCTAGAAAGAAAGGGGCTCGAACATTACTGTTCAGGCCCCTTTCTTTTATGGCTTGACCGCTGTTTACCACCCTTCGGTATGGTGAACAATAAGCGACTCAAAGAGAGCAATATGATCGTCACGATCATTGAGCGACTCAATAAAGCTGTACTCCTTACCGCCGGCATTGATGAAATTGTCGCGGTTCTCGACGGCAATCTCCTCCAGCGTCTCAAGGCAGTCAGCCGAGAATGCGGGGCTCATCACGTCAACACGCTCACGGCCTTGCTTACCCCAGGCCATCAGGGTTTCATCCGTGTAAGGCTTTAACCACTCCTCACGACCGAAGCGCGACTGGTAGCTCATCGTCCATTCATCATCGGCAAGCCCCAGCTTTTCAGCCACCAGGCGACTGGTTCTTTCGCAATGTTTGGGATACGGATCACCCTCTTCGGCATAGCGCTTGGGAATACCATGGTAAGACATCAATAGATGGCCGCGCTTACCTTCGCGTTCCCAGTGTTCCTCAACACTTGAAGCCAGTGCGGCAATATATCCCGGATGATCATGGTAATCGCGGATGAAACGCATCTCAGGAAGATGCGGACAGTCCTTGAGCGCCTTGGCAAGACGATCAAAGACCGATGCCGTGGTCGAGCGGGAGTATTGCGGATAAAGCGGGAAGACAAGAATACGTTCTACCCCGGCACGGCGAAATGCCATCCCCGCCTCCTCCATGGTGGGCTTTCCGTAGGTCATCGCCAGTTCGACAGGTACATCGGTACCAAAGCGTTCATCGAGACGTGCTTTTAACGCTCTTTGCTGACGGCGCCCGATTGCTAATAGTGGCGATCCCTCATCCTGCCAAACGGATGCATAGGCATGTGCCACGCGTTTAGGCCGGGTACGCAATACGATACCGTTAAGAATCAACCACCAGAGCGGACGGGAAACATCAATAACACGCCTATCCCATAGAAATTCGGCGAGATAACGCCTAACCGCAGCGGGTGTGGGAGATTCTGGCGTACCCAGATTGACAAGCATTACACCGAAACGGGGCGAGGACATGATAAGACTCCTTACTTCTGATAATTAAAGTCTATCAGAGCGCCGTGAAATATGGGTCATGAAAATATCCTATCCTCAAGATTTGCACAAACTTTGTACAAGTTGCGAATAAGAATATGGTGAGGCTAAAAACTGACGCGAGGTGTTAAGCAGAGATTATAAATAGATAACAGGAAGGGAGGATAAACAAGATTATTGTGATTAAACCGAAACCACGTGAGGGGCGTGAAAATGCCCCTCATGAATACTTGTTCAGAAAGCAAGCGGGACGGTGGCAGTCATTGCACCATGGTAATGCGCGTCATAGCCATGAACATAATCCTTACCGCCACGCTGAACTAGAAAAGCCTGGCGGATGCCAATGTGACGCAGTTCATCGTAGACAGCATCCAACGACCGAAAAAGCTGGGGCTTGCCACAGCGCTTAAGCAACCAGCGCTCACCTTCGCCTTGCTGATACTCAACCTGATAAAGCTGACTGTCATTGTGACGAATGACACGCACCTCGGCGTCTTTCTTTTGACTGGCAGCCTGTTGTAACTGTTGTAAATTCACTGACCCTCCTTGGGGATGTGATTCGATATTGTCTGATTTTTTGATGTGTCGCCTAGCTTGCCTCAACATCGTGACCATTTGGTTTCACTCGCCACTTATCGATCCAGGCCACACGCGCCCTCGCCCTCCTGGCGATGGGTACGCTATGGTCAGCACCTTTCTTTTGCGAAGGATGTTCAGCCAACCATGTATATGACGTCACGGACGTCCAATAATATTTACTCTAAAGCAGCGCAGGCACGAATTCTTTTCCTTGCTGCCTCCGGCAGCAAGCTTTCAATCCGCTTACGCTGTGTCGCTCCCAAGATAGCCGCTCTTCTGCCGATTTCATCAAGCCATTCCTGGTCCTCATAAACCGACGCTGGCACATTGAGGTTACGTTCCAGATTACCGAGATAAAGGCAGGCATCAAAAGCATCACCTGCCTTTATCCGCGCTTCCGGCTGCGTTGCAAACGGGGGGATAAATTCGCGATCGGCAAGCTCTGTACTATCAAGCCATGTTATGGAAGGTATAGGCCAAGCAGCTTGTTCAGTTGAAGTCAGGAAGTCAGCCTTTGCCATGAAATAAGGCCAGATGACCCTGAGGATATCGCCATGATGCTCAATGAGCTGCGCACCGAGTGGAGCGGCCGGTCCGTTGGCTGACATCATCGCCGGATTCCCGTGTTTGAGCAGGTGCGTTACACCGAAAACAAGCAGGGCTCGTCGCTTACGAGCCAGCACTTCCTTTTCAACGACGATTCGATAATGCTCATCGCGGCGCTGATGCAGACGCTTCCACTCTGTAAATGTCAGGCTACGCCAATCACACGCCTCCTCACCAAGAATGACGCGCAGACGCCGAGATGGTGGAAGGTGAGCATTGATCTCCCTTATGCGCTGAAAGAAGCGGGCATAAACCTCAGGGCTCCAGAGCATGAAATGTAGTGTGTCGCGCCACACACGGCAGAGAATATCTATATCGACATCCTCTCCCGCCACGTAACGGTCGACGAGCGCCTGATGACGGGCATTGCCGAACTCAACAACGATATCGTTGCAGCACGTTTCAAACCCCGGCGAGGCAATCATCTCGATGATGAAATCCAGCGAACGCGCGCACCAATGTATTTCTCCCACGCCTACCAGTGGCACTTGTGTAAATGCGTACCTAATACCCTCTACAGGCGGCTGGGGTGAAAGCGGGCGCGTCATATCGTGACTGGCTCATGCGTTTTAAGTGCTTTTTCCAAATATGTCCCAATAGGCTTAACATTTTCCGGTTGCAGCATGGTGGGATGATCGCAGTCGATATCGACATTGATAAGGCGCCCATTGATATAGGGATGCCAGGCATCACGTGTCAACCAAGTTTCCGCTCGTGGTCTCGCCGCGCTGAAAAACAGCACATCACCTTCAAACAATCGATGATGAGAGTCACGCACCAAGCGGCTATTGTTGATCACCACATCAACTAATGCATCAAGCGTCTGTTGTGGCAGACTCGCCATCGCATGCGCTTCATTTTTCAGCAGCTCAATCACCTCCTGCCGTGTCAGGCCGGCATCTTCATGCTGACCGAAACCGGCAATGCGCAGCAGTGCGGTAAGCGCTTGTGCTTCACCCGGTGGCGCCATATCCCGCCATAAATCGCTCGGATACGCATCCAGTAAGGCAAGCATGCCGACCTTTTCACCTGATTCCTGCAGCAGTGCAGCGACAGTATGCGCAATCATCCCGCCCACCGACCAGCCCAGTAGATAATACGGGCCTTGCGGCTGTACGCAGCGTATCTGCTCAAGGTAATCGCGCGCCATATCATCCATTGTCTGAGGAAGCGCTGCACCGCTCTGCTGGGTCGTTTTCAAACCTCGCGCCTGTACGCCGTAGATGCCGTATTCGACAGGAATAAAACGCGTCAGCCCGCTGTAACACCAGCTCAGCCCACCAGCAGGATGGATGCAAAAGATATAGGGATTGTGCGACGCCGCGGTGCGTAAAGGCAGCAGCACATCGAGCGCATCATCAATCTGAGCCGTATCGCCTACTGCGGCAAGCTGCGCAACACTGGGTGCCTCAAATAGCGTGGCGATCGACACTTCCCAGCCTAGCCGATCACGTATCTGCCGAGCCAGTTGCACGGCCAACAATGAATGGCCACCCAGGTCAAAGAAATTATCGTGGATACCCACACGCTCAAGGCCCAGCGCCGCGCTGAAAAGCTCGCATAAGATCTGCTCTTGCGGTGTTTGTGGGCGGTCCTCACCTGTAGCGGCAAGCATAGGCGCAGGGAGAGCCTTGCGATCAAGTTTGCCATTGGCCGTCAATGGCAGCGCGTCAAGGAACACGATATGGCTCGGCACCATATAGGTTGGCAACTGACGTGCCAGATGTTGTCTGAGCGCTTCTTTATCGACCTTATCATTCACCACGGCATAAGCGACAAGCGTCGCATCAACCTGATCGCTGCTGTAGACACTGACAACGCCCTTGGCGATCGCGGGATATTCGACAAGCACCGCTTCGATCTCGTCAAGTTCGATGCGCAAGCCGCGCAGCTTGACTTGATGGTCGATGCGACCAACATAGTCGATGGTGCCATCTTCATTCCAGCACGCCAGGTCACCGCTGCGGTACATGCGTTCACCCGCAGCAAAAGGATTGGCGACGAAACGCTCAGCGGTCAAATCGGGGCGACCGATATATTCACGCGCCAGATTGCGGCCTGCGATATAAAGCTCACCGATACTACCGACCGGCATAGGGCGTAGCGTGTCGTCGAGAATATGAATCTGCGTGTTCCAGATGGGACGGCCAATAGGCACCGTTGTCCGTGTCTCATTCTGCGTACAAGGCCAATAGGTTACGTCAACTGCCGCCTCCGTAGGGCCATACAAGTTATGCAGTTCAGCATTCAGCTTGGCAAAAAAGCGCTCCTGCAGCTCCTTGCTCAGTGCCTCTCCACTGACAAATACACGCCGGAGCCCTCCCATGGCAGCCGCGGTAACGTCATCAATCTCATCAAGAAAAGCGCGCAGCATCGATGGGACAAAATGCAGCGTGGTAATGCCCTCACGAATGATGAGTTCACTAAGATAACGAGGATCCTTGTGCCCTTCTGGCCGTGCCATGACCAGCGTGGCGCCGCTGATCAACGGCCAGAAGAATTCCCATACCGAAACATCAAAACCGGCAGGCGTTTTCTGAAGGACACGGTCGCCAGCCTGCAGTCCGTATTCACCCTGCATCCACAGCAGGCGATTGACGATTGCACGATGCTCGACCAATACCCCCTTGGGTTTGCCGGTCGAACCGGAGGTAAAAATCAAGTAGGCCGGATCACCAGCGTTGCGTCCAGAGCCGTCCAGATTGTCGCCAGAAAGCGTCTCAAGTGTCGTTGCCGTCTCTTCACTATCGATTATCACCTTTACCGTAGCCGTATTGTCATCGGTCGGCAGCATCTCAAGCTGGGACGAATGTGCGACAATTACGGCGGGACGAGCCTGCTCAATCATGTAAGCGAGCCGCTCCTTGGGATAATCACTGGCAAGCGGCATGTAGGCACCGCCGGCCTTGTGCACTGCCAGTAATGCGATCTCAAGCGCCAAGGAGCGTGGCACGGCAATGCCCACAATATCACCATGCTCGACACCGGCCGCCATCAGAAGCCTGGCGAGGCGATTGGCCTGCGCGTTAAGCTCAGCGTAGTCAAGCGAGGTGTTAGCAAATACAAGCGCGCACTGCTTGGGTGTGTGTGCCACTTGACGCTCAAAAAGCGTAGCTAGGTCGGTATCTTCAACCTTCTGAGCCGTCGCGTTCCAGTCTTCAAGAAGCTGTTTCTCTTTCGGCATGAGCACATCAAGCGTACCGATACCAGGCGCTGTATCCGTGCCGTTTTCCGCAGCACTTCTACCATCAGTAACGTTGCAGGTACTTGAACTGAATAGCCCTAGCCAGTGGATGAGACGTTCCAGATGCCATTGGGTACGTTCAAGGCTATAAAGAGACGGATTGGATTCCAGCGCGATATGCAGCTCACCACTGTCACTGCCGAGATAGAGACTAAACGTCATGTCGTCCACCGGACCGGTGGCGAGATGGTGCGTATGCGTTTCACAGCCCTCCCACAGGTGCGGCTGTGTATAGGGCAGAATATTAACATGGGGACCAAACAGCGGCCGATTGGGAAGACGGCGTTGCAGATCACGCTGCAGCCATTCGTAACGGTAGCGTTGATGGCGGCGGACGTCACGCATTTCGCGTTTGGTTGCCTCAACCCACTCGCCAGCACCATGTTCATGCGTCAGCGGCAGGCGAAAGGGCAGAACATTGACCTGGGTCGCGGGTGTACGTAGCGCCACTGGCAGCATGCGTCCCATCATCGGCAGCCCCAGGGTAACGTTATCCTTGCCGGTCATACGGCATAAATAAGCACCGATAGCGGCCAGCAATAACTCGGGCAGACTCGCCTTGCAGGCTTGAGCAGCACGTGTGAGCGCAATGACCTGCGCACTCGGCAGCGTCTCTTGCCGCTTGTGAGCGAAGGCACTGGCCATCGCAAAGCGTCCTGCCAGGCTGACAGGTTCAGGGTCGCTTGAGAAACGTTCACGCCAAAAGCACTGATCCTTGCCGAGCTGTTCGCTTTCAAGATAGGTCGTCGTTTCTACAACAAGCTGTTCAAGACTACCGAACCAGGCCGGTTTAGGCATTCGCTGCTGGGACAGAGCGGCGTAAATTTCTGCCACACGCTGCTGCAACAGACCATAACTGTAAGCATCAGCGGCAATGTGATGGATACTCGAGAACCAGAGAACATGCCCATCGCCAAGTACAAGCAAGGCCTGCTTGAACAACGGTCCTTCAGTGAAGTTGACAGAGCGCTTCAGCGTCTCGTTCATCCAGCGCCAAGCCTCGGCCCGTGGCTCTACTACAGTACTGAAATCAAGCTGACCAAGCGTCCACTCTTGAGGCGCATGCGGATATTGGCAAGGCCCCTCTTCGCCGTCATGAATACGTACATGTAACGACTCGCTCTCATTGACTGCCTGACGAATAGCGGCGGCCAACAGATCAAGCGCTACATGGCCATGAATTTCGAGGCATTGTCCTGTGTTGTACGCAGCATGTGCTACATCGAGCTGCTGAGCGTACCAGATCCCCGCCTGGCCACCCGTCAACGGCAGCGTCTTGCCTATTTCCATGTCATTTCTCCCTGGCGTGGTCGCGGCCGAAGCGGTAACGGCTAAGTCGAGACATTTCTACCGCACTGCGGTAAAGCTGTTGTGCTCACACATCACGCTTGGCTGAAGCGCGAAGCAACAAGAACTTAAATGATAATAGTTATCAATGTCAACGCGCAGCATGGATATGCAGACCTACCAAGCACGATGAACAGGCACGTGGATGGCAAAGGCGAGTTTGAAAACTGAAAGGAGACGAAAAAAGGATAGGAACGAGCAAGACAACCGCCGCAAGCCAACTGCACTGCGGCGGCGGTAATTAATGCTTAGTCTTTTTGGTAGGTAGCCGGGTCAATCGCAATACCTAGCGACCTCCGGTCTATCCAGTTGCCAGCTTTGGTTTCCTTGTAACGAAACACAACATAGTCCCCTACGCTGACCGGCAACTCTGCATCTTCAACCTGATAGCTGTAGGGCTCTCCATCGACAACCAGGTTGTGGCGATACAAGTCAGGCATTCCAAGCCATTCCTTGAATGGGCCTTCACGCTCGATACTATCGAGCCGACCGCGTGCCTCAAGCTTAGGCTGGCGGCGACGCCCGCTACGACGAAATCCTGCTGCCATGTCCTCTCCTGTCTAGTGGCAAATCAGAGTCTTCAGGGATGCGGCATTATACGTAACACGCCAGAAGGCTCCAGCGCCTATCACACCTGCCATTTCACCCTGAAACCATATCTATTCTTCGTACTGGCTATAGCTATCCGGGGCGAGGTCTTCAAAGCGCGTATACTTACCTATAAACGCCATGTGCACCGTCCCGATAGGGCCATTACGCTGCTTACCGATGATTAACTCGGCAAGCCCCTTGTTGTCGGGATTATCCTTATTATAGACCTCGTCGCGATAAACGAAGGCAATAACATCGGCATCCTGCTCGATAGCGCCGGACTCACGCAGGTCCGACATGACGGGGCGCTTGTTAGGACGCTGTTCAAGCGAGCGGTTAAGCTGCGAAAGCGCGACAACAGGACAGTTAAATTCCTTGGCGATACCTTTCAGCGAACGCGAGATTTCGGAAATTTCGGCGGTACGATTTTCCGACATTCCCGGCACCTGCATCAATTGCAGATAGTCGATCATGATTAGCCCCACATCGCCATTCTCACGAGCGAGACGGCGCACGCGTGAGCGCATTTCGTTAGGAGACAACGCCGGTGTATCGTCTACAAACAGCTTCTTGTCCTTAAGCAGGTTGACCGCCGAGGTCAGGCGTGGCCAGTCCTCATCCTCAAGCTGGCCAGTACGCACGCGTGTCTGATCGATACGCCCCAGCGATGACACCATACGCAGCATTAGCGACTCAGCCGGCATCTCCATCGAAAACACCACCACCGATTTTTCGCCACTCACCACTGCATGTTCGACCAGATTCATGGCGAAGGTGGTCTTACCCATCGAGGGTCGCCCGGCAATAATGACCAGATCGGAGGGCTGCAGTCCCGAAGTCATATCATCGAGGTCGCGAAAGCCGGTCGATACGCCGGTCATCTGTCCTTTTAAATTAAACAGTTGATCGATGCGATCAACCGCCTTGGTCAACAACTGACTCATGCCGACCGGGCCGCCAAACTTGGGACGCGACTCTGATATCTGAAATACCAGTCGCTCGGCCTCATTGACCAGCTCATCTGCGGGTCGGCCCTGCGGATTGAAAGCGCCCTCGGCAATCTGATGGGCAACCTGTATCAATTTACGCAACGTTGCCCGCTCACGCACGATATCAGCGTAAGCGCGAATATTACTGGCCGAAGGCGTATTGCGTGCCAGTTCCGCCAGATACGCAAGGCCACCGATGGCATCAAGCTGATCGCGGGATTCAAGCACCTCTGACAAGGTGACAACATCAAGCGGTCG
This sequence comes from Phytohalomonas tamaricis, assembly GCF_003012345.1. Classification (GTDB taxonomy): domain Bacteria; phylum Pseudomonadota; class Gammaproteobacteria; order Pseudomonadales; family Halomonadaceae; genus Phytohalomonas; species Phytohalomonas tamaricis. The sequence continues at coordinate 645,726 of NZ_PVRV01000020.1, forward strand.
GCTTTCTTCAGCCAACTGGGTAATGCCATTAAATATGTGGCGATGCTCAAAGCGATAGAAATCATCGCTGACCAACCGTTCTGATACTACGTCCCAAGCTTCATTATCGAGCATAAGGCCGCCAAGCACAGACTGCTCGGCCTCCAGCGAATGCGGCGGGAGCTTGAGCGCCGCGGTTTCCCGATCGTGCTCGACTACTTCACTCATTGATGCGTCCTCGACAGACACCTGTTACAAACGATAGGAATAACAAGGATGCATATACTTGCATCGGAGGGTAAGTGCGCCAAGATTACCTCTCGATCATGTCATTGTCACACATCTGATCGCATCGATTGGTGCATGACACACATGCGACTGAGCGCCCAAGTAGTGCTCTTGTCACCTGGTTAATCAGCGCATGATCATGATCAAACAGACATAAAAAAAGGCACGGGAGGCCCCGTGCCTTTCCAACGTATCGTTTACCGCGTAGCGGCAACAATTCGCTTATTCGGCAACCACCACAACGCGGACGCTCGCTTTCACTTCAGCGTGCAGCTGCAAGTCGATGTCGTATTCACCCGTCTGGCGAATCGGACCTTCCGGCATACGCACTTCGCTCTTGGCGACGCTGATGCCTGCCTGTGCGATGGCATCAGCCAGATCGCGAGGACCGATAGAACCGAAAAGCTTGCCTTCGTCACCGGCTTTGGCGACCAATGACAGTTCGATGTCACCAAGCTGGGCTGCACGGGCTTCTGCTTCAGCCTGACGACCTGCCGCCTGACGTTCAAGCTCAGCACGACGTACTTCGAACGCTTCAACATTTTCCTTGGTCGCCGGTACGGCTAGACCGTAAGGCACCAGATAGTTACGACCGTAACCGGACTTGACAGCGACCTTGTCACCCAAATCGCCCAGCTTGCCGAGTTTGTCGAGCAGAATGACTTCCATCTCGTTAACCTCTTAACGTTGACTACTGGTGATGCGGATGCGGAAATTCGCAAAGGTATCCGCCAACGCCAGTAGCAGCACAATCACTATAGTGGGCCAGGTGGTCAACAGCAGGACATAAAAGCCCACCAGCCAAAGCCCGTTCATCCCTTTCATCCCGATGAAACCGTGCACCAGCGCGATACCGGCAACCAACAGCGGTACCCAGGCCACTAGCGCGGCAGAAGGTAATCCCAACACTACACCAATGATGCCGAAAGCCACCACGACAGCCAACTCACCGCGTGATAGGCGCAGCTGATGAAATTCACTGCGAAATCCGCCTGGATTATACAGCCCGGCCTGCCACGAACGTGCAAGCGCCAGACAAATAATTGACGCGAACAGCACAACCAGACCGGTTACGGCACTGATGACCAGTTCGGTCAGGCGATCAACAGCCACGCCCTGCTGGGCGTAGTTCGCCAACATTTCATCGAGTTCCGGGGAACTGTCACGAATTTGCATCAATAACTGGCTGGTATCCTTCGGCAGAAAAATACCTAACTGGATCAGCACAGTGGTCGCCAGAGCCGCAGCAATAAGTGCTTGACCCCAACTCACTCGCGCGCGCAGCACAGTCGCCATCAGTGTGACCATCAACACTGCCGCCAACGGAACCGTATCGCCTTGCATCCACCACCAGCCGGCAGGGATAGCAGCGGCGATCAGAACCGGAACAGCAGCGCTGAAACCACGGCGTAACGTGACTAATGCGCTAACCGCAGCACCCACCCAGAAGAGCCATGGAATGAGTGATGCCAACAGCGCAGCACCACATGCCTGTGGCAGGCCGCGCATGACCCAGCGAGCAAAAGCCAGCATTGATGCTAGAACTTACAGGTGACTATCGGTATACGGCAGCAGCGCCAGATAACGCGCACGCTTGATCGCAGTCGCGAGCTGACGCTGATAGCGCGCACGCGTTCCCGTAATACGGCTCGGGACGATCTTGCCAGTCTCAGTGATGTAAGACTTGAGTGTTTCGATGTCTTTGTAATCGATGTACTTCACGCCTTCGGCGGTGAAGCGGCAAAACTTACGGCGACGGAAAAAACGTGCCATGGGATAATCCTCCGGAAACGACGGGCTTGGTTAAGCTTCTTCGGTCTGAGCTTCGCGCTCATCACGATCGGCATCATCACGATCATCACGATCATCACGATCGCTACGGTCATCGCGATCTCCGCGCGGCCTGTCGTCACGACGGCGGGCACCCTTGTCATCAGAAGCCTTCATGATCGGCGAAGCTTCAGTGACGGCTTCCTTAGCACGTACGACCAGGTTGCGAATGACGGCGTCGTTGAAACGGAAGATATTTTCCAGTTCTGCGACCGTTTCGCCAGCACACTCAACGTTCATCAGAACATAGTGAGCCTTGTGAATCTTGTTGATCGGGTAAGCCAGATGACGGCGTCCCCAATCTTCGAGGCGATGCACGATACCGCCATTGTCGGTGACGAGGCTGGTATAGCGCTCGATCATCGCCGGAACCTGCTCGCTCTGGTCCGGATGGACCATGAATACGATTTCGTAATGACGCATGACTTCTCCTTTCGGTTTAACAGCTTCCCCTCGGGCCTTTGAAAAACTCAAGCACCAGGAAAAGCAAGGAGTTGATAGGAAGGTATCCACGGCGGCTCAACGTTGAATATTCGTTCAACATATATGCCGGCCGCGAAACCGCACAATTGTAGAGAGGGTCAGTAAGAGTTGCAAGTCAAGGATGGACAATGCCTCAGATCAAGACTGCCGCTGACGTACTGCTTCAAACAGACATATCCCGGTGGCTACCGAGACATTGAGACTCGACACGCTGCCCGCCATCGGCAACTTGACCAGCATATCGCATGCCTCACGCGTCAGACGGCGTAGTCCCTTGCCTTCGGCACCCATGACCAGAGCACTCGCGACGCGCAGATCAATATCATAGATTGACTGATCAGCCTCACCGGCGGCGCCAGCAATCCATACGCCCATCTCTTTTAACCGTGCCAGTGTGCGTGCCAGGTTGGTCACTTGATAAACCGGCACGGTTTCGGCCGCGCCACAGGCTACCTTGCGCACGGTAGCGTTTAACGGCGCGGATTTATCCTTGGCAACAATCACGCCATGCACACCTGCAGCATCTGCACTGCGCAGGCAAGCGCCAAAATTATGTGGATCAGTGACGCTATCAAGTACCAGTAACAAGGGCGGTACCGCAGCCTGCCAGCTTTCCAATCGCCACATCAGGGTCTCTTCGCTCTCAGCGATCAGCGGCGCGCAGAAAGCGACTACCCCCTGATGAGAACCACCATTGGCCTGGACGTCCAGAACATCCCGAGGAAAATGCTCGACTGACATCCCCTGTCGGATGGCATCGTCAATCAGCTCCTGCAAACGCTTTTCGGCATGCCCTTCTTGAACCCACAGCATTTTCGCTGCATTTCCCTGCTTCAGCAGCGCCTGCACGGCGTGAACACCGAACACGGCATCGAGCCCGCGCGGAGGCCGTGGCCCCCGGTGGGCTTGGCGATGTTTCATTGACGACAATATCCTTACATAACAACGTTATTGATTATTTCTTGGGCTTGCTTGATTTGCTGGTCGACTTAGCTGCACTGGCCGACTTTGCACTCTTGGCCTTGCGCACCTTCTTACCTTTCGAGGGCTTACCGGCCTTTTTCGCCTTGGCATCGCCCTTGCCTCCCGGGCTATCATCACGCCCCACCCCAACGTCGCCCGCTTTTGAACGGCGACGTGGCTGAGCCACCGGCGTGTCCGATATAGATACAGCAGCATCGGACATGACATTGGCATCACCGGTAGCACGTGCCTGGCGCAGACGCTCACGCTCCTTGCGGCCAGGGCGTGACTTGCGTTTTTTTGCCCCACGCGGCTCTTGCTCGGAAGGGGCCGGGCTTGGCAGCTCACCGCCAGGTTTCTTGCGCCGCACTTTACGCCGTGAGAGCGGTTCAGCGACAGCGAGCTCAAAATCAATCTTGCGTTCATCAAGATCAACGCGTGCCACACGCACCGTCACGCCATCACCGAGGCGATAGGTCAATCCTCCCCGCTCACCTTTGAGCTGGTGACGCTCCGGCTCGAAATGATAGTAATCCGAAGGTAACGCAGTGATATGTACTAATCCTTCGACATAGTAGTCATCAAGACGTACAAAGATGCCGAACTGAGTCACCGAGGCGATAGTACCGTCGAATACCTCACCCACCTTGTCGGACATGAACTCACACTTGAGCCAGTCTTCGACATCACGCGTCGCATCGTCGGCACGACGCTCAGTCATTGAGCAATGCTCACCCAGTTCGACCATCTGTTCGAAACTGTATGGACACCAGGTGGTGGCCGGTTCGACCGGTGTGTCATCCAGCCGCTCAACACTGTTTGTTGCTTGGCCACTACGAATCACCGAACGAATCGCCCGATGTACCAGCAGATCGGGATAACGGCGAATCGGCGAGGTAAAGTGTGCATAAGCAGTGTAGGCCAGGCCGAAGTGCCCTTCGTTATGTGGTGAATAAACCGCTTGACTCATGGTGCGCAGCATCACCGTCTGAATGATATCAGCGTCAGGACGGTCCTTTATCGCATCACGTAACGCTTGGAAATCACTCGGCTGCGGTTTCTCTCCGCCTCCTAGCGTCAGCCCCAGCTCGCCAAGGAAGATGCGCAGGTTCTCAAGCCGCTCAGGGCTCGGCTGCTGGTGAACGCGATAAAGTGACGGCAGCTCATGCTTGCTGAGGAAACGTGCGGTCGCGACGTTGGCTGCCAACATGCACTCTTCAATCAGCTTGTGAGCATCGTTGCGCGTGCGTGGCACGATCTTCTCGATCTTGCGCTGCTCATTGAAGACAATCTGCGTTTCGGTGGTTTCGAAATCGATCGCACCACGTGCGCTCCGCGCACTCCGCAGCACCTTGTAAAGCCCATGCAGATTTTCCAGTGCCGGCAGGACATCGCGGTACTGCTCACGTAGCGCCTGCCCTTCTTCGCTATCGGCCTCCTGCAGCATCGCACCGACCTTGGTATAGGTCAGCCGCGCATGAGAACGCATCACCGCTTCGTAGAATTTGTAGCGGCTGATCTCGCCCTTTTGCGAGATATTCATCTCACACACCATGCATAGACGATCAACATCAGGGTTGAGCGAGCAGAGTCCATTGGAGAGCAGCTCAGGCAACATCGGGACTACTTGGCCCGGGAAATAGACCGAGTTACCACGCTGATGCGCTTCCTGATCGAGCGGCGCTCCGACCCGAACATAATGTGATACGTCAGCAATGGCGACAATCAGCTTCCAGCCACCGGACTTGGTTTTCCAAGCATAGACGGCATCGTCGAAATCCTTGGCGTCCTCACCATCGATGGTGACCAGCGGTTGGTTGCGCAAATCAACGCGGGCCGCTTTATCTTCTTCCAACACTTCAGCGGACATGCCGGCAATCTGGGCATCGACCTCGGGTGGGAAATCGGCGGGGATATCGTGCTCCCGGATGGCAATATCGATTTCCATGCCGGGGTCCATGCGCTCACCGAGCACTTCGACCACTTCACCCGAAGGCTGAATACGCGTTGCTGGCTGCTGCGTGATGCGCACCGCAACGACCTGACCATCCTTGGCGCCATTCTCGGCCCCGGCAGGAATCAGAATTTCCTGAATGATGCGCGAGTTCTCGGGGACCAGCACCCCCTGGGTCGGGTCGGATTGGCGATAGATACCCACCATTGTCTGGGTATTTCTTGCCAGCACTTCAACGATGGTGGCTTCGTCGCGTCCGCGCCGGTCGCGTCCACTGACACGCGCCAGCACTTCATCACCATCGAAGACGCGGCGCATCTGACGCGGTGGAATGACCAGATCAGGCTTGACCCGATCCTTGCGTACCAGAAAACCGATACCGTCACGATGACCGACAACACGCCCCTCGATCAGATTGCTCTTATCGATCAGCGTAAAGCCACCGCTCTTGTTGCGATCAAGCTGTCCGTCACGCTCCATAGCGTTGAGGCGCCGACGAACAGCTTCCTGCTGGTCTTCATCCTCAAGGCCGAGCAGACGGCTCATATTTTCGTGGGTAAGAGGTTTACCATGCGCCTCGAGCCGCTCAAGCAGATATTCACGGCTGGGGACAGGCTTGTCGTAATTGTTGGCTTCTCGTTCCGCTTGCGGGTCGTCGCTCAACGTCCAATGATTCATAACAACTTCCTTGATTGAAAATCTACGGCGAGCAGCGGGTGCGGCTTTTTAAGGTGTCGTTTAAACATAACGAAAAGTATAGCCGTGGCTTGGGCTTGACCCAAGGCGCTTTTATGTTTCATCCACACTTGCATCGCTGAAAAAATTAGGTATTATTTCGGCCCACCTGCCCAGGTGGCGGAATTGGTAGACGCGCTAGCTTCAGGTGCTAGTGTCCTTACGGACGTGAAGGTTCAAGTCCTTTCCTGGGCACCACCTTCTTTAGATGAATATATCTTGAGAGGGTTAACTTGACAGGGTGATTTGCGGGCCCGGCAAGTATAACTGAAAAGTAGTAGTACGCGAAACGTTGCCCGGATGGCGGAATTGGTAGACGCGCTAGCTTCAGGTGCTAGTGTCCTTACGGACGTGGAGGTTCAAGTCCTCTTCCGGGCACCAAGTTTGAACAGCAGCATTTTACTTCTGCACTACCAAGCAGCGGTGATCAAGCAAGGCCCAGGTGGCGGAATTGGTAGACGCGCTAGCTTCAGGTGCTAGTGTCCTTACGGACGTGAAGGTTCAAGTCCTTTCCTGGGCACCATTTTCGATAGTTTTATCATTATCATCCCTTAATTGCTGATCTCCTGTTTCCCACCTTATTTCCCATCTTTCTCCGTGCTTTGCACTAAGTAACTCTTGCTCACGACCAAACAATGCAGTGATCGTTTCTCATCCCATTATTGCCCGGCTTGAACTCTCATTTCGCTCCTGCTCCGTGCCCCTTACCTGTACTGTAAGGTGGAAATAGGCCGCTGCCTGTGAGGCTCGGTAACGTAGCAATTAAGCTCTGCTGCCACACTGCCGGTATTGGCGACATGACAAAGTCTCTGCCGTATTCACCGGCACGTGCGGCTCCACCGAGGCATTGAGCACCATAAGGGAGATAGTTTTTAAAATGAAATCTGCATTTCCCTCAATAGCGTGACGGCAGGCGGGCGACTTTATCCAGATTCCATCCTTTAGAGTCAACCCGACTTTCCAATGAGTGAGCAGTATCTTCTGGCAGCTCGTGGAAAAAATTCAGGCCGGTTCGTATCTCAACTTCATCAATGCTCACCAGAAAACGGTCAAGCGGCTCGTTACCAGTTACATCCTGCGGAATGATGAAGGCTAGCGCCTTGGGATGTTTGCCCGGTACAACAATGATTTTGAAAAAGGCATCCGGGATCTCGATCAGAGAACGCATACGGCGGATATCATTGTCAAAGATTGGTCCGGTCACCACCCAGACGGTGCCGAAGCGCGCCGCAAACTGATCAATGACGACTTCCTCTAGACGCTGCCAGACTTTGCGATTCAGGTCTGGACGCTGCGGCGAGACGTTGGTCATCTTGAACGTATCGAGCTGTGCGGTGCGCCCATAAACCTGCGAAATCGCATAGTTGGGCGCCATATGGCCGCGATCGTAACCGCTTCTGGTGTAACTACTTGATTCCACTGGCCACAGAGAACGCCAGTCCTCGCGAAAACTGCTTGGCCGCGGCAGATGGCGCGATTGGTTAACACGGGTGAGTTTGTACGTGACCCAAAGTGGATTGGCGCGTAGATCGGACCAGCCCACCAGAAAGCCATCGTTACGCAGCACGCGGTTGAAGGTGTGCCAATCGAACGCCTCCTGGGCCTCGGGCACGCCCATCCAGGCCATATGTTCACGATAATCGCGTTCCTGCCAGTACCACAGCCCGCCAATAACGGCAGCAAAGACAAACCCTATGCCGCCGAGGCGGCTCAAACGTCGAATTAATACAAAGACAGCAGGCATATCCGGTTCACTTACAGCCCAACGGAAAACATCGATTCAAGGTCGTGTCGAGAATGGACCTGCAGCGCCGACAGTGTTTCAGTATCACGGATACCTTCGACCCCCGTCAGCCGGGCAGTAACCAAATCCGAAAGCGCTTCAAAGTCACGCACTCGAGCGATCGCGACAAGATCGTAACGGCCACAGGTTGAATAGACTTCACTGATCCCTTCGATTTCTGCCAGGCGTTCAGCCACAGGCTGTACCAACCCTGTCTGGGCATTAATCAAAATAACGGCATTGATCATGATCCTTCTCTCCTCACCAAGTCTTCAGAAAAGGCTGAGTATACAAGGCAGTGAGAGACCACGTCCCGCTTAGTACAGCGTTGATAAGCAGATTATGAAAAAAGGCGGATGAATATCCGCCTTTCGGTATGCGTTGTCTTTTGCCGAGCATGCGGCACCACTACTGTATATCACTCTCCTTCCGGCAGCGGCCACTGATACCGCTGAGTGACCTCATGATCGTTTACGCTTTCAAGCTTGATCGCAAATCCCCACAGCTGGTGCAAATGGCGCAACACAGGATAAACGGACTTGTCGAGCGGCCGGCGGTCGTTACTCACATGACGCAGGGTCAATGACCGATCACCCCGTACATCAGCCTCCCATACCTGTATGTTAGGTTCACGGTGTCCTAGAGCATATTGAATAGAAAGTGCTTCACGCACCTGTTTATAGCCCTGGTCATCATGAATCGCAGCGATTTCAAGCATTTCATCGCGATCGTCATCCAGCAATGCGAACAATTTCAAATCTCGCATCACCTTGGGCGATAAAAACTGCTGAATGAAGGATTCATCCTTGAAGTTATTCATCGCGAAGTGCAGCGTTTCAAGCCAGTCGCTGCCGACCATATCAGGGAACCAGCGCCGATCCTCTTCGGTGGGATGCTCACAGATACGCTTGATATCAGTGAACATTGCAAACCCCAGCGCATAGGGATTGATGCCGTTGTAATAAGGGCTATCAAAGCCTGGCTGCGCTACCACGGCCGTATGGGATTGAAGAAACTCAAGCATGATTCCTTCACCGATCAGCTTCTCGTCATAAAGACGGTGCATGATGGTGTAGTGCCAGAATGTTGCCCACCCTTCGTTCATCACCTGGGTCTGACGCTGTGGATAGAAATACTGCGCCAGCTTGCGCACGATACGGACAACCTCACGCTGCCAAGGCGCTAATAATGGCGCATTTTTCTCAATGAAATAGAGCAGATTTTCCTGCGGCTCCGAGGGGTAGCGCCCACGCTGATGCAAGCCAAGCGGATCATCATCATCCTGCAACAGCTCTTCTCGGGGCGGCTGAGGAATAGTACTCCACAAGGCGTTAACCTGCGTCTGCAGGTACGCCTCACGCTCCTGCTGACGCTTGGCCTCCTCCTCGGCGGAAATCGGTGATGGGCGCTTGTAACGGTCAACACCGTAACTTTGCAGCGCGTGGCAGGCATCAAGCAAACGCTCGACCGCCTCGACACCGTGACGCTCCTCACACTCGCTGATGTAACGGCGCGCGAAGACCAGATAGTCGACGATGGCCGAGGCATCGGTCCAGGTGCGGAACAGATAATTGCCCTTGAAGAACGAATTATGGCCATAACAGGCATGGGCCATGACCAGAATCTGCATCATCAGGGTGTTTTCTTCCATCAGGTAGGCAATGCAGGGATCTGAGTTGATTACCAGCTCATAAGCTAGCCCCATCTGACCACGCCGGTAAGCCTGCTCGACGGAGAGAAACTGTTTTCCGAATGACCAGTGATGATAGCCCACCGGCATGCCTACACTGGCGTAGGCATCCATCATCTGCTCGGAAGTGATGATTTCAATCTGGTTGGGATAGGTATCGAGCCGGTAATCCTTGGCAATCCGATCGATCTCACGCTGGTAGTGCTCAAGGTCCTCGAAATTCCAGTCCGAGCCCTTGCCGAGGAACTCCTCATCACGCGTTATGGTGCCTATTTCAGCCATGATGCCTCCTCATGCCACGACGCGGCGGCGGAACAGTTCACGGAAAACAGAATAGATATCCCCCGCCTCGACGATCTGCTGCATGGCAAAACGCTCGGGATGATGCGCGGCTACGCGCTCATATTCTTCCCACAGTGCCTGGTGAGCGTGAGGCGTGATCTCGACGTAGGCGTAGTACTGCAAAAGCGGCATCAGCTTGTCGGACAGGATATGCCGGCAGTTGGTTGAATCATCATCCCAATTGTCACCGTCTGAGGCCTGAGCGACATAGAGATTCCACTGCCCCGGCGGATAACGATCATGGATAACCTCGTTCAACAGATTAAGTGCGCTGGAGACGATCGTGCCGCCCGTTTCACGTGAGTAGAAAAACTCCTCTTCATCGACTTCCTTGGCCGCAGTGTGGTGACGGATAAACACCAGCTCGACCTTTTCATAGTTGCGTTCAAGAAAGAGATAAAGCAGCAGGAAAAAACGCTTGGCGATATCCTTGTGCGTTTGTGTCATCGACCCCGAAACATCCATCACACAGAACATCACCGCCTTGTTTGATGGCTGGGGCTGATCGACCAGATTGTTGTAACGTAGATCGTAAGTATCGATGAACGGCACCGTTTCCAGCCGCTTTTCAAGCCGTTCGACCTCGTCTCTTAATTCCTTGACGCGAGAAGGGTTGCGCAGTACCGGGTCCTTGTGTTCCTCAAGCTCCAACGCCTCACGAGCCTCCTGCAAGGCACGCTTGATCGGCGCCCGCATGGCGATACGACGCGCCTGAGCCTCGCGCATCGAGCGCACGATATTCATGCGCGATGGCACCCCTTCACGCGAAATACCGGCACGTACCGGACGCACCTCCTCCACGTCGGCCAGCTGCTTGCGCTCAAGATGGGGTAATTCAAGACCATCGAAGACGAATTCGAGAAACTCATCACGGGTCAGGCTGAAGGCAAACTCATCAACCCCTTCACCCTGGTTGGATGCAGAGCCTTCACCGGCGCCTCCGCCTCCCCCGCTGCCACCAGGACGGCGCAGACGATCTCCCTCGACAAATTCCTTGTTGCCCGGGCTGACGATAGTGCGCTTGCCACCTTGGCCATGGCGAAAAACGGGTTCAGAAATATCACGGCTAGGAATGCTTATCTTTTCACCGCGCTCCATATCAGTAATCGAGCGACGGTTGACCGAATCCTCCACTGCCCGCTTGATGTGGCTACGATAACGCTGCAGAAAACGCTGGCGATTGACGGCGCTCTTGTGCCGGGCGTTGGCCCGGCGATCAATGAAGTAACTCATGTGCCACCTCCTGGCGAGGCGAGCGGAGAATTATCCTGCTCGCCTCATGGCATGACGGGCATCGTTACTGCGACTTGCGTACTTGTGCTTGTGATCTCATTGAGATTTCCGCACGCGCAAATACCATTCTGAAAGCAGGCGTACCTGCTTTTCGGTATAGCCACGCGCGACCATGCGACTGATAAAGTCCTCGTGTTTTTTCTTATCAGAAGTTGAAGCCTTGGCGTTGAACGAGATGACCGGCAACAGTTCCTCAGTATTGGCAAACATCTTGTGTTCGATTACGCCCTTGAGTTTCTCATAGGACTGCCAGCTCGGATTCTTGCCGTTGTTCTGTGCGCGGGCACGCAGTACGAAGTTGACTACCTCATGACGGAAATCCTTGGGATTGGAAATCCCTGCTGGCTTCTCTATTTTCTCAAGTTCCTCATTCAATGACTGCCGATCGAATAGTTCGCCAGTTTCCGGGTCCCGATACTCCTGATCCTGAATCCAGAAATCAGCATAGGTGACGTAGCGATCAAAGATATTCTGACCGTACTCGCTATAGGATTCGAGATAGGCGGTCTGAATTTCCTTGCCGATAAAGTCGACGTAGCGCGGCGCCAGATATTCCTTGATGAAGCGCAGGTAGCGCTCATGCGTTTCCTTGGGCAGCTGCTCCTGCTCAAGACGCTGCTCCAGCACATAAAGCAGATGCACAGGGTTAGCAGCAATCTCGTGGGTATCAAAGTTAAATACCTTGGAGAGAATCTTGAAGGCAAAGCGCGTCGACAGCCCATCCATGCCTTCATCGACGCCGGCTGCGTCACGATACTCCTGGATCGACTTGGCACGCGGGTCAGTATCCTTGAGATTCTGGCCATCATAGACCCGCATTTTCGAGTAGATGCTCGAGTTCTCGGGCTCCTTCAAACGAGAGAGTACCGAGAACTGGGCGAGCATTCGTAGCGTATCCGGTGCACATGGCGCATGGTTGAGCGAGGAGTGCTCGAGCAACTTCTCGTAAATTTTTCTCTCTTCGGACACCCGCAGCGTATATGGCACCTTGACGATATAGACACGGTCCAGGAACGCTTCGTTGTTGCGGTTATTACGAAACTGTTGCCATTCAGATTCGTTGGAGTGGGCAAGCACCACGCCATCGAAAGGAATCGCGCCCATGCCTTCAGTTGGGTTGTAGTTGCCTTCCTGGGTCGCGGTCAGCAGAGGATGTAGCACCTTGATCGGCGCCTTGAACATCTCGACAAACTCCATCAGGCCCTGGTTGGCCTTGCACAACCCGCCGGAGAAACTGTAAGCGTCAGGATCATCCTGGGAGAAAAGTTCAAGCTTGCGAATATCGACCTTACCGACCAGCGATGAGATATCCTGGTTGTTCTCATCGCCCGGCTCCGTCTTGGATACGGCAATCTGGTTAAGACGCGAGGGATAGAGCTTGACGACGCGGAACCTTGAAATATCGCCGCCATATTCCTTGAGCCGTTTAGCCGCCCAAGGCGACATCAACGAGCGCAGATAGCGACGCGGAATGCGGTATTCTTTCTCAAGCGTTTCGCCATCCTCTTCCGGGCTGAACAAACCAAGAGGCGATTCATGGACGGGTGAATCCTTGATGGCATAGAACGGTACGTGCTCTATAAGCGCCTTCAGCCGCTCGGCCAGCGAAGATTTACCGCCCCCCACCGGACCAAGCAAATAAAGAATCTGCTTGCGTTCTTCAAGCCCCTGCGCCGCATGACGGAAGTAGGCAACGATCTGTTCAATAGCCTCTTCCATGCCGTAGAACTCGGCGAAAGCGGGATAGCGACGGATCAGCTTGTTGGAAAAAATGCGTGAAAGCCTTGGGTCCTTTGCGGTATCGATGACTTCAGGCTCGCCAATCGCCTTGAGCATGCGTTCGGAAGCGCTGGCATACATGGAAGGGTCTTCTCGACATAGCTCCAGATACTCCTGGAGGCTCATCTCCTCCTGCTGCGTTCGCTCGAAGCGATTCTGTACATGATCGAAGATGCTCATGGAAGCCTCCTTAGGCCAAGAGGGCCGCCCTGACCGACAACGATGGTCGGCTACGCTCAGGGTTGACCAGAATTCACATTAGCTAAAACCGATAAAAAATCTCCCGCATCCCTGCAAAATCACACAGATTCCTTGACACGTATTACCTCTCAATAGCGTGGTTCGCTCATTGAAGTGAACTTATTGGAAAGAAATAAGGCAAGCCATACTTTTAGCTCACCTGCCCTATTAGCCATATCACTATCAGTCGGCAACCGCCAGCACTGAATTAATATCATCGACCAGGCTGTCGATCAGCTCAACGGTAGTATTCCAGGAGCAAACGAAACGCACCCCGCCCTCACCGATGAAGGTATAAAACGTCCAGCCCTTGTCGCGCAGTCTCTGCTGCGCCCTGACCGGCAACTCTAGGAATACCGCATTGGCCTCGGCGGGAAACATGGTATTGACGCCAAGGCGCGCCACGCCTTCAACGAGGCGCTTGGCCATAGCGTTGGCATGCAACGCATTGGTACGCCAGGCACCGCTTTCCAGCAGCCCTAGCCACGGCGCAGCAATGAATCGCATCTTGGAAGCGAGTTGCCCAGCCTGCTTGCAGCGGTACTCAAAATCTCTCGCCAGGGCACGATCAAAGAACAGGATCGCCTCCCCGAAGGCAGTGCCGTTTTTAGTACCCGAGAAACACAGCACGTCCACGCCACGCTTCCAGGTCATTTCCGCCGGAGCAACATCGAGCGCGGCGCAGGCGTTGGCGAAGCGCGCACCATCCATATGAATCTTCAAGTCATGAGCTCGTGCGGTATCCTGAATCGCGCTTAATTCATCAAGACTATAAAGCGTACCCAGCTCGGTGGCTTGCGTGATAGAAACCACCCTGGGCTGCGGATAGTGAATATCGTGACGGCGTGTCACCATTCGCTCAATGCTTTCAGGGGTAACCTTGCCGTGTGGCCCCGAGACGTTGAGCAACTTCGAACCGTTTGAAAAAAACTCCGGTCCGCCGCATTCATCGGTTTCGATGTGCGCTAGTTCATGACAAATCACGCTGTGATAGGACTGGCACAGTGACGCGAGAGCCAGCGAATTGGCTGCCGTACCGTTGAATACGAAGAAGACATCACAATCGGTCTCGAATAGCTCGCGAAACTGGTTGGTTGCGCGTTCTGTCCAGGCATCATTGCCGTAAGCAAGATCATCCTCACGGTTGGCTATCAGCATGTACTCGAGCGCCTCGGGACAAATGCCCGAAGTATTATCACTGGCCAGAAAGCGCGGCTGGGTAGGAAGAGATTGTGCCAACACTTCAAGCGACCCGGTTGGCGAGGTCGATGGCGCCATAGACATGACATGCTGTCCTTCAATGAGGTTGTTATTTGTCTCAAGAATGGCGTTATTTAGCGCGTCAGTGCAAGAGTCAATCTCAATGAAATTGTATGTGCATCGATACACGCACGCTTCCAGCAAGGGTTTACAAGGAAAAACAGATATGGCGTTTGATACAAGTTTTCGCCACATTCCCCTGCCAAAGGGTGGCTCGCTTCACCTCACCCGGCTAGGCCCCAGCCAGGGCGCAACACGTCTGCCGGTATTATGCTGGCATGATATTGCCGCTTCGGGGGCTATATTCTGGAAAGAACACGTCAGAGGCACTGCCCAGTCAGAAGCTGATATCCATAGCCTGGCGCCTTGGCTCGCTTTGCGCGGTCACGAGGTCGCCATCATTGATCAGCGCGGCCATGGCTTAGCCACGCCGAAACCATCACGCGGCATACGCTTCGATCAGAGCGATGTTATCGTCGAGGAGATCCCAACCGCCCTTTCTGCCTGGCTGCAGGATACCGGTGCTTCACGTACTCATGTTATCGCTCATGGCTGGGGCGGCGTCCTGATCGCGGCACATCTAGCACGCACACGCGAAAATCGTCGCAAAATAGCCAGTCAGGTCTATCTGGGCACGCGACGCCAAGCCAATGCGGCCAATGCAGTGCAAAAGCAAATGATTGTTCGACGCTGGATACAGTACGGGTCGTTAATACGCGGTATATATGGCTACATGCCAGCACGGCAGCTGCGATGGGGAACCGATAATGAATATGCCGGTAATCATCGCCAACATGTGCGCTGGCTGAAGGATGATAAATGGCAGGATGAAAGAGATGGATTCGATTACGGACGAGCGCTGATTCGCGGCGGGTTACCGCCTACGCTGCACATGGCAGGTAATGGCGACGAAGCTTTTGGCCATTCCGCTGATGTTGCACGTTTTCGCGACGAATGTGGTCCCCATCAGGGCGAGTTCAGACTGCTTGGTACGCCCGGTGGCCTCAGCCATGATTATGGACATGACGATCTGCTGAATCATGAGCGCTGCCAGCATGAAGTCTATCCATTAATTGAAGACTGGCTTCAGGAATACGAGTACTAGCGGGACATGCATGTACGTCACATATTAAAAAATTGACGCGCCAAGCAGGCCATAAAGTAATAAAAGCAAACAGCAGGTGAGGCAAGGCGAGAAGGTAAGCTCTAGGAAGGAAGCAAATAACATCAAGCTTAAAATGGCGGACCGGACGGGACTTGAACCCGCGACCTCCGGCGTGACAGGCCGGCATTCTAACCAGCTGAACTACCGGTCCGCATATCGCTTGATGCTTTAAGCAATGGTGGGTGGTACAGGGTTCGAACCTGTGACCCCCAGCTTGTAAGGCTGGTGCTCTCCCAACTGAGCTAACCACCCGGATACAACCAACATATCAATCATACTGCTGCAAGTGGCGGACCGGACGGGACTTGAACCCGCGACCTCCGGCGTGACAGGCCGGCATTCTAACCAGCTGAACTACCGGTCCGCATCGTATGCAGCATATCGTCAATGACGACATGATCAAACAACTTGCTAGAAGGCGAAGTGGCGGACCGGACGGGACTTGAACCCGCGACCTCCGGCGTGACAGGCCGGCATTCTAACCAGCTGAACTACCGGTCCGCATATCGCTTCTTTAACGTGACACCCGATAACTATTTCGATAACCAAACCAGCCGCTTCGAAAAAGTGATGGTGGGTGGTACAGGGTTCGAACCTGTGACCCCCAGCTTGTAAGGCTGGTGCTCTCCCAACTGAGCTAACCACCCCTGGTCACGTGGCGAGGCATTCTACCGACAGTGACGTAAAAGTCAACACCTTGATCGTTCTATCGTTTTGACGAATTCGATGATGATTCAAATATATGGCGAATCTGCCCCGCAGCCTCACAAATTAGATCATGCTGTGAGCGGCCGCTGGAGCGACGCGGCTTGAAATCATGATCACCGTCTTCCAGAAAGTGTACCCGCACGCAGGTCGGCAATTTGTAATCTTCGATCTCATCACGGCGTCCGAACGGATCACGCGTACCTTGCAACACCAGCGTCGGGCATGTCAGCTGTGGCCAGTGATCAAGGCGTAATCGGTCAGGCTTGCCCGGCGGATGAAAAGGATAGCCGCACAATGCGAGCCCTGGCGCGCCTTCTTCGGCCGCCACCATGCTTGCGGCACGGCCACCCATTGACTTGCCGCCTAACCATACTGATGACGGCAATACGTTACGCCAGGCGCGTATTTCATCGCACAGTGTGGCGATTTTCGGCGGTGGACGTCGCCTTCCTTCATGTCTTGCCCGGGCCCAGTAAGCAAATTCAATGGCCAGCGTCTGCACACCCTCTGAAGCTATTGCCTTCAGCAGGCCCTGTATGAAGGCACTCTCCGGTCCAGCACCCGCACCATGAGCCAGCAGCAGGCGACCACGGAGAGGAGAGCCACAGACGTACACACGCCCCAGCGCCTCGACATCATAAAGCGCAAGCGAGGCCTGGCCACCTTCGTCGTGCGAAGAGGAGTCTATCAGCGAGGCAAAGGTCTGGCTGGAAAGCGTAGACGCAACCAGAGGCACTCTCACGCCTCGCGTGAAAGCAGGTCAAGGGCATCGATGCGGTTGCGCTGCATCTCCTCGCGCTTGGTTTCAAGATGTTCAAAATCAAACAGATTGCGATCGGCAAGCTGTGATGGCGCTACGTTGGTGATGGCCTTGAACATGGTCTCGATGCGGCCAGGATGCTTCTTGTCCCACTCCGCCAGCATTTCTTTGACCACCTGGCGCTGCAGGTTTTCCTGAGAGCCGCACAGATTGCACGGAATGATCGGAAACGCCATCGCCTGGGCAAAGTCGATAATATCGGCTTCGCTCACATACGCCATTGGCCGAATAACGATATTTTTACCATCGTCGGAAAGCAGCTTTGGCGGCATTGCCTTTAGGCTGCCACCGAAGAACATATTGAGAAACAATGTCTCAAGAATGTCGTCACGGTGATGCCCCAATGCGATCTTGGTTGCACCGATTTCCTCGGCAAAGCCATAGAGCGTACCGCGCCGCAGCCGTGAACAGAGCCCGCAGGTTGTCTTGCCCTCAGGTACCTTCTCCTTGACGATTGAGTAGGTATCACGTTCAACAATATGGTAAGGCACACCTACCCGGTCGAGATATTCTGGCAGCACATGCTCGGGGAAACCGGGCTGTTTCTGGTCAAGATTGACCGCCACCAGTTCAAAATTGACCGGCGCGCTGCGCTGCAGGTTCATAAGGATTTCCAACATGGCGTAGGAGTCCTTTCCACCCGACAGGCAAACCATCACCCGATCGCCTTCACCAATCATGTTGTAATCGATGATGGCATTACCTACGAGGCGACGCAGGCGCTTTTGCAGTTTATTGAACTCGCGCTTGTCTTTACCGCTAAGACCTTCGCCAATAGGGGCTTCAGTGAACTGGTGCATGAGAGGTAACGTAGGAAAGCTGAAAGGACTGCCATTCTATCATTGCTTGCTGTACAGCGCGAAGCCCCAGTAAATGAGCAGACTTTCGAGCGGGATCAATATCCCTCATTACCGGACGAACAGGGAAAGATAGCGCCATGCCACGCCGAGAAACATCAATACAATTCCAAAGCGTTGAAATGCTGACTCAAGCGGATTGAACATCAAGCGGTGCGACCAAAAAAACAGGACACCGCCAACATCATGAGTACGATAGACATAGCGTACGCAAGCGATAACTATGAAAATAAGGCCAAAAATCGGAAGTACCCATACCAGTGCCATCGAAGCTACCACGATATGTCAGTTAGAGAGAAAACTACTGATCCAGTAAATGCCTACCCCTACGTAAGTGATGCAATAGAGACTATGTATCAGTGAGAAAGGGTTAGATTGCCTGTGATTAACGTAACGCCAGCCACAGTAACATCCCGAAGCACAGGATGAGCTGGAACCGAAAAGCTGGGTCTGGTTTAACGTCTCCAAATTGTTCATCCGGATTACAAGAGGCGCTAAACCAGACAGCAATGACCGCACGGTAGGTGATGGTGAGTGTTATATTCGTATGCCAGTGCCACCACGGATATTGTTGTTATCCATCCGTATTCTCAGGGCTGGCAAATATTCTTACCTCGCATGAAAGGAGCTGGCGTGCAACCTTGCATGTTCACCTGACAAGCACTGTATGTAAGCTGAGGCGGCATGACACGACGACTTTAGTATCAGCGATGTAGCCATTCCACTGACATAAACATAAAGCATTTAAAAAACAATCATTTACTTCCAATTATTGAGAACTAAACGTTCGTCTATCGACTCAAGGCTAATAGATAGCGTCATGCTAGGACACCAAGCACGCCGTCGCGTACATAACACCCTAGAATGGCCCGCAGGAGCTTAGGAGAATTTCATGTTTCAGGGCTGGTTATTGATTGCAGTATCGCTTTGTTATATTGCGCTGCTCTTTGGCATTGCCTGGCGCGGTGACCGTCGCGCCTATCGTCTGGGGCCGGCCAAGCGCCGTCCGATTGTCTATAGCCTGGCACTTGCGGTGTACTGCACGTCATGGACGTTCTATGGCAGTGTTGGTCAAGCCTCGACATCCGGCTGGCCCTATATCAGCATGTTCATCGGCCCAATCCTGACCTTTTTGCTCTTCTGGCCGATTCTAACCAAGATGATTCGCGTCGCGAAGCGTCAAAATGTCACGTCAATTGCCGACTTCATCGCCGCCCGCTACGGCAAGAATCAAGCGCTGGCCGCCTTTACAAGCCTTGTTGCGCTGATTGGAACCCTGCCCTATATCTCACTGCAATTGAAGGCGATGTCGTCAAGCTTCCAGGTCCTTACCGATAACGCCGACATCGTGCGGACTCCCCTGTTTGGCGATACCGCCTTTTATGTCGCTGCCTTGATGGCGTTATTTGCCATCCTGTTCGGCACCCGCCATACCGATGCCACCGAACACCATGAAGGCCTTATCCAGGCGATTGCGTTCGAATCGGTCATCAAACTGCTGGCCTTCGTCGTATTGGGGGCTGTCGTGACTTGGGGTGCCTTTGATGGTCTTAGCGATCTCACGTCACGCGCCGATGCCTATCTGCATATCGAGAGCCAGTTCAGCAGCCAGAATTTCGGTCAGGGCTTTTGGACCCAGACACTGCTCGCCATGCTTGCTGTGTTCTGCGTACCACGCCAGTTTCATGTCACGGTGGTTGAAAACACCAATGCCGTCGATACCGCACGGGCACGCTGGCTATTTCCGCTCTATCTGTTAGCAGCCGGTTTCTTTGTCCTGCCTCTTGCGGCTGCCGGACTGACAATGTTCGGCGGCACCTCTATTGATCCCGATACTTTTGTTTTACATCTGCCCATGGCGCTCGGCAGTGAATGGCTGACCCTGCTGACGTTCATTGGTGGCTTCTCCGCCGCCAGTGGCATGGTCATCATGGCGAGCGTGACGATCGCCATCATGATTTCCAATGAGCTCATCATCCCGCTGTTGCTACGGCTTAAGTGGTTTGATGCACGACGTGGCGATTATGCCAAATGGGTCCTACGCACGCGGCGTCTGGTCATCGTCATCATTCTGATGCTGGCCTATGGCTTTTATAAACTGGTGGCCAACTACGGCTCCCTGGCCAGTCTGGGCATGCTTTCGCTCGCCGCATTGGCGCAGCTCGCTCCCGCCCTGATTGGCGGCTTGTACTGGAAACGCGGCAACCGCTTGGGTGTCAGCACGGGGATGACGGCCGGCTTCGTCATCTGGGCGTATACCCTGTTGATCCCTGCCTTGGAGCGTGCTCATCTGATTCCAAGCTCATTGGTAACTCAGGGCCCCTTTGGTATTCATTTGCTAAGCCCTGCTGCCCCGTTCGGCCTATCGCTGGGCGAGCCGCTTACCCAAGGTGTACTGTTGTCACTGGGCGTTAATCTATTCTGCTATATCTTCATTTCGCAGGTAACGACTCCGCGCGTTGTCGAGCGCATTCAGGCCTCCTTGTTCGTCGATAGCGTCGGTAATCAGCAGACAATCCATCGCCCTTGGTCAGGGTCAACATCGGTGGGTGAGCTAAAGGCACTGTGCAAACGCTTTCTGAGTAATGATCAGGTCGAACGCGCTTTTGAGGAGTACGGCTATCGTAACCAGCGCCCTTTCGAGCCCAACGCACGCGCCTCGATAGATCATATCCAGTTCAGCGAACGGCTGCTGTCTTCTGCAATTGGCGCCTCTTCAGCACGTATTGTCATCAATTCGGCACTGTCTGGGCGTGATGTGGCGATTTCCGATGTCGTCTCGATCGTAGACGAGGCCTCCCAGGTGCTTGAGTTCAATCGTTCGCTGCTTCAGGCCACGATCGAAAACATCAGCCAAGGGGTAATGGTAGTCAATCACAACATGTGCCTGGTCGTTTGGAATCAGCGCTACCTTGAGCTGTTCCGCTTTCCTGATCAGTTGATTCGTGTCGGTGTGCCGATCGATCGTATTTTCCGCTACAACGCCCAGCACGGCGAATATGGCCCCGGTGATCCTGAAGAGCATGTTCAGCTGCTGATGGATAACATCCGTGCCGGTCGGCCGCACCATTACCAACGTTATCGTCAGGATGACAGCGTACTCGACGTACAGGGCAACCCAATGGCCGGCGGTGGGTTTGTATTCACCTATCAGGACATTACCGGACAAAAGCGTACCGAAGAGGCCTTGATCCGTTCAGAAAACAACATTCGCATCTACACCGATAACGTGCCTGCGTTGATCGCCTATTTCGATAAAGAATGCCATTACCTCTTCACCAACCGTGCCTACGAAGCGGTAATGGATATCGACCGCAATGTCGTCATCGGAAAACGCGCCGCAGAGGTCATGTCTGCATCGGTATGGCGCGAACGTGCCCCCTGGATGCGTCGCGCCCTGGCCGGTGAACGCGTCTCCTATGAACTGTCGCTACCCGATAGCGAAGGAGGCGTCCGCTATATGCTGGCCACATATACGCCCCACTTCGTCGAAGGGGAGCGCATTCTCGGCTTCTTTGCGCTTTATCAGGACATCACTGAGCGTCGCTTGGCCGAGATCGCGCTGAAAGAGACTAACGAGCACCTTGAGGAGCGCGTACGTGAGCGTACCCAGGCGCTTTCGGAAGTCAACGAGGCGCTGCGTCAGGAAAACCAGGTGCGCGCTGAAGCTGAGCTGGCGCTGCGCCAGGCCAAGCAGGTTGCGGAAACCGCTAACGCTTCCAAAACGCGTTTTCTTGCCGCGGCAAGCCACGACTTGCTGCAGCCACTTAACGCCGCGAGACTGTTCACGTCAGCGTTGACACAGCGCTTGGGGGAGAGCGAATACAAGGGCACCCTTGAGCATATCGACAATTCCTTACAAGCGGCCGAAGAGCTGCTGGGCACCCTGCTCGATATTTCCAAGCTCGATGCTGGCGCGCTGACGCCCAAGCGCAACGTCTTCGCTTTGCAAGATATTTTCCGGCCGCTACGGGCCGAGTTCGAAGTGATGGCAGAGGAGCGCGGGCTTGATTTTGATGTGGTGGCTACCCAGGCCATGGTCGATAGTGACAGCCAGATGCTCAGGCGCATCATTCAGAATTTCCTGTCCAATGCACTGCGCTATACCCAGCATGGCCGCGTACTGCTCGGCTGTCGTCACAAAGGCGAGCGACTATCCATCGAAGTGTGGGATACCGGTCCCGGGATTCCCGAGTCCAAGCAGGCTGAAATCTTTCAGGAATTCCGCAGGCTCGACCAGAAATCGCGTCATCGCGAAAGTGAGAAAGGGTTGGGACTGGGGCTATCGATTGCAGACCGTATGTCTCGCGTGCTCGATCACCCGATCACCGTACGTTCATGGGAAGGCAAGGGTACGGTATTTTCCCTGTCTGTCCCTTGGAAGCGCGGCCAGCGCGCTGTTGAAAAGACGCCTGACGTGACTAAACCACGCGCAGGCAATCGCCTCCATGGTGTGCGTATTCTCTGCATTGATAATGAGACACTGACGCTTGAAGGGATGAAAGCGATGCTGTCGGGCTGGGGGTGTGAAGTATTTACCGCAACAACCATTGGTGGGGGTAAATCGGTTCTGCGCAACATGGAAGGTGACCCCGATGCCATTCTTGCCGACTATCATCTTGATAACGAAGTCACCGGACTGATGGCACTGGAGGCGCTTGGTGAACGTCTTGTCAATGACGTGCCAGGCATCGTGATCACGGCTGACCGTACCGATGAAGTTGCCGAGCTGGTACGCCGCGCCGGCTATCATTTGTTGATGAAGCCTGTGCGTCCTGCTGCACTCAGGGCTTTACTGACCCGTACGCTCCAGGCCTATCAAGGAACGCTACGATAACCTACCGGATCGCGCTTGCCATACAAAACGCCCGCCTTGCATATCTTTAAGAAGATACAGAGCGGGCGTTTTGCAACATCATTTCATTGCATGATAATCGTTGTGATTATAAAAATACGGTGTTTCCCTAAACTATGAACACGCTTATAAACATGTCCGCTTTTTGCTCGACGTCATTAGCCGTTTTCAACTTTTGGCGGATCAACCTCGAGCTTCTGCGCCGCAATAACCGCCTGTGTACGTGAATGCACCCCAAGCTTGCGCAGGATCGCCGTCACATGCGCCTTGATGGTCGCTTCCGACACATTCAGATCATAGGCAATCTGCTTGTTGAGAAGTCCTTCCGTCAGCATATTAAGCACTCGGAACTGCTGAGGCGTCAGTGATGCGATTGCTTCAGCGAATTTGGTCTCTTCCTCGTTACCGTCCCCCAGCACATCCGCCATATGCGGAGGCAGCCAGACTTCACCTTCAAGAATCTCCCCAATTGCTTGAGATATCTTGTCCAGAGACGATGACTTGGGGATGAAACCGGAAGCGCCATAATCGATTGCACGGCGCACAACATGAAATTCCTCACTCCCTGACACTACGGCAACCGGAATATCAGGCATTTGCCCACGCAGCTGAATCAAACCGGAGAAACCATGTGCACCGGGCATATGCAAATCGAGCAAGATCAGATCGACATCAGGATGACGTGTCACGGCATCAAGTGTCGCCTCCATACTGTCTGCCTCGATAATTTCAGCCTGCGCTGCCACTTGACGCAAGGCTTGGGTCAACGCCGCCCGGAATAAAGGGTGGTCGTCAGCGACAATAAACTTCTGAGCTAAGGCCATGCGGTCTCTCCTTCAAACCCTCTTGCGAACCAGATCTCCACAGGGGAGCATCGTTGTTGTACAGCGAGAGTGTGCGTGATCTATTGCTCGCCAGTCCTACATGCAGACATGGCCAGGGCGGCATACACGTGCGTCATAACGCCGCACACTTTGGTCTCATGTTACTTCAAGCATTTTCCAATACCAAAGCATAACCTGCCGACTTCTAATACAGCGTCAAAACATCAACATCTACTAATGTTGAATAGTACATAAAAAGACCGGCCCGAAGGCCGGTGGAGAGCATCAAAACATACTATTTCTATCAAAATGATCGATACTGCATCATTGTTCAACGGTTACCGCGATTTTCAATCAACTCATCGACAACGCCAGGATCAGCCAGAGTACTGATGTCACCCAGCCCATCAAGTTCATTGGCAGCGATCTTGCGCAGGATGCGTCGCATGATCTTGCCCGAGCGCGTCTTGGGCAACCCGGGGGCCCACTGGATAATATCAGGCGTTGCGATGGGCCCAATATCCTTGCGTACCCAAGCCACCAGTTCCTTGCGCAGCTCTTCGGTCGGCTCGGCCTCATCATTCAAGGTCACATAGATATAGATGCCCTGCCCCTTCACGCTGTGAGGAAAACCGACCACGGCAGCTTCGGCGACCGCCTCGTGAGCCACCAGCGAGGATTCTATTTCGGCAGTACCCATACGATGGCCTGACACGTTTAAGACGTCATCGATACGCCCGGTGATCCAGTAATAGCCATCCTCATCACGGCGGCAACCGTCACCGGTGAAATAGACCCCTTCGTAGGCTGAGAAATACGTCTTTACAAAGCGGTCGTGATCGTTCCATATCGAACGTGCTTGCCCCGGCCAGCTATCTTCAATAATCAGATTGCCTTCGGTGGTACCGTCCAGCTTGCGACCCTCGTTATCGTAGAGCGCCGGGCGTATGCCAAAGAAAGGACGTGTCGCTGAACCGGGCTTCAATGCCGTCGCGCCGGGCAACGGCGTGATCATGATGCCACCGGTCTCGGTCTGCCACCATGTATCCATCAGTGGGCAGCGTCCTTTACCAATCACGCGATGAAACCACTCCCACGCCTCGGGGTTGATCGGCTCGCCAACCGAGCCCAGCACACGCAGACTATCGCGTGAGCTTGAATCCATGACATGGTCACCATGCGCCATCAATGCGCGCACAGCGGTCGGCGAGGTATACAGGATATTGACGCGATACTTGTCGACGATTTCGCCGACGCGCCCATGAGAGGGATAGCTCGGCACGCCCTCGAACATCAACGTTGTCGCCCCGTTGGCGAGCGGCCCATAAAGAATGTAGGAATGGCCCGTAATCCAGCCCACATCCGCCGCACACCAGTAAATATCATCCTCGTGGTAGTCAAAGACATACTGGTGAGTCATCGAGGCATAGACCAGATAGCCACCGGTAGTGTGCTTGAGCCCCTTGGGTGTACCGGTCGAGCCTGAGGTATAGAGGATAAACAGCGGATCCTCGGCATTCATGACCTCAGCATCACAGTCGCTGGACTGCCCATCGACGAGGTCATGACACCATTTATCGCGCTCATTCCAGGTGATCTCGCCGCCAGTGCGCCTGACGACCAGGACATGATCGACACAATCGGTACCTTGGCGCGTCAAGGCATCATCGACATTCTGTTTTAGCGGCACACGCTTACCGCCGCGGACCGATTCATCGGCGGTGATTACCACGCGCGACTGGGAATCGACAATCCGCCCAGCCAGGGCATCCGGCGAGAAGCCGCCGAACACTACAGAATGAATGGCACCAATTCGTGCACATGCCAACATCGCCATCGCCGCTTCAGGAATCATCGGCATGTAAAGCGTAACCGTATCGCCTTTGCCTACGCCGAGTTCTTTAAGGCCATTAGCGAACTGATTTACGCGTGCATGAAGTTCGCGATAGGTAATGGTCTTCGACTCATTCGGGTCATCACCCTCCCAAATGATGGCCGCCTTGTCGCCACGCGTCTCCAGATGCCGGTCAAGACAGTTGTATGCGGCGTTAAGCTGGCCATCCTCGAACCAGCGAATATCGACATTGCTCGGCAAAAACGACGTATTCTTGATCTTGGTTGGAGACGTGAACCAATGAAGACGCTGTGCCTCATCTTTCCAGAAGGCTTCAGGGTCATCGACTGAGCGTTGATACATTTCCAAATAACGCTCGTTGTCTATCCAGGCGTCAGCGGCTAGCTGTTCGTTGACAGGATGAACATTCTGCTTTTCCACGGTCTATCTCCTCCTGGAAAGATTCGACGCGGTGTCATCGTGCTGCACGACACTCACACTACTTTTAGCTTATACCGAGCATAGCCGTTACGCCCCATTAGACCTTGGTCGAAAATTTTCCCTTATCAAACAAAAAGTTATGTCAACTCATCCGTCTTACCTACGAATTCAAGCCATACTTTGCAGCTGCGGCAACGATAAGGCGTACCCCGCAGCGCGTGATGATGACGGCGCGAACTGAAATGGTGCTCGCGGCATTCGCAGCGGTATACAAAAGGCGCCGGACTGGCTTTTCGGGTATCAAAACGATGCGTTACCCTGGGCTCAAGTCCAAACATCTCACGCATGGTGACCTGCCACTGCCAGCCATGGGGACGAACACGTGAGCCGTAAACATGATGAACGACCCAATGCGCGAACTCATGCGGCACGACCTCAGCTAGAAACGCATGGCGATGGTCGCGATAAAGGATGGGATTAAAACGCAGACCACCGCGCCCGAAATGAGCCTGCCCCGCGCTCTTGCCACGCAGATCAAGCCAGACCGGTGGCATAGGCATATCGGGATGAAACCGGTAGGCATGGCGCCAGCAATGTTCGACCTGAACGCACAGTAGCTCAGCGAGCGCCTTGTCATCGAGCGTATCGAGCTCAGCCGCTGAAGGAAGAGAGGAAATAAATGCAGTCATGGATGCTAGAATGATGTAGGACAAACGACTCGTAAAGCCCGTTCATCAGAGATAGCGACATACCATGGCCGATACCGCTCCCCTCACTCACCCCCTGCTTGATGACGAGGCGCTTGAGGCGCTTGATGAGTTCCTCGACTCCGACCGTGTCGATGGCGAAGCACTCGACATTTTTGGCGCACATGGATTTCTCGTCGCCTTAGCCATTGCGCCCGAAACGGTCGACTCTGCCGTCTGGATTCCCGTGCTGTTCAATGGCGAGCCTGAATTCAACGACGATGCCGAGCGCGATTATATTCTCGGGACGCTTGAAACGATCAGAAGCAGTGCGGTGGAGGCATTCGAACAGGGACATCTACCCGAACTCCCCTTCACGCTGGAGTTCACCGCCGATGACGAAGAAGCGCTTGAAGAAACGCCCATCGCCATCTGGTGCGCTGGCTTCATGGAAGGGGTATTTCTGAACGAATCAAGCTGGTTTGGCACCTACGAGGAGCACGCCGCTCAGTTGCTGTTGCCCTTCATGGCGCTATCAGGGCTTTTTGAAGAAGAAGACCCAGATCTTGCCGAACTGATTCAGAGCTCCCAAGAGGCAAGCCGTCTCGCCCAACAGCTGCCTGAACTCACCCTCGATCTCTATCTGCTTTATCGCACCCCGCCGGAAACAAAAGGGCCGCCCCCTGCCAAGAAATCCGCCAGGGGACGCCGCGGCAATAAACGTTAATACCAACTTAAGTATGCACGACGGGATGCCGGTCAGCCGGCTTCCCGTCTTGTCCTCGAGCAAAACTTACCGCAGCCGTGTAATCAGCG
This sequence comes from Phytohalomonas tamaricis, assembly GCF_003012345.1. GTDB lineage: Bacteria > Pseudomonadota > Gammaproteobacteria > Pseudomonadales > Halomonadaceae > Phytohalomonas > Phytohalomonas tamaricis. The sequence continues at coordinate 673,351 of NZ_PVRV01000020.1, forward strand.
CATCGAGCGTCCCAAAACACCATTCGCGAATACGCTGCCAGTAAGGCCGTTGCTCCCATACCAACGAGCTGATTTCATAGCTCTTGGCAAAATTGCGCTCAAAGATCATGGCGAGCTCATGGGAAAACTCAGCATTCTCAACTTCCTGATTGGCCTCCAGGTTCCACTGCAAGCTCCAGTGGTCGAAATTGCAAGACCCCACGGTGCTCCAATCATCGCAGATAGCGAATTTGGCATGGATGAAGTCGGGTTGATATTCATAAATGCGCACGCCGCCTCTCAACAGCCGCGCATAAAAGCGCTGCCCCGCATAGCGTACGGTGGGATGATCGTGATGGACGTCACTCGGCAGCAGCAGACGCACATCAACCCCGCGTCGTGCAGCGCGCACCAGCAACCGCCTTAAACTAAGTGTAGGTGCGAAATAGGGCGTACACAGCCAAACCCTTCGCTGTGCGGTATTGATACGATGATGCAGCGAGCGACGGATGGCCTGATAACGATAGCCACCGCCCCAGATCACACGGCCATTCATGTGGCTTTCAACAGCAGTGTCGCGCATGTGATTGATCACACGCTGCATCAGTGCCGGATCCCCGCTTCCCTGGCTCAATCGGGATGCCCAAACGCTATGAAATAAGGCAATCCAATCATTAACACACGGCCCCTCGATACGTACCGCCACCTCAAACCAGCCGTTTAAGAAGTAATCCATCGCCCCGAAGCCACCGGTAAACGCCACCTGTCCATCGATAATCAATATTTTGCGATGATCACGTGAAATGCTGGTACGCAAGCGTTTAAGCGATGTCAGCCGCTTGACGGAAAGCAGTCGCTTGGCCGTGAGCGGATTAAAATAGCGTAGTGCCACGCCCGCATTGAGCAGACGCTGCTGACTCTGGCTCGACATTCCCCAGGCACCTGCACCGTCGAGCAGTAAAAGCACTATAACGCCCCGCTCAGCAGCACGGGTCAGCGCGGTGATGAAACGCTCAGCCAGTTCACCTTCATCGAAGGCATAAAGTTCAAGCAATATAGAGTGGTTAGCCTGATCTATCGCCTCGAAAAGCACCGGCAGATAACGCTGCCCTTCGGGAAGCAGAACGAAACGATTGCCCTCGCGCCAGTGCGCCTGCATGACTACTCCTTGTCATTTCCAATCTAGCGCCTGCAACTCGCTTCCAGTCACGTGTTGTTAGGTCACTTTCCTCGTGCTGCTCACCATTTTATACGCCATAGTGATCATTAATCCGCAACTGTTCACGCCGCAACAGCCTAAAACGCTGAAAATATTTCGTGTTCACCTGGCTTTACCCCTTTCGCCATAAGCAGATTACCATGCGGTGACGCACAATTACTTACGAAGGTGTATGGGCAAGTATCAGAAGGAATGGAAGGGCATCAGGCGGCCTACGACCTGCTGTCGAACATAGGATACAGATGTTGAAACATGCCAGCCCAAGACTGGCATGCCTTGTCAGACGGTCGATTTAGCCGGGTAGGAATCTACTTGCTGCACTGCTGGCCGTCTGTTCGGTGCCGTCTCCTTCAGCAACAGGGCCAACAGTGCCGAGACAACCGCCCCTCCTGCTGATATCCACATTACTATCGCCAGACTGTACTGATCAGCGGCGTAGCCGGCGATAGATGGAGCGACGAAGCCACCCATCAGCTCGCCAACACCCATGATCAATCCCAGCGCGGTTACCGTCGCCTGGCGCGGCACTGTCTCAGTCGGAATGACCGCCATGAATAGCGAAAAGCATCCCAATCCGGTGAAAGTGGTCATGACAAAGAAACCTAGTACAAAGGGCGATGAGACGAAAAGCAGCGCCAGGGGACAGCAGGCGGCAACCAGAGCGAAGGTTACTAGCGCGGGGCGGCGGCCGATGCGATCCGATATCGCCGGCACGCCGAAGCCCCAGAGCACCCATCCGACACCAATACAGCTCATGATGCTGCCCATGGCATCCGCCGAATAGTGCCCCTCCGCCATCAGATAGGTGGGCGTGAAAGATATCAAGATCACAAACCAGGTCAGGAAGGCGCAGCTGATCAAAGTGCAAAGCAGAATGTTGCGATCTTTAAGCAATTGCAGCCGGCTCGTAGTCTTGTCGTGCGGCTCGATGCATTCTTTCTCCTGCGGTAGTGCCGACACTACCTCCTGAGGCGGGCGCTCCTTGACATAATGCCAAACCAGGAAGGCAATGATCAGACCAGGAATCAGCGTAGCGTAGAAGGCATAGCGCCAGCCCAGCATCTGGGCTAGGCCAATCAGGACGGGTGGTGCGATAATCGCACCAAACAGGCCGGCGGATGAACCCTGCAACAGTCCCATGTTGAAGCCGCGCCGGTGGGGCGAGGAGGCTTCCGCCATCAATGACTGAGACAGCGGCAGAATCGGCCCTTCGGCTAAACCCATGATGGCGCGAAACAGTAGCAGGCTAAGAAAGCCCGTCACTAGTCCTGACAACGCCGAGCAGACCGAGAATAGGATGACTGCACAGACCAGCAGCGGCTTGCGCACGCCAGTCCTGTCCGAATAGGCGCCGACCAGCGCACCCGAAACGGCCCAGGCCAGCGCTAGCGTCGATGACAGCATGCCCAACTGCGTATTGCTGAGATGAAGCTCCTCGGCGATAAAGGGAAACAGGAACGACAGGGCAAGACGGTCAAAGAAGACGAAGCCAAATGCTACAAACAATACTGCAAGCAAAACGTTCTCATACGTCTTAATGCTATTCTTTGTGGACATAGGGGCACCCGGTCACGAGCCTAGCGCTGGCCGAGGCCCGTGCCTCAATAGTTGGTGGGAATCCTAGCGGAAGAGCGTATCGACGTAGCTGGCACCGAGACCGATTTTCTCGTAGTGATCGCGGCACATGGCAATATAGGAATGCACGTCGAAATAACCGTCGGCGTTACCCTCCTCGTTCAACCAGATCAATGGGCCCTTGACGATAAAGAAGGTTTTCATCGGTTCCTCGTGCTCATAGGCCACCAGCGTATGGCCCTCGCCCGGCGTTTCGTAGACAAAGTCGCCCGCCGTAGCGGTCCACTCATGCTCGAGATAGCCCCACTTGCCCGAAATGGTGTAAGCGAATACTTCATTGGGATGGTAATGACGGTTCACCAGCCCGGCACGCTTGGCCATCAAGATATCGCACCATTTGTTCTCGCTCGGCGATATCCATAGCGGTCGCGATGCCACTGTCTCGGTGAAGGGAACGTAGAGTTTCTCGTCGGCGGTGGCTGCATCATGGATATAGACTTCGGGCTTGGCATCCGGCATGAAGCAGTTGGGGATAGGACTCAGGTCTTTCCAGAATTCGTTCTTGGCAAGCTCGGGCATGTGGTTGCTCTCCGTCGTGGTCAACTCCGACTCTAGCCAATTGCCCTCTAGCGCTATTGATGATTCCGGCCATGAATTTTGACTTTTCCGGTCAGCACATCTTTAGTCGATAGGCTTGCGTCGTGAAACTGCTTCATCGGCAGCATGCTCTGCCGCACGGTTATCCAGCGCCCTGTCTGGGTTAACTGCATCGAAAGCCCAATAGGAACTACCAACCATTCCCGTTAGCTTGAATACGTATCTACCGCCGGATCATTGCAAGCCAGGAGGCGCCACGTCATGACAGCTTGGCCGGAGATAAGAGAGGCATCGACGGAGCACCTTCCCATCGAGCAGCGACTCGCCTATTGGGAGGAGTACAATGCCTCCCGACTGGTCAGCCTGAAATGTTCGTCGTTCGCCGCCGAAGGGTTGGCAGTTCGACAGAAGAACATTGCCCTGGAACAGCTCCGGCTCGCCATGATTGTCGGCAATGAGCATGTTATCGAACGGGGCCAGGAAGCCATTCGTCTAATGCCTAAGGACTCCGTATTTGTCTGTCTAATCCAAAAGGGCAACGCTTTTTTCTATCAGGGTAAAGAGTGCCTGTTACTGAACCCAGGAGACATGGTTGTCTATCCCACCGACAAGGCCTACATGTACGGCTTCACCTGCGCAATGGAGCAGATCATTATCGACATTCCTCGTGCGGTATTCGGTCGCTATTTCGGTGGCACTCCGGACAAGCCCACCGCAATCACTGCCCATGACCGCGCAAACCGGCTCTTTATCTCGGCGCTGCACGATTATCTGCATACCCTATTTGTTTACCCACACGAAGAAGCGTATGCGGCCGCGCAGGGAACGATTCACGCCCTGCTTGGCAGTCTTATCAGACGACAAACGAGTAACCCAAAAAGTACGGCATTGATGATTTCCTATCTTATCGCGGCAAAGCATTTTATCCGTGAAAATATCGACAATCCCGGCCTGACGTGCGCCACTATTGCCCAAGCGGTGGGCATCTCAGAGCGGCACCTTAACCGCCTTTTCGCAAGCGAAGAAACCTCCACTGCGCAGTTCATTATTCGGCAGCGTCTGGAGCGAGCTTATCAAGACCTGCGCAACCCTTGTCTACAGCACTACAGTATCGGCGAAATTGCCTACCGTTATGGCTTCAACAGCCAGGCGCATTTTTCCCGCTCGTTCAAACAACGTTTCAACATATCCCCTAGCCACGTTCAAGGACTCACAAGGCTTGATCACCAGTGAATCCTCCTCGCCAGCCAATGTCAGGCCAGCGTTCATTGTTAGCTCACCCGTAATCTCTACCGACTTTCGTTTCGCTCCTCTCGGCCCCATCGCTATACTGAACGCTTATTGCTCGGAGCCTATGTACCGCATGTCTCTTCTGTCATCGCTACGATACCCCCTGGATGCGCTCGCGCGCCGCTGGTTTGCGTCCCAGGCTTCTATCCGTAGCGTCGAACCGGCTCCCGAATCTCTGGCCCTTACGCCTGACATTCCGGTCATTTATGTGCTGCCCTATGTCGCATTCTCCGATGCACTAGTGCTGGAAAAACTGTGTCGCGAGTTTGATCTGCCTTGTCCAAACACCTCTCGCCAGCTAGGCGACAAGGTTTTTCCTCATGGCTATATCGCCTTGATGCGGCCAAAGTACTCCAGACGTGCAGCGCCGCAAAGCGTGCTATCCCATCAGTGGGATACGCTCATTGATATTGTTCAACAACATGAAGACAGCGATGTACAGCTTGTCCCGGTGACCGTGTTCTGGCGGCGCTTGCCCAACAAGCAGCCACTGGGCTTCTGGAAATTGCTCGCCGCTGATAGCTGGCCTATCACAGGGCGCCTGAAACGCCTGCTGGCAATATTTGTCAACGTCAAACATCTTGATGTCCGCTTTGGCGCCCCACTGCGTCTGCGTCCGCTGCTTAATGCTGGCCCGAGCGATCACGAGCGAGCACGTCGACGTATTGCCCGTCTACTACGTGTGCATTTCCGCCGTACCCGCATCCAGGTACTCGGTCCCGACCTTTCCCACCGTCGCACGCTGATTGCCGATATCATGAAACGACCGGCAGTTACTCAAGCCATCCAAGAGGGCGCGGCAGAACGTCATCAGACTCAGCAAAATACTGAACAGCGCGCGCTGCGCTATGGCTTTGAAATCGCCTCCAACATGTCCGCCCCGGTCATGCTGTTCATGTACCAATTGCTCGGCCGGCTCTGGAATCGTCTCTATGATGGCGTGAGCGTCAACGGTCTTGATGAGGTCAAAGCCCTGGCTCGTGATCATGAACTTGTTTACGTGCCCTGCCACCGTAGCCACATCGACTATCTGCTACTGTCCTATGTGCTTTACGATCAAGGACTGATGCCGCCGCATATCGCTGCCGGGCGCAACCTCAACATGCCGCTAATCGGTCCGCTGCTGCGCCGCGCCGGCGCCTTTTTCATGCGCCGCAGCTTCAATGGCAATCGCCTTTATGCGACCGTATTCAATGAATACCTGCACCAACTGCTGTCGCGCGGCCATCCGGTGGAATACTTCATCGAAGGGGGACGTTCACGCACCGGGCGCATGCTACAGCCTCGCCCGGGCATGCTAGCGATGACGCTGCGCTCGTTTGCACGCCAGACTCATCGTGAACTTGCCTTTATTCCGGTCTATATCGGCTACGAGAAGGTGCTTGAATCAGGTACCTACCAGAAAGAGTTGCAAAGTGGGCGGAAAAAAAAGGAATCTCCGCTCGACTTGATCCGTGTGATCAAGCATCTACGTCAACCCTTCGGCCAAGTGCACGTTAATATCGGCAAGCCGATCGATTTGGCCGCCTTTCTTGATGAACATACGCCGCAGTGGCGGCAGGCTCGCGCAGAGGATGGCAAGGCTGACTGGATTGAGCAGGCCGTGCCACGCATCGGCAATGAAATTGTCACCCGCATCAATGCAGCAGCCACTCTCAATCCGGTGGCGCTGGTCGCCATGGTTATGCTGGCCTCGCCTTACCAGGCGATTGAGGTGGAGGTGTTAAAACGTCAACTTCATGTAATGGTTGCCCTGCAGCGTCTTACTCCCGGCGGCGAACGGGTGATGCTACCGGAAGGAGAACCACAGCAGTGGATCAACCATGCCGCCGCGCTGGGTATGATCGAGCGCCATGCACACCCGCTCGGCGAACTGATCATCGCCAGCGACAAGCAAACGACATCGCTGACTTGGTACCGCAATAACATCCTTCATCTATTCGCGCCGCATGCGCTCGTGGCTTTTGCCTTTCGTAACAACTCACGCTTCGATCTCGACACTATTGCCAATCTCATTGCGCCGGCCTGGCCCGCCATGACGCGAGAATTCTATCTGCCTGAAAACACCCCGCCACGCGAGCGCATCAAGACCATTCTTGACGCCCTGACCCAGCAAGGCCTGCTTGAAGATGACGGTAATTATTGGCGGCGTGTGGCCGGTTCACAGGAAGCGGACGAGAGCCTCGATCTGCTGGCGATGCCCATCCAGCCTACGCTCGAACGGGGCTTTTTACTGCTCTCCTCGCTGATGCGGTTTCCCCCTGGTCAGCTTACTCGGGAAGCCCTTGAGGAGCAGAGCCGTCTGTTGGCCGAGCGGCTTACCCTCCTGCGCGGCTTGAACGCCCCGGAATATTTCGACCGCCGTTTATTTAGCGCCCTGCTCGACATGCTTGAGGAACAAAAGTGGATATGGGTTCAGGACAACCGGCTTCATTTCGATACACACCTGAGCGATGCACTGCGCAAAAGCCGTATCCTGTTTGACCCAGCGCTGCGCCATCGCCTCTCTCAGCTCACTGGCAGGGAACCGGTAAAGGCCCAACCCGAGGTCAATTCTGCCTCGCAGTAGCCGCGCAAAAATGCATCACAGGAAAGGTTTTAACGCAGTGCGCGATGTACGTAGAGGTCGTAGCGGCTGGTCTTGCCCTCGATGACATGGTTTGGCTTGGTGCCTTCGATAGGTGGGGCACGCCGAGGGCGTTTGACCACAACACGGTGAGAAGCGACATCAAGAGCCGCTTCAAGCAGCCGCGGCGCATCATCGTCGTCACCCGCCAGCTCTCGAAACAGACGCATCTCCTTTTTGACCAGCGCATGCTTGTCGCGATGAGGGAACATAGGATCGAGATGGATCACCTCGGGCGCCTGCCCTGACTGCTCGACCAACGCCGCCAACTGCGTTGCGCTATCGCCCCATGCAAGCGTCATGCGTGCTGCAATAGCGGCAATCTCACTATCGCCGCGGGCACGCAGCAATGCATCGTCAAGTAGCGCAGCAATCGCACCCACACGCTCGACCATTAACACCGGGCAACCTAATGCTGCCAGCACAAAACTGTCACGCCCCAGACCGGCAGTCGCGTCTACGACACTTGGCGTCAAACCATTTTTTACGCCGCATGCCTTGGCAATCAATTGGCCACGACCACCGCCGAACTGCCGACGATGCGCCGCACGTCCCGCCACAAAATCGGCACGAATCGGATTGCCGAACAGCCTGGCGTCGCCACCAAGCTCCAGTCCGTGTTCGCCTTCGCGCAGCCATAACGTGGTCGTCTTTTCAACGATAGCCGCCTCACTTGCAACCGTCTCGAGCCCCAACTGCTCGGCGAGATTCATCAGCTGCGATGATGTCCCTGCTATAACGATATGCGTCATTCAACGCGCCCCAGCCAGCCAACCCCCGTATGGAAAACGCTCATAGGAACAGTGCAAACAGCACAACGCCCAGCACCAACCGGTAAATCACGAAGGGCAGCATACCGATGCGGTCAAGCGCGGCCAGAAACAGCTTGATACACAACACCGCAGAGACAAAAGAGAGCCCTATGCCCCAGGCGATATCAATCCACTGGGTATCGGTCCCCGTCTGCACCAGCTCGACGGTTTTCAGCGTGCCGGCCGCAAGAATCAATGGAATGGAGAGCAAGAAAGAAAAACGGGCCGCAGACTGCCGTGTAAAGCCCAGCAATAACGCAGCGGTAATGGTAATACCGGAACGTGATGTACCAGGAATTAGCGCCAGCGCCTGGGCACAGCCAATGAAGAGCGCCGATTTCCAATCAAGGCGGCCCATCTCGTAGACTCGCGAGCCCTTAGCATCCGCCCACCACAGCACCAGCCCGAAGACAATCGTCGATGTCGCAATGACCAGCGCCGAGCGTGTGTAAAGCTCAATCGCGTCTTCCAGCACGTAACCGATCAGCGCCGCCGGCAATGTACCGATGATCACGGCCCAGCCCAGACGGCTCTCAGCACTCGCCTCTCGCTTGAAGACATGGCGGAACCAGCCACCTGCAGTCGCCACCACCTCATGTCGAAAGGCAATCAGAACGGCAAGCAACGTGCCCACATGGACCGCCACATCGAAGGCCAGCCCCTGGTCCGGCCAGCCGAGCAGTTGCGAAGGCAGAATCAAGTGAGCCGACGATGAAACAGGCAGGAACTCGGTAATTCCCTGTAACAGGGAAAGTACAACAATATGTATCCAATCCATGGGTGTTTCCTTGAACATCACTTCGGGCGGGACGTTACCTTGTCACGCAGATAGACGGGAATGGCCTCATGCGGCGCGAGGCCGCCGCCTGCCGCAAACATGGCGGCCGCCAGGCGCACTATGTCGGCCGCATCGGGTTCCTGCTCGGGAAGAGAACGGCTGACAGCGTCCCGAATAGTCTGAGACAGTGACGATGCCAGCATCCAGCCGGAGCCAACCCCCATGAAACGCTCACCTTCACAGGCAGACGGCAATATGAACGCCTCAGGCGCAATGACCTGCTCATCCATCAAGGCCGTAACCTGATCGTTCTCGCAGCGATAGGCACAGATGTAAAGCTCGCTCATGCGCGCATCGAAAGCGGGAATGACAAGCTGCGCACCATGCTGACGGTGAGTGCCAAGCGCCATCGCCTGTAACGTCGAAACAGGAATCAATGGGCGCTCAAGGCCGTAAGCCAATCCCTGCGCGGTACCCGCAGCGATACGAATACCCGTGAACGAGCCGGGGCCGCGTCCGTAAGCGAGCGCATCCAGCTCAGCCAAGGACACGTCTGCCTCAGCCAATACGTCATCAATCATTGGCATCAAACGGCGAGTATGTTCACGAGGCGCATACTCGAATGCGCCCGTTACCTTGCCATCCTGCCATAGTGCAACAGAGCAGGCAGTGGATGAGGCATCAAGGGCCAACAGCGTAGTCATGGGCTTCACAATAGTAGGAAAAAAGCGGAGGTATTATACGAAGGTATATAGATAGGCAAAAGGATTACATGCATCACTGGTTTCGGATCAGCACTTCGACATAAAACGGCGCAATAAGCGCCGTTCATGTCTAGGCGGGGAAGTGTCAGCACACGGCATCCGCTTAATATCCGGCCATTACTGCCCGAGCGCTGACATTAGCTTGGCCTGAATATCAGTAACGCTGCCGACCCCTTCGATACGATGATACTGGGGTGCTTGCGCCGGCTCATCCTTCGCCCACTGCTGATAGTACTCTACCAGCGGTGCTGTTTGCTCATGGTAGACTGAGAGCCGGTTACGCACCGTTGACTCCTTATCATCATCACGCTGAATCAGCGGCTCACCCGTGACATCATCCTTACCTTCCTGCCGGGGCGGATTGTACTCGACGTGATAGATACGCCCGGAATCGGGATGTACCCGGCGTCCGGAAAGACGCTTGATGATCTCCTGGTCGGCCACGGCAATCTCGACGACATGATCCAGCTTGATATTGGCATCCTTCAACGCATCGGCTTGAGGAATGGTGCGCGGGAAACCGTCGAACAGAAAGCCATTGGCGCAATCAGGCTGAGTAATACGCTCCTTGATCAGTGCGATGATAATGTCATCGGAGACCAGCTGACCGCTTGTCATGATCTCTTTGACCTTGAGTCCCAGCTCACTGCCCTCCTTGACCGCCGCGCGCAGCATGTCACCGGTGGATATCTGTGGAATGCTGAAATGCTCGCAAATGAATTGCGCCTGTGTTCCTTTACCCGCGCCTGGGGCCCCCAACAAGATCAAACGCATTAATATCGCTCCTTGCATCGCTATTATGAACGCCTCGACTGAAGCCCGGCCCCGAACGAGCCCTACTTGTCACGCGCAATGATGGGTCACGAGCAGCCATGTTAGCCGTCGAACCTGCCAATCTTTCGATAAACGATACCTAGCCCCTGGCCCGGGGACAAGCATCATACTGTCGCATAACCGTCATGCACCGTATTCACGACGTTGGTACTGCTGTGTATCGTCGTACCGTGCTGCGGCGCTTCCATAAAAAAAAGCGACCCCTCTTGAGGGGTCGCTTACATTACGCCGGGCTCAATTACAGCACGAGCCGACGAATATCACTCAGCACCTGGGCCAGGAAGGCAGTGAAACGCGCCGCATCAGCACCGTTGACTGCACGGTGATCGTAAGACAACGACAGCGGCATCATTAGCCTAGGGGTGAAGTCCTTACCGTTCCACACCGGCTTCATCTGCGCCTTGGAGACGCCGAGGATGGCCACTTCCGGCGCGTTGACGATCGGCGTGAAAGCCGTACCACCGATCGAGCCGAGGCTCGAGATGGTGAAGCAGCCACCCTTCATGTCATCACCGCGGATTTTGCCATCCTGCGCCTTCTTGGCGAGTTCGACGGTCTCCTTGGCGATGTCGGTGATGCTCTTCTTATCGACATCACGAATGACCGGCACCAGCAGACCATTGGGCGTATCGACCGCCACGCCGATGTGGACGTACTTCTTCCACACCACCTTGTCGCCATCAGGATGCAGCGAGACGTTGAACTGCGGATACTTCTTGAGCGCATAGGCCGCAGCCTTGATCAAGAACGGCAGCGGCGTCAGTCGCGCACCCTGGGCCTGAACCTCTTCCTTCATCGCCTTGCGGAAGTTCTCCAGCTCAGTGATGTCCGCCTCGTCGAACTGAGTGACGTGAGGCACATTCAGCCACGAGCGATGCAGGTTAAGCGCACCGGCCTTCGTCAGGCGGCCCATCGGCTTCTCTTCGACCTCGCCAAACTGGCTGAAGTCGACTGCCGGAATCGGCGGAATACCTGCCCCACCCTGCGTAGCGGTGGCAGCAGCCTGCGGCGCATCCTTCTGACGTTTCATCACGCTCTTGACGTAAGCGTGGACGTCTTCCTTGAGAATGCGATCCTTCGGACCGCTGGGCGTCACTTCAGACAGTTCCACCCCAAGCTCGCGCGCCAGCATGCGCACCGCCGGGCCAGCATGAACCAGCTTGCCATTGCGCGGCTTACCATTGGCGTGCTGTGCCTCTGGCCCCGGTTCACCCTGAGTGCTGCGATCAGCACCCTGCTTGCCTTTCGGAGCAGGTTCGCCACCATAGCTGCCAGCGTCCTTCTGGCCGGCCGGCGCCTGCTGGCCGCCTTGAGCCTTGGGCGCATCTTTTTTCGCCGGTGCGGGCTTTCGCTTGCTGCCTGTCACTTCGATGTAACCGATCAGGTCGCCTTCGGAGACGGTATCGCCTTCCTTGACAGACAGCTCGACCAGCGTGCCCTTGAACGGGCTCGGCACGTCCATCGATGCCTTATCGGATTCGAGCGTGATCAACGAATCTTCTTCGTTGACCTCATCGCCTTCACTGACGGCAATCTCGATAATCGGCACGTTCTCGCTACCGCCGAGATCCGGTACACGCAATTCCTTGCGCTGCGATTCGCCTTCGCTCTCGACATCGCCGCTATCGGCTTCGTCAGGAGCAGCCTGCTCGGTGTAGTCGGCACTACCACTACTCTGCTCAGCGTTGCTCGGCACCTGAGCATCGTCCTGATCCGCTGCGTCACTCTCATCAGCGATTTCCATCGTGCCAATCACGTCACCCGTAGAGACATGATCGCCTTCCTTGACGGTCAGCGAGACGATCTTGCCCTTGTGGGGGCTGGGTACGTCCATCGATGCCTTATCGGATTCGAGCGTGATCAGCGGATCCTCGACATCGACTTCGTCGCCCTCACTGACCGCGAGCTCGATAATCGGCACGTCGTCGCTACCGGAAAGGTCCGGTACCTTGATCTCGACAGTCCGCTTGCCGCCGCCCGACTTGGGCGCTGCAGACTTCTCCTCTTCCTGAGCCGGCTGCTCAAGTTTTTCTTCACCAGCGGGCTCTTCGCGCTGCGCAGGCGTATCGTCCTGTGCCGCATCACCGCTGTCGTCACCTTCCATCTCGAGTTCGACGATATCGTCGCCCTCGGAGACCTTGTCGCCTTCCTTGACCAGTACGCGTTTGACGGTACCGGCCTTGGGCGAAGGCACATCCATACTGGCCTTGTCGGACTCAAGCGTGATCAGGGTATCTTCTGGGGCAATCACATCGCCCTCGGACACCGCGATTTCGATGATCTCGACGTCGGTGCTCCCCCCGATATCGGGGACTTTGATGATTTCGCTACTCAAGGTCGCGCTCCTTTGCTAGCAATCTGAGGCCCAGCAATCTGTTGGCCTAGCCGTTCATGCAACAGGGCAGGCATTCGCCTGCCCGGCGCGGCGGATCAGGACGTCAGCGGGTTGGGCTTGTTCGGATCGATGCCGTACTTCTCCATTGCCTGCTTGACGACCTTGACGTCGATCTCACCGCGATCGGCCAGGGCCTTCAGCGCCAGCGTGGCGACGTAGTAGCGATCGACTTCGAAGAAGCGACGCAGCTGCTGACGCGTGTCGGAGCGGCCATAGCCATCAGTACCCAGCACATGATAGTCACTCGGCACCCAGGCACGCACCTGATCAGAGAACAGCTTCATGTAATCGGTTGAGGCGATGACTGGCCCTTCGCGACCTTCCAGACACTGCGTTACCCACGGCTTGGCACGCGACTCGTCAGGATTGAGGAAGCTCTGACGGTCATACTCGAGCGCCTCGCGACGCAGTTCGTTGAAGCTGGTCACGCTCCATACGTCGGCGGCGACGTCGAAGTCATCCTTGAGCAGCTCGGCGGCGGCTTCAACCTCACGCAGGATGGTGCCTGAACCCAATAGCTGGACGCGAGCCTTCTTGCCCTCGCCTTCCTTGAGCAGATACATCCCCTTGATAATGCCTTCCTCGCAGCCTTCCGGCATTTCAGGATGGGCATAGTTCTCGTTCATCACCGTCAGGTAATAGAAGCAGTTTTCCTTATCCTGATACATCCGCTTCATGCCATCCTGAATGATAACCGCCAGCTCGTGAGCGTAGGTCGGATCATAGCTGCGGCAGCTAGGAATGGTTGAGGCGAGGATATGGCTGTGACCGTCTTCGTGCTGAAGGCCTTCACCGTTGAGCGTGGTACGCCCAGCGGTACCACCAATCAGGAAGCCACGTGCCTGCAGGTCACCGGCAGCCCAGGCCAGGTCGCCGATGCGCTGGAAACCGAACATCGAGTAGTAGACATAGAACGGAATCAGCGGCAGATGATGGTTGGCATAAGACGTCGCTGCAGCGATCCAGGCCGACATCGCGCCGGCCTCAGTGATGCCTTCCTCGAGGATCTGTCCCTTGCGATCTTCGCGGTAGAACATGATCTGGCCGGCATCCATCGGCTCGTACTTCTGGCCTTCGGAAGTATAGATCCCAAGCTGGCGGAACATGCCCTCCATACCGAAGGTACGCGCCTCGTCGGGCACGATCGGCACGACCTGCGAACCAATGCCTTTATGCTTGGCCAAGCCGTTGAGAATGCGCACAAACGACATCGTGCTCGAAATCTCACGATCACCTGAGCCCTTGAGCTGGCTGGAGAACGACTTATCATCAAGCCCAGGCACTTCGAGCGCATCGAAGTCGCTCTTGCGCGCGGGTAGATAGCCACCCAGAGCCTCGCGACGCGACTGAAGATACTTGATCTCGGGGCTGTCCTGACCCGGATGGTAATACGGCATGCCTTTTTCGAGCTGCTCGTCGCCAACCGGAATGCCGAAACGGTCACGGAAGATCTTGATCGCATCCGTTTCCATCGACTTGATGTTGTGCGCTTCCATGTCGGCTTCGCCGGAACCGCCACCCATGCCGTAGCCCTTGACGGTATGCGCGAGGATCACGGTAGGGCGATCACCTGCGTTATTGACCGCCTCGTGGTAGGCCGCATAGACCTTCTGGGGATCATGGCCGCCACGGTTCAAACGGAAGATGTCTTCATCGGAGAGCGCCTCGACCATCTTCGCCGTCTCAGGATACTTGCCGAAGAAGTGCTCGCGCGTATAAGCGCCACCTTGGGCCTTGTAGTTCTGATACTCGCCGTCGACCGTCTCGTCCATGCGCTTTTGCATGACGCCTTTGCTGTCCTGTTCGAACAGCGAATCCCACAGTCCACCCCAGACGACCTTGATAACGTTCCAGCCGGCGCCGCGGAACACGCCTTCCAATTCACTGATGACGCTGCTGTTACCGCGCACCGGGCCATCGAGACGCTGCAGGTTGCAGTTGATGACGAAGATCAGATTACCTAGCTTCTCACGACTCGCCAGGTGAAGCGCACCCAGGGACTCAGGCTCGTCACACTCACCGTCACCGAGGAAAGCCCAGACCTTGCGGTCCTGCATATCTTCCATACCCCGTGAGTCGAGATATTTCATGACATGCGCCTGATAGATCGCCTGGATCGGCCCCAGCCCCATCGAGACGGTCGGGAACTGCCAGTAATCGGGCATCAGATAGGGGTGCGGATAGGAGGACAGTCCGTTACCGTCTACTTCCTGACGGAAGTTGTCCATCTGCTCCTCAGTCAGACGACCTTCGAGGAAGGAACGCGCATAGATACCCGGCGTCACATGACCCTGGATATAGAGCAGATCACCCTTGAAATCGCCGTTGGCACCGCGGAAGAAGTGGTTAAAGCCTACTTCATAAAGGGTCGCACTCGACATGTAGCTGGCAATGTGACCGCCAATGCCCTTGTTGCTCTTGTTCGCACGCACGACCTGCGCGGCCATGTTCCAGCGAACCAGCGAGCGAATACGGCGTTCCATGAACATATCGCCCGGCATGCGCGCTTCACGATGCACGGGGATTGTATTACGGTGCGGCGTATTGACGGAGAACGGCGGGATGCTGCCATCGCGGCGCAAACGATCTGCAAGACGGCTCAGTATATACTGGGCACGCTCCTCGCCCTCTCGTTCCTTGACCGATTCCAGGGAATCTAACCATTCCAGGGTTTCGATCGGATCGAGATCTTCTCTTGCCTCCAGACTCATAGACGTCTTCTCCGAATGAAGAAATGTTGTCAGTCAGCCCTAGTGCGGGCTTGTGGCGCTTTTCAGTGCGGGCATAGCCTTCTATGGGCCGTGTCTCCGAAAGCTGTAAATTCTTTACAAGCGGAAGTGCCTGGAAATGAAAACAGGTACTTTTGTTGGGTGACGAAGATACCGCAAACGCCCTTCCGTGCCAATTAACACGCGCATAAAGACATAATTGTCGATAAGACAAAACGCCGCTGCACGATAATCAGTGTCCAGCGACGCTCTCTTCAGCCAGTACTGAATTGAGACGCTGACGAAAGTACTGCCAATCGAAACTCGGACCAGGGTCATGCTTACGCAGCGGCGCAATATGCTCGTGGCTCACGATCCGCTCGGTGCTCAATTTAGGATAGTCGTGTAACAAGGCTGCCGTCACGTGGGCAAGCTGTCGATACTGCACTTCGCGAAACGGCCTATGGTCGCCCTCAAGTTCAATGCCAATAGAAAAATCGTTGAGTTCACATCGCCCTTGCCATAAAGAACGCCCTGCATGCCAGGCGCGACGATCGAATGGCACGAACTGCACGCACTCCCCATTACGTCGAATAAGCAGGTGAGCCGAAACACGCAGGTGTGCAATCGTAGTAAAATAAGGATGCGCCAAGGCATCGAGACGGTTGGTAAATAGACGTTCGATCTCATCGCCACCGAACCTGCCAGGCGGCAAGCTGATGGAATGCAGCACCAGAACGGATATTTCCCTTTCTGGACGTTCATTCTGGTTGGGAGAATCGCATTGACGCGCCTGCTGAAGACGATGTTGCTCAATAATGGCCATAACCACCCATGCGCTGGCTATGCCCATTGGCACAGCATTTTACTACCCGTGGTGACCTATCCGTGGGGACGAAGTATCACCGTCTACCCGATAAGCTTTGCGCCGTGCCAATAGCATGAACTGAGTGTTCAAACTCAGGTACGGTAATTTGCCAGCAAGCCGGCGATAAAGACAAATAATCCACCAAAAATACGGTTCAAGGCGCGTTGCTGGCGCGGCGTACGCAACCATCCAGCAATAACCGTTGCCAAACCGGCAAAACCACACATCACTATGAAATCGACCCCGATCATGGTCGAGCCCATCACCAACAACTGGGTAACGTGCGGCATTTCTGCATCAAAGAACTGGGGTAACAACGCGATCAGAAAGATGGTCGCTTTAGGGTTAGTGATATTTACCAGCGCACTTTTCCAGAAACGCTTAGCGGATGACTCCATTACCGGACTATGCGCAGCATCGAGTGAGACAGCGCCCTCTCGCCACTTGCTGACTCCCAAATAGACGAGATAGGCCACCCCGGCCCACTTGATGAAGATAAAGGCCAGTTCAGACGAGGCTAGTAGTGTACCCAGACCAAACCCGACGACAAGAATCTGGACACCGAATCCCAGCTGTAGCCCTAGAATCGCTGGCAGAGTACGGCGGACACCGTAGCGTAACCCATTGGACATGGTATTGATCGCTCCCGCACCGGGCGTAATGCTGATCAGTATCGATGCCACCAGAAATGCCCAGAACAGCTCCATCTTCATTTTCGTTTACTCCACCGCCCATCGGGTTACTGACGAGCCGCGACTATATGTGCTCACGTAGGACATTAATCTACAGCCGCCCCGACAGTATTGCCGCGTAGCAAGGGTGAGACGCTTGTTGTGTATCCTCAACTGAAGTCGCTGAATTACAGGGCAAGACGCTCATGCAAGGCGCTCTCAAACCGCTTGCGGTCCTCAAGCGACAGCAACCCGGTCGGAATCGAGCGCTTGCGCTTTTTTCCTTTCAAGCGCAGACGTACCGCTGATGCGTTGATCCGATCGATTGCCTCAATATCAGCGAAAGGGATGTCGTGCAGACGCGGCGCAAACGCGGGCCCACCAAGGTAGCGAATCCGCGTATCTTCGATTCGCAGAATCGGTGATAGTTTACGTCGCTTGTAGAGATTACCGGCTAACATCATGCCCCATAGGCCTAGAATCGCAACGACGGGTGCCGTCTCGCCCAGACGGTTTTGTTGTTGCCCTAGCATGACAAGCATGACGGCACCCGTCAGCGTAATGATCAAGGCCAGAAGCAGAAACGCTGTATTACGCCGCCTTTCAGTAAACATTAGCGGCGGGAGATTTCGAGGCATGACAGAACTTCCAGTTGACGATGGGGCTCACTAAAGGTCACGACGAAGGCGAACGCGGGGCAAGAGTACGCCGTTACGTTCAACCTTATCCTCGCCGATTTTTTCCCAACCTTGCGCAATCAGGCGTGGTGCGAGCATCGTACTTGCATCGATCAAGAGCGTTTCACCCCCTGCCTCACGCATCTGGTCGGAGGCAGTTTCGAGCAACTGCATGCCGATGCCCTGCCCCTGTAAGGTTGGCCAGACATAGAGCGTCACCACCAGTCCGGCCTTCACGTCGAGCTCGCAGAATCCCACACAGCGCCGGTCGAGATCAGCTATCAATGTCAGGTAGTTAAGCTGGCGTACGCTCCAGGCCGACGCCTCGCGAGGTAGCGCGCTGGCCCACGCCTCGCGCTGCTCACGATCATAATGACTGACCGCCCCCTGCATGATGGCGTGATGGAACACCTCGGCCTGGTCGGCTCCATCCTGCTCGCGTGCCAGGCGCAGGCGCAGACGTTCAAGCACCACGGACACTCACCTCATCGAAACCATGCGCCACACAATGAACGCCTGTTTTCATATTTTCCTCACGTACCAGTTGTGTCGTCTGTAGCCCCGCTTCTTGTGCCGCATCAAGCTCCTCGACCACGTCGGAGAGAAAAAGCACCTCTTGTCCCGGCAGCCCGAGCGTGTCGAGAATTCGGCGATAGCTACCTGACTCTTTCTTGGGGCCCACGGTCGTATCGAAATAATCGTTGAAAAGCGGCGTCAGATCACCGTGATCACTATGCCCAAACAGTAACTTCTGCGCATGGACCGAGCCTGAGGAATACACGTAAAGTGAAATACCCGCGGCATGCCAGGCACGTAGTTGACGCACGGCGTCCTCATAGACATGGCCGGTATAATCCCCATTGGCATAACCTTCTTCCCAGATCATGCCTTGCAACGCTTTTAACGGTGTTGCCTTACGGTCGGCATCGATCCACTCGATCAGAATGTCGCTAACCCGTGAAACATCAGCATCAGGTTCACCTGCGGCCAACCGTACTTCATTGACCTGCTCCGCTACGGCCGGAAACGGCACGTTGGCTTCAAGCCACTGCGGCAGGCGACGGCGAGCATAGGGAAACAGTACCTCATGAACGAACGCGATCGAGCCGGTAGTCCCTTCGATATCGGTGACGATCGCACGAATCATGCCGTCAGCGCCTCGAAGCGAGGAAAGCGTGAAGCAATCGGGCTCCCTGTCATCTGCGCGACCCAGCCTTCCTTGTTGGTGAACATGCGGATACAAGTAAAATCAGGATTGGGGCCCATATCGAACCAATGCGTAGTTCCTGTCGGAACCGACATCAGATCGCCCTGTGAACATCCCACTGCATAGACACGGTCATTGATGTGAAGGTAAAAAATGCCTAGACCGCGGACAAAAAACCGCACTTCATCTTCGCTATGACGATGTTCATCGAGAAACTTGGTGCGAAGCGCCTCCTTGTCAGGATGATCGGGATGCATATTGATAACATCAGCGGTCGAGAAGCCATCTTCATCCTGCAGGCGCGCAACTTCCTTGCCATAGGCGGCAAGAATGCTCTCCTGATCGGCATCCTGCGGCAGATCGACGATGCCCCAGCGCTCGAAGCGGATACCGTGATCGCTCAGTTCCTGCGCGATTCGCTCACCCTCAAACGTGGAAAGAATCGGCTGAATACCGTCAGCCTCGTGGTAGACATGTAGAAAGCTCATCGCGATCGCCTCATTAAAAATAAAAATCACATAGAAATAAGTTATGTCGAAATAAATTCAAAAGAACCGAGATTCTGTTGGTATCCATTCTGACCTATTCACGCCATACATGAGAAGCCTTCAGCACATTCAGCGGTGACGCCGCATTTCAAGCTCACAATCGAACAGGAAATCGAGGGCTTCGACATGACGAAGACAGGCATTCATATCTCGCGCCCACGTATAGATACCGTGTCCGCGAATCAGGTAGGCGCAACTTTCCGTTCCCGCCAGGCGGGCATGAGCCACTTGAGCTAACGCCGCGATATCTTGGGTGTTATCAAATACAGGAATAACCACGCGAGCCTCATGGGTGGAAATACCTTCAAGCGCCTTTTGCAATTCGTACCCGGTCACGACCACTTCACTACCTGTCGTCAACAGCGAGAGCAGTGTCGACGGGCGAGAGTGCGTATGCAAAATGGCCTCGGCTTCAGGAAAATCCTCATAGAGCTGGCCGTGCAGACGCGCCTCATCGGAGGGTTTGAGCGTGCTGCCCACCGGATGACAGGCAAAGTCGGTGACCATGATGTCAGCCGGCGTCAGAAAGCCCTTGTGACGACCCGAGGCGGTCACTGCCATGTGCTTGTCGTCAAGGCGCACTGAAAAATTGCCGCCGGTGGCAGGCACCTTGCCCGCGCCATGCAGCACGCGTCCAGCCTCAACCAGCGACTGCTGAGCGCGCGCCAAGCGTTCAAGATCGATCATGTTCGGTTCTCCCGCCGCGTGCGGCCTGTAAATGGCGGCAAGCCTAGCGGACTCGCTTGTTGATGCCAACCATTGCAGCATTGATGTCGCCTCTCCCGCCGCCCGTTCGAGGCTGGCATAATGTTGCCATGTCGACTTCTCAACTCTCTCCTTTTACGCTGGCGCCGATTGGCATCATCGAGGATGGCTACCCCGACAAGTTTGGCGTTCCACGCCAGCCGGGCCTTGCCCCCAGCGCAACCGCCACGCTGCGCTTGCTACCGCCTTTCGACCACGCCGATGCCGTACGTGGTCTCGAACAGTTCAGCCACTTATGGCTGACGTTCGTCTTTCACCATAGCCCGGAGCGCTGGACTCCGCTGGTACGTCCGCCGCGCCTGGGCGGCAACGCCAAGATAGGCGTCTTCGCCTCGCGTGCCACCCATCGTCCCAACCGGCTCGGCTTGTCCTTGGTTGAGCTCACGGCGATCGAAACCCAGGGGGGCATCAAGCTATTGTTAAGAGGACATGACCTTATCGATGGCACGCCGATTCTCGACATCAAGCCCTATCTGCCGTGGGCGGATCATGCCGACAACGCTCGTGCCGGCTTTGCGCCAGAGCCGCCGCCCCTGCGCTGCGTGAGCTTCAGCGACGAGGCGAGGCAGGCACTAGCCGAACACCCCGATGGCCAGCCGCTCGCACGCCTGATCGAAGAGGTGCTCGCTCAGGACCCGCGTCCCGCCTATCATCGCACCGCAGACACCAGCGGGCGCGAATATGGCGTCTTCCTGCGTGACGTCAACGTGCGTTTTCGCGCCTTGGAGGGGGAAGGTCCGGTGAAGATCCACGTGATCTCCATCGCGCGGCGATAAGGCTGCGTAGAGTGGCTGGCTGTCCCAGCGTATCCTCCCGTTCGCCAACCTGACGAAAGCCTGGTTTATGCAGCACGTGATAGGCTATGACGCCTAAGTCCGACGTTTGCCCGTCGGACGCGTTATCGCCGCATGCCTTACGGAGTCCTTCATGCTAAAAACGCTGTTACGCCTCTGTCCGTTGACCCTGGCGCTGTTCACGCTGCCAGTGCTGGCCGACGCCGACCATCCCCATGTTCGTCTGCAAACCAGCCAGGGCGACATCGAGCTCGAACTCGACGCCCAGGCGGCGCCGAAGACGGTAGAGAACTTTCTGCATTACGTCGACGAAGAGTTCTACGCCGGGACGGTATTTCACCGCGTCATTCCTGGCTTCATGATACAGGGCGGCGGTATGTCAGCGTCTCTCGAAGCCAAGGAGACGCATTCGCCGATCGCGCTCGAGAAGAGCGGGCTGGAGAATACCCGCGGCACGATCGCCATGGCGCGAACCGCCAACCCCGATTCTGCCACCAGTCAGTTCTTCATCAATCTGGCCGACAACGCCGCGCTCGACTATCGCGATCGCTATAACCCCGGTTACACCGTGTTCGGCCACGTCGTTGCCGGCATGCCAGTGGTCGACTCGATCGCCGAGGCGCCCACTGGCCGGCAGGGCCCGCATGCCGACGTGCCGCGCGAGCCGATCACCATTCTCGGCGCCGAGCGACTGGACTGAGCCACCCAAGCACCAGCCAGAAACGTGAAAGCGCCGACAGCGTAACTATCGGCGCTTTCTTTACCTAGGGCATCGCTTGCACAACGGGCGATCAGTCGAAGCGCATACCGAGGCGCTTTCCGACTTCTTCATAAGCCTCGATCACGCCACCCAACCCTTGGCGAAAGCGATCCTTGTCCATCTTCTCACGTGTATCCTTATCCCACAGGCGACAGCCATCCGGTGAGAACTCATCGCCAAGCACAACATCGCCATGGAACAGTCCGAACTCCAGCTTGTAATCGACCAGTAGCATACCGCCATCGAGAAACAGCTGCTTAAGCACTTCATTGACCTTGAAGGTCAAGGTTTTCATGGTAGTCAGTTGCTCAGGCGTCGCCCAGCCGAAGGTCTCGGCCAGCGACTCATTGATCATCGGATCGCCCTTGGCGTCGTTTTTCAAAAACAGCTCGAAGGTGGGTGGATTAAGCTCCATGCCTTCATCGACACCCAGACGGCGTACCAGCCCACCGGCAGCAAGATTACGTACCACGCACTCGACCGGGATCATATCGAGCTTCTTGACCACGCATTCATTATCGGAGAGCAATGCCTCGAAATGCGTGGGGATTCCGGCCTCCTTGAGCTTGCCCATGATGAACGCGTTGAACTTGTTGTTGACCATGCCCTTACGCGCCAGTTGCTCGACCTTTTTTCCATCGAAAGCACTGGTATCATCGCGAAAATGCAAGATCAGCCGATCGGCATCATCGGTGGCGTAAACGGACTTGGCCTTGCCCGCGTAGAGTTCGTTGCGCTTTTCCATGGGGTTCTCCAGAAGCACGCCGGGTTGAATAGGAAATGAAACAGTAGGAATAGATGTGCTGGCCGTCTCGACAGTACGCCCATGAACAGCACAACAGATCAGGCACGCGCCAGCGTCTGCCAGCCCGCCCCCTTGTCCTGGGCGGCGATCACAAGACGCGACTCATCGCCATCAAGCAGCGGATAGAGCGCGCTGTGCGCAAGTTCAGGACGATTATTTTTTTCCGAAAGATGTGATGCAACGATCTTTTCCAGCCGGTCTGTACCTAGATGCCTAAGTAGCTCCACGGCCTGCATGTTGGCCAAATGCCCCCAATAGCCGCCGACCCGACGCTTCAGGCTCATCGGATAGGGCCCCTCGGCCAGCATGCGCACGTCGTGATTGCATTCGATCACCAAGCCGTTGCAATTACGATAGCGCTTTTGCACATGGTCGGTAGCAAATCCCAGGTCGGTGAGGAAGCCAAGCCGCGCACCGCCTGCTTCGATCAGAAACTGAACGGGCTCGCGTGCATCGTGAGGCACGGTCACAGGATCGATCTCGATATCCTTGATCGCAAAGCGCTGCTCAGGCGTTAGCAGGTGAAGATCGGGAATGTCGCCGGTTCGGCCGCTGAGCCAGGTACCGGCGGTCATGTAGACCGGCATCTTGTAGCGTCGGGCCAGTGACCCGACGCCTTTAAGATGATCGCCATGCTCATGAGTAACCACCATGGCATCAATCGAGGCAGGATCGACACCGAGCAAGGCCATGCGCCGCTGCGCCTCGCGAATGCCAAAGCCGCAATCGACCAATACCAACGTCTCGTCGGTGGCGACAAGAGTCGCATTGCCCTTGCTGCCACTGCCGAGTGAGGCGAAACGAAGACCCATGCTTAATGCGCTCTCATATCAGCGCAAGGTAGTTGCTACAGCATCAAGCAGCTCGCGTGACGTTTTCTGATCGACTGCATTACCTTGATCATCCGTCACCGTCACAAAGACACTATCTCCCGCAGGTGTCACAACCAGCTGATAGGGCTTGGCTTCGCCATCGCTGCCGAATATCCACCAGCCACTGCCCGAATCCTTGGCCTTGTAGTTGACACGGAAGACTCGCTCGCTCTGGTTTTGATCGACCAGTTTGCGATCATCATTATTGAAGTTACGTTCGAGCTGATAGGCGAGTTCTGACCAGGCGCGCTGGAAGTCGAGCTCAATCGCCAGACGCCAGTTACCATGTTGACTCTGCAGATGGATACGGTCATTGCGCGACAAACGCTGCGCGACAAGCGATACACCGCCTTCAGGCGCGCTTGACGCCAGATACTGCTGCAGCGATTGCAGGCACTCGCTGGCGACCTGATTACCTTGCAGACAATACACTTCACTGGTGTTATTGCGCAGCCCCTGACGAACGGCGAGCATGCCCGCATCGGTTGAAATCTGACCGTTATCGCCATCGATACTTTGTACGGTATAACCGTTTTGCGTGACGAACTCCTGCAGCCGCGGCCATACGCTGGCGGGCGCAGCATTGACGATTAGCCAGCGTTGCGCACCGGATTCACGCGTTTCAACAAAGGGCTGTTCTTCACTGCCACTTCCCAGCGCCTGAGGCCGTGGCGGTTCAAAGCTACCGTCTTGCTTGATGAAGCCATTATTCGCTGGCGGTACCGGCATTGCATCCTGATAGTTCAGGGTATTGCGCGTTTCGGGCAACGTCAGCGGATCGACGACTTTCGCATCGTCGTATTCAGCGTTGCGATCGTAGTAGTAACCACTATTGCCGCAACCTGCCAGGAGAATGAGCATCGGCGTTACCGCGACCCACCTGCCATTGAACTTCATTCTTTAATTACTCCTGCCAGCTGCAAGGCTTCGCCCACGGTGGAATGATAGCGTTCGGATAGCCAGGTCAGAGGAAGGCGAATACCAGTATCGGCCAGCCCCATCTGGTTAAGCGCCCACTTCACGGGAATCGGATTTGCCTCAATGCCGAGTACGGAATGCAGCGGCATCAATCGCGTATTGATCTGATGAGCGCGGTCGTTATTACCAGCGAGAGCTTCATGACACAGGTCACGCATCGATTTCGGCGCCACGTTGGCAGAAACCGAGATGACACCGTGCCCACCGGCCAGCATGAATTCGCAAGCAGTAGGATCATCGCCGGAATAAAGCGCAAAGTCGGTGTCTCTCAGGTGCTCAATCAACTCTTCGGCACGCTCAAGGTTACCGGTAGCGTCTTTCAGACCGACGATATTATCGACTTCGGCGAGCCGAAACGTCGTCTCATTATAAAGATCAGCCCCGGTGCGCCCCGGCACATTGTAAAGGATTACCGGCAGATCGCAGGCCTGAGCCACAGCCTTGAAGTGCTGATAGAGTCCTTCCTGCGTCGGACGGTTGTAATACGGCGTCACTGAAAGGCAGTAATCGGCACCCACTTGCTTGGCATATTTGGCCAGTTCAACAGCCTCGGATGTCGCATTGGCACCAGTCCCGGCAATGACCGGAATCTGCCCATTGACGGTTTCGACGATAGTACGAATGACATCGAAATGCTCGGCGAACGACATGGTCGTTGGCTCGCCCGTGGTTCCGGCGGCGACGATCGCGTCGGTACCATTTTCGAGATGGAAGCCGACCAGGCGGCGCAGCGCATCCCAGTCAATCTCGCCGCTAGCCTTCATCGGCGTCGCCAAGGCGACGATGCTGCCTGTGATCATCCCGCGAACCTCTCCTGTAAAGTCCGGTCGTCCGTAAAAGGACACGACCATTGAACGCTAATTCACATTTATACAATATCCAAAGACACTCGCCGTAGGTCAGCAAGCCAGCCTTTGAACAGGTCATAGATGGTACTCAGGCAGACTCAACCTGTACAGGCTGCAACTATCTTCTATGACAAGAAGATGCCCTTTCCCTATGGATGTCACGCTTTACATGCCAAAGCACGTTACGTGTAATACCGCTTTCAGCGATTAACCGCGCCAATATCATGCAAGGAGACAGGTATGGGTATCAAAATCGGCGAAGCAGTGCCCGCTTTCAGCGCACCAGCCACTTCCGAAACTCAAGTCAGCCTCGCTGACCTCAAGGGCAAACAGGTCGTGCTCTACTTTTATCCGAAGGACAATACGCCCGGATGCACGACCGAAGGCCAGGAATTTCGCAATCTAATTGCCGAATTCGAAGCAGTTAACACTTTAGTCTTCGGTGTCTCCCGTGACAGCATGAAAAGTCATGAAAACTTTAAATCCAAGCAGTGCCTGCCCTTTGAATTGATCAGCGATCCTGACGAAACGCTATGTCGTCAGTTCGACGTGATCAAGCTCAAGAAGCTCTATGGCAAGGAGCATATGGGCGTGGAGCGCAGCACCTTCTTGATTGATAAAAACGGCAACCTCGCCCACGAGTGGCGCAAGGTCAAGGTAGCAGGCCACGTCGAAGAGGTTCTCGACGCGGCCCGCACCCTAAATACTCAGGATTAAGAAACTTACCGTCTTCGATATTTATCGCGTTCAATGCTCGCCGAGTTCGATCTCGGCGCTGCTTCGCCTGGAGGCGATACTTCTAGGCCAGGCCCGCATCAACGCTTTCAGTAGCGTTGCCAGCGGAATAGCAAAGAATATGCCCCAGAATCCCCAGATGCCGCCAAAGAACAAAATAGCCACGATAATGGCTACCGGATGCAGGTTAACCGCCTCGGAAAATAAAAGCGTCGCCAGAACATTTCCATCAAGCGCCTGAATGATTCCGTAGGCGAGCAGCACATAGAAAAACTGATCGCTCAGTCCAAAGGTAAACCCCGCCACTGCCGCGACCGGCAACGTAGCAGAAGCCGCGCCGATATAGGGAATCAGCACCGACAGGCCAACCATCAGCCCAAGCAGTGCCGAATAAGGCATATTCAGGAAAAAGAACGTCGCGTAGCTCACTACACCGACAATCACGATTTCAATGAACTTGCCACGAATGTAATTGGCGATCTGATCGTCCATCTCGAACCAGACTCGGCTCATCAGGCTGCGATTTTTCGGCAATATAGAGAGCAGAAAAGCGACCAACGTCTCGCGATCCTTGAGCATGAAAAAGACAAGGATCGGCACCAGGATCAAATAAGTAATGATACTCAACACATTGCCCAATGACGTCAGTGATAAGCGAATGGCACGCTGTCCGAGCTGCGTGAACTCATGCCCTGCGGTATTGATCCAGCTCTGCACTTGCTCCGGCGTAACGACCTTGGGGTAGCGTTGCTGCAATTCATCGAGCATCGCCTGTGCGCGGGCAAACATGCGCGGCGATTCCTGGATCAGACTGACCAATTGATCCCAAACCATGGGAAAAATAATCAGCGCCATGGTCAGGAACATGCCCAGGAAGAACAGGAAAACGACCAGCACTGCGGCCAGGCGAGGCAATCCATAGCGTTCGAGCCGCCGAACATTACTCTGCAGTAAAAAGGCAATCACCAGCGCCGCAAAAAAGGGCGCGAGCATCGTGCCCAGATAAACCACGATGCTGAAGCCAATAATCAGCAGCGCACCGAGCACCACAGCTTCCTCGTCGGAAAAATAACGGTCGACCCATCGACGCAGCACTGCCTTCATGGCCATGGGATTTACTGGCCTCCCTTGACGATAACAAAGCGATAGATACCGTCATTTTCTTCACGATATTCAAGAATATGCTGACTCTGGGCGACAAAGCTTTCAAAGTCACGCCAGGCGCCAGGGTCAGTCGCGCTGACAATCAGCCGTTGCCCCGGCGTAAGTTGCGCGATCGCCTGCTTTGCTTTAAGCAGCGGCATCGGACACGGTAGTCCGGTCGCATCCAATTCGGTGTCAGCTTGGTCTACCATGCGGTTTCCATTCAAACAGGTTGAAATCGCCCTGATTTAAGGGCACTTTGCCAGACAAATCAATGTTGATCGGCGATTCATCACGTGGGTGTGGCAATGACAGCACGAGGCAGAACGTGGCTATTGAGTGTCGGTTTGATGACATTACTATCGGCGCCCAGCGTGCCGGCAGAAAGTGATTATGGCCTGCCCGCGCTCGGCGAACAGACCGTCACCTACGCCGGCATGAATGAAGAGCGCCTGGGCCGTGCCTGGCTGCGACAGTTTCGCGCCCAGACCGGACAATGGTCAGATCCGATCACGCAGCACTATCTGGAATCCATCGTTGCGCGCCTGGTGCCCAATAGCAATCTCGGCGATATTCATCCTACCGTAGTGCTGGTCGCAAGCCGCATGCTCAATGCGTTTGCTGTGCCCGGTGGCGTGGTAGGGGTTAATACAGGGCTTTTTCTGTTCGCCCCTGACCGTGACGCCTTTGCATCTGTACTTGCTCACGAACTAGGCCATCTTTCGCAACATCACTTCGCACGTCAGATGCAGCAGGCTGAAAGCTCCCAACTACCGACCATGGCTGCGCTACTGGCCGGCATGATTATTGCCGCAGGCGGTGGCGGCGGTGAT
Source organism: Phytohalomonas tamaricis (assembly GCF_003012345.1). Lineage (GTDB taxonomy): Bacteria > Pseudomonadota > Gammaproteobacteria > Pseudomonadales > Halomonadaceae > Phytohalomonas > Phytohalomonas tamaricis. Next base: position 701,432 of record NZ_PVRV01000020.1, read on the forward strand.
TTCGGCGTAGCGACCATTGCCGGCACCCAAGCGGCATTTCTGCAAAATCAGCTCGCCTACTCACGCCAGTATGAAGAGGAAGCCGATCGCGTCGGGTTAGAGGCGCTCGCGCGCGCCGGGATGGACCCGCAAGCCATGCCGCGCATGTTTCGCGCCATGCAACGCATCGCCAGCCTGCAGGGCAACTCTCCCCCCGAATTCCTGCTCACACACCCACTCACCGAATCACGCATCAATTACGTCCAGGCACGCGCCAACCAGCTCCATGTCAAGGAGGCGCCGCCTGGCCCCGAGTATGACATGGTCCGTGCTCGCGCCATGCTGGCGATCAACATGAGCGCGCCCAGCCAGGCACAGATTCGCCTCAAGCAGGATACCGACGATCCCTTCGCGTTTCGCTATCTCGATGCATTGATTGATTCAGTGCAGAATCGCCCTGACCAAGCGCTGGCCAAGTTCGACAAGCTCGCCGCCGAACAACCCGACCTGTTAATGATCCCTGCCAGTGCCGCCGATGCCGCTCTGGACGCTAACCGTCGCCAGGAGGCGCTGGATCGCGCTCGTCGCATTCTACGCTTCGCCCCCAACTATTATCCGGCACGCATGACAGAGGGAGAGGCATTATTGACGCTCGACCCCAGCCAAGCCTTCAATGTGCTGCGCAAGTTAGCAGATGAGCGCCCTGAAGACCCCGACGTCTGGAACCTGCTTGCCGAAGCCGCCGGACGTAGCGGACGTAAGGCCTGGGGCCACTTGGCGATGGGTGAGCGCATGCAACTCAATGGTCGCCTGGATAGCGCGCTGAAACAGCTCGATTATGCCGAGAAGGCCGCCGATGACGCAGATGACTTCACGATGAAAAGCCGTATCCGCGACCGTCGAAATGACTTTCAACGTTATCGCGACGATCTTGATCAATTCTGATGCCGCAACGCCGCTATAGGCGTTGCACCACGGTTACGTTGGGCAAGCGACTCAGGCAATAAGTGAAATCGCTAACCCCCCAAGCAAGCGGTCATGCTACTGTAATGCCCTGCTCCGTTCGTAGCGCTGTTATCAGCCCGAACGGACAACAACATTCGACACGCGCCAGCATTTTATATTTCTGCCTACCTAGCAACGCGCGGCGGCGTAATGAACATGCTGGAGTGGCACGATTGCCGCAGGCCCCGTTGCGTTTCAGGCCTTGTACGCTTCGCAGACAGGACTATCATGACGCCCATCCTCCCCGAGCATCCCATCGCGCGCTGGCTGCTGGTTTTCGTGCTGCTTGCTGCGATCTATTTTTTCAGCGGCTTTCTCGTGCCCGTTCTCGCTGCACTGGTAATTGGCTTTGCCAGCTGGCCGCTCTATCAGCGTTGGCTTCGCTTCTGTAACGGGCGTAGCGCCATGGCCGCGAGCCTGGCGCTGGTACTTATTATTGTTGTCCTGATCGTACCCATTTCACTGGCGCTCTCCTTTGCCTTCAAGGAACTCAAGACCTGGGTTGAATGGCTGCTGGCCGCTAATCGGTTTGGCGCTGCAACACCAGACTGGCTCACTGCGCTGCCCGGCATCGGTCCCACCCTGGATATCTACTGGCAAGAATACCTAGGCAAGCCCAACGCACTCGGCGATATCATCCAACTTTTCAGCGGTGAACATCTTGGCAATATCTACCGCTGGCTACTGGCGTTCAGCAGCGGTGCCTTCGAGCTGCTGCTGACGCTACTGTTCATGCTGGTCACGCTGTTTTTCATCTATAAAGATGGTGAACGTCTGGTCGAGCAGCTCGACCTGGTCGGTGAGCGCGTATTGCCTCGTCGCTGGCAGCGTTTTTCACGCGTGGTACCGGCCACGGTCAGCTCTACCGTGATTGGCATGGGATTAATCGCTATGGGTGAGGGCGTTGTCTTAGGCACCGCTTACTGGATAGCTGGCGTGCCATCACCTGTAGCACTTGGCGTACTGACGGGCTTCATGGCGCTCGTCCCCGGTGGCGCGCCGCTGACCTTCTCTATCGTGTCACTCTATCTGTTTGGCTCGGGACATACCGCAGCAGCTCTCGGCCTTTTCGCCTGGGGAACGATTGAACTCTTCGTGGTCGACAAGACACTGCGCCCTAAGCTGGTCGGCGGTCCGATCAAACTTCCTTTTCTGCCCACCTTTTTTGGCCTGATTGGCGGCGTAAAAACGATGGGCGTGGTTGGTCTGTTCGTCGGCCCGGTGTTGATGGCGCTGTTGATGGCCATCTGGAAGGAGTGGCTGCGTGAGGTTAAAGCGCTAGATACCGCCTCTCCCGCACAAGACCTCTCACAGTTACAACGCAGGGATACGCAAGACGATTCCGTGCCAGGTGATGATCACAACAAGTCGTCACATGCCAAGACGGTCAGCGATGTGGAAACAACCAGAGATCATTCATAGCAGCACGATGAGACGAGGGATTTTTTACACACACGTGTAAAGAACAACCGTCAATGGATAATGAATGACACAAAAAAAGCCCCGCTCTCAATGAGAACGGGGCTTTTTTAGCGAAGCTGGTGGGTCGTGTAGGATTCGAACCTACGACCAATTGGTTAAAAGCCAACTGCTCTACCAACTGAGCTAACGACCCGGATATTCACGCCGCAGCATTTGCTGTATTCGACATAAATATACGTTTGGACATGGTGGGTCGTGTAGGATTCGAACCTACGACCAATTGGTTAAAAGCCAACTGCTCTACCAACTGAGCTAACGACCCACATACAACGTCCAAAGCCTATCGAGCAAGCACACAACACCATAAACAAATGGTGGGTCGTGTAGGATTCGAACCTACGACCAATTGGTTAAAAGCCAACTGCTCTACCAACTGAGCTAACGACCCGCTCGACAGGGCGCAAATATTACTTTCAAAATTAAATGGATGCAAGCATTTGAATTCGATTAACGCGAGCGCCGTGTCCCCCGCCGTGGCGGCCGGGCCTGATCGCCCCAATCGCTGCGCTCCTGACGGCCCGAGCCCTTTCTACCGTTCTCCTGACGAGACGTCACATCCTTGCCGCGTACCTCTTTAGCACTGACACGCTTATCCTCTTTCGATTTGGTATCGCCTGCCTTTGCACCGCGTCTTGAATCGGTACTCTCGGGGGCCTTCATCGCTCGTACTGGACGACGCTTATTCTTGTCGCGGCTCCAGCGGTTTTTCTCATCGGGCGTCAGATCCGGCACACGCCGAAGCTCAAGCCCCGCCAGTGTCGACAGCTCATCGATCTCTTCCTGGGTCAATTCCGTCCACTCGCCGGCCTTGGCACGCTTGTCAAGAAACACATTACCATAGCGCACCCGCTTCAAGCGGCTAACCGTCAGGCCCTGTGATTCCCACAGACGCCGCACTTCGCGATTGCGCCCCTCAAGAATCACGACATGGAACCAGGTATTGATCCCTTCACCACCGAACTCCTGCACATCGGTAAAGCGAGCCGGACCGTCTTCGAGCATCACGCCCTCAACCATCGCCTTGATCTGTTCGATCTTGGCCTCGCCCATCACGCGTACCGCATATTCGCGTTCAATCTGCATCGAAGGATGCATCAGTCGGTTGGCCAGCTCACCGTCGGTGGTAAACAGCAGCAAGCCGCTGGTATTGATATCAAGACGGCCAATAGCGATCCAGCGCTCGCCCTTTAAACGCGGCAGGCGTTCGAATACGGTTCTTCGTCCTTCCGGATCCTTGCGCGTGCACAGCTCACCTTCCGGCTTGTTGTACATGATGACTCGGCGCGCTATAGCCTCGTTGTCCTTGAGCACGACTTGGCGTCCCTCGAACTGGACGTTATCGGTCACAGCGACACGATCACCTAGCTTGGCCACATCACCATTGACGGTAACTCGTCCGGCGACAATGGCTGTTTCCATTTCACGACGCGATCCCAGTCCGGCACGCGCTAACACTTTTTGAAGCTTTTCAGTAGTCATGAGTCAGGTGATATCTCATCATCCAAGGGTATGTCCGCGTCCGCAGCTCGATCAGTGGCATCATCTGCCTCCGATGCGCTGTCTTCAGCACTCTCCCGGCGGGCGCGTGCGGCAAGACGTTCACCAAGCTCGGTAAAGCTCAGGTCACGCTGCCGCGAGGACGCCTTCCCGGCGTGTTCGGCATTGGTATCGGCTGCCGTGGCCGTACTGTCATTTGACTGTTCAAGCCAGTCGAAGGTGTCACCCTGTTTAAGTTCGTGCATCGGCGGCAATTCGTCGAGGGTTTTCAGCCCGAAATCATCAAGAAATGTGCGTGTCGTGGCATAAACTGCCGGTCTTCCCGGCACGTCGCGGTGACCAATGACGCGAATCCAGCCGCGCTCGCCAAGCGTGCGCATGATCGAGGCACTGATCGAGACACCACGCACATCTTCGATGTCACCGCGGGTCACCGGCTGCCGGTAGGCAATCAGGGCCAAGGTTTCAAGCAGAGCGCGCGAGTAGCGTTGTGGGCGTTCCTCCCATAGCCGCGAAACCCAGGGCGACAGGGCGGCACGGATACGCAACCGATAACCTGATGCAGTCTCCTGCAGCTCCAACGCCGTGCCGTCAAGACGCTCACCCAGCACTACCAGCGTTTCCTTGAGTTCACGGCGCAGTGGTCGTTCATGCTCGTCAAACAACCCCTCCAGGCGCTCCAGAGAGAGGGGCTCTTCACAGGCAAGCAACACGCCTTCGAGAATATGCTCAAGTGATGGACGCACAGGCATCACGTAAGCTCCTCGTCACGAACATCGAAGGCACTCTCACCGTCAGTACTAAACGTCTCTTCAAACGCCGATTCTTCCGGTTCAGCGTCAAGCGTGGCTTGGCGCGCCCGGACGTGAATCGGCGATAGCGGTGCATTTTGTACAATCTCGATCATGCGTTCCTTGGCCAGTTCCAGAATTGCCATGAAGGACACCACTACCCCGGCCTTGCCTTCCTCCAAGGTAAACAGCGCTTCGAACGGTGTGAAATGTGCCGCGCTAACCATTTCCATGATTTTCAACATGCGCTCACGGGTCGACAACGTCTCACGACTGATCTGATGGACCTGATTCAGCTCGGCGCGTTGCAGGATACCCGACAGCGCACGCAACAGCTCGGAAAGCTCAACATCAGGATGGACCACGCGTGGTTCAAGCGGTGGAAGTGCCGCCTGTGCCGCGAACCAGTCCCGGCCATGACGGGGCAGTTCATCAAGCGTCTCTGCAGCCAGCTTAAGCTGTTCATATTCCTGAAGCCGGCGGATCAACGTTGCCGTAGGATCATCCTCGTCATCGCCTTCTTCACTCTTGGGCGGACGAGGCAACAAGCTACGCGACTTTATCTCGGCCAGCATCGCCGCCATCAAAAGGTACTCAGCAGCCAGATCAATCCCGCTCACCTCCATCAGTTCCACATATTCGATGTACTGATGAGTGATCGCAGCCACGTTAATTGCCAGAATATCGAGGTTCTGACGACGAATCAGGTAAAGCAGCAGATCGAGCGGCCCTTCGAACGTTTCGAGAAAGACACGCAGCGCCTCAGGAGGGATATAGAGATCTTCCGGCAGCTCAAGCAACGGCTTTCCGCTGACCAGAGCGATAGCCGCAGGAGAAAGGGGCATTACGCTATTCTCCACTACGGACACATCGACGCTGTCGTCGTGATCAACACTCATGGGATCTTATCTCTACTCTTGACTGGCGGCGGGCCGACAACGGGACGCCTCTTTCCGCTGTTAAGCGGAAACTTCGCCCAGTCTATCAAGGCCCAGGCATTGCGCCTACTCTTCGCCAAGGGATAAAGGATCGATAGTGCACTGACTTATCGTCTCAATCGGCAGAGGCCGCCTTGCGATAGCGTCCTTCATAATCAAACAGCTTGTCACGAATCTGCCAATGGCGACCCACCTTGCGACCGACCACGAAGTCCGGCGCACGTAGCCGATGCTGTTCGGCCATTACCTCATCGAGCGAGGCCGGACGCCAGTCGATGCCCGGCGCACGCAGATGATAGCGTAGAAAAGCTTGACGAAAGGCCGCGCGCTGCGCCGGAGTCTCCAAGGCAAACCACTCGCTGAGTGTCGCGCCGTCCTCGTCGTGGTAGGTGACCTTGAGCCGTGCCAGACCTCGCCCATTGACCGTGGCTTCGAGCTGCATACCGCTAACCCGCAAGACTTTGGCATCCTTGAGGCGCAGCGCGTCCTTGAGCTTGTCATCGGCATCGACGAGCAATTTTTGACAGCCATGACAGCGCCGTGCGGCGATATCGTTCTCGGTACCGCACTCATCGCAAATCTTGAAACGAAAGCGAAATTCGCACTGCTGCAGCTTGTTATTCTCTCCTTCGACCAGCCCTTTACAACGCCGCCCGAAATGCTCGATCACTAGATCACCATCGCGTCGCCCCCAAAACATATTGGCAAAGCCGCATAGTGGGCACTCGACCTGAACCAGTTCGGTATCCCCCGCCGGGCGCGGCGCATCGATTTCCGGTGCATAAAGATCCCAAGGGTTGCCAGCGTAGTCGAGAATCAAGCAGTCACGCTTGTCTGGAGCAAGACGCAGGCCACGGCCAACGATCTGTTGATACAGACTGACCGACTCGGTCGGGCGCAGGATAGCGATCAGATCGACATGGGGGGCATCGAAGCCGGTAGTCAGTACGGCGACGTTCACTAGATACTTGAGCTCCCGCATCTTGAACGCAGTAATTAACCGTTCGCGCTCGCTCCCCGGGGTCTCACCGGTAATCAGCGCGGTCTGCGCAGCGGGCAGATAAGTGACGATTTCCTCGGCATGCGCTACGGTTGCAGCAAAAATCATTACCCCGGCACGGTCTTCGGCATGGGCAATGACGTCTTCAATAATTGTTGGCGTGGCGCGACTGCCCCTTACCACGCGATTCATGTCTTCTTCGGCGAATAGCCCGCCACGGCGTGGCTCAAGTGCAGAGAAATCGTAGCGGGCCACCGCCGCATCGACACGCCGTGGCTCGGCCAGATAGCCCTGACGGACCATGACGCGTAGTGGCTGTTCGAATACACAATCGGCGAAGAAGGCATCTTCACTGCCACGCACCATGCCATGATAGTGCCGATGGTAAATGAAGCCCTGCCCCATTCGGTAGGGCGTCGCAGTCAGTCCCAGCACCTTGAGCCGGGGATTGGCCAAGCGCAGACGATCGATAACACGACGATAACTTGATGCCTTTTTGGCGTTGTCAGTGTTGCTCTGTCCGGCAGCGCCCCGTTCGGTCTGCCCCTTGACGGGCTTATGCTTGACCGGCTCATGAGAGACGCGGTGGCACTCATCGATGATCAATAGCGTAAACTGACCATCATCAAAAGCATCGAGCGCGTTGACGACCGATTGCACCGAACCGAACACTACCTGACGGCCGCTCTCCTTCCTGCCGAGTCCGGCACTGAAGATGTCTGCCTCAAGGCCATAGCCCTCGTATTTAGCGTGATTCTGTTCGACAAGCTCGCGCACGTGCGCCAGTACCAGCACGCGGCCGCGCGCCAGCCGGGCAAGCTCGGCGATCACCAGCGACTTGCCACTACCGGTGGGCAGCACTACCACGGCAGGCGCATCACTGGCGCGAAAGTAGTCGATCACGTGCCTGACGGCCTCGTGCTGATAAGGGCGCAGTTCTAACATGGGCGTAGTGAAGACATGACACGAATGGCTCGGAGGTGAGAGCGCTGACGCTGACAAGGTACAGCCCTTAGAAGGCGCCAGACGTATAGGATATCTGTATAAATAAACATGAGCCCATAGTAAAGGGAGTCGATATGCAACCCAACCCTCAGCTCGAAAGCTATCTGCAGTTGCTGGACAAAAGCAATCTAAGCATCGAAGTGGTGGATAGACACGCCGCTAAAATCACGTCCGACGCACTCGAATTCATTCTCGTCGTCGCTGAGGAGGAAGCGGCGTTCTTCCAATTGATGCTACCCAATGCCTGGCAAGCCAGTGCCGGCACTGAGCGCGGCGCGCTGCTGGATGCCACCAACGATGTCATGAACACCATCAAGGCCGCCAAGCTGGTCATTATCGGTGAAAGCGTGCATGTCAGCGTTGAGCAGTTCGTGTCCGGCCCTGAACAGGGAGCTGCGCTTATTCCAGGGCTCATGGAGCTTCTGCGCGGCGCGGTGGCTGAGCTCCATGAGCGGCTCGGCATGGGTGAAGCCCCCAGGCTGCATTAGGCAATGGCGCTGCACACGCAGGTGCTGCCACTCTATTTCTCTCCCCGCCCACTCATCGACTAGGATAGACATTACGCAGATCAATGAAGAGCGAAGAGCTATGCCTGCACCCAACAAGAACGCCTTTGTGGTGATCGCCAAGTTTGATGTCAAATCAGACAAGGTAAAGGAGTTTCTGGCGTTGGCGCGAGCCGTCGCCGAGGACACCTCGGCACAAGAACTGGGAGGCTGCCTGCAGAGCGATATCCTGATGCCAGAAAATAGATCGTGCTGCATTACACTCTATCAAGTCTATACCGACCGCACCGCCTATGCCGCGCATAGCGAAACCGACGCCAGCGAGGATTTCTGGGAAAACCTTCCGGACTTGATTAACGCGGAGCCTGACCTTCATACCTTCACACGAATCGGCTGAGCAAGCCGGTTGGCAATGACTGGGGTCACCATAAAAAGCGCCCCCGCCGACATTCGGCGGGGGCGCTTTCGTTACTCACGGGTACATTTACATCAATCGCGTTAGGGCTCAGCCCACCCACTTGCGTGCGTTGCGGAAGATCCGCATCCAGGCACCGTCTTCGGTCCAGCCAGACGGACGCCACGAGTTGGTGGCGGCACGTGCGACGCGCTCGGGGTGAGGCATCAGAATAGTGACGCGCCCATCGCTTGTGGTCAGCCCGGTAATACCGGCCGGCGAGCCGTTGGGATTGGCCGGATAACGCGTCGTGACCTGGCCATAATTATCAACGTAGCGCACCGCGACCAGACCGCTGCTCTGTACGCTGCGCAGATGGCCATCGTCGCGGAATTTCGCCAACCCTTCGCCATGAGCCACAGCAATTGGCACACGCGAGCCCTCCATTCCCGCCAGGAACAGAGATGGCGACTTTTCGATCTGCACCATCGCCACCCTTGCCTCAAACTGCTCGGACTCGTTGCGCACGAAGGCCGGCCAGCTTTCAGCGCCGGGAATCAGCTCCTTGAGCTGCGACAGCATCTGGCAGCCGTTGCAGACGCCAAGCGAGAAGCTGTCGCCACGGGCGAAAAATGCCTCGAACTGCTCACGAGCGCGGGTATTGAATAGAATCGACTTGGCCCAGCCACCACCGGCGCCGAGCACATCGCCATAGGAAAAGCCGCCGCAGGCTACCATGCCCTGAAACTCAGCGAGATCAACGCGACCAGCAATAATGTCGCTCATGTGCACATCGATTGCCGCGAAACCGGCATGATCGAAATTCGCCGCCATTTCGAGCTGACCGTTGACGCCCTGCTCACGCAGGATGGCTACTTTCGGCCGCTCGCCTCGAGTGATATAGGGCGCGGCGATGTTGTCGTTGACATCAAAACTGGTGTCGGCAAACAGCCCCGGGTCGTTTGCGTCGAGCAGTGCATCGAATTCAGACTCGGCGCAGACGGGATTGTCACGCATCGCTTGCAGCCGATAACTGGTCTCGCTCCAGGTGCGGATCGCAGCGGTACGACTGGTTTCAAGCAGCGTCGTATTAAACAGTGTCACGCGCAGTTGATCGTCATCACGCGGACGAGCGACGACCCCACAGGCATGATCGAACCCCGCATTGGCGAGCTGTGCCAGCACGAACTCGGTGTCATCACGCTTGACCTGGATGACCCCACCGAGCTCCTCGGCGAACAGTGCATCTACCGCCGTGCTGGGCTCATCGGCCAACCAGTCGAGGGTAATGTCGAGACCCACATGACCGGCAAACGCCATTTCAGCAAGCGTGACCAGCAGGCCGCCGTCGCTGCGATCGTGATAGGCGAGTAACTTGTCGTCGCCATTGAGCCCCTGAATAACCGCAAAGAATGCTTTGAGGTCCTCGGGATCATCGAGGTCAGGCGTGTCGTTGCCGACCTGACCGTAGACTTGTGCCAGCGCCGAGGCGCCGAGGCGGTTCTTGCCACGCCCCAGATCGATCAGGATCAGGTCGGTCTCGCCCTGATCGGTCTTGAGCTGTGGCGTCAGCGTCTTCAAGACATCGCTCACCGGCGCGAAGCTGGACACGATCAGCGATAGCGGTGCGATCACTGCTTTATCGTGGTCACTATCACGCCACGCAGTGCGCATCGACATCGAGTCCTTGCCGACCGGAATGGTCAGGCCGAGCTGCGGGCACAGCTCCATGCCCACCGCGTACACCGCCTCATACAACGCCTGATTTTCGCCGGGGTGGTCAGCGGCGCTCATCCAGTTGGCAGACAGCTTGATATCCGCCAGCTTGGCGATCGGCGCGGCAGCAATATTGGTAATCGTTTCGGCAACGGCCATACGCGCCGAGGCCGCGGCAGAGATCAGCGCTGCCGGGGTGCGCTCGCCCATTGCCATCGCCTCGCCCTTGTGGGTGTCATAAGACGAGGTGGTTACCGCACAGTCAGCCACCGGCACCTGCCACGGCCCAACCATCTGATCACGCGCCACCTGGCCGGTAATCGAGCGGTCACCGATCGTGATCAGGAAACTCTTCGAGGCGACAGCGGGTAGCGTAAGTACGCGTTTGAAGGCTTCAACAAGATCGAGGTTTTCAAGCCTCACGCCCGGTAACTCGACGCTCTGACGGGTAAATTCACGATTCATCTTTGGCGGCTTGCCAAACAGCACGCTCATCGGTAGATCGACAGGGAAGGTATCGAAATGACCGTCATGCACGCTTAAATGATGCGCTTCAGCCGCTTCACCGACTACGGCAAACGGGCAGCGTTCACGGGCACATAGCGCTTCGAACACCTCAAGCTGCTCGGCCGGTACCGCCAGCACGTAGCGCTCTTGAGCTTCGTTACACCAGATTTCTAGCGGGCTCATGCCTGGTTCGGCGTTGGGCACGGCGCGCAGCTCGAAGACGCCACCACGCTCGCCATCCTTGACCAGCTCCGGCAGCGCGTTGGACAACCCACCCGCACCGACGTCATGAATAAAGCAGATCGGATTGTCGTCGCCCAGCGCCCAGCAGCGGTCGATCACCTCCTGGGCGCGCCGCTCCATTTCGGCATTGCCACGCTGCACGGAAGCAAAATCGAGATCCTCGCTGCCTTGTCCTGAAGAAATCGATGAGGCTGCACCGCCGCCGAGGCCAATCAGCATCGCAGGGCCGCCCATCACGATCAGCTTGGCACCGACCGGAATCTCTCCTTTCTCGACATGCTGTTCACGAATGTTGCCGTAGCCGCCAGCAAGCATGATTGGCTTGTGATAGCCGCGACGCTCGACCCCGTCTATACCGACCGCATCGTGCTCGTAGGTACGGAAGTAGCCGGCCAGATTGGGACGGCCGAACTCATTGTTGAACTCCGCACCGCCGATGGGCGCTTCGATCATGATATCGAGCGCGCTCTTGATCCGTTCCGGCTTGCCGTAGTCGTACGCTTCCCACGGCTGTACAAATTCAGGGATACGCAGATTGGAAACCGTGAAGCCGGTCAGTCCCGCCTTGGGTTTACTGCCCACTCCGGTCGCACCTTCATCGCGGATCTCGCCGCCCGCACCGGTAGCCGCGCCCGGATGAGGGGCAATGGCAGTCGGATGATTGTGCGTCTCGACCTTCATCAGGATGTGAATAGGCTCCTGATGGTAGCCATAGCAGTGATCGGTTGGCGCCGGAAAGAAACGCCCCGCCTCGTGACCGCGGATAACCGCCGAGTTATCGCTATAGGCAGAGAGAACATCCTGAGATGAACATTCGTAAGTGTTCTTGATCATCTTGAATAGCGAGCGCGGCTGCGGCTCATCATCGATGGTCCAATCGGCGTTAAAAATCTTGTGACGGCAGTGCTCGGAGTTGGCCTGCGCGAACATCATCAATTCGACATCAGAAGGATTGCGCTCAAGCCCTTTGAACGCCTCGACCAGATAGTCGATCTCGTCATTGGCCAGTGCCAGACCAAGCTCGCTATTGGCCCGCTCCAACGCATCACGCCCCCCTTCCAGAATATCGACGTGACCGAGCGGTGCCGGCGCATGGCGGTCAAACAGCTTGGCCGCATCGCTTGTATCGAACAGCACGGTCTGGGTCATGCGGTCAAAAAGGTGCGTCTTGATGGCCTCGACCTGTTCACGGGTAGGCATCCCTCGGGTCACGACGCGATAAGCCGTACCTCGCTCGATGCGCCTGATCTTGTCTAGCCCGCAGTTGCGCGCAATGTCGGTGGCCTTCGATGACCAGGGTGACAGCGTGCCCAGACGCGGAACGACCAGATACAGTGCGCCATCGCCAGATGATGGAGCGTTATCAATATCCAGCAAACGCGCGAGCCTGTCCCGTTCGATATCGTTAAGCTCACCATTGATGTCGATAAAGTAGATATGCCGGGCACTGATGGCCTCTATCTCAGGCGCTGCTGCACGCAGGGCCGAGAGAAGTTTGGCGTGACGGAAGGAAGAAAGGGCATTCGCACCTTGCAGTTCGAGCATGACCAAGGAAGCCTCTGCAGCTGCATAAATAGGAGGGGTCGTGTCAAAGACGTGGCGAGCAATGCGCCCGTGGCGACCGAGAAGCGTCCTATGATACTGGAAAGCATGGCTGTGACGAAATCAGTGTGTCATCGACAGATGACATTAACGGCACAGTGCTGACTGGCAGCAAAGCGTCGGACACGGTATCGTGTGACTTTATGTTAACCGACACGATTTCATGCTCAACACTTTGACCGGCCGGCTACGCTGGTTGCTGGCGTTGTTGTTGGGTACGATTGCCCTGCTGCTGCCCAATCTCGCCCTGCTGCCCCACACCAGCTCGCTTGACGCCGTCAAGGCACGCGACTTTCTTCAGGTCTTCACGCGTAATACGCCAACGACCTTTTACGAAGGTCGTCAGGGCCCCACGGGCTTCGAATATGAACTGTCAAGACGCTTCGCCGATTACTTGGGCGTCAGCCTGGCGGTTGATCATAACCATAATATCGCCAGCGTGCTCGACGGGGTGCGCACCGGTCAGGCCGACCTTGGGGCTGCCGGCCTGGCGCTTGATCCTTCTGCCTTTGGCGTTCGCTTCAGCCGGCCGATCATGACCATGCAACCGCTGGTCGTTTACCGCCGTGGGCAGCCACCGATAACGTCACTCGACGATTTGCTTGATCGCAATATAGGCGTCATTGCCAATTCAGGCGCTGATCTTGCACTGCGCGATGCTCAGCGTGATCATCCCGGGCTTAGCTGGAAACAAACCAGCGACCTTGAGGCGACCGATCTGTTACGCCTGGTCAACAACGGCACGCTCGATGCCGCTGTTATCTATGCTCATCAGTTCAGACTGAATCGTCTCTTTTTCCCGGGCGTTGAGAATGGTTTCACCTTGGGTAATACGCTGACCCTCGCCTGGGCATTCCCAGATAACGGCGATTTTGCCCTGCTTGATGAAGCCAACGCCTTTATCGACACATTAAGAGCCAACGGCACGCTTACCGCGCTGATCGAGCAGTACTTTGGCCATGATGATTATCTCGAATACGTTGGTGCTCGCCATTTCATTCGCCAGGCTCGTCAGCGTCTGCCGGACTATATCGATACTTTCAAGGCGGCGGCAGCGGAGTCGGGCTTTGACTGGAAGCTGCTCGCCGCTGTCGGTTACCAGGAATCGCACTGGGATCCCGACGCCGTCTCACCGACGGGCGTGCGCGGCCTGATGATGCTGACCACGCCAACCGCCAATCACATGGGCGTGGATGACCGTACCGATGCTGAGCAGAGCATCAATGGCGGCGCGCGCTACCTGGCCAGCGTCAAGTCACGCCTGCCGGAGAGCATTCCTGAACCCGATCGTACCTGGGTGGCGCTGGCAGCGTATAATATAGGCTTGGGGCATCTGTTTGATGCCCGGCATGTCGTTAAGCTGCGTGGGGGTAATCCTGATCGCTGGCAGGACATCCGCACGGCCTTGCCACTGTTACAGGAAAGAAAATGGTACCGACAGGTGCGCCACGGGTTCGTACAAGGCAATATTGCTGTATTTTATGTGCGCAACATACGCCGCTATTACGAAATCCTTAACTACATCTATCGCAGCCAGCAGCAGTTTTATCCGTTGAATGAGTTATCCCGCGACCCAGAATCAACGGATGATGCGTTCGATACCGTTCCGCCTGTACTTTGATCCGCAAGGGTCGAGCCGCAAGGATTAAATGACGCCAATGGCGTGTATCGCTGTCCTGTTGACCCTTTTATCACTGCTCCTGTCGCTCCTGTCCGGCTGGCTGACCATCACGACGCATGATCAGTGGTGGTTCGGTTTCTTTCTCATCGCCGTGGCATTGCTTCAGCTCACCCGATGCTTACCGACCACAAGACTGCATTGCATGGCGGGTACGGTTATCGTCGTGCTGATTCTGGCCTTGCTGGCGACTTACGTGGTGCCTCGTAGCTGGATTAGCCTTGAAGACTGGCAGCGCATCTTCACCGATGCCTCCTATACCCAGCCCTTCTATCTGCTGCGCCCGCCGATTCTCGCGCTAATGGCGTTATGTATGGCAACGTTCAGTACCCTGCTGCCCATACATCATCGCCATGCTCGGCTGATTCTCGTGCTGATGGGTGCCGTGCTGGCGTTGCTGTATCTTTCAACCGGCTCGTCCAGCGCAAATGAGTTACAACCTACCACACCGGCAGGCTTTAACGTCGCGTTGATGCTGTTGATCCTTGCCCAGGCCTGCGTCCTGCCAGGCGAGCTCTGGCAGCTTCGCAAACTTCTACTCGCACCCATTGTGATCAGCATGGTCGTTCTCAGCGGAACGCTGTTTGCTTGGCATTACCAGAATCAACAGAACCTACATGACATGGACACGTTCACGCATACACTCAGCGACAACGTAACCGAGCGGCTCGGCCAGACGCTTCATGCCCAGCAACAAGCAATGTGGCGCTTTGCAAGCTTCTGGGGACTTTTCAATCGGGCCCCGAGCCATACCGAATGGGCACGTCAGGCACAGGAGATCGTTAATGATTTCAATTATATTAAACGTATCGTGTACATTGCTCCAGATGGCCGGGCGGCACGCACCTACCCCAGCGAAAACAATACGCGATTGATTGGCCATAACCTTTATGACCTCGTCGATAACGAGCCGTTGCGTCAGGCGCTTGTCTATGGTGAAAGTAGTGCTACTCAGACAACGGATCTGCCCGAGGGTGGACGTGGAATCATCTATTACATGCCGGTAACGGGCCTAAATTCTGGAAGAATCCCCGGCGCGATAGCTTATTTCGTTGAGCCGACGGCTCTATTCGAAACTCAGCGTGGATATATTGCTAAAGAGCAGATAGGGCTGACAGCAAGTGAGCATAGCAACACGTTTTTCCGCATCAGGCCAACACAGCATCTCAGCCAGGGAAAGTACTGCAACCTGCTCGCGGTCGGCGATGATGCATTGACCGTCTGTATACGGCCAGCCCTGTCCCGCCTTTACGAGCAGCGCTCCTTTTTGCCCGATGTTACGCTCGTACTTGGGCTCGTCCTCACCTATCTGTTCTATAGCATGATGTATTTCTTTCTGCGTCTACGGCATGAACATGTGCAGTTGCAACATGCCAATCGCAACCTCTCTGACGAGATCAACAAACGTATCGCTTTGCAGCGGGAGGTGGAATGGCTCGCACGTCATGACGAGTTGACCAAGCTGCCCAATCGCCGTTATTTCATGGAGCGTGTGCAGGCCTATCATGACGAGCTGCCGCTTACGGTCATGATTATTGATCTCGACTATTTCAAGTCGATTAATGATCGCTTAGGCCATCAGGAAGGTGATCGCTATCTCAAGGAGGTCGCCAGTGCCGCACGGGTACCGATCGAAGACCATCCGGGTATTCTCGCCCGCTATGGCGGAGAGGAATTCATCGCATGCCTGCCCCACTGTTCATTGACGCAGGCCAAGATACTGGCGGAACAGATCCGGCGCGATATTATCGCCCTTGACCTGTTCCAGCCGGAAACGGGTGACACCGTTACCGTCAGCATCGGCATCGCTACCACCCATGAGCTTCGCCATGATCTGGCGACGCTGGTACTCGAAGCCGATCAGGCGCTTTATAGCGCTAAGCGCAGCGGACGCAACCGCGTCGAATATAGTGTGTAATGCCCCTCGTTACGCTAGACAGCGTGCTGTTCCAGACGGGCATCCGTCTGCGCGTCCCGTGCCAACGACATGCGACTCATCATCGCAAAAAAGACATCACCCGCCAGACGCATGGCTTCATCGTTGTCGATCGATATGGGGAGTACATCGGCTCCAGCAGCCAGCATCGCACGGGTGGGAGAGATAATCGTAAAGGCACTCTCGGCATCAGGTTCGATCACGGGACTTGCCATGGTAACCAACGCCACCGGAATGGAGACAACGACGCCGAAATGAGCCAGTAGCTTCTTTTTTATTTCAGGCCACTCTTGCTTAGGGATAGCGGCCGCCTCGCCATAGACGGCGTCACCCTCTTCTCCTGCTACCCCATGACACACCTTGACCCTGCCATCTTCGAAAATGACGCTTTTCTCGCTGCCGTGTTCCATGATGCTGGCAACATACAGAAGTGACTTGTCGGTCAGACTATTGGTCCATACCTGAATCATGTTACTCATGGCGAATTCCACCTCTTTTCTTGCCGCGTACCGTACTCGATCCTACCAACGCATTGTTACAATACATTACGATGGCTTACCTAATATCGCTCGCAGCACCGTATCCTTTAATCCAATACGCGGCAAAAGAGGCTGACTCGACTATTGGATAAGGTTGATAAAAGCCATCTGCTTCGCCAGATCACCGAACTATAATTAATAGGCAAGGTTACAAAGTGCCTTGTTCACGTCGTTGCGCAAAAAAGCTCTTGAGCAGCTTGCTGGATCGACTCGCCAGCACGCCACCCTCGATATTTACATAGTGATTGAACCAGGGTTGGGCAAATAGATTAGCCTTCGATTCCACCATCCCGGTCTTCGGCTCGGCAGCGCCGTAAACCAGACGTCTGATACGAGCATTGATGATCGCCCCGGTACACATCATGCAGGGCTCCAGGGTGACATAGAGCGTACAGTCCAACAGCCGATAATTGCCCAGCCGAATTGCAGCATCACGCATGGCATTAAGCTCAGCGTGGGAAGAAGGGTCGTGGCTGCTCACCGGCGCATTGAACCCCGCGCCAATGATGTCGCCGTTTGCATCGACTACCACAGCGCCGATCGGCACTTCTCCTTGCTGCAGGCCAAGATGGGCCTGATCCAGCGCTCGAAACATGTAAAACTCATCGCTTGCCATCGCTCCATCCTTTGCAGCCTACGGTTACGCTCCCGTAAAAAACACATGGTATAAAAAAACCGGCGCCCTGAGGCACCGGTTCTTCACACCATCACGCGTGATCAATGCTTATGCCGCATCTTCCTTGAGCGTAGCCATATCGATCACAAAACGATATTTCACATCGCCCTTGATCATGCGCTCATAAGCGGTATTGATGTCACGAATGTCGATCATTTCAACATCACAGGTGATGTTATGCTTCGCGCAGAAATCGAGTACTTCCTGCGTCTCAGGCATACCACCGATCAATGAACCGGCCAGTACACGGCGCTTGAAGATCAAAGCCCCTCCACTGACAGCAGGATCGATCGGCTCCAGCAGGCCTACCAGAATATGCACGCCATCATACTTGAGCGCGGTCAGGTATGGATTGATGTCGTGCTGGACCGGTACGGTATCGAGCATGAAATCAAAGTTGCCCTCGACCGATGCCATCTGCGCTTCGTCGGTGGAAATGATGACGTGATCGGCACCCTGCCGCTTCGCCTCTTCGACTTTGCTTTCGGAACGGGTAAACAGCGTGACTTCAGCACCAAACGCCTTGGCCAGCTTGACGCCCATGTGACCCAGACCACCCATGCCGATCACACCAACCTTGTGGCCTGGCTTCACGCCATAATGCTTAAGCGGTGAATAAGTTGTGATACCCGCGCACAGCAACGGCGCCGCTGATTTGAGATCGATGCCTTCTGGCATGCGCACCACAAAGCGCTCACTGACCACGATGGCGTCGGAGTAGCCGCCTTGAGTCAAGGTGCCATCGTGACGATCGGGGCTGCCATAGGTCATGGTAAAGCCTTCAAGGCAGTACTGTTCAAGGCCATCATTGCAGGCAGCGCAGTGACGGCAGGAATCGACCATGCATCCGACACCAACAATATCACCCACCTTGTGCTGGGAGACGTCAGAGCCTACGGCAGTAACGCGCCCGACGATCTCATGACCGGGCACTACCGGATAAGTGGTCATCCCCCAGTCATCGCGAGCGAAGTGAAGATCGCTATGGCAGACGCCGCAATAGAGGATATCGATAGATACGTCATCGGGGCGTGAATCGCGACGCTCGAAACTGAAAGAAGAGAGCGGCTTGTCAGCCGAATGCGCGGCATATCCCTTTGCAACTGTTGGCATGAAATCTCCTGATCAACAATGATTACCAGCGCTCATGCAAAGCACTGTACGACTAACAGTGTGTGTCATTGATGCCCAAGTCGCCATACTCATTCCTGCCCAATACTTGCCCAATCCTCCTAGACAAGCAGGAAAACCACGCTACAAACGCAATATTTCATGCATAATAATCAGTATTCCCAACCACCCTACCAAGGACGTAATGACGCCACCAACCATCGCCCATAATGCCGATATTCAGGCGATCAATCGTCGCATGGCCGAGCTGATCGCACCGCTGGTCGAGCACGATGGCTTCACATCGTCGTCCCTTGGGGGATTACAGCTGATTGCTTCCCAATGCAGTCAACCGCGCACCCCACTGGTCTATGAACCGAGCCTGGTCATCATCGCCCAGGGGGAGAAAGTCGGCTATTTAGGAGATCGTACCATTCACTACGGTGCGGGCACCTATCTGGTCCAGGCCATGCCGCTACCCTTCGAGTGCGAAACGTATGCCGAAGCCGGCACGCCACTGCTTGGGCTATCCATTCACATCGATCTGGTCATGCTCGGTGAATTGACCGAGCTGATGCCGGCACCGCTGCAAACGACGCCTCTGCCGATGGCAGCGGTCGCCATGGACACACGCATGGGTCACAGCGTCGTTCATTTATTGGAATGCCTGCACGATTCCGTGATGCAAGAAGCGCTCGGCAAGGGACGGTTACGTGAAGTGCTGTTCGAAGCGCTTAGAGGCCCCCAGGGAACCTCGCTACAGCAACTGCTGTTTCAGCAGGGACAATATGCGCGTATCGCTCGTGCATTACAGTCGCTGCATCACCATTATGCCGCAGCGCTGACCGTCGAGACGCTGGCACGTGAGGTCAACATGAGCCCCTCGGCGTTTCATCATCACTTCAAGCAAGTGACCTGCCTTTCACCACTGCAATACCAAAAGCGTATTCGACTGCTCAAGGCTCGTCTGATGATTACCAGTCAGCATCATAATGTTAGCGGCGCGGCCAACGCTGTTGGCTATCAGAGCGTTTCCCAGTTCAGTCGCGAGTACAAACGCTATTTCGGTATCAGCCCTGCAAATGAATCAAGGCGTGTTCCCGTACAAGCAGCGCGTTGATACCGAAACGGCTCATCTACCGGTTACTTGCATGGCTACACCAATCGGCTTACTGACTATTTGGCAGAAGATGCAGGCGCTAACGTCTTAAGCTCCTTTTCCTTGCGTCGCATGAATGGCGCATTCAGAAAGGCGCCAAAGGGAATGAATGCCACAATCACCATGCGTGCGATTTCGCCCTTGTGCCATGTTTCAGTCGAGACCGTCTTGAATACCATCCAGAGATAGAGCAGGAAGGCTACGCCATGGATAGGGCCCATGATCGAGACAGCGGCGGGTAGATCCATCATGTGCTTGAGCGGGACCGCAATGAATAAAAGCACTACCAGCGTGGTGCCCTCCACCATCGACACGATGCGTAATCGATTCATTTTGGCACTGATGGCACTGGACATGATCATCTCCTTGAAAAGTAGTCACTATATGAGCCGCGCTATTGTGCTCACGCGCGCCGATGATAAACAGGGCTGTGTCCATTGTCGCTGAAGTTAAAACAATGGGCATGATAGCTCGCCAAGCCATCCGCTCCTCCGCCCCATTCGGCTTCATACCGGTCAAAGCGTTAATGCACACGTTAAATAGCGCGGCGCGATTGAGAAGCCTCCTCCCCGTTTAAATCCTGTTTGCAATTCACGTAAGGCTTCTATCCTTATCGGAGAGACAAGGAATGGATACCGGATCGCTTACGCCAATCGTAAAGGTGCGTGGCGGTGCATCAAACAAGGAGGGCGGCATGGCACTGAACTTGAAGAAGCTCCATGATCAGACGATCGTTATCACTGGTGCGACTACAGGCATCGGCTTATCAACTGCGCGCATGGCTGTCGCCGGCGGTGCACGTGTAGTGCTGGCGGCACGCGACGAGGATGCACTGCGTCACCTCGTCGAGGAACTAGCCCAGCAAGGCGGAGAGGCTACCTATGTGGTCGCCGATGTCGGCAATGCCGAACAGGTCCATCAGATAGCGCGTACTGCTATCGAGCGCTTCGGTGGTTTTGATACCTGGGTCAACAATGCGGGCGTATCCATCTTCGGCAGGATGCTCGACATTCCCCCGGAGGATCATCGCCGCCTGTTCGAAACGAACTACTGGGGCGTCGTGCACGGCTCGCTGGAAGCCGCCCGTTACTTTCGTGAAGTGCGTGGCGATTTTGGCGGAGTGATCATCAACCTCGGCTCGCTGGTCTCGGACCGCGCCATACCGATTCAAGGCATGTATTCCGCGTCGAAGCATGCGGTCAAAGGCTTTACCGATGCCCTGCGCATGGAGCTTGAGGATGAAGGTGTCCCTGTTGCCGTGTCGCTCATCAAGCCAAGCAGCATCGCGACGCCTTTTGCACAACATGCCGAAAACACCATGGATGTGCAGCCTACGTTACCGCCGCCCCTTTACGAGCCATCCGTGGTGGCACGCAGCATCATTCACTGTGCCGAGACGCCTAAACGCGACATATTTGTCGGCGCAGGGGCCAAGTTCATTTCCGCCCTGGGCCACTGCGCGCCGCGCCTGACCGACGCGATCATGGAGTCGATGATGATTCGCCAGCAAAAGACCGGACGGCAGGAGCATCGCCGCCACTTTGCCCTGCATGAACCAGCGACGGACATGAAGGAAGGCGCGGATTATCAACGCCACGTAATGAAATCGAGCATCTACACCGAAGCATCACTTCGACCCGCGCTGAAGGCGACCCTGTTTGCTGGCGCCGCACTCGGCATCGTTGCGCTTGCCCGCCGCGGCTCGTCACGTTAAAGCATCAGCTTCACCGTTCACTTTTTGAAGGCATGAGCACTAGGCTCATGCCTTTTTAATTGCCACCGCCATAACGCTGGGTAAACGCTTCCACTTCGTGGCGCAGCGGTTGATCGAGACGCGCCAGTACTTCATGACGAATAGCGTCCGGCACACTGCCATAGTAGGCCTGTGCTAGCGCGCCTGAGATGCAGGCCAGCGTATCGGCATCGCCACCCAGCGATACGGCGTTGCGAATCGCATCCTCAAAATCCTCTGCTTCGAGAAAAGCCACTGCAGCAGCAGGCACCGTGCCCTGACAGGTGACATCGAAATGGGAGTGCTCACGCAACTGCACGAGACTGGCAGAACAGTCGTAGCCGAAGCGTTCAGTGAAGAACTGCCTGATCTGCTTCTTGTCGCCGCCGTGACGCGCTAGCCATACAGCGC
The DNA here is from genome assembly GCF_003012345.1 of Phytohalomonas tamaricis. GTDB lineage: Bacteria > Pseudomonadota > Gammaproteobacteria > Pseudomonadales > Halomonadaceae > Phytohalomonas > Phytohalomonas tamaricis. The sequence goes on from NZ_PVRV01000020.1 coordinate 723,338, forward strand.
CCGCCACGGCTTGAGCGCCCTTGATGCCCTCGGGATGATCATGTGTGACCTCGGCGCTTCTGCGCGCCTCAGCCAATACATAATCTAAGGCATCAAACGCCCAGCCAACGGGTGAAACTCGCATTGCCGAACCGTTGCCGAAGCTGTTGTAGGGCTTGGGCTCACGTACGACCAGCCACTGCTTGAATCTGCCGCCATAGCCTGCGTCAGGATAGCGCCGACCCCAGCGGCGTAACGCTGTGACATAGTCCTCGCCCTGCCGCCGCACACTAGCGACGGCAATGGTCATTACACTGTCATCGGTAAAACGCGAAGCGGGCGTGAACAGGGCAAACGTCTTGTCCTGCGCGGCGTATCCCTCGTGGATGGAACCGATAATATCGCCTGCGATAGCTCCGAGCATGCTCACCTCAATCAATAGACGCTCTTGATATCTGATAAGTGTAGACACGCCATGACGTCACCTTGGGTTCACCCTACACGCCGCTGAAGAAATAACCTCCCGAGCCGATTAAGCAGTATTACCGCCTGCTGTTGGCATATCGACAGGCGACGCATTTCTACGGCTGAGCCATTCGCTGCTTGGCCGCGACATCGTCTTACCAGGAATCCGCGGCGTCATGATCCATTTTATATCCGACAGCACGGCAGCCGAGGCCGCCATCAGCGGCAGTTACGATTATTCCCTTGTGCTGCTGTCTTATCTCGTTGCGCTGCTGGCCGCCTATGCGGGATTGCTGATTGCCGAGCAGCTGCGTGACGCGCCTACTCGTAGCCGCCGGCTGACGTGGCTATGGGCCGGCGCTATCATGTTCGGCATCGGCGTATGGAGCATGCATTTCGTCGGCATGCTGGCTTATCAACTCCCTGTAAAAATGAGCTATGACGTTGGTCTTACGCTTTTGTCTGGCGTACCAGCGATCCTATGCAGCGCCTATACCCTGACTATCATCGCCAGGCCCACCCCCACCCATAAGACCTCTCTGCTCGGCGGCGTCGTATTGGGTGTCGGCATCGGCCTGATGCATTATCTCGGCATGGCCGCGATGCGTATGCCAGCAACGCTGAGCTACTACTCACCGCTATTTTTGCTGTCTCTAGTAACTGCCGTCTCGCTCGGCATCACTGCCCTCTATGCCCATCGCCTGCGAATTAATCTGCCTGCTTGGCTCGGCATCGATCTGCGACATCTCGTGGTCGCCGCCATCATCGCGCTGGCGATTAGCGGCATGCACTACACCGCAATGTTCGCCGCCCACTACATACCGTCTGAAGCTACCGAGCATCATCAGCATCACGTATCCTGGCTGGCCTGGAGCGTGCTGGGCGGGACCATTTTTGTCGTCGCCGCGACCTTGACCGTGATATTCATCGACCGTCGCCTACAGCACAACGAACAGCTGGCGAATATGTCTCGTGACCGTCTGCTTGAGATCATCACCGCGATCAACGATGGCCTGTTGCTGCTTGATGAAGAGGGCCGGATTCTGATGTGTAACCGCGCCTTCACGCATATCACCGGCTATGAAGAAGACGAAGTTCTCGGTCACCCTATCGCCATGCTGGAACATGGCTCCAGCGTCAGGTCGATTACCGAGTATGTGCAAGAAAACCTTCGCGACCGCGGCAAATGGCAGGGCGAAATTGACGCACAGCGCAAAGGTGGCGAACGCTTCCCTGCACGCCTGAGTGTCAGCTTTGTTGATTACCGCCGTAGTCCGCTGCGCCACTGCGTGGCCACGCTGAGCGATATCAGCACCCAGCGCGACTCGGAAGAAAAGATCCGCCACCTCGCCTACTACGACGCATTAACCGGCCTGCCCAACCGGCGCTTACTTTATGACCGCTTGCACGCGACGAGAGAGGAATGCGCCCAGACCAACAGCCATGGCGCACTGGTGCTCATCGACATCGACAAGTTCAAGCTGCTTAACGATACCTTCGGCCACGCTAAAGGCGACATGCTGCTTTGCAACATCGCGCAAAAGCTGTGTGCCTTCAGCAAGGAAGAAATCAATATTGCCCGGCTCGGTGGTAATGAATTTGCTCTGGCAATAACCCAACTGCCGCAAAATGAACGTGAAGCGATTGCCGCTGTCATCGCGGCAATTAAAGCGATTCAGCATTCAATCAATACCGACTACAGGCTTGCCGACGTTCACCACGTCACTACCAGCAGCTTCGGCACCGCGCTCTTTCATGGTGGTCAAAACACGGTGGATAATCTGGTTAAGCAGGCCAGTCTTGCCTTGTCACATGCCAAGCAGGCGGGCGGCAACACGGTGCGTTTCTTCGAGCCGAGTATGGAGCATGATCTTAATGAGCGCGTTCAACTCGAAACGGATCTGCGCCAGGCCCTTAATGAGGGCGATCAGCTACGGCTTTACTACCAGTCACAGGTCGATTCCAGCGGCAAGATCATCGGCGCGGAGTCTCTGGTACGCTGGCAGCATCCTGAGCGCGGCATGGTGTCGCCGGGGGTGTTCATCCCGCTGGCCGAAGAGAGCGGCCTGATTCTGCCCTTGGGTGATTGGGTTCTGGATTCGGCCTGCGCTCAACTTGCCGCCTGGGCACGCATCCCGGCGATGGCATCACTTAGACTGTCGGTCAACGTCAGCGTGCGCCAGTTCCAGCAACCCGACTTCGTGTTTCGCACGCTCGCCGTGATGCGCCGTCACGGCACGCCGGGCGAACGCCTGACGCTGGAATTGACTGAAAGCCTGCTGATGACTGACCTCGATGACGCTATCAGCAAGATGGAGCAGCTCAACACTCATGGTGTTAGCTTCGCACTCGATGACTTCGGCACCGGCTATTCATCGCTGACCTACCTCAAGTGCCTGCCCTTCAGCACGCTCAAGCTCGACGTCGCCTTTGTGCGCGATATCCTCGTTGACGCCAACGATGCCGCTATCGTCAGGACGATCATTGCGCTTGCGGCCAGCCTCAAGTTCAAGGTTGTGGCCGAAGGGGTGGAAAGCTACGAACAGTTCGCGCTGCTTGAACAGTTGGGCTGTCGTGTCCATCAAGGCTACTACTTCGGTCGACCAGAACCGGTCGATGCGCTCGAAAGCCGTCTCGCCATGGCATCATGAGCACGTAAGCCCACCCCAAAAGGCGGGCTTACAGCATTCGGAACGGCGTTTACACCGTGACCACCTCGGCTATCCAGCCTGCCGCTGTCGTCTGGGCAGTCACCAATGCGCTCTGAGCTTCATCGGCACAGGCCAATCGCCCCGCGGCCGTCCACATCGCACTTTTACCGATTGCAGCCAAGCCGCCCGTCGGGCGGTTGTGATTGGCCATTGCCACAAGCATCTTGTGGTCGCGCGCATAACTAGCCAGCTGCACGGTATCGTGCTCATAGCCATTTGCCGAGATCAACATGCTGGTCAGATAGATATCGGCGCCCTGCGCAGCGCAAGCACTCGCATGGGCAGCCTGGGAGGTATCGGCACAAACGGCGAGCGCCATCGTGTGCCCACCGATATCAAGCAGGTGATGGGCATCGCCGGGGCTAAAGTAGCACTCCTCGCCCTCGTGCAGGTACATCTTTGCATAGCTCGACACCTCGCCCGTCGGAGAGACGATCAGCGCGCCGATGCGCGGTAGTGGATCACCCGCCAGCGGCGCGCCGACGATGATGTACAGATTATGAGCGCGTGCCGCCTCGATCAGCGGTGCAAGGCGTGAATCATCACATGTAAATGCCAGCGCCGCGGCCAGTTCAGGCTCATAGCCGGTCAGTGACAGCTCAGGGAATATCAACACCGAGACGCCCTCTGCCCCTGCCACGGCGATTGCCTGGAGATGGGTGGCGATGTTGCACGCGATGTCACCCTTGACGCTGGGCACCTGAGCGACAGCGATCTTGAAATTATTCACAGCTTTTCTCCTTGAGCCATGCATTGCTCGCTGCGGAGCGTGCCGTTGACGGGTTACCGCCTCCATATGCTACCTGCCTGCGGGACACTGGCGTCCGCCCCTTCCTGTTTCTGCCCTTTCTTATCCATGTCCTATTGCAGACGATGAGAGCGGCGCGTTAAATCGATACTCATTGCACTGTGTCAATGCATGTTGCGTCAGCGCTCATCCAGCCGTATCGAGGGGGAACACTACCATGTCGGCGCACTTCGTCAGTCCCGATGATATCCGCACCCGTTTCTCGCACGCCATGTCCGAGATGTATCGCGAGGAAGTACCGCAGTACGGCGCTTTGCTGGAACTGGTTGCCGAGGTCAACGCGCGTACCCTTCACGAGCACCCCGAGGCGCTCGATGCTGCGGAGGGCGATGACGCACTGACTCGGCTCGATATCGAGCGCCACGGTGCGATTCGTCTCGGCACCGCCGATGAACTCGCTACTATGCGTCGGCTGTTTGCAGTGATGGGCATGATGCCGGTGGGCTATTACGACCTGACGCCAGCCGACGTGCCGGTACACGCCACCGCCTTTCGCCCTATCGATGAACAATCGCTGGCGCGTAACCCGTTTCGCGTCTTCACGTCGTTGCTGCGCCTCGAGCTGATCGAGGACGATGCGCTGCGTACCCAAACCCGCGAAATTTTATCGAAGCGCCAGATATTCACTCCCGCCGCGCTTGAATTGCTCGATACCCATGATCAACAAGGCGGCTTTGATGACGATCGGGCCACCGCCTTTGTGCTGGAAGCGCTCGAAACCTTCCGCTGGCATAGCCACGCCACCGTTGACCGCTCCACCTATGACGCGCTGCACGACGCTCATCGTCTGATCGCCGATGTGGTCTGTTTCAAAGGACCACACATCAACCATCTAACGCCGCGCACCCTTGATATCGACGCGACCCAGGCGGGCATGCCGAATCACGGCATCACACCAAAGGCAACAATCGAAGGCCCACCCAGACGGTGCTGTCCGATCCTGTTGCGCCAGACCAGCTTCAAGGCGCTGGAGGAAAATATCCTGTTTCGCTGCGCCGACAACGATACACAGCAAGGGTCGCATACCGCCCGCTTCGGCGAGATCGAACAGCGCGGCGTGGCGCTGACGCCTAAAGGTCGCGCCCTCTATGATCGGCTGCTCGACGATGCCAAGACACTCACCCAAGGGCTGAGCGGTGAAGCCTATCAACAGGCACTGCAGCACGCCTTCACTGACTTTCCCGACGACGAGGCGATGCTGCGCCGCGAGGGTCTGGCCTACTATCGCTATCGGCTGGCCGGGCATGCCATGCCATTTCCTGCCGACGAGCTGCCCAGTGAATCGACAGCACGCATCGAGACCCTGATCGAGCGCGGTATGATTACTACCGCGCCGATTATCTATGAGGATTTCCTGCCGGTCAGCGCAGCCGGCATCTTCCAGTCCAACCTGGGTGAAAGCAGCATCGCCAGCTACACCCAGCAGGCCAATCAGCAGGCTTTCGAGGAAGCATTAGGCGTCAGCGTCGCCAACGAATTCGCGCTTTACGAGCAAATCAGCAGGGAATCACTTTCGCACTGCCTTGCCACGCTGGACATAGAAATTCCAACGTAGCCTGTATCGACCCAACGCCTCCCTAGATCGCAACGCCGTGGGGCACCCGCCCCACGGCAGCCATCCTCCGCCTCTCATCTCTGATGCGGCGCACCGCTGCGACTTGGCAGACGTGTCTAGCTGAAAAATAATGCAATGGCTAAGGATGTTGTCATCCAAGCGGTTACACTAGGAAGGATTGCAATTTCGCCTACTTTAACAAGAACACTGGCTTTCATGATCAAACTCAACACCCCCGGCATGGTTCTTGTCCTTGCGGCCATGACGGCACTCGGCCCGCTGGCCACCTCCATGTACCTGCCCGCCTTTCCGGCCATGACACGGGCTTTCGGTGTCGGTGCGGATCAGATTCAGCTTACGCTCAGCGTCTACATGGGTGGGCTCGCCGTGGCACAGCTCATCTGCGGGCCATTGGCCGACCGCTTCGGGCGCAAGCCGCTGCTGCTGACCGGTATGGCACTGTTCGTGCTCGGCAGTCTGGGCTGTCTGCTGGCTGATACCATTGGCACGCTGCTTGCCTACCGCTTTCTGCAAGCCTTTGGGGCTGCCGCAGGCATGGTGCTTTCCCAGGCAGTCGTGCGCGATACCTTCGCACCGGCCGACGCCGCACGCATGCTAGCCTACATGGGCAGTACCACCGCGCTAGCCCCCGCCGTCGCGCCGGTGGCCGGCGGCGTCCTGCTGGTGCACTTCGGCTGGCCCGCCATCTTCGCCGTGCTGATGATTTACGCAGCGCTGATGTTGGTGGTGGTCAGCATAGCGCTGTCCGAGTCGTTGCCGCGTGATCGCCGCCAGCCGCTACATCCCCGTTCAGTGCTGCACAACTACCGCACCGTGATCACGAACCGCACTTTCCTCGGTCATGCGCTCGCGGTGAGCATGATGTTCGCCGGCCACTACGGCTTCATGTCGGGTGCTCCGTTCGTATTGATCGAGCTGTTCAACGTGCCGGAGGCTAATTTTGGCTGGTATTTCATGTTCGTCGTTGGCGCTTTCATTACCGGCAGTCTGGCAGGGGCACGGCTGGCGCCACGCGTCGGCGCTCACCGCCTGGTCATTGCTGGCGCCACGCTGCTGGCCTTAGCGGGTGCGCTGATGGTGAGCGTCGTGCTGCTCGGCGTCGGTTCGCCGGCCACGCTAATCGGGCCGCAGCTTGTCTACGCCATCGGCGCCGGATTTATCATGCCGCAGCTGATCGCCGGAGCCTTGATGCCCTTTCATCATATGGCGGGCACGGCCGCCGCGCTGCTAGGTTTCATCCAGATGAGCGCAGCGGGGATCACCAGTGCACTTGTTGGCCGTCTCTACAACGGCACGGCGCTGCCAATGGCTTTTGTCATCATGCTGGCCGGCGCCGGCGCACTGGTGGCGTATCTGCTATTGATAAAGAAGCCTGCGCTGGCAGCGGATCAAGCGGCTGTAGAGCCAAGCGCTCGCCTGAACGCCCCGGATCAATAGCGTGTGCGATAAAAATCAAACGATTTCCCATAGCTCGACGTCGCCGTCGATCGCAATGAACAGAGGATGAAGCTCGACGGCCTCAACCTCGCCAAGCTGCAGATAGCGGGCATGGTCCCTGACTTCTAGCTTGGCGAGCAGATGAGTTACTTCATAGTCACGCTGTCCGACGGTCACTGGCAACCGCGCTGCGAAGCCGCGTTCATCGATTTTGCTGCGATCAAAGTTGTAACCTCGTCTATCCGCTTCATCGACCACACTACTCAGGTAACGGGCCACCGCGCCTACAGGGTCATCGGTACGTTTAAAGCGCATCAGCTGAGGATGGTTTTTATACCCTTTCGTTGCGCCCTGCAGCACCTTCTGGGCCAGCAGCCCTTCCCGCCAGAGGGCAACAAGCCCCTTCGCATCCAGATAACGTGGATGTAATGACCAAAGTCTCATAAGTTCCCTAACGCGATTTCAATGACCTTTCTGTGATGCTCACGAAGCATAGTAAGCTATGTCGATCTACTGCCGCGCAGAGAACGATAAAAACCATGAACAACCCCGTTTCAATTGGCCTGGTAGGCGACTATGACCCGACGGTTCCTGCTCATCAGGCGATTCCACTGGCACTGAATCAAGCCGGCGATGAGCTGGGTATCGAAGTCCGCGCCGAATGGCTGCCCACCGAGCACATCACCGCACCTTCACAATTCCTGAAATTCGACGCTCTATGGTGCGTCCCGGCCACACCGTATCGCAGCATGGAAGGCGCATTGTTCGCCATCCGGCACGCACGGGAAAACGGCGTGCCTTTTCTCGGCACCTGCGGCGGCTTCCAACATGCCGTGATCGAGTATGCCCGCAACGTGCTTAACTGGCAGGACGCCGAGCACGCCGAAAGCACACCGGACGCCACGCGCGCTGTAATTACGCCACTGCAGTGCGCGCTGGTCGAGGTCAACGATACGGTGCGCCTGTTTTCTGGCACTAAGTTGGCCACCGCCTACGCTGCGTCTGAGACGAGCGAAGGGTATCGTTGCCGTTACGGTATCAATCCCGAGTTTCAGGCCGCACTGGTGGCAGGCCCGCTGCGTGCCAGTGCGGATGATCATAGCGAGGAGATCCGCGCCATCGAACTCGACGGTCATCCCTTCTTTGTTGCCACCCTATTCCAGCCCGAGCGCGCCGCCTTAAAGCATGAACGCGCGCCGCTAATCGTCGCTTTCGTGAAGGCAGCCAGCCAAATAAACCTGTTCGCGCCTGCGGATGTTCAGTAAAATTCTGCGCTTCGATGATGACTTGACTGGATAGCGACATGGGCAGGGCTTACCAAAACCGCAAAGAATCGATGGCCAAGACGGCCGATGCCAAAACCAAGGTCTACAGTAAGTTCGGCCGCGAAATTTATGTCGTGGCCAAGGCGGGTGGCGTCGACCCCGATGGCAACCTCGCCCTGCGAGGCCTGATTGACCGCGCCAAGAAGGCGCAGGTACCGTCACACGTAATCGAGAAGGCGCTCGACAAGGCCAAGGGCGGCGGCGGTGAAGACTTCGCCGTGGCTCGCTATGAAGGCTTTGGCCCGGGCAACTGCATGGTGATTGTCGAGTGCCTGACCGACAACCCCAACCGGACCTTTGGCGACGTTCGCGGCTGCTTCACCAAGACCAAGAGTAAGATCGGCGCGCAAGGCAGCGTCAGCCACCTGTTCGATCATTGCGCCATTCTTTCCTTCAAGGGCGATGACGAAGAAGCCGTACTCGAAGCGCTGATGGAAGCCGATGTCGACGTTACCGATATCGAAAACGAAGAAGACAAGCTCACTGTTTTCGCACCTCATACCGAATACGCCAAGGCCAAGCAGGCGTTGGCAGATGCTTTTGGCGAAATCGACTTCGAGGTTGACGAGATTCAGTTCCTGCCGCAGACCACCACGCCAGTCAGCGGCGATGACGTGGCCATGTTTGAGAAGTTTCTGAACATGCTCAACGATCTGGACGACGTTCAGAACGTCTATCACAACGCGGAAGTGGAAGAGTAAGCCTCAGGGCAAACGCGCTCTCGCTAGCGTCTTCTCCAAAACACCGGCTCTCAGCAGCCGGTGTTTTTGTATCTGGTGACGTCTTACCGATTTCAAGTATACAAGCAGGAGATAGCCCAACCATCGTTTGGCTAACTCGGCCGTGCTGACTACGCTTAAATATGAAAAGTGAGACCTGAGCACGTTCGCACTCCGCCTTAGACAGCGGAGGCCAAAGGACATGCAACGTTCACAACAGGAGGTTGACGCGATGCCCGCAAAATCCAAGGCGCAACAGATGGCCGCCGGTGCCGCCCTTTCCGCCAAGCGTGGCGATACAAAAGTCAGTGATCTGGAAGGCGCGTCTAAATCGATGTATGAATCGATGAGCGAGGAAGAGCTCGACAAGATGGCTTCCACCTCGCAGAAGGGTAAACCTGAGCACAACTCAAAATCGTGATCTTTTTTCTCAAAGAGAGGTAACAAGACGCCGCTGGGCTATGCCCGGCGGCGTCTTGTCGTTAAGGCCTCTTCGTTGGAGGCATGCCCAGGCATAGCTGTCATAAAAGCGTCATAGTCGATGCTTAACTTAAGCCTGCCTTATGTGGAAAGTACTCCGTAGCCGCTTTCCTTTCATTCAATGCAGGAATCTCCAGATCCATGACCCGCTATCCGCTTACGCTTCCCGCTATCGTTTCAGCCGCACTTCTACTCAATGCCTGCTCTGCGCCCTCCGCCAACACTGCTTCCAGTGATACGGCGACCACCGATACACGGGTGCTGTTCGAGCGTGCGGCTCAAGGCAACCTTGCGGCGTTTGGCGGCGCTCGTCGCCTCCAGGGCGATCAGACCGAAGCCCTGAAGGCATCGCTGTCCACCCAGCCTGCCAAGAATGTGATTCTGCTGATCGGCGATGGCATGGGCGACTCTGAAATCACCATCGCTCGCAACTATGCCGAGGGAGCTGGCGGTTTCTTCAAGGGTATCGACGCACTGCCGCTTACTGGCCAGTACACCCATTACTCGCTGGACAAGACTACCGGCAAGCCCAACTACGTTACCGACTCCGCAGCCTCGGCCACGGCCTGGTCAACCGGTACCAAGACCTACAACGGCGCGCTGGGAGTGGACATCACCGAAACGCCCCACCAGACCCTGCTGGAAATCGCCAAAGCCGCCGGCAAGGCAACAGGCAACGTCTCCACCGCCGAGATCCAGGATGCCACGCCTGCCGCCCAGTATGCCCACGTCACCGCGCGCAAGTGCTACGGCCCGGCTGCGACCCTTAAAACTTGCCCGAGCAATGCCCTGGAAAATGGCGGTCGCGGCTCGATCACCGAGCAGCTACTCGATACCCGTGCGGACCTGACCCTGGGCGGAGGCGCCAAGACCTTTGCCGAACGCGCCACGGCGGGCCAGTGGCAGGGCCGAACGCTGCGTGAACAAGCGTCAGCCCGCGGCTACCGTATTGTCGAGGACCTCTCCGACCTCAAGGGTGTGAATGTCGCCGATCAGGATCATCCCCTGCTAGGGCTGTTCGCTCCGGGCAATATGCCGGTCCGCTGGGAAGGGCCCAAGGCGACCTATCACGGCAACCTCGACCAGTCGCCTGTCACCTGCAAGCCCAACCCGACACGTACCGCCAGCGTTCCGACGCTTGCCGACATGACCGAGAAGGCAATCGACCTGCTCAAGGGCAATCAAAACGGCTTCTTCCTCCAGGTCGAAGGCGCCTCCATTGACAAGCAGGACCATGCCGCCAATCCCTGCGGACAGATCGGTGAGACCGTCGATCTCGACGAAGCCGTGCAGAAGGCGCTGGCGTTTGCCAAGGCTGACGGCAATACCCTGGTTGTCGTCACCGCCGATCACGCCCACTCCAGCCAGATCGTCTACCCCAACGCCAAGACGCCGGGTCTGACCGAAGCCCTCACCACCAAAGATGGCGCCGTCATGACTGTAAGCTATGGCAACTCCGAAGAAGAGGCCCAGGGCCACACAGGCACCCAGCTACGCATTGCCGCCTACGGCCCCCACGCCGCCAACGTGGTCGGCCTGACCGATCAGACCGACCTGTTCTTCACCATGCGCGATGCCATGCAGTTGAAATAACCTCTGGTGTGATCAACTAAGCCTCAAAGAGAGCGCCGCCGGTTCCTGCCGTGCGGCGCTCTCGCGTCTTTCGACTCAATTCATGGCGGCCATCAAACAGGCACAGGATCATGAGTGCTAGGGATGACTTGCCTGGCGCGTTATCATCGCTGCACATGTTTCACCAGGGCATCCCCCAGACCGCCATGCCGATTATCAATAGCATCGTTCACCGCATCGACAAATCATCCGATGACCAGCCCGCCACGCTGCACGCTGCCGATCAGGCCATAGCAGCATCTGCAGCCATGGATGAATTGCTGACGAACCTCAACAGCAGCTATCACGCCAAGACCAAGGCCTGGGGCCATTTTGGTGACGATAGCGCGCGCAGCCCCTTCGCGGCCGGTCTTGCCGATTATGTTGCTGGCGCCCGTGATTTCGTCGTTTTTACCCGCCAGGCGGCAGAAGGCCTCAAGGCGCTGATTGATGACAATCTTTCTGTCGGTGGGCATCTGCTGTTTGCCCACAACCGCCAGGGCGAGACCGAATACCTGAGCGTGGCCCTGCTGCATCACCGCGACGGTTTTGGCCTGGACGCTGCGCTTAACATTACCCCGACGCAGCAGCTCAATCTGGCGCAGCTCACTCTGGCGGCACGCATCGACCTGACCCAGATGCAGGCCGGCACCTCGAAGCAGTATGTGTCCTATCTCAAGGATCGCGGCGGCAAGAAGCTCGCCGAAGGGTTTGCCGACTGGTTGGGCTGCGAGGAAGGCGTCGATGCCAGCAGCGAAACCCGCACTCTGCTCAAGGCGTTCAGCGATTATGTTGAAAGCGAAGACCTGCCCGAGGAAAAAAGCCGCGAGAAGACCGACGCGGTAATCGGCTACGCCACTACACAGGCCCGTAGCGGTGAACCGATGACGTTAAATGAGCTTTCCGGGCTGGTCGATGAACAGCGCCCTGACGCGTTTTATGACTACATTCGCAACAAGGATTACGGTCTGTCGCCGGAGATTCCGCCTGACAAGCGCACCCTCAACCAGTTCCGCCGCTTTACCGGCCGTGCCAGCGGCGTTTCGATCAGCTTCGACTCTCACCTGTTGGGCGACAGCATCGAATACGACGCGGAACGGGATCGGTTGATCATCAAGAAGGTGCCGGGGCAGTTGAAGGAGCAGATCAAGCAACGGGGAGAGTGAGACTAATCACGTCACCTCGAAAAAGGTGATGTCAATAAAACTTTTTCTTGTCATTTCCGCTCATTTCTCATGGAAAGTCCGTATGCTGGGAGACGCAGCATATTCAATTACGGGGTAGAAGAAACGATCAACCATTGAAGCCCATCCAGCACGGGAGATTCTCATGAAGGTGTACAGACCTGAGTGGCGATGCACGTTTAACGTAAAAGACGGTGTGGAAGAATCAGCCAGCTGGAAACAACGGATCGCTTGGCAACTGCGGGAGTACGCAGACAAGCTAGACGGCGGCGGAAGAACGGTAAAGATCGATTACAACGTGACTCCGGCAGTAAGCCGCGAGGATCTGGATATCTGTCTCGGCAAGGGGTTTGAATTGACCCAGAGCCTGCTTACTCAACTTGCCCACCAGGCGGCTTGTGAAGATGTCATGCGTGATGCCAAGGCAGAGCTGTTCGAGAAAGAGCAACAGAGTTAAGTTTCTGATTGAGCTGTAGCGTTACTTCGACACCCTACCCGGCCCTTGGCTGAGTGGGGTGTCGTTCATTTTGCCCTGTGCCGAGGCGCGCCGATGATCGTTTAGCCCGTCTGGCGTGCAAAACGCGTCAGTCGCACATCGACAGTGACCGTAAGCTCACTCAGCGCTGCGGCCCGCGCCCGGCCTTCGGCACTGGCACGGTAAAGGTGCGGCGTCATGGTCAATAGATCGGCAATCTGTTCTGCACCGGTAAGTTTGAGCACATAGCGAACAGTTTCCGTGGCAAGCGGCGTAAAGCCTTCCGGTACCTGAGCCTCACCCGTGCGTTCCGGCTTCAGCGTGGGATAGATAATTTCACGCAGTTCACGCAGATGATCCGGTCCGGCATCAACCTGTAAAAGCAGGCCACCCGGCTTCAACACGCGAGCAAACTCGTGATAAACCGGGAAGCCAAACATGCACAGTAAGCGATCCAGCGTGCCCGGCTGCACGGGCAAGTTGGCATTGCTGCCCACCACCCAGCAGGTCCGGTTATCCTGTTTCGCGGCCGACAGAACCGCCCACTTGGAAATATCCAGCCCCAGCAATGCCAAAGTCTGCCCTTCGCGGGCCGCACTTGCCAGCTCACGCAGATAATATCCCTCGCCGCAGCCGGCATCGAGGCAACTCACCGAGGCTCTAGCGGGCAAATCCGCCAGTGCCGCATGACTGACCGCCTCGGCAATCGGCTGGTAAAGCCCCGCATTGAGAAAGCGTTGCCGCGCCGCCACCATTTCCTTGCTGTCACCCGGGTCGCGTGAGCGCTTGTTCTGTACCGGCAACAGATGGGTGTATCCCTGACGGGCAATATCAAAACTGTGACCGGCGGCACAGCGCCAGCTAGCGCCGTCACGCTGCAGCGGGTCACCGTCCAGCGGGCAAGCCAGCGCCTGAAAGGCAGTGATGGTCATGGCTATTGTTTACGTCTCTTTTGTGATGGTGTTCTCTGGCCAAGCCGGACATGAAGAACCCGCCGGATGGCGGGTTCTCATTATCCAACAACTCACTTGGCGACAGGAGGATTTATTTCATCCGACCGTCGCGGGAGGTCTGCGAGCGCTTAGTCCGAAGCGCCCAGCTTATCCTGCGTCCTGGTGTCGAAATCGCTGGCATCGTGACGCTCGTGAAGCTGCTCTTCCGGTTCGCCAAAGTTACGGTTGACTATGCGCCCGCGCTTGACCGCCGGGCGAGCGTCGATCTCCTTGGCCCAGCGCTGGACGTTGGTATATTCCTGCACCTGCAGGAATTCAGCAGCATTATAGAGACGGCCCAACACCAACTGGCCATACCAGGCCCAGGTAGCGATATCAGCGATAGTATATTCATCACCAGCCAGATAGCGCGTCTCGGCCAGGCGACGGTCGAGTACATCGAGCTGACGCTTGGCTTCCATCGAGAAGCGGTCGATGGCGTATTCAATCTTGGTCGGTGCATAGGCGTAGAAGTGACCGAAGCCGCCACCGAGATAAGGCGCGCTGCCCATCTGCCAGAATAACCAACTGAGCGCTTCGGTGCGCGTAGCCGGATCAGTGGGCAGGAAGGCACCGAACTTCTCGGCGAGATAGAGCAGGATCGAGCCGGACTCGAACACGCGGGTCGGCGGCTGGGTGGAGTGATCCATCAGCGCCGGAATCTTCGAGTTGGGGTTAACCTCGACGAAACCGCTGCCGAACTGGTCGCCATCACCGATCTTGATCAACCAGGCGTCGTATTCGGCTTCCTGATGACCAAGCGCCAGCAGCTCCTCAAGCATGACCGTGGCCTTGACTCCGTTGGGCGTCGCCAGTGAGTAAAGCTGGAACGGATGCTTGCCGACCGGCAATTCCTTGTCATGGGTCGGCCCTGCAATGGGCCGGTTGGTACTGGCGAACTTGCCGCCGTTTTCCTTGTTCCAGCTCCAGACGGCGGGCGGTGTATAGGTGTTGTCTTCGCTCATGAGACCTTCCTTGTTCGCGGCGTGATTTATGACGCCCCGCAATCGGGTGCGCCCTGTACTGCTTCAAACGATAGCGCGTTAATCATTGCCTTTCGAGCCCGGCCCTGTGATTCATCGCTATTTGACACTGCTACTTACAAATCGGTCTTTGCTATCTTGTACCTTGTCTTCAAGCCGGCAAATGTCATTTCACCGCCGCCGACATTTCACCTATTGCGCAAGGAGTTCATCATGGCCAACGACTGGCACGCCGATCCATTGATCTGGGGCGAAGGTCCGCAACTGCTTGAAGTGTTTCTCGAGCCGACCTGCCCCTTCTCGGTCAAAACTTTCAACAAGCTCGATGACTTTGTGGCGCAAAGCGAAGGGAACGTGCGCGTACAGATCTGGTTGCAGTCGCAGCCGTGGCACATGTATTCCGGCGTGATCACGCGTGCCATCCTCGCCGCCTCTACCCTGGAAGGCGGCAAGAACAGCGCCAAGCAGGTAATGGCCGCTGTCGCAGCCCATCGTGAGGAATTCGAATTCGATCACCACTGCACCGGCCCCAATCGCGACGCCACGCCCAACGACATCCTCAAGCGGCTGGAAGACTACAGCGGCATCGAACTCGTCAGCGCATTCGAGATTCGCGGCCTTGAGCAGGCCGTGAAGCTGCACACCAAATACGCCCGTCAGAATGGCATCCACGTCTCACCGACGTTTATGGTCAACGGCCTTATCGATGCGGGCATGGGCAGCGGGGATGCGGTCGAGGAGTGGGTGAAGAAGTTTGACTGATGCTGAGCGTGGCTTTCGAATAGCGGCTACAAAAACGCCGCCGATATAACGGCGGCATCTTTCATCAGCACGACTCGCTGACAAGTGGCATGTACCTTGCCTCGAAAGTGCGAGGCTTTAGACCATACCGCCGTTGACGCGCAAGATCTGGCCATTGACCCAGCGGCCCTTTGGCCCAGCCAGAAACGATACAACATCGGCGATTTCCGCAGGCTGGCCCAGGCGTTCGAACGGCGCCAGATTGGCAATTGATGCGACTTGCTCCTCGCTCTTGCCCTCGAAGAACAGCTCAGTGGCCACCGGTCCCGGTGCTACAGCGTTAACTGCGATATTACGGCCACGCAGTTCGTTGGCGAGAACCTTGACCAACCCCTCGACGCCGGCCTTGCTGGCGATATAAGCGCCATAACCCGGAAACGACTTGCCCAGCACCGAAGAAGAAAGCGCAATGATGCGGCCATCTTCGCTGACGGTTTCTGCGGCCTTGGCCATCACCAACCAGCTGCCACGCAGGTTGGTTGAAAGCGTCTTGTCGAGCATCCCTATGTTATCAGTGGCGATCTTCGCCATCTGCATGATCCCAGCGCTGTTGACCACCACATCGATCCGTCCGAACGTCTCCAAGATCTGCGCGAACAAGCGCTCCACCGCCTCCATGTCACCAATATCGGCCTGAACTGCCAGCGCTCGGCCGCCCAGGGTCTCGATATCGGCTACGGTCTGCTCGGCCAGTGACGTATTGCCAGCGTAGTTGACCACCACGGCGAAGCCATCGGCGGCAAGTTTCAGTGCGGTGGCGCGGCCGATACCGCGAGACGCGCCGGTCACCAGAGCGGCTTTCTGTGCAGGGTTAGCCATGATCAGATTCCTCCATGAGATTGAAAGGTAAAGCGAAGATGGGGCTATGCGTCCTGAAGTGCGTGGTAAAAGTATGGACGTTCCGTCAGGATGGATAAATCAGCCAAGCTGCCAACATTATTTATTCAGGATGAACAATCAGCATGGACCGTTTCGACGCTATGGCACTCTTCGTGCGTATTGTCGAGAGCGGCAGCTTCACCAAGGCTGCCAATACGCTCGATATTCCGCGCGCGACCGCAACGCTGGCGATTCAGCAACTGGAGAGCCGACTCGGCGTGCGTCTGTTGGAGCGTACGACACGCCAGGTTCGCCCAACTGCTGAAGGGCAGGCTTTTCACGAACGCTGCGTGCATCTGCTGGCGGAATTGGAAGATGCTGAAGCGACACTGCACCCCGTGGCGAGCAATCCGCGTGGCGTGCTTCGTGTCGAGCTTCACGGCACTCACGCTAGCCGCATCGTGTTACCGCGACTCGATGAATTTCACGCGCGCTACCCGGCGCTCAAGCTGGTGGTCACTAGCGGCGACCGACGCGTGGACCTGATTGGCGAAGGCGCGGATTGCGCGGTACGCAGCGGTGAGCCAGCCGACTCCAGCCTGGTCGCGAGGCGGTTGACAACGTTCGAACAAGTGATCTGCGCCAGCCCCGCTTACCTCGAACGCATGGGCACGCCAACGACGCCGGCAGCGTTGCGCACCCATCACGGCGTTCATTTCGTCTCCGGCCACAACGCGCCGGATACTGCGCTGGATCTCGTTATCGACGGCCAGGTGCACTCTTTCACGACTGAAGGCTGGTTGACGGTCAACGATGCCGAGAGCTACGTGGTCAGCGCGCTGCAAGGCTACGGACTCATTCAGCTGCCACGCTTCCGCCTCGACGCTGAACTTGCCAGCGGCAGGCTGGTGGAAGTGCTGGCGGACTGGAAAAAGCCCGCATTGCCAGTCAACGTCGTCTACCTGCAGCGACGACAACTCTCACCGCGCGTGCGGGTCTTCGTCGATTGGCTAGTGGGGATTTACGCGGAGCGTTTCGGCGAGGAACGCTCACTATCCCGCTAACAATGACGTCCACAACACCGCCAAATGGAAACGGTTTAATTGAGGCGCCGCAAGACAGGCAGGAAAACGAGTCAGCCTAGCGTCAACCCGTTTTTATTCGCTCGTAGCTGACACCTTTAGCGGATCTTCGCAAGCGCCTTTAACTGAATGAAATGCAACGCATTCCACTAATGAGGCAAGGCCCAGCTTGGCCATATTAGCCAAAATTAAACTACACTCTGACCGAATGCCCGCGATATCAGCGCTGAAAGAAGGCCCGGGGCCCCAGGCGCCGTGTCTTCGCTTGATCAGCACAAGGAGCTTGCCATGACAGCCACTGCCGAACGAACTTACCGAAGCGGGTTGAATCCGTTTCATGCGATATTACTTGGCGGAACCCTTCCGCTCTTTCTTGGCGCTGCGTTGTGTGATTACGCCTACGTGTCGACTTACGAGATAGAGTGGAGCATCTTCGCCTCCTGGCTGATTGCTGGCGGCCTCGTTTTCACCGGCTTCGCGCTATTATGTGGGGTCATCGGTCTATTTCGAGCCGACCATCGTCGCGGTCTTTCCCTCGTTTACATCGCTTTACTGCTCGTCACCTGGATACTCGGCTTCATCAATGCGCTGGTCCATGCCCGCGATGCCTGGGCCATGATGCCCACCGGCTTTGTTCTTTCGATTATCGTTACCGTGCTGGCATGCGCGGCGACCTGGATCGGTTTTTCCAGCCTCAGCGCAGGAGACAAGCAATGAAGCCTTCCAGCCTCCTTTCCGTTAGCATCTTCACGGTTCTACTGATCGCCTCTGGGAATAGCGCCGCACAATCGGAGCGAGAATATGGCCCCAACCCTGCCCTGCCCGAGCCCCAGCGGGGGCTCTTGCCCGACATGACGGTGCCCGAGCCGGCGCAGTGGGGCGACCAGCAACCGACGGTGCCCGATGGCTATACGATCACGGCTATCGCCACTGATCTCAAGATACCGCGCCAGACACTGGTGCTGCCCAACGGCGATATCTTGGTGGCCGAAGGTAGCGGCGGCAACGCACCGAAATTGAAGCCGAAAGATTTCATCGCCAGCATTATCAAGGCTAAAGGCAAGACCTCCGTTTCGAGTGGTAACCGCTTGAGCCTGCTGCGTGATGGCGATGGTGACGGCACCTATGAAGAGCAGACGGTTTTCGCCGAGAACCTCAATGCGCCCTACGGGCTTGCCCTGGTCGATGACAATCTCTATGTCGCCAATCAGGATGCAGTGGTGCGCTTCGATTACGCGGAAGGGCAGACTCAGGCCAGCGGCCCGCCCGAGGTAGTAACGCCACTCCCCTCAGCGATCAACCACCACTGGACCAAGGCGATGACCGCAAGCCCAGACGGGCGCTTTCTTTACGTCGGTATCGGCTCCAACAGCAACATCACCGAGCGCGGCATGGAGGCAGAAGTCGACCGGGCCGAAATCTGGCAGATCGACGCCGAGACCGGCGCACACCGGCCCTATGCCACTGGCGTGCGTAACCCCACCGCGCTGACCTTCCAGCCGGGAACGGATCAGCTCTGGGCGGTAGTGAACGAGCGCGACGAACTCGGGCCAGGCCTGGTGCCCGACTACCTCTCCTCCATCCAGGAAGGTGGCTTCTACGGCTGGCCCTACAGCTACTGGGGGCAGCACGTCGATCCACGCGTCAAACCGGAAAAACCCGAAAAAGTGCAATCGGCGATTGCGCCCGATTACAGCCTGGGCTCACACCGGGCCCCACTGGGCATCGCCTTCTCCACGCCTGCCGTAGGTGGCGAATTCTCGGAAGGCGTATTCGTCGGCGAGCACGGCAGTTGGAACCGCTCGGACCCCGTGGGCTACAAGGTCGTATTCGTGCCTTTCAGCAACGGCCAGCCAGCCGGCGACCCGGTCGACTTCGTTTCAGGGTTTCTCACCGGCGACGGCAAAACGCGTGGTCGCCCGGTCGGCGTGACCGTCGCGCCGGATGGGGCGGTGATCATTGCTGACGACCTGACCAATGCGGTGTGGCGGGTAACGCGGGATGGCGCCAACTCGCAGCAGCCGACAGTCGCGGATGAGCCCGCTATGTCTGGGGATATGTCTGAGGATGAACCCGCCCAAGATGGGAATGACGCTGCTGCGCCTGAGAGTGGAGCCGCCACGGCTAGCGATGAGCCTGCCACATCCACCTGAACACGTCATAAGTTCATGACGGAGTAACTCAATACCCCGATGGGCTTCCTTCCTCGGGGTATTTTTCGATGGGCTTGGCGTCTCTCAGCGTTGGCGGCGTAGCCGTTCCCTTCCCGCCCTTCCCAGGCTTTACCGGTGAACTATCGAGGATTTTGCAGTCTTGACCTGCAGTCTCGTTCTCCCTCGTCGAAATCAAAACCAGCCCGTCGTCCCCGAAGGTGCTTGCCGCGATGTGCTTTTTGCAATGCAAGCCAGTATAAGCGTTCCCACCTTTCGAGCATGCAGCGCCCAGCCAAATCGTCCATGCTGGACATACCACGACTCATCCACATCACGCGCAGACGAGACAGGTAAGGGATACCCATGGCCAAGAAATCGGAACCAACGCGCAAGGCACTGTACGAGCAAGCCCAGCGGCAGGAGATTGCCGGGCGCTCTTCAATGAGCAAGGCGGAATTGGCGGCCGCACTCGAACGTGAACCGTTCGACGATGCACGTCCGGTGGTGGCCACGCGTGTCGATACCTTTCGCCGGTTGGCCGAAGCGGTGGCTGCCGGGGAATTCGTGCTGCGCCCGCGGGTGTTGACCGGCTTCGAGCGTCGCCAGCACGTGCGTCAAACGCTGCGCGAGGATCATGAGAAACGCATTGCGGCGTCCTCCGAGGAGACCGACATCAAGTTCGACAAGCTGTCGGATTCGCTGTTTTCATTCTTTCGCGGTACAGCGTTGCTGTTCTATCGCGACATGGCCGGCGACGATGCCTGGATGCCCACCGTGCTCACGCTTGGGGATGTACATCCCGGGAATTTCGGCGTCATGCCCAACGTGAACAACGTGCCGATCTTTTCGGTCAACGATTTCGATGAGTCCTATTACGCCCCGTTCACCTGGGATATCAAGCGGGGAGCGGTCGGCTTCATGATTGCGGCAGACACCGAAGGCGAGCTCAAGCGCAAGCATCAGATCAAGATCGTGCGTCACTTCGTGCAGGGCTATATCGAGGATATGCAGCGGCTGGCACGCGAGGGCACCGAGCAGGACGAAGAAATGCGTTTCGACAATGCGCCGAAGCTCATTCGCAAGCTATTCAAGGATGCCGATGAGAATCGCGCCGAATGGCTGGTCGATGACTATCTCGACGAGACGAAAAGCGGCTTTCGCTCTACCGAGGAGCTGGTGCCGATCTCGTCGCGCCGTGACGACTTCCAGAAGATCACCGATCGGCTGGTCAAGGAGAACGCGATCGAGGTGCCGGAACGTGCCAAGGGCATGCGAGTCAAGGACGTGGCGCTGCGCCGCGGGCAAGGCACCGCCTCGCTGGGGCTCAACCGCTATTACGTGCTGATCGAAGGCCCCAAGCGCGACGGCACGGACGATCTGATCATCGAATACAAGCAGGCACGGCGCTCAGCCTTGGCCGGCCTGGTACCGCCCTCGGCCTACGTCATGGATACGCGCGCCGAGCGCATCAGCCACGCCCATACCGTGCACCTGGTACGCGGCGACGTGTTCTACGGCCATATCGAGTTCGATGGCTTAAGTTACACGTCACGTGAGCGCGCGCCGTTTCGCGACGGCATCGATCTTGACGATCTTTCCAAGAGCGAGTGGAAGGAGTATGCCGGCATCTGCGGGCGCGTTCTCGCGCGTGTGCATGCGCTATCCGACGAATCCGGCAATATCGATTACGACATCGAACCGGCCATCATGAACGCCATCGGGCCACCGGATCTGTTTGCCGAAGATATTGTGGAGTTCGCCGTGGAAGCTGCTGATCGTATGCGCCGTGATCATGAACTATTTCGCGAAGACCATGCGCGGGGCGCATTCAAGCAGCTGGATATCGTGCATCGGTGAGCCTAGGGGCGAGAGCGCGGTGAAGGGAAGATACACTGCCGAGCCGGGCACAGGCCCGGCCCACACGGGTCAGATCTGGCCGATCTTGACCAGATTGTCTTTCATGGTAGCGGGGACATCTTCGATCATGACCAGATTGAATGACTGCTGATCGCCCTGGATAGCCACCTTGTCGCCGAGGTCAGCATTGATTTCATTCGGAGACAGTGTGTACATACCGCCATTGAGCGGGTCGACAATCAACCAGCCAATGAGGCCACCGAACAGGATGTTGCCGCCGATGTACCAGCCATTCGCCGAGGTGGTCAGCTCCACCTTGCGTGGCGAATACCCCGGCTTATTGATTTCAACATGATATGTTTTGCCGCCGAAATAACTGCCATCGGACTTTTTGAGGGTAACCGTAGTAGGTGTGGTGCCAGCAAACACCTGTTGGGCCGTTTCGTCAGTAATCACAACTGCCGCATTGGAAGGCGTGCTATTAATCGTCACGCTCTGTTCGCTGTCGCCAGCAATGGAGGCACAACCGGTCAAACTGAGCGCGGCACAGGTGCCCATAAGGGCGGCAAGGGTTTTGAAGTTCATTGAACAATCTCTTGAGGAGCAGGCTCTTGACAGGCCTTTAGTAAGACACCGCGCGTTCTACCACGATGCAAGTGCCTGTCTAATAACGACATTTATTCGCGCCTCTTTAATAATTTATGTTAAATAATTTCCTCAGTTGTTTGGCACCTGCTGAAACAGGACCCTCTCAGGGCTATGGCTGCCTGCCCCTGCCGCGGTGGTCCAAGGCTCGCTCAAGCAGAAATTCGTCATCCTGAAAGATGTAGCTGGCTCTTCCCCTGAGCCGGTGGGTGGGACTGCTGACCACGGTGGAAGATGCCATCCGTCAGCAAGGCCATGCGCGCCTTACCACTAAGGCAAGCCTCACCGCCCTGCCCTTTTTTGAGGCTCAGGGGTTTGTAATCATTCGGGCGCAAGAAGTGAAGCGGCGCGGTCAGGTGCTCAGGAACTTGCGGACGGAGAAGGACTTAAACGGCATCGACGGCGCTCTTTGAAAGCTTTTCCAGCAGGTGTGGCATGTAGGATTGCCCTTCGAGTGCAGCGTAATAGACCAGCTGCAGATGACAGGATTCACTGATGATCAGAGAAGCATGATCGGAAATGGGAGGTATAAACGTGATGATCGTACCCACTCGCATTTACACATGCCCTCTCCGATGGGTCCACCAGAGTCAATGACGATATCGAATCAGCACTCGTCAACGCCATCAGGCCACCGGATCTATTTATAAAGAATATTGTGGCATTCGCCGAGGAAGCCGCTGATCGCATACGCCGCGACCATGAGCTATTCCGCGAAGACCATGCGAGGGGCGCGTTCAAGCAGCTGGATATCGTGCATCGATGATCAGCCGGGCAAGCGGCGGTTCGGCCCGGACGGGTCAGTAATCGTCGCGAAAGAAATGAAGAGTTCGCTACAGCGAGCAGCGCAGCGGAACGATGCCAGTTCGCAGTAAGGCATGGGCATGATTCAATCCGCCATGTCTAGCGACGAATCCATCGCATCCTTCTGAATACGTCGTCAGTTCATGATGGCGTAACGCACTACCCCTGGGTATATCCTTCAGTTTTTTTCGTTCGGAGCTTCCTGCGCGCTCTTCAATCCTTTGGACTTTATGCTCTACGCTGACCTGTATCCGCCTTTCAGCCAGAGACGGATGAAATCTGAGCGATGATGAGCGAACGCGACGAACTTGGGCCAGGCCTAGTACCCGACTACCTCACCTCCGTTCAGGAAGGCGTGTTCATCGACGAATACGGTAGTTGGGACCGCTCAGATCCCGTGGGCTATAAGGTTGTCTTTGTACCTTCCAGCAATGGCCAACCTTACGGCGCCCCATTCAATTTAGTTCAGGATTTCTCACATAAGATTATAAAACGCACGGCCGTCCGATCAGCGTGACCGTAGCTCCGGATACCGCTGTGATTGCCGTCGATGGTCTTTCCAATACCGTGTAGTGATTGATGCGTGAGAGATTCAATAAAAGAAGTTGTCGCCGTGCCCATGATAACTTCCATGGGCATCGAATCGATATTGCGAAATCCACTCGCCTTGCTCACTCTAACCGGATACAGGCACCTACTGTTCAAAACCACCTTTACTACCACCGCGGCGCCACACCTAACAACATCTTCGAGCAATTGTATGATTCAGTAGCGTTGCTTTTTTGATGCTTTCGAGATTTCCGATCTCGACCACACATGAAGCCGCACACCAAGTACGTTCGCAAGAACTGCATCCACATTTCACCGGCCTTTAGAGCCGATGGCATCATTGGTGACTAGACGTACCAATCAAGAGCATGAACAAAATGACCTTTCTTAAGAACGCATCAGATATAACTATTCATTTATATTTCGCTGAAAAATATCTTCTTATATACGTATCAACAAGAGAATTAAGCTCTTTATCCAAAGCATCATGTTTCTGCGGACTTCTAATTTTTCGAAGATGTTTTTCTATGAACTTACACGAAAGCTTTACCACAAGCTTATTATGATTACAGTATAATTCTTTTGCCCAATTAAGTTCACGATCTTTTGTCAAGTTATTACTATGATCTCTTGTTATTATAAACGCAATACTTCCATAGTCATTGCATAAGTAACTATTTACCTGCCTATACTCAGAAGCTGATAAATCTCTATAGTTCTTGACTTCAAACACAACCTGCCTTGTTTTATAGTCTTGTAGAACTCTTTCCCAAAACTTTGTTTCACCCAAATTAGTCCCGACTATATCTCTTTGTTGAAGTCCATTTTTATTAGGGTTAGCCTCAACGTTGCACAATACTCCTGCAAAAATTATTTTTATTGCTTTAAGGCACCATCCTTCAAAATCATAAGCACCATTTTTTCCTTCAGAAATTGCTTCAAGCTCTGATAGGAGAGCGCCTATTTTCTGGTTCCTTTGCTCCTTGGATACAGAGGTAACTTCGATATCGTATTCATCATGAATGTCTTCAGCCTCGTCTAACTTTAACTCAGACTGCGTTGTTGACAACGCAAGCCAATAGCACGGATGTATAAGAAGCCGAGCACTATCTTCAAAATCACGATCAGGGTCTTTACCATCATGACAAAAAACAAATGACGCCGATTGATCATTATAAATACCTAAAAAACCAATACTATATAATCGCTGAAGAACTTCTTTAGGGTTACCAATTATAAATATGTCTTGCTGCTTTTCTTTCTCAAATTCATCCTTACCTAATATGAGGTTAACTTTTCCTATAGCAGAGGACACACTTACTTCCGAAGTAGAGCCGTAAAAAGCCGAAGTAAATTCTTCTAGCGATGGAAATATATATTCATACTCTTTATGTAGGTCAGAAAGCCTATTGATAGATATTGATTTGGCTGTAACTTCAATATCATCTAAAATTATTTCTTGCCTATTATGACTATTAGCTCTTAAAAATGCTTCATTAAGCAAAACCAAAATATCTCTAGGTCTATACAGCGTCAGCTTTAATGCCGTTCGGAAACCCTCATTTCCTTTTAAATCTCTAACTGCATACTTATTCCAAACTCGGATGTTATTTTCAATACCACAGTCAAATGCAACTCTAAATCTGTTACAGACCATATTGAATAGATTATATTCATCCCAATGCAATCTATGCGTCTGTCCCTCAATATTTCTTGTGAAATCGGGATCTAATTTTGAAATAGCTCTATATATATTATCTCTTACAAAAGCAAAAGCTATCACTCTTTCATTAATTTTTGTTTTTATATCTATAACCGCCTGAACAAATCCATCTACAATTGCCACTCCCAAATTATCAGGACTATATCCTTCGTCTAATTTATCAGCGAATATCACATAACTTACATTTGACTTTTCAAGTGCTTCACAAAGCACTTCTTCTATTAAATCTAGTTCTAGGGCGTCGGATAAATCTGCAATCCTAGATTGCGGACTTTGATTTTCTACAAATATCGATCTTAACTTAATTCTTACCTTTGAGGTTATACCCTTTCGTTTAGCCCCCCATGATGAAAGGTGATCTTTTATAGATGCCACATCCAAATTCTTCTGATACTTATAATGCGAAGCAATATCAGAAATAACCTCCATATATATAGCATATCGCCATGCCATTTTAGTACCAGCTTTTATATGCAAGTATTTCTCGCCGAAAAGTTCAAAAATATCTCTCAAACCAATAATCTGCTCTTCTTCTGGAGCTATTTTTATTACGACAGTTTTAGGCTTATTTGACCAATGATTTGCAAGTTTATGAGCTAAAGCGCTTTTCCCTGTACCGCGCCTACCAACTACGATAGGCCTATCATAAGATTCCAAAAGCGCCTTATAATCGGAAGACTCCCAAAAAGCAGAATCAAGCATTTTTGTATCTTGCTCTGCTCTTACATCCCCTAGAATATTACCTTTTATCATTTCAATCCCTATTTTTTAATATAATATTTTAAATATCATTAATGCGTTTTTTAGACAAAGTAACGCATGCCAATTAATATACGGTATAAGTAATTGAATTATTTTTCATGCATTTGATAATATATTTAATAGTTAAACCAATATTGTTACATATAGCAACAAAAAAGCCTGCCGGTAAAGGCAGGCTTTCGTATGAGACGGTTGATGCGGTGGGGCTAGACGGTCCTCGCCTACCCTACTCGGCTATCACTCCCACTCGATCGTCGCGGGCGGCTTACTGCTCACGTCATACGTCACCCGCGATACGCCGCTGATCTCGTTGATGATGCGGTTGGAGACTTTCTCCAGCAGCTCATACGGCAGGTGCGCCCAGCGGGCAGTCATAAAGTCGATGGTTTCCACCGCGCGCAGCGCGATGACCCATTCGTAGCGGCGGCCATCCCCTACTACACCGACCGACTTGACCGGCAGGAACACGGCGAACGCCTGGCTGGTCTTGTGGTACCAGTCGGCGTTGTGCAGCTCTTCGATGAAGATGGCGTCGGCTTCGCGCAGAATGTCGGCGTACTCCTTCTTCACTTCGCCGAGGATGCGCACCCCGAGGCCCGGCCCCGGGAAGGGGTGACGGTAGACCATGTCATACGGCAGGCCGAGCTCCAAGCCAAGCTTGCGCACCTCGTCCTTGAACAGCTCGCGCAGCGGCTCGACCAGCTGCATCTTCATCGTTTCGGGCAGGCCACCAACGTTGTGATGCGACTTGATCACGTGCGCCTTGCCGGTCTTGGAGGCGGCGGACTCGATCACGTCGGGGTAGATGGTGCCCTGGGCGAGGAAGTCGACATCGGTGAGCTTGACGGCTTCAGCGTCGAACACGTCGATGAAGGTGTTGCCGATCGCCTTGCGCTTGGCTTCCGGGTCGCTGACGCCTTTGAGCTTGCCAAGAAACTGCTCTTCGGCATCGACACGAATCACCTTGACGCCCATGTGCCTGGCGAAGGTTTCCATTACCTGGTCGCCTTCGTTCTTGCGCAACAGGCCGTTGTCGACGAATACGCAGGTCAACTGATCGCCGATCGCCTTGTGCAGCAGCGCGGCAACCACAGATGAATCGACCCCGCCAGAGAGGCCGAGCAGCACCTTGCGCTCACCGACCTGCTCCTGCACGCGGGCGGCCAAATCTTCAATGATGCGCGCCGGGGTCCATAGCTGTTCGCACTGGCAGATCTCGACTACAAAGCGCTCAAGAATGCGCTGGCCCTGCAGCGAGTGGGTCACCTCGGGGTGGAACTGCACGCCGTAGAAGTTCTTCTCTTCCCACGCCATGGCGGCGATCGGGCAGCTGGGTGTCGAAGCGGTGATGGTGAAGGTTTCGGGTACCTCGCCAACCTTGTCACCGTGGCTCATCCACACATCAAGCAGCGGCTTGCCGGCGTCATCGAGGTGGTCCTTGATGCCGTTCAGCAGGCGATCTTCCTGATCGATGCGAATCTGGGCGTAGCCGAATTCACGCACGTTGGAGCCGATGGTACGCCCGCCGAGCTGTTCCGCCATGGTCTGCATGCCGTAGCAGATGCCGAACACCGGCAGGCCGAGTTCGAACACGCTTTGCGGCGCACGCGGTGAGCCAAGTTCCGTCACGGACTCAGGACCGCCGGAGAGGATGATGCCGTTGGGGGCGAACTCGCGGATCTCGTCTTCGGTGATGTCGAAGGCGCGCACTTCGGAGTAGACGCCGATCTCACGCACGCGGCGGGCAATGAGCTGCGTATACTGCGAGCCGAAATCGAGGATAAGAATCTTGTGGGAATGGATATCGGTCATGATGGCCCCTTAGGCGTCCACTCATAAAATCTAAACGCGAAGCGGGAATCCAGAGATTCCCGCTTCGCTTGCACTATCTATCTACTCAACCCGCGTGGTTGCTGATCAACCAACGCGATAGTTGGGCGCTTCCTTGGTGATCTGCACGTCATGAACGTGAGATTCAGCAAAGCCTGCGCCGGTAATCTGGACAAACTGCGGCTTGGTGCGCATCTCTTCGATATCGCGGCAGCCGGTGTAGCCCATTGATGAGCGCAGCCCACCCATCAGCTGATGGACGATGGCGCTCATCATGCCCTTGTAGGGCACACGGCCTTCGATACCTTCCGGCACCAGTTTTTCGGCCCCTTCAGCCTTGTCCTGGAAGTAGCGATCCGCCGAGCCCTGGCTCTGTGACATCGCACCCATCGAGCCCATGCCGCGGTAAGCCTTGTAAGTGCGGCCCTGGTAGAGTTCAACTTCGCCCGGTGCTTCTTCGGTACCGGCGAGCAACCCACCAATCATCACACAGTTGGCGCCCGCGACGATGGCCTTGGAAATATCGCCGGAGAAGCGAATACCACCATCGGCGATCAGCGGAATATCGAACGACTTGAGCGCCTCAGCGACGTTGGCGACCGCTGAAATCTGCGGCACGCCGACACCGGCAACAATACGCGTGGTGCAGATCGAACCGGGGCCGATGCCGACCTTGACCGCATCGGCGCCGGCTTCGGCCAGCGCTTTTGCCGCTTCGGCGGTAGCGATGTTGCCGCCGATGACCTGAACGTTGGGGTAGTGTTCCTTGACCCAACGAACACGGTCAATCACGCCCTTGGAATGACCATGTGCGGTATCAACCACGATCACATCGACACCGGCTTCGGCCAGCGCAGCAATACGATCAGGCGTCTCAGCGCCGGTACCTACGGCAGCCCCCGCCAGCAGACGGCCATCGCTGTCTTTAGCGGCGAACGGATACGTACGCGCCTTTTCGATATCGCGCACAGTGACCAACCCACTCAAGCGGAACTGATCATCGACGATCAGAATCTTCTCGATGCGGTTTTCCTGCAGCTTGGTCTTGATCACGTCAAGCGTGGTGCCTTCCGGCACAGTGACCAGCTTCTCGCGCGGGGTCATGATCGCCTCGACGCTGTCGCCGATATCGGGCTGGAAGCGCATGTCACGCCCGGTCACGATACCGATCAGCGTCTCGCCTTCCACTACCGGGAAGCCGGAATAGCCGTATTCTTCGGCCATCGCCAGCAGGTCCTTGAGCTTGGCCTTGGGGCTAACGGTTACCGGGTCCTTGACGATGACGCTCTCATGCTTCTTGACCTTGCGAACCTCCGCCGCCTGCTGGGCAATGGTCATGTTCTTGTGGATGATGCCAATGCCGCCTTCCTGTGCCATGGCAATGGCCAGGCGCGCTTCGGTCACGGTATCCATCGCAGAAGACAAGAGCGGAATATTCAGGCTGATGTTGCGAGTCAGGCGGGACTTGAGGCTGACGTCTTTTGGCAGAACGTCGGAGTAGCCGGGGACGAGTAATACGTCGTCGAACGTAAGAGCTTCTTGCGCTATACGTAGCATATCGGAAATGCCCAATGCGAGTTATCGGTGCGGAGGGGAAAAGTAATCCGTTATTGTAAACCCTGCCTTGTCCACACACAATCTCAGCCAGAGCAGCGTCGTCGCATCCTACTATTATCAGTAGCATGTATCCGTGGCATGTAGCAGCGGCATGCGTCGAGCCAAAGCCCCTTTTATCATCTTGTCATCAGCATAGAGGCGTCATGTTTTCAGGCCGTAGACCGTCTACTCCCGCAGCCGGCAGCGAGCGCACGTTGAGCGTTGCTGAACTTAATCGCCAGGCGCGCCTGTTGCTTGAAGGCGAGCTGGGGGAACTCTGGGTAGAAGGTGAAATCTCGGGGCTTTCCCGCCCATCTTCAGGGCACGTCTATTTCACCCTCAAGGATGACCGTGCTCAGGTGCGCTGCGCACTGTTTCGTAACCGTGCCCGTTTTGTCGGTGCGCCGATGCGTGAAGGCGATTTGATCCGCGTGCGCGCCAAGATTTCGATATTCGAACCGCGTGGCGACTACCAGTTGATCGTCGAAGCGGTACAAGGTGCCGGACGCGGTGCCATGCTCGCCGCGCTGGAAGCATTGAAGCAACGCCTGCAGGACGAAGGCGTGTTTGCCAATGAGCGCGCCCTGCCCTATCCGCCGCGCCACCTGGGGATCATTACCTCGGGCACCGGCGCGGCGATTCGCGACGTACTCGCCGTGCTTGGCGAGCGCTGGCCAGCTATTAACGTCAGCGTATTGCCAGTGCCGGTGCAGGGCAGTGAGGCCAGTGGCGCGATTATTCGCGCCATTGCGCTGGCTAACCGTGACGGCCGCTTCGACGCGCTACTGATCACTCGCGGCGGCGGTAGCCTTGAGGATTTGTGGAGTTTCAACGACGAACATCTGGCACGCGCAATTTTTCATTCCCGTTTGCCGGTAATGTCTGCAGTGGGTCACGAAGTCGATTTTACACTGGCCGATTTTGCCGCTGACGTGCGCGCACCCACCCCCTCCGCAGCCGCCGAACGGCTGGTGCCTGATCAACACGACATTCAGAGCCGACTCGATACGCTGACCCAGCGTTTAAGCCGTGCCCAGCGTCACCTGCTCGACCAGCAGCAACAGCGTCTTGACCATACACGTTCACGCTTGCGTCATCCCGGCGAGCGGCTGCTTGATCAGCGTCGTCGTACTCGGGAGCTTGAACAACGCATGCAGCGCGCCTTGCGCCAGCGCCTTGGCGCTGAACACCGCCGCCTTGAGCATGTCGAGATGCGGCTGATGCGGCAGACACCCGAGCGACGCCTAACGCTGGCGAGAGAACACGCCGAAGAGTTACAGGCACGCCTTTATGCCGCCCTGCCGCGGCAGTTGCGCAGCCAACGTGAACGGTTGGAAAGTATTGCCCGTCAACTCAACGCCGTTAGCCCACTCGGTGTGTTGGGCCGCGGCTATGCGATTGTTGAAAACAGCGAACGTCAGGTAGTACGCCGCGCTCAGGATACTACACCGGGCCAGCAGCTCAGCGTGCGGCTTGGGGAAGGCAGGCTCAAGGTAGAAGTGAAGCGGCGTCTGAAACAGTAAGGCACCCACACAAGTGCCGTCACGCCAAACGCCGCGTTCAAACGTCATGAGCCGATGACCACGCTTCAGATCATGACAGCGGTTATTGCTCAACGCTGTCTTTGAACATGGCGGGTTCGAGGTTGTGGCGTGATAGCAGCTTGTAGAAATCGGTGCGGTTGCGGCCCGCGATCTTGGCAGCCTGAGTCACATTGCCATCGGTGATCTTCAATACCTTGATCAGATAGCTGCGCTCGAAGCTTGATCGTGCCTCATTGAATGAGGGTAGCTTGTTTTCCTCGGTAGCCAGCGCTTGCGCGACCAGCCCGCGAGGAATGATCGGTGAACTGGAGAGCGCCACGCACTGTTCAACGACATTGACGAGTTGCCGCACGTTGCCAGGCCAGGCACTGGCTGCCAGTTGCTCCATCGCCTCAGGCGAGAATCCCTTGATGAACGGCTTGTGACGCGCCGCAATCTTGTCGAGCAGATGCTTGGCCAATAGCGGCACATCCTCAGCACGATCTTTTAAGGGGGGCAGACGCAGATTGACCACGTTGAGGCGATAGTAAAGATCCTCGCGGAAATCGCCCTCACGCATGGCAAGATCAAGATCGCGATGAGTCGCGGAAATGATACGCACATCAATAGGAATTGAGCGCGTGCTGCCTAGCGGCCGCACCTGACGCTCCTGCAAAGCACGCAGCAGTTTGACCTGCAGCGCCAGCGGCATATCGCCAATCTCATCGAGAAACAGCGTGCCGCCATTGGCGGCCTGGAACAGGCCTTCATGGGCGTTGACTGCCCCGGTAAAGGCGCCCTTGGCGTGACCGAACAGCTCACTTTCCAGTAATTGTTCAGGCAGCGCGCCACAGTTGATCGCAATAAAGGGATGATCGGCGCGTACGCTCGCCTTGTGAATGGCATTAGCGAGCAGCTCTTTGCCGCTACCGCTTGGCCCGGTTACCAATACGCTGACATCGGCACTCGCGACTAAACGCGCCTGTTCGAGCACCTGCTCCATTTTCACGCTGCGCGTAATGATATCGGCGCGCCAGGTGGCCTCCGCATCATTCGTGTTGGGGGTCTGGATCAGTGCTTCATCGACCGCAGCAAAAAGCTCATCTTTATCGACTGGCTTGGTCAGAAAGCTGAACACGCCCTGGCGGGTCGCACTGACCGCTTCAGAAATCGATCCGTGTGCGGTCAGAATAA
Organism: Phytohalomonas tamaricis; assembly: GCF_003012345.1. Lineage (GTDB taxonomy): Bacteria > Pseudomonadota > Gammaproteobacteria > Pseudomonadales > Halomonadaceae > Phytohalomonas > Phytohalomonas tamaricis. Next base: position 755,421 of record NZ_PVRV01000020.1, read on the forward strand.
TGACGGGTAATCCGGGCTGGCAACTCTGGATTTCACCGAACAGTGCCATGCCGTCCATTTCATCCATGCGCAGGTCGGATAACACGAGATCAGGGCGTTCATTGGCAATACAGGCGAGCGCTTCACGCCCGCTTAGCGCCGTGGTTACGCGATAACCACGGCTTTCAAGACGCATACCTAGCAACTTGAGCAGGCTGGCATCGTCATCGACCAATAACAGGTGGGCAGAGCCGAGCGTCACACGAAACTCCTTTGACGCGCCGCCTCAAGGATTATTGCGACGCGCGTTCATACTTTCTTCAATTGCGGTGAGCGCCTCGAGCTTTTTACTCAATTGTGCATTTTTTTCCTGCAATTCCTTGATCTGCTGACGCTGACGGTCACCGCGCTGATGAGTGTCGGCTAAATCACGACGAGCCTCGAGCTCATTAAGCCACTGTCGGAGCAAAGGCTGCAACATGAGAGGAGCATCGTTCATCTCGGCATGATAGATAGCAGAGGCTTCTTTCCAGTGCGATGGGGTATCCCATGACAGCACAACGGCACGCACCAGCTGGGAGCGCGTATCGTTACCCGAATATTCCGTCAGCTTCTCTTCGCGCCACTGCTCATCACCGCTTTGCGCCTGAAGGCCAAAGGTAACCCACGTGGGTAGCAGGCAAGCGCCTTCGACCAGGGCAGGCGCACCACTGAAATAACAGTTGGAGGCAGACTCTTCGACGACAGGCGCAGTATCAAGTGATTGGCAACCACTGATCAGCAGCACCACACTTAACCCCATCCCAATGAGCGATGACTTGTAATTCATAAGACCGTTCAGTTCCTTATCGGCGTGCGTTCCTGCGATGAGACGCGTTCGCTTTCTGTATTATCATTTTCTACTACCCAAGGCAGGGTCAAACGGAAACAAACATCTGCCTCGTTATTTTCATCATCGACCAGCGCCAGGGTACCTTGCTGGGCAAGCGCACTTTCTGCGGCGACTGAAAGACCAATGCCTGAACCTTTAAGTGGCCCCTTGCGCCGGGCGCCGCCCTGATAGAACGGCTCAAACAACCGGGGGCGGTCATTTTCGGTAATCGGCGTGCCGGTGTTGGCCACTTCCACTACGAGATAACGTTCATCCTGAACCCGGGCACGAATCCATAATTTACCGCCGTCCTCACCATATGCGATGGCATTTGAGACAAGGTTATCGAGAATTCGTGCCGTTCTCACTCGGTCAGCATGCCAATAAATGGGTTTCTTGAGCCAATGCGCTTCCATTCCCTTCTGTTCAAGCGCAAGGCGATGCTTGGAAATCACTTCCTGAACGACAGTAATAAGATCAAACTTTGTCAGCATTAAACGGCGATTTTGCTGCAAGAGATTGTAATCAAGCAGCTGCTCGATAAGTGTCTGCAATTCCTGACTACTATCATCGAGCAACAGCACAATCTCGCGCTGGCGCGGGGTCAGCTCACCGACGATGCCATCAGCAAGCAGGCCTGCGCCTTCACGAATACTGGCCAGTGGCGTTTTGAGTTCATGCGACATATGGCGCAGGAACTGCTGCTTCTGCGCTTCAAGCTCCTGCAGACGAGATGACAGCCACGATAGACGCTCGCCCAGATTGACCAATTCCGCCGGGCCATTAATGTGCTGGGCATCCTCAGGCTCGCCCCCACTGCCGATACTCAGTATGCGGCGCTCAAGCTGGCGAATCGGCCGAATAATCAACCAGGTAAAAAACAGGATCAGCAATAAACTGAGTGACACAAGCGCGGTGGTTTGCAGCCACAGCTGCCCCTTGACCTCACGCGCACGGGCGCGGATGTTATCGATTCTGGCATCAATCAGCCGTGCCGTATCGTTTACCAGCGTATCGGTATCCTGGGAAAACTGGGTGAATTCCGTCAATCGGTTACGGAATTCATCGATTGGTGTCTGAGGAAGCGTTTGTAACGCATTAAGCTGCTGACGAAGCGATTCTAGCGTAGCGTCGCCTTCCAGAAGGCGAGCATGAGCGTCAAGTAACTCGCCATATTGCTGAGCCTTTTCCGCATAGATCGTCATCAGCCCACTGTCTTCGAGCACGGCATATTGACGAGCACTACGCTCCATGGAGAGCGAGAGATTGGAGAGCTCTCGTGCCCTTCTGGTTTGATCAACTGCCTGACGAGCACTGACATCAGCAAGCTCCGACAGCTCCGACAGCTCCGACAGGGCTTGTCCGGCCTGAAAGATCAGTACGGCAATGGGTAGCATGACCATAGCGAAGGCCAGCAGTATTAACTGGGGCAGCGAGCGGGGACGCCAGCGACGGGAAGCCTGATTAGCCATCGATAGAGTTCTGTTTAGAAAAGCGTGGATGTCATTTAGCTGGTTTTTACAGCATAACAGAGTTGCTTGAAATAACGTCATCACAACACAAAAAAACGCTATTAATACATTGAATACATAACGTCTGTTATTTATGGGGTTTTGGGCTTTTTGACAGGCATAAAAAAGGGCCGGCAATGCCGGCCCCAAGGTACGCAGGGAACTGAAGGGTCAAGTGATCACTTTTTGACGATTCGCCTGGCCACACGCCTCAAAGTGAACGACGGGCCCGAAGGCCCTCGAAGCCACAGGAATCGGAATATTCACATCCAGGTTTTCCGATTCCCTTGGATAATCCACATCATCCAAAGCTTCGTCCGGCAGGTCCATCACCATAGTGATGGACCAAATTCTTCCCCGAGGGGAGTGGCGTCCATGCCAAGGCATCCTTGCCTGTACGGTATCAATCCATGCCTTAACGGCGATACCTGTCTCATCGCAACCTGAGTGCATAACGCGTGGAGCTGACACATGACAGGAAGACCAGCCGCATCGCACAGGGAAGGATGTGCGACTGCGTCAACCTGCCGAAGAATGAGCGGGCTTATACATCATTCTTCATGCTCGCTATGAATATAGCGAATGCCGTGCCATATAGATAAAAATGCTTTCAAAACAACAACATAATTAATCAAGTTCAAATTTATCTCATCAGGTCGTATGTTAAACGACGACCATGGCCACTTATATGTCTCGAAAAGGCGACACCTAAACCAATAGGCAGAACAATACCTTTTGAAATCAATAGTTTAAGTAGTAGCTAAAAAGCGACACTAGCCGCAGGCAGAGTCGTTAAAAAGCGACACCTTGTCCAGAACCACAAAAACCGCGAATGAATTCACGGTTTTTATAGAAAACACTACCGACGTGCCGGTCAGGTGAGCTGCTTGATAAGTACCTTGGAGTTGCGCGAGTGGTTATACGCAAGTTTGCGGTTTTCCGGCAGCTCATCCACATTGCCAAGGCGAAAATCGTGTTCAAGAAACCAGTGAGCCGTATGCGTTGTCAGCGAAAACAGCTGTGATAACCCCCGCCGTTTGGCCTCGCGCTCGATCTCGGCCAGCAGAATGTCACCGCGCGCCCCGCCCTGGTAGGCACCATGCACCGCCACACATGCCAACTCTCCCATACCGGCTTCCGGGAAAGGATGCAGAGCGGCGCAACCAATCACCATGCCATCGCGATCGATGACGATATAATCATCAATGGCATGCTCCAGACGTTCCCGCGAACGGGCTATAAGAATGCCCTTCTCTTCCAATGGGTTCAGCAACTCAAGCAATCCTGCAATATCTTCAAGCCGCGCGCGGCGCAGTTGCTCGTAACGATCTCGCGTAATCATCGTGCCCACGCCATCTCGCGTAAACAGCTCGCCGAGCAGTGCATCATGATCATGCCAGGAAATAAGGTGTGTTCGCGCCACACCGTGACGAGCAGCCTGACAAGCCGCTAGAAGGTGCCGCGCCAGTTCACTTTCAGGCGGGCAGCGTACCGCCACTTCTTCCGCTTCCGTCGGTGCCAGCTGGCGTTGCAGGCGGCCATCGCCATCACTTAACCCCCTCGCCTCACCGATCACGATCAGCTTGTCCGCTTTCAAGGCAATTGCGGTCTGCTGAGCGATTTCAGAGGCGTCTAAGTCAAATACCTCACCGGTGCTCGAATAGCCCAGCGGTGGCAGCACAACCAGCGCTCTTTGCGACAGCAGCGCCTCGATCGCGGGGGCTCGGATACGCCGCACCTCGCCGCCATGAATGAAATCGACACCCTCCCGAACGCCCAGCGGTTTCGCCATGACCAGATTACCGCTCACCGCAGTGAGCTCTACACCATGTAGCGGGGTATTGGGCAAGCCCAGCGAAAGACGCGCTTCGATAGCCAGACGCAACGTGGCAACCTCACGCTCGATGATGGCCATCATGTCCTGGTTTACGACGAAACGCCCTTGATGTGGTTGGGGCTCAAGTCCGATGTGGGCAAAGGCCTCGCGCACCTGAGCGCGCACCCCCAGCACCAGCACCAGGCGTACCCCAAGCGTATGCAACAGCGCCAGGTCCTGAATGAGGGCATCTCGTCGCTCTTCACGCAACGCCTCACCCTCGATCAGGATGACAAAGGTTCGCCCCCGATGTGCATTGATATACGGCGAAGAATTGCGAAACCAATCGGCGAAAGGAAACGAGGTGTCCAACAGAAGCGCTCCAACGTTGTTGATTATCGAAATACCACTATATCAGAGCCACTAACCGGTAGAGCAGGCGGTAAAACACCGAGGCAATAAAAAGGCGGCACAAATGTGCCGCCTCATGGCTACAGTCTTTTATTGTCTCTAACCAAACATGCCTTTGAACATGAAGAAAAAGACAATCGATAGTCCCGCGCCTGCTGGCAAGGTCACCAACCAGGAAATCGCGATCGAGCCAAGCACGCGCAAATTCAGCGCGCGCATGCCACGTGCCAGGCCTACACCAAGCACCGCACCGACTAGCGTGTGCGTGGTCGAGATCGGCAACCCTGTGCCCGAGGCAACCACCACCGTGATAGCCGTTGCCAGTGTCGCTGCAAAACCACGGCTCGGTGTAAGCTCAGTGATGCCCGTGCCCACCGTGGCAATGACGCGATGGCCATAGGTCACCAGGCCGATGACGATCCCGCCACCGCCCAGCACTAAAATCCACCACGGCATGGCGGCGGAGGCATCGATAACGCCCTGATTGCTGACCACACTGACCACCGCCGCAAGAGGACCAACAGCATTGGCGACATCGTTGGAACCATGCGCGAAGGCCATCGCGCAGGCAGTAAACATCATCAGTATGCCAAAGATACGCTCGACACTGGCAAAACTGAAATTATCGCCAGAATTGCGTCGCTCACGCCCGATACGCCGCTCAAGTAAAATACCGATCAGCATGATGACTGCGCCGATACCCGCAGCCAGCGTCAGGCTATCGAGGAAGGAAAGCGTAAGCCCAACGTGGCTGAGACCCTTGACCAGCGTGACCATCGAAACGATGAAACCGACCAGGAACATGTAACCCGGCACGTAGCGCTTGGCCGCGGCGAACGGATCGCTATTTTCGAAGATTAAATGCTGAATCGACTTGAACAACACAAACGAGATGAAGCCAGCCGTTATCGGTGAAATCAGCCAGCTCGATACAATCTGGCCCACCTTGCTCCAGTGCACGGACTCCGGCCCCAGCCCTGCCACAGCGAAGCCAACGATCGCCCCCACGATGGAGTGAGTCGTCGACACCGGCCAGCCGTTTTTTGAAGCAATCATCAACCAGATAGCCGCAGCCAACAGCGAGGCCAACATGCCGTAAACGAGATATTCAGGTCTTTCTTTCAACAACTCAGGATCAATAATTCCATTACGAATGGTGGCCGTCACCTCACCACCGGCCAACCAGGCCCCCAGAAACTCGAAGATGACGGCGATAATGATCGCCTGGCGAATAGTAATGGCTTTGGAGCCAACTGATGTTCCCATGGCGTTTGCGACGTCATTGGCACCTACCCCCCAGGCCATGAACAGACCGAAGGCGCAAGCCAGAATAATGAATACGTCGCTATACTGCGCGATGATGGTCATAGGCAGATAATCGTTTTAATGTCCGGACATGAAAAACCCGCAGGATCTAAACTCAGCGGGCCATAAGAATTTGCAGGCGTGCTCCGACGCGCTCGGCGCGATCAGAAAGCTCGCCAATCCAGTCAATGATTTGATAAAGAAACATCACATCGACAGGCGGCAAATCAGCTTCAAGCGCAAATAGCTGGCGCCTGACCGCGATCTGAAGATCGTCGGCCTTGTGCTCAAGCTGATGCAGGTCGCGAATCTGAGTAATCAGCAGATCAGACACGTTGCGTCCAAATCCTGATTCCAGCAGATCATCAAGATCGTACAGGGCCTTACGCGCCTGATGCACCGTCGCGATCGCCGTCTGCAAGTATTCGCGCATTGGTGTGACCATGGGTTCAGGCACAGACATGCAGCGCCCTAACATGATCCCGGCGATATCCTTGACCTTATTGGCGATCTCATCCTGTACTCGAATCAGCTCAAGCAGGTCGGAGCGTGGCACAGGCAGAAACATACTGTTAGGCAGATTCATGCGCAGGCGTGTCTTGAGCTCATCTGCCTCATGTTCGCCCTGACTGATAGCGTTACGGATTTCATCCGCTTTCTTCCAGTCATGAGCAAGTGCAGCATCGAAGAACACTGCTAACAGGTCAGCGCACTCGGACGTCTTGACGATGTGTTCAAGCAGCGGCTGAAATGGCGAACGACCAAATAGCGCAGAAAAAGGGTTAGTTGTTACCATGATGAACGTCAGCACGTTAGGAATGGCAGCGTCAGTATATAAACTGCGCGCGGCTTCGTCATAAAAATTTCACATTGAGCGTAAACACGCTAATTTCCGGACCCTCTTATTATGGCGCATGAAATCGAATTGAAACTCGCACTGGGTGAATCCGGCCCAGCACAATTGCATCGCCATCCCCTGCTCATCGGGCAGGATGCGCAACTTCATGAGTTCATCAATATCTATTTCGACACCCCCTCACGGACTTTGGAAAAAGAGCGTATCGCGCTGCGCCTGCGCTCAGAGGGCGATGCTGTCAGGCAAACAGTCAAGACGGCAGGCAGCGGCCAGGGCGGACTGCATACGCGTGGCGAATGGGAATGGGACGTTAGCGGACATGCGCTCGATTTCACTGGATTGCGTGGCTTGCCGCTTGCCACGTTTCAGGACGAAGCCTTGCTGAATGCGTTGCAGCCCGCCTACCGCACTGACTTCAAGCGCGTCACCTGGCTAATCAAGCACGGCGACGCCACGATTGAACTTGCACTTGATCAGGGCGAGGTCATTGCCGGAGAAAGACGCTGCGCTATTCGCGAACTGGAACTGGAGCTAAAAGAGGGCGAACAATCAGCCTTGTGGACCTTGGCCGAGATGCTAACCGATAGTGTCGCTCTGCGCCCGGCCAATATGAGCAAGGCCGCACGCGCCGTCGCTTTACGTGACAACACATGGGATGAAACGGCCACAGTGCCTGCTCAGGCACAGCCAGCCACACAACAGCCTCTGCTTTATGTCGAGCATGCGATTACGGCGCTGGATGCCTACACCGATACTAACGATGAACAGTTCATCGCCCGTGCACGTGAAGCGTTTGCCGCCGTCGCACAGCATGACGAGACAGCAATCGCTCAGCCTGCAGCATCATTACATCAGGCCTTGACCGGAAAAGACTGGCTTACCCCGGCGTTTGGCAAACGTTTCCTCAGCCTACTGGCGCAATTGGCCTCCCGATCACAGTAAGGAAATGACAGCGCCTCAACGCTGCATGCGTCATGATAAAACCATGATATGCGTCGTTCTTTGCCAAGACAGTTACCGTATCGAGATGCCGTTTGGAAATAGCAGCCAGGCCGGAAAATAAATGTTTCGAATGTAAGATGATCTTACAGGCTCAACCCTTCGCTACGCTGTAGGCTTGAAATTATGTTAAGGAGCTGTTGTGCCCTCTTCACCACATGAACTTAACCATCGCGAACACTTGTTCAAGATTATCTTCGAAGCGGACACTCGCGCTGGAAAGATTTTCGATATCGCACTTATTACAGTGATTCTGTTAAGTGTCATCGTGGTCATGCTGGATAGTGTGCCCGGTCTCAATGCACGCTATGCCAAGCAATTTTTTGTCTTGGAGTGGGTATTTACCGGGCTATTCACGATCGAATATATCGCTCGCCTGTACTGTATTAACCAGCCGACGCGCTATGCCCGCAGCTTCTACGGCGTTATCGATCTGTTAAGTATCTTGCCCAGTTGGATAAGCCTGGTGATTCCCGGCGCTCAAACGCTGTTAGTGGTACGTATTCTGCGCGTCATGCGTGTTTTCCGCATATTAAGGTTGATGGGCTTTGTGGGTGAAGGGCAGATGCTGGTACAGGCGCTGCAGCGCAGTCAGCGCAAGATCCTGATGTTTCTGGTCACCATTTTATCGCTCATTACTATTTTCGGCTCGTGCATGTATCTCATCGAGCCTGCCGAAGCGGGATTTACCAGCATTCCCCGGGCGCTGTACTGGGCAGTCGTAACGCTAACCACAGTTGGCTATGGCGATATTGCACCGGTAACGCCGCTCGGTCAATTTCTCTCGTCCATCATGATGATACTGGGCTATTCCATTATCGCCGTGCCTACCGGCGTGTTTTCCGCCGAAGTCATGCGTGCGATGCGATACGAAAACGAATCCGACGAAACCTGCCCCGGCTGTGGCCATGAGGGACATGCCAAGGACGCTCGCTACTGTAAGCGCTGTGGCACCTGGCTTGATGAAACCACCACCGACCCCAGGAAAGAGCGCAAGGACAAGAAGAACAAGGACACAACAGATGAGGAGGATGATAAGGAAGGTGCGGCCAGCCATCACACCTAGCCCGATCAGGCGCCAGTACCGAGCGTGGAGTAAAGCGTCTCGGTACTGACTCAGTACTGAGGCGTTCAGTCAGTCTCGAACGGCGCGGTATCCCCCCGCCCTTCGCGAACGATAGTGGGCGGTAGCTCACGCAGATCCACCACGGTGGTCGGCTCAAGATGACAGGCACCGCCATCGATGATCAAATCAAGCTGCGCCCCGAAACGATCGCGGATATCTTCCGCGTCGGTCATGGGTAACTCTTCGTCTACCGGGATGAACGTTACGCTCATCAGCGGCCCCCCCAGCACTTCCAGCAGATCATGGGTAATCCGATGGTCGGGAACACGTACCCCGATCGAGCGGCGTTTGGGGTGCAGCAACAGGCGCGGCACTTCATTGGTCGCATTAAGAATATAAGTATAGGGCCCCGGCGTGTACGCCTTGAGCAGCCTGAACACTCGGTTATCTACCTTGGCATAGGTGCCTATCTCGGAGAGATCCGAACACATCAACGTGAAGTTGTGCTTGTCATCGAGCGCCCGCAGGCGCTTGATTCTCTCAATGGCCTTCTTCTCGCCCAAGCTGCACCCTAAGGCATAACCCGAATCGGTCGGATAGGCGATGACACCGCCACCGCGGATGATATCAACCGACTGTTGAATCAGACGCTTCTGTGGCGTTTCGGGGTGTAACTGAAAAAACTGGCTCATGAGAACGCTCCTTATTCTGTGTTCTGTGCTTGCTCCTGACTTACCCTTGACGTGGCATGCTCATGGCGGCGCCATGGCCACTGCATGAGACGCAAAGCATGGATGACACCACACCGGGGGAAGCGAGGTGCGTCCCGCCGGGCTGAATGTACCGGGCGCTAGTGGCCCCCCTTGAAAGTGAAAGTCACTGCCGAGCGAGGCATAAAGGCCACGCTTAGCCAGTAGACTGGCAAGATCTCGGGTACGGTCGTCATTTTGGTAACCGCTGACCATCTCCGCCCCTTCGCCACCTGCGGCCACGAAGGCATCCAGTAGTGCGCCCAGTTTGCGCCGCGTCAGCTTATAGCGTAGCGGATGAGCCAGCACGGCGACGCCGCCATCGGCCACGATCCAGCTCACCACATCAGAAAGCGCTGGCCAATGCGTCTTGACATCGCCGGGCTTGCCGGCACCCAGATATTTCTTGAATGCGCTGTTGAGATCCTTCACCAGCCCGGCCGCGACGAGCGCGCGGGCAAAATCAGGCCGACCCAGCGGGCGATCGCTGCCGGCCTGCGCACGTGCGCAATTCAAGGCATCATCAAGCCCGATGCGCTCAAGCCGTGTCGCGATGACCTCTGCCCTGGTGATGCGCGCCTGCTTCAGCAGTTCAAGTCCGGCGGCGATATGCTCACCCGGCCCAGCGGGAAACAGCGCAACGACATGGATGCCGACACCTTCCCAGCGCGTCGATAGTTCACAGCCGTCAATTAATGTGATGCCATGGCGGCCGGCGGCTTGACGCGCCTCTTCTACGCCGCTCATGGTGTCATGATCGGTCAGGGCAATATGCGTCAGGCCACGCTGATGGCACAGCTCGACCAACGCCGTCGGCGATAGCATGCCATCCGAGGCGCTGGAGTGCATGTGCAGGTCAATGCCGCGAGCGGTATCGAGATTGTACGGAAAGGATATTGAGTCGGAAGGCATCGGTATGACGCTAGGTAGCGTCCTGGTTGGAAACTTTGTCAGAATAAACCGGTATAGTGGCGTGCAATGGTCATGGCGGTCAATGCCGAGACACTCCTTACGATACGCCCCTGCTGGAGAACGCGTACGCTTATGAAGATGCTTGTGGATTTCTTTCCCATTGCGATTTTCTTTCTGGTCTATCACCTGACCAAGGATATCGTGACCGCAACAGCCGTATTGATTCCCGCCACGGTACTGCAGGTACTCTATACCTGGTGGCGCCACCGCAAGGTGGAAAAGATGCATTTGGTCACGCTCGCGCTGGTGGTCGTGCTCGGCGGCGCTACGGTGCTGTTCGGCAATGGCGATTTCATCAAGTGGAAGCCGACCATCGTCAACTGGCTGTTTGCCGTGGCGTTCCTGTTCTCGCCGCTGTTTGGCGGCAAGGCACTGACACAGCGCATGATGGAGAAAAGCATTACCCTGCCCAGTGCCGTCTGGATGCGACTCAATCTGGCTTGGGTCGCCTTCTTTGCCGCCATGGGCGCGCTTAACATTTACGTGTTCACCCACTACAGCGAAGAGACCTGGGTCAATTTCAAGCTGTTCGGCATGATGGGATTGACGATTCTGTTCATTCTCGTCCAGGGCGTATTTCTCGCCCGACATATGCCGCGCGATGGACAAAATGGCCCCTCCACCACCAAGAAGGATGAGCTGTGATGCTTTATGCCATTATCAGTGACGATATCGAAAACAGCCTCGAACGCCGTAAGGCCGCTCGCCCCGAGCATCTGGCACGCCTTGAGGCGCTGCGCGATGAGGGCCGTCTGATCCTGGCCGGGCCTTGTCCCGCCATTGATGCCAACGACCCTGGCGATGCGGGCTTTACCGGTAGCGTGGTGATTGCCGAATTTGCTTCGCTCGATGAAGCACAGCAGTGGGCCGACGCCGATCCTTATGTCGTGGCCGGCGTCTATGCACAGGTCAGGGTCAAGCCATTTCGCAAAACACTGCCCTGAACCCAGCCGTTCGACAGCCCGTCGATAACTCAACATGATAGTCACTCGACTTACTCACAGGCACTGTGGATAACCTTGTGAAGTAGCGATGGAACAACTCTTCTAAAGCGTGTTCCATCGCTTGCTGGCAAAGATTGAGCAATTTTCAACCACTCTGACCAAGCCGATACCTTGACCGAATCACGACAGCTCCCGGTGGCGCGCGCCCTGCGCCTTGAACATGCTCAGCTCGATTGGAATGACGCTGCCCCGCATGCGCTCGCTTACGACGATATCTATTTTTCCCGTGATGACGGCCTGCGTGAGACTGAGCATGTGTTTATCAACAGCAATCGCCTGCCCGAGCGTTTTGCCCAATGGCACTTATCCCGCCCGTTTGTGGTCGCTGAAACCGGGTTCGGTAGCGGGCTTAACATGCTTCACGCCTGGGCCTGTTTTGAAGCTCATGCCCCCCATACAGCGCGGTTGCATCTGGTCTCGGTGGAAAAACATCCATTCACCCGAGAGGACCTGCTTCGTGCGCTATCGGCCTGGCCAACCCTGGCCGAGCGCAGCACTCGTCTCATCGCTCAGTGGCCAGCCCCCGTCAGCGGTGTGCACCGTATTGTCCTCGCCCCACGGGTGACACTCGATGTGCATTTCGGTGAAGCGACTGAATGTTTCGAGCAGCTTGATGGTCAGGTCGATGCCTGGTTTCTGGACGGTTTTGCTCCTGCGAAAAACCCCGCGATGTGGACGCAAGCGCTGTTCGACGCCATGGCCGTTGTCAGCCGCCCCGGCGCGACATTCGCCACCTTCACCTGTGCGGGACTGGTCAAGCGCGGCCTGATCCAGGCCGGATTCCACTGCGAGAAAATCAAAGGATTCGGGCGTAAGCGTGAAATGCTGCGCGGGAGTATCGCAACGCCGCCTACCGATAGGCGGCGCATGCGTACCCCTTGGTTCACCCCGCCACCGGTTATCTCATCAACGTCCGCAGGCGGCGATGTTGCGGTAATCGGCGCGGGTATTGCCGGAGCGAGTACTGCTCACGCGCTGGCCCGCCGCGGTCGTAGCGTGATGTTATTTGATACCGAAGCGCCCGGCGCCGGCGGTTCAGGTAATCGCCAGGGGGCGCTCTACGTCAAGCTTGCTGCTCACCCCAACCCACAGAGCCGCTTCTATCTGGCGGCTCTGCAGTATACGACGCGCTGGCTCGCGCAGTTTGATCCCGAGCGTCGCTTATGGTCGGACTGTGGCGTGCTCCAACTCGCCTTGAGCGATAAGGAAGCCACACGACAACGCACGTTTCTTAGCCGTTACGACTTGCCTGAACATATAGTGCATGGTGTCGATGTGGCCGGCGCCACTCAGCGGGCCGGCACAGCACTAAGCTCGAATACGCGGGGTGGGCTTTACTACCCTGGCGCCGGCTGGGTCCGCCCGAAGGCCCTTTGTCAGGCGCTGGCCGCCACGGACGGCATAACGTTTCATCAGGGGCTCGTGGTAGCGATCGAGTTCATCGGTACCGCTGAAGCGCCGCGCTGGCGTCTGCGTGATAGCGATGGCCGTACATTTGAGACCGAACAGGTAGTGGTGGCCACCGCACAGGCAAGTAACCGCTTCGAGGCGCTCGCTCATCTGCCGCTGCAAAGCATCCGTGGCCAGGTCAGCCAGGTGGCCGTACCGGACGCTACTCTCGCTCCCAAATGTGTCGTTTGCGCTGGCGGCTATACACCGCCTCCATGGCACGGCGTCCAAAGCTTTGGCGCGACGTTTGCACCGCACGATACGGCGCTTGAGATGCGCCCGGAAGATCACACGGCCAACCTGGCTGAACTTGAACGCGCCCTGCCCGACTATGCCGCCGCACTAGGCCGTTCATTTGAAGCTTTCGAGGCACGCGTTGGGCTACGTTGCGCCAGCCCCGACAAGTCACCCCTGGTTGGTCCCGCGCCGGTGGCCGAAGCCTGGTGCAGCGATTACGCCGCGCTCGCCCATGATGCGCGGCGTATTGCCGACGTGCCGGGCCGCCACTGGCCAGGACTGTGGATCAGCGTCGCGCATGGCTCACGTGGGCTGGTCAGCGCGCCGCTTTGCGCTGAACTGCTTGCTTCACGTATCTGCGACGAACCCATGCCACTTACTCTTGAACTGGCCGACCATCTCCATCCCGGGCGTCGTCTTATCACCGACTTGATCAGAACGCCTTGAAGACGATCGATAAGCGCATTCAGGGCTGGCGGGCCAGTCGGCCCAGCGCATCGTGATCGAGGCAGGTATAGGTAAATGAAGGGCGACCGACCTGACCGTAGGCGAAGGACTCACTGAGCAGGCCGAGGCTGGCCAGGTGCTTGAGGTACTTGCGTACCGACACTCGCGACATGCCGGTGTTGTCTGCCAACTCTTCAGTCGTGAAACTGTCCTTTTGCACATCAAGAACAGCCTCGATCACCTGGACGAGACTATGCGCCGTCAGCCCTTTGGGCAGGCCATCAGCACGCCGTGGCGTAACCGATGTCGCGCGAAACAGCGTATCAAGGGATTGTTGATCAACCTGGGCACCTTGCGTCTTGAGCGCATCGCGCTGATGCTGGCACAGCAGCAGCGCATCGCGAAATCGCTTGAATTCAAACGGTTTGACCAGATAATCGTTGACGCCCAGGTGCCGTGCCGCGCGCACGGTTTCCATCTCGGACGCCGCAGTGATCAGAATTACATCACTGTCCATTTTTTGCGCACGCAGCCACTCAATAATCTCAAGGCCGCTGCGATTGGCCAGAAAGATATCGAGCAGTACCACATCGACCGGCTCACGCTCAAGCACGACCAATGCCGTGGTCACATCGCTGCAGCGTGCCACCAGCTGCATGCCTTCCAGACGTGAAAGATATTCAACGTTCAATTTCATGACCATGGGGTCATCTTCAACGATCAACACCTTCATAGCGGCGTTTCCAAGTCGTGCAATGGGTAAGGATACGTCACTTCAATCAGGGTACCTTGTCCAAGTTGGGAATAAAGGTTCAGGGTGCCATCGGCACTCTCCACATACTCACGCACCAGATAGAGCCCTAGACCACGCTGCCTGCCTTTGCTGGAGTAGCCTCGCTCAAAAACACGCTCACGCAGCGCAGCGGGAATGCCGGGGCCATTGTCCTGCACATGCAGTGACAAGGTCTGGGCATCGATGCCCAGCGTCAACGCCACCTGCGGTGTTGGCATTGACGCGACCCCATCAAAGGCGTTTTCGAGAAGATTACCCATGATGCTGATCAGCGTATGTACCGTTACGCTGTCTTCGGCTGCGGGGATAATCGTTTCGACAAGTACTGCAAGCTCAATGCCCTTCTCACGCGCCTCGCTCTGCTTGCCCAATAGAAAGCCTGACAGCACGGGGTCATGCACCCCTTCCACAATCGGCTCGACGATACCCATGCGGTAATCGACCAATTCACGCAGATACTGGCGCAGGGCCTTGATATCGCCAAGCTGAGCCAACCCCATCACGACGTGAAGCTTGTTCTTGAATTCATGCGTCGAGGCGCGCAGGGCCTCAGCATAGCGCCGGACACCGGTTAACTCTTCGGCCAGCGTATGAATCTCCGTCTTGTCGCGAAAGGTCATGATCGCCCCGATCAGGTTGCCTTGCAGGAACATCGGTTTGCCCGTACCAAGAAAGGCCATCCGCCCCAGGCGTATTTCCTGATCCCGCAGCTCGTGTCCGGTGGCCAACACGGTATCCAGCTTTGCATTCGGCAGCAGCTCAGTAACCGGATAGCCGACACGTGGTACAACGCCAGCCGCTCTCAACAGCCTAAGTGCGGCAGGATTGATCAGCGTCACATCGCCTTGCGCATCGACCGCAATAGTCCCCTCATGCATCGCGTCGAGCATGGCATGGCGTTCTTCTACCAATTGCGCGATCTGGTTGGGCTCCATGCCCATCAACCGGCGCTTGATACTGCCTGCCAACCAGGTGGCGCCCAATGCACCCACTACCATGATCAGCGCCAACCCACCCAACAGCCGCCCGCGATGACGTTCCGTAAGGGGCGCCAGGCGTGAAAGCGTGACACCGACAGACACGGCACCGATAACGTCCCCACGCTCGTCTTTTACTGGTGCAAAGCCGCGAATACTGGTGCCTAGCGTCCCTTGGGCATGCGAAGCATAGTGCTCGCCAGCTAGCGCTCTTGCTTCATCACCGCCCTGAAAATGATGGCCTATGCGCGTCGGGTCAGGATGGGTCAAGCGAATGGCTCCCCCATCGATGATGACAATGAAATCGACACCCAGCGTTCGGCGTAATGCCTCGATATCATGCTGCAGCGACGCATCCTGATGGCGCAGCGCATTGCGTATTCGCTGCTCGCTTGCCACAGTCTGCGCCACATTCACTACCCGCTGTTCCTGTGCCCGTTCGGTACTGGCGCGCAGTTGAGCGCTAAACAGCCAGTATGCCAGGCCCAGCGATGAAACGATGAGGGCAATGACCAGCATCGATATCAGCGCGCTCAGAGGCAACTGTTTAGTATTCATCGAAAATATTCCGCGTGTAGCCTTTCAGCCTTCTGCTCATCAGCCGTGGTCACGGTTAAAACAGTAGCCTTTACGACCTTGGTGGCATTTCTTACTGCCGCAAAATATGCAGCACAAAGCGTATTCATTTTTTTTAATTACAAAAATATTTTTTAACTTCCTAAAGGTTGGCGCTCCCATGCAAAGCCGTATTCTCAGCAGCCGAGTCCGCCCGCGCGCAACGCGACAATAAAGCATTGGACCTGTAAAACCGCGACCTTTTCTGCTGGAGCCAGAACACTCACTCCCGCGCTACAAGGTTATCTATCGCCAGTCCAGTCCGTGACTGATCAAAATGCCTTTGCGTGGCACTACGTCATGCAAACGCATGGCCATCGGTCGCCACCGGCACAGAAGGAATTTTCCATGGGAAAAATCATGAATGAGACATCGCCCGTGGCTGACAGCTCCGCGAACAGTCATCGCATTTTCGGGTTAAAAGTCCCCATCTTCGCTATCGTCACGCTGGTGATGATTATTGCCATGTATACCGACACGCTCTCCAAAGGCATGATCGGTGCCTTACTGGTGATGATGGTGCTTGGTGAGCTATTCGGTTTTGTGGGTGATCGGTTGCCTATCGTCAAGACCTATCTGGGCGGCGGCGCCATTCTTGCCCTTTTCGGTTCTGCCGCGCTGGTTTATGCCAATATCCTGCCCACAGGGGTCAGTGACAACATCACGACATTCATGAAAAGCGGCGGCTTTCTCAACTTTTACATCGCCGCACTGATCACCGGTAGTATTCTCGGTATGGACTCCCGCATTCTGGTCAAGGTCGGGGCGCGCTTTGCCATCCCGTTGCTGGCGGCGGTCCTGTTTGCCTGCCTGTTTGCAATGGCCATGGGCCTTTTGACCGGCTTCTCGCCTCAGGACGCCGTCGTCGTCATCACGCTGCCGATCATGGGTGGCGGCATGGGTGCCGGGGCGGTCCCCATGAGTCAGATCTATCAGGAACTGCTAGGCCAGCCAGCCAGCTATTATATCTCGATTCTGGTTCCGGCCCTGGCACTGGGCAACGTCTTCGCCATCATTATTGCCGGCCTGCTCAACGGGCTGGCCAACCGCATGCCATCATTGACCGGCAACGGTCAGATGATGCCAGGCGTCGAGATCAAGGAAGAACACACGCCGCTGGATATTTCCAAGCTGGGCATTGGTCTGGTGATTTCCCTGACCTTCTTTACCGCAGGTCAGATTCTGGGTGATTTCATCCCGCTGCATCCCTATGCGTTGATGATTGTCCTGGTTGCCGCGATGAAGGTCATGAAGCTGGTCCCCGAAGCAATCAACGACGCCGCTGCTCACTGGTTCCGTTTCGTTGCCAAGAATTGGACGTTTGCCCTTCTGTTCGGCATCGGCATTGCTTACACCGATCTCGGCCAGGTCATTGATGCCATCTCGATCACCTATGTACTGATTGTTCTCGCCGTCGTTGCCGGCGCTGCGTTCGGCGCCGGACTGGCGGGCAAACTGGTCGGCTTCTATCCGATCGAATCAGCTATCACGGCCGGTCTGTGCATGGCCAACATGGGTGGTACAGGCGATGTCGCCGTACTCTCCGCCGCACGCCGCATGCAGCTGATGCCGTTCGCACAGATATCTTCACGTCTGGGTGGCGCGCTGATCCTGCTGATTTCAAGCCTGGTGGTACCCATCTTCTTTACCTGAGCGCAGTCAAGCATGCAAAAGGCGCCCCGAGGGGCGCCTTTTTATTGGCCTGTGCTCAGCTAGTGGCGGATGCGTTCGGCCGGTTAACCTTCTTCCTCATCATCGCCAACATCACGACCAAAGGAGCGCCACTGGGTCAGTGTCATCACCTCGGTGAGCTCGGTCTGCAGATCATGCACGATCAGCAGCTCGCCGCGTTCGAGCTGGCGCTTGACGTCATCTACCCAGCCCGTCATGCCCGCCCCAGAGGTATCGGTCGTGTCATACCCCTGCCGCGTCACAAATTCCTCCAGCAGCCGCTCAAGCGTATCCGGCGGAAGCATGCGCGGCGGAATTTCAACGAAACGTCCACTCATGAGGCACTATCCCCTTCGTCATTTTCAAACGCCTTGAGACGGTCAATAAAAGTCGCCTCGTCCAGTATCTCAACCCCGGCCTCTTCAGCCTTGGCAAGCTTACTACCGGCTCCGGGTCCAGCGACTACCGCATGCGTCTTCTTCGAGACGCTACCGCTGACCTTGGCACCTAGCGCGACCAGACGCGCCTTGGCTTCATCGCGGGTCATCGCTTCGAGTGTGCCGGTCAATACCCACGTCTGGCCTGACAGCGGTTGTTCACGGGCACTTACTTCCACTTCGCTCCAGGTCACGCCCACTGCCATAAGGTCATCGACGCTTTCGCGATTGTGTGCCTGTTGGAAAAAAGTAGCGATGTGGGCCGCCACCACCGGGCCAATATCGGGAATAGCGATAAGCTCTTCATGCGAGGCGTCCATCAGCCGCGCAAGCGAGCCGAAGTGGGTCGCCAAGGCATTGGCCGTCGCCTCGCCCACCTCGGGCACACCGAGCGCATAGATAAAGCGTGGCAACGTCGTCCGCTTGGCACGCTCCAGGGCACTGACCAGATTAGCGGCTGATTTCTCGCCCAGGCGTGGTAGTTCAGCGAGCTTGGCGGCTTCCAGCCGGAACAGATCGGCCGGTGTGCTGACCCACTCGCGCTCCACCAACGCATCAATCAGCTTATCGCCAAGCCCATCGATATCCAACGCACGGCGACTAGCGAAGTGCTTGAGCGCTTCCTTGCGTTGTGCCGCACAGTAAAGCCCTCCCGAGCAGCGTGCATCGACCTCTTCGCTGAGCTTCTCGATCGTAGCGCCACACACCGGACAGTGCTCAGGGAGTACGATCTCACGTGCATCGTCAGGGCGCTTTTCACTCAAAACTCTGACGATTTGAGGGATTACATCACCAGCGCGACGCACGATCACGCTATCACCGATGCGCGCATCGAGGCGCGCAATTTCATCCATGTTGTGCAACGTAGCGTTCGATACCGTGACGCCGGCGACCTGTACCGGCTCAAGTTTGGCCACTGGCGTCAATCGTCCCGTACGCCCGACTTGAAAGGCGACGTCGTTGATTACCGTGGTCTGTTCCTGCGCGGGGAACTTGAAGGCAATTGCCCAACGCGGCGCACGGGAAACGAAACCGAGTTCGCGCTGCAAGCGCAGGTCATCGACCTTGAGCACGGCGCCATCGATATCGTAATCGAGCGTTTCACGCCGCTGCCCCATACGCTCACAGAAGTCGATAATACCCTCGCTGCCCTTGACCACGCTGAGTTCAGGACTTGAACGAAAACCGAAATCACGTAGCCGCGCCATCAGCGCCGAGTGACAAGACTCAAGGTAGGCATCATCAATACGGGCCACCTGATAGGCGCAGAATTCAAGCGGACGGCTAGCCGCAACGTTAGGATCAAGCTGTCGCAGGCTTCCGGCAGCGGCATTGCGCGGGTTGGCAAACAGTTTGGAACCCTCGTCGCGCGCCTTTTCATTAAGCCGCTCGAAACCGGAGCGGCTCATGTAAACCTCACCTCGCACCTCAAGCAACTCAGGGAAACTGTCCCCCCGCAGCTTCAGCGGAATCGACTTCAGCGTTCGCAGATTGGCGGTAATCCCCTCTCCGATGCGGCCATCGCCACGGGTCGCGCCCTGTACGAACAAGCCGTTTTCATAGATGAGTGAGACGGCTAGACCATCGAGTTTGGGCTCACAGCAGAACGTGAGATCGTCATCGGCACATTCAAGTTTGTCACTGACCCGCTTGACGAAAGCGCGCAGCTCTTCGTCACTGAAGGCGTTATCCAAAGACAACATCGCCACTGAATGTCTGACTTCGGGAAAGCCTTCGGCTGGGGGCGCGCCGACACGCTGCGTTGGCGAATCCGCCGTGACAAGCTCGGGATAATCGGCTTCGATTTCCTGCAGGCGCCGCAGCATCCGGTCATACTCGATGTCGGGAATAGCAGGATCGTCTTCGACGTAATAACGGTAGTTAGCGTCTTCGAGATCGGTACGCAGCGTGCGCACCTCGTCATAAATGGCATCAGGAACGCGCGAACTCATCGGCTGGCAACAGCTCTTTAAAGGATTGATATACAAACAATACGGGGGGCTTAATTGCCCCCCGTATCATGACAGAATAGACCTTATCAGAACGCTCGGCTCTGATAAGAATATGCATCAGTTGGCATGGTGCCGGTGTAATCTCCAGCGGCGCTCGAATTCGTGCACACGCTGGCGTGCAAACTCAACGGTCTGAGCGGTCATTACGCTGCGGTTCTCATCTTTCAGTTCACCTCCCAGATTACGTACTAACACCATAGCCGTCTCGAACATGGCCTCGAAGGCGGCACGCGTATCCTCTGCTCCGGGAAGCGGCATCAGGAACGTCACACCGGGCGTATAAAAATCTTCATCGATGGCATCGAGCGCGAACGTTCCTGGCTTGATGACATTAACCATGGAGAACTGCAAAGGACTGTTGTCCGACTCGCTCTCAAAGCGATGGAAGACGCCCATTTCGCTGTAACGAAGGCCGCAGGCGAGCATTAACTTCAACAGGGCCAAGCCAGAGAAGCCTTCATCATCATGCGCCATCACACTGATGACGATAATTTCATCGGCATCGGCCAATGTATTGCGCGCACGCTCAGCCCCGACCTGATGGCGTTTGGCAAGCTCAACAGCCGGATGCTGCGCGGCAATTTCCTCATAGGCCGAATCATCAGCATCATCGGCATAGCCGTCAAAACGTTCTTGATCGCTATAGCGATCATCATGGACGTCATCGTAATTATCAGGCTCAACGTAACGTGACCGCGCCGCTAGCTGCTCGTTCTCGGTGCGACGCGCCTCTTTTGCTTTTGCTGCCGTCAGTTCTTCGGCGTGACGTTGCTCTGCTTCAGCCTGACGCTGGCGCTCAACCTGTCGCTGTGCCTCACGTTGCTCAGACGCAGAAATACGTGCCGCTCGCCGCTTGTTCATCTCATCAAGCGGACGGCGGAAAATCTTGCCCGACGCGAGCCCTGCAAACCGTCCGGGAGGGCTATCCTCCTCGTCCGGCTCATGTTCATCGTCGTAGTCATCTTCATCATGGGAAGCAGGCTGACGAGTCGAACGAGGATCCGTCACGCTTTCTGCATCCACTACGCGCGCGCCACCATTGGGCAATTCCCAACTGAGCGCTTCTTCGCGCTTGACGTCTTCCGGGTCGCGGGGATTTTGCGCCTCATCGCCAAGATCGAGACGCGGAACGCGCCGCTGGCGCTGGAGCCGCCGCACACCGTCAACGACGATGATTGCGACAAGCACCAGCCCCAAAATAATGAGCCACTCTCGTAATTCCATGAAATATCTTGCCTATCTTTAGGGCACCATGCTCGTCCGTAGCATAGCGCGATCGCCTGAAAAAAGGACGCTCGATTTTCGAATAAATCACGAGTACCAGGCGTTCATCCGAGCATCAACGAGTCCAGCGTGGTCGCAATCGCCTGTCGATTATCCCTACATACCCTGTTATTGCCAAGTTGTTAACGCTTTATGAACTTTAATGCAAGCTTTGGCGATACTTGTACGTACTTATTCTGACTAAATTTTCAACCGTTGATCTTATCAAGCTTCTGCCAGTATGGCCGCTTCATCGACACCTACGGCAACCAGGCGCGAGACTCCTGGCTCTTGCATGGTGACCCCCATCAGGCGATCGGCAGCCTCCATGGCGATCTTGTTATGCGTAATATAGATGAATTGCACTGTCTCGGACATGTCGCGCACCAGTTTGGCGTAGCGTCCCACGTTGGCATCATCAAGCGGTGCATCGACCTCATCGAGCATGCAGAACGGCGCCGGATTGAGCTGAAAAATTGCAAATACCAACGACAGCGCAGTCATGGTCTTTTCACCACCCGAGAGTAGATGAATCGTGCTGTTCTTCTTGCCGGGCGGACGCGCCATGATCGCCACGCCAGTTTCAAGCAGATCATCACCGGTCAAGGTTAACCACGCTGCACCGCCGCCGAACACCTTGGGAAAAAGCTCGCCAAGCCCTGCATTAACATCGTCAAAGGTCTGCTTGAAGCGCACACGCGTTTCCTGATCAATCTTGCGAATCGCTTTATCGAGGGTTTCAAGCGCCTCGCTCAACTCGCTATGCTGCGCTTCAAGATAATCGCGGCGCTCGGCCTGCTGGTCATATTCTTCAATTGCCGCCAAGTTAATGGCGCCCAGACGGCGAATCTTTTCAGCAACGCTCTCAAGTTCGGTTTGCCACTGCGATTCGCTGGCCTCGGCCGGCAACTGCTCAAGCAATTCAGTGACATCATGGCCCAACTCGGTAAGCTGCTCATCCTGCGCATCCGCCTTGAGTTTCTGCTCCTGCACATGCATGCGCGCCTCCTCGAGGCGGGCCCGCAGCCCTTCGAGGTTGCGCTCATGCTGCTGACGATTCTGCTCGAGCTGACGCATCGTTTCAGCCAACTGATGAGCACGATCACGACACGCATTCAGAGCCTCTTCCTGACGACTACGCTGATCAAGCAGCTCATCAAGCTGTTCGCGGCTCTCTTCGAATGGCTCACGGATTTCTTCGAGCTGTTCTTCAAGCAACTCGCGTTTTTCGGTCAGGCGCGCCTTCTGCTCATCTCCCCGCGTACGCTGGCTTTCAAGGCCTGCACGCTCAGTCGCTA
Source organism: Phytohalomonas tamaricis (assembly GCF_003012345.1). Classification (GTDB taxonomy): domain Bacteria; phylum Pseudomonadota; class Gammaproteobacteria; order Pseudomonadales; family Halomonadaceae; genus Phytohalomonas; species Phytohalomonas tamaricis. The sequence continues at coordinate 778,159 of NZ_PVRV01000020.1, forward strand.
GCCTTGAGCGCTCCAGCTCAAGCCGACTACTCAGCTCGCGCGCCGGAGCAAGCTGGGCGCGGATCGCATTTAGATATTCCTGTGCTTCACGGCGGGCGGGCGTAAGCTGTTCACGTGTGGCACTGTTGGCCTCCACCACCTCCATCGCCGCCTGCCAACGCTCGCGTTCACGCTCCAGCTCCAGCTCAACAGCAGCACGATTCTCCTTGAGTCCGCTGATCTCTTCACACAGTTCAGCGCGACGACTATCGACGTGCTCAAGCCGCGTGGCCAGGGTGGACTCCTTCAATGCTATCTGCTGACGCGCCTCGCCCAGCGAACGCTCATCGATACGCACCTGCTCAAGCGTCTGCTCACTTTGAACAAGCGTTTCGCGTGCGGTATTCAATTCATTATCAAGCGTTTCGAGCCGCTCGCCGAGCGCAGCAAGTTGAGCCACTACCTCGTCGCGCCGTTGACGCTGTGCAATGACACTATCAGCACTTTCGTTGTCGCCACGACGGCGCACCCAGCCACGCCCCAGCCACAATCCATCACGGGTCAGAACGCTTTCGCCGGGTGCCAGAGCGTCACGCATCGACCAGGCCATTTCACTGTCTTCAGCGAGCTTAATCGTACCCAGCAATGCATTCAGCGCACCGGCGCCACGCACTTCAGCGGCAAGCGTGGCCGCAGGTGCAGAGAATGCCGCTTCATCGACAATGGCCAGTTCGCCAGAGGCAAGGGTTTGAAAGGCGGCCGTAAACTGCGCTGTGTTAGCCACTTTTGCTGTCAGCCACGGCGTCAATACCCACGCCGCGGTCGACTGCCAGCCCTCACTCACTTCAAGCCGCTCAGCCAGCGAGACGACACGGTCAAGGCCGTGCGTTTCAAGATGGGCGATGAACGCCTCATCACTGGATTCAAGTGCGGCGCGAATCAAGGCATCGAGCGAAGATTTCTCACCCTGCAGTGCATGCTGACGCTCAATCAGCGCGTCACGTTCACGGCTCAACGTATCGATCCGCTCACTGGCGGCTTCCCGCATGCCATTTTGCTGCTCGCGCCGCGTATCGAGCGCCTCCTGCTCAAGCTCGAATTCGCTTAGCTGTTCCGCCAATGCTTCGCGCTCTTCACGCAATGCGCTGACATCAGGCAGCTCGTCCAGCTGGTGTTCACGCCGGGTGAGCTGTTTGTCGACACCGTCAAGATTCGACTCAAGCCTGCGTATGTCGCTTTGTGCACGTTCGGCTTCACGCCCGGCGTCACGGTCAGCTTCAGCAAAGCGTTCCCAGTCATCCTGCGCACCAAGCTGTGCCGCCTCGGCCTCTTCAAGACGTGCCGCCAGCATTTCGAGCTGCTCGGCGGCGTCTTCCTGTTCCGGTATCAGCGTCTCCAGACGTGCTTCCAACGCCGCCAGACGCTCGACATCTTCCTGACCGATCCGATCGAGATCAACCAGATCGCGCCCCAGACTCTCGATATCGGCCATTAGCTGCTGCTCGCGTGCGCGAGCACTTTCGAGTGTCTGCTCAAGCCGCGCAATCGCCGCGCCGGTTTCATAAAAACGCGCTTGATGGGTTTCGAGCGCCTGAGAAGCCTCGTCGTATTCGGTGCGGGACTGCTCGAGGCGATTCTCGCTTTCGCGTACGCCGAACACGTCCTTTTCGACCCCGAGTTCAAGCTCTCGCACCCGCGCCTCATCTTCATGCTGACGGGCACGCAGCGCTCTTGAGCGAATCAGCGCCAGCTCACCTTTAAGGCGATACTCACGGGCTTTCAGATCCTGATAGCGCCGCGCCGCATCGGCCTGTCGCCGCAGGCGTTCGAGCTGCTTATCCAACTCTTCGCGCAAATCATCAAGGCGTTCTAGGTTCTCCTGGGTGCGCCGCATGCGCGTTTCAGTCTCGCGGCGTCGCTCCTTGTACTTGGAAATCCCCGCGGCCTCTTCAAGCGTGGCGCGCAGTTCTTCCGGGCGCGCCTCGACCAGCCGTGAAATCATGCCCTGCCCGATGATGGCGTAGGAACGCGGCCCCAGGCCGGTGCCGAGGAATAGATCAGCGATGTCGCGCCGGCGGCATTTCTGACCGTTGAAGTAATAAAGTGACTGGCCGTCACGGGTGACGAGACGCTTGACCGCAATTTCAGCGTACTGCGCATAGGCGCCGCCGATCTTGCCCTCACGGTTATCGAATGACAGCTCGATCGAGGCCTGGCCGACCGGCTTGCGTCCGGTCGAGCCATTAAAGATGACATCGGCCATCGACTCGCCGCGCAGCATCTTGGCCGACGATTCGCCCATGACCCAGCGTACGGCATCGATAACGTTTGATTTACCGCAGCCATTGGGCCCTACGATGGCGGTCATGTTGCCATCGAAGGGCACCGTGACCGGATCAACAAAGGATTTGAAACCCACCAGCTTGATCGATTTAAGACGCATGCAGTAATCAAAGTCCTCGCAGGCGGCATCTACCGCCCAATCTGCTCAATATATTCATTACACCGAAACCGGTCATTGCTTGATGATACGGTCGATAACTGCCTCAACCGGGGCATCACCTTGCACCGCAACCGCGTCGCTTTCGCCGTACAAGTCACCCGGGGCAGGCGTGGCCACACCTGCCTTCGAGACACGCACCACAATACTGGCGCGCTCAACCTGAGAAAGTTTCGCTGTCGCTGCCATCGCATTGGCATCGCTCAGCGTCACGTTCGCTGGCAAATCGCCAACCTTAAGGCGTGCGATAGCCAGCGGTGGCAAACGGTTGTCGATATCACGGGCGAGAACGAAAACGGTATCGTCTGCAGTCACTTTATCGCGCAGCTGCTCGTCGAGGCTCACATGAACCGTGATAGCCGCCTCAGCAGGCGAAGGGGGTTGCATATCGCCTTGCTCATCGTCTGTTGAGCGGGCCGCACTGCTTGAACGCGCCGATGCCAACTCATCACTCGAAATAATGCCCGAGCGTTCCTGCGCGACACCAATGGCAGCGCGTAGCGCCTTCTGGCTCTCCTCATCATCAAAACCGGCAATCGCCAGGCGCCAGTGATCGATTGCCTTGCGATACTCACCGTGCTGGAAGGCGGCGAAGCCAAGCATGCCATGTATCGTCGGCTGACGTGGATCTTCCTTGAGTACCTCAGCGACCAGCGTCTGCACATCAGGCGTGAGCGTACGTCCGGCCGCAAAAAATGTCATCTGTGCCAGCTCAGCGACCAGAGCCGGCGACCTGCCTTCCAGGGCAATCAAATGCTTGAGGCTTGCAACCGCAGCGTCGAATCTCCCCGAATCACGGTAGAGCGGGAACAGCGTCGCCCATACCCTGGGGTTATCGGGCTGGCGCTCCGCTTCGGCTTCAAACCGGTTGATGAAGTGGGCATTTGACGTGTCATTACTGGCCAACACCTCCTGACGCACAGCGTAAAGCTCAAGATCATCTGCCGCACCGTAGCTGTGATAGACATAGACCACACCGCTAACCACTAGCAATATGACTACCGGCACCAGCCACAGGCCAGCCCGGGCTGCTTTGAGCGGACGAAGATGGCTGTCTTCGGTGTCTTCCAGCAGGCTGCGCTCAAGCTCAAGCCGGCTGGCCTGATAGCGCGCCTCATCGAGCTCGCCGCTGCCCCGGCTTGCTTCAAGCGAGGCCAGGCGCTGACGAAAGACGCGGACATTGCCTGCCGACGCCATATCACGCGCCTCGAAATCACGTTGTGCAGCAAACGTACCCCCGGCGCGGACAAGCGGCCACAACAACAGCCCGATCACCAACAGCAGCAACACACCGCAGGCTAACCATAAAAGCGTCATGGTGACTTCTCCCGGCGTTCATCCTGCGGCATGCGAGCAGCCTCTTGATGGGTATCGAGCAGTGTCGCCAGGCGCTGGCGTTCCAGCGCACTCAAGCCTTCGGCGTGGCGCTTGCGCCGCTGCCGCACCACCAAAGCGATGATGGTAACGCCCACAATGACCAGCGCACCGGGCAAGCTCCACAGCAGCCAGGTACGCGAATCAAGACGCGGGTCATAAAGTACGTAGTCGCCAAAACGTGCCACCATCGCATTGCGGATATCTTCATCGCTGCGCCCCTGTTCAAGCCAGGTAGCGGTACGCGCCCGCATGTCTCGCGCTATCGGTGAATTGGAGCTGCCGATCGACTCGTTCTGGCATTTGGGGCAACGCAACTCGTCAAGCAGGGCGTTGTAGCGTGCCTGCAAGGCCGGATCATCGAAATCATGCACTTCGATCGCCGCCAGGCTCGGCAAGGCCAACCCCATGCCCAGCATGAAGATGATCAGACGGATCAACGCTGCCACTTGCCCACCTCCCTAACGACCGCGTCGACATCGCTGGGCGTGATATAGCCGGTATGGTGATAGCGAATGATACCGTCCCTATCGACGATGAAACTCTCAGGCGCGCCATATACGCCCAGGTCGAAGCCGAGCGAGCCTTCGGGATCGAAAACGGTCAGCTCAAACGGGTTGCCGAACTCATCGAGAAAAGCGCGGCCCTTGTCGCGGCTATCCTTGTAGTCAACACCGACAAGACGGATGCCGCGCGCCTTGAGCGCCAGAAGCTGCGGCATCTCACGCTTGCAGGTCGGGCACCACTCCCCCCACACATTGACCAAAGTCACCTGCCCTTCAAGCAGCGATTTGTCGACCTGGCGGTTCGGCTCCTCAAGCGTCGTCAGTTGGAACTCGGGGAACGGGTCGGCGAGCAGTGCCGAATCGCGCGCGGAAGGGTCCTTGCCAAGCCCGAGCCAGAGGAACACACCCAGCGCAACGAATAGTACCAGCGGGATGAACAGCAGTAGTCGGCGCTTCATGACGATGCTCCCAGACGCTTGGCATCAGTTGAGCCCAGACGGCGATAACGCTTGTCGAGCACGGCCAGAATGCCGCCAGCCGCCATCAACAACGCCCCCAACCATAGCCAGCGCACGAACGGCTTGACCTGAACGCGCATCGCCCAATCGCCGTTATCGAGCTTTTCACCCATCGCGACATAAAGATCACGTAACAGGCCCGGATCGAGTGCGGTTTCGGTCATTGCCTGCCCCCGCGCCATGAAAAAACGCTTTTCGGGATGCAGCAGTGTAATCAGCGTATTGTCACGCGAGACCCTGACCGTGGCCCGGTCAGCGAGATAATTGGGGCCACGCTGTTCCGACAATCCGGTCATGGTGAAGGTATAGCCACCCACTTCAACGCTTTGATTTTCATTAAGGCGTACATTCTCGGCGCTGGAATAGTGCGAAACCATGGTGATGCCGACCAGCGTCACCGCCAACCCCACATGCCCCAGCACCATGCCGTAATAACTGCGTGACAACTTACGCAGCCCACGCGGCCCTTCCTGACGCAGCTTGATCAGCATGTCACGCAGCATTGGCAGCACGATCCAGATCGCCAGCAGCAGGCCAAGCGAGACACCAAAGCTCCACTGTCCGTCATAGAGCAGCGGCGCCGCAACAGCGATGACACACCCCACCAGTGCCCCAAACCAGACGCGCCGCACCAGCTCACCCGCTCCCATCTGCTTCCAGCGTGCGACCGGGCCCAATCCCATGAAGATGGCAAGCAGGGTGGCCAACGGCACGAACAACGCATTGAAGTACGGCGGGCCCACCGAGATCTTGCCGAGATCCAAGGCATCGAGCAGCAGCGGATAAAGAGTGCCGAGCAGCACCGTTACCATCATCACCAGCAGCAGGATATTGTTGAACAGCAGCAGCGCATCACGCGACAGCCACCCGAAACCGATCGGGCTCTTGACCTTGGGAGCACGCAATGCGAAGACCAGCAGTGAAGCGCCAACGGTAATGCCCAGCAACGCCAGTATGAACGTGCCGCGCGACGGGTCGTTGGCGAAGGCGTGTACAGAGGTGAGCACGCCCGAGCGCACCAGAAAAGTACCCAACAGTGATAGCGAGAAGGTGAAGATCGCCAGCAGTGCCGTCCAGCTCTTGAATGTGCCACGCTTTTCAGTGGCGGCCAGCGAGTGGATCAGCGCAGTACCCATCAGCCAAGGCATCAGCGACGCATTCTCGACCGGGTCCCAGAACCACCACCCGCCCCAGCCGAGTTCGTAATAGGCCCACCAGCTACCCAGCGCAATACCCAGCGACAAGAATGCCCAGGCGATATTGGTCCACGGCCGCGCCCAGCGTGTCCAGGCCGCATCGAGGCGACCACCGATAAGCGCAGCCATGGCGAAGGCGAACGCCACCGAAAAACCGACATAACCCATATAAAGCATGGGCGGATGAACAATCAGGCCAGGGTCCTGCAATAGAGGATTAAGGTCGGCGCCCTCCTGAGGAGCAATCGGCAGGATACGCGCAAAGGGATTTGAGGTGAGGATAATGAACAGCAGAAACCCTGAACTCACCATGCCCATGACCGACAGTACGCGCGCCAGCATGTCGCGTGGCAAATGGCGCGAAAAAATACTGACCGCGAAACTCCACGCCGAGAGCAGCAGCGACCATAACAACACCGACCCCTCGTGACTGCCCCACACGGCGCTGAACTTGTAATACCAAGGCAACAGCGAATTGGAGTTGTTGGCAACGTAAGCGACGCTAAAGTCATCTTTCAGGAAACTAAAAGTCAGGCAGGCAAAAGAAATGGCCAGGCACAGGAACTGGCTCCATGCCATGGGTTGCGCAAAACTCATCCATAAGGGACGGCGTGTCAGGCTACCCATCAAAGGCACGATGGCCTGCACCAGCGCCACGCATAGCGCCAGGATCAGCGCAAAGAAGCCGAGTTCGGGAACGGTTTTAATCAGCATGTCTCGACCTAAGAGCGGGGAGCGTCGGCAGGCGCATTGGTGGATGATTCGGCACTATCGAAAGCGTCTCGGGCCGGATCGTAACCAGCAGGCACGTCCTTGGCGTTGGCCTTTTTCATTACCTCGGCCACTTCCGGCGGCATGTATTTTTCATCATGCTTGGCCAGTACTTCAGACGCCTCAAAGCGGCCCTGGTCATTTAGCGTGCCGGTGATGACCACGCCCTGCCCCTCACGAAACAGGTCCGGCAGAATGCCGTTGTAGTGTATCGGCACGCTGACACGATAGTCGGTCACATCAAACGTGACATCGAGACTATCTCCCGAGCGTTGAACACTGCCGACACGTACCAACCCACCGGCACGAATCTGACGGCCAATCGGCGCATCGCCATCGACAATCTGCTGAGGACTGTAAAACAGGTTGAGATTGGCACGCAGCGCATAAAGCGTCAGCCCCACGGCAACGCCTGCCAACACTACCAGACCAAGTACAATATAAAGGCGCTGTTTACGCTTGGGTGTCATGATTCACTCGCTCGCGCCGAATGCGGCGTTCTATATCGCGCAGCAACTGACGCTTTTCATAACGGGCATGAAGCGCCAACAACGCCAGCGCTCCTAACGCGACGCCCCAGGCTGGCCAGACGTAAGGCGCATAGCCATGCATGTGCAATAGTGCGCTAACGCTTTCGAAGCTCACGTTGCGCTCCTCTTCTTAAATAGCTCATGAAATATTTCAGCGACTGCCTCAGTGCGTTTTCTCGGCCAACTCACGCACCCAACGGGTACGCGACTCGCGCCGCAATATCTCGTTGCGCGTGCGAAATGTCACGGTAGCTGCAAAAAACATATAAAACCCGAGCACCATGACCAGCAGCGGCAGCCACATCTCGGCCGGCATCGCAGGCTGGCGGGTAAGGCTGAACGTCGCTGGCTGATGCAGCGTGTTCCACCAGTTCACCGAATACTTAATGATCGGCAGGTTGATAACCCCGACCAGCGCCAGGATCGACGCGGCGCGTGAGCCGCTATCGCGACTGGTAAATGCACCACGCAGCGCAATGATGCCCAGATAGAGAAAAAGCAGAATCAGCATCGATGTCAGACGCGCATCCCATACCCACCAGGTGCCCCAGGTAGGAATTCCCCATACCGAGCCTGTGAACAGGGCTACGAAGGTCATCGCTGCACCGAAGGGTGCTGCCACTGTGGCGGCCATATCGGCAAGCTTGATGCGCCAGACCAGGAAGATAACCGCACAGATGGCCAGCAGCGCAAAACACGACTGGGCAAGGATAGCGGCAGGCACATGTACGTAAATGATGCGAAAGCTATCGCCCTGCTGATAGTCGGCGGGAGCGAACGCTAACCCCCATACCGTACCGATCACCAGCAACACGACCGACAGGCTCCATAGCCAGGGCAACCAAGGGCCACTGACGCGATAGAACCATTTGGGTGACCCTAACTTATGAACGATTTGCCACATTACGCGCTCTCAAACTTTTAAAGAACATTCAGCCTGCCAGGCAAGAGACAGCCAAATGACAGTGCACATCATACAGGAAGATTCATTTACCTCGCACGCTAACCATTAACACTAAGCCGGAGCGCCGCTGTTGCGGCCCAGGGCGCCAGGGCCAATCCGGCAGCGAGCAATGCCCCCAGCAGGGCCAGATAGGGCATCACCACTGCGCCATCGATGGCCAGCTTCACCGCACCAGCGCCAAAGATCAATACGGGTATGTAGAGAGGCAAAATCAGGAGAGACAACAGCACACCACCACGCTTGAGCCCAACGGTTAGCGCTGCACCAATCGCACCGATCAAACTCAGCGACGCCGAGCCGAGCGCCAGAGTAGCGCAAAGCGCCGGAAAACTCGTGGCTGGCAAGGCCAGCATAAGCCCAAGCAGGGGCGCCATGAACGCCAAGGGCAACCCCGTCGTCAGCCAGTGCGCCGTTATCTTGGCCAGCACCAGAAGAGAAGAAGGCTGAGGCGACAGCAGCAGTTGCTCAAGCGTACCGTCTTCAAAATCATCACGAAACAGACCATCAAGCGACAGCAGCACGGCCAGCAACGCCGAGACCCACAATAACCCCGGTGCCAGTTCACGTAGCACCTCTTGCCGTGGAGTAATGCCGAGCGGAAATAGGGTAATGATCAGTGCAAAGAACACTAGTGGATTAGCCAACTCACTGCGGCGGCGCAGCTTCAGGGTGAGATCGCGTCTGATAGTGGCCAGGAAGGCGTAACGCAACGGAGCAGCCGACGTGTTGAACGAGGACGCTTCTGGCAATCGATCAGCCGACATCGCAGCCACCTTGTCCGTTGAAACGCACGTGCCTGACATCGTAATCGGTAGTCAGCGCATGATGCGTCGTCAAAATGACCGCGCCACCGTTGCGGCAATGCGCCACGATCCACTGTTCCAGCTTAACCACACCATCCCGGTCGATTGCCGTGAAAGGCTCATCTAAAATCCATAACGGGCGATGCTCCAGATGCAACCGGGCAAGCGCCACGCGACGTTGCTGACCTGCCGAGAGTTGATGTACCGGCACATCCTCGAACCCTTCCAGTCCGACCGTTGCCAATGCCTCCCAACGCTGTCCAGAAGCTTGCTCGTCATCACGCCCGTTGAGCGCCTGATACCAGGCCAGATTCTCCAGCGCCGTCAGTGTCGCCTTGATCCCCGTCTGATGCCCCAGATAGAGCAGATGCATCATAAAATCGCCGCGCACGCGCGCCAATGGCTGCTGTCGCCAGCGCAGCGTTCCCGTGAAGTCAGCAAACTGCCCGGACAGAATCTTCAAAAGCGTTGTCTTACCGCTACCGTTAGGCCCTTCGATACGTAGAAGATCGCCTGTACCGACCTGAAACGCGAGGTTTTCAAATAGCCAGCGGTCGTCACGCTCGCAGCTTAGCTCATGGGCCTGGAGTAGTACCGCCAACGCCATTACCTCCCTTCGCGACTAGCGGCGCATCCTACTACGAATCCCCCTGAATGGCGATTTCACCTCAGCACGCCAGTCCCTCTGTGTTCGCCATGACAGGCTTGCTATGATGGCCTTTGACGTCCAAAAGGAAGAGTGTCATGTCGACCGCTGAGCCTCGCTTTCTGCACCGCCTGCCCAACATTCCGCTCAATGACAACGCCTGGGAAGAGATCGACGCCGACGAACTGGTCGACGTACCCCTGCTCGGTATTGTCTCCGCCGGTCTGCCGATGGAGGCGTGTCTCGACAATGAAACCGTTCGCATTCCTTCGCGCATGGTGCGGCGCAACACCTATGCTCTCCGGGTCCGCGGCGACTCGATGATTGACTGCAACATTCGAGACGGCGACATCATCATCATCGAGCGTTTCGAAAGCGCCGAGAATGGCGAGACAGCCGTGGTGCTGATCAATAATCAGGAAGTCACGCTTAAAAAGCTCTACATCGAAAAATCCGGCGTGCGGCTGCAGCCGGCCAACGAGTCGATGCCGCCTATCTATCTTAAAAACGATGATATCCAGGTGCTCGGCCTGGTAATGGGAGTAGCACGCCGACCATCAGACCAGGCCGCTTGATGGCCTACCCTATTCCAGATCTGCCAGAAAATGCGCTGCATGTCGCTGAGTTCGAAGTCCAGAAAAGCCGCTTCATTACCTGGATAGCCCATGCGCCGGATATAGATGCGGCGCATTGCCTTGTCGGCCGTGCCCGATCGGCGTATTCCGATGCACGCCATCACTGCTCGGCCTTTATTGCTGGCCCTCCAGGCGAGCAGAATGCCATCGGCTTTTCCGATGATGGTGAGCCAGGCGGTACCGCCGGGCGCCCCATGTTCCAGGTGCTAGATGGCAGTGGTCTTGGTCAGATCGCCTGCGTAGTGATCCGCTACTTCGGCGGCATCAAACTCGGTACCGGCGGGCTGGCCCGCGCCTATTCGAAAGCCGTTCTGCTGGGTCTGGAACAGTTACCGACCGTGACGTTCGTGCCGCGCCAACTGATCCAGCTCAAGGTTGATTTTGCCGGTGAGCGCGACGCGCGCAGCTGGCTCGAAGCACAAGTCGCCACCATTGAAAACGTCTGCTACGGTGCGGATGGCGTGATACTCAGCGTGGCCTGGCCGACCGATATGGCGCATGACTTCAGTGAACTTGAAATACGCCTCAAGGGACAACTGACGCTTGTCGACAATGGCTCATCCCAGGCTTGACGTTATCTCATCGCCGACAGCATATTAGCCGTTGGCTGTTATCAATATTGATAACGTAATGTGTATCAGCAACAAGAAAAAACTCGAACGCTTCACTGATCATCCACGCAACAACAACATAATTGTGTCTGGAGACACCATGCTTACCCCTTTCTCTCAACAAAACCCCTATCCTTCCCAACGCAGCGTCACCTATTCAAAAAATGGCATGGTGGCCGCCTCGCAGCCGTTTGCCGCCCAGGCAGGCCGCGACATTCTGGCGCGCGGCGGCAATGCCATTGATGCTGCTATCGCGACCGCAGCGGCGCTGACCGTGGTTGAGCCCACGGCCAACGGCATCGGCGGTGACGCCTTCGCGCTGGTCTGGATCAAGGATAAACAGTCGGGACAGGGCAAGCTTCACGGACTCAACGCCAGTGGCGTGGCACCTGCAGCACTAACGCTGGATGCCGTCAAGGCGGCAGGTCATCAGGAAATGCCGCTCTACGGCTGGACCCCCGTTACGGTGCCTGGTGCGCCTTCCGCCTGGGCCGAACTCTCCAGCCGTTTTGGCAAACTCGACTTCGCCGAAGTACTGGCACCGGCGATCAAGCTGGCCCGTGAAGGGTTCCCAGTCTCGCCCGCGATCAGTGACATGTGGCAACGCGCCGAGAAGAAATTCCGTCACGAGTTCAACGAAGCCTCGACCGAGCACTGGTTCACTACCTTCACTCCGAACGGCCACGCACCGCAGCCGGGCGAGCTATACCGCTGCGAAGCGCAAGCACGCACGCTGGAATCGCTGGCACAAACTCGCTGTGAAAGTTTTTATCGCGGTGAGATTGCCGCCAAGATCGACGCCTTCTCGCAGCAGACCGGCGGCTACCTGCGTGCCAGTGACCTAGCGAGCCATCGTGCCGAATGGGTTGATCCGATTTCGGTCAACTACCGCGGCTATGATGTCTGGGAAATTCCGCCTAACGGTCAGGGCATGGTGGCGTTGATGGCGCTCAACATCATGAGTGATTTTGATGACATCGATGCTCGCGACAATCCTGAGGTATTACATCGTCAGATCGAGGCGATGAAGCTTGCCTACACCGATGGTCATGAATTCATTACTCACCCCGACCACATGCGGGTCTCAGCCGATGCGCTATTGCACAAGGATTACGCGGATACACGCCGCGCCCTGATCAATCACGAGGCGCTCGACCCAACGCCGGGCAAGCCCAACGCCGGCGGCACCGTCTATCTTGCTGCCGCTGATGGCGAAGGCAACATGATCTCCTACATCCAGAGCAACTATCACGGTTTCGGCTCTGGCGTGGTGGTTCCCGACACCGGCATCGCGCTGCAAAATCGTGGCCACGGTTTCAGTCTCGATGAAGACCATGTCAACGTGTTGGCGCCTGGCAAGAAAACCTTCCACACCATCATCCCGGGTTTTCTGACCAAAGGCGACGTGCCGATGGGACCCTTCGGCGTGATGGGCGGCTTCATGCAGCCTCAGGGCCACATGCAAGTGATCATGAACATGATCGACTTCGGCCTCAATCCACAGGCCGCCCTCGACGCACCGCGCTGGCAGTGGATGGGTGGCAAGAAGATTGGCATCGAGTGTGGCTACCCTGCCCATCTGGTGCGTGAAATGGCCTGCCGTGGCCACCAGATCGAGCTCGCCTTCGATTTCTCCAGCTTCGGCCGCGGTCAGATCATCATCCGTGACCCGCAGACCGGTGTACTGTGCGGCGGCACTGAGCCACGCACTGATTCAAGTATCGCCGTACTCTAGCCCGTCTCACCGATGTCTAACAATGAAAGAGAAACGCCCCGGCAAGCCGGGGCGTTTTGTATTGCCTAGTCATCAGGGCATCAGGTTTCGCGCGGGTCGAGTGCGTCGCGCAGGCCATCACCGAGAATGTTGAAGCCGAACACGACGATGAAGATCGCCACCCCCGGCGATACAGCCATCCACGGCGCCTGTGTGATGAAGTTCTTGGCCGTGTCGAGCATCGAGCCCCAACTCGGCGCCGGCGGCTGCTGGCCCAGCCCCAGAAATGACAGACTCGCCTCGGCAATGATCGCCGTGGCAATGGTCAGCGTTGCCTGCACCAGCAGCGGCGTGAATACGTTGGGCAGAATATAACGGCTGATAATACGTAGGTCGGAAGCGCCAACCGCACGTGCACCCTCGATGTAGTCTTCTGTCTTCACCGCCATGACCTGACCTCGCGTCAGACGCGCAAACATCGGTGATGCCGCAATGCCGATCGCGATCATGGCATTGGTCAGCGACGGGCCGAGAAACGCCGAGAAGGCAATCGCCAGAATCAGAAAGGGACAGGCCAGCAGCGCTTCGATCACACGGGAAATCGTGGCATCGACAAGCCCTCCGTAGTAACCCGCCAGCAGCCCGAACGGCACACCAATGATGAAAGCGATTACTACCGACAACACACCGGCATAAAGCGATGCTCGCGCGCCGTAAAGCAGACGCGACAGCACATCGCGCCCGACATCATCGGTGCCCAGCCAGTGCGCGGCGGAAGGCGCCTGACGGATGGCCATCCAGTCATTCGCCGCTGGATCAAAGGGCGCCAGCCATGGCGAACCCAACGCGACAATCACGAATGCCAGTACCAGCGTGCCGCCCAGCAGCGCACTGGGATGGTGGCGAAAACGCCGCCAGACCCGCGCGCCAGGGCGCTCAATGGCAGCCATCGCCGGGGCAGCAACGGGAGGCTGCACCATGGGTTGTGTGGTTGCACTCATGGTCGCATCCTCATGTCCGTAACCGTGGATTGAGCAGAAAGTAGAGCAGGTCAGCAATGAAGTTCATGACGATGAAGACCGTGCCGGTAAACAGCACCACGCCCTGCACGACGGCATAATCGCGATTGAATACGGCATCGACGATAAGCTTGCCGAAGCCGGGAATCGTGAAGACCTGCTCAGTCAGTACCGCGCCGGAGAGCAGCTCGCCAAATTGCAGCGTCCCCATGGTCACCACCGGCACCAGCGCATTGCGAAAGGCGTGCTTGAGAATCACCACGCGTTCGGATAATCCCTTGGCGCGTGCCGTGCGCACATAATCAGCCTGCATCGCCTGGATCATTGCCGAACGAGTATGGCGCATCATGATCGCGGCAATCGCCGTTCCCAGCACCAGCGCCGGCATGACCATCATTTCAAGATTGCGCGACACGCTTTCCAGCGGACTGGTATATCCTGAAGCTGGCAATAGTCCCCAGCGCACCGACACCAGCAAAATCAACATGATGCCAAGCCAGAAGTTGGGAATCGATATTCCCGACAGTGCAATGACATTGGCACCGAAATCCCAGCGTGTACCCTTCTTGACCGCCGACACCAGCCCTGCCGTGACACCAATCGCCAGTGCGACCAGCATCGCCAGAATGGCGAGTTCAAGCGTGACCGGCAGTTTGGAAAGCAGAAGATCCGTGACTGCCATCTGGTTGCGCAGTGATATACCCCAGTCACCGGTGAAAACGCCGGCCAGCCAATGGCCATATTGCACGATCATCGGATCATTCAAATGATACTGCTCGCGAATCGCCTCAATAACAGCGGGATCGCGCTCTTCACCAGCAAGTGCCAGCGCGGGATCACCCGGCAGCAACAGCTGCAGCGAAAAGACCATCAATGAAATCAGCAAAAGCGTCGGCACGGCGATCAGCACGCGCCTGAAGATGAAAGCGAACATGACGCCCTACCCATGTGAACGCCGATAAAAGCGGCGCATTAACCTGTAAGTCAGCCCAACGGTATCCGGCCGCTCCTCCAGCAAGAGGAGCGGCGTTTGACCCTCAGGAACCGAGACTGACGTTCGTGAGACGAATCATGCCATCCGGATACGGCTTGAATCCCTCGACCCGCTTGGACAATCCCCAGAACCAGTTGGGATGGTAGAGATAGATGATCGGACGATCCGTGAGCAGGATGCGTTCGGCCGCTTCATAGGCTTCATGCCGCGCTGCGGTATCATTGGTCCGGCGCGCCTTGTTCAACTGCTCGTCGAGCTTGGCATTGCAGTACTCGCCATCGTTGAGCGTGCCATCGCAGGTAAGAAAGGCATAAAGATTGCCATCGGGGTCGGCACGGCCGCTCCAGTTCAACAGGCCGGCCTGAAAGTCGCCGCGGTCATAGCTGTCGAGCATGGTGGCGAACTCCGTAGCGGTCACCTTGACATCGAAGCCGGCCTGTCCAGCCATCGACTGGATGATTTGCGCCACGCGCATGACTTCGGGGCTATTGGTCGCCATCAGGTCAATACTGACGCGGTCGACCCCGGCCTCCTTCAGCAGGGCCTTGGCGCGCTCGACGTCACGCACAGGTGACTTCAGGCTGTGGGCATGAAACGGGCTCTGGGTCGAAATCGGCTGGTTATCAGGAGTGAACTCACCATCATAGGCGACCTGATTGATGATATTCCGATCGATAGAGAGCTCGAACGCCTCGCGCACACGCGGGTCGCTGCCGAGCGGATTATCCGCTCTCGGACCATGGTCGGTATTGATGGTAATGCCGCTATAGCCGAGGCTGACGGCTGATTCGAGCTTGAGACTGCTGTCGTCCCGAATCTGCTTGAGATCGGACGTCGCGGCGCGGTCGATGATATCGAGCTGCCCGGACTGCAGATTCGCCAGGCGCACGGTAGCATCGGGGATCGGCCGATAGATGACTCGGTCGAGGTGAATCGCGTCCTTGTTCCAGTAACCGGCATATTTTTCCAGCGTGATCTTGTCCTGAGCGACCCGATCGACAAACTTGAACGGCCCGGAACAGACCGGATTGCGCGAGAAGTTTTCACCCTCTTCCTCCGCCGCCTTGGGAGAAATCATCATTCCGGCACGATCGGAGAGCGCCGCCAGCAGCGGCGCGAACGGCTGTTTCAGATGCAACTTGACGGTGTGGCCGTCAACAACCTCGACATGATCGACCGCACTAATCTCGTTTCTGCGGTTCGAGCCCGGCAGGTTGAGTGAACGCTCGATGTTGTACTTGACCGCCTCAGCGTTGAACGGTGTGCCATCATGGAAGGTCACGCCATCTCGCAGTGTCATGGTCAACACGGTTTGATCGTCATTCCATGACCACTCAGTAGCAAGCTGCGGCACGATATTGAGCTTATCATCAAGATCGACAAGCTTGTCGCACATGCCCGTGAATACGATGCGCCCCACATAGGAACGCGCCCGGTCAGGATCGAGCTGATCAGGATCTTCAGCCAAGCCGATAGTCAGCGTCTGCGCACTTGCGGCATGCGCGAACAGCGTCGTGGCACTGAGCAGCGCCAACGCACTGCCTTTCCAGAAACGTCTCATGATAGTTACCTTTGTCATTGTCGTTGTTATTACTTAGTGGCTAGTAGTGAAGCACTTGTCGTTATATCGCTACATCATTATTGGTTCAGGCAACGGGCTGCGTTGCAGTCTTCTCTTCAAGCGCCTGCAGGCGCGCCTGAAAAAGTTTGGCACGCAGACGATAGCGCTCGGATTCCTGAGCTACAGCTGTTGTCATTGGCGCGCCCATGTCAGCCTCTTTCCAGTAGTGACAGGCCACCCGCTGTGGCTCGCCATTCACTCCTTCGCCCGTCTCCAGTAGTGCCGGCGTATCGCTATGGCAGCGCTCGCGTGCCAGCGGGCAACGCGTTGCGAATTTGCATCCCGGCGCGGCCGACAATGGGCTGGGCGCATCGCCTTCGAGTAAGCGGCGTTCAGGACGAACATGCGGATCGGGCAGCGGTACTGCCTCGATCAACGCACGGGTATAGGGGTGGCGCGGGCGGCTGAAGAGCGTACGGGTATCGGCCAGCTCGACCAGCTCACCGAGATACATCACGCCGACCCGGTCAGCCATATGACGCACCACCGCCAAATCGTGCGCGATCATCACCAGTGTCAGACCCAACTGTGCCTTGAGATCGCCGAGCAGGTTGATGATCTGCGCTTGTACCGACACATCAAGCGCGGAGACCGGCTCATCGCCCACCACCAGTTCCGGGCCACAGGCCAGCGCCCGGGCGATGCCGATCCGCTGGCGCTGCCCGCCCGAAAATTCATGCGGATAACGTTCGGCATGGGCGCTGCGCAGCCCGACCATCGCCAGCAGTTGAGCGACACGTTCACGACGCTTCTCGCGTGGCCAGCCATTGATACGCAGCGGCTCATCCAGCACGTCACCCACCGTCATGCGTGGATTGAGCGAGGCGAATGGGTCCTGAAAGATCAGCTGCATCCGCGCCCGATAGGGACGTAGCTTGCGGGGTGAGAGCTTGGAGATGTCGTCATCATCGAATACGATCCGCCCCGCGGTCGGCTCGATCAGGCGCAGCATCAGGCGCGCCAGCGTTGACTTGCCACAGCCCGATTCGCCGACCAGTGCCAGCGTTTCGCCGCGCCTGACGTCAAGACTGACATCGTTGACGGCGCGTAGCATGGCGCTGGGCCGACCAAACGCATCGCGCCCTACCGGATAATGCTTGCTGATGCCGCGAATACGCACCAGTGGATCGGTCTTGAGCGTTGTTCTGTCCGTCATGCCATCACCTCGCGGCTTTCGCTGCATTCTTCACAGTGCTCGATAGGGGCTTTCCAGCAGGCGACAACATGCTCTTTGTCGTTGCCAACCGCCGCGAGCGGCGGCACCTCTTCGCGACAGTGTTGATCGGCGAACGGACAGCGTGTCGAAAAACGACAGCCGCGTGGCATTTCAGCCGGCGTCGGAACCGAGCCGGGAATGGTAGACAGTCGAGTCAAGGTGTCATCCAGCCGCGGGATCGAACTCAACAGGCCAATGGTGTAAGGGTGAAGAGGATCATCAAAAAGCGCAGTCACGCTGCCCCGCTCCACAATCCGACCGGCATACATGACAGCCACATCATCACCGACCTCGGCAACCACACCGAGATCATGAGTAATCATTAGTACGGCGGTGCCGCTATCGTGCTGCAGACGTCGGATCAGTTGCAGTATCTGGGCCTGGATAGTGACATCGAGGGCCGTGGTGGGCTCATCGGCGATCAGGAGCCCCGGATCATTGGCCAGGGCCATCGCAATCATCACGCGTTGACGCATCCCTCCGGAGAGCTGGTGAGGATACTCCCCCATGCGCTGCTCGGCGGCAGGAATGCGCACGCGCTTCAGCATCTCGATGGCATGCTCACGCGCCGCGGCTCCCTCCAGATCACTATGTTGACGAATGCCTTCGATGAGCTGATTGCCGATCGTGAATGCAGGATTCAGACTGGTCATCGGCTCCTGAAAAATCATCGCCATCGCATCACCGCGCAAGCGTCGTAGTGCGTGGCGATCAAGGCCGATCAATTCATGCTGGTTGAGCCTGGCGCTACCGCCGAGAATTTCAGCGTTCTCGGCAAGAAGCCCCATGATCGAGAGCGCAGTAACGCTCTTGCCGCAGCCAGACTCTCCCACCAGACAGAGGGTTCTGCCACGTCTTAACGTGAAGTCGACACCATCAAGAATGGAGAAACGCCCCTTGTCGGTACGAAAGCCTACCTTCAGCCCCTCGACTGTCAGGACATTGTCATTCATCGCATCACTACGCTTGGTTCTTGCGGGTGCTTGGTCGTGTTGTGCAAGGATAATTGTCATTATTGTGACCTCATGCCCGCCAGGCCATTTTCCCAGACGGTGCGGATATGGGCATCGATCACCCGCAAGGCCTCTTTCTCATCACCTTGCACCAGGGTGTCGACGATATCGTAATGGCGATCAATAGAGACAAGCATGGCATCAAGACGTGCCTGACCGCTTTCGAGACGACGGGTTTCAACGAAAGACAGCCGATGCATATGGAGCATGCAACGGCTCAGCATTGGCACCATGACGGGTAATCTGGCGTGCTGAAAGATGAGCAGATGGAAGTCGTGGTCGTACTCCATCGTCGCGTAGTAATCCTCCTGACGAGCACTGGCCTTCATACGCTCGATCAGCGTATGCAGGTCGGTAACCAGCGGGGGCTTCACCTGCGCGAGCGCTCGAACGATCCCTACGCTTTCCAGGCGTAGACGCAAGGCAAGCAGTTCTTCGGCTTCGTCGAGTTCAATGGAGGAGATGCGAGTGCCGCGGTAACCGTCACGAATGACCAGTCCTTCCTCGGCAAGCGACATCAGGGCTTCACGAATGGTGCCCTGGCTCGCTTCGAATTCGTTGGCCAGTGCAATTTCAAGCAGGCAATCGCCGGGTGGCCGTAAGCCAAGCACGATATCCTGACGCAGTGCACGATAGACATGCGCCGCTTTACGCTTCGAATGATGCATATCAAGTGTCCTGGACGTATTACTTTACCGGTTATTGCTCTTTTTTTTCGGCAGCGCATCGGTCCGTTTATTTGGTGTTATTGCATTATCAATAACGATAATGCGCAGACGATGCAACTCTTTTGAATCGGCACTCGCTCAAAAGTTTTCGATGTCTAGTCGACAAAAGGCTTAGCATGATGGCTGCGGATGTTTATCATCACATTCCTCTGCGCCATCCGGTGCCCTACTTTGCAGTACGACTATTGCTTATCCATGCCTATTGCTTCTTCACCAACCGCTTTATCGAATATATCTCCCGGTCGTATTGGTCTCGCCCCGATGGAAGGTGTCATTGATGCCACGACACGGCACTTATTGACGTCCAAGGGCGGCTTTGACTGGGTGGTGACTGAATTTGTACGTGTGGTCGATGCACGCCTACCGGCCAAAGTATTTCTACGCACCTGTCCGGAGCTTGCCCAAGGCGCCCAGACCCCTGACGGCATACCGGTGCATTTGCAGCTTTTGGGCTCGGTCCCTGAAGTACTTGGAGAGAATGCTCTGCAGGCGGTAGCGTGCGGCGCGATCAGCATCGATATCAATTTCGGCTGCCCGGCCAAACTGGTCAATCGTCATGATGGCGGCGCTTCGCTGCTGCGCGATCCTCGGCGCGTCTATTCCGCAGTCAACGGGGTCACATTGGCACTGCGTAGTAGCGGCATCCCCGTCACCGCCAAGATTCGCCTTGGTTTTGCTGACAAGCGCCTTGCGCTGGCCTGTGCGTTGGCAGCGGAGGAAGGCGGCGCGACTCAGCTTGTCGTCCACGCGCGCACCCGCCAGGAAGGCTACAAGCCTCCAGCACACTGGGAATGGATCGCGCGCATTCAGCAACAGCTCAGCATCCCGGTCGTGGCTAACGGCGATATCTGGACGCTTGAAGACTATTGGAAGGCCCGCACGCTATCGGGATGCAAGGATGTCATGATCGGCCGTGGCGCCCTCGCCGACCCGTGGCTGGCCGCGCGAATTCGCCACTGGCAGACAAGCGGAGAGCGTCTACCCGCCACGACCTGGAAGGCGCGCGCTGAAGTATTGCTCGAATATGCCACGCTGATCGATACGGCACTGCCCGACAAGGTCACACTGTCGCTGCTGAAGCAGTGGCTCAATATCATGCGTCAGCATGATCCGGCGGCAGCAAGCCACTTCACTACTCTCAAGCGGATTAAAACGTTAACAGAGTTTCTCTACGCGCTACGAGGATCATGCGAAACGGACACAGCGATTTAACGTATTGCGCCACCGCATTAGCGTGGCGCTGCTATCAACAGGCAGGTACGTAGGCTAGTGACTGGACGAAGAGCCTGAAACGAAGAAACCCCGCTCACATGGAGCAGGGTTTCGTAATCTGGCGCGCTCGGGAGGATTCGAACCTCCGACCACCTGATTCGTAGTCAGGTACTCTATCCAGCTGAGCTACGAGCGCAATACAGTATGTACAACATTATTTCTTCACAGCTTATTCAAAAGTGGCGCGCCCGGGAGGATTCGAACCTCCGACCCCCTGATTCGTAGTCAGGTACTCTATCCAGCTGAGCTACGGGCGCGTACTTTCAAACATCTTCGCCTTTCAGCGAAACCGATTGGCGGAGAGGGAGGGATTCGAACCCTCGATAGGGCTATAAACCCTATACTCCCTTAGCAGGGGAGCGCCTTCAGCCACTCGGCCACCTCTCCCTCATCGGCACGGCGCGCATGTTATCGAGTCTGAAAGGAGTTGTCCAGCCCAACACCACAATTTTTAGCTTTTAGATCAAACCCATCTGATGCAAAACCGGCTACAACCACCAGCAGAAGCGGCTTTACACCAATTCACTATCGTTTTCTGCATCGGTCTTTTCACGCTGGATGCGCTGATAAATTTCTTCGCGATGCACTGCCACATCCTTGGGCGCGTTAACGCCAATGCGGACCTGATTACCTTTTACACCTAATACCGTAACGGTGATTTCATCACCTATCATGAGCGTTTCGCCAACGCGGCGAGTGAGGATGAGCATTGTGATCTCCTTTTCAGTTGTAACTTCCCACGGGAGCGCGCCGCAGTTTTACGTAAAGCGTGCATTATGCTTCATGGCGAACCGTTGGGCCAACTTGAGAACTATTAAGTTGACATCAGCTCTGTCTACGCAACGCTGGGAGCGCTTCACCGCTTCGGCGCCGTAATCCTTACGAACGCCGAAACGTTACCCGCATCATCCTTCCTGCTGCACATCATCCTTATCGAGCCCAAAAGCGGTATGCAAGGCCCGAACGGCTAATTCCATGAACTTCTCGTCAATAACGACCGAAATCTTGATTTCTGATGTCGATACCATCCGAATGTTGATACCTTCATCGGCTAAAACCCGAAACATTTTAGTCGCCACACCTGCATGAGAGCGCATGCCGACACCTACCAGAGACACCTTGGCAATCTGGTCATCGCCCTTGATCTCGCCACTGCCCAGCTCAGGGATGACCTGTTCTTCAAGAATCTTGCGGGTCTTCTTGTAGTCACCCTTGGCGACAGTAAAAGTAAAATCAGTACGGTCACCAACAGGCGCAACGTTCTGCACGATCATGTCGACTTCGATATTGGCATCCGAAATCGGCCCTAGAATCTTTGACGCAACGCCAGGTATATCCGGCGTATTAAGTACTGTCAGTTTAGCTTCATTAGTATTAAACGCGATGCCCGAGATCAGCGGCTCTTCCATATGAGTATCTACCTCTTCCTCTGCGACAATCAGGGTACCCGGGCCATCCTCAAAAGAAGAAAGCACACGAAGTGGAACATTATACTTACCCGCGAACTCTACGGAGCGTATCTGTAATACCTTGGAACCGAGGCTCGCCATTTCGAGCATTTCTTCAACCGTCACGGTCTTGAGACGACGCGCACGCGAACAGACACGTGGGTCAGTGGTATAGACGCCGTCAACATCGGTATAAATCTGACATTCATCGGCATTGAGCGCCGCAGCCAACGCAACCGCCGTCGTATCCGAGCCGCCCCGGCCAAGCGTAGTGATGTTGCCTTCTTCATCAACACCCTGGAAACCCGCCACTACAATGACTTGGCCATCAGCGAGATCAGCCCGCACTTCATCTGTTTCGATGCGCTGGATACGTGCCTTGGTATGCGCGCTATCAGTGTGAATACCTACCTGAGCGCCCGTGTAGGACGTTGCATTCACACCGAGCTTTTGTAATGCCATGGCAAGCAGCGAAATCGTCACCTGCTCACCTGTCGAAACCAGCATATCCATTTCACGCGGAGTGGGATCATCATTGATTTCACTGGCCAAACCGATCAGGCGATTAGTCTCGCCGCTCATGGCTGAGACAACGACAACGATCTGATGACCTTGGTCCCGATATCCCTTCACTTTCTCGGCAACGGCCTTGATGCGCTCAACCGAGCCCACCGACGTCCCGCCGAACTTTTGTACGTATAGCGCCATAAATGTCCCTATCGTAAAATGTATCCGCTTGGTCTGAGAAGAAACAGAGCCGGCATGGCTATGCCAGCATCTGTCCTCTCACCTTGTTATTACCAAGTCTTTTTATCGATTCTCTCTTTCAGCCTAACTTGCCGGCAACCCAACCAGCAACGCTATCAAGCGCACCGGGTAGCGCTGAAGGCTCACTGCCACCGGCCTGAGCCATATCCGCTCGGCCGCCGCCACGTCCGCCTACCTGTTCCGCAATGAAACCGATCAATTCACCCGCTTTCAGGCGATCAGTCAGATCCTGGGTCACCCCGGCAATCAGGCTTACCTTGGCACCATCCACAACGCCAAGCACAATCACACCGGAGCCAAGCTTGTTCTTGAGCTGATCCAGCACACCGCGCAACTCTTTGGCAGAGACACCCTCTACTTGCCGAGCCAGCAGTTTGACACCCGCCACCTCAATTGCTTCGCTGACCATATCACTACCGGCCTGACTGGCCAGTTTGGACTTGAGCCGCTCAAGTTCCTTTTCAAGTTCGCGGTTACGGTCAAGCAACCCCATAACGCGGGCTTCGACCTGCTCAGGTCGTGCCTTTATCTGCTCACCGAGCCGAACCAGCGTCTGTTCATGTGCATAGAAGTAATCAAGTGCCGCCTGTCCCGTTAACGCTTCTACACGCCTGACACCGGCCGCCACACCACTTTCGGCAACAACGTGGCAAAGCCCAACATCTCCGGTGCGCGCTACGTGCGTGCCGCCGCACAACTCAATGGAGAATGCATTGGTGCCCATTGTCAGCACCCGAACATTATCAGCGTACTTGGCTTCAAAGAGCGCTCGGGCGCCGCGCTGCTTGGCCTCATCCAGACTCATCTGCTCGGTAAGAACAGGCGTATTGGCGCGAATCTGTTCATTAACGATAGTCTCGACCGCAGCAATTTGCTCGGCAGTCATGGCTTCGAAGTGGCTGAAATCGAAGCGAAGGCGCTCGGCGCTGACCAGAGAGCCCTTCTGCTGAACATGATCACCCAATACCTGACGCAACGCCTCATGCAACAAATGAGTGGCCGAATGATTGCGCATCGTGGCCGTTCTTACCGCTGCATCAACCTGCGGCGTCACCGTCGCACCGGGTTCCAGATACCCCTCGACCATGACCCCGTAATGGAGATGGTTTCCGCCCTGCTTCTGCGTATCGGATACTTGGAACCGGCCCTCAGCACCAGTGATATAGCCAACATCGCCCACCTGCCCACCTGATTCAGCGTAGAAGGGTGTGCGCTCTAACACCACGATAGCCTGCTGTCCTTCTTTCAACGCTTCAAGCGCATTGCCCTCATTATCGACAATCGCAGTGATACGGCTCTCTCCTTCCAGAGCGTCATAGCCAGTAAATAGCGTCTGACCTTCCAGCTCGACATTGGCCGAGTAATCGGCACCGAACTGGCTTGCCGCACGTGCACGTTCGCGCTGGGCTTCAAGCTCACGCTGGAAACCGACCTCATCGAGATTGAGCCCTCGCTCACGAGCAATATCAGCGGTCAGATCGAAGGGGAAGCCATACGTATCGTAGAGTTTGAATACTGTCGCGCCATCAAGGGTATTACCCTCAAGCGCACTTAGCGCCTCTTCAAGAAGACGCATGCCATTATCGAGAGTGCGCGCAAACTGCTCCTCTTCCTTGAGCAGCACCTTGGAAATTTGATTAGCGCGCGATCTCAACTCGGGATAAGCCTCACCCATCTCGGCATCAAGCGCAGCAACCAGCTTGTGAAAGAAAGGTTCGCGCGCGCCCAATTTATGACCGTGACGCACGGCACGGCGCACGATACGGCGCAGCACATAACCTCGCCCTTCATTGGAGGGCAGCACACCATCGGTAATCAGGAAGGCGCACGAGCGGATATGATCGGCGATGACACGCAGTGATGGCTGCTCGATATCACGCTGTCCGGTCAACTCAGCCGCAGCTTTCAGCAGGTTCTGGAACAGATCGATTTCATAATTCGAATGCACGCCTTGAACGACTGCCGCCATACGCTCAAGCCCCATGCCCGTATCGATCGAAGGCTTGGGCAGCGGATGCAGCTCACCCTGAGCATCGCGATTGAACTGCATGAAGACGAGATTCCATATCTCGATGTAGCGGTCGCCGTCCTCGTCAGGGCTGCCCGGAGGACCACCGAAGACATCAGGGCCGTGATCGTAGAAGATTTCCGAACTCGGTCCACACGGGCCGGTATCACCCATCTGCCAGAAGTTGTCTTCATCAAGACGAGACATGCGCGCCGGATCAACGCCGACCTCATTGGTCCATATCTCGGCTGCCTCATCGTCACTGATATGGACAGTGACCCAGAGCTTCTCCTTCGGCAGCGCCAGTGTTTCGGTCAGGAACTTCCAGGCAAATGTGATCGCTTCACGCTTGAAATAATCACCAAAACTGAAGTTGCCCAGCATCTCAAAGAAGGTGTGATGACGCGCGGTGTAGCCGACATTATCAAGGTCATTGTGTTTTCCACCTGCACGCACACAGCGCTGAGAGGAAGTTGCACGCACATAGGAACGCTTTTCCCTACCGAGAAAGACATCCTTGAACGGCACCATGCCTGCATTGGTGAACAGTAATGTGGGGTCGTTGTCTGGCACAAGCGAACTGGAAGGGACCTGGGTATGCCCCTCCTGCTCAAAGAACTCTAGAAATGCTTGGCGTATATCTGCACTTTTCATGCTTTTCATAGTGATCACAATGATCCCGTGGGCGGTGTACGAAGCAATCTCTGAAGGACACCATCGAGGGCCGCGTTGCGATGCAGCAGGCAAGAAAGGGACTGATCAGAGAGTCTCAAGGCCACGGATGCTGAAGATGTGAACACAGCCCCGAGCCGTTGCGAGATGAACTAGTATAACGTCTTCACGCAGCGACTAAAGAGGGAGACCAACGTATCTGCATTGTAAAGAGATAATTAGAGGTCTTGGGGGGAGGACCAGGCCGAGGACATGGCATAGCGGGCATGTTCA
Source organism: Phytohalomonas tamaricis (assembly GCF_003012345.1). Lineage (GTDB taxonomy): Bacteria > Pseudomonadota > Gammaproteobacteria > Pseudomonadales > Halomonadaceae > Phytohalomonas > Phytohalomonas tamaricis. Next base: position 803,938 of record NZ_PVRV01000020.1, read on the forward strand.
CCATCGAAACCACGCGAGGCAAGAAATCGGGCCTGTTTGGCTCGCTCACGGGGATGATCAGCGGGACTATCAAAACGACGTGAAAGCGCCTGGGCGGCGAGCTCAAACCAATCAGCATCCGCCGCACCGAGTCCTTCACGCACAAGAGCATCATCAAGGCCACGGCCTCTCAACTCAGCATGAATCTTACGCGGTCCTTGCAGACGATTGACCCGGCTGCGCACAAAGTGCTCGACAAAACGTTCATCGGACTGCAACCCTTCAGCGACAAGCGCATCAAGAGTCAAAGCGATAATATCCGGCTCATGACCACGCTTGGCAAGCCGTTCATTCAGCTCAGCCCGCGCATATTCACGCCGAGCAAGCAGACGAATAGCATCATCACGTGGGTTGCGCTCTTCTGCTGACATGAGTACCCATATTACTAGGGGCTCATAAAGAGCCCCTTATTTGATCGTTTAAAGCAGATCGTCTTGATCGCCATCGAGTTCGGCATCAGCCGTTTCAGCTTCAGCTACTTCGTCCTGCGCCTTGGGCACGTTAAGTAGCTGGGCGCGGATCTGATCTTCGATCTCCTGCATGATGGAAGGATTTTCCTCAAGGTACTGAGCCGCATTGGCCTTGCCTTGGCCTATCTTGTTGCCTTTATAGCTGTACCATGCACCAGCCTTGTCGACCAGGCTACACTGCACCCCTAAGTCAACAACTTCACCGGCATGGTAGATGCCTTTGCCATAGAGAATCTGGAACTCGGCCTGACGGAACGGCGGGGCCACCTTGTTCTTGACGACCTTGACCCGTGTTTCGTTACCGGTAACCTCATCGCCCTGCTTGACGGAACCAGTACGACGAATATCGAGACGAACAGAAGAATAGAATTTCAGCGCGTTACCGCCCGTCGTGGTTTCGGGGTTGCCGAACATCACGCCAATCTTCATACGAATCTGGTTGACGAACATCACCATGCAGTTGGCATTTTTGATGTGGCCGGTCAGCTTACGCAGCGCCTGGGACATCAAACGGGCCTGCAAGCCCACATGGGAGTCACCCATGTCACCTTCGATCTCGGCACGCGGCGTCAAGGCCGCCACGGAGTCAACGACAATGACGTCGACGCCACCGGAACGTACCAGCATGTCGCAGATTTCAAGTGCCTGCTCGCCCGTATCCGGCTGAGAAACCAGCAGATCGTCGAGATTGACTCCGAGCTTCTCCGCATAGCTGGGGTCCAGGGCATGCTCGGCATCAACGAAGGCGCACGTCTTGCCCTGCTTTTGCGCCTGGGCAATGGTCGACAGCGTGATTGTCGTCTTACCGGAAGATTCCGGCCCGTAGATTTCAACGATACGTCCGTAAGGCAAGCCACCGATGCCGAGGGCGATATCCAATCCCAGCGAACCGGTAGATACCGAAGGGAGCGCCACACGAGGTGTATCGCCCAGACGCATAACAGCGCCCTTGCCGAACTGACGTTCGATTTGCGACAGCGCCGCGTTGAGCGCCTTGGAACGATTATCGTCTTGAGCCATGTGAGGCCTCCCGTCGAATAGGAAGAAATTAAGTCCTGTACGTATGTACAGTATTATAACTGAATAACCGGTGCGTTCCTATCCCTTTTGCACCTGTACATTCAGATCAGCCAGCAACCCTTCCAGCGCCGTGATTACAGCGCTGATCCGCACTTGATCACGATCGCCGGAGAAGGTATGCCGTTTGGCGCGTACCGCCCCGTCCCGCTGCCAGGCAAACCAAACCGTGCCCACAGGCTTATCAACAGTACCCCCTCCCGGCCCAGCGATGCCGCTGATTGAAACGCCTAAATTGGCGCTACTGTCGCGGCAGGCCCCCATGACCATCTCACGTACTACGGCTTCACTAACGGCGCCATGCGCGTTCAAAGTTGCCTCGTTGACACCAAGCAAGCGTTGCTTGGCCGCGTTGGAATACGTCACATAGCCCGTTTCAAAGTAACCTGAACTGCCCGCTACAGCGGTAATTTCAGCTGCCACGCCGCCACCGGTACACGATTCAGCCGTCGTTACGCTAAGTCCTGAGGCACTGCACTCAGCCCCAAGCCGTTCAGCTAATTGTCTGGCATACTTTTGAGCGTCATTCATGCCAATGTCCATAACGTTATAGCCAAGCACTAAAGTTTGTATGCCCCCCTTCAACAGGGCTCGTTTTTTTAATCCTATTTTATACAGTAGTGAAATCCGCTTTTTACTTTCGGATAATTTCACCGGATTACAAATTTTTCTTCTTGCACATCATAGCGCAGACGAACAATTCAGATGCCCATCTGAGGATCGTTTAGCTCCGTCATTCCCTGCTCGTCACTGTGCGCTCGTGGTAACCTTGTATTATTACTGGCTCACGGCATCTGCCCCGTTTGCCTACTGACTCTCTTCATCGAAATACTCGACGGAAACCGTTTCACTCGTGACACCACAGCCGACGACTCAACATACGCCCATGATGGCTCAGTACCTGAAGATCAAGCACGAACATCCTGATGTGCTGCTCTTCTACCGGATGGGTGACTTCTACGAACTTTTTTATGATGACGCCAAGCGCGCCGCTCAACTGCTCGACATTACCCTGACCAAACGCGGCCAGTCTGGTGGCGCGCCGATCCCGATGGCCGGCGTTCCCTACCACAGCGCCGAAGGCTATCTTGCCCGGCTGGTAAAGCTGGGCGAGTCGGTCGCTATCTGCGAACAGATAGGTGATCCCGGCGCTACAAAGGGCCCAGTTGAACGCAAGGTCGTGCGGATCATTACGCCGGGAACGCTCTATGATGAAGCGCTTCTCGACGAACAGCGCGACAACCTGCTCGCCGCTCTTTATCCCCAACAAGATGTATGGGGTATCGCCTGGCTCGAGCTTTCCAGCGGACGCTTCAATATTCTCGAAGTCGAGAGCGAAGCCGACATGCTGGCCGAGCTGCACCGCCTCAATCCAGCGGAGCTGCTGGTTGGCGAAAACCTGGTGCTACCTGCAATGCTGGAGAACCGTCCTGGCCTGCGCCGCCAGAGTGACTGGCACTTCGACTTTGATACGGCCGAACGCCTGCTATGCAATCAGTTTCAGGTCCAGGATCTTAACGGTTTTGGCTGTACACACCTGGTGCGTGCCATCGCCGCAGCCGGCGCCCTGATTGGCTACGCCCGAGATACCCAGCGTACCGCCCTGCCACACATTACCGCGCTGGGCATCGAAACGCGTGATGAAGCGGTCGTCATTGACGCCGCCAGCCGACGCAATCTTGAAATCGATATCAGCATGAGCGGTGGCAATGACAATACGCTAGCCAGCGTACTTGATACCACCGCGACGGCGATGGGTTCGCGCCTGCTACGCCGCTGGTTAAATCGTCCCCTGCGTGATCGTGAACAGATTATCGCCCGCCAAGGTGCCGTCACACTGTTATGCGAACATGAACGCTACAGCCCGCTAAATGATGCCCTCAAGCAGATCGGTGATCTTGAGCGTATTCTCGCCCGTATTGCCCTGCGTAGCGCCCGTCCGCGTGACCTGGCCCGGATGCGTGATGGTCTGAATGCGCTACCCGAACTGGCCGAAGCTCTCACCACCTTCGAAACAGGCTCGATACTCGATAACCTGAAGCGTCATATTGTCCCCTACCCGGCGCTGGCCGATACCCTCACTCGTGCCCTGATCGACAATCCTCCCGTGGTTATTCGCGATGGTGGCGTCATCGCCGCAGGGTTTGACGACGAGCTCGATGAATTGCGTGGGCTGCACGAGCATGCCGGTGACTATCTGCTCAAGATCGAAACGCGAGAACGTGAACGCACCGGCCTTGCGGGCCTCAAGGTGGGTTACAACCGCGTGCACGGGTACTACATCGAGATATCGCGCGCTCAAGCTAGAGAAGTGCCCGCCGACTACATTCGTCGCCAGACGCTGAAAAATGCCGAGCGTTTTATTATCCCTGAACTCAAGGAATTCGAAGACAAGGCGCTTTCTGCCAAGGCACGCGCCTTGGCCCGTGAAAAGCTGCTCTATGAAAGCCTGCTGGATGATCTCAACGCTGAACTCGAAGCATTACAGGGCAGCGCACGGGCGCTGGCGAGCCTCGATGTGCTGAGTACTTTCGCCGAGCGTGCCATCAGCCTCGATTTTGTGCGTCCTGAGTTACATGAGGCGCCGGGCATCACCATCGTCAACGGTCGCCATCCGGTGGTCGAGCACGTGCTCGACGCCCCCTTCGTACCCAATGATCTGCAACTCAATGACCAGACCCGCATGCTGGTGATTACCGGCCCCAACATGGGCGGCAAATCAACCTTCATGCGCCAGAACGCCCTGATTGCGCTGCTTGCCCACACCGGCAGCTTCGTCCCGGCAGAACGCGCCGAGATCGGCCCGATCGATCGCATCTTTACCCGCATCGGCTCGTCAGATGATCTGGCCGGTGGACGCTCGACCTTCATGGTCGAGATGACCGAAACGGCGAATATTCTTCACAATGCCACGGCGGAAAGTCTGGTGCTGATGGATGAGATCGGTCGCGGCACCAGCACCTTCGACGGGCTCTCTCTGGCTTGGGCCAGCGCCGAGTATCTCGCCAGGATACGGGCCTTCACACTGTTTGCGACACACTATTTCGAGATGACGGCGCTGCCCGAACAGGCTGACAGCGTAGCTAACGTACACCTCACGGCGGCCGAGCATAACGATGGCATCGTCTTTATGCACCGCGTCGAACCCGGCCCGGCCAGCCAGAGCTATGGCCTACAGGTCGCGCAACTGGCCGGCGTACCGAAGCACGTCATCAACCGTGCCCGCGACAAGCTTGCTGAGCTTGAGCATCAGGAAGTCAACCGCCATCATGATAGCGCTCATCACAGCGGTCGTAGCACAGAGGGGGCGACATCCTCTCCCCATCAAACCGACCTCTTCGCCTCGCCAACACATCCGGTTGTCGAAGCCCTGGAGTCTCTGGATATCGATGGGCTTACACCGCGCGAAGCGTTGAAAATGATCTATCAATGGCGAGAAAAGCTCTAGGAGATCCCCAACCCTGCGCTGACAGCGCCTTGTCGGCGGCAGGGTCTGCTTCTAGAATACCGGACTTTTTCAAAAATCCCCGCGCATCCTGAGCCAGTCAACAGCGCGGCGGCTACCGTGGCCTCAGGGAGACTTTAACCATGACGTTCGTCGTCACCGATAACTGCATTCGCTGCAAATACACCGACTGCGTAGAAGTTTGTCCCGTCGATTGCTTCTATGAAGGGCCGAATTTTCTCGTTATTCATCCGGATGAATGTATCGACTGCGCCCTTTGTGAGCCGGAATGCCCAGCAGAAGCGATCTATTCAGAAGATGAAGTGCCACAAGGGCAGGAAGAGTTCATTGAGCTGAACGCTGAGTTGGCCGACATCTGGCCCAACATCAACGAACAGAAGGACCCGCCGGAAGATGCCCAGAAATGGGACGGTGTCGAAGGGAAACTTCAGTATCTAGAGCGCTGATGCTTTCTCTGGTTCCATAGTGCTCCTGATATTTTGCAGATTAGGAGAGAAGACCAGGTTTCATCGCCCCACTCTCCACTTCCACGATGCCAGCATGGCCGCACTGTCTTCGAAGGATGACAGCCGAGCATAAAAATGGCGGCCCGCAGGCCGCCGTTGCTTCCAGCACTCCTAGAACAGTTCCTTCTGCTCAACACTCCTACGGCCACTTCCCTGCTGGAAACGTCATCCATAACGTACCAAGCGCGCCGAAACTGCAGGTATATAGCTGAATTAATCATTCAATTATTGAATGGATGTGCCTCATCTATTAAATAATCTTATCTTCAAGATATATAAGCCATGAATTACCTAGGTTATCGAAAGTCTTTAGCCAATATTTATCGTAGAAGTTGAATTAAGAAGCGCAAGTAAGCGCTTTATATGCCCAGTAAATAGATATTTCACACATAAAAAACCGGCTACCCAAGGGCAGCCGGAGCAAATAATCTAATGACAGTAGCGTGCTCAATGGCACGCTACGCCAGTATGTTCACTGGCCTTTGATTTCGCTACGCCCACGGTATGGCGCCTTGCCTTTCAACTCATCTTCAATGATCAGCAAGCGATTATATTTAGCGACGCGGTCGCTACGTGACAGGGACCCCGTCTTGATCTGACCGGCACAGGTACCGACCGCCAGATCAGCGATAGTGGTGTCTTCAGTCTCGCCTGAACGGTGAGAAATGACTGCCGTATAACCCGCGTCCTGCGCCATTTTGATGGCTTCAAGCGTTTCCGTCAGCGAGCCGATCTGGTTGAACTTGATCAGAATCGAGTTGGCAATGCCTTTATCGATGCCTTCCTTGAAGATCCGCGTATTGGTCACGAACAAGTCATCACCGACCAGCTGAATCTTGTCACCAAGCTTGTCAGTCAGCGTCTTCCAGCCATCCCAATCAGATTCATCAAGACCATCCTCGATCGAGACAATGGGATACTCATTGGCCAGTTCCGCCAGGTAGTCACCGAAGGTCTCGCTGGTGAAGGTCTTATTCTCACCGGATAGCGTGTACTGGCCATCCTTGTAGAATTCTGACGCGGCGCAATCGAGCGCCAGAGTCACGTCCTTGCCCAACTCATAGCCAGCGTCACTGACTGCCTGCTTGATCGCAGCAAGTGCATCGGCGTTGGATTCAAGATCAGGCGCAAAACCACCCTCATCGCCAACGGATGTCGCCAGGCCACGAGCGGAAAGCACTTTCTTTAGCGCGTGGAAGATTTCCGCGCCCATGCGCAGCGCTTCAGAAAAGTTGGAAGCACCGACCGGCTGAACCATGAACTCCTGAATATCAACGTTATTGTCAGCGTGCTCGCCGCCGTTCATGATATTCATCATCGGCAACGGCATGCTGTACTGGCCAGGCTGCCCATAAAGCTCAGCGATATGGGCGTAAAGCGGTATGCCCTTCTCACTGGCGACAGCCTTGGCGGCAGCGAGTGAGACGGCAAGAATGGCATTGGCCCCCAGGTTGGCCTTGTTGTCGGTACCGTCGAGATCGATCATCGCGCGATCAAGTGCTTTCTGATCGGCAGCATCCATACCTACCAGCTTGTCACGAATCGGCCCGTTGACTGCTTCGACTGCTTTCAACACACCCTTGCCCAGATAGCGCGACTTGTCCCCGTCACGCAGTTCCAGCGCTTCGCGTGAACCGGTAGACGCACCAGAAGGCGCACATGCATTACCGCGCGCGCCGTCCTTCAGCACAACTTCCGCATACACAGTCGGGTTACCACGGGAATCGAGTACTTCCAGTGCACGAATATCGACGATTTCAGCCATTATTGAAGCTTCCTTTTGACGGATAGCGAATGAATAGCACATCAGGCTTCGTACGACATTCAGCGATGCATCGCACGAAACCGACAAGGGCTCTCTCAGCCAGGGTCTAGCTTATCTCAATCTTGTCGAAATTTTTGACAACACTATCGAGCATTTTGATTTGCTCAAGAAATGCCGGCAACTTGTCGAGCGGCAGCGCACTCGGCCCGTCACACTTGGCATTATCAGGGTCGGGATGAGCCTCAAGAAACAGGCCTGCCAGCCCAACGGCAACGCCTGCGCGAGCAAGCTCGACCACCTGCTGACGGCGCCCACCGGCGCTGTCGGCACGCCCTCCTGGTCGCTGCAGAGAATGGGTGACATCGAAGATCACCGGGAAGCCGGTATCCTTCATATCGCCAAAGCCGAGCATGTCGACGACGAGGTTGTTATAACCGAAACTGGAGCCGCGCTCGCACAGCATCAAACGGTCATTACCGGCCTCCTGAAACTTGGTCAGGATGTGGCGCATTTCATGCGGCGCGAGAAACTGTGGCTTCTTGATATTGACCACCGCACCGGTCTTGGCCATCGCCACGACCAAATCGGTCTGACGCGCCAGAAAGGCCGGCAGCTGAATCACATCACACACCTCAGCGACTGCCTCAGCCTGCCACGGCTCGTGCACGTCGCTCAATACCGGTACATCAAAGCGGCTCTTGATCTCGGCGAGAATTTCCAAGCCCTTCTCAAGACCTGGGCCACGATAGGAGTGGATCGAGCTGCGATTGGCCTTGTCAAAACTGGCCTTGAACACATAAGGCATGCCCAGCGCCCGTGTCGTTTCGACGTAGGTATTGGCAACCTCAAGCGCCAGATCGCGCGACTCCAACACGTTCATGCCGCCAAACAGGGTCAGTGGCAATGAATTGCCGGCCCTCAGGCCGGCAAATTCGATGACTTTTTCAGTTTCAGACATTCTGTTCTCGCCCTTGCAGCTGGCGGGACTTTTCCGCCTTGTGAGCCAATGCCGCATTGACGAACCCGGTAAAGAGCGGATGCCCGTCACGCGGCGTCGAGGTGAATTCCGGGTGGAACTGACACGCCACGTACCAAGGATGGTCGGGAAGTTCGATCATTTCTACCAGGGATTGGTCAACGCTCTTGCCCGAGAAGATCAGGCCAGCCGACTCAAGCTCTTCAACAAACTGATTGTTGATTTCATAGCGGTGACGGTGGCGCTCGATAATGGTATCGGCACCATAAATCTCGCGTGCTTTACTCCCCGCTGCTAACACGCAAGACTGCCCGCCGAGACGCATTGTGCCGCCCATGTCGGATGATTCGGTGCGCTGCTCAATCCGCCCTTCCGGCGTGATCCACTCGGTGATCAGACCCACCACCGGATGCTTTGTATCGAAAGTAAACTCAGTCGATGTCGCATCCTTCCAGCCGACGATATGGCGGGCAAACTCGATTACCGCCACTTGCATGCCGAGGCAAATGCCGAGGTAAGGGATCTTGTGCTCACGGGCGTAACGGGCCGTAGCGATCTTCCCTTCGACACCGCGCGAGCCAAAGCCGCCGGGGACCAGAATCGCATCCTTGCCTTCGAGACGCTCAACGCCGTCACGCTCGATCTCTTCGGAGTCGATGTAGTCGATGTTGACCTTGACGCGGGTCTGAATGCCGGCGTGCATCAGCGCCTCGTTGAGCGACTTGTAGGCATCCAGCAGTTCCATGTACTTACCGACCATGGCGATGTTGATCGTCTTGAGCGGATTGAGCTTGGCGTCGAGGACATGTACCCACTCGCTCAGATCAGCGGGCGGCGCCTCGATGCGCAGTTTGTCACAGACGATTTCGTCGAGACCGTAGTCATGCAGCATCAGCGGAATGCGGTAGATGGTATCGGCATCCTGCAGCGGAATAACCGCGCGCTCCTCGACATTGGTGAACAGTGATATCTTGCGCCGCTCGCTCTCTTCCAGCTCGACTTCGCTGCGGCACAGCAGGATGTCGGGCTGGATACCGATCGAACGCAGTTCCTTGACACTGTGCTGGGTCGGTTTGGTCTTGGTTTCGCCCGCCGTCTTGATATAGGGCACCAGCGTCAGGTGCATGAAGAGCGCTTGGCTACTGCCGAGTTCGGCACGCAGCTGACGAATCGACTCGAGAAACGGCAGCGATTCGATATCACCAACGGTACCGCCAATCTCGACCAATGCGACGTCATAGCCATCACCACCTTCGATGACGCGGCGCTTGATCTCGTCGGTAATATGCGGAATGACCTGCACCGTGCCGCCGAGATAATCGCCCCGGCGCTCCTTGCGCAGGACATGCTCGTAGACGCGCCCGGTGGTGAAGTTGTTGCTCTGGGTCATCTTGAAGCGGATGAAGCGCTCATAGTGGCCCAGATCGAGATCGGTTTCCGCTCCATCTTCCGTGACGAACACCTCGCCGTGCTGGAATGGGCTCATCGTTCCCGGATCAACATTAATGTAGGGATCGAGCTTGAGAATCGTGACCTTGAGGCCACGCGCTTCCAGAATGGCAGCCAGAGAGGCAGCTGCTATGCCCTTCCCGAGAGAAGACACAACACCGCCCGTCACGAAGATATATCGCGTCATGGAAAACCTGTCAGAATCATGATCAAAAGGCCCGCGGAGAAAGTAGGGCCAGGATGGGATGTCAGGATAACAGGTTAGCGTGATGCGCTCAATTTAAGCGCATCCGTTTTAATTAAACGCACCCTCAGCGCACCTGACATGTCCTACCCGCCCCGGCGCTCGTCTTTGGTTACCCAGAGCATCACTCCTATAGGGTAACTGCACGATCCAGCGCATGCTCAAGCACATCGTCACGATGGTAAATATCCGGCTTGAAGGTCAACTCGCCATTCTCAGCGACATTAACGGTCCAGTAGTGAACGATCACCGGCACCGGCGTGTTCAGGGTGACATTCTGAGTTTCACCCTCGGCAATCGTGCGGTCGATATCACTGTCACTCCACTGTTTGGAGTTGTTCAGCAGTAACCGCACGAATTCACGGACGTTATCGACGCGGATACAGCCGGAGCTGAATGCTCGCTGCTCACGGGAGAACAGGGACTGGGCCGGCGTATCATGCAGATAAACCATATACTCGTTGGGAAAGCGGACTATGACGCGCCCCAGCGCATTATTGGGACCGGGCTCCTGACGCAGCATAATGCCGGAAGGATGCTGCCAGTCGACGCTGGCCGGGTCGATCTCTTCACCCTGCATGTTCAATACATGGATACGCTTGCTGCGGAGATAACCGGGGTCTTGCCTTACTTTTGGCAGGATATCCTTCTGCAGCACGGTGGGCGGTATGGTCCAGGTGGGATTGAAGGTCAGATAGGTAATCTGCGAGCGCAATGAGGGCGTCTTGCGATAAGGCTTGCCTACGACGACCTTTGAACGCCAGATACTTCCGTCCGGCTGATAGTAGGTGAGCTGAAAGCCGGCAATATCGACCAGCACATAAGACTCGGGCAAACCATGCAATAGCCAGCGGGCACGCTCAAGATTGACGCGAATCTGATCGATCCGGTCTTTTACGCTGACATTAAGCGCTGCGCGGGTGTTTTTGCCCACCACGCCATCGTCCATCAAGTACTGGTTGCGCTGGAAGCTGCGTACCGCCGCGACGAGCGTTTCATCATACGCCTGTGGATCTGCAGCATCACCCACCGGAGCGCCAGTGGCAGCCAGACGCTGGCGTAGAATCAGTACATCCGGGCTGCGCTCGCCGGGCCTGAGCGCTTCATCGCGTGACGGCAAGGTAGGCCAACCGCCGTTGTGTTCGATGTCGCGATAACGGGCCAATCCAGCGCGCAGGCGCTTATATATGGGATAAGAAGGCCGCGCCAGATCGAAGACCGTATCAAACGTCTGCGTATCAACTGCTTGAGACACAGCGCCTATATCAAGGTCGAACGGTTTGGACTCGATGCTCGAATCCGTATCGACGGTTTGCGGGTCGACCTTGCCACGGTTGAGATGCTTAAGCACCATCAGATAGGCGCGAGTCGTGGCAAGATCGAAACGGGCGCGCTGTTGCGCAACATTATTAGCGTTATCCGGCTTAACACTCGCAACGTGACGGTAAAGATCGGCGCCATATAAGTGACGATAAGTATCGGCTAACGTTCCGGCACCGTAATCATCGGGATTCAGGCCATCGTTCTGCAGCGTCTGTAGCGCCGCACCAAAGGCAGCAACCGTCGCGGCATTATTCCAGGCGGGACGAAACTCCCGCGTGCTGTAGAATGCTGCTACGTTGCGATCAAGATCACCCTTGGCCTTGTCATTACTCACAGACGGATGAACGAGTTGCCGAAGCTGGGCGCTCACCTCCTGATCTGCCATCTCCGCTTGAGCGTGTGCACCCCCTACTATCAGCAGGCTACATAGCAATACGGCCATTAATCTCGTGATTTGCTGCACCTGCACACCCTTTCTCCTCAAATCGTAGCCATTCGTTCCGCTGTCATAATAGCCTATGATACAGCCCGTGCTTTTTATCCATGCTACGTCCTGCAGGTTTTGAATGATGCCCACCCCACCGTCACGCTTTTGCCAGACGTCAGATTCACTATTGTCACGCGTTTACAAGTTTACCGTTTATGCTCTGTTAAGCTGCGCCGTGCTACCAACTTCCGCTGTCGCTGCCTCCCAAAGCATGGCCGACGCATTGATCACCCTGGCCCCGACCGCTAATCCCCAAGTATTAAAATTGGCCGCTGACGCCATGTCATGTGCCGAGCAACGCGGTCAGCCTCTCGCCGAACGCCTAGCGGTCATCGATTATTCTCGCCCGTCTAGCCAACCACGCCTGTGGGTTTTCGATCTAGCCAAACAGCGTTTGCTGTTCAAGGAACTGGTCGCGCATGGACGCGGCACGGGTGGCGAGCAGGCACGCTATTTCTCCAACGTGACGAACAGTCACAAGTCCAGTCTTGGACTGTTCCGCACCCTTGCCCCCTACCAGGGCAAGAACGGCTATTCGCTACGACTGGAGGGGCTTGAGCCCGGCGTTAACGACCATGCGTTCAGCCGTGCCATCGTGATTCACGGTGCGGATTATGTCAGCAAGAAGTTTATCAATTCAGCCGGCCGGCTCGGTCGCAGCCTGGGCTGCCCAGCGGTGCGCCGCCAAGTCGCCAAACCGTTAATCGACAGCATCAAGCACGATCAATACCTGTTTGCCTACTACCCTGACCCGACTTGGCTTAAGCGTTCGGCGTATCTAGGCTGCACACCAAGCCTGCAAAATACCTTTGCCTCCGCGGCAACGGGAATGCCTTACCAGGGTACGCAGCCTTAAGTCCTAGCATTAAAGACTGGCTGGACGCGGCATCAGGCGTCGCCGTTCAGTCGCTTTCCAGGCGCAGCGGCGGCGCCTGGCATTTGACCGTTTTGGTCACGATGTAGCTGAAGTAACGCTCTATACCCAGCTCGGAGATCAGCCAGTCATCGATCAGGCGTTGATACTGATCGATGTTGGCCGCTTCGACCTTGACTAGATAATCGACCCCACCGCCCACCGCCACGCATTCGGTGACTTCAGGCGTCGCCAGCATCATTTGCTCGAAGCGTGAAAAGGCTTCCATGCTGTGCTGCTTCAGCTCGATCTGCATCCATACCGGGGTACGATGGACCTGCACCTTATCGCTGATACGCGCACTGTATCCCTCGATAATGCCTGCTTTCTCAAGTCGCTTGACCCGCTCCCAGCATGGGCTGACGGACAAGTTGATCGCCTCGGCCAGCTTTGATTTGGTGATGCGACCATCGCGGACAAGAATCTCGAGGATCTTGAAGTCATAACGATCGAGTTTCACGGCACCTCACTGCACTTCGAAGACGCTGATCATGACCCGCTCCGGCTGCCGGACGATGCGGGCGACGAAGATCGAGTCGACCAGCCAGCGCCACTGCGGCGCACCGGTCTCAAACACGGGGGACGAGCGGCAGTATATCTCGGCGGGATCGACCGGCAGATCGGCAGCAATGCGCGCCATTGCCTCGGCCGAACCACGCCGGATAGCGCGATTGTCGACATGGACCAGCGCACCGTCGTCGAGCTCGATGAGATAGCGCGCCTCCAGCAGCATGGTGCCGTCGCTGCGCAGCAACTGATAGTCACCGCCGCCTGGCAACACCCGCCCCGAGAGCCTGGGGCCGCTGACCTGGCCACCAATAATCGGCACCATGCGCCGTAGTCCCTGTGGCGTCTCGCCGATCGCCAGCGGCGCGGCGACCTCGACAGCCAGATCGCCGACATGATGCAGCGTTGGCATCATGGATGACGTTTCCATTCCTAGCGCTCCAGAGTCTCAACGATTTCACCAAGCACGATGATGGTATCCCCCATCTCGACACGGGCCGGGAAGCGGCGCGCCAGCACCAGTCCATCGCGCTCAGCCCGATATTCAACCGGTGCGGCACCGGTGCGGGTAATGTCGTAAATACGCGCCACCACTTCGCCCTTCCTGACCAGACCACCCAGCGCACACGTCATTTCCAGAAGACCACTGTGCTCGCTTTGTACATAGCAGGAAGCATCAGGCATTTCGACATAGGTTTGACGCGGTGGCCGCTGCAGCTCGCCCTGAGTGATGCCGGTGAAGATCAGGAAGTTACGTACGCCGCGCTCAGTGATTTCGATGCTTGCCGGAGTAGAAGTGCCGCCGCCGCCCAGCTCGGTCGTTACCAGTACCTTGCCCTGGTTCTCGACCACGGTGTCATAGAGTGCCGCCGCATCGAGTTCATACATCATGATCGCGGTCGAGGCGCCAAACGCCATCGCCCCGGCAAGGCTTTTACGTTCCAGCTCACGATCATCAAGGCGGTGAGCAGCAGCAAACGGCAGAATATCGAGGGTTCGCCCGCCGGAGTGCAAATCGAGTGCGTAGTCACACATCGGCACCAGATAACGCGTGAAGTAATCAGCGATCTGTTTGGTTGGCCCGCCGTCCGGATCGCCCGGAAAGCTGCGATTGAGATTGCCCTTATCCATCGGCGAGGTGCGCCGTCCGGCTTGTGCCGCGGGCTGGTTCATCATCGGCACGATAATCACCCGCCCTAGAACGTCTTCGGCTCGAAGGGTATTGGCCAGTTTGAGCAGCGCCGTGATGCCTTCATATTCATCACCATGGTTACCGCCGGTCAGCAGCGCCGTGGGGCCATCGCCGTTTTTGATCACAGTGATTGGAATCATCACCGCCCCCCAGGCCGACTCGTCATGGGACACTGGCAGTTTCAGGAAGCCGTGCTGGACGCCGTTGGCCTCGAAATCGACGGTGGCAGAAATGGGACTTGGACGCATACGCTCTCCTGTAAATAAACGTTGTATTGGATTATTTGACGAACAGCTGACGTGGAAAATGACACAGCGGTTCAGCCCCATCCTCGGTGATCAAAATCGATTCGGTGATCTCAAGCCCCCAGTTATCCATCCACATACCGGGCATGAAATGGAACGTCATGCCTGCCTTGAGTACAGTATCGTCGCTGGGGCGCAGGCTCATGGTGCGCTCGCCCCAGTCGGGCGGATAGCTAAGCCCGATCGAGTAGCCGCAGCGCGCACCGCCGCGGTCGAAGCCGTACTTGCTCATTGCCGCACCCAGCGCCATGGCGACATCACTGCAGTGGTTACCGGGCTTGGCTACGGCTAGGCCGTTTTCAATCCCTTCGAGCAGGGCCGCTTCGCCGCGAATGAAATCGCGTGTCGGACGGCCAAGAAAGATAGTGCGTGACAGTGGTGCGTGATAACGCTTGTAGCATCCGGCGATCTCGAAGAAAGTGCCTTCCCCTTTACGGAACGGCGTCTCATCCCAGGTGAGATGCGGTGCGGCGGCATCCGCTCCGGTCGGCAGCATCGGCACGATGGCCGGATAATCGCCGCCGTAGCCGTCGGCACCCTCGATACTCGTTTTGTATATTTCAGCCACCAAACGATTCTTGGGTAACCCCGGCTCGATCATGTCGAGAATGGTGCCGTGCATACGCTCGACAATACGCGCCGCCACACGCATGTACGCAATTTCCTGCGGTGACTTGATCGCTCGGCACCAGTTGACCAGCGCAGTAGTGTCCTGAAACGTGGCATGTGGCAGGTTGGCCTGCAGGCGCATATAGGCCTTGGCGGAGAAATAGTAGTTATCCATCTCCACGCCGATGATGCAGCGATCCCAGCCGCGCTCAGGCAAAATTGACTGGGCCAGATAATCCATCGGATGCATGTCCGGATTCTGCACATAGTAGTCCGGATAATAGGTCACGCACTTCTCGGGATCCATGTAGCAGGTGCGCAGCGCGCCGTTGCCATCCATGTCACGACCGAACCAGACCGGATCGCAGTCGAAGCTCACCAGAACGCACTGATGCACATAGAACGACCAGCCATCATAGCCCGTCAGCCAGGCCATGTTCGAAGGATCATAAATGATCAGTACATCGACGCCGGCACGCGCCATGGCGGCACGCACGCGAGAAAGTCGCTGGGCGTACTCCTCGCGGGTAAAAGATTCCCGGGGAATAGCCTCGCGGGATAAAGGCAAGGGGGATGTCGTCATCAGCGTTCGCTCGGCTTCTTATTGCAGTACCAGCAAAGCCCGCCTGGCGAAAATCCGACAGTAGGCCTTGCGTGCCCGGATTGTGTAGCGGCGTGATTCAGGTCAATATTTTTTCATTTTCTGCTTTGAGTCTGCACTCGCCCCGGCAGCTACGTCAAAAGCTTTATCACTGCCTCATCGTGGTGGTTTCAATCCCCACTCATATCTCAACGCCCTCGTCTATTTCCAGATGTGACGCGGTCTGTCTGTCATGACTACTGCTATGCACAACGCACCCCCTTTGTAGTCTGAATTTTGCTTAAGGCAAATGAAACTCGGTCGATAACTCGCAACGCAGCAAACGAGAGACTGACCCGGCATGCTCGCTGAAAAGCATCACAGATTGCCCGCTATCGGCGCCCGGCCCTCTTCGTGTTCAACAAAGCGTCTGATCGATAACACAACGCTCTGTCAGCGTTAGCCTCGATCCACTATCTCAGAGAGCGACCATGAGCAATAACACAGTAACGCAACACCATGAGAACCTTACGTCTCTCTGGGAAGCTATCAACCGTATCCAGGCCATCATCGAATTTGACCTGCACGGTCATGTGCTGACAGCTAACCAGAACTTTCTGGACGCGCTCGGTTATACCTTAGAAGAAATTCAGGGTAGGCATCATCGGATGTTCTGTGAGGAAAGCTACGCCTACAGCGATGCCTATGCAGGTTTCTGGAAAAAGCTCGGCAACGGCGAGCCTGACAGTGGCGAATACAAGCGCATTGGCAAAAACGGACGTGAGGTATGGATTCAGGCGAGTTATAACCCGGTAAACGATGCCAACGGCAAGCCTCACAAGATCGTCAAGTTTGCCACCGACATTACTGCGGCCAAACTCAAGAGCGCGGATTACCTCAGCAGAATCAATGCCATCAGTCGCGCTCAAGCCGTAGTGGAATTCGATCTACAAGGTCATGTGCTGACAGCCAATCAGAACTTCCTGGACGTACTCGGTTACACATTGGAAGAGGTTCAGGGTCAGCATCACCGCATGTTCTGCGAGGAAAGCCATATTTATAGCGACGCTTATAAAGCGTTCTGGAACAAGCTTTCAAGCGGTGAGTTCGACAGCGGCGAGTACATGCGTCTGGGTAAGGATGGGCGTGAAGTCTGGATTCAAGCGACCTATAACCCGATCCTCTGCGCCGAAGGTAAACCCTACAAGATCGTCAAGTTCGCCACCGACATTACGGCCGCCAAAGCCAAGAATGCGGAATATGAAGGCAAGGTCAACGCCATCAGCCGCGCTCAGGCCGTGGTCGAGTTCGATCTGCAAGGCAACATTCTAGATGCCAACCAGAATTTCCTCGACACCATGGGCTACGCCCGTAACGAGATCAAAGACCAGCACCACCGCATGTTCTGTACGCCTGAGTACATTGTGTCCAGTGAGTATCGTGATTTCTGGCTGAAGCTGGGACGTGGAGAACTGTTCAATGACAGATTCCTGCGCGTCGGCAAGCATGGTCGTGAAGTATGGATTCAGGCGACCTATAACCCTATTTTTGATGCCAGCGGAAAGCCCTACAAGGTCGTCAAATTCGCCACTGATATCACCGCGCAGGTCGCGCTTGAACGCAACATTCAGGCAAAGACTTCCTCAATGACAGACTCGATCACCAGCCTGGTCGCGTCGATCAATGCCATTGCTGATAGTTCATCTACGGCTAATAGCCTGGCACGTGATACTCAAAACGAAGCCAAGCAAGGCTCCAAGGCGCTGATAAAGTCCATCGAAGCGATGGAGGCCATCCAGAAGTCTGCCGAAGATATTGACGATATCGTCAAGGTGATCGGCGAAATAGCCAGCCAGACCAACCTGTTGGCGTTCAATGCTGCCATTGAAGCAGCACGCGCTGGCGAACACGGGCTGGGATTCTCTGTTGTCGCGGATGAAGTACGCAAGCTGGCCGAGAAATCGTCTCTGGCCACGCGTGAGATCAACAAGCTGCTCAATGAGTCGATCAAACGCATTGGTGTGGGTAATGATATTTCTCACAAGGCAAATGATGCCTTTGAACGTATTGTTAGCGGAGTCGAACGTACTAGCAGCGCCATCAGTGAGATTGACACCACCAGCCAGGAACAGCTGACCACTGCCGCACACGTCAGCGACCTGATTCATGATTTGACTGAAGTTACCGACATGAGCGGGCTTGGGTCATCCTCCAAGTCGCACGGTGCTAGCGCTACCCAGGTCATGAGCGTGTCATGAGTAGCAAGCAAACCTATGGTGTGCTGCAACTGGGCGGCATCGAAGTTGCCCTGCCGATTGCATCGCTGCGTGAAGTCGTTGATTTTCCCGCGACGCTGACGCCTCAGCCCCTTGCACCGGAAGGCATGCTTGGCAATTTTTCGCTGCGTGGCGCTATTGTCCCTGTGATCGATTTACACCGATTACTGTCGCTTAGTCATCACGAGCCGGTCGCTGCGCCCAAGCGCATCGCGATTGTCGTTCGAGACGGTGGACGCATCGGCCTGGCCGTCGATGAGATTTCTCATGTGCTCAGTGTCGATGAATGCAAAGTAGAACGGCTGGGCGCCAACTCGGCGCCCCACCATTCCTTACTGCGCGGCATGTTTCTGAGCGACGAAAATGAACGTCCCGTCTATATACTCAATGTACCGGCGCTCTTCAGCCGGCCTGACGTTCTTGTCGCCTACCCGTCGGAAAAAATTGGCAAACAGAAGCACGCCACCCATCTGCCGAAAAGCGCCATGCGCGGCCAACTGAAGCATTACCTGCTGTTTAGTTGCGATGGCTTATATTGCTGCTTTCCAGCCGCCAGCGTACTGCATATCGTAGAGCAACCGACTATCGAAGCTGCGCCGCTTAGCAACCAGTTGTATTACGGCTTCTTTACGTACCGTGGCTCGATGGTGCCTGCCCTGAATCTACGCGCTCTGCTCGGCCTGAGCCGACACGGTGATGAAAAGGCCGACGGCAAAACGCAGCTGCTTCTGCTGGAATCACCTCACAGCCGTATTGGTCTGTTAATCGATGGTGTGATTGGCATTATTCAACGTCATGAGGGCAATACCATGCCCATGTCGGGCGTCGGCCTAAAGCGGCCCGAAATGTTCCACGGCATTCTCAATGACACCTCCCAGAAGGAATATTTGCTGCTTGATCATGACGCGCTGCTAAACAGAGAAGAAGTACGCTCGCTGACCAAGGCGCACAATGCAGAGTCAGCGCAACACATGACACCAGCGACATCAAAAGCGCTGGTATGCAAGTCTTACAAGCGTCGCGCCTATCTTGTCTTTCATTCGTGCAGCAAGCTCTATGCGGCGCTCGATGACATTGTCGAGATCATTTCCATGCCGACCGATTTCATCCGCATTGGAGAATCGGGCGATATGCTGGTCGGCATGACCGACCATCGTGGCCGCATTGTCTCGCTTATTGACCTAGGCATGCTGCAGGATCATCCAGCACGCAGTTTCACTTCAAACCATAAAGTGCTATTGGTGCAAAGTTGTCAGGCCACGTTCGGCTTCATTGTCGAAAGCATTGATGCCATGGAGTTTATCGAAACCTCGTGGGATAACCCGCCCATGCGCTGGAATCCGCTTAATCAGGATGGTGATAGTCTTTTCAAGCGCGCCAAGCATCTCTATCTGGTAGGCGCGACGTCACGGCGGCGCAGCTTGGCAATCCTCGATTTCAAAGCGCTGGCCCGAGAGCTTGAAAATTGCCCACCCCTTGCCGAGCCACCGGAGCAACGCCTGCTGCTCTCGCTACCAGAGCCCGCCTAGCTCGCGGCCACATAGCGTCAGATTCACGGATGCTCCGCCCTGACGCTTGGTATAGAGTGAGGCAAACAACACCAGGCGGAGGGAGCAATGCGCGTTTTGATTCATGGACCTGACAACCACCATTGGCGTGAGGCGCTTAAAACACGCCTGCCCAATGCGACGCTGCTGACAAGTGATGATGACGGCGAACAGCCGGCCGATTATCTGGTGGTCTGGAAGCCGCCCGCCTCGCTTTTCAATGCTCAGGATCACCGCCTCAAGGCGATACTGAATCTGGGGGCGGGCGTCGACGCTCTGCTTGCCAATCCTGCGCTGCCACGCGGCGTGCCCATTCTCAAGCTGCGTGACGCCGGCATGGCCGATACCATGGCCGATTACGTTCATTACGGCGTACTGCACTTCCACCGCAACTTCGATACCTATCTGGCACAAGAACAGCACTCTTCATGGCAGGAGCAACTACTCGAAGCCAAAAGCGCCTGGCCCGTTGGTGTACTGGGTCTCGGTGCGATTGGCCGTCATGTTGCAGGCCATCTGGCGGCTCAGGGCTATCCCGTTCATGGCTGGAGCCGCTCGCCGAAAGTCCTCGACAATGTCAGATGTCATCATGGAGATGATGGGCTCGATGACGTACTAAGCCATGCCCGCATCCTGATCAACCTGCTGCCGGGTACCTCCGCCACCCAAGGCCTGCTCGATGCGCAGAAACTTGACCGGCTGCCGCGCGGTGCAGCGTTGATCAATCCAGGGCGTGGCAGCACGCTGGATATTGACGCTCTGCTGACAGCAATCGAGAGCGGCCAACTGCGTGGTGCTCTGCTCGACGTTTTTCCTGAGGAGCCGCTGCCACAGGACAGCCCATTGTGGACGCATCCGAGAATTCGCATTACTCCGCATATTGCCGCGCCAACCCCTGTCGAGCAGGCCGCCGATCAAATCGCTGGCAACATCCTGCGCCTTGAGCGTGGAGACGCTATCGAGGCCGTGCAGGTTGAAGCGGGCTATTAAACCGGCATATATCCACGTTGATCACGGGGGAGGGATCATCTTCGCCCGTTTCACTTCTGACCCGGTGACCGGCCGACCCTACCGCTGCTCGCGGCGAAAATGCCTCTCCTGCGCTTTTAGCCTAGGATAACGTTGAGTCGATGAGAAAAAATGTAGTTTTATGCCATGCCTGTCACACCAGTATGATGACGTAAGCCTACATACCGGCATGTTTGCCAGCGCAATGGATGGGGTTGGCCTACTGCAGGACATCATTTCTCATGAACAAGAGACTACGAGTCCCTAACAGAACTCGGCCGATGTCTCAATTAAAAGAGGTACCGGCCCACTTGTCAGCCGTGCCAGTGCCCTGCTACTGATCAAGGAAATATCGTCATGATTCGGACCTTCAATCTTGCTCGCAACGCCATTCAGGAAGTCTCCGAGACTGACACCTCGCTTAATACACGCCTGACCAAAGCGGCCTGGATCGATGCCCACGAGCCCACCGAAGATGAGCGAGAAGCGCTCAACAGCTTTCTGGCCGATGAGTTGCCGGCGACACATGATGTCGAGGAGATCGAATCATCGGCGCGCTATTTTGTCGATGCCGATGGCATTCATGTCCACTCGCTTTTTCTGACGCAAAGTGAAGGCCGGCACGGTACGACAACCGTAGCCTTTATCCTTCAACCCGGACGACTGATCACCTTCCGTGAAGGTGACTTGGCAGACTTTCGCTTGCTGCGCATGCGCGCACGCCGCGGGCAGATAGAAGCAAGCTCGGTGCAGGAACTGATGCTGACCATTTTCGATCAGAAAGTCGAAAACCTCGCGGACAGCGTCGAAGACATGCACCGCCATCTGGAAAACGTCAGTCACCTCGTATTGGAGGACAACGATGCTGATCTTGAAGATGCCATCGATCAGCTCGCCAAACTGGAAGACAGTACAGGCAAGATTCGCCTGTGCCTGACGGACACTCAGCGCTCGGTTGCCTTTTTGCAGCGTAATCTGCGCGATCGCGGCGAGCTGCAGGAAGTTGCTCGTGAAGTGATGCGTGATGTTGACACCCTGATGTCACACACTGCCTTTTTGTTCGACAAGATCAACTTCCTGATGGACTCCACCCAGGGGTTTATCAATATCGAGCAGAACCAGATTATCAAGACCTTCTCGATCGCCGCCGTGGTGTTCCTGCCGCCCACCATGATCGCCAGCATCTATGGCATGAACTTCGATATCATGCCCGAGCTGAACTGGTCATTCGGCTATCCCTTTGCGCTTGGCCTGATGGTACTCTCGGGCATCTCGCCGTATCTGTACTTCAAGTACAAAGGCTGGCTATAAACGTAAAGGGGTACCGGATAGATGATAAAACGCCACCCGGAGGTGGCGTTTTATCGACAGCTAATAGCCTTTGGGTAGCACGGGAAGAGTTAACACTATTCGCTCAATCGAGCAGCGCTGCGAATTGACGCAGCCATTCGGGATGGGCAGGCCAGGCCGGCGCGGTAGCCAGCTTGCCGCAGGTAATCGCTGCATCAACTTCAAGTTCGACGAACTCGCCGCCAGCGAGGCGCACTTCCGGGGCACAGGCAGGATAGGCAGAAATACGCCGTCCTTTCAGTGAGACTGCCGCCGCCAGAATTTGCACACCGTGACAGATCACCCCCATCGGCTTGTTGCCCTCGAAGAAGTGCCGCACGATCTTCAGCACTTCCTTGTTCAAGCGCAGATACTCCGGTGCGCGGCCACCGGGCACCACCAGCGCATCGTAGTCGTCAACATCAATCTCATCGAAGGTGGCGTTGAGTACGAACAGATGGCCGGGTTTTTCCGAATAGGTCTGCGCACCATCAAAATCGTGGATCGCGGTTTTGATGGTCTCTCCTTCACTCTTGTCCGGGCATACCGCATCTACCGTGTGTCCCATGGCCTGCAGGGCCTGGAAAGGCACCATGACTTCATAATCCTCGACGAAATCACCGGCGAGTAACAAGATACGAGCCATAACCATACTCCTTGTAAAGGGCCGTGACGTGAATAGGCCGCCATGATTGCACTTATAACGCTACTTAAACCGCTAAAGCGAGTCATTACAGCGTAGCAGGCGAGCTCTATCTTCCGAGGCACTTTCAGCGGCACCCGATGCCACAGGAAACACTGCTTCATCTATTTTCAGGATTCGTTTCAAGGAGTGAACGCCATGCGTCGTCTGACCATCTCACTGATAGCTTTGTTACTGAGCAGTAGCGCCTGGGCCAACGATCTTGTTCCCTTCCAGGCGAGCTATCACCTCAAGGCTGGCGACTGGCCCCAGGCTGTGGTGGAACATACTCTGGAAGTGCAGGATGGCGTGTGGAAAAGCACCATGTTCGCCTCGATCAAGATCGCAACCGGGCGCGAGTATGGTCGCTTTCGCGTCAGGGATGAACACTTGCAGCCCATCGATTACTACAGCCGCTACCGTCTGTTCGGTTTCGGTGATGATTACCATCTGGACGCTAACGCCATGGCTGCCCTGCCTGACCGCCAGACGGCACTGGTTGCGCTGGGACGTACCATTGATACCGTTTCGTGCACAGGCACAGCCAATCCTCCCTGCGAACTTCGCTATCTCGACCACAAGAAAAAGCCGCATACCATGCGCTATCGCATTCGAGGCCGGGAGCAGATCACGGTGCCTGCGGGGCAATGGCAAACTCTTCATGTCGAACTCTGGGACGAGAAGAAGCCTAAGCGCTGTTTTCACTTCTATGTATCGCCGCGTTATCCGGGGCTCTTGATCAAGGTCAACTACTTCAAAAACGGCGAACTTGATAGCCATATGGAAATGGCAGCATTTACTGCCGGGTAGCGTATCGGGCTTTTGCCGCTTCGATAGCTCACGTAAGCTTACGCCCCTTTCCATGGGTCAGGGGTTACATCCCGATGCTGCTGGATCTATTGCTGTTACTACTGCCATTAATCGTTGGCTACGCCGCGAGTGCACGCCTTACGCCACTGCGTACTGCCATCGACCATAGCGTTAACGCGGCGGTGTATATCATCGTCTTTCTGATGGGGCTTGATCTGGCAGGCATTGATGATTTAGCGGGGCAGTTCATGCGCATTGGCGCACAAGCTGGCGCTCTGTTCTGTGCGCTTGCCCTGTTCAATCTGATCGCCCTGTGGCTCTTGGCCTGGCGCTTGAATGTACACCGCGGGGCGGAACGAGCGCCCCTCCCACCAGCTTCGGCCAGCGATACTATCAAGGCGTTGGCGGGCTCGATTCGTTTGGCAGCGATCGTGGCGTGCGGTCTCGCATTGGGCCTGTTCCTGCCGACACTGACTACCTATGCAGCCAAGGGCGTCGAAATTGCACTCTATGTGTTACTTGGCCTGATTGGCATTCAGCTAAGGCTTTCCGGCATGTCGCTTCGTCAGGTACTGCTCAATCGCAGTGGCTTGAGCATTGCGGTCGTTGTCGCATTGAGTTCATTGCTGGCTGGAGTGAGTGTCGCTCCGCTATTCGGTTGGCGTATTACCGACGCTATGGCACTGGCCTCCGGTTTCGGCTGGTACTCGCTTTCAGGCATCGTGATCGGCGACCAACTCGGCCCGTTGCTCGGTTCCGTAGCCTTTATCAATGATCTGGCCCGCGAACTTTTTGCCGTGCTGTTGATCCCGATAGTGATCCGCCGCATGCCGGGCGTTGCCGTAGGTTACTGCGGCGCCACGGCCATGGACGTTACTCTCCCCGTCATTCAGCGCGCCGGAGGCATTACCTGCGTACCGATGGCACTGGCCAGCGGTTTTTTGTTGTCATTACTATCGCCGCCCTTGATGTTGCTGATGCTATCGATGGGCTAAAGCGGGTTTTTGACTCGTGCTAGACTACCCACTCTCGCCGATAACACCTCGTCAACACCGGGTGTTCGCCATTTGCCAAAGGCTTGCCAGAGAAAAACAGTACCTATGAATGCTCGCTCAGATGACAAGAAGGCCAACGTTGCCGAGATCCTGATCAAGGATATCTTCTCCGGTCTGTATCAGCCCGGTGACTTCATTCCCAAGGAACTCGAAATCTGCGAGCGTTTTTCACTTAGCCGCAGCGTGGTACGGCGTCATCTCAGCCAGCTGGTCGATGGCGGCATTATTGAGCGCATCTCAGGTTACGGCTCAAAGGTACGTGAATACTCGGAATGGAATATCCTCGACCCGGTGGTCACCGAGTGGATGACACGCTTTGCCGCACCGAATCAGGAAATTCAGCGCGAGGTGCTCGCATTTCGACTGACCGTCGAGCCCTTTGTCGCCATGACGGCAGCAAGCAAGGCCACTGCACACGACCTTGTCGCCATAGAAGAAGCGTTTCACGGCATGGGGCAGAATCTCCGCCACTCGGAGTCATCTGAAGAGCGTCACATTCATACCGATTTCGACGTCGCGTTCCACGTCGCGATCTTCAAGGCCACACACAATATTGTCTGGGCCCAGCTTTCCCATGTACTGCGCCCCTCGATTCATTTGCTGATTGCCGAGTCCAACATTACCGCAACCGACCCGGAGCAGAGCCTTGAACGTCATCGCACCCTGATGGAAGCCATCCGCATGCGCCAGCCTCAGAAGGCGTTTCATGCCGCCCAGGCTGTACTTGAAGGCACGGCGCTGGCACTCGGCCTTGATCCACATGCCGGGCTGATCCAGGCGCAGTTTGTCGAACCATCTTATTAAGCCCGCCTTGGCATCGTATCGTGTGCCGAACGACTACTACCTCATCCTAGAGTGATCTTTCCTCAATCCCGCTGATGCTGACGGCCTTCACACCGTTTTCATGGCAGGCGCCACGGCGCGGCGCTGAACGTTCATGCCACCAAAGCATATGTTGAACATTAAAGCACTATGTATAACATTGGCCTCATTCAGCACTGTGGAGCATTTAGCGCTCTGCACTCGTATTGAGCGAGGACATAACCATGACGGACCGCCCCAATAGCCAACCGCGCCTGCGTTCGCGCAACTGGTTCGATAATCCGGATAATCCGGGCATGACGGCGATGTACGTGGAGCGCTACATGAACAGCGGCATCACGCTGGAAGAACTGCAGTCAGGCAAACCGATTATCGGCATTGCCCAGACCGGCAGCGATCTGGTGCCCTGCAACCGCCATCACATTGAGCTGGCGCAGCGCGTCAAGGCGGGCATTCGTGATGCTGGGGGGCTTCCGCTGGAATTCCCCGTTCATCCGCTGGCCGAACAAGGCCGCCGCCCCACCGCCGCCCTCGATCGCAACCTTGCCTACATGGGACTGGTCGAGATACTGCACGGCTATCCGCTCGATGGCGTGGTATTGCTGACCGGCTGCGACAAGACAACGCCTGCCTGCCTGATGGCTGCGGCCACGGTCAACATCCCCTCGATTGTGCTCTCCGGTGGGCCGATGCTGGATGGCTGGTGGCAAGGCAAGCTATCGGGCTCGGGCACGGTGATCTGGGAAGCGCGTAAGCAGCATGCCGCCGGGCAGATTGATTACTCCCAGTTCATGCAGATGGTCGCCTCTTCATCGCCCTCGATCGGTCACTGCAATACGATGGGTACAGCGCTGTCGATGAACTCACTGGCCGAGGCGCTTGGCATGTCGTTGCCCGGCTGTGCAGCGATCCCTGCGCCATACCGCGAACGCGGCTGGATGTCCTACGCCACCGGCAAGCGCATCGTGGATATGGTGCATGAGAACCTACGCCCTTCCGACATCATGACGCATGAAGCTTTCAAGAACGCAGTGGTGGCTGCGGCCGCGCTGGGAGGGTCATCGAACTGTCCGATTCATATGATCGCCATCGCCCGCCATATGGGGGTCGAACATGATCTCGACGACTGGCACCAACTCGGCAAGGATATTCCAATGCTGGTCGACTGCCAGCCGGCGGGCCGCTACCTGGGCGAAGCCTTCCACCGCGCCGGTGGCGTACCGGCGGTGATGAAGGAGCTGCTTGATGCCGGCGTGATCCACGGCGAGGTGCGCACCGTTACTGGCCATACGCTGGCCGAGGACTTGGCCAGCGGGCCCGAACCCGACCGTGAGGTGATCCGGCGCTACACTGAGCCGCTGCGTGAAGCCGCCGGCTACGTGGTATTGAAAGGCAACCTGTTCGATAGCGCGGTGATGAAGATCAGCGTGATCGACCCCGAATTTCGTCACCGCTTCCTTGAGGATCCGGAACATCCCAACGTCTTCGAATGTAATGCTGTCGTCTTTGAGGGGCCGGAAGACTATCACGAGCGTATCGACGACCCTGAGCTTGGCGTCGATGAACACTCTTTGCTGGTGATCCGCAACTGCGGGCCGGTCGGCTACCCCGGCGGCGCCGAGGTGGTCAACATGCTTCCTCCAGCGGCGCTGCTCAAGAAAGGCATCAATGTCCTGCCAACCCTGGGCGATGGCCGCCAGAGCGGCACCTCGGCCAGCCCATCGATTCTCAATGTCTCGCCTGAAGCTGCGGTCGGCGGCAATTTAGCCCTGCTCAACAATGGCGACCGGGTGCGCATCGACCTCAACGAGTATCGCGTCGATGTGCTGATTGACGATGCCGAGTTCGAACGTCGCCGCGCGGCTTGGACGCCACCCAGTCTGATCAACCAGAGCCCGTGGGAGGAAATGCATCGCCGCACCGTCGGTCAGCATGGTCAAGGCGCCTGCATGGAGCCCGCCACACAATACATTCGCATCATTGAGAATCGCGGCGAAGCGCGCCATAACCACTAACAACGTTCTTGTCAGCGCGCACTACGCCTTCGCTCATCTTAATAACACGTGACGCTATAGTCAGAGACGCCAGCCATGTTCAAGGTGCATCTTCCGCTGCAAATGACACTTGGTGAGTGCCCGGTCTGGGACGCAGAACATCAAGTGCTTTATTGGGTCGATATTCATGCCGCCCAGCTTCACCGTCTTGATAGCGCACGTAACGCTCACAGTATTGTCACGCTGGATGAGGCGATAGGCTGCATTGCACTGCATGAAGAAGGTGGTTTTGTCGCCGGGCTGCGCTCGGGGATCTGGCGCCTGGATCAGAAAGGCCGCAAGCTTGACTGCCTGGCCAGCAACCCCGAAGACGCCTCGACCAACCGCTTCAATGATGGTCGCTGCGACCCGGCTGGACGTCTCTGGATAGGGACGCTGGACGAGGCCGAAACGAGCCCCACGGCTGCGCTTTATCGGTATCAGTCAGGCCAGCTCGCTGTAATCAAACATGAGATCACCATCTCCAACGGGCTCGCTTTCAGCCCCGATGGCCATTATCTCTATCATGCCGACTCCCCCCGGCGCATCATTGAACGGCATGCTTTGGACATCACAAGTGGCGAGCTCGGCCCTGCCGAGCAGTGGCTTGATATCAGTGATGTTGATATTGCAGGCTTTCCCGATGGTGGCGCCGTCGATAGCGAAGGATATTACTGGTGCGCACTCTACGCCGGCGGTGCGGTGGCTCGTTTCACTCCCGAGGGCCGGCTCGCGGCCCACTATCCCCTGCCAGTCCCCAACCCGACCATGATCGCCTTCGGTGATAAGGATCTGCGCACGCTCTACGTCACGAGCGCCAGGCAGGGGATGGATGAATATTCCCTTACCCTTGCGCCGCTGTCAGGATCGCTGTTTTCGATGCGTGTCGATACGCCCGGGCTCAGAGAGCCTCGTTATGGTGATACATCGCGTATGCTATGAACCGTCCTGGCAAGATCGACCACAAAAGGAAATAAGACATGAGCAAGATCAGGATCGGTATCGTCGGCTTTGGCAAGATTGCCCGCGACCAACACCTTCCCGCATTACGGGCCAACGATGATTATGAACTGGTTGCCGTTGCCAGCCGCAACGCCTCACTCGAGAATGTAGCCAACTTCAAGACACTCGATGAAATGCTCGAGTCAATGCCCGAGCTTGATGCGGTGTCCCTGTGTACGCCGCCACAGGTGCGCCATGGCCAAGCGCGCAGTGCGCTTGCTCAGGGCAAGCACGTCATGCTTGAGAAACCGCCTGGCGCTACACTGAGTGAAGTTGACGACCTTGCGGCACAGGCTGAACGCGCCGGGCGCACACTGTTTGCCACATGGCATTCTCGCCATGCCCCCGCAGTCGAACCGGCACGACGCTGGCTCGCCGACAAGGCAGTTCGCGCCGTCAACGTGCAGTGGAAAGAAGATGTACGCACCTGGCATCCCGGCCAGGAATGGATATGGCAGCCCGGTGGGCTCGGCGTGTTCGATCCAGGCATTAATGCGCTATCCATCATTACCGCGATCCTGCCACAGCCGTTCTTTCTCACCGAGGCCGAGCTTTCTTTTCCGCAGAACCGCGCCGCGCCGATTGCGGCCAATCTGTCTTTTATCGATGCATCCCAGACCCCTATTCGTGCCGAGTTCGATTGGCGCCAGACCGGCCCGCAGACATGGGACATCCACATCGATACCGATGAAGGACGACTCACCCTGTCAAAGGGAGGCAGCGTGATGGCGATTGATGGTCACGTCGAGCTGACACAGGACGAGGCCGAGTACCCAGGCCTTTATGCTCACTTTGCCACACTGATCAAGGCACAGAGCAGCGACGTGGACGTTCGTCCACTTCAACATGTTGCCGATGCGTTCATGCTCGGCCGACGCCTTGATGTGGAGCCGTTCATCGAAGAGTAACGTTTATTCAGTAATCTTTTTATGGTTTTCAGCCCTACCGCCTCTCAGCACCGCTGAAGCGGTAGGGCTTTTTTTCAGCTTTCTCTGTCCTTCTTCTGCTACTCGTTCCGCATCCCTTTTTGCGCAGCAATCGATATGCCTGCTTATGCCACCAATGTATATGTTGTACATATAATAAATAAGTAAGACATTTAGCGCAGCATACTCAATATCCGAACAATATTACGCACTATCGGTACTACGATGCCGATGCCCATGGCACAGGCGGACATCTTTAGGAGAGGACTCCCCATAATGCGTTCAATCGATATCACAACCTGCCTGCCTGAAGACGCCGACCGCGCCATACTGGTCGGCCGCGTGTGGCGCGGCGCTCCGACTGGTGGCCCCTGCATCGTCGCCGTACGTGACGGCAAGCTTTATGACATTACGGCTCACGTAAGCACCATGGCCGACCTGCTCGACCGTCACGATGCCGTCGAGATAGCGCGTTCTGCCTCAGGCGAAATGGTGGGTGACGTATCGACATGGCTGACACGCTCACTCGATACCTCCTCGGATAGCGAACACCTGCTCGCACCTTGCGACCTGCAGGCGATCAAGGCCTGCGGCGTTACCTTTGCCGTCAGCCTGCTCGAACGGGTGATCGAGGAGCAGGCCGGTGGCAGCGCTGCCAAAGCACGTGAAATACGCGTCTCACTGCAGGAGGTGATCGGCACCGACCTTTCCAGGATCAAGCCCGGCTCAGCGGAAGCTGACGCGCTCAAGCATGCCCTGACCAAACGCGGCGGCTGGTCACAATACATGGAAGTTGGCATCGGGCCGGACGCCGAAGTATTCACCAAGACACAGCCGATGGCCTCGGTCGGTTTCGGCGCCGATGTCGGTCTGCATCCCGCCTCGCAGTGGAACAATCCCGAACCTGAAATTGTCCTGGCCGTAGGTTCCGACGGGCATGTACGCGGTGCCACACTCGGTAATGACGTCAATTTGCGTGACATCGAAGGACGCAGCGCGTTACTGCTGGGCAAAGCCAAGGACAATAACGGCTCGTGCGCTATAGGCCCCTTCATTCGTCTGTTCGATGAACATTTCACGCTTGATGACATGCGCCAGGCACAGGTGCGCCTGAGCATCGAGGGTGAAGACGACGGCTTCCTGCTTGAGGGGGCGAGCGACATGCGGGAAATCAGTCGTGACCCGCTCGACCTTGTCGGCCAGACCTTTGGGGAGCATCACCAGTATCCCGACGGCTTCATGCTTTTTCTGGGCACGATGTTCTCCCCTATCGATGACCGTGACGACCAGGGCCAAGGCTTTACCCACCATGTTGGCGACCGCGTCACCATCGCCACGCCTCGTCTTGGCGCGTTAATCAATCGTGTAGACCGCAGCGATGCCATTGCGCCTTGGACATTTGGCACGCGCGCCCTCTATCACTATCTGCAGGAGCGCCACTCGTAACGCCATCAGGCGTCTCTTACGGTTATTACTTGTACCGCCACAATTACTCATCCCATGGAGGATCACATGAGCGAGATCACAGGACAAAACTTTATTGCCGGCGTACGCAGCGCCAAGGGCAGCACGACGCTACAGAGCATCGGGGCAGCCGACGGCCAGGTCATTGATCTGAAATTCATCGAAGCAACGCCGGAAGAAATCACCACCGCGGCAGAAAGCGCCGCCGAGGCCTTCGCTGCCTACCGCACCACCTCACCAGAAGTACGCGCCACATTCCTTGAGACGATTGCCGATGAGATCGATACATTGGGCGAAGACGTTATCAAGGAGGTTATTCGCGAGACGGGCCTGCCCGAAGGTCGCCTGAACGGTGAACGCACAAGAACCAGCAACCAGATGCGCCTGTTCGCCAAGGTACTGCGTCGTGGCGATTACCTCGGCGTGCGCATCGATCGTGCCGATGCCGACCGCACCCCACCCAAGCCGGATATTCGCCAGTACAAGGTCGCGCTC
This sequence comes from Phytohalomonas tamaricis, assembly GCF_003012345.1. Classification (GTDB taxonomy): domain Bacteria; phylum Pseudomonadota; class Gammaproteobacteria; order Pseudomonadales; family Halomonadaceae; genus Phytohalomonas; species Phytohalomonas tamaricis. The sequence continues at coordinate 835,295 of NZ_PVRV01000020.1, forward strand.
GGCCCCGTCGCCGTATTCGGCGCCAGCAACTTTCCGTTTGCGTTCTCGGTCGGCGGTGGCGACACCGCTTCGGCACTGGCTGCCGGCTGTCCGGTCGTAGTCAAGGCGCATCCGGGTCATATGGTGACCTCCGAGCATGTCGCTAATGCCATTACCCGCGCGGTAGAAAAATGCGGCATGCCCAAGGGCGTGTTCAGCATGGTCTACGGTGACCGCGTCGGTGCCCAGCTGGTGCAGGAACCAGCGATAAAAGCTGTCGGGTTTACCGGCTCACAGAAAGGCGGCAGGGCCCTGTTCGAATTGGCCAGCCAGCGTGATGAGCCCATCCCGGTCTTTGCCGAGATGTCGAGCGTCAACCCGATGCTGGTCTTGCCTCAGGCACTGGAGCAGCGCGGTGAACAAATCGCTGTCGACATGGCCAGTTCCGTGGTCCTCGGCTGCGGCCAGTTCTGTACCAATCCAGGCATTATTATCGGCCTCAAGAGCGAGGCGATGAGCCGCTTTACGGCCAAGCTCGGTGACGAGTTAAAGGCCAAGCCGGGTCAGGTCATGCTCAACCCCGGCCTGGTGGAAAATTACAAGCGTGGTGTCGAACGCCTCAACGCGCTCGACGGCGTCGAAGAATTGGCGACTGGCGAGTCGGAAGGCCAGTATCAAGGCGCTGCGCGATTGTTCAAGGCCGAAAAGCACGTGCTGTTCGAGCATCAGTCCCCTCTGTTTGAAGAGGTTTTTGGTCCATGCACCGTAGTGACTGAAGTCGACTCGCCTGAGGAATTACAGCAGGCAGCACGTTCGCTCAACGGTCAACTTACCGCCACGCTGATTGCGGAAGAGAGCGATCTCACGACCCACCAGGGCCTGTTGCCCATTCTTGAAGAGCGCGCCGGTCGCGTCCTGCTTAACGGCTACCCCACCGGGGTGGAAGTCTGCGACGCCATGGTTCACGGTGGCCCCTACCCTGCCACCAGTGATTCGCGCGGCACCTCGGTCGGTACGCTGGCGATTGAGCGTTATCTGCGCCCGGTGTGCTACCAGAACTACCCGGACGCCTTCCTGCCCGAGCCGCTCAAGAACGCCAATCCTTTCGGTCTGATGCGACTGATCGATGGCGAAAACAGCCGCGATGCGCTGTGACCTGAGCCGCCACCTTCCAGGTTAAACCGCATTATCGATACACCCACATGAGCGCTCTTTGCGAAGGGCGCTTTTTTCCGCGACGCGCATCGGTTATCCGGCCTGATCCGCCTCGTTAACGCCCTGAGACCCCGGAATTTTAATAACAAATTCTTGATCGCCAGTTCACAGGAGAAAGCTCATGTCACATGATACGTGGTTGCTCGTCAGCGCCGCGCTCAGCATTGTCGTTCTACTGATGCTCGTCATTCGCTGGCGTATGCACGCCTTTGTCGCCCTCCTGCTGGTCAGTATCGTCGTTGGCCTGATCACCGGCATGCCGCTTGGCGATATCGTCGATACGATTCAGGCCGGCATGGGCGGCACGCTCGGATTCGTTGCCACGGTGGTGGGCCTCGGGGCAATGTTCGGTGCCATGCTGGAAGTATCAGGTGGCGTTGACCGGCTGGCCAGCACGCTGATGCGCACCTTCGGCGAGGGCCGTGCCCAATGGGCGCTCAGTATCGCCGGTTTCCTGATTGCCATCCCGGTCTTTCTCGATGTTGCTTTCGTCATCCTCGTGCCACTTATCTATGCCCTGACACGGCGTACCGGCAAGCCGCTGCTGTTCTATGGCATTCCACTGGTGGCGGGGCTTGGCGTCACGCATGGTTTCATTCCGCCTACGCCCGGCCCCATTGCCGTAGCCGACCTGCTCGGCGCCAACATCGGCTCTGTAATTTTGTTTGGCGCCATAGCCGGTATTCCAGCCATGATCGTTGCCGGGCCGATATTCGGCAGTTTCATTTCCAAGCGCATTCAGACCGGTATTCCCGACTATATCGAGCTGCCTGCCGTACGTGACGACTATGCTGACCTGCCCAGTTTCAAGATGATCTTTTCGATTCTGATACTGCCGTTGGTGCTGATTCTGCTTAATACCGCCAGCGGTATGGTCTTAGATGAAGGCAACCTTGTTGCTCAGGTGCTGTCTTTCGTCGGTGACCCGATTGTCGCACTGCTGATCGCCACGCTGCTTTCGTTCGCGGCGCTGGGCACTAAACGCGGCCTGTCGCGTGACGATGTGATGAAGGTAGCTACAAAATCGCTCGAACCGGTCGGCCTGATCATCCTCGTCACCGGTGCCGGTGGCGCCTTCAAGCAGACCCTGATCGATTCAGGTGTTGGCGATGTCATGGGTGACATGATGGCCAGCAGCGCACTTCCACCCCTGGTACTCGCCTTCTTGATTGCACTTGGCGTGCGTGTCATTCAAGGCTCGCTGACTGTGGCAATGATCACCGCCGCCGGGTTGATGGCGCCTCTGGTTGAGACAATGGGGCTGGAAGGCCCGATCCTGGCCTTGATGGTCATTGCCATTGCCTCCGGTGCCACGGCATTAAGTCATGTCAATGATTCCGGCTTCTGGCTGGTCAGCCGCTATTTTGGACTGACCGAAGCACAGACATTGAAAAGCTGGACCGTAATGGAAACCATCATCGGTATCGTCGGGCTATTGATGTGCCTGCTGATCGCCATGTTCCTCTGATCTTCTCGCCCTGATCCTCGCTCCGGTTCTGTGTTCATTCCCTGCCCACAGGGAATGAATGCAGGTCCGGAGACGAGCCTTTTGTCCAAGCGCAGCGCAGAACCCGACCATGATAAACTGGCGTGAGTTTGTTACCGCTATCATGAAAAACTGGGGATAGATTATGGTCCGACGCGCCCGTCGTTCATCAGGACGTGTCACTCTGCAAGATGTTGCCAAGTACGTCGGGATCAGCAAGATCACCGTGTCACGCGTGTTACGCGAACCCCATCGCGTATCACCGGAGCTTAAGGAGCGGGTCGAGCAAGCGATCGAACGGCTCGGCTACATTCCCAATCGTCAGGCAGGCGCCCTGGCCAGTGCCCGAAGCCACTCCATTGCGCTACTCGTGCCATCGCTATCCAACCTGGTGTTCTCCGAAGTGCTGCGCGGCGTTGCTGACGTGTTTGACGATACCGGCTATCAGGTTCTGCTCGGGCATTCGAGCTATTCGGCGTTCGAGGAAGAGCGCCTGATCAGTACGTACTTATCGTATGGCGTCGATGGCTTTATCATCTCCGGCTCACGCCATACCGACCGCGCCCGCGAACTGCTGATACGCAGTCAGCTTCCCGTAGTGGAAATCATGGAGCTGCCCGCCAAGCCTATCGACATGGCCGTCGGGTTCAGTCATGAACAGGCCGGATTCGACATGACTCACGCCCTGATCAAGGCAGGGTACCAACGGATCGGGTTTGGCGGGGCACGCATGGACCATCGCGCTCAGAATCGCCTGGCGGGCTGGCGGCGCGCCATGATCGAGGCCAGAATGGACGATAGCGCCTGTCTCACCACAACACGCCCTTCAAGCTACCGTCTCGGCGCTGATATTCTCGCGGATTTGATGGCGCGCTGGCCCGAACTCGACGCTATCTTCTTCTGCAATGATGATCTCGCGGCCGGCGCGCTATTCGAGTGTCAGCGGCGCGGTATCCGCGTGCCCGAGCAGCTCGCACTGGCCGGATACAATGGCCTCGATATCACTGACGCTACCTTCCCCACCCTGTCTACCGTGGTCACACCACGCAGACGCATCGGCCTTGAGGCGGCACGTCTGCTGAAGCTGCGCTTACTCGATGAAACGCCTGAAGAGACACGTATCGATACCGGCTACGAGATCGCCATACGTGGAAGCAGCTGAGCGGCGCTTAGCTACCATCTGCCAGCCGCAAAGATCAGCGATGAGCACTTAGCTGCTGGTCACGGTGTACAACAGCCGCTACGCAGGCATCGACCACAACGTCGCACTCGGCATCGATATCGATCCGCTCTGCTTCGTCACTTCCTGGCCGCTCAAGCGTTGCAAACTGGCTTTTCAACATTTGCGGCGAGAAGAAATGATGACGCGCCTGCATCCGTTCAAGGATGAGATCGTAGCTACCATCAAGAAATAAAATGACCAGCTCCGGATCGCCCTTGCGTAAAAGATCGCGATACGAACGCTTGAGCCCTGAACAACCGATGATAACGGTGTCATCATTTTCGCGGTGCGTCTGAAAAAGCTCGCTTAATTTTTCCAGCCAGCCCGCTCGATCGTCATCATTCAAGGGTTCGCCGCGTGACATCTTGTCGATATTAGCCTGCGGATGATAATGGTCGCCATCGATGTAGGCACAGCCGATGCGTTCTGCTACCGCCTCGCCAATGGTCGACTTACCGCACCCCGACACGCCCATGACCAGAATCCGGCGTGCCGAGTTCAGTGGCGCCCCATGTTGCCCCACTACCTTACGCTCTACCATAGTCTAAAGCCCCTTGTTCCCATCTTCATGTTACCGATAACATCGCATTCTGACAGACCCGGAAGGGCCTGCACAGACAACTACGACCTTTGTCCAAGTCCTGTGTCATGACGTTGATCCAGCGATCATTTCGCAGCACTTGATCGAGGGTTTTCTCAGCCACGAAAACGACGGGATTCGTCATGTCTCACGCCACTTTGCTCATCGCCGCCGCGTTGGGTGGCATCGTCTTGCTGCTGTTTTTGGTCATGCGCTTACGCCTGCATGCCTTTGTCGCCTTGCTGCTGGTCAGTATTCTGGTAGGTGTAGCCACCGGTATGCCGCTGACCGATATCGTTGATAGTGTCCAGAGCGGCATGGGCGGTACGCTCGGCTTTGTCGCGACCGTGGTTGGCCTTGGCGCGATGTTCGGGAAAATGCTCGAGGTCTCCGGTGGCGTTGATCGCCTTGCCAACACGCTGATCGACAAGTTCGGTGAAGGCCGGGCGCAATGGTCGATGGCGATTGCTGGTTTCATGATCGCTATCCCGGTTTTCCTTGATGTCGGCTTCATCATCCTCGCCCCGCTGATCTATGCGCTTGGCCGCCGTACCGGCCGCTCCCTGCTCTACTATGGCATCCCGCTTCTCGCAGGCCTTGCGGTTACCCATTCGTTCATACCGCCGACACCGGGCCCTATCGCGGTTGCCAATCTGATCAACGCTGATCTTGGCTACGTCATTCTGTTCGGCGTGCTGTGCGGCCTGCCGGCGATGATTTTGGCCGGCCCCGTATTCGGCAGTTACATTTCCAAGCGCATTCACGCCACTGTCCCTGATTACATGGAAGATACGGCGGCGAAGGAACCCAAGAATTACGATGACTTGCCCAGCTTCAAGCTGATTGCCAGCATCATCCTGCTGCCGCTGATCCTGATTCTGCTTAATACCGTCAGCGGCGTGCTGCTTGAAGATGACAATGCCATCTATCAGATTCTCGGTTTCCTTGGCAATCCGATCGTTGCCCTGCTGATCACGACACTACTGGCCTTTACCCTGCTCGGTACCAAGCGCGGCTTGACACGTGAGCAGGTCATGAGCGTGGCCACCAAATCCCTTGAACCTGCTGGCATCATCATCCTCGTCACCGGCGCCGGTGGTGTATTCAAGCAGATGCTGATCGACTCCGGCGTGGGCGCAGTCATCGGTGAAATGATGGCTGACAGCGCGCTGCCGCCGATCCTGCTCGCCTTCCTTATAGCCACAGGCGTGCGCATCATTCAGGGTTCGGCCACGGTTGCGATGATTACCGCAGCAGGTCTGATGGCGCCGGTAATCACGGCACTGAATCTTGACGGCCCGATTCTCGGCCTGCTCGTGATCTCGATCGCCTCCGGTGCCACCGTGTTAAGCCACGTCAACGATTCGGGCTTCTGGCTGGTTAACCGCTACTTCGGTTTGACCGAGGCGCAAACGCTGAAAAGCTGGACAGTGATGGAAACCATCATTGGTGTGGTGGGTGTATTGATGGCCATGCTGATCGGAATGTTCATTTAAACGCTCCAATCAGTACAGCTGTGGTAAACAGCTTACGCACGAAAAAGAAGACGTCATAGACTAATGATTCCACCTCGAAATGGAGTTAGTCATGACGTCTTCTTTCGCTTTTGCCAATCTGGAATTTCCCCGTCCCATCGTACAAGCGCCCATGGCAGGGGGCATTACTACGCCTGAGCTGGTCGCGGCTTGTGCCAACGCTGGCGCGCTCGCCAGCCTAGGCGCGGGCTACCTGAGCGCCGAGGCCATCACTACACAGTGCAGCGCTATCCGTGCGCTCACCTCTTGTCCCTTCGCCGTCAATCTGTTCGTTCCCGCCAGCACCATTGCTGATGACGATGTGATCAAACGCGCCAGAGCTGCCCTTGAACGCTGTTATCAATCCGCCCACGTGTCGATGCCGGAGGCGTTTGCCGAGCTGCCAACCTTCGAGAGCCAGTTCGAGGCGATGCTCGACGCACATCCAGCGGTCTTCTCATTCACCTTCGGTCGGCTCGACGCTCGTTACATTAATGCCTGCCGGGCGCGTGGCATTGCTCTGGTCGGCACGGCGACATCACTTAGCGAAGCGCTGGCATTGGAAGAGGACGGCGTTGATGCGATCGTTCTACAAGGGGAGGAAGCTGGGGGACATCGGGGTAGCCAGGCGCCGGAGGGTGACGCTCAACCGCTGATGACATTGATAAAAAGCTGTTGCGCCAGGATAGCCAGAACACCGCTGATCGCCGCAGGCGGCCTGATGACTGCGGCAGATCTTTCCCGTGCCCAACACGCCGGAGCGAGCGCTGGCCAGTTCGGCACGCTTTTTCTGCTCGCTGACGAAGCCGGCACCAGCGCATCCTGGCGCGATGCGCTGATGGAAGTCGTCCTTTGCCGCGATCATAAGGCGACCGGCACGACCCGCGCTGTTTCCGGACGCATTGCTCGTGGTATCAAAAATGCCTGGATGGATGAGCGGGCCCCACAGGCCATTGCGCCTTATCCCGAGCAGCACCGTCTTACCGCGCCGCTACGCAAGGCTGCTGGCGTACAGTGGAAAAGCTTCTGGGCGGGAACAGGTGCGCATCTATGTCGCTCTGGTTCAGCAGCAGCGTTGATCAAAGCGCTCGATAATTGTTCTATTAGTGACTAGACGATGACACCGCCATAAGATGACGTGCTTTTGCATATTTGTTCCATCATTGAGGCATATGATCATGCATCAATAACGTCATGTTCCATCCTGCGCACGATGCGCCTTCAGCCGGCCCAGCTACCATCATGTTCAGCCGTATAAGCATCAAGCTGTTTTTTGCCATTTTCCTTGTCAATACGCTCATAAGCGGCCTGATCTATCTGTCGATTTCCCGCAGCCTTGATGAAGGGTTTCTCGATTATCTCAGGCATAGCCAGCAGCAACGCATTACCACGCTGACTCAGTCAATCGCTGAAAGCTATGCTCGCCATGGCAATTGGGAGTGGCTGCGTCACGATCCTGATGCCTGGCGCCAACTTCTGCGCTTTGCTCTAGTGCCACGCGGTGGCAACTTTGAGCCTCCGGAAGGAGTAATACCACCTCCGCTGCCTCCCGAGCTAGCTGATCCACGCCAGTTTGTCTTAATAGATGCGCACGGCGACCGTATTATCGACAGCCGACTCGAACCGGCCAAATTACGTTACGCCCCAATCACGCTTGATGGCATTCAGATCGGCTCATTGGGCTATCGTGCGCCCGAAGGTGTCATCACTAAACTCGACCGGCTTTTCCTTCAGCGTCAATTGCGAAGTCTGACCATCATCCTCGGATCGATGCTGTTCGCATCACTTATCCTGGCAGGAGGTCTGGCGCTGTGGCTGGGCAGGCGAACGCGCGCCATGGCGCTTGCCACCCAGGCGCTGGCCGGTGGTGACTACTCGGTGCGACTGTCACCCAGTGGGCGCGATGAATTGTCCCAGCTTTCGGCTGACATCAATGCTCTCGCCTTCAATCTTGAGCAGAACCGACGCGCACGACAACAGTGGGTTGCCGATATTGCCCATGAGCTACGTACGCCTTTGGCCGTCTTGCGGGGTGAAATAGAGGCGATGCAAGATGGCGTGAGGCCAATGAATGCAGGAAATCTTGCTTCGCTGTCACAGGAAGTTGAACAGCTCAATCGTCTGGTCGAGGATCTGCGTCTATTAGCCCAGTCCGATGCGCATACATTGGAAGCACCATTCGAAACCGTAGATCTCAGTGCTCACCTGACGCACCAGCTCAGCGAATCGCGTCACTGGATCGAGGGCAAGGGCATCGCCCTTGACAGCAAAATTGCTTCAGGAATTACCATTCAGGGAGCGCCACACCGGTTACGGCAGCTATGGCATAACCTTCTTGGTAATTCAATGGCCTACACCGATGCGCCCGGTAAGCTGCATGTATCGCTTGCGCGCGTTGGCCGGCGAGCAGAAATTGTCTGGGAGGATTCTTCTCCCGGCGTGCCTGATGATGCACTACCCCGCCTGACCGAGCGGCTCTTTCGCCTCGATGCCTCACGCAACCGCCGTCGTGGCGGCAGTGGTCTTGGATTGTCCATTGCGCAGGCACTTGTCCACCTCCACGGCGGGCAAATGGAGGCCAGCGTGTCACCACTGGGAGGATTGCGCTGGACGCTCAGCTTCCCTTTGGATTGAAAAATGCGATACAAAAGACGTAAAACCTGGACATGTGCGGAGTATGAAACTCCTGTTAGGCAGCTCATCCATACTCGGCCAGATAGCAAAGGAAAAGGAACCCTGTAGTGGCAGAGACCATACTGATCGTTGAAGATGAATCCAAGATTGCCCAACTTGTCGCCGATTACCTTCACGCTCATGCATTTGGCAGTCATCACCTCGACCACGGCGATAGCGTCATGCCCTGGCTTGAGTCGCACGAGCCACAGCTGGTGCTGCTTGACGTCATGCTGCCTGGCAAGGATGGTCTGACATTGTGCCGTGAAATTCGCGCACGCTTTCCACGCTTGCCTATCATCATGCTGACCGCCCGCGTCGAAGAAGTCGACCGACTACTAGGGCTAGAAATTGGTGCGGATGATTACATCTGCAAGCCATTCAGCCCACGTGAAGTGGTCGCACGCGTCAAAGCCGTCCTGCGACGTGCGCAGCCCGAAGACACCAGCACCAGCGAAAATGGCACTCCCACCGAAGATGATGTTGAGTGGTTAGTCCTCGATGATGACGGCTGGCGTGCGCTGGCCAACGGTAAGGACCTGGGGCTTACCGCGGTGGAATTCCAACTGCTACGCGTAATGATGCAGGCCCCGAGACGTATTTTTTCGCGCGAACAGCTGATGGATCAGATGTACCGTGACCACCGCATCGTTTCCGAGCGCACCGTCGATAGTCACGTCAAGAAGCTGCGCCGCAAGATCGCCGAAGCCTGTCCAGAACGCGACATTATCCATTCCGTTTACGGTGTGGGATACAAGTATGAGCCCAGTGAGTAGCCAGCCCATCGTCTGCAAGCGAACATGACGAATGCCTCCTTGTTATGTGCATCTTTCGTGCACAAACGCCGGTGATACTGCAAGCGTTCCCAAAGGAGACATCGTGATGAAAAAGCTTTTATTGATCGCCGCCATTTCCACCGCCCTGTCCCCTGCAGCTTTTGCCGGGCAGGACGCTGCGCCCAAGGCACCCAAGAAGAGCCTGGATGCCATCTATTCAAGCTGGTCGTTGAATGATCAGCAGCGTGCCCAGATCAAGGCTGCCAATCAGCAGTTCCATCAGAACATGCATGAACTGCAGGAAAGCAAGACCGCTACATCTGATGCTGATCACAAGGCAATGAAAAAGCTGGTTGATGAGCATCATAAGGCGCTCGCCAAGGTGCTGAACGACGAGCAGGTTAAAGTCCTGGAAGCCTATGACCGGATGCACCAGCCAATGCGCGCCAAGGGCGAGCTGATGCGCGCATTGTTCGCGAGCTGGCATCTCAGCGATGACCAACAAAAGGCGCTGCACGACGCCCGCGAGTCCATGCGTAACGATCTCGACAAGCTCAAATCGCAGAAATTCGACAGTCGTGAAGATAAGCGCGCCGCCTTCGACAAGATCAAGCAGGATCAGCAGGCGCGTATGGCCAAGATCCTCGATCCTCAGCAACTTAATGTGCTCGAGAAGATGCGCCATGTTGAGCTGCGCGGGCCGATGGGTCGTCCTCCCGTCGATGGCATGAAAGCTCTGATAGCCAGTTGGCATCTCGATCAGAGCAAGCAGCAGGCGCTCGATAACGCCAACAAGGCATTCTTCCAGCAATTACATGAGTTACGCGGTCCGCAGAGCGACGCGTCCAAGCCTCAGGACAAGCAGGCAAAAGACAAGCATCGCGATGAATTCAAGGCAGCTTTCGAGCAGCATCGCAAAGCACTTGAAAAGATTCTGACCCCGACGCAACTCGCAGCTCTTGATGCCTTTCGTCCCGCACCGCATGGCCCCGGCCGCATGGGCGATCATGGCCCTATGCCAGGACATGGCCCAATGGGCAAGCACGCGCCAATGGGTGACCATGGCCCGATGGGTGATGGCCCTGACGACAATGACGAGCCGCCGCTTCCCGGCGACGAATGAACAAGATTGATTGACTAGAACGAACGGCGCCGCTCAGGCGCCGTTCATCGTTTCCCCTTTGCAATATCGAAAAACAGGTCAGCGTCGGTTTCATTGAAGAAACACAGGATCACGGTCAATTCTGGACGCCTCGGCAACTCTTCCTCCATTACCTTTAAGATAATCCTGTTCGCCGCTTCGCGAGGGTAGCCATAGATTCCGGTTGATATGGCCGGGAAGGCGATACTGCGCATATTCTTGATGTCCGCCAGTGCCAATGCATTGCGGTAACAGGCCGCTAGTTCTGTTGAACGGTCCTGCGAAGCAGAATAAACCGGCCCCACCGTATGAATGATGTAGCGCGCAGGCAAATCGAAACCGGGCGTCAGGGCGACTTCGCCGGTCGGTAAACCCTCGGGCCAGTCATGTTCTCGCACCGCCTGGCAGGCCTGCAAAAGCTTGCTGCCTGCGGCGCGATGAATAGCGCCATCGACGCCACCGCCTCCAAGCAGCGAACTGTTTGCCGCATTGACGATAACGTCAGCCTCAAGTTGGGTAATGTCACCTACCATGACCGTTAGTTGACCATCAAACAGGGTCGTGTGCATAGCGCTCTCCTTAAGCAATGTATCTCTTTCAGCATAGCGGCAACTCTCCTTAACTGGCGGTTCTCAAGCTTTTGAGTTGAAGCTTTATCATAAAGAATGTATTTTTATTGAACGCTCAATCAATAACTTCAGTTTCTAGAACTGACGTAAAAACCGAGCAGCTTTTTATTTGTGATGGCCGCTGTATAAAAAATTATCAATCGGTGAGCTATCAAACAAAAAGCGATTACGTTCTTAACTATCTGTTGATGACCCGTTTCAAGACCCATTTTCAGGATCATTCACGACCCGGTTGCAGCATCGAGTGTGTGTGGACCTGAGTCTCCAGTGCCGTAAGAACGTTTCACTTTTCGATTACCTTCACGTCAAGAGAAACCGCCACATGACTCCACCAGAAAACGAGGCTGTTCAGAAGGACCGGCTCAATCCGGTCGTCTTCTATGGTTCAGCCATAGGTATCGTTGCTTTCTCGTTATGGACCATGCTTTTCACCGAACAGTCCAGCGCTGTTATCAACACTGTACTGGCATGGATATCAAACAGCTTCGGCTGGTATTACTTCCTGGCAGTCGTCATCTATCTTGTCTTCGTGGTTGTGATCGGCCTCTCACGTTTTGGCAAGATCAAACTCGGTCCTGACCACTCCACACCGGATTTCAATATCTTTTCCTGGGCGGCCATGCTGTTTTCAGCGGGCATCGGCATCGACATTATCTTCTTCTGTATTGCCGAACCGCTCACCCATTATCTCGCCCCGCCTGACGGCACACCTGAAACCGTGGCAGCCGCTCGCCATGCGCTGGAGCTGACCTTTCTTCACTGGGGATTTTCCGGCTGGGGCGTCTATACACTGATCGGTATGTCACTGGCCTTCTTCAGCTACCGTCATAATTTGCCGCTGACCATTCGCAGCGCGCTCTACCCTATCTTCGGCAAGAAGATTCATGGCCCGATCGGTCATGCCGTCGATATTGCCGCCGTGCTGGGCACGGTATTCGGCATCGCCACCAGCCTGGGGATTGGCGTCATTCAGCTGAACTATGGGCTGAACTTCATGTTTGGCATTGCTGAAGGCGCGATCACGCAGACGCTATTGGTAATAATGATCGTCGTTTTTGCAACCATTTCGGCAGTCACCGGCGTTGAGAAAGGTATTCGCCGCCTGTCGGAATTCAACATGCTGCTGGCGGTCGTGTTGCTGCTGTTTGTGCTGTTCACCGGCAAAACAATATTCCTGCTCAACGCGTTGGTCATGAATGTCGGCGACTATTTCAGCAGCTTCATCGATCTTTCGATGAATACCTATGCCTTCGATCAACCTACCGATTGGCTCAATGGCTGGACGCTTTTCTTCTGGGCCTGGTGGATCGCCTGGGGCCCGTTCGTCGGTCTGTTCCTGGCCCGTATCTCACGTGGCCGCACCATCCGTGAATTCGTTGCCGGCACGCTGTTCCTGCCCTTGGTCTTCATGATGGCATGGATGTCGATCATGGGTAACAGCGCCATTGATCTGGTCATGCACGGTGCCGCCGAATTTGGCCAGAGCGCGATGAATACGCCTGCGTCGGCGATCTATCTGTTCCTGGAAAACTTCCCGTGGCCTTATGTCACCACTATCGTGGTCAGTATTCTAGCGATCGTGTTCTTCGTTACCTCAGGTGACTCAGGTGCACTGGTACTTTCGAACTTCACCTCTATCCTGAGCGACGTCAATCACGATGCGCCTATCTGGATGCGTATCCTGTGGTCTGCCGTGATCGGAGTGCTGACGCTTGCATTGCTACTGGCCGGTGGCCTGTCAGTATTACAGAGCGTGATGATTATTACCGCGCTGCCTTTCTCGATCGTGCTGTTTTTCATGATGATCGGTCTTTACAAGGCATTACGTGTAGAAGGCTTCAAGGAAGACAGCCACCGCGCCAGCATGGCGGGTCGCCTTTCAAGCCGTACCGGCGGAGAACGTGGGCAGCGCAGCTGGCATCAGCGCCTTTCCCGTGCGATGAGTTTCCCTGGACAAAAACAGACGCAACGCTTCCTGGAACAGGTCGGCAAGCCAGCGATGCAAGAAGTTTGTCAGGAGCTTACCCAACAGGGCGTTCAAGTTACGGTTGTCGAGGGTGAGCCCGGCGATGGGCATCTGGAGTTGAATGTCGCCCTTGGCGATGAGCAGAACTTCACCTATCAGATCTGGCCGCGCCGTTTCGCAACGCCGTCATTTGCGATTCGCGCCCAGAAGTCGCAGTCGCATTACTATCGTCTGGAGGTTTACTTGCTCGAAGGCAGCCAGGGCTATGATCTGCTCGGCTACAGCAAGGAACAGGTAATCGAGGATATCCTCGACCAGTACGAGCGTCATCTGCAATTCCTTCACGTCAGCCGCGAGGCACCGGGCAACACCACTATGCCTGACAGTTTTGAACAACCGCGCGCCTGATACCAAGCGACACCCCCCTCAAGCGGCCTACGGGCCGCTTTTTTTATGCCACCTCCGCCATGCGCTTGCCTGAATTTGCGACACAAAAAACCCGCACACCGTCGTGTGCGGGCTGACCTTGTGACGTAACTTTATTCACCGCGCGGAAAGCGCTGCGCGTCTTCCAGTACGTTAAGATCCATGTGGTTGCGCATGTAGCGCTCTGAGGCGACCTGCAACGGCTGGTGGTCCCACGGGAAATAGTGACCGTTGCGCAACGCTTCATAGACAATCAGGCGTCGCGCCTGGCTTTCACGCACATCGGCGTCAAACTTCGCCATGTCCCAGCGCTCCGTCACCTTGCGGGTAAACTCGGCCAGCACCGTCTGGTACTCAGGATTTTGGGCCAGGTTGTGCTGTTCGTCCGGGTCGCTTTCCAGATCGAAAAGCTGCGGCGGATCGATCTCGCAGTGGTTGAACTTCCACTTATCCTCGCGAATTGTCATCAGCGGCGTATAGGTCCCTTCGGCGGCGTATTCCATGTACACCGGCGTATTACGCGCTTCACCGTTCATCAGCGGCACCAGCGACTCGCCGTCGGTCCATGACGCGATAGCACTGAGATCGATACCGACCAGGTCGGCAAGCGTCGGGTTGACGTCGATCGACGACACCGGCGTGTCTATGCGCTTGGGTTCGAGCCCCGGCGCGCTGATCATCAGCGGCACGCGCGAGGAACCTTCAAACGGGCTCATCTTGAACCACAGCCCGCGCTCGCCCAGCATGTCGCCGTGGTCGGAGACGAACAGGATGATGGTGTTATCGAGCATGCGGGTGCGTTTGAGCACGTCGAGAATGCCACCCACCTTGTCATCCACGTAGGAAAGGTTGGCGAAATAGCCCTGGCGCGCGCGGCGCACGTTCTCGGGCTGAATATCGAACTTGGTATAGTCGTTGGCCTCATAAAGGCGCTGGGAATGCGGGTCCTGCTCGGCAAAAGGCACCTCAGGCAACTTCGGCTCGAGATGCTCACAATCGTTGTAGATATCCCAGTACTTGCGCCGTGCCACGTAGGGGTCATGCGGATGGGTGAAGCTTACGCACATGGCCCAAGGGCGTTCGTCGTGACCACGCGAAAGATCGAACAGCTTCTGCTCGGCATGAAAGGCAACCTCGTCGTCGTACTCCATCTGATTGGAGATTTCGGCCACTCCCGCGCCGGTCACCGAGCCCAGATTGTGATACCACCAGTCGATGCGCTCACCAGGCTTGCGGTAGTCCGGTGTCCAGCCGAAGTCGGGTGGGTAGACATCAGTAGTCAGGCGCTTCTCGAAGCCGTGGAGCTGATCAGGGCCGACAAAGTGCATCTTGCCGGAGAGGCAGGTCTGGTAGCCGGCACGGCGCAGGTGGTGTGCCCAAGTGGGCACGCTGGAGGGGAATTCGGCAGCGTTGTCGTAAACACCGGTACGAGAAGGCAGCTGGCCGGACATGAAGGCCGCACGGCCCGGCGCGCAGAGGTAACTCGGCGTATAGGCGTTTTTAAAACGCACCGAGCGTTCAGCCAGCGCTTTCAGGTTGGGCATATGCAGAAAGTCAGCAGGGCCATCCTCGAACAGGGTCCCGTTCACCTGATCGGCCATCAGAATCAGAATATTGGGTCGCGTCATGGAGCACTCCTGATGAACGTAGGAAGGGCGACTAGCATGACGATATGCTAGGGCATCTGACCAATGATTTATCCGCGTGCTCAGGGCAAGCTGAGCTGGGCCTCGGCTTTTGCGCCACTTGGATTCAGGCGCTGGGTACCTGGGCCTGAACCATAGCGCTCATACGCACCACGCCATACCCACAACGCAAATCGCCCCACCGGCTACCCGGCGGGGCGATCATATTTTCAGTACAACAAGCGCTAACTTGTCGGTTCCGTGGCCACCTCAGCCTGTCCCGGTTTAAGCAGCGCATAGGATACGCCTGTCACCAACGACCCCACCGCAATGGCGAGCAGATAGAGCAGCGCATGGTTGACCGCGTTGGGAATCAACAGCACGAACAATCCACCATGAGGAGCCATCAGCTTGATACCGAAGAACATCGACAGCGCCCCGGTAATCGCGCCGCCAATCATGCTGACAGGGATGACGCGCAGCGGGTCCTTGGCAGCAAAGGGAATCGCGCCCTCACTGATAAAGCACAATCCAAGTACAAACGAGGCCTTTCCAGCTTCTCTCTCGGCCTCGGCAAATTTGGAGCGTGCAATGAAACTGGCGATGCCCATCGCGATCGGCGGCACCATACCGGCCGCCATGATGGCTGCCATCGGCGCATAGGTCTCGGTCGAGAGTAGCCCAACGCCGAACGTGTAGGACGCCTTGTTGATCGGCCCACCCAGGTCGACACACATCATCGCACCAAGCAGAAGCCCGAGCAGAATGGCGTTGGTCGAACCCATGTTATTGAGAAAATCGGTCAACCCATTCAGCGCGGCGGCCACAGGCGTGCCGACTACATAGATCATCACCAGCCCAGTGAACAGGCTGGCAAGCAGTGGGATAATCAAAATCGGCTTGAGCGACTCAACGCTGGCAGGCAGCTTGATATAGCGCATTACTGCCTGAGCCGAATAGCCCGCCAGGAAACCGGCGGCAATACCGCCGATAAAACCGGCACCAATCGTGCTGGCGATCCAGCCACCGATCATGCCCGGCGCAATCCCCGGCCGGTCGGCGATCGAATAGGCGATATAGCCCGCCAGTACGGGCACCATCAACTTGAAGGCGCTGCCGCCACCGATCTGCATCAGCGCCGCAGCCAGCGTGCCCTCCTGTTCGAAGGCATCGATACCGAACACAAACGACAGTGCGATACACAGCCCGCCTGCCACCACCATCGGCAGCATAAACGATACGCCGGTTAGCAGGTGCTTGTAGACACCCTTCTCCTTGACGCTTTTCTTGCGCTCACTGCCCTTGGCCGCACCGGCCCCTGCCTGGCTTTCGACCTCGGCGTTTTCCAACGCATCACCGATGGTCTGCTTCGATTTCTTCAGCGCCGCCCCGGTCGAGGTACGAAAGATACGCTTGCCAGCAAAGCGCGAATCATCGACTTCGATATCACAGGCCAGAATGACCACATCCGCCGCCTCGATATCGTCACCATCAAGCTGATTCTGCGCACCGACCGACCCCTGGGTTTCGACCTTGATCTGGTGACCCAGGGCACGGCCTGCTTCGGTCAACGCCTCGGCGGCCATGAAAGTATGCGCAACGCCGGTCGGACACGCCGTTACTGCAACGATGCGCTGCTGGCCTTTCTTCTCCGCTGTGGCACTGGGAGCTACCGCAGCGGCTTCCGGCGCAACCGTGGTCTGTTCAGCGCTATGCTCTGCGCTCCAGAGCTCGGCCTTGCGTTCGGCACGATCCAGAAAATCGTCGGGGCTAGGCAAGGCCTGTTCAAGGCGGTCACGGTAGAGGCGCTTACCTTCGAAACGTGCCAAATCGACAGCGGTACTGGTCGCCACCACCACAAGATCAGCGCTTGCAATCTGCTCACCACTTAGCGCCTGTTGATTACCGATCCCACCTTGAATTTCCACCTCGGTCTGCCAACCGCGCCGCTTTGCAGCATGTTCGAGGCGGCGGGCAGCGAGAAACGACGTCGCCATGCCACTGGGGCAGGCCGTGAAGATAATCACTTTCATGCAGGCATCTCCCCTGCTTGTGGTCCGGAATGGCCGGAATCTAATGAGTGCAAAACGATGTGCTGTTCAAGTTCGGCGAAGTCGGGCGCAGCAGGATTACCTACACCGACATGACGCACGCATTCAGCGGACAGCGCGGTGGCAAAACGTAGCGTACGCTCATGCGTCCAGCCTTCGATCCGGCCATGCAACGCCGCGGCCAGCAGCGTATCGCCGGCCCCGACAGTGCTGACCACCTCGACCTTGGGTGGCGTGGCCTGTAGCAGCAGGGTGCCGCTTACCCAGATTACACCTTCAGCCCCTACCGAAAGCAGAACATCATCAATACCGGATGCATTAAGCCGTCGTGCTGCGGTGATGAGCGCTGCATTGTCTTCAAGCACCTCACCCGCCCATTCGGCAAGCTCGGTTTCATTGGGTTTGGCCGCCGCTGGCTTGGCCGCTAGCCCTGCCTTGAGTGCTGCGCCGCTGGTATCGAGCCACACCGGCACGCCGGCATCGCGAATACGCGTGACCAGCGCGGCGAGTTGCGCAGGCGTTACGCCCGGTGGCAGCGAACCGGAGATCACTACCACATCGCACGTTGCAAGACACTCATCCAGACGCTGCTCGAACACGGCGAAGGCGGAAGCATTAATCACCGCGCCAGGGCCGTTGACATCAGTGACTCGGCCATCGGACTCGGCCAGTTTGGCATTGACACGAGTCTCGCCTGCCACGCGCACGAAGGCGTCGGTAACTCCCCAATCATGAAAGGCGCGCTCGAACGCTCCTTGATTGGCCTCACCTAGAAAGCCGCTTACCGTTACCTCATGCCCCAATCCGGCCAGCACGCGGGCAACATTGTTGCCCTTGCCGGCCGCGTCCATTTCGGTGCTCTCGCTGCGGTTGACTTCACCCAGGCGCAGCGCGCCGAGACGAATGGTCAGATCGAGTGCCGGATTAAGCGATATCGCCAGTACACGCCCCATTAATACGCCTCCAGCGCGTTGCGCACATCAGCCGCAGTGGCCTGTGAAAGCGCCGTCTCGGCGATGATCCTCGCCTTTGCCATATCAAGACCACGCACCCGCGCTTTGACCATCGGCACCTGACGCGCCGCCACCGACAGTTCATCCACACCGAGCCCAACCAATACCGGCACTGCCTGCGCATCGGACGCCAATTCCCCGCAAACGCCGACCCAACGCCCTTCGGCATGAGCGGCTTCGACGGTCATTTTAATCAGTCGCAACACGGCGGGATGCAGGCCATCGGCCTGTGCGGAAAGCTGCGAATGGCCGCGATCGATCGCCAGCGTGTACTGGGTCAGGTCGTTGGTGCCGATCGAGAAGAAATCGACATGCTTGGCCAGACTGGGCGCCAACAACGCACAGGAAGGAATTTCGATCATTACGCCGAGCTGCACATCGGGCGCATTTACTTCATTCTGAACACGCTCGAAGATCTGCCGGGCGGCAAAGAACTCCTCAACGTCCTTGACCATCGGGAACATGATCCGCAGCGGCCGGTTCTCGGCAGCAATCAGCAGCGCGCGCAACTGCGTTTCAAGCACGTCAGGACGGGTCAGCGCCAGGCGGATACCGCGCAAACCCAGAAACGGGTTGTCTTCCTGCGGCACGGGCCAGTAGTCGAGCGGCTTGTCACCGCCCACGTCCAGCGTACGCGCTACCAAGGGGCGCTCATGGCCCAGCGCGTCGAAGGCCCGGCGGTACTCTTCGACCTGCGTGTCGAGATCCGGGGCCTGGGGATGCGCCATGAAGATGAATTCGGTACGCAAAAGGCCTACGCCCTCAGCGCCACGTTCCACAGCATCCTTGGCGTGAGCGGTATTGCCCAGGTTGGCACATACTTCAACACGATGGCCGTCCTGCGTTATTGCCAGCTCGTTACGCACGTTGAAGGCTTCGCGTTCGAGAATCTGACGCTCTTTGATCGCAAGCTCTGTACGGGCACGGCGCTCCTGGGTCGGCTCGGAGACGATCCGGCCACGCTCGCCGTCAAGAATCATCTCGTTGCCGCTCTTGAGTGCCAGTACCGATTCACCGGCACCGACCACGGCGGGGATACCCAGCGCCCGGGCCAGAATCGCACTATGAGAGGTCGCACCGCCCTTGGCAGTCAGCAGCCCCTTGACTTTGGCGGTATCAAGACGCGCAACGTCTGACGGACCGACGTCCTCCATCACCAGAATATAGGGATGTTCCGGCGGCTCGGGCATCTCCACGCCGCACAGAATACCCAGCACGCGGCGGCCGACGTCACGCAAGTCAGCAGCGCGCTCGGCCAGCAGGCGATCGGCCAATGCTTCCTGTGCGCGGGCAGAGGTATCAATGGCTCGCCACCAGCCGGCCTCGGCACTCTTTCCCTCGCTGATCGCCTCGAAAGCCGCCTCACGCAACTCAGGGTCCTGCAACATCTCTTCATGCATCGAGAGGATTTCAGCCACCTCACCTCCCGCGGCTGACTCGATGAGGGCTTCAAGCTGCCGGTGCGCCTCTTCAACCGCCTGATCCAGACGTTCACGCTCACGGCTGGCATCCTCGGCCTGCTCTTCATAGCGGTACTCGGGCAAGCGCATCACAAATACCGGCGCAATCGCCATGCCCGGAGATGCCGGCACAGCGGTCAGAGCGGTATCGGCGGCGGGCGCAGCCACCGGCGGGCGTGGTGTGGTCTTGTTGCGTGACGGACGCGCCTCACTGGTGTCGGCCAGCGGCGTCACCGCCTCGCCCAGACCACCGCGCAGGGCTTCCGCCATCGCATCGACAGCGTCACGAGCCCCCTCACCCTCAGCAGAGAAAATCAGCATTTGACCACGGCGTGCGCCAAGGCCAATCACCTTGGTCAAACTTGCCGCCGATACGGCTTCGCCGCCACCTTCAGCTAGGCGCACCTTGACCGGCACGGCCTGATTTCTAGCGACCTGGACAAGCTGTTTAGCGGGACGGGCATGCAGGCCGTGGGCGTTACGTACCCTGACCTTGACGGTTTCGGCATGGGCGGACTCGCCCGACAGCCGTGCCAGAATATGCTCGGCGCTGGTGCGCGCCAGTTCCTCGCCCTTGCCTTCATCGAGCAGGGCCACGAGGCGCTCAAGCAGCGGCACATGTTCATCACCGGCTTCAGCCAGGCAGAACACACCGGCGGTTTCCTCGATCGGCTTGTTGCCAGTGGCCAGCGCCATGGCAGGCTGATTGACGCCCACGGAGGAGCGTACCAGCCACAATTTCTGGCCGAGCGATACCGGTGCCTGCACCAGAATATCGGCCATGAAGTCAGGCCCCACACAGCCGGCATGACGTAGACGCGCGGCGGCTGCGGTTATCAGCTCAAAACGATCTCGAGCCGGTACACCCGTGACAATCGTATCAGCATCGAGCCGCGCCTCGACCGGCGCTTTCGACAATAACGCGATGACCTCATCGGGGCTTTCTGCACGTGCCAGCTTTTCCGTAACCCCTTCGCGATCAAGCACATGGGTTAGCTGGCGCAGAATATCGAGATGCTCATCGCTCTGGGCCGCAATGGTGATGATCAGCGTGACACGATTGCCATCATGCCACTCGACCCCTTGCGGAAACTGCAGCACACGCACGCCTGTTGCGCGTACGTGTTCGCGACTTTTCGGCGTGCCATGGGGAATGGCAATCCCGTTGCCAAGGAAGGTTGAAGACTGTGACTCGCGATCGAACAGTGCCGAGCGGTAGCCCTCATCGGCAAGACCCGCCTCGACGAGTGCTCGCCCGGCTTGGTCGAGCGCATCGCGCCAGTCACGGGCATCTTGCCCGAGCAGAACGGCATCGTGCGTAAGCGTGAGCATAATAACTTTGAACCTTTACAGGATTGACGATAGCTGAATCGTTTCACTATTGTAGATCATGCCATGCTGAAACGTTTCAGCGAGCAAATCAACATGAATCATTATCGACCTTTGGCGTAGATGCCCTATCTGGTCGTCCATCACTTGACGGTACAAAGCCGATGACCCTTGCCGAAATTGCACGACTCGCCGGTGTTTCGCGGACGACCGCGAGCTATGTAATCAATGGCAGAGCCAAGGAATATCGCATCAAGCAGGAGACCGTTGCGCGGGTCATGGCGATTGTCGAACAGCATAATTACCGTGTCGATACGCATGCCGCAGCGTTACGCCGCGGGGCGAGTCGCACGCTGGGCTTTATCCTGCCCGACCTGGAAAACGCAAGCTATGCGTTGCTGGCCAAGTTACTTGAGCATAATGCACGCGAGTCCGGCTACCAGCTCTTGATCGCCGGCTCCGGGGATGATCCGGCCACCGAGAAAGAGCTCGCCCTGACGCTCAAGGCGCGTCGCTGTGACGCGTTGATCGTAGCTTCAAGCCTCGCCCCGGAAGAGGATTTCTATACCAGATTGATGGATGAGGGCATGCCAGTGGTCGCGGTCGATCGCACCCTCGACCCGTCGCGTCTCGCCTGCGTGATCAGCGACAATGAACACGCCGGGAAATTATTGACACAGTCAGTGCTCGACAACGCAACGCGCAGCATTGCCTGGTTCGATGCCGTGCCGGATCTTTCGATCAGCGTCTCGCGTCGCGCCGGCTTTCAACGTGCCATGCAGGGGCACACTGCACAGATTTACGAACGTAGCGGTCGCCATTACGACCGCGCCAGCGGCGCTGCATTAATGCGAGCCTTCATTACCGAACAGGGACTGCCGGATGCGCTGATCACCTCGTCCTATACCCTGCTTGAAGGCGTACTCGACGTGTTACTTGAACAGCCCGGCGGCCTGCCTCTCTCACTGCGCATCGCCACCTTCGGTGATAATCGCCTGCTCGACTTCCTACCGCTCAGAATCAATTCCCTGCCCCAGCAGCATCAGCGCATTGCCGAGCTGACGCTCAAGCGCGCACTTGACGCCATCGCGGGCCACTATTGCCCCGGCTGTGACGTGGTCGAACGTACGTTAAAGCGGCGCGAGACGCTGCCCATCACCCCTCTTGGCGCCTGACGTCAACGTCTTACGACTGCAGCACTGAGCGCCACAATCACCAGCGCCACGGCAATCAGGGCAAGCGCCGTGGCAAGTGAGGTCAGCTCAGCCACACCGCCGATACCGGCGGGGCCAGCCAGCAGTCCGGCGTAACCCAGCGTACTGACTGCTGCAATCGCCATGCTTGGCGCCATGTCGGGTAGCCTTCCGGCGGCACTGAACAATATCGGTACGAGATTGGCCAGCCCCAGACCTACCAGCATGAAGCCGATCAGGCTCAGCGCCGCCCACGGCGTCGCAAGCGCCAGAACATAGCCGGCCGCCGCAAGCAGTGCACCCCAGCGCAGTAGCCTGACCGGCCCCAGCTGCGACGTCAGCCAGTCGCCCGACAGCCGACCAACCGTCATTGTCAGTGAAAATAGCGCAAACCCAAGTCCGGCCAGCGAGACGCTGACATCACGCGAAAAACGCAGAAACACCGCACTCCAGTCGAGGATCGCTCCTTCAGCGAGAAAGGCGATAAAACAGAGAATGCCCAGTATGATTACAACGCCACGCGGCAGTGCGAAGTGCGCATCTCCGCGCCCCTTGTCCGCTGCCGAGGGCAACAACCGACGCCACTGGCCAAGCACCAGCAGCGTCACACCGCAACCGACCATCAAGGCGCACAACCACAACGGCACGTCCACCCACAGCAGTGCACTCATCAGTCCCGCGCCCAGCAGCCCACCGAGACTGAAGAAACCATGAAATGATGACATCACTGGCTTGGGACTACGCGCCTCGACCGCCACGGCTTGAGCATTCATCGATACATCAAGCATGCCAATCAGCGCACCGAACGCGAACAACGCTAACGCCAGCGTCATGGCTGATGGTGCCAGCGCCAAGGTCGGCAGGGTGATACATAGCGTCGCGCCGGATAGCATCATTACCGGGCGGCTGCCCCAGCGTCGTACCAGCATGCCACTCAGCGGCATCAGCACCATGCCGCCGCCGCCCAGCGCCAGAAGAATCAATCCTAGCGTGGCATCACCCAGTGCCAGCCTTGTTTTCGCATAAGGTACCATCGGCGCCCAGCACGCCGTGGCCACACCGCTGCCCAGAAATACCCAGCGCACCGCCTGCCGGCCATGCGCACCCGACCACTGCTGTTCCATGTCACGCATCCTTGCTCATAAAAGTAATTACCTAAAAGCAACGGCCTAAACGTAACTATCGCTGCCGTTGAAGATTATTTTATATAGTGAATTATCACGCACAGGTGTTCTCCCAGCCGAGCCCTATTCGACCAACGACAGGAGCACAGCCTTGATCTACATCGACAACGGCGACAATCTCGACCAAGCGGTCAATTTCGCCATGGAGGAGTATGTACTGCGCGAGATGGACCCGGCGCACACCTATTTGATGCTTTATCGCATGCACCCCACCGTGATCGTCGGCAAGCATCAAAATACTGTCGAAGAGATCAACGCCGACTTCGTCGCTGCCCACAACGTCGACGTGCTGCGGCGACTGTCGGGCGGGGGCACTGTCTACAATGATGAGGGCAACCTGAGCTTCAGTGTGATTACTGCCGATGACGGTGACAGCTTCAATAATTATGCGCGCTTCACCCGCCCCGTCGTCGATGCGCTGCGCGCGCTCGGCGTCAAAGCCGAGCTGAACGGTCGCAACGATATCACCGTCAACGGCAAGAAGATCTCTGGTAACGCCCAGTATGTCACCCGCGGCCGGCTCTATACCCACGGCACGCTGATGTTTGACGTTAACCTCGATAACGTCGCCCGTGCACTCAATGTTGATCCGGAGAAGTACCTGTCGAAAGGCATCAAGTCGGTGCGCGCGCGGGTGACCAACATTCGCGAGCACCTGCATGAAGATATCGACATCCATACCTTCCGCCAGCGTATTCTTGCGGCGATCGGTGCCGAGCAGCCGCTGACGGTCTACACACCCAATGCCGCCGATTGGCAGCGCATCCGTGAGCTGGAAAAGCGCTATCGTCACTGGGAGTGGACCTACGGCCGCTCGCCACGCTTCAACGTACAGCAAAAGAAACGTTTCGCTGCCGGTACCGTCGATGCCCGCCTGCTGGTCGAACACGGCGTGATCAGCGAAGCCAAGCTTTACGGCGACTTTTTCGGTGTGGGTGATATCAGTGATATCGAACGCCGCCTGATCGGCGTTCGCTACGACCGTCAGGCCCTAGCCGCTCTGCTCACCGAGATCGACATTGCCCACTACGTCGGCAATATTGCCCGCGATGAGTTGCTATCGGTCCTTTACTGACCCCGGTCTTTATTAAACGACAGGAGCACCCGCATAGTGTCGAAATATCGCCAACTGATTGCTTATGTCATTTTCAGCCTTCCCAGCATCGCGCCGGCCTTGGCGCTGGAGCATAAAGAGCTCACAGTAGAAGGCGCAGCGCGCGCGCACCATTTGCAGGTCGAGATTGCCCGCACTCCCCGTGAGCGCGCCGTTGGCCTGATGGAGCGCGAGAGCCTGGCCGCCGACGCTGGCATGCTATTCATCTACACTCAGGACCAGCCAGGTGACAGCGGCTTCTGGATGTACCGCACCCGCATTGCGCTCGACATCGCCTTCCTCGGCGCTAATGGCGAGATTCGCTCCATTCATACCATGATGCCTTGTCGCGGAGAGGCGCAAAATTGCCCGAGTTACCGGCCCGGTCGCCCTTACCGCGCCGCGCTCGAAGTCAACGCCGGTTATTTCGAACAGCATGGCATCGGGCTAGGCGACTGCGTGTCACTCGCCGGCGTCCTTGAGGGCTGCCAGCGCTAAGACGCAGGCGTCATAGCGCACACGCATGGTACTCTGTCTGGCGCGCCTCTTGCCGGCAAGACTATGCTGGCACGCTCTGGCTCAATGCAAGGATACTGCCGCACCATGGCCGAATGCGCCTCCATTGCCTCCCCCGACACGCTACCCGATGTGCTGGCTGGCCCACTCCTGCGCCGCCTGATGCCCGATCGTATTGTGCTGTGGCTGGCCGGCTCCAAACCGCTGACCCTGCGTCTTTCATTGTTTGATGCCGATGATCAGCCTTTTTTCGATCAGACGCTCGACGCCAGTCACTGTCGAACGCTGCCCGTCGGGAAGTATGCGTTTACTCATTTAATCGATATCTCGCTTGACTGCGCGCTCAAGGAAGATGCCGTGTTCGGTTACGATCTAGCTATCGAACGCGACGGCGAGTGGCAGTCGATCAAGCAGTGGGCGCCGGAGCTCTGTTACGACGACGAGCCACGCCCACGCGTCAAGATGAGCCTCAAACTCGACACGCTCTTGCACGGCTCATGCCGCAAGCCGCACTGCAACTCTGGCGACGGCCTGGCCCGTGCCGACGCCTGGCTCAGCGAGCGCCGCGACACACCCGAGCAGTGGCCATCACTGCTGTTGATGACTGGCGATCAGATCTACGCTGACGATGTTGCAGGCCCGATGCTGGTCGCCATTCATCGCTTGATCGAGCGGCTTGGCCTGTTTGGTGAGCGCTTCGAGGGTGCCGAGCTCGCCACCAGCGACGCACTGCTTGCCGAGCCCTACTATTACCGCCGCGAGCAGCTACTGCCGCGGATGAAAGATAACCGCAACCTGCGCGAGCGTTTTTTCTCAGGCAAGTACAAGCCGATCTTCACCTCAGCCGGAGCGCAGAACCATCTGATCACCTTCGCTGAAATGATCGCCATGTACCTGCTGGTATGGTCACCGGTAGCGTGGACATTGATCGAAGTGGAGGAACCGCCACTTGATGATGAAACACTCGCACGCTATCGCGACGAACAACGTGCCATAGATAGTTTTGTCGCTACTCTGCCGCAGGTGCGTCGCGCCCTCGCTCAGCTGCCGAGCTATATGATCTTCGACGATCACGACATTACCGACGACTGGAACCTGACCGCGGCCTGGGAAACCTCAGCCTATGAACATCCTTTCTCACGACGCATCATCGGCAATGCGCTGATCGCCTATCTGCTCTGTCAGGGATGGGGCAATAATCCCGATGCGTTTCGTCATGCCCAAGGCGATGACAATGAGCTCATGAACGCTCTCGTCGCGTTTTGCCGCTTAGACAATGAAGAGAGCAACGATGGAAACACCAAGGCGCATGACCACGCTCAGGAAACATTGATTGACCAGCTCATCACCTTCGAGCACTGGCATTATACGCTGGCGACCTATCCCAAACTGGTGGTGCTCGATACGCGCACGCGACGCTGGCGCAGCGAACGTGGCTTCAGCAAGCCGTCGGGACTGATGGACTGGGAAGCATTGAGTGAGCTGCAAGACGCGCTACTAGATGAAAAGGCAGTAGTCATGGTATCGCCAGCGCCGGTATTCGGCGTCAAGCTGATCGAGGCGATACAGCGTATCTTCATCTGGCTCGGCAAGCCGCTGCTGGTTGATGCCGAAAACTGGATGTCGCACCGCGGCGCAGCCTACGTGATGCTCAACATCTTCAAGCACAGCAAGACGCCGCAGAACTTCGTGATTCTTTCCGGCGATGTCCACTACAGCTTCGCTTACGACGTGCATATCCGCGGCCACAAGCAGAGCCCGGATATCTGGCAGATCACCAGCAGCGGCATCAAGAATACCTTTCCCGATAAGCTGCTCGACACCTTCGATCGTCTCAACCGCTGGCTCTACGCGCCGTGGTCGCCGCTCAATCTGTTGACCAAGCGCCGCGACATGGAAGTCTCGCCACGCCAGCCTAGCAGTCGCTCGCCCGGCGAACGGCTGGTCAACAAGTCAGGCATTGGCTTTGTCCGCCTCGACCGTCAGGGCCGTCCGGTCGAAATCAAGCAGCTCGGCGCGGATGGCGATGATG
Organism: Phytohalomonas tamaricis; assembly: GCF_003012345.1. GTDB lineage: Bacteria > Pseudomonadota > Gammaproteobacteria > Pseudomonadales > Halomonadaceae > Phytohalomonas > Phytohalomonas tamaricis. The sequence goes on from NZ_PVRV01000020.1 coordinate 862,398, forward strand.
TGGCGTTCGAGCGGGAGGATTAAAGGCCGAAAAACCTTTATCCATCCCGGGCGCTTATCGACAACGCTGCCAGATCATCGGCACACAAGGCCGCATCGCTTTCAAGAAAGAACTCGTCGAGTTGCGGCGGCGCAATGCGGGTACCGGCCAGCATGGCATGTACCTGCCCACGGTGGTGAATTTGATGCATGAACAGATGCAAAAGCACACGCTCGATCCTCTCTACCTGCCGCGCTCCACTCTCACGTAACAGAGTCACATGAGAAGCCAAACGTTCTGCCTTCAAGGATACACAGAGATCGACGAGACGCTCATCACTCTGAGGCTGCGCTACCCTCAGCTCCTCAACCGTCCGACACGGAATGTCATTGGCATAGACAGCGGGCCCCTTTCCTCCTGCTTCCAGGGCATCCAGATAGAACCAGTCGACAATCAGTATGTGATTGAGCGTAGCCATGAGCGATGGAAAGAAACTGGTACGCTCCGCCTCGAATTCTTCCTGACTGAGCGCCGCACAGGCGTTCAGCAAGCGATAATTCGACCAGAGATTGTTATGCGCCATCAAACCGAAAGAACCCATCATTCTTACTTGCTCCTTGTGTCGCAAGAATGTAGCAAGAGAATTCAGCCAAGCCACTTGTACATCACGTAGGCATCGACGAAGCCGAGGCTGGTATGACGATAGGCCCTGGGCAGCGTGCCGACGATATCGAAGCCGAGCTTTTGCCACAGCCTCACCGCGCCTTCGTTGGTCGAGACTACCGAGTTGAACTGCATCGCCTTGAACCCGTGCGTGCGGGCTATCTGCTGCGAGTGTTCGCACATCGCCCCGGCCACACCGCGCCCGCGCGCCTCGGCCGCCACGATATAGCCGCAGTTGCAGACGTGGTCGCCCGGCCCGGCAGCATTCTTCTTGAGGTAGTAGGTGCCGATAATTTCGCCCTCACCCTCGGCCACGAAGGTCGCCAGCGGCGTCTCACACCACAGGGTATAGGCCTCATCGCGCGTCATGTCGGGCGCAAGCGCATAGGTCTGTGCAGCACGGAAGACCGCATGAAGAATCGGCCAGAGAGAATCGAAATCGGCGGGCACGGCTTCACGAATATGCAGGGCCATAACGGGCTCCAAAGTATGCAATTAAACCAAAAGGAAGATACGGCCAGCGGCAGTACATCCGCGCAACCTTACCGCCCTGCGTGCGGCGCGTCAGTACAACATCCAAATGAAGCGTTCACACGTTTACTACATGCACGGACGCTAAATTGTCGTATTGTCATGTTTTGCTCGTCATTTAAATGGCAGAACATGTCGGTCTGAGCCTGCGCCGACATTTTGGAGAGATAGTGCATGACTGGCATGACGCCCCTTGATCTGGACGCTTACTTCAGCCGTATCGGCTACGCCGGACCCCACACGGCAACGCTCGACACACTGCGCGCCATTCATCTTTGCCATACGCAGACCATTGCCTTTGAGAATCTCGACCCGCTGCTTGAGCAGCCGGTCCGGCTCGATCTTGAGTCGCTACAGCGGAAACTGATTACCGATGCTCGCGGCGGCTACTGCTTCGAGCACAATACCCTTCTTCAGCACGCCCTTGAGACGCTCGGCTTCCGCGTCAAGGGGCTTGCCGCACGGGTGCTGTGGAACGCACCGCAGGAGACACCGCCACACACCCACATGCTGCTGAGCATCGATCTCGACGAAGGCCATTATATCGCCGATGTCGGCTTCGGCGGCATGACGCTGACGGCGCCGCTGCGCCTGCAATCCGGAGAGGAACAGGAAACGCCGCACGAGACCTTCCGCCTGCAAGACACCGTTCATGGTGGCTATCTACTTCAGGTCAGGCTGATCGACGGCTGGCGCACGCTCTATCAGTTCGATCTGCAGCCCCAGCATCCCGCCGATTACACGATGTACAACTTCTATGTTTCGCACTATCCCGAATCGCGCTTTGTTCACCATCTGATTGCTGCCCGCCCAGGCGTGGGGCATCGTTATGCGCTGCTCGACAATACGCTGACGGTATATCCGCTTGGCGGCGAGCACGAAACGCGCCGCATCGATAGCGTGTTCGAACTGCGCATGATCCTCGAAGATACCTTTGGCCTGCGCCTGCCGGATACGTCGATGCTCGACGCCCGCTTGAAAGGCATCCTCAAGCACAGCGGACAAAGTTCAGAATGATGATCCTGGCGTCGCGAGGAAGGCGAGCTCCTCGGCACTGCTGATACGGCCGAGGATAGCGTTGCGATGAGGGTAACGACCAAAGCGTTGTAAGATATCATGGTGCTGGTGCTCGGATCGCAGGCTGTCCTCCAGTCCCGGCTGGTCGAAAAGTGCCAGCGCCTGGGCGTGGATCGCAAGCGATTCGCTGTGCATGTAGGGCATATAAACAAAGGCACGACGGGCCGCCTCAAGGCGCCGATCGACACCGCGCGCTACCGCCTCCTGGGCCAGCGCGAGCGCGAGCGGATCGTTGGCGAAGGCCTGCGGCGTATCACGATGGATGTTGCGCGAGAACTGATCGAGTACGATGATTTCGGCCAGCCGGCCCTCGTCGCTGGAGCGCCAGCGCCACAGCTCGCAGCGCCCTGCCGCAGTCAGTGAGTCGCCAAAGCGCTGGGCAATCTCCTTATCGAGCTGTACGTCCTTGCGAAACCACTGGCGCGGTTTGAGGGTGTCGAACCAGAACGCGATGACCTGCTCCGGCGTCGTCGCTGCCATGATTTATAGGCTCCTGAGTACACTCGGCGCGTAGCCGAAATGGCGTTTGAACAGGCGTGAAAGCTGACTGTGCTGCCCAAAGCCACATTCGAGCGCGATCACACCGATCTTGTCATTAGTGTCCTTGAGCAGGCGATGCGCCTTCAGCAAGCGTTGCTCCGTGATATAGGCGTGCGGCGAATGGCCAAACGTGGCGCGAAAAAGCCGAGCAAAATGATACGGGCTCAGCGCTACCTGCGCCGCGAGTTGCTCAAGCGTCAACGTTTGATCGAGATGATCCTCGATAAAGTCATGTAGCCGTGCGGCATGCCGTGGCGTGAGGCGCCCCTTGACCTCCGGTAAGACGTTAAGGCGGTCGGAATAGTCCCGTGCGGCCTGAATCAGCAACCAGTGGGCGAGGTGATCGAGCCCCACGCGCAGTGCCGGTTCCTGCCAGTCCGCAGTGGCGATCAAGCGTGCGCTCAATGCCAGCGGGTCATGTTTTTCCTGGTAAGCCTCGCGCAGTACCACACCGCGGCCTTCACGGTCCCAGGTGCGCGCTATGGTGTCCCGCAACGTGATGTCATCGAAGTACAGGTGCAAAAAGGAAAATGCGGCGCCGATCCGCCAGTGGGACTCACTGTCAGCGGGCATCATGCATACGGCACCGGCATGGCCGTGACGCAGCACCTGACCGTCACGCACATGCTGTGTCTGCTCCCCACCGTCGAGATAGACGCTCAAGGCATGATGACCGGGCTGATGATAATGGGCCATGCCTTGGCAGTTCTGCCAATGTGCCATTGATAACCCCGAGGGCAACGCCAGCGTACGCAGCGGTACAGCGCCTGCGGTCTTGAGCGTGCGATAAATCGAGAAATTGAGCGCAACGGCTGACTGGGTGGCGATCATGCGCGGCTACTCGCGGGCCTACGCCATGCGGGATTGGCCCTGTCATCTCGCCAGGCCTTGAGCGCAGAAAACGACAACCATTGCGCAACAATCGACAAGGCACAGGCCAGTCCCCCAGTCATAATACGCGTGATTCTCTTGCTGCGAGCGGTCGCTGTCATGCCCACTTCCTTACACTATCTGTTCACTGTCTTTGCCTGGGGCCTGACCTGGACCGCCATTCACGTTCAGGTCGGATTGGCGGCCCCGGATATCTCGATCAGTTACCGTTTCGCCCTTTCCGGCCTGGTAATGCTGATTGGACTAGGGCTGGCCAGGCGACTCTGGCGGCCACGCCGGCATGAGCTGAAATGGCTCGCCCTGCAGGGCCTGTTGCTGTACTGCCTCAACTTCGTGTTTCTCTACCGCGCCACGGGGCTGCTGCCGAGCGGACTGGTTGCGGTAATCTTCTCGCTCGCCTCGCTGTTCAACGCCGCCAACCAATGGTGGCTGTTGCGAATCACACCGCCGCTCCGGCTGGTGCCTGCCGCACTGCTCGGCGTCAGCGGCGTGGCATGCATGTTCTGGCCACAGCTGCATGGCGCCTCAGCCAGTTGGGCCGGGATCGGTTTTGCCGTGCTGGGCACCTGGTGCTTTTCACTGGGCAATTTGGTCGGTCAACGCAACCGCAACGCCGGCGTGCCCCTGTTTGGCGGCAATGCCTGGGCAATGTCGATGGGTGCGGTCGGACTGGCATTCGGTGCATGGCTGTCAGGCGCTGCGTTTACCCTGCCGACCCGCATCGATTATTGGGGCGCAATGGCGTTTTTAGTAATTGTCGGCTCGATTCTCGGCTTCGCCAGCTATTTGACGCTGGTGCATCGTCTGGGACCGGCTAAAGCAGGATTTACTGCTGTGCTGTTTCCCATCGTCGCATTGAGCGCTTCAACCTGGCTGGAAGGCTTTGTCTGGCAGCCTATCAGTATCATCGGCGCTATCATGGCACTTGCCGGCAATCTAGTGATGTTCTGGCCGATGCGCACTGTACGCGCATCGACCCGCCCATCCCCGAGCGTTAAAACAGACTAATTTTCACCGTATGGCGCATTCGGCTTGGCGGAACGATGAGTCAGCGATATTCGTCCCAGCCTGATTCATCATCGTCTGCGTCGCCGTCCTTATCGCCACCCTGCTGTCGGTTGCCCTGAAAGTCATCACGCGCGGCGTCGATCTCGCGCAGGATGCTGCTCAAATCGGCGTCCTGATCGCGACGCTTGAAAGAGCCGGTCAAGGTAATGTCAGGATGCAATTTACCATGCTCGAATAATGACCAGATTTCCGCACCATAGTCGGTGCGCAGCAGCTCCGGCGCGAAACGTCCGAAGTAGGCGGCCATGTTGTTGACATCGCGCTTGAGCATCTTCTCGGCATTATTGTTAGCAGCAGCATCGACGGCCTGCGGCAGATCAATGATTACCGGCCCCGTACCAGTCAGCAGTACGTTGTACTCGGACAGGTCACCGTGAATCAGCCCGGCGCAAAGCATCTTGACGACCTCGCCGATCATGACGCGGTGATAAGCACGGGCCTGTTCGGGGTCGAGCTCGACATCGTTGAGACGCGGCGCGGCATTACCCTCATCGTCGACGACCAGTTCCATCAACAGTACGCCATCGATGAAGTAGTGCGGCTTGGGCACCCGCACACCGGCATCGGCAAGACGGTAGAGTGCATCGACTTCAGCATTCTGCCATGCCTCCTCCTGCTCGCGGCGGCCATAGCGCGAGCCCTTCTCCATGGCACGCGACTTGCGCGAGCTGCGTACCTTGCGCCCTTCCTGATATTCAGCCAGCTTGTGGAAACTGCGCTTGTTGGCTTCCTTGTAAACCTTGGCACAGCGCGTCTCGCCGGAGGCGAGCACGACATAGACGGCTGCTTCCTTGCCGCTCATCAACGGCCGCAGTACTTCATCGATAAGGCCATCGTCGACCAGCGGTTCGAGGCGTTTAGGTGTCTTCATTACGTGTCGTTCTTGCCCTGTAGTGGCTTGTCATTCTCATAGCATAACGCGTTGTTGAGTGTTCTTCAGGCAGAGATGCTTTACTGATGGAGATATAAACCATTGGGACGCGCTGCGGGGTTCACTGTTACCATAGCGTCAACGCTTTTTATGCGACTTAAGTCTTCCCTGCCCCGTTCGCTGCTTCCCGTTTTTCAAGAAATGATGCCCATGACCATGACCTCCTTCGATCAACTGCCCCTGAGCGCCGCGATGCACGCCAACCTGGCGTCTCTTGGTTACGCTGAACCGACCCCGATTCAGGCCGCCAGCCTGCCGCCGTTGCTCGCCGGTGCCGATCTGATCGCCCAGGCGAAAACCGGCAGCGGCAAGACGGCCGCGTTTGGTATTGGTCTGCTGGAGCGGCTTGAAGTCGAGCGCTTTGCCGTTCAATCACTGGTGCTATGCCCGACGCGTGAATTAGCCGACCAGGTTGCCAAATCGCTGCGCCAGCTTGCCCGCGCCACCCATAACGTCAAGATACTGAGCCTATGCGGTGGCGTCTCAATCGGCCCGCAGCTCGGTTCGCTGGAGCACGGTGCGCATATCATTGTCGGCACGCCGGGAAGAATTGGCGATCACCTGCGCAAGGGATCACTCGCCCTCGATCAACTGCGTCTGTTAGTGCTTGATGAAGCCGATCGCATGCTGGAAATGGGCTTTGCCGACCAGCTCGAAGCGATTGTTGACGCGACGCCGCGCGACCGTCAGACACTTTTGTTTTCGGCCACCTTCCCGGAAGGCATCGAAGCGTTGAGCCAGCATATTCAACGCGACCCGCAGCGCATCACGGTCGAGGCGCCCAACGCGGAAAGCACCATCACGCAGTGGAAGTTCGAGATCAGTGAGCCCGCAGGCAAACCCGCCGCGGTTGCGGGATTGCTGCATCACTACCAGCCCGAATCGACCGTGGTATTTTGCAACACCAAGCGCGACTGTGATGCGCTGGCCGATTATCTGCGTAAGGAAGGTTTCAGCGCCCAAGCGCTGCATGGTGACCTGGAGCAGCGTGAGCGTGACCAAGTGCTGGTGCGTTTTGCCAACAAGAGCTGCCTGGTGCTGATCGCCACCGATGTCGCCGCGCGCGGGCTTGATATTGCCGGGCTTGATGCCGTGATCAACGTCGATGTCACCCCCGACCCGGAAGTGCATACCCACCGCATTGGCCGTACCGGTCGCGCCGGCAATGCCGGACTCGCGCTGTCACTTTATACCCCACGCGAGGCGAAGCGCTTGACCGCTATCGAGGAGTATCAACACGGCGCTATTGCCGAAGGCCCGCGTGCGGCGCCCAACGCCTCCGGCACGCCGCGCCATGCGCCCATGGTAACGCTCGATATTGACGGCGGCCGCAAGCACAAGCTGCGCCCCGGCGATATTGTTGGCGCGTTAACCCGTGACGAGGCATTGAGTCCAGATGAGATTGGCAAGATCGATGTATTCGATTTTGCTGCCTACGTGGCGGTGGCCAACAAAAGTGCCAAGCGCGCACTGGCCCAGATTCAAAATGGCAAGATCAAGGGCCGCAAGTTCCGCGCCCGAATTCTGCGCTAGGCCCAACCCTTAGACACAAGGCACTTGAGCGCAGGCCCTTTGAATACAAGAACGCCACCCAGCCAATGCAGGGTGGCGTCTTGCGTTGTTCAGTCGCGGCGCCAGCCTAAAAGTCGTATTTCTTCAGTATCTCGTCGACGCCCTGCGCGGGCGGACGATGATAAAACTCAAGCAGTGCCGGCGTATGGTTGGTGAAGAATCCGTCCACCCCACGCGCATCGTATTTGGCAAAATCTTCGGCGGCATCGACCGTATAGAGGTGGATCAGCAGGCCCTTGTCATGAGTCATCTTGTTCATCCACGGCTGGGCAAGGTCGGCATAACTTTGTGCGCCATGGTCATGAAGCTCGGCCGACGGGCCAGTACCAATAGCCCCGTGCGCTTTGGCAAAATCGAGCCAGCGCTCGAATTCCTCCTTCGATGCGACCTGCTGGCGGGCATAAAAATCGGCATCGGATTCCCCTTCGATACGCTCAGCCGTACCTTTTGACGCGATGTAGCCGTCATCTAGCCATAGAAGCAGAATCTTTGGCACCTCAGGCATCTGCTGCTGGAGTTTTTCCAGACTCTCTTTTTCGAAAGTTTGCAGGATCACGCGCCCTGGCGTAAACGCCACGCCGACATGATGAATAGGGTCAAAACTTTTGGGCGCTTCGCGCTCGCCGCCAATCCAGCCATGCTGTTTTAGGTAATTCTTCAACTCCTTCTCGATACCCGGGAACTGCGAAGGCACCTTGGTTTCGATATAAAGCCCCGGCTTGTTGTCACCGCCTTCGGCAATCTGGCGCACTTCATCGAGAGTTAATATTTTGAGCCCCTGGTAGCTGTCGCGTGCGCGCTCAGGGTACTGTGCGTTGAACCATGAGCCGGCATCGAGCTGTTTTATTTCAGCAAGCGTGAACGTGCTGACCGGATCGTCAGCGCGCTCAGGAAACACCTCGGCAATATTGGTGGTGCGCTTCAAGGTATCGTCATGCACAGCGATAAGCTGGCCATCCTTGGTGCGCTGCAGATCCAGCTCGAGGTAATCAGCGCCGAGATCGCGGGCGAGCAGGTAAGCCGGTGCTGTCGATTCAGGGGCATCGAAAGAATCGCCGCGGTGGGCAATGACGGCATGATAGGGAATGCCGTACTGCTCACTTAATTGCTTGCCAGCGTCACCGGTTGCGGCGCTGGCTACTGAAGTGCTCATCAATCCCACGCTCAAAAGTGCTGCGCTCAGCCACCCGGCATATCGGTTGTGATTCGTCATCCATGCTCTCCCTTACGGTTGTCGAAGTGATGTTCTATTTATTTTGTGACAATACGGCTGTCATGCGCCTTCCCGCCCCTGCCCTGTATCGCCTCGTCCTATGCATCGTGCTGATCACGATGCGCTGAAATAACGTACCGTGTAGCCTCTTTGCTTAAGCTTTTCGAGCACGCTGTCAGGCCCGGCGAGATGCAGCGCCCCGACCAGCACGAAGGTGGGTGTGCCGTCATTGATCAGCTTTTCAATTTCCGGCACCCAGCGCTCGTTACGCGCTACCAGCAATGCGCTATAGACCTCGGGATAATCATCACGCATCGCCAGGCTGAAACGGCTTAGCGTATCGAGATCACCCCCACGCAGCGCCGACACCAGCGCATCTGCATCGTTGGCCAGCGTATCGATATCGACAAGTGTTTGCCGGATCAGCTGATCAGGTTCGACCTCGTTCATGGCCGCCAGCGCGTTCAACTGGGTATTGATACTCTCAAGCGCCTTGACCGGCTTGTGTGCAGCCTTGGCACGGGCATAGAGACGCTGATCGGTGGCGATGGTAAACCCCTGGGCCTGATAACCTTGCAGTGTCAGGATCAGTGCCAGATAACCGGGCTCAAACGCCATGAAAGGCTCGATAGTAAAATGATGGCGTGCGGCAAATTCACGTACGTCGCTCATGGTCTGGGGTGAAAGATAAGTTTGCAGATCGTCACCTTGGGGATAGCGCATGCTGTCAGCCAGCGTCTGCGCGAAGGCCGGATTCTCAAGCGTTGCCATATCCGTTTCGAATACGACTTGGGAGGATTGTGCCAGTGCAGCGTCATATTCCGCCGGCAGTGGCATGTCACTGGGACGCAGCAGGTGCATGGTGCCGCCAATCAACAGTGAATGGCCGTCTTTCGAGACTTCCCAGACCGAGCTTTTTGCCCAGCATTCCTGGCTCAGCCCCAAAAGCCCTAATAGCACGATAAGTAGCTTCATGTTTGCCTCTGGCGTTGCTCAGCACGCCTTGAGTGTATGGCAGTAGCGTAACGTTCTGCTGTCAGCGGCCTGGTTCACTGTCACGGCGCCCATTGACTACTATTGTTCAAACGCCTCGCATTATCATAGGTAAATGTGAGTAGCGGCTGGATTGCTGCACTATGCGCCTATCATGGAGGAAGAATTGCATGCGCCTGCCTGTACGTCGCCCCGGTGAAAATACAAAGTCGTTGCTGCGCATGTTGACCTCGATCCTAGGTAGCGCTATGCCTTTGGCCAAGCCGGATATCGATTATCCCATCTTGCAGCAACGCTATCGCAGCGCACGTTCTCGCAATATCTCTTTATCAAACGGGATTAAACTGCATTATACCGACAATACTCTCGGGCCCGACGATAATCGCCCCATATTGGTCATGATTCACGGCCTGCTGATGGATCTGCACGCCTGGGATCCCTGGCATGAACGCTTGGGCAGCGAGTTTCGCATCATCACGCTTGATCTTCCTGGTCACGGCCTGACCGAAGCGCCCGGGGACTGGCCCGTCAGTATTGAGCGTTATGCCGAACTTATCATGGAGGTAGTCGAACGGCTTGAACTGGCACCTTTCACGCTGATAGGCAATTCGATGGGCGGCAATGTAGCCTGGACCTTTGCATTGCGTTATCCCGAATATCTCGACGCCTTGGTGCTAATCGCCGCAACAGGCTGGGCGGACAACCGCGCCGAATCGCAGAAGACTCAGACGATCCTGAACGTTGCCGGCAGCTCGGTAGGTAGAACATTGCTGCGTAAAATGAACCTGCATGGTCTGGTAAATGATGCGATGCGGGATACATTTACTCCGCACGAGATTCCGGCCGGCATTGTCGAGCGTTACGAAACACTGGCCTGCGCGTCAGGACATCGTGACATCCTGCTGGCCATTGCCGCGTTTTGGCGCCAGCGCCATCTGGCCAGCGTTGAACGTCTGTCAGTACTTGCGTTGCCGACGCTGATCATGACCGGCGACGTCGATCCCCTCGTGCCGCCTGAGCATGCTTATCTTTTCGCTGATGCGATTAAAGGCAGTGAGCTTATCGTTTATCCCCGCACCGGGCATGTACCAATGATGACTGCATCGGACGCATCAGCCAATGATCTATGCAACTGGCTGGCGCAGGCGCGCTAACCCCTATTTATTCGATACGAAAAATCAATCGCAGCCACGACCTAGGCCGTTACTAGCGGCGGCACCCGAATAGTTACTTTATGTTACATTGCGATCTTCTGTGGCTTCAGCCCCCTCGGCGTCCGCCGATAAAACATACACTCTATACAGCACTTACTGACCGGCACTATCAGGGCATATGGTTTCCACTTGCCCACTATCGCTTTTTGCAGGTAGCCAATAAAGGCCCACACACTCCATGCCCAAAACGACTGTTTCGCTGCAATACCGCTTTATCGTGGCTCTGAGCCTGGTATTGCTGATGGCATTGGCAGCGCTGGCCTTCATTTCGGAGCGGATCATCGTTCCTAGCTTGCTCAGTGAAGAAAATAATGACGCCAAGGCGTCCTTGATGCGGGTCAAGCAGGCTATTTCACGTGAAGCCGAACACGTGGGCATGCTTACCCGCGACTGGGCCGCGTGGGATGAAAGCTACCATTTCGTAGAGGGAAACAACCCTACGTATGTCGAGGAAAACCTGAGCCGGCTTATCCTCGACGACATGAAGCTGATGCTGATCGCTTATATCGACATGAATCAGCATACCGTGTGGGTGGCAGGTACCGATCCGGACACGCAGGTCTACACATCCTGTGCCGAAGCCAAAGGCGATTGCAGCTGGAGCGTTCCGATATTTGAAGCGTTAGTCTCCGACCTGCCCAACCAAGCCGGGCCTGTTGAGCGGGATACGCTGATGGTGCTACCCCATCTCTATCTCGTGGCCCAACGCGCCATTGTCAAAACAGACGGCACCGGCCCCCCTGTTGGAACGCTGGTAATGATGCGAGCGATGGACAGCGAGTGGCTGAACCATCTATCCGATGAAACTGGAATCGATATGGCGCTGATCTCCGAATCCGGCGCCGGACATGGCGATGATGATATCGACCTGCAGCGGCTCGACAATGATCGGCTGCGCGCCGAGATGTGGTTGAATGCGCTCCCCAACGGTTATCACCTGCGTCTTCAGGCCGAGCTGCCGCGCGAACGTTTTCGCAGCGGCGTACGTATCTATCACTTCGCGATGCTATGGAGTGCCGGTCTGCTGCTGGTCGTTGTCCTTGTCGTACTTATACTGCTGCGTCGAATGGTACTCAAGCCGGTCACGAAGCTGGCGGCCTATGCGCAGCAGCAGCGTGAAGGCGATACGTATCAACGCCCCGCCCAAGCCTTGCTGGAACGCTCGGACGAACTGGGGATCATGGCCCAGCAGTTTCAGTACCTGATCGAACATCTGCATGATCGCTCCGCCAACCTGTTCGCGCTCTCCTATCTTGATGCGCTGACTGGGCTGGGCAACCGTCGGCTGCTTGATGAGCGTCTACCCGAAGTCTTGCAGATCAACCATGAGGCCAATCGCCCCGTCGCGATGATCATGGTCGATGTCGACCACTTCAAGGCATTCAATGACCACTATGGGCACCCGTTAGGGGATCGCTGTCTCAAGCAACTCGCCAAGGCGCTGTTTAAGCTGTTCGGTGTCAAGTCAAACCTGGTCATACGCCTTGGCGGTGAAGAATTCATTATCGTCCTGCCGGGCGTAGGTCAGGCAGATGCCATTCAACATGCCAATGAGCTGCGCTTAAGCATAGAAAGGCTCAGTATCACCCATCACCACTCACCGACCAGCGACTGTGTAACGGTCAGTGCCGGTGTCGCCGTCTCGACTTCTCAGCGTCCGTTGAGTGCAGCTGCCTTGATCGATGCCAGCGACCGGGCGCTTTACAAGGCCAAAAACGAAGGACGCAACAGCGTGGGCGTTTTTGAAGAATAGAACTACCAATAAAAAGTATAAAAAAGGAATTTCACGTCCTCAAACACCGGCCTCCACCGCCGATAGCATATCTTATGTAAAATAAAACCGCTGATCTGCTCGTCGGAACAATAAGCGTTGGATACTACCAGGTGCCTCGTGAATGAACTTTCCCACCTCGCTTCGTCGCCGCTTCATCGCCACAATGGCTACAACATTTGCCATTGTGCTCGCGGCACTGGTGTATCTGTTTCAATACATTATGCTCCCTACTCTGACGCTTGAAGAAGACCATAACGCCCGCATCAGCCTCAATCACGTCCAAAACATCATTGATGATGAGCTTTATAGCCTGGCGCTGACGACCAAAAGCTGGGCTACCTGGGATGATGCCTTCGCCTTCATGCAGGGCATCAAGCAAGATTTCCCGCAGAGGTTTATCACCCCTGAGCTGTTTCAGGAGCTGGGGCTGTCACTTGTGGTGTTCACCGACAAAACCGACATGGTGAGCTGGGTCGCCGGCTTCGATCCTGTCACCGGTAGTTTCACCTCATGTCACATACCAGCCGGTAAATGCGCCTGGAGTTTTGCTCTGGTCAAAACCCTGCAATCCGCCATGCCACGTCGTGACCTTATGCTAATGCGGCGCAGCCAGCTGATCACCTCACCAACACTTGCCATGATCAGTCAATGGCCAATCCTGCATGGCGATGGTAGCGGCCCGGTAGCCGGTAGGCTGACCATGGTAAAAGCCATCAATGAGCATTGGATGACAGCGCTGCGCCAAAAGACAGGATTCGACGTTACGCTAAGCGATAGTCAAGTACCCGTGCGTAAAGACGCCGATCAGATTGAAGTCAAACGCATGGATACCAGCCATTTGCGTGCCACGCGGCTTCAGCCTGCGCCCCCTTTTGGGCATCAATTACTGACCGAAATAAAGCTGCCACGTGATCGTCTGCATGACGGTATCGCCACTTACTATATTGCCCTGTTTGCCATCGTGGGGTTGCTGGGTCTGACACTGGCCGTCTCGCTAGCCACCTTTCAACGCCTGGTATTGAATCCCATAACCAAGCTGACCGCTTATGCCCAGCAGTTGCATCAGCAAAAGGATGACATCGAGACGCCGACAGATCTGTTGGCACGTCACGATGAACTTGGCACCATGGCCCGCGAGTTCCAATATCTGATCAATTATCATGATGACCGCGCTGCAAGCCTCAAGGCGCTGACTTACAAGGATGCCCTGACGGGGCTGGGCAACCGGCGCCTGTTGGATGAACGGCTGCCTCAGATACTGTCACTCACGCATCGTCTGGAGTACCCGGTCGCCTTGATCATGATCGATGTCGATCATTTCAAGGCCTACAACGACTGCTATGGTCACCCTGAAGGCGATCGTTGCCTGAAAGCGCTGGCCGAAACGCTAAGTGATCTGTTTCAACGTGAATCCGATCTGATTGCGCGCATCGGAGGTGAGGAATTCGTCATCGTCTTGCCGGATGTCGATCCCGAACGAGCAATCGAAATTGCCAGCGGCGTAAGGACGGCCATCGAGGCGCAGTGCATCCCTCATGAATGTTCGCCGACGCATTGCTATGTCACCATCAGCGTCGGCGTTGCCATCTCCTGGCCCTCGCATAATCGCACCTTGGGCGCCGACGAGTTGATCAAGCAGGCTGACCAGGCGCTTTATGATGCTAAACGCATCGGACGCAACACGATTGGCTATGCTCACTCCCTAGCCGAACTGGCAACGCCAGCCTGAATCATTACCGAACGGTTGGTACGCTCCGCCTGCCCTGCTCACAGCAGAATATGGTCTTGGGGTTCCAGCGGCGGCGGCACAGGCTCACCGAGCGCTTCCAGCACATTGATTTCGATAGTGCGCGAGATAGCATCCAGTGGCAAGGCGTTGGCTTCCAACCCGAACGGTGCACCTAGCTCCTCAGAAAGCCGATCCAGGCCGAAGAACGTGTAGGCAATAATGCCGCAGACAACCGGTGTTGCCAGCCCGAGCGTGCCCACGAGTCCCCACGGCAACAAGAAACAATAGAGATAGGCGGTGCGGTGCAAAAGCAGCATGTAGGCAAACGGCACGGGCGTGCTGTGAATCCGTTCGCAGGCACCCAGCGACCGCGACATCGAGCTGACAGTCTGGTCCATGTCGCGGATCAGAATATCCGATAGCCGCCCTTCCTTGAGACACACCCCCAGCGTCTGGCCGATCAGTTGAAGAATACCCGTCGGCAGATTGGAATATCCTTCAAGCAGGCGTCGGTCTGCCTCGTCTAGACGCCCGGCTATCTCGGGCCAGGCATCAGTACCGCGCAGTCGATGGCGCATGGCGTGGGCGAAGGCAATGACGAGATAACCGAAGCGACGTTGAAGCTCGCGTCCGCGTGGCGTGTCCAGATCAAGAAAGGCATTAGCCTGGCGCATCAGCGAACGGCTGTCGATCAGCAGCTGTCCCCAGTGGCGGCGCGCCTCCCACCAGCGGTCGTAGCAAGCGTTATTACGAAAGCCGAGAAACAGCGACAGCGAGATGCCCAACAAGGTGAAGGGCGCGGTCGAATAGGCTGGAAAGAGACGAGGAAAATAGCGGTGCAACTCGGCGACCAGCATGCCAATCGCCATGATCACCAGTACCTGCGGCAGAATCTTGGGCAGCGTCGAGCCGCGCATTACGAGAAACAGCTTCAAAAAACCGGGATTGTCACGAACGACCATGCGTGCAGCGCCATGAGAACAGAGAGAAATAAAGTAAACGTCAAACAGATGACGCCAGCCGCGGCTGGCGTCATTCATTGCGCTCTATCATCGGCCGACCGGCCGGAACACTCAAGGGCGGGTGAAATCCGACGCCGGTATCATCGCCGCGTAAGTCCACAGCAGAGTGGCAGCAGCCAACGCCGTGATATTGCTGACATCGTGGGGTGGCGAGACCTCAACGACATCCATACCGATCAGATTGAAACCACGCAGCGCTTCAAGCAACTCCAGCGCATGCAAGGTCGTGATGCCACCGATTTCTGGAGTCCCTGTGCCCGGCGCATGGGCTGGATCGAGCAGATCGATATCGAAGGTAATATAGGTGGGTGTATCTCCAATACGCTCTTTAACCAGAGCCTGAAGCGCCTCGCCGCTGGTTTTCATCAACTGACGTGAATTCATCCAGAAGCCGCCCTGAGCTGGCAGCCAGTCACGCGTCTCGGGCTCAACCGGCGAGCGCAGCCCCAGGCTCATGACCTTACGCGGATCGATCAACTCCTCATCAATGGCATTGCGCAGCAGCGTGCCGTGACCGATATCATCGCCAAAATGATAACTCCACGTGTCACAGTGGGCATCGAAATGCACGATGGCCAGCCGCTCGCCATGAATCTTGCGCAGCGCCCGCAGCACGCCCAGCGTGGTCAGATGATCACCGCCGGCAAACATGAGGTGCCGCTGGGGATCGTCATTGTGTGCCGCAAGCACACCTTCCTCAATCTGCCTGAGCGCATCATGCTGCCCGACCTGAGTAATCGCGATATCGCCCAGGTCGGTTACCGAGGCGCAGGGGTCGGTCTCGAACTCGGGATGACGCCCGTCGGTCAGCATCATGCTGATCTGGCGAATGGCGTTCGGCGCCAATCGGGCACCGGGGCGAAACGTCACTGAGCAATCGTAGGGAATGCCGAGGAAGCCAATCGGCCTCGGTGCACTTACCGGCGATTTCAGGAAGGTAGAAATTCCTTGGTACGGCATTCCGAACATAGTGACTCCTGACACGTTTAAACTGTCACAAAAATCATCGCGAAAGTGCGAAGCGCGCATCCTCTTCCAGCCGGAAGGTTTCGTCAATCAGGCTATGAAAATTTAATCGGCAGGCGGCATACGGCCATTGACCAACAGATACGCCCAATCGGCCCGGCCGTGCGTCGATGCGGCGCGGGCAGCTTCTTCATGGTCGTAGAGGATGCGAAAAAATTCCACCTGCCAGGAGGATGCCCTGCCTTCAAGCAGCGCATAGGCCGCATGTGGCGCATGGTTTTCCATCACATGGGGCACGGGCTGGTCATCCTGATAGGCCGGCATGCCGACGCTACCCGGATTGACCACGCATTGGCCGCTCGAAAGCTGCACCAGGCGGGGAATATGGGTATGCGCGCAGCCAATTACCGCAGATGATTCGCCCGCCAGCGAAGAGATAATAGCCGCCTCATCACGCAGGCGCGGCCAACCGAGCGAGACATCTTCAAGCAGATAGCAGGTATCGCTGCCAGGCGAGCCGTGACAGGCATAAAGCTCGCCAAGGCGCGCCTCGCAAGGCAAGCGCGTCAACCAATCAACGCCAGTGCGCCCGATCTCATCATGAATAAAACGCAGCGTGGCATTAGCATTTAATTCATCACTCGCCGAGGCAATCTGGCGGTCCTGATTGCCGCTGATCGTGATGATATCGTCGCGCTGGCGCAGCACATCAAGCGTTTCTCGCGGCGCGACCGGCCCATAGAGCACATCGCCAAGGTTGATGATATGGTCAACCCCACGCCGATCGATATCGGTGAGCACCGCCTCAAGGGCGAATACATTGCTGTGGATATCAGCAATCAATGCAATGCGCGTCATATCGATTCTCAACCAAGTCGCTTGTAATAGATCGCTGTCGCATGTGGCCCGGCACCATCGGGATCGAAGGCGTAACCGGGGATTTCACCGCTTTTGAGCCAGCCGAGGTGCCCGTAAATCTGTTCTGCCGGTGAGCTGGCACGTGTATCAAGGGTCAGTAGCGTACGTCCTTCCATCCGCGCAAAGGCTTCAAGCGTCGCCATTAACTCTGAAGCAAACCCTCGGCCGCGCGCCTCAGAGTGCACGCACAGTTTCATGACTTCGGCGCGATGCGTGCCGTTGGCTTTCAGGCACAGTGCAAGCTGAACGGCACCCAGCACGCGCTCGCCTTCACGCGCGATCCAGAGGCGATGCTGCGGCCCCATCAGCTTGAACACGCCCTGCCAGTAAGTGTTGGCTTCAAATTCGGACAACGGCGCCATAAAGCCCATCGAGGCACCGCCATGCACACTATCGATCAGCAGTTCGATCAGCTCATCAAGCAAATGGTCATCGGGCTGGGTCACAGGCAAAATAATCGCCATGCAGGGCATCTCCGTGGTGTGATGACGAGAAGAAACGCCCCGCTATGATGCCCTGCTCCTGCGCTGTCGCGCCAGACTAGCGCTGCGGATCAGTGCAATGACCGGCAACCCTTCACGCAGCCCGAGAGCATCGGCCACGTAAGGCGTCACCTGAGCACGCAAGCATTGGTCGCCAAGACGCAGCGTAAGTTCAACCCCGCCCTGCTGGCCTTCCGTCAAAGCCTCTATTTCCGCGTCGAGCATGTTGATGAAACTGGTGCCTGTGGGCCTTGAAAGCGCCAGTGCCACGTCATGTACGTTGACCTGTATATGCAGTATGTCATCAGCTACGCATTCGACACGAGACAGCGCCAGGCGCTGCCCATCGTCCAGCTCAAACCACGACAGCCCCGTCATGTCATCGTGTGCCGTCCATCGTGCCTTAAGCAGCGAAGTGGCCGCGAAACCGCCAAGCTGTGCGCTCAGCTCGGACTGGGTCAGCATTGCTCCAAGCTCACCGCTGGCCACAACCCGGCCTTTTTCTACCAACGCGAGCCGATCGGCAATGGCCATTACCTCCTGCGTATCGTGGCTGACAAACAGAACCGGAATATCGACTTCATGAGTAAGCCGCATGATATAGCTGAGCAGCTCTTGCTTACGCGCACCGTCAAGTCCGGTCAACGGCTCATCCATCAGCAACATGCGCGGCTTGGTCAGCAGCGCCCGGCCGATCGCCACGCGCCTTGCCTCACCGCCTGACAGCACTCCCGGCATGCGACCAAGTAGATGTTCAATACCGAGCAGCTCAACCAGCATGTCGAACTCCGCCTTAGCGCCGACGGCCATGCCATACTCAAGATTGCCGCGCACGCTGTAGTGCGGGAAAAGCAGCGCCTCCTGAAAGACCACTCCAAGCCTGCGCTTGTGTGGCGGAATGAAAAGGCGCCGCTCGGTGTCGACGAATACCGTATCATCAATACAAATCAGGCCATGCTCAGGCCGGTCAAGACCAGCAAGCATACGCAGCAGGCTGGTCTTGCCACTGCCTGATTGACCAAATAGCGCAGTAACCCCCTGTGCCGGGGCCTTAAGATTGGCATCAAGCGTAAAGTCTCCCAGCTGTTTGGTGACGTTCAGTTCAAGCATCACGGCCGCCCAGACGCTTTCGTGTGCGCCGTGCAAGCCATTCGGAAGCCATCAGTGAAATCATCGCCACCACAATCGAGACTACACACAGCCGCGCTGCCGCGTCCTCACGCCCCGGCATCTGGATCAAGGTATAGAGCGCCAGTGGCAGGGTTCGTGTCTCATCGGGGATGTTGGCCGCAAAGGTGATCGTTGCACCGAACTCCGACAGCGAACGCGCGAAGGCGAGCACGCCACCGGTCAGGATACCGGGTACCGCAAGCGGCAGCGTAATGGTCAGGAAAACACGCAGATGCCCCGCGCCCAGCGTATGGGCAGCGGCTTCCAAGCGTGGATCAACCGCTTCAAGTGATAGCCGCACTGCCCGTACCAGCAAGGGAAACGCCATCACACCGCCCGCCAACGCTGCACCTTGCCAGGTAAAGGGCAGACTGATATCAAAGGTGTCCTTTAGCCAGCTGCCGAGAGGACTGCGGCGGCCTAGTCCCACCAGCAACAGATAACCCACTACCACCGGCGGCAGCACCAGTGGCAGATGAATCAGGCCATCCAGCATCGCCTTGCCACGGAATTCGTGACGTGCCAGTACCCAGGCGATACAAATGCCAGGGATGAGAATGGCCGCCACAGCCACACTCGAAATGCGCAGACTTAGTGTCAGCGCCTCCCATTCAAGGTCGGTTAGCAAGCGTCCTGATCCTTACGTTGCAGCAATACTGACTGAAGTAGCAAAGTTTACGAAAGGTAAGCGAGCATTTCGAGGTAGCACGCCTTAAGCATAGGCGTCATGGCCATAGCGATAACGGCAACGATCAACCACCGTTGACGGGACTGACCTCATCACCATCATCAAGGCTGGTCATATCGGTATCAAAGCCGTACTGACGAAAGACCTTTGCTGCCTCATCACTCTTGAGCCAGGTCAGGAACGCCTGCGCCGCCTGGGAGGGGGTGTCGTTGACCAGCGCAACGGGATAAGTGATCGGCTTATGGCTTTCGACCGGAAACAGGCCCAGCTGCTTGACCTTGTCACTGGCCTTGGCGTCGGTGGCGTAGACAATGCCGAGTGGCGTCTCGCCGCGCTCAACCAGCGCCAGCGCAGCGCGGACGTTATCGCTGCGCGCCAGGCGCGGCTCGAGTGTGTTCCACTCGCCGAGGCTCTTGAGCGCCTGCTTGGCGTAGATGCCTGCCGGCACATGATCGGGGTCACCCACTGCAAGTCGGCTGTCATCGGCGAGCTCGTCGACGAGCGGATGCTCGGCATCGGGCGTGAACGATGCGATGTCGGTGTTCTGCGGCGCGATCAGCGCCAGGCGGTTCTGCAGCAGATCGGCGCGCGCGGTCAAGGTGATGCCCTGCGCAGCGAGCCAGTCCATCCATTTCTCGTTGGCCGAGAAGAAGATATCGGCGGGGGCACCGTTGGCAACCTGACGCGCTACGGTCGACGACGAGGCATAAACCGGCACGATATCAACCTCGTGCTGCTTTTCGTAGTCAGCAGCAAGCGTGTTCATCACGTCAGTCAGCGAGGCAGCGGCGTAGACCTGAATCTTGTCAGCGGCAAAGGTCAGCGGAGAGAGTACCAGCGTGGCAACAGTAGCGGTACCGATCAACAAACGAGAAACAAACCCAGACATGAATCCATCCTTGGTCGATTGAAAAGACCC
Source organism: Phytohalomonas tamaricis (assembly GCF_003012345.1). Taxonomy (GTDB): domain Bacteria; phylum Pseudomonadota; class Gammaproteobacteria; order Pseudomonadales; family Halomonadaceae; genus Phytohalomonas; species Phytohalomonas tamaricis. Next base: position 882,738 of record NZ_PVRV01000020.1, read on the forward strand.
ACTATGCCTTAAAGATAACTTAAGGTAAAAACGTATCCAGCCTCTGCACTATAAACGGCGATTCACACCTAAGCGATACGCGGCCAAACGCTCGGACGGCTTCACCGCAGCGTACGCCCGCAAGGCGGCGCAACATAACACGTCTCACGGGATGCCACATGACTATAAGAATTCGAACATTCGACCGCGCCGACGAAACCGATGTCATCGCGCTGTGGCAACGCTGTGGCCTGACTCGGCCGTGGAACGACCCGCAGCGGGACATCGCACGCAAGCTAAGTGAGCAACCCGAGCTGTTTCTGGTCGGCACCGTAGAAGATCGCCTTATCGCCAGTGCGATGATCGGCTTCGACGGTCATCGCGGCTGGGTCTACTATCTCGCCGTCGCGCCCGACTGTCAGCGGCGCGGCTACGGCAAGCGTTTGATGGCGGAAGCGGAACGACGGCTGAGCGAGGTGGGCTGCCCCAAGCTCATGCTGATGGTACGCACGGAGAATACCACCGTAATCGATTTCTATCGTCACCTCGGTTACGACATTAACGCCACCGCGGTGCTCGGCAAGCGCCTGATCAGCGATGAGTGAGGTGACAAATGAGTGAACCGATCGCCATTCGGACGATCGCCGCAGGCGACCTCGACCAGCTGCTGGCGCTCTATGTCCATCTCAACCCGGACGACTCCCCGCCGCCCGAGAATGGGATCAGCGCTACGACATGGAGAACAATCCAGGCCAGCCCGCATATCCGCCATCTCGGCGCGTATGCGGGTACGGCCCTGCTCGCCTGCTGCCATATCGTACTGATCCCCAACCTGACACGCGGCTGCCGCCCTTACGGCGTGATCGAGAACGTCGTCACCCACCGCGACCATCGCGGTCAAGGCCTCGCGACCCGCCTACTGCATGCCGCCCTCGACCACGCCTGGGCACACGGCGCCTACAAGGTAGTGCTGACCACTAGCCGGCGTGACGAAGCAACGCTGCGTTTCTATCAGCGTGCCGGTTTTGATCGCTTTGAGAAGCAAGCCTTTATCGCCCGTGCCCCACACTGAACGCAGCGCGCTTATCGTTTAATAATGGCCCTGCTCTGCGGCGCCGAGATCGAGAAGCGTCGCCGCCACTGCCTGGGCGCGTGGCACGAGGGTATCGAGGCGGCAAAACTCTTGGTCGGTATGCATCTTTGCGCCTACCGGCCCGATACCACACAGCGTGGGTACACCGAGGCTGGCGGTGAAGCCGGCATCGGAGCAACCGCCAGTGAACTCGCCCTCGACTGCGAACCCGAGCAGCTCCGCCTGGCGCTGATAGCGCGCGAACAGCGCCTCGCTCATCTGCGCTTCGAGCGGCAAAAAACTCGAGCTCTGGGTCAGCGTCGCTGTAGTACCGGGCAGTTCCTGCTCACTGATTAGCGTCTTGAGCGCGGCAAACAGCACATCACGCTGTTCGTTGGTCACGAAACGCACGTCGAGCTGCGCCTTGGCCCACGGCGCCACGGTATTGCGCGATACGCCGCCCTCAATTACGCCGATATTGGTAGTGATGCCGTTTTCGTAGTCGGTCAGGGCGTGGACCTTGATGATCTTGCGCGCCAGCGCCTCGATCGCGCTCGCCCCGTCAGCATGGCTGACGCCGGAGTGCGCTGCCTTGCCTTCAACCGCAATAGTGAAGCTCGCCCCACCCTTGCGCGCAGTGACGACATTGCCGCTGATCCGCCCGGGTTCGGCATTGAACACTGCCCGCGCCCCCGTCGCGGCCTGTTCAATGAAAGCACGCCCATCGGGTGAGCCAATTTCCTCGTCGGCGGTGAACAGTGCCCTGACCGGGAACGGCAGCCTGGGCAGCCGCTTCAAGGCACGCAACACGAAGCAGTTCATTACCAGTCCCGCCTTCATGTCGGCCACGCCGGGGCCGAAGGCAAGATCGGCCTGCTGGCTGTAGCCTCGCGTCGCCACCGTACCTGTCGGGAAGACGGTATCACGATGCCCTATCAGCAGAGCATGTGCCTCCTCACCCACGCCGAGGCGCACTTCGAGGATATCGCCCGCATCAGGCCTGGCGTGGCGTATCACTTCGATGCCATCGGCCGCCAGCCAGGCAAAGATGGTATCGGCCACCGCGTCGGTGCCGGCCTTGTCGTAGCTGTTGGAGTCGATCTCGACCAGCGTCTTGAGCCCGTCGACCATCGCCTCGTACTGCTCGGCCAGCCAGTCATGCACTTCACGCATCATCGGGTCCATGTCACACGCTCCTTGGTGATGTGCTGGCCCTGCCCGCCGGGGGCATACTTCGAACAGGCTGGGCAGGCAAGCAGCCTCTTCGGCATCAATAACGTTAAATGACGGTGCAACAACGTATCGCCGGCAGTGGCGTCGTGAAATTCCATATCCAATATCCTCATTTGTCGTTGTTATGGGCTACGTCCGCACGGTATGACCAGGCACGTCGGCGGTTATCTCATTCACTCTAACTGTATATCACTAGCCCCCATCGCCAAGAAGATTCGCCAGGCCGGCTTTCCTGCGCTTATCTGGTGCACAAAACGTACTTTGAATTGTGCACAATTCAGCCGTTACTACGGCTTCGCCGTTCTCTGGCGTACCTTTCTGACCGATTGGCCAACTTTTTGCATTGTCCGGCTCACTGACCAATCGACCACGTTTCGAGCCGCCTATGCCTGATATTTCATCCCCTCCGCCCCGCCTTGAGCTACGAGGCATCACCAAGCGCTATCCGGGCTGCCTGGCCAACGACCGCATCGACCTGAGCGTTGCGCGCGGCGAAATCCGTGCCCTGCTCGGCGAGAACGGCGCTGGCAAGAGCACGCTGATGAAGATCATCTTCGGCGCCGCCGCGGCCGACGCCGGCGAGCTGCGCTGGGAGGGCCAGCCGGTCACCGTTCGCGATCCGTCTCAGGCGCGCGAACTCGGCATTGGCATGGTCTTTCAGCACTTTTCGCTGTTCGAGACGCTAACCGTGGCCGAGAACGTCGCCCTGGCGCTGGGTCCCGCCGCCGGCGATCCGCGCCAGCTGGTGCCCAGGATTCGCGAAGTTTCCAAACGCTACGGCATGGCGCTCGACCCCGAACGACGGGTGCACGCCCTATCGGTGGGCGAGCGCCAGCGCGTAGAGATCGTGCGCTGCCTGATGCAGGACATCAAGCTGCTGATCCTCGATGAGCCCACCTCGGTGCTGACCCCGCCGGAGGTCGACGAGCTGTTCGTCACGCTCAGAAAACTCGCCGCCGAGGGGGTCAGCATCCTGTTCATCAGCCACAAGCTCGGCGAGGTGCGCGCGCTGTGCCACAGCGCCACGGTACTACGCGCCGGCCGCGTCACGGGCCACTGCGACCCGCGCGAACAGAGCGATCTGGCGCTGGCGCAGCTGATGGTCGGCGACGCCGAGGGGCTGGAGGCACGCTATCCCAAGCGCAGCGGCGACAAGGTTTTTCTCGATCTCTCCCAGTTGTCGTGGCGCAATCCTGACCCGTTTGCCACGTCACTGCACGACATTGATCTCACGGTTCGCGCCGGCGAGATCGTCGGCATCGCTGGCGTGGCCGGTAACGGTCAGGACGAACTGATGGCGCTGCTGAGCGGCGAAGAGTGTCTGCCTCTTCAGGCGGCCAGGATCATCACGCTTGGCGGGCAGGCGGTCGCCAATCTGCCGCCTGACGCGCGCCGCAGGCTTGGGCTGGCAATGGTGCCGGCCGAACGCCTCGGCCATGCCGCCGTACCCTCGCTGAGCCTGGCCGACAATGCGCTGTTGAGCGGCTTCCAGCAGGGTCTGGTGCGTCACGGCATGATTCAGCGCGGCAAGGTCAGCGCCTTCGCCCGACGCATTATCGAGCGTTTCGAGGTCAAGACGCCGGATATGCATACCTCGGCGCGCAGCCTGTCCGGCGGCAATCTGCAGAAGTTCATTCTTGGCCGCGAGATCCTGCAGAACCCCAAACTCCTGATCGCTGCTCACCCGACCTGGGGCGTTGATGTCGGCGCGGCGGCGGCGATCCATCGTGCCCTGATCGAGCTGCGCGACGCCGGCGCGGCAATCCTGGTGATCTCGGAGGATCTTGACGAGCTATTCCAGATCAGCGATCGCATCGGCGCGCTGTGCGGCGGGCGATTGTCGCCCCTCAAGGCCACCGCGAAGACCCAGACCAGCGAAGTTGGCCGCTGGATGACCGGTCAGTTCGACACCGCAGCGAACGCTGCCGACGCAGCACCAACGTCCACAACATACTGAATGACGGAGCCTGAACATGCTTCTTTCCCTCGAACCTCGCGGTCAGCAGTCGCGCGCCATGCTGCTGCTGTCGCCACTGCTGGCCGGAGCATTGACGCTGATCAGCGGCGCGCTGTTGTTCGCGGCGTTGGGCAATCCGCCGCTCGAGACGCTCTACACCCTGTTGATCATGCCGATCAGTGATATGTACGGCGTGACCGAACTCGCCATCAAGGCGCTGCCGATCCTGCTCTGCGCCCTCGGCCTGGCGTTGGCCTTCCGGGCGCGCATCTGGAACATCGGCGCCGAGGGTCAGCTGCTGGTCGGCGCGCTGGCCGGCAGCGCAGTGGCGATCCAGCTCATTGACGTCGAAAGCCGCTGGGCGCTGGTACTGGTGTTTGCCGCTGGCGTGGCGGCCGGTACCGCTTGGGCGGGACTCGCCGCCTGGCTACGCACGCGCTTCAATGCCAATGAAATCCTCACCACCATCATGCTCAACTACATCGCCCTCAACCTACTGCAGTACTTCATCTACGGACCGCTCAAGGACCCCGCCGGCTACGGTTTCCCTCAGTCGGCGATGTTCGGCGACGCCAGCCGCCTGCCGATTTTGTTCGAGGGGACACGGCTGCACGTCGGCGTGTTCTTCGCCCTGCTGGCGCTGGTGGCGATCTGGGTGCTGGTGCAGCGCAGCTTCTTCGGCTTTCAGGTCAAGGTGCTCGGTCTCGATCGCCGTGCGGCGCGCTTCGTCGGCTTCCGCGAGAAGCGTCTGGTATGGCTGGCGCTGATGGTGAGCGGTGCGCTGGCTGGACTGGCCGGGGTGTGCGAGGTCAGCGGTCCAATCGGTCAACTGATCCCGCAGGTCTCGCCCGGCTACGGCTACGCCGCGATCACCGTCGCCTTTCTCGGCCGTCTCAATCCCGTTGGTATCCTGTTCGCCAGCCTGCTGATGGCGCTGCTCTATCTGGGCGGCGAGATGGCGCAGATGACGCTCAATCTGCCGCTGGCACTGACCGGGCTGTTTCAGGGCATGCTGCTGTTCTTCCTGCTCGCCTGCGACGTGCTGATTCTCTACCGCCTGCGCGTGAAGCTGCCGTGGCAGCGCCAGTTCGTCGCAACCCCCGTGGCCAAAGGAGCCTGAGCATGGATCTCGATCTCATAAGCAATATCCTGTTCGCCATGGTGCGCACCGGCACGCCGCTCTTGCTGGTCGCGCTCGGCGAGCTGGTGTGCGAGAAGAGTGGCGTGCTCAACCTCGGCCAGGAAGGAATGATGCTGTTTGGCGCAGTGATCGGCTTCATCGTCGCCTTCGCCACCGGCAGCCTGTGGCTCGGCGTGGCACTGGCCATTGTTGCTGGCATGGTGCTGGCGCTGCTGTTCGCGCTGGTCGCCGTTTATCTCAACGCCAACCAGATCGCCTGCGGCCTGGCACTGACCATCTTCGGCGTCGGTCTGTCGTCGTTCATCGGCACCGCCTGGGTCGGCAAACCGCTGGTGGGCTTCGGGACGCTGGCGATCCCGCTGCTCAGCCAGATTCCGCTGCTCGGCAGAATGCTGTTCGCCCAGGATCTGCTGGTCTATCTGTCATTTGCGCTGTTCGCCGTGGTCGGCTGGGTGCTGCTCAAGACCCGCACCGGGCTGGTGCTCCAGGCAGTGGGCGAGAATCCCGCCGCCGCCAGCGCGATGGGCCTGCCGGTGCGTCGCGTTCGTCTGCTCGCGGTGCTGTTCGGCGGCGCCATGGCGGGGCTGGCTGGCGCCTATCTGTCTCTGGCCTATACGCCGATGTGGGCGGAGAACATGACCGCTGGACGCGGCTGGATTGCGCTGGCGCTGGTGGTATTCGCCAGTTGGCGCGTGTTTCGCGTGCTGCTCGGCGCCTACCTGTTCGGGCTGGCCAGCATTCTTCATCTGGTGCTGCAGGGGTTAGGCGTATCGATTCCCTCCAACCTGCTGGCGATGCTGCCCTATGTGGCGACCATCGTCGTGTTGGTGCTGCTGTCGCGCGACGCGGTGCGCACTCGACTGTATGCACCAGTATCGCTGGGCCAGCCGTGGCAGCCGGGACACTAAGCGCCTTAACGTTCATTCATAAGAAGAATTCATCCATAAGAAGCATTCACCCATGTCTACTGCACCTTCTACCTCTTCCCGCCTGTGGCTGCGCGCGCCGCAGGCGATCTTCACCGCTAACGACCTTGACGCCCGCGGTGGGCTGGTGATCGAGGGCAACCGCATCGTTGAGTGTCTGGCGCCGGGCCAGCAGCCCACCGCACCCTGCGATGTGATATTTGACGCCCGTGACCACGTCGTGCTGCCGGGGCTAATCAATACCCACCACCATTTCTATCAGACCCTGACTCGCGCCTGGGCGCCGGTAGTCAACCAGCCGCTATTTCCATGGCTCAAGACGCTCTATCCGGTATGGGCGCGGCTTACGCCCGAGGCGCTGGCACTGGCCAGCCGGGTGGCGCTGGCCGAGCTGTTGCTGTCCGGCTGCACCACGGCGGCCGACCATCATTATCTGTTTCCCGATGGCATGGACGAGGCGATCGATATCCAGGTCGACGCAGTTGATGAGCTGGGCATGCGCGCCATGCTGAGTCGCGGCTCGATGAGCCTGGGCGAAGCCGACGGCGGGCTGCCACCGCAGCATACCGTGCAAAAGGCGCAGACGATTCTCGACGACAGCGAGCGCCTGATCCGCCGCTATCATCAGCGCGGCGACGGCGCCCGGGTGCAGATCGCGCTGGCGCCCTGCTCACCGTTTTCGGTCACGCCGGAGATCATGCGCGAGAGCGCTGCACTGGCCGAGCATCACGACGTGCGCCTGCATACCCATCTGGCCGAAACCCTCGACGAGGAGGCGTTCTGCCTCAAGTGCTTCGGCATGCGCACCGTCGACTATCTCGATAGCGTCGGCTGGCTCGGCCCGCGCACCTGGCTGGCCCACGGCATCCACTTCAACGATGACGAGATTCACCGTCTGGGCAAGGCCGGTGTCGGCGTCTGTCACTGCCCCTGCTCTAACATGCGCCTCGCCTCGGGGATTTGCCCGACGCTGGAGCTGGAGGCAGCCGGCGTGACGGTCGGCCTCGGCGTCGACGGTTCGGCCTCGGGCGACACTTCGAACATGATGATCGAAGCGCGCCAGGCCATGTACCTGCAGCGTCTACGCTACGGCGCCGAGCGCGTCACCCCGCAGCGAGCGCTGGGCTGGGCGACACGCGGCTCGGCACGCCTGCTCGGCCGTGATGATATCGGTCAGCTCGCCCCGGGCAAGCAGGCCGACCTGGCGCTGTTCAAGCTCGACGAGCTGCGCTTCTCCGGTAGCCACGACCCTCTCGCCGCGCTGCTGCTGTGCGCCGCCGACCGTGCCGATCGCGTCATGGTCGGCGGAGAGTGGCGCGTGGTCGACGGGCAGATTGTCGATCTCGATCTGGTCGGGCTGATTACCGCTCACAGACGCGCTGCGCACCAACTGGTAGCGGGCTGACTATGCGCCGCACCAGGATGAGTCAGCACCGGGCGACGCGCCTTGCTCGCCAGTCGTCACACCGCCACTGTCCAATTGGTCAGCTTTTTGCATTAACGAAACGTAACAACCTTCCGGCACGTCAGCGCAGCGTCCGGTCGTTCTTTCCGCGCAGCACTACAACCACAATTCAAATTTCGTAAGGATTCCTTGCCATGTCGTACCCCTTACTAAAAAAACAATCGTTTAAAAAATTGCTGTGCGGACTGACCGCCGCGCTGGGCATGAGCGCCGCGCTGAGCGCCAGCGCCCAGGAGCCTCTGAAGATCGGTTTTGTCTATCTCGGCCCGGTCGGCGATCACGGCTGGACCTATCAGCACGAACAGGGCCGCCAGGAGCTGGTTGAGCACTTCGGCGACAAGGTGAAGACCACCTATGTCGAGAATGTCGATGAAGGCGCCAGCGCTGAGCGGGTGATCCGTAACCTGGCGACGAGCGGCAATCAACTGATCTTTACCACCTCGTTCGGCTACATGAACCCGACGATCAAGGTCGCCCAGCAGTTCCCCAAGGTGACCTTCGAACACGCCACTGGCTACAAGCAGGCCAAGAACGTCGGCACCTACCTGGCGCGCACCTATGAAGGCCGCTACGTCGGCGGCTACCTCGCTGCCAAGATGACCAAGAGCCACAAGATCGGTTACATCGCCTCCTTCCCGATCCCTGAGGTGATCCGCGACATCAACGCCATTCAGCTGGCGCTCAACAAGTACGACCCGCAGGCCGAACTCAAGGTGATGTGGGTCAACAGCTGGTTCGACCCAGGTAAGGAAGCGGACGCCGCCAATGCGCTGATCGACCAGGGCGTCGACGTGCTGTTTCAGCATACCGATAGCCCGGCGCCGATCCAGACCGCCGAGCGGCGCGGCGTCTACTCGATCGGCTACGCCTCCGACATGTGCCATTTCGGCCCCAACTCGTGTCTGATGTCGATCGTCAACGACTGGGGACCGTTCTATATCCGCACCGCGCAGCAGGTCATGGATGGCACCTGGAAGCCGGAGGATTTCTGGGGCGGGCTGCATGACGACATGCTCAAGTTGCCGATATCCGACGTAGTGCCCGCCGACGTCAAGCAGGGCGCCGAGAAGATCATCGCCAGCATCCGCAGCGGAGAGTTCCATCCTTTCACCGGCCCGATCAAGGACCAATCCGGCACTGAGCGTCTCAAGGCCGGCGAGACCATCACCAACCAGCAGCTCGCTTCGATGGACTGGTGCGTCGAGGGCCTCAAGGCCGACATGCCCAAGTGATCTTCCGCCGGCAGCGCCTGCTGCGCTGTCGGCTGGTTCTTCTTCCCTGTCAGGACACCGACATGACATTAAATTCACTCCCCATCATCGATATCGCCCCGCTCTATGCTGACGACCTGGCACGCCGGGACGAGGTCGCCGCCCGCATCGACGACGCCTGCCAGCAGTGGGGCTTTTTCTATATCAAGGGCCACCCCATCACCGCCGAGCGCTTCGACGCGCTGCTCGCGGCGGCCAGAACCTTCTTCGCCCTGCCGCTGGAGGAGAAGCTCAAGATCGATATCACCCAGAGCCGCCATCATCGTGGCTATGGCGCGGTGGCTACCGAGCAGCTCGACCCGACCCGGCCCAGCGACCTGAAGGAGACCTTCGACATGGGCCGCCACCTGGCGGCCGACCATCCCGATGTCATCGCCGGCAAGCCACTGCACGGCAGCAATAACCATCCCGCCCTGCCCGGCTGGCAGACGCTGCTCGAGACCCACTACGCCGACATGAGCGCACTGGCCCGCACGCTGCTGCGTGCCATCGCCAGCACATTGGGGATCGAGCGCGACTTCTTCGATCAACGCTTCGGCGCGCCGATCAGCGTATTTCGCATGATCCACTACCCGCCGGTGAACGATGCGCCGGACCATGATCGACCGGATGCACAGCAGGGCGCCGGTGCGCACACCGACTACGGCTGCATCACCCTGCTCTATCAGGACAGTGCCGGCGGGCTGCAGGTCCAGAACAGGCGCGGTGAGTGGATCGACGCACCGCCGATTCCCGGCACTTTCGTCGTCAATCTGGGTGACATGATGGCGCGCTGGAGCAATGACCGTTACCGCTCCACCCCACACCGAGTGGTCAGCCCGCGCAACGTCGACCGCTACTCAATGCCATTTTTCGCCGAGCCCGATTTCGACACCGAGATCAAGGCGCTGCCGGGCTGCTTTGACGCCGACAATCCCATCCGCTACCCACCGACCACGGCGGGTGAGTGGCTGCTGTCGCGCTTCGCGGCGACCTACGCTCATCGTCGCGAGAGCGCCTAGCCTGCGCCGGAGATCAAAAACGAAAAGCCCTGCCAAGGCGGGGCTTTTTCGTAGGGTAATGTCGGATAATCAGGGCGTGATCAGCGTCACTGTATCGCCGTTGTCGTCCTGAGCGCTCTCGCCCTCCTTGGGCCGCGCCGTCTTGTTGGTGACATAGGCGCGCTGAGTGGCGGGATCGATAGCCACCGTGTTGGGATGAGTACCGGTTTCGAGTTCGGCGAGCAGTTCATAGCTTGTCGCATCGATGACGCTCACGGTACCGGCGCCGCGGTTGGCAACGTAGATACGCTTGCCTACCGGGTCAAAGGAGACGCCGAGCGCACCCTCTCCCGTAGCAACGGTGCGAATCAGCTTTCCGCTGCGAGCATCGATCACTGAGACGTCATTGCTGCCCATGTTGGCAACGAATAGACGCTGCGTATCGACATCAACGGCGACATTCATCGGCTTCTTGCCGCCCGCCGCGAAGCGCTCGATCACCTTGTCGCTGGCGGTGTCGATCACGGCGATCTCGTTGTCGCCCATGTTCACCGCATAGAGGCGCTGGTGAGGCGCATCTACCGCCAGACCGAGGGTCATCGCGCCGACGTTCTCGATGGTGTTCTTGAGGGTATTGTCGCTTCCATCGACGACCCAGATCACCCCCTTCTTAGCCACGCCGGTAACGTACACGGTGTTGCTCGCCTCATCGACCGCGACTTGGCGTGGCTGGGTAGGCTTTCCACCTTCGGGGCGTGGTTGGTCAGGCTTACCACCTTCTGCGTGCGGCTGAGCAGGCTTTTCACCCGCAGCATGCGCCTTGGCGACGTCAGACAGCGGTAACGTCTTGATAACCTTGCCTGACGATAGATCGAGCACCGACAGCGAGCCCGCGATGGTATTAGTGGTATAGAGCATCTGCGTTTTATCATTCAACGCAATGCCGAAGGTCCGCTCCGGCATGGTGACGTCTTTGAGCACCTTGAGCGTCTCGGGGTCGAGCTTAATAACGTGACCGCCTTCGCCGCTGCCTCGGCTGCCGGCGGCTGTGACGAACACCGCTTTATCTGCCGCACTGTAGACCACTTCGTACAGCCCACCACCGAGCCTTACGTTCTTGGCGACCTGGGGCGCCTGCTGGGCATTAGCCAGACTGCTTGTCAGCAGGGCGCACAACGCGCCGGTGATCAGGGCCGATTTCAACGCTACGGTTCCCGCAATACGCATGCTCTTCTCCGCCTGATTATTTATAAAAATCCAAAACTTGCGTACAGATAGTAACAATAATTATTATCATCCAAACCTTTTTTCAAACTTACTGCCGCTAATGGTAAGCAGTTTTAATTGTAAATGAAAACGATTAATATTTGCAGCGATTGTCGACAGACCGCTCTTTACTGAGGCGGCATGGCTAATCCAAACAATGCTAAGGGACAAGGGAATGCTGCACTCTATCTATCGCCATCACGTTGCGCTCACACTGACGCTCTCCTCCTCAGTCCTGTTACCCTCGTTTGCGCTGGCGCAAACGGCTACCACGCAAGCAGATTCGGAACAGACCGCAACGCAGGATGAAAACTCGGCAGATGCCAACAAAGACGTCGAACTTGATGCCATGGTCATCCTGGGCACCGCCGAAAACACACTGAAACAGGCCCCCGGCGTTTCAACCATCACCGCTGAAGATATCGCCAAACGCCCGCCGGTCAACGATCTCTCCGATATCATCCGGCGCATGCCTGGCGTCAATCTCACCGGCAACAGCGCCAGCGGCCAGCGCGGCAACAACCGCCAGATCGATATCCGCGGCATGGGGCCGGAGAACACGCTGATCCTGATCGACGGTGAGCCGGTCAGCTCGCGTCAGTCCGTACGCTATGGTCGTGGCGGCGAGCGCGATACCCGCGGCGACACCAACTGGGTGCCGGCAGAACAGGTCGAGCGCATCGAAGTGCTGCGCGGCCCTGCGGCAGCCCGCTACGGCTCCGGCGCCATGGGCGGGGTGGTCAACATCATCACCAAGCAACCCACCAAGGATTGGCACGGCTCGCTGAGCATCTATAACAATATCCCCGAAGATGACGACGAAGGTGCCACCAAACGCGCCGACTTCAGCCTCAGCGGCCCGCTGAGTGACGTGTTGACCTTCCGCGTTTACGGCAACGTCAGCAAGACCGACGCCGACTCACCAGACATCAACGCCGATTATTCCGCCAGCGATACGGCCGGCAACGAGGGGGTGCGCAACAAGGACATCAACGGTCTGTTGGCCTGGCAGCTTACCGAGGCACAGGAACTGGAATTCAGGGCGGGCTTCTCGCGCCAGGGCAACATCTATGCCGGCGACACCCAGACCAACAACGCCTCCGACGTCACCCAGGCGCTGGCCGAGGATGGCGCCGAAACCAACCGCATGTATCGCGAGAACTTCTCCATCCGCCACAACGGCCACTGGTCGAACCTCGACACGCGCTTGACCGCCCAGTACGAAAACACCCGTAACACGCGTCTGGACGAAGGCCTTACCGGCCGTATCGAAGGCCAGATCAGCGACGCAGACGACTATACGACCAGCGAGCTGAACGGTTATCGACTGAGCGCCGAAGCGGATTACTACGCTGACACGGCAATCGATCAGGTCTTGACCTTCGGCACCGAGTGGGATCGCAGCACGCTTGATGACCCGGGCTCGACCAGCCAGGAAGTCGCCGATGGCGAAAGCGTGTTCGGTCTGACCGGCGGCGGCCGCGACAGCAGTACCAGCTCGGAGCTGCTAGGCGTCTTCGTCGAAGACAACATCGAGCCGTGGAAAGGCACTACCATCACCCCCGGACTGCGCTTCGATCACCATACCACCTTCGGCAACCAGTGGAGTCCTAGCCTCAACGTAGCGCAGAAGTTGAGCGAGCACGTCACGCTGAAGGGCGGCATCGCGCGTGCCTTCAAGGCGCCCAACCTCTACCAGAGCAACGGCAACTATCTGCTGCGCACCAGTGGCAACGGCTGTCCGGTCGGCGTCGATGGTCCTTGCTACCTGCTGGGTAACGACGACCTGGACGCGGAAACCAGCGTCAACAAGGAGATCGGTATCCAGTACCGCAACCGCGACTGGGTGGCGGGGCTGACCTACTTCCGCAACGACTACCACAACAAGATCGTCGCCGGCACCGAGGTGCTCGCCGTCACCGAGACGGGCAGCGCGGTCCTGCAGTGGGAAAACGCCAATCGCGCCGTCATTCAGGGCTTCGAAGGCACCTTCCAGATGCCGCTGACCAGCGATCTGCTGTGGATCAACAACGCCACCTACATGATCGAGAACGAGAACAAGGACACCGGCAACCCGCTGTCGGTGATTCCCGAGTACACCTTGAACTCGACGCTGGACTGGACGGTCAACGAGAGGATCGACACGCAGCTGTACTGGACCTGGTACGGCAAGCAGGAGCCGGCCACACATGCCACCATGGCCCGCGAGGCGCGCTACGGCATTTCCACCGACAGCATCTCCCCGTACAGCATCTTCAGCTGGAATGCGGGTTATCAATTCAACGCCAACCTGCGTGGCAGCTTCGGCGTACGCAATATCTTCGACAAGCGTCTTTATCGTGAAGGCAACTCCAGTGATGCCGGCGCCGCCACCTACAACGAACCCGGTCGCTCCTTCTATACCACGCTGACCGCTTCCTTCTAATCACCACTGCACATCGGCCAGGCGCTGTTCACAGCGCCTGGCCGAGCCGTTGATGACGAGTTGCAGAGGTTCCCTTGCGACGACTATCTACCCACGGGGCAAGACCCGATTCTTCGCAGCGCCGCCGAATGTTACAGGCGATGCTTGCCGGACTTCTTGCGGCGGCACTGCCCTGGCAGGCTGTCGCTCGTCCCGACCTGAAGCGCAAGCTCGGTCCGACCATCGCCGAACGTGGCTCTGCTTACTACCGCTTCGAGCAACTTTATTTCGACTCCGCCGACGGCCAGCGCCGTTACCGTATCTGGCTAGGCATTCCGCGTCGTGCGGCACCCGGGCGGGGCTATCCAGTGGCCTGGCTGCTCGATGGCAACGCGGCGATGGGCGAGCTCGACGAGCCGCTGCTCGAGAACCTTTCGCGGCACGAGTCGCCGCTGATCGTCGCGCTCGGCTACGATACCGAGTTGCGCTTTGACGTCGAGGCTCGCGCTCATGACTATCTACCTGAACGCAATGCCGCCCGCACCGAAGACGTACCGCCATTTTTGCGCCATAAAGGCGGCGGTGCCGACGATTTCCTCGCCTTGATCGAAACCACGATCATGCCGGCCGTTGCCTCCCGAGCGTCGCTTGATTCACAACGACAAACGCTTTGGGGCCACTCGTTCGGCGGCCTATTCGTACTACATACTCTGTTCACCCGCCCTGAATTGTTTACCGACTATGTCGCCGTCAGCCCATCGCTGGGCTGGACGCGTGATGCAATGCTGACGGCCGCCAACAACCTCACTGCTCACGCTGGCGATCTAGACGCACGACTCTGGCTTATGCGTGGCTCACACGAGGGCAAGCGCAGCAAATCACCCACCGGCACGAACAACCTCAACGCCTTCGACGCCTTGGCGGCGTCACTTGCTGCACACCCCGGCCTCACGGTGAATACCTGCACTCTGGCGGGACTTGAGCACGGCGCGATGCTGCCAGCCTCGCTGCCTCATGCACTAAACATCGCCGCCGGCATCACGCCGTACACGTCGTGACTTCCGGTGAAATCAAAAAGCCCACCGTAAAGGTGGGCTTGATGCGCTCACTTGCTGATGTCGCCGACCCGCGTCGCCTCCCGAGCATAGCCACCGAAGGCGTCGAGCAGACGCGCCTGCCACTGGCCGACAACGTCATTCGCTTCGAACAAATCTTCACTGAGCACGGTGTAAGGCATCATGAAGAAACCGAAGGCGAGATAATCCGCTCCGCCCGGCGCGTCACCGTCGATATAAGGCGCCTCACTCAAGCGTGCGCGCAATGGTGCCAGCGCAGAGGCAAGCATCTGCCGACCCTGCTCGGGGTTCTTGAACGATTCAAGCGTGGTACCGAAGCGCTTCTCACGTGTTTCACGAAAATAGTCACGATCTTCAGGGGCAAGGAGCGCGAAGATATCGAGAATCGCGATCTTCATGATTGCCGGCGCCAATTGGGCCTCCGACCAGTACTTGATAAAACGAGCCCGTTCCTGGGCCATTTCATTGCCAAGCAGCGGCTTGTCAGGATAAGAGCGATCGAGATAGCGCATGATCTCAAAGCTATCAGTGACAGTAGTACCATCTTCATCGGTCAATACCGGCACCTTGCGCTCCGGCTCAGGCCCCTGTCCCGAAAACGCCAAGGCCTCCTTTTCGGTAAAATGCCACGGGATGGTATCGAACGGCAGCCCCTTGTGCTTGAGTGCTAGCTTGGCCCGCCAGCAATAAGGCGAGAAGCGCAGCCTGTCATCCTTTCCACATAGATCGTAAAGCGTTCGTACCGCCATGCAGTTCTCCTTGAACAAAGCGTTGCCAGCTACGTTCGCAGCCTAATTACCATTCTTGTAATGTAGCAGGTATAATGTCCCGATTCGTCGCAGTGAACCTTTTTACCGCCCCGTAGTCTCAGTTGTCCCTATCCTTTCGTATAATCCATTGCACGCTTATTAAGCACTAACTCACTGCATCTTTAGGCTTTCCTGTAGATCAAGGCATCGTTGATGATGGTTCAGCCTAGAAAATTGCGTAATTTCTTAATTAGCAGCAATGACTAGAACAAGTTTAGCGGCCACTCCATCAGTACCGTTGCGCCGTAAGTGATGTTCGGCAGCACCCCTCTCAGGCAGCCATTGGTCTGCGTATCAGACTGAGCCCATTACTGATAAGGACTCTCTTTATATGTCCATCGAAGAATTACATTTGCATCTTTGCAACCTCGAATCCAGCGATTATGACGAGCTCAAGGTACTCATGGATGCTGTCTATGACGATATCGGTGGTTGCTGGCCCAAACATACGATCGACAAACTGATTACCGACTTTCCCGATGGTCAGATTGCGATCAAGGATGACGGCAAAATCGTCGGCGTCGCCCTGACAGCGCTGGTTGATTACAACGTGTTTTCCAACCCGCATAAGTACGACGATCTGATCGGCAAGCGCGAAGTCATCCTTAATAATCCTGATGGCGATGCGCTCTACGGTCTTGATGTACTGATCGACCCAAGCTATCGCGGCTACCGCCTCGGTCGACGCCTGTATGAAGCGCGCAAGGAACTGTGCCGCTCGATGAACCTGCGCGCGATTCTCGCCGGCGGCCGGGTGCCCAACTATTACGAGCATGCCGATGAATTGACGGCGACGCAGTATATCGACAAGGTCTCACGCAAGGAGATCTACGACCCGATTCTGTCGTTTCAGCTCGCCAATGATTTCCTGGTCAAGCGTCTGCTGCGCAAGTATTTGCCTGAAGATGAGCGCTCAATGGGCTATGCGACATTGCTTGAGTGGAACAACATTCTGTTCGAGCCGGCTGAGCGTGTCCTGCAGTCACGCAAGACCGAAGTGCGTGTCGGCGCGGTGCAGTGGCAGATGCGTGAATTTGCCTCGGTCGAGCAGGTGCTGCAGCAGGTCGAGTTCTATGTCGATGCGATCGCCGATTACCAGAGCGATTTCGCTGTCTTCCCGGAGCTGTTCAATACACCGTTGATGGGCTTGACTGACCAGTCCGACCAGGTCAAGGCAATCCATTTCCTGGCCGGTTTCACCGAGCGTTTCAAGACTGAAATCTCGCGCATGGCGGTGTCCTATAATATCAACATCATTGCCGGATCGATGGTCGAAGAAGGCGAGGACGGCAAGCTCTACAACGTCTCCTATCTCTGCCATCGCGACGGCGAGATCGATCGTCAGGCCAAGCTGCACATCACGCCGCAGGAGCGTCGTGACTGGGTGGTCGAGGGTGGCGATGCGCTGCAGGTATTTGAGACCGATGCCGGACGGATCGGCATCCTGATCTGCTACGACGTTGAATTCCCCGAGCTGCCGCGCCTGCTGGCCGAGCAGGACATGGACATTCTGTTCGTGCCATTCTGGACCGATACCAAGAACAGTTATCTGCGCGTGCGCCACTGTGCCCAGGCGCGGGCGATCGAGAACGAATGTTATGTCGTGGTCTGCGGCAGCGTGGGTAACGTACCATCGATCGAGAACCTCGATGTGCAGTACGCCCAGTCATCGGTATTCTCGCCGTCGGATTTCGCCTTCCCACACGACGCGGTAATGTCGGAAACCACGCCCAACACCGAGATGCTGATGTTCTCCGATCTCGACCTGCGCCGTCTGCGCGTGGTCAGAAGCGAAGGGTCAGTGACCAACCTGAAAGACCGCCGCAAGGATCTTTTCGATCTGCGCTGGCGCGACTGGTCGCTGAAAGCCGGCTGCTGAGGCTCAGAGAGCATGAGACGGCATGGGCTGGCTTAAGGACTTAAAACGGCGGCACGACGTGGGCCGCCATCCCTTCCCCGAGCAGGCATGGCGCGAGGCAATCTCGCGTCTGCCAATACTCGCCGGTCTTGACGATGCCCAGCAGAGGCGACTTGGCGAGCGGGCCTGGCGCTTGCTGCATCGGCTGCGGCTGACACTGCCGCCCGGGCTCGATTGGGGCTGGCGTGAACGGCTGGGGATCGCGGCCCAAGTCAGCCTGATGACGCTTGAATGGCGCGAGGATGATGCCGTTTCAGCCTTCACCAATGTCCATGAAATCGTCATCGTGCCGGACGCCTTCCGGCGTCGGGTCGAGGAGATGGATGAGACCGGTGTGGTTCATGAGTTCGACGACGAGCGGGTGGGTGAGACGTCCTATCAAGGACCGGTGGTGCTGTCGCTGACCGATATCGAGCACAGCGGTAACTGGGCGGGGTTCAATGTCATCATCCATGAGTTCAGCCACAAGCTCGACATGGGCAACTCGATGGATGTTGATGGCTTCCCGCCGCTACCGCGTGACATGTCGGCCAAGGAGTGGCACCGCATTTATACCGCCGTGTGGGACGATCTACAGGCACACCTTGAACGCGGCGAGCCGACGCCGATCGATGGTTACGCCGCCACTCACCCCGGTGAATGCTTCGCGGTGACGTGTGAATATTTCTTCAGCGCACCAGACGAGCTCGCCGCCGCCTATCCCGAGCTCTATGCCCTGCTCGGGCGCTACTTCCGCCAAGACCCGCTGGCACGGCTGTGAGCGCGGGGGCGGTGCGCGCGGTCATGTTTCCTGCGTACTGAAGGAAGGCATCGGCGTGATCGACAGCTCCGTCGCCGGCCTCGGTGGCTACCCGTATGCCCCGCCAACTTCCAATAGCTTTTCTTTGAGATACTGGTTGATTCCTGACATAAATTCTCCTTTTTTTGCCAAGAGCGCACCAATCTATTTACTTCCCGCCCCCATGTGAAATAGAGACCGCAACCTCGCCGTTTTTGGCCTTTGCGCGTCAATTGGCGGTACGCTCTCTCTTTGCCGAACGCTAAGAAAGTAAAATATAATTCTCGCAATAAGCCGCCTATTTAAGAATGGCAGCGAGTAAATGGTTCGGCTTGATTCGCTGGTTAGAAAGAAGTCCCCGACTGAGTCCTACGGCGCCACCTCATCAAGCTGAATAATTCTGACTCTCCGGCCGGTCATTTTTTCTAGCTGTTCATGCATAACGATTTGGTTTTCTTTCAAAGTATCGGCGAGGCCTTTCACCTCACAAAAGAACCACTCCCCTGTCTGGGGACAAAAAGAAAACAAATCCGGATGACCTGACGGCGCACTCATCAAATAATCAAAAACCGGCTCGGGAACCAGCTCGGAAAATAAACGAAGCTTTCTTGGATGGCTTTTGGCGCAATATTTTTCCATCAAGCTAACATAACCCGTGGATTCGTAGAGCAGCACCGAACTTAGCCACTCAAAGAAGTGGTATTTTCGCTGATGCTCGGTCGTGAGAATCCTGACATCATCAGAGTCAAATAAATCCGGATATCTTTTGACCCACTCTTCGCTCAGCTCTCCTGTCCGAAATTTTTCCCGCCTTTCTGGGTGAAACACAAAAACAAAGTCTGAATCACGGCTCATTGTTGCTCTCTACTATTTTTAACGCTTGCATAATGGACTAGTTTATAGCGCCAGCGGAAAACCAAAGCTGATGGATCGGGAGGAGGCCACTATGCGAGGGGAAACGCTACCGCCCCTACCCTGCAAGCACTGATCGTTCTATCAATCGCCTGCGATAGTCCTTGGTTACTCGTATACCTCTAGCATCATCGGCAGAACCTTATATGCCCTAAATAATCCCCTGATCCAGAAAGAAAAATCCCATTTCATCACTGATAAATAATGCTCCACGGCATTGATTCGCCGCGACTATCTTGAAAACGACACTCGTATTGCGCCTAGAATGGAGGCCATCCTCTCGCGCCGGACACAATCAAATCTCAACGCTCCATTAAGGAGGCTTATCTCATGTCTCTGACGCCTTCCAGCATGATCGAACTGGGCTCTCCCCTGCCGCGCTCTCTACCGAGCAGGACGATCCCGCTAAGGCTTCACGTCCCTTCGACCGGGCACGTAACGGCTTCGTCATGGGCGAAGGCGCAGGGTTGCTGGTGATCGAGAGCCTGGCCCATGCCGAGGCGCGCGGGGCAACACCGATGGCCATCCTCAGTGGCTATGGCACCAGCGCCGATGCCTACCACATCACCGCCGGCCGGGAAAACGGCGCCGGGGTCGCGGTGGCCATCCGCGCAGCGCTGAAGATGGCGGGGCTTTCTCCCGAGGCTATCGGCCATATCAATGCCCACGCCACTTCTACGCCGGTGGGGGACCGGGCCGAGATCGCCGCCCTGCGCAATGCCTTTGGCGAGGCCCTTCCCGGCATCCCGATTTCCGCGACCAAGTCGGCCACTGGCCATCTGCTCGGTGCCGCCGGTAGCGTGGAGAGTATCTTCTTCCCCCTGGCGCTGATGCACGACCGTCTCCCCCGAGCCTGAATCTGGAAAACGTCGACGACGACACGCAGGACCTGGACTTCGTCTCGCGGGTGGCACCGAACACCTTTCCCGGCACGTGCTGTGCAACGGGTTCGGGTTCGGTTTCGGCGGGGTGAATGCCGCGCTGATCCTCAGCAAGGTGTAAGGATGCGGCGAGTGTCAAAACACCCTGTCAGGCGCTAACCAGCAGATCCGCCGGGACGCCTGGGCCTGGTGCATCCCGGCAGTCCGATGGGGGCAGGCGTGCCCCTTTTCCTGCCTCAGAAAGGAGAATCGAGAATTACCGTGTGCCTCCTTTAACTCGGCGTGGGCGCATTCTGCGCGATCAGCCCTTCATTTTTCAGCGTCTGCCAGAATTCGGCCGGAATCTTGGCTGTCATTGACTGGTAGTTCTGCCGCGCCTGCTCGGCGTCGCGGGCACCAGGAATGGTCGCGGCAACCACGTCCGGCGCAGCGGTGAACTGCAACGCGGCGGTACGCAGGTCGGTACCGTGATCGCGGGCAATACGGCTCAAGCGCTCGCGCTGCTCGCGGTAGCCGTCGGGAATATCAGTGCTGTACATCCAGTGATTGGTGCCGGCGAGGAAGCCCGAACCGAGCGGCGCGCCGATGACCAGTGAGACATCATTGTCACGGCACTTGGGGAATAGCCGATTGAGCGCATCCTCGTGCTTGATCAGCGTGTATTGGGTGGCCTGGAGAATCACGTCGGGGTCGGCATTGTCGATGGCGGCAAGGCTCGGCTCGATATCGTTGACGCCCATGCCCCAGCCACCAATGATGCCCTCTTCACGCATCCGCGTCAGCTCGGGCATTGCGCCCTTGAGTGCAGTATCGAGATACTTCTTCCAGTCATCTCCCATGTCCTCGTTGCTCGGCGCCAGGTCGTGAATGTAGACCAGATCGATCTTGGGGACACCGAGACGCTGCAGGCTATCTTCTACCGAACGACGTACCCCGGCAGCCGTGTAGTCGTAGCGATAATTGAAGTTGATATCACCATGCCAGATATTGATGCTGTCTACCGAGGCATCAGGAATCAGCAGACGCCCGACCTTGGTCGAGAGCACATACTCTTGCGGTGGCTTGCCATCGAGAAAATGCCCCAATCGGCGCTCGGACAGGCCAAGCCCGTACCATGGGGATGTGTCGAAATAACGTACTCCGCTGGCCCAGGAGGCTTCAAGCATCGCCTCGGCCTGCTCGTCCGGCGTCACCTTGAACATGTTGCCTAATTGAGTCCCACCCACGCCAAACCTGTGCTCAGGGGGGAAAAGCTTGGAAGCCAGCGGTGGATTACTGGGCAGTGTTGAAGCAACGCAATTGTTGTCACCCTCTGGGTGCTTTTCAGCAGCCATCAAGCGTGGCGCAGCGGTCGCGGCGGCAGCCAGAGCGGCGCCGGCCAGAAAATCTCGACGGTTGGGCATGCTTTTCTCCTGTGACAGGGTGTGGCAAAAGCAGCATCATGGCTGGTGATTGAAAAGTCTGGGTCACTCTCGTGCGATTTGCCAGTTACGCTCGAAAATCTCGCCTGTCATCTATCTGAAGCGCAGCAGTCGCTGTGTTGCATGGCATGATTCTCGTCAGGTAGATTCCGTTGCGGCCAAGTCCGATCCGGCCAGCCAGTCCCATACCGTCGCGGCCACGTCGCGCAGCTCACGCCTTGCCGGCCGCACCAGCCAGAAGCCCTCTTGCGTTGGCAGAGTCCGCGTAAACGGCGCAACCAACTCGTCGCGCTCGCCCACCAGACGACGATGAACTAGCGCGACGCCGCAGCCATACGCTGCCAGGCGCAGCGTCATGACCTGAGTATCGCAGATCAAACGCTGGCACTGCTCTTCCAGCCCTTTTACACCAGCAACGTCAAGCCATGCCGGCCAGCCGAGCGCGAAGCCGGCGGCGTGCAACAACGTATGACCCACGAGATCAGCGGGCGCATGTAGCGTCTTGGCCACTTCAGGGGCGCAGACCGGCGTCATTATTTCCTCTCCGAGCGAGTGCACCACGACATCGCTCCATTCACCACGCCCATAGCGAATCTCGACATCGGCATCCTCGAGCCCGAACTGCTGTGACCAGACGGCGGTGACGATCCTCAGATCTATCTCAGGATGAGCATGATGAAATTGAC
The DNA here is from genome assembly GCF_003012345.1 of Phytohalomonas tamaricis. Lineage (GTDB taxonomy): Bacteria > Pseudomonadota > Gammaproteobacteria > Pseudomonadales > Halomonadaceae > Phytohalomonas > Phytohalomonas tamaricis. Next base: position 904,913 of record NZ_PVRV01000020.1, read on the forward strand.
ACAGCCTTGGCGCCAGCCAGTACTGCTGTACGCCAGGCGTAGCGCGAATTGTCACCGGTGCACCGAGTTCGGGGCCAAACACCTCGGAGGTGCCTTCTTCCAGACGCGCAAAGGCATTCTGGATGCTGGGCAGCCAGGCGCGACCAGCATCGGAAAGTTCAAGGCTACGCGGATGACGGATGAATAATGCCTGCCCCAGCCGCCCCTCAAGCAGGCGAATGCGCTGGCTGATCGCCGATTGCGTTACCCCTAGCTCATCCCCCGCGGCGGTAAAGCTGAGGTGGCGAGCGGCGGCTTCGAAAGCCTGCATCCAAGCCAGCGGTGGCAAACGACGCATGAAAGGCTCCTGAGGTCATAACCGTATGGATTACACGCCCATTAGTTAGACTTGGGCTTAGAGGTCAGGTTAGCCGTTTGTCGAACACGTTTTCAATCGTCATCCTGTGCACAACTCTGAACGGGTCGAAGCATGGTATGCGGCCTGTCGAGGCTTCTGGCCATGCCTAAGTGCTGCACGCTTCAGGGCGAAATTCTCGCTGACGCCAGGTTAGATGATCGCTTTCAGCCACCGTCGCGTGAGGCAACCTCGGACCGAAACAGCTTCGCTGGTTACCAGACACCCCTGCAACGGTAGTGACCGCCCGCAGCGCATCGAACAGACTGGCGCACGGATCAATCGAGAGGACATGCCACGAGCAATCACACAGAACATCACGTAGCGATGAAGAAGATAACGTTGCTCAACGCTTCGCTACGCCGGCAATACAAAGAAAAGCAAACAAGGACATGCCGTCACGGCCAGTAGCGTATGCTTTCTGAAAGACGGTTTAACTATCGGCGTGTCGTTAGCGGATTGTCCTATGGGCCGCGAACCCATGCCTGTAAGAGATTTCGGAAAGAGAACGGGTGACGCTTGGGGGTAATCATGAATCACCGAGGGACAATCAGTGCAGCGCACCCGTAGCAGTATGTAGTTGAAGCGCATTCAACCACTGACTAGACTCCATTTCCTTTATCTGCGGAGACTCGCCATGCCAAGACGGCTTTGGCTGTTGGTTCTGATCGTTGTTGTGATGGCCGTGCTGGGAGGGGTTTGGCAATGGTTGGCGATGGGTGACAATCTGACGCCCGAAACATTACAAAACGTACTGGCCGAGACAATGTATTTGCGCAATACCGTCTGGGCGCCGATGGTATTGATGGTCATTTATGTCGTGGCATCGATTGTGGTGTTTCCGTTGACGATCCTGGTCGGTACCACGGGTCTGATTTTTGGTCCCTGGCTGGGTCTGGCCTATGGCTTGACGGGCACCATGCTCGCCTCGATGAGCACTTACTGGCTGGGCCGAAAACTTGGCCGCGACACGCTGGTACGTTACGGCGGGCAGCGCATCAACAAACTGGCCGATGCCTTGGCCAACCGTGGCATTCGTACCATGATCGTCTTCAATCTGCTGCCCTTGGCGCCCTTCACGTTTACCAACATGATCGCCGGCGCCTGCCATCTACGTTTTCGCGCTTACATGATTGGCTCATTTATCGGTATTTTGCCGGGACTTGCCGCCGTGACTGTCGCGGGCAGTCAGTTGGGTAGTCTTTTGCAGACCAGCAGTCTCAGTAATGTGCTGTTAGCAGCAGGTGCCGTTGCCGTCGCCGCTGCCGTATTACTGACGCTGCGCCATCTCGCCCAGCGTCGTGAATCGTAATCACGAACGGTGAGGACAGCTTAGCGAGCCGGCAGAATCGCTTAGTCGCCTGACAGTTCAACCTTGATGCTGCTGTGATGGGGAGTTCGCGAAAACATATCCTTTATTACCGATCCACGATGGCGCAGTAGTTGCCACTCGGCTTCCAATCGGCTTCTTGCCATAGTCCAGGCGCTGGCCTCATCGAAAGCATCTTCTCGTGGCTCGCCATGTACCTTGAGTACGCTCTGGTAAACGTCAAGGCAGCGGCTGGCACACGTTTGTTGATCGTAAAGCCGCGCTCGCTGCGATGAGCCTTCGCTAAGGCGGCGATGCACCTCGGGGTCGAGCATGCGCTCAAGGGCCGCGATGAATGTCTCCTCATCTTCCTTGGGTAGCAGAAAGCCGTTTTGATTATTTTCAACGACTTCACGTACCCCCGAGGCATTGAGTGCCACGACAGGCAGCCCCGCGGCCATCGCTTCCGCCACGACCATTCCCTGAGTTTCACTATGCGACGCAAAGACGAAGGTATCCATTGCCCGGTAAGCATCTACCAGCTCGCGACCGTTGAGCACGCCGGTAAAGTGTACTCGGTCGGCGACGCCTGCTTGCTGGGCATGCTTCAGCATTGCCTTGCGCGCCTCCCCTTCGCCGACTACCAGAAAATGGGCACTTTGTGTGCGCGTCAAAAAACGGCACATGGCACGGGTCAGAAAGGGCAAGTTCTTTTCCTGAGCGAGACGGCCAACATGACCAAACACATGGACGTCATCAGCCAGTCCCAGGCGATTTCGCCAAACCTGTCTGTCGCCGCTGGAAAAATACTCGGTATTAACGCCGCTAGGCACCACATGCAACGGCGTCGTGACCCCGCGCTCGATCAACAGATCACGAATGCTTTCACTCGGCGCGATCACGGCATCGCACATATCGGTAAACCCGGTCGCCAGCGCAATTGCAAAGCGTTGCATGGTTGGGGAGTTACCCGGCACATAATGGGTGTAGTGCTCATAAAGCGTATGGTGAGTGAACACCAGGGGCAGCCGATAGGTCTGGGCAATACGCGCTGCCGTATCGCCGAGCAAGAAGGGATGATTGGCATGAATGATTTGCGGACGGAACTCACGAATCCGTTCATGCAGCCCACTCGGTACCAGCACAGGCACTGAAAAGTCACTGCCGTTGAAATGTTGCATCGCCGGCACACGGAACACCTGCGGCTCATGCTCGGGCTGCCCTGCAAGCGCTGGCGCCACAACCAGAACACGATGCCCTTGACGTTCAAGCTGCTCGTGAAGGCGCTGAACGGACTCGCTCACACCGCCCACGATAGGACGATAAGTGTTGGTGAACATGAGGATGTTCAAATTCCTGTCTCCCACTCAGCCCTTCTGGCCGCAGACTCAAACACACACCTCGGGAAAGGATAGACCGCCATGCAGCGACGACCTCCGGGCCGTAACCAACATTCCATTGCCATGCATCTCCTTGACCTCAGCATCGACGGCACGCCAACCCTTTAGTTGCCAGCCCGCTATATTACCACTTGACCGGCTGGTATCGCCTACATTCATCCATGTCTAGGCATCCCTGCCATAACATTGACGATCAATGACGCGAAACCGCTTGTAGCCAAACCTTGGCCCATTATCCGGCTGAACATGCGTATCTTTCCACTATAGCCTTGAAAGATTTCGTCACCAGATATGGACATCACTTGCTGCGGATCATGTCCCGCAGAAGGTACGGAACACTTGCTCGCTTGGCGCCGCTGGCAGCGTATAGGCTCCCCGACCGGGCTGATCATCAAAGGGATGAGACAATACCTCACGTAACGTCTCGAAGGGCTCGAAATTATCCTCATAGGCAGCGGACAACGCCTCCTCGACCCGATGATTGCGCGGGATAAATGCCGGATTCACCGCACGCATGCGCGCTGCGATGACATCAAATGCATCGTTTTCTCGGCCAAGCCGCTCGCGCCACCTGCCAAGCCATGCATCAATACCCTCAAGGGGATCAAACAGTTTGAATAGCGCAGCCTGTGCCTGATCAGACTCGGCAACATCGCAAAGCTGACGGAAGGTCAGCGTGAAATCGGCCCGTCCGGCATGCATCGCCTCCAGCAATGCCTCAACAAGTTCACGATCGCCTTCTTCTTCCTGCGCAAGGCCCAGTTTGGCGCGCATTACCGTCAACCATTCGGCCTCGTACTGCCCGGCGTACGTCTTGAGTACCTCGGTGGCACGCTCGATGGCCTTGTCCTGGTCGGCATCGATCAGCGGCAGCAGCGTCTCCGTCAGGCGAGCAAGATTCCACTGAATAATTCCCGGTTGATTACCGTAGGCATAGCGCCCCCCTTCATCGATAGAACTGAACACCTGGCGCGGGTCATAGGCTTCCATGAAGGCGCAGGGGCCAAAATCGATCGTCTCGCCAGAGATAGCGGTGTTATCGGTGTTCATTACCCCGTGAATAAAGCCAACACCCATCCATTTAGCCACTAATGCCGCCTGGCGCTTCTGCACGGCACTCAGCAGGGCCAGATAGCGTTCGCCATCAGCGTGGTCAAGAAGCTCAGGATAGTGACGCTCAATCACATGGTCAGCCAAGATGCGCAGACCCTCGATGTCACTGCGAGCGGCAAAGTACTGGAACGTGCCGACACGGATATGGCTGGACGCCACGCGCGTCAACACACCGCCAGGCTCAAGCGTGCGCCGAGCGACACGCTCGCCGGTGGTGACAGCCGCCAACGCGCGAGTAGCGGGAATGCCCATCGCATGCATCGCCTCGCTGACCAGGTACTCACGCAGCACTGGTCCCAGTGGAGAGCGTCCGTCACCGCCACGTGAGAAGGGTGTCCGTCCCGCACCTTTAAGTTGTATGTCGCGCAGCCGGCTCTGCTGGTCAATGACCTCGCCAAGCAGAACGGCGCGACCATCACCCAGGCGTGGCGAGAAACCGCCGAATTGATGGCCAGCATACGCCATGGCCAGGGGCTCAGCCCCCGGTGGCACTTCATTGCCTGAAAACCACTGCGTCGCACGCTCGGCATTAAAGGACTCAAGCTCAAAGCCCAGTTCTTCAGCCAGTACGCGATTAAAGGCAATCAGTTTGGGGGCTTTTACCGGCACGGGATCAAAGCGCTCGTAGAAGTGTCCCGGCAGGTTTACGTAACGCAGTGAAAACGTTGGAAACATGATGACTCCAGCGGCGTTTAGCCGAATAGCGAATGACATACCTGTCCTGACAAGGATAGGTCATGCCTTACAGAATTCAGGTCGGCAGCGCCAAAGTAATCAATATCCTGGCGCCACCGGAGATAATTAGGCGGATATGGCCGGTGTTGCCAATGTGAACGACTACACTCCTGATTCAGGGAGGAAATGCGTCATGTTCAATCACTTTCGCCCATTTGATATTGATATCGGCGACATCACCATTCATGGCCGGATCGGCGGTAAAGGTCCTGCCCTGTTATTACTTCACGGCCACCCACAGACACATATGATCTGGCACCGGATCGCCGATCAACTGGCCGGGCACTTTACCGTAATCGCCACTGACCTGCGCGGCTACGGCACGTCATCCAAACCGGTCGGCTTGCCTGACCATAGCAATTACAGCAAACGCGCCATGGCGGCGGATCAACTCGCTGTAATGCATGAATTGGGCTTCGATCATTTCTTTCTCTGCGCTCACGATCGCGGCGCCCGCGTGGGTCATCGCCTGTGTGTCGATCATCCGCAAGCCGTTACCAAAGCGATACTGCTCGATATCGCGCCGACGCTTGCCATGTACGAACAGACCGATCGTGACTTTGCCACCGCCTACTTCCATTGGTTTTTGCTGATTCAGCCTGCGCCACTGCCCGAGCGGCTGATCGAGCCCAGCACAGATGCCTATATCGAAGAAGTGATGGGCAGCCGCTACGCAGGCCTTACACCTTTCGCGCCCGAAGCATTGCTTGCCTACAAGCAAGCGTTGGCCTCCCCCGGAGCCGTACATGGCATGTGTGAAGACTATCGCGCCGCGAACACCATCGATCTTGACCATGATCGTGCCGATCAGGTAGCTGGCCGGCGTATCGCGTGTCCGCTGCGCGTGCTGTGGGGCAAGCATAGCATTATAGAAAAACGATTCGATGCTCTCGCCGAATGGCGTAAGGTTGCCAATGATGTCGATGGCGAAGCGCTGCCCTGCGGCCACTACCTTCCCGAAGAAGCGCCGGAAGAAGTGCTCCGGCATATCAACGCCTTTCTACGCTAAGCGCCAGGGATGTCCCCGACGCATTGATGGAGTGCAACACCATGCCACAGTATAAGATCGCCGTGATTGCAGGTGACGGTATCGGTCAGGAAGTGATGCCTGAGGGCGTCCGTGCCCTTGAAGCCGTCAGTAGCGCCTTCGGTATCGACTTCTTGTTCGAACACTTCGATTTCGCCAGCTGCGACTACTACCAGAAGCACGGCAAGATGCTGCCAGATGACTGGAAGGCGACGCTTTCGAACTTCGATGCTCTCTTTTTCGGTGCGGTCGGCATGCCTGATCAGGTGCCTGATCATATCTCGCTATGGGGCTCGCTCCTGCAGTTCCGGCGCGAGTTTGACCAATATATCAACCTGCGCCCCTGCAAACTGATGCCGGGCATCAAGAGCCCGCTTGCCAATCGCAAGCCAGGCGATATCGATTTTTACGTCGTCCGGGAGAACACTGAAGGCGAATATTCAAGCGTCGGCGGCAAGATGTTTGCCGGTACCGAGCGCGAGGTGGTGATTCAGGATACGGTGATGACCCGTATTGGCGTTGATCGGGTGCTGAAATTCGCTTTCGAGCTTGCGGCTAAACGACCGCGTCACAAGCTGACGTCTGCAACCAAGTCCAACGGTATTTCAATCACCATGCCCTACTGGGACGAGCGCGTGCTGGAGATGGCTAAACAATTCCCTGATATCACCGCCGACAAGTACCACATCGATATTCTCGCCGCGAACTTCGTCCTTCATCCCGACTGGTTCGACGTGGTGGTAGCCAGCAACTTGTTCGGTGACATCCTTTCTGATCTTGGCCCGGCCTGTACCGGTACCATTGGCGTCGCGCCATCAGCCAACATCAATCCCGAAGGCCGTTTCCCGAGCCTGTTCGAGCCTGTGCACGGTAGCGCACCGGATATCTTCGGCAAGGGCATCGCCAATCCGATTGGCCAGATCTGGTGCGGGGCGATGATGCTCGAACATTTCGGTCAGGATGCGGCGGGTAAAGCCGTGGTCGAGGCCATCGAACGCGTGCTTGCCGCTGGGCCCGAAAACGCCCCGCTTACGCCTGATCTTGGCGGCAAGGGCACCACTGAATCACTGGGCCGCGCTATCGCCGAGGCGATTAGGGCCGGTTGAAAGAGCGCGGCGTTGGCAGCGGTTCAGGGTGACAAGAGACGGGCGGCACATACATTCAGGCGCTCTTATGGTTGCCAATGCCGTGCGCGCCTTCTAGCATGACCCGTTCGCCGACACCTGTCGGCACGACACGTTCAGATTGACCTACAGACTCATTTGCAAGAGAACACTTCATTCATGGCTTTGAACCTCAAACATACTGTTATTGCCCTGGCAGCCGCCCTTCCTCTCACGTTGGCAGGGTGCTCGGATAGTGCGCCCGGCAAGAGTGAGGTCAAGGCGGCCATGGAAGCGACGCTGAATCAGCAGATCGACCAGCTCAAGGGACTGGCCGCACAGCTTGGCAACGATGAGCAGAAAAATGAGCTCGATAAGCTGCAATTCCAGGTCGATCTCGACAAGGTCAGTGACTGCAAGAAAAATGATGCTGACGCGCAGGATGACCAGCAGGGCCAGAACGGCGAAGAAGGTCAGGCCAGTGAAGAATCTCAGGCTGATCAGGAACAGTGGACCTGTCACGTCACCGGCAAGATTACCGTCGATCAGGAAACCCAGAATATCGATGACGATGTAACCCTGATCAAGAATGACGATGGTCAGTGGATAGCGCAGTAATCACTTCACGGTGCCGCTGGCACGATTGAAAACCAACAAGGGATGACCATAACGGTCATCCCTTGTCGTTTACTGCCTTTGAGCGTCAAGCCGTGACGCTATCCTCGGCGTCAAGCTTGAAACGTCCTACGGTTTCACGCAGGTGGCGAGACTGGTCTTCCAACGACCCTGCCGCTGCTGCAGCTTCTTCCACCAATGCTGCGTTCTGCTGCGTGACCTGATCCATCTGCGTTACCGCCTCATTGACCTGCTCTATTCCCGTGGTCTGTTCAGCGGAAGCGGCCGATATTTCACTCATCAGATCGGAAACGCGCTGCACGTGACTGAGCACTTCCTGCATCGTGCTGTCCGCTTCATCAACCAACGCCGAGCCAGCTTCGACCTGGCTGGCAGAGGCCGCGATCAATGCCTTGATCTCCTTGGCAGCATCAGCGCTGCGACTGGCCAGCGAGCGCACTTCACCTGCAACGACGGCAAAGCCACGGCCCTGCTCTCCGGCACGAGCGGCTTCCACCGCAGCGTTAAGGGCCAGCAGATTGGTCTGGAAGGCAATCCCGTCGATCAAGGAAATGATGTCTTCAATCTTGCGTGAGCTTGTGGTGATGTTCGACATCGTCTTGACCACACGCTGCACCACGTCGCGTCCCTGCGAGGAGGTCGTTGATGCCTGCGCCGCCAGATGGCTGGCCTGGCGCGCGTTATCGCCATTCTGACGCACGGTGGCAGTCAACTGTTCCATGCTTGCCGCTGTTTGTTCAAGCGATGCAGCCTGTTGTTCGGTACGTGATGACAGATCGTTGTTACCTGCCGCGATTTCACGTGCGCCGACATCGATTGATTCACTTGCCTGACGAATGGTGAAGACAGTTTCAATCAAGCTGTCACGCATCTGGGCGATGTTGAACATCAGGCTCGACTGATCGTTTTTGGTCAGCGGAATATGCACGCCCAGATCACCCTCGGCGATACGCCCTACAATCCGGTTGGCCTCAAAAGGTTCACCTCCAAGGCTGCGTGAGATATTGCGGATCAACAATGCCATGACTACGGTGACGATCCCGCCAACGGCTAACAGCAGCAAGCAGTAGCGTATCAGATTGTCGATAAAGGCACTGGTGATGTCATTGACATAGACACCGGCAGAGAAGTAGGCATCCCAGGGCGCAAAAAGGCTGACGTAGCTGAGCTTGGGATAGATCGCGTCGCCTTCAGCAGCGCGTGACACATATTCAACGAAACCTGCCCCGTTGCGCTTGGCTTCGCTCACCAGCTCTTGATAAACCGCCGTGCCGTTGTCGTCCTTGTAGGTTGACATGTCGGTGCCGCGTTCACGACGTGGATGGTTCAGGATGTGTGCCTGACTATCAAAGCTAAAGACATAATTCTTGTTATCCGCACCGAAACGGATACTGTTGATCATGTCGAATGCGCGTTGTTCAGCTTCCGCCTTGGTCAATTCACCTGTCTCCACCCGTGCGGCGTACTCTTGCACAATACCGGTCGCCAGATGGACGACGTTTGAAAGACTTTCCTTGCGCTCATCGAACATCTGAGTGCGGCTCTGCAGGGCAAGACTGAAAACGATGGCGATCATGCCGACCCACATCAGCGCCAAGCCCATCCACAGTTTCTTGCCGATAGTCATGGGCGGTTTTTGTTCGGCCTTGGCGGTACGAAACATCGCCTTCTTTCTTTTGTGGGAGACGGGGGCGGCCTTGACGACCATTGATGGCGTGCTCATATCTCAATTCACTCTATGCAGGCAGGCCTGCTATCTGATCGGAAAGATGCCAGACCACCTTCATCGTAGATGATCCATTAACGCTCTTAATCGGCACGATAGCGTTAAGCTTGAGATAATGATGCACCATTCAGGCAACTTTTGACTAAATTCAAGACATAGAAGTGATGAACACGTAATGCATTGGCGAACAGGGAGACGTTATGCCGGATATAGCTGATTTGAAAGGAATGCTTGGCGGGCTCGTTACCGCCATGGGTGGTCATACCGATATTCCCAGCGGCACCGCGCCTATCGAAAAATTGGATGTCGAGCGCTATCTCGGCACATGGTATGAAATTGCCCGCCTCGATCACAGCTTCGAGCGTGGTTTATCCTGCGTCACGGCAACTTATGAGGCACGTGCCGACGGCGGCATCAAGGTCATCAATCGTGGCTATGACACGCAGAAAGAGGAATGGGACGAAGCCGAAGGAAAAGCCTATTTCGACGATAAGCACAAGCCTAACGGCCGCTTGAAAGTATCCTTCTTCGGCCCCTTCTATGGGGGTTACAACATCCTTTATCTTGATGAAAGCTATCGCCATGCCCTGGTAGCCGGGCCGAGTCATGACTATCTATGGATACTGTCACGCACGCCGACCATGGCAGAGGCTGACTTTACCGCTTTAGTCGACTTCGCTCGCGATAAAGGCTTCGATGTGGACGGACTGATCATGGTCGACCATGAATCGTCCTGCCCTGCCCACTAATTACCTTGTTACCTTGAGGGTGTGACGCCGGCCCAGAAGATGCTCCATGCATCGTCCTGGCGGCGTTCCAGCTCTTCGCGCGGATAGAGAAAGCTTTCAGTTAAAAGACCGTCACTCAGGCAATAGAACGCTGCGATAAAGGTCCGCTCGTTCATTTCACGAATCGCACCGCTATTTCTGGCCTGTATGAATAAACTGCGCAACCCTGCATCAATATGCGCCTCGCTTCTAGCATTGATAGCGGTGATCGCTGGCTTGAGCGACGAGGGAGGAAACAGCATGAAGCGTTTGTAAAGGATGCCTTTATGGGCCTGGAAGATGAACGCATTCAGATCGGTCAGCAGGCGATAAAGTCGTGTCTCGATGTCTTCTTCGCGGTGCTGAGCCAGGCTGGCATCGAAACGATCAATGATTTCGTTTTCGACGTGCTCGACCAGCGTCAGAAACAGGACTTCCTTACTGGCAAAATGGTTGTAGAGCGAAGGTTTCTTGATACCCACCTCAGCGGCAATCTGTGCAAGTGTCGTTCCCTCGTAGCCGTGCTCGGCAAATAATCTGAGGGCTGCGGCCTCGATTTTATCCCTTGTCTGCATGGGCTCCTGTCCACCGTTGCGTTTCTTTCATTTTCTGCCGCCTATCCTAGCGATTATCGCAGGCTGCGTCGTCCGATTGCCTGACACCGCACGTTACACTATACTCCGTCAATCTAACTAACGGTCGTTAGTTATTGATTACACATGGACAGGGACGCGTCATGACGAGATGGTGGTTACTCATACCGGCTGCGCTGGTCGAAGTGGGCTGGGCCGTTAGCCTCAAGTATGCCGACAGTCCCGGCATGTGGCTGCTGGTCGTGGTGCTGGTAGCCATCAGCCTGACGCTTGCCATTCAGGCCTCCAAGGTACTGCCGGCCAGCACCGTCTATACGCTGTTTGTCGGCCTTGGCACTACCGGTACGGTGGCCGTCGACATGCTGTTTCTTGATGCCCCCTTCCGCTGGGCGACGATCGCCCTGATTGCGCTGTTACTGACCGGCATCGTCGGGCTCAAAGTCGTCAGCAGCCGGGATGGAGAAGATTAATATGGCATGGCTAGCACTGATCGTTTCCGGGCTGTTTGAGATCGTCGGCGTCGCTGGTTTTGAACGCTTCAGTCGCGGCCGCCCCGGCGCCGGCTTGCTGTTGTTGACGTTGGGCTTCGGCACTTCGCTTACGCTATTGTCATTTGCGATGCGCAGCATCGATCTAGGCGTTGCCTACGCCGTCTTTACTGCCATCGGCACGCTGGGCAGCACCACGTTAGGCATGCTGCTCTGGGGCGAATCTCGTCGGCCAGCCCGGCTGTTTTTCGTCGCCTTGATCGTCGTTGCAGTAATCGGGCTGCGCCTGGTGAGCTAGCGTGCCCAATCGTATGTAACATTTTTATGCAATGATCGTGTTTTTTCGCGTTGACGACGTCCCAACTTGTCTTGTGTCGCGGCTGCGTTATCGTCTTGGCATCACTTCACGCTGGAGCCATCGCTGATGCTCGACGCTTGGCTGGACATTACGCTCGATTCTGAAACTTTCGATAGTGAACCCAACGCTTCGCAGCGCGGGCGCGTGCCCGGCGGGCGTTATCACATCATTGCGCCGGGAGTGCTTGAGCTGGTACCTGATCGCCGCGTGAGCGATAGTACCGTCAGCGTCATTTCTGCCGGCATTCACGGCGATGAAACCGCGCCGATCGAACTTCTCGGTGACGTACTGGCCCGTCTTGAGGCTGGCCTTTACCCGCTCGGTGCGCCTGTGCTCTTGATTCTCGGCAACCCGCCGGCGATTAAGCAAGCGACACGCTATGTCGACACCAACCTTAACCGCCTGTTCAAGCGCGATGTATCGGGCAACAGCGACGAGCATCGCCGCGCCCGCCTGCTGATGCAGGAAGTGGAAGCATTTTTCGACCGTCACGACCCCGAGCGGAATCGTCCGCGCCTGCATTACGACCTTCACACCGCAATCCGTACCAGTCGCTATCCGCGCTTTGCCGTCGAACCCTTTGCAGCAGCCCCCACACTAGCCGAGCAGTGGCAATTATTGGCGGGCGCAGGAATCCAGGCCGTGCTCTCCCAGCACACCCATAGTTGGACGTTTTCGCATTTTTCACGTCATTATCTTGGCGCACAGGGCTTTACGCTGGAACTGGGGCAGGTCGCCCCTTTCGGCGCTAACGATCTCGCTCCATTGGTGCCGATGCGCAAACTGCTCGAGGCGTTACTTGCCGGTAGACCTGCTCGCCAGACACCCGCTGAATCGATGGCCTTTTTCACTGTCGTCGATGAGCTGATACGCGAATCATCCCAGTTCGAGCTGTGCTTTCCTGACGATACCGCCAATTTCACGGCGTTTGCGCCGGGCACCGTGCTAGCTCGTGATGCCAAGGCCGGAGTGTATCGCGTGCCAGACAATACGCCGCTTTGCGTCGTCTTTCCCAATGCCCGTGTAGAAACGGGCGCCCGTGCCGCGTTACTGGTGCATCCCGTAGCGCCACCAGCAATACCACAGCCTTGAAGCCACAGCGGTCAAATCGCCGCTGACAATAGTGCTATAACAACAACAGGAGTCATCTTTATGACGAGCATCATCCCTCCAACCAGCGCCTCAATTGCCAGTCCAGCACAATTCCGTCACACGCTTTGTAGACGTAAGCTACTTTTCGCGGCACATTACGCCCCCTGATTGCCATTCTTTTTGCTAATGGGGCATTCGTTTTACACATAAGCGACATGCGCCCTGCTAGAATGTGCCACTTTTGCGTGCCGGAGCGCCCGGCATCGATGTGAACGGCGTGCCATACCGCAGGAGTTTCCGACTCATGGCCGACAAGGCAATTCCTCTTGAAATCAATGATCTGCATAAGCGTTTCGGTGACAACCCTGTATTGAAGGGATTGTCACTCAAGGCGCACAAAGGCGACGTCATTACCCTGATCGGTGCCTCGGGTTCCGGCAAGAGTACGTTTTTGCGCTGCATGAATCTGCTTGAGCTTCCTGACGCAGGCGAGATTATCGTCCACGGCGACCCGATTCTGTTCAAGCAGACCCGCCAGGGTCGCGAGCCTGCAAACTGGAAGCAGGTTGAGCTGATCCGCTCGCGGCTGTCGATGGTGTTTCAGAACTTCAATCTGTGGGCGCACATGACGCTCCTGCAGAACGTTGTTGAAGCGCCGATCCATGTGCTGGGCATCTCCAAGGAAGAAGCGCGTGAGCGTGGCATGGCCCTGCTTGGACGCGTCGGGCTGGCTGAGCGTGCCAACTACTATCCTGCCCAACTCTCCGGCGGTCAGCAGCAGCGTGGTGCCATTGCCCGCGCTCTGGCGATGGAGCCCGAGGTGATGCTGTTCGATGAGCCGACCTCAGCGCTTGATCCGGAACTGGTCGGCGATGTGCTGCGTGTCATGCGCGAACTCGCCGACGAGGGACGCACCATGGTCGTGGTCACTCACGAAATGGATTTTGCCCGTGATGTGTCAAGCCAGGTGATGTATCTGCATCAGGGCTTGGTCGAGGAAGCCGGGCCGCCCAGTGAAGTATTGCTCAACCCTCAGTCCCCCCGGCTAAAACAGTTCCTGGCGCCGAACCGCTGACACAACGCTGATGACAACAATGATGTCCCGTATACCTTTCATGGGGAACGAGAGATGATCGATCTCCACGGCTATGGCCCCCGCTTGTTCGAAGGTGCTCTTCTTACCTTCGAAGTTGCGGTACTTTCTGTAATATTGGCGCTGCTGCTTGGCCTGGTAACGGCTACCGCCAAGCTCTCGCGCTCACGCCTTCTGCATGCCTTTGCCACGCTTTACACCACGGTGATTCGTGGCGTGCCGGATCTGGTACTGATGCTGCTTCTTTTCTACGGCGGCCAGATCGGCATCAATGCCTTTACCGATTGGCTTTATGACGCTTTCGGTATCGATATTTTCATCAATATCAACGCTTTCGTTGCCGGCACGATCACCATTGGCATCATTTTCGGCGCCTACATGGCCGAAACGTTCCGCGGCGCCTTTCTTGCCGTCGACGAAGGACAGCTCGAAGCCGCGCGTGCCTACGGCATGAACAGCTGGAAGATTTTCAAGCGAGTTCACTTTCCACAAATGATGCGCCATGCGTTGCCGGGGCTTGGCAACAACTGGATGGTATTGCTGAAAACCACCGCGCTGGTGTCCATCATTGGCCTCGCCGACATGGTCAAGATCGCCGATGAAGCGACCAAGGCCGAACATGCGCCCTTTTTGTTCATGCTGCCGGTAGCGGTGGGCTATCTGGCTATCGCCAGTGTCTCGGAGCTGTTCTTCAAGTGGCTGACCAAGCGCTATAACGTTGGCTTCGGGGAGACATGAGCGTGGAACAACTATTGCAAACCATCGCGGGCTACCTCAACGGCAATGACATTTTCACTGTCAACACGCTGGGCATGTACTGGGATGGCTTCGTCAATACCGTCCAACTGGTATTCATATCGCTTCTGATCGGGCTTGCTCTCGCTGTACCCCTGGCCATTGGCCGTGGCTCACCGCTTAAGCTCGTCAGCAAGAGTATCTGGCTTTACACCTATATATTTCGCGGCACACCGCTGCTGATTCAGCTCTATCTAGCCTACTACGGTTTCGCCTTCGTGCCCGGCATTCAGGATTCCTGGCTGTGGTTCTTCGTCCAGGACCCGCTTTATCCGGCGCTGTTCGCCTTCACTCTCAATACGGCCGCCTACACCACTGAAATCTTCCATGGCGCGATCAAATCGACGGCCAAGGGCGAAATCGAAGCGGCTCGTGCTTTTGGCATGTCGAAGGCCATGATGATGCGCCGTATTATCCTGCCGAGCGCCTTCAGGCGCGCACTGCCAGCCTACGGCAATGAAGTCATTTTCATGCTCCACGCCAGCGCGATCGCCAGCGTAGTAACAATCATGGACCTGACCGGGGCGGCGTACTACGTCTACTCGCGCTTCTACGCGCCCTTCCCGGCCTTCATCTTTGTTGCGTTCATCTATATGGCTTTGAGTTTCTCGATTCAGGGATTTTTCCGCCATCTCGAAAAACGTCTGCTGGTGCACCTGAAACCTAATAATCGATAACTTCTTCTAGCGGAACCGCTGAGGGTCGAAATGAAAAAGACAATACATATCCTCTCTGCCGTACTTGCCTGCACAACATTACTGCCTCAGGCCGCCAGTGCCCGCGAGGGAGAAAATGTACGGATTGCGGTCGACGTGCCTTATACGCCCTTTGAGTATCGCACCGCCGATGGCAAGCTCACAGGCTTTGAAATCGAACTCGGCGATGCGCTGTGCGCCGAGGCCAAGCTCAAATGCAGTTGGGTCGAACAAAGCTGGGACGGCATTATCCCGGGACTTTTAGCGCGCAAGTACGATGCTATTCTGTCGTCAATGTCGATCACGCCGGAGCGTGAGAAGCAGGTGCTGTTCTCCGAGCCCTACTACTTGACGCCAAGCATATGGGTTGCCCGCAAGGACAGTGCTATCGATATCGACGACAAGGCCTCGCTGAAGGGATTGACAGTCGGTGTTCAGCGCGGTGATATCCGCGATAACTACCTCAGCGAGTTCTACGCCGACACCCTGACCATTCGCCGCTACGCTACCGCCGAAGACGTTGCTACCGACTTCGAGGCCGGCCGCCTCGATCTGGCGATGATGGATTATCCAGTGGCACTGGAAACGCTGAATTTTCTTTCACCTGACAGTCCCTATCAGCAGGTCGGACCAGGCATTCGTGAACCCGAGCGTATCTTCGGCAAAGGCGCAGCGGTCGCGTTTCGCAAGCGGGATAAAGAGCTGGCAGAGAAGTTCAATCAGGCGCTTGAAACCGTCAAGCAGGACGGTACCTACGACCGGCTGATGAAGAAATACTTCGATTACGACATCAAGATTTGATATACGGCATTTCAGACATAATCGAACCGAAGAGTCAGTGCGACCTGAACTGTGTCATGCGTTACAAAGCACGACGTTCCCAATGTAAGCAGGAGTGTGTGATGAAGAAACTACTGGCCGTCACGCTGCTGGGTGCAGCACTCACCGCAACCGCTGCGCAAGCACGTGACAATGACACCGTCCGCATCGGCCTCAACGTGCCCTACGAGCCGATGGAGTACAAAACGGCAAGTGGCGAGCTGACCGGCTTTGATGTCGAACTCGGCAATGCGCTCTGTCAGCAGGCCAGCATGAACTGCCAGTGGAACGAGCAAGCCTGGGACAGCCTTATCCCCAGCCTTAAATCACGCAAGATTGACGCCATCATGTCAGCGATGACCATCAATGATGAGCGTCGCAAGCAGCTTTTATTCTCTGAACCGTATCTGGTGCAACCTTCAGCCTGGTTTGCGCCCGCCGACAGCGCCATCACCGCCACGTCACCCGAGGCACTCAAGGGCAAGCGCATTGGCGTGCAGCGCGGTACCCTGCAGGATAACTACGTCACTGATGAGTACGCCGATGCCAACATCAAGCGCTACGCGACTGCGGACGATATTGTAATTGATATCGAGTCAGGTCGCCTTGATCTCGCCTTCCTTGATTACCCGATCGGCAAGACCACGATGCTCGATCAGGAGGACAAACAGTTCAAGACCGTCGGTGAAATGGTATCTGAACCGAAGAAATATTTTGGTGATGGCTTCGGCATCGCTTTTCGTCAACGTGATACGACATTAGCCGAGAAATTCAACGCCGCCCTTGATGAACTAAAAGAAAACGGTACTTACGACCAGTTGGTCATCAAGTACTTCGGCGAAGCAGCACTAGAGGCGGCCAAACCGTAACTGGTAAAACGCGCGGTTGCCGAAAGAAACGCAGGCCATTCGTATAACAATAGAGGATTGAAGATGAAAAAATTATTGACCGTATCCCTGCTCGGCGCCGCGTTGGCCGCCTCCGGCGCACAGGCGCGCGACTACGACAGCATTCGCATCGGTGTCGATGTTCCCTACGAACCGATGGAGTACAAGCTTCCTGACGGCACGCTGACCGGTTTTGACATCGAACTCGGCAATGCGCTGTGCCAACAGGCCGAGATCAAGTGCCAGTGGATAGAGCAGAGCTGGGACGGCATTATTCCCGGCCTGATGTCGCGCAAGTTCGATGCCATCATGTCATCAATGACCATCAATGATGAACGCCGCAAGCAGTTGCTGTTCTCTGAACCGTACCTGACACCGCCCTCCGCCTGGTTTGCACCGGGTAACGCTGCAAGCGGAACGCCCGATAAGCAGAGTCTTAAAGGCAAGAGCATCGGCGTACAGCGCGGTACGTTGCAGGATAACTATGTCACCGACCTGTACGGCGATGTCGCCGAGATCAAGCGCTACGGTACGGCCGATGATCTCGTCGTCGATATGGATGCAGGCCGTCTCGATATCGCCTTCCTCGACTATCCGATCGGCAAGACCACAATGCTCGACAGCGACGCCAAGGACTACAAGATGGTTGGCGAACCCATCACCGAACCGAAGCAGTATTTTGGTGAAGGCTTCGGTATCGCCTTCCGTCAGCGCGACGAGGAACTGGCCGAGAAATTCAACACCGCCCTCGAAACGCTGAAGGACAACGGCACCTACCAGCAGCTTCATGATAAGTATTTCAGCGTCGACGATACCAGTAAATAGCAATATCGGTCTGACACGCGGTATGAAGCAAGCTAATGCAACAACAGAGGGCGGCCCAATGGGCCGCCCTTTTTTTCTGGTACTACCGCTTTTTTTGCTACTGCTGCGACTTCGCTAAACGGCACTACATCAGGTCCGCTGTACCGCTAGCGTCTCCGCTCATATGGCCGCAAGAATTAGCTGATCGCCTCGGCTGACGCTGTATTGCGTGGCGTGTAACCCACGGGAACCACCGGCTCGTCCACTGCAAAAATGCCTCCTGAAAGGCGGCGTACCCGCTTCATGAACAGCGCGATGCACAAAAGGGTTGCGAGTGCCGCGACAACATAGCTGATCTGCATTGAAAGCCCCAATCCAATTGGCGCATAGGCGATATAGGTAAATGTCGCCATGGTCATGAAGACCGCCGGTATCGAGGTAATCCAGTGCGGTTTGCGCGCCAGTACCAGATACATGGTTCCTACCCACAGCGCGATAACTGCCGTGGTCTGGTTGGCCCAGGAGAAATAGCGCCACAGCAGAGTGAAGTCCATCTTGGTCAACGCGAACGACAGCACGAATAGCGGTGCTGCGATCATCAGACGCTTGGCAATAGGACGCTGATCGATCTTGAGATAGTCAGCAATGATCATGCGCGCGCTGCGAAACGCCGTGTCACCTGAGGTGATCGGCAACACGATGACACCCAGCACCGCCAGAGTACCGCCGATCGCACCCAGCATTTGCGTCGATACAGCGCTGACCACTGCTGCCGGGCCACCGTTCGCCAATACGGCGGACAGGCTGGTATCGCCATGGAACAAACTCATGGCCGCCGCCGCCCAGATCATTGCGATAACGCCTTCGGTAATCATCATGCCGTAGAAAATCTTGCGACCGTTCTGCTCATTTTGCGTGGTACGCGAGATGATCGGCGTCTGGGTAGCGTGAAAACCCGACAGCGCGCCACAGGAGATGGTCAGAAACAGCAGCGGGAAAATCGGTGCATTCTGCGGATGCATGTTGGTCAGAGAAAGCTCAGGGATCGGCGCCCCCGTTACCACCAATCCGATACCGATGCCTGCCGCGCTGAACAGCAGCAATGCGCCGAAATAAGGGTAGATGCGGCCAATTACCTTATCGATCGGCAGCAGCGTGGCCACCAGATAGTAGGCAAAGATCGCCGCGACAATAAGCAGCATGTTAAACGGTGTGATACTCGCCAGCAGCGCTGCAGGCGAGGTCACGAAGACCGTACCAACCAGCAGCAGCAGCAAGATGGCGAAGAAGTTGACCACATGCTTCATTGTCTTTCCGAGGAACTTACCCGCCAGTTGCGGCAGATGCGCGCCGTGATTGCGAATCGAGATCATCCCGGTGAGGTAGTCATGCACCGCCCCGGCAAAGATACAGCCCACCACAATCCATAAAAACGCCACAGGGCCGTACAGGGCGCCGAGGATCGGCCCGAAGATCGGGCCAACACCGGCAATATTTAGCAGCTGAATCAATGAGTTGCGTTTTGTATTCATCGGCACATAGTCGATGCCGTCCTGCATCGCATAGGCCGGCGTCTTGCGCTTGTCATCGAACTTGAATACACGCTCGACAAACTTGCCATAGGTAAAATACCCCAGGACAAGCAGCGCGATAGCGGCAATAAATGTGATCATCTCGACCCCCAAGGATACGCATGATGGCCCCAGGCAGGACGGCGTCGGCACAACAGGAGTTAATCGCGCTTGCCGGACTGTCGTACCTGCCTGAGGAAATTGACTACTAGGTGATGGAGGCCACTCCAGACGTGAAGTGGTATGGGAGGAGCTTACGGAAAGTTACTGACCATGCCTGCTAGACCTTGGTGTAAACGACCAAAGTCTTAATCTGCTTTGAGTGCTCGGCGAAGCCAGTTACCACACTGTGCCATCAGCTGATCGGCTTGCGGATGTTGACCCGCGCGGCGCATGAAACCGTGAATCATGCCGAAATAGCGCGTCGATACGGTAGGCACGCCAGCCTGTGCCAGCCGTTCAGCAAGACGCTCGCCCTCATCACGCAGCGGATCATATTCAGCACTTATGACCAGTGCCGGTGGCAAACCTGCAAGGTCGTCGCGCGTGAGCAGCGTATTGAAAGGATGGTCGCGCTCACTGTCGTCACCAAGATATTGATCGATGTACCAGTCACGGGCCGGACGGGTAAATCCATACCCTTGCGCGTTTTCTGCCACTGAAGGCAGGCCATCGCGGGAAAAATCGACCATCGGATAGATCAGACACTGCCCTTTTAAAGCCGGTCCACCTTCCTCGCGAGCGCGCAATGCGGTAATTGCCGCTAATCCTCCACCAGCACTGTCACCGGCCACAGCAATACGCGCCGTGTCTCCGCCCCATGTTTCGCCATGCGAGGCGATGAACCGTAGCGCGGCAAGGCAGTCATCCGGCCCAGCGGGGAAAGGGTATTCCGGAGCCAGCCGGTAATCTACCGACACTACCAGAGACTTCGATTCGCGGCACAGCACGCGGCAAAGCATGTCGTAGTTGGCAATACTGCCGACCACAAACCCGCCGCCGTGAAAGAATACCGTCATTGGTAGCGTCTTCATGCTGCCATGGACGGTAGGGGTATAAATACGCAGCGGTATATCACCACGCGGCCCCGGTGCAGCAGCGTCTTCGACCCGGGCTACTGCGACGTGCTCGGTCGTCATGCGGCGCATATTGGCCGCATCCAGTGCAATACGGATATCGGCGGGTGCCAGAGAGGTAAAATCTGGCCCGGGTTGTGCGGCGTCAGCATCAAGCCATTGTTTGATGAGCGGGTCGAGCGGCATTGATGTCTCCTGTCAGTTGGCCGTATCGCTTACAAGACTAGGCGCCCGGCAACGTACTCGCTAGCTTGGCATACCGCGTCGTAAACCCGCACAATAGCGACCAGCAAGGGCATCCAGCCATGTTCATCTTCAGTAATGACCTCATCATAGAGGCAAATCATGCGTCAGCTTTCTTTTACCTATCGCTCAATTACCCTGCTCGGCGCCGCGCTCGTCGCTACGTTGCTCACCGCCTGCGAACGCACGCCCGAATTATACAAGGCCCAGGGCGAAGCTCAGGGCACCAGCTATCACATCACCTACTGGCGTGACGGCGATGTTGATGAACAGGCCATCGCCGCCGACGTCATCACCACCTTCAAGCAGATCGACAAGGCAATTTCGACCTACCGTGACGACTCCTGGCTAGCCGAGTTCAACCACAACCACAGCACAGACTGGCAGCAGGCGCCGCCAGAAGTGATAGAACTGCTGGGGATTGCCGCCACTGTTCATCAACAATCTAACGGTTGCTACGATCCGACCATTGCCCCGCTGTTTTCGCTGTGGGGATTTCACGATCACAATTTTCATGTTCCCAATGCCGACGTGATCGCCACGATCCTTGCCCATGTTGGCCTTGAACACGTTCAGGTCGACGCCGAGCATCAGCGCATTCGCAAGGACCTGCCCGAACTGTCCATCGACCTCTCCTCCCTCGGTGAAGGCTACACGATCCGTCGCCTGAGCGAGCAGCTTGAGGCCCGCGGCGTGACTGATTATCTCGTCGAACTGGGCGGCGATATGAAAGTGCGCGGGCACAAGCCCGGCGGTGAGAAATGGCGCGTCGGCATCGAAAGTCCTGTGCCCGATCGCATCGAGGCGCAAAAGATCGTCACTATCGAAGATGAATCCGGAGTCTCACTCAACACATCAGGCAGTTACCGGCGTTACTTCGATGATAATGGCAATATCTATAGTCACATCATCGATGCACGTACCGGTCGGCCGACGACGCATACATTAGTCTCCGCTTCGGTATTCGGCGTCGACCCCGCCGTCAGCGACGCCTGGGCGACAGCGATGCTCTGCCTGGGCGAGCAGGAGGGTTTAAAGGTCGCCCGCGCCCAGCAACTGCCGATTTATTTTATCGAAAAGCAAGACGATGATTTTAAAATCACGCTGAGCCCAGCGCTCGAAACCTCAACGCGTATCGGTTTCGAGCACTGAGCTTCATTTACCAACACTCACTGCCAAGCGTCAGGCTATCCCGGCATCTTGACGCATGAAGTTGACGATCCAGCGCGCCATCACGGCATCATCGACCGCAGCGGACAACGAGGCCAGACCTTCACGGCGACGGTGATCGGGCAAGGCCTCACCACGGCTGGCCATCAGATCGGCGCTGCACGCCTTGGAAAACTCCGGATGGCCCTGCACGCCAAGAAAGTGCTTACCGTACTGGACCATGTAATGCGGGCAGAAGCTGCTCTCGGCCAGTACTTCGCCACTTTGAGGTAGCGTCATCACCTGATCCTGATGACTGACCACCAGATCAAGGCCTTCCTGCCACGGCGTCATCCATTCCTTGCGTCCATTGACACGGTTGAACGATATCCCGATGCCCCAGCCGCGAGGGCTACGCACGACGCTGCCACCTAGCGCCTGAGCGATTGCCTGATGACCAAAGCATATCCCGACCAGCGGCTTCTCCGCCTCCCATAGCTGCTGAATGAAGCCGAACAGATCGGCCATCCACGAGTGGCTCTCATACACGCCCGCCTTGCTGCCAGAAATCAGCCAGGCATCGGCCTCCTCCGGGCTGCCCGGCAGAAACCCGTCATGAACCCGCCAGGTCGTGAACTCAAGAGTAGGATCAACACTCTGCAGCAACCGCGCATAGAGCTCGGGATAGTTGCCGTAAGCCTCACGCAGCGGCGGGGCCAGATCATCACATTGCAGCAATCCAATTCGC
Organism: Phytohalomonas tamaricis; assembly: GCF_003012345.1. Classification (GTDB taxonomy): domain Bacteria; phylum Pseudomonadota; class Gammaproteobacteria; order Pseudomonadales; family Halomonadaceae; genus Phytohalomonas; species Phytohalomonas tamaricis. The sequence continues at coordinate 927,534 of NZ_PVRV01000020.1, forward strand.
ATGGTGTGTTCCGCTATATAGGTTCTAACCAACATTCATTTCAGCTCTGCCTCAGCGCGGGCGATCGCTTCGAACTCTTCCTCTGGCGCCTGAGCGACCAGCCGCTTACGGCTATAAAAGCCGAAGTAGGCGAGCATGATTGCGTAAAACAGCGCCGACCATAGCGCAGCTTGAACGCTGACCACGAAGGTCGAGATAAAGGCGATGATGGCAAGCACAAAGGCAATCCCCGACGTCAGCGTGCCGCCCGGGGTACGGTAAGGACGCGCCAGGCTCGGCTCACGCTTGCGCAGCAGAATGTGCGAGAGGGTCATCATCGCATACGAGATCGTCGCGCCGAACACCGCCATGGTGATCATCAGATCGCCCTGCCCGGTCAATGAAAGCAAGAATCCGATCACGCCGGGCACGATCAGTGCCAGGTAAGGCGCACGTCGCGTACTGGTCACCGACAGTGCACGCGGCAGATAACCAGCGCGAGAAAGTGCAAAGACTTGGCGCGAATATCCAAAGATGATCGAGAAAAATGAGGCAATCAGTCCAGCCAGACCCACAAGGTTGACGAATCCTGACGCCCAGTTGCCCTCACCGTAAACGGCAGCAAGCGCATCGACAAGCGGTGCATCGGACTCACTCATTGCTTGGGCACCAGCACCGCCTGGCGTCAGCAACAGCACGCCGGCGGCAAACACTAGCAGCACGATCATGGCAGTAATGATTCCTCTTGGCATGTCGCGGCCCGGATCGCGTGATTCCTCGGCGGCCAACGGTACGCCTTCTACAGCGAGAAACAGCCACATTGCAAAGGGCAGCGCGCTCCATATTCCCATATAGCCCTGCGGCAGGAAGGCCGAGGCACCGGTTGCCGCGTCATTGACCGCCATGTCAAACAGATTGGCACTGTCAAAATGAGGCAACATGCCGAGCATGAAGACGATGATCGCAAGTACTGCCAGTGCCGTAATGCCCATCATGATCTTCAACGCCTCGCCCGCACCCCACAGGTGCAGGCCGACAAAGATAACGTAGAACACGGCGTAGACCAGCGGTCCATCGACGCCGATCAGCGAGTTGACATAACCGCCAATAAAGATCGCGATGGCCGCCGGGGCAATGGCGTACTCGAGCAGAATCGCGGTGCCGGTGATATAACCGCCCCACGGCCCCATAGCACGACGCGCAAAACTGTAGCCGCCGCCTGCGGTAGGCAGCGAGGAGGAGAGTTCGGCCAGCGAGAAGACCATGAAGGTATACATGATCGCCATTAGAATAGTGGCAATCAGCATGCCACCGAAGCCACCAGCCGCAAGGCCGAAGTTCCAGCCAGCATAGTCACCGGAAATCACGTAGGAGACGCCCAGACCGGCCAGTAACCACCAGCCTGCCGCGCCCTTCTTGAGCTGACGCTTCTCGAGATAATCTGCATCAACGGATTCGTAGCCAACGCTTTCGCTGGCGGTATGCTTGGTTGCCATGTCATTCAACTCCGGTTGTTTTTATTCAATCAGACATGTCGGGAATCGCGCCATCATGGGCCGGTTTCCCTTGGTACTTTAGCCTTTCCCGTTACCATCATGCCAAGGCGCTTGGCTTGAGACGAGCGAATTATCACGGCGACCATCATCCCTCACGACATTCCCACGCCTAATAAAGCAGGGTAATCGGAATATCTGGTTGCGCAGCAATAGCTTTTACTCTCACAACGGAATAAGTGGTTGTTAGTAAACCTAGGATGTAGCCATCGTCCTGAGCGTTCTGACCATCAGCTTGTAAAGACTATCGACAGCCTCCGAACTCTGCGAAGCCTGACTCCTATAGATAGCCACCTCCATGGGTTCAAGCGGTCCAAGGCCATGATCGCTGCCAAGGATTTCAAGGTGGGAAGGGGCGCTGCACTGAGTTAACACAGCAACGGCAAGGCCGCTTTCAACGGCTGCAATCTGTCCTGCCAGGCTGGAACTGTTGTAAACCACCCGATACCGACGCCCCTGCAAAGCCAGTGAGTTAATAGCACTACGCTTAGCAAGGCTAGTGCTCTCATAAACGGCAATGGGTAAAGGATCTCGTCTCCATACTTGGAATTGAGAAGCCCCGACCCAGACCATGGGTTCGTAGAATAATAACGTTCCGTGTCGAGAAATATCCCGTGAGACCAGCGCCAAGTCTAAATCACCACGCTTAACACGGGGAATTAAAGAGGTTGATTGCTCACAATTCAGTTCGATTTCTACCGAGCCATGATGCGGGGCAAAACGTTTTAGAACAGGGGTAAGGTACTTGGCGGCATAGTCATCTGGAACGCCGAGGCGAATCCGGCCGGTCAGTTCTCTGCCATGAAACGCAGCTTGAGTTTCGGCATGCAGATCGAGCATTCGGCGGGCATACCCCAACAGTTTTTGCCCTTCGGGGGTGAGCTGATGTTGGCGTGGGCCTCGTATCAGGAGCTGGCAGCCCAAGGCGGATTCTAGCTTTTTCAGTTGCATGCTCACCGCAGACTGAGAGCGGTGTACTTCCGGAGCGGCAGCGGACAGCGAGCCTGCATCCACCACGGCAACGAAGCATTTGAGCCAATCCACCTGGAGGTCTTGGTATGTCATTGTGCTCAACTAATTATTAGAATATCGAATATCTTATGCCTGAATTATGCGATTTCCTAAGTCACATGACCAGTGCATAGTGCTTGAGGAATCGTTGAGCTAGAGGATTACTAAATGGCAAACGCCGATACAGAGCTGTATCAGCTCAACAGACCGCTGGTTTGGTCCGGTTTCAAGCAGCTAGCCCCTATTTCTATCTTTGTGACCGCATTCGGGGCTGCTTTTGGTCTGGCGGCAACACAGGCTGGACTGAGCGACTCGACCATTGTTGTCATGAGCACTCTGGTCTTTGCCGGGGCGGCCCAGTTTGCCGCGCTGGATCTGTGGGGCACGCAAATACCATTTTTCACTGTGATGATTACGGTGTTTGCAATCAATGCTCGCCACCTTCTCATGGGCGCGACTTTGTATCCGTGGTTACGTCATCTGTCACCAGCAAAGCGATATGGAGTGATGCTGGTCGCATCTGACGCCAATTGGGCGATGTCCATGCAAGCATTCAGTCGTGGGCAGCCGGGGCTAGGGCTGCTGCTAGGCGGCGGCCTTGCCCTCTGGTTCTTCTGGGTATTTGGCACCTGGCTGGGTATCTATTTTGGCAATGCAGTTAGTGATCCTAAGAGTCTTGGTCTGGATATGGTCATGGGATGTTTCCTGCTCGCCATGGTAGTTGGTGGGGAAAAGAACCTACGCATGCTGGTCATATGGGCAATCGCGGCTATCTCATCATTGCTGGCGTACTGGTACTTACCGGAAAACAGCCACGTCATTGTAGGAGCACTGGCAGGCGGAGTTGCCGGAACAGTTTGGGGGACGCAAGACAATGAACGTTGAAACGGCGGGAATAGGAGCACTGGCAATCGCTCTAGCCATGGCTGTAGTGACATTGGCAACTCGCTGGGGCGGTATCTATGTCATGTCCTTCGTACCGATAAGCTACCGAGTAAAGCAGTTCATTCAGGCGATGTCTGGCTCTGTACTTGTGGCGCTTCTTGCACCCATGGCTATTGCGGGCGATAACGGTGCCCGCCTCGCGTTGTTGACCACGGCAACCATCATGTTGTTGTTGAAAAAGCCATTACCAGCCATCGCTGCCGGTATATTGGCTGCGGCCTTATTAAGGCAGCTTTAGCTCGTTCGAGATAATGGTTTTTGCTGGCATGACAGTGGCCTGGAGAAAAATATGGACAGCCCGCCAGTTTCGGTCGTTCTGATTCCTGGCTTCATGCTGGACGAGACACTACGGGGTGAGTTTAGTTGCTATCTGCCCGAAGATTGGGCGGTATTTCACGCTGTGACCGGCAAGGGGCTTGCGAAACTAGAATAGCAATGGAGCCAACCTCTAAGGAGAACACTGCGTGACCGAAATGCCCGACAACATCCTGCACATGCCGGAATACCAAGTGCTGGGCTGCAAACCCACCGATGACGAAATGCACTTCCAGGTGGACGCGCCCGATCCCATCGCCTGCGAGGAATGCGGGGTGCAGGGTGAGTCCGTGCGGTTCGGCAAGCGTGATGTTCCCTATCGTGATCTGCCCATCCACGGCAAGCGGGTCACCCTCTGGGTGGTCCGTCGCCGGTACACCTGCCGGGCCTGCAAGACCACCTTCAGGCCCCAGCTACCGGAGATGGTGGACGGCTTTCGCATGACGCTGCGGCTGCATGAGTACGTGGAGAAGGAATCCTTCAACCACCCTACACCTTCATGGCGGCACAGACCGGCCTGGACGAGAATACGGTACGCGACATCTTCAACGCCCGCGCCGAGTTCCTGGGGCGCTGGCACCGCTTCGAGACGCCCCGCATTCTGGGCATCGACGAGCTGTACCTGAACAAGCGCTACCGCTGCATCCTGACCAACATCGAGGAGCGAACCCTGCTCGACCTGCTGGCCACCCGCCGTCAGGACGTGGTGACCAACTACCTGATGAAGATGAAAGACCGGCAGAAGGTCGAGATCGTCAGCATGGATATGTGGAATCCCTACCAGACGGCGGTCAAGACAGTGTTGCCACAGGCCCGTATCGTGGTCGATAAGTTCCATGTGGTGCGCATGGCCAACGGTGCCCTGGAGAAGGTGCGCAAGGGCCTGAGAAAGGAGCTGAAACCTTCCCAGAGCCGAACCCTCAAGGGAGAGGAAAATCCTGCTGAAACGCGCTCACGAAGTCTCAGACCGGGAACGGCTCATCATGGAGATCTGGACAGGCGCATTTCCGCAACTGCTGGCCGCCTACGAGTACAAAGAACGCTTCTACGGCATCTGGGACGCCACCACACGGCCCCAGGCAGAAGCCGCCCTGGACGAGTGGATAGCCACCATCCCAAAAGGCCAGAAGGAAGTCTGGAGCAATCTGGTCAGGGCGGTGGGCAACTGGCGCGAAGAGATCATGACCTACTTCGAGACAGACGGACATGCCCGTCACCAACGCTTACACGGAGTCTATCAACCGACTGGCCAAGGACAAGAACCGTGAAGGACGTGGTTACTCCTTTGAGGTGATGCGGGCACGAATGCTCTACCCTACGAAGCACAAGAAGAAGGCTCCGACTGCGAAGGTCTCTCCGTTCTACAAGAAAACCATCGGTTACGAATTGCCGGACTTCGCAGAAGAACTCAACTACGGGGTCGATCTATCAACCATCTGAGGGTGGTATCAGGTTGGTGGGGTGAGAGTGCACCATCAACCATTAAATCCGTATACCCATAAAGCAAAACCCGCGCCAGGGCGCGGGTTTAGTGAAACAGTAGAAGAAAATAGTCACATCAGTTACGGCTTGACTGACCTGTCATGCTTTTCCACCCAACGCTTGAGCGTTTCAATCTCAGCCTCCTGCTGATCATTGATAATCTGCTCAGCCTCCACGCTGGTCACAGTGTGATCATTGTGGGCATGGGTCGTCGTTTCCTCAGCCTGTACGGAGGCGGTGAGCATCGCGGCACACAGCATAGCGGTAGCGGGCAAGACGTATTTCATCGTAACCATCACGGTTTCTCTAATAACTAACGAACATCTCCGCTCGGCAGACTGATGCGTGCCTTAATGTGCCCCAGCGTGCAACTTGACGGCACATGCTTATTAATTGATCTCGGCCAATTCATCACGTCTTGGCAGGTCGGGGCCACGGCGCGAGCAGGTCAAGGCAGCGGCAGCAGAGGCAAACGTTAGCATCGCTTCGATTTGGGCCGCCGTCAGTTCGGCTACTCCGGCCGGCGATGCCAGATCATGTTCATCCAGCCAACACAGCAGCGCTGCCTGGAAAGTATCGCCAGCGCCGACAGCGTCAACCATCTCGACCTGACACGCCGCCACATGTGAGCGGCCATGCGCCTGAGTGAACACGATGACGCCCTGCTCGCCACGAGTCATGATCACGATTTTGCAGCGCTCGGAAAGCCAGCCTTGAGCGACCTCCTCCGATGCACGGTCGCTGTATAGCGCCTCAAGATCCTCTTCGCTGACCTTGATAATGTGCGCTACCTGCGCCAGCGTCTCGATTCGCTCACGCCAGCGGGCCAGATCCGGCTCGATCTGGAGGCGAATGTTAGGATCAAGCGAAATCAACCGCCGCTCACTTTCGCGCTCCACCAGCGCCTGGATCGTTTCTGCCGTTGGCGATACCACCAGTGAATACGAGCCGATATGGATACCGCGCACGCTATCATTGAGCTCAGGCAGGTGCTCAAGCGCCAGGCCACGATCAGCGCCGCGATCATTGTAGAAGGCGTACTGCGGCGAGCCATTAGGATCAAGGGCCACCATCGCAAGCGTAGTGGGGTCGTCGAGGCGGATCAGATAATCGCTGCTGACGCCTTCACGGGCCAGCACGCGTGCCAAGCGCTGGCCAAGAAAATCAGTGGAAAGCCCGGTAAACAGTGCTGATTCGCGTCCCAGCCGCTTGAGCCCAATCGCCACATTGAACGGCGAACCACCGGCAACGGCGTCGAACCCCAGTGAGGAAGCGTCGCTATCGGCTGCCTTGGGGTCTGCAAAGAAATCGAACAGCGCTTCGCCGCATACCAGAAACATAAGTGCACTCCAGAAAACGTGATTGGAACGGCGCGATGCCGTAACGCCAAAAACGACAAGCTTAACGCAGCCAGGCATCGGCGTCGTTGCCCATCAGGGCATAACGTCTCATATCACCCCGGCCTGATTCATACTCTCAATGAACCGAGGCGTTCAAGCTGCGTGCCAGCATCTTGCGGCGGTAGCGTGTAGGCGTCAGGTGCATTTCGCTGAGAAAATGGCGGTTGAAATTGGACAGGTTGTTATATCCAACCTGAAAGCAGATATCCGAAATACTCAACCGTTCATCGAGCAGCATTTTGCACGCCTGGCGAATCCTTAACCTATGCAAGAAAACAACAAACGACTCGCCGGTAGTACGTTTGAAAAAGCGCGAAAATGTCGACTCGTTCATTCCTACCATAGCAGCCACGTCGCCCATGCGAACGTCGCTGGCGTACTCCTTGCTCAGATAATGCAGCACCTGACTGATAATTTCCGAAGCGCCTCCCTGCAACATCGGATTGTACGAGGCGCTTGCCAGTACGCTCCCTTCGCGGTCGGACGCCAACACCTTGAGCAGCTCAAGAAAACCTAACAGCCGCGCCAAAGGATCCTGATCCTCCATCGCCAGCATCAATTGCGCTCCTTGCCTTGCCACATCACCTTGGAACTCAAATCCCTGCCTCGCCAGAGCGAGCCATTTCACTATCCGCTCAAACTCAGGGCAAGTTCCAGCCAGTTGCGCAACCATCTCACCCCTGAACTGCAGTACTACGTCACGCCCGCAGGCGACGTGCTCATTTTCAGGTAGGTCACTGAACCAGGCATGGGGAAGATTCGGTCCCACAAGAACCAGCTGGCCCGGCTCGAACAGGCCGAGATAATCGCCTACAAAGAATTTGCCGCAGGTATGCGTAATCAGGTGCAATTCATACTCGGGGTGATAATTCCATTTAGCGATAGGCGCCGGATAGTCGTGTCTATGCCAATAGAAGCTATGCAGCGGTGCAGGCGAAATAGTCTCGAACACAGGTTCGCCAAGCGCTGAACTTACATCAGCTCCCGTATTCAATATCTTCGCCATCTTCTTGAACTCATTTTTTTGCTATTTAAGCTTGAACACACAATGGCAACGCCGGAGCTTTAGTAGACAACTGCCACTCATTCTCAAGCCGGTACGCTTGAGCCATAAGCTCAAGCGTACCGGCATCTTTTCGGCTAGCTGTATCATTGCTCAATGCGCTGTAAAGTTCCTCGCACTTTTCCCCCTGGGCTGATCAACATGAATGAATAGCGTCAGCACAGCAGCAAAGAAGTAAAGTGCGCCGTAAACAATCACAACCCAAGCAACATTTCCAATAGACAACAGCACCGTGGCTATAGCCGGCCCAAAAAAGTTGCTCAAGCCACCGCCCAGATTTTGAATCGAGATTGCGGCGCCTTTATGGTTGGGCTCTATCATTGGGAAGATGGCTCCCATCGGCACGAAAGATGTCACAGTCAAGGCGAACAACAATGCAACCAGAATGGCTATTGGGAAGTTATTTGGAATGTAATATGGTAGGTAATAGAACAGCAATGTTGCAGTACCGCAGCCCACGAAGCCAATCCATCGCATCTGACGCATCCAGCCGATACGGTCACCGATAATGCCCCACATTACATTGGTCAACGGTTGAATGACAAAGAATGTGCCCCAGATACGCAGCCACTCGGTAGTCGTAAACCCGACATGATCAGAAGTATAGAATAGCGGCATGATCACAGGAAAACCGAACAACGACAAATTGCATATAATGCGAATTATTAATGCGCGAAACATATACTTATTTTCGAAGATCAGCGTCATGCCCCTGCTAATTTCGCGCATTTTATCGCTTGTTGGTGCTGATTTTGCTATGGCGCGCTCAGCCTCGGACGGAGTATCTTTGACAAACCATAGCGCCATCACCCCGCCTGCCAGCACCCAAATCATCGACATCCATAACGTACCCATAAAGCCTATCGCAGGAATAGTCCAGCTCGGCAGATATGAAGCCATGATGCCGTACCCGATGGTAAACATCGCCCAGATCCAGCCGGTCGCAGAAGCGAGTCGATTATCCGGCGTTTTCTGAACTACCCAGACGAAGAAAGCATAAAAAAACAATGGATACGCGAAGCCGCGCAGCCCATAGAACAGCAACATCATGGGATAATTACCGATTCCCAGCCCCCAGTGCAGAAAAGCCGCATGCAGTACCAGCCACATGACAACACCAATCGACATGATACGGCGCGGACCATAGACCTCACTCAACACGCCGGAAAGCCAGCTTGATAGTGCCGCTGCCGCACCATAAACAGTAAACACCATCGACGCCTGACCGGGAGTGAAACCGATATCAACAATATATTTGGCCAAGAAGGCCTGTTCAATACCGTCACCGGTCATGAAAAAGGCGATTGCAATATATCCCCAGAACAATACGACGGGCATGCCAAGAACAATCTGCTTTGATTGATCCTGATTCACGTAGGTTTCCCCGGACATCTTTGCTTCCACTATCGGTAAGATCAAACATAGAAAATCGACAAGGCCATACCTTGAAAGAATTAAAACCCTTTCGAGAAGACCTAATCAGCGGATCAGCATATGACGGAGCGCCCGCTTAGCGTGCGCTCCGCGCAGGTTCAGTCCTGCTGCACCTGGATCTGCAGTTTGATGTCGGTAGGACGTGCGCTGGCGGCGCGCTCGAATGCCTCGACGCTGCGCTCGAACGGGAAGGTCTCGACAATCAATGGCTTGAGGTCGACCTTGCCTGAGGCGATCAGGTCGATAGCCCGGTCATAGACGTTGGCGTAGCGAAATACCGTCTCGATGCGGATTTCCTTGGCCTGTGCGGCAACGATATCGAATTCGACCTTTTCGACTGGCATACCGACCAGTACCAGCGCACCACCAGGGCGAACACACGCCAGTGCATCATCATAAACACGCGGGTTGCCGCTGGCTTCGAATACTACATCTGCCCCCCAATCCTCTCCGGTCAGTTCGCTGACCCGTTCACGCAGCGAGGCCTTGCTAACGTTGACCGGAAACAAACCATCGTAACCATCGGCAATCTCGAGTTTTTCGTCAACAACATCGGAAATCACCACACGGCTGGCGCCTCCGGCAAGGGCCGCCAGCGCTACCATCAGACCGATTGGGCCTGCGCCGGTGACCACGCAAGTATCACCCGGCTGCAGGCGTGCTCGCAGTGCCGACTGCATACCAATCGCGAACGGCTCGACCATCGCTCCTTCGGCGAAGGAGATATTATCGGGAAGCTTGAAAGTATAGGCTGCGGGATGAACCACTTCAGGAGTCAAACAGCCGTGAATCGGCGGCGTGGCCCAGAAGCGCACAGCGGGGTCGACATTATACAGGCCCAGTTTGGATGCTTTGGAATTGGGATCAGGAATGCCAGGCTCCATACAGACCCGGTCACCAATGTTCAGGTGGCTGACCTGATCACCGACCGCGACAACTGTGCCGGACGCTTCGTGGCCCAATACCATCGGCGTCTCAACGACGAAGGGGCCGATACGGCCATGCGTATAGTAATGCACGTCACTGCCGCAGATACCTACCGTGTGGACCCGCACCTTGACGTCGTGGGAACCCACTTCGTCAGGCATATCAATCTCACGGAGGCTGAGTTCGTGCTGCTTCTCCAGTACCAATGCCTTGGCCTTCATCGCTGACTCCTTCTCGACTCATGAGCGCAGCGCCTGTCTAGCGCTGCCGATGCGGAGAAGCTACCCGTGTCGATGTCCAGGCCACTAGTAGGTTTATTGCAGTCGATTAATACGTTTTTGCAATTCAGTTCGCCAAGACGCTGACAGCCGCGCCATTGCTAACGCCGCACGCATACCACCAGCGATCTGAGGGAGAGCAGTAACGAGAAAATTACGACCAAAGGATAAAGGGGGCGAACAGGCAATAAGTGCGTATCGGCACACAACACAGCCGATACGCCTGAAGAATCAGCCCCGCTGGAAGGGATACAACGCGCCCAAGCGCATGATACCGGTAAGCTCGTCCAATGCAGTGAGCGACTCGCGCAGCAGCAGTGGATCACCGAGATCCTCAAGGGCGAGGCGGTCGCGATAGTGGCGATTGACCCAGGCGACCAGTTCCTCATAGAGCGCATCATCAAGCAACACCCGCCCGGAAAGCGCGTCCCGCTCAGCCTCATTCAATACCACGCGCAAGCGCAGGCAAGCAGGACCGCCACCGTTGCGCATGCTCTGCTTGACGTCGCGTACCACGACTTCACCGATCGGATTGGGGCCGTCGAGCAACAGGCTATGCAGCGCATGCCAGACGCTTTCATTTTCCTGACACTCGCCGGGCACCACCAATGTCATGTTACCGTCGGGATTGGACAGCAGCTGACTGTTGAACAGATACGTACTGACGGCATCTTCAAGACTCACCGCCTCCTCCGGCACGCGTACCGGAATCAATGGCTCGCCGGAGACCGTCGCCAGCTTGTCGCGCAGCGCATCGATTGTGCCTTCCTCATCAAGAAAGGCGCGCTCGTGATAAAGCAATACCGGGCCGTTGCCCACCGCGATCACGTCATTGTGGAACACGCCAGCATCAATCGCCTCAGGGTGTTGCTGGGCGAACACCAACTGACCATTATCGACGCCATGCTGACGCGCCACCGCTTGGCTTGCCTCCAGCGTTTGTCGCGCCGGGTAGCGCTGAGGCGCTGGGCCCCCACCGAAGGCACGTCGACCGTAGGCATAAAGATGCATTCCCGGCGCGCCGTAGCGTCCGCAAAGCCGAGTGTGGTTGGCCGCGCCCTCATCGGAGAATACCGGCGTGGTCGGCAACGCCTGATGATGAGCAAAATAATGCTCGTTGGCGAAGATCGCCTGGAGAATGCGCCCGGTGGTCTCAGGCTCAAGCGAGCGATGATAACTTGACTGTAGATTGGCCGGGGTAAAATGAACGCGGCCATCGGCGGCATCCGTGCTTGGCGTGATTGTCGCTGCATTGGCGGTCCACATCGAAGACGCCGAACACACCGCACGCAATATTTGCGGTGCTTCATGAGCGGCCTGGGTCAGCACACGTTCGGCGTTACCGACAAAGCCGAGCCTCCGGAGCGCCTCGATATCGGGACGCTGCTGCGGTGGCAGCACGCCCTGAGCGTAGCCGGCGTCATGCAATGCCTTCATCTTGGCCAGGCCCTGCAGTGCCGCCTCGCGAGGGTTAGAAATGAGACCCTCGTGGCGCGACGAGGCGATATTGCCCTGGGCCAGGCCCGCATAATTGTGAGTCGTGCCGACCAGACCGTCGAAGTTGACCTCCTGCGTCGTGTCCTGCGCAGCGGTGCCAGATGATGCGCTCATAGCGTGACTCCCGGCGGTAGCTGATTGGGCAGTTCGACCGCTTCGGCCTCCATCGAGGCGACCGGATAGGCGCAGTAATCGGCGGCGTAATAGGCGCTGGGACGGTGGTTGCCGCTATCACCGATACCGCCGAACGGCGCGTCACTGGCCGCGCCGGTGGTCTGGCGGTTCCAGTTGACGATGCCGGCACGAATACGCAGCACGAAGTCATCCCAATCGTCGCGGGAGCCCCCTATCAGCCCGGCGGCGAGCCCAAAGCGAGTGTTGTTGGCCTCGGCAAGGGCACCATCCCAGTCGCGGTAACGGCTGACCTTGAGCAGTGGTCCGAAATATTCCTCGTCCGGCACCTCAAAGCCCGTGACATCGATCAGCCCCGGTGAGATCAGGCTGGTGCCCTCTTCAAGCAGTTTCATCCTGACCAGTACCCGCGCACCGCGCGCCTCAAGAGCCTGCTGTGCCTCAAGCAGCTTGTGTGCAGCCTGCTGCGTCACCAGCCCGGCGTAGAACGGCTCAGGCACAGCGAACTGGTCCTTGACCTCAAGCGTGCCCATCGCCGTGATCAGCGCATCGATCAATTGCTCACCCGCCTGTGTCTCCGGCACCAGCAGGCGACGCGCGCAGGTGCAGCGCTGGCCACCGGACAGGAACGCCGACTGCAAGATGGTCAGCACTGCCGCCTGCTGATCGAAGCCGTCCTTGATCACCAGCGGGTTATTACCGCCCAGTTCCAACGCCAGGATCTTGCCGACCTGACCGGCAAATTGCTTATGCAAAAGCGTGCCGGTGGTTGCACTGCCGGTGAACAGCAAGCCATCGATGTCAGTCGCCTGAGACAACGCCTGACCGACCTCAACTGCGCCCTGAACCAGATTGATCACCCCCGCTGGCAGGCCAGCCTGCTGCCAGCACTGCAGCACCAGATCGGCGGTGGCTGGCGTCAGCTCGCTCGGCTTGAACACCACCGTATTACCTGCCAGTAACGCCGGCACAATATGGCCATTGGGCAGATGGCCGGGGAAGTTGTAGGGGCCGAACACGGCCAGCACGCCGTGGGGACGATGACGCAGCGTCGCCTGCCCGCCAGCAACCTCCTTGCTGCGCTCACCGGTACGCTCACGGTAGGCGGCACTCGAGATCGCCACCTTGCCGATCATCGCAGTAATCTCGGTGCGCGCCTCCCACAGCGGTTTACCGGTTTCCAGCGCGATGGTATTAGCCAACTGCTCGCGATGATGCTCAAGGCGTTCACGAAAGGCTTCTACGATAGCGACACGTGCGTCAAACGGTTGACGCGCCCAGGCGGGGAACGCCACGCGCGCCGCCGCGACAGCCTGTTCGACCTGATCGGGCGTTGCCGCTTGGCCCTGCCAGACACGAGTACCACCAATTGGATCGTGTTTCTCGAAGGCAGCGCCTTTTCCTGTAACCCAGTCACTACCGACCAGGAGCTGTTGTCGAAATTCGAGCGTCATGGACGTCTTCCCTGTGGATGGTTGCGTCTGTTAAGCATCGGGCCCAGCAAGTGATGATGGTCACCGCTGTCAGGCCGAAAGGATGCGCAGGGGCTCCCCGCTTACGGCTCCTAGCCGGCGTGCCTCTTCGGGCGTGACCATCAATATGTCACCGGTCGGCGCACGTCCGACCCAGGCGGCACGAAAATCATCAGGCGCCTTGAAGGTGGCCGCTAACCATGAGGTGCGCTCCTCGCTGGGCAACCCCTCGGCAATGTCTATCGTCACCGTGCGGCTATCGCGTACCGCCAGCACATCATCGAGATAGGATTCGACCGTCGGCCCACCATCGAAGATGTCGATGTAGCCTTCCCAACGCAGCCCTTCCTTTTTGAGCATGGCCAAGGCTGGGCGGGTGTGCTCGTGCACCTGTCCAATGCAGGCCCGTGCCGCCTCGGACAGAAAGGGGGTGTAGATCGGGAACTTCGGCATCAACTCACCAATGAAGCTTTTCTGGCCAAGCCCGGTCAAGCGGTCGGCATCACGAAAGTCCATCGGGAAGAAATGGCGCCCCAAGCATTCCCAGAACGGGCTCTGGTGCTGTTCATCAAAGACACCGCGCATCTCGGCCAGCACCCGCTCAGGGAATAGTGCCCTAAAGCTTGCCATGAATAGCCAGCGCGACTTCGACAGCAGTACGCCATTGCGATCGCGACGATATTCAGGCCGTAGATAAAGCGAGCAGACTTCAGCATCACCGGTGTGATCGGACGATAGAAACAGCGTGTCGATGGTACGATGCAGCCCCAGCTGCACCGATGAGTGCGACATGCGTCCGACCCGGTAGTTATAGAAAGGCGTATCGAGGCCAACACGCGCTTCGATCGCGCAACAGCCCGCAATACGATTAGCGCCTTCGGGCGAATCATCTTCGAGCACAAAGAAATAGAGTTCCGGCTCATCAGCCGCGCTTGGCGCAGCACCGTGGCTATGTCGTTCGAAGGTTGCCCGGGTGTGGGCGAGCTTGGCTTCCAGAAACTCGCGGTTATCGGGTAATGAGGTGAAGCCGACTCCAGTCTCGCGAGCGATCTGCAACAGATCCTCGATGTCAGCATGGACAATAGGGCGAATACGCATCAAAGCTCTCCCTCATCGGCGTCGAGCAGCTTCAACGGCGTGACAAGCACTGCCCGCCCCTCCTCGACATCAAGCCTCTCGGCCTGCTCGGGCGAGAGCATCAACTGTCCGGTCGGCGTCAGCGCATAGCGCGCCAGCAGACAGCGAAACCCGTCGAGGCGTTGATTGGCCACCAGTGCCAGTTCAGCGTCTGGCAATGATTGTTCAGGGCGAATGCGTACCGGATGCCAGCCGCATTGGGCAATGCCGTGCAGCTTGGCGCGCTCAGCCTTGAGAATTGGCCCGGCATCGAAGATATCGACATGACGCGAACGCCGAAACCCCTCGGCAATGAAGTCCGCCAGGGCTGTCTCATGCAACGGATGCTCACGCCCGATCGATGCGCGCGCCTCCGGCGTCAAGAGCGGCAGATAAAGCGGAAATTGCGGCATCACCTCGGCGATAAAGCTCTTCGAGCGCACCCCAGCAAAGGCATTCATCTCCTGAAAGCTGCGATCGAAGAAATGACGACCGACACTCTCCCAGAACGGTGAGAGGTTATCCGCATCGAGATAGCCCGGCATCGCCACCGCCACGGTGTCTGCAAAACGCTCGGGATACTGGGCGATGAACATCAACCGGGCGCGACGCAAGAGGTAATGAGCGCTGGTGTCCTTGTATCGTTCATCGAGTGTCAATGCACACAGCAGCGTGACCTCCGACAGCTCGTGCGACAGCGACAGCACCTGGACTTCACGGCGCACGTCGAGCTGCTGCGAGGCGTGAATCAGCGTTTCCTGACGATACGTGTAGTAGGCCTCACTGCCACCAGCCTGGGCGCGGATGCTGGCGGTCCCGACAATGTCGCCGGAAGAAGCGTTTCCCGGACAGTCTTCAAGCACAAAACTGTAAATTTCATCGCCGGGATAATCGATTTGGCTTGCCAGGGATCGGGAGGAGCGCGCAATGCGCTCCTCCAGACGATCACGATGCGCTGGCAAGTTGGTCAGCCGGGGCATGGCATTACCGGCCAGACGCTCCAGCGCCGGCAGGTCGCCGGGCTGGGCGGGACGCACAACCAGCATGGTGTTCTCCTGACAGTAAATGGCGGGTCATTCAGTCCTGGAGTCGGGCCAGCGCGTGATCAAGGCACGCCATGCCGTCCTCGATTTCCTGCTCACTGATCACCAGCGAGGGTGCAAAGCGCAGCACACTTGGCCCGGCGACCAGCATCATCAGGCCTTCATCAATCGCCGCGGCCAGTACGTCGCGGCCGCGCTCGGCGTAAGCGTCGGACAGCTCTGCGCCGATCAAAAGCCCCATGCCGCGAATTTCCTTGAATACGCCGTACTTGCGATCAAGCGCTTCGAGATGCGACTTGAAGAGCTCAAACCGCTGCTCCACGCCCTTGAGCACGTCAGGCTGACTGATCGTTTCTACCGCCGCCAGGGCCACGGCACAGGCGAGCGGATTGCCGCCATAGGTCGAACCGTGGGTACCGACCACAAACACCTTGGCGATACGGTCGGTGGTCAGCATCGCGCCAATCGGGAAGCCGCCCCCGAGCGCCTTGGCGCTGGTCAGTATGTCCGGCGTCACGCCGTAGTGCATGTAGGTGTAAAGCTGGCCAGTGCGGCCCATGCCACACTGCACTTCATCGAAGATCAACAGCGCATCGTGCTGATCGCACAGCTCACGCAGTCCCTTGAGAAACTCCGGCGTCGCCGGCGTCACGCCGCCCTCGCCCTGAACCGGCTCGACAATTACCGCGCAGGTATCGTTATCGATCAGTTCTCGCACGCTATCTAGGTTGTTGAACTCGCCGTGGACGATGCCGCCCGGTACCGGGCCGAAGCCTTGGGAATACTTGGGCTGACCGCCAACGCTGACGGTGAAGAAAGTGCGGCCGTGAAACGACTGACGGAACGAGACGATCTTGTGCTTGGCCTCGCCGAAGGTGTCATAGGCAAAACGCCGCGCCAGTTTGAGCGCCGCTTCGTTGGCTTCACCGCCAGACGAACAGAGAAACACCTTGTCGGCAAAGGTCTTGTCGACCAGTGACTTAGCCAGAGCAAGTGCAGGCTCGTTGGTATAGACATTGGACAGGTGCCAGACTTTCTCGCTCTGCTCACGCAGCGCCTTGACCAGCGCCGGATGGCAATGGCCGAGGCCGTTGACGGCGATCCCGCCGGCGAAGTCGATGTATTCTCGTCCCTCCTGGTCCCACAGGCGGCTGCCCTCGCCTCGCACGGGAATCACCCGCTGGGGCGAGTAATTGGGCAGCATATAATTGTCGAAATCTTCGCGGGCCGGGGTCCAGCTCATGTCCATGGTCTCCTAGAGTCTTAGGATGGGGCTATTTGAGTATATGAGAACGCGTAGTGAACGGCTTACAGCTTTGGGACAGCCATTTACGAAAACGGGCCGTTCCCGCCACCAGACCAGCAGGGGGAGGCGACGGTAAGGCTCATTTCATGGTATCAGGGCCGGCGTGCCGATGGGGGACTCATGATGAATTATTGGCTGTTGTGCATCATCTCTTTCCAGCCAGGCACTTCTACCTTCATGACCGGCACATTCTTAGCACTATCTTTTGAAAAACGAACCTTTTGGAAAACGAGGGATCAGAGCAGTCGCTCATCGCGTGGGCTTTGCCCGAAGTGCTGACGGTAGGCGGTAGAGAAATGAGCCGCCGAGGAAAAGCCTGTCTGCAGCGCAATATCGCCAATGACGTGATCGGTCTCGCGTAACAGCTTGCGCGCGCATTGCAGGCGAAGATCGAGGTAGTAACGGCTCGGCACGGCATGTAGATACTTCTTGAACAACCGCTCAAGCTGACGGCGTGACAGCCCCAGATGAGCGGCCAGCTCATTGGTACCGAGCGGCTCCTCCACATTGGACTCCATCAGCGTCACGGCCTCGACCAGCGCCTGCGGTGCATGGCCCAGGCGCGAGCGGACCGGCACATGCTGCGGCTCATCTGCCAGACGAATCCGTTCGCAGACGAGATATTCAGACACACGCTCAGCAAACGTGCGGCCATGATGATGGCCGATCAGCGTCATCATCAGATCGATGGCGGCGGTCCCTCCGCCGCAGGTGAAACGGTCACGATCAATTTCGAATAGCTGATGAGAAACGCGCACCTCGGGAAAATCACGCTGAAAGGACTCGGCATTTTTCCAATGAATCGCTGCACGATATCCATTTAGCGCACCGGCACGCGCCAGCACATGCGAGCCGCCGGCAATAGCGCCCAGCATCACGCCTTGCTTCGCCAAGCCTTCAAGCCAGACGATGAGCGACGGCTTCGGTAGATCCATCACTTGTGTCGCACTGGCACCGCAAACCATCAGCATATCGAGGCACTGAGGCTCCGTATTCTCGATGTGCTGCACGGGTAGAAAAGACGTTGCCGACGCTGACGATACGCAATGGCTGGCCGTAGCATCAGACCTGAACAACACGGGGTTGTAGAGCGGAGCACTAGCGAGCTGGTTGGCAATAAGCAAGGGCTCCAGCGCACAAGCCTGTGAAAGTAGAGAGAAACCCGGCAGCAGCAGAAATCCCACCTGCCGGGTCGCCAGCGTACCCTGAGGTTCAGAGAGCATTGTTCGTTGGCAGTTGTTCGGTAAATGCCTTGTTGCGCTCAATGGCGGTCTGCATCCGCTGGCGCTGCTGATTGATTTCGATATCGAGGCGCTTGGCTTCCGCCAGGTACTCGGTCGCGTCCCCGTCCTGGATATCATCTTGCATGGAGAGCAGGTCGTTACGAATACCCAGCAGCAGCGGGTCCATATGCTTTTGCGCCGCGTCCATGGCTTCCAGCATTGCCGTGTAGAGAGCCTGGCTACGTTGAAGCTCTTCGGCGCGCTGAAAACGGCGATCCTGATCCTGCTGCTGTGCGAGTAGTGTATTCCACTCATCGAACAGCGCATCGCCTACATTGCGCAGGGCGTCGTTGCGCTGTGCCAATCGGTCACCGGCCATCTGTGCATTCTGGTAGGCCAGCTGTAGCTGGCTGAACTTCGAAACGCGCTGATCAGCCGCGCCATCGACCACATCATGAAAAAGACTAAGGGTCGATGCCAGCTTGTCGCTCACCTCCTGCTGAGCCTCACGCGCCGATTCAGCCCGGCCAGCCAGAATTTCACGCTTGTTGACCCCCACATAGCTCATCGCATCGTAATACGTGCTCTGGCAGCCCATCAGCGTCATTGTCATCAATAACGACGCCAGCCCGAGGCATACCCACCGTGTCATCGTCTCTTCGCTCCTGAAAGATGAGAAACACAAACTTCAAAGACAGCGAATCGTACCTGCAGTTCTCAGCCGCGTCATCGCTGCGCTTGCGATTTCACGCATTTGTTCACATTGTCATATTACAAAGACACGCACCGGCCGATATCGGCCGGTGCGTGAGAGGGGGTAGAACGGATGATATAGAATACGCGTCTCAAGAATCAGCTGAGGCCGGCATCGCTTGTATGAAGGCATTGGAGCGCTCAATCGCGGTCTGCATGCGTTGGCGAAGCTGTGCAACGTCACTTTCCAGCGTACTGACTTCACCCTTGAGCGCACCGATTGCCCGCGCATTGAGGTTGTGCTTGAGAAACAGCACATTGTCATGCATCGCTGTCAGCACCGGCGCCATGCTGTCCTCCGCTGCGCGCATCGCCTTGAGCATGTCACTGTAACGCTGGCGCGTGACGCGCAACTCCTCGGCGCTCTGGCGTCGGTACGATGCATTCTGATACTCGTCGAGCTCATCCTCCCATTCATCAAACAGGGCATCGGCGACACTCTCGATAGCATCAATGCGCTGGCTGACTAAGTCGGCTGCCTGCTGACTGTCTTCATAATCATCATTGAGCTGATCATAGGTGCGCGACAGCTCGCTTTCCGGCACATTGACAACGCTGCGATAGCGCTCCAGTGCCGAGGCAAACTGCTCATCAGCGGCCTGCTGCGAATCGCGCGCTCGCTCGACCCGATCAGTCATGATATCGCGCTTATGAACACCCACCTGCTCCAGCGTGTCGTAATAGGCGCTTTGACAGCCCGTCAGCACTAGCAGCATCAATAGCGACACAGCGGCCCAAGGCGTACGATAGATCATGAGATTACCTTGCTTCGGTGGATTTACAGCTCGACCACATCGAATTTGACATCAGGGTTGACGTCAGCATCGTAATCGACATCGCTGCGCTCGAAGCCGAACAACTTGAGGAATTCATGCTTGTAGCCGGCGTAGTCGGTAATCTCAAACAGATTCTCGGTCGTCACCTGCGGCCACAGATCCTTGCATGCCTGCTGGACATCATCACGTAGTTCCCAATCGTCGAGACGCAAACGTCCGGCGTCGTCGGTCTCAGGCGGCTGGCCGCTGTAGAGACGATCACGGTAGAGTCGGTTGAGCTGATCGATCGTGCCTTCATGCAGCCCCTGCTCTTTCATGATGCGATAAACCATCGCGATATAGAGCGGCATGACCGGAATCGCCGCACTGGCCTGAGTCACCACCGACTTGAGTACTGCGACGTTGGCGCTGCCACCCTTGGCCTTGAGGCGCTGATCAATCTCATGCGCGGCGCGATCGAGATCTTCCTTCGCCTTGCCCAGCGCACCGTGCCAGTAGATCGGCCAGGTAATCTCGGTACCGATGTAGCTGAACGCCACCGACTTGGCGCCATCAGCAAGTACGCCGGCCTGATCAAGTGCGTCGATCCAGAGTTCCCAGTCTTCACCGCCCATTACCGTGATGGTGTTATCGATCTCTTCCTGCGTCGCAGGCTCGACTTCAGCCTCGATAATTTGGTCTTTATTGGTATCGATTGCGGTAGCACGGTAGGTCTCGCCGATCGGCTTGAGTGCTGAACGTACTACCTCTCCGGAATCGGGCAGCTTGCGCACCGGTGAAGCCAGTGAATAGACCACCAGGTCTATTTGCCCGCCCATGTCCTGCTTGATCAGTTCGATCGCCTTGGCACGCGCTTCATGGGAAAACGCATCGCCATTGATCGATTTGCTGTAGAGCCCTTCAGCCTTGGCAAACTTGTCAAACGCCGCCGAGTTGTACCATCCTGCCGTACCGGTTTTTTTTTCACTGCTCGGCTTCTCGAAGAACACCCCAAGCGTGTCGGCGCCGTAACCGAAGGCCGCCGTGACCCGTGCCGCCAAGCCGTAGCCGCTGGACGCCCCGATCACGAGCACCTTTTTGGGCCCATCTTCGCGCACGCCATTGGCCCGCGTCGCCTCGATCTGTTCGAGCACATTTTTCTCGCAACCGACCGGATGCGTCGTTGTACAAATAAAACCGCGAACCTTGGGGTGAATGACCACGTCTAACCTCTTTGTTTAAGGTAATGAATCGAATGGGCAGGCCGTCCGGGACGGCACCATGGTCGTTGAGCCGACCACCGTTGAGGGTTATTTTAGCGGCAGATAGGCGGGCTGTCCGCCTTTACTCCCATCCACTCTCGTACTTGTACGATGTCTCTGGTTGAGCGCATAAGCGATCAACGGATTTTGAACACTACTTGGCAACTCAACACCATGACCGATACCGAAACAATCATCGCCGCGCGTCGTGAGCTGTGGCTTGCATTAGCGCCATTGTGGCTCGACCGCGAGCCCAGCGAAAAAGACTATGTTCGTATGGCCGATGAAATCGACCGGCATGACCTGACAGCAAAGCAGCTCGAATGGATCTACCGGCTTGAGCTCTCTCCGGTACTTGCCAAATACCAGGCATCAATGGTCGGCGGCTGGCGAAATTTCGACGAAGATACCATCCTGCCGCAGCTGGTCGGCCACTGTAAGCGACTGACGCCGTGGCGCAGACGTCTATGGCTGTTGTTTTCCGGATTGACCACCATGATGACGCGTCATCGCTGGGGCACACTGATGGAATTGGTTCTGGCCCGGCGCGGCCACGCCATCGACTGAACTGAACCCTCAAGAAGTCACATGTACAAGTCCTGCCCATAAAAAACGGGGCACCGAGGCGCCCCGTTGTTAGCGTGAGAAGCAGCAAGCAGTTATCGCTCGACGCCCTCGCTATCGCCTTCATCATTGTCATGATCGGGCATGGTGTTGCGCCCGGTTAAGGTCTTGCCCGGTTCATGTGCCGGGGTCTGATCACTGAGCTTGTCATTATCAGCCGTGGCCGATTGATCAGGCGTACTCGTCTCTCCTTCGATGACCTCGCGCGCATGGAGCATGCGAATGTTGGCGGGCGGTGCATTGCCGTTCTTGTCCTCGCCGAAGTACATGGTGAGATGCGGGAACGGAATCTCGATGCCGGCGGCATCAAAGTGCTTCTTGACCAATCGATTGAAGGCACGGCCCGTGGCCCACTGCGAGCCCGGCTTGGTCTTGATCATGATGCGGATGTTGACTGAACTGTCAGCCAGCGCGGTCACGCCAGGCACCGTCATATCCTCGAGGATACCTTCACCGGCCACCGGATCTTGCTTGAGCTCCTCGAAGGCAGCGTGCAGATGCTCGATAGCATCATCGACGTTCTCGCGGTAGGAAATACCGTATTCGCCGACGTGGTAAGCAAAATCGCGCATGTAATTCGATACCGTATCGACAGATGAAAACGGAATCACATGGTAGGTACCGGACAGATCACGAATGCCGACCGAGCGGATCGTCAGTTTTTCCGCCGTCCCGGTAATCCCTGCAACGCCGACAACATCGCCAGTGTTCATCGCGTTTTCAAGCTGAATGAATACGCCGGTAATGATGTCCTGAACCAGCTTCTGCGCCCCGAAGCCGATCGCCAGACCCAGCACGCCCGCACCGGCGATCAGCGGCCCGATATTGATACCGATCTGCGACAGCACAATCATGATCGTCAACGTCGAGATCACGATAATCAATGCATTACGGAACAGTGACAGCAGAGTCTTTTCACGTGCGCTCGGTGCACCACGACCGGTATCCGGACTCAATCGATGCTCGATGATGCTGGCCGAAACCGTCCAGATCAGTGCAGAAAAGAACAAGATAATCGCCACATGGACAATCATGGCAATAATATGTTTGCCGCTTTCAGAGGTGAGCCAGCCGGTGAGATCGAAGGCTTGCCAGGCATCGAGCACCACTAGTGCCACCGCAATCAGCAACAGAGCGCGAATCGTCTTGAGAGCAGCTGGAATATAAGAGTTCAGCCGTTTCTCCAGCAGCGGCAGGCGGCGATTGAGATCCGCCGAGAGATGCAGCTTTTTCTCCAACAGTTGCGTAATTGCGCTGGATACCAATAAGCCGACAGCAATGGCGACCAGGCTTTGCACTGTGGCCCTAACCATATATGGCAATGCCTGATCGGGTTCGACCTGGCTAACCACCAGCAGGATAGTGAAATAGGCGATAGCAATCAGATGCCAGGTTTTCGCCAGAATGCGGATCAGGACACCAAAGAAACCAGCGGATGACTGCGCAGCGCGCTCATGGAGACGGTCACGAATTGACGTACGGTTTTTCAAAATCACGCGCACCGCATAGATGTAGGTGCCGACCATGATCAGCAACCCCACCAACTGGCCGAGCGCCGTCGACAGCGTGGCATTGAGCACCGGTACGACGACCATCATGCCGTAGCCGATGATACCCACGATGCGTGCCAACCAACGATTCCAGTAGGAAGCGACATCATCAGGCATCGCGAACAAGCGCAGATGCTGATAACGCGTTGCAAACACCATACGGATCAATGCCTTGATGGCTTCCACCAGCGCAAAAGCATTGATAAACAGCGACTGATAGGTACCGATGGAACCGGTATTGCCAGCGCCAAACAGGCCCACCGCATAACCGATAACACACGCCAGCAAGATCGCCACGACATCAAGAATCAAGGCACCGATGACGGCAAGGCAGCGTCTCAACAACGTAGTGGCACCATCTTCGCTGTAGACCCAGCCATCGAACTTGGCAAACAAGGGCGTGATGAGCTTGCGTAGAATAAAGAAGGCTGCAACGGTCGCAACGACCACCAGTGCCAGTCCAATCAACGTATCAATGAACGCATCGCTATCGAAACCGGGGCTGCTAGAGGCACCGTTACCTAAGGCTTGAACCGTCGCAATCGCGGCGGTGACCTTACCTGCCAGTCCTTCAGCGAATTCCTGAGTGACATCGGCAATCTGCCGGGGCAGCGATACAGTCATGCCACTTTCAGCAGGTGCGGTGGCATCGGCATTGGCGCCACTTTGATCGCCGGCCTGCTCGGGCGTTGGCGCCTCGCCCTGCGCAATGCGCCGCAACTCGCCGATCAACTGATTGCGACTCTGCTCATTTTCAAGAATATCCGCCAGCGTCGCGTAGGGTGCACTCTCGGCCGATTCACTCGGCGCCGCATCCCCCGGGGCAGCCTGTACCGCTCCGGTCACCATGCAAAAGACCATGATGAACGGCATTAGCCGAAGCCATCTGAAAAGCTTCATCAACGCCACAATGGTATCTCCCTGTTCTTCGATTTAACGTTTCATCCCTAAAGTCACACCAGTTCCGTAGTGGACACCATCAGGCATGAGCATACACGCTTGTATCCGTCCAAGACGCTGAAAGCCAGACTGGCCGGGGCGTTGATCTCCAGATTAGACAACCACTTCAACCTAGCTAAGAACGCAACGATCCACAACGGCGCAGCCACATGACGTCTTATCCATGAGCCATGATCCATATTAAATGATGGCCACCAAGACCAAAGGAAAACTATTGCACCATGAGTTGCGTTGCATGGCACATTAACGGCTTAACTTCTTGTTTAAGACGGCTGTTTTGCTTTGAGGGAGGATTATGTCAGGCAGAAAAGGGGATATCTAGCGCCAGCTTGATGGCCTCTTCCATTCGAGCTGCGGGTACCGAGGGGCCGAACCGTCGAATGACCTGGCCATCACGTCCTACCAGGAACTTGGTGAAGTTCCACTTGATAGGCGTCGACCCCAGCATACCCGGGGCCTGCTGACGCAACAGCCTGAACAGCGGATGAGCGTGCGCACCGTTGACCTTGACCTTCTCCATCAACGGAAAAGTGGTGTTATAGCTGCGTGAACAGAAGGACTCGAACGCCTCACCCTCCTCTGGCGCCTGATGCGCGAACTGGTTGCAGGGAAAGGCAAGCACCGTAAACCCCTGATCACGGTAGCGACGATAAAGCTGATCGAGTTCAGCAAGTTGCGGTGTGAAGCGACAGCGGCTGGCCACGTTAACGATCAACAACACTTGGCCGCGTAGCGCACGGAGATTGAACGGTTCGCCGGTCAACATCCGGCAGTCCTGAGCGTAAATCTGCATGATCGGTGCGTGATCGATATCTTATAAAGGAAGAATTGTTATGCAGCGTGTCATGCTTCGCGGCGGGAAGCTATGCAGTACTGCTTCGATATTTACCATAACACATACTAACGAGCTGAACGCTCGATACCTTCGCCAGCAGGAGGATAAGGGTAGACTGCGAGAATGAGTCGCTCTTCAACAGCAGCCTATAGAGCACAGTAAGTTTATTGAAACACCACAAAAGAATAACGTATGTTTATAGGGAGTTTATCAATGCTCATAACCTGGTGCTCTGGCATGCTGATACAAGCGTTGATGTGAAGGCTACAACACAATTAAAAGGACTCACCCATGCTCGACAAGTTCAAAAAAAACACCTCTACCTTGCTGGCAACCACGTTGCTTTCCTGCCTTGCAGCAAATGCTGCCCATGCCGTTACCCTGGATGAGGTCAAGCAGCGCGGCACGCTGCGTATCGCCATCGCCAACGAAATTCCCTATGGTTACACCGACATGAGCGGCGAAGCCAAGGGCGCTGGCCCCGACGTGGCCAAACATATCGCTGAAGAACTCGGGATCGATAATATCGAATGGGTCACCACGAATTTCAGCTCACTGATTCCAGGCCTGCAAGCCAATCGCTTTGATATGGTTGCCGCTGAAATGGCGGTGCTGCCCGACCGCTGCAAACAAGTACTTTTTTCCGAACCCAACTCCTCCTATGGCGAAGGCTTGCTAGTCAAGCAAGGCAATCCCAAGGATATCCACGCGTTCGAGGATTTCGCCAAGCGCGATGACATCAAGGTCGCCATCATGGCCGGTGCCGATCAGTTAGAGATGCTTCAGGCGCTCGGCGTACCTGAATCGCGTATCGTCACCCTCTCCAGTAATGCCGATGCCATTTCTACTGTCGCCACCGGCCGCGCAGATGCTTATGCCGCCACCAGTCTGACCGCCAGCGAGTTGGCCGAGAAAGGCAAGAGCGTCGATGTCGTGCACAACTTCAAGGATCCTATCGTTAATGGCGAGGAAGTGCGCAGCTGGGGCGCCTTTACCTTCAACCAGGACTCCGCATCGCTGCGCGACGCCGTCAATGAACAGCTGGCCGAATACAAGCAAAGCGATGAATGGCAGCAAACCTTAAACCAGTACGGTTTCACCGAAGCCGATATCCAAGGCTCTACTGCGCACAGCACCGAAGAGCTCTGCTCCGCGTCACAATGAGGCGTCGCGCATGATCATCTCACGCCTGCATTTGCGCAGGCGTGACATCATTGCGCCGGTTTGATCGCTGCGCTCCGGGGCCCACCCGGTCGCGGCTTCTACGCGAACGTCTGGTTACGTGGAGCCTGACATGGAATGGACAAGCTATGTAGGCCCGCTGATGCAAGGGGCGTGGGTGACGGTTGAACTGACCGTTTATTCCACCCTGCTCGGCGGCCTGTTCGCCTTTCTGTTTGGTATCGGCAAGCTTTCACCTAATGTGCTGATCAAGAGCGTAAGCGTCGCCTATATCGAAATCTTTCGCGGCACTTCACTGCTGGTACAGCTGTTCTGGCTCTATTTCGCCCTGCCCGTGGCCGGTGACGCGCTGGGCATCGACCTGCGTCTGGCACCGGTCACCGCAGGCGTCATGGCGCTGGCGCTCAACATTGGCGCTTACGGCGCGGAGGTAGTGCGCGGGGCGATCCAGTCCGTGCCGCACAGCCAGTACGAGGCCGCCAAGGCGCTCAACTTCACCCCGCGCCAGGTGTTGTGGCGTATCAGCCTGCCCCAGGCTATCCCCGAGATGATGCCGACCTTCGGCAACTTGGCCGTTCAGAACCTCAAGGACACCGCGCTGGTATCGCTGATTAGTCTCGGCGATCTCGCCTTCCGCGCTGAACAGATCAGGAATTTCACCCAGGACAGCACCACCGTCTATACGCTGGTGCTGCTCATGTATTTCGGCATGGCACTGGTCGTTACCGCGCTGATGAAGCTGCTCGAACGCTACGTCGGCCAGTGGCGCATGGTAAGGAGATAAGCGATGCTGTTTGGAATTGAATGGGATACCAGCGGCGGCTGGGCCTTTGCCGTCTCGATCCTGCCGATTTTGCTGCATGGACTGTGGGTTACCATCCAGGCGACCGTACTCGGTTTCATCATCGCACTGATCTTCGGCCTCGTTCTCGCCGCGCTGAAAGGCGCCCCGACGCGCTTCATTGCCTGGCCGGCCAAGCTCGTCACCGAGTTCCTTCGTGATACGCCACTGCTGGTTCAGCTGTTCTTCCTCTATTACGTGCTGCCGGACTACGGTCTGGTCTTCCCCGCCTTCTTGACCGGCGCACTGGCCCTCGGCCTGCAGTACAGCGCTTATACCTCCGAAGTCTACCGCGGCGGGCTGGAGGCAGTGGCCCGTGGCCAGCGCGAGGCAGCGCGCGCCTTGAGCCTGTCGCCGACGCGCACCTTCACCCACATCATCCTGCCCCAGGCGATCCCGCGTATCGTGCCGGCGCTCGGCAACTATCTGGTTTCGATCATGAAAGACGTGCCGGTGCTGTCGGTGGTTACCGTACTTGAGATGCTTAACGTCGCCAAGATCATCGGTGACCGCACATTCAACTACCTGATTCCGCTGTCGATGGTCGGTGGGCTCTATCTGATCATGACCTTGATCGCCTCCTATGGCGTGCGCTATCTCGACACGCGCCTGCCCAAGCATGGGCTGCCGCTCAAGTAGCGGCCAATACAACAATTGCGAAGGGCAACGACATGAAAGATCCGATCATCAAATTCGACAAGGTTACCAAGCGCTTCGGCAAGGTAACGGTGCTCGACGAGCTGGACTTCGAGGTCGGGCAAGGCGAGAAGGTCACTATTATCGGTCCGTCCGGCTCGGGCAAATCGACGGTGCTGCGTATCCTGATGACATTGGAAAAGATCAACGGTGGCGTGGTCTATGTCGGCGGCGACCCGCTGTGGCACGAACGGCGCAGCGGCAACAAGTTGGTCGATGCGCGAGAGCCCCATCTTCGTCGCATGCGCGAACAGATGGGTATGGTCTTTCAGCAGTTCAATCTATTTCCGCACATGAGCGTTCTGCGCAACCTGACCGAGGCGCCGCGCTGCGTGCTGGGCCTATCCAAACAGGACGCCACGGCCCGTGCCGAGGAGCTCTTGGAAATGGTCGGACTGAACGAGCATGCCGACAAGTTTCCCGGCCAGCTCTCCGGCGGTCAGCAGCAGCGTGTCGGCATCGCCCGAGCCTTGGCGATGCGCCCCAAGATCATGCTGTTCGACGAGCCGACCTCAGCCCTCGACCCGGAGCTGGTCGGTGAAGTGCTTAATGTCATCCGCTCAATCGGCGCCAAGCATGATCTGACCATGCTGATGGTCACCCACGAGATGCACTTCGCACGCCAATTCTCCGATCGGGTCTGCTTCTTCGACAAGGGCAAGATCAAGGAACAAGGCACCCCGGAGGAAATCTTCACCGCGCCGAAGGAAGAACGTACCCGCGAGTTTCTCCACGCCGTGCTCAATCCGGATGAGTGAATGCATTGCCGCCGTGCGCGCTGCACAATAGTGCATTCTGTCCGGCAGCGAGCGTGCCATGAACCTGCGCCATATCGAAATCTTCCATGCCATCATGCGCAGCGGCAGCATCAGCAGCGCCTCGCGCCGTCTGAACGTGTCGCAACCCAACGTCACTCGCGTACTCGCCCACGCCGAGCAGCAGCTCGGTTTCGCACTGTTTGAACGGCGCAGCCAGGGGCTGATTCCCACCCCTGAAGCGCTGCGCCTGTGGCCCGAAATCGAACAGGTGATGCAGCAGCTCGACACCATCGACGAGCTGACCCGCAGGTTGCGTCGCGGCGATGGCCAGCATCTGCGCATCGGTGCTGCCCACGCGCTCGGCCAGGCGGTAATGCCGGAGGCGATGATCACTGCGCGCGTGCGCATGCCCAAGCTCACCCTTGAGCTGGTGACGTCGCACTTCGCCACGCTATGCGACGATCTACTCAACTATCGCATGGACGTCGCCCTCGCCTTCGCTCAACAGGTTCCGGACGGCATCCGGCAAGACGTGCTGTGCCGTGCAGCAATGGTGGCACTCGTGCCCAAAGGCATGGCCGCGCCCTACCCCGTGTCGCTAGCCTGGCTGCGCGAACGCGATCTGCTGTTGATGCAGCGCCACGACCCGCTCGGCACGATTCTCCATCACGCTTTGGCGGACGCAGGGCTATCGACGTTGAGTGACTATCAGATCAAGACCTACTCGGTGATTGCTGACATGGTGCTGGCCGGCGCCGGGGTCGGCATCGTCGATGCCTTCACCGCGGCACGCTATAGCGAGCGCTTGCAGGTTGTGCCGCTCGTGCCTGCGCTGACGTTCGACGTTGTGCTGCTCCATCCCCGCCACTCACCGCTGTCACATACCGCTCAACAGTTTCGCGATATCCTATGCCAACGGCTTGCATCTACCGAGGTGACAATGCTTGAGCAGCCATAACTTGAGGTTATGACGCTACGATGGATAAGCATTCGTCCTCCGCATGCCACCGCGGGATACTGTCGCCAGTATTCCCGTCAACTCCTGGAGACCGCCATGCAGATTCCTCAGCCCTACCTGCTCTTTCTCGGCGACGTGCGCGACCCGCTCGCGGTCAAGATGGCGCGCGGCATCCTCGCCTGGCGCCCCGAGGCGTGCGTCGGCCAGCTTCGCCTCGATGCTCAGACGCCTGACCTCGGCCTCGACGATCTCACCGTCGCCGAGGCGGCGGCGCGCGGCGCCAGGACGATGGTGATCGGCACCGCCAACGCCGGCGGCAAGCTGCCTATACAGTGGCTCGACAGCGTGCGCGAGGCCGTGGCCCACGGCATGAACGTCGCCAGCGGCATGCACCAGCGCCTCGGCGCCGTCGAGGATATCGCCGCCGCAGCGCGCGGCAAGGGCGTCGAGCTGTTTGACGTGCGCCACGTCCATCCGCCGCTCGAGGTGGGCAACGGCGCGCGGCGTCCCGGCAAGCGCGTGCTCAGCGTCGGCACCGACTGCTCGGTGGGCAAGATGTTCACTGCGCTGGCGTTGGAGGCGGAGCTCAAAAAGCGCGGCATCGACGCCGACTTTCGCGCCACCGGCCAGAGCGGCATCATGATTGCTGGCGAAGGCATCGCCATCGACGCGGTGATCGCCGACTTCATTTCCGGTGCAGTCGAGCAGCTCACGCCCGCCAACGACACCGACCACTGGGACGTCATCGAGGGCCAGGGCTCGCTACTCAATCCCGCCTACGCTGGCGTCAGCATGGGCCTGATCCATGGCGCCCAGCCCGACTATCTGATCATGTGCCACGAACTGGGTCGTCCACACATGCGCCACATGTCGCACTTTCCAGTGCCCGATATCAATGCCTGCGTCGAACTCAACCTGACCTGCGCGCGTGTCACTAATCCCGCTGTGCGCCTCGCCGGCTTTTCGGTCAACACCTCGAGCGCCAATGAGGAGGAAGCGCGTACCTTCCTGCAGGAACTCGAGAGGCGCTTCGGCGTGCCCGCCACCGATCCGGTACGCTTCGGCATCGAGAAGGTTGCCTCTCACCTGCTCGCCCTCGATGCGCAAGGAGATCGCTGAGATGACGCCGACTCGCCATTTCGAACGCCTCGTCCAGACCTGGCCACTTGAGCGCCCCTTCGTGATCGCCCGCGGCGTAAGTACCTCGATCGACGTGGTGCAGGTGCGCATCACGCAGGACGGTCACGTTGGCATCGGCGAATGCAAGCCAACGCCGCGTTACGGTCACTCTATCGACACCATCCTCGCCGAACTCGATGCTATCGCGGCCGAGATCGAACAAGGTCTCGACCGCCAGGCACTGCAGCAGCGGCTGCCGGCCGGCCCAGCGCGCAACGCTGTCGACTGTGCGCTGTGGATGCTGGAAGCGCGTATCTCGGGACGTACCATCTGGCAGCAGCTCAGCCTCGATCCTAACTGTGAGATCGTCACCGCTCACACTATTGGCATTGCCTCACCTGCCGAGATGGCCGCCGCCGCAACGCAGGCCCTGGCCGCTGGCGCGCGCCTGCTCAAGGTCAAGCTCGACAACGAGCAGATAATCGAGCGGGTCACCGCGGTGCGTGATACCGCGCCCAAGACACGGATCATCATCGATGCCAACGAGGCGTGGCGTGCCGACAGCGTCGCGGCACACTGCGCGGCGTTGGCCAAGCTGAACGTTGAGATGATCGAACAACCGCTGCCGGCCGGAGAGGATGCAATATTGGCCGACTTCGCCCATCCCGTGCCGCTATGTGCCGACGAGAGCTGCCATACCTGCGCCGATCTGGAACGGCTGGCGACGCGCTACGAGATGATCAACATCAAACTCGACAAATGCGGCGGAATCACCGAAGGGCTTGCCATGATCGAAGAGAGCAGACGGCTGGGGCTGGAGCTTATGGTCGGCTGCATGCTCGGCACCTCAGTGGCGATGCGTGCGGCGTTGCCGCTCGCCGCCCAGGCCCGCATTGTCGACCTCGACGGCCCACTGTGGCTCGCCCGCGACGTCGAGGACGCGCTCGATTTCTCCGCTGGCAGCGTCAAGGACCCAGGCACCCGCGATATGTCACATGGCTGACACTTGTTCTCTCGCCTTGGAAGGAGGCGAAGATGCCAGCCAGCTTTCCTTGAGCAAACGTTCGAACGCCCGGCGGCTGTCGGGCGTGACGTTATCCAGCCCCAGCACCTGTTCGGGGCTGAGCCATTCAATGCCAGCGACCTCGCTCGCCTGCAGTATCAGCGGCCCGTCGTAGCGGACCATGAATACGCCGCCATGAACGTGCAGATCGGCATCGACGTAGCGAAAATCGAAGCAGTGCCTGAGCGGCACGCCGTAAATGCCCAACTCCTCGCCTAGCTCACGGCGCGCCCCACTGTGCATGTCCTCTCCAGCATCGACGACACCGCCAGCAGCGAGATCAAAACCGCCGGGAAAGATGTCCTTGCTCATGGTGCGCCGCTGTACGCACAGTTGGCCCTGACGATTGCTGACGAAGATATAGGTTGCGCGGTGCCATAGCTTTAACCGCCTCATTCGTGCGCGCGTAGTCGCACCGCAAGGACGATTGTTCGCATCAGTAATCTGAATGAGTTCCTGGCCTGGGGACATTAGTCCTCCTCTTTTATTCTAGGCAAACGCCTTTTGAGCACATGGGACAGCACCCCAGCCTGTTCAGGAAGCGTCATGATTAAAAGCGTTGGGTAATACATGTAAGCGTAATAAACGTGTTCATATATAAGGCGTAATATACAGGGCTTATCATTGAACTGCCTTGGTCGTAACGAGCGACCCGTTACCCGCTCCTGTCAGGCCAATGCCTCGATGAAGACGCTGAAGGCGAGTGCCAGCAATAAGATGCCCATAATCCGATCTAGCCAAACCGCCTGCGTGCGTAACAGGTCAAGCACACGAGTTTGTGACAATAAGATCACGACTAGCATGTACCAAGCGCCGTCAATGATCATAGCCGTTGACACAATCAGTGCCTTGCCCAGCCACGTCATATCGGTTTCAACGAACTGACTGAGCAAGGCAACGAAAAACAGAATCAGCTTGGGATTACCCAGCGCCACAAGCAGGCCATTTCGTACCGCACGGCCCACATCGCCTGATGTGGGCTCATCGTCAATCACTTCCCCTTTGGTACGCAGTGCCTGGTAGCCAAGCCATGCCAGGTAAAGCGCACCCAACAAGGTTATCCCACGATAAAGCAACGGCTGATGCTGAATGATCGCCCCTAGCCCCCACACGGTCAGCAAGGCATAGATGCCGACGCCAAGCGCATGACTGAGTGAAGCACTGATTCCGGCTCGCCGCCCACCGTGAACACTGTGTCGAACCACCATGGCAAGGCTTGGTCCAGGCGACAGCGCCCCCAGCGCACAGACCAATGCAAGCGATATCCAGTGAGTCAGTGTCATGCCATTTCCTTGAGCCCGTAAAGTCGCCAGCATGCCGTCATCTTTTCCGGCTTGCCAGTCTCATACGAGCAATAGCATCAT
The DNA here is from genome assembly GCF_003012345.1 of Phytohalomonas tamaricis. Taxonomy (GTDB): domain Bacteria; phylum Pseudomonadota; class Gammaproteobacteria; order Pseudomonadales; family Halomonadaceae; genus Phytohalomonas; species Phytohalomonas tamaricis. The sequence goes on from NZ_PVRV01000020.1 coordinate 960,430, forward strand.
GATGGATGCGAGCGGGTAAGCCACACTTCCCAAGAGGAACGGCAATGAGAATTCACAGCCGATGTATTGCTACGGTCCTTGTCACGATCGCTCTCCTATCCAGCGCAGGGTGTACAAGCACACAGCGTGGCTGGAGCAAGGAAAACGTCAACGCTAAGCAATATCGTAAAGATAGCCGTGAATGCGGCCAGCAACTCGAATTGACCGAGCGCAGCGCCTTACCCAAAACATTGCCTGCCGATGCACACTCCGCTGCCAATGATGGTCTCATCACCAGCGCCCAGAGCGACACAGCACAACATGAATTCAACACATGTATGTACAACCGTGACTGGCGTCTAATTACGCCCGACGAGGCCGCGTCCACCAGAGAAAGTACGCCAAACTGATCCTGCTAATGGTCCCTGCCGGGAATGGCGCAGTGAAGCACACGCCTTATCTATGCCTTAGACAGCTTTTGGAACCGACAAGAAGTTAACCATATTGATTAAAGATGCCTGCAATTTGTTCCTGGTTCATATTTACCTCGGTTTAGAGCCTTGCTTCTATTAGAGTGGATATTTAGGTTGTCCGCTTTTAGGCAAACTTGAATAGCAAGGTCACATGCAGGCCATATACCGTCAGGAGGGCTACTTATGTTTGGGCTTTTTTCTTCCAAGCGCGATCGTTATGCCAAGGAATTTCGCAAGGAGCTACGTCATCAGGATAAATACGGACGTCGCCGTCTCAGCGAATTGACAGAAGGGACACGCGAAAGATTAGGCAAAGCTGGCGATTATCTGGATCATGAAGGTCATCGCGCCTGGGAGTACACCGAGGACTCCTTGCGTGATCTCGATTATCATGTACATCGCAAGCCTTGGGCCTACATTGGCGCCGGCACAGCACTGGGCCTGATTACTGGCATATTGATCGGACGTCGTTACTGATCGAGCTAACTCTAGTCACCGTTAAATAGCCCTACTATTCTCAGGACCGAGGCGCAAACCCCAGGACCGAGGCGCAAAGATTGGTCCTGGTGATCACTATTATGCCGATAGCACCTTTTTCACATCAATTGAGTTCCAGCTATCCTGCTGTACTCCCAATCAGCACAGTTTTTATCCTTCCAAGTCATTTAAATCAGCGCGCGGACTTCCATCCGCTCACGCAGCTAAATAATGATATTGGAGGTCACACTCATGAAAACCATCATGGCCCTAGGCATCGCTTTCACGCTCTCTACAGGTAACGCGTACGCCTATGATAACCACAAGGAGGAATCAGGTTGGCAGAACTTCTGGTCTTCCCTGTTTAGTAGTAGCCATCGCCATGGTGGCAACGGCATGTGCTCTTAAAAGTTCTTATTGTTTCAATGATAACCCTGCTTATAGCAGGGTTATTGTTTTGTAATGATTGATGCACCACCTATCAAGCAGCAGAATGCCTCCTCAATATGTCGCCTGTACCGGCTTCGAAAAGGGAGCCTCTCCCGTACCCTTGGCTGCATAGCGCTGGTAAGCGAGTGCAAGCTTGGTGTCGTATGCATGCTTGCGATAATCCTTGCCGTTATAGCCATGCGCGAATGTCGCCCAGTCATGCTGCCGTAGTGCTCGGGTCAGGTTAGGGTCCGCCATGATAAAACGAACAAAAGCGTCAAGATGGTACCCCTCACTACGTCGCATGCAGTCAACAAATTCATCAATACTGCTGTACCCCAAGCGCGACCAGTGCCATCCCATGATCTGAAACGCGCCCCAACTGCACGATTCACGCGCGGCCTTTTCATGAATCCTCTCCGCATCACGCAAGCGTATCCATTCATTAGCACCGCCTCTATAACCACCAGGTAACGTGCTGACAAGCGCGGGGATACCTCGCGCCCACTCATCAGCTTTTTGGCCATGCGACTTTAGCTGCCGGTACATGATATGTCGTTCATAGAGTATCTTGGGCATGCCACTGTCAAGAAAGCCACAACCACTCGACTCCACAGCATTGACAGCCTGGATAACAGGTACCTCTACACTCAATAAAGCGGCAGCCTTTTCGATATCACGTTGACACAGCGTCTTGGGTAGCGGTGCACCACTCAGTGCCGCCCATGTCTTGGGCCCAACCACCCCATCGCAGACCAGTCGATGATCCTCTTGAAATACTTCAACGGCACGCTCGGTTTCCTCATTGAAAGCGCCGTTAAGCTTTACATCATACCCGTTGGCAATAAGTAATTTCTGTAGACGGCGTACATCCTTGTCAGAGTCTCCATATTTAAGTACGCACATCCTGATTCCTCCTTACAATACACAGTGGTGATCCGGGGCTTATTCTCAATAGCCCCATATTCACCTGTGCTATGTAATATCGCGATACCAACAGTGCGTAAGCCTTGGATGGGACACAACAAGAGCGGGAAGCGGGAAGCGGGAGGCGGGAGGCGGGAGGCGGGAGGCGGGAGGCGGGAGGCGGGAAGCATATAAAAACAGTACCAACGTATAAATGAGTACGATCGAGGTTCGCAGGATATGAACGGTTACCATCATTTACAGGTTAATTTCGGCAGTCGATGCTAAC